>NZ_CP152006.1:4800000-7735646 GCF_038595095.1 Paenibacillus sp. FSL P2-0089
CAGAAAGGCTGGAAAAAGGTCCATTTCAAAAAATCTAATGTACAAACTGCAACAGAAGAGCAAAAAGGGCAGAAATTCGTGCAATCTACTGTACAAAGTACAATAGGCTGCGGTTCGAGCAGTTAAAACGTTAAATGATCAGGGTAACTATCCTCTTATCAGCCAATCTCAACGATCAGGACAACGTATGCTGCAGGTTATCGACAGCGCAGTCCTGCACATCATGCGAGTGGCGGCAGTAGAAGTTGATTTTACCGTTCTTCTGGACCGGCTCGCTGCCCAGGTAGTTCTTCATCATGTCGATATCATGCGAGACCATCAGGAAGGTCATATGATGATGGGCATGCATGTGCATGATCAGCTCGAAGAATCCGGCCTGGGTCTCGGCGTCAATGCCGACGGTAGGCTCATCCAGAATCAGCAGATCCGGGTGGTTGATCAGCGCACGGGCCAGGAAGACACGCTGCTGCTGGCCGCCGGACAGCTGGCCGACTCTTTTCTCGGCAATATCCTGAATCCGCATCACTTCAAGCGCATCCTCACACTGCCGGTGCTGGGCCTTCGAGACCCGCCGGATCAGATTCTTGTTGTTATACAGGCCGGACAATACGACCTCACGGACAGTGGCCGGAAACAGCGGGTTGAACGCATTCTTCTGCGGAACATAGCCGATCCGCTCCCAGTCCTTGAACCTCCGCACCGGCTGGCCGAATAATTTGATTTCCCCGCTGGTGGCAGGCAGCAGGCCGACGATCATCTTAAGCAGCGTAGTCTTGCCCGCACCGTTAGAACCGAGGATACCGAGGAAATCACGTTCTTTTACCGTATAATTCAGATTCGAGATGACCTTCTGTTCCCCGTAGGAGAAGGACAAATCCTGTATTTCGATCATATGCTGATGGCAGTCCAGGGATACCGGTTGCATGTGAAGTACCGCCTTTCACTTATACTTTCCTTATTATTGTAAGGCCAGAATGAGATTTTGCAAATTTTTCTCCATTAAGGTGAAATAATTGTCCCCGTTCTTCTGCTGGGCCTCGGTCAGCCCTTCTACCGGATTCAGCACCATCGTGGATACACCGGTCTCACTTGCCAGTGTCTTAGCCAGCTTATCAGATACAAGCTCCTCGAAGAAAATATAACGGATGCCCTCTGCCTTAACCAGCGCCGCCAGCTTCACCAGATCCTGCCCGCGCGGCTCAGCGTCCGGCGACAGCCCCATTATGGCATGCTGTGACAGTCCATAATCACGCGCCAGATACGAGAATGCCTGATGAGATACGACAATCTCCTTGCCCGGCAGCTTGCCCAGCTCTTCGGTGAACTTCAGATCCAGCGCGCTCAGGCGGTCCGCCAGCTTCTGGTAGCGCTCCTCATAGGCTTCAGTATGCGCAGGATCAACGGATTGAAGACTATCCTTGATATTCTTGGCCATTACAAGCGCCGACTTCGGGCTTACCCAGGTATGCGGGTCCGTGTGCAGGCTGTCGCCATGCCCGTCTGCTTCAGCCTCTTCACCTTCATGGCCGTGATCATGCCCATCGTCTTCATCCGTTGTAATCAGTTTCACCCCTTGGCTAACCTCTACAGCCTTAGTTTTACTGTCACGGTCAAGGCTCTTGAGGAAATTAGGTACCCAGCCCTCCAGCCCGGCTCCGTTATAGAGAAACAGCTGCGCCTTGGAGGTAGCGATGATATCCTGGCTGCGCGGGGTCCAGTCATGCGGCTCTACCCCTACAGGAAGCAGGTTGATAACATTGGCATCTTCGCCGCCGATTTCGGCAGTGAATTCATATATAGGATAAAAAGTAGTTATAACGTTCACTTTTCCTTCCACAATGCTTCCGTTGCTCTTCGGTCCGCATGCGGCCAGCGACAGCGTAAGCAACAGGACAGCGGCGAGCAGCAGCCCTTTTTGCAAACTTTTTGTAACCATTTCTCTATCGACCCCTTAAATCGTAAAATTTACTATCAGAATTATAATAGTAATCGTTACGATAAGTCAACTCCGATCTGCATTTCGTAGTCTGCAAGCTGCCTTCTACCCGGTTATCTTGGAGCAAAAAGAAGCAATCCCCGCTGCCTGTGGCCTGCGGAGATTGCTGTACGGTCATTATGCGGATGCTCTTGGCATCCTTATTTCACAATCGCTCCGTTCGGCATGCTGTCCGGTACGGTAGCAATGGTCAGCTGCTCGCCCTTGGAGGCGGCCAGGATCATGCCCTGCGACAGCTCACCGCGCAGCTTCACCGGCTTCAGGTTCACAATGCAGATCACCTTGCGGCCCACCAGCTCCTCCGGTGTGTAGAACTTTGCAATGCCGGATACCACTTGGCGCTGCTCATAACCAAGATCCAGCTGCAGCTTCAGCAGCTTATCCGCTTTCTTCACCGGCTCGCAGGCGATGACCTGGGCGACGCGCAGCTCTGCTTTGGCGAAATCGTCGATGCCGATTTCTTCCTTATGCTCCTCTTCCTCCGGATCGGCTGCCGCCGCCTCCGGAGTCACAGCAGCCGCTGCCGGCGCCGCCTCTGCAGCGGCCGGCTTCCCGGCTCCCATCGCTTCGGCGATGTACGCTACTTCCTGCGCCACATCCAGGCGCGGGAAGATCGGGTCGCCCTTCACCAGCTTAGTACCTGCTGGAATCAGGCCGAACGTTCTGCCGCTCTCCCAGGTGGTCAGCTCGCCCGGCTGAATGCCCAGCTGCTCCCAGATCTTCGCCGGAGCGCCAGTCAGGAACGGCTGGAGCAGGATGGACGCGGTGCGCAGTCCCTCGACCAGATGTCTCATCACCGAAGCCAGCTCTCCGCTGCGGCTCTCTTCCTTCGCGAGTACCCATGGCTGGGTCTCGTCAATGTATTTATTCGTCCGGCTGATCAACGCGCCGATCGCAGTCAGAGCTACGGAGAATTCCATCTTCTCCATCGCTTCTTCCACCTTGGCGTAAGTGCTCTGCACCATTGCCTCAAGCTCACCGTCAAATGCGGTAACCTGCCCGGCATAAGCCGGAAGCTCGCCGCCGAAATATTTCTCCACCATCGCCCCCGTCCGGTTCAGCAGGTTACCGAGATCATTGGCCAGATCGTAGTTAATCCGGTCCACGAAGCTCTCCGGCGTGAAGGTTCCGTCCGAGCCGAAGGGAACCTCGCGCAGCAGATAATAGCGCAGGGCATCCAGACCGTAGCGGTCAATCAGCGTCACCGGATCAACCACATTGCCCTTGGATTTGGACATCTTGCCGTCCTTCATCAACAGCCAGCCATGTGCGAATACCTTCTTCGGTAGCGGTTCGCCGAGTGCCATCAGAATAATCGGCCAGTAGATCGTATGGAAGCGGACAATTTCCTTCCCGACGATGTGTACATCTGCAGGCCAGTACTTGTCATACAGGCTGCGGTCCTCCGAGCCATAGCCAAGGGCCGTAATGTAGTTAGTAAGGGCATCGATCCACACATAGACTACATGCTTCTCGTCGCCTTTCACCTTAACGCCCCAGTCAAAAGTCGTACGGGATACAGCCAGATCCTCCAGACCCGGCTTGATGAAGTTGTTAATCATCTCGTTCTTACGGGATTCCGGCAGGATAAACTCCGGGTTCTCTTCGTAGAACTTCAGCAGGCGGTCAGCATACTTGCTCATGCGGAAGAAGTAGCTCTCCTCCTTGACCAGCTCCACCGGATGACCGCTGTCCGGACTTTTTCCTCCGGTAATCTTGCCGTCAGCATCTCGTTCAATATCCACCAGCTGGGTCTCGGTGTAGAAGGTCTCATCCGAAATACAGTACCAGCCTTCGTACTCCCCTTTGTAGATATCCCCCTGCTTCAGCAGGCGGTCAAAAATATCCGCAACCACCTTCTTATGGCGCTCCTCCGTGGTACGGATGAAATCATCATTCGAGATGTCCAGCTTCTTCCACAGATCCTTAATGCCGACTACAATCCCGTCCACGAACTCCTGAGGGGTCTTTCCGGCCTTGCCGGCCTTCTCTTCAATCTTCTGCCCATGCTCGTCCGTTCCGGTCAGATAGCGCACCTCATAGCCGCGCAGCCGCTTGTAGCGGGCCATCGCATCACCGGCTACCGTAGAATACGCATGCCCGATATGCAGCTTGTCGCTCGGATAATAGATCGGTGTTGTCAGATAAAAGGTTTTGTTCTCACTCATTACTTCATCATCCCTTCGTTATCCCTAATCGTCCATTTCACACAAAAAACTCCCGCCCCTCTATGGGGCGAGAGTAAACTCACGCGATACCACCCAACATTCCCCGGCTCCTCACAGAGCGCAGGCTTCGTCAGTTCCTTAACGGAACTGTCCATTAACGCTGGAACACGCCGTGCGCTTACGCAGGCCCCGGCTTCAGGCCTTCCGCTCGAACACAGTTCCTCCCGGACCATATTCAATCTGGCGTCCCATACCGGCTCCCAGCAGCCCCGGCTCTCTGTAATGGTGTCCACATCTACTTATCCGTTCCTCGGAATATCACTTATTATTCAAAATATACCCATCCCGGCGGCCTGTGTCAAGTCGTATGCAGCGGCTTGTCCCCGGATGGCTGCTCTTTGCGCGGCGGCACCGGGTCAAGGCCTCCCGGATGGAAAGGATGACAGCGGGCGATCCGCCTGGCAGCGAGCCAAGAACCCTTCAGCGGCCCATGGACCTCAATCGCTTCCAGCGCGTAAGCCGAACAGGTCGGGTAGAACCGGCAGGTAGCAGGCTTGAGCGGTGAAATGAACTTGCGGTAGACCCGGATAGGAGCCTGTACCGTTCTTCGTAGGTTAGCCATATTCAGCGTCCCTCTTTGCTACGTGCGGCCCCTGCCGGCTCTTCTTCTCTTCCCTGCTCACAATCCTTGCAGTAGCCGAAGACCTCGAATTTATGCTTGACCACCCGGAACTGATCCGGCGGATCGGTTAGATTCATCGGGCAGAATTGAATCGGGTACGTCTTCATACACTGCAGACAAATCATATGGTGATGATGGTGATCCTGACTGCAGCTTGCCTTGAATTTGACGCCTTCTTCAAATACAATCTGCTCCAGTACCCCCAGCTCCTCCATAACGCGCAGGTTACGGTAGACTGTATCGAAGCTCAGCCCGCTATACTTGCGGCCCATATGCTCATATACATCCTTCGCAGACAAATATCCCGTATTCTCGCCGAATAATTTGGCAAGCGTCTTGCGCTGATCGGTGATTCGCAGCCCCTGCCCCGACATGGCTTCCAGGATTTGATCTGTCGACAGCATTCGCTCATCTCCCATAACATTAGATCGTTTGTGTTGCACTCTCTTTATAATGCCCCAAAAGCACTGCCCCGTCAATAAAAGCGCCTGTTGCCTCCCCGCATCCAGATACTTGCGGCACAATACAAAACGGCAGCCGCCCCCTCAGGAGCGCTGCCGTTTGTATTGTAGAGAAATTATTTTTTCGCCGGAAGCGGCGTGAAGACAAAGTTCACAGGCAGGTTACTGCCGGAGGCGACGGAGAACACAATCTCCACACGCCCTTCATATTCTCCGGTGCGGTAGATGACAGCATTCGTGTCTGAGGATAAGCCTAATACGCCCTTATTGGGCAGGTTCACCATTGTACCGTTTACGATCAACGGCCCCAGATAAGGACCCCCGCGCGGATTGAAGGTGATCAGCGTGTTTGCTGCAACACGATCCAATACGATTTTGTACAGTACCCCGAAGTTACCGGCGTTAGAAACATACGTTCCATTCATTGGATCAAGGCCGTCCAGGTTTTTGTCCATTTTATTGTCGCCCAGAAGCAGCTTGCTTTGCGTGGTACCCACCAGATCGGTCACGTTCATGACGCGGGTAGAATCGGGGAATGTTCCCCGGGTATGCACGCCGTCAATGTCAAGAATCGGCAGATAAGGCAGCTCGGCGACAGGATCTTTGCTCTGCTCCACCATAACTACATTATACTGAATCGGCAGATCACTGAACAGGTCTGCGCTCAGCGACATTACGTCTTTGGGCTTCATGGCGATTTTGTTCAGGTCTGTCATAATCGGAAGACTTTGCCCAGGCTGCAGGGTAATTTGCGATTGGGCCAAGCCGGTAACCATGGAATTGAAGTATTTCTCCATCGATACTTTTCCAGTATATTCCGGTGAGGTCACCGGTCCGGCAATTCCTAAATATTGGATGTTAATAGTTGTCGGATACAGGTTGTTATTCGTTGCAATCACATAGAGCTTCTGTCTGGTAGCCATATTGTTCATATGATGCACCAGGAAGCGCGTATTGCCCACTGAACTCTCCCGGTACAGTACACCTTCCGTCTGAACGGTCTCCGGGCTGTTACTGCGGATCAGGGTGTAGCTTTCGGACGACAACGTATACGGCAGGTTAGGGAGCGCCGGAATCATCCCGCCGTCCATACTGATGATATCCCCCGGAATGGTGAACAGCTTCGTTACTTCATCCTGTGTATACAGTTGTTCATTGGTGATTGTAATCATCTTCTCAAAAGTACTGCTAAGACCGTGCTTGTCCGTAACCGTCAGCTGAATGGACAGCGGTCCCGGGGTGAAGTACGCCAGGGAACGATTGTTCCAGGTTGCGGTCAGCTCTTCATTCTCAGGATCATAGCTGGTATCGGTCAGGACTACCGGCTCACCCATTTTGTATTCTTCTTTATCTGTTGTGAATTGGGCTACTGGCGGCTGATTAGGCTGCAGTACCTGAATAGTTACTGGATAAGGGTCACTCCACATGTTGTTGGCATCCCGTACCGAATACATAACCGTATAGAAGCCCGGCTGATCATAGATATCCTGCTTGTTGTCGCTCCAACGCTCTTCAACAATCGGCGTACCGTTCGGGGAAGAGCTGTAGGTAACATAATTCACAGTAGTCTCGCCGGCATAGATTTCTTTGGGCTGAACTGTGAAGGAGGCAGTCGGCTTCGTATTCAGCGTAAGAATAACCCGCTTCTGCACATTGTCCACGGTATAAGGAATATTAAGTGCATAGGTAATGGACGTTAACGGAATCATGAAGGTGCCTTTGAACTGGTAAGCCGGTCCCTTCATAGTGAACTTGGTACCATTGACGGTATAGATTTTGCTGTCGGTCTTGAACCGCATAATGCTGGTACCCTTGGTCACAATGACCTCTTTGGTTTTGGCGTCATAGGTAAAGGCAACGCCGACCATTTCCACCATTGCGCGGATCGATACGTAGGAGACGCCGTTCTTGACTGCCATCGGCTGATTGGCGGTGTAAGGCGTTCCGTTTCTGAACATCTTGTTGCTGTTCATCATCAGAATAAGCTGGCCTGCCCCTGCAGCAGAAGTAGTAGTCATGCTTGGGGTTACAGGCGTATCCGTTAACGGAGTAGCCGTAGGCATAACGGCATCAGTCGGCACAGTACCGTCCACAGGAGCAGCTGTTGCGCCTGGAACCTCAGTAGCAGCCGGAGCTGGAGTCTCTGTTATTGCTGGAATACCTTGAACCGGTGATGCTGTAGGAACAGGTGTTGGTGTGGGTACCACTGTACCTGCAGGCGGTTCAGTCATTAACGGAGACAACGGGTCTGTTGACTCAGGCTGAAGCTGTGTTTCAGAAGTATCCACCGCTGCGGCAACATGGCCTGTTACGGTTTGTGTGCTGACTGGAGCTGCAAAAGCCGGAACGGCTGCTGCTAATTGTGATACAGCTAATACTGTTACCAAGAACATTTTCCTAAAATTCATTGTACGACTCCTTCTGCTCCCATTGTAGTGTATAAGGCAGTATATTCAATGCTTTCTGTCCACCTTATAATCCCCGCAAAAACGCAACCGCCCTCTTCAGGACGTCAGCATATTTTGCCACGTTCATTTTACAAAACATAGTATTAGACGCAAGCAACGGAGAAAAGTTTCATTCTTTGTAAAGAAAGATCTATATAAATCCAATTATCTCCATTATTAATGGGTGCCCCCACCTGTCACCAGAAGAGTATAATAGTAGCAGACTTCATGTGAAAGGAGTATTTAAGCTGAAATGAATCCATTTGAAGGGTTATACAAACTTATCGACGCCCGCTGTGTTAATCCGGCTGGATCTGAATCTGAAATACATAAGTCAGACAGGCATACCCTCCTCATAGGAATTAAAGGCAGCGGCGAAGTTGAAGCTAAAGGCTATTGCTCTGAATTCGGTTCTTGCGATGTACTGCTGCTGCTCCCTGATACACCGTGGCGCTTGTTAGTGAAGGAGAAGCACTCTCTGGAATACTGCTGTTTTACCTTTGATGTGTATACTATGGACGGACAGCATACGCTTCAGCGCGGAGAACTGGAGGCCGATATTTTCCCGCCTGCCCATTGGTCTGAAGCGTTAGCTAAGACTGACCTGATCTGCTCTTGCTGGCAGGGCAGCAGCTGGGAAAGAATGGAGTCATCTATCCGTTTTCAGGAATTGCTGCTTCAGTTATGGAGACCAGACAGTTCGGAGACTAAGCATCGCACTCCCTCAACTGCAATAATTGACCAGTCCAAAGCCTATATAGACAGTCATTTCGGGCAGCCCATGACCAGAGAAAAGCTTGCCGAAATGACAGGAATGAGCGTCGCCCATTATTCCCGGCTGTTCAAAAAACAGGTGGGCCGGAGCCCGATGGAATATCTGAATTCTGTCCGCATTCGTCATGCGGGTGATTTGTTGCTCCACTCTGAAATGACGCTCCGTGACACAGCGCACCGTGTAGGCTATCAGGATGAGTTCTATTTCAGCCGTAAATTCAAATCAGCCATTGGCATTTCACCATCTGTATATGTTAAAAAACACCGTATGTCCACTCGAATTGCCTCCATGGCCCATCCCTATACCTCTCATTTGCTGGCATTAGGTTTAACGCCTTATGCGGCATTGATTAATAATTCACGCGGATCTGCCTATAGCTTGAATAACGTTATCAGCTTGGGGCATGATCAGCCCGACCTCGGCAGACTGGCAAATGCCCGGCCGGAGCTGATTATCAGCTTCGAACATTCAGATTATGCGGAACCGGACAAAGCAGGCTTGTTCCCCCATATTGCCCCAACGTGTACCGTACCATTTGAAGGGGATTGGCGTGAGCATCTCCGGATAATTGCGAGAGCGGTGAACCGTCTGGAGATCGCCCGGCAGTGGCTTGAGGCGTACGAAGAGCTGGCTGAGAGTCTTCGGCTCAGTGTCAGAGAAAAGCTGGAGGACGAAAAAGTTGCTGTGGCGCAATATGAGAACGGGTGCTTCCGCCTGTTCGGCAACCGTAACTTGGGTACCGTGCTGTATAAAGATCTGCAGCTTGAGAGACCCCGGCAATTACTGAATGTAGAGCATTCCATTCTTCTTACTCCAGATCAGCTTTCGGAATGCAGCATTGACCATCTGATTCTGTTTACATCGGGTAACTCCGCACAGCGTGATTTGATCCATCGTTCGCTAGCTTCACAAGAAGCATGGAGGGAGTTAAATGCCGTACGAAAAGGAAACGTCTACGAGGCCGCTGATTCAAGTCTCTATTCCTGTTACACCTCGATGGCCCACGATTTATTTCTGCGCCGTTCAAGCGATTTGCTCCTGAGCCATATGTCCAGGCGATGAGCATTTTTGTCCATGGCACCCACCTATGCCACTCCTTATAATTAAATTGTGATAATGATTATCAAAATCAATTGCGAAAGGTGTGTGGCTTGTGTTTCCTTGTACTCGAAAATTCAAACACAAATTTAGCCGTGGAGTCATCGGCCTGCTTGGAGTAATAATGCTGGGGCTAGTCGTTGGATGCAGCAACAGCGGGAATAATGGAGGTTCGGCGGTTGCCGGTTCCACCTCTCCAGTACCTGCCAAGACGGCTGAAAATACGGATACCCGTATCATCTCAACCATTAAGGGAGATATAGAAATTCCGGCACATCCGAAAAAGGTTGCGGGCATGCTTTATGTTTTTGCTGACCATCTGCTGGCACTTGGAATTGAACCTCATGCAATGGTTACATACAACGATTTGGGATTCCCCCAATACCTGTCAGACCAAATGAAGGATACTATCGTTATTGGCTCAGGAGAAGCACCTAACTTGGAAGCACTGCTCGAAGCGGAGCCGGATCTCATTCTTGCTTCTAAGACACTGAACGAAGCGAACTATGAGCAGCTATCTAGGATTGCGCCAACGATACTTTTCGACAATGAAAATGAAGATGATTGGACCCGATTCCGGCAAACGGCAGAAATCTTCGGAAAAGAAACTGTGGCTGATCAGGTCCACGCCGATTATGAATCAAAGATAGCTGCGGTAAGGAACGAATTGGCTGCCACTGCTGCCACTGAGACTGTCGCCTATATGCGAATACAGGACAAGCAATTGCAGCTGATTCAACCGGGAGATAATTTTACGCTCTTCGGCCCTCTGGGACTAACTCCCGCTTCCACAGAAGGTATAGATTTCAAGGACTCATGGAATGTAGCCATCTCCGAAGAAGTACTTCCCGAGCTGAATCCTGACCGTATGTTCATCATTCTTCGCCCAGGTGACAGTAATCAGACGGCTCTGGATAATATTATGAGCACTTCAATCTGGGCCAACCTTACAGCTGTCAAGAACAAACATGTGTATATCGGTGATGCAAATCTGTGGTTTGCCGGCTATGGCCCAATCGGACTAAGCAAGGTTATCGATGAAATCTCGAATGCCTACCTGCCGGAATCGTGAGGGACGAGCCATGACTCCCACTCCTGACAGCCTGCTCATACGAACGATACGCGACAGAAGAACCATACAGGAATTTAATGGAATGCCCATTGCCCGGAGCACACTGCTCAACTTGCTGGACAATGCGGTATGGGCACCTTTTCATTCCAAAAAAGAGCCTTGGCGATTCATCCTGTTCACAGGGGAGGGCCGGACAATATTTGCCGACGCTGTTCTGAAGACACGCCCGAAAGCATTCGTTCAACAATTCGGTGCACAGATACATGATACGTATTGCAGGCGGATTCCGGTCCACCTCATCGTGATCATGCATAGCACCCTTCCTCCAAAAGCCTGGGAGGAGGCCCTGGCAGCAACTGCCGCTCTGATTCAGAACATTCAGCTGCTGGCCTGGGAACAAGGAATCGGCGTGGTATGGAAGACCACTGCTTTTAATGAAGATTCCTCATTTCGGTCAGCAGCAGGTGTAACTCCTAACGAGAAAATCGTTGGCACCTTGCATATGGGATATTTCGATCCCGAAGACAAGCCTGCTCCAAAACCGCGTACTGCTGCTGTAGACTTGCTGACAGTTATAGAAGGCAATCATTCGGATAATTGTTGACAAGAGATCGTAGTCGGTTCCTGCTTTAAAAAAAACAGAGGGCTGTCCCGCAAGGCCATTTCACGGCTTTGCGGGACAACCCTAATTACTGGAAAAGCAGACTTACTGTGCTTCAGCCGTCCTGAATTTGCTGCGGTATTCCTTGGGGGTCATTCCCGTCTGCTTCAAGAACACTTTGGTGAAATAACGGCGTTCCTGATAACCGACGCCCGAGCTGATGGCCGTGATGCTCTTATCACTGCTGGCGAGCATAAATTTGGCAGCTTCAATCCGCTGCTGGGTGACATATTCCACGAAGGTCACCCCGAAGCGGTTCTTGAACAGCAGGCAGAAATAACTGCTGCTGATGCCAATCGTATTCGCCACCTCATCAATGCCGAGATCCGCATGAAGGCGCTCCGTAATGAACTGTGCGGCCTGGTTCATCAGCTGCTCCGCTGTTTTTTTGGCAGGCTCATCAGCCACAGGCACTTCCTGAAACAACGGGATGCTGTTGTACAACTTATCCTTATACTGCCTACTGCGAATCCGCGAACCGATCTCCCGCACCTTGTCGCCAAGCTCCCCGTAATGAATCGGCTTGCAGATATACTCCTTCACACCCAGCCGTATGGCTTCACGCGCATAATCGAATTCCTGGTAGCCGCTGAGCAGCAGCACCTCACTCGTAAGCCCCATCTCCCGCAGCTTGCCGATAAATGTCAGCCCATCCATGACCGGCATTCGGATATCACAGAGCACCAGATCGGGCGGACAGTCCTCGGCTATGCGCAGCGCCTCCATCCCGCTGCGGGCCATCCCCGCAACCTCCATCCCCATGTCCTGCCAGGGCAGCACAGTGTTGAGATTGCTCAGAATAGGCGCTTCATCGTCAACCAATAATACTTTTAGCATAATGGCCTTCCCCCTGCCCGTATTTCGGAATGACGCACTGGATGATCGTTCCTTCCCCAGGACTTGCACATATGAAAATCCCATATCTGTCGCCGTATTCGATCCGTATCCGGTCCGCAACACTTCGTACCCCTAGCCCTCGCCGCTCCAGATGAATGCCCTGCCCAGGCTTGCCTTCCGGCTGCTGCTCTGCCGCGTCATTCACCATGTATTGAAACATCGATAGCTGAGACGGGGTCATCCCGATTCCGTTATCCTGTATCCGCAGCACCAGATTGCCTTGGGTCTCCCACACCTTGACACTCACGAGACCCTTATACCCGATCCCCTCAAAACCATGCTGAATGCTGTTTTCCACCAGCGGCTGGAGCGTAAGCTTCAGAATCCCGCAGCCCATCAGCTCTGGCGGAATTTCAAGCTCATAATCGAACAGATCCTCGAACCGGAACTTCTGGATATCCAGATAATTGCGCAGATGCTTAACCTCTTCCTCCAGCGTAATTTCATCCCTGTCCTGAATGCTGATCCGCAGAATACTCGCCAGCCGGTAGACCATCTCACTGACCTTGCGGCCTTCATTCTGCACAGCCAGCACATTGATTGATTCCAGGGTATTGAATAGAAAATGCGGCTTGATCTGGGCCTGCAGCACACGCATTTCCGCCTGATTCTTGCGCTGCTGCTCCACATGAACCCGGCTGAACAATGTATTGATTTTGTCCATCAGATCATTGAAGCCTCTGGCCAGCAGCGTCATTTCGTCGTTGCCCTTCTCCTCGACACGGGTAGTAAGGTCACCGTCCTCCACCCGGCGCATGAAGCGCACGATCACAGCAATCCCGCCTGTAATCCGGTTCATGAAGAACAGATTGAAGATGACAGCACCCAGGAGGCACAGGAACATCACTACGACGAACCAGCGGGCAAACACCGTCACCTCATGAGACAAAGTATCCCAAGAAGTGATGGAGACCAGACTCCAGGGATACTCCTTGAGATGGTAGACCGACAGAATGCTTTTCTCGCCGCCGAACTGCGTCTTGAAGCTCTGAAAGCCGGGCTTAAACGTAATCTCCTTCGTGGTGAAGCCGCGGAAATCCTGCCCGTCCAGCTGCCTGTCCGGGTCCAGCAGAATCATACCGTCATCGTTAACCAGCATGAAAGACACCTTCTGGTCGGTGCCGCCAATCTTAAGATTGCGAAAAATCGACTCGAACTCCCAGTTCTTGATCTGCACCACCAGAATGCCGATATTCTGAAAGAAGCTAAGCTCCTTAATCAGCCGGATTTGCGTAAATACAGCCTCCGTCCCGGTCAGCTCAGGGTACTCATGCGGGGCCAGCCATTTCGGAACCCCGTTCAGCTTCATGACCTCCTGGTACAGCTCGCTGCCTTTGAACTTATCATAGGGCAAGGTGCGGAAGTTCTCCTTGTTGAAGACCGAGACGATCTCTGAGCTGCCTTTACCGTTGAAATTATACAGGAAAGCATAGCTGATTGACGGATGATTATAGAGCAGACTGCGGAAATTGCGCTGGCTGGCATTCAGGCTGAGCTGCTCGGCATCGGTTAAATCCTGCTTGGAGGGATCATCCGCACTGAGCGCCATATGAAAGACCGAGGTGGCAATTCCGTTGTCAGTCACATTGTCCATATCCTTGAACACATTAGAAATGCTGTAGCTGATCGCTTTGAGCGAATATTCGGACTGCTGGCTGTATTTCTTCTCAATGGAATTATAAGTCACGAAGAACATAATCATGCCAAGAATAAACAGCGGAATGATAATCAGGCCTAAGAATGCCGTAAACAATTTGTAGCGCAGATTCATCGGCTGTTGCTCCTGACATGATTGATATTATCCTTTTACACTGCCTGCGGTGACGCCTTCAATAATCTTCTCTTGCAGAACCGCATAAATCACTATAACAGGAACCACACTGTAGACAATCCCCGCCGACATCTGTGCGTAATTCATCTGATACTGATCGCGGAACTGGACCATCCCCACCGGGAGCGTACGCAGCTCGTCATTGGAGAGAAAATAGTTGGCCAGCAGGAACTCATTCCAATTTCCCAGGAAATTAACAATGAATACCGTAACCATCGCCGGAACTGTCAAAGGTACAATAATTCTAGCAAATATACCCGGGGCCTTCAAGCCATCCATGACCGCCGCTTCTTCAATTTCACTGGGCAGCGAACGCATGAAGGCCGCCAGAATAATGATCGTGAACGGAATCGCATTGGCAATGTAAGGAATAATGAGCGCCCAGTGGGTATTGAGAATATGCAGCTTGCGGACAATCGTATAGATGGGCAGCATCAGCGCATTATTCGGAATCAGCATCCCGATCAGGACCAGCGAGAAGAGAATGCCGTTCCACTTCCCCTGACGCATCCGCGTGACCGCGAAGGCGAACATAGACGCCAGCAGAATAGACACTACAGAGGCCAGAACCGAAATATATAAGCTATTGAAAAAATAAGTGCTGATCTTGGCATTTACCCACGCTTCCACATAGTTGGACCATTCGAAGCTCTTCGGAATGCCGAAGGGGTTGAGGGCAATCGCATTATTATCCTTCTTTACCGAAGAGAAAAGGACAAAGAGGAACGGAAACAGCACAATCACCAGATACCCCAGCAGGGCGATGTGCGGCAGACTTTTTTTCAGCGGGCGCGGCATCAGTATTCAATCCTTTCCGTACGGCGGGCAAACACCAGCTGGTAGAGGGCGGTTACCACGAGTGTGAACAAGAAGATCAGAACAGCGATCGTATTGCCGTACCCGTATTTGAAGTTGGTAATCGCATACTTAATCATATAGGTGGCCATCACCTCGGTTGAACCCGCAGGACCGCCCTTGGTCATAACAATGACGATATCGGCAGCCTTCATCGCTCCGGCAATGGAGAGCATAATCACCACCGAGATGATCGGTACGATCAGCGGCAGAGTGATGCGTGTAGCCCGCTGGAACCCTGTAGCGCCATCGATGGCCGCTGCTTCATCCAGCTCACCGGGAATGGAGAGAATCGCCGCCAGTACCATTA
Organism: Paenibacillus sp. FSL P2-0089; assembly: GCF_038595095.1. Taxonomy (NCBI): domain Bacteria; kingdom Bacillati; phylum Bacillota; class Bacilli; order Caryophanales; family Paenibacillaceae; genus Paenibacillus; species Paenibacillus sp. FSL P2-0089. Next base: position 4,815,254 of record NZ_CP152006.1, read on the forward strand.
CAATGTAGAATCCGGTCCACTGCCAGGCGTTCGTAATCAGAATTGACAGCATGGCGAAGCGCTCATCCGACAGCCAGTAGACCGGCTCAATGCCGACAAGGCCAAGCACTTTGTTGAATAAGCCAATATTCGGCTCATAGATGAAGCCCCAGAGAATCCCGATAACCGCGGTAGACATAATGGATGGCATGAATACCGCCGTCTTGTACAGTCCCTTCAGCTTCTTCACATTCGCAATCAGTAAGGAGAAGAACACAATCAGCGGCACCTGTATGCCTACGGAGAAGAGAATGAACCACCCGTTATTTTTCACAGAAATCCAGAAGCGTTCATCTCCCAGCGCTTTCTTGAAGTTATCCACTCCGGCGTATTTGACCGTCTCGGATACACCGTTCCAGCTGGTGAAGCTATAGTAGATGGAGCTGAAGATGGGATAGATGAAGAACATTACGAACAGCACCAGTGCCGGAATAACGAACAGAATGAACACCAGAGGATTTCTCAGTGCCTTATTCATAGCTACCTCCATATTGCTTTCTTTTGAAAAATGCACCCTGGAGCAAGCACCAGGGCACATACAGTTCACCGTCTCTTATTCCACCGCTGCATTAGCCTCTTCCTGTATCTTCTGAAGCGCTTCGCCCATCTTCTCAGGAGTCGTCTGCCCGCCGATCAGGCTCTGAATCTGGATATTACTGATTTCAGTGGTGACATCCGCCTGCACCAGTGAGTCAAAGGCCGGGAAGGAGGACTGGGAGCTGTTCAATACCGCGACAATCTCACTCATCAGATCATCCGTAATGTTCTTGTTCAGCACAGCCTGATCGATCTTCATGGCTGGCAGGACTCCGTCCTCTACCAGACCGCGCAGCTGCATCTCTTCATTGAACATATTCTTAATGAAGGATTTCACTGCTGCAAGCTGCCGCTCATCTTCACCCGCCGAAGCGGAGAAGCCATAACCATTGTTCACATCGCGCATCAGCGCCGTCTGATCCCCCACTCCGCCTTCAACAGCCGGAATATTGAAGAAGCCGACCTTGCCGATTAGACCTTCGCCGGATTGGCCGGCTTTGAACACGGAAGACTTCCAGGTCCCGTCATACATCAGGATGGCTTCACCGCTGGTGAACTGGGTCGTATATTCAGCATATTCGAAGCCCAGCTCTCCCTTCTTGAAGTAGCCTTTATCCACCCATTCCTTATATTTCGCCAAGCCCTTGATAACATTCGGATCATTCCACTTCGCTTCACCGGTAGCGAACTTCGCGGTCACATCCGGTCCGGCATAACGGGACCAGAGATGGTTGGCCAGCATCAGCGGTACCCAGCCTGCTTTGGAGGCACCGGCCATCGGCACTTTACCATCTGCTTTAATATCAGCCAGTTGCTTCTCCAGTTCGGCGAAGGTTGTCGGAGCCTTCCAGCCCTTGCTGGTATAGTATTCTTTATTATAGAAGAACCCCTCTCCGGAGCCGCCGATCGGCAGACCGTAAATCTTACCTTCATAGGTGAACGGGTCCAGATTAGAGAATTTGTCTTTGATGCCTAATTCATCAAGGATCGGGGTCAGGTCCAGCAGCTTGCCTTCTTTGGCATAGATCTTGGAGTCCGGGCTGCCGAACAGGTCGAAGATCTCCGGAGGGTTACCGGCCGCCATTTCACCGCGCAGCTTCTCCTTACGGTTCACATCCGAATCTACTCCATCAAGCTTGAAGGTCAGTCCAGGCACATCCGCCTGCACCTTGCCCACCACATCCTCCAGAATAGCCAGTCGTTTCTGTTTGTCCGCTCCAACCTGGGTATGACGGATCGTCATTTCAAAAGGCTCAGCATTAGCCGGTTCTTCCGTTGCGGCAGCATTGGTAGCAGCAGCCTCATTCGTTGCAGCAGGCTCTGTCGTCGGAGACGCATTATTCTTGTTGCCTCCACAGCCAGCCAGCAGCGCCGAGCTAACGAACATCAGGGACAACAGCAGTGTTAGACTTTTTCTCATTACGGGTGACCCTCCCTATTTCATGATTTCCCTTACAACTCTAATTATAGAAAATCACATTTGTAATCGTAAGGTTAAGATTTATCTTCAATAGGGATAAAATCCTCTAATGGAAGCGGATTCAGTCAGGTTTCCTGACATAGAAAAAAGCGAAACTCCTCTGAATAGAAGCTCCGCTTTCGAAATTATTATATGCAATTAGACCAATGCGGTCTGCATACGGCCTTCTTCAATCAGCCGGTACGCACGCTGCACTTCTTCATCGGAAGGTGACTCTACCCCTTCAAGCTCATAGGGACGGCCAAGCTCCTTCCATTTGTAGATGCCCATTACGTGATAAGGCAGGATTTCGAACTTCTCTACTCCATTAAGTGTGCCAATGAACCGTCCAAGATTCTGTAGATCCTCTTCCTTGTTGTGAATGCCTGGAACATAGACATGGCGAATCCACATTTTACGGTTATTATCGGATAACCAGCGGGCCAGCTTCAAGGTACGGTCGTTGGACTTACCGGTCAGCTTGATATGCGCTTCATCATCAATATGCTTCAGGTCCAAGAGCACCAAGTCAGTAACATCCAGCAGGTCGCTGATTTTCGATCCATCATTATAGCCGTTGGTATCAAGCGTGGTATGCAGATTCCAGCGTTTCTTCACCTCGGTGAACAGTTGCTTCACGAAATGCGCCTGGAGGGTTGGTTCACCGCCGGATACGGTCAGGCCGCCGCCGGACGTTTTATAATAATTCAGGTAAGGCTCAATTTCCGCCAGTACTTCCTCGACGGTCATTTCCTTGCCTTCATTGAGTTCCCATGTATCCGGGTTGTGGCAGTATTGACACTTGAGCAGGCAGCCCTGCATAAAAAGCACGAAGCGGATACCCGGGCCATCCACCGTTCCAAACGTCTCCAAAGAGTGGATATGTCCTTTAAGCATGAGATGTCATCCTTTCGAAAAAAACTTAAAATTTTAACCACTTTCAGACAAGAGTGTACCGCCCTCTTGCAAGGGCGGCAGCTCTTTGATTGATTTCAGTTCTTGTAGAACAAGAATGCTTCTTACATGGAATCGTGGAATGTACGGTTGATAACATCCATCTGTTGTTCACGGGTCAGCTTGATGAAGTTAACAGCATAGCCGGATACGCGAATCGTCAACTGTGGATAGTTCTCCGGATGATCCATAGCATCGAGCAGCTGTTCACGGTTAAATACGTTAACGTTCAAGTGCTGAGCGTTATTGTGGAAATATCCGTCCATCATGAAGACCAGGTTGGACTTACGGGAATCTTCGTCTTTACCCAGCGCCTTAGGAACGATGGAGAAGGTATTCGAGATACCATCCTGTGCATCGGAGTAAGGAAGTTTGGCAACAGAGTTCAGGGATGCCAGTGCGCCCTTCTTGTCGCGTCCGTGCATTGGGTTAGCACCAGGAGCGAATGGTTCGCCTTTTTTACGTCCGTCAGGAGTAGTACCAGTCTTTTTACCATAGACAACGTTCGAAGTGATAGTCAGTACCGATTGAGTCGGCACAGCATCACGATACGTTTTGTTTTTGCGGATCATCGACATGAAGGTTTCAACCAGCTCAACAGCAATGCCGTCAACAGCGTCGTCGTTGTTACCGTAGCAAGGGAATTCACCCTCAGTTTCAAAGTCGATAGCAATGCCTTCTTCGTTGCGGATTGGCTTAACCTTAGCGTATTTGATTGCGCTCAGGGAGTCAGCAGCAACGGACAGTCCGGCAATACCGCAAGCCATAGTACGCAGAATGTCGCGGTCATGCAGCGCCATTTCGATACGTTCGTAGGAATATTTGTCATGCATATAGTGAATGATGTTCAGCGTATTGACATAAGTCTTAGCCAGCCATTCCATCATTGGTTTGAAGCGTTTCATTACTTCATCATAATCCAGGTATTCAGAAGTGATAGCAGGATATTCAGGACCTACCTGAGCACCGGATTTCTCATCTTTACCGCCATTGATCGCATACAGCAGAGCCTTAGCCAGGTTGGCACGGGCACCGAAGAACTGCATTTGCTTACCGATACGCATTGGGGATACGCAGCAGGCAATCGCATAATCTTCACCCCAGTATGGACGCATTACATCATCGTTCTCATATTGGATAGCGCTGGTCTCAATAGATACCTTAGCACAATATTTTTTGAAGCCTTCCGGAAGCTTCTCGGACCACAGTACAGTCAGGTTTGGTTCTGGAGCAGGTCCCAGATTGTACAGGGTATGCAGGAAGCGGAAGCTGTTCTTGGTTACGCGGGTTGTGCCGTCTTCAGCCATACCACCGATGGATTCTGTAACCCAAGTTGGGTCGCCGGAGAACAGGTCGTTATAGTCAGGCGTACGCAGGAATTTCACGATACGCAGCTTCATTACGAAATGGTCAACGATTTCTTGAGCTTGCTCTTCTGTCAGAGTACCTTCTTCAACGTCGCGTTGAACATAGATATCAAGGAAGGAAGATACGCGTCCAAGGGACATTGCCGCACCATTCTGTTCTTTAACAGCTGCCAGATAACCGAAGTATACCCATTGTGTAGCTTCTTTGAAGTTCGTAGCCGGTTTGGAAATATCCATACCATGAGCTGCAGCCATTTGTTTCAGTTCGCCAAGAGCACGCATTTGCTCGGACAGCTCTTCACGCAGACGGATAACATCTTCTGTCATGGAGTCAACTTCAAGCTCAGCCAGTTGCTGCTTCTTGTCTTTAATCAGGAAATCAATACCATACAGAGCAATACGGCGATAGTCGCCGATGATACGTCCGCGGCCATAAGCATCAGGAAGACCTGTGATTACGCCCGATTTACGCACAGCTCTCATATCTGGTGTATATGCATCAAATACGCCTTGGTTATGCGTTTTGCGGATGTTCGTGAACATGTCAACGATATTCTGCGGAAGCTCGAAGCCGTATGCCTTAGTAGCATCGATCATCATCTTGATACCGCCGAACGGCTGAATGGAACGTCTGAAAGGCGCGTCAGTCTGAACGCCGACAATCTGTTCCTTGTCCTTGTCAATGTAGCCAGGAGCGTGGGAAGTGATGGTGGAGACAGTATCGAGGGATACATCCCATACGCCGCCTCTTTCTCTTTCTTCCTTGCTCAGCTGGGAGATAATCTTCCACAGTTCAGTTGTATTGCTGGTAGGTCCAACCAGGAAATCTTCAGTTCCTTCATAAGGCTTGATGTTCTTGGCAATAAAGTTGTTAACGTCAACTTTCTTGGCCCAGACACCTTTTGTGAAATTTCTCCAACCCGATTTTGCTTCTAATACTTCTTTTTCAATCACCGACATGCTAAATCCCTCCATTTATATTTATTATATTTGTAGAGATCGCGGGCTTGAAGGTTAATCCCGTGTCTCGTGATCCCGAGGCTAATAGTTGTTATAAAATTCACAATCACATCTTCATAACGGGGATCGTTGTCTATATAAACATTTTAGTTTATTTTCTGAAAAAGGACTGTGACAAATATCACTCTTTCGGTGATATTTGTCACTTCCATCCAGTCCCATATTAACCTTTAACCTTATTCTTTGCCAGGCAACCGTTAAGTTAGTTATCGAATTTGCCGTAGAATGCGTTGCGGTATACATCAGCAAGCTCGTAGACCAGCGGCATTTTAGGATTGGCAGTAGTACATTGGTCTTCAAATGCACGGTCAGCCAGATAGTCTACACGGGATTCGAAGTCCTTAGGATCGAAACCAAGAGCCGAGAAGGATTCTTCGATACCGAGTTTTTTGTTCATGTCGCGGATTGCATTGATCAGGCTGGTTACGCCTTCTTCGGTAGTGCGTGCAGGCAATCCCAGAATACGGGCGATTTCTGCGTACCGTTCGTCAGCTACAAAGTGCGAATATTTAGGGAACGAAGCGAACTTCGTAGGTTTCTTGGCATTGTAACGGATAACATGCGGCATCAGGATCGCATTGGTACGGCCGTGTGCGGTGTGATACTGTCCGCCCCATTTGTGTGCCAAGCTGTGGTTAATCCCCAGGAATGCGTTGGCAAAGGCCATACCGGCAAGCGTCGAAGCATTGTGCATTTTCTCACGGGCCAGCTTGTCACCTTGCAGTGCGGATTTCTCCAGCCACTGGAACACCAGTTGGATGGCTTTGATTGCCAGACCATCGGTATAGTCACTGGCCATTACAGATACATAAGCTTCGATAGCATGTGTCAATACGTCCATTCCTGTATCGGCAACTGCAGTCTTAGGCAAGCTGTAGACAAACTCAGGGTCAATAATTGCTACGTCTGGAGTCAGCTCATAGTCAGCGAGCGGATACTTGGTATTATTGCCTGTTGTCTTGTCTGTGATAACTGCGAACGATGTTACTTCAGAACCTGTACCCGACGTGGTTGGAATGGCAACGAATTTCGCTTTGTTGCCGAGCTTAGGGAATTTGTATACCCGTTTGCGGATATCCATGAACTTCTGTTTCAGGCCGTTGAAGTCTGCATCCGGATGTTCGTAGAACAGCCACATGCCCTTGGCAGCATCCATTGGGGAACCACCGCCGAGTGCGATGATGCAGTCCGGCTGGAATCTGTTCATCATAGCTGTACCTTTTTCTACAGTAGTAGTCGATGGATCCGGTTCAACTTCCGAGAACACTTCGATCGCTACAGGAGTCTGGCGCTGACGCAGATAGTGCTCAACTCTTTCAACATACCCCAGTTTAACCATTACAGGGTCAGTGATGATAGCAACGCGTGTGATATCAGGCATTTTGGCCAGGTACTGAGTGGCTCCCTTTTCGAAGTAAATCTTGTCAGGCACTTTAAACCATTGCATATTCACGGTACGACGATTCACCCTTTTCACGTTGATCAGATTGATTGCAGTGACGTTCTGCGATACCGAGTTGCGTCCGTAAGATCCGCAGCCCAGTGTCAATGAAGGGATATTAGTGTTGTAAATGTCGCCGATTGCGCCGTGAGTCGATGGCGAGTTGACGAGAATACGTCCGGTCTGCAAACGGTTGGAGAACTTCATGATTACTTCTTCGTTGTTGGAATGGATAGCCGAGCTGTGGCCCATGCCGCCAAATTCAACGATTTGAGCTGCGCGCTCGATACCCTGGTCAGCATTCTTCACTTTGTAGCAAGCCAGAACCGGGCTCAGCTTCTCAGCGGACAATGGATATTTAGTACCTACACCTTCAAGCTCAGCTACCAGGATCTTCGTTCCGGCAGGAACCTGAATGCCGCACATTTCAGCGATCTTCACAGCGGATTGGCCAACGATAGCCGGGTTAACTGCACATTTCTCTACGTTCATTGCGCCGCTGGTCAGCTTAGCTGCTTCTTCTTTGTTCACAAAGTAACAGCCGTTTGCAATCATTTTCTTTTTCACTTGATCGAAGATGGCTTCTTCAATGATAACTGCCTGCTCGGAAGCACAGATCATACCATTATCAAAAGTCTTCGACAGGATAAGGTCTGTTACAGCCTGATCAATATCAGCACTCTTCTCGATGAAAGCAGGCACGTTACCAGGACCTACGCCGAGTGCCGGTTTGCCGCAGCTGTAAGCTGCCTTGACCATTGCCGATCCGCCGGTTGCCAGAATCAGTGCAACGTCCGGATTGTTCATCAGTGCGTTTGTTTTGTCCATCGTAGGAAGCTCAATCCATTGGATGAAGTTCTCAGGTGCGCCTGCTGCTACGCCTGCATCATGCAGAATTTTGGCTGCTGCCGCACTGCACTCTTGCGCTGACGGGTGGAAACCGAATATAATAGGGTTACGTGTCTTAGCGGAAATCAAAGCTTTAAACATCGTGGTGGATGTTGGATTGGTTACCGGTGTGATACCCATAATGATTCCGACTGGTTCAGCAATCTTCTGGAAGCTGTCATAAGCGTTATCCTCAATAACGCCTACAGTCTTGTCGTACTTAATACCGTGCCAGATATATTCAGTGGAGAAGATGTTCTTTGTAATTTTGTCTTCGTATACTCCGCGTCCTGTTTCTTCAACAGCCAGTTTTGCCAGGTACATATGCTTGTCGAGTCCGGCCAGCGCCATTGCATGAACGATTGTGTTTGTCTGCTCTTGATCCAGGCCCATGAACGCTTCGTGGGCTTTCTTTGCTTTATCCACCAAAACCTGAATATACTCTTCAGCGGTGGTTTGTTTCACTTGGGCGGCGACTTCGTTTTTAACTGCCATCTCCCTCGTCCTCCTGTCAATTTTTAGGTTGTTTCTTTCTATACATTTATCTTAGCACATCCTTTTCACCTTGTATAGTGAAATCTTTCACAAAGTTTAAAGTTTTTTTTGAGTTGTTTTCAAAGCGCTTTCATTCGATCGTTTACCGGTATTTTTTCCACATTATATGTAATATTTAATTAATATTTGTCTATTCTGCGAACGCAATACGATAGTCTGCAGCGTTGATGGCCCATCTTGCCTTGCAATGCCGGTTGGGCTTCGGGAATTTTGCTCATGAATGCCAAGCCTCCACTTCGGTTCATCCGTCGCTCTTCTACAGACTCACTCTGACGGTGAATATAAATATAAATCTCTGCCAAGTGGAAACGGCTTTGCCGTCCTTTTAAAGGACGGTAAATTACCCTGCGGGTGAACGATGCTAATGCCTCTCTCACCCGCCGCTTTTAAGGAGCAGTAATGGTAATGTTGCAGTTTTTGCAGGATTTCTCTATAACTTTTACGGGTTGCAAGTACAATGTTGCATTATTTGCACAAATTTCGGTGTTTAGAGCACGTTAGCGCTGAATTTGTTGCAGTTCGTGCAGGATTTCAGCATAGAACGCTTCTTTGGGGCAGTAATGTTGCACTTTTGGCAGGATTCCTCTTAAAATGTTATTGGCATAATTTCCTGAAAGGAAAAAAAAGAGACAGCATCTCTGCTGCCCCCCTTATTCATCTCTTCCCCTAAGTCTAGAAAGAGACATCCCAGGCTACTCCACCTTAATGGTATCGAAAAATTTCTTCTGTACGGTTGCGGCTGCTGCATCAAGCTGGGCCTTCGAGTCCGTGCCTTCCTTGGCGAACAGCTCCTGAATGACATTGGACATGGTTGCATAGTAGTCCTGGGTATTGTACTGCGCCTCAGGCTTGCCGTCGAGCAGAGCCATAATATCTGTATTGTATTGATATACAATATCAGAGTATTTGTCATACACTGCTTTGGTCTTCTTGCCGAAGTCGGAATCGGCAGCATAGTAATCCAGAAGCGGCGGAATGAAGTATTTGCCGTCCGCCTTGCGCTGCTGCAGAATGGCATCGAGCGCATCCAGGCCTTTATCCGAGAAATAGTCGAAGGTAATATAACGGAAGGCCATCTCCTGCTCATCCTTGCTGGCATTAGGGTTGATGACCAGATAGTCGCCGCCGAGAACACCGGTATGCTTGCCGCCCTTCTCAGCCGCAGGCATTGGATAGGTCAGCACATCCTCCGGTTTGAAGCCTCCCTGATTGAGCGCCTGTTCAATGACGCCATCGGAGCCGGCCATTACCATCGCGGTACGGCCCTGCTGGAAGGCACCTACAGCATCGCCCCAGCCGAGCGCCCAATCCTGGGGAACCGCTTTGGCTTCCCATCTCAGCTTTTTATAGAAGTCCAGCGCTTTAACACCAGCTTCGGAATTGAAGGTGGCCACCACCTTTCCGCCCTCAATCTTCTGAATCTCCCCGCCTGCTTCGAACAGGAAGTTGGTCCAGTTCCAGCCGGCTTCGTTGCCTTTGCCCATCGGGGCAATCCCGGAGATACCTTTCTTGGGATCAGCCACTCCTTTGGCTGTGTTCAGCATGTCGTCCCAGGTCCAATCCATTGGAGGTACGGCTACACCTTTGTCATCCAGCATCTTCTTGTTGATCATTGTTGTAGTGACGTAACCCTTTTGTGTAACCCCATACACCTTGCCGTCAATGATGAACTGGTTCTGCAGCACAGGATTGATCTGATCCTTGAACTCATAGTTATTCCACAGATCGGTGATGTCGGCTACCCAGCCCTTCTCAATCAGGAATTTAGCTTCGGTGGCATACGTGTTGAAGAAGGTCGGCGCTTCATTCGCTGCCATCTTCACCCCGATCTCGCTTACATTATACTGCCAGTCGTCCTTGACGATCTCCACGTTCGGATAGACTTCCTGGAACCGCTTGATTTTGTCATCCTCCTGCGCTCTCACCTCGGTCAGGTCCGGCGTAGGATAGTGGATTTTGATTGTCACCTTTTTCTGGGTGATATCGTCAGCCGGTGCTGCAGACGGAGTGGCTGACTCTTCCGCCGCCTGGGTCGCTGCTGGTGCAGGTGTCGCTTCTCCCCCGTCAGCCGCCGGCTTGTTGCCGTTATTATTGCCGCCGCAAGCAGACAATAAGGTCCCCGTGACCAGGAGACAGGCGAATACGCTGGAAACTTTACGCATGGTAACTCCCCTTTTCCATATCATAATGAGCTTACAAATTCATCTTAAAAGAGAAACCGTTTACAAACGAGGTGTATTTATATTCCCTTCATGTGCAGGAGTACGATCTCTACCGGACCTCATCCTTCCTGCTCAGCCTTTGACCGCAGACAATGAAACTCCGCGCATAATGAACTTCTGGAAGACCAGGAATACCAGGATCGGCGGCAGAGAGACAATGAACAGAATTGCGAATTTGATGTTCGTATTCAGCGCTTTTACATTGATAACGTACTTATAGATAGCGGTAGCGAGCGTATACTTCTCCTCACTGTGCATGACCAGCGACGGCCAGAACCAGTCATTCCAGGCTGTGGAGAAGATGAAGATCGCCAGTGTTGCAAAAATAGGAATCGACAGCGGCACCGCGATGGTGAAGAAGCTTCTCGGCTCCGAGGCCCCGTCCATCCGCGCGGCTTCCAGAATCTCAGGATGAATCCCGTCGAAGAAATTCTTAAGCAGCAGGAAGAAGAACGTGTTCGCGCCTGCCGGCAGCCAGAAGGCCGCATATTGATTGAGCAGGCCCAGCTCCTTCAGATTGACAAAGTTCGGAATCATATAGCTCGTAGCCGGAATGAACAGTGTCATCAGGAAGAAGAAATAGAAGGCCTTGCGGTAAGGCACATTCATCCGTGAGATACTGAAGGACGCGAGTCCCAGTACAATTAGCGTGGCGACCATATTCCCTGCAAAAATATACAGGGTGTTCCGCAGAAACATAGCCAGATCGATATAATCCAGCGCATCCTTCAGATTACCGAAATGCCATTCCTGCGGAAAAAAATGCGGCGGAAAGGAATTGACCTCGATATTCGACTTTAGCCCGTTGAACATCGTCATGAGGATGGGATACAGCATGCTGAATATCATCAGGACAATGAACAGCACCATAATTCCGTAGACCACCCTGTTGCTGGTCTTTTTCAGGTCATGCTCCGAGAGAATACCTCTGTCTGCGCTCTTCATCCTAGTTGTCCTCCTTGTTAAGCTTGAACTGAAGAATGCCCAAACCGCCCAGAACAACAAACATCAGCATCCCCAGCGCAGTCGCCGTACCATAATCCAGTCTGGTAAAAGCATACTTCACAATAAGCAGCGCATACGTCAGGGTAGCATTGTTCGGCCCCCCGTCCAGCAAGGCCAGCTGTGACTGGTAGCCCTGAGAGGTGGCAATCACCTGAAGAATCAGCATCAGCAGAATCAGATTGCGCAGCGAAGGCAGTGTGATGTGGCGGATACGGGCCCAGACTCCGGCTCCGTCAATCTCGGCGGCTTCATACCAGTCCCGGGGAATACTAAGCACCGCAGCAAGATAGATCAGCATCCCCGAGCCGAACTGCTGCCAGGTCTCCATGAAGACCAGCGAGATCATCGACCACCGGGTATCGGTCAGGAAGGCGATCTGCTCCGCTCCGGTGCTGCCGATTACCGCATTTATCGGTCCAACGGGATCATACAGCCAACGCCACAGCCCGTATAGGACTACAGCAGGCATGACATATGGCAAATACGCAGCAACGCGCACGAATCCGCCGAATTTCCGCAGCTCGGAGATGGCAATGGCAAAGGCAATCGGAACCCAGAAGCCGATCACCAGGCAGAGCAGCATATAGTATAAGGTGTTTTTGACAGCAATCAGTACATCGGGGTCAGTAAGTGCCCTGGCATAATTGTCCAGGCCGACGAAGGTATTCCCTTTGACGAAATCAACGGTGTAGAAGCTGTACAGGAACCCTTTGAAGATAGGCACCCACATAAACATAATGAAGATAATCAATGCGGGGACAAGAAACATCACGCCCCAATAATTCTTTTTCCAGCGGTTCTGCTTGTACGGCTTGCTCTCCAGCTCCGCTGGAAGGTGATCATGTAACGCAGCAGACTGATTCATTCCGGCTCCCTCATTCCTGTGGTCTTTCAGCACTTTATGGGAAAGCGCCTCCTGTCTTCATTGTAGGAAATGAGGGAGAGACTTAACATGTCTATATCTATGGCAATCGTAAGCGTTCTTACTTCTTCAGTTCGCTGGGGCTGAGCCCAAAGTATTTTTTGAAAATTTTGCTAAAATGCTCCGGCGACTCGTACCCCACCCGCTCCGCAATCTCATACCGGCGCAGATCGGTGTTCAGAATCATCTCCCGGCTGTCCTCCATCCGCAGCTTAATGACATATTCCCAGAGGTTATAGCCTGTATTCTTCTTGAACAGATAGCTCAGGTAATTAGGGCTGACATGATTCTTCTTCGCTACTTCATGGATCGTCAGACCCTTCTGGGCGTAATTCCCGTCAATGTATTCCTTCGCCTTCTGCACGATCAGATTGCTATGCGTATGCAGCTCCTCGGGTGACGGATCAGCAGCATAGTTGTTCCAGTTGAAATCCCCATAATAGAACACATAATGATCGGCATGCTCGTTGTTCCAGAGGATCGCCTTCGAGGCCTGCCGGTTCAGCACATCCATGAAGCTCAGCCCCTTCAGAATCTGGCTGATGCCGATGACAGCCCGGAGCTGCAAATAGCGGTTAATATTGTAATGGAGGCTGCGGCCCAGCACCTCCAGCCGGCTCAGCTGGCCGGTGGATGGCTCCTCATAGCTCTGCTCATCCCACTGGATGATGACCGTAATCTCCTGGTCCGGCGAATAGAAGGCAGTGGAATTCCACTCCTGATCCAGCAGCTCCTTGGCAATATTCAAGGCAGCGTAACGCAGCAGGGTATGATCGCGGGTAGTGTACCTCTGTTCAGGCCGGTCTTGTGGCAGGGGAAGCTTGATTTTGATCACCGCAAAAAACGGCCCCTGCAGCTTCAGCTCATCCAGCTTGCGCCGCTTCTCCTCTGCCCCCAGCACCGCCGCAGTCTCCGTAAGCAGGCTGTTCAGCAGCTCGCTGTACTCGGGAAGCGGCTCCTCCAGGCGGAAGCGGTCTGCATTCCCATCCATATAAGTGGCCAGCTCCGGCGACGGTCTATTCATCTTCAGGACGACACTGCGTACCGAATCCAGGAACTGCTCACTGTTCAGCGGTTTGATCAGATAGTCTCTCGCCCCCAGCCGGACGGCCATCTGGGCATACTGAAAGGTCTCATGCGCAGAGATAACGATCGTCTGCATCCAGGGCCTGGTCATTTTGGCATGCTGCATCAGTTCGATCCCGCTCATAGCCCCCATCTGGATATCGGTCACAAGCAGATCAATCTCCTCCATACGGATACAATCCAGTGCCTCATACCCGCTGCCTGCCGTATAGATATGGTCAATATCCAGCCCGGAAGCAGCCAGCAGACTGCTCAGTCCTTTGCAAATGAGCGGCTCATCATCAACAACCAGTATATTGAACACCGTATTCTCTCCTCTACTCTATAGTCTCTGACTTCGGAAGGATCACACTAACTATCGTGCCTCCGCGCTCGCGCGGTCCATAGCTGATCCCGTAATCCCCGCCGAAGTGCAGTTGCACACGCTGATGGATATTGCGGATACCGTAGCCGTTCACCGGGTTCGGGCTGTCGTCATTGAGAATCTGCTCGATAGCCTTATAATCGACCTGCTTATAGCCGTTATCCTCAATGGTAATCCGAATCCGGCCATCCTCCAGCATAGAGGTAATGATGATTTCACCGTCCTCCTCCATATGCTTAACCCCGTGGATAATGGCATTCTCGATCAGGGGCTGAAGGGTGATCTTGGGAATCAGATTCCTGGTGGTCCCGGGAGCAATATTCCAGATAACGGCGAACACATAATCATGCCGGTGCTGCTGGAGCTTGATGTAGGCACCGGCATGCTCAAGCTCCTCTTCGAGCGTGATCAGCTCCCGGCCCCGGCTTAAGCTGATCTTCATCAGCTTGGATAATTCCTTGATCATTTCCGCGGATTCCACGTTGCCTTCGAGCGAGCTTTTCCAATAAATACTCTCCAGAGTGTTGTACAGCAGATGCGGGTTGATCTGCTGATAGAGCAGCTGCAGCTGCGATTCCTTCTGCTTCAGCTCCATCTGGTATTTGTACATAATCAGGCTGTTGAGCCTGCGGGCCATATCATACGTGGCGTTAATTAGAACACTGACCTCATCGTTGCTTCCTCTGCGGGGAGTCTCGGGCACACGGTTGCCCGGCTCATACTTGCGCACAAAAAAAGCCAGCTTCTGCAAAGGGGTCATCAGCGAACGCCAGAAGTAGGTAATGATGATCAATCCGAACAGCGCATAGGCCACTGTTATGTATTGAATGACGCGTTTCATTTCGTTTTGCTGCTGGAGCAGGGATTTGACGGGTACCTTGTAGACCAGCTTTTGCTCAAAGGCATGATTGTTGTTCACCACATAGATGAAGTCATCAGTGATAATATCCTCGGTTCCCTCCGGATCTCCCGCCTCCGAGCCGTCCGGCAGAACGATCACCTCTCCGGTTGAATTCGTGGTGGAGGCCAGCACACGGTTGCTCATGTCCGTCAGATAGATTTCCCCGTCCGGCAGTGAGATGGACCTTAGCGATTCACCGATCTTTGATTCCATCTTGGTCACCACCAGCACGCCGAGCGTTCCTTCCCCGCGGTAAATATTATTGACAGCCCTGACATACGTAAGCGTCTTCAGATCTTCGGCCTGCGGACTCAGCTTCTCGGTGAACATCAGGGTACCGCGGCCTTTCTGCTGCACCACCTGTTCGAACCAGTACGGCCGTTCCTCCTTGGAGAAAAAATAAACCCCCGCCTTCTTCACCTGCGGAAAATTGGGAGCGAAAAAGTAGTAGTTATCTGGATCATATACGTACAGCGAGTAGTAAATGCCGTCCCCCCGCTCCGCTCCCTGCGAATAGCTGCCGAGCAGCTTCTCGATGGTCTCATAACGTTCCACACGCTCCAGCACCGTATCATTCCCGCTCATATTGAGCTGCTGCAGGACCGGATTCTGGATGACGGTGGTCGTTATTTTGTTCACTGTATCGATGTCTCTGTTAATAATGGCGAAATTCTGCTTGTTCAGCTCCACATAGGCATTGGTCACATGGTGCTTCAGAATCTCCTCTGCCTTGTAGTTGCCGTAGCTGTTCAGAATCAGAATAGGCGTAATCATAATCAGGAACAGCAGAATCAACTGCTGCTTGACACTGAGCCTGACAATGGGTTTTACAAGCGTGGACAACATCTGGATTCACCTCCAGTTTTAATAATATAACAAACGTATAAGCGCTTACACAGGTTTATTTCAAAGTTCTTTATGTCCATTTGTATGGAGTTTCTCACCCAAGTAAAAACCAGCCCTCACACGAACATCCCGCGTTGGACTGGTTTTATAGTGCTTCATCCTGAGCACATTGAGCCGGACGGCTTATGCTAGCTGTAATTCTTCCTCTACTGTTCTCAAAAAAGCAAGCACAGCAGCAATCATCTGCTCCAGCCCCTGTTGTTCAATCGGAAAATGACCTGCACCCTCTAAAATCACAGATTCTTTTCTGCTTTTTAGATGGTCATAAAATGGTCTGCTGAAATGGTAAGGAGTCATAGGATCTAATTGAGGATGAACGAGTAATACCGGACAAAGGTCAAAATGCTGAGGTTTTAGGACCGGTTTCATATTTAGAAAGGTTCTTAATAAGCGTAAAGGGATTTTTGTGCCTGCCGCATGAGGATCATTCATAATGAGTCTGGTCAGTTCAGCGTTGTTCGTGATCCATTTCATCCGGGATACTTTATTCACAGAGATCTGCAGGGTATCTGTTAGGGCAGGGAATTGATTCATACACCATCCGCCTAACCGGCTAATGAGTTTGTTAGGAGCTAGCTGATCTCGAACCTTCACCTCACTCGTATCCACAAATGTCGTTGCAATCAACCCTTTGACCTGCTTACTTTGTACTGCGGTGTGATAAGCCAACATGCCGCCAATACTGGAGCCCAGCAAAATAACAGGCTTGCCGTCCCGTTTCAGCTCCTGTTCGATCAGTTCATTCAGGATGTCAATCCAGAGTTGATAATCCAATGATTCCCCTGAATCGGTATAGCTTAGACCATAGGGAGGCAGATCCGGAGAGACGACTTCATAACCATAGGTTTGCAGCATGCGCGCATAAGGCGCGAGCAATCTTCCATTGCCGCCAGCTCCATGAATGAAAATGATTTTTAAAGGTGCGTCAGGAGCTGGCATACGGTCCAGATGAATATGGGCATTATTCCAGATCATCCATTCCTCAGTTGGCATATGTTCCGCATCGATCTGCATTTCCTTAGAAAAAAATTTTTGATATTGTTTCCAATAAGTCACCGATTGGTTATAGGATGAACCCGAACCCTTGTTCATGAATATGTAGTTCCTTTCCACGCTTCCTCGCTTAGGGGACAGGAATTTCTTTTTCCATAATAAAATCATCCATAACAAATCCATTGCCGATATCCGCCATTTGTCCCCGTAGGGTCCGGAAGCCTTTTTTCTTATATACTGCAATACTGGATTCGTTATCACGATTGACTGTCAGCCAGATATGAGTCAGATTACGGTCCTGACACAGCTTCTCCAGGAAGGCCAACGCTTGGCTGGCATAGCTGCGCCCCCTGTACTCCTTACTGATATAAAACTTACTCAAAAAGAGCTTCCCTTCCTCTTCTCTGGCCGACATATATCCGGCTGTGGAGCCTTCGCCGTTATGGATCAAGTAATATTCGTAGCCCTGATGATGGATCTGATCCGTTATCGCGGGAACCGATTGGAACTTTCCAATCATGTAATCAATCTGCGCAATGGTAATAATAGAGGCATAATGTTCATGCCATATTTCTGCTGCCAACCGGGCAACCTCAGCAGTTTCTTCCGCTGTATTCACTTGTGGAAATCTAAGCTCCATAATATGTACCTGCCTTTCCTGAGTCTCTCGTATCACGCTATCCGTAGAATATTATAAATTAATATAGAAGCATAGTCACCTGGAGCGGTTATCTAAAGGTCTCTAACCCTGCAAAAAAAGAACGTCCTGCTGCCGGCCGGCAGCGTGGGACGCTCTTCATCTCAGCTGATGTATCACCGTCCCCTTGGACGCGGGCATAGATACAGAAGTTCACGCTCTCGTATATCCGTTCAATTGCAGCCACGAGGCACAGGCATCCGTCCAGGTCTTGGTGTGCAGCTCTTCAGGGGCTAAGCCCAGACCGTGTACGCCATGCGCATAGATATGCAGATCGAATGGAACCTTATGACGGCTAAGACCTGCGGCGAACAGCAGGCTGTTCTCCACCGGGACATAATCATCGTCCGAGGTATGCCAGAGGAACGTTGGCGGCGTGTCCGGGGTTACCTGGAACTCGCTGCTGAGCTTAAGCGACAGCTCCGCATCAGGAATGGCTCCCAGCAGATTCTCCTTCGAGCCTTGATGTGTGACCCCTTCGGTCATCGAGATAACCGGGTAGCATAGAATGAGGCAGTCAGGACGGCTGGACAGCCGCTCCAATGGCTCCGGGTGATCAGGATTGCCCAGATCATAAGATACCCCGGCGGTAGAAGCGAGATGTCCGCCCGCCGAGAAGCCCAGAATGCCGAGACGGTCCGGGTCAATGCCGAATTCGTCCGCGCGGAAGCGGATCGTACGCAGCGCCCGTTGCGCATCCAGCAGCGCACTTGGGTATTGGTAAGGCGCAACACGGTAACGCAGCACGAATGCTGAGATTCCGAGTGTATTCAGCCACTCCGCAACCGGACCGCCTTCATGGTCGGCACGCATCGCGTACCCGCCTCCCGGACAGACCAGAACAGCGGCATTCCCTTTGCCTTCAACTAAATAAGGTGTGATCGCAGGCTGATCCTCTTCACTGGCTCCTAGCGCTCCAGGCGCACCTTCAGGCCATAGCAACAACGTTTCCATCATCATCCCTCAAGCTTTCCTTCTATAATAGAATAGATAATAGAGGAAAAAAGTTCCTCAAGAGCCATTCTATCAAGCCCTTACAATTCATGCAATCCGGATATCACCAGATCCGCTGCCTTCAGCACTTCAGGCTTCCCGATACCGACCACCTGCATTCCTGCCGCCTTGCCGGCGGCTACTCCGGCCTCGGCATCCTCGAATACCACACAGTCCTGCGGCTGCAGCCCCAGCTCCCGGCAGGCAGACTGGAACACCTCAGGGTCCGGCTTCGCCCGCGAGACCTTGTTGCCGTCTACCACCGTATCGAACAGCCCCGCGATATTCAGCTTCTCCAGTATGAATTCCGCATTCTTACTCGCAGAGCCAAGGGCAATAGCCACGCCGCGTGCTCTGAGCGCATTCAGATAGGCTCTGACTCCGGGCAGCAGCTCTGATTCATCCAGACCTGAGATATATTCTACATAAAGGCGGTTCTTCTTCTCCGCCATCGCCAGCTTCTCTGCTTCGCTGTATTCAAGGCCGCCAATCTCTAGAAGAATATCCAGGGATCTCATCCGGCTGACGCCCTTGAGCCGCTCATTGTCCTGTTCGGTGAACGGGAAGCCCAGCTCCCCGGCGAGCGAGCGCCAGGCCAGATAGTGATACTTGGCCGTGTCTACAATCACGCCATCCAGATCGAAGATAGCGCCCTTCATATGCTCCAGCATCATGGTCATGCTCCTCTCTGATTGGACTCATACGCTAACTCCAGGATCGTACCGGGAGGGCACGGCACCGCCTCATCGCCGAACCCGGCGAAGCTTACCGCTTCGCTGTTGCCCGGCGCTGCCGTAACCGTGATCTCTTCGCGGCCGATCCGCAGCCGGAAGCTGCCTCCGCGCAGGATTACCGGCAGCTCAATGGAACTCCAGGTCTCCGGCAGAGACGGCTTAAGGGTGACGGTCTGGCCATCAAACCGCACACCCGCGAAGCCAAGAACCGCAGCCATCCACGCGCCACCGTTCGCCGCCGGATGCGTCCCGCCAATATAGAGGTCTCCGACATACTGCTTCGATTCACCGGTTAGATCTACGGTGGCAGTGCGCATGAAATACGGATATCCCCAATCCGGCAAGCCGATATCCGCTGCAGCCAGCGCATAGATACACGCGCTGAGGCTGGAGCCATGCTCGGTTCGCGGCTCATAGAATTTCCAGTTGGCCTGCTTCACTTCCCTGCTGAATCTGTCCCGGAACAGATGAAGCATGAGCACCACATCGGCCTGCTTCAGGATTCTTGTGGTTGTTGCCAGCCCGTTGCCTCCGCCCCAGTACTCATTCGGGTGAATGACCCGTGCCTTCAGCTCAGCCAGAGACACATCCTCCAGTTGCAGATAATGGTCGAATTGTTCAATCACCAGCGTATCCGGGTCCGGCTGCGGAACATAGAGCTGTGCCAGCATTGCTGTGAACTCATCCAGGAACGGCCCGTCTGCATACGATTCAGCAAGACCGTTATACACAGCCGGATATTTGTCCTGCAACCTTTTTGCTGTCTGCAAGGCAATCTTCAGTGTCTCCTGAACCATGGCGCTCGTAAATGCGTTATTATTCACCCGCTCATGATATTCATCCGGGCCGGTAACATCCAGCAGCTCATAACGCCGCTTTACAAGATTATAGTAAGCATAGGAATAGAAGAAACACGCACATTCCCAGATCACCTCCGCCCCGCCGTCCGCCAGAATGCTGTCATCTCCCGTGAAGGTCACGTATTGCCAGAGTCCGTGCACGACATCTGCACTGATATGAATCTGCTTATCCCGGAAATAGGTCCGCATGGGGCGCCCGGTAAATACATCGTTCACATTGAACAGAGTGCAGGCATCGTCCCCGGAGTCCTGACTCTCCCATGCGTAGAAGGCGCCTAAATATCCGTATTCCTCCGCCTTCCGCCGTGCTCCGTCCAGCGTGTGGATGCGGTACATCATCAGATTGCGGGCAATCCCAGGATCACTGTGCAGGAAAAAGGGCAGCATGAACATCTCCGTATCCCAGAATACGGCCCCCTTATAGACCTGCCCGGACAAGCCGCGCGCCGGAATCGAGACCTTCTCCGACTTCGTCGGTGCAATGATCAGCAGCTGATACATACTGTACCGCAGCGCGAACTGCGCCTCCACATCGCCTTCAATGATACAATCGCTGCGTGACCATCGCTCCGCCCACTTGCGCCGGTGAGCCTCCAGCAGGCCGGGATACCCTGTAGCGGCGGCCTCCTGGACGGCCCGCACCGCCTGCTCATCAGGGCTGCCTTCCGCAGGAGCGCCTTCTATATCCAGGCCCGTGTACACGGCTGCATATTTGCACCATGTATGAGTCTCACCTGCCTTGGCTTCTATAGAAATATGGCGCAGCGCGGTTCCTCCATCCAGCTCGATAACAGCGTCAACCCGCTTCGCCTGTTCAGCGGTACCGAACACTATAAGCTCCGCCACCGCCACCGGCAGCCCCAGCTCCCCGGTAACTGCTGTTGACAGCAGCACCCCGCCGTGCGAGCGGCTCTGTTGCTCCAGCAGATGGGGGCCGTTGATATCCCACACTGCGGCATCGATTCCTGTAGTAATCTCTATCCGGCAGTCGGCGGTGCAGTGAAGGGTCCATCTGGCAGCCAGCAGATGGAGCTGATCCATGCTGACGAACCGCTCGGCGGTCAGGGTCAGCTTCCCGCCTCCCGGGATGCTGAACGTTGTCTCCCGCCGGTGGATAGCTGAGCGGAGATCCAGGCTCTGTGTATGGGCCAGCGGTTCGGTATCCAGCATACTAAGTTTGCAGCCGTTGGTGCTGACTACCGTATACAGCCCGTTCGGTGCGTTCACCGGCTCACGCCATTTGTCGCCCGCCCGGTCATACACTCCGGCCAATGTAACCGCCGCAAGCTGCTCCTTCCCGAACTCCTCAAGGACTCCCCGGAAGCCCATATAGCCATTGCCGGTCATAAATTTGTTGCCGTTCGCCGTAATCCGCCCAGGCTCGAAGCTGCGCTCACTTACCGTCCAGTCCATTACACAGTCATCCCTTCAGCGAGAGGAAGCTCGATTCCTGCTTCATCTACGGTCACCCGCTGATCATAGATCAGCACCTCTGTGCTTCCGCCATTGACTGCTCTGAAGGAAACCGACTCTGCATTTACCGTAATACCCAGCAGTACGCCCCTGCACATCACCTGGAAGCTGTAAGCGGTCCACTTCTGCGGCAGCACCGGCCGGAAGGACAGACAATCTCCATCCGAGCGCATCCCCCCGAAGCCGTAGACGATGTTCATCCACGCTGCGGCGATCGATGTGGTGTGCAGCCCTTCCCAGGTATTGCGGTTATAGTTGTCCAGATCCAGGCGCGTGGCGAACTCGAAGAACCGGTACGCTTCCTCCGATTTGCCCAGCTCACTGGCCAGAATCGAGTGAATCGACGGCGAGAGTGAGGACTCGTGAATACATCTCGGTTCATAATATTCATAATTCGCCAGCTTGGTCTCGCAGGAGAACTGCCCGTTGTACAGGAACATGAACATCAGCACATCCGGCTGCTTGATCATATCGTAACGGTACAGGCGGTCATACGACCAATTCGAGTACAGCGGGAATTCTGCAACCGGAATCGAATGAATGTCGATATGCGGCATATCAAAAAATCCGTCATGCTCCTCGTAGATGCCGCTGCCGGGATCGAACGGGATTTTCATATGGACACGCTTGTGGTCCCAGTCAGCCAATTCCTCCTCGCGGAGTGCAGTAACCGCTATAACCGCCGCATATTCTTCAGGCGCCTCCGCCTTCATGAGGGCTACTGTTTCGAGCGTATATTCGAATAACTTCTGAGCCAACAGATTGATGTAGCAGTTATTGTTAACCATCAGCTGGAATTCATCCGGCCCCATCACGCCGAAATATCCGTATTCTCCGGTGCGTTGACCCCACTGGCCGCGGGATGCGTAGAAACGGCTGATCTGAATCAGCATTTCGGCGCCTTTGCTGTAGAGAAATTCCAGGTCCCCGGTGTTCTTCACATAATGCCAGATGCCGTAGGCGACTGCTGTCCCGACATGAAGCTGCAGATTGGAATGCTGCCACAGGTCACAGCTCTCTGTCCCGTCAATCGTGGCAATCGGATAGAATGCGCCCGCGCAATCCACATCCTTCCCGCGCTGGAGCGCTTGAGGCAGCGTCTTGTAGCGGAATTCCAGCAGACTGCGGGCCGCCTTCGGGTTATTGAACAGATAGAACGGCAGACAGTAGGACTCGGTATCCCAGAAGGCAAGCCCCCGGTAAGCTTCGCCGGTTAACCCTTTGGCACCGATGTTATACCCGGGATGGTCCCCGTGATATGTCTGATACAGCTGAAAAATACAAAAACGGATGCCCTGCTGATTCTCCGGGTCGCCCTCAATCCGGATATCGCTGGTTGCCCAGATGCTGCTCCAATAGGAGGCTTGGTCAGCAACCACCTCTTCCTCCTCCAGCCGGTCCGCCGCTGCTGCAAGCTCCATGCCTTTTGTCCAGAGATGGTCTGTAACTGGGGCAGCATCCGTGCCTGTCACATTGACCACAAGCTTCGTGAAGGAAGCAGGCTCCCCTTCAGCCAGCATAAGTGAGAATTGCCGCCCGATATACCGGTTATCTTCCACAAGCTCCGTATGCAGCGCCTGTGAAGACTTCAGGATAAAGCCCGAGAACAGCTGATTTCCGGTTGTCAGCGTACGGGCCATAATGGCAGTTATTGCTCCTTCCCCGCCGCGCTGCTGCTCTTTCCACATACTCTGGCCGTGTTCCTCATGAACCATGCCGAAGTCAAGGCCAGTACAAATATCTACCTTACCCGTGAAATTAAGCGCGGTGAAGCTAATCTGCTGCAGTCCCAGATGAGACAGAGTCATGCTGACCAGGCGTGTGAAGCAGAGCTTCAGCTTTTTCCCGTCCGCCAGCAGCCAGATGAACTCCCGTGTATAGGTCCCCGTCTGGAAATCCAGTCTGCGGGTATACGCCTCTATGCGGGAGTGCGCCAGATCCAGGGTTTCACCGTCCACCGAGATCCGGGTATGCAGCCAGTCCACGGCATTAACCATGTAGCGCAGCGACCGGATAATGCCTTTATAATGATTGCCAACCTCCATTTGCTCATTCAGCCCGTTGAAATAGCTCCCCGGCAAGGAATCGCCGCTGTAGCCCTCGTCCGCATACCCCCGTACCCCCATATACTCATTGCCCAGTGAAAAAATAGATTCCGAAGTCCGGTTGCGTTCCGGATCAAAGCCTTCCTCAATAATTGCCCAGGGATCGACCTTCAGATAGGGATCTGCTACTTTTGCCATAATTGAAACTCTCCTTCGCTAAGTGAGGCTTGGTCCGCTCCTCCGCTCACACAGCGGAAACAACAGACACTTTAGTTCCAGAGTATCGCTAAGCCCGCCCGTGACCAAGGTCCGCCTGTAAGCGAGTTATGTGCATTTGTACGGATCATATGGAATACGGACGACAAACGCAAAAAAGCCGCCCCCTCTGCATCTATCCAGAACAGGTGGCAACTGATATAATATCCTTTGAATCATGTAAAGAAGCCTATCATGCGCTCAAAAACATAAGCTTTCTCACACAAATGAAGTGAAATTTATCACAATGTTAAAAATTCGACACTTTTATACGAAAATACTTACCCATAAAGAGGAATTTCAAGGTATAATTAATTTAAAATTTACTGAAAAACTGAGGGAATAAAGGGGATGTCGATTATGATAAAGGAACATTATAATGTTATCGAAGCCCGCGGCAATACAAACTGTTTCTCCGAGCAGAACTTTAACCGCCTGTTGGTCACCATGAAGGAACGTGTTGTCCCTGAAGGATCACACCTGTTCTGGGAAGGCGATTTCTCGGATAAACTGTTTTATATCAAGCGTGGACGTGTGAAATTGACCAAATCTACAGACGAAGGCAAGGAACTGATTCTGTATATGTATCAGGCTGGCGATA
This sequence comes from Paenibacillus sp. FSL P2-0089, assembly GCF_038595095.1. NCBI lineage: Bacteria > Bacillati > Bacillota > Bacilli > Caryophanales > Paenibacillaceae > Paenibacillus > Paenibacillus sp. FSL P2-0089. The sequence goes on from NZ_CP152006.1 coordinate 4,839,571, forward strand.
TGGTGGGTCAGGCTGACCCGTTCTTCAGCACGAAGCATAGCTTCACTGCCGAAGTCATTGAAGAGAGTGAAGTTGGCGTAATCGAGCAGAAGGATCTGGAGATTCTGATCTGCCAGCACTGCGACTTCGCCATCGACTTCATGAAATGGATGGGCATTCATCACCGTCTCACCCAGACGAAATTCCGCGATCTGATGATGTACGGCAAACCGGGCGCACTCTGCTCCACACTGATCCGTCTTGGCAACACCTATGGCGAGAAGACAGGCGACAGCATTCTGATCAACAAAAAAATCACGCATACAGATCTGTCCAACATGATCGGCGCTACCCGTGAGAGCGTCAACCGGATGCTTAGTGATCTGCGCAAAAAAGATGCGGTGGAGTATGAGAATGGCATGATCGTCATCAAGGATCTGGCGATGCTTCAGGAAATCTGCCACTGCGAATTATGTCCCAATGAAATTTGCCGAATTTAATTTCCTATCAATAATACCCTCTATTCACCTCATTGAAACATATCTGACCCAAAAAATTTAATAGAGTGGTCATGACGCCCTTACCGGCGTCTTTTTTTCTGCCCATTTCCCCTTATCAGTAAGCTATACCGACACGGGATCTTATGAAATCGCTAGTATCAATCTGACTATAGGTGAATTCCGCTGTATCCGCTACAGATATTTCAGTACCGCCGCCGGGCAGAATGTCTTGTCTCACACGATAGGTTCCCAAGCGTTCTCCGTTCAACAGAGCGGTTGGGCACACAATGGTCCATTTCAGAGTCGATCGCTCCAACAAGCGATAGGCTTGTTCATGTTCTTCTGCAGCACGGGTTGACCTGCGTTTAGATTCGCTGGATTGGTAACGCAGGAGTTCAGGCGAAAGCTCACTTTGGAGAATACCCGCAGTTCCTACGGTTATAATACGCTCTATCCCTTCCTCATACATGGCTCCGATGATAAAAGGCATACTGTCTGTAAGCGTGGTTGTCCCATCGGTGTTCAATGCACTAATCACTATATCATTCCCCTGCACTGCCCGGGCGATATCTTCTTGATTAAGAACATTACCTTGGAGGATCGTCAGGTTGGCATGGAGAGGCTGAACCTTCTCCGGGTTACGGACCAGCACTGTAACATGATGTCCATCCTGAAGAGCATGGGTAACAATGTGGCTCCCCACCCGGCCGGTGGCACCTAGAATCAATATATTCATATGAAAATAACCTCCTGGTAAGAATTATCCCTATTATAGCAGGGATAGAGCGGCAAAAAAGCCCCGCAGCCATCTAACCGCTGCGGGGCCATCCTATTCAGCTTGCTTTCTTCGTCTGAGGAGGAGCTGATACTTTACGCGGAGTCCGTACTGGCGAGATTAGCCAGTAAGCCATTCCGACAAAGACACCGCCGCCGATGATATTGCCAAGCGTAACAGGAATCATATTGTGGAACCAGCCGGCGATGCTCACTGTCTCTGGATGATTCGGCAGCAGCACGGCTACGCTCAGGAGCGTCATGTTCGCTACACTGTGTTCATAGCCGCTCGCGATGAAGGCGAACAGACACCACCAGATCAGGACCAGCTTCGCCGCTTCACTCTTGGCGCGGGAGGACATCCACAGTGCCAGGCAGACCAGCCAGTTACAGAGAATGCCGCGGAAGAACAGCTCCGAGAACGGAAGGCTCATCTTTTTGGCGGCGGCTGCGAAGATCAGATGCTCGGCAGGCGCTGCCTTGAAGAGGCCCGATCCCTGAATCAGCAGCGCCAGCACCACTGCACCAGCTACATTGCCGAGGAATACCAGGACCCAGTTCTTCACCGTGTCCCAGACTGTAGTTCTCCCGGCAAGTGTGCTTACCGTGAAGAACATATTATTACCTGTAAACAGCTCTGAGCCTGCGAATACAACCAAGGTCAAGGCAATCCCGAAGGATGCTCCCATAATCAGCGGCTGGAACGGTGACTTAATCGCTGCCAGCGGTGCCCCCAGTGAGAAGATCAGAATAATACCAATCCCCACATATGCTCCTGCCAGGAGGGCCGCCAAAAAATATTTGGGCAGGCTCTCATTCATTTTGTCGCGTTTCCCTACGGCTGTCTCAACGATATTCTCTACGCTCTGCGTAAACATATCCGCACCTGCTCTTCCTTTAATTTAGGGTTGTTACTGCCGCAGGCAGAGTGACCTTAACAACTCCGCCCTCTACTGTAACCGGATAGACTTCTGCCTGCCCCCGGTCCGGTGCCTGAACCTCTCCGGTACGAAGGTCGATCTTCCAGTCATGCAGCGGATCATATAAATAATAGCCTGATACGATGCCTTCCGCGAGCGGACCGCCCTTCGGGTGGGGGCTGTGGTTGCGGACCGCATAGACTGCGCCGTCCGATGTGCGGAATATGGCTAATTCCACCTCTCCTGCATGAACTACCCGGCCGATCTGCAGCATGAAATCTTCCACTGCACCTATCGTATATTCCCGATTGCTCCGTTCCATTATGCTCTCTCCCTCTCCCTTTAGACTATACCTGTGTCTCTTCGAACAGCGCAGTACGGGTGTTTTTGTCATCCAGCATTTTCCGCCAAGGATCACTCACCTGGGCCAGGGCAAAGTCAATACGTGCCGCCAGCTCTTTACGGTTGTCGTCATTCCCCATAACCACAGTCTGGATATGCTCAAGACCCATGCGCTCTACCCATTCGGAGGTTCTCTCCAGGTAATTACCGGTCTCACGGTAGTACTGGATAACAGCGGAGCAGACCTCAACCAGCTCCTCGTCGGTCTTCACCTTGCAGAAGGCATCTGCGATGCGCGGCTTAATCCCGCCGTTCCCGCCGATGAACACTTCCCAGCCGCCGTCATTGCCGACAATCCCGATGTCCTTCGTGCAGGATTCTGCACAGTTGCGCGGGCAGCCGTTAACCGCCATTTTGAACTTGGCCGGCATATCCAGCCGTTCGTACTTGCGTTCCAGCATAGCGCCCATGCCCATGGAATCCTGTGTACCGAAGCGGCAGAACTGCGAACCCACGCAAGTTTTTACCGTACGCAGCGACTTCGCATAACCATAGCCGGACGGCATATCCAGCTCCTCCCACACCTTAGGTACATCTTCTTTTTTGACACCGATCAGGTCAAGACGTTGTCCGCCCGTTACCTTCACAACCTTCACATCATACTTCAGGGACACATCGGCAATCCGCTTCAAATCCTCAGGAGTGGTCACCCCGCCATACATCCGCGGTATAACTGTATAAGTTCCGTCCTTCTGAATATTGGCGCTCATCCGTTCATTGACGAACCGGGATTCCTTCTCGTCCTCGTGTGTGTCAGGATAGATCATCCCCAGATAATAGTTCACTGCAGGGCGGCATTTCGAACAGCCTTCTGCCTGTTTCCATTCCAGGACATGCATGACTTCCTTGGTGGTCCGGAGGCCTTTAGCCGTAATCTCGGCTACGATCTCATCCCGGCTAAGCGAGGTGCAGCTGCAAATCCCCTGCTTGGCACTCTGCTGGAAGCTGTCTCCGAGAACGAATTGCAGAATCTGCTCCACCACCGGCTTACAGCCGCCGCAGGAGCGGGTTGCCCCCGTGCAGGCTTTGATCTCATCCACCGTAGTGAAGCCGTTCTCCGTAACAGCATCCACAATCGCTTTTTTGGTTACGCCGTTGCAGCCGCAGACGATTTCTTCATCGGCCATCGCTTCAACGGACATGCCCTTCTTGGCTCCGCCTCCGCCGCAGCAGCTTGTGCCCATAACCTCATCATAGATTTCATTAGTCATCTCTGTGCTGTTTTTCACAAGCTTCTGCAGGTTGGCAGATTCCGTTACATCACCGAACAAGACGGCACCGACAATTACATTATCCTTAAGCAAAATCTTCTTGTAGGTTCGCTTCCATTCATCCTTGGCAGAAATGACGGTATGCTCCGGCGTTTCGGTGAATTCACCAGCGGAGAATACATCTACCCCGGAAATTTTGAGCTTGGTTGCTACAACTGAACCTTCATAGCCTGGAGTCTGAACACCGGACAGATGCTTGGCGAGAACCATGCCCTGCTCGAATAACGGTGCGACGAGTCCGTAACAGGTTCCTCGGTGCTCTGTACATTCGCCAACAGAATACACATCTGCCATAGAAGTCTGCATATAATCGTCAACTACGATCCCGCGGTTAACGGTGATTCCGCTGTCCTTGGCAAGCTGGACATTCGGCTTGATTCCAACAGCCATCACTACAAACTCTGCGGGCAGTTCACTGCCGTCACTGAAGCGCAGACCGGTCACCCGTTCTTCGCCGGTCAGTTCGACCGTCTGCTTGCCCATGGCGAATTTCACACCTTGACGCGTAAGCTCTGCCTGTAGCATGGAAGAAGCGGTACGGTCCAGCTGACGCTCCATCAGATCCTCCAGCAGATGCACAACGGTAACCTCCATGCCCAGATTGACCAAGCCCTTCGCAGCTTCAAGACCTAGCAATCCTCCGCCGATTACAGCCGCCGTGCGGTACTGCTTCGCTGCTGCCAGCATCGCATCACAGTCCGCGATATCGCGGAAGCCGACTACCCCATCCTTGGTGCTGCCGGGTACGGGGAGAATGAAAGAATTCGAGCCTGTGGCAATAATTGCTTTATCGTAAGGAACCGCCAGTCCATTATCGGTCAATATGAGTTTGTTCTGTTCATCGATCCGGGTAACCGTCGTGCCGGTATGCAGTGTAATATGATTATCTTCATACCACCCGAGATCGTTGAGAATGATGTCTTCAATTGTTTTGCTGCCTTCAAGTACATAGGACAACATAATCCGGTTATAGTTGGGATGCGGCTCACTGCCGAAGACAGTAATATCATAAGCGCCGCCCAGCTTCAGAATCTGCTCAATAGTGCCTACTCCCGCCATGCCATTCCCAATCAGCACTAACTTTTCTCTTTCCGCTGCCACTGGTAGACCCTCCTTCAGAAACTCTGATTTCTTCAATAACTTTACCTGATAGAGAAATTATACTGTCCCCAATTCCATGACAAGTGTGACCACAGTCACACGGTATGTGAATTTTTTCACACAAGTGGAGATGACTTCTCCTGTCCAAAAAAAACGGATACCCATGCAGTTTCGCACAGATATCCATTCATTTGATACACGATCTCACTCCTATAATTCATTCACTTATTTCAGTACCAGAGAGATCTCCAGCTTGTCCTGCGGACTGAGCTTCATGTCCACTCCATTACCGAGCAGACCTTTATCGTTGACCTTCAGTCTCCATTCCTCGCTGCTGAGCGGTGTATAATCCATAACAGTAAGCACCGTCCGGTTATCCTCGGCAAGCCGGACCATACCGCTGTTCTTGAGCAGTCCCTTGACGGACATATCCTGCATAAAAGAAAGCACATGCGAATGTGTCAGCTCCGGCTGCTCGCTCCCCCCGTTCACCGTGATGATGACAGGCTGAAACATCTTTCCGGTTCCGGCAGGCCCTGCTGACATCGTAATGGCCGAACCCGGTTCCAGCGTCGTATTCAGCTCTTGAACCTTCTTGCCGTTCACCTGAACCTCCCAGCTCATATCCGGACCCAGGGAGACCTTATTCACCTCAAGAATACTAGTTCCATCCGCTGAAAATGTAACAACGCCGCTCTTTCTGAACAGCTCTATTATTGAATTCCCAGGCACGTAAGCTTCGTTAAGCAATCTGGCCGAGCTTCCGGCCATTTCACTGTCACCCACCTTGACTGAAAAGGTTAATCCTTGGCCTCCGTTACTGCTGCCGCCATTCTCTGATCCCAAGCCACAACCGCTTGCCGCGGCCAGCAAGAGAAGGCACAGCATGAAGCGCATCCATTTCGTGGACATCCCACGGCACCGCCTTCATATGTATTTTCCCAGACTCTTTAAGGATAACGCATAGAGGAAGGGTTCTCAAATCATTTCTGCCGGAAGAAAAAGTAAAAAGCCCCCGAAGGGACTTCTAACTTGCAGCAGGTCCTATTGATACCGCAGGAACAAAATGTTGTTCTCCAGATGTACATGTTCGAAAGTCATGCCTTCCAGTTCTTCAAGGCGGGCATAGGTCAGGCGATAAGTCGTGCAGGCATGTGCGGGCGGTGTGTAGTCATTAGTTACTCTGCGAAGCTCGCGCAGGATCTCTCCGGCCCCGTCATGCTCAGCTTCCAAATTATGCAGCAGTCCGCGCAGCTCCGCAAGTCCTTCTTCGGTTGGGTTCTGATTGTAGGCCAGCATCTTAGGGAATTCGCTCTCTTCTTCCTTCGCTGTATGCTGCAGCAGCTCTTCACGCAGCATATTGAACAGACGGTGCATCTCTCCGAGGTGCGGTGAATCCTCACCGTGAACGCGGAACACCTTGGTTACATTTTGACTGATTAGCGGAAGCTCTTCACGCAGGTAACGGTGATGCTTGTTCACAATATAATCCACCAGCTCCTCTGACGAAGCCTCGTTCCAGGCGGTATCCTCTTCCAGAACCGGGTGCTGCTCTTGCAGCTTGTTCAGCTCCTGAACCATTGCTGCCGGGTCAAGACCCTTCTCGGCAGCGGCTTCAGCCAGCGGCTTGGCACCTCCGCAGCAGAAATCGATCCGTTGTGCCTTGAAATAATCTGCTGCTTTGGGGAACTGCAGGACAATATCTCTGACCATTGCTGCCGGGGTGAACCCGGGATGAATTGTTGTATCGTTTAATTGATTGGACGCCATGTTGGCCCCTCCTCAGGTTAGATGTAGGTTTGTGCTTCTTTTCACTTCTACACCTTATCACTGGCCTTAGGCGGAACTTGTGATTGTACGCACTGAATATAACAAATTTTAATGAACGCGAACTTTTTGTTTTTAATGTTAAATATACTAGACATTTTGTTTTATATATTTTACAATATGCGTGAGGTGAGGGAATGGGGAAGAATCTGAGGCTCAAAGCCTCCAGAGCGGCAAAAGACATGTCGCAAAAGCAGCTGGCGGATGCCGTGGGGGTCACAAGACAGACAATTATCGCGATTGAGAATGGTGATTACAACCCCACCCTGAGGTTGTGTATTGACATTTGTGTAACCCTTGGGAAGACGCTGGATCAATTATTTTGGGAGGGAACGAAGGATGAGCAGAACGAACCTGGATGAGAGACAATTGCAGCAGCGGCACAAGGCGGGGAATCAGGCATTTCTTTTGATGGCATTCTTATTGCTGGCAGACATGGCGCTGCAAAACTACGGAATGAAGTGGCTGGAATATCCGCTTAGTAATTACGCAATTTTCATGCTGGGTGTGGGTTCCTATCTCGTACGGCTGATCTGGAGCGGTGCATATGTGGGACCGGGCGGAGCACAGGGCGGAGCAAAAGGGAAAAACGTTCTAGGTGCACTGCTGGCGATCGTGGTGGCAGCCTGCATCCTTATTGTTACTTTCGTGAATCCAGCCGCCCAATTAGCAGCAAACAGCGGTGCGAACGGGAAGGTGATTCTGATCATTTCCGTTACAGCAGGACTGGTCATCTTAAGCACCGTGTACTTGATCCGGCGGAGGAATAACCGGGCGGAGTAGAGTGGCTTGTACTGCTGTGAGTGACTAGAAGTACAAATAAAGGAGGAGCGGAGCGATCGCCTTTGTGTTTGGATTTCTACCGCGAAGAGCGGTTTGTATCAGGAAATCCAAACACAATAGCGGCCGGAAGTCCAAATGTTCACCGCAGCGACGACCTGGCTTCAAGTTCAACTCTTTTTTCGAGCTTCACCTTTTCTATCGAACCGTCGCCTGCATGTAAGTCCGCTTGCCCTGCGCATCCTTCAGGTAGGGGCCAAGTCCGGCGAACCGCGAATGATCCACATATACACCCGTCATCCATCTGCCTTCGGTCAGGCCGCCGTTCCACTGCAGCACCAGGTCGGGGGCAGAGATCCATTCCTGATACACTCTGATGTTCTTATCCTTATATTCTTTGGCCGGTTTGTTCAATTCGCTTAGCGGTGCCGGGGTAAGGTAGGTGGGCACGAAATATACAGAGATCAGCTCCATATCCTCCTCACTCAGAAAAGCCTCCTCCCCCAAGTAAGGCTGGAGCAGCCGGGTATTCTCATACATGGACCATATCACAGCTTGAAGTACCATGCTCTGGCTAATTCCATTATGAAAAGTAAAACGGCGCTGAGCATTTGAGCCACTCCCTCCCTTAGCCGTTACCGGCTCCAGGCAATGCCGTTCACAACCGATACATTTCCAGCCGGACGGGCCTTGAATCCATTTCTGAAACACGCTCCCGCTGTCATTATCCCCTTTATATAGAGAAGAAATGATCTCATACGGCACACCGATCCACGCATCCCACAGAGAATCCGGGAGATAGCTATGAAGCATGAACAACACCTTGTCATAGATCAGCTGTACTTTAATCGAAGCAGTCTCCAGTTCGGCGACATCCTTTTTTCCATAGGTTATTTCCCGGGAAAACAAGGTGATGGTCATGGTCCTCGCCTCCTAAAAGTTGTGTGAGCCCTCCGCTTCCTTCCATCAGCATCGTCCAAAACACATCCCGTAAGCATCCGCCTACCGCATAACCCTGGGCTTTTCCTACTTTTGTTAACGCTTCCACACATCCGTAATATTTAGTATGTTCTATTATATTACACAGGTAGGGCCTAAGTGCAAGGTTTATTTGGGCAAAATTTGCATAAACAAGCGGAACCGGCATTGCCGTCCTTATAAAGGACGGTACCGTTTCAGCGAGAAATAGAAGGATAAGTTATCGTGTGAAACCTATAAATTCTTATATTTCAAGCAGAACAGCATATGAAAAGCCCCTTACCCGGATACCCGGCAAGAGGCTGTCATCAAAAATATATTACGGTACTGCTACTCCACCCAGCTCTCGGCCCAGGACTGGATTTGCTGCATGACCGGCTCAAGCGCACGGCCCTTCACTGTTAATTCATACTCAATGCGCACCGGTGTCTCCGGGTACACATGACGTACCAGAATGCCCTCGCATTCCAGATCCTTCATGCGCTCGGACAGCATCTTATCGCTCATTGACGGAATCAGTCCGGAAATATCCTTGAACCGCTTGGGGCCGCTCATCAAGGTCTGAATAATGAGTCCGTTCCAACGCTTGCCCAGAAACGAAAAAGCCGTCTCAAATCTCGGGCACATCGTCAATTGATGTTCTTCCATGGTTATCACCTCTCACTTATGAAGCTTACAATTAGTTAGTATATATAATTTTACCACATTTATTCTGGAATGAACATCGTTTGCCAAAAAAAAGTTCATTAACCCCTATTATTATATTTACGCTCTCAATCCTTGGTGTCTTCTGCCTTGCGTCTTAGCTGGATGGCCTCTGTAACCACATAGGCAAGATCATCGTTACTGTACAGGGAGAGTACGCCCAGCACCGTATCATCGGAGATGAACCCGGCCTCATCCGCGGATACCGTCAGGGCCAGCGCATTGGCCAGCGCCTGATTGCCCTCCTGCTGCGGATAAGCCTGCAGATACAGGGCATGCGGGTCCAGCTTATTATTCACACACCACTGGGCAAATACAAGAATCATCATTTCCTCGTCCCGCTTGTAGCTCTCGATAATCCTCTCTTCCATCGACTTGTTGTCATAATCCTCCATGTTGTTCTCCTCTCTGCTGCGATGCTGACCGCTCAGCGGCTTAATCTTGCTGCTAATTCATGGCTCGGCAATACGGCCGAAGCGGAAATACTGCATTGCTCCGGTGTCGCTATATTACTGAGATAATGGCTGACCGCTCCGCTGAAGCCTCTTCGCTCCAGCACGGTATCCCAGCTGCCGAAGTTCTGCGTGCGCGGCAACGAGCCCTGCTCATATAATATAACCCGTTCCATGTCTGTCACCTCAACCGACCTGCCATGGCCGTGCAGCTCCAGCTTCTCCAGATCGGCCCCTGCATCCCGGACCATGCTGTAATGGCCGGTGGTCCCGTTCTCCCAGCCCAGCATTCCCGAGGCGTGCAGAAGCCGCCCCTCCGCATCCGCCCTCAGGCTGGTGTGCAGCAGCTCATAATCCCCGCCTGACAGCCAGAGCAGCAGATCCAGCATATGAATCAGGTCATCATGGATCGTCTCATGGCTGTTACCCTGCTGCAGCTTCGTCCGGTGTTTGACTGCGGTGGATTGGCTGATGCCTCCGGCCTTATGCAGCCAGGATTTGGCGGCGGCATACATCGGGGCATAGCGGCGGTTGAAGCCCACTCCCAACAGCAGCCCCTTGTTCTCAGCAAGCTCTGCCATCCGGCGGGATTCCTCCAGATCATAGGATAGCGGCTTGTCCACATACACGGACACCCCATGCTCCAGGCAAGAGGTCACCAGCTCATAATGCGTAGTTGTAGGACTATGTATGAACACAGCATCCAGATCCCAGGACAGAAGCTCTGTAAGCTCGGTTGTGCCCCGCTGAAGGCGATACGCCTGGACTGCCCGCTCGACCGTAGCAGAGGAATGGCTGAGCACTCCCACCACCTCGGCCTGATCATGCCGGGAGAGCAGCGGCAAATAGACTTTACGGGCAATATCGCCTATGCCGATCATTGCCACTCTTTTGCGGACAGGTAGTTTCATTAACAGCATCTCCCTTACATATTGGGGGAATTTCAATTCCCTTATAGATGTATTATACCGTGACATGCTGCGGGAACAATGATCTTTGCTTCAATAATTGCTTTAATTGCTTTTTTTTCAGTATGATGAAATGGATGGAGTGAAGAAGGGGCATAGTATAATGAGAAAATGGCTAACGGTTATTCTGTATGTTTCGTGCATAATCCTCGCGTTTATCTACAGGTATGAACTCCTGGCCTGGCTTAGAGAGAATCATCCTTTGTATTTGTCCATGCTCGCCGCCACAGTGCTGGCCTTATTTCCGGTCCTGCCCTACAAGCTGATTATCGGATTGTTCGGGTATGCCTATGGAAGCTTCGCAGGAGCGTTAATCTGCTGGAGCGCTACCACAATCGCGGCAGCCCTTGTCTATGGAGTCGTTGCATCCATGTTCCGGAGCAAATCTATGGCCTATCTAAGCAGTATTTCGGCGCTGGACAGATTTGTGTCTGCTGTGCAGCAGCGTCCCTTTGCATCCGTAGTGATTGCCCGGCTGGCACCGTTCATTCCGCAGATGGCTGTGAATATCTACGCCGGTGCCGCCGGACTGCCTTTCTGGAGCTATCTTGGAGCCACCGCACTTGGCAAAATTCCCGGCATCGCCCTCTACGCCTTCCTCGGAGGACAGATGTTCCAGCATCCGCGAAGTGCAGCTGTAGCTATAATCGTGTATATTGCCGTACTGGCTGTAGCTGGATTATCCATGCGCCGCCGTCCTTCTGCGGGCCGCTGACGCTTCAAGAATTTCCGGTATGCTGGCAGTAAGCCTCTATTTGATTTATAATTAAATTGTGATCTATTTAATTGCATTCTACAGATGGAGGGATAACAATGAGTGAATTTCAAGCTGATTCTATAAATGTCAAGACCGAGCAAGCCACCTTCGCCGGTGGATGCTTCTGGTGTATGGTATCCCCTTTTGAAGAGCTTCCGGGCATTGTCAAGATTATCTCCGGTTATACAGGCGGACATACCGTGAATCCGACCTACGAGGAAGTATGCTCGGAAACCACCGGACATGTTGAGGCGGTGCAGATTACGTTCAATCCGGATATTTTCCCATATAGCAAGCTGCTTGAGCTGTTCTGGCAGCAGATTGACCCCACCGATGCCGGAGGGCAATTCCATGACCGTGGCACTTCTTATGGAACGGCAATCTTCACCCATTCGGAGGAGCAGCGCCAGCAGGCAGAGGCTTCTAAGGCGGCCCTTCAAGCCAGCGGACGATTCTCCGCTCCCATTGTGACGCCTATTCTTCCTGCTAAGCCCTTCTACCCGGCCGAAGAATATCATCAGGGCTATCATCACAAGAATCCAGCCCATTACAAGCGTTACCGTAAGGGTTCAGGCCGGGAAGCATTCATCGAAGCTCACTGGACGCATAAGGAGGACCCGCAGAGCCTGAAGGAGCGCCTGACTCCGCTTCAATATGAAGTAACGCAGAACAGCGCTACGGAATCTCCATTCCGCAACGAATTCTGGGATCACCACGGAGACGGGATCTATGTGGATATTGTCTCCGGGGAGCCACTGTTCAGCTCAGAGGACAAGTTCGATTCCGGCTGCGGCTGGCCGAGCTTCACGCGTCCGATCCGGGACTATGTGGTCAAGGAGAAAACCGACCTCAGCCACCTGATGGTCCGCACTGAGGTACGCAGCAAGACAGCGGATTCCCACTTGGGCCATGTATTCAATGACGGCCCTGGAGCGAACGGACTGCGGTACTGTATCAACTCGGCAGCTCTGCGCTTTGTTCCCAAAGAGGACCTGGAGAAGAAAGGCTATGGCGAGTACCGTGTGCTCTTCCAGCATGCTTAAGGCTGGAACTGGACACCCCGTTTTCTCTGCTCCTCTAATGGACAGCTTTAAGCGATAGCTTTGTATATTGCTTAACTTACCTGCGCGCAAGCAAAATGTATGCTGTTTTTCGCATACATTGGGGCCACACGCCTTCGCGCCAGTACAATGTGTGCTGTTTTTCGCATACATTCGGGGCACACGCCTTCGTATCAGCAAATGTATGTTGTTTTCCGCATACATTCGGGCCACACGCCTTCGTATCAGCAAATGTATGCTGTTTTCCGCATACATTGGAGCCCCATGCCCGCACATCAGCAAATGTATGTTGTTTTCCGCATACATTCGGGCACATACTTTATCCACAACAGAAAAAAATCATAATTTCCTGAACAAAACTAAGCCTCCAGCCCGGATTCACGGGTAGGGAGGCTTTATTCTTTACATAAATGATCCTATGTTTATTCGTACAGCCCGCTCTACTTGTTCTGCTTATCTGAATTCTCCTCTTCCGGTGCGGCCGGTACTACAGGTGCCGCTTCAGGATGAGGCTGCGATTCCCGGCCCGGCAGACGGTTGCCGCCCAACCGCACTTGTTCAGGATGTGCAGGTTGCCGACGCTTGAAGCTTTTCCGTAACCAGAGCACCAGCGCAACCACCACTCCAGCTACCAGCAGGACGGGGAGAGCAGCCGCCAGTACAACAACAAGCCACTGGAACATCACAGACAACGCCTTCATGCTGCTCTTGAGCGCTTCCGAAGCCCGTTCACCCAGCGGCCCCTCGGAATTAGTCTGTGTAAGGGTAAGACTCTTCTCCGTCTGGTAGAGGCGAAGCTCCACTGTAGAGAACGATACGTTCTGATCGATATACCGCATTCTGCCCTTGATCTGTTCGATTTGCTCCTGAATTTCCCCAAGCTGGTTGGCGAACTGGACGAGATCGGCCGGTTTGGTTGCTTTTTTCATAAAATCAATATACTGCGCCTCCATCATCTGCTTCGCCTTCAGGCGTGACTCCAGGTCCACATATTCCTCCGACACATCCTGCCCCTGGATGCTTCTCTGGAGCTTCTCATGTTTAATCTTCTCCAGATTGTTCAGGAACGGAGAGAAGCCCGCCGCAGGCACTTTTAGGATAAAGGTTCCACCCTGTTCATATTCAGACATATTCTCTGAGAATTCAATAATGTAGCCCCCGGCCAGAGTAACCATGTTCCGCACTTCAGTCTGCGCTGCCCCGTAGTCGGTTACCTCCATATTGAGGTTCGCCTTGTAGATCAGCTTCTTGTTCAGCCCTGCTACCACATCGGTGCCGGTGAATCCGGCAGAAGCATCTGCCCCTTGCTCAGCCCCCGCCCCAGGGACTGCTGAATTTCCGCCGCCGCCCTTCACTGCAGCCTGATCATTGACAGCCATCGCCGTGTTAGCTAGACTATCCTCCTTGACCTCCACCGCAGCAGGCGCGCTCTCCGCTGAACCGTCTGATGCTGCTTGATTACTGAACGTGCTTTCTGAATTCGCTGCCGAATCTGAATTGTTACTCGACGCGCCGCATCCCGTCAGAACCACGGCTACAACCACTAGATACAATAAGTAATGCAGACCCCATTTTCGCATGCTCATTCCTCCACAAAGTGTAATTGTATACTGCTTCCGGTGCTTCAGCTTCCGCGGCGAAAGGCCGTTATCTGTATCGGTCCGTTCCGCGCTTATCCCTCTTGACGTTCCAAAAGCTGGAAGGTTGCAGTCATTTACGGAAAATAACAAATAAGACCATTCAGTCATGAATAGCCGAGTGGGGTCCTGTTTGCGTATTGCCTCTTTATTTGTTACAATTACGATGATAAAACGGCAAAAAAACACCAAAAACCCTATTCACATTGAATTGAATAAGGTTATGGCGCTATTCGGACAAGCTCCACCTTGCCCGGGCAGCTTTAATTCATTTCTTGCCGATTTATGATGCCTACTACTACAAGAGGAGGTGAACCCTCATGGCAAAAGACGTATTGTGCGCAGTTAATTCTTGCACCTACTGGGCTGAAGAGAACAAATGCAACGCTGAGTCCATCTTCGTTGCTTACCACAGCTCCAAGCAGCCTACACAATCTGAGGAAACAGATTGCAAAACCTTTGAAAGCAAATAATGAATCTTTACAGAATATGAAGGAGCCCTCCACAGGTTCCTTCTTTCTTTTCTCATTCTATCAAGAATGAGAATTATTATCAAGTGTTTCCTGCAAAAAACAAACCACTGCAAGCCGGAGATTATACTCTCCCGCTTGCAGTGGTTTTGTTGTGCAAATCTAAGCAACTTAGGCGGAACAGTGCCGTCTGTTAACGGGTCACTGCGCCATGCTGCTCTCTCACCAAGACAGCGGCCTTCACCATGTTGCGCAGTGCGCCTGTGGTCTCTTCCCAGCCCCGTGTCTTCAGTCCGCAGTCGGGATTAATCCAGAACTGCTGGACATCCAGCACGCGCAGCGCACGTTCGATGGCTGAAGTCATCTCCTCTACCACCGGCACGCGCGGACTGTGAATATCATACACACCCAGTCCAATCCCCTTGTCGTATTCCTGCTCCTCGAAGCTGACGATTAGCTCACCATGGCTGCGCGAGGTCTCAATGGAGATGACATCCGCATCCATCGCCGAGATCGAACCAATCATGTCGTTAAATTCACTGTAGCACATATGCGTATGCACCTGCGTGGTGTCCTTGACATGGTTCGTGGCGGTCCGGAAGGATTTCACCGCCCAGTTGAGGTAATACTCATGATCTCTCGCCTTCAGCGGCAGGCCCTCGCGGATCGCCGGCTCATCGACCTGGATCATCTCGATACCAGCCTCCTCGAGTGCGGATACTTCATGACGCAGGGCGAGGGCGATTTGTCCGGCCACCGCCTCCCGGCTGAGGTCATCGCGGACAAAGGACCAGTTCAGGATCGTAACCGGTCCGGTCAGCATTCCCTTAACAGGCAGCTTCGTCAGTGACTGGGCATATACGCTCTCCTTGACGGTCATCGGCTCGATAAAAGCAACATCGGCATAGATTACCGGCGGCTTCACGCAGCGTGATCCGTAGGACTGAACCCAGCCGCCTGCGGTGAACAGATAGCCGGCCAGCTTCTCCCCGAAGAATTCCACCATATCCGTACGCTCGAACTCTCCGTGTACCAGCACATCCAGACCTAGCTCCTCCTGAAGCGTAATCGCTTCAGCGATCTGCCGCTTGATGAACAAGTCATAACGCTCCTGGTTCCAGACTCCCTTGCGCCATTTCAGACGGGCCTGGCGGACTTCAGCCGTCTGCGGGAAGCTGCCGATGGTCGTGGTCGGCAGCAGCGGCAGACGCCACTTCTCCTGCTGAACCTTCACACGCTCGGCGAACGGAAGGCTGCGGCGGTCCGGCAGCTGGGCAAGGGCACGCACCTGCTCGGCTACATCCTCACGCCCGCGCTCCGGCAGGGCACGGAATACAGCCAGCACCTCACGGCTGCGCTCCAGCTCGGCGGCATAACGCTCTCTTCCCTCGTTCGCGGCTGCCGCAATGAGAACCAGCTCGGCCAGCTTCTCATTGGCAAACGCCAAGGCATTCTTGACCGCAGCCTTCAGCTTGACCTCGCCCTCAACCGTTACAGGCACATGCAACAGACTTGACGCTGGCTGGAGAATTAACTGCTCCTGAGGCACATAGGTCAGCAGCTTCGCTACCAGCTCCAGCTTGGCATCGGTATCGGCGCGCCAGATGTTGCGTCCGTCAAGGATACCGGCTCCGAGTGTCTTATCCTGCGGCCACCCGAGGCGTGCAACCGACTCCAGATTCTTGCCGCCGTCATGGACGAAGTCAAGACCCAGACCCTGCACAGGCAGCGCCAGCAATGCTTCAAGCGGCTCCGCAGCTTCGAAGTACGTCTGCAGCATCAGGTTCAGTCCTGGTACGGCAGCAGCAATCTCACTGTAAATGTTCTGGAGCAGTGCGGTATCCTCAGCCGTTAAGCCGGTAACAATCGCCGGTTCATCGATCTGTACCCAGGCCACTCCTTCTGCCTGCAGCTCCTGCAGCAGTTGTACGTACAACGGGAGGAAGCGTGCGGCAACGGCGGCGATGTCTGCTGCCGGGAAGCCCTTGGACAACTTCAGGAAGGTATACAGTCCGACTATAACGGGCTTGCCCTCAATGCCTGCCCGCTCCTTGGCGAAGCGGTAGGCAGCCAGCGGTTTATTCGCTGTCAATACCGGAGTCAGGCTGCCGATCTCAGGCACAATGTAATGGTAATTCGTATTGAACCATTTCGTCATCTCGCAGGCCGGGGCCTCTGCATTGCCGCGCGCCATTGCAAAATACAGATCAAGCGGAATCTCTCCGCCCTTATATCCGTAACGCGCCGGTACGATCCCGAACATAGCGGCGGTATCCAGCACATGGTCATAGAAGGTGAAATCGCCCACCGGAATCAGATCAATTCCGGCCTGCTGCTGGGTCTGCAAATGCTGAAGCTGAATATCCTCCATCTGCGAGCGGAAGCTCTGCTCATCGATTTTCCCGGCCCAATAAGCCTCCAATAATTTCTTCCATTCACGGTTCTTGCCGATTCTCGGATAACCGAGGCTGCTTGTCTTGATTCCTTTACTCATAGGTGTCCACTCCTCTGTATAATTGTCTGCCCTCATGTCTGCAAGCCTTAATCTGATGCCATCTTACTGCACGCCTTCCGCGCCCTGCAACAGATTCCACGCAATCCGGCTATACAGATTCCCTATAGCAAAACGCCAAAAAAAGCTGCACCCCCATGAAGGAGGAGCAGCTTAGACTCTGAGACCCGGCGAAATCAGAACCAGATCAGATAGACCACACCGGCAAGCACAATCCGGTAGATTGCGAAGGGCAACAGCTTGATCCGGTTAATCAGCTTCAGGAAGAAACGCATCGATACCAGTGCGAATACGAAGGCGCTGATGAACCCGGCAATGAAGAACGGCAAGGCATCCAGCGTAAAATACTGCCAGTTCTTCAGCAGTGAAATCAGGCTCGCCCCGGCCATAATTGGCACCGCCATGATGAAGGTGAAATCGGCTGCCGCACGGTGGCTCATGCCCAGCAGAACCCCGCCGGATATCGTCGAGCCGGACCGCGAGAAGCCCGGCCACAGGGAGATACATTGGATCAATCCGACTGATAGCGCCTGCCTATATGTAATTTGATCCACACTCTCAGTCCGGGCATTCGCAGGCGCAAAACGGTCGGCACAAATCATGAATAACGCACCAACCACAAGTCCAATCAGCACAGTAAAGGTAGAGAACAGATGCTCATCGATGTAATCCTCCAGCAGAAATCCGAAGATTCCGGCCGGTAGCAGTCCGACAAGGATATGCGTCAGCTTCAGCCGCCCTTCCGCCGGAGCCTGCCGCTGCCCTTCCGGCACTACGGCCAAGTCCTTGCGGCTGAGCTTCCCGAGGCCCAGCAGGTCAATGAACCGGTTACGGAAAATAATGACGACCGCAAGAATGGAGCCTAATTGAATCACTACCTTGAAGGAGTTGGCCGTGTACTTCCCCAGGAACTCCTGCGATTTAAGCCACATATCATCTACGATGATCATATGGCCTGTCGAGGATACCGGAGCGAATTCGGTCAGCCCTTCCACAATTCCCAGAATGATTGCTTTGACAATGGTCAGCAGCTCCATGGCGATCCCCCTTTATTGTTTTCAATATAATAATTGTAAACTCGCACAGCTATTTCTGAAACTTACAGCTCGCTTGCAGTATGGAAAATTTTAATCATAACGCTGACTTGACAGGCAGATACCAACAGCATATATTTATATGCATGCGCATGCATTTATTGTTTATCCATCCCATGTAGAACGAAGGAGCGAAATTCATGACGAAAGATCTGTTCACCCCCTATGAGTATAAAAGCTTAAAACTGAAGAACCGGGTGGTAATGCCGCCCATGTGCCAATATTCAGTTACCAATAAGGATGGCATCGCTAACGACTGGCATTACAACCACTATGTAAGCCGCGCTGTCGGCGGCACCGGACTGATCATTGTCGAGATGGCTGATGTGGACCCGGACGGCCGGATTACCGATTATGATCTGGGCGTCTGGTCTGATGAGCAGATTCCTGCGCTGGCGCGGATTGTGGAAGCCAGTCATGCCCATGGAGCCAAAATCGGAATTCAGGTGGCCCATGCCGGACGCAAGGCGGAGGATGCCAAGGTTCCTGTCTCTTCTTCCGCAATTCCTTTTGACGGCAAGTCCAAGACTCCTCATGCCCTGACAACAGAAGAAGTTAAAGACATGGTACAGAAATTCAAACGGGGCGTAGAGCGTGCGGTCCAGGCCGGGTTCGACACTATTGAGCTGCACGGCGCCCACGGCTATCTGATTCACCAGTTCCACTCGCCGCTGACCAACCAGCGGACTGATGAATACGGACAAGATCTGACCTTGTTCGGCCGGGAGGTTATCGCTGCCGCCAAGAGCGTGATGCCTGAGGATATGCCACTGATCATGCGGATTTCCGCCAGAGAATATGTGAAAGGCGGCTACGGCCTCCAAGAGGGTCTGGAGATCAGCAGAGCCTATAAGGAAGCCGGGGCCGATATTTTCCATATCAGTTCAGGTGGTGAAGGAGCCGTTGACGCAGAGAATGGACCGGGCAACCATGCAGCCTATCAGTTACCGCTGGCAAGAACCATCCGCCAGGAGCTGAACGTGCCTGTGATTGCTGTTGGCCGGTTGGATGAAGCGGTTCTTGCCAACGCCGTCATTAGCAATGAAGAAGCTGACTTGGTAGCGGTGGGCCGGGGAATGCTCCGTAATCCTTACTGGACGCTGGAAGCCGGTGTGACTCTGCGCAAAGACGCAGATATACCTAAGCAGTACGCATTAGGATTCCCGCGTTAAGGACAATTCGTCAGCAGCTTGCCTATGGTGATGGTATACTGTATAACAACTACTATTCATTAGAGGTATACACCGGGAGGATGAAGACATGACTAACCCCCCTTCAAATGATCTGATTAACAGCTGGTTATCGCTCTCTCTGATACAGATGAAGGTGGCCGCAGTCCTTGAAGCGAAGCTGACCGAGAACTATGAGCTATCGCTTAAGGAATTCTATGTATTGCTGTTTCTGTCCGAAGCCCCTGAGCAAAAGCTGAAGCTCCAGCAGCTGGAATCGATGGTCGGGCTTAGCCAGAGTGCTGTGTCCCGGCTGGTCAGCCGCTTCGAAGCCAAGGGCTGCGGAGCGCTGGAGCGCAAGTCCTGCGAGGCAGACCGCAGAAGCATCTATACGTCCCTGACTGCCATTGGGCAGGACAAGGTTGACCGGGCGAAGCAGACCGTTCATGAAGTGCTGCAGGAAGCCTTTCCTGTAGACGACACGCAGCTGCTGCTGGAGCAGCTTATCCAGCTGAAGCAATCCTAGACCCGGGCAGCTGCCTGCCGGGTGAACCCGCCGTCCCTCCCGAGGGGCGGCGGGTTTTTGCCTGAACCTCCCTCTCCCCCTGAGCATACACCATACTATTAAGAAATTAAGAATAGCGGGGTGCAGCATATGTTATTCACAGCTATGCAGCTGGTTGGCGGTCTTATTCTCTCTGTAGGCTGGATTCCGCAGATTGTGCAGATCATCAGGACCCGTTCGGTTGCAGATCTCAGTCTGAAAGCTTACCTGCTGATGCTGCTGGGCATCCTTCTTATGGAGGCTTATGCGGTTAATCTGGCGGCGCAGGGGGTCGGACTTGCTTTTCTGATCACCAATTCCCTGTCGCTGGCGGTCGTAACAACGGTCGTCCTGCTGATTATCCGCTACCGTTCCCAAGGGCAACAATGAATTCTGTAGGCTGCACCTCCGTCCCATCTGCGTTATACTTTCTGTAATAAAAGGATGTGGGAGGTTCAATGAATGAAGCAAAATAAGTATGACGACGCGGTTTTTTTTGCGAATTACAGCCAGATGCCCCGCTCTACGGGCGGACTGGAGGCTGCCGGAGAATGGGAGGTCTTCCGTACTCTGCTGCCTGATCTGGCGGGCCAGCGGGTGCTTGATCTGGGGTGCGGGTTCGGCTGGCACTGCCGGTATGCCCGGGAGCAGGGGGCGGCTTCCGTCGTAGGCATAGATCTCTCCGCCAATATGCTGGAGCGTGCCCGTACGATGACAGACGACCCGAAGATTGAGTATCTCCAGCTCGCCATTGAGGATGCCGCATTCGGGGCAGAGCAATTTGATACCGTGATCAGCTCGCTGGCGATCCACTATATTGAAGATTTCGGCAGTCTCTGCCGCCAGGTCCGGCATTGCCTGAAGCCCGGGGGAGCCTTCGTCTTCTCTGTAGAGCATCCGATCTTCACCGCGCTCGCCGCGCAGGATTGGCATTACAGCCCGGACGGGGAGAAGCTGCATTGGCCCGTGGACAACTACCATGTGGAAGGGCTAAGGCTGGCTGATTTTCTCGAACACGAGGTTGCAAAATACCACCGGACCACCGCCACCTACCTAGGTACGCTGCTCGATTCCGGCTTCGTCCTGAAGCAGCTATCTTAGCTGCAGCCGACCCCTGAGATGCTGGAGAAGAATCCGGCCTGGCAGGAGGAGACGCGGCGTCCGATGTTCCTGCTGCTGTCGGCGGTGAAGCAGTAACAGACAGAACTCATTTCTAAAAACCACAAAAAAAAGACCAGCCGGACGGTAGTCCGCTGACCTTTTATCATCCCCGTGGTTCACGGAGTTCACATTGCATTATTCACATTCACTGTACCTTCCTGAGTCTTGGCAAGTGCGGACGGAATCTTAGGTGCCTGAACCAGCTTCCGTCTGCCCAGAGAGGTTGTAAAAGTGATTACATAACCGGCTACAACTACAGCCATCACAGTGTACAGGGTTTCTCTTAACGGCATATAGAAGAGGGAAAAAGCCAGAACGATTACATCCATCAGGATAAATACGGTTCCTACCTTAATACCTTTCCATTCACTGATCAGCACGGACAAAATATCGTCCCCGCCGCTCGCCCCGCCGCCCAGCAGGACCATTCCTGCGCCCAGACCTGTCAATACCCCGGACAACAGCGCCGCAACCGGCAAGTTATCCTGCAGGTCAATAACCCAGCCGGAATAGCGTTCCATCAGCCCGTAGAATACCGTGAAGGCCACTACGGAGATGAAGGTGTTCACTACGAATGATTTTCCTTTGAAAATGATTGCGATGATGAGTACCGGAATGTCCAAAATCAGGATGCTAAGTGATGGTGAAATCCCCAGTACATACTTGCCGAGCAGCGACAATCCTACGAATCCGCCTTCGGTCAAGTGGTTCTGATAATTAATGTGATAATACGTAAATGCAAGCAATAGTGTTCCGGTCAAAATAATAGCTAACCGGAGCGGCAAACTCATGCCACTGTCTTGTTTCCTCATTACTCGGTCTCCCCTTATCGTATATGGCGGCTAGACGTTCGTGCCAGCCTCTACGGGGGGTTATACCGGAGGAGGTGTTGCTCCTTCGCATACAATACTCCCTTCCCTTCGCAGAAGCGGCTTCGTCAATGAACAACGGTTCGCGCACATTCTACAGGGAAGCTAAGTATAAGACAGATCATAACGTTTCCAAATCGTCCTTTGGGGAATCGTCCTTCGGGGACACATGGTATCCTGATCCTTTCTTTAGTTTGATATGTTCTGAATAGATTATACCACGCGGAGGGGCCACTCTAAACAGTTTCCATTAAAAATAAGCAATCAGCCCGGATTCCGCAGCAGACGGTTGACGGTCTCGCGGCGGACGCCGATCAATTGTCCGATCTCTTCCTGTGTCAGCAGATCTGTGAGCTGTGCGCCATGAGAATATTCGGTCAGCCAGCGGGTCAGCAGGGCCATCCGCTCCCCCGGCGTTCCAACGGTGAGATGATCGAGCCTTGTCTGCATGAACCGCACCTTCTCCTGAAGCAACAGGGCGATCTCCATCACCTTCTCAGGCTTCTCCCTCAGCTCCCGGTACCATTCTGCAGCCGGAATCAGCTCGACCTCACTTTTCATCATCGCCACTGCGGTTCCATGCGCCTCCTTCGGCGAAATGAGGGAATGATGCGGAACAGTCTCACCCGGATATAACAGGTTGAACAGTACCATGTTCCCGTTCTCATGCAGTCTCGTGACCTTGAACAGTCCGCTCTTCACCTTGAACAGGTTCTGGCCGCCGTCTCCCTGGCGGAATAAGACCTCACCTCTGTGCAGAATCATTTCGCATTCTCCTTTGCCTTCTCTGTATATATATTTTTAATTATACCGAAATAAGACACTAAAATGGAGGGGCAAGCGTAAAACAGCCATTTTCCAAGAGTTCAACGGTAAAGAAACCGCCTGGGGTAGAGAATGGTCTCTACTCCCAGGCGGTTTCAGGTATAGGCAAAATACGTTATTTCGCTTCTATCGGCTTCTTCCACAGTCCGAGTGTCAGCCCGGAAATCACGGAGCCGATCAGCACAGCCAGCAGGAACAATGCCGCATTGTTAGAGAGGAAGGCTACGAACACACCGCCATGCGGTGCGGGAACATTGAGGTTCCACAACTGGGTAAGTCCGCCGGCTACGGCAGAGCCCAGAATACAGGAGGTGAGCACCCGCAGCGGATCAGCCGCAGCGAACGGAATGGCCCCTTCGGTGATGAACGACAAGCCCAGCACATAGTTGGTTACACCGGATTTGCGTTCGGTCTCCGTGAATTTATTTTTGAAGAACGAGGTTGCCAGGGCAATCGCCAGCGGAGGCACCATCCCTCCGGCCATCACTGCTGCCATCATCATTCCGTTTGTATTGCCGCTGGACGTAAACACGCCGATGGCAAAGGTGTAGGCTGCCTTGTTGAATGGACCGCCCATATCAATGGCCATCATCCCGCCAAGCACCAAGCCCAGCAGAATCTTGTTGCCGGTACCCAGATTGTTAAGCGCATCGGTCAGTCCTCCGTTAATCCAGCTGAATAACGGATCGAACAGGAAGAACATAACCGCGCCGGTAATTAGCAAGCTGAATACGGGATAGAGCAGAATCGGCTTCAGACCGTCCAGTGTGCGCGGCAGGCCAGAGAAGGCTTTGCGGAGCATTACCACTACATAACCAGCCAGGAACCCGGCAGCCAGACCGCCGAGGAAGCCAGAATTGGAGTTAAGGGCCATCAGACCGCCGACCATACCCGGCATCAGCGCAGGCCGGTCACCGATGCTCATCGCGATAAATCCGGCAAGGATCGGAATCAGGAAGTGGAAGGCTCCGTCACCGCCGCCGATGCTCTGCAGCAGCTTGACCAGCGCATTGTCGGGACTGGCCACCTGTTCAATCAGGAAGGAGATCGCCAGCAGAATGCCTCCGCCGACTACGAACGGCAGCATATGTGAGATGCCGTTCATCAGGTCTTTGTAGATTTTGCTTCCAATAGAACCGGACTTCACAGGTGCTGAGCCTTCTTCATTGCGTCCAGAGCCGCGGTAGATAGGTGCATCTCCTGCAACTGCGATCCGGATCAGCTCCTCTGACTTGCGGATACCGTCGCTAACCGGACGCTGAAGCACAGGCTTGCCGCTGAAGCGCTCCATCTCCACGTTCTTGTCGGCGGCAACAATGACCCCGCTGGCCCGGGCGATCTCGTCTGCGGTCAGCACATTCTGCGCACCCTCCGAGCCGTTCGTTTCGACACGGATATTGACCCCCATCTCCTTAGCCTTCTTCTTGAGGGCATCCTCTGCCATGTAGGTATGGGCAATACCTGTAGGACACGCTGTTACAGCAACAACGAAGCTCTGTGAATCCGGGTTCCCGGTAATGATTCGTGCCGGTTCAGCTTGCGGTGCGGCTACCTTAGAAGCAGCCTTCACTGCCGCTGCTGTGGCTTCCGCTTCTGCCTGGGCTTCAGCCTCCGCTTGCTTGGCATCGAATAAGGCGGACACCTCGGCAGGGGTCTTGGCACTCATGATTTGTTCGATGAATTCGCTTTCAATGAGTAACCTGGACAGTGCAGCGAGTGTCCGCAGGTGCATATTTCCAGCTCCGTCCGGCGCCGCGATCATGAAGAATAGGTGGGCCGGCGCTTCATCCAGGGAGGCAAAATCAATTCCGGCGCTGCTCTTCGCAAATACTACTGTTGCCTCCTTGACAGCCTTGGTCTTGGCATGAGGCATAGCAATGCCTCCGCCGATGCCTGTGCTGGACTGGGCTTCACGCTCCAGAATCTTCTCCTTGAACAGCTTCGCATCCGTGATGCGTCCGCTGGCCGCGAGACTGGCAATCAGCTCGTCAATGGCTCCTTCCTTCGTTGTAGCCTGCAGCTCCATAATCATCGTTTCCTGTATCATCAAATCTGTAATTTTCATCAATTCTCAACTCCCCGAATGTACTTGAACCTGTTAACCTCTGTTATTCATAGCTGAGATATGGCAATAAGCGGACGAAGCTCTTCAATTAATGCCCGGTCTGCCAGATCATCGGAGAACGCTGTGGCACTTCCTGATGCCACACCGGCACGGAATGCTTCCAGCACATTCCCTGTCAGCGACAAGGTGCCCACGAATCCGGCAATCATCGAATCTCCCGCACCTACTGAATTCCTAACCTGGCCCTTAGGAGCGCTGGCATGGTAGACTTCTTGCCCTGTAATGAACAATGCGCCTTCGCCAGCCATGGAGACCAGTACATGCTTGGCCCCGCCCGTAAGCAGCTTGCGTCCGTAAGTGATAATCTCCTCCCGGGTGCTGATCTGAACTCCGAACAGCTCTGCCAGCTCATGGTGATTCGGCTTGACCAGCAGCGGTCTCTGGGATAAGGCGTCCTGCAAGGCCTGCCCGGTCGTATCAATAACGAACTCCGCACCCTTCTGCTTGATTACTGCAATCAGTTTGCTGTAGAAATCTCCGCCCAGCGAAGGTGGCGTGCTGCCTGACAGAATCACTATGTCACCCGGCTTCAGGGCTTCCAGCTTGTGCAGCAGCGAAGCCGTCTCGGTCTCCGTAATGACAGGACCGGCCCCGTTAATCTCCGTCTCCTGGCCTGCTTTAAGCTTAATATTGATCCGGGTATCGTCCGCAATATGAACGAAGTCGCCGGATATCCCTTCCTGGCCCAGCCAGGTGTCAATGTAGCCGCCGGTGAATCCGCCAAGAAATCCGGTGGCCGTATTCTCCACACCGAGCTGCTTCAGAACACGGGATACGTTAATTCCCTTCCCTCCAGGCAGCTTCATATCGCGCTTCATCCTGTTGAGTCCGCCTAGTGTTAGCTCTTCTACCTCCACGATATAATCGACGGAAGGATTGAGTGTCACCGTATAGATCATCATTCATCCCTCATTTATAATGTTTGTCTTCCCATCCCATCACACCAGTGTATAATCCACATCCAGCTTCTCAAGCTGCCTACGGAAGCTATCCGGAATCCCCGTATCCAAAATGCAGTGGTCCATCTCCTGCAGATCTGCGACCTTACAGAAGGAGATCTGCCCAATTTTGCTGTGGTCGGCCAGCAGGATCGTCTGCTTCGCTACCGCGATCATTTTGCGCTTGGTGGCCGCTTCCAGCATATTCGGCGTCGTAATCCCTTCGCGGATATCCAGCCCGTTGGTGCCGAGGAAGGCCTTATCTACCCGAACCATATCCAGCGAGCGTTCGGTCATCGGTCCGACAAAAGCCATGGTGTCCGGCCTTAGCATCCCGCCTGTAATAGACACCTCAATATGGCGGCAGTCCTTCAGCTCGTTCAGCGCCATGATTGAGTTGGTAATGACCTTGAGATTGCGGAACGATTTCAGCGCCCGGGCAATCTGCAGGGTGGTGGTACCTCCGTCAAGGAGAATGGCATCACCATCTTCAATCATCTCCACAGCCTTCCCGGCAATCCGCAGCTTCTCTTCTAGGAACCGGTCTTCCTTGTCAGGAACCGCCGCTTCAAAGTTCACACTCTGCAGGGACACCGCCCCGCCATGCGTACGCTTCAGCAGCCGCGCCTCCTCCAGCTCCTTGAGGTCCCTGCGGATGGTGGATTCAGAGACGGACAGCTCCTGGCCCAGCTCCTGAACCGAAGCTCTTGTATGCTTCTCGACAAACAGCAGAATCATCCGTTTGCGTTCTTCTTCAAACATGCAGCTCACTCCTTAGGATGTGCAGCTACCCGCTGCCGGATTCCTATATATACAGTAACTACTGAATTGAAAGATAAGATGATACGATGACTGGATTCAAATCACTTGTGACTGATGTTGATCATTTGTGCTCATTTATGATTGTAACAGCGTTTTCATGAACTGTAAAGAGGCTTTCTCTGCTTATTTTTCGCCATAAAATCATGAGTTTAACCCTAACTTTCCAGCCGGATACACTATTGCTGTAAGAATTGGCGTATGCTCTGCTCATTTATGCTCATTTCAGCCTCGTAACTATATCATCCGGTGCGGCAAATTACCTCCCGATTGCCCATTTCACAATGGCAGCGAGCGACATATTTATATTACATATGGGGAAAAGCGGGTGAACAGGAGATGGCCTATTACAATAACAACGGATATGGCAGCGCGGGCGGTAACGGCGGTAATGGCAGTAGCAGCGGCATTAACGGCCACGGAGGGGGCGGCAGTGACGGCCCAGTAGAAACCGAGGAGCTCAGTGCAGAGGATTATGCGATTATTGCCGCCGGCTTCGGCGTACTCGGGGAACTGTTTGCTTTTTTCTCTCTGGTAAAAGCCAAGCAGGTGACCAAGGAAACAGGCGGACAGGTAGGTGCCGGCATCGACCCGGTGCTGTTCGTACAGAACCGCAAAAAAAAAGCAGCCAGACGAAAGTCCCGCCGGCTGCGTTGATCCCTTATATTTTCCGAACCCATCGCTTACTTCAAAGGTATGACCTCATGCTTCGCAAATATGACCTGCACCTTCTCCCTCAGCTCCTCTTCGGGCAGAAGGACAATGACAATAATATGCTCCAGATCAGCATGCTCCGCATACGCCTCCGCGTCATCTTGCGGAATCCCCATTCCGATCAGGCTGACCGCTAGGCCGTCTGTCTCCAGATCCGCCCCCGCGAGCTTGCGGGCTGCCGGACCTGCTGCGACCGCAGAATCCGCGACCATATCCAGGCCTACCCCAAGCCCGCGGGCTGTACCGTACAAGCCATTATTCCCCTGCCCCGTCTCCACATCTCCAATCGCGGCATCCTTGCTGATGATCTCCAGCGTGTTCTTCTGCTTCGTGACAGCAGAGATATGCTTCGCCTTGATCCCATTCTTCTTCAATTCTTCGATCGCCAGCACCGCATCACTCCGGTGTCCAAAAATCCCCAATACCAATGTTGGCATGCGGCATCCCTCCTCTTACAGCTACTGCAATATTACCACTCTGCTACTGCGATATTACCACTCTGCCTGTGGCTTGAATCCCGCATGTGGCGGCGGCTCCCGGTCAGGTCTGAATCAATCTCTTCTAATTGGGTTATAAAGATACGTATACATAAACATAACTTAAGAGATAGGGGGGGGCTGCTGTGCTTCAAAGCAAGTATTTTCGGACCTGCCTGGCCATTATCGCCTTTTTGACGATTCTGTACCTGGGCTCGAAGGTCATTTTTCTGTTCACACCGCTGGTATCTATCATTCAACTGCTGCTCGTACCCATGATGCTGTCGGGCTTTATGTATTATCTTCTGCGGCCGATTGTCAACTATCTGGGGACCAAAAATGTTAACCGCGGGCTGTCCGTCCTGCTGATTTATCTTGTGTTTACCGGACTGTTCGTCTTATTCTGGGTGCTGGTCTGGCCTACACTGCGCGAGCAAATCCAGAACTTCATTGACAATACGCCTTATCTGGTCGAGGGTATTCAGAATCAGTTCAACAAGCTCCAGAATGATCCGTCGTTCTCCCGCTTCTTCAAGGGTGACACGGATGTGACCACACGCCTGACGGAGTATGTGAACAGTGCCATTAACTGGGTGACCAATTCGATGTCCAATCTGATCACAGTGATCTCCAGTATTGTCGTGGTTATCGCTACCCTGCCGATCATTCTCTATTACATGCTGAAGGACGGGCACAAGCTGTCACCGATTCTTCAGGGCCTGATTCCGAGAAAGTACCGCAAGGAAGGCCAGGAGATGTTCAAGGATATTGACTCTGCACTCAGCGGCTTCATCGTTACACGTGTCCTGCTTAATGTGGTGCTGGGCATCTTGCTATACATCGGATTTTTGCTGATCGGCCTGCCTTATTCTCTGCTGCTCGCCGTGATCTCCATCCCGCTGAATTTCATTCCCTATGTGGGCTCGCTGCTGGCGGCGGTTCCGGTTGTTATCGTGGGGTTCATAGAATCGCCTTCTATGGCTATCTGGTCAGCGGTCGTCATTCTGATCGCGCAGCAGATTCAGGATAACGTGCTGTCACCGGTCATCTATGGCAAGTCGCTGGATGTTCACCCGTTGACAACAGTGCTGCTTGTACTTGTGGGGGGCGACTTCTATGGACTGATCGGCGTCCTCATTGCGCTTCCGGTCTATATGATTATCAAAATCATCTTCCTGCGCATATACGAGATCATTATCGCTGAACGGGTGGATCAACCCGTACCCGAGCCAAGTGCTCCGCCGGGGATTGAGATTGAGATCGTCAAGGACGATAAGGTATAGTAAAACAACCCCACAAAGCGGGGCTTTAGCGTAGGTGATAACTCAGGTACTTTGCGGGGGCTCCAAAACATATAAATTCTTATCTTTTAATAAAAAGCCCTCCGGCGCTGATGATCTCCGCGCCGGAGGGCTTTTCAATGTACACGCTTGAATGTATCCAGAGTTTAGCCCCGCAGCGAGCGGACCACGAAAGTGTGGTTGCCCTTAGGCAGGTTCTGCCCGCCATGCAGCGTCACGGAGCCTTTGGTATGTGCGATGATCGTCGCATTGAATGCCACCAGCTGGTCCCCTTTCCAGACAGTAACCGCTGATTTGAAATAGACGGCATTATCAAACTGCAGACGTTCTCTCATGATATATCCGACCGAATGGAGAACCGGGGGCAAAGCCCTCTCTTTGGGAGCCAGAGCTTTGATGTACACAATATCGCGGAAAGGGACGGCAATCTCCTGATGCCCGATGACGGCTACCGAAGCTGCAAGATCCCATCTACGCAGAACGCCTTTCATGATCGTATATGGCT
Organism: Paenibacillus sp. FSL P2-0089; assembly: GCF_038595095.1. Classification (NCBI taxonomy): domain Bacteria; kingdom Bacillati; phylum Bacillota; class Bacilli; order Caryophanales; family Paenibacillaceae; genus Paenibacillus; species Paenibacillus sp. FSL P2-0089. The sequence continues at coordinate 4,869,205 of NZ_CP152006.1, forward strand.
GCTCGCCGCAGTACATAATGACCGGTCTGCCAACCCAATGCTTCATGGCTCCACGCCCTTCCCTGTGCCTGAACTACTTATACCTTCGGTATGGACCAGTCTATGCCCTTAAGCCCATGCTGCTCCAGATACTGGTTGGCCTGAGAGAACGGGCGGCTGCCGAGAAATCCGCGGTGTGCAGAGAACGGGCTCGGATGCGGAGACTGGATCACCTTATGCCTGCTGCGGTCAACTACCGCGCCCTTGAGCTGGGCATGACTGCCCCACAGGATGAACACCATCGGTTCTGTACGCTCGTTCAGCTTCTCCATAATAGCATCCGTGAAGGTCTCCCAGCCCAGCCCCTTATGCGAATTCGGCTGGCCCTCGCGTACTGTCAGGACGGCATTGAGCATCAGCACGCCCTCTTCCGCCCAGTGCAGCAGCGATCCGTGGCCCGGCACCTCTATACCGAGATCACTGTGCAGCTCAGCGTAGATATTGCGCAGCGACGGCGGAATCCTTACACCCGGCTCTACCGAGAAGCTAAGGCCATGGGCCTGTCCTGCGCCGTGATAGGGGTCCTGTCCGAGAATCACTACCCGGGTCTTGCTGTAAGGCGTCAGCTTCAGCGCCGAGAACAGCTTGTCCTTCGGGGGATAGACTGTATACTGCTTGTACTCGCGTGCCAGGGCATAGCGCAATTCCTCAAAGTAAGGCTTCTGCGTCTCTTCCTGCAGCACTTCATCCCAATCATTGCCAAACATTCGGTTCTCCTCCCAATTACCCTGCTATTAGTATTGTTTCATTACCTGTTATTAACCAGAATAACAGGAACTTATTTGCGGCCATAGTCCGCCTTGATCTCGCCCCATGACTTCGTCTGCCATTTCAGCACCTTGTTGTCATAAGTATGGCTGCGCAGCCAGCTCTCCGCCCGGTCAATCAGCTGCCAGATCTCCTCTGTAGAGGCATCCCGGGGCAAGGTCGTGGCCACCTTTTTCTGCTTGACCCATTTCATTGCATTGACAGAATCACTATAGACCGTCTTGCTGCTGCCTTCCTGCTTAAGATGAGCCAGCGCATGCACAATCGCCAGGAACTCTCCAAGGTTATTAGTCCCTTTGCGGATCGGACCGCAGGAGAAAATCACATCCCCGGTCTGGGTATCTACGCCTTTGTATTCGACCGGTCCGGGATTCCCCCGGGTGCCTACATCCACGGAGATACTGTCATAATCAATCTCCTCAGATGTCTCCACGCCGGCACTCCGGCTCCAGGACTTGCCTGATTTGCTTGTGCCGGACGCCCCTGAAGCTGCAGCACCGGTTCCCCAGTTGCCCTTCCAGCCTGCCTTGAAGGCTGTCTCAGCCGCCGACTTGCTCTCATAAGACTTATATTTCGCTCCGGTATAATGATCCGTCTGCGCCTGGCATTCCGCCCATGTATTGTAGACCCCGGGCTGCTTGCCTTCCCATACAACGTAGTATTTCTGCTTAGCCATTCCTGTTGCTCCCTCCTGCCGATGTAACCTTATCCAGAAATCTATTGTAATGCATACCGCGTTCATATTGAAGCCTGAACACACTTACACGCCTGCTGCCAGCACGAATATATATTGGATAATTACCGGCAGGCGCGTTCATACTAATACGGCAGCTTAGTCCAGCACAGCCAGCGTAGTATCAATAATGGTCTGGAGCTTGCCCGTATCCTGCGTTGCCTTGACCATAACCCGCAGTCCAACCAAGGCATTGTGCAGATAAGCTGCAAGCGCGGGAGCCGCATGCCGGGAGGAGAGTTCTCCGGTCTCCTGTCCATGCAGGATCAGCTGTTCCATTAATCTCTCGGTATTCAACAAAGCCTCATTGGCCCGCTCAGCAGCTTCCGGATCATGATTGGACAGCTCCACTGCCGTATTCACCAGCATACAGCCCTTCGGCTCCGCTTCACTTCTGTGAATTGTGGCTTCGAATAATAGGCGGATGGCTGCCTTGGCAGAGGTGAAGCCCTCGATCCGGCTCTCCAGCCGGGAGCTTTGAAGGGATGCAAAGCGCTCCAGCGCTTTTATATATAAGGTATGCTTGTCTCCAAAGGTGTCATACATGCTTCGCTTGTGAATTCCCATACCGGTTACAAGGTCCTGCATGGAGGTCTTCTCATAGCCCTGCTGCCAGAAAATCGTCATTGCCTTGAGCAATACATCATCAATGTCAAACTCTTTGCTTCGCGCCATGATCATGCTCCTTTCGCGGTCTATTTTACCATTTATAGAACGATCGGTAAATATTATTGTAGCAGTGTTAACTAAATCACATTAATTCCGCACCAATCATTCTATATTAATTTCAAGGAAAATACCATCAGCATTACACACCTAAAGGAGGTTAACACAATGAGAAAGTTCGCAGTAATACTGGCGGCATTCACCCTGACCCTGCTTATCGGATGCGGCAACGCAAACAAAGATGCAGGCAACACGGGCACAGCAGCGAACACGGGCAATACGGTGGCTACCGCTGCCCCGGATGCAGTCACTTCAGCTTCGGTAGTCGATAACGGGGAAGCCTTCAAGAAGGCGATCAGCAAGGACGGCACCTGGATTGCAGCTACGCTGAAGGACCTGAGCTTCTCCGAGGAGCTTGTGCTCGACGGACAATTCATCCATAAGGAAGAGCCTGCCCGCAAAATCGCGCTCTATACCCAGGATGCCGATCACAACATCACGAACTCCTTCAAGCTCACCGCGCCCAAATTAACGATCCGTAGCGAGAATGCCCGGATTCAGGGAGGGACCTTTGTGGGTGATGTCTATGTAGAGGCTAACGGCTTCGCCGTCGTGAATGCCACCATTGAAGGTAATGTCTATTTCTCCGATGACAAATATCAGGCTACCTATTCCGCAGCAGACCAGGGTAAGGTAACCGGCGTCACCGAAGTGAAAAAATAATGCGGCAGGGTGCGGGGTGTTCCTCTTCGGGCAAGCGGCCGGGGAGAATACCCCTTTTTCTTGTTGTCGCCCGCGAAAAGAGGTGCTGGCCTAATGAAATTCATCCGTAAGTATGCTATCCTTCCCCTTCTGCTCCTGATGCTCTCCTCCTGCGGCGGACAGGATGTAGCGGAGCCGGAGCCACAATACCGGATTCAGTCCGGCCATGATCTGAAGATTCTGACAACGAGTGACACCCATTATTTAGCGCAGGAGCTAAGGGATCTCGGACCTGCCTTCCAGCAGTTTCTGGCTGCCGGTGACGGCAAGCAGCTCGGCTACAGCAAGGAAATGCTGGAGGCGCTGGGCTATGATATCGGAATCCGCAAGCCGGATGTGGTGATTATCAGCGGGGATCTCAGCAACAACGGGGAAGAAGCCAGCCATAAGGAGCTGGCCGGACATCTGAAGCGCATCGAGCAAGACACCGGAACCCGGATCTATGTGATCCCGGGCAATCATGATATCCGGAATCCCTGGGCCCGGAGCTTCCGCGATAAGCGCCAATACGCCACAGATTCCGTGAGCGCCAAGGCATTCCGCCAAATCTATGGCAGCTTCGGTTATGATGAGGCCCTGCTGAGAGACGAAGATTCGCTCAGCTATCTGGCTGCCCCTTCAGAGGAGCTATGGCTGCTCATGCTGGATACTGCACAGTACGGAGACAATAAAGCGCTGGGCCATCCCCAGCTGGAGGGCCGGGTCAGTGACCGGACCCTGGAATGGATCGCCGCCTGCGGTGCGAAGGCCGCTGCCGCAGGCGCGCAGCTCGTGACGGTCATGCATCACAGCCTGCTGAATCACAGTGAATTCATTCAGGAGGGCTTCACTGTAGAGGACCATGCCAAGGTTACAGATGCCTTGATGCAGAGCGGTGTACGGACGGTTCTCAGCGGGCATATACACATTCAGGACATCAGTGAATATAGCCATGACGGGGAGCGTATCTATGACATCGCCAGCAGTGCTTTATCTGTTTTTCCCCATCAATATGGACTCTTAACCTATTCCTCCGCCCGTCAGACTCTGGATTACAGCACACAGCGATTAGGGATGGAGCAATGGGCAGCAGCCACCGGCAATACCGATCCGAATCTGCTGGGCTTCAGGGCCTACAGTGAAGCCAATTTCCGCAAGCGGTCTATGGCCCGGAGTTATTCCCGTCTGGCTGAAGATCCCGCTTACGCCAGTTATACGGAGGCTGAGCTGAAGCAAATGGCTGACGTTGTCGGAAGGCTGAACGAGAATTACTTCGCAGGCTCTGCCAGTACGGGCAATGCCGCCGTGACCGCCACAGCAGGCTACCGGCTCTGGCAGGACGCCCCGGCAAGCGGAACGAGAAGCTATGTTCTGGAGATGGCCTCACAGCAGCCGAAGAACAATCATGAACTGCATGTCCAGCTTCCTCAGCGATGATGTTTGAAAAACTGGAAACAGGTGTAAAATAGACAAGTATGCTTACACCTACTGCTAAGGAGATGATGATCACCATGTTCACACGTATGGATGAGATTATGATAGAAATCCCGGACGTCGAGAAACCAGATCCTAATGCTGCAGCAGCCGTACAAGAGCTGCTCGGAGGCAAATTCGGTGAAATGTCAACACTCAATAACTACTTGTACCAGTCCTTCAACTTCCGCTCCAAGGACAAGCTGAAGCCCTTCTACGACCTGGTAATGAGCATTACCGCCGAAGAGCTGGGCCATGTTGAGCTGGTCTCCCACGCCGTGAACAAATGTCTAAGAGGTTCCACGGCTTATAAGAAACCGGATTCCACACCGCTTGCGGATGTCAAAGACGCACGGCTGTCTTATCATTTCCTGGCGGGCGCACAGGGGGCCATGCCGTTCGATTCGATGGGCAATCCATGGACCGGAGCCAATGTGTTCAACAGCGGTAATCTGGTGGAGGACCTGCTTCATAACTTCTTCCTGGAGTGCGGGGCCAGAACCCATAAAATGAAGGTCTACGAAATGACCGACCACCCTGCAGCCCGGGCGGTAGTCGGCTTCCTGCTTGTCCGTGGAGGTGTTCACGTGGTCGCTTACGCCAAGGCGCTGGAGATTGCCACAGGCGTCAATGTTACCAAGCTGGTGCCCATTCCTTCCTTGGACAACAAAGCTTTCAATGAAGCCAGAAAGTACGAGGAAAAAGGCGTTCATACGAAGCTGTACACCTGGAGCGATAAGGATTTCAGCTCCATTGACCAGATCTGGAAGGGTACTCATCCCGAGGACGGGCTTCCGCTTGAGGTTATTCAGGGCGTACCGGAAGGCTTCCCTATCCCCGAGGCCCCGGAAGTGAAGGAAGAATTCGCACCGGGCATCTCTGCCGAGGAATTCAAGGAGATTGCCAAACGGCTGAAAATGGCCGGGAATATTCATGACTAGCAGCCAGAGCCAAGCCTAGCGGATAATAGCACCCATAGAGAAGCGGATGTCCCGGAAGCCATGAACTGGCTGCCGGGACATCCGCTTTATTTGGGTATGGATACTTCTAAGATCTCTGCCTTATAACTCCGGCTCAAGCAGCAGTGAGGTATCGGCAACAGCCCGCCCATTCACAAGCAGCACAAGGGTATGCTCTCCGGGATAGTGCTTCCGTGTAGTCAGGTTGGCCCAGCGGTGGGTCCTTGTACCGGAGAGTCTGGTGCCGCCGGGCACGGTTTTGTCGGATAACAGAAACAGCTTGCGCGAGGTCTTGCCGCCGGCCTTGACGAAGTTGATTCCGTATTCAATGCGGATGCGCACCGGACCGCCCTCCCGGATCGTCAGAGTGTATTGCAGCTCACAGTGCTCCCCAATCCGCAGCTCGGCCGGTTCGGCCGTTAGGACAGCCGAGCTGACCAGCGGGGTGCCGCTCTCCTCCGGGGCATATCCGAACAGCTCCATGATCTCAGGGTCCGCCTTGCGGATCAGAGAGCGGCAGCCATGCCGCACAATCCAGTTCGTATTTACATTACTGCCCAGCCAGCGGCGGGCGGTAGCTATCACGATATCAGGGTGATCCTTCGCGATATCGTTCAGGTTGTTGGCTACACTTTTGCGTACATAGAGTGACGGGTCAGCCTTCAGCTTCTCCAGCAGCGGCAATAGCGGAGACGGATCGCGCTTGAACATCGGCAATGCCTGGCCCCAGGGCAGGCGGGGACGGCTGCCCTCGCTGGCGAGCCGCCGCACATGCTCCCCCGGATGCTCCGCCCAGACCAGCATTTGAGCCATCATCCGCTGCGGGTCACGAAGCAGGAACGGCCTGACGGCAAATTCCGCCGAGGACTTCGGGGTGAACCGCTCCAGCGCCTCCATCGACAGCTCCCAGTGCTCCTCACCTCCGCCATACACCTCTACGAAATCCGGGAAAATCAGATACGGGAAGCCGACACAGTCCTTATCTATCGCATACAATATCTTCAGCGCTTCCTCATAGTCCGGGGGCAGGCAGCTGCCCAGTGTCTCTGTAATCCTCCGCATCCGTGCCTTCAGCTCCAGCTCCTCCCACGGCTCCCTCATCGCCTCAGCCATGAAACGGCCTAGCTCGAACGAACCGTAGACGGCTTTAATCTTCATTCCCAGGCTATGCAGGAATTCTTGGTTGTACATTGCTTTCAGGGGTTCGGCCATTCTTGAATTCCTCCTGCTGATGTAATTGGATTCTCTTATAATGAGAGCATACCATACGAACCGGACATCCCTGTGTCAACTTTCGGCTGGATATATATATACACCAAGTATAGCCTATGTTCAAATCCGGCAGCCTGTCGTACAATAAGATTTAAGTTTTTTCGCTGACAATGAACTTATTTGATGAAAGGACTGGGACTTTTGCCACAGACACTTGTTAAAAACATTGATTTTTTCGTAGCCGCACTGTCACAGACCTTCGTATCCGCCCTCCAGCTTGACCCTGACGGAATGTACTCCCAGGTAGGCAGCGGAGTCGTTGACAAATTCTCTGATGAGTATGTCCGGCTGAAAAGATTCGACGGCACCACCTCGCATTACGCCCGCGATATTACGAAATTCCAGCATAACCATGCCTGAGAAGGCTTCGGGGTCTCTTCATCAAAGGAGAAACAGCGCTCGCCTGTGATCCTCCCTCCCCTCTTCAAACGCAGACCCTGGCCCCTGATCCGGGTCTGTTTTTGCGTTCACTTTTCACAAAATATTAACGTGTGCATTCCAATAAACTATTGACTTGACGCTGCTGGAGAACTAAACTGAAATCGTTAACAATTCCATGTACCCGGGGAGAACCTATGATTACCATCAAAGATATTGCCCGTGTTGCCGGTGTGTCCCATACTACTGTATCGAGGGCGCTGAACGGCAACCCGCTGATCAAGAAGGCCACCCGGGATAAGATTGAACGGATTGCCGCCGAAATGAATTATGTGCCGAATTACAGTGCCAAGAGCCTGGTCACCAAAAGATCGTTCATCATCGGCCTGTTCTTCTCCAGTATTGAGCAGGGGACTTCCTCAAGCTTCCTGGTGGATGCCATCAAGGGCATTACGCACAGTCTCGATGAGAACTATAATCTGACGGTGAACGGGATCGACGGTGTGCAGCATTTCAGCAATATTCAGCCGCAGCGCTTCGACGGCATTCTGGTCATGAGCCAGAGCGATGAAGACAATGCCTTCATCTATCATGTGAAGAAGACCGGCATTCCGCTAGTGGTGCTGAACCGCCAGCTGGAGGACCCCGGCATCATGAACGTGGTCGCCAATGACCGCGAAGGCGTCAAGGAAGCGATTGATTATGCTGTGCAGCAGGGTCACCGCAAGCTGGCTATTATTGAAGGCAAGCCCGGCTTCAAGTCCTCAAGCGAACGGAAGCAGGGCTTCCTGGACAGTCTGATTGCAGGCCGGCTTCCACTGAATCCTGATTATTTTGCCCCGGGAGATTACAGCATTGAGAGCGGATATGCGGCGATGAGCAAGCTGCTTAGCCTGGAGGACCGGCCTACGGCTGTGTTCTGCTCCAATGATGATATGGCGATTGGCGCCATGAATGCCTGCTATGCCCACAAGGTGCAGGTGCCGGAGCAGATCTCACTGATCGGCTTCGATGATATGATGTTCGCCCGCTATACGAATCCTGCCCTGACCACAGTCCGCAAGCCGATTGCCGAGATCAGTGAGCTGGGCATTACCATGCTGATCCAGCTGCTTCAGCAGCCGGAGACCCCGCCGCAGCAGCTGTTCGTTAAGACTTCGCTGGTGGTAAGGGATACGGTTGCAGGAGTATAACTCTATTTCAACCCACCCGCTATTTTCTGCAGATACGGAGCCTTCCTGGACAAAAGAAGGAATTCCGGATCTTGCTTAAAATAAAATGTTAACGTGTGCAATTTATCACTGTATTCTAAAGGAGATCATGACCACTATGACAAACCGTTTATCCAGAAGCACTCACCCGGGGCTAACCCTCCATCCGGAACGGATGATTCAGTTCGGCGAAGGCAACTTCATGCGTGCGTTCGTAGACTGGCAGCTGCAGCAAATGAACAATCAGGGGCTGTTCAACGGAAGCGCTGTCCTCATTCAGCCCATTGCGCAAGGACCCGGAGGCGTAGCTGATCTGATGGCCGCTCAAGACAACCTCTACACCGTGCTGCTTAATGGCATCATGGACAACGAGACCGTCAATTCCCGCGAAATTATCAGCTCGGTCAGCCGGGTGATTAACCCATACATGGATTATGAAGCTTATCTCGCGCTCGCCGAGAATGATGATCTGGAGTTCATTACCTCCAATACTACCGAAGCCGGCATTGCCTATCTTCCAGGCGACCGCGCAGACGATGCTCCCCCTAAGAGCTTCCCGGGCAAGCTGACAGCGCTGCTCCACCGCCGCTTCGAGCTGGGCAAGAAAGGCTTCGTCATTATCCCCTGCGAGCTGATTGACCGCAACGGCGAGAAATTACAGGAGATTGTAGAACGTTATGCGGCTGACTGGAAGCTTGGTGCTGAATTCCTGCAATGGCTGAAGTCCGAGAACACCTTCTGCTGCAGTCTGGTGGACCGGATTGTCCCTGGTTATCCGCGTGACCAGGCTGCCGCCCTCGAAGCTGAGCTCGGCTATCTTGATAACGTAATGGTAACCGCAGAGCCGTTCCTCTTCTGGGTCATTGAAGGACCGGAGTCTCTGGCAGAGCGCCTGCCGCTGGCTAAGGCCGGACTGAATGTCGTGGTGACACCGGATATGACGCCTTACCGCGAACGCAAGGTTCATCTGCTGAACGGACCGCATACCGCTATGGTCCCTCTGGGCCTGCTCGCCGGTCTTGAGACGGTTGAAGACGTCATGAATGACGGTACCTTCTCCCGCTTCGTGAAGCAGTTGATTGAAGAGGAGCTGATCCCTATGCTGGATCTGCCTGCCGGGCAGCTATTGTCATACGCCGATGCCGTACAGGAGCGCTTCCGCAATCCGTTCATCCGCCATGAGCTGACCTCCATCTCGCTCAACAGCATTTCCAAATTCAAGGCCCGCCTGCTCCCGGTTCTGCTTCGCTACCAGCAGGAACGCGGCCAGCTTCCGGAGCGGATGACCCTCGCCTTCGCCGCCCTGCTGCTCAGCTACCGGGGCGACCGTATTCGCCGGCAGGACGGCGCAGAGGTACTGGCAGTGTTCGATCAGGCCTGGAGCCAGCCGGCCAGCTTCGTGAACACCATTCTTGGCGACAGCAGCCTGTGGGGACAGGATCTTACCCTGCTGCCGGGACTGGCTGATGCGATAGCCGCCCATTTGCATCAGCTGGAGCATGAAGATTCCCGCGCAGCATTACAGGAACTCGTCGGCTGAACCGGCGAGTTTGCACGAAGAAGTTCAGAGAAGCGCAGCTTACAAACTTTTAGGAGGGCCAACATGAAAAACTTAATGAAAATGAACCCGAGAGATACGGTAGCTGTAGCCTTACGGCCGATTGCTGCCGGAGAAGAACTCACGATAGACGGACTAACGCTTCAGGCCGCCCAGGAGATTCCGCAGGGGCATAAGATTGCCCTGACCGGTTTCAGCAGCGGAGACATCATTACCAAATACGGTTCCCCGATCGGCCATGCCACGGCTCCGATTGCCGCAGGCGACTGGATTCATACGCATAACATCAAAACCAATCTGTCCGGGGAGGAAGAATACGAGTATGTGCCTGATGTCCATCCGGTGATTTATCCGCGCCGTGATTTGACCTTCCAGGGGTACCGGCGGAGTAACGGCAAGGTGGGCATCCGTAATGATCTGTTCATTATTCCGACCGTGGGCTGTGTGAACGGCGTTGCCGAGCAGATGCTTCAGGAGTTCAAGGCCGAGCATCCCGATCTTGGCGGATTCGACAACCTGACCGTGCTGAAGCATCCTTACGGCTGCTCCCAGCTGGGCGATGATCACCGCATGACCCGCAGCATTCTGCTCGATGCCGTTAATCATCCCAATGCAGGCGGTGTACTCGTCTTCGGCCTTGGCTGCGAGAACAATATCGTCTCCGAGTTCCGCAGCATGCTGGGCGATTATGACGGGTCCCGGGTTAAGTTCCTGGTGGCCCAGGAGGTAGGCAATGAGCTGGAAGCCGGTCTTGTGCTGCTGGAGGAGCTGTATGAAGCCGCTGCGAACGACGTTCGTGAGCCGGTTCCGCTCAGTGAGCTGAACATCGGGCTGAAATGCGGTGGCTCGGACGGATTCTCCGGCATTACGGCCAACCCGCTGCTGGGCGCATTCTCCGACTTCATCATCTCTCAGGGCGGAACCTCGGTGCTGACAGAGGTGCCGGAAATGTTCGGTGCGGAGAAGGTGCTGATGGCCCGCGCTGAGAGCAAGGAGGTCTATGATGATATCGTCTCGCTGATCAATAACTTCAAGCAGTATTTCCTCTCTTACGGCGAGCCAGTCTATGAGAATCCGTCTCCGGGCAACAAGGCCGGCGGCATCAGCACACTGGAGGACAAATCGCTCGGCTGCACCCAGAAGGCCGGTTCGTCGCCGGTGGTGGATGTATTGCAGTATGGCGTGAAGCTGCGCAAAAAAGGGCTGAGCCTCTTACAGGCTCCCGGCAACGATCTGGTCGCTGCGTCTGCGCTTGCCGCTTCCGACTGCCAGCTCGTGCTGTTCACCACCGGCCGCGGCACGCCTTTCGGCAGCTTTGTGCCTACGGTTAAGATAGCAACGAACAACGACCTTTTTGCCAAAAAAGGCCACTGGATGGACTTCAACGCAGGCCCCCTGCTGGAAACGCCGATGGCCGATGTGCTGGAGGAATTCATCACGTATATCATTGATGTCGCCAGCGGCCAAAAAACACGGAACGAGCAGAATGAAGTGCGTGAGCTGGCTATTTTCAAAACAGGCGTTACCTTGTAGAACTTATTCCAATCCATTCAAAGGGAGATCCTACTCATGTTCCTAAACGAGGACTTCATGTTGTCCGGCGAAACAGCACGGCTACTCTTTCATAATCACGCCAAAACCATGCCCATTATCGATTACCATTGCCATCTGGACCCGCGCGAAATCTATGAGGACCAGCCCTTTGAGAATCTGACCGCAGCCTGGCTGTACGGCGATCATTACAAATGGCGGCTGATGCGTGCGAACGGCGTTCCTGAATCGCATATTACCGGCGACGCCTCTGATTATGATAAATTTCTGGCCTGGGCCCGTACACTGCCTAAGGCAGTAGGCAACCCTCTGTATAGCTGGACGCATCTGGAGCTCCGCCGTTTCTTCGGTGTAGAGGAGCTGCTGAATGAAGCCACGGCGCCGGCCATCTGGGAGAAGGTCAACCGCAAGCTGGCTGAACCGGGCTTCACCCGGCGCGGCCTGATCCGCAGCAGCGGTGTCAAGGTGATCTGCACCACCGATGATCCGGCAGATTCCCTGGAGTATCACAAGCTGCTGCAGGGGAGTGAGACCGCCTTCCAGGTGTTCCCGACCTTCCGTCCTGACAAGGCGCTGAACATCGATGCCGAAGGCTTCGCCGCCTGGACCCTTAAGCTGGAGTCGGCCTCCGGCCTGCCGGTCAAGAGCTATGCCGGGTTGCTGGATGCCCTGCGTAACCGGGTTGCCTTCTTCCACGAGCAGGGCTGCCGCCTGTCGGACCATGCGCTGGATATCCTGCGTTACGAAGCAGGTGCGCCTGAGATCGTTGAAGCTATATTCGCCAAAAGAATGCAGGGTGCTGTGCTGTCACCGGAGGAAATCACCCGCTACCGCACAGAGCTGCTGACCGCGCTGATCGGTTTCTATCATGACAAGGGCTGGACCATGCAGCTTCACCTGCATGCTTACCGCAACAATAACACGCCGATGTTCCAGCGATTGGGACCGGATACCGGCTATGACGGCATCAACGATCTGCCGCTGACCACAGCGCTGTCGCAGCTGCTTGACCGGGCCGAGAGCGGCAGCGGCCTGCCGAAGACGATCCTCTACTCGCTGAATCCCGGCGACTACCCTGCCCTGCTGGCTCTGCTGGGCTGCTACCAGAAGGACACCCCCGGCAAGCTCCAGCTTGGCTCCGGCTGGTGGTACAACGATACGCGCAGCGGCATGCGCCAGCAGCTGACCCTGCTGGCTGAGAACAGCCTGCTCGGCAACTTCGTCGGCATGCTGACCGATTCGCGCAGCTTCCTGTCGTATACCCGGCATGAATATTTCCGCCGGGTCCTGTGCGGGCTGCTCGGTGAACTCGCCGAACGCGGGGAAGCGCCGGATGACCTAGAAGTTCTGGGGGCTATGGTCCGGGATATCTCCTACAATAACGCAGCCGGATATTTCGGCTTCCAGACTGCCGGCAGCGAAGCCGGAGTCACCGTCTAGATGGAGGCATGCTGAAGATGCCGACTATCTATATCGCCGGAGACTCTACCGCCGCCCAGAAGGGCGGCGGGGAATGGCCAATGGCCGGATGGGGCGAGTACCTGCAGCAGTATGTCAGCCGGAAGGTGCAGATTGAGAACCGGGCCATCAACGGACGGAGCACACGCTCCTTCCTGGCAGAGGGCAGACTGGCAGACATGGAGCGGGATTTCCTCCCCGGAGACTTTCTCCTGATCCAGTTCGGCCATAATGACCAGAAGCTGGAGGACCCTCTCCGTTACACGGAGCCGCATACCGAATACCGCCGGAATCTGAAGATATTCATTGATTCCGCCCGCAGCCGGGGCAGCTTCCCTGTACTGCTGACTTCCGTGAGCCGCCGCCGCTTCACTACGGACGGGGAACCAGACCCGCAGGCTGTCGGACTCTATCCGCAGGTTATGCGGGAGGTTGCAGGGGAGACCGGAACACCTCTGCTTGATATTTTTGCCGCCTCCCAGCAGCTCTACCGCAGACTGGGAGTGGAAGCATCGGCCGGGCTGTTCATGCACCTGCCGCCGGGCGCACGCCCCAACTACCCGGACGGCATTACCGATGACACGCATTTCTGCAGCTCCGGGGCGCAGCAGATCGCAGCGCTGGTAGCCGAAGCGCTCGCACAGTGCGCGGAGCTGAAGCTGCTGCATCCGTATCTGCGTGCGGGTGTAGCTGGGGGTCGGCAGGCGAGGTAGCCGAAACGCTAGCGCAGTCCGCGAAGCTGAAACTACTGCACCCGTATCTGCGGGTGTAGCTGTGGGAAGCAGACAAGTGTGTAGTTTGGATTAGGTTATGCATGAGCCTGTGGAGCATTGCAAACATAGCGCACATTATTCGCCATCCTTACATGTTGCTTCAATCCTCAGACAGTATGATCGGGCCGCCTGTGACCACTTTTGGACATAGGCGGCCTTTTTAGTGGCGCTCCATGCGAACTCTTATATCTGAATACAAAGGAGTCTAACCCTATGACCGTTCCATTTCACCTGGGCGTCCGTGCCCATGACTTCAAGCGTTGTCCGCTGCCGCAATTAATAGATAAGCTGAAGGAGCATGGCTTCCCGGCGATTCAGTTAGCGCTGCATAAGTCTTTTCCGGAGAGTGTGGCTGAGCTTGGCGCACTAAGTCCGGGTGCTGCTGCGTACTATGGCGATGCCTTCAGACAAGCAGGTATCAAGATTGCTGTCCTTGGCTGTTATGTGAACATTATTGATGCTGACCCTGCCAAGCGCGCGCAGGCGCTGAGCGACTTCAACACTCATCTGCGGCTGGCCCGAGACTTCGGCGCGAGTCTGGTCGGTACGGAGACCGGCAGTGTAAGTCAGGGGTATACACCGGATAACTTCACGGAGGAGGCTTTTGAACAAGTGGTTGACTCCGTCAGTGCCATGGTTGCTGAGGCCCAACGGTTCGGAGTAACTGTGGGCATCGAGGCAGGCGTCAACCACCCGCTCTACACGGTTCCGTTAGCCCGGCGTCTGCTGGATACCGTGGCGTCCAATAACCTGCAAATTATACTGGATGCCGCGAATCTGATGACCCCGGAGAATTACCTTCAGCAGGAGCAGATTGTGGCAGAAGCGCTGGAGCTCCTCGGAGACCGGATCGCGGTTCTGCATCTGAAGGATTTCACAGTCAAGAACGGCACCATCGACATCGTTCCTGCCGGACAAGGGATGCTGAACTTCGCCCCGCTGCTCCGCTACATGAAATATAAGCGCCCGCATATCCAGGGCCTGCTGGAGAGCACTCCAGAGGAACATCTCAAGGCCAGCGCGCAATTCCTGCGGAGAATTTATAACGAGGTTTAACAAAAGTACTCTGCAGATGGATGTTGGGTACTTGATGAGGGTAATCTTGCACAAACTGCAGCTTCTCCCCCAACATATACACTTATAACTAGAATTGTTGTACAAAAGGCAGGAATCCTCCTCTAACTAAGCATCCTGGCCTGCACATTCCTGCATTTCCTGCAACAATCCTCTGGCAAGCCCCGGTTTCGGGGTAGCCAAGTTGCATAACTTGCAACATTTGAGTTATTTGAGGGTATTTGCTCTAAACGAGCGCTCCACTAAGCAGCGCGCTTAAACAGCGCGCTCTAGGTATAGCAATAAGACCGCCCATAGTTAACCGGGCGGTCCGTTGCTTGGTGCCGCTATTCCCCGGCCTCGGGGGAAATCACACCTTTTTTGAGTATAATATTCCCGTAGAGCGCCTCTTCCCCTGTAATTAGAATGGCGTAGCTGTGCTTGGAGCGGTCATAGAAGTCGAAACGCTCTTCATACTCCACCTGCACCGCAGGATCATGCCGGGTGAGAATCTCCTTGTACGTGTCCCATATCACAGGGACTGTGGGGTCTCCCTCCACTACAGCCATGAAGGCCGCCTGAGCCGGAGCATAATGATCCAGCGGTAGCAGCTCCAGGATGGCGTCAAGCAGCCGGGGGATACCGATCCCGTCAGCCCGCAGCACCCGGGAATGCAGCGCATGTCCCGGATAATTGGCATCCGCCAGCACCAGCTCATCCCCGTGGCCCATCTCCATCAGGGTGCGGACGAGCTCGGGGGAGAGCAGTTTAGGTATTTTTTTGAGCATAATTATATCTCCTCTCGGCTTCATTACATCCCGTAAAATGATCTCAGCGCCACCAGCTCCTCAATCCGGTGCGGCGGCAGCTCACGCTCTCCCCCGATCATGCGGGTCAGGAAGGTCAGCTTCGCCGTATACTCAAGCCGCTCCATGTTCATATAAGCAGCCATTACATCCTTGCCCCAGGTCAGGGCCCCGTGGCTCTCCAGCAGCACTGCGGTCTTCTTGCCCAGGAAGGGAGTCAGCGAATCCGGGATCTCTTCGGTCGAAGGCGTCCCGTATACCGCCAGTGGAATGTCCCCCATGGCAATGACGGATTCCGGCATCATCATTTTGTCCAGAGCTTCACCCTTGATGGCAAAAGCGGTAGCATACGGCGGATGCGCATGAACCACCCCGCCCATCTCCGGCAGCTCGTTGTAGATCTTCAGGTGCATCTTCACTTCCGTGGACGGCCGGTAGCCCTCCGCTGCATCCAGGATCTCTCCCTGCAGATTGACTTTGACCAGCATATGCGGCTGCAGATAGCCTTTGCTGACTCCTGTGGGCGAAGTAATGACCTCCGTGGCCGACAGGCGGGCGGAGATATTGCCGTCATTGGCCGCGATGAAATCCTTGTTGAACAGATTCCGGCCGATATCGCAGATTAGACGCCGTAGTTCTTCTTCATGATTATTCATAATTGCCCCCTTGATTGCTGCTTGATTGCTGTATGATTGCTGTATGAAGCTTGTCAGTTCTGATGTATTAAAGACGGCTGATACCGGAGCGTTGAGCAGGACCGGGCTGCCACCCTGCGGACCTCTGCGGGATCGACAGCACCGAGCGCCGTCAATTGCACCAAAAGGTTACCGATCGCGCTCGCTTCTACCGGTCCGGCAATAACCTCTTTGCCGGTGGCATCCGCCGTCAGCTGGCACAGCAGCTTGTTCTGAATGCCGCCGCCGACCATGTGAATGCAGCGCACCGGATGGCCGGTTAGCGCCTCCAGCTCTCGGATCGTATCCGCGTACGACCGGGCCAAGCTCTCCAGAATCGAGCGGATGATCTCCGCCCGGGTCTGCGGCACCGGCTGCCCGGTGCGGATGCAGTAGGATTCAATCCGCAGCGGCATATCGCCCGGTGTGCTGAAGAGCGGATCATTCGGGTCCAGCATGGCGATGCACGCCTTGGACCGGTCCAGCTGCCCGGCCAGCTCGGCGGCTTCCTGATGGCTGAGCCGTTCCCCCGCTTCAGCCCAGCACCGCTGGGTCTCCTGGAGCAGCCAGAGGCCGGTGATATTCTTCAGCAGCCGGTTGGTGCCGCCGAAGCCGCTCTCGTTAGTGAAGCCGCTGGCCCGGGCGGCATCGCTTAATATGGGCTCCGCCGTCTCCAGGCCGACCAGCGACCAGGTTCCGCAGCTGATGAATGCAGCGGACGGCAGCGTGGGGCTGAGTCCGGCGGGCCGGTCAGGTCCGGCGGAGCTTGGATCTGGGGAGCTAAGATCGGCGTTGCTAGGATCAGCGCTGCCAGGGCCGACACAGCTAGCATCGGTGCAGTTAGAGTCGAATCCGCCGTAAGGAATGGACGCCACGGCGGAAGCCGTATCATGCGAGGCTCCAGCGATGATCTGGAGCGGGCCGCTGCCCAGCTCTTCCTGGAGTGCGGGCCGGAGCTCCCCCAGCACCGTGCCTGCCGGAACCAGCCGGGGCACAAGCGTCACCGGCAGCCCCAGCCTGCGCAGCACTTCGGCTGCAGGCGCTGTGGACTGCGGATTCAGCAGGCCGCTGGTGCTCCAGATGGTCTGCTCGGCCACGGCCACACCGCTGAGCATATAATTGAACAGATCCGGCATCAGCAGCAGCTGTCTGGCGGTTGTCCGCAGCTCCGGCTTCGCCATAAGATCGGCAAACAATTGATACACCGTATTAATCGGGCTGGACTGGTTGCCCGTCAGCTTGAATTGCTCTGCCGGAGGCAGCGCAGCCTCTAGTACTGAAGCGAAGTCCGCCGCCCGCTGATCCCTGTAATGATGCGGAGCGTCCAGCAGCCCGCCCTGCTCATCCAGCAGGCCGTAGTCGACTCCCCAGGTATCCACGCTCAGAGAGCGCAGAGGGCCATACTTTGCCGCAGCCGCTGCAATCCCTTGCTTGAGCTCCTCAAGCAGCCGCTGCACATCCCAGTGCAAATGTCCGTTGACCTCTACCGGTCCGTTAGGGAAGCGGTGAATCTCCTCCACCGTCACCTTTCCGTCCCTGTAGCTTCCCAGCATCACTCTGCCGGAGCTGGCTCCCAGGTCGATGGCCAGCAGCCGGATTCCTTGGTTACCGGTTACCTCCATAACTTGCGTCTTCGCCTCTGTCATCTTCCCACCTCTTCACGTGGAGGATTAGTAGAGCGGGCCAAAGTTGCGGCAGGCTCTGTAATCGGCACTCTCCAGATTCTCTGTGCCGAACAGCGACCAGACGCGCGGGCGGAAAATCCGCGTTTCTTCCACGTTATGCATACTGACCGGAATCCGCAGGATCGAGGCCAGCGTAATGAGCTCTGCGCCAATATGTCCGTAGCTGATCGCCCCGTGATTGGCACCCCAATTGTTCATCACATCGTAGACAGACTGGAACGAGCCCTTGCCGGTCAGCTTCGGAGCGAACCAAGTTGTCGGCCAGGTAGGGTCTGTGCGCTGGTCGAGCGTTTCATGAACCTCTCCCGGCAGCTCAACAGTATAGCCCTCTACCAGCTGGAGCACAGGTCCCAGACCCTTGACCAGATTGAGCCGGGCCATGGTGACCGGCATGCCGCCCCGGGTCAGGTAGTCCGTGGAGAAGCCGCCTCCCCGGAAATATTCCTGGGAAGCCGGGCGGAACTGGGTCTGTGCGATACAGGCAGCTGCCTCTTCATCCGTGATGTCCCAGAACGGCTTGATCGCCGGCTTGCCGTCAATGCTCTGCTCGCCGGTGCCGTCCAGCGCTGCCGAGCCCGAATTAATCAGATGCAGCAGACCGCCTGCCGCCGCTCCCGCAAGGTCATACCCGGTCACTCGCTTCACGGCAGCCGGACTCCAGAAGGTGCGCACATCGGCAAAGATCTGCGCCGTATTCGTCAGCAGATAATTGAACAGCATCGTTACCCCGTTCAGGCTGTCATTCTCGGTGGCGACGATATAAGGTGCCCGTCTGCCGTTCCAGTCGAACGAGGAGTTCAGAATCGTCTCCATGAAGTCGCCGTTCGGGAAATGGTCGGTCCATTGCCGCTGGCCCTGGAAGCCGCCCAGCAGGGCATTGTGACCACCCGCTTCTTCTTCGAAGCCAAGCTTTGCAAGCTGCGGATTGCCGGTCATGAGATCACGGGCAATCAGCGTCATTTTGACAACCGTCTCCCACTGCTCTTCCTTAACCTCTTCACTGAGCTGCAGATGCTGCGGGTTATTATCCGCCCCCACACGGCAGTTGTCCTTCACCCAGGCCAGCGCCCGCGCGAACTCCTCGGGATCATAGATCCCTTCCTCAAATCTGCGTACAAATTCAGACATATCGATATATTCATTGCGCATGCCGAGATATTCCTGGAAGAACTGCTCGTTGACGATGGAACCGGCAATCCCCATAGACACGGAGCCCATCGACAGATAGGACTTCCCCTTCATCAGAGCAGCAGCCAGCGCGGACTTCGCGAATTGCAGCAGCTTCACCTGAACATCCGCCGGGATCTCCTCGCTGCTGGATTCCTGGACATCCTCTCCGTAGATGCCGAAGGCCGGAATGCCTTTTTGCGCATAAGCAGACAGAACTGCCGCCAGATATACCGCCCCGGGGCGCTCCGTTCCGTTGAAACCCCATACCGCATGCGGAATTGTCGCATCCATGTCCATCGTTTCCGATCCATAGCACCAGCACGGGGTGACTGTAATGGATACGCCTACACCTGCACCCGCGAACTTCTGCGCCGCCGCAGCAGCCTCCTTCACGCCGCCAATCGTAGAATCGGCAATGATACACTCCACCTGTGAACCATCCGGATACCTTACATTCTCCTGCAAAAATGCCGCCACGCGCTGCGCCATGCCCATCGTCTGCGCCTCCAGCGATTCGCGCACCCCGCGTCTTCTGCCGTCAATTGTCGGCCGGATTCCAATCTTCGGATATTTTGCTGTCACTGCTGTTCCTCCCCGGATCATTAGTTAATGGTATGAGAACATTACACTGGAGCTATAGCTCCGATTAGTAAGCGCTACCAAATACAGCCTCTGCGGTCTGCACCCTCTTGTCTTTCGCCGCAGGCTTTCCATTTCCTCTACATCATAGAATCACTCACCTGCAAAGTCAACACTATTCCACACATTAATTTTGGTTGTTATGTGGTTTTGTGTGATATAATGACGTTAAACTGTGGAATCCTCTGTGATTGCGGGATTTATGTTAGGCAGCAGATTATAGTAAACTGTATACAACTACATAACGTAAGGGTGGGCATAATATGAAGGCTTTTGAACGGCGGGATCTGGTCATTAATGAGCTCTACAGGCATAAGAAGGTTCACGTTGCGGATCTGGCGCAGAAATTCGGTGTATCGGAGGAGACGATCCGGCGCGATCTCGACCGGCTGGACAAGGAGGGCATTGCCAAGAAGAATTACGGCGGGGCGATTCTGAACGTCCACACCAACGAGGACCCTTCCTACTCGCACAGGCATCAGGTCAACATTGAAGCGAAGCGGATGATTGCGGCAAGGTTGCTGGAGCTGATTAATGACGGGGACAGTGTGATGACGGACACCAGCACAACGGCTTTTGAAGGCTTGCGGAGAATCGTCGAGGACAAAAAAAATCTGACCATCATCACCAATTCCCTGGCGGTATTGTCAGAATTCCAGCATTCCGGGCAAAAGCTCATCTCCACGGGGGGCCTGCTCGGGCCGGAGACCAGCTCTTTCGTAGGGCCTACGGCCTCGCAGACCATCCTGAAATATAATGTGGATGTGGCTATTTTCAGCTGCAAGGCACTCTCCATGAACGGCGGACTCTGTGATTCCAACGAGGCGGAGACCGAGCTTAAGGTGCTGATGCAGCAGCAGGCGAGCAAGGTGGTCCTGCTGGCTGACCATTCCAAGTTCGACCGGATCGCCTTCATCCGGCTGTTCAGCTTCGACAAGGTCGATTATATCGTCACCGATCAGCGGCCGTCTGAGGAATGGATGGAGTTCCTTGCCAAGTATCAGATCTCCCTGCTCTATCCTGCGGATTCACAATAAGTCTTAATGCTCACGCTTAAAAGCCTGCGCCGACACGTACACGAACCGTTCCGCTCTGGCCATCATATGGAACTTCTGCTCCGGGAAGTGGCGGTACAGGTAATCCACGAAATAGCCCGGATTCTCGGTGTTGCCGGCGAACAGGTCATAATGCAGCGGAACCACGGTCTCAAAGCCTGAGGTTGCCGCAAATTCCGCCGCTTCCCGGTAATTCATATTGCCGACGATATTGCGGCTTCCCCGGTAATAGTCGCGTCCGTTAATCGGCAGCAGCGCCAGATCGATCTTGCGGCTACCTACCTCCTCAATCAGCTCAGGGAACAGCACGGTGTCCCCGGCATGATAGAGCGTCACCCCGTTCAGCTCCAGAATGTAGCCGACATACTTGGGATTGCCCTGTTCATCGCAGTCCAGCTGTTCGTGCGCCGCTGCAACGGGAATGACCTTCAGCCCGCTTGCAGGCTCTGCTTCACCGGGAGGCAAGGCAGCGGTCAGCTGCTCCTTGCCGATGCCCAGCTCCTGCAGACGCTCCAGGCAGACCGCCGGAGCCATGAACTGCGCCTGCGGATTCAGCCCGGCAAGCACGGGCAGGGCCTCCTCATCCAGATGATCCGAATGGTCGTGGGTAATCAGGCAGACCTCCATATTCTTAATATCTGCCGGTGCAACCGGCGGCGGGAAGCTGCGGTCCGGATTCGGTGATACATACGGGTCAATATATACGGTTACATCTGCGCCCTTGACAATAACGCTGGCTTGTCCGAGAAACCAGACCGCCAGGCAGCCGTAAGGCACCTCTGTGCTGCGGATTTCTTCGATTAATTCTGGTCCTGCTAATGGCATAGCGGGTTGCTCCCTTCCTCTTCTATCGCTCATTCATCATAGCTGGCTGTTTCATCCCTGTTTAGTTTATACCCGCGAGAAGACAAATGGAAGCGCTTGTGATAATCCCTGCTTGTTACCAATGCCATTTCATGGGTACAATTATTAGATAGTCTACTTCTATAATGGACAGATAAAGGACAGGTGAAATGAATGCAGAATTACGGATTCGCAAGAGTCGCCGCCGCTTCCCCGGAACTCCGGGTGGCCGACTGCGTATTCAATGCAGACCAGATAATTGAAGCCATCAATACAGCCAGCACCCAGGAGGTGGAGTACCTGGTACTCCCGGAGCTGTGCATCACCGGCTACAGCTGTGCGGACCTGTTCCTCCAGCCCCGGCTGCTGGAATCCGCGATGCAGGCGCTGCTGCGGATTACAGCCGCAACGGCAGAGCACCGGATGATTGTCATTGCCGGTCTGCCGGTCTCCATCAAGAGCAGGCTGTTTAACTGTGCCGCTGTCCTCCAGCAGGGCCGGATTCTCGGGATTGTGGTCAAGACCTGCATTCCCGGCTACAGCGAATTCTATGAGCCGCGCTGGTTCGCCGGAGCCGAGGAGCTGGAGGTGACCGAGCTGCGGATCGGCGGATCGGCGGTGCCGGTGGGCAATGATCTGATTTTTGCCTGTGAGAGTGACGGGAACCTGTCGTTCGGTGTGGAGATCTGCGAGGATCTCTGGGTGCCGGTGCCGCCAAGCAGCCTGCTGGCCCAGGCCGGGGCCACGCTGCTGTTCAACCCGTCGGCCAGCAACGAGCTGGTCGGCAAGGCTGATTACCGCCGCCAGCTGGTCGGCAGTCAGTCTGCCTCCTGTGTGGCCGGTTATGTCTATGCCAGCTGTAATACCGGCGAGTCGACAACAGACGTTGTCTTCGGCGGACATTCGCTGATCGCGGAGAACGGCCAGCTGCTGGCCGAATCGGAACGCTTCACCCACGAGAGCCGGATGATTACCGCCGACATTGACCTGCCGCGGATGCAGTATTCCCGCACCGTGATGGGAACGTTCCGGGCCGGCAAGGGCGGACGCAATTACCGCGAGATTCTCTACGCTGCGCCGCTCAGCAGCAGCACCCGGCGGGAGCTGAAACGAAGCGTAGGCGTCAACCCGTTCGTGCCGGGCAATCCGCTCCAGCGGGACGAACGCTGCCAGGAGATTCTCTCGATCCAGACCTCCGGTCTGATGAAGCGCATCCGCCACATCGGCACCAAGCAGGCTGTGATCGGCATCTCCGGCGGCCTCGACTCTACGCTTGCGCTGCTGGTTGCCGTGCGGGCTATGGAGCTGCTCGGGCGTCCGGCCAGTGATGTGCTGGCGGTCACAATGCCGGGCTTCGGCACGACCAGCCGCACGTACGACAACGCGGTAGGCTTGATCAAGGCACTCGGCGCCTCGATGAAGGTCGTTGACATCAAGGCGGCCTGCCTCCAGCATTTCGCGGACATCGGCCACGACCCCGAGGTGCATGACCTGACATACGAGAACGTACAAGCCCGCGAGCGTACCCAGATTCTGATGGACCTCGCCAACAAGAACGGCGGGATTGTCATCGGCACGGGCGACCTGTCCGAGCTGGCGCTGGGCTGGTGTACCTATAACGGCGACCATATGTCGATGTACAGCGTGAATTCGGGCATTCCGAAGACGCTGATCCAGTATGTTGTCGCCTGGTATGCAGACCACGAAGCACACGAGACGGTGAGCAAGTATCTCTACAGCATTATCGAGACCGGAATCAGCCCGGAGCTGCTGCCACCTTCGGCAACCGGAGAGATTGTCCAGCTGACCGAGAATATTCTGGGCCCTTACATTGTGCATGACTTCTTCCTGTATTACATGCTGCGTACAGGCGCTTCTCCCGGCAAAATGCTCTATCTCGCCCAGCACGCCTTCGGCGAAGCCTATCCTAAGGAGCAGCTAACCGCCTGGCTGAAGGTGTTCGTCACCCGCTTCTTCACCCAGCAGTTCAAGCGCTCCTGCCTGCCGGACGGACCGAAGGTCGGTACGGTCAGCCTCTCGCCGCGCGGCGACTGGCGCATGCCAAGCGATGCTTCCGCCGCGCTCTGGCTGCAGGAAATCGAAGAACTGTAGCTCCTGGCCGCAGCAGCATGGCCTAAGGCAAAGAGGCGTCCCCCATCATCGCAGGATGATCAGGGACGCCTCTTTTGTCAGCAATCTGCTTCACTCGTACCGATTATCAAGAATCAAGACTTCATCGCTGCCGAACGGAGTCTGAATCGTTACCGTCTCTCCCGGGCACGCCAGAATCAGCCCTCTGCCCATGGGCGACCAGAGTGAGATGCAGAATTCATCCAGCTCGGCTTCACCGGGGATGACAATCCGGTACGGCTCATCAAGCGTCTCCTGGCCGATCCGCAGCGACACCCGGGACCCGACCAGCACCATAGAACGCTCTAGCGCATCGTTGTCACCGGACAGAATCCGCTCCACCGTCTCCTGATAACGCTTGATCATCGCCTGTACCTCTGCCCGCTCAGCCGGGGACTCCCATGTTCCCCTGTCCAGAATGGAGAATTTATGCTCATCGAGATAGACCAGCTGCTGCACCAGCTCCTCGCGTAAGGAAACTGTTCTGAGACTATGGCTCATAGTAGATTTCACCTACCTTCTTCATCAGGTCATGCTCGAAAATACGCTTGTTCCTGCTCATAGCCCTCAGTCCTCCCATATAAGAAAATAGATCCCGCGCAGGGACCTATTCTCTATGATAGCATCTTTCCCGGGAAAGACAATCTCATGTGCAGGGGATGGCGCGCTCCGGTTCAACGCTTCACAGAATCGGCAGATTTCCCGGACGTTCCGGCAACGGCCCGGCTGTACATATTCAGGTCCTGCAGCTTGATCAGCACCTTGCCGAACCGTCCGCCTTGGCGGACAACGACTTGCTGCTGCGGGTATGCCGTGTGCAGATAATCCGTAACTGCCTTGCGGGTAGCCTCTCCCCCATCCAGATGATGCAGCGGCAGCATCTCCATCACCTCTGCGGCTGCTGCCTCCAGTGATAGCTCCTTGCTTTTCGCTTCGCGGGTAATGATCGTCTCATAGGAATAGCCCTTCAAATATAATAATTGAGTCAGATAAGCCATATCCGAGGACTCTGCATGAACCTCCCGGCCCGTCAGCAGCGGCAATACTTCATTCATCAGGCTATGCTCCTGCACACCTGCCGAGGTGCTGATATAACAGTATTTCCGGGCACAGCTGATCACCTTCTCCGTGCTCTCCCAGTCGAAGACCGCAGGACACATGGACACGAAGACCAGATCGAAGGCATTCAGCCAGCCCCGCGCGGCAATGTCGATATTCTCGAATGCTTCATGCACCAGCTCCACCTGTCCCGTAGCCGCTCCGGCCGTGTTCTTCAGGAACAGCTCCGCCAAGGGAACATTAGGCTCTACTGCTGTAACCTTGGCCCCCCGCTCGATAAAAGGAACCGTGAACCCGCCCGAAGCCGCCCCCACATCGAGAACAGTCAACCCGTTAAAATCCACACCCTGGCCTTCCATCCAGCCGATAATCCGCTCACTCCGGTCCCGCCCGGCACTGCTGAATACCTCTTCATTGAACACCTGCGCTTTATGATCGAAGCTCGTGTGCGGGTTCATGCCCATCGCCTTGAACTTGTTGGCCATTGCCTTGGGATCTTCCTTCCAGGCCTTCTCCCATACGCTTGCATCGAATAATCCGTTATTCATTACTAATTCATCCTCTCCTGAGTGTCTTGATTGTCTTAACTGCAATACAATTACACAGACTTAAAAGATTTTGAATATCTATAATACCCGCTAAGTTGCAACGGCTATACCGCCCCTGAAGGGACGGTATCCGTTGCAGCGGGAAATAGCAGCACACAGTTTGACGCAGCAAGATGCCATAGCTTAATGCATGGACAGCATTTTCCCGGCAAGCTCGGACATCATTTTGTTACGCAAATAGTCTTCCATCTGCCCTTCGGCCTTGACCATCTCCTGCTGAATCAGACACTCGCTGGGATGGTCCAGGGCGCAGTCAAACAGCGACGCTGTGCCTTCAATGGCATGGATGATATCCAGGAACGAGATTTCGTTCCCCTTGCGCCGCAGACGATACCCGCCATTCGCACCGGATGCAGACTCGATAAGCCCGGCCTTGACCAGCTTGGTCAGAATCTTGGATAAATACGTTGGCGATACATTCTGCCGCTCGGCAAGCTGCTGCACGCCCATCGGCTTATCGGGAGTGTGCGCCACCAGGAACAGCATCGTGTGCAGGGCGTAGTTCGTTGCTTTGGAGTACTTCATGTCTTATTCCACCTTACCTATGGACTATGTCCGCAATTACAGACTTCATTTGTCTATGATAGCCCTTATGCAGGGAGATTGCAAGCACCGGGAGGGGGGATGGGGAAAGATAACAAGTGGGTACGGATTTGTTGTCCTTTAGACAGCCCGCTTACGTCCGCCTCGGCGCATTGTGTTCGGTTTTTCGCCTACATCCAGCCCACGCGCCGCAAAAAAAAACAGAGCCCCGTACTCCCGAGGGCTCTGCATCGCAGCATTATCAATGGCTGAAATAGCCCGTCTACACGCCACTTACTTCCGCAAAGGGTACTGGAATCTGTATTCCCCCGAGCCAAGTGTAACCTTCACCACCTGTGCCAGCTGCTCAGCGGAATGAATGCCTGGGACCTGCTCAAGCGGCTGCCCGGCCGCCATTCCTGTCTCCGACACTTCGGCCAGCAAGGCGTCCGGCAACAGCACCGTAGCTGAGGTATTCGGGGGAATCACGGCGATCAGCCCGATTGTCCCGGAATCTATCGTCCATTCGGAGCGGATCGTCCCGTACATGGATTCCAGACTGGCGGCAGCCGAGGTCAGTCCGCCTCCCGGATGCGGCTGGATCAGGAACTGCTTATAGCCCGGCCCTTCCTCTGTCTGCTCGATCCCGGCCACATGGCGGTACAGGAAATCCCCTACCGCCCCGTAAGCATAGTGATTGAAGGAATTCATCTCCTTGCTCCAGAAGCTGCCATCCTCCTTAATCCCGTCCCAGTGCTCCCAGATCGTAGTTGCGCCTTGTGTAATCTGATACAGCCAGGATGGATAGTCCATCTGGAGCAGCAGCTTGTAGGCAGCCTCGTAATGTCCCGCATCCGCCAGCACCAGATTTAAGTATGGTGTGCCGACGAAGCCTGTCGTAAGGTGATACCCGCTCGCTTCCAGCAGCTGGACAAGTCTCGCAACCGTGCGGTCCTTTGCACTTCCTTCCACCAGTCCGAACATTAGCGCCAGCACACAGGCTGTTTGGGTAGCTGGACCTTCCTCCCCCGCTGGTATGATATACGCTTGGTTGAACGCATCCTTGACCCGGCTATGAAGCTGCGAGTATTCCTCTACATCTTCTGCCCGGCCCAGCACCTTCGCCGTCTTCTCCATCAGCTGGACCGAATAGGCATAGAAGGCTGTTGCGATATAATTTCTGTCCGTAGCACCCACATGACTGTCCGGCTTGGAATCCAGCCCCAGCCAGTCACCGAAATGGTTGCCGGTATTCCACAGGAACTCCTCCGTCCCCTGGCGGCGGATATACTCCACCCAGCCCTGCATGCTGCTGTACTGCTGCTCCAGAATCCGCTTATCCCCATAACACTGGTAGATCGTCCACGGACAGATTACCGCCGCATCGCCCCAGGCCGCAGAGGAATGCGAATTCTCATCCAGCACATGCGGAATCACGTACGGGACACCGCCGTCCTCCCGCTGATCCGCAGACAGGTCTTTGAGCCATTTGCTGAAAAAGGGCGCCACATTCATCAGATACGCCGAGGTGCGGATGAACATCTGCGCGTCCCCGGTCCACCCTAACCGTTCGTCACGCTGCGGGCAGTCGGTCGGCACATCGACGAAATTGCCCTTTTGCCCCCAGAGAATGTTGTGCTGGAGCTGGTTCAGCAGTGCATTGGAGCAAATGAAGGTGCCAGTCGGCTCCATATCCGAATGCAGCACCACGCCTGTGAAGTCCTGCAGATTCAGCGGGTCCGGGAAGCCGATTAGCTGCACATACCGGAAGCCCTGGAAGGTAAAACGCGGCTGGAAGCTCTCCCTGCCTCCGCCACGGGCGATATAAGTAACGGTCTGCCTGGCCGTCCGGAGGTTGTCGGTATACACATTGCCCCCCTGGTCCAGCACCTCGAAATGCCGCAGCTGATACTCCTGACCCGCCGCGCCATCTACGGTGAACCGCAGCCAGCCGACCATATTCTGGCCCATATCGAGCACCGTCTCCCCTGCCGGGGTGCGGATGAGAGCAACAGGTGCCAATTCCTGGATCGCCCGGACCGGATCATTCTCCTGGGCGAGCAAAATATTCTTGGCATACGGAAGAATCTCCGGCGGTGTCCACAACGTGTCGTCATACCCCGGCAAGCTGAAGCCGTGCTGCGCCAGGCGGGCGTCATAGGTTTCCCCGTGATACAGCTCCGACATCAGCAGCGGGCCGGGCAACACCTTCCACTGCGGGCCGCTCCCTATGATATGCTCCGTGCCGTCCTCATAAGTGAGATGAAGCTGCAACAGCAGCGCTGTGCGGCTGCCATAGATATGCTTCCTGTGCTCCCAGCCGAGATTCCCTTTGTACCAGCCGTTCCCAAGCCAGGCACCAGCCGAATTGTCCCCAAGGGTAAGCAGCGGGGTCACATCATACGTCTGGTATTGCAAGCGATGGCTGTAACTGGTCCAACCAGGATTGAGATAAGTGTCTCCGACCCGCGCTCCGTTCAGCTCCAGCTCATACAGCCCGAGACTGGTCACATAGATCCGGGCCCGGGCGAGCGGCCGGTCCACCTGGAAGTTCCCGCGTAGCAGCGGGCTTTGCTCTGCGTCTTCCGCAAGGCAGGCCAGCGGAGCCGTAATCCATTCAGCGGTCCACTCCTCCGGCGAGAGCAGCCCCATCTCCCACCAGGCTGCTTCGGACCATTCCGTGGGACGATTGTGCTGATCCCATATTTTCACCCGGTAATAATAACGCGTCCTGGACTGCAGCTCCAGCCCCTTCAGCTCGATATGGAGAGATTCACCGGACTCCACTCTGCCCGAATCCCACCATACGCTCCCGAAGTCCGCCGCGCCTGCCACCTGTAATTGATATGCCTGCTGCCTTACATCCCGCTCATCCGCACTCACCTGCCAGCTGATTCTTGGATTACGGATATCCAGCCCCAGCGGATTCTCCTTATACTCCACTCGCGGTTTTTGGATAGCTATCATTGAATACACCTCACCTTTTATAGGATTAATCCTGTATACCTGTATATATGATGCGCTTTCTATTACAATTATAGGATTCCGCTTGGTTTGCATGACCTGCAATATGGACATTTCACCGGGGTAAAAAGGACTTTATGCCATCTGGAGGAGGGAACTGATGGATTCGGCCAACCATACGCTAAAAGGGGAGTATTTCTTCCGGGGCAATCTCCTGTTATATGTGAACCGCGCTACCGAGACCTATGATCTTCCGCTTCACTCCCATGACTTCATGGAGCTGACCTTCGTGGCCGAGGGCAAAGGCTTTCATTATATCGGCCAGAAGGCTCACCCGACCGGCAAGGGCCAGCTGCACTTCATTCCTGTCGGCGTGTCCCATGTCTTCCGTCCGTCTTCACCCAGCTCTCTGCGCGAGCCGCTCGTCGTGTACAATTGTTTGTTTAAGCCGGAGCTGCTGGACCGTCTTGCCTGCGTGATTCAAGACCCGCCGATTGCCTCCTACCTGGAGCAGATCAGAGAACAACGGCTGCCTTCCTTCTCCCTGACGGATCTGAATGGTTCCATAGAGAACCTGTTTCTGGCGCTTCACCGTGAGCTTCACCTGCCGCAGAGCGGCTCGGACAGCTATTTGCTGACCCTGTTCATTCAGCTTCTGATCAGTATCTACAGGCTGGAGCATGATGAGATTCAGTTTCCGTTGGGCAAGCAGACGCAATTTTTGCAGATTCTGAATTATGTCCACCTGAACTATGTGCAGGAGATTACCCTGACGCATCTCTCACGCAGCTTCGACTGGAGTGAACGGCATCTTCAGCGGCTATTCAAGGCGCATACCGGGCAGACCTTCTACCGGTACCTGCAGAACGTCCGGATTCAGAAAAGCTGTCTGCTGCTGGTCCAGCAGCCCAATTCGCCCGTTCACCTCATTGCAGAGCAGGTAGGCTACCGCGATCCGTCAACGTTCAATCTGGTGTTCAAGCGGATTATCGGTACCACACCGGGGATCTACCGGCAAACACCGGGAAGGAAACAGATGGAAGCGGTGAACCCGGAGGAACAACTTTAACGCGGAATCATTGATGTTATCAGGAAATAGTGTTAGGCTATCAACGGTAAACTCCATTCCAGCTACACAGAAAGGTAGTCCTATGATTAAAGTTCAACACCTGTCCTTCTCCTTCCCGCAAAAAGAGCTCTACACTGACATTTCGTTTACGCTCGAAGAGGCGCAGCATTGCGCTTTTATCGGAACCAGCGGCAGCGGAAAAAGCACCCTGATCGATATTCTCATCGACCGGAACAGATATTTGTTCGACGGTACAATAGAGATGGAGCCTGATTGCAGCATCGGGTATGTGAGCCAGTTCGCCAAGCCTGACCAGTCTCTAGACACCACCGTGTTTGAATATATAGCCGGACCTTTCATTAAGCTACAGGAGGAAATACAGCTCATCTGCACTGAGATGGAGACCTCGGCGGATATTGAGCCGCTGCTGGAGAAGTATCAACTGGCTCTGGACGCTTTTGAGGCTTTGGGCGGAGATGATTACGAGAGTCTTATTCATAAAAAGCTGAATCTGGCAGACCTCATGAAGCGCAGGGATCTCAAGGTATCCGAGCTGAGCGGCGGGGAATTCAAGCTTGTTCAGGTAATGAAGGAAATGCTGAACCGCCCCGACTTCCTGATTATGGATGAGCCGGATGTCTTCCTGGACTTCGAGAACCTGAATGCGCTCCGGCAGCTGATTAACGCTCATAAGGGAATTCTGCTGGTGGTTACGCACAACCGTTATCTGCTTAACCATTGTTTTAACAAAATCATTCACCTGGAGAATAAGGAGCTCCAAGAGTTTGACGGCCGCTACCTGGAATACAACCTCTCCCTCCTTCAGACCAAAATAGAGCTGCAGGAGCTGGCCCTCGCTGAACAGGAAGAGATTGAGCGCAACGATGTGATCATCGACAACCTCCGGGCGATCGCCACGTATAATTCAGAAGCCTCCAGAGGGAGAGCGCTGAAAGCGAGAGTGAAGTTCCAGGAAAGACTGGAGGCCCGCAGAATCAAAGCGCCGTTCGTGGACATTAAGCAGCCGCAGATTCATTTGGGGATGGTGCATGAGCCGCAGGACACTGACACTCCTGTAGTGACAGTCCAGGATTACCGGGCGGCCTTCGATGAGCTGCTGCTGGACAAGGTTAGCTTCGAGCTGAATGCTGGTGATAAAGTCGCCCTGATCGGTCCGAACGGTACCGGCAAAACAACCCTGCTGCGCGATATTGCGCGGGGCCAACACGACTCTATAACCCTCAGCCCGGAGGCTGCGGTAGCTTATCTGTCCCAGCTTCAAGGCGAAGTGCTGAACGATTCCAACACCCTGCTGGAAGAATTCATCGAGGCCGGGATGGCTACGTATGATGAGATCCGCTCCCATCTGGCAGGCTACGGCTTTGAAGGCGAGATCGTGAACCAGAGAATAGCAGCCCTGTCCGGCGGCGAAAAGAATTTGTTACAGCTGGCCAAGGTGTCTGCCCTGAAGGCCAATGTCCTGCTGCTAGACGAGCCGACTAGCCATCTGGACACCTACACGCAAATCGCGCTGGACCAAGCCATCCAGGAGTACAAGGGCGCGATTCTCATGATCTCCCATGACTTCTATTCCGTAGTCAACGGGATGGACTATGTGCTGATCATTGACGATAAGACGGTCCGCAAGATGACGATCAAGAAATTCAAGAAGATGATCTATGCCCGGCATTTCGATAAAGATTATCTGGAGCTGGAGCAGAAGAAGAAAGCAGCCGAGACCCGGGTAGAACTGGCGCTGAAGGATAATAATTTTGAGCTTGCCAAGAGTCTGGTAGTCGAGCTGGAAGAACTGATTAAGCTGATGTAAGCAGACAAGAACAGTTATATGTTCAAAAAAAGGCCGCCAATTTCGGCAGGGTGTGTGAAAACTCTCCTGCCGAAATGGCGGCCTTATTGATGTGCATTACCCTGCCTGGACGGGCAGATCAGACGCAAGAATCAGGCAAAAGCCACATGAACCGTATGGATCTCATAAGGCTTGAAATCAAGCCGGATCGCAGGCCCCTCTACTGCCTCAGTATCCAGCGGGCGTTCCATCATATCACACACCTGCCAAGAGGCGGCGGAATAATCGCTGCTGACATTCGCAGTGCAGCGTGTTCCGGTGAACTCATGCAGCCGGACGATACAGCCGCTGCCGTCTTCGGCCAGCTTCACAGCATCGATCGCAATGTTCGGGGCATCGCAGATGATCAGGGATTTGCCGGCTCCGGCAGTGTAGGCTCCTTCGACGGCCAGCAGCGGCTGGTTCAGCGCCCATGCTTCCTGCACCGTGCCCGCAGCCACCCAATCCCCTTCATGCGGAAGCAGCGCATACGTGAAGTTATGCTCGCCCTGATCCGCCAGCCGGTCAGGGCTGGTTGCCGATTTGATCAGCGACAGCCGCATCGTATGATCCTTGATGTCATAGCCGTATTTGCAGTCATTCAGCAGGCTGACCCCGTAGCCCCGCTCCGACAGATCGGCCCACTGATGGCCCACGCTCTCGAACCGCGCGTAATCCCAGCTTGTATTCCAGTGAGTCGGCCGCTTCACATTGCCGAACTGGATATCATAGGTCGCTTCCGTAGCCCTCACGGCAACCGGGAAGGCCGCCTTCAGCAACTGGTGCTGCTCATGCCAGTCTACATAGGTCTCGAAATCAATCCGCGCGCTTCCGGCATAGACCTTGACCTTCTGGACAATGGAGGAATCCATATAACTCCAGGCGAATTCCAGCACCGCCTGGAGCGGGCCGCATTCGGTCAGCTTGACGGAGCGCAGATTGGTGATGACCTGCATTTTCTCCTGGTAGAAGAGGTCGATATCCCACGCATCAAACATCTTCGGCTTATCCTCGAACACTTGGAGTACATTGCCGCATTCGCCCGGTGCCAGCACCTCGCGTGCCGCGCCGCGGTCGAAGATCCGGCTTAGCTGTCCAGATGCATTCCACTCCAGAATATAATAAGGAGTCGTTAGTGTGGAATCCTGCCAGTGGAAAGGAACGGTAGGTTCCGGCTGAGCGGCTTCGGAACCGCCAGGCTCAGCGGCCACAATCACTGCGCTCCCCATTGCCGGGACCGCCGGCGTCTCCACCAGCCACTTCCCGCCGGAGCGCTGTGCAATAAGCCGGTTACCTTCAGCATCTGTCCAGACAGCATTCTCTGCATCATGAGGCACAGTTGCCAGCCGGGGAGCGGTGAAGAATGCGCTGTTAAACAGCGTATATTCTGTCTGCACCGGGGCTTCCGCCGGAGGGAGGTCAGCTTGCGCCGCAAGCGAACCCTCGGCAGACGCAGACGCGGGACCGACAAGCCCCTCCACAGCCGCTGTCCGCGCCGCTAGGCCAAGCTGCTCTGCTTCGGCATATTCCACCCGGGAATCCTGGTACACCTCATGAATGGAGGAGCCGGGAATAATATCGTGGAACTGGTTGCGCAGAATGATCTGCCAGCCTTCCAGGAGCGCGTCCGCAGGATACTGGCCGAATCCGCCGCTCTCCGCCGCCCAGAGCATCTGCAGCCATTCCGCTTCGCGGTATAGCAGCTCCAGCTTGCGGTTCATTTTTTTATTATAGGCCTGGCTGGTATAAGTTCCCCGGTGGTACTCCAGATATAGCTCCCCGTCCCAGGTATGCACATACTCCTCCGTAGCATCTATCGTCTCATGGAGACGCTCGAAGTACTCCGCTGCCCGGCCCGTCTTCACCTGCGGAAGACCCGGCATCGTATCCAGCCGCCGCCGCATCTCCAGCATCTCGCGGTTAACACCGCCGCCCCCGTCCCCGTAACCATAGGACAACAGCAGCTCACGGTTCAGGTTCTTGTCCCGGTACTGTTCCCAGATGCCCTGCACAGAGAAAGGCTCGATCAGGCCGTTATAGGTGTAATACCAGGCCCCCGAATCCGGTCCCTCGGGTGTGGTGATGAAGTGGGTCAGCACCTCACTGCCGTCAATCCCCCTCCACTGGAAGGTATCATGCGGCATCCGGTTGTACTGGCTCCAGCTGATCTTGGTGGTCATGAAGGTATCAATGCCTGACTTGCGCAGAATCTGCGGCAGCGCCCAGCTATACCCGAACACATCCGGCAGCCACAGGTATTTGCAGTCCACCCCGAACTCCTCACGGAAAAACTTTGTCCCGTACAGAATCTGCCGCACCAGCGACTCACCGCTCGTCAGATTGCAGTCCGCTTCCAGCCACATTGCCCCTCCGGCTTCCCAGCGGCCTTCCTCTACACGCTCTTTGATCTCACTGTAAATTTCCGGGTAATCCTGCTTGATATAGGCATAGAGCTGAGGCTGGGTCTGCAAAAAAATGTACTCCGGGAACTCCTTCATCAGCCGCAGTACGGTGGAGAAGGAGCGGGCCGCTTTCTCCCGGGTGTGGGTAAGCCGCCACAGCCAGGCCACATCGATGTGTGTATGGCCGATGGCGGTTACCGTTACGGGATGCTCCTGCTCCAGCCGGGACAGGTCTGCGAGCAGGCTTGACTCGGCCCCCTGAACTGAGGCATAGAACTCCGCGCTTCCGGGTCTGGACCAGTCCAGCTTGTTAAAGGCCTTGTTCAAGGCGGTTAGCAGCTCATGCTTCTGAATCTGGCTGTCTTGTAGCTGCTTGATCGTACCCAGCGCAGCCCGGCCGGTATAATAGAGATTGTCAGTGGACTCATCCAGATAGGCCAGCTCCGCCCGCTTGATCTTGTGCTCCTGCGGGATGAGCTGCCCGTCGCCGTTCAGGCCCGACCATAAGCGGAAGGTGAAATTCAGCTCCCGCCCGGCCGCGCCGTCTTCCAGAAATACCTCCTGATGGTTGGAGTCCACCCCCTGATAAGGCTTCCCGTCCAGGTACAGCAGCGATTCGAACCCGCTGTTATTGCCCCCGCCGGTACGTCCGAAATCGAACAGCCCGACAACACGTTTCCCCCGCCATTCGGCTGGAACGGTTACCTTGCGGTGCAGCCACAGATAAGCATCATAGCCGGTCCAATGCTCCCCTGTCCGCAGCTTCCTGTCACCATCAAGAACAGGCGGATAGGCACCATTAGCCCCCTCCAGATCCTCAGTAACCTGCCACTCCTCAAGCATAATCCCCTCACGGTACCTGTAACTCTCCAGCTCTCTCAACCGCGCCCCAAGCTTCTCTTCTGTCCAGAACATTAACATTCTCCTCTCATGTTATAACACGTGTTATTAAGCAGGCAAAAGTAGTGGGCGGGCTGAGATCAGGTGCACTTATGCTCCTCATTCGCTCACCCAGCCCACTTTCGGCTAATTCAGGGGCACTAATGCTCCTCATTCGCTCTCCCAGCCCACATTCGGCTAATTCAGGGGCACTAATGCTCCTCATTCGCTCTCCCAGCTCACTTTCGACAAATTCAGGGGCACTTGTGCTCCTCATTCACTCACCCAGCCCACTTTCGGTAAATTCAGGTGCACTTGTGCTCCTCATTCACTCACCCAGCCCACTTTCGGTAAATTCAGGTGCATTTGTGCCCTCATTGGCCCGCCTAGCTCACTTTCGACAAATTCAGGGGCACTTGTGCTCCTAATTGGCCCGCCTAGCCCACTTCAAGTAACTCATCCAACCCACTTCCAGCCAACTCAGAGGGATCTATCCCTCTGGATTGCCGCATCGAGTCTATCCGGCACACTATACACTGCCAACCGGACTATCTCTACTACCATTAGCATCCTACGCACTTTAGCTCCACTACCCAGAATCTAACCGCTTTAGCTCCGCTTCCACCAGCAGCTACGCGCTTTCCCCCGCCCTCAACACAGCCGGGAGCCAGATTTTCTCGGCCTGCCCTGCTGCACTCCCTCCGCTCATCTGTACGAGCAGGCAGCGGACGGCTTCCTCTCCCATACTCACATAGGGGATCTCTACGCAGCTTAAGGAGGGCAGGCTGAGCCGGTCGCCTTGAATCGTGTTGTCTGCTGCCATAATACGCAGGTCTTCACCGATCCTCAGGCCCAGCTTATGAGCAGCCCGGTACAAGTCAGGGATCGCGCTCGACCAGTTAACCAGGAGGGGCGCAGACGGCTGACCGCTGACCGCCGCAAGCCTCTGGAGACAATCTGCCCACGCGCCGCCATGCTCCTCCAAACGAACGATTACCGGCTCCATCTCGCGCGATGTACACCAGCTTGTGTAGGCCTCCCGGCGGTTCCGCTCCGCCCAGTTATCCGCCTCCCCCTCGTGGTACACCTCGGCGTAGACCGGCCCCGGCTGCTGTGCCGTGCTTTCCCGCATCAAATAATTCATTGCGGTCTCCACACTACCTGAATAATCAGCAAGTACAGACTGTACTCCTGGCACTTCCGCATACCCTTCCACGGAGACGTAGGGGACTCCGGCAGCGCTGACACGGGAGGCCCATTCCTCGTCCCGGTAGCTGGTGTGGTCCAGAGTGACAATACCGTCGATCTTCCGTTGGTGATACAATTCCAGCAGCTCGGCTCTGCCGCCCGCATTCCCCTTGGGGCGCGGGGAACAGAGCAGGATGTGATACCCGCCCAGCTCACACTCCCGCTGCATTCCTTCCAGCAGCCGGATGAACAGCGGATGACGCGTATCTCCGTAAGCGGCCAGCGTCATGCTTCTTCCTGTCTTCATGCTGCGCGCACCCGCGTCCACATGATAATTCAGCTCACGGATGGCTTCCAGCACAGCCTCGCGCGTATCGGCTCCAACGCCAATGCCGGGCGTATCGTTCAGCACCGCAGAGACTACACTGCGCGACACGCCAGCCCTTTTGGCTACATCGAAGCTGGTCACTCTTTTTTTGCTCATACTAATTAGCACCTCAAGGGAAGTATAACACGTGTTATAAAACAATGTATAGCGTCTTAATCATCATACCCATCCGCCCCAAAAAGCCCCGCAGCCCATAATCAACATCATTCATGGCACGGGGCAATTTATTTATTTCTGCAGTTCCTGGTCCTTTTGCTTCAGCAGGTCGGCGTATTCTTCCTTGTACTGCTCCAGCTTCTGCTTGAGCTCGGCATTGCCGGGACTCGTCTTCAGCAGGCTGCTGGTGGTCAGGATGTTAGTTACCACGGAATCAATCTTCTCGTCAATAATATCAATTTTGCTCTTGGCCGCAGTCAAAGCAGGATCTGGCGTAGTCACCGGCACTGGACCAACTAGCGAGCTTCTCTCGTCGGACAACGGAGGAGCGGCTTGTCCCTTATCATCCAGGCTAATCGTTTTGCCCTTCACTGTCACTTTGAACCCGGCCAATTCACCAATCGCCCGTACGGGCGCGTAGCTCTTGCCATCAATCACAATGGCCGGATCTGCCAGCTTTTTTCCATACACATTTACCGTATACTCCGCCTGAATGGCCTTTCCTACCAGTGTTGCAGAAGCACCCAGCGCCTGCGCACCCACCATCAGTATCGCTCCGGCAATGACGCCGGCAGCAATCTTTTTCATAAGAAATTCACTCCCTGTATAAGACTATGACTATTATTCTAGCATTTTATAGCGCCGGGTGCTTCCCTTCAGCTGTAAATTGGCTTTCAGTTATTTTTTCCCAATGAGAAAAGAGTTCTGATTGTCCCCTAATTACCTCGGATCAGACCAACTTAGAGATTGACAACACGGCTATTCCTCTCTATCATAGTTAAATGATAATGATTATCATCTTCATTTAACTACATACCTTCTAAAGGAGCATAGCACATGCCAAGCCTCAAAAAATTAGTACTCCCGTTAACCCTGCTTCTCTTCACCTTGATCCTGGCCTCCTGTGGCCAACCGGATAACTCAGCTGCGACAGCTCCGGCAGCAGCCGCCACACGTCAGGCAACCGTAGCGCCTGAGGCCAGCCCGGCGGCTGTCACGGAAGCGGCTGCTGCAACACGGAAGTACACAGATTACAAAAAAAGAGAGGTTGAAATCCCAACTGATCCGCAGCACATTGTCTATGTCGGCAGTAATCCGGGTGACCTGCTGGCGCTGGGGATTAAGCCTGCGGGAGCTTCGCTAAGCGTCATCGGCACTCAGGTGGCTTACCCCGATCTGCTCGAAGGGATTGAGGACATCGGGTATCCGTTCTCTGCTGAGAAGATTCTGGCCTTGTCCCCGGACCTGATTATCTTCGACGACTGGGATGAGACCGGGATTGAAGCGTTAAGCAAAATCGCACCGACCGTGGTCGTGGGACTGGACGGCACCTTCCCGACGGAGGAGCGTGTCCGGCAGCTCGCTGACTTGTTCGGCCGCACGGAAGCTGCTGACCGCTGGTTCAACGATTACCAGGCGAAGGTTGCCTCCGTGAAGAAGCAGCTCAATCTAACTGAAGGTGATACAGCTACCTCCCTGCTGGTGCTTGGCTCCGAGCTGTACATTATGGGCGGCAAAGGGCTGAACGAAACCCTGTACGGACAGCTTGGCTTCAAACCGGCTGAAGGCGTACAGAAGCTGGTCGATGCCGGCGAACGGTTCGTAACCATCTCTGACGAGGTGCTGCCACAGTATATTGGAAAGCATATGTTCCTCCTTACCGACACCAGCAGCAAGACGGCTGCAAGACAGAGCGCGCTGATGGACAGCGGCTTATGGAAAGCGATCCCTGCCGTCAAGGAAGGCCGTGTATACACCTTCGACAGCAAATATAACTTCGATGACCCGATTACCCTCGACCGGCTGCTGGATGAGATCGTTGAGATTTTTGGCAGCAAGGGTAAAGAGTAAAAAGGTAAACAGTAATTAGAAATTAATCGCGCTGGCGAATTGTATTCGGTTTATAGCATACAATTCGCCACGTACCTTCGGGAGTACCCATTGTATTCGGTTTTCCGAATACATTCCGCCCGTGCGATAATCGCTTACAACTCATCGCAAAAAAGACTTAGGCTGCCCGGGAAAATCCCTGCAGCCTAAGTCTTCGTCTAGCCTATACTTCTACTCCCGCTTACCTGCCCGCCCTCACCGAA
Organism: Paenibacillus sp. FSL P2-0089; assembly: GCF_038595095.1. Lineage (NCBI taxonomy): Bacteria > Bacillati > Bacillota > Bacilli > Caryophanales > Paenibacillaceae > Paenibacillus > Paenibacillus sp. FSL P2-0089. The sequence goes on from NZ_CP152006.1 coordinate 4,908,014, forward strand.
ACCGCACCCTTCGCGGCGATATCAAGGGTCAATAATTTTTCCCCCTCCATCCGCACAGCCACGGTCTCCGGGGTCTCTCCGTCGTTGAACAGGACGACTGCGATGGACCCGTCGCGGTTGCGGAAGGCCACGGAACGCACGGGCTCATGGCTGGCGGCAGACTCCAGGCGCAATGCCCCGGGGCGGATCACCTTGCTGAAATGTGCCAGTGCATAGTAGTCCAGAGTGTACGTCAGCTCCCGGGTCTGCTGGTTGACCGTCACTACCCCGCGGCAGGTGCTCTCCCCGAAGCCGGGCACCGTAGGGCCGTTCAGTTCATCCAAGGCCATATTCCATAGCACGAACGATTTGCTGTGATTCCGCAGAATCTCAATTCCCGTGCGCATCACATTGGAGAAGGCCTGCTCGAACGGGGGAATCCATTCCCCGCCGGAGCCTTCGGTGAAATGGACCTCATGATCCGGGTAGGCCGCCTGCACCTCCGACTGCGCGGACGCCGCGCCGCCGTACCAGTGCCAGGCTACGCCGTCCACCTCTGCCCCGGCTTCCTCCAGAACAGACAGCGGATAATCCGGCCGGTCCCAGTTATGGTCATAGCAGAAGATTTTGGCGGCCAGCCCGTGCTGCCTGAACGCAGGCTTCAGATAGTCCCGGATGAACTCCCGCTGCTCCTCCGGCAGCATCAGCATACTGGGGTAATGCTGCGGCTCATAGAGCGGCTCGTTCTGCACAGTGACAGCATAGATAGGTAAGCTATGAGCGGCATAGGCCTGAATATAGCGAACAAAATAATCCGCATAGACTCCGTAATGCTCCGGCTTCAGCCGCCCGGCGATCATCAAGCCGCTGGTCTTCATCCAGCCCGGCGCACTCCAGGGGGAGGCCATCAGCTTCAGCTCAGGATTAAGCCTGAGTGCCTCCTGCACCAAAGGAATGATGTCTGCTTCATCGTGGGCGATGGAGAATCCGGCCAACTCCGGATCACTCCCGCCTTCAGGCAGATCATTATAGCTGTAGACCGTTCTGGCATAATCCGATGCGCCCATGGGATTACGCAGGAAGGACAAGCCGATCCCCGCCTGCGGATCGAACAGCTTGCGCATTACCTCCGTCCGCTGCTCTGCACCCAGCACCTGATGGATCAGGTAGGCGGCCGAGTCGGTGAAGGAAGCCCCGAAGCCATCCATCTCCTGATAGGTCTTACTCGCATCAATGTCTACGGTGACCGTAACTGCATCATCAGAAATCTGCGGCAGCTGTGCTGCGGACTGCTCTATAAACAGCTCGTTCTCTCCGCTGGACTGGTATATGATCATTTCCCGCATGTGTTATCCCTCCATCTTCTTATATAAAAGGGCCCAAAACGGGCCCTCCCTTGCGCCTTGCCTACTAAATGCCCAGCTTTTCCTTATTGGCCTTCATCTTCTCGCTGCGGACCTCTACGATTTTGCTCCAGTTGTTCTTGTCCAGGAAGGTCTTATGCTCCGCCAGAATGCTGTCAAAGGTTGCCTCATCCTTGGCCCGGATCATGCTGACCAGCGTGGTGTTCCAGTTCGTATTAATGGCCGTCTGGCCGCGGGCCTCCGCCGTCCCCTGATCGGGGTTAATATTCTCCAGGATGAAATGCGGCTTCAGCTTGCCTTTACCCCATTCCTGCATCTGCTTGATCGACTCGGGGAAGGCGTCCTTGCTCAGCGCTTTGTGGCGGTCATGTCCGAAGAACATGAATTCGCCCATTCGGTAGTCCTTCTTGAACTTATCCGCATTATTAAGCTGCAGGTCCTTCACTTCCGGCAGCAGCTCAACCGTACCGTCGGGATTGGATTTATAAGTTACACCTTCAATCCCGTAGTTCATCAGCTTCTGTCCTTCTTCGCTCAGCAGATACGTGAAAATCTGAATCGCTTTGGCCGGGTCCTTGCAATTCTTGGTGATGTAATTAATCATCCAGCCGGTAATCCCGGATTGATTGAGGGTCGGCTGATGCCCTACGGTGCTCTGCGGCCCGTCAACAGCCATATACTCCTTGCCGGGATTGGCACTCATGAAAATCTGCAAATTGCCGCCCTGCTGTGGAGTACCGTCAAGCAGCATGGCCGCATATTTGCCGGACTTCACCTTTTCCTCAAAGCCGGTTCCGTCATCTGCGAAGCTGTCATCACTGATCGCCCCGTCCCGGTACACGGCATTCAGCGTCCGCAGCCAGGTCAGATAATCCTCATCCAGATTGCGGTTGTAGAACTTGCCGTCCTCCGTCTCCAGCGGAACGCCGATGAAATCCTGCAGCGCATCCCCGAGCGAACCGGTCCCTTCCCCGATAGCATTGAACCCGAAGGGAATCATATCCGGGAATTTGCTCTTAATCTCATTCATTGTCTTCTGGAAGGCCTCCGGGGTCCCGAAGTCAGGGCTGCCCAGCGCTTCATACACATCCTTGCGGATGACAAAAGCCGTCTTCGCCGGAATATTACCGCTGTCATAATCCGCCTGTGTATTGGAATAGTTCGGATAACCGTAGGTTTTGCCGTCCTTCAGCTGAAACCAGTTCAGCGTGTCGGCAGCGGCCACCTTGTTGAAATACGGGTCATACTTCTCCGCCAGCTCATTGAGCGGAAGCGCCCAGGTGGAGGCCTTTTGCACAACCGGGGAATTGGAGTCGAAGATCGTCAGCAGATCCGGCATATCGCCGCCCGCGAAGAACGTATTCAGCTTCGTATCGTCCCCGGTAATGAACTTGATGTTGATGTTCAGATCCTCTTTGATCTTCTTGGTGACTACATCCTTGCCGAAGTCCGTATTCCACCAGTCTGCGTTCACATACCAGGTTAAGTCCGTAGTCTCGCTCTTCTTATCCAGCTGCCAGGCCGGAGTCTCCGGGTCTACCGTATACCGGTTGTCCAGGGACACCTCAACCGCCTTGGTGGAGCCGCCGCCCGAGCTGCAGCCTGCCGCCACCAGCATAGCCGCCATCAGGAGCAGCGCGGATTTTAGCGTTTTTGTGCCGAGAACCTTAGTCATCTTGATCATCTTCTTGACCTCCTATAATGTAGTGAACCTCTTCTACTCCTTGACTGCCCCCAGCATCATGCCCGAGATGAAGTACCGCTGAAGAATGGGATACATCGCAACAATCGGCAGTGTGGTAATGACGATGGTGGCCAGCTGAACTCCTTTGGTGGTGGTCTCAATGACGACGGAGCCTCCGATATTCTGCATGGACTGGGTCTGCGACTGCACAATAATCTCATACAGCTTCATCTGCAGCGGGTAGAGCGCCTGATCAGTAATGTACAGCTTCGTGGTCATGAAGTCGTTCCATTGTCCCACCCCATTGAACAGGGCGATGGTGGCCATCGCGGGCATGGACAGCGGAATGAAGATTTTGAGGAAAATATGCCAGTCGCCTGCGCCGTCAATCTTGGCCGACTCCTCCAGCGAATCCGGCACGTTCCGGAAAAAGTTCATCAGAATCACCACATCGTAATAACTGAATAATGCGGGGATAATGTAGACCCAGAAGCTGTTCAGCAGCCCGAGCGATTTGATAAGCAGATACGTCGGAATCATTCCGCCGGAGAAAAACATCGTGATGACGCCCATCGCCACATACAGCTTGCGGCCGCGGATGTATCTTTTGCTGAGACCGTAGCCGATCATTGCGCAAAAGAACACGTGGGTGATCACCCCGAGAAACGTCTTGGCGACCGAGACAATGAAGGATTGACCGATCGTGCTGTCATTGAAGACCGCCCGGTAATTCTCCAGCGAGAATTCTTTGGACCAGAAGATGAATCCGCCCTCGGCAAGCGCCCTGCCCGAACTAAGGGAGGAGATAATTACGTTCCATAGGGGAACGAGGATAATAACCATGAAGCAGACCAACAGCACCTTATTCACCGCATCAAAGATCCGGCTGTCGAGATCTTCCCGTATGACCTTCCGATTCACTCTAACGCCCCCTCTACAACACGGATTGATTATCGTTCAATTTACTGGTGACCTTGTTGGCCATAAGCAGCAGGATTACCGACACAATGGAGACACCGAGACCGACAGCCGTAGCATAAGAGAAATCGCCCTGCGTCATCCCCATGCGGTAGACATAAGAGTTGATAACCTCTGCTTTCTCCCGGTTCTGCGAGTTCATCAAGACCAGCGTCTGATCCAGATTCGAGCCGAGTAGGCCGCTTACCGTCAAAATCAGATTCAGGCTGATGATCGCCTTCATGTTCGGAAGGGTGATATTCCAGATCTGACGCAGCCGGCCGGCTCCATCAATCCGGGCCGCTTCGTAGTAGGTGGGGTCAATCTTGGCCATAATTGCCAGATACAGAATGGTGCCCCAGCCGGCTTCCTTCCAGATATCGGACAACGTGGCAATCCACCAGTACTTGCCTGCATCCAGCAGGATGTTGGAAGGCTTCGAGATCAGCCCGAGATTCAGCAGCAGCTCATTGAACAGCCCCGAGGTGGAGAACCAGGTGATCAGCATCCCGCCCAGGACGATCCACGACAGGAAATGCGGCAGATAGGAGATCGTTTGGACGAATTTTTTGAAGCGGCCCATGTTCAGCTCATAGATCATAATGGCCAGAATAATCGGAATGATGAACCCGATCCCAAGCTTCAGGAAGCTGATGCCCAGCGTATTGACGACCGCATCCCAGAAATATTCGTCCGACAGAATAATCCTGAAGTTGTCCAGACCCACCCAGGGTGCAGTAGACAGGGTATCAATTACCGTGTAATTCTTGAAGGCAATCGTCAGCCCGTAGATCGGTATGTAGCAGAAAATAATCATAAAAATAATGCCCGGCAGCACCATCGACTGAATCTCCCACTGCCTCTTGTAATCGGTTACAAATTCTTTGATCCGCTGCCCCATGGGCTTCTTGGCGGACGGCGGAACAGCTGGCGGGATGGAAGCTGATGCAGTAGATGCTGATGGTTTATTCATGATCTTGTCCCCCTCTCCATTGAGATATCCTGATGGTGCTCACATTGGTGCTCAAAGCAATAAAAACGTTTTTATTTTGGCGCAAAAAATCCCCCTCCTGTAAAATCAGTTTCACCCGCTGCCCTCTATCTGCGGTCCTTCCGCTCCAGCTTCACATGACTTGAGCCTCTTACGACAAGCTCGCCCTGCAGCTTCTGTGCTGCGCCCTGCTCCTTGTCTTGAATCATGCGGACCAGATGATCAATCGCCAGCATGCCCTGTCTTGCAATCTGATTCCTTACCGTCGTAAGCGGTGGCGAATAATAAGGGGCGATATCAATATCATCGAAGCCCATCACGCTGACATCCTGCGGCACTTCATAACCGTAGCTCTTGAGCGCTTGAATACAGCCCATTGCACTGATATCATTGCCGGCCAGGAAGGCGTCAGGGACGCTCGCGGGATGCAGACGGAGATAAGACTTCACGGCATTATAGGTGCTGTCCTCCTCAAAATACCCCTGAAGGATAAAATCCTCCTCCACCGGAAGCTGGTATTCACGCAGCGCCGCCAGATAGCCTTCCTTCCGCTGCACACTGTCGAACATCGTATCCACGCCGGAGATATAGGCAATCCGCTTATGCCCCAGGCTGATTAAATACTTCGTAGCCTCATAGCCTGATTCATAGGAATCAAAGATAATGCTGCCCATCCCTTCATCCTCCAGCACCCGGTCCAGAAACACCGCCTTGATCTTGTCTTTCTTCATAGCGGCAATGTCCTGCTCGTCGATGCCCAGCTCCTCATAGATAATGACACCATCCACCCGCCGTCCGAGGATATTGCTCATAATGACTTGTTTGTCCTTGGTGACGAATACATTCAGGCCATAGCCCAGGCGGTCGCATTGACGGGACATGGATTCAACCAGCTTGTAGAAGTATGGACCGGATACACTTGTTGTGAAAAAACCCAGCATCTTCGTGGTCCCTGATTTCAGCAGCTTACCGTTCAGATTCGGCACGTAATTCAGGCGCTGGGCCACCTTCAGAATATGGGCTTTGGTCTCCGGGCTCAGCACATCCACATCATTCAGGGCGTTAGAGACCGTGGAGATGGAGACTCCGGCTTCCCGTGCGACATCTTTGATCGTTATCTTAGCCATATCAATGTTCCTTTTTGATAAAAACGTTTTTATTGACTATAAAGTAACATGAAACCGCTTTAAATACAACACTTTTTCTCATTAGCTATATTCAGCCGCCTTTTCTGCTCATTATTGCCCGCCGGACGCAAGCATAAGCTGGTTCAGCATACAATAACTTCTATGTATTTGAATTTATCTTATTTTACTATAAGACAGCGGGATTTAGCTATGCCGGAGTAAGATTACACATCACAGCCTTATGCCGAAGAAAGGCCTTGCACAGCTTGGCAGGCCTTCCTTTGGCATATCGTATTATTTGGTCAAGCCCAAACGCCGGTACCGCATTACTCTGCGGTACATGGATTTATCCTTCAGCTGATTAAAAATATAGGGATCGGGATTCATATTCACTTCAATGATCCACGGCTTCAGTGAGTGGTCTAGTCCGACATCTACACCGAATTGCCGGTGGTGCGGATAAGTCTTTTTCAGTTGCCGCGCTATGCGTGTGCCCAGCCGGTTCATTTCCCCCTTAAGCTGCACAAGCTGCTGCGCAGACAGATGGGTGGAGAGCAAATGCTCCACTGCGGTCGGTTTGCCGCCGCTGTGGTAATTGGTCACAATTTTGCGCGGATGCCCCAGCCGCCCGATAATCCCCGTAGCTTCCCATACGCCCTTGGGACTGAGCTGCACCATTACCCGGATATCGAAACGGCGCCCGTGATGCTTCAGCAGGTGGATACCTTTTTGCAGCAGATAGCTCCTCTTCCCGATTCTTGTCGCCAGACTGTGATGAAAAGCCTCAAACGTAGCGAAACGGCGCACGGTCTCCTCATACTGATACATATATCCCTGCCGGTCCTTCCGCTCCGCGCGGATCACCCCCATGCCATATGTTCCCCGTTCCGGCTTGATATAGATCATTCCATAGCCGTGCATCATCTGCTCCAGATTACGCCTGTTAAATCTCCGGGTATCGGGGATGAACCCCTTAATGGTCTCGTTCTTAAGCAGCAGTTGTGTCTTATACCATTTGCTCAGTCCTGAATGAATTGGTTTGGCTGTCACTTATGCACTCTCCTGTCCGGGCTGGGAGCCAACGCTCCGTTTTAACATAAAATTACATATTCACTGCATCCTATGCCGCCGGAGGTGCCGTGGAATATATCATTTGCCCCGTATAGAAAGATTAACTTGTGCAGGATAATTGCCCTCTCCATAGCAGCTCAGCAGGCATACGCTAGTGAAGACGATCAAATGTCAATATATGTATGGAGATGAATCTATGTCCCTTGCTGCTGTAAGTGTAACCTCAAGCGCTCCACCGATCGACGTCCTGATTCCTGCTATCGAAAAGGATCTCGCCACCCTCCCTTATGTGATTGATAGTCTTCGCCGTTATGTCCAGCACTCTATCAGCAATATCTACATTGTCTCGCCGGAGAATAGTAGAATCAGACAGCTGTGCTCCCGGAAAGCTTGCGTCTTTGTCAATGAAACCACCGTCCTCCCATTCACCAAAAAAGCGATCCGCTATTCCTCTTCCCGCTGGAACCGGTCAGGCTGGCTGTATCAGCAGCTGCTAAAGATGAACGGGGATCAGGTGTGCCGTGAGAAGTATTTCCTGGTCATTGATGCAGATACGGTGCTCATCCGTCCCCATCGCTTCCGTACCGGCGGGAAAAGCATCTTCTATTGCCGCAACTGGAGCCAGCCGGAGTATTTCCGCACCTACCGTAAGCTGCTCGGTGCCCCTGCGCCTTCACCCAAGTCGTTCGTGACCCACTACATGCTGTTTGAGTCCGCAAAGCTGGCCAGTCTCAAACGAAAAATTGCAGCCCGCCACGGCATGTCCTGGCACGCGGCTATTCTGCACTCGATCAACAAGAAGCGGCAGTTCGGCTTCTCCGAATTCGAGACTTATGCCAACTACGTATACAGCGCAAACCGCACCTCTGTGCTGCTCAAGAATGCCAATAATAAAGCGCTGAAGACCCCGGCGGGCTCGCTGACTGAGGCGCAAATCCGGAAGTACGCCGGGACTTACCGTTCGCTCTCCTTCCACCAGCGCAAGGGATACTCCACTCCGGGCAAGCCTTAAGGAGGCAAGAAACGTGATGCATACTATTCTTCTGTGCGGCGGCTCCGGCCAGCGGCTGTGGCCTCTGTCCGGCAGCATCCGCTCCAAGATGTTCCTGCAGCTGCTGCCTGCACCGGGCGGGGGCACAGAATCCATGATCGGGCGGGTATGCCGTCAGCTCAGTCAGGCCGGACTGGATAAATCCCTGTTGCTCGTGGCCCATCAGGAGCAGGTAGCCCTCACGCAGCGGTATACCGGAAGCAATTATCCGGTAATCGGAGAGCCGTGCAAGCGCGGTACCTTTACTGCTGCCGCGTTCGGCGCGCTGCACTTGCTTGCCACCGGAAAGGCACAGCCGGAGGACATCATCTGTATCGCTCCGGCAGACATGTATGCGGATGATGATTTCTTCCGCCAGTTCCATCGATTCGAGGCACTTCTGCCCGATTCTGGGGCCGAACTCCTCCTGCTTGGAACGAGGCCTTCCTATCCCTCAGAGCAATACGGCTATATCGTCCCGGCACAGGAGGACGATGGCGGGTATGCTCCGGTATTATCTTTTGCAGAGAAGCCGGATAAAGTTAAAGCCCTGGAGTTGATGCAGGAGAAGGCTTTATGGAATTGCGGGGTATTCACTTCGCGGCTGAGCTTCCTGCTTGAGCATCTGGAGAGGCTGGGGCTGCCGGTGGAATTTGCAGCATTGACCGCACTATATCCAGAGCTCCCGGTGCGCAGCTTCGACAAGGAAGTGGCAGAACGCAACACCAAGGCTGTTGTCGTAAGGCATGAGGGGGAATGGTCCGACCTGGGAAGCTGGGATACGCTGACAGCCCGGCTGCCATCGCAGGTTATTGGAGTAGGCGGGCTATGGGGAGAATGCGGAGACAGTCACCTTATTAACGAGCTGGAGGTGCCGCTGCATGTCATTGGGGTCTCCGGTATAGTCGCCATAGCCGGTCCCGAAGGCATCCTGATCGCAGATAAGAAGGACGCTAACACCATCAAGGATATTCTGGCGGAGAATTCAGTAACGGAGCCGAGGTATGGTGAAACAGGCTGGGGCAGCTATACCGTGCTGGACCGGGAATCAGACGGCTCCCGGATTGTCCTTACGGCAATGCTTACCCTGTTGCCGGGCCATAGCATACCTGAGATGACCTGTGATCATTGTGCCAAGTCCTGGATGATTGTGTCCGGCCACGGAGAGGTATGGTTGGATAGGTGCGCAGCTGAAGCAGCGGCAGGCGGAAGTTATACAATAGCCCGGGGGCAACGACATGCGGTCAGAGCTTTCAGTGCAATGAAGCTGATCGAGGTACGGACTGTCGAAGGAGGAGACGACGGGCGGGTGTACGGCTGCTGATATGAAGCCCCAGGGCTTCTTCGCAGATCCCGCCGCCACAGGCAAAAGGAATATCGCAAACGCCAGAATAGCTGGCCGTTTACGATATCCCTTATTAGTGGTGAAGGCTGTTGCCCACTATGTTAGGAGCAGGAGTTCTGCGGACGGATCACTGTATTGCGCAGATTCTAGACGGACGGCGGCAGGAACTGGAACCATTTGAAGTCAAACCGGCTGCCCGGCAGGAACAGGAAGGTAACCGTCCCGCTGCCGCTGACCGGCGGCTCCAGGGTGAATTCACGCTCAATGTAGCTGCCGCTTCCGGCGAATTCTATCAGTTGCTTCGTTTCGCCGCCGGAACCGCTGAACAGGATCTGCAGTGTATTGTTCGCAAGCGCTGAGCGTCCGCAGATTACCACCCGTGAGCCTTCCGCTCCGCCGAAGTCCATTCCGGCAAATATAAGCGACACATTGTTGCCGATTCCCTCGACGGCATCTTCAGTTAGGGTGAAGGTATCCCCGTAGACCGCAGTGTTGGCCAGGGCATTCAGACGCTCGAACGCCTTAGGCTTACGGACAAAGTAGAAGCCCTTCAGATGAATCTTCTTGCGCAGCACGAAGGACAGAGAGGTGATACCCGTCAGCCGTCTGGGAAGCGTATAACGTTCTTCCTGATATACATTCCAGCGGGATGGCTTCTGGTAAGTCATGGTGGTGAGCCGCTCGGCACCAGGCTGCCCGGGCACGCCTTCCCATATCTCAATCGGGAATTCCTGATCATCAAGCGAGAAGATTGGCAGAATAATCTCATCAGCCCCATACTCCCCGAAGTCAATCCGTTCGAAGCAGATCCGGCTCTCCCCTTCGCGGGCAGTGGCAACACCCCGTTCATTGCCATTGGTCAGATTCCGGCTGTGGCTGCTGCTGAACCCGGAGGAGACAAATTCATACGGATTCAGATAAGCTTGACCAAAGCCTGTCAGCCTGAATTCCATTTGTGAATAGAGCCGTATTCCGTCAGCGCCATTGGCTGTTCCGCAGCGGATATATACATCTCCGTCACCGAGAGCCGTAATGACCGCCTCATGCCCATCCGTCTCCATGGCAGCAATATTGGCATCAATCCCGGCAGCGTTCGTAAGCCGCCACTCGACATCCTGCCAGGAGGCACCCTGTGGATGAAGCTTGACGCGGACGGGAAGCGACGGCTGCTCCGGTGTCAGAACATTGCCTTCGGGACAGATAATCTCCAGCTTGCGGACCGGGATCTCTCCATCCCGTCCACTCTCCGGATATCCGGATGCCGCATCTGCCTCCAGCGGATTGTGCGCATAGAGATACAGCTCATCCCCGGCAGCCGTTCCCGGTGCCGGCAGCACCGATTGCAGCGTAAGCTCGGCGGAAGCTAGTCCCTCCGAAGCTGCCCGCAGCGTAATTGTTCCAGCCTCCAGTGTACCGGCAATCACTGCCAGCAGCTTACCGCTGAACAACCGGCGGCTGACGCCTTTGTAGGAATCATAGTCCGTGCTGTCCCCGTTATCCAGACCGATCAGCCGTCCGGGGCCTTCAATACGGAGACGGACCCGGTTATTGGCATTCGCTACCGGACGCCCCTCCTGATCCAGGGTGCTGATCGTTACAAAGATAAGATCCGTACCGTCTGCCGTAATTATCTGTTTGTCGGGAGTAAGGACAATCGACGCTGCATCTCCGAAAGAGGAAATCTGATCTGTGGCAATAACCTCCCCCTGCTCATCATAAGCTACAGCCCGCAGAACACCTTCCGCATAAGGCAGCTGCCATTCTCCAAGCAGCTTATGCCCGTGAACATGATCAATCTCCACAATGCCCTGCGGGATTTCATTCACGAACAGCTCGATGCGCGGAGCATTGGAGCAGACACGCACATCAATCAGCTGACCCTGAGAGAAGTCCCAGTACGGGAAGATATGAACCATCGGATGTGTACGGTAATCCGTCCATTCCGCCTGATAAATATAATAGGAGTCTTTAGGGAAGCCTGCGGTATCCAGCTGCCCGAAATACGAATTCTTGGTGTGATACGGGGTAGGCTCCCCGATATAGTCAAAGCCGGTCCAGAGAAACTGCCCCAGCGAGAAGGCGGCATCCCGGTCTGCGGTGATGCAGGCCTCCGTGCTCTTGGCTCCCCAGCTGGTAGAGCTGTTCCCGAGGGAGGAGCACTGCTGGTCATCATCGGCCAGCACGGACTGGGCCAGCGGGAAATGGTAGACTCCCCGGCTCTGTACGGTCGAGCAGGTCTCGCTGCCGTAGATGATCCAGTCCGGATGCTCACGGTGATGCTGCTCATAATATTTCTCCGCATAATTGTAGCCCGCCACCTTAACGATATCGGCGCATTTCTGCGCATTCTCCCAGGGCATATAGTTCGAGCCGATGGTGACGAACGCATTGCGCCGCGGATCATGGATCAGCACCTCAGCCTGCAGCTCGCGGGTAAGCTCCTGGCCCCGGCTGTCCGCATGGGTATCATAAATCTCGTTGCCGATGCTCCACATCAGCAGGCTTGGACGGTTCCGGTCACGCCGCACCCAGCTGGCCACATCGCGCTTCCACCACTGCGGGTAGAAGCGTGCGTAATCATAAGGCGTTTTGCTGCGCTCCCACATGTCGAAGGCTTCTGATACGATCAGCAGCCCCATTTCATCGGCCATCTCCATGAGCTCTGTCGCCGGCATATTATGCGCGGTACGGATGGCGTTAACCCCCATTTCCTGCAGCAGGACGAGCTGGCGGCGCAGCGCCGCCTTGTTCACAGCAGCCCCCAGAGCGCCCAGGTCGTGATGCTGGCAGACTCCGTTTATTTTGACATGACGGCCGTTGAGGAAGAGGCCCTTGTCACTGTCCAGCTCCAGGGTCCGGAAGCCGAACCTCTCCTTCTCCACTTCAATCACTTCATCCTCAGCCAGCAGTTCGGTTTGCAGAGTGTAGAGATGGGGACTGGAAATATCCCATAGCAAGGGCTGGTCAACAGTCAGGCGGCTCAGGCAGTGTACGGTCCTCCCGGCCTGCATAGGCACCTCCGTGATGTGCCCGGTAATTACCGCTCCTTGCGCATCCAGAATGCTGTGCCGCAGCTTCAGCTTCGTTCCCTGTGCCGCAGCTTCGTCTGCGATACGCAGCTCCACATCGACATCCACCGTCCAGGTATCACCTTCCGCTGCTCTGGCTGCAATATAGATCCCGTCAGCGGCAATATGCGTCTTCGGTGTCGTCTTCAGCCAGACCGGACGGTAGATTCCAGCCCCGGAGTACCAGCGGGAATTGGGAGATTCGTGGATCACACGCATATATATTTCATTCTCTCCCTCTATCAGGTACGGGGTAATATCGAATTCAAAGGTAGAATATCCGTATTTCCACTCCCCCGCCTCCTGCCCGTTCACGTATAATGTGGAGTTCATATACACTCCTTCAAAACGCAGGGAAACGAGCTCATGGGCAGGCACTTTATCGAACTTAAGGCTGGTGCGGTACCAGCCCTCTCCGTTCTCATAGAGATTATGAGTATCATAGATCAGCCAGTCATGCGGCAGCGTAACCGGCATCCATTCCTTATCTGCGGCTACCTTGGCGAGCTCCGAATAAAGCGGTTGCTTGCTGAATTGCCACCCCTTGCTGAGTTTCCTTTTTAGACTCATTGCTGCACTTCCCCCTTAATAGTCCTACCCCTTTAATGCCCCTACCATCACGCCTTTAACAAAATACTTCTGCAGGAACGGATACAGCACCAGGATTGGGGCTGTACTCACGATAATTGCTGCATACTTCAGCGTCTCGGTCACATCCCGGCTATGGAGCAGTGTTGTGGTGCCCAGCATGCTGGCATTATCGTTCTCAAGAATGATATTTCTGACCACAAGCTGGATCGGGAACAGGCTCTGGTCCCGCAGGAAGATCATCGCGTTAAACCAACTGTTCCAGTGGCCTACGCCATAATACAGGATCAGCACAGCGACAACTGGCATAGACAGCGGAATGAAGATGCGGAACAGGATCGTGAAGTGACCTGCACCGTCCAGGAAAGCGGACTCCTCCAGCTCCCTCGGAATCGCCATGAAATAAGTGCGCATGATGATTAGGTTAAACGTACTAACTGCCGTAGGCAGAATCAGCGCCCAGAGGCTGTCGAGCAGGCCATAGGATTTCACGATCAGATAGAAAGGCACCAGTCCCCCTTGGAAAAACATGGTGAATACAATGAAAAACATGATCGGCTTTTGCAGCATGACCCCTTCCCGTGACAGGAAATAAGCGCCCAGGGAGGTAAGCGTCATGTTAATGCCAAGTCCCACCACCAGGATGAACAGTGTATTTTTGAAGCCGGTCAGAATGACTGGGTTGTTAAGCACCGCCTTGTAAGCTGCCAGCGAGAAGCCTTGCGGCCAGAGCAGAATGCCATCGAAGGAGATCAGGCGGTTCCCGTCACTTAACGAGGAGAACAAAATATACAGCATAGGATAAAGTGTCAGAATAATCATAAGCACCATAATAATCGAATTGCAAATATCAAAGATTCGTTCACCGAGCGATGCTTTAATCATAGTTGTCCCCCCTTACCAAAGACTGTTTTTACTTGCACGTTTACTGAAAGAGTTAGCGAGCAGCAGAATGGTGAAATTGATGACGGAGTTGAACAGACCTACCGCCGCACTGTAGCTGTAGCTGAATTCCAGAATCCCTTTACGGTAAACAAAAGTGGATATGACATCAGCCGTCTCGTAAATACTGGCGCTGTATAACAGAATGATTTTCTCAAATCCGACATTCATAATATTTCCGAGTGCCAGGATCAGCATAATCATAATCGTAGGCAGAATGCCGGGCAGGGTAACGTGGCGGATCTGTTGAACCTTGGTCGCTCCGTCGATTTTGGCAGCCTCATACTGCTGCTGGTCAATGCCGGTGATGGCTGCCAGATAGATGATTGTTCCCCAGCCGATTTGCTGCCAGATCTCACTGATTATGTAGATGGGGCGGAAGGACTCGGGCTGTTGCAGAAATGAGATCCGGGTGCCGCCAAAATAGGCAATGACATCGTTAATCAAACCATCCGATAAGGTGAAGTAGCGCACAATTCCCGCCACAACTACTAGTGTAATAAAATGCGGCATGTAGGTAATAGTCTGAGTGATCCGGCGGAAAAGCGGGCTTTTCAATTCATTTAGCAGCAAGGCCAGAATGATCGGTGCCGGAAATCCGATGAGCAGATTGAAGAAGCTTAACAGAACGGTGTTCTTAATTACGCGGAAAAAGTAAATACTCGAAAAAAAAGCTTCAAAGTGCTTGAACCCCACCCATTCACTGCCCCATATTCCTTGGGAAGGCACAAATTGCTTGAAGGCAATAATCGTTCCGTAAAGCGGAACATAGTGGAACAAAACATAATACAGGATGACAGGCAGCATCATCAGATACAGCCATTTATTGCGCAGTAAGTCTTTTCCCAGTCTGGTTTTCAGCATATTTCCCTCTCCTTTGCTGCAATGTTTAACGCAGGGACTGCCCGTATCTGTTCTCTGTAGCAGCCCCTGCCGTTATAAGTTTAGTTAGCGGTTCAAATAACGTTCGTAGGCCGCTTGTTGAATTTCCAGTGCGCGCTCGATGCCCAGATCCTTCATTTGCTGAACAGCTTGATCGTATTTATCAACAGATTCGGTACCCAGGATGATCTTAATCTCCGTTTCTTTCACAAAGGCGTTGATATCGTTCATAATACTGCTCATTTCATCCGCTTCTTCGGCAGTTGGTGTTACCGGAGGAAGCAGGTGGCTCTCATGATTGGTCTGTTTCCAAATGCCGATGGATTCAGTAGTTGCCGGATATTTTGCCGGCAGGTTGTTGTCCTGCTGAATCATCGGGAAGTTGGTACCGTGAGAATATTTGGACATGACCTGATCACTGCCGAGGCCCTCCGGATTCTTAACTACAAGATCGGTATATACGGGCTTTCCGTCTTTGAGCGTGTAAGTAGTGCCTTCAACCCCATAGGTATTCAGCATTCTGCCTTCTTCGGTAAAAGCATAATCCAGCCAGCGCATGGCAGCTTCGACATTCTTGGTGGTGGCAGAGATGGCCGCCGAGCTTGTCCCCGCATAGGCATTATCCAGCTGTCCGAACTCCGGAAGTCCACCTTTGACAGCAGACGGGTATGGAGCGGCTACGAAGTCAGCCTTCGGATCAGTTTGCTGTACGGCTGAATTATATTTCTCAATATAGTACTGCCAGCCAATCGTTGCACCGCTTACATTTGAAGTCATTTTTTTATCGACTGTAGCTGCATCAATAGAGGCGAAATCCTTGTCGATCAGCCCTTCTTTGTACCACTGGCTCATCGTAGTCAGGTAATCCTTGTAGCCCGGCTCCAGATAGCCGTACACTACTTTTCCATCATTGACATAGAAGTTCCCCATCACGCCGAAGGCTCCGGCGAATCCGCCTGTTCGTTCACCCAAAAACATCGTGCGAAAGGTTACAGGGGAGGCAGCATTCTTTTTCTCTTTAAAAGCAGTCAATACGGTGTGCCACTCTTCAATCGTTTCCGGGATGCTGAGATTCAGCTCTTTCAGCCAATCCTGACGGATAATCGGCCCGCCATAGACACGTCCGGCTTCCGAGCGGATGAACGGGAAGGCATAGTAGGTGCCGTCATCCGTTTTGATCATTTTGTCAATTTCCGGGTGCTCCTGGAGGGTCTTTTTCAGGTTAGGCGCGTATTGCTCAATCAGATCATTAAGCTTCAGAATATATCCCTGCTCTACAGCCTTGTCAGGACCGCCCGGATATTGCAGCCATGTATTCAGGAAGATATCCGGCAGTTCACCTGATGCCAGCAGCAGACTGAACTTCTGATCAGTCATGGGTGTTCCGCCCAGCTGTTTGATGATGATTCCTGTGCGTTTCTCGTATTCGTCATCGACCGGCAGACGTTCCGGCGTGCCTCCCAGCTGTTCGTTCATATAAGTCAGCTCTATTCCGCCCGTCATCGGATAAGTGAAATCTGCAGCGGCTTCATTTGAAGCAGGGGCGTTCCCTGCAGATGTGTTTGGAGCGCTCTCATTGTTCACATTCCTGGAACTGCTGCAGCCTGAAGCCAGCAATGTGAGACCTAACAAAACGACAACCGGTTTGTGAAGCTTGTTCGTTCCAAATAATTTCATCGCTAATTCGACCTCCGTTATATGTTTAGTTAACGACTTGATGCCTCTACAATGTAAGCTGAATCTTGTATACAAACAATATTCAAAATGCGGAATCCATTGTTAAAAACGCAAAAGAGGATAGAATCAGCCTGCTTCTATCCTCCTGTAGAGAAATTGGGTATCCGGTTTGTTTATTGCAGAGTTTTGAACCTCCCAGGTGTGATGCCTTCATATTTTTTGAATACCCGGATGAACGCACTGCTGCTGGAGAAGCCCACACGGGAAGAAACCTCCTCAATGGTGACTCCTTCCTGAAGCAATTTTTTGGCCTCGGCAGTACGAACCTGACTGATGTAATCATGCAGCCCCTGACCCGTCTGTTCCTTGAACAACCGGGACACATATTGCGGAGTGATGCCGAAGTTGGCACCAATCATGGACACACTAAGATTGATATCCGCATAATGATTCTGCACATAGGCAGATACCTCGTCTCCGATTCCCGAATTTGAGACCAGTGCAAGCTTCTCCGTGGCTTTGCTGCAAGCCATTTGGATCAGCTCTGTCAGCTCATGACGAAAATCTGCGCGGGTGGAGCAGGCCAAGAGCCTTTTCATCGGACGCCATTCCTCCCATAGCTTCGAGCGCTTCGTTTCATGCGGGACAGCCTTCATAATGGAGCTGGTTAAATCAATCATGGCATATCTCACAAGCTCTATGGACGCCTGGGAACCGAAGAAGCGGGCCAGAATCTCATCTGCCATCACCGCAGCCTTCTCAAATTCACCGCTTTTGACCAGATTAATAAATACAACTTCATCATTGATTGTCAGATAATAATCCGTCTCCTGTGGTTCAATATCCCCATACCAGATTGATATATTCTCTTCCAGCACCAGCCGGTATTCCTGAGCCTCCAACGCCTGCAGATATCCCTGATGCAACCTGCCCATCCCATGAAGCAGCCCGCTGCCAGCCATCGCAATCTGCAGACCGTATTTCTGCTGAATGAAATCCAGGGTTTGGCCCAGCGCCTCTTCAATATCCTCCTTCCAGTTGCCGGAGCGGCCGGTGTTAATATTCATCACCGCCGCCAGCATACCGTCCATTTCGGTGAAGCTCAGGCCGTGATTCGGACCTGTGAAATCCATAATGATATTGGACACGATGAAATTGGAAAGGCTTGTCGACGGACTGCCTTCTCCGTTGGCCTGAATGTAGAATAGAAGTACCGCAAAATCCTCCGAATCCCACTGGAAGTGATGGACTCTCGCCGCTTCCTCCAGTGATAATCCATCTTCCACCTGCCCTTTGAGCAGCCTTGATAAGTAGTAGGTCTGCAACACACGCAGCTGCCTGAATTGCTGGCTGTTAATGTCATCCCTCTCCCGAATAGTAGCCAAGGCGCTCTCCCGGATGAATGAGAATTCATCCAGCACCCGCTGTGTCTGCTCATCTGTGGAGGGAGAGAACATATTAACCAGCTCGCGGACAGGATTATAATTCTTGCGGGCAAAGTAGGAGATGACCACCGTCCCGATCAAAAAGCTGATAAATAGTCCCAGCAGGTTCAAATTGCGGATATGCCGCGCTTTTTCCCAAAATACGCTTGAAGGAAACACACTGATATATTTCCACTTGGTGTTATCGGAATCGATGAAGGATACCATATTCTCCGTACCGGCGATATCCTGGAACGAAGTGCCTGCTGTCTCATCCCCAGCCCGGGCGTCCGGCACAGCTAGCTGCGGAGCAGCTTCGTTATTCTGAAATAAAATCTGATTATGATCATCGGCAATGTAGACCTCGCCGTTATTCACCCAGTCCACATTCTGCAGCATGCTCTGAATCTTGCTGCCGTTCAGCGGCAGAACCAGCATCCCCTTTAGTCCATTGTCAGCAACGCTGCTGGTGAACGGCTTCATCATTACAACCTTATTCTCCCAGCGCCTAAATTTGATAAACGGCATGGGGGCCTCGCTAATGTCACTCTCACCGTTCAGCTGCGCCAGCCATTCTTCATAGGTCAAGCCGATCATCGTGCTGTTCATCGCATAAAAGTCTTCACTGTCTGTATACGTCTCATCCGTCAGCACCCTGTCCAGACTGCTAGAATACAGATAGATTCCATCAATGAAATCATTGGCGGATTTGTACTTGCTCAGTTCCTGCCGGGTTTGATAGATCTGAAAGGCCCCTGCTCCCTCAGTCTCAGGTGTAAGTGTTAAGTATTTATTCACACTGCTATGAATGGATAATTGCATGGCCAGCTTCTCAGCCTGATTAATCTCGCTGTCTACTGTATTCTGCATCTGCTTAAGCATGGCGCTGCCTGCACGTTCAATCTCATACTCAACAATCTGTTTTGTCTGCAGATAGATGATAGCGCTAACAATAAGCGGGATAAGCATGATCACAGAATAGGAGACGATCCATTTAAAGGCTATACTCTTACTGAACCTAAAGCGCTTGTAATTCATCTGCTGTGCTCCCTTACTGTTGCTTATCTGGATTCTGGATGGATCGGACTTCACCTTCGTTACTTTGCCTTTTTTGTGAAGTTTTCAAGTTCACCTCATATAGAATTCCACTATATGATAGTTGAGCCCGGCGGGCAATCCGCAATATGAAACACATCGACAATTTGTAAACAAGACCGCTGTAGTGCGCAATCCGGCCGAACAATCCAGTTGAACACTAAAAACCCCTTTGCCGGCAGAAGACCTGAAGGGACAGCCATTGTCCCTTGGTCTTACACCTTCAAAGAGGTTTCTCCAGTTATACAATCTGAAATACGGGCTGCTCCTGAATGTAATGCACCGGCACATCCGGGAACTGCCGGGCCAGCCGCGCCGCCAGCAGCTTCATTCCCGGCGCTTCGCTCTCGGCATGGCCGAGCATGATGAGTGCCCTGTCCTTGCCCTGCCGGACCGCATCGCGGATATACTCAGGCACCTCCCATTCGGGCCCTTCACCGGCGATGACCAGATCAAGCGACTCCTGCTCATACATCGGGATGACCGAATGGCCATTCCCCCGGTAACCGACCAGTACCCCCACTCTGGAGCAGGTGGCGGAGAGGTTCCCGGCAACGCGGACATAAGGGATATTCAACTTCTGCTTCAGATACTCTGCAACCCCGGAAACGGTCATCTCAGGAATGGAGAGGATCGACACCTCGGGCAGATGCCGCTCCACATAGGCTTCCCATTCCAGCTCCTGCAGCAGTCCTTCCACGATCCCGTCCAGCGCATAGCGGTGTATCGTGTCATGGAAGCGGTAGATGCCTACCCCGCTGCTTGAAATCAGTGCAGACTTCTCCTGGTAGACGGAATCCTGCTCCAGCGCGCTACCGTGACCTTGGTGGCTATAAAATACACCTTCATGCGTGATCACCAGGTTGGCGCCAAGCCGGGCCGCCTGCTCCACTACATATTGTGAAGCGGCGAAGGCAGTCACGATTCCCTGCACTTCTGTTCCCGCAGCGTCCGGCTCAAGCTTATCCACCGTATTCACGGGCAGCTGTATCCCTGCGGCTAAATGCTCCATCACATCACTGAACGTCAGTGCCATGAGATCTTCTCCTCCTTGTTGTTACCTATAACTTAATAGATAGTCCGTCCCAATGCATCTGCAATCCCGCTCTTGCGGAAGAAATACGTATTAATCTGGTCGCGCCATTCCTTGGCATGAGCCGCCTGCCCCTTAAGGCGTTCCTCCACCTGAGTGTACAGGCCTTCTGCGATGCTGCCCTTCAGTCCGCCCCATGCGTCCAGCAGCCCCTCGGCACGCTCTGCACCTTCGAAATGCGTATCGTAAATATGCTGGATCACGGTTTTGCCGGAATGCAGCACATGAGTGTACGGCACATGATGGAAGAACAGCAGCAGCTCATCCGGGCATTCCTCCAGGGAATCATAACGTACGGCGTTGCTGCCCATATACTGGGCGCTGTACCCTGTGCCTGTCGCCACGGTCCGGTCTACCCCGATGCCCTGATGATCGGCATAGTGGTAGGTGCCCCACATTGAATATTCATAGCCGTCCACATTCGGGCCGTAGTGATGCTCGGGATTGATCATCCAGCCTACGCCAAGCGGCGATGTATAAGACTCATAGATCTCCCAGGAGTCCAGCAAAATCCGGCTGATCACTCCGGCAACCGCTGTGTCCGTGCCGAATGTCAAGGCGATCCATTCGGCCGCAATCTCCACCGCACTCAGCTCAGGATTCCAGGCCAGCCGGCCGAAGCCGTAGAGATTCGCCTGAGCCAGCAGATGGCCGGTCCAGTTCTTGTCATTGCCCACATTGGATACCGCCGCAATCCCGCTCAGGCGGTTGCCCCACAGCGATCCGTCAACGATCCGCTTAACAGGGGCCGGACCGCCCTTGGCCTGCGTATCGAATTCCATAATCTCCTTCCACTGCGGAACGAGATAGCAGACATGGCGCTGCTGTCCGGTATATTCCTGGGCAATCTGGAATTCAATCACATGGTTCGTCCGTTCCAGGGCACCGAAGAGCGGAGATACCGGCTCTCTGACCTGGAAATCCATCGGGCCGTTCTTGATCTGCAGAATGACGTTATCATGGAACTGGCCGTCCAGCGGCTTGAAATGATCATAAGCCGCTCTGGCCCGGTCCGTCTTGCGGTCACGCCAGTCCTGCTTGCAGTTGTATACAAAGCAGCGCCAAATAACAATACCGCCGTAAGGCTCCAGGGCTTCCGCCAGCATGTTGGCCCCGTCTGCATGGTTCCGTCCGTAAGTGAACGGGCCGGGACGGTTCTCCGAATCGGCCTTGACCACGAAGCCGCCGAAATCGGGAATAGCAGCATAGATGTCGGCTGCTCTCGACTTCCACCATTCCCGCACCCCTGCATCCAGCGGATCTGCCGTACCCACTTCCCCTTCATGCATAGGTCCGGCAAAGTTCACGCACAGGAACAGCCGGATGCCATAGATGCGGAAGATATCCGCGATTCGCGCCACCTCCGGCAGATAAGTAGAGATAAACAGCGTCTCCAGCGCATGAACGTTCACGTTGTTGATCGCTATAGCGTTAATGCCGGCGGTAGACATCAGCCGCGCATAGTCTGTAATTCTGTCCATATCCTTCGTGAACTGGTTATTCTCATACAGGAAGGATCTGCCGGAATAGCCGCGCTCCACACTGCCGTCGAAATTATCCCAGTGATTGATCATCCGCAGCGAATTCACAGGATTCACTATTTCATCCAGATTCTCAATGTCCTTGCCGCTGGCAATCAGGCGCAAGAGATGGAAGACGCCGTATAACACACCTGCCTGGGAGGAAGCCCCTACAGCGATGCATTTAAGGGACTGGCTGGTTCGGATGGCGAACCCTTCTGCTCCTACAGCTTGGACGGTCTTGTCCTCGAACAAGCCCTGGATCAGCGGATGATCACCCGTGAAGGTGCCGAAGGCCACACCGAAATCTTCCGGCTGCGGCTTGGAGACAGCCTCAAGGTCCAATAGCGAGGCAATGCCTCTTGTCCATTCCTGAAGTGCAGCCTGGATGGTCTCCCCGCCTTCTGTAACGGATACTGCTCCGCACCATTTCGCATATTGCTTATATAGGGGGCCTTGTTGAAGCTTAGGATAGCTTAACCACGCATTGTATCCGCTGTCATATTGTGCAGCATACTCATTCCCGGATTGTTGTCTCATGTCCATATCTCCTCTGCATACATCTTGTATACTAGATTTCATTCAGGTTCATCCTACCACGCAGCCGCAGCCCCGGAACATTGTCAAATCACGCTAATATTTACCCAAATCAAGCAGAATCCTGTATACTAATAACAAGTGTACATCCCTATCAAGAGAACGCAAAGTATCAGGGGGCGATCCTATTGGTTGCAGCTTTTGAACCGCCGGTCCCGGGGCAAAGCCTTAGTGAAACTATCATCCCGGATGTGAAAACCACGCTCAACCTGTTCGGCATGCATCTGCGCAAGGTGAGCGGGGAATGGGATTATCCGCAGCACGCCCATCCCCAATATGAATTCAATTATGTGCTTGAAGGAGAGCAGTTGCTCACCGTCAACAACCACAGCTACCTTCAGCGCGCCGGGGATCTGGTCCTCTTGAGGCCGGGCGACATCCACTCCAGCCGCAGCGGAAACGGCGGGGCCTTCACCTATTTCTGCATCCATTTCGATATTGATGACAAGCTGTTCATTTCACTTCTCAGCCGGTTGAATCATGTATTATTCACCTCAGAGAGCAATGTTGCCCACAGATTAGGACCGCTCCTCAGCAGGCTGGTGGAGATTTCCACCTCCGGCTCCGGCAGCATCACGATCTCCCAGCGCATGAGGCTGCAGTCTGCCGTCTTCGAGCTGTTCGCCCAGCTCTGGGAGGTCTTCTCCCTGGAGGCTGACAATTCCTCCCCGGGCACTTATGAGCGGATCGAGCTGGCCCACCAGATCCGCAGCCGTCTCCAGGGTCTGGTCTATCAGCAGTTCAAGCAGGAGGTGCCCTATGACAGCCATTATGGCGTTGACGACATCGCCGCTGAGCTGGGGATCAGCCCCTCGCACTGCTACCGGGTCTTCCGCCAGGTATTCGGCCTCTCCCCCCGAGTCTACCTGTCTGAGCAGATGCTGCATGAAGCCAAGGTACTGCTGGATGACCACAGCCTGAGCGTCAGCCAGATCTCCGGCTTGCTCGGCTACCGCGATATCGCCCATTTCAGCAGACAGTTCAAGCGCTGGAGCGGCCAGTCGCCGCGGGAATACCGCGAGAGCAGGAGCTAGGCAGAGCGCGGAGCCTGTACAGCTGTATATCAAGTAGAAGCGGCTTCGCCGTCCTTTTAAAGGACGGTACCGTTTCAGCGAGAAATAGAAGGATAAGTTATCGTGTGCAACCTATAAGTTCTTATATTTTTAGTAAAAGCCTGCCTTCATCGTTGATGAGGGCGGGCTTTTTGCGCTATTGCGGGCGGTGCTTGATGAAGGCCAGCCCTATTTTTTGATATATGTGGCGAAATGCTCCTGGAGGTTCTTGGAGTCGATATCCGCCCGCAGATGGTGGTGCAGCAGCTCGTCGATCCCGGCGGTGTCCCCCTGCACGATATAATCCAGCAGCTGCTGGTGCTCCTGCCGGATGGCGGCCAGCTTCTCATCCTTCAGCATGTGCAGCTTCCGGTAGCGGATATAGTGCACATTGAACTGCTGGAGCACACCCCACAGGAATTCGCGCCCGGCCAGGCCGAACATGGTGCGGTGGAACTGGTCATCAAGCTGCAGGAACACCTCTGCTCCCTCCGCCTGCTCAATACACTTCTGCTGCTGCGCAAGGTTGTCCCTCAGCTCATGCAGCCCTTTTAGCGGGATATTCCCGGCCAGCGATTTCATAATCTCCTTCTCCAGCACATTGCGCAGGTAGATAATCTGTTCCACGGACTCCAGGTCTATGAAGGATACGAGATTGCCTTTTTTGGGATAAATATCGACGTATTGCTCCAGGGACAGCTGCTTCAGCACATCACGGATCGGCGTCCGCGACAGCTGGAAGCGCTCGGACAGAGCCGTCTCACTGATCATCGCCCCCGGCTTCAGCTCAAGGGAGAGAATCTCCTGCTTGAGGTAGGCCATTATTTCTTTTTTGGAAGTCATGGAATAGACCAACTTTCTGTTCGGGATTGTTCTTCCCCCCATTATATAGAAAAGGGATATGAATTTCATTGACAAAGATGAACGCATATTCTATGATCATTACGAATCCTATCTTGTATACAAGATTATGCCACATGTAACGCTGATTCTGTAAGGTCAATTGTCACAAGGCTTCGAATGGTTATCATTTGTATTTATGCTTATCTTACTTAAGGAGGAAAATGATAATGAATATGACTTGGAGATGGTACGGCGAGGGCAATGACAACATCACTCTTGACCACATCCGTCAAATCCCGGGCGTTATGGGCATCGTCTGGTCACTGCACCACAAGGTGGCCGGTGAGGTCTGGGAGATGGAAGACATCCAGAAGGTTGCCGATCAGATCACAGCCAAGGGCTTCAGTACAGCGGTTGTTGAAAGCGTCAACGTTCATGATGATATCAAAATCGGACTGCCGTCCCGCGACAAATACATTGACATCTATATCGATACCATCCGCAAGCTCGCCAAGGTTGGCGTCAAGGTCATCTGCTACAACTTCATGCCGGTGTTCGACTGGACCCGTACCGAGCTGTACAAGGAGCTGCCGGACGGCTCGAACGCCCTCTTTTATGAAAAGGCTGCCATTACTGATAATCCGCGCGAGATGGTAGACCGCATCCTGAAGGGTGCCGGACAATTCACGATGCCTGGCTGGGAGCCGGAGCGGCTGGCCAAGCTGGATGAGCTGTTCGCGGCCTATGCTGACGTTACCGAAGATAAGCTGTTCGACAACCTGAAATATTTCCTGGAGCGCATCATTCCGGTGTGTGAAGAAGTGGATATCCGCATGGCGATTCACCCGGATGATCCGGCCTGGCCGATCTTCGGACTGCCGCGCATTATCCGCAGCCGCGATACGATCCGCCGCTTCCTGGACATGGTGGACAGCCCGTATAACGGCCTGACCTTCTGTACCGGATCGCTTGGAACGAACCCGGATAACGATCTTCCGGCGATGATCCGCGAGTTCCACGACCGGATTTATTTTGCCCATATCCGTAATGTGAAGGTGTTCGAGAACGGCGACTTCATTGAGGTATCCCACCGGGGCCGTGATGGCAGCGTAGATGTTGCGGAGGTTGTTAAGGCGTATCATGAGAGCGGCTTCACCGGTTATGTGCGTCCGGACCATGGCAGACATCTCTGGGGCGAGGAAAAGAACTGCCGTCCGGGGTATGGCCTCTACGACAGAGCGATGGGCATCATGTATCTGCTCGGCGTATGGGACAGCCTGGAGAATGTCAAGGGGGCCAAGTAAATGCTGAGTCTGAGCAGAAGCAGCATCGCGGACCGTGAAGCCTGGGAAGCCGCAGGGGTAGAGCTGCCGCAGTTCGATTTCGCAGCGGTAGCGCAGAATACGTTAGAGAAGCCGGAGTGGGTTCACTTCGGGGCGGGGAATATTTTCAGAGGCTTCGTGGCGAATGCGCACCAGAAGCTGCTGGACAGCGGCAAGGCCAATACCGGCATCATCGCCGCCGAGACCTTCGACTTCGAGATGATTGACAAGGTCTATAAGCCTTACGATAATCTGACCCTGCTGGTGCTGATGAATGCAGCCGGCGACTTCCAGAAGCGGATCGTCAGCAGCATTGTCGAAGGCATCACCGCAGATAAGACGAGGGAAGCGGACTACAGCCGCCTGACTGAGATTTTCGAGAATCCCAGTCTGCAGATGGCGAGCTTCACGATTACGGAGAAGGGATATTCGCTGACCGGTCCTGATGGGCAGTATCTTGGCATTGTGCAGAAGGACATTGCCGGCGGACCGGAGCATCCGGTTCATGCGATGAGCATCGTGGCTTCCTTCGCCTACAAGCGTTACCTGAAGGGCCAGTACCCGATGACCTTCGTCAGCATGGACAATTGCTCGCATAACGGCGACAAGCTGAAGAACGGCATGGTTACCATCGCCAAGGAATGGGCTGCCAAAGGTCTTGTAGAGGAAGGGTTCGTGGCTTACCTGGAGGATGAGCAGAAGATCACCTTCCCGCTGTCCATGATCGACAAAATCACCCCGCGCCCGTCCGAATCCGTCCAGGCAGCATTGCTGGAACAGGGAATCGGCGGCATGGATGTGATCGTCACCTCTAAGAACACGTACACTGCTCCCTTCGTTAACGCGGAGATCAGCGAGTATCTGGTCATTGAGGATAAGTTCACCAACGGGCGTCCGGCACTTGAAGAAGCCGGTATTATCTTCACGGACCGCGACACGGTTAATAACGTGGAGACGATGAAGGTAACCACCTGCCTCAACCCGCTGCATACGGCGCTGGCGGTAACCGGCTGTCTGCTCGGCTACACGCTCATTGCCGATGAGATGAAGGACGCCACGCTTCGCAAGCTCGTGGAGACCATCGGCTACAAGGAAGGCCTGCCGGTTGTGGTTGATCCCGGCATCCTGAGTCCGAAGCAATTCCTGGACGAGGTGCTGCAGGAACGGTTCGCCAACCCGTTCATCCCTGACACTCCGCAACGGATCGCCACCGATACTTCACAGAAGGTCGGCATCCGCTTCGGCGAGACGATCAAGTCGTACATCCGGCGTGAGGAGCTTGACCCGGCCCAGTTAACGGCCATCCCGCTGGCAATTGCCGCCTGGTGCCGGTATCTGCTGGGCGTGAACGATGAAGGCGCTGCGTTCACGCTCAGTTCCGACCCTCTGCTGGAATCGCTGCAAGCGCGGCTTGCAGGAATTACGCTGGGCGCGGATGCTGCGAAGGCCGCTGGCGTGCGCGCGGTGCTGGAGGACCAGGCCATCTTCGGCGTGGACCTGTACGCCGCCGGACTCGGCGGGACGATCGAGGGCATGTTCACCGAGATGCTGGCTGGTCCGGGCGCGGTAAGGGCTACGCTGGAGAAGTATACCGCCTGAGGACGGGCGGATGTGCGTCGAATATAAGTAGAAAGACCAGGCCCTCCTTAAACAAGGAGGGCCTGGTTATTTTGTATAGTGAGCATTATAAGGGTGGCCGGTGCGGGGAAGTTAGAGTTTAAACCAATATGGTCAGCTAAGAGTTGCGTTCTGCTGCACAAATTACACTAGACTGTGGAGTTAGCCAACTTTCCCGGGATTCAGGGGCACTTGTGCTCTTCATTTACTCAGTTGGCGCGCTTCTGGAGAAATTAGTGGGATTTATCCCTTTCATTTCCTCCGCTCGGCCGATTTTGGCGGATTTAATGGGATTTATCCTTCTCATTTCCTCCTGCCGCCCATTTTCGGTGAATTTAATGGGATTTATCCCTTTAAATTGTTCATTCCACTAGTTTCCCTTTCAGCCTTAGTCTCATGGGAGCGTCATTTTCGATGCTACAGCTACGGGCCGCCCTACTCCTGCTCCAGATACTCAAAGTAATCAAAATCCGCCGGATGCAGCGTGCCGCTGAGGTCCTGGGCACACATGCCGATGAAGGTACCGGTAAAGCGGATGTAGGCCGGGAAATCATCGGACAGGTGATAGATTTCCAGAGCCGGGCCGATCTTCTCCCAGGAGGATTCACCAACGCTGTAATAGAACTGGGCGAATTCGCCGTCGATGATGACCTTAAGTGCTACACTTACTCCGGCTGGCAGCGGGACTTCAGGCGTCAGGGTATCTTCATAGACCCCGTCCTTGGAGCGGATGAGTCCCAGGGTTCGGCCACCGAGGACTTCATCGTGCGTGATCCGCAGATAGAGGTAATCCTTCGTGTCGTAATAGACGATCAGGCCGGCCATCTGCTGGAAATGCTCCGGCTCGAAGTCCACCGAAGTCTCGGCGCTGCAGCGGAAGGCCTGCTGGCGCAGGGCGACCAGGCTCTGGCGGTGCATGGAGCTCATCGACTCCCTGCCCTTCAGGCGCAGATAGCCCGGACGCTCCTGAAGCGAGAGCCAGGATTCATCAGCCGGCACGCGGAGCGTGCTCCAGCGGACATCCAGCTGCGGAGCCTCGAAGTCGTCACGCGGAGCGGCTGGAGCAAAAGGGTGCGCCGGAAGATTCGGTCCCTCCACCGTCAGCGATGGAGCGTTCCCGCCCCCGGACAGGGCCAGCCAGCCGTCTTCTGTAAATGTGGCACGCTGAATCGCCGTCTCCCGGCCCAGGTTGCAGTACTTGTCCTTGACTGGACGGCCGCACAGATGGACCATGTACCATTCACCGGTCTGTGTCTCTACTAGGCTGGCATGGCCTGCTTTTTGCAGCGCCAGTTCAGGGTTGCCTGCCGAGGTCAGCAGCGGATTAACCGGAGCGGTCTCATAGGGACCTTCAATCTGCTTTGCGCGGGCTACGGTCACCGCATGATCATACTGCGTACCGCCCTCAGCCGTAATCAGATAATACCAGCCGTCCTTCCGGTATAGGTGCGGACCTTCGGTCAGCGCCAGCTCCGTTCCCTTGTAGATGTTAGTAGCCGGTCCGACCAGGCGCTGCTCTTCCACCGAATATTCCTGGAGCACAATACCGGCGAAGCTGTTGCGGCCAGTGCGGTGATCCCACAGCATATTGACCAGCCATTTGCGCCCGTCTTCATCATGGAACAGTGAAGGGTCGAAGCCGCTGCTGTTCAGGTACACAGGCTCAGACCAGGGGCCTTCGATGTTCTCGGCCGTCACCAGATAGTTCGGCGTATCCTTGAAGGCACCCTGGCGGCTTTTGACATCGGTATAGATCAGATAAAAGAGTCCATTGTCGTACGTGAGGCAAGGTGCCCAGATACCGCCGGAATCGGGGTCCCCCTCCATATTGAGCTGCGAGCTGCGGGTCAGCGCATAGGTCAGCGGCCGCCAGTTCACCAGATCGCGCGAATGATGAATCCGCACGCCGGGGAACCATTCAAAGGTTGAAGTAGCAATGTAGTAGTCATCTCCAGCCCGGCAGATCGACGGGTCCGGATGAAATCCGCGCAGAATCGGATTATGAATCAGATTTCGGCTCATAGTTTCTCCTCCAATGCTTGCCGTCCTGCTTCCAGTAAGGCAATGATTTTGTCAGTGTCGTAAATGCAGCCCTTCCAGGTTCCGCCGCTGGCCGCCTGCAAAGCAGCCCACAGCCGGGTGTCCTCCGGCAGACCCGGGTCTACCGCCAGGCCCGGATGCGGCGTCCGCGAAGCCAGAATCAGCGTTCCCGCTTCCTTGGTCAGCGGCTCATCTCCTTCGCCGACCAGATTCACGCTTCCTTCCAGACTCACGGTATCAATGCGCACTTCCACCCAGTCATTATCGCGCAGCTTGCCGAGCGGGCCGCCTGCCAGCGCTTCCGGCCCCATATGGCCGATGCAGGCACCGGTGGATACGCCGGAGAAGCGGGCATCCGTGATCAGGGTGACATATTTGCCGTAAGGCAGATGCTTGAGCGCCGAGGTGAGCTGATAAGTCTCCTCCATCCCCGTTCCACTCGGTCCGCGGCCGATAACGGCCAGAATATCCCCCGCCTGAACCATACCCAGCTTGATGCTGCGGATGGCGGCTCTCTCGGTGGTGAACACCTTCACTCGTCCGGTATGGCGATAGACGCCCTCACTGTCGAGAACGGCAGGGTCAATGGCTGCCGATTTGATGACTGCACCTTCCGGGCAGAGATTCCCGACCGGGAATGTCATGGTGGACGCCATGCCCTGGCGCTTGGCCTCCTCCGGGCTCATGATCACAGAATCCGGGTCTACGCCGTCCGCTTCCAGCAGCCGCTGGCGCAGCTCCGTCCGGCGCTCTGAGCTCTCCCACCAATCCAGATTCTCGCCCAGTGTCCGCCCGGTCACCGTCAGCACGGACTCGTCAATCAGTCCCAGCTTGCGCAGATGGAGCATCACCTCAGGAACGCCCCCTGCCAGGAACACCCGAATTGTCGGATGCGGTACCGGACCATTCGGCAGTACGCTGACGAGGCGCGGAACCATCCGGTTCACCCGGTTCCAGTCCTCGACGGTCGGAATCTTCAGCCCGGCGGCATGGGCGATGGCCGGCAGATGCAGCAGCAGATTCGTGGAGCCGCCGAAGGCAGCGTGCAGCACCATCGCATTCTGGATCGACTGATCTGTCAGAATGTCGCTCATAACGATTCCGTTCTGATCCAGATGCTGAAGGGCCCGGGCCGACTGGCGGCCGATATTCTTCCAAATCGGCTGGCCCGAAGGGGATAGTGCCGAGTGCGGCAGCGCCATGCCCAGCGCCTCTGCGATCACCTGGGCGGTCGCGGCGGTGCCGAGGAATTGACAGCCGCCGCCCGGCGTCGCGCAGGCCCGGCAGCCGAGATCCGCCGCTTCTTCGAGGGACAACTCTCCGTTACTATACCGTGCCCCGATGCTCTGTACCTTACCTGCGTCTTCCCCCTCCACCGGCGGAAGGGTTACGCCGCCGGGGACGATAACTCCCGGCAGCTTATGCATACCGGCAAGAGCCAGCAGCATGGCGGGCAGGCCTTTGTCGCAGGTAGCTACGCCAAGCACACCCTTGCGGGTAGGGAGTGAACGAATCAGCCGCCGCAGCACGATGGCCGCATCATTGCGGTAAGGCAGGGAATCGAACATGCCTGTGGTTCCCTGGGAACGGCCGTCACAGGGATCGCTGACATAACCGGCGAACGGAATCCCCTCATTCGCGGTAAGCTCCTCCGCAATCTCTTCCATCATCACGCCAATCTCCCAGTGACCGGTATGGTATCCGAGCGCCAGCGGAGTGCCGTCCTCACGCCGGATGCCGCCCATCGTTCCGAGAATCAGGTACTGGGGCCGGTTCAGCAGCAACGGATTCCAGCCCATCCCGGCATTCTGTGTCATGCCAAAAATCTCTCCGCTCGGCGCATTCCGCAGCACCTCCCCGGTGATCGGCAGCTGGCCTGCCGGACCTTCCGCAGCGGTATGTACCGGAACAGCTTCAATGATGTCTTCCTTCATAATCTCTTGTACGGTCAATTTCATATGAATCCCTTCTCTCCTCAGAATGAATGTGCCCAGATGTCTATGACAGTGAGAGCTTCCCCGCCAGCGCCTTCACCTCACGCAGCGCAATCTCCCGCTTCGCATCGAATGCGTGCTGAAGCATCGAGGTGCTCACCGCAGCAACCGCCCTTCCTGAGGCATCCAGAACCGGCGCTGACACGCAGCTGATGCCTTGAATGATCTCCTCCTGATCCAGCGCATAACCGGTCTTGCGGATCGCAGCCAGTGCTGCGGTGAACTCAGCCCAATCCGTCAGCGTATGTGAGGTGACTGCGGATAAGCTTTTGCCGGAATAACGCCGTTCCAGCTCTCCCTCCGGCAGCAGCGCCAGCATCATCTTGCCCATCGCGGTCGCATGTGCCGGAAACCTCATCCCGGGGCTGGACTCCAGCCTTACCAGGGATTGCCCCTCCTGCTTGGCCAGATAAATAATCTCATCGCGGTCCAGCACCGACAGCTGAAAGGTCTCCCCCACCGCTCCGACACTCTGCACCGACTCTGCCAGAAACCGCTCTACCAGATTCATATTCTGCTTAAGCGAATCATTGTAAACGGTATTATAGTAGGAGATCCCGGCACCAAGCACATACCTCTCGCCCGCATCCTTCACCACCCACTGCAGAGTCTCCATTGTGCGCAGCAGCGAGAACATTGAGCTTTTGTTAATGCCGGTCTCCTCGCAGAGATCTGTCATTTTGAGTGCTCCGGGCTGTCTTGAGATAGCCTTAAGAATCAGATCTGCCCGTTCCAATGCCGGAACCCAGTACTTCTGGTCCACACCTTCATTCCCCTCTCATAAATCCATTGATTAAGCCTTTCAAGTTCACTATAATAATTATATGTTTATAATACCAAACCAGGAGGCAAAAATAAAATGAAACTTAGCCACCCGAATGCAGGTGTCATTCCTCCCGTTCCGACCATTCTGGATTCCGCCGGAAAATTCGACCGTGACGGAATGAAGCTGCTGATCGACAGCCTGATCGCCAAAGGGGTTCACGGTCTGTTTTTCCTTGGAACGGCCGGAGAATTCACCCTGTTCACCGCAGAGCAGCGTGAGGAGATCGCAGAGCTATGCCTGGAGTATACGAATGGCCGTCTTCCGGCTTGGATCGGCACCGGCAGCAATACCGTTGCTGAGACCCTCCGGCTCTCCCGGCATGCCGCTGAGCATGGAGCTACCGGCATCGTCATTATGAATCCGTATTACTACAAGCTGAACGGGGAAGCCCTGTTCGCGCATTATGCCGCTGTGCTGGAAGCGGTCGATGTACCGCTCATGCTGTACAACTTCCCGGCCATGACCGGCCAGGATCTGACTCCGGCCTTCGTGGCCCGTCTGGCCGCACATTATCCGAATGTACTCGGCATCAAGGATACCGTGGATCAGCTTAGCCATATCCGCCAGATGATCATGCAGGTTAAGGCGGTTAGTCCGGACTTCTCCGTCTTTTGCGGCTTCGACGAATATTTGCTGCCCACGCTGGCTGCCGGAGGTGACGGAGCGATCGCTGCCAGTGCGAACTTTGCTCCAGAGCTGATGCTCGGCGTGTATGACAGCTTCAAGCAGGGGGACTTAGCCGGAGTACTGTCCTTCCAGCAGCGGCTGATCGAGATTCCGGCGCTGTATGCCATCGATGACCCGTTCATCGCTTCGATCAAGGAAGCCGTCCGCTTGTCCGGCGTGCCGGTATCCACCTTCAGTCTGGCTTCGCCTGGGATATGGAGTGCGGAGCATGAGGAGAAGCTGAAGCTGATTTTCAGCCGGGCGGGTATTGCCCAAGGGTAAGCGAAATTTATAGCACATACTCATCCATTCTTATTTTTCACAATCACCCCTTCTATTAAGGTCAGCCCGTATTGGGGCTGGCTTTTTTTGGTGCTGGGCGGTGCTTTGTGCTTTTCCTAATGCGGCTGCTTCTTGTACACGGTTCCTTGTAAGGTGCCTAGTGAGGCTTCTTGCAAGGCTCTTAGTGAGGTTCCTCCTTTCTTCGCAGTGAAGGTAGGGCTATAATTTTGTTCAGATGCACAATGCGTGATTTAGAGGCAATATAGGCGGTTACCCGCTCAAGACGAGGAGGGAGTTCCAGTGTTTCAGCTATCGGAGAAGCAGGCGCAGGAGATTGTAGACAAGATGATGATGGACATCCCCTATAACATCAACATCATGAATCATGAGGGGATCATCATCGGCAGCGGATATAAGGCAAGGGTCGGCACCGTTCATCAGGGGGCTGTCGAGGCGCTGTCCACCGGGCAGAGGGTCGAAGTCATGGAGGACGGGCGATATGAGAAAAAGGGCACCAACGAACCGATTGTCATCGGCAATACCCGCGTAGGTGTAATCGGAATCTCCGGCAGCCCGGAAGAGGTCCGGCCCTTCTGCAATATCGTAAGAACCACGGTATTGCTGCTCATTGAACAAAGAAACACACTCGAGCATCTGGCCAGCGAAGCCAGTCGCAAGAAGGCTCTGCTGGAGATGCTCCTTGACCATCAGGGAGCATATTCCCAGAAGCTGCGGAAAGAAGCCGCAGCCTATCAGGTCGATCTTCTGCTGAAGACCACCGTGCTGTATCTCAAGCATGTGCAGCCGGAGCTGGATGAGGCGAAGCTTCTGTTCCTTCACCCGTCCTTCCAGCTCGACGGGGATACATGGGTAATCCTAGTCCAGAACCGGCCGGACTGCAGCCGATTAATTGCGGAGCTGATGCATAATCAGCCGCAGCTCCTGCTGGCCTCGGGCAGGCTGGAGTCCAGCATCGCGGAGGGCTACCGTCAGGCCAAAGCTGCCCTGGGTGTTCTTCTAGCGCTCCGCCCTGCTGTGCAATCGATCCGCTACGAGGATGCGGAATTCCTGGTGAAGCTCAGTCAGGCGAAGCTGTCAGACAAGCCCGGAACGGTGATCAAGCTGGAGGATACCGCCGATCTGCTGGAGACGCTCCGCAGCTTCATCAATCACAATTGCAGCGTCTCGCAGACGGCTGAGCAGTTGAACATCCACCGCAATACGCTGCAATACCGCCTAAAGCGGATCGAGAGCATCACCGGCAAGGACCCGAGGAACCTGCTGCAGCTCTTCGAGCTTACGCATGAGCTGCTGGCGCTGTATAAGTAGATACTATAAAAGAAGCACTTGCGATTAGAACCCAAAGCCTGGTCGTCGCTGCGGTGAACATTTGGACTTCCGGCCGCTCTTGTGTTTGGATTTCCTGATTTTAACCGCTCCTCGCGGTAGAAATCCAAACACAAAGGCGGTCGCTAACGCTCCTCCAGTTGCAAATTTCCCCTCCGCTTCTTTTTGCTTTTTGTTAATTTCTTAAGTGCTTCTTCTATAAGCTAAATTTCAGCACGATCATAGGTGGATTAAGTACATCTAATTTCCGGCTGAATGACAAGCTGGGGAGTTTAATTGGAAAAAAGGCATTTAGTTCAGCCCAGCCCCCCACCGAACGCAGGTTTCCGGGTGAACAAATGTACTTTTTCCATCTAAAATACCCCAATGTACGGATTAGCGAGAATTAAATGCCCTTTTTCCACTTCTTTCATCCATATGGCCGATGCAGCTATTAGGCAGCCTTCAGCCGCTCAACCACAAAACAGTGGCCCCGGGGAAATTTTATTCCCGGGGCCACTGTTCTCACATTCTATTCGGCCAGCTTCAGCAGCCTGGCGATATTCTCGCAGGTCCGCTCGACATTGGCGGGGCCGTCAGCCAGCAGCTTCTCCAGGCTCGAAGCGCCGGGAACGATGCCGAAGACGGCGTCGATCCCTTCGGCGTAGAGCGTCTCGATTCCCTCGCCGATATAACCGGCCAGGGCGATGACTTTTTTGCCGCTGGCTTTGGCGGTGCGGGCTACGCCGTACGGCGTTTTGCCGAATTTGGTCTGGAAGTCAATCCCGCCTTCTCCGGTGAAGACGAAGTCCGCCTGCTCCAGCTTCTGCTGAAGCCCTGTGTATTCAATCACGATCTCGATTCCCTTCTGCAGCGTGGCCTGCGTAAAGATCATCAGACCCGCGCCCAATCCCCCCGCTGCACCGGCTCCGGGAAGGTCGCGGACATCCTTGTGAAGCTGCTGCTTCACCACCGCCGCATAATGGGCCAGATTGGCGTCAAGCTGCTGCACCATGTCAGGCGTGGCCCCTTTTTGCGGACCGAATACGGCTGAAGCCCCCTGCTCCCCGCAGAGCGGATTGGTCACATCGCAGGCAACGATGAGCTGAACCTGCTGCAGTCTCGCATCTAGCCCGCTAACATCTACACTCGCCAGCCGTCCCAGGCTGCCGCCGCCGCGCGGAAGTAAGTCCCCCGCTTCATCCAGGAATCGGGCGCCAAGCGCCTCCGCCATTCCGGCACCCCCGTCATTGGTGGCGCTGCCGCCGATGCCGATGATGATTTTGCGGATACCACGGTTCAGACATTCCAGAATCAGCTCGCCCGTGCCATAGGTAGTGGTGATCAGCGGATTCCGCTCTGCCTTGTCCACCCGCTGAATGCCGCTGGCCGAAGCCATCTCGATTGCCGCCGTCTGGCCGTCACCGAGAATGCCGAATTGTGCCGTCACCGGCTGTCCCAGCGGTCCTGCAACTTCCAGATAATGAATCTCTCCGCCGGATGCGTCGACAAGGGACTGTACGGTCCCCTCCCCGCCGTCCGCCATCGGAACATGGATATAGGTTGCTTCAGGGTATATTTTGCGGAGTCCGGCCTCCATCGCTGTACATACTTCCTTCGCAGTCATGCTCTCCTTGAAGGAATCCGGCGCCAGTACAAAGGTTCTCTCTCTCATGTCCACACCTCATCTATTATATTGATCTTAGAGTAAAAATCCGTAAACCAGCGTAGCCACAATCGTCATTGTACCGCCAACTATGGCCTCATACGGGATGAGTCCCATGCGCTGCTTGATCGACATTTTCATACTGTCCGCTGTGACATGGAAGTAAGTGCCCTGCGGCAGCGAGTCGATGACCGTAGCTCCGGTATGAACCATCACAGCAGCAGCCAGCGGAGCCGTGCCCATATTCAGAATGGCCTGCCCGAAGGAGCCGGTAGCAACAATAACACCTGTGGATGTTGAAGCGGTAGCCGCAGCCATCAATATCCCTGAGATCGGTGCCAGGAACGTCCCGGAAATCCCGGACAGCTCAATCAGATGCACCACCTGGGCGGACAGATCGGAAGCGGAGATCAGACCGGCGATGCCGCCTGCTCCGATCAGGATCAGGATGGTTGCAGTCATTTTGCTAAGGCCGGAGGATGTGTATTGCAGCACCTTGTTGCCTTGTCCCATCGCCAGCATCCCGATAATCCCCGCCAGCGGCAGAATATAGAGCGCATCCACCTTAAGCTTGGTTAACGCTTCGATCCCGGAGATGGAGCCGATCGGGTTAATCATGAGCAGGACGATAGCCACGAGCGGAGCCACAATCGCTCTGCTAAGCGGCGGGTAAGCGGCCGTATTCGCGTTGTCTGCACCGTTTGCAGCTTCTGCCGTGGTAACCATGACGCCTTTTTTCTTCAGCAGGGTGGCTAAGATAACGGTTACAATTAATCCGCAGATTGCCGGGATCACACCTGCCAGCATGACATTGCTCAGATCAAGATCAAAGCCGCGCGCAGCAGCAATCGTATTCGGATTCGGTGAGATAATGTTACCTGCCTTCCCCCCGCCCGACAAGGCCAGCAGCAGCGCCAGCTTCGAGATCTCCATTTTGTTGCCTACAGATAAAGCAATTGGAGCCACAATCAGCACCGCTACCGGGATGAATACGCCCATTGCCGTAATGACCATAGTTGCCAGCGCGAGGGCCAGAATGGCCTTGCTTCCGCCGAACTTTCGGACAATAGCCTGGGCTATGGCTTCAGCCGCACCCGACTCCATCATCACACCAGCGAGCACACCGGCGGCCAGCACCCGCAGCACCGTGCCCATTACACTTTGTGTACCGCTTACAAGAACACTTACGGTCTGTTGGAGATTGGCTCCGCCGATCAGCGCCCCTACAATGGCACCCAGGAACAGAGCGTAGACCGGATTCAATTTTCTAAGGATCAGAATGATGGCAATTGCCAGTCCTGCAAGCGCTCCATACCAACCAATGATTAATCCTTCCATTTCAAATATCCCCCTAACAACTTGTTGAACACGCTCTCATTATAAGGTCTGGGGGGAGGAAAAGAATATTGATGAACGGACGAAATGCATTGTGCAAGTGACCAACGGAATAGGGGGTATATCTCAATTTTGGAATAGGTGCTCTGCAAAGAAATACGAACGGTTCTCTTTAATGATGTCATCAACCGTATCCTGATAGAAGTCAGCAAACCCACTTTCAACTTCCCTGCCGAGCTCCTGGTGCTGGCCATCTCCTGCCCTCTTCTCCTCCAACTGTCCTAATATCATCATTATATTTCATTACTTCCCTCATCATAAGGCTTCAAAGTTCAGTCAGGGTTGCAGGATTTTTGGTATATTGCGTATTGCGAGGGACAAAAAAAGCCAACTATGGCTAAAGGACCGTAGTTGACTTGATACACCTATTTCGTCAATTTTTCTTTGACATAAGAATGATCAAGTAAATTAAGCAGGCTCGGGGTTAAATACTTTACCTGGTATTGATTCAAATCGCTATTGATAATTAACTGACCATTCTGTTTTCTAATAAGTTGATCTGAACCATCTTCTAAAAACAAGAGGTTCCCAACATACTGTTTTAATATCTTCCCTATAAACTTAAGCAAAATTTCTAATCCTTGATCAAGGGTGTTTCCAAATAATTGAACTCTAATGCAAATATTCACATCTATTTGATAATGATTTCTTACAAAATTAATATCAGAAATATCCACTAGTTCAAGAGCTAAAGCAAAGTATTCAGTTCCAATAACTATTTCTTCTTCATCATTGTGAACTGACACCTCTTCTTTTAAATCTGTACATATTATTTCTCTAATAACTTCTGACAATGATTCAACATTCAAATCAGATTCTAAAAACAATTCAAAGTTCATGCATATCTATCCCCCATATATCCGCGTGATTTTCCCATCAACAATAATTAATAACTCTTGCAAGTTTTTCAGATCTCCGTTTGGATTAGCTTTCCTTATAATTTTCCCAGTGATCTCAGTTATTTTTTCTGAAGTGAACCCATCTAGATTAAGTACAATTCTCTCTGCCTGTGATTTTGTCTTTGTTCTAATATTTCTTAAAATATTGTCCACATTTGTATCCATTGTTGGTGCGTAACAGTCAAACACTTCACCTTCAATTAAATAATCTGGATTTGATGATTCTTTTACTCCATATCCATTTCCACCATTCACTTCATCTAGAATTTCAATATCATATCCCTGTTCTGCAAAGTTATCTGCTGTTTCGTGCTCTTTCTTAAGACCATGTGAATCACCTTTAGTATAATTCCCTTTAGGTTTTCCGCCTGCCGGCAAAGAAGGCTCAGTCAGTTTAACCTTCCTCGCCCCACCCTCCAAACCATCCATATACCGCTGCTGCACCGGCGTCTTCGGCAAGGCTGATGTATCGGGGATCTCTCCTATCTTGAAAACAAACCCTTCCGGCGTCTGCCCCAGCGGACTCATAGTCGGGAGCTTTTGCCTGATCCCTTGCAGGGCCTCCTTCGCTGCTTGGGTGACGGCTTCTTCTACCTCGCCCAATACTTTTCCTACTTTGCCAGCCTTCGTGACTTGTAGTCCAGGAACCAGGATGGAAGCGACCGAGCCCAGCATTTTCGCCTTCTCTTCGGGTGTACCTTCGTCAAACTGATGATACGTCATCTTTGCCGCTTCCACCAGCACTTCGGGATGGTCAATCAGATATTTCGCTTGATTCTTCATTTCTGTGGTGGTTTTGACCGGGTCTACCACTAGCTTGAAGGCAAAGGTTGCCGTATCCGCTACGCCCATCACGACCTCTTTCACCAATCCTTCGGTAAAAGCCAGCACTACATCTCCCGACTGACGGACCTTGCTCTCCCATTTCGTGAGGCCGTACGTGTTATCCAGCCACCCCAGATAACTGGTGTACATGGGGGTGAGATATTCATTCGGCACATAGACTTTCGCCTGATAAAAGTCCCAGGTGGTCTCATTTTCCTTGTTGTCTGCGGTAATTGGCGTGCCGTCCGGCAGCGTGAGCGGCGGCCCGTTCAACCGCCGCTCTGCTTCGATCTGCTCTTGAACCTGCTTAAGAGCCGCTGCGATCTGAATTTCCTGCCGCTTCGCCGCAAGCTGACTCCGCGCATACGCTCCGGCAGCGGTTTTCTCCATCGCCAGCCGCAGGAGCAGTAAATATTCTTCGTTATGTAGTAAGGGAACCTTGTCCGCTGTAATCGACGGATCATACTCGCAGGCTGTAACCGCTGGTTGTCTGTAGTGGGCGCTTAATTCCTTACCGGCTTCATAGTAGATCTTGGCTACGCCTAGAGAAGCCAGCTTCTGCCGGGCCTCTTCGGCCTTCGTATGAACAGCCTCCATCTGGGCTTGATTGCCGAACGCCTGATACACTTTGAAGGCCATCTGTGCCTTGGCGATCTGATTCCGCGCCGCGAAGATATCGTTCAGCTTACTTTGTGCAGCGATACTTTCTACGGTCAAGAGGCCGGAGGTCTGAATGACATTCCGGAGCTGCTGCACCACCGGGTCCCTGCTGAGTTCATCTTTTCCCGATAGAGCGGCAATCGAAGTGATGAGGTTCGTCGCACTTCGCTGCACAAATTCGGGGATGGAGACCCGTCCGGTGGCTGATTGCAGCCCCAAGCTGCCGAAGGCAGCGAGCAAAAGATTAAACTGCCTCGTCAGCTTGTCCGCCTGCCGCTTATTCTCTTCCTGCAAGTCCGAGACGCCTCTCAGGGCGACCCGGATAATATCCTCTAATTTCTCCGCTTCTACGGTTAATTCATTGATCAGGACCTGGGCCTTGATCATATGATCGCCCATCGGAATCCCGCCCCAGCCGCTGGACTGGCCCTTCAATTGAAGATATAGCCGATTGGTGTCCTGACTCACTTGGCCGATCTTCGTTTGCAGGCGCCTGACTTCATCTTCGTTAAATACTAGCTTTGTTGATGCCATCTTCACCCTCCCTTCGTACACCATACTTACCTGTAAGTTATGTACACAAATTCATAGAATCATGGACTTGCAACTTCTTGCAAATATACGAAGTTCTAAGATGATTCATTAAATTGCTTGAAAGATACTTTTTCTAGTATTGATCAAAGGGTCTATTTATGATTACGTTACCATCCTAGAAGAAGTCATAGAGCAAAATGTATGCGATAAACCAAACACAATTTGCTTCCACAAAGGGACTCGAACAATGTATGCCAAAAACAGCATACATTGTGCCGGTGCGCAGGTGTGTGGCCCGTATGTATGTGGAAAACAGCATACATTTGCTTGCACACAGGCGCTCGGGCCGAATGTATGACAAAAACAGCATACATTCGGTTCTGGTGCGCAGGTGTGGCCCGTATGTATGTGGAAAACAGCATACATTTGCTTGCGCACAGGCGCTCGGGCCGAATGTATGCCAAAAACAGCATACATCTGCTAGCGCACAGGCGCTCGATCCGAATGTATGCCAAATACAGCACACATTGTACCGGTGCGCAGGTACATAGGCCAAATGTATGCGATAAACCGAACACAATAGATGGTCCTGCGTACTTCTTCAGAATGGAGTTCCAGTATTCCATCTAAGTATTCAATATTTATCCAATATTGATGTTCAGATCCCTTTATTATCGGAATTCGGAGGCGTAAAGTTTATCAAAAAAATATTTTCATGACATATATTGGCTAACGATTTCGCGCTATACTCTATTGTAAGCGTTATTATAAATGTGCTAACGGGAGGGGATTTCATTCGTGTATACCCGTATCATCACCTTCATGAACAACCTGAAGCTCAGGACCAAGCTCTTCCTCTCTTTCGGCAGCGTCGTCCTGATTCCGGTGCTCATTGTGGGGGTGTTCCTGACCAGTGAATTGCGGAATATGGCGATGAACAATGCGCTGAAGCAGATTACGGCGAATGTCGACCGTGTGAAAAAACGGACCAGTGAGATGCTGAACGTTCCGGTGGATATCGTCTACCGCCTGTCCAATGACAGCCGGCTGGAGGAGGCTGCGAATCACCGGTACGAATCAGTCTATGATGTGGTGCAGGCCTATTGGGATTATCCCGACTTCCGGGATTTCGTCCGCCTGTACAAAGAAATCTCCAGCATCCGGCTGTATATCGACAACCCGACGGTGCTTAACAACTGGGAATTCCTCCAGGCTGATGCCGCAGTTACCCGGGAGCCCTGGTACCAGCTCGCCCTCGCCCAGAAGGGACTCGCGTTCTGGAGTTATATCCCCGACAGCCGCAACGGCCAGTATTATCTCAGCCTGATCCGCAAGGTGGACTTCCTCAAGCAGCGCACAACCGGTGTGCTGGTCGTGAATGTCAATTCGGATCAGCTCAGCAGCATCCTGAAGCAGGAGACCTTCGAGACCTTTATCGTCGATGAGAACGATCATATTGTCGCCTCCAACCGGGCAGGTACCCTCGGCAAGTCGCTGCACGAAATCAACCTGAAGCCGCTGTCCACCCTTGCCGGGCACGGGCCTGCGGATATCACGATCGACGGTCAGTCCTTCAAAATGCTGATCGACGATTGGCATCCTGTGGGCAGCCTGAACAGCCTGCGGATCATCTCTATTTTCTCCGTAGAGAGTATTGTAAGTGAGCCTAACCGGATTATTTCCCTGGCTTCTTCCGTCATTATCTCCTCCCTATTCCTTGCAATCATCCTAATCTACTACTTCTCCCGCCTGCTCACCGGACGCATGCTGCATCTCAGCAAGCATATCTCCAAGGTTGCCTCCGGCAATCTGGAAGCCAGGCTCGTGATCGACGGCAAAGATGAGATCGGCCAGCTGGCCCGGCAGTTCAACCACATGGTCCGCAATGTCAACGAGCTGATGAGCGAGGTGCAGGAGTCCAACCAGCAGAAGAATGCTATCCTGCTGAAGCAGAATGAGATCAAATTCAAAATGATGGCCAGCCAGATCAACCCCCATTTCCTGTTCAATGCCCTGGAGTCGATCCGGATGAAGGCCCACACCCGCGGCCAGACCGATATTGCACAGGTCGTCCGGCTGCTGGGCAAGATGATGCGCAAGAATCTGGAGGTCGGCGGGGGCAGAATTACCCTGCAAAGTGAGCTGGAGACCGTAAACTGTTACCTGGTCATCCAGAAATTCCGCTACAATGACCGGCTCGCCTACGAGCTGTATGTTGATCCGGCAGCGAATACCTTAAAAATTCCGCCGCTTATTATTCAGCCGCTGGTGGAGAATTGTGTCATACACGGCCTGGAGGACCGGATGGACGGCGGAATGGTCCGGGTGGATATCCGGGTGGAGGATGCCCTGCTTAAGGTTCAGGTCTCCGATAACGGAACCGGAATCCCGCCGGCCCGGCTCGCAGAGCTGCGGCAGATGCTGGACAATAACGATGACTATGAGACCCACAGTATCGGAATGCGTAACATCCATCTGCGGCTGAAGCTGACCTACGGCCCGGAATGCGGC
Organism: Paenibacillus sp. FSL P2-0089; assembly: GCF_038595095.1. Taxonomy (NCBI): domain Bacteria; kingdom Bacillati; phylum Bacillota; class Bacilli; order Caryophanales; family Paenibacillaceae; genus Paenibacillus; species Paenibacillus sp. FSL P2-0089. The sequence continues at coordinate 4,950,906 of NZ_CP152006.1, forward strand.
CTGGTTCTGTCCAGCCAGAGCGGATACGGCACACAGATCAGCTTCGCCATCCCTATAAGGAGTGATTCCTATGTATAGTGTGTTAATTGTTGATGATGAATTGTCTATCCGCGAAGGGCTTGTTACTCTGTTGGATTGGGAGAGTCTGGGCTACCGGGTAGTGGATACAGCTGCCAACGCGGTTGAAGCCAGGCATAAGGCTATGCTGTATTCTCCGGACCTGATGATTGTCGATATCCGTATGCCCGGGAAGGACGGGCTGGAGCTGATCGGCGAGCTGCGGGAGGATCATGAGGAGCTGCATATTCTCATCCTGAGCGGCTATGCCGACTTCAGCTATGCCAAGCGTGCACTGTCTTACAATATCGATAACTATCTGCTTAAGCCAGTCGATGAAGAGGAATTGCAGCTGTATCTTACGGGCCTATCCACCGTACTGAATGCGCGGCTGACGCACCGCAAGAATCATGAGGCTGTTAAGGTCTGGAGCCGGGAGATGCTGGTTCAGTCCCTGCTGATGGAGAGCAGTCTGCATCCCGCCCCGGCGCTGATGGAGTCGGCGCTGGAAGCAGGGCTGCTCTGGGATGCCTACCAGATCGTGCTGATCCGGCTGCTGCTCCAGGATCATGCGGACAACGGACCTTCCAGCAGCGTCAAGTCCCGGCTGACGTCAAGCTTCGAGGACAATAGCCGGGGCATCGTATTCGCGCTTGATTCTTATCTCGGGGTGCTGCTTCAGCCCTCTTATCAGAAGGAGCTGGTAAGCAAACGGATGGCCCGGCAGATCCGTGAGGCCGCTGCCGCTGAAGGACTGGAGTGCATCATCACCGCCGGGGATATGGTGGACAGTCTGGCGGAGCTGCAGCTCTCCCATCAGTCGGCGCTGGCGCGGATGAAGGATCACTTCTTCTATGATGAGCCGGGGATGATCGGCCCGGATTCGCTCAAGCTGAAGCAGGGGCTGCCTGCGAACCCCCAGGATACGGAGAGCAGGCTCGCCCCTGTGATGGACCGGCTCTATTTCGCCATGGATACCGGCAATCTCAGCGTAATCTCTGACCTGATCCAGGAAGCAGGGGACCTTATGGCTGCTGCGGGATTATCCGAGATGGCGGTGAAATCCTACTATGTCCGGGCCGTTACTACTATGTCCGGCAAGCTCTCCGTTCATTATAAGGAGCTTAGCGCTGCGCAGAGCCTGATGGAGGAGCAGATTCAGCAGATCTACAGGCATACCTCCCTCCCCCAGCTCCAGCGTTATATCTCAGGTCTGCTGGAGGAATACGCTGGCGGGATTATACGCGACGATATGGATGTCCTGATGAAACGGATGGTCGATCTGATCCACCGGCACTATGACGAGAATCTGAAGCTGGAGACGCTGGCCGATGTGTTCACCTATAGCAGTGCCTATCTGGGTAAGCTGTTCAAGAACACCATGGGCTGCTCCTTCAACACTTATCTGGATACGATCCGCATTGAGAAGGCCAAGGAGCTGCTGGATCAAGGCTGCAAAATCCATCAGGCTGCCAGCAGTGTCGGCTTCAGCGATGTCGATTATTTCCGCGAGAAATTCAAAAAAATCGCAGGCATCTCCCCTTCCGCTTACCGGAGAAAGGAGCCGGAGAATGTTTTTTCAGAAAGCGCTTACGAAAAAGACTGATTTTCCCCTGTTTTTACACTCAAATCTTCGGGTGTTTCCCGTCCTGGCGGCAGATTATGATAAAGCTATATCGAAGGAGGGACATAAATGAAAGCGATTACCACCACGATGAAGCCGGAGCCGAAGAAATCTGCTGCAAGCTTCTGGGGGAAATTCCGGCAGCAGAAATACCTCTATATGATGGCTGTTCCTTTTGTCCTCTGGGCCTTTGTCTTCAGCTATCTTCCGTTATGGGGGTGGATGATGGCCTTCCAGAAGTATAAGCCGGGCAAATCCTTTTTCGAGCAAAAATGGGTCGGCCTCCAGTACTTCCGGGAGCTGTTCCAGGATGAGCAATTCTTCAACGCCCTGCGCAATACGCTGGCCATGAGTATTATGGGACTGCTGGCAGGCTTTATCATTCCGATTATCTTCGCTATTCTGCTGAATGAGGTACGGCTGCAGGTGCTGAAGCGCTTCGTTCAGACGGTGTCGTATCTGCCTCACTTTGTGTCCTGGGTGGTTGCCGCCGGGATCATTACCAAGATGCTCTCCACGGACAACGGCGCAGTCAATGACCTGCTGATGGGTCTTCATATCATCAGTGAGCCGATCCAGTTCATGGCGAAGGGCAATCTGTTCTGGGGCATTGTTACCGCCTCGGATGTCTGGAAGGAGACGGGCTGGAATACGATTATCTATCTCGCCGCCATCTCAGGCATCGGGCCGGAGCTGTACGAAGCAGCCAGGGTGGACGGAGCCAGCCGGCTCCAGCAGGTGCGTCATATTACTTTTCCGGGCATCCGGGGTACCATCGTGATCCTGCTAATCATGTCCATCGGCCATCTGATCAGCATCGGGTTCGAGAAGCAGTTCCTGCTCGGCAACAATCTGGTGCGTGACTACTCGCAGACTCTCGACCTGTATGCCCTGAATTACGGGCTGGGGATGGGACGGTTCTCCTTCGGGACGGCGATTAATATTTTCAATTCCGTGGTGAGTGTAATTCTGCTCTTTACGGCCAACGGCATCTTCAAAAAAATAACCAAGGAAAGCATCATATAGGAGGCCCTGCTCATGATTAAAAAACTGGCTGCGGCATCCTGGTCGGACCGCATCTTCGATTTGGTTGTTTATCTGGCGATTACGGTCGTAACTGTTGCTACGCTGTACCCTTTTCTGAACGTGCTGGCGATCTCCTTCAATGACTCGACGGACAGCATCAAGGGCGGGATTACGATCTACCCCCGGATGTTCACCTTCAAGAATTATGAGACGATCTTCGCCTTCTCCGGACTGATTACCGGGTTCAAAATTTCGGTGCTGCGGACGATTATCGGGACCCTGCTCGGACTGGTCAGTGCCTCCATGCTGGCCTTCACCTTAAGCCGGGTGGACTTCCAGGCCCGCAAGTTCGTCTCTACCTTCCTGGCGCTGACGATGTACGTATCGGGAGGTCTGATCCCCTTTTACATTCTGATTAAAGATCTGCATATGATGGGTACCTTCGGCGTGTATGTTCTACCCGGTCTGGTGAGCGCCTTCAATGTGTTCGTGATCCGCTCCTTCATCGACGGGCTACCGTACGCTCTTCAGGAATCTGCCAAGCTGGACGGAGCCAATGACTTCACCATCTACTGGCGTGTTATTCTGCCTCTGACCAAGCCAGCCTTGGCAACCATCGCCCTGTTCCTGGCCGTCGGCCAGTGGAATGCGTGGATTGACACCTATTTGTATAATGGCTCGAAGGACTCGCTGACCACCCTGCAGTTCGAGCTGATGAAGGTCATTCAGAGCACCACGACCAACGCGGATAATTTCCGCGGACGCAATATGACAGAGGTCATGGCCCAGATCTCCCCGGAATCGGTCAAAATGGCAATCACCATTGTCGTCACCGTTCCCATTCTGATTGTCTATCCGTTCCTGCAGCGCTATTTCGTCAAAGGCATGACGCTGGGTTCGGTCAAAAGCTAATCGGCTTAAGCGGTATCTTCAGGCTGAGGCCTGTGAATACAATATGATTCTACCAGACAAAGGGAGGGTTTCAATTCATGACAAGAAAGACGGCGAAACCGGTTGTGGCGCTGATGGTGCTGACCTTGCTGCTCAGTGTGCTGGCAGGCTGCGGCGGGGGCAATAATAACGGCAACAAGAATACGGCTGAGAATACCGGGGCCAAGGCCACGAACAGCGGCAATGCCACGGCAACAGCTGAGGCTACGGCGGCGGCTGAGGACCTAAGTCCCCTGACACTATCCTTCTTCGCGGAAGACCCCAATCCGAACTGGAACAATATGAAGGATGAGGTCAGTACCGTCATTACGCAAAAGACGGGCGTCACCCTCGATGCCGAATTCGCTGTCGGTGATCCGCAGCAGAAGATTGCCCTCATTGCAGCGGGCGGGGATTATCCCGACATTATCTCGGCTAAAGGCGACATCGGCAAGCTGGTGGATGCCGGCGCGGTCCTTGATCTGACCGATCTGATCGATAAGCATGCCCCTAACATTAAGCGCGTACTCGGCGATAATCTGGCCCGCGCCAAGTACACGAATGAAGACCAGTCGATCTACGCTATCCCAACTTGGGCAGCAGTGGATGAGAAGAAATTCGTAGCGGGCGGCGGCTTCGAGCTGCAACACCGGGTATTGAAGGAAGCCGGGTATCCGGAGATCCGCACGGTGAAGGATTATGAGAACGTAATCAAAGCCTATCTGGAGAAGCACCCTACGGATGAGAACGGCAACAAAAACATCGGCGTCTCCCTCAACGCGGATGACTGGCATATGTACATTTCCGTCACCAACCCTGCGGTAGCTACGACCGGCGGCTCCGATGACGGTGAATATTACATCGATCAGGAGACTCATGAAGCGATCTACCACTTCCGCCGCCCGGAAGAGAAGGAGTATTTCCGCTGGCTGAACCACATGAACGATATCGGCCTGCTTGATAAGGAGAGCTTCGTGCAGAAATACGACCAGTACAAAGCCAAAGTAGCGACTGGACGCGTGCTTGGCCTAATTGACCAGGACTGGGACTACAATGACGCACAGCAGGCGCTCAAAGCCGCCGGCAAATTCGATCAGACTTACGGACACTATCCGGTCACTCTGACGGATGAATACAAGGAAACCAGCTTCTGGCCTACCGGCTTCATGGGCGGCTACGGCATCTCCATCTCCACTACTAACCCCGATCCGGTGCGGACGATCAAGTTCCTGGATTACCTGGCCTCCGATGAAGGTCAGATCCTGAACAACTGGGGTGTTGAAGGCAAGCACTATAAAGTGGAGAACGGCAAACGCGTAGTTCCGCAGGAAGTCCAGGACCGCATCAACAACGACAACACCGCCTTCACGAAGGAAACGGGCATTGGCTTCTACTGGAACATGATGGTTCACTACGGTGACGGTGCCAAGGATTCTACGGGCAACTACTACACCAAGAACTTCCCTGAGCAGCTGGTTCTGGGCTATAGCGATGTTGAGAAAGAGACGCTGGCAGCCTACAAAGCTACGACCTGGAAGGACCTGTTCCCGAAAGAAGAGGAATTCAAGGAGAAAGCCTACGGCGCAGCCTGGAACATTTCCATTCCCGGTGAGGATGAAGTCTCCATTCTGGGCAATAAAATGAAGGATATTACGTGGAAACGCATCCCGCAGGCCATTCTGGCCAAACCGGCGGAATTCGATAAAATCTGGGATGATTACATGGCCGATCTGGAAAAAGCCGGCGTTAAGAAAATGGAAGCTGGCTATACGAAGTACGTGCAGGACCGTGTGGAGCTGTGGACCAGCAAATAAACAATTCAGATAGCTTGAGCTAAAATGCACAGATCAAAGGAGTAGTCGCCACTGCGGAGATTTTGGACTTCCGGCCGCTGTTGTTTCCAGATTCGCTGATTAAGACCGCTGGTTGCGGTAGAAATCCGGAAACAAAGGCGGACGCTAACGCTCCTACAGTTCCAAAATCTCCTCCGTCGCTCCCTCCTTTATCTGAAGTTTTATAGTTCAACCTATATTTCAGTGCAGAAGGACACCCGTGCGGGAAATAGCACGGGTGTTGTTTGCTGTGTTAGGATGCTGCAGGCGCTGGAACGATCGCAACTGCATTTTGTACAACAGAATGCTATAAAAAGGGCTTCGAAATAGAATCTATTGTATCCAGTACAATTGAATGTTGAAAAAAGGCCATTTTCCACCCAAAACACAACATTCTACTGTATGAAATACAATAGACTCTCATTTTACGGTCAGCTATGCCTTTTCTATTGCAGGAAATACAATCTAGCTATGCAGCTCGTGGTAAGTTTTGTTAATCATTTCGGTGTATATGGAAGGCGGGTATTCCTTCACCTGATCGTAGGCAAATTGGGACAGCCGCAGTGCTTCCTCCTTCATGCCCCGGCGCATACAGATCTGTGCGCGGTAAGCATAAGCTGTCAGCAGGTTGGCGCGGTCAAGCGGGTGGTAGACCTGATCACCCGGCTCGGCTTTGGACAGGCTGATCAGCGCTTCATCGTCCTGGCCGAGATGATACCTTGCGATGCCGGACATGAGCTGGACGCTGGATGCGTAATGTTCATCCTCCTGCGGATACCGCTCCGCCAGCGCAAGAACCTTGCTGTACTCTCCCTTAGCTACCGCAAGTCTGATCTCTCCGATCACCACCAGCTTCAGTGAATCCTCAGATTCGGTGAATTCTGCGAATGCTCTGGCCTTTTTCATGGCCTGCTCTGCCGCCAAGGTCTCTCCTTCGGTCAGCGCCAGGATACCGAGCACCCGGTACAGATGATCCGTCATATAGTAGATTCCCTCTTCCCGTGAAACCTGCAGTGCCGCCAATGCAGCTTCACGGCTTCCCGCATAATCCCCCAGGGCAGACAGACTAATACTCTCGGCATAATGAAGATCGATTTCAAAGATAAAATCATTTCCCACCTTGTTATCCTCATACTCCTTGCGGACCCGCCGGATCAGCTCCAGCCCGTCCGCGTATCTGTTCTGTGCGAAATTCAGGGCATAGGAAATATACTGCACCTTCGCCCGTTCCACGAATAAGCCGAAGCGTTCATAGATCAGTGCTGCCCGTTCCAGCTCCGCTTCCCCGCCTCCGGCTCCCGTATAGAAAAGGGAACTTACATAGAACTCCAGCAGACGCGCAGCATCAATCGTCATCGGAAGCGTACGCTCCGTGAGCGGCTGAAGCCGCTGGATGACCTCCCTGTAATTCTTCGCCTTGAACTCAGCCTCCATCTCCCGGACAAGCGGAGCAAGCTCCGCCTCCTCCTCGCCTTCGAGGAAGTAGCCCGGATCAACTCCCAGCCTGCCGGCCAGAACCTGCAAGCTGTTCATCGAGGGCAAGGCGCGTCCATTCTCGATTTGACTCAGCATGCTCTTGGTCATATGGTCTCCGGCAAGGTCCGTCTGCGTAAGCCCCTTAGCCTTGCGCAATTGCTTGACTTTCTCTCCGATGGTTTGTTTGGTGGTCATCTGCTTGCCAACTTTCCAGGTAGCTTTTCTTTTCAGTATAGCTTACCTATACCCTAAGAGAAAGCTGGAAATACGCTAAAGTTAAATTATATTAAACTTTTTGTTGTATTCTTCAACTTTTACTCATACAATAAGTTTAATTAAACTTAACTTTTTTGATCAAAGGGAGTGCTATTATGTCTCAAATAACATCCGCAGCCCATGATAAGGCAGCGACTAACCGTAACATATTTCTCTTCTTCAGCAGCAAGCTGGTCTCTGTTCTCGGCTCCAGTATGTACACCTTCGTAGCTGGTCTGTTCATTCTGAATGAGACTGGGTCAGGGAGCAGCTTCGCCGTTACACTGCTGTGCGGGCTGCTGCCCGGTATCCTGCTGGCCCCCTTCGCCGGTGTGCTCGCCGACAGAGTTAACCGCCGCAGGCTGCTGATCGGCTCGGACCTGGCCAGTGCCCTGATTATGTCCCTGGCCTTTCTATTCGTCTCGCTGGAGGGAATGTCCCTATGGACTATCTATCTGTCGCTCATTCTATTATCTATCTGCTCTACCTTCTATAGTATCTCAGTCTCCTCCTCGATGATGATGCTTGTAGACAGCGGCTCCGTCCAGCGGGCCGGATCACTGAATCAGATTGCCGGATCGGCTGGGCACCTGCTGGCTCCGATTCTCGCCGGTCTTCTGTATGCCTTCCTTCCCCTTCAGGATTTCATGCTGCTGAACGCGGCAGGCTTCACCGTTTCGACCGTGATGGGCTGCATGCTGAGATACAAGCCGATTCCACGGCTTCATGCTGCCCTTGAACCTGCCGAAGCCGCTGGCCCCCAGCCGCTCCGCGAACGTCTGGGCACTGCTGTTAACGGGGTACGCACGAATCTGAAGGAAGGCTTCGCTTATGTGATCCGCCGTCCGGTCCTCCGCTCCCTGATGGGGATTGTGTTCTGGATTAATTTCTTCGTCGTCGCCCTGAATGTTGTGCTGCCCTACGTTGCAGTACAGACACTCGGACTCTCCTCGAAGCAATATGGAGTCCTCGAAGCGATGCTGGCGGCAGGCGTACTGCTGATGTCGCTGCTGCTTGCTATACTTCCCCAGAGCAAGAGTCCGGTGAGGCCGATCCTCGGAGGCTTAAGCGCGCTGGGAGTGTTATTCCTCGCACTGGCGGTTCCGCTGCTGCTGCATTTCACTCCGAAGGCCACCTTCCTTCTCTTCCTGCCGCTGCTCCTGCTTGTCGGTATCATGATTATGGTCATCAATATTCCGATCCAGGTATATCTGCAGCAGACCACCGAGGAGGAGTATCGTGGACGCGTATTCGGGCTGGTGGAGGGCATCGCCGGTTCCATCGCTCCGCTCGGAATGCTGCTCTATGGAGTCCTCCTCGACCGGATTCCCGGCTCGTTCATTCTGCTCGTCTCCGGTGCAGCTATTCTGGCGGTCACGCTGGCCGGACAGAGAGGCCTTGTCCGCAGCAGTGCCGCTGATCAACAGGCCGCTCAGGGGAAGACAGAGCAGGCGGGGGCCTGAATGTCTGAATTGACCATAGCTGGCAAGCTGTCCAATTGATACGCTTAACGCAGCAGAATCTAATCAAGGAGGCGGAACGTTATATGTACGCGCACCACAGGCAGACGCTGGAGAAGCTGGCGGAGAAGCTGGAGCAAGACCCTGCTTGTCTGGCGGCAATCACCAGCGGATCTGTAGCCAAGGGAACCGCCAGCGAGTCCTCGGATGTGGATGTTCATCTGGTCTTCACCGATGAAGCCTATGCGGAATATGAGCAGAACGGCAGGCTCTCCTACGTGGACCGGGAAGTCAGCACCTATGAAGGCGGATATGCCGATATCAAGGTGATCAACCGCCGGTTTCTGGAGCTTGCCGCCCGGCGCGGCAATGAGCCGACGAGGTATGCTTTTACCGGTGCAGAGGTATTATTCTCCAGAATCCCGGAGCTGAATGAGCTCGTGGCCCGGATTCCCGTCTATCCCGAGGAGAACCGCGAGCGTAATTTGCGGGAATTCTGCGCCCAGATCTACCTGTACGGGCTGTATTTCGCCAAGGAAGCGGGCCAAAAAAATGACGCCTACCTGCTCGCTCATACGGCGGTCCAACTGGTGTTTTTTAGCGGACGGATGATTCTGGCGTATAACCGCCTGCTTTTTCCAAGCCCTAAAGGTCTGCTGGATGCTGTCGATGCTGCGGAAGCCCAGCCGAAGAATTTCCGTACACTGGCAACAGAGCTGCTGCAATCGCCCAGTGCACATAAGAGTGTGCGCTTCGCCGCGAAGATGCTGACTTTCTATAATCATGGCTTGTCCTTCGAGCAGGCACTCGGGATCTATGTGCTGAACAACGAGCGTGCCTGGATGGAGCAGCCTCCTTCCTTACAGGACCGCTAGTGTAGACAGACATTCATATTCGGCATACTTACTGGAACCTCCAGCGGAATAGTGGAACAGCAAAAAGCGTCCCCCACAAAGGGAGTCGCTGTTTGCTGTTGCTGGAAGCAGCTGCTGTCAATGGTCTCACTCTGCTAGCACAATCGCTATAGTGGAAGCACCTCAGAGACCCGGCGCCGCTGTGCCTCAGCCATGATCTGGGCTTGCAGCTGCACCCGTTCCCAGGTAGCACTCAGGCCCTCGGCCTGCTGCCCGCTCATGATCGCTGCAAAAGCCTCCAGCTGGCCCACATAATAGTTCAGCGGTTCGAATTCGCATAGGGTGGTACGGTTGTCCGGCAGATCATGCCGGATTTTGAGCTTATAGAACCCCTTGATCGGCCGGAAGAAATCGGGGACCGTCAGCACGGTATGGTCGAAATACAGGATATGCGAGGCCCGGAATGGCAGCTCAAAGGAAGTGAGACACTCGGCCCTCAGCCCGTTCTTGTATTGCAACGCCGCCTGAAAGGTCCAATCGCAGCCATCCGGCCCGTCAAAGGCCGACTGCGCCAGGATCTCCTCCGGCTGTAGACCAGCAAGGGTCTGCACGAACTGCAACCAATAGCAGCCAAGATCGGCAAAAGCACCTCCGCCCTTCCCCCTGACACTCCGGTAATTGCCGGCATGCCTGTTCTTGGCAGGAACGGAGATTCGGGTGCTGATCCTGCGCAGCGCGCCGAATTCGCCCGAATCGACGATGCCCTTCAGCGCCTGCTGCCAGGGGTGACAGGCAATCATCAGCCCCTCGGTGAGCTTCGGGGCTGCAGGGTTGTCCTTCGCCAGCCTTAACTGTTCCGCTTCTTCAGGATGGAGACAGATCGGCTTTTCCACCAAGACATGCTTGCCCGCATTCAAGGCCCGGATCGCCCACTGCGCATGAAGCTCATTGCTGAGCGCAATATATATTCCATCCAGATCGTCCAGCTCCAGCAACTCGTCCAGACTAGCCGCCACATAGGGAATTTGGTACGCCTCAGCCATGGCCTCCGCTTTCGCCAAGGTACGGTTGGCAATCGCCGTGATCTTCACCTTGTCCACTATCCGTGCCGGCTCCAGCATCGCTGGAACCGCAATACTCGAGGCGCCCAGAATGCCGAGCTTATAGCTTGGCTCCTCTACCACACTGCTCATATCTGAGCCAGCGCAGCGTAGGTGTTCAAGTACAGCACATTACATTTGGAGCAGGCCGGAGACAAGCCTTCATCCATAATCCGCCGCAGCCGGTCGTAGCGGGCAGAATTCCATATTTCGGTGAGCGAGTATTCATTCACATTGCCAATCGCCAGCTCGCCAAAAAATTTACAGGCACTCACCATCCCGTTCGGGGCAATATCCACCCGGGTACTGAGCGCCAGACATTTCGACGTACTGCGGGATTTCATCGGCTTGCCGGCCACGAAATCCTCAATCTCATCAAAGTCCAGCCCCGGCTGATAACGGATTCGGGTATTATTCCAGGTATTGCTGTTAATCCGGCGCAGGTCTTCCGTCAGTCTGCTGATATTCTCCGGCTTGATATGGTATTTGAACGCATGCCAGCTGCTCCGGTGATCCGGTGGAAGCTCGGCCAGCCACTGGAAGTGTTCATCGTAGAAGCGGTCCATCGCAAAACTGGTGTCTTCCGAGATATACCATGGGAAGCAGAGCAGGACCAGATCGACGCCTTTTTGTTCAAAAAATTCCACCAGCTCGTACAACCGGCCGATCATATTGTCATTAATCACGTTGTGCACAGAGATCCGGCCGCGGAAGCGGCCCTGCTTGCGCAGCTCCAGCAAACGGTCAACGGCGTCGATGACCTTCTGGAACGAATTTTTGCCGCGCAGGAAATCATGCTCCTCCTGGAACCCCTCGATCGGGATCAGCAGCTCCAGATTGTCCGAGATTGCACACAGTTCCTCCTCGAACTTAGGGATCATATAGGCATTGGTACAGATCGTAGTATCGCGGGGATGCTCCTTAAGAAGGTCCAGAATCTCCTTGGCCTGCCGGTGAAACAGCGGCTCCCCTCCCCATAAATACAGGCGGGACTGCGCTTCGTCCGTCTCCTCCAGCAGCCTCTGGATCATTCCCAGATCCATATCCAGGTTCTGCTCTGCGGTATCCATATCATGATGGTAGCCGGATTCATTCCACTGGTAGCAATGCTTGCAGCGGAGATTGCAGCGGTTGGTCAGCTTGAGGGACATAATCTCCGGCATCACTGTCTTGAAGCCGGGATCATGCTTGCGTTCCCTGTGCGGGACCACCACATTCTTGATCGTACGTTTCAATGCCTCAAAGGACTGCTCGTCCAGACTCACTCTGCTGGTTGGCTGCATTAGCTTCTCCCTCCTGCTGTGGATAATTGTTCAGCATAGCTTGCCGCATAGTCCGGGTATTGACCTCTAGCGGCTCTGAGATTATTCGCCAGCTTGCGAAGTACATCATCATCATATCCTGACTCGGCCCACTCCCCGTAGGTGATACCGTAACCAAGCCCGACCCACAGATCACTGTTGATCTTCTCATGCGGGCCGAAGGGGTCGAGCAGCACCAGCGGTGTGCCCGAAGCCAGGGAATCTATCAAAGCGCCGCCGCCCGGCTTGCTGATGACTGCGGACGCCTGCCGGATGACTCCGTACATCCCCTCCCCGTAGCTCTGGCAGGGCGTGAAACGCTCTGTCCGGTTACCGGTTACTTCTGCAAACGGCGGGAAGGTATACTGCCCGCTGTCGTCCTTCGTCCAGGTCCGCCACTGCGGATCATTCATATAATAACGTCTGCCGCGGACAGGCCCGCCGATCTCCTCAATGCTGTAAGCGGCAATATCCAGCTCGTACCCCGCCGACTCCAGCGCGTCAAATTTCTCGCGGAAGGTGCCGATTCCCCAGCCGCCCCCATGAACGACCAGCCGCCCGTTCCTCGCCGCAGCAGGCAGTGCTTCCCCAGATCCGGCATCGATGCTGCACAGAATCTCTTGCTTCCCGGGATCATACATACTTACTTCATGGTAGCCTTCTGCGTAAGCCGGATTCAGCTTGCGCAGATTCTTCCACGATGGCGACAGGTCAGCGTCAATATACAGCAGGTCAGCATACACGCTTACCCCCGCCAGCTCACGGTACTGGTCCATAACATGCACCCAATGCCCGGACAAGACGATGAAGTGCTGCCGTTCCTCCTGCTTCCATTGCTGCAGCAAATGCTCAACGGCTGCGGGATCAAGGCTGCTTCTTATATCGGACGGTATTTTCTGAGAAGTCAGGGCTACGGCGAAGCTCTGCTGGTATGCCCTGCGGCTGTTGTCTGTCTGCTCCTTTTTGTGGTCAGGCATTAAGGCCTCAAACACCTCAACCTCTGCCTGAAGGCCCATCGCTGTGAACTTCCGTTCCAGCAGCAGACCAGGGACATAGAAGCCCAGGCCAAAGCCTGAGCATAGAATCGTCACGGTGTTATTCATTGGGGGGTTCCTTTCTTTATCGCAGGATAGTATAGCCTGTGCGCATGAGAGACTCATCCAGCGTACGGATGAGGCTCTGCTTGCTGTCTTCACTCCGGTAAGTCAAGGCTGCATACAGCTTGCCCTTCGTGGAACCGGCAGCACGGGAAGGGTCCAGCGGCTGGAGCGCGCTAGAGGTCAAGGGCATCACACCTTCACCTGCCCCCAGCGAGAATAAAATCCCCGTCTCCTCCATCCGCTCCAGCAGCTCCTCATAATGAACCTTGCCCATAGCCGCCAGCGGTACCTGTATCAGGCATGTGTGCATGTCCTCCTGCTTAAACCGGCGGTCCACATAATGCTTGATCAGACTCATCGACTTGCGGGCATTGATCTCTACCAGAGGCGCCAGGCTTCCGTCACGCAGCAGCATGGAATCAACACACACCTCACCGTAATATCCGTCAGCGTGCAGCTCCCGGCCTATGCTGTGCATGGTCTCCCAGTAGCCTTCCTTGTCCAGCTTCTCCAGCAGAGACGGCTGCGGGGAGCGGGATTCTCCGAAGGCGAAGCCCTGGTTCACCAGCTGCTGGGCAGACAAAAGGGTGACCCGGCCTTCCGGATCAATCTGAAACTGGCAGGAGAAGTCTGTCTCCCGGTCCAGCAGAGGCTCAAGGACAAACCGGATTCTTTTCCCCTGATTGCGGCTCGATTCCAGATGCCCGGCCATCCGGCGCAGCATACGCTCTGAATCCACCAGCTGATTCCCTTTACCGGATACCCCATACTCATCCTTGATCAGGAAAGCCCCCTTCTCCAGCAGTGCTTGTCCCGATTGCAGCAGCTCCTCCAGACTGTCGACCACTACCGCAATATTCGGCAGCCCCAGCCGGTCCCGCATCGCTGTAGAATAGCTCTTGGTATTCACCGCCCGTACAATCTCTTCATCAGGCAACGTAGGCAAAAGCTTGTACCGGCTAACCGCCTCCTGTATCCCGGGAAGCACGGCGAAGGGCTCCAGCAGCGCTCCTTCAGGTATTAAGCAGTCCGGTTCCTGCCCGGCGTCCATCCGGCCCAGCAGTTCAAATATATTCAGCGCCGCCTGTGCGGGAACAGACTCCACTGCCTCCAGGCGGAGCGCATCCATATTGGTGCTGAATGCATAACCGAGCGATTGCAGATAGTCATATTGTGCCCGGTTCATCCCCTGGCGGGTTAAGAGCACATCGCCGCTCCCGCAGAAGACAAACAGCATTTCATCCATCGCCTGCACGATAGCCAGCGCCTTCGCATCGGGAATGGCCGGCAAGGAGGCCAGATCCTCCTCCCGCCAGTACCGCTCCGACTCCAGGCTGCCGCAGTGCACAGCATTCCTCATCATACGGCAAGCCCGGCGACATAAGCGGAGAACCGGTCCACTGATTTCAGATGCTCCAGATCAAAGGTGTCGAAATCTACCTCTATATTGAATTCATCCTCGACTCTCAGAATAAAATTAATGATCTGCAGGGAGTCAAGTGCGGCGTCCAGGGTCAGGTCAGAAGCTCCGCTGAGCGTCTGAAGCAAACCTGGTTCCTCCTTGATTTCGGCAATAATCTCAATGACTTTCTGCTGCATGTGTCTACCCCTTTCAGGTTGCGGAATTGGAATGAATAGCATGAATATACCAAATTTTAAGTTGTTAATATATGGTTGAATGCGCCAAAATATTGAGATATACTAGGGTGGATTCCAGTCATCCAACATAAGGAAGCAGGAAACGGAGGTTTGTTTATGGAAGCTTTTCCGGTATTTACGGGGGATTATTTATTCGACTCCTCTTCACCCGTACAAATGCTCCTGACTCAAAATACGGTCACTTCCGTACGTCATCAGCACGATTTCGTAGAGCTGGCCTACGTGGTTCAAGGGACAGGCATTCATCTGGCAGGTAAGGATAAAATGCAGGTGGTGCAGGGGGATGTTCTAGTGATTCCGCCGGGGATATCCCATGTCTTTCATCCGCAGGATCTGAGCGGTACCGAGCCGCTGCTGATCCTGAATTGTATGCTCAGGCCCGGGCTTGACAGTGTGCTCAGAGAGCTGCCGGGTCCCTTATCCGAAGAGGCCCGCTTGCCGCTGCTTAAGCTTCTGGAGGTGCGGCAATGGTTTGGATACAGGGAGAAGAATAAGGAAATCCTCTTCCTGCTCGGGCGGCTACAGGGGATGCTGAACTCTGGCCCGCTTATGGATGAGCAGCGGCTATACCCGCCGCTACTGGAGCTGGCCAAACTGATTATGCCCGCAGCAGACACTCCCTTCGCCGAACGCCCGGGACCGCAGTATGACCCGCTGCATGATGTCCTCCTATATATGATCAGTAACTATAGTGAGCGGATCACGCTGAATGAGGTGAGCCGCCAGCTTGCGGTGAGCTCCCGCCAGTTCCAGCGGCTGCTTAAGAATAAGACCGGCAGGTCCTACATCCAGATCTTCCAGGAGATCCGGATGAAATACAGCTGTATCCTGCTCCTGTTCACGAAGCTTGGCGTCCAGTCCGTGGCCCTTGAGGTCGGCATTTACGACATGAAATACTTCTACCGGCTCTTCCGCGAATTCAGCGGCATGACTCCCGCTTCTTATCGCGACCGGCTGCACAGCCACTTCTGCTCGGCGAAGGAGATGATGAGCAGTGTTGAACATTGCTCCTGTTAAAAGTACCCACTACCCTAAGCTGCGCAGCTGTATTGATGATTGCATCCAGTCTGTAGCACAGTGGCAGGGACTGGACAGCAAAGGCATGTACGGCGATGCCTGGCAGATGTTCCTGGATGAGCCGCAAGCCCCGGACCAGCCTTTGATTGAACGGATACGGCTGCCCCGGATCAATACCGGCTATCTGTCCGCGTATCATGGCCTTACCTTCAGTTATATAGAACGGACTGAACCGGCAATGGATAGAAGCTACATGCTTGACCTGCTGGAGAATCAGCTGTCCTCAGGCATGCCGGTTCTGGTTGGCTTCGATTCCTATGACTGTCCCTGGTGTGTAGCCTACCGCAGGCTGCATACGAGCCATGCCTGTCTTGCCGTGGGCCTGGACAGGGAGAAGAGTCTGATCTATCTAACGGATGCTTACTATGGCAGGGATCTTGAAGTGATAGATTTCAGCATCCTTGAAGGGGCCTGTCATTTCTATGCTTTATTCGGGCAGTGCGAAGTCTCACGTTCCTGCTCAGATTGGAAGACGATCCTTCAAGAGGTGCTTACCAGCCCAGCCCAACAGATTCGGCCGGATCAAGTGGGCGTCCAGCTCAGGGCGTATGCCCAGGCCTATCTGGAAATAGGGATACAGCCTGATAACTCACCCGAAGCCAGTTCGGCCTTCAAAATCTATGCCAACGCCTTGCCGATCAGCCGAATCCGGTTCAGCCAATTCCTGCAGCTGCTGGAGCGCGAAGGCCCGGCGCCTGCTCTCTCCCGGGCGGCTGAAGGCTACCGTCAGGCAGGCGAGCAGTGGGATCTGATCAATCAGTTCATGATTAAGGGGATGTGCTCGGGCAACAAGCTCGCCGCGCGGGTGAAGCTTCATAGGAATATGTGTGAGATCATCCGCCTGGAAGAACAGCTTCTGGAGGAACTGGTAGATTTGGCTATGACTACGCAGCCTAGCAGATAGCTCCTCTACCATACAAAACAAATAGAGCAGCGGCCCCCAACCGGGAACCGCTGCTCTGCTCTTGTTAATCTAACTATACTGCTACTTGCGCACCGAGAGGACGAACCGCTCCAGCGCGCTTATATCCGTAATGCTCTGATTGCAGCCCTGATTATCCAAACATACGTACTGGCCCACGGAAGCAAAATTATCTGCCGCCGCCAGCTCCGGCTTGGTCTTGACGGTCAGGAAGGCAAGCTCCTGCTGCCGGTTGCAGAACAGGCAGTAGCCCTTCTTATGCATCGGCAGCATCCGGCCTTCCACACCAATGAACTGCCCTTCATGCGGATAGACGATGAACAGCTTGTTCGTGGCGATGTCCGCCCAGGCCAGATACGTGACATAACGGAAATCAAAGGACTGCAGGTCAGGCAGCTTCATCTTTTTATTCTTGGGAAACAGCTTCTGAATCTGCTTCAGCGTAATCGGCGGAAACGGCTCCAGATAAGGCTCCAGCCCGCTGGTATACTGCTGGAAGTCCTCGGCCTTCTCGAAGGTGGAGATTGCCCGCAGCATCTGCTCCTGCTCGGCGGTCAGTGAAGCGAAGGCCCCCGTCACGTTGAGCTCGGCGCTGTATCTTACGGTCTCCAGGACACGGCGGTCCGCTACCGAACGCAGTGTTTTCAGCACAAAATCCGCTTGTTTCTTAATATAATTATATTGATGGTTTCTAATAAATGTTGGTTTCACAGCTCTTCAGCCCCTTATTATTATTGATTACAGCAATAAGGTGCAGAGCCTGCGATTAGAAACGATAATATCTGTTTGGGCGATCAAGATTGTCCTGCCGCACCCCACGCAAAGTATCGCCCCGGATCAGGCTCTGCATGAGGACTCCCTAGCTAATGAGCAATTCGTTGCCATCCGTGTAACCCCCTATCAACTAACCTGCCAAAATTATAGCAGGAAATTACGGTCGGAACAATTCCAATTGTTATAGGTGTGCACAGCAGATGCCCTGGGATGACGGCGGATGGTGGAGCCGGTTTTTACTGTTTATTCTATAGCAAAAGGGTATTAAAAGATTCCGCATCCAGCTCCAGCTTGTAATGCGTGCCGTCATTCGAGAGGGTAACCGTCCGCGATTCCTTGAACGGATTGGCAATGACGAGGACCCGGCTGCCCTCCGGCGTCTCGAAGGCGACTGCATTGCCGGTCCATTTGCCCTTGAGTCCGATTCTGCTGGAGCCGGGACCCACGAAATGGGCGAAATGCTTCATGACATAGAACTCAGGATTGTTCACTGCCTTGACGCCTCCAGGGTCTACAGTAATCATGGAGTTCTGTTCCCATCCCCACGTACTGCGCCCCTTAGGCAGCAACACCATATTCCAGTAGATATACGCGTTCACGCCGTTAGTGAAATAATGCTGATACAGATTAAATACGTATTTGGCATAAAACCAGGTGTTCTCCCCGTCCCCGCATTCGTTCTCCGTCTGCATATAACGCAGTTCAGGATAGGCCTGTACCGTACGCTGGATGCCGTATTTGCCTGCCCACTGGTAGCCGACTCCCTTCACATACTTGTAAGCTTCAGGATCACTTAATACTGTATGGGCATAGGCATCGAAGCTGCTGTCCTTCTTCTTCATCCACTCGTCCCAAGGCTCCGGCGCGTTGATCGTGCCCAGCCAGATCTCCGTAGCAAGTCCATGCTGTTCAAAAGCCGGCCCCAGATAATCCCGGATGAATTCCAGCAGTTGCCCGCCGGTCCATACGCAGGAAGGGAATTTCTGATCGGCCACCACTTCGTTCTGAACATGTACCTGATGAATGGTAATTCCCTCTTCAGCATAAGCCTGGACGAACTTCACAAAGTAGAGCGCATAGGCCTCCAGAATATCCTTCTCCCAGCGCAAGCTGCCGTAATTGTAGACGCGCGGGAATTTCATCCACGTTGGCGGACTCCAGGGGGAAGCGAATAATTTCAGCTCCGGGTTCAGCTTGAGAGCCTCGCGGATATAGGGGATCAGATACTTGCGGTCCCGCTCGATGGAGAAATGCTCCATGGCGTAATCGCTGTCGGTCTCATTCAGGCTGTACCATTCCAGGGCATAGTCGCTGGCCCCGATCGGCAGGCGGCAAATGCTGAACCGCTGATCCCCTTCCGGGTGAAACAGCGAATGCAGCACAGCGCTTCTGTCCTCGTCTGCGAGGAGATTGAGCGCCTCGAACCCCAGCTCGTTGAAGCATCCGCCGAACCCTTCGATATTCTGATGCAATTGTCCGGTGAACGCCAGATCCACTGCTTCGGCAGTGGTGGCTTCCAGGGGATGGGATACCCAAGGCTCATTTTCTGTACTCGATATCCATACTTGTCCTGTCACGTCCACGCTTATGCCTCCTAATGCTGTAGATGTTTATTATATAAAACACACTTAAGGTTTGGACTGGGAGCTTGGTCGTCACTACGGTGAACATTTGGCCCTCCGGCCGCTGTTGTGTTTGGATTTCCTGATTAGAACCGCTGTTAGCGGTAGAAATTCAAACACAAAGGCGGACGCTATCGCTCCTACAGTTCCAAATTTCCCCTCCGTTCCTTTTCGCTCTTCATTAAGTTCTCCAGTGTTATGTTTATTTAATAATCATAACGCCCCAAGCACCAAGCGTAAGTTCCTCATCCTGTATCACCGGATTGCCGGACAGCAGTTCCGTTCCGGCTTCGTACGGATATTTAAAGCTGAGCGGCTGGGCTGAGTAGTTGTAGTAGTAACGGATGGTCTGGCCCTGGCGGTTCACGCCGGACTTCACGATGAGCGGGAACGACAGCTGCTGGTCTGCTCCCCATAACCCGGCCAGCTGGAGCGTATCACGCAGGATCTCCGCAAGTGCGGCAGGTCCGGTCATACAACCGATGTAGGTGGCTGTTCCTTCGCCGAAGGTATTCCGGGTGACGGCAGCATATTCGCCCCACTGGGGATGATCGTAGCTGGCCAGCACCTCCGCTGAACCGGGAACGATCATCTCCATCCAGGTGCGGACGGTGTGAACGCCTGCTTCCGATCCCTCAGGGAACAGCTTGCCGGTAAGTCCCGTAACCGCATTCGGCGTGGCAAAATGACTGTAAGCAATCCCGCAGGCCTCATGTATGATCCCTGGCTGTGCCGTATGACGAACCTTCACCTGTTCATCGGTGAATCCGCTCTTGAAGGAATAGACCACATGGCCGCCGCTGTGAACGTAGTCATTCAATTGCTGAAGCGCCTCATCCGAGACAGCGTATAACGCAGGAACCACAACCAGCTCATACTCACTGAGGCGCGGGCTGCCCGGCTGGATGAAATCGCAGGCGATGTTCATTTTATAGAGTTCATCGTACATCCAGCGGACCACATCGTTATAGATCAATCCTCCCGGCAGCTTGAACCATTCGATCGCCGACAGCGCTTCATTGCTGACCATAACGGCCACCTTACTGGTCTTCTTCAGTCCGATTAACTGGTCGCTTAACCGCTTGAAGTCCGCGCCGATAGTCATAGCTTCCTTATACACCGGGTTAGGCAGGAAGTCATGGCTGAGCAGCCCCTTCCAGTAGGTCTCGAAGGAGTTATGAATCGAATGCCAATGCCAGTAAGCGACCATCGAAGCCCCTGAGCCCAGATGGCTGAATGCCAGCTGCCGCAGCTGTCCCGGATATGGCGTCCACTCCGGGAACGCTTGCGCCTGCGTCTCCAGCACGAAGTAATTATCCTGCTTCAGCGAGCGGATCAGATCTCCCCCGAAGGCAATCTCGGCACCGGTCAGCTGGTCCTGGGACGGATGATAAATATCTGTACCGGCAATGTCAAAAGGCTGCGAAGCCGCAAAGTGGTCTACCGAAGGCTGAACACCGAAGGAATAGCCCCGCCACTCGAAATCGAAGTTATGCGTGGTGAACTGCCCCGGCTGCTTATACTCATTCACAATTCCGACCTGCCACGCCAGGAACTCATTCACCAGCCCCCGCTGGAACCGGGCAAATTCCGCACCCAGGCTGCCATTGATCGTCCCCACCATAGACGGGAAGTCCTCCCAGCTGTCGATCCGGTTACTCCAATAATCCAGACCGAACTGGTGGTTGATGGCTTCGAGCGTCCCGTAGGTCTCCCTCATGTACTTGACGAACCTAAGCTGGACGTTCGGTCCGGCCGTCTCATAATGCTTGGTCTCATTATCGATCTGGTAGCCGATCACCGCCGGATGCTTATGTACCACAGCCATCAGCTTGCGGATGATCCGCTCCGAGTAGAACAGATACGCCGGACTGGTGATATCCATAATCTGTCTGGCTCCATATTTGCCTTCCCCGTTCACGGTGACCGCCAGCACCTCCGGGTGCTCCTTGACCATCCAGGCCGGAACCGCATAGGTAGGTGTTCCTACAATGACATGAATTCCGGCCTCATGCATCGCATCCAGCACTCTACGTACAGAGGAGAAGTCGAATACCCCATTCTGCGGCTCATGTGTGCTCCAGGTCGATTCGGCAATCCGGACGGTATTAATGCCCGCATCCTTCATCATTTGGATGTCCTGCGTAAGACGGTCATAAGGCATGTATTCATCATAATAAGCAACGCCGTATAACAAGTGATCCATTATAGTCCTCCTGAAAGTTTTGATAGCATATACATCCTGAATTCTCTTCGCAAAACTGGCTTCGGAAGCATACTCTTAGAGTTTTGATAGCATACGCTTAGAGTTTGGTCCGCTTTAAGATCAGCCTTTTACCGCGCCCGCTGTCACGCCCTTGGTAATCTGTTCGTTGAAGATGGCGTAGATGACAATGGCAGGGATCGAGGTCAGCACCATGACCGCAAATTGTGAGCCGTAGTCTGAGGAATACTGGCCGGCGAAGTTCATAACCGAGAACGGCAGCGTCTTCAGCGCATCCTTACTCAGGAAGGTTGATGCCATAATGAATTCATTCCAGCAGTTCAGGAATGTTGTGACGATGACCGTAACCAGTGCAGGCGCGGTAAGCGGTGCAATGATCTGGAAGACAATCCGGTAAATATTCGCGCCGTCTACTACAGCGGACTCTTCCATGGCCCGCGGAATGCTCCGCATGAAGCCGGTCAGAATGAAGGTCCCCAGTGGTACAGACACTGCGGTGTATGGCAGGATCAGCCCGAGATAGGAATTCGTCAAGCCCAGCGCCTTGAAGATGGCAAAGTTAGGCAACAGGGTCGCATGAATCGGAATCATAATCCCCAGCAGGATAATGGTGAAGAAGACTGAGCGCAGCTTCCACTGCATCCGGGTAAAGGCATAGCCGAGCGTAAGGGACAGAATCACCGTTAACAGAATGGTTACGGAGGTAACGAAGGCGCTGTTAATGAAGTAGCGCAGGAATTTGCCGTCCACCCAGGCATTGATATAGTTCTGCCACTGGGGATCGCTCGGCCATTTCAGGACGCTGGAGGAGTAGAATTCATTGCTGCTGAGGAATGAGAAATCTACCAGCCAGATGAGCGGGAACAGCTGAACCAGGGCGACGATCAGGAAGAACACCCATAGTATGGTTTTTGTGCTTTTTGTCATGGTGATTCCTCCTTAGAATTCCGTCGCATCACTGCGGGTCAGTTTGTTGCTGAGATAGGTGGCAAGCAGGCAGACAATAATGAACAGAATCGAGATGGCGTTGGCATAACCATATTGGCTGGCCGAGAACGCCTTGTTATAGAGATACACGGCCAAGAATTGGGTGGAATCGCCGGGACCGCCGTTAGTGGTCAGGAACACGGTCTCCATCTGTTTCAAGGCGGTAATCATAGCCAAAGTAATCTGCACCGTAATAACCGGTGACAGCAGCGGAACGGTAATCCGCCAGTGCAATCGGAAGCCGGAGGCTCCGTCCAGTGAAGCGGCTTCATACATATCATCGGGAATGCCTTTGAGTCCTGCATAATAGAACAGCAGTCCCCAGCCGAAGCCGGCCCAGATCAGGATGAATAACATGGAGACGAGCGCAGTGCTGCTGTCCCCCAGCCAAGCATGCTTAAGGAAGCCGAGTCCCAGGGAATCCAGCATTTTGTTGAAGGCGCCGAAAGTCGGGTCAAGCAGGGATAACCACATTTTTGAAATAACGACTACAGAAATGACACATGGGATGAAGAAAATCGTTCTGAACCACTTCTCTGCCTTACCGCCTAGGCGGTCCAGCATAATGGCAAAAAAGATGGCAATCGGATGTTGGATCAGGATAAAGCCCAAACCGAGCAGTACGGCATTTCTAAGTGCCAGCCAGAACCTGGAATCGTGAAACAGCAGCTCTGTATAGTTGGCGAATCCGATGAATGCCGAGGGTGTTCCCGGAGACAAAGTGTCTCTGAACGAGTAATATGCGCTGAGCACAATTGGCACAAGAAAGGTCAGGGCGAACAGAAGAATCCCCGGAAAGACGAACAGAAAGATTGCCATTTTGTTGTTAAATACTTTTTGCATGGAACTCCAACTCCATCCTTAAGATTAGAGAGGGGCAAGAATGCTTCCCGCCCCGTCTCCTTTCATTCTCTATAGTGGTGATCTGTTATTGTGTTTCCGCAGCCTTTTGAAGATCGGCCAGCAGCTGTTCAGGTGTTGACCCGCCAGCGAAGAACTTGCCGAAGGCATTCTGTGCATCATCCTTGAACTTAGGTGTACCGGAGTCAAGGGCGATAGAACCCGCTGTGCTGGTAGCCCCGGTCAGAACTTCAGTCAGTTGCTTCTGCAGCTCGCTCTCTTTGCCGGTAAGCTCATATTTCTGTGCCGGTACAGCCGCTCCGGTATCCCATACAATCTTGGCCCATTGATCGGCAGACATCATATAATCGAAGAACTTCTTGGCTTCTTCAGGATGCTTCGAGCTGCTCACCAGTGAATATCCTCCGCCGTTCCAGGCCAAAAGATCGGTGTCCTTGCCTTTGCCGCCTTCGACAACCGGGAATTTCAGTACATTCACATTGTTGCGGAAGTCTTCCGGCAGCTTGTCATTCGTTGCCATCCCTGCTTCCCAGGAGCCCATATACCACATAGCAGCCCGGCCTTGCGTGAACAGGTTCTGGGAAGCGCCGTAGTCCGCTGTCATGAAAGATTCCTGGAACAGCTTGGTGTCTCTGGCTTCTGCCAGCAGCTTAGCCGCAGCTAGGAAGTTCTCATCACCAGTGAAATTCTTCTTCTTCGCTACCGCATCCAGCATCAGGTTCTGATCGCCGGTGAGGCGTACGACAAGATCCTGGAAGAAGGCCGCGAAGCTCCACAGGTCCTTACCGTTCATCGACATCGGCTCAATGCCTTTGGCGCGGAACTGCTTGCCCGCTTCCAGCAATTCGGCGTAGGTGGTAGGAATCTTGATGCCGTTGTCATCGAACAGCTTTTTGTTATAATAGATCACTTCATAGTCACTGTTGCGGGGCAAGCCGTAGAGCTTGTCGTTAAAGGTGAATGATTTGTAGACGCCCGGCAGGAATTTGTAGGTGTCCCCTTCGTATTCTGCAGGGTTCAGCTCTTTCACATAGCCGGCTTGTACCAGCGTATTCAGCTCTGCTCCGCCGTGAACCATTGTCACATCCAGCGCTTCGTTGGAGGCCATATACGCCTTCAGCTTGTTTTTGAATGGCTCCTCGGCGAGGGTCTCGATATCGATCTTGACATTGGGGTTCGCTTTGATATAGTTGTCGATTACCATTTGCTCTGCCAGCCCCTGGCCGGATTTACGGTCGGGAAGGTTTGAGAACAGACGCAGCGTTACTTCCTTGTCCGCAGAGCCGGTTGTACCGCCGTTCGTGCTGCTGCCTGCATTATTGTTCTTGTCATTGCCGCCTCCGCATGCGCTAAGCACCGAGACTGCCGCAAGGGCCGTAACCAGCAGTATATTACGTGTGGATTTTGAATTCATAACCATGTCATTTCCCCCTAATTGTTATTGATCGTGGGTTGCTTTCTTTGTTTCTGAACACATCGTACCAGAGCACTAGAGTCAGGGTCAGTAGAGAAAAAGAGAGTAATGTTGAAAATTGTCGACTTCGCTTGTCAACTCCCTTGTGTATATTCGGCATTGCGCATAAGATAAAAATCAAAAAGGTTAGTGATCCTGTGCTGCGCTACTACTTGAATATGAACCTGCGATACAAGATAACGATTCTGATCTTCCTGCTGATCACCGGGGTGGCCTGCACACTGGGCGCATACTCCTATAAGATCTCCAAGCAGCAGATTATCAATAAGGTGAGCAATTCCAACCAGAGTGTGCTCAAGCAGATCGACAGTAATCTCGCCCGTATGCAAAAGACGTTAGCCGACTGGGTCACGGTATTCAGCCTCGCTCCAGTCGTTCAGGACACTCTGAGGAGCAATACCCCGGATTCGGCGAAGATCGAGAACCAGCTCTATAACGGACCCACCGCGTCGATCATGAACCAGATGCTGGTGACCGGAAGCTTCGACTATCTGGCTCTGTACGGCAGCTTGTCCGAGCCGCTGTTTCAGGTTGCCACCGATGACAGCAGCGGTGCGTATAGTTTGAGCAAAATTACCTCAAATGATACTTATAAACAGACCGTTGCCTTAAACGGTGCCTCCTACTGGTTCCCGCTGACAGAAGAGAACAATGTATTCATTCAGAGTAACCGAAATGACAAGCTCGGCATGACCCGGATTATCCGCGATATTGTGAACGGGAACCGGATCGGCTTTGTGTTCGTCGGCATTAATCTGGAGACCATCCGCAGAACCTATCTGACGAATCTGTATGACAAGGATCACGGCATCCTCATTCTGAGTGAACAGGGCACACAGCTGCTGTCGGCAGGCAAAGAGACCTATAGTCCCGAAGCTATAGACTTCGTAATGAAGCAGGCCAAAGCCGGCATACTATCCGGCAACACCATCGTCAGCCTGGAAGGCAAGGATACGCTACTGAATTACAACATCAACGAAGATGGCTGGATCACCCTGTACAGTGTTCCGCTCCGTTCGCTGACCCAAGAGCTTAATTCCATCAAATCAGCAGTGCTCGTGATGGTATTAGCCAGCCTGGTGCTTAGTATTCCCCTGCTGATGTTCTTCTCCTCCTTCCTGACCGCGCCGATCAAGACGCTGCTGCTGTCGATGCGGCGCTTCCAGAACGGGCAGTTCGAGGAGAAGGTGGAGATCAAATATTGGGATGAGATCGGCCAGCTGAGCCGGGGCTACAATAATATGGTCGGCAACATCAAGGCGCTGGTGGACGATGCCTATCTGCTGAAGCTGAAGGAGCAGGAAGCGGAGCTGAAGGCTCTGCAATCGCAGATCAACCCCCATTTTCTGTACAATATGCTCGACACGATCTTCTGGGAGGCGGAGGCGGCAGGGCAGGACAAGATCAGCGAGATGGTGATCAACCTCTCCCGGCTGTTCCGGTTAAGTCTGAATCAGGGCAAGAGCTTCACCAGCGTAGCCAAGGAAAAAGAGCTGATTGAGCTGTATCTGTCGCTCCAGAAGATGCGGTTCCAGGAATCGCTCGAGTATGTGATCGACATTCCTGAGGAGCTGTACGCCTATGTCATCCTGAAGCTCAGCCTGCAGCCGTTCATTGAGAACGCGCTGATCCACGGCATTGAACGCAAGCGCGGCGGCGGACGGGTAAGCATCAGCGGACAACGCCGCGGAGAGAAGCTGATCTTCGTGATTGAGGATAACGGGAGCGGCATGAGCGAGGAGACGCTGCAAAAGATTCTCACCATGCCTGATGAGACGGATGTCTACACGGCCCGGGATGTCGGTGGCTATGCGGTGCAGAATGTCCAGGCACGGCTGAAGCATTTTTATAAAGGTGACTATGCCTTGAACTATTCCAGTGTCCCCGGAGAAGGCACGCGTGTGGAGATCGTAGTTCCGGTGATTGTAACTGACATGCAAGAATAGACGAAGCCAGAGCGAATAAATAATACGAATACAGATTGGAGGGGATGTCCCTTGTATAATATGATTATTGTGGATGATGAGGAGCGGGCGCGGGTAGGCATAAAGACCCTGATTGACTGGCATTCGCACGGCATCCATATTGCAGGCGAAGCCAGAGACGGTCTTGAGGCACTTGAACTCCTGGATAGCTATGCCGTCGATATCATGCTAACAGATATCCGGATGCCGCAAATGGACGGCCTGGAGTTAATCAAGGTTGTCTCCGAGAAATACCCCAGCGTCAAATCGGTCATTATGAGCGGATACGATGATTTCGCCTATGCCCAGCAAGCCATAAGATCCGGGGTCAGTAACTATCTGCTGAAGCCGAGCCGCCGGCAGGAGATTCTGAGCACGGTTCTGGCCATCACGGAGCAGATTCAATCGGAGAAGCTGGAGATTACCACGCTTGAGCATCTGCGGCAAGGGTTCCGGGAGAGTCTGCCCCTGCTGAAGGAGAAGACGTTAAGCCAGCTCATCCTCACTGAGAGTCCCGCGTATTCCCGGCTGCTGGCTAATCTGAAGATGAACCAGCTGGTTTTCCCCTATTTGCTGTACGGCATCATTCTGCTGCGGATTGACAATTTCCAGCTGCTGCATGAGAAGTATATGCATGAGGATACGGAGCTGCTGAAGTACGGGCTGAAGAATATCTGCGAGGAGTCGCTGCCGGAGACTGTGCTCTGCGTTGCCTTCGAGCATCAGGACGATATTGTGCTAATTCTCAATATGGACGAGCTGCCGGATCAGGAGGAATTAAGCGGTTATATCCGGATTATTCAGGAGAATATCGCCAGCTTCCTGAAGTTCACCGTATCCGCCGGGATCGGAAGTATTGACAAGAATATTGAGCATCTGCGCCACTCGTTCGTGGAAGCCTGCCAGGCCCTGAATACAACCAACTACACCGGCATCGCAAAAATCGTGGAGTACAGTGGCGAATTCGATGCCGAGTCCTCTCAATCCTCCTATCCCCTGCATGAGGAGCAGGAGGTGCTGAAGGCGGTACGCGGCGGCTCTTCCGGGGATATTGCCGATAAGCTGACGCTGTTCAATGTTGCCCTGCAGCCCGAGACGGTGTCCAGGGACCAGGTGATCAAGTCGAGCTTCGCGCTGTTCTTCGCGCTCTATAAATTATGCATCGAGAACAATGTCAACGTGAACAAGGTGTTCGGGCAGAATCTGACCGAGCTGATCCATGTCCTGTCCCGCTCCAGTCTGGATAATCTTTTTCAGTCTCTGCTGGAGACGGCCCAGCGGGTCAGTGAGCATCTGACGTCCAAGAAGAACAGCAACAAGCTGCTCGAAGCGGCCAAGAGCTATATCGGCGAGCACTTCATGAAGGATATCAACCGCGAGATCGTCGCCAGAGAGATCTATATTACCCCGGGATATTTAAGCCTGCTGTTCAAGCAGCAGCTTAAGATCAGCTTCATCGATTATCTGCATAAGGTCCGTATTGAACATGCCTGCCAGCTATTCAAAGATCCCGGAATGCGGATCGAGGATATCGCGCTGCAGTCCGGGTATAATGATACGAAATATTTCTATCAGGTGTTCAAAAAGTATAAAGGACTCACGCCCAATCAGTTCCGCAGCAATACGGAGTAAACGCATCCTGAAGGTTTGCCGTGTCCCGATTAAGGTACCATCGATAAGCGCTAGCCAAATGTGTTCGGTTTTCCGCATACATTTGGTCCATGAGCATAGAAGGCCAGCAGCCTTTCCAACCGGAGAGACTGCTGGCCTTCTTGCATGATGACGCTAAGAAGCCGATGCTGAACTATTAACCAGACTACTGCGCTATTTACCAGAATGCTGTCCTATTGCACCGGAATGCTAATCTCTGTTCCGCCAGAGGTGAGCACTGTAATACGATCTCCGGCGAATTTGACCTTAAGCAAGACTTCAGGGGTCTGCTCCAGAACCAGGCCGGGGGTGCCTCCCCCATCCACTGGCGGGTTCGCCGAAGGATCGCCATATACCGCAGAAGCCAGCCAATGCACCCCAGGCTCAAGCGAAGCGGTCAGGGTAGGCAGCACTGTCCGGGGACGAAGCAGGTTCGTATTCGCATTGGGCCAGATCAGCTCGGCCTTCGAGTAGCCTGTCAGCCCCTTGATGCCGCACGTACCCCATGCTGTAGCTGCCGCTGCGCCGATTCCGCTGAGCTGCTGTGTAGGCTCCGCTTCCTGGCCCAGCGCGAATCCGCCCTCGGCGGCATCCAGCGCCCGCCCTGTCTCCAGCCGGTGAATGCGGATATGCCAGGGCAGGCCCGCGATGATCCAGGTCCGTACCTCGACGTCAGCCCATGGCTTCCAGACCGACCGCAGGACGTTGTCCGTAATCTCTGATTCCAGATTCCGGCGCCGTACCCGGTAGAGGTTATCTCCTCTTTCGCTTAGCGCAAGCATAGAATCATAGGCGCCCTGTGACAATCCCCATTCCGAACGGGGAACGCTGAACCCGAAGCCTGTAGAATAGACGAATTTCTCGTATTTGGCTGAGGTATGCGTATGCTCATTGGTAGATAGATGCCCGCTGTTGAAGGCGGCCACATGACCGGAAGCCGGCTCGCGCACCAGGACGAGATGCGGCGGATGTTGCACACTCACCGCCGGAAGCTCCGGCAGCGGCAGCTCTGGTTCGCTCCAGAATGGATGCTCTTCGCCGAGAGCGAGCGGCAGGAAGGTCTTCAGCGCCCAGTAGGGCGAACCGGGAGCATTATAATTCTCTGCCATGACCAGATTCGGATACATGTATCCGATGGTCAGCACACCGGCTGCATCGAAGATGGGCTGGCGGAACCACCAGCGCAGGTTGCGCAGGACGATGCCTTTGACCACACCGGCAGAGAAGCCCTCCACCTCTGCATAAGCCAGGGCGCTCCAGAATGCAGACTGGGCGAACCGGTAGGCCAGACTGCGGCCGTAGGGAAGCGCAGCGCCATCCGGGGCGAACCAGCCTATAAATTCAGCGGCAAACAGCCGGGCGCGTTCCTTGAACAGCCGGGAACGCTCCGGGTCCTCCCGTTCCATCAGCTTCGCATACAGCAGCGAATAGTAATGGATGGCGAAGGGCCCATAATAATCGCAGTGTCCGCCAACACCGTCACTGTACCAGCCTTCACCCAGATAAAACGCATCCATCCGTGCCAGATTTCTCTCCAGCTGCACCGCATCATAGGGCCGCCCTACCTTACGGAAGCCCACATTCACCAGTACATTGAAGAACAGCCAGTTACAGTCGTAACAGGGATGGGAATTGATCTGGTTCAACCAATTATAGAGATGCTCCTGCTCCTGCGGAGCAAGCGGGGACCAGATGTGCTCCGGGATTGCTGCAAGCGCAAAGCCGAAGGCAGCCATCTCCACCAGCCGCTGGTCAAAGTCCCGTACATCGCCCCAATATTCCTCATGGGACGGATCGGTGCCGTGCCGGATGCCATCCAGCACAGTGGGCCATAGCTCATTGTTCCCGCCTCCGGCAAGCAGCGGAATCAGTCCCCAGAGTACCCGGGAGAAGCCCTCCATTCCGGCGGTGGCTGACGGATAACTTGCTCCGGTAATCCCAATCTCAAGTCTGGCGCAGCCTCTGCTATAGAGCGGCCGAAGCGGCTCTGTGAGCTGGTCAAGGGCAGCCAGCAGGTCGTCCCGGGTCTTCAGCGGATTGCTCTGAATCGCCAGATTGCCCGTCCCCGAATCGCCTGTTCCCGGATTTTCAACCAGCGGAGTCCTCTTATTGTTCGTCATTATCATACTCCCCCTACTCCCAATAGAACGGGCCTGCTCCCTTGATCCGGGCCAGTGACTCGACATAGAAGAAATCCCCGTAGATCAGCGGCACATCAATGTTCCGGTCCTCAGGATAGTTGCTGGTGCCGTGAAGAAGCAGCCCCTGTTCGCCGGGATGGTCCCAAGTTCCGTAATTACGGTAGAGAGATTCCGTAATTCTAAGCGCCCCGTTCCGGTAGATATAAGCCTCTGATTCTTCCACCAGCCCGGCCAGCAGCAGCAGACCGCTTGCCGCGCAGGAACCGGCTGAAGTATCACGGATCTCCCCGACATCGCCGGGAGCGCGGAAATCCCAATGCGGCACCTGATCCTCCGGCAGCCGGGTCAGGAAGAAATGCGCAACCTGCTTGGACGCATGCAGGTAGCTCAGCTTGCCGGTATGATGATAGGCCAGCGCCAGTCCGTAGAGCGCCCAAGCCGCCCCGCGCGACCAGGCCGATTCCGGCGCATAGCCCTGTCCGCCCAGCTTCTCTACCACTTCGCCCGTCTCCGGGTTGAAGTTGACAATATGATAGACGGAGCCGTCCGGCCGGATGAAATGCTCCAGCACCGTATCCATATGCGCCTCCGCGATATGCCGGTAACGCGGGTCTCCGGTGACTTCGGAGGCCCAGAACAGCAGGCTGGTGTTCATGCTGCAGTCAATAATGGCGACCCCGCTGTTGTCCTCGCCTTCTCTCCAGGGATTCCAGGCCCGGATATAGCGGCCCTTCAGGTTGAAGCGGGCGGCAAGATAGTTGGCGGCCTTCAGCCCGCGGACCCGTGATTCTTCACTGCCCGTCAGCTTGTAATTGGCGACGCTGGTCAGCAGCCACATGAAGCCAAGGTCATGATCCAGCTTCACGTAGCCGTCCAGCACCTCATCCAGCCGCTCTTCGCAGCGCTCGGCTACTGCCTTCAGGCTCTCATCGCCGCTCTCGGCATAGAGCTGCCAGAGCATGCCCGGCCAGAAGCCGGCGGTCCACCAGCTTGGTACCTCCAGGACATATTTGCCGCCTTGACTGGCATGCGGGAATTCGGCTCCGATGCTGATACTGTTCGTTCTCGTCTTCTCCAGTGCCTTACTCCAAGCCTCATCTACCCAAGCCTGATCTATGGTTCTGTTCATTTGAATCCCGCCTTTGTGTGAATGATATAGCCGTGCAGTGCGTCTTACATAAATTCAAAAGTAAACACCAATACGCCATCTGCTCCGGGCTGGAGAACCTGGAAGTCCAGAGTATGCCACACCGTGTCCTGGCCATAGTGATCCTGGTACACATGTGCGGTAATCTCCGGCCGGACGATCTGCGGATCGTAGATCACCTGAACGCCGTGGCCTTCGGCACCCGGTAGCAGTACTCGCCCTGTACCCGTCAACTCCGGTCTGCGCCACGTTACGAACCGTTCCGTCCAGCTTGCCGGAGTTCCGTCATACCGGTAAGTATCTGTCAGCTCCAGACGAGGCATTTCCTCCTTATGCCAGACCAGCGAACGGACCAAGGATTGCAGTCCGGCTACCGGGTACGCCCGGGCCAGCTCCAGCGTCAGCTCATCCTTCGCCGCCGCTGCCGATGCATGCAGCACCGTTGCCTGGAACTCCCGTCCTGCCCCCTGGTACTGGCCGTCAATAATCGGCACGCTGTGGCCCTGCGACCCGTTGCAGTCATAGCCGTAACGGCCGGCACCGAAATAGTCCGCCGTGTACTCTCCGCTGCCCAGATCAGCCGCGAAGATCTCCCCCCGGCCGCTCAGAATGAATTGGCCCAGGTCATTATGGTTATGCGGCTCGTCGTTGTGGCCGCCCTTGGCCGCGAAGCCGAAGGCGCCCGCCCCAGAGACATGCCGCGATACGAGCCAAGCGGCATCGGGCAGATAGCTGCTGCCAGCCTCCCATGACTCATTCTCCTCCCCGGCTCTTGTCCAGATCAGATTGCGCAGAGCCGGTGCGAAGCGGCTGCAGTGATCCTCCGTGAACGGGGCGCGCAGCGCAGACGGCGGGCGCAGGACATCCGGATAGACGTCCGCCAGATAATGAGAGAGTCCCATATGCACCCGCACCCGGGGCACTGAATCGGAGAAATTGGCGACATAGCTGCCGTCAATGAAGCATTGCTGCTGGAAGCGGGCGATCTGTGCCACCTTTTCCTGCTTGAACCAATCCAGCCTGCCTCCGCTTCTTGCACGGAGCAGATCGCTGTAATAAGTGAAATAGCCGAACCCGTAATTCCAATAGCCCAGCCCCTCCTGGCAGGCCCCGTCTGCCCCGAAGCCCTGCAGATAATAATTCATGCTGCTCTCTGTCTTCAGCAAGATTTCCGCCAGCATGTCCTTGTCCTTCACAAGGAGCAGTGCAGCCGCACCCACAGAGCCCGCACAGACCGCCGCCCAATTGTGAGTGGAGGTCTCCCAGAAATAAGGGCCATGCGCAAGGAACGGCTGGAAGATTCTATTCTCCACCTCACTGCGTATCCGGGAACGGAGCAGCAGCGGGAGACGCTCCCCGACCAGCAGCAGACATTCACTTAAAGTAAAGCCTGTCTCGGCGGAGAACAGATCGATATGGCGGTTGATCTCAGCAGCCTCATGCTTCTCAGGAAGATGGGCGGGAACGCACCATGTGTACTCATCGCAGATCGCCCATAGAATATCTGTCAGTTGCTCCAGAGCTGCTGCGTTCTCCGGCTCCAGCAGACTTAGGAACACATACGTATTCAGCCTTCTTCTCCGTTCAAAATAAGGCCGCTCATACTCCAGTCTCGACCCCGTCTGCCGGAAAAGGGTAAACAGACTGTACGTCAGCAGCGGTATAGGCTGCCCTTCCAGCCTCCGTGCCTCTGCACGAATCTCACTGAGACTGGCTTGTAAGACTTGAGAAGATCCCGCATCACTCCAAAAAGCGGCCGAATCCCCTTGCGGATAATATAAGCTGAGATCTGCCGGCTTCATGTTCTCTGCGATTGCCTTAAGTTCCTGTATGTTCATGCCTAAGCTCCCTCTCCTGTTCAGTCTGTCTGCATCCCTTATTCCAAAGCATGGTCCCGCATCACATTCTCGCCGTCCGCGATTCTCCGTGCCGTCCATTTCATATCCTCGCCCGACCAGAAGGGATCAGCAGGAAGTAAGCCCAGCGGCAGGAAAACAGCGGCGCACAGATACAGACTGCCTGTATTAATGTAGCTCTCGGCCAGCTCCGGCTGATAGCCGTAGATCCCCGGCTGCAGCCAGCCGTTCTCATCCAGCGTGTCCGGGTATTGCATAATCCGGTTAATGACTGCGGTCAAGGCGCAGCGCACCTGGGCCGGAGGCAGCGAGTTTTCCAGGAAATGCTGGAGCGCCGCCTGCGACAGCAGCTGAAATGCCCCGAACCGGTAGACAATCGAACGCCCGAGGAACGGATACGTTCCATCAGGGGCGATACTGCGCTCCAGCACGGATGCATATCTCTGCGCCCGCTGCAGGACCAAGGGTCTAAGCCGGGCATACTCCTCATTCTCCTGTTCGAAAAGGGTAACCACATCCAACAGCATCGGCTGAATGACAAAGCTGTTGTAATAATCCCAGTGGAAGTCCTTCCCGTCCCCGTAGACTCCGTCACCCTTGTACCAGTCCATGAACATGTGGACCGCATAACCCACGCGCATCCGGTCATACTCCGGATCGCCCAGCAGGTATAACGCTGCTTCCACCATCGCACTGAACAGCAGCCAGTTGCTGCCGCTGGGGGCGGTCCGCCGCGTCTGCTTAAGCGCCGTAATCAGATTGCCTTTAACCCGTGTACTAAGCCGGGCTGTAACCGCTTTCGGTGCACGCACCAGAGCATGGGCCAGAAATGCCGCATCGACCAGCGGCTGGCCTTCGGTCTTGAATTCCATATAGTCAGGCGATTGTGGATCGACCGCCGCATCAATCGCTTCCAGCATCAGCCCGGCATAACGGGCTCTTAAGCGCTCCTCTTCACCCTCCAGTCCCTGAAGCTCCAGCCAGGGAGCCATTCCGCAGGCCAGCCGTGCAAAAGCCTCCAGATGCGCAAACTGACTGCGCCCGCTATGAAACTCCGCAGGTAACTGTTCTTTCAGTTTCCGCGCAGAGAGCGCCTCCAGGACCGGCGTTCCAATCCGCAGCATCGTATCCAGCCAGTATTTACGCTGTTCTATCCCACTCATCCCTAGTTCCACCCTCTCAGGTATTCTTCTTCTCTAGTGTATTGTGGTATTATAGCAATGTCTTTGCGAATAATGATGATTTATTGCGTATATTGTGATCAACAAGAAAGGGGCAGTAACGATGAAGCATGCCCGGTATTATGAATCGTTCGACGGCGATATTCTGGCCGGTATCGGCAATTCCCCGATCTCGCCGACGCGAGATTTCCATATCCATGACCACTATGAAATCTTCCTGTTCCTCGGCGGCAGCGTGAACGGCTTCGTGGACCAGTACAGCTATCCGCTGGTGCGCGGCGACGTCCTGTTATTCAACAATCATGAGATTCATAAAATCATCAACCGCTCCCCCGAGCCTTATGAGCGGCTGACCATTCATTTCAAAGCACCGCTGGTTTATCCGTTCTGTACGTCGACCACGAATCTGCTGGCTTGCTTCCAGAACCGCCAGCCCGGGGAGAATAACTTGGCCCGGATGGAGGAGCCGCTGCTCTCAGAATATACCGCCCTCTCCTCACAGCTGATTACAGCCCTGGAGCGCAAGCAGTACGGCAGCGAGGTGCTGGCCCTGACGTATCTGATTCAGATTCTGGTGCTGGTCAACGAGCTGTACAGCCGCACCCGTGCCGTAGTGCCTAGCATCATATCTTCCCATATTCAATCTGCCATGAGTTATATCGACAACCACCTGCACCTGAATCTATCGCTGGGGCATATCGCCGGGGAGCTGAATCTGGATAAATATTATCTCAGCCATCTGTTCAAGCAGCAGACCGGAGGCACCATCTACCGTTATGTGCTGCTTAAAAAGATCGCGTTATCCAAGCAGCTCCTGTCCGCCGGCAACTCCGTGTCCGATACCTGCTACCTGTCCGGCTTCAATGATTATGCCAATTTCATCCGCACCTTCAAGAACATCACGGGCATTCCTCCAGGAAAATACGGCAAATAAAAACGGCACCGCCTATCCGCAGCGCTGCCGTAAAATGAACGATATAACTCGAAGCTTGGTCGTCACTGCGGCGAACATTTGGACTTCCGGCCGCTGCCCAATTTGGATTCCCTGATTAAAACCGCTCTTCGCGGTAGAAATCCAAATACAAAGGCGGTCGCTAACGCTCCTACAGTTCCAAATTCCCCCTCCGATTCTTTTTGCTTTTTGTTAGTTACCCCCGTTCCCCTCCCCTATACTCTGTAGGACTTACACCCATATATTCCTTGAACACCTTAGAGAAATAATGCTGGTCTGCAAAAGCCAGCGCCTCCGACAGCTCCTTCACCTTCAGCTCCGGCTTGGCTGCGATCAGCCGGCAGGCTTCAGTAATCTTAAGCTGCATGTAGTAATGCACAAAGGTCCGCTGCGAATGCCGCTTGAAGATCCGGCTGACATAGGACGGGCTGACATGAAACTGAAGCGCCACCTCTGTGATAGAGAGCTGGGAGTAGAGATGCTGCTGCAAATATTGCTCCAATTGCCGGAACAGCTCCTCGCTGCTCTTGGGCCGCGGCTGCCCGGGGGATACCAATCCCTCCGGCAATCCCTTCCTGCTGCCCCCCTGCTCCTCCAGATGGGCGACCAGCCGCTGCATCACCTCAGCCAGCTGTTCCCGCTCCACCGGCTTCAGCAGATAGTCGAATACCTGAAGGTTTAGCGCTTTGCGCGTATACTCGAAGTCGCTGTAGCCGCTGATCAGCACCGCCTTGAGCGCCGGATTCACCTGCCGGCACTGCCCGATCAGCGCCAGCCCGTCCAGCTTGGGCATGCGGATATCGGTCAGCAGGATATCCACCGGGTTGGCCTTGATGTACTCCAGTGCATCCAGTCCGTTCGACGCGGTGAAGGCAATCTGCACAGGCAGCTCCGTGGAGCGCATCAAAGCTTCGATATTCCGCAGAATCGGCTTGCTGTCCTCGGCAATGATAGCGGTATACATAGCGGTCCCTCCCCGGTTCTAGTAGAAGTCTTTACTCATAGATGCGATAATTTGGACCGTAGCGCCCTTTTCCCCGTCTAAGTGGTTGTAAATATTGAAGAATAGCCGGTTCCTGTACATCAGCTTCAGCCGGTTCACCGTATTCACAATCCCCATGTTGCCAATTCCCGTAGTATGATGCTGAAGTTCATAGACCCCTGAATCCGAGCTCTCAATGTTGTCCAGAATGTCCCTGATCCGGCCCGGCGCGAAGCCTTCCCCGTTATCCCGGATTTCGATGGCCCACAGGCCGTTATATACCTTCACCCGCACATCAATCCTCCAAGGAGGGTCCGTATTCTTAAAAGCATGCTCGATACAATTCTCCACGAATGGCTGAATCACCAGCCGGGGCAGCTCAATCCGCTCAAGCGCACCGTCCCCGTCAATCTCCCAATCCAGGTCGTCCTCGAAATTATGCTGAATCAGCGACAAATAGTGCCGGGTATGCTTCAGCTCCTCGGTCAAAGTGACATGCTGGTAAGGCGAAGATACAATATAGCGCAGGCTGTCCGAGAGATGCTTGCACATCTCAGTCACTACGCTATTCTTCCCTTCCTGGGCGGCAATACTGATCAGATACAGCACATTATGAATAAAATGCGGGGCGATCTGAGCCTGCAAGGCAGAATTCCGCGACTTCACTTCTTCGTGCAGCGCAAGCTTTTCCCGTTCTATGGATTCCTGTAACCGTTCCAGCAGTTCCTGAAAAGCGCTATTCAGTTGAATCAGCTCATTGTTGTGGGTATGGGGGCCCGCCTTCATATTCAAGTTGCTGTAGTTCATCCGCAGAATCTGGCTGCGCAGCTTGCGGATCGGAAGCAGCAGGTTCCGGGTCGAGAAGTAAATGAAGATGAACGAGAACAGAATCAGCGCGGTGATCAGCAGAATAGAGATATATTTCACCGAATTGACCGGGCCCAGCACCACATTCCTGGGGTTCACCACGTAGGTAGTCCAGCCCGTCTCAGCAGAGCGGTGATACGCCACATAGTTCTGGCCGCTGCTCAGATAGATTCCGTTAGCTGCTGTAGATTCAGAGGGAGACGCTGCGAATTCGGGGACCTTCTCCCCTTCACGTAGTGCCGGAGAGCTGGAGACCAGCCGCTGGTCCTGATCCATAATATAGACCTTGCCGCCCGCCAGTCCCGCAGCAGATCTGTTCAAGTACCGCTGGTCCAGTTGCACCGCCAGATAGCCGAACACCTGACCATTCTGGTTCCTGATCGCCCGCACAAAAGAGATGGCATCCGCCCCCTGCCGGTACAGCGCGTAACCGCTTGCATTCCAGGTCGGCAGGTTGCTGCTCTCTTCCAGAAACGGCCTGAGCGAAGCCGGGCTATCTGCGTATCCGATATAAGAGGCCACACGTTCCCCTGTCAGATCATAGATCATCATATCCTCAATGTTCAGACTCGGCCCCAGGGCCTGGAACATGATGTCTTTCAGCCTGCGGCTTCGGGTCAGCCCTTCAAGGGTAAGTTGTGAATAATCACTGGCAGACAGGAGCGTGAACACCTCTTTGTTCGACAGAATCCGCTGAGAGAGCTGGTTCTGGTTATTGATATACAGGTTCAGCTGATCGCTAACCTGGGCAGCAGCCAGCTTCATTTCGTTCTCCGTCTTGTCCTTGAGCGGCTGGATCACCATATAATTCACGTAGACCAGGAAGCAGCCCAGCACAATCAGCAGGAGCAGCATGAAGGTGAAGAAGAATTTCGTTTGCAGACTGGCCTGAACCCTGCCTCCGCGCAATTTCTGAACAATAGTAGCCAAGCCGAGCCCCCCTGAACCTTAGGATCTGCCTACTTTACAACCAATCGGGCGAATTGACAAGCCGTCCCGGAGTTCAGAATATTACACAGAAAGAGTCAAGTACAAACATGTACCTTGCGCAGTCCTCATTCTATAATCAAAAATGTAAACGGATTCAATCCACAGAAAATTCACTATTGGGGGCGATCACATGAATAGCAAACTGAAAAAAATCGCAACAGGCGTACTGGCCGGTGTAATGACCTTAACGCTGGCGGCATGCGGGTCTGACAATTCAGGCTCCGGCAATGCTTCGGCTACCAACAGCGGCGGAAACGGAAACAGCGGTAGTGGCAGCAGCGGCGGCAAAAAGGTAACCATCGAGCTGGCCATCTCCAAAAGCTCGCAGGATTCGGCGTTTGTAGCCCAGGATGTGCTGGATGAATTCGAGCAGAAAACCAATATCAAGGTCAATCTTCAGCTGCTTCCGGCGGAGCAGACGGCCACCGTACTTCAGACCAAGCTGGCCGTTGACGAGGTGCCTGACCTGATTCAATACAATCTCGCCAGTGCCACCACCGATCTTAACCTGGAGCGGAACTTCGAGATTCTCGACAACGAGCCTTGGGTGAGCCGGCTGCTGAACAAGGACGTACTCTCCGCTTATGGCCATGTCTACAGCTTCCATTACAGCCAGGATACAGGCATGCAGGGAGTGGTCTACAACAAGGATATCTTCAAGGAGCTGGGGCTGAGCATTCCGAATACCTACGAGGAGTTCCTGGCGGTGTGTGAGAAAATCAAGGCCAGCGGCGTTACACCGGTCTTCATGCCGTTCAAGGATAACTGGGCGGCGAATATCTGGCCGGCTGCTGCTTTTGCCGACTGGGCGGCTAAGAATGAACCTTCCCTGTTCGATGACATCAATGCCGGCCGCAAGAAGTGGTCCGATGTTCCCGAGTTCGCCACCTTCCTGGAGCAGCAGTATGAGGTCTACAAGAAAGGCTATACCAACACCGACATTCTCAGCGACAGCTACGATATGGCGGTAGGCAAATTCCTGAACAAGGAAACGGCGATGATGTTCATGGGCGACTGGCTGATTGTGAACGTGGCCGAGAAAGACCCGAATGTGCATCTGGGCCTGTTCGCCATCCCGTCCTCTGAAGACGCAAGTCTTGGCGCAAGCCCGCTGGGCGGCCAGTTGTTCATTCCGAAGAAAGCCAAGCATATGGCGGAAGCGAAGCAGTTCCTGGAGTTCCTTGCCAGCAAGGAGGTCGCCCAGAAGATGGTGGACAGCCAAGGCTCCGTCTCCAACTTCAGCGATGTCACTACACCGAAGCTGCCGGATTACAAGCAGGAGATTGTCGATCAATACATCACACCTAAGAAGACTACACTGACCACCGATGCTTATATGATCGTAGACCGCAGCGAGCTGTACCGTCTGCTTCAGGATGAATTTGCCGGCGGCCTGGACGCCAAGGGCGTACTCAAAGCTTGGGATGAGAAATTCAGCCAGCTGATGAAGGACAAAGGCATAGAAGGCTTTTAATTAGAGCGGATAACCATTACAACAGGCAGAATAAAGTCCGTCCGGGCTTTGTTCTGTCCCTGGCTATATAGGAGTGTGAAGAGATGAAAGTATCCAAGAGACTATACTCGTATTACCTGATCTGGCCTGCGCTATTGATCTATTCTGTCTTTTTCGTATTGCCCGCGCTTACAGGACTCTTCTATTCCTTCACCGACTGGCGGCTGGACCGGGAGAATATCCAGTTTATCGGCTGGGACAACTTTGAGCGTATCTTCACCGACAGAACCCTGCTGCTCGCCATTAAGAATACGGCCATCTTCGCCGTGGTCACCGTTATAGGCAAGAACCTGCTCGGGATCGCGCTGGCAGTCGGCTTGAACATGAAGCTAAAATCCAAAAATCTGCTGCGGGCTATTTTTTACTCTCCGTCGATCCTAAGCGTTTTGGTTATTAGCATTGTGTTCACGCCCATGCTGCGCTCCGACGGAACGATTAACCGTATCTTCGAAGCTGTGGGGCTGCCTTCGCTGAGCCAGGCCTGGCTGACCAATCCGGCCCTTGTCATCTGGACCGTAGCCTTTGTGTCCATCTGGCAGCATACCGGCTTCCAAATGGCGATCTACCTGGCCGGACTCCAGTCGATCTCCAAAGAGTATTATGAAGCCGCCACCATTGACGGCGCCGGTTCCTGGCGGAGCTTCCGCAGCATCACGATTCCACTGCTGCTCCCTGCGATCAACATCAATCTGATGCTGACGCTGATTGGCGGCCTCAAGGTATTCTCCGAGGTATTCGTCCTTACTGGCGGGGGACCGGGCAACGCCTCCCAGGTGGTAGGTACGATCATCCTGCGCTCGTTCGGAGAGGGAAGCTGGGGGCTGGGCACAGCCGTCAACACCCTGCTGTTCGCTGCCGTAACAATCATTGCCATTCCCCTGCTGATCTTCATGCGGCGTAAGGAGGTATCGGAATAATGAGCTTTTCACGTAAAATGGCCTGGCGCAACTATGTAGTCGAAGGGCTGCTGATCCTGGCCTCCCTGCTGATTATCCTGCCGCTGCTGATTATGCTGTTCGGAAGCTTCATGACCAGCGCCGAGGTGCTGAAGTTCTCCCTGCGGCTCCCGGAGAAGTGGAACTTCTCCAACTATACGACGGTCTTCCGTGAAGGGGGACTGGGACGGGCGTTCCTGAACGGGATGCTGATTACCGGCGTCTCTTCTATTCTG
This sequence comes from Paenibacillus sp. FSL P2-0089, assembly GCF_038595095.1. Taxonomy (NCBI): domain Bacteria; kingdom Bacillati; phylum Bacillota; class Bacilli; order Caryophanales; family Paenibacillaceae; genus Paenibacillus; species Paenibacillus sp. FSL P2-0089. Next base: position 4,991,935 of record NZ_CP152006.1, read on the forward strand.
AATATCTTCACCTCGTCGGCGGCCTCCTTCATTCTCGTGCGCCGGGAGACCAAATGGTCGAATTTCCTGTACATGTTCTTCTTCATGGGCCTGATTGCGCCGATGTCCACGATTACAACGATCCGCGTCGTACAGTGGATGGGCTTCTATGGCAGCATCACCAGCGTCATCCTGATCTATGCTTCGCTCAACACAGCGTTCAGCGTGTTCCTGTACAGCGGATTCATCCGGTCTATTCCGAAGGCGCTGGATGAGGTAGCTTTCCTGGAGGGGGCGAATACATTCGATGTGTTCTTCCGAATCGTCACCCCGCTGATCGTCCCGGTGAACGCCACCGTAGCGATTATGGTCTTCATGTCTGTCTGGAACGACATTACCATTCCGCTCTATTTCCTGACAGACAGCTCAGACTGGACGATGCCGCTCTCGGTATACAATTTCTACGGCAAATACAGCCGGGACTGGAATTTGATTTTCGCCGATCTGGTGCTGACCTCGCTGCCGGTGCTGATCCTGTACATTTTCTGCCAAAAGTACATTGTTAGCGGACTTACGGCGGGAGCGGTGAAGGGATAATGAAGGTGTGGAGAATAGGTTCTGTCAACCTGTGATGTAAAAGGAGCTATCCCGACAGCCATTGAAATAGTTGCTTGGGACGGCTCCTTTTTAGTGAAATTCACGTAAGCACTTCCCCCTGAATTGCTCGCTCTCTTTGAAAGGCTTCTGCTTCATCAGAAAATAGTTTATAATAAATCCCTCGTTTAACAATTAATTGTTGGTGTGTTCCGCATTCTACTACCTGACCTTCATTTAATACAATAATCCTATTCGCATATAAGACAGATGTATATCTATGCGATATGTATACACCTATCTTTCCTTCTATATAATTTTGGAATTGCAGAAATACTTGTTTTTCTGATTCCGGATCAAGAAAAGAGCTTGGTTCATCCATAATATAAAGATCAGCATCTTTAAAGAAAGCTCTGGATATGGCTATTTTTTGCCATTGCCCACCAGAAATTTGAACCCCTCCTTCAAAGTTCCTTCCTAGCTGTTGATCTATTTGATTGGGGAAACTTTTAATTAGTTCATCTGCACCAGTAAGTTGGGCTGAATTCCATATTTCAGAGGTACTATCCATCTTTTCGAGGTCACCAAAACCAATATTTTCTCTAACAGTAAAATCAAATTGGATAAAATCCTGAAATATAACACCAATTTTTTTGTATAATGTATCTTTACTGTAATTATGTATGGATATTGAATTAATTAATATTTCACCTGTAAAATCATCATATAAGCCTGTCATTAATTTAATTATCGTTGATTTCCCCGATCCGTTTCTTCCAACAAATGCAACAGAGTCATTTGTTTGTATTTTGAAATTGAGGTCTTTTAGCGCGTAAACTGTTTGACCAGGATAAATAAAGGAAACATTTATAAACTCTATACTTTCTATTTGATCCATTTTAACGAAACTCTGCTTTAACAGCGTATTTTCATAACTTTTTTGACTTTTATTTAGAAATGAGAATAATTCATCCAAGTATAAATTATTTTCGCACAAGGAAATTAATCCTTGAGAGATAGCATTAATATTCTGGTTTGTAAGCAATACTGCTTGTACCAAACCATATATACTACCTAAGAGTAGACTCTCTTGAAATGACACATATACAATAATATAAAGAACTATCGAGATAAAAAGAGTACTAATTAATTGAAAGAATAGATATAAAACTGTTCGTCTTTTTGATAGGTCTTTATCCTCCTTATAAAATCTATTAAAAATATCTTTGTACCTAATACTTAAATAGTCATTTAAGCGATATAGTTTAATTTCTTTGAATGCCTTATCATTCGTTAACAAAAAATTAATATAACTTGCTTTCCTTTGCAAAGGAGATCTTTTTCTTTTTGAAATATATTGAATTTGTGCGAACTTCAATAACGAATAGAATGAAAATAAAGGTGACACAAGAAGAATAATCACTAACCACCACTTGAAATTTAGTATAATAACAATACTAGAAATCAGAGTAATAATTGAGCTTATAAGATTTATTAATAACTTATATACTTGGATGGGCCGGTCTATCGAATCTTGCATAACTCTTCTTAGCTGATTATGAATTTCAGGATCTTCATAATCACGTAGCATAAAATCAGAGGTTTTTGTTACTATTGAAACTTGCAAGTGGTTTATTAATAATAGCTGGTATAACTTTTCAAAGTGTTCAAGAATAGACGTAACAAAGAGACTACAAATCAGAACAAAAATCAAAGGCAGAATAGGGTATATCATCACGTTGAATGATCGCTCTTCGATTTTCATCACTAAAAATTGAATGGAAAAAAGATTTATTATTGGTAAAAAACCTTTAATTATATAACAAAAAATAATTAATGAAAAATAACTTCTTTTTGCCCTCCATAATAATTTCCCAAGTTCCGGCCAGTACCGAAATGATGCAAATATAGTTTTGATATTGATCCCATCCATCTTACCCTCCAAAGCTTTACCTTCTCCCATTATTTCGCGCTAAATCAATCGTTAATGGTAAGTTTTTGACGACGACTTTCCGTATAGATATTCATTGGGTTTTCTTCAAGTGTTTTTTTGATCATTTGATGTTTCAAGAGATTAATATTATCCTTTGAAGTACCCGTATCATTAGTTAATATGTAATCTATCCATTTGCTTACCCAGTCAAATCCATAATTAAAATCTAGCAGTTTGTTAGAATATATGTTAATGATCAGTTGGTCACCATTCTTCATCATGACTTTTGGTTCTACAGAGGATACAGCATAACGTTGAGTAATTTCTAAAGAGTAGCGCTTTGGAGCTATATGAAGCCCATCAGCTATATTGTATAAATAATCTATAACAACACCGAACTTCTCAGCCCTATCCCTACTCATTCCTTTGTAATGGACCTGTGTTGTTCCAATTTTTATAATTTTAAATTCATTACTTTCAAGCCGCTTATCATGCGTATATTCATAGATACGTATGCCACTAAATAGACACAACGCAATTCCAACGGTTAACCACGTAATCAGACTTTTCTTCCCACCTCCTCGACGATACGAAAATATAGTTGCCATTCCATAAAACAATAGAACCGCAGCAAAAATCGAAATAATATTCCTAAAGTTTATTAGGTAGGGATTGTAAATATTAAGCACTGGAGATACATATCTGAATTTTTCGTGTAGAGTCCATGGAATTAATCCAATGGTTAAATATAAAGTAATCAGAATCAGTATTCCTAAACCATGCTTGCGGATTACTTCACCTACCAAAAGACCTGATACAACAGCAAAAAGGCCGGAAAAAAGGGCAATAAGCCCAATATTAAAGTCTGGAACATCCCCAAACCAGATACGTAATGTGCCCCATATTATTATTATCACAGGTGAAGTTATGATTACTGCTACAATTCCTTGATTAAAAATTTTACGGTTGGTAGAGATTATTGACAAAAATACAAATTGCTCTGCTTGATATCTTTTGCTTAAATTAGCCGCCTGCAGTGCAAACAAAGCAATAAATAATAAATCCAGGCTAATTTTCAAAATCAAATCTTCATTCATTTGAAAATTAAAATATACTATTACCATTAAAGAAAACAGGTATATTCCTGTATTGGCCTTGCCAAAGAAAAGAAGCAACCAAAATCGTATTAGATTTAAGTTCATAATCTCCCCCTTGCTTTCCACAGACGATTGCTAAAATACATTAGAATTAATGCAATACACAATATAAAAGTTCTTCCTACAAAAAAAGACGAGTCAAAAAAATGACTGGTAATCCAATCCGGGTTAAACCATATCGAAAAGGCCGGAGAATTCACTGACATCCCTATAACAAGAAAAATAATATTAAATATATTTACGTATACCTGTTTTTTTAATAATAAGCTCAAAAGAGCAGCAATTTGAACAGATATACCAATTGTCGTAAACGAGGTGTAAATTAACGGAAGTATTAAATCAAAAAAGTTGACTCCATAAAATAACACATGACCTCCGAGAATAAGGATTAAGCAACTGGATTGTGCCAGAAAGATAATCCCCCACAAAACACAAACTTTACATACAAGATATAGGTAGTTTGAATGCAATTTAGGAATGATGGTTGAATAGATCATCGCTTGCTTATCATCGTCATAAAGAAAAGAATATAGAATTGGCATTGCTAAAATACAGAAAAATAATTGTCCGTGCAACAAGAATACCCACATTTCTTTATCCTTTGAACCCGTAGATAAATACAGAAACATAGGTATCAAAAAAGTGATCAGGAAAACCAAAATGTTATATAATAAATTTTTCTTTAACAACAGTATTTCAAATCGAACTAAAACTTTCACCTCCCTCACTCTATTAAGGCCCCCTCTCATTATCAGATATATACAGATAAGCATCTTCCAGGTTTGGAGTCTCTAGTGTATATTCCCCATATTTTTCCGGAGGACTGTTATCTAGCAAACGAACTTGCATTAACCCCCTTTTCCTAACAACAGATATGATCCGGCTTTCATTACTTAATTGTTGCAACTGCCCTTTATCCACTTCAACTAACCATATTTTCCCTTCCACTTTATGGATAGCCTCATCAACACTCCCATTATAAAGACAGCTTCCTTTCTTTAAAATAAGTACATTGTCACAGGTGCTTGAGATATCCGGTACAATATGCGTAGATAACAATACAATGCGATCTTCCGAAAAACTGTGAAGCAAGTTTCTAAAAGCAATTCGCTCCTTTGGATCAAGCCCCACCGTAGGTTCATCAATAATTAACAACTGGGGAAGGTTTAACATAGCTTGAGCGATACCAAATCGTTGTTTCATACCGCCTGAAAGTTGCTTGATTTTTTTATGAGCATGTTCTTCAAGACCCACTTCAACTAGTCTTTGTGAAATTTCTTCCTGTATTCTTCGTTGACCTATTAACCCCTTTAAAGCAGCAAAATAATTCATGGACTCAGTGATTGTTGCATCAGGGAAAAAATCAAAATTTTGTGGAAGATATCCTAACATGGCACGAATTGCATCAGGCTCTTTTCTTAGCGAATATCCAAACATACTTACATCGCCCTCGTTAAACCCTAGCAGTGTTGCTAGAATTTTCATTAAGGTAGTTTTACCAGCCCCATTATCACCAAGCAAACCAAAAATCCCCTTATTAATTTGAAAACTTAACTGATTAATGACTTGATTACTGCCGTATTTTTTACTCAATGCTTCCACTTCAACTGACAATCATTTCTTCCTCCTTTATCATCTTGTTATTAAACAATTTATCTTTATCCTCCTCGTCCAACCTCAAGTATAATCTGATGCAATCATTTATTGCACTTCTAGTAAACTCACAGGAAATTTCTAGCGGATCTTCTATAGCTCCAGTGTTCTTTAAATTTTCATGTGGGCAATCTCCACCACATAAGTTAATTGCCCAACATTCCTTACACTTTGTTCTTTCTTCTAGACTAAATTCCTTTAATATTTCCTTCTCCCTAAGGCGGGAAACTCCTTTATTCACATTTCCCAGAGAATATTTTTTTTCACTAACAAATCTTTGACATGGATACAAATCTCCATGAACATCAACAGCTAGCATATGGGAAGCAGCCCCACAATAATAATGCCGTTTGGAAGATGAATGAACCCTTCTTAGATATTTGTATATATTTGAGATTTCCCGAGCCTTCTTATACTCCTTACTATGTATTAAAGTCTCAAAATAATTTACCAGTTTGGTGAATTCAAGTGAGTAATCCTCATAATCCTTAACATTAAGCATCTGAACTGCAGGATACATAGCAACATTTCGAAATCCAATTTCATTTAAATGTTTTAATGTATAGGTAATATCGAGTTGAACCGGGGAGACAGTAGCTCTCGCTGAGATCATTCCATTCTTTCTTAATTTCTCAGTCCTATTAAGAATAAGATCATAGCTGCCTTCTTTATTCTGAAAATAGCGGTTAAAATCATGAGTTTTCTGATCTCCATCCAGACTCACTTGTATTGCTACCTGATGCTCCATTAAATAGTCAACAACGTCTTTAGTAAGCAAGGTTCCATTTGTGGTCATACTATACCTTACTCTTTTCCCTGTTTGTTTTTCTTTGCTTTGGACATAAGGAATGATATCCTGAATGAGTTTATAATTAAGTAATGGCTCTCCACCGAAAAAACAAATGCTTAGTTCTTCCTCCAAAGCTTGATCAAATAAAAAATCTATAGCTTGGGTAGCTGTATCCATGTCCATCCTGCCACGGTCATTGTATTCTCCATTAACACCATAACAATAAGAACATCTCAGATTACATTCTTGAACCAGCATAAGAATCAGAGAAGAGACCCCGTTCGTCTCTTTTATACAAGCACAGGAATCTGTATTAATGTCATCCACTGAATCTTGCACACGTAAAACTCCTGCTTTCTCTAGCGTAGTAAGTAATTCACTTAACTCTTCCATGCTATATTTATTTTTTAGAAGTTGGTAAAGTTCTTCAATAGTTTTCCCGTCACTGTTGCAAATATCTACTATTGTGTCATCGACTTGAAATATCCCGCTATTCTCAACATTATATAGATATAAATTATCTTGCTCTTCAAAAAATTTCACAGCTTTAATTGTTATTGGACTATTAAACATTAATAACTTCACTTCCTTCTCAAAATATTAGAAAGCCTAAGAATTGCTTCTTAGACTTTCTTTTGTTTATAGATGAAAATTCAATCAATCCCCATCATTACGAATACACCAACCACTCTCGTTGTGTCCACAAGTAAAGTCAAAAGCATCACAGTCTACGCATTTGTCTCTTGCATCGCATGTTATGCAAAACATAGGTGACACACTACCACTTGCAACGACATTAACAGGTTTAAACATCCGACTACCTCCTATATTTTGGAATTATGTAATACTTAGTTAGTTTAGCTCGTTCATTCGCTTTTATCTACATATAAACAGGATTTTTTTGAATATTTTGTTAATGTTTTTAAATTAAAGTATTTTTTTAACTAATAGAGATCATGTTCGGCTTGGTTATTATCAAACGGAATGCATGGACGTAGCGGTTGGTCTCCAACTCCCCCACATTGCGGGAAGGAGAAAAGGCTCCGGCATTCGCTGCATCTGCATCTGTTAACGGAATCTACCTGAGCAGCAGCCTGAGCCGTCCCTGTTCGAGGACATTAATGCCGGCCGCAAAAAAGTGGTCCGATGTTCCCGAGTTCGCCACCTTCCTGGAGCAAACAGTATGAGGTCTACAAGAAAGACTACACCACGACATTCTCAGCGACAGCTACGATATGGCAGTAGGCAAATTCCTGAATCAAGGAAACGGCGATGATGTTCATGGGCGACTGGCTGATTGTGAACGCGGCCGAGAAGGACCGAATATGCATCTAGGCCTGATTGCGCCGATGTCCACGATTACAACGATCCGCGTTGTGCAGTGGATGGGCTTCTACGGCAGCATCACTAGCGTCATCCTGATCTATGCTTCGCTCAACACCGCGTTCAGCGTATTTCTCTACAGTGGGTTTATCCGCTCTATTCCGAAGGCGCTGGATGAGGTGGCTTTCCTGGAGGGTGCAAATATGTTCGATGTGTTCTTCCGGATCGTGACTCCGCTGATTGTCCCGGTCAACGCCACCGTAGCGATTATGGTGTTCATGTCCGTCTGGAACGACATTACCATTCCGCTCTATTTACTGACCGACAGCTCAGACTGGACGATGCCGCTCTCGGTATACAATTTCTACGGTAAGTATAGCCGGGACTGGAACCTGATCTTCGCGGATCTGGTATTAACCTCCCTTCCCGTGCTAATCCTGTATATCTTCTGCCAAAAGTACATTGTTAGCGGACTTACGGCGGGAGCGGTGAAGGGGTAATCTCTGCCCTTTTTGTGGCTTTCTAGGACTTTGGATCATTCAGGCCGGAGCATTCAGACATAACATACAGCAGACAACCTGATGAGGCATCCGGAAATAACCGGCGCGCCTGCCCATCCGGTTGTCCGTACGCCGGGCCCGGCGAGTCCACTAACCAGAAAGACATGAAAGGGGTTTTCATTCGTGAATACGAATATGGCAAACCGCAGAAGAAATCTAGCATCAAATATTAATCCTTACGTGTTTGCGAGTTATGAACTTACCTACTATTTTGGCTATGTCGCTGTCATTGATCCTGTATACAATAAGGTCATCAAACGGATTCCAGTAGGCCTTAACCCTGGTCCTATGTGCCTGAATTCAAGTGAGGATAAGCTTTACGTAGTAAATACGGGCCAGGATTCGGTCACTATCATTGATGCGTATACCTTTGACATTATCAAAACCGTTCACATTGGCTCTTCGTCCACCTATAGCGCTCCTGTTGCTATCTTCGCTGCTCCTAACGTGAACAAAGTCTATGTAGCCCATTCGGTTGACAAGGCCGTTACAATTATTGACTCCGTCACAGATACGGTTATTAAGCAAGTGGATTTGCCTAGCGGAAGCGGATACCCTTTTGCCTTTGCCGGTAAGGTGAACAGTCTCTTTGTCTTTGTTGCATGTAAGTCTAAAGATAATGATAAAGGCAATGTTGTCGCCATTGCTGTTGACGATGACACCGCCCATCCAGTTGGGGATGATATTGAGCTTGAATTTGACGGGATCCACAACCCCTTGACCGTGTACCCAGGCGGAGTGGAGCTAGTCACACTTGGGCCGACTGGCATGTTGACTCATTTTGAACCACTTACAATTGGTCCCTCCAAAACTTCAAGTCTGCTGGACAATACGGTATCCGGGATCTATCTGGATAATGATATGTTATTTTGCACCTCGCGAGAAGATAGAGCCTATCTGAAAAAATTCAACAACTTGTTTATTGACCAGCAAGGAAACATTACCCATGATCATTTCACAGAGATTTCTAGCTACAAGGGCCAGGATAAAATCCTTGCTTCAAGTAATCAAAGTACTATTTGCATCACCATTCAACCCACCACTTTCCCGACAGGTGGTCTGCAAATTTACGATGTAAACGCTGCTAGCTCACGGTTTGTTCCGCTCCCTTATGTCGGTGATTTAGCACTTGTCGATGACATCATTGCCTATGTAGGACAACTGACTTCGATTCAACCGATTGATTTGGGAAATCCAAGTAATCCCATTCCTGCTATTCCGATTGGCCAAACCTCCACTGACCGCATCAATGTCAAGAATATTATTTCCGGTTATAATAATTATTCCTAATGCATATTTAGGATAACAATCGAGCTGTCGCTTCAAGTCGAAAATGGACTTGGGGGCAGCTCTTTTTTCTATCTTACTGGACATTAGGACTATTCGGGCCGGAGCATTCAGACATAACATACAGCAGACAACCTGATGGGGCATCCGGACAAAAACCGGCGCGCCTACCCATCCGGTTGTCTGTCCGCCGGGCCCGGCGAGTCCATGAGCCAGAAGTACATGAAAGGGTTTTATCAAAACGGTTCACATTGGCGGTCCCTCTACCAATAGCGCTCCTGTTGCTATCTTCGCTGCTTCTAGCGTGAACAAAGTCTATGTAGCCCATTCTGGTGACAGGGTCGTGACAATCATTGACTCCGTCACGGATGAGGTTATTAAGCAAGTAGATATGGTTCCAGCCGGAAGTGGCTACCCGTTTGCCTTTGCGAGTCATAAGAATGCCCCCTATGTCTTTGTTGCATGCAAGTCTAAAGACTTATTTTGGAATCCATGAAGTTTATCAGTCCAAAACACTGAGTCTGTTGGATAATACGGTATCCGGGGTCTATCTGGACAACGGATTCTTATTTTGCATCTCCCAAGAAAATAAAACCTATCTGAAACAATTTAAAAACCTGCGAATTGACTCTAAGGGAAACCTTACCTTTGATCAATTCACAGAAATCTCCAGTTTCAAAGGCCAGGATAAAATCCGTACTTCAAGTAATCAAAATTATATTGGCGTCACCATACAGCCCACTAATTCTCATACAGGTGGTCTGCAAATCTACGATGTAAACGCTGCTAGCTCACGATTTGTTCCGCTCTCCCTTGTAGGTGATTTAGCGTTTGCCGGTGACACCATGGCCTATGTAGGAGATATGATGGCGATTATTCCGATTGATGTGGCAAGGGCAACAGCCCTCCCTGGTATACTGATTGGCATAAACTTCATGGATCTCCTCACTGTCAAAAATATTATTTCCGGTTATAGCTATCAATCCTAATAAATATCTTAGGCCCGGCGAGTCCATTAGATAGAGCTGCATGAAAGGAGATTTTATCTATGAATATGAATCGAACAGCAAACCGTAACAGGAATACACGGAGCGGCCTTTCTTATGTCTATGTGTCTTATGTAAGTCTTAATAATAATGGATATGTCGCTGTTATTGATCCCACTACCGATCAGGTCGTCCGACGGTTTTCGGCAGGCTATAATCCTACCGCTATGTGCTTGAATCCCTCTGGAGATAAGCTTTACGTGGCGGATGGCCTTGCGAATATGGTCTATGTCTATAGTACAGATACCTTTAACCTTATAGGTTCAGTTCCAATTAACGACAAACCTGTTGCTATCTTCGTAGAGCCTAGCGGCAAATATGGCTATGTAGCCAACTATGGATATCCCTGCCTGACGGTTTTTGATGCCATTACTCTTAGTTTAATTGGAACTTTTTATTTTCCAGACATGGCTTACGCCTTTGCGTGCAATGAGAATAGCCCTTACGTCTACACTGCCCTCAAGAGTATTGTTAGTACAAGAGCATATTATTCTGCTTTTGCCATTAGTATTTTGAATATTAATGAATCTAATACGTGGATTGACCCAGGAAGACCGGACCCTTTCCCTGACTCGACCTACAACCCCTTGACCGTTCACCCGAATGGACACACACTGGTCAGGTTTGAAAATGAAACCCTTTATTTTCTTGATCCTGATAATGATCAGGGTCCTATAGTTGCAGCAGCACCGACTAGTTCGCTGGACAATACGGTATCCGGGATTTATCTGGACAACGGCTTGTTATTCTGCACGATGCGAGAAGAAAGGAACTTTTTGAAATTATTCAAGAACCTGGATATCGATGTGAATTCGAAAATCACCTATGATGATTACAAAGAAATCCCCAGTTACAAAGGTCAGGATAAAATTCGCACTTCGCTTACGCAAAAGTATATTGGCGTCACCATTCAAGCCATGGATCACCCGACGGGCGGGCTGCAAATCTACGATGTAGACCGTGGCACTTCCCGGTTTGTTGAGCTTACTTCCATTGGCGATCTTGCATTCTTCTCAGACACCAAAGCTTATGTGGGAGGATCTACCTCGGTTCAACCCATTGATCTGACCAGTGCAAGACCTCTAAATCCGATTACCATTGGGACAACGTACTTCAAAGTGAAGAATGTTATTTCCGGTTATAGCAATCAAACCTAAGGGTCATGTACGTTAACGTGGAGTTGTCTCTTCAAGTCGAAACTGACTAGAGGACAGCTCTTTTTTTGCCAGAAATGCATTGTTAGCGGACTTACGGCGGGAGGGGTGAAGAGGTAATCTCTGCCCTTTTTGTGGCTTTATTGGACAAATGGATTATTCGGGCCGGAGCATCCGGACATAACATACAGCAGACAACCTGATGCGGCATCCGGACAAAAACGGCGCGCCTGCCCATCCGGTTGTCTGTCCGCCGGGCCCGGCGAGTCCATTACCCTGAAACACATGAAAGGAGAGTTCATTCATGAATATGACTAAGGCAAATTACAGCAGGGATCTGTCATCAGTTCATCCTTATGTGTATGCGAGTTATGAAGTTGGCTTTGATTTCGGATATGTCGCTGTCATCGATCCTGTACAAGATAGGATCATCGAACGGATTAGGGTGGGCAGCGAGCCTGGTCCCATGTGCATGGACCCCTCGGAGAAAAAGCTGTACGTCATTAATACCCGTGAAGATTCAGTCAGCATCATTGATCTTGATACCTTTAAGGTTCTCAATACCGTTCACATTGGCAATCCGTTCGTCAAGTTCTATCCTAATTCTATCTTCGCTGCTCCTAAGGGTAACAAAATATATGTAGCCCAATCAGATCCGGGCATTACCATTATTGACTTCCTCACAGATGAGGTTATTAAGGATGTGCAACTGGCAGGAGGGATTAATTGGCCTTTCGCCTTTGCTGGAAATGAGAACAGCTCCTTTGTCTATGCTGCCTGCCGGAGTAATGATGTTATCGCCATTTCCATTGACGACGATACCGTTCATCCCTATACAGACGGAATGGAGCTTACCTTTGACGGGAGCCGCAATCCCTTGGCCGTTCATCCCGATGGACACACCCAAGTCACGTTTGGACCTGCCGGTATGCTTACCTATTTTGACGATGATTCTATTGGGTACTCCAGTACGTCAAGTCTGCTGGACAATACGGTATCCGGGGTCTACACGGACGACAAAAGATTATTCTGCACCATGCGCGAAGACAAAAACTATCTGAAAGTAATCGGTAATCTGGCCATTGATAAGAATGGAATCGTCACCCATAAGAGTTTTGCGGATTTTCCCAGCTACAAAGGGCAGGATAAAATCCGTCTTTCACGTACGCAAGCTTATCTTGGCGTTACCGTTCAACCTACGGATTCCCCATTAGGCGGTGTGCAAATCATTGACTTACATGAAGGCTATAACCATTTGGTTGAACTTCCTTATGTCGGCGATATGGCGTTCTTCGATGATACCAAGATCTATGTGGGAGAAGGGACCTCCATTCGTCCAATTGATGTGGCAACCGCAACGGCGCTGCCTGCTATCGTGCTTGGGGTCGTCACGGATCGCCTCAAAGTCAATAATATTATTTCCGGTTATAGTAATCAATCCTTACAGTAAACAATTATACGGGTCATTAACCTAACTTACGGCAGACAACCGGCTGTGGCATCTGGATACAATCTGGCGCGCCTGCCCACCCTGATCGTCGGTCCGCCGGGCCCGGCGAGTCCACTAGAAGTGCCACAAGAAAGGAGATTTATCTATGAATCCGAACAAGGCAAACAACAGGAATTTACCCTCAGGTGACCCTTACGTCTATGTGACTTATGAAATTGACTATGCATTTGGATATGTCGCTGTTATTGATCCTGTAGAAGATAAGGTTATCAAGCGGATTCCAGTAGGCATCAACCCTGGTCCTATGTGCATGGATCCTGCAGAGAAGAAGCTTTACGTCCTTAATACCCGCTCGAGTTCAGTCACCATCATTGATACGGATACCTTTAACATTATCAAAACCGTTCGTGTTGGTACTGTTGGCAGCAGGGTTACCAATCCTGTTGCTATCTTCGCTGCTCCTTACGGTAACAAAGTCTATGTTGCCAATTCCGGAGATCATAACGTTACGATTATTGATACCAACACGGATACAGTTATAACCAATGTGGACGTCGGCCAAGGCAGACCTTTCGCCTTCGCGGGCAATGAGAATAGCGACTTTGTCTATCTTGCCTGCAAGGTTGCCGATAAAAAAGATTATGTAATCGCCATTACCATTGACGATGACAACTTTACCCGGTACAATTTGGGATTTGAACTTACCTTAGACGAGACCCGCAACCCCTTAACTGTTCACCCGGATGGACACACGCAAATCACCCTTGGAACGATTGGCATGATTACCTATTTTGGAGATGATGAGATTGGCTTGCCTAACTCGTTAAGCTTGCTGGACAATACGGTATCCGGCGTCTATCTGGACAACCAATTGTTATTCTGCACCACGCAAGGAGAAAGAGCTTATCTGAAGCGATTTACTAATTTGGACATTGATTGGGAGAATCACATCACCTATGATAATTTCAGAGATATCCCCAGCTACAAAGGTCAGGATAAAATTCGTGTGTCGCGTACGCAAGGCTATGTTGGCATCACCATTCAGCCCACTACTCTCCCAACCGGTGGCCTACAAATCTATAATGTAAACAGTGCCAGTTCCTGGCTTGTTCCTCTCTATTATGTCGGCGACCTGGCGTTCTTCTCAGACACCAAGGCTTATGTGGGGGAAGCAAATGCGATCCGTCCGATTGATCTGGCAACCGCTACGGCCCTGCCCGCTATCCCGATTGGGTTCCCAAACGACACTCGTATCACCGTCAAGAATATTATTTCCGGTTATAGCAATCAATCCTTATAGCGGATTAATCGACAGTAGGTACAACTTTCAAGCAACCGCTACCCACTTTCGGCGGATTCGGAGGGATTTATCCCTTTCATTTCAGTATGTATACGCAGAGCAGCGGTTCCCCAATACTGGAGAACCGCTGCTCTGTTTGACTTGTATAGTTAGTATGGAGTTAAGCCGGTAACTTAGAGATGCAGCTTATACACCCAGCTTACCTATGCCCCAACAGATTAGCGATGACTTGCGCACTCTCGGCACGGGTCATGGTCTCCTGCGGCGCGAATTGCTGGTTGCCGCGTCCTTGGATCAGGCCGGCCTGTTCAGCGGTAACGGCAGCGTTCTTCGCCCAATCCCGAATCCGGGAATAGTCACTGAACGAGCTTCCGGCTGAATCTCCTGTCTGGCTTCCCGGGAGGGTGGCGTACGCCCGCACGATCATGACCGCCATCTCCTCGCGGGTAATGCGTTCATTAGGAGCGAAGGCATCCTTACTACGTCCGAGCACGATGCCCGCTTCATGCACTGCCGCCACGGCTTCAGCGTACCAGGACTTGGCATCCACATCGGCAAATGCGGATGGGCTTGCCGACTTAAGGCCGAGCGCACGTGTAATCATCGCGGCGAATTGCGCCCTTGTGACTTCTCCTTGCGGCTGGAACTCGGTGCTGGAAATCCCTTCGATGATATGCTTTGCAGCCATAGACTTAATAACACCGCTGGCCCAGCTATTGCCGCTGACATCCGAGAATGTCTTGTCATACTCCAGCACCGCATACTGGCTGAAATGCTGCACACCAGCGGTAAGTTTACCGTCTGTCAGCGTGCCGCCCATGTATTCCACGGCACCGCTGGCAGCAATATAGTAGACGCCGAGTAAGCTGCGGTTAGCATTAGGATCAACCGTGAAGGTAATCGTCAGCGGCTGGTTAAACGTTGTGACCGGTACGGCAGTGCCATCCGCAGCCACAGCCTCCAGGCTGAAGCGGATTACATCGCTTGCCGCCAATAACCGGACGGACCCGTTAACCGCCGGGTTGTTCATCAGCTGCTCCGCAGTTGCTCTCGCTGTCTTCACGGCAGAGAGTCTGATTGCCGTTCCCTCCGGCTGTCCTCCAGCTCCGACGGCCTTCTCCCGGATGCTCTTCAGCACTTCCGGGCTCAGCTCAACGGCAACTGTGTTCCAGGCAAAACGCAGGGTATTTTCTCCAGTCATTCCGGCTAAACCCGCTGGAAGCAGCACGGATTCTGTAGCATCTGTAAGGTGAACGGTTATAGCTCCGCCAGCCAGTGCCGGGAAATCAGCCGATGTAAGAACCTTCTCCGTCTGCGGTGAAGGGGACGGTGCTGCAGTTGGCGAAGGCGTTACGGCCGGTGCCGCTGTCCATACCGGCGCCGCTGTAGGAGCCGGTGTTGCTGTCGGAGCGGGAGTTGGCGTCGGGGTTGGAATTACTTCCGGCGGCAGCTCCGCTTCTTTTACAGTGACCGTTCTTGTCACTTCAGCAGCCGTATTGCCCGCTGTATCCGTCACATTATAATGATACACATAGCTGCCTGCTGCTGAAGTATCCAGCGTCAACACGGTCTCCCCATCCTGCGTAATCGTTGCAACGATACGGTCTGTAATATCGCCGTCCCGGTCATCTGCTGCTGTAGCTCCGGCATCCGTATAGTCTGCACCCTGCTCCAATTCAACGGATGCTTCACCAAGCAAGGTAATTACAGGCTTCGTTACATCCGGGTCCAGCGCAACCACTACCCGTCTTGTCACCTCAGCAGCCGGATTGCCCGCCGTATCACTGACATTATAATGGAAGGTATAGATATCGACCTTGGATGTATCCAGTTCAGTCAAGCCATACACTTCGCTGGTCACCGTTGTCGTAATACGGTCAGTGATATCCCCGTCCTGATCATCATTGGCGGTAGCTCCCGCATCGGTATATTCCGCTCCGACCAGTAGATTAACTGTCGTCTCACCATTCAGGGTAATCACCGGCGGAACCCTATCCGGTACCGGCAGCGTAATCGTTCCGCTGGCAGCACCCTCTGCCGATGCTTCTCCCTTGCTTAAGGTTACCGAGAAAGTGAAGCTGCCCTCTGTATCCTCCGTTGCTCCCCGGAATGCAGACAAGGTAATGTCCCCCAGGGTAACCCCTGTGCCCTTGAAGCCCGGCAATCCGCCGATGGTCTGCGCCAGCCAAGTCCGTACAGCCTCTTCATTTCCCGCTGTCTCCTTCTTCACGCTGTACTCAGCACCTTCAAGAATGCTCTTCGCCTCAGAGACAGCCTGCTCATTCTCCACACTGGTCTTATCTCTGGCTACAGCCAGATAGCTGATCAGAGCCGCCTGACTGAACGTATTGTTCACCGAATATTTCACCGTACCGCTGACCGGCAGCGTAAAATCATGCTGAACCATGACCCCATTCGGGCCAGCAACCAGGCCGGTCTTAACGGTCTCATTCACGGTCTTGCCCTCAGCATCCAAATAGCTGAGTGTAATATCCATGGTCCGGCTGGCATTGTTCCACCAGTCCAGATGGTAGGAAGTAATCGTGTATGGGCCCGCAGAGAGCGGCAGATTGTAGACGAGCGGCGTATTCTTCGTATTCGAGTTGTATACCCCTGTCTGGGCCTTATCGGTAATGACTACAGCACCGCCCAGCCCCTTAGGGTTATAGTTCGCCCCCGTGTTGGTATGTCCCCATACCGTGTCATCTGCCGACAGCTGGTCTGCTTTGTTATTCAGCAAGCCCTCGCCTGCAAAATTCTTAATCGTCGTAAATGGCGGGGTGTCGCCGTCCGCCGAGACTCCAGGATCCAGGAAGTACACAAGCCCTTGTGGCACTACCTCCACATAAGCTGTGGTCTTCAAGCTTCCATAGGTGCCGGTTACAGCCACCCTTTCATAAGGAGTATTGAAGCTGACCGCTTCGAGATTCCACTTCACGGCCACCAGTAATTTCGTGCCGTCTGCACGTGTGGCTTCCACCTTGGCGGGAAGCTCCGGCAGCTGTCCTGCATAGGTTGCCATATCCGCAATAGCGGCAAGCTCTCTCACATCTCCCGTAGTCAGCAGATTGCGGGCGAAGGTCAGGCGGGCTTCAAGCTGCTCAGCTCCTTCCTGATCCAATCTGTACAGAACCGGATCACTTAGTGCTGCCTGGGCTACGCCCAGTGCATGAACGAAGATATTCCAGTCCTTCTCGGGGAAAGTATCCTCCCTGCTGATCTCCAGCGCAGCACTCACCGCCTGCTGAAGTCCCGCTCTATCCGGGCTGCCCGCTCCTTCCCCGCCGATGACCGCTACGGAATCCACGGCCAAGGTTCCGCTCAGCACCTTGATCTGGACAGTATGCTCACCGTATTTCAGCCCGCGCAGCGTGAAGGTCTGATACAGCTCCCTCGCTGCGGAAGCAGCACCTGAGACCACTTCAAGTTCGCCGTCCACTACAGCTTCCAGCTTGGCTGAGCCGTCATTCGGTCCCAGAATATCAAGTCCCGTGCCGGTAAAAGTATACTTCAGCACCGCACCAGCCCCTTGGCTGGTAGAGAGGGACCGCTGATACACATACATGCCTTTGCCATTCTCATGGGCCCAGGCACCCTCGTATGCCAGCTTCGCCCCAGGTGACTGCGCCAGATCAAACATTTCCAGATTATCCAGCTGCTCTGAATAATAAGGCGTATAACCCTCCACCTTCTCCACCTTCAGATTGTCGAAGCGGACATGGTAGAAGCCGCTCGCGAGCTGCACGCGTCCGGAGAGCTTCGGATTCGGATCGGTATAGGAGGCAAGCTCAACCTGATCCAAATAAGCAGTCACCGTGTCACCGGCCACCTGAATGGCAATGTTATGCCACGCGTCATGTGCGGTATCAAATCCGTCAATCTTCACGCCGCCGGAGCCGGTGGCCGCATTGCCGCTGGCGACCACGGTGCCGCTGGACAGCAGCTGCCATCCACCATCGAACCAGAACTTGAGCGCATAAGGGGTGCCGTTAATCGTCTGCGGCCCGCCTTGATATCTGGCTCCAACCGCTGCGTAATTGTTCCCTCCATAAGTGCTGTTCTGTTCAAAAGACACATCGGCACTCGCCTTGTAATTGGTCCAGCGGTAATCCCCGATTACTGTGACCGGATCACCGCCATTCCAGGCGCCGCCTACTCCGGTGGTCGTCTGGTCCAGCTGCTGCCGCAGGACGTAGTTATCCGTGCCGTCAACCAGATACCCCTCGAATGCGCCGTTAAGGTCCTGGGTATAGCGCGGAATTACACTATACGAACCGCCGCGTGAGCCTACATAGCTCTCTACGCCTGTAATTGTACCGCCTTCTCCGATAACGGGAACGGTTCTGTCCCCATAATTGAAGTCATCCGCATACAGGATCTGATCCTCCGTATTCTGTACGAACCCGGTTGCATCGGTGTCAAGCACCGTACGTTCTCCTTCAACCGGAAGCGGCGTAACGAACTCTTCATCCGTGCGGTTATCCAGTGTGGTTACGGTTACAATCGAGAACGGCTTCACACGTATGGTATATAGGCCGCTGCCATCGGCATGGGCATCACCAAGAGGCTTCATATAATTGCTGTTAAAAGCCTGACCTTTGTCCGCCGCGCGGGTCTCCCACACCTCCAGGGAAGGATTTCCGGTATAGCCCATGTTCACGGCCTGGAGCTTGTAGATCTTCTCATACTGGCTGTCATTGATGATTACAGTCGAGAAATCCTGCTTGTCAGGAGCGGCAAGCGTCATATAACTCGGAGTGCCGTTGCGTCCGCTGACCGGATTCGTGCCCGTTGCCCCGGTGTAGCTGGCCTCAGGAACGGCTCTCCAGATGCCAGCCGTATTGTCTTCATTCTCCCAGCCGGTCTTGGCGAATCCGTTAAAATGCTTCAGAATGACCAGCCCCGCGTCATAATGAATGAAGCCCGACCACGGGTCACGCGCACTGAGCAGCTCTTTGAAGGAGTATTGTCCACCTTCATAGAAGGACCCAATCGCCGGCTGATAGATGAAATGCGTCCGCCGGGAATTCACGAAGCCCTTGATAATGGTATTGCCCATCTCCAGCGGCCCGCCGGTGCCGCCAATTCCTGTACCTGCCTCTGACGGGTCCTTCATATTATTATTAGGACGGAAGGCCGAGTTGCTGAAGGTGGCCTGTGCCTCACTGTTCCAGATTTCCTTGTCGAACTCATCGGCAAGCCGTTTGAAATTTCCTTTGCTGTCATCATCGGTATTGTAATGGAATCCGGCAGCAGCTACCGCCTCACGCAGCGACAAATCGTTCACCATGGCATCCCCGAAGGAGCCGATGCCGACCTCGTCGGAAATCACCAGCTGGATACTGTGGTACAGCTCTTTCTCCTGATCGTTTTTGAAATCTTCAGTATCATTCTTGACCCTCTCGCCATAGTGCTTCGTCCAGGCCAGATCCGGCGCGTGCTCATTGATATGGGGATTCACATAATCCACCATATAGCCGTATTCGCGGTATGCGGCCAGAATGGTCTTTTTGTACCAGGTATAAATCTTGTCGTTATTGTTAGCCCAGGCTGGAGCATTCCAGCGCAGGAAGCTCACCTTGACCGCCGGATTGACGGCCTTGGCATCCGCCGCAAGCTGGAAGCCGGGATGCCGGGCCACATTGGCCTCTTCATCCTCCGTACGCATCGTTGAAGGGTCAGGACCGGTAGAGTTATTGCGGTCATTGCCCATTTCAATCTTGACATGGTCGATCAGCGGGCGATCACCGCCGAACAGAATCTTCAGCATTTGGGCATAGGCCTCTGGCTGCTCAGACTTATAGTCCATTAGCAGGGCACTGGTGCTGTTGCCGCTGAGTACGCCGAAGCCCTTGAAGGTCAGTCCGTTGACATTATCCTGCCGGATATCGTTCCCATCGAGCAGAATCTTGGTTGTAGAAGCTGCGGTCTGACGGGCGTCATCCATCTCTTGCTTGATCGCGCCCCTGGCAACAGCGAACCAGCTAAGAATCGGCTTCTCCCCGGAGACATAAGCATAGGTCAGCGTCATCGGACTGCTGGTGTCAATATCTGCGGCAATGGTAAATTCACCGGAAATAAACTTCGTACTATTCGTGTTGAACTGAGCAAACGGGATCGTCTTGGTCTCCCCGCTGCTATTCTGGTATTCCAGCCGGGGCTGAATGACCCGGTCTCGGCTGCCGTACCAATCATAGAAACCGCTGCTAAGCGTATAGGTTCCAGACTGAAGCGCTTTCAATTTATAGATAATATCGTTGCTGGCAGGGTCTGCACGCAGCCCGACAACCCATAGGCTTGGATCAGCGGCAGGATCGGTAAGATTACCGTTCTTGGAATTTTTCACTTTATGAATGGAATCATCGAATCCCCAGTCTGTGGTACCGGCGACATACCTCTGGTCCGGTGACGGGTTAAGCAGCTCACTGCCGGTCAGTGTTCTGACTGCTTCGTATAGAGGTGAAGCAGAAGGACCATTGCCAAAAGAATCGCCCCCTCTGCCGCTGTCCACAAAGTAGACCAGCGGACTGCTGGCTGGCGGAACCACCTCCACACTGGCAACCACCGGTCCGCCGTTCGCGGTTCCGGTAACTGCCACCGTATCATACGGTACATCGAAGGTATCTTCGCCGATGTTCCAGTTCACCGCCGCAGCCTGACCTGCAATCTCGATGCTTGCCGGAAGTGTCGTACCTGCGGTAGTCTTGGTGCCCATATAAGCCGCAGCATAGACCGTATCGACGACAGCCGCCGACGCCGACGGCAGACCGAGGGCAGGGAACATCCCGGCTACGAGTGTAGCGGACATCAGCACGGAGAATAGCCTTTTCTTAACGCGGTTCTTTCTGTTCATTCATTAATCCTCCTCTTCCTCACTTAAGTAAGCGCATTCATCATGTCGTTAGAAGAATGATTGACTTGGACAGACCTTCGTCTAAATTCACAATGCGGATATACAAATACCTGGCAGACTGCGAAAAGCTGCAACTGCCAGGCGGATACTCTACTCACCTCAATCCTCGATTGGGACTGGATAGGATATTTTTATTACCTAAAAGTGGTTTACACTGCATAAGAAGCACTAAAGAAATTAACAAAAAGCAAAAGAAGCGGAGGGGAAATTTGGAACTGTAGGAGCGGTAGCGACCGCCTTTGTCACCGGATTTCACCCGCGAACAGCGGTTTAAATCAAGAAATCTGGTGACAACAGCGGCCGGAAGTCCAAATGTTCACCGCAGCGACGATGCAGCTTCAAGTTCAAAACTTAAGTGCGTCTTATATAGTAAAAATCTGACTCCACTACCCCTTAATCCCCGAAGCAGCAACGCCCTGCACGAAGTACTTCTGAAGCGCCAGGAAGACAATCACTACCGGAATAATCGACACCACACTCGCCGCCATAATCAGGCCATACTCCGCAGAATACTGTGAGATGAACATCCGCAGACCGATCTGAATGGTCTTGAGCTTCGTATCGGTCAGATAGATCATTGGCCCGAGGAAGTCATTCCAGGTAGCGACGAAGGTGAAGATGGTCAGCGTGGAGAGCGCGGGCTTGGACAGCGGAAGCATGATTCTTGCCCAAATTCCGTATTCGCTGAGTCCGTCAATCCGGGCCGCTTCACATAATTCATCCGGCACCCCCTGATAGAACTGGCGCATCATGAACACACCGAAGGCCGAGAAGGCTTGCAGCAGAATGATTGCCAGGTGGGTATTGTTCAGTCCCATGTAGCGCATCAGAATGAACTGCGGCACCATATAGGCCTGCCAAGGAATCGCGATCGTGGCGATGTAGCCCAGGAAAATCACATTTTTACCTCTGAAATGCAGCTTCGAGAAGGCATACGCCGCGAAGCTGGAAGTCAGCAGCTGCAGGATCGTAACGATAATGGATAATTTCGCTGTATTGTAGATGAAGCGTCCGAGCGGAATCCGGGTCCAGATATCCTGGAAATTCTCCCAGCGCGGATTCGCCGGAATCCATTGCATCGGGAAGGAGAAGACATCCTTGTTCAGCTTGAGCGATGACGACAGCATCCAGATATACGGCACCAGCATTGCCAGCACGGTCAGAATTAACAGGGCATATACAAGCACCATTAAGCTGATTTTAAGTCCTTTACTTTTACCAACCATATCTTATAGATCCCCCTATTGTCCGTATTTCTTCTCGCCGCGGAACTGGACGATGGTAATGCCGAGTACCAGCAAGAAGAGCACAATCGCCATGGCACTGGCATATCCGTAATCCAGCGAGCGGAACGCCGTGTTGTAGATCTGATAGACCATGACCCGTGTAGCATTATTGAGCTGGTTATCCGCGCCCGCGAACAGGTTGATGAAGATATCGTAGACCTTGAACGAGTTGATGACCAGAATCATCAGGACAAAGAAGGTGGTTGGTGCCAGCTGTGGCACAGTCACGTTGCGGAATCTTCTCCACGGGCCTGCCCCGTCCAGCTCAGCCGCTTCATACAGCTCTGGATTAATGCCCTGGAGACCGGCCAGATAGATGACCATGTAGTAGCCCATATTTTTCCACACGGTGAAAAGCACTACAGTAAACATCGCCCACTGCTTATCCGCCGCCCAGCGGGGCAGGTCCTCCAGCGGAATGCCGGTAATCAAGTGCAGGATGTTGTTCACCGGACCCATGGTCGGGCTGAAGATGAAGTTCCATACCGCCGCAACCGCTACCAGCGAAGCCACATATGGGAAGAAGAAGACCGTTCTCATGAAATTACGGCCCATAATCTTTTGATTGAGCAGAATCGCCAGGGCCAGCGCTACGATCATGGTCAGCGGCACGACTCCGACGGTGTAGACAATCGTGTTCCACAAGGCTTTGTGGAAGGTGGTATCCGAGATCAGCCGGGAGAAGTTGTCCAGCCCGATGAACTTCATCGGATTGGCCCCGTCCCATTTCACAAAGGCCAGAATAAAGGCAAAAATCATCGGTACCAGGGTGAACAGGGCAAATCCGATAAAGTTCGGCGCAATAAAGCTATACGCGACCAGGTTATCCCGGAGTCCGCGCGACAACCGGCTTTTTGGGCTCTTATTTGTACGCAATATGGTTTCGTTCTGCATTCGTTCTCCTCCAAACCTTATATAACATCCCCGCAAAGTGGGAATTACATCGATACCTGTTAATGTGAGTGCTGTGATGTCCTCTATTTATATGGAAGGCGGGCCTTCGCCCGCCCTTCCTTCAGGACACTAACATTACAGGTTCACATTAATTGTTCAAAAGCTGGCCTACGCGGTCATTCATATCCTTCAAGCCTTCGTCAATCGTAGCGTTCTTGGTCATGATGTTGTCATGCGCTTCATTCAGAATAACCTCAATGTCCGCACTCTTCTCATGAATCGGCATTTCCAGGTAAGTCTGAACGGTATTCAGTGCAGCCTTGCTGTTCTCATCTGCCGGGAAGCCGTCGATAGAGGTGATGGAATTGATCACTTCATCATTCTTGATCGCAGGAATCGTACCGGTGGAAGCAATAACCTTGGCGCCTTCTGCCCCGGTTACGAAGTTCATGAAGTCAAGCGCTGCTTCTTTGTGTTTGGACTTCTGGTTTACAGCCAGAGAAGTAATCGTTCCCAGAGTTGTACCGGCTTCAACGCCGTCAGGATGAGGGTATTTCACGATGCCCCATTCCGCAGATTGGGATTCGCCGCTCTTCACCTTCTCAATCTGGGTGGCAATGAACCAGCTGCCCATGTTCATCATCGCTACGGAGTTGTTGTAGAATACGCCGGAGTAATGCGTGCTGGAGGTCTTCAGAGTCGCGTAATCCATAACGATACCGTCTTCCTGCTCCTTCAGAATCCGCTCATAGGTAGGCTTCAGGAAGTCATAGTTGCCGCCGACCACGGTGTTCTTGCCGTCCAGAATGCCGAATAGTTGAACCGCGCTCCGCCAAGTGTGGTAGTGGGCACCGTATACTTTTTCCGAGCCGCTGCCGGAGGTCATCTTGCGGGCCAGCTCATCATATTGGTCGAAGGTCATATCATTAGTCGGATAATCTACACCAGCTTTGTCGAACAAGGCTTTGTTGTAGTAGATCAGCCAGAAGTCACTGCGGAACGGAAGCGCATACACCTCGCCGTTCACTTCAATCTGCTCAACCGTACCGCCGTATACGGAAGGATCGATCGATTTGTCACCCATGTAGGTCTTCAGCGGCTCCAGGTGGTTCTGCTTCACCAGGTTCGAGTAGCCCGGAATGTCTTTGATCGTCAGGACATCCAGATCCGCCCCGCCCGAGAGCTGTGTGCTGAGCATGGTCATATAGTCGGTGGAGCCAAGATCGACATATTCAATGGTTACGTTAGGATGTGCAGCCTTGTAAGCATCGATCAGCGGCTTGTAGTATGCAGTTGCTTCCCAGTCCCACAGCGCCCATTTCAGTGTTACCGGCTCCTGGCTTGGTTCGGAGGAAGCGGTTGCAGCGTTGCCCGAAGCAGGTGCGGCAGTGGCAGCAGCGTCTTTCGTATTGTTATTGCCGGAGCATCCGGCCAGCATGCTCACGGAGAGCGCGGTGGCAAGGGTCATGCCGTAGAATCTTTTCAAGTTCATTCGATTATCCCCTTTATCTTCTGATAATATTTCAGCAGCCGGCATCTGTTGCTCCGGCCTTAGTTCAAATTGTAAGCCTTTTCAGACCCGATGGGGATGCAAAATTAAACACAGTTCATTCACTATTCTGTGCTCTTCTCCGCACGTCCTGCCCCAAACCTGTAATTTCTTATCCGAAACCTGTAAAATTCTCAGCTTCTCCCCCTGGCTCTATAATGAAACGCAGGAATATGCTATGGTAGTTGAAAACGCTTTAAATATCCTCACCTATATAAGACGCACTTAAGAGTTTAACTTGAAGCTTCATCGTCACTGCGGTGAACATTTGGACTTCCGGCCGCTGTTGTCCCCAGATTTCTTGATTTAAACCGCTAATCGCGGTAGAAATCCGGTGACAAAGGCGGTCGCTATCGCTCCTCCAGTTCCAAATTTCCCCTCCGCTTCTTTTGCTTTTTTGTTTATTTCTTTAGTGCCTCTTATATATCCTAAAGGAGTGTTCACCACGGTACGTAAATCTACTATTAAAAGCCGCATTATTCTGCTCATGACCGCCTTTGCGCTGCTGATTGCCTCGCTGCTGTCTTGGTTCAGCTACGAACTGATTACGTATTACCAGCGCAAAACAACGATCCAGGCGACGGAATTCAACCTCCAGCTCGTCTCCCATATTATCGAACAGGATCTGATTAATCTGACTACGCTGGCGATGACCAGCAGCACCAACTCGTCCACGAACACCCTGCTTACCGAATATTTCGGTTCGGCGGAGGCCAGCCCCAAGCAGGCGCTGAATGTCTTCAATGCGATGCAGGACGATGTGCGGATCAACCGCTCCTATAGCTATGTACGCCGCCTGATTGCCACAGATAACAGCGGAAAGTTCCTGCAGGTGGAGAATTTCGGCACCTCCATTCCGCTTACGATCCATAATATCGGTCAAGTCACCGGTCTGACGAATGAGGCCGAAGAGCAATGGGACCGCGTCATTAAGGACCCGCTCTCCAATTCCTACGGTATTCCCTTCGTGTTCCCTATTTATGGCCGGGGGGCTACCCGGGTGGGCACCGTCTATCTGCTCGCGAATACCTCCGTCATTACGGACAAACTGAAGGGCTATGCCCTGCCGGAGCACTCCCGGCTGCTGCTTACGCTCGGCGATCATCATTATCAGCTTAACGGAGATCAGGTCAAAGCCATTGAAGAGCCGTATGAGCCGGTAGCCTATACCAGTGACAAGCCTGTCGGCCCCGATACCGAGCTGTCCATGGTGAAAATGCAAGATGATGGGGAAAGCCATATCGTGGTATCGTATCCGGTACGCAGCGGTGTCATGCTCTCGCAGACCTTATCCAGCGACCAGTTCGCGCCCCGGAGCAATATCTGGATTCTCGTCCTGCTCGGCGTCTGTCTGCTCGTGCTTGTCTTAAGCGCGATCATTACGCTGTATTTGACCCGCACGATCAGCCTTCCAGTCGAGAAGCTGAAGAAGCGTATGGACAAGATTGCCCAGGGCAACTTCCTGCTGGACTCGGGTATTGAATGGAACAGCGAGCTGGGCGATGTTGGCCGGGGCATTAACCGCCTGTCCCAGGATATCGTAGCCCTCATGGACAGCCGGCTCGCGGACGAGAAGCAGCAGCAGGAGCTGGAATACCGGATGCTCCAGAACCAGATTAATCCGCATTTCCTCTACAATACCCTGAACTCGATCAAATGGATGGCTACGATCCAGAACGCCACCGGTATTGCAGAGATGACGACCTCCCTATCCCGGCTGCTCCGCAGCATCGCCAAGGACAACCGGCGGCTGATGCCGCTGAAGGATGAGCTGAGCTTGCTGGATGATTATTTCCTGATTCAGAAATACCGCTATGGTAGCACGGTTACCATGGTTACAGAGATTGAAGAGGAAGCTCTGCTTGGCGGGCTTATCCCCCGCTTCACACTCCAGCCCTTGGTCGAGAATGCGATCTTCCACGGCATCGAGCCCAAGGGCCGAGGCGACATTGTTGTCCGGGTCACGAAGAGCGGATTCACGGATCTGCTCATCACGATCGAGGACAACGGGGTCGGGATGACGGCGGAGCAGATTGCCACCATTCTAACCGTTCCCGGTGACGAGGCTAAGGGAATGCTGGAGAATATCGGGCTGCGCAGTGTGAACGAACGGCTGCAGCTCGCTTTTGGCAGAGAGTACGGCTTGTCCATTGAGAGCGAGCCCGGCCGCTATACCTTAATGAAGCTGCTGCTCCCCTTCCGGCAGAAAGAATAGCTAAGAATCCCCCACAAAGTGAGGCCTTAGCTTCGATGAGTACTCAGGTACTTTGCAGGGACCCCAAAACAATAGCATACCGAGCAAGGATGTGATGAGCTTGATCAAATTATTAATCGCAGATGATGAAGCCCTGGTCTGCATCGGACTCCAGTCCATGCTGAAATGGGAGCAATATAACATTGAGATTGTCGGCATCGCCCACAACGGCGCACAGGAGGAAGAAATGATCGACACCCTCCGCCCGGACATTGTAATCAGTGATATCAAAATGCCGATCAAAAGCGGCCTCGAGGTCGCCGGCTCGGTCCGCCGCAAGTACGGGCGGCTTCCGCTGTTCATCATGCTGACCAGCTACGAGGAATTCCAGTATGCGCGCGGAGCGATTGAGATCCAGGCCACTGATTACCTGGTGAAGCTGGAGCTGACCCCGGAGGCGCTGGCCGAATCGATCCGCCGGGCCACCAGTATCCTGGAGGAGTACCAGACCATGGAGAGCTATCCGAAGCTGGTCCATCGCGGCAATCTCCAGGCCCAGCGGGATAAATTCTTCATCCGGCTGTTAAGCGGCCTGTTCGAGAACAAGAACCAGTATCTGCTGCAAAAGGAGGATTTGGAGGTGGACCTCTCCGCGCCGGCTTATCTGGTCTGTACCTGCCGCATTCTCGGGCCGGACACCGTCCCGCCGCGCGGGGATAAGCTGGTGGCCTTATGCTCAAGCACCGTGCAGATGGCAAAGGATACACTGGCCTCCAGAAGCGCCTGCTACGTCACCAGCCTGGATCTGCGCAACTTCGCGCTGACCCTGCCTGTGCCGGGCCCGGACCCGCAGCTCTGGATGCAAGACATCCAGAAGCTGCTGGCGGACATGGCCTCCGTACTGCATAATTACTTCAATGTGACCATTATCGGGGCGATCGGCTTCGCGGTGGAAGATCCGTTTTTGCTGCAGGGGAGCTATCTCGCCGCCCGGAAGGCGCTGCCCGCCGCT
Source organism: Paenibacillus sp. FSL P2-0089 (assembly GCF_038595095.1). Lineage (NCBI taxonomy): Bacteria > Bacillati > Bacillota > Bacilli > Caryophanales > Paenibacillaceae > Paenibacillus > Paenibacillus sp. FSL P2-0089. The sequence goes on from NZ_CP152006.1 coordinate 5,020,009, forward strand.
GTGAAGGAGCGCTCCTTCGTCTTCTTCACGGAAGGCGAAGCCCTCCTGCAGGAGCACCTGCTGTTTGATTTCTCGGAATCGCGGCTGGAGATCCGCAGAGCTTTTGAAGAAATGGATACCCGCGCCCTGCACAGCATCATCTCCCGGATGATCGAGATCTTCGACGGACGGGCCGATCTGCTCGTTCCCGCCACCGATGCCGCCTGCAACATTCTATATATGGCGACCTCCCTGCTCGCGGACGGGGAGAACATGGTGGAGCAGATCTTCGAGCAGGAGCCGGAGGGCTACCGGGCGATCTATCAGATGCATACGATTGAAGAGATTACCGGCTGGCTCGTCCAGTTCCGGGACGGCTGTGTCCGGATGCTCGCCACCCGCAGACAGAGCTATAAGGAGCAGGTGGTGAAGAATGTCCAGGAGTATATCAAAAGAAATCTCGGTACCAAGCTGTCGCTTAATCAAGTCGCGGATGTGTTCAACTTCAGCCCCAACTATCTGAGCCACCTGTTCTCCAAGGTCGCCGGGGTGAACTATGTTGAGTATATCACAGAGACCAAAATCACCGCCGCCAAGGAAATGATGGTCCGCGGCGAAGGCCGGATCTACGAAATCTCTCAGAAGCTGGGCTATGAGAGCGCCTTCTATTTCAGCAAGGTGTTCAAAAAGGTCACCGGGCTCTCTCCCCGGGATTATATACAGCAGATTGAAGGGAATGCGGGAGGGGAACACACATGATATACCTATGAAGCGTGTGCGGATCTGATTGTGGGACATTTATTTGGTGAGCGTACTGTAGAATGATATGGATGAGATGGCGTAATAATGCGGAAAAGTAGACAGGGCTGCCGGTATAGGCAGCCTCTTTTTTATTTGCGTACAAACGGAATCATGAGCTGAGGCCTAGCTGTTTCCGAAGAGCAAGAGCCGAACAACAAAGTAAGACTTGCTGTAACCTTGGTACGAACTCCTCCTAGGCTTTTTTGGCATCCAGCGGACTCAGATGACGCTATCACGCGAAAAAACCAACTTTTCTTGTGTTTCCGGACTCAGGAGCGCTTATGTTGCCATTTGCAGCTATAAATGAGGAGTAACGGGTTAGTTAACGCCCTCTGAGTCCGCCTGGCCTGCCTAATGGTGTAATTTGGCGCTGATAAGGTCTTTCCAGTCCGCGAGGATGTTGGGGCGGGGCACCCCCTCCCTAATGTAAGCGCTCCTCAAAATCTGCTTGAAAGAACTCTAAAGAGATGATAGGATGAAGACGAATATTTAGTAAATTTATTAACTAAAAAGGCGTGAGCAGCTTGGCAACGATTAAAGACATCGCCCGCGAGGCCGGCGTATCGGCCGCAACCGTATCAAGAGTACTAAATAATGACCTGTCTCTGGCGGTCAGTGAGGAGACGCGCAGCCGGGTGTTCGCTGTGGCCGGGCAGCTTGGCTACAAGCCCTCACGGGTACGGCAGCTGAAGCGGGAGAACGAGCTGGGCAGCAAGACCGTCACGCTTCTGCTCTGGTGTACAGCCGAAGAGGAACGGGACGACCCTTATTACGGCTCGATCCGGCGCGGCGTGGAGCTGCGCTGTGAGGAGCTGGGCATCCGGCTCGGCCAGACGCTGCGCGGACACAGCACGCCAGCCCCGCTCCGGCCCACAGGTGACGGGCTTATTGTAGTTGGCGGAAGCTTCCAGCCGGGAGAGCTTGCGAAGCTGCACCCGGATACAAGCACCACCGTACTGGTCGACCATTATTCGGAGCGCCCGGAATATGACTCCGTGCGGACACATTTCCGGCAGGCTGTCGATCAGGCGCTGGGCCATCTGCTGGAGCTCGGTCACCGCGAGATCGCCTTCATCGGAGGCGGCAGCGAGGAGGAGCGCCGCAGGCATCATTACACCCGGATTATGCAGAGCCAGGGTTGCTATGATCCGGCGCTGATCCGCACGGGAAGCTGGACCAGTGCTGACGGCTACCGGATGATGAGCGAGCTGCTGTTAGGTTCCAAGCGCCCTACGGCCTGCTTCGCTGCAAGTGATCCGCTGGCAGTAGGCGCTCTGCGCGCCCTGCATGATCACGGGATACAGGTGCCTGCCGGGATGGCTGTCGTCGGCTTCGATGATATCGAGATGGCGGCCTATGTTCAGCCTCCGCTGACAACGGTCCGCGCCTATCCCGAGCAGATGGGCAAAGCTGCGGTTCAACTGCTCGCCGAGCGGTTCGAAGGACGCGAAGCCCCTTCGCATTCGATGATCGGCACGAAGCTGATAGTCCGGGAGACCAGCGGCGGGACAGCGGATTAACCGCAGCCCGGCTACCCAGCAATAGTTGTTTTGCCTGTTCCAAGGGTTCCGCAGGAGCAGCACTCAAGTTGGTCCAGATCATCGAACCTTATACCATCACACAAGGAGTGTTATGATCATGAACATTTTTGCAGACGAATCACGAGGATTGTTCCACCTTCAGTCCAAAGATACCAGCTACATTATCCAACTGATTGAAGGTTATCCTGCCCATGTCTACTGGGGAGCGAGGCTTCGCCATGACAGCAGCCTGAACGGAGTGCTTGAGCTGCGCGAACGTGCCTCCTTCTCGCCAACCCCGGTGCTAACGCGGCCTTCGCTCTCTCTGGATGCCCTGCCTCAGGAGTATCCGCAGTATGGAACGAGCGACTTCCGGCGGCCGGCCTATCAGGTTCAGCTAGCGGACGGCACGCGGATCTCTGAACTCAAATATGCAGGATATACCATTACACCAGGCAAGCCGGCACTCGAAGGACTGCCTGCCGTGTATGCGGAGAATGAAGCAGAAGCACAGACACTGGAGCTTACCCTGAAAGATGACTACGCTGGTCTAACGGTTAGACTGCTCTACACCGTATTCGCCGATCATAACGCGATTACCCGTTCCGTCCGCTTCGAGCATAACGGCGAAGCCCCGCTCCGGCTGGAGCAGGCGCTTAGCGCATCCGTCGATTTCGCCGATTCCTCTTACGATACGCTGCATCTGAGCGGCGCATGGGCCAGAGAGCGCCATGTGCAGCGCCGTCCGCTTACTCCGGGTGCTGCCTTGTCACTGGAGAGCCGCCGCGGCTCAAGCAGCCACCAGACCAATCCGTTCATTGCGCTGCTACGTCACGGCGCAGATGAAGACCAGGGGGATGTCTACGGCTTCAGCCTCGTCTACAGCGGCAGCTTCGCCGCCACTGCTGAGGTTGAGCAGTTCGGACAGACCCGTGTAAGCATCGGGATTAATCCGTTCGACTTCTCCTGGCTGCTGGAGCCGGGCCAATCCTTCCAGACCCCGGAGGCCGTGCTCGTCTATTCCGGTGAAGGTCTCGGCGGAATGTCGCGTACCTATCACCGGCTGTACCGGACCCGGCTCTGCCGCGGTGTTCACCGTGATCAGGCCCGGCCGATTCTGGTCAACAACTGGGAGGCGACTTACTTCGACTTCGATGCGGACAAAATCGCAACCATCGCCAAAGCAGCAGGCCCGCTCGGCATTGAGCTATTCGTCCTTGACGACGGCTGGTTCGGCAGACGCGACAAGGATAACAGCTCACTCGGCGACTGGTTCGAGGACCGCCGCAAGCTGCCTGAAGGTCTGGCGGATCTGGCCGGCCGGGTCAACAAGGAAGGCGTACAGTTCGGTCTATGGGTGGAGCCGGAGATGGTCTCGCCGGACAGTGAGCTGTACCGCAAGCACCCGGACTGGTGCCTACATGCCGCAGGACGCCGCCGCACGGAAGGCCGCAACCAGCTCATCCTGGACCTCTCCCGTCCGGAAGTCTGCGACTATCTGTATGAGACCTTAAGCGCCGTATTTTCCAGTGCCCCGATCCGCTATATCAAGTGGGACATGAACCGTAATATGACCGAGATAGCTTCTGCCAAAGCCAGCCCTGAGCGGCAAAAAGAAACCGCCCACCGCTATATGCTGGGGCTGTACAATTTGCTGGAGCGCCTGACCTCGCGCTTCCCGGACATTCTGTTCGAGAGCTGCTCCGGCGGCGGCGGCCGGTTCGATCCGGGAATCCTGTTCTATATGCCGCAGACCTGGACCAGTGACAACACCGATGCGGTAGAACGCCTGGCGATTCAGTACGGCACCAGTATTGTCTATCCAGCCAGCAGCATGGGCGCACATGTGTCTGATGTTCCGAACCATCAGGTAGACCGCATCACCACCCTAGCTACACGCGGGGATGTGGCGATGAGCGGCAACTTCGGTTATGAGCTGGACCTCACAAAGTTCACCGAAGCGGAGAAGGACCTGGCTACCCGGCAGATTGCCCAGTACAAGGAGATCCGCACACTGGTGCAGCAAGGGGATATGTACCGCCTGCTGAGTCCGTTCGAGGGTAGTGGCGACACCGCCTGGATGTTCGTCAGCGAGGACAAGACCGAAGCCTTCGTCGCTTATTTCCGCGTGCTGGCCATACCGAATCCTCCGATCTCGCGCCTTACGCTCAAAGGACTCAATCCCGAGCTGGATTATGTCATTGAGACGGGGGCAAAAGGCAGCAACGGGCATGTCCACGGCGGCGCAGAAGCCTCTGCACCTGCAGATGGCGTCAGCTCCGCTCCATTCCAGCCCGCCTTTGACGGCACAGCGCTGGGCGGTGACCGCCTGATGCGTATCGGTCTTGTGGTCTCCGACCTGCGCGGGGATTACGCCAGCTGCACCTATCGCCTGAGAGCGGTGCAGCGCTGATCTACAGCTTCAGACATGCCATAGGCGTCAGCCTCCTTTTGGAGATTGACGCCTGTTTTTTTGTGGAGAGATGCAGTCAGGAAGGGGCTTGCTGCCGTTTCATTAACTACTTACTGCCTCCCCTACTCCTCTTCTACTCCTGTCCATGCTCATGATCCCGGCCAAGTAACCCGCTGAGCGCCTCAGTCACGTTCATGCCGGTAAGTGTCTGGGTCAGCTCTGGAACCTGGGCCATGATTTTGGCGATATCACCCGTAATCTTGTTCACGCCTGAGGAAGCCCCGTCCTGGGAGATGACGGTGATCTTATCTACCTTGGCCAGCGGGGAGGCGATTTTCTCAGCCAGCTCGGGCAGGATTTTCAGGAATTCCACAGTCAACGCGGCTTGCGTGAACTGCTTATAGGCTTCCGCTTTCTTCTGCAATGCCCCCGCTTCCGCCGCTCCGGCGAGCTGGACGATCTCCGCATTCGCCTTCCCTTTTGCCAATTCCGCCTCCGCTGTTGCCAGTCCGCGCTTGGTCGTCGTAGCGGCTTCGGCTTCCGCCTCCAGAATCTGCCGCTGCTTGGCGGCTTCCGCTCTCATAATTGTCGCCTGATTCTCCGCCTGGGCCGGCTTGATCACTGTCGCCTCCAGCTCCCGCTGTCTCAGCTCCACCTCAATCTCCCGGACCGTCCGGTTGGCCTCGGCCTCCATCTGTGTGATTTTGACCTGTTCGGTAACCAGCGACTGCTTGATCTTATTCTGCTGCAATTCGTACGCCAGATCCGCCTGTGCCTTCTTCACCTCGGTCTCCAGCTTGAAGTCCGCCTGCTTAATGTTCAGCTCCTTCTCGAACAGCGATTCCTTCGCACGGGCAGCGGTTCCTGCTTCAATCGTCGCCTGATGCGCATTGGCTTTGGCAATGGAGGATTCCTTCTCCGCCTCGGCCTGCTTGATCTGAATATCGCGTTCGGCTTCAGCCTTGGCGATGCTGGCATCACGGCGAATCCGCTCAATCTCAGGCACCCCCATATTGTCGATGTACCCTTTGTCGTCGGTAATTTTCTTGATGGTGAAGCTGACGACCTCCAGCCCCATCTTGTCGAGATCCTCTGAGCAGGTCTCCCGCATCTTGCTGTTGATTTCGTCTGGGGTCTTGAGTATAGATTCTACACTGAGCTGCCCGATCAAGCCGCGCAGATGGCCTTCCACCGAATGCAGAATAATCGTCTCGCGGTCTTCCTCCGGCCGGTCAATGAACTGCTCGCTGGCTGTGAGAATAGCGGTTGGATCGCTTTTGATCTTAATCTGGGCGACCGCCTCCAGGTTCAGCTTGATGCCCTGGCGGGAAAACATGGCCTGCGCCGGGATCACATCGAAGCTCATCAGCATCATGGAGATGGTTTTATTGTTCTGGAAGCCGGGGATGACGAATGTCCCTCCGCCCTGAACCACTCTTTTGCCGCCGAGACCGTATACGATCATGGCCTGATTGGGCGGAACCTTTTTATACGCGGTCACAATACTGGTTAACGCCAGCAGAATCACAACAACAATAGCTCCGGTTACATATAAAATTAACATTTGCTCCGACACTCCCCGTTAGTTTTGTTCCATTTCCCTCTCGAACAAAGTGACCGCTGCGATCCCCTTATCCGTCTTCACAATAATCACCCGATCGCCCCGCAATAGCGACTGACCGGATTCGGCCCGCACGCCGATGGAGCGCATGGTCCCGTGCAGCACATACTTCATCTCTCCCACGGCCCCATCCGCTGCGGCGATGCTGATATAGCCGAGCTGGCCTGCCGGATCATAATCGAGTTCACTCATACTGCTGTCATACCGGGTCATCACCCGGGCCAGTACCGTGTAGAGCAGGATGCCCGGCAGCAGGGCGATCAAGGTACAGACCAGTACCACGGTGAGCAGCTGCATCCCGCTGTACTTGACAAGCATATACCCCGTGCCGCCCCAGACGGTGACAAACACCATCAGCGGAAGAATCGGGAGAAAGCCCGGCCCCCCAGCATCCCCTCCCCCTACATGCAGGTGGCCTACCAGACCGTGCCCATGAATGCTGCCGCTTAGGATAAGCACGAGGCCAACCCAGAAGCAGACGATAAATACAGTAGCGATGGGAACCCCTCCTTTCAATGTAATATGGCTATAAGAAAACTGACTGTAGTGGCGATGCGGAAACTGACTAATGTGGTACATAAAAAGACTATTGCGGCATATAAATGACTAATCAGTGTTGTTATAAGATTAAATTGTGCTTCCACCTGTCACTATTGCCCCTAATTTCCACTTTAGGCTGCTTGGTTGTGTATGGCAGAGGCGCAATTGGATTCAAGGGCACTTGTGCTCTTCATTTCTGCATCCAGCCCATTTTCAGGGCATTCAGTGGGATTAATCCCCTTCCCTACACAGCAAAAAGACCACAGCAGCAGCAGGGCTCTCCGTGGTCGGTTACTCGATCATGGCGCTCATCCTCTCTCTTCGAGGCTTACGGGGTTAGCTGACGGATTCGGGCAGCGAGATTGCCCTACCTCACCAGAGCCATAGTAGCACACTGGCAAGGATTCACCCCGGGTACTCAGCAGCCTATCCTTAAGCCACCTGCACCAGTTGGTTCCCCCGTTCCCGTTACGGAATTCAGCCATTTCAAGAACAGTGTCATTTCATTCGGTTGTTGATTGAATCTTACGCCTGCAGCCATTTAATGTAAAACCTCACGGATGACAAAAGAAGTCAATAATGCTGTCCCTTCGTGAATGAAGGCGCATTCTTCAGCTCTACTCTTATCCGCCCGGGGATTTGCTCGCGCTATCGTCTGTTTACACCCATGTTACTCTTCCTCTCACGTACTGCTCATTTGCTCACCTAATCCCCTCCCACTCTCATACTCACTTATTCCCCTACTCTTACTCCCACACTAACTCTCACTTACCTACTCACTCATCTACTCACTCATCTACTCACTTACTCACTTACTCTCCTTCACTTACTCCCACTCTAGCTCTCACTCCTCATTTACTCACTTACTTCCCACTCCCTTCCCCACGCCCTCCTAACTTAATCTCCTCCCCCCACCTTTCTTTCTCAGTCCATTACTCCAAATTTAAAATATTCACATTTCCGTCACTCGATGCTCATTGTGCAATCTTTCCCTTTGAGCAATAATAGAACCTATAGATTCTATAGAGCTTATAGATTTCAGGGAAAGGAGGAACATTTACTTTTGAATTCCAAACTGAATCTGCGGGACAAAAAAAAAGAAGCCACCGCCTATGCCTTAGCCGTAGCGGCCTTCGAGCTTGCGCTTGAGCATGGCATGGATGGCTTCATTGTGGATGATGTTGTTCAGAAGGCTGGATATTCCCGGCGGACTTTTGCGAATTACTTCTCCTGTAAGGAGGAGGCAGTCGCCGCCTATTTCATTGGCATTATTGCTGTCCAAGAGAAAGAGAATAACCCGCTGGCTGCTCTGCCGTCGGATGCTACACCGCTCGATGCCCTGTACAATCTGCTGAAGCTGCAATTCACCTCGGAGTTCCTGCATAAGCTGCGGCAGTTCGTCTCCCTGGCTAATCAATATCCGTCCCTGGAGCCTTACATTCTCAATGTCTTCCGGCATTTGCAGATCACCGCCCAGGAGACACTGGAGCAGTTCACCCGTGGACGGTATGCCGATGGATATACCCACCTGCTGGTAGGTGCCGTCTATGGGGCCTTCGTGCCTATCCTGGACGGACGGCTGAACGTCATGCTGCCGGGTGAGCAGCAGAGCGGGGACTCCGGGGCTATGCCGTTTGAACAATACCTGAATTCCATGTTTGCTTATTTACGCAACGGCTTCTAAATTCACAGATAAAGAGGAGAAACCACTACATGTCTACTTTTCTATACCGCTTAGGTAAATCGGCTTATGCTAAGCCCTGGGCCTTCATTGCAGTCTGGATCATTGTACTCGGAGTTGTAGGCACCCTGATTGGAGTCAACGGCATTCAATCCAGCTCCGAGATGAAAATTGAAGGCACAGAGTCGCAAAAGGTGCTGGATAAGCTGACAAAAGAGCTGCCCGCTGCGGCCGGAGGCCAGGCTAGTATCGCCTTCACTGTACCGGACGGGGAGCGTCTTGATACGCCTGAGCGTACAGCGCTGCTTCTAAAAGCTATTAATGATGTATACAACATGGAATATGTCATCAACCCTGCCGAACTGGCAGCACAAGCAGCGGCCGCCGCTGCCGGTCAAGCTGCCGCTGATCCTTCCGCCGCTGCCGGTCAAGCTGCCGCTGATCCTTCCGCTGCCACTGGTCAAGCCGCTGCCGATCCTTCTGCCGCTGCTGGTCAAGCCGCTGCTGCTCAGGCAGCACCGTTCGGTCCGCTGATTGTTGACGGCGCTCCGGTTCCCGGCGTGATGCTGTCGGCTAACGGCAGCATTGCCCTGTTCCAGTTCCAGTTCACGGTTCAGCAGACATCTCTGCCATCGGAGGTGCCGGACAACATCATCGATACCGTGACCAAAGTTGAACAGTCCGGTTCAGGCATTACCGCGATTCCAAGCGACTCGCTCAAAAGCATGCCGGCCATCGGCTCCACGGAAGCGATCGGCGTAGCCGTTGCTGCCATCGTATTGTTCATGACGCTGGGCTCAGTCGTTGCCGCCGGGCTGCCGCTGCTGACCGCACTTCTCGGAGTAGGCATTAGCGTCGGAGGTGCGTTTGCCCTCGGCAGCCTGATCCAGATGAACGATATTACACCGGTTCTTGCCGTGATGATTGGTCTCGCCGTGGGGATCGACTACTCGCTGTTCATTGTGAACCGCCAGCGCCGTCTGATCCTGGATGAGAAATTAAGCGCAGCCGAAGCAGCCAGCCGTGCACTGGGCACCGCAGGCAGCGCGGTATTCTTCGCCGGTCTGACCGTTATTATCGCCTTATGCGGCATGCTCGTCATCGGCATCGGCTTCTTGTCTACTATGGCCCTAGTTGCTGCGGCCAGCGTTCTGATCAATGTCCTGTTGGCCTTGTCCCTGCTGCCTGCGCTGCTCGGCCTGGTCGGTGAACGGATCGTAACCGCCAAAGCCCGGACCAAGCACAGCACCGCTGCCAAAAAAGCGCAGCACAGCTTCTCGCACCGCTGGGCAAATGCCACGGTGAAATACCGCTGGGCCATCATTGTGCTGGTGGTGCTGGTGCTTGGCACAGCCGCCATTCCAGTGACCAAGATGGAGCTGGGTATTCCATCCGGCGCCTCGGCGAACCTGGATACTCCGGCCCGTCAGAGCTATGATGTCATCTCCAAAGGGTTCGGTGAAGGCTTCAACGGCCCGCTGCTGCTGGTTGCTGAGACAAAGAATCCGTCTGAGAAGATCTCCATGCCGATCCTGGGCAAGCTGGTTCAGGAGCTGCAAATGCACGATAATGTGACCCTGGTCTCTCCGCTCGGTGTCAGTCCCACCGGCGATATCGCCATTATCAGCCTGATTCCGAAGACAGGGCCCACAGATACCGCAACCAGAGACCTGGTACAGGAGCTGCGTGATCCAGCGTCCAGCCTGACCACCGGCAACAATATTAATCTTGGCGTGACCGGCTTCACCGCCATCAATATTGATATGTCCTCGAAGCTGTCCGATGCCTTCCCTATATACATCGGGATCATCGTTATCCTGTCGCTGATCATTCTGCTCTTGGTATTCCGGTCCATTATCGTACCTATCAAAGCAACCGTCGGCTTCGTGTTAAGTATTATTGCCACCTTCGGCGTAACCACCGCCGTCTATCAATGGGGCTGGCTGCATTCGCTGTTCGGCTTCGATACCGGCGGACCGCTGCTAAGCTTCATGCCGATCCTGGTCACCGGTATTCTGTACGGACTCGCCATGGATTATCAAGTCTTCCTGGTCAGCTCCATGCGTGAAGCTTATGTCCACGGCCGCCATGGCAAGGACAGTGTTATTCACGGCTATGATCTGGCCAGCCGGGTCGTACTGGCCGCAGGTGTGATCATGGTGTCCGTCTTCGCCGGCTTCATCTTCGCCCCTGATGCGATGATTAAGCAGATCGGCTTCGCGCTGGCCTTCGGCATCCTGATCGATGCCTTCATCATCCGGATGACGCTTGTTCCGGCCGTCATGGCCGTCTTCGGCGACAAAGCCTGGTGGCTGCCGAAATGGCTGGACCGCCTGCTGCCGAATCTCGATGTCGAAGGCGATAAGCTGATCGCCAAGCTGAATGCCGAGAGCGGACACAAGCACTAAACTCGCCACACACAAAGCGGAGACCTGGCTTCGATGAATAGTCAGGTACTTTGCGGGACTCCAAGACATGTACATCTCCCCGGAATAACGGACGGCACTCCCGCCGTTCTCCATGTACAAATAGAGCCTGCGGCATCGTCCGCAGGCTCTATTTTGATATAATGGCTATAATTGAATTCAAATACTAAGGAGGAGTACCCATGAACATTATAGAACTGGATCTTGCTCAGAACCAGCAGGAAATCTCCCGCTTACTGGAGGAACACAGCCGCCGCATGGACAGCAGCATTCCGCCCTATCAGCGCGAGGTGATCTCCCTGGCGGCCTATGAGAACGGCGTCTTCATCGGCGGCGTTACCGGGGATATGGTCTGGAATATTCTGAATGTGCACTTGCTGGCTGTGGATCCCGGGTACAGGGGGCATGGACTCGGCAAGGCCCTGCTGGAAGAGCTGGAGCACAGAGCCAGGCAACGCGGCTGTAAGGTAAGCGAGTTGACCACGATGAGCTGGCAGGCGCCGTTTTTTTATCAGAAGCAGGGGTATGAGATCTTCGGCGAGATCAAAGATTGTCCGCATGAAGGGCAGAGCAAATATTATCTCCAGAAAAACCTGAAGCCCGGTTCCCCCTCCTAACGAGGTCCCGGCGCTTCGCGCCATCCCGTTCAAGCCACACTGAAAATCACGTGCTTCCCGCCCGCCAGCGCCTTCCCGTAGAAGTCCAGCAGGCCTGCAAATTCAACCTTCAAAGCTGCCCTCAGCTCCTCCGCTACACCATCCGTCTTCAATTGATCGAAGTCCACCTGCTGCATCGCCGCAATAATGTCCTCCAATTCATCCTGCTCGGTGCACGCGAAGAACCCGTCCTCCTCTTCCACCTCAAACACATGAACCCCGACAACAGCTTCACTTAACGGATCGCCTTCGATAGGTTCACTGGCCGAGACTCCAGTTAGCGCGAGATGCAGCTCCTCCCACAGCTTGTCGATATCGTAATATTCACTTCCGCCTTCAATCAGCTTCTCCAGCGTATTCATCAGCTCTGAACCGTCCATCTCCATCATGCGCTCCAGTGTATCCTCATCCACCATGACATATTGACCCAGCATACCCATTTGTCATTCCTCCCTCAATAAAATACAGCTGCCCGCGCTCCACTCTCCTTACAGAATAGGCGACAACAGCCGGGAAATCCCCTCTTTCAGCTTGATCACCAGCGAGCGCTGCGCATAACGTTCAACGGTCAGCTCAGAGCACAGTCTGACATCGTTCAGGAAAATATCCTGGAGCTGTTCGGCAATCGCCCGGTCATACACAATGGCATTCACCTCGAAGTTCAGCCGGAAGCTGCGCGAATCGATATTCATCGTTCCGACAGAAGCAACCTCTCCGTCAGCGACAATCGTTTTGGCGTGCAGGAAGCCATTCTCGTAGAGCAGGATTTTGGCCCCGTAATTCAGCAGATCTCCGGCATACGCCCAGGTGGCCCAATACACGAACGGATGGTCAGGCTTGTTAGGGATCATGATCTGCAGATCCACTCCGGAGAGCAGGGCGATTTTGCAGGCGTCCATGAAGCTGGTGTCCGGTATGAAGTACGGGGTCTGGATGTACACACTTTTTTTAGCCGATAAAATAAGCTTGATGTACATATTCTTCAGATGCTCGGTGGACGAATTGGGGCCGCTTGTAATAATCTGCACCGGGCTTGTCCCTGTATGGGGCTCCATGTTGAAGACGAATTCCCCGTAATCCCCGCGCTCATGCATCCCCGCCTGATGCCAGTCCAGGATGAATCTGCCTTGGATATGGCTGACTGCATTTCCGGTAATCCGGAGATGAGTGTCACGCCAGTAGCCGAACTTCGGAACCTGCCCCAGATATTCATCCCCCACATTGAACCCGCCGATATAGGCGATGCTTCCGTCAATAATACACAGCTTGCGGTGATTCCTGTTGTTGATCCGGAAGTTCAGCGGCTTGAGCAGGGACGGGAAGAACACTTCAACCTCGCCCCCTGCTGCACGTAATTCTCTGAAAAAATGCCGTGAAATCCGCTTCGAGCCGACTTCATCATATAACAGCCGCACCTTCACGCCTTCCATGGCCTTCACGATCAGCATATCCCTCAGCTCCCGGCCCAGACGGTCCGGCTGAATGATATAATACTGAATGTTGATCTCTGCGCGGGCAGAGCGGATATCCTCGAATAACGCGGCGAACTTCTGATGGCCGTCACTGTAAATAACAATCTCATTATCGCTGGATAACAGGCCGTGCGACGAACGGATATTCATGTTGATGAGCTGGGCATAGTTCGTCAGCAGCTGCGACCTGTCATCCGCCCCTTCCGCGAAGGCTGCCAGCTGCTTGTCGGCTTCGGCCTGGACATATTCCTGCTCTTCGATGAAGAGCTTGTAGAAATTCTTCTTTTTGAGATTGCGTCCGAAAAAGATATACAAGACAAATCCCAGAATCGGGATGAAAAACAGTACCATCAGCCAGGCCCAGGTATATCCAGCCTCCCTGCGCTCAATGAACAGAAAGCCCAGTGCCAGAATGATGTTAATGAGGGTGACGACTGTGGTTAGACTTGCAAATTCCATGCTCTTTCCCCTTTTCTCTCTGTCTCGCTCTGATGCCTAAAAGTCCTCCAGCACCTTGGACCTGTCGCCATGGATCCTGTCCAGATGCTCCTCTCCCCAGTAGCATAACAGGTCCAGCGCGGGCTTCAGCCCCCAGCCGTAGGCCGTCAGCTCATACTCCACTCTGGGAGGAATCTCCTGGTAGATGGTCCGTGAGATAATCTCATCGTTCTCCAGCCCTCTTAGCTGGGCAGTCAGCACTTTCTGGGTTAAGCCCGGAATGAGCCGCAGCAGCTCGGAGGTTCGCTTCTGTCCGGTCATAAGATGGTAGATAATCAGCGGCTTCCACTTGCCGCCCATCACTTCCAGCGCCGCCTCTACGCCTACTTTGTACTTTTTGGGAACGCTATCGCCATTCTGTTCAGTCATTGCTTCTGCCTCCATTATGTAGGGTACCTCAATGTTCCTATGGAACATACACCTTCCTATAGAACAGCAAAGTGCGTCCTTCCGGATTATTTTATTCCTGTTTATAATAGCATCAGCCAAGGAACATGGCTACAAACCTGCTATTAAGAAAGGTAGTGAAGATACAAGCATGAGCGTATTAATCGTCGTATCACACCCAAGACAAGATTCCCTGACCTTCCAGGTCGCCCGCCGTTTCGCAGAGGGATTGAGCCAGGCCGGCCATGATTATGAGATATTGGATTTGCATGGGATAGGATTTGACCCTGTTCTACAGGGGAGAGAGGAACTCAATATGACCGCAGGTGAACAGGAACAGCCCTATTCTCCTGAATTAGAGCGGGAAATGGAGCGGTTGCGGCAGCATGACGGCCTGGCATTTGTTTTTCCGCTGTGGTGGTGGCATCTGCCGGCCATGCTGAAGGGGTATATCGACCGGGTGCTGAACAACAGGGTTGCCTACGGCACAAGTAATCTGCATGATTATCGTGCGCTATGGCTGGCTCTGGCAGGCGTATCGGAGGAGCAGGTGAAGAAACGTAATTATGATGAGGCCACCACGCGTCTGCTGAACGTAGGAATTGCCGATTACTGCGGAATCACAGACTCCAAGGTTGAGTTCTTTTACGAGACCCTGGATTCGCCGCCCCCGCATTATGAAGCGCTTCTGGAACAGGCCTATCAGGCGGGATTACATTATGGCAAGGGGGAGAACTGACACATCACAGGAATGAGGGAAATCACAGCATCACATCAAATTCATTCACATAAACTGCATTGCCAGTCACTTCTATAGTGTTGCCGTTGTCCGACACTGACACTCTGACTCTGCCGTCCCTGCCGATCTCAAGGCCCTGCTCAATTAGCAGCTCGAAGGAGGGTGCTTGTCCGCCGATATGCCTGGAATAATAAGCCCCCATCACCCCGGAGGCGGTGCCAGTCACCGGGTCCTCGGTGGTCCCAGAGAACGGGGAGGAGAAATGGCGGGCGTGCATATGCGCCTCAGGATCATACGTCTCCAGACAGAACGGGTGAATGGACGAGCGGGGCATCTCCTTCAGCACCTCGGGAAACCGCTTGTTGTCCGGCACCATCCGGGTGAAGGCGTCAAGGCTTGTGACCGGGACCAGTAAGGTCCACGTTCCGGTGCTGCCGTACATGGTCGGCAGGGTCTGATCAATATCACCGGGTTCAAGGCCGATCGAGCGGGCCAGGTCCTCAAGCGATCCGTTAAAGGGTTGAAACTGGGGACTGGCCTGTCTCATCGTCATATAGAGGCTGTCGTGATCTTCTGTGAAACGGACGGGCAAGACTCCTGCTTTGGTCTCGATGGTCAGCTCGCTGGCGTCTCCAAGCAGACCCTTGGTCTTCATGGCATATAACAACGCCATGGTCCCGTGGCCGCAGAGATTAATCTCATGCCCCGGGGTAAAATAGCGGATTCTGAGATCCGCCAGGTTGGATTTTAACGGAAACGCCGTCTCATTGAAACCCACCTTCGCTGTGACCTCCTGCATTTGCTGCTCCGTGAGCCCCTCGCCGTTCAGGACAACTCCTGCCGGATTCCCCTTGTTCGGAATGCTGCTGAACGCATCGTAATGATAGACTTTGATGTTCTGCACACCTGCACCGCCTGTCTTTTTTGAGTAATATGATAGCATAAATGTATATAAAATGAATTTAAGATATTTAGGCATCATGATATGTTCGGTTTTCCGCATACATTCAGTCCATGGACGCCGCGCGTGCCCAATGTGGTCGGTTTTTCGACTATATTGGGACCACGTACCCTCGCACTGCCCATTGTGTTCGCTTTTCCCAATTCACGCAAAAAAACAGCAACGGACAAGTCCCTGTGAAGCGGACGGTATCCGTTGCTGCAATCATAGAAAGCAATACTATTGTCTACTAAGCTATTTATTCAGCCATCTACTCACCCGCATCTTGCTTCCCCAACCAGGCTAACTCCGCCATCGCCCGCAGCGGGCCGCGGAGGCCTGCGGCCACTTCCGCTTCGGTCTGCGCCTCCGGCTTGTCACTCCAGATGGAGAAGGTAGTGCCGATGAGTTCGCGCGGATAAGCTCCGGTATACTCCTGCTTGGCTTCTCCGGTACGGGCCGGGAACAGGCCGGGATGCCAGGAGGCGCGGATTTTCTCGCCTGTCGGATACTTATAGCCCGCATTTTCGCCCAGCACGTAGTACAAGTAGCCATCGTTGTAGTTAATCACCTGATGTCCCTTGGCGAGAATGTCTTCCACCGGGGCCATCATCGGATGCCACTTCGTCCAATACGTGATTTGAATGGACGGCTTGGGCGCGACCCGCTGGGTCTGATCCGCACGATAGAGGCCATCATTCCAGGCACGGACCGTCCAGCCTCTCGATTCCAGATGCTCAGCAACCTCGTTAAGGTAATCAATATAAGTGTCCACGCCCGTGCCGCCGCTGATGTTCAGCACATTCCGGGCATACTCCGCGAGCTGCGGATACTTATCGAACTCCGCGAAGTTAATGAATTCATCCCCGCCGATATGAAAATAGCGGCTGCCCGCAAATAACTCCGCATATTCGTCAATCAAATCCAGCACGAACCGGCGGGCGGCCGGATTCGTAATATCCAGGGCCCCAGGAGCCGGAGTTCCCGCTGAATCCTTGAGCAGCCACTCGGGATGCGTGCGGAGAGCCTGCCCCAGATGTCCCGGCGAATCCAGTGAAGGAATGATATCCACATGATAACGCTGTGCCTCAAGGATAATCGCCTTCATCTCCTGCTTGGTTAAAGCTTGCTCCGACACCACCTCAGGATGGCTCTCACTCATCAGCCGGAAGCCTTCGTTCTCGGAGAAATGCAGCTGCAGCGTATTCAGCCGCAGCCGGGACATCTCTCTGATCCGCTCCAGAAGCCAATCTTCGCTGTAGAATTTGCGGCCGATATCGATATGCAGCGCACGCTCTCGAATGACAGGCTCATCGGCAATGGTTCCGTAAGGTACGGAGCCGTCATCCGCCAGCTTCTGCAACAGCGTCCGCAGACCATACATCACTGCCCGTTCACTTGATGCGGTGATCTTCGCATAAGTCCCGATGTCAATGACGTAAGCTTCCTTGCTGTCCAGGTCTCCCGCAGCTTCATGATCCGTCAGTTCAATGACGATATCACCCGAAGCGGGTGTCTCCGTTTCCCCATGAACAATAGTCATGATCTGGTCAGCGGGTGTCAGAATGCCCGAGTATTCACCCAGCACAATAAAGGCTGTTTCGTTCAGAACACGGTTATTATCCGATCTGGCATTGTCTACAATCCGGGTTTTGGACCCGGCAGACAGCCGCCATGGCTCCCCGGATGCCGCTGCAATCTGCTGCTGTACACTGGTGAGCGGGCAGGTATCGGAGACGTTCTGATCTAATGGTTCATCCATATTCATATCCATACTCTTCTCACCTCTTCCTTCTTCGCGTGGATCAGCGCAGCCGGAGGCCGACCGTGGTAATCTCATGTCCGCCAAGCGGAAGCTTGAGCGAAGCGGCTTCTTCTGGCTGAAGCTCTTCACCTTCTGCTTCCAGTACATTCGAAGTATAGAAGGCGGTAACCGACAGCACAGATTCCAGTTCCAGCTCGCAAGGCTGTTCCGTAAGGTTGAACCAGCGGAGCAGCACATCGCCGCGCTCTTTGTTCAGCTTCATGGAAGAGAAAGCAGCGGTTCCGCCGTTCCAGCGGACGGCCGAATACACGGAAGGAATCGTTCCCGCGTGAACCTCTGCCTGCGCGCAGGTCCAAGGAATCTGGAACTGGTAAGCAGCCGCAGCGGCACCGGAGGTTACCGCATCCCCGCTATGCGGCAGGAGCAGCATGTCTGCGGTCTGTTCACCCAGGCACTGGGCTTCCGGCGTAGGGAACCAGCCCCAGTCGCCCATCTCGCCTACACTGCGGAGCAGCGTAACGGCAATGGTATTGCGGCCATCCCGCAGAATCTCGTATTCGTGTAATCCGAGGTTCGCAACCGTGAGGCCTGCATTCTCTCCAGCAACATCCACGAAGCACTGCTGATGCTGCGCATTGCTGGGATTCTGCCATTCCGGCGCCGGCTCGTTCGGACGTTCCGCCAGCTCGAACATCGAATCTACGCGGTGCGAGGCTGCGGACAGATCCGCCGGGAACAGCATCCGCAGGCGGTGATCCTTAGCGGTATTACTAATGAAACTCTTCACTTCCAGCCCTTTGCCGCTGCGCTCCAGTCTCAAGACCGTCCGCAGCTTAAGGGTTACTGTAGCGGCACTGCGCTGAGCCTGCCGCTCCGGGTAATAGACCAGCGCCCGCTGTTCTTCTTCCAGCAGGGCATCGGCCGAAGCCGGAATCTCCCATTCATGGGTGATTTCGATGGAAGCCCGGTATGGCGTATCTTCAATAACAGCGATATCCGCGTTAAGGCCCAGAGTCGTCAGCGGCACTTCGCCCGCAGGCGCTCTGTACATATATTCATTCCCGATGTCACCGGTATTCTCGTAGACACCAAGGTCACGATAGATCTTGCCGCTAGGCTTATGCTCCAGTGTGAAGGAGCCGTCAGCCATAACCTCGACGCGCAGCGTGTCGTTCTCCAGCACACGTCCGCCGCGAACCAGCGATGAGGCTTCTTGAGCGGAAGCCGCCCCAACAGGGCGGACCCAGGCATAGGTGCGCAGTCCCAGGGCAGGCACATCCGCCGCCTCGAAGGTCAGACGCACCTTGCGGCAGCTATAAGGCTGGCGGAACCGGTCATCCGGCAGATCATAGCCAAAGGACAGGCCAAGATCCTCCACCGTACAAGGAACCGGCTGGCCTTGTGCATCGACCAGGACCCGTCCGGCCAGGTCCACAGCCTTCATAAGCCGGGCATTCTCTTCCAGCGGCAGTCCTTCGCGCAGATACTGGCGGGCCGCATCCAGCTCTATGGTCACCGTACCGGTGCGGCTCCAGCCGCTGGTATTGGTTACAATGAGCGGAAGTGCCTCTTCGCCGTAAGCGGCGAAGCCGGAGGTGTCCACCGCTGCGGTGATCGCCTGCATACTATCCGCCACGATGCCCTCAGCCGTGTGATAGCTTTTGTCGAAGCGGGTGACCATCTCGCGGTGTACCTCATCCACGCTGCAGCCGCAGATGGAATCATGCGGATGGTTCTGCAGCAGCGTCTTCCACGCATAATCCAGCAGATGATGCGGATACTCCCCGCCGTGCAGCTTAGCGATAACGGCCAGCGGCTCGGCCACCTTTTCCAGCATGGCCTGCCCCCGTTGGTTCAGTTGCTTCAGATATACCCGGGCGGAAGCGGTATTGACCAGCGTGCCCCAGCCGTCCGTGCGCTGGCTGCGCAGCTCGCCCTTCACCGTGGACAGACTGCGGCCAGCCAGTGAAGCTTCCACTGCCTTGATATAGTCCGGGAAGTTCGAGTGAACGAAGTTGACCTCCGGGTGCAGCTTCTCCGCCGTGCGGATCGCCTCCGGAAGGTCGGTCTGCAGCGGCTGGTGATCGCAGCCGTTCATGAACAGCAGCTGATCGGTCGCCGCATACTGCCGGGCATCGCCCAGCTTGCGCTCCCAGTAGCGGCGTGCCTCATCAAGCTCGACGGGAACCTCATTCCCGTTAGAATACCAGTTGGCGAACAGGATGCCCAGCACCTGCGAGCCGTCCGGCCCTTCCCAGACCAGCTCCGAGAACGAGGATTCATAGCCGTCATCGGAGACCATATTGTTGAAGCCCGTAGGCTTCACTCCGCGCCCGAAAAAGGCGTTAGTGATGCCGGCCTGCTGCATAAGCTGCGGAATCTGTCCGGTCAGGCCGAAGGTGTCCGGGAAATAACCGATTTTGGACACTTCCCCATAGACTGCCGCATCCTGATGTCCTAGCTGTAAGTTACGTACATTGGCTTCCGGACTGGTGAGATAAGCATCCTGCAGAATGTACCAAGGTCCGATAAATATCCGTCCCTCACGGATATGCCGCGTGAGCCGCTCCCGGTTCTCCGGACGGACCTGGAGATAATCCTCGATGATAATCGTCTGGCCGTCGAAGAAAAAGCTGCGGAAATCCGGGTTCTGCTCCAGCGTGTCCAGCAATGTGTCCACCAGTTGAATCAGCCGGATATGATGGCGCTCATAAGGCAGATACCATTCCCGGTCCCAATGCGTATGCGAGATAATATGTGCCGTCTGTTTAGTAGTCATAACCTGTTACCCCTCAATCTCCAGCGGATATTCATCCATATAGCTGATCAGTTCATCCACGGTCGTGAAGGCCAGTCCTGTCACTGTATCCGCACAGCCGTAGTAGATGGCAATCCGTCCGGTAGCCGCATCAGTCAATGCCGCGCAAGGGAACGTCACGTTCGGCACATCGCCGACACATTCATACAGCTCTTCCGGGCCGAGGATATAGTTGCGCGAGCGGGCTTTTACCTTCCAAGGCTGATCCAGATCCAGCAGCGCGACACCCATGCGGTAGACGAATCCGTTGCAGGTATTGATAACGCCGTGATAGATCAGCAGCCAGCCCTTGTCGGTTTCAATCGGAATCGGTCCGGGACCAATCTTTTTGGACTGCCAAGCAGAAGCGTCACCGTCAACCGTACCCATCACATAGCGGTGCTTGCCCCAGAAGGTCAGGTCAGGACTCTCACTGTAAAAAATATCGCCAAACGGCGTATGCCCGGTATCGCTCGGACGGCTGAGCATCGCATAATTGCCGCCGATTTTGCGCGGGAGCAGCACTCCGTTGCGGTTATACGGCAGGAAGGCATTCTCCAGCTGATGGAAGGTTTTGAAATCGAATGTGTACGCCAGTCCAATCGTTGGGCCATGGTAGCCGTTGCACCAAGAGACATAATAACGGTCGTCAATCTTGCAGACACGCGGATCATAGCGGTACTCGCGCTTGGTGATCTCTTCATCGCCCTCAAATACGATCGGCTCATGGTTGATCTTCCAGTTCACACCGTCTTCACTGAAGCCCGCGAAGATATCCATGCTGACCGACCGCGAATCACAGCGGAACACACCAGCGAAGCCGCCCTCGAAGGGAATGACCGCCGAGTTGAACACACTGTTCGAGTTCGGAATGGCGTTGCGCGGAATGATCGGGTTGGCGGAATATCTCCATACCGGGGAATTCGTGCCCTCAGGCTTCTCCTGCCAAGGGATGTTAGGTAGTGCTTCTCCAATAATTGTACTCATGATCTGGTCTCCTTTATCTGTGAAAAAATAGTATATTACCAGGACCGCCTCTTACGTGCCGGACCGTATGTTTAGAGAATGTCTTCCTTCAGCGCCCGCAAAATCAGCTGCGAGAACAAGCTGTTCGACCAGGCGAACCACTTGCGGGTGAACACAGCCGGATCGTCGGCGTGGAAGCCTTCATGCATATAGCCAGTATCGGCGTCAGTAGCTTCCAGCATGGCGATAACTGCCAGCCGCTCTTCCTTGCTGTCTGCCGTGATGCCCTGCATCGACAGCGCCATATGCCAGATGTAGCCCGGAGGGGTATGCGGACTGCCAATTCCCTTGGCGGCCTTGCCCTCGAAGTAGAACGGATTCTCGCTGCTCAGAGCGAACCGTCTCGTATTCTGATAGACCGGATCGTCATTGTTCAGATAGCCCAGGTACGGAATGGACATCAGGCCCGGTGTTCCGGCGTCATCCATCAGGCTATAGTTACCGTATCCGTCTGTCTCGTATGCGTAGATTGGCCCGAATTCCGGGTGGCGGTAGATGCCGTACAGCTTGATGCCGTGATCGACCTCCTGCTCCAGCTCCTTCAGCTCGGCTAGGAAATCCAAGTCCCGGAAGACCCACTCGGCGAAATCCTGCATCTGCCGCAGCGCCACCACAGCGAACATATTCCCCGGAATGTTGTAATGGAAGTCGCAGGCGTCATCGCTGGAGCGGAAGCCGGACCAGATCATGCCGGTGTAATTGACAGGCATCCCCAGGCCGCCGTTACGGATGGAATCCTCCATAATCCCGTTGTTCCGGGTGAAACGGTACGGTGACTGCTCGGCATGATGCTGCTCGCGCTTGAACAGGTCGGTGATGACGCGGAGCATTTTTTTGAAATCAGAGGTAAAGAAATCGGTCTGCTTCGTCTCTTCCCAGTAAGCATGGGCCAGCCGGATCACGAAGCACAGCGAGTCGATCTCGAATTTGCGCTCCCACACCCACGGCGACATCTCGGTCACATCGGCGGCATTCCAGTGCCAGTCATTGGCCGATTCATTGAACGCGTTGGCGTAAGGATCGATCAGTACATACTCCGTATGGCGCTTGATCAGCCCGCCGATAATCCGCTGCAGATCAGCATCTTCCGCGGCAAAAGGCACATAATGAATGACCTGCTCCACTGAATCGCGCAGCCAGCAGGCGGGGATGTCCCCCGTAATCACAAAGGTGGTGCCGTCATCAAGCAGCTTGGTGGTCGTCTCCAGTGTATTCGGGAAGCAGTTGCGGAACAGCCGTTGCAGCTTGGGCCGGTGGGCCAGCTTCGCTTCGGCGTCGGCCAGCACGGCCTGAATGGATGACGGCAGCGTAAGCTCCGGCATCTCGATGCGGGGAAGTCTGAATTGTTCCAAGGTAGTAGTCTCCTTCTTGCTTGATCTATTGGTATAGCTGAACTTAGGAAATTAACTTGAAGCTTCTCATCACATATGTTTTGGAATTGGCCGTGACTCCAGAGAAGTTTTGGACTTCCGGCCGCTGTTGTCTGCAGATTTCTTGATTTTTTCCGTTTTTAACGGTTGAAATCCGCAGACAAAGGCGGACGCTATCGCTCCTACAGTTCCAAAATTCCCCTACGCCACTTTTCCTTAACTTAAATCTCAAGTTCAATCTATATAGTTGTGTACCTCTATTCAGCATGAATAATCTTAATCGTCTTAATCTCGAACGGATGGAAGTCTATCGTCAACACGCCGTCTTCATCCGGCAAAAGCTCGGTCTCTTCCTCCAGTGCATTGGACAGATAGATAGCAGAGTGCGGCAGCGGCCAGCTGATCCGCACGGTCTCGCGTCCACCGGCAGATTCATATAGCCGCAGGATGCTGCCGCTTCCGTCTTCCGCCAGCTTGACCGTGTCCAACACTACCTGCTTCCCTTCGTAGGGAAGGAAGGAGCCAGTGGACGGATGCTGTCCCTCACTTGCCTCGCAGGCCACAGCATACGAAGCATGGTTCAGCTCAGCGGCCTTGCGCTGGGTATGCGCTGCGCGCCAGTCCCCGGTATGCGGGTAGAGCGAATAGGTGAATTCATGCTCTCCCTGATCGGCCGAATGATCCGGCCAGCGCGGAGCGCGCAGCAGGGACAGACGGATGGTGCTGCCCTGCGTATCATAGCCGTATTTGCAGTCGTTCAGCAGGCTTACGCCGTAATCATGCTCTGACACATCGGCATAGCGGTGTCCGCAGACCTCGTACTGTGCCTGCTCCCAGCTGGTGTTGCGGTGCGTGGTCCGCTCCAGTGCGCCGAACGGAATCTCATACGTGGCCTTGCTGGTCACTACATCAATCGGGAAGCCAACCTTCAGCAGCTTGTGGGCTTCGTGCCACTGGACCTTCGTCTTGAAGTCGATTCGCTTATCGGCGTGATACAGAATCAGCTCCTGCTGGATTTCCGATTGGCCGAGGCTCCAGCGGAAGAACAGTACATCGCAGACAGGACCTGTGGACAGCAGCCGCTTCTCCAGCAGTACCGCTGCTCCGGCGGGCTGCTCTTCATAACGGCTGTCGATATCCCAGGCATCCCAGAGAATCGGACGGTCATGGAAGAAATGCAGCCGGTTCAGCGCTTCGCCGGACTTCACAATCTCACGCCCGGCTTCCTTGTCGTACAAGCTGATGATCTCGCCCAGCTCATTGAACTGGAGCCGGTAGTAGCCGGTCTCCAAGCGATCCTCGAACGTAGCGGAGTTCGCGGCAGAAATTGAGTTATTGCCTGCATCAGATGCATCTGCCCCCGGCTGTTCCTCTTCCCGCAGCCATACGGTTGCATACCCGAATGCCGGAACCTCCGGCACCCGCACACGCAGCACTGCCCGCTTTCCTGCTGTAGTCAGCTCTGCCGGAAGCCGTGTTCCGTTCCGGTCATAGACGGCGACATTGGCAGGCTCCACTTTAGAGGAAAGCTCAAGCTGGGCCACCATATCCCGGGTCCAGCCCAGTCCGTTCAGGATGACATAAGGCTGTCCCTCTCCACGTGTATCAATATCCGCTACGGCAGCCTCCATAACGGACTTCAAGGTACTCTCCCCAAGGACAAAGATGTTCTTGTATTCCTTCTCCGAAGTCTCATAGACCTCGGGAATCGATGAGCCTGGAATAATATCATGGAACTGGTTCAGCAGAATCAGCTTCCAGCCTTCATGCAGAGCCTCACCTACCTCTTCCCGCCGCTGCGGTGTCAGCTGGTGTCCAGCCAGAGTCTGCCATAGCTCCGCTTCCCGGTACAGAATCTCGGCCTTGCGGTTATTGCGCTTGTTCCGCGCATGGGTCGTATAGGTTCCCCGGTGCAGCTCCAGATACAGATCACCCTGCCAGACCGGCAGCTCCGGTGCTGCCTGCTCGATGCCTGCGAAGAAATCCGCCGCCGTGCTGTAGCCGGAGGCAGGCTGACCCACCATCAGCTCCGAGCGCGACAGGTATTCCAGCATCTCCCGCGTCACGCCGCCGCCGCCGTCTCCGTGTCCGTAGAGCAGCATTTGCTCGCTGTGAACGGCTTTTTGGCGATAGGACTGCCAGTGCTCGTGGATATCCTTCGGCAGCGTATTCTCATTCACGCCATGGTTCATATATGATAATAGTGCTGTCCCGTCAATTCCGACCCAGTGGAACAGGTCATACGGGAACAGGTTGGTATCATTCCAGCCCAGCTTCGTGGTCATGAAGTAACGGACCTTGCCGTGCTTCAGGATCTGCGGCAGGGAGGCGCAATAGCCGAAGGTGTCCGGCAGCCATTCAATCTCGGACTGCTGTCCGAATTCCTCCTGGTAGAAGCGCTGCCCGTACAGCATCTGCCGCATCAGCGATTCCCCGCTCGGAATATTCAGATCCGGCTCGACCCACATGCCGCCGACTAGCTCCCAGCGGCCTTCCTGAATCCGCGCCTTCACCTTCGCGTACAGCTCAGGATCATTGTCCTTCAGATAAGCGAACAGCTGCGGCTGGCTCTGGGCATAGCGGTATTCCGGATACTCCTCCATCAGGGCATGTACCGTCGAGAAGGTCCGGCTGGTCTTGCGCACCGTCTCCCGGGTAGGCCATAACCAGGCGATGTCGATATGCGACTGCCCGATCATATGAATGAAGCCCTCGCTGTTGCCGCCGATGGCCTGCACCTTCGCGGCCAGCTCCTGCTCAATCTTCTCTATCTCCTTGCCAGACTGCGAAACGTCAGGCCCCAAATTCACATATGCATCCATCGCCTGATGCAGCACCTCCTGCATGCGGACGCGCCGGAAGTCCTGCTCCGGCAGCAGCAGCATTGAATCCCGGATGACGGTTACTGTGTACATCAGCGACTGCACCGGCAGGTTCACTCTGACAAGCGCTGCGGTAATGGACCGGACCGGCGGCTGAATGACCGCTTGTTTATTGAGCGGATCATCCGGCTCAGGGATCGGATCATAGAGCTCAATCTCAATCTCCGGGTGTCTGCCGCCCGTCTCGGGGTTCAGGGAAGCATAGGTATGATTGCGGTCAATCCCCTGCCGCGAGGCTCCGTTCACACGCAGCAGCCCTTCGCCGCCGGAGTGGAAGATCAGCCCGGTGTCCGCATCGGTCCAATCCGCCGGGATATCGAGAGTAGTGCGGAAGTAATAGGTGGTACCTTGCACGCTCGGAAACAATCCGAACGATTCGCTGCCCGAATAAGGCTGTGCTTCGTCATAGTGGCCCGGCTGCCGGTAGATAGTGGAGAAGACCTTCCAGTCATCAAGCACCCGGTATTCCAGCCACTGCTTCTGTGAGCATTCCCGAATGAACCGGTTAATCCGTTCGATGTTTATCTGCTCCATCTTTAGTCCTCCGTAACCGTAAGATCTATATTCAGCGTATCGTTCACATTCCTGCCGACCCCGATGCGGAAGCTTCCCGGCTCAACCACCAGCTTATAATCCGGCCCGATATAGTTCAGATGCTCTGCACTCAGCGTGAAGGTCACCTTCTGCTTCTCGCCCGGCTCCAGCACGATCTTGCGGAATCCCTTAAGCTCCTTAGCCGGTCTCGTCACCTTGCTGACCAGATCGGAAATATATAGCTGCACGACCTCCGCACCACTGCGGGAGCCTGTATTCTCTACTTCCACTGTAACCTCAGCCGTTCCGTCTGCTGTGATCACTGCCGGCTCTACCTGGAGTCCGCTATAGCTGAATTCTGTGTAACTGAGTCCGAAGCCGAACGGATAACGCGGCTGCGAATTCCCTTCCAGATAGCGCACTCCCCGGGAACGTTTGCCTAAGTAATACACTGGCAGCTGTCCTACATCCTCAGGGAGGGACAGGGTCAGCCGGCCGGACGGATTGACATCGCCGAACAGAATGTCGGCAATGGCGTGGCCGCCTTCCTGCCCCGGATACCAGGCTTCCAGAATGGCATCCGCCTGCTCATCGATCCACGGCTCGGCAATGGGACGGCCGTTGATGTATACGACGACTACCGGCTTGCCAAGCGCCTTCAGCTCCTTCATCAGCTCCAGCTGAACACCGGACAGATGAAGCGACATCCGGTCGATGCCTTCGCCGCAGTCCATATCGCTAAGCGCATTCTCTGTGACCTTCGAGGCTCCGGTCCGCAGATCGATGCTGCCTTCCCCGAAGTCACGGGCACTCGACCCGCCCAGGGCCAGCACAATGATATCCGCATCGGCTGCTACCTCACGCGCAAGCTCGAAGCCCTCGGTGGAGCTGTCTTTGATCCGGCAGCCCGGCGCATAAGCTACACGCTCCGGCTGCGCGGCAAGCTTGGCCCGTATCCCGGCCAGCACCGTAGTTACCCGATCACGCGGCTGCGGCGAGGTGTAATCGCCGAGCTGATTGTAGCCAATATCGGCGTTCGGCCCGATTACCGCAACCTTTCCATGGGCCGCAGACAAGGGAAGCACTCCGTTATTCTTCAGCAGCACAATTCCCTCCGCCGCCACGCTGCGCGCCAGCTCCGCATGCTCCGTACTTCCGATGACCTGCTCTGCCAAATCGGGATCGGCATACGGCTGTTCAAACAGGCCCAGCCGGAACTTCAGCTCCAGCACACGCGCCGCCGCCTGGTCCACCAGCTTCTCATCCAGCCGCCCGGAGCGTAGCGCCGTAAGCAGATATCCGCCAAACATCACGCCGGACATCTCCATATCAATCCCGGCGGTGAGTGCCTGTACGGCTGCATCCTCCCCGCTGTCCGCTGTATCATGACCCGAGGCCAGCATATCGATCGCGCCGCAATCGGTAATCACCATGCCCTCGAAGCCCCATTCACCGCGCAGAATCTCTTCCAACAGCTCCCGGTTCGTGGTACAAGGCACGCCGTCAATCTCGTTATAAGCCGGCATGATGGAGACCGCACCGGCTTCCACCGCTTTGCGGAACGGGTACATATCGACTTCCAGCAGCTCCCGCTTGCCGATATGTGCCGGACCGGCATTCCGGCCGCCCTCCGAGCTGCCATAGGCTACGAAGTGCTTGAGGGTTGCCCCCACACTGGACGCGCTGTCAAGCCGGTCGCCCTGTAGTCCTTCCACAGACGCTACGGCATATTCGCCGATGAGATACGGATCTTCCCCGAAGCATTCCTCGGTCCGGCCCCAGCGCGGATCACGCACCACATCCAGCACAGGGGAATACGTCACGGCTCCGCCTTGAGCACGGGTCTCCCGCGCGACCGCCCGGGACATCTCCCGGTAGAGGTCCACATTCCAGGTGCTGCCGATCAGCAGCGGAACGGGAAATACCGTGGCCCCGATGGCCATATGCCCATGCGAGCATTCCTCGCCGATCAAGAGCGGAATGCCTAGCCTGGAATGCTCCAGCGCATAACGCTGAATCGCATTAACAGCCTCCGCTCCGGCCCGTGCATCCAGCCCGCTCTCCAGCGTAACCCCTGTCCAGGGATCGGCACGCAGGGTTCCGTATAATGCGCCGACACCGCCTTCGCGGATCTGGCGCTTGAAGTCTTCTGTCAATTCTATCTTTCCATCTGTATGATTATAGGTCTGCCACCCGAACAGCTGCACCAGCTGGCCGACCTTCTCTTCCGGCGTCATCAGCCCGAGCAGATGCTTCGTCCGCTCCTTGACGGGCTGTGTACGGTCTCTATATAACATCCTGGCTCCACCCTCTCTCCTTTGATCTTAATCTATATATCCCTACTCCTTAACCGCCCCGACCGTAAGACCCTGAATGAAATAACGCTGGAAGAACGGATACGCGAAAATAATCGGTCCGGTTGCCAGCACCACCATCGCCATACGCGAGGTATCCTGCGGCATGTTGCGGAGGGCCTCCAGGCTTAATGAACTGTTCTGCGAATTCTGAAGAATGAACTGCATACTGGTCTCAATGCGCATCAGCATGGACTGCAGCGGCACCAGATTCGGATTATCAATATAGAGCAGGGCATTGAACCAGTCGTTCCAGTACCCGAGCGTGCTGAACAGCCCGATCGTAGCGAGGCCCGGCAAGGACAGCGGCAGCACGATTTTCAGGAAGGTGCGGAACTCTCCGGCGCCGTCGATTTTGGCCGATTCGATCAGCGCATCCGGCACACTGGTAATATAGAAGGTACGCAGAATCATAATGTAAAAAGCATTCACCGCCAGCGGCAGCACCAGCGCCCAAATGCTGTCCTTCAAGCCCAGCATCTGTGTCACGACAATATAGGTCGGAACCAGCCCGCCGTTAAACAGCATGGTGAAGAAGGAAAAGAACGCGAAGAAATTGCGGTATTTGAAGCTTTTACGTGAAATGGCATACGCATAAAGTGAAATAATCAGCAGGCTGACAATTGTACCAATGACCGTTACCGCAATGGTCACTCCGTAAGAACGGAGCAGCGTGTCCCCTGAGCTAAATACATATTTGTAGGCTTCCAGACTCCATTTGGCCGGAATTAACCGGTAGCCGTCCCGCGCAAGCGCCCCTTCGTCCGTGAACGAGATGAGGACCACGAACAGGAACGGGAAGATACACAGGATGGCAAAGCCTCCGGCGATACAGTTGAAGATGGTATTGAGCACCGGCGACAGCCGATGGAAATCGCGCGATTTCGCAGCATTAGCAGACATTTGGATGACCTCACTTTCCTTCATTTTCCCTAGAATAATGCACTGTCCTTATCGAATTTGCGCACGATGTAATTAGAGGTAAGAACCAGCACGAACCCGACCACTGATTGATACAAGCCCGCAGCCGTACTCATTCCGATCTCGCCGGTAGTCTTAAGTCCACGGTATACATAAGTATCGATGACGTTAGTCACACTGTAGAGCGTCCCCGAATCTCTCGGCACCTGATAGAACAACCCGAAGTCGGCATAGAAAATCTTCCCGATCGCAAGCAGCGTCATAATGATAATGATCGGCTTCAGCATCGGCAGCGTGATACTGCGGATCTGCTGGAGCTTGCTGGCTCCGTCGATCATCGCCGCTTCGTAGAGGGACTTGTCTATGCCCATAATTGCGGCGAGATAGACCACGCTGTTATAGCCGACGGCCTTCCAGAGGAATACGAATATAATAATGAACGGCCAGTATTTCGATTCCGAGTACCAGGAGATATTGCTGCCGAACATGGCATTAAGCAGCCCCCGCTCCGAGCTAAGGAAGCTGAACGCGAAGTATCCCACAACAACCCAGGACAGAAAATACGGCAGGAACATGCCTGTCTGATAGAACTTGGCTAGTTTTTTATTGGCAATCTCGGACAGCACCACCGCCATCAGCACGGACAGAATCAGGCCCAGGCCAATGAAGGCTATATTATATAAAAGGGTATTGCGTGTGATCAGATAGGCATCATTGGTGCTGAACAGAAACTTGAAATTATCCCAGCCGACCCACTTGCTGTTGATGATGCTGGCCCAGAAGCCATCCCGGCTGAAGCGGTACTCCTTAAATGCAATGACCGTACCCACCATCGGCAGGTAAGAGAAGAATAAAAACCACAGTGTGCCCGGCAGAACCATAAACAGCAGCACTTTATTTCTTAATACATCTTTGGCGGACTTTCCTATTTTCCCCATACTTCTAGTTCCTCCTATGCCGGAAAATTCTTATATTTACAAAAAAGATCGGGCCAAGTCTAATCACCCGCCCGATCCTCTAATAGAATGCTACTTATTATTCGCTGCTTTCCAGGCGTCGATCTGCGTTTGAGCTTCGGCAATAATTTTATCCAGACCGGCTGCTTTGAGTTTCTCGTTAGCCTTGGTCAGGTACTCTTCCGAATCTACAGATCCGGTCATCAGAGGTGCCCAGAATTCTTCCTTCACGTTCTGAACAGCGGCGATTTCATTCGTCACCTTGGACGTATCGAAGTTGAAGCCGAGCAGCGGAGCATTGATACCGGCATCGTTGAACTTTTTGAACTCTTCCCATTTGTTCTCAGGGTCGCCTTCGTTCAGATAGTTGATCATGATGTTACCTAGGGAGAACGTAGGCATGTCGTAGTTCTTCGCATCCGGGAGGTTCTTGATCATGTTGTCGCTGATCTTCTCGTAATGTACGCCCTCGATCCCGGAGTCGATCATGTTGCGCAGCTTAGGGTCAGTGTTCAGCAGGTTCAGGAATTCCATCGCTTTCTCAGGGTACTCGGAGTTAGCCGAGATCGCCTGCATGGAGCCCATTACCGACCAGTTATAGATATAAGGCTGACTGGCTGGTGTCGATACTACCGGATACCCATAGCTTGCAGACCACAGGTTGTCGGCCATCGGCTGGGTGGATGCACGGTCAGTGAACCATTTGCCGGCTTTGTACAAATCATCTACCGATGAGGTAGTCGCTACTTCAGGGGAGATGTAACCCGCCTGGTAGAATTTGCGGACGGTCTTAAGCGCTTCCTTAATCTCAGGTGTTTCCAGGATGTTGACCACTTTGTAGTCCTTGGTGTCCATATAGACAGCCATCGGCATCTTCTCGATCACATAGTCAAAAGGCATAATCGGCATGAAGTCCTTCACCATCGCGTAAGGAGTGACTCCAGGCTCGTTTTCCTTAATCGTTTTGAGCAGCGGCTCAAGATCGGCCATCGTCTTCACGCTGGTCAAATCCAGCTTGTATTTGTCGAGCAGCTCTTTATTGAAGCGGAACACCTCTTGAGCCGGAAGCTCTTTGTTGGCCGGTATCGCATAGTTGTGGCCGTCTACCTTGGAGCCTTCCAGGAAGGCCGGATCAATAGTATCCACAATGCCCTTGCCCTGATTCTTCAGCAGATCATCGAGCTGCAGGAAGGCGCCCTTACGTGCATTCTGCACATAATCGAAGGCCCAGGACGAGGTGAACAGGATATCCATAGGCTCACCGGAAGCCGCCATAACCTGCATTTTTTGCGTGTAGTCCCCGAAGTCGAGCATTTTGATATCGAGTGTGGCGTTGATTTTTTCAAGTGTGTATTTATTGACTTCTGTGAGGACCTTGTCCATATCCTTCTGCGGCGGCCCGATCGTATACCAGATCAGTTCCACTGGCTTTTCGGTAGTCTCCGAGGCTTTGTTGCCGCCCGAAGCTGCTTCCCCGCCTGCATTGTTCTTACTGTTTCCCCCGCACGCCGTTAGCGCCAGTGAAACGGTTAAAAGCGTTGTCAACAACAAGGAGAAGTGTTTCTTTTTCTTACTCATTTGCCGTACCCCCTTTTAATTAGCTGTCCGGAAAATTCAGGCCTGCCGGGCATTTCCGGCTGCTGGTTTCCTTGGGCTATAACTTAACTTTATAAGATGAAAGCAGTTTCAAATAGAAGAGAAACTATATATTTTCAGGTATGAAATAAAGAAAAATAACTCCGTACCTAACATATAATTTCTTTTCTTTTCAAAAAGAGCCGCCTTCAAAGGAGCCCCTTGAACTCTGTCGGGGAGATCCCGACATATTTCTTGAACTGCTTGTAGAAGTATCCCATTTCCCAGTATCCCACGCTTCTTGCGATTTCATGCACCTTCAGGTTCGTCGTGCGAAGCTGTTCCTTGGCCTTATCGATCCGGTAGCGGTTCATATATTCCGCAAAGGATTCGCCGGTAGTCTTGTGAAACAGCTGTCCCAGATACACCGGATGAATGTTGAACATGAAGCCCAGCTTCTTCAGCGACAGATCCTCACTGTACGATTTCGCGATATAATTCAGCACCTGATTCACCACCGGGCTCTTCAGCTCCCGGTCCAGCATCCCAATGATGCCAGCCGAGGTCTGCCGGAGCGCAGCGGACAGTGCGGGCAGCGAATTCGCCCGGCGGATCGCCGTCAAGCCCTCGGCAATAGACTCACGCTCCGTTTCACTGCGGATATCCTTGATCAGCACCCGGAAGAACAGAATCCATTCCAGCGAGATCTCCTCCAGCATCGCTGGCGTTAACCCTTCCATACTCGGGGCCGCAAAATATAGCTCCAGCTGCTCCGACAGCCCGGCCACATTCTTGGACATAATGAGCTTGGCGTAATCGCTCCAGTCCTCAGGCAGGACCGATTGCAGATCCTCCTTCCGGTCCCTCAGCTGCTCATAATAGATAATGCTGCGCTCCGGGTGAATCTCCAGGAACTCCTGTGCCTGCTTCGCCTGCTCGTAGCTTGCGGGAGCGGCGTCTACCCCGTAGACAGGCGAGCCCACTGCTGCGCGCAGTTTCTCACCGCCGGTGCATAAGCCTGCAATCTCCTCCAGCATGAACGCCATCTCCTCCGCTCCGGCGGAGGCTTCTTCATAGTTATGTATCAGCACCAGATCATTGTCCGAATCCCAGAACATGAAGAACGAAGTCTCTGCCTCTGCCTCTGCCAGATCGGATACCCTCTTCCTGAAGGTATCCGTTGCCGGCTCGACCTGTAGCAGGGCAACCTGCACATAACGGCTTGTGAGCGGCAGGCCGATCAGATTCAGCCGTTCGGAGCGCTCCTGCGGATCAATCTGCCCCCGCAGCCAGCGCAGAAGCACATTATCCTTCAATACGGAATTCGTATATTCCCACCACTGCATATCCAGCCTGAAGACGTTCAGCTTCTCCACAATCGTCTCCAGCGTCTGCTGGAATTCCTCCAGATTAATCGGCTTCAGCAGATAGTTCTCGATCCCGAGCGACAGACCTTCCTTCACATACATGAATTCATCGAAGCCGCTCAGCACCACCACCTTCAGATCCGGGCGGAATTCCCGGACGGCGCGGATCAGCTCAAGGCCGGTCATCACCGGCATGGAGATATCGGTAATCAGAATATCAGCGGGAATCTCCCGCAGCTGCTCCAGCGCCTCCTGCCCGTTCTCCGCCTGCCCCGCAATCGTGAGGCCCAGCTCCTCCCAGTCCAATATATCCTGCAGGCCGCTAAGAATGAACGGCTCATCATCCACAATAAACACCTTATACATCTGCGTTCTCCTCCTTCGGCGGGTATGGAAAAGTAATCGTAACCACTGTTCCGCTGCCCTCTTCACTCTCTAGCTCTACGCCGTAAGACTTGCCGTACATCAGTCTCAGCCGCTCATGAATACTGCGCAGCCCGAACGACTCGGACCCGGACAATTCGCCGTGATCCTCCAGCACCTCGCGGAGCCGGGCCAGCCGCTCCTCCGCGATCCCTTTGCCGTTATCCGTAACAACCGCGCGGATATTCTCCGGCTCTGCTGTGATCACAATACGGATCACATTATCAGTCTGACCTGTCCGCATGCCGTGCAGAACATAGTTCTCAATGACCGGCTGCAGCGACATTTTGAGCACAGGAAGCTCTTCCAGCTCTGGACTGCATTCGATGGTGTATGCGAACCTGTCCTTATAGCGGATACGGAATAATTCCAGGTACAGACGGCAGGCCTCCAGCTCATCCTTGAACGTATATTTCTGCTTCGGACGGACATACGACTTGAACAGCATGGACAGGCTGTAGATCATTTCCCCCACATCCTTCGCCCCGCTCGAAATCGCCCGCATCCGGATAACCTCTAATGTATTATACAGAAAATGCGGATTCACCCTGGCTTCCAGCGTAGCGATCTCCGTATGCTTCTGTTTGATTTCCGCCTTATAGACCTGGTCGATATACTGGTTCAGTTCATCCAGCATGCTGTTGAAGCTTTTGGCAATCTGGCCTAATTCATCTTCCTTACCGTCCACAATCCGGGTGTTCAGATCCCCGTTCTTGACTTTGCGGGTGAAGCGGATAATGCGGTGGGTCCGTTTGGCAAAATTAGAAATGAACATCGCCGGCAGCAGCACGGCAAACAGAATACAGACGAGTGCGATGGACACAATGGTGCTCCGCGCACTGCTGTAGGTCTCGGCCAGCTCCTGCTTAGAGATCAGGCTGATCACCGTATACCCCGCCTGACTCTGCGTCAGACTCGTGACAACCATTCCCTCTATCGTAAACTCCTCGCCAGCGTTAATCTCTTGCAGCTTCGGCAGCTTCCGGCCGTACCCCTTACCTGATGAATCGAAGATGACTTCATTCTGGGCCGAGAGCACGAGGATATCGCCTTTGAAATCCTGCTTATAGTTATTCATGGCCTGCCAGATCGCCTCGGAGTCGAAGTAGACCAGCAGTTGGCCGATATTGAGCAGTGAGGACTTATTGTTGATCGGCAGCTTCACCGAGAACAGCGGGGCTGTCGGCATCCCTATACTGTTCAGCACCCAGATATTCGGAATAGAGACGACACTCTCCTCACCCAGAACCATCGAATCGGGGACGAAGGAATGCGCCGCATTGGTCGAGATTCGCTCGAACTGCCTGCGGTTGTCGTAATAATACATGACCTGCTGGTTGGCGCTGTACAGGATCAGGCTGCGGATATCGGGATCATCGTCAATCTTGTTCTGGAAATACTGGATGGCGTTCGAGGTGGACTGTTCTCCCAACAGAAAGCGGTCCAGCCGGTGCTCGATATAATCGCTTAACGGATTCTCCAGCAAGAATGTCGTATTACTGGCCAGACTTGCGTCCCTGTACACATCACGGAGCATATCCTGAACAGACTGATATTTGTTCTCCACATAATTGCTGACGCTCTCCATACTCTTGCGCTGGATATCCATCTGACGCTGCACCGCCGAATCCGAGATTAACAGCAGCACCAGATAAGAGAAGGCGATAATGGTGGCTATGAAGATACAGGACACGATCAGCGTGAAGCGCAGGAACATATTGTCTTTAAAATACTTGCGGTACAGCGAAAGGCTTCGCATCATTCACCTCCTAACATAGTTGATAGCCTTGCAGGCGCGGCTAGCCGGGATACACAAGAAGCGCTCCCCCCTGCTAATTTTGCCAGAGGGTGAGCGCTTTGTGTATGTTGTGCAGAATGGGCGGTACTTATTCCTACCCGCGCCTTACGGCGTTGGTTGGCCTTTGAGGTATACAGGCTGCGACTTATTACCGCTGTAATCCTCCATGACCACTGTAACTACTGCTGCGGTAGAGGTGAAGCTCAGCGCAGCCTTAGTCGTGCGGCCGCGGATGATCATCGGCTTCATGCCCGCAGCACCGGACAGATAGGTGACCGGGAACGACCGGTTCTGGCCGTCTTCCTTAATGTACATATACCGCCAGTCCCGGGTGCTTGGCATCGGCAGGTTCAGCGTATTTCCGTTCCAGGACCAGTTCTCTGCATAAGGCTCGGACACCTTGTCGGTGAACGTTCCGTTATAGGTTATTTTATCGGTATTTCCGGCTTGAACGGTAACCGTATACTCATCTCCGTTCACCGGCATATTCTGGAACAAGGCTGAGGTTGCCCCCTGCGGCACGGTCAATTCCTTCGATACCGGCTGCGGCGTGGTAGTCCAGTTCACCGACTTCACTGTTACCTTGATACTTCCCTGGGCTGCGGCGGGATTCGTCCACTTTACCAGGAAGTCTCCATTCGCAGCGGATTCGGCAGTCACCTTGGATACCGCAGCATTCAGGTCGAAGGACAGCGTGGCCGGATCGCCCTCAAGCCCGTCTGCGCCTACAGCCGCCACCTTCAACACGCCGGATTTGGCCGGAAGCTTCTTGATATAGAAGGTCTCATCATACTTCCCGCCCACATAGATATCATTCACGTATACATTGTATTGCTTCACCTTGGAGTAATCGGTGTCCATGCTCCACTTCACGATCATCTCATCTGTGCCGGACAGCGCCTGGGCAATGGAAAGACCAGTAGGAGCGGATGGCTTGACTGCCGAGCCGTCATGAATCCGCAGTTGGCCGATGTTCATCTGGTAATTGGCTGCTTGTGTGGCTCCAGGGGTGAACACCAGGCCGAAGGCCGCGATCTCCCGGCCGGCATAAGCACCAAGATTAAGCTCGGCTGTGGTCCAGCCCGTGGTATGCTTCCCGCTATTTGCAACAGGAACCTTCACTACCTGGGCAGGCTGGTCACGGAAGATCAGTCCGGCACTCAGGACAGAGCCATCATCGGCAGACGGCTTGTTGTAGACGATGGACAGCTTAGAACCAGCTTGTACGGCAAGATCGCTCTTATAGAGACGCAGGAAGTTCTCGCTGTTCAGATTCCCGCTCACTGCCAGCGAGCTTCCGCCGTTGTAACCGCCAAGTTGCTGGTAATTCATACGCGAATTGGCAGTCTGGTCATAACCCGGACCATAATCGAAGTCCACGTTCAGGCGGTTGCCTGTAGTATCCTGCCACCATTGCCAGGTGACCGGAACATCCTGAAGGCTCATATTGGACCACTCAGCTGCGCTGGACACCGCTCCATCCTTGTAATAGGAGAGGCCGTGGCCGGTATTGAAGCTGGTATAGAAGTTGGCATCCTTCACTACCGAGCGCTCGGCAATGACCGAAGCGATCCCCGGCCAGTAGCGGTTATCGGCATACACATCGGCCACCGTATTATTGGAAGACACGGCTGTATTCTTCGGATTTACCCGTGGTCCTGACCACCATAGCTGCTCGCGCAGGTTCGTCATCCATTGGTATTTGTTATCCGTGCGGTTCGAGACCGGCCAGGACTGATTCATATCCTCATCCAGACCAGCATGGACAAAATCCGCGCCCAGTGTCGCCAGGCTGGTCCGTGGAATTCCCCCGGCCAGCTTGCTGCTCAAGGCTGAGCCTTGCACACTCTTGAAGCGGTCGCGCCCGGCTTCCAGCCCCGCGAAGCCGGTCTCAAAGAGATTGTAGCTCGTCCCCTGGGCCGCATTGAAGGTATTCAAGTAATTCGCCGCCGAGGTAATCTGCGAGCTGCCCATACCGTAATCGAAGAAAAACGAATTCGACACCGGCTTGTTGGCCGCTTTATCGTAGAGCATGGAGATATTATTGTTATTGAAGGTTCTGGCGAAGACATTGGCTCCCGTGGCTGTATTCAGGGAATCGTACCACTGCACATACAGCCCGCCATCCTGTAGCGCTTTCATAAAAGCAATATAATCGGGAATATCCGCTGTCGCCACATTCGGATTCTGCTCCTCCTGATTCAGGAAGTACCCGTCATATCCGAAGTATTGGGCCATTTCAATCATTTTCTCAGCTACCGGGAACTTCCCGGCTGCATCCTTGACGATCATCTGCTTATAGGTCTGCTGCCCCCGGTCATTGTTCGAGAAGAACACTCCGGCCAGCGACATAACCCCATTCTTATGCGCGGCATCGGTATATGTCGGATTCGGAATGTTCAGCATACCGAACTCGAACCATTTCTGCTGCCAGTCGGACTGGGCCAGATCGTCGTAATATTCCGGCGGTGTATACGCTGTCGCTGTTCCGTGCCAGTAGGAATAATAGTCAATGTACTGCCAGAAGTTGAAGTGGTACTGGGCGAACTTGTTGGTGTACGGGGCATTCTCGATAAAAGCATTGCCATAATCGCCCGCAACATTCATCATCTGCACCGCCGGATTCAGCGCCGGATTGGCTTGAGTCTGCTGGAAAGGTGCAATCCGCTGCTGCAACGGCACCCTGGAGCGCAGCAGCGCCGCGTCCTGATCTCTCTGCGGACTCCAGTCCGCAATGTGCTGGCTGGTATAGCCGTGTACGCTGGGCTGATTCGCACCGTGTGCGCTTTCACCTTTGAACGGCCAGGTGTCTCCGGCCATGGCTGTCTGCGGCAGTAGGGTCACCAGCAGCGCTGTACCTAATACCGCTGAAGTCAGCTTACGAATTCTGTGTGTCCGGGATGTAGCTACCATTGTTCACTCTCCTCATTCTTCAGATTGATGAGAACGCATTCATAATAACTGGATGAATCTTCCTTCTGGGTAATGGTTATCAAAGTTACTATATAGCAGCACCTGCGAGGACTAATAGAAGCTAAATTAAAGATTCGCTGGTCAAATTAAAGAAAAGTTGTATTTGGTTTTTCGACTACAATCCGCCCGCGCGTCTCCGTCGCCGCCATTGTATTCGGTTTTTCGCACACATCCGACCCACTCGCACCCGCACCTGTCCAATGTGTTCGCTTTTTCGTATACATTCAGCCCGAGCGCCCCGCACCAGCACATTGTGTTCGGTATTTCGCCTACATCTGCCTCACTCGCACCCTTGCCACGCCAAAAAGCAGCCCCTCTAGGAGCTGCTTCATGGTTACCTCATATGTTACTTGCCTTCATTAATTTATCCGCCAGCTTACTCCGCATCCGGATAAGGATTGATACTCTGGATCGTGCCGTCTTCGTTGTATTTCAGCTCGGTGTATTTCACGCAGCGCTTGTGGTTGACGCCTTCCGACAGGGAGCTGTCGTGATAGAACAGATACCATTTGTCTTCCACTTGAACAATGGAGTGGTGAGTCGTCCAGCCGATGACCGGGGACAGAATCTCACCCTTGAACGTGAACGGTCCCATCGGGTTCTTGCCGATTGCATACACGAGCTTATGCGTGGTTCCTGTAGAGTAGGACAGGTAGTAATCGCCGTTATATTTGTGCATCCACGGGCCTTCAAAATATCTGCGCTCTTCATCCCCGGCCAGAATCGGATTCCCGTCTTCATCGACAATCGAGATCTCGGCTGGCTTGCCCTGGAAGGATAGCATGTCATCGCTAAGCAGCGCAACTTGCGGTCCAAGCGCCGGCTGGTCGGCAGCCGGTCCTTCCGCATCCGGCACGAAGCTGCCGGTCTGCCATTTCTCCAGCTGGCCGCCCCAGAGTCCGCCGAAGTAGATATACGCCTGGTTGTCGTCATCTACCAGCACGGCCGGGTCAATACTGAAGCTGCCTTCCATATAATTCGGCTGCGGGGAGAACGGGCCTGCGGGAGACTCCGACGTTGCTACACCAAGACGGAAGATGCCGTCATGGTCGCGGGCCGGGAAGAACAGATAGTAGGAGTTGTTCTTATATGCGGCATCTGGAGCCCAGAGCTGCTTGGAGGCCCATGGAATATCTCTCACATGCAGCGCTTCGCCGTGATCGACCACCGGAGAATCGAAGCTGTCCATCGAGAGAACATGGTAGTCTTCCATTTTATACTGGTCGCCGTTATCATTGCTCGGCTCGTCATGATCTAGATCGTGGGAAGGATAGATATAGATTTTGCCTTCATAGACATGGGCGGACGGGTCCGCTGTATAGATGTGAGTTACGATCGGTTGGTTAGGCTTAGGGGGTTGTTGCTGATTCATAAGGCATCTCCTTTGATATTGGAATAATAGAATCCTTCATAGTAAGCAGGGCTGGCATTCTCTGTACCGTTGCCCGAGGCATGTACGCCGAGGCAGACACCGGTGAAGCCGCCGTTGACCTCCGGGGACAGGACCGATACATGAACCGTCTCCGGGACTTCATGCCAGGACACCCCATCTGCCGAATAGGAGCAGTGGTAGGAATGGCCGTCGCAGCGGAGGCGAAGCTGAACGGCACCTTCACCGTTTACCTCATACTGGTGAACCTGCCGCTCCTCACCGTTCTTCACTACAAGCTCCATCACCCGGCGGCCGCTGCGGCAAGTAAGTCCCCAGAAAAGATATCCACGGTTGTTAAGCCGCGCAGCCAGTCCGGCATGCTCGCCTTCGGTCACCGGCGTGAAGTCAAGGCTGACGCCCAGCGCCATCCGGTGATGCTGCTGGCGGAGGCACGCGAACACGGCGGGCGCTTCATCGTCCAGCGTGTAGGCATTCCCGCGCACGGTCAAACTGCCTTCGCGCTCGGTCCAGGAATACCGTTCCGCTTCATAAGCGCGGAGGAAGGCCCACTCCGGCCCGAAGCCGTCCTCTGGCGTAAAGCGCCGCACCTGTTCCTCCAGGCTGGACTCGTCCGCGGCTACAACGGTGCCTTCATTATTGTCAATCATCGGCCAGCCGTCCTCCGTCCAGGTGACCGGAGCTAGGAAGGTCTCCCGGCCCAGCGGGGAATACCGGCCTTCCACGGGACGCATGCCCAGGAAGACCGCCCACCACTGACCGGATGTATCCTCCACGAGATCGGCATGTCCAAGGCATTGTACCGGGTGGTCCTTCAGTCCCCGGTGGGTCAGGATAGGCTCCGGCTTGTCCTCGAACGGGCCGTAAGGACTGCTGCTGCGGGCAATAATCTCCCGGTGATCACCCGCCGTGCCGCCGGAGGCGGTCATCAGGTAGTAGACGCCCTTGATCTTGTACAGATGCGGGCCTTCGACCCACGGGCCGTCATCTCCGCTCCAGATGTTGACCGGCTCCGACAGCACTTCGCCGGACAACGGATCAATCTCATACTGGATAATATGCGACTCATAGCCTGCACCGTTCTGCACCGTAACATAGGCACGCCCGTCATCATCGAAGAACAGGGAAGGATCAATGCCCCCGTGCGGCAGCAGAATCGGATCAGACCAGGGACCCTCGGGCTTGTCCGCAGTCACATAGAAATTGCCGATGCCTCTGACATCTGTAGTAATCATGTAGAAACGCCCGGCATGATAGCGGATGGTGGCCGCGTAGATACCGGACGAGCTCTTGGTCGTCCGCAGATCCAGCTGGGACTGGCGGGTCAGCACATGCCCTATCGGGGTCCAGTCGATCAGGTCCCTGCTATGGAAGATAGGCACACCCGGAAAATATTCAAAGGTACTGTTAATCAGATAGAAATC
Organism: Paenibacillus sp. FSL P2-0089; assembly: GCF_038595095.1. NCBI lineage: Bacteria > Bacillati > Bacillota > Bacilli > Caryophanales > Paenibacillaceae > Paenibacillus > Paenibacillus sp. FSL P2-0089. The sequence continues at coordinate 5,061,237 of NZ_CP152006.1, forward strand.
TTCATTCACACGGACCACACTGGGGTCCGGATAATACCCGGCAATTACGGGATTCCGCACATTCATGGAATGCATCATACCCTCCTCTGGAATGAAAGCAAGCGTTTACAATCGCTAGTGTTATTTTACAAGCCCGAATTGAACTTTCCTATGCGCAGACTAAAGAACTTCCCCCGAAAAAATGTGCAATTTCCGCCTACAACTGATTGTACTGGAAAAACACACCGGTTGCTCGCCATTTTGCTTGAGTTAATGGTCATTTTTTGCGGAGTTTAACACCTACCCTGTAGTGGTCTCAAAAGTTAACAAAAGCCGTCCCCCAACCATAATCTGGCTTGAGGGACGACCCTGATCTTGCTTATACAATGGTTATGTGATGCTTATACTTACGGATTAATCAGATTCGATTGAATCAGTAATCTTCGGATGGCAGCCGACGCCTCGGCGCGGGTAATATTCTCGTTCGGCGCAAGACGCTGTTCGTCTCTGCCCAGAATAATACCAGCTGCCAGATTCTGCTTCACATTAGCAATCGCCCATTTGGCTACGGAAGCGGAATCAGCGAAGGACCTCAGCAGTTGCTGAGTCTGCTCTTCGCTGCGCGAAGACTTCAGTTCTGTGATGCTCAAGGCTCTGCTGACAATTGCCATGGCCTCCTGTCTGGAGATATTGTTGTCCGGTCTGAAGGTTCCGTCCGGATAACCGGTGATCAGGCCGTTCTCGATGGCAACCTGAAGCTCCAGCCCGTACCATCCGCCTGCGGAGACATCGCTGAACGTAACAGGCTGCTCCCCATGGGTGACAATGCCGAGCGCTCTTGCCAGCATGGCAGTGAATTCAGCCCGTGTGATCGCCCGCTGCGGTTCAAAGACCGCTTCCTTCGTGCCGCTTACCACCAGTCTTGAGCCCATGTCATTGACATCCGGCTTACCCCAGTGATTCGCTACATCCGGGAATTCCAGCGGATTCCAGATTAAGCCGAATTCTCCGCTCTCCAGGCTGTTGATCGTAGCGTAGTAACGTCCGTCTTTAACGGTTACATATGTCGGCTGATGATAGATTGAACCATCCCGGTATAATACGCCAGTGGTAATCTTCATATCTGCCGGTACTTCAAGCGTGTACTTCGCCCAGCCGTGGCTGGTTACCTGTACCGTCTGTCCCTGATACTTCGCCTTAATAGAGAAGTTCACCAGAGTGTTACCAGGCTGTACCTTCTGCTTCGCGGCCGCAAGCTTGAAGGCTTCCAGGCTGTCAGAAGAGGATGCCGCCAGCTCAGCTGTGATGACAATACCACCCAGATTGTCATTCTTCAGTCCAAACTGCTTGCTGAGCGCTGCCAGATCGATAGCAGCTGCGTCAAGCTTAATCGTGCCCAGCTTCGACTCGATCACAATTTCACTGCCCTTATTCTGCAATTCCTTCACTTGATCTGCGGTCAGCTCTACACTGGCCGAAGGAACTGTCTCGCCTTTTACCCCAGGGACAGTTGCAGGTGCAGTTGTAGGTGCGGGTTCAGTTTCTTTAACAGGCTCCGCAGCCTTATCTGTAATCCGTACAATCTGGAAGGTACTGAATTTGTTAATCTGAATCTCCAGCGCTACAGGCTCGCCGCCCCGATTATACACAATTTCTGGCGTGTAGATTGTAATCTCGCCATCGCTGTGTTCAACGTACACCCGCAAGCTGTCCAGGAAGGCGTCGCGCACCCCGGAGCTTTGCAGCGGAATCTGATCCGCGAACTCTGACAACGGAAGCTGAATCCGCGTATTGATCTTGTCATAGTTAGTCTCAATCTCCCGTGGTGACCCAAGATTCTGAAGTGTCTTGTCACTGGCCAGTGCCAGCTTGGAAGAACCGTTCAGGATCGCGTTGCTCTGGACGTTCGCCTTCGCCTGCGGGTCCTTCACCGGTACAATCCGGAAATACAGGTCGGTAGCACTCGCATCAAGCTGTGCCAGGCTGGCTGCATCCAGATGGATCGAGCCGAGTGCAGTTACAATATCCAGTGAAGCCTTGCGCCCGGCAAGAATCGAAACGGCCGTTGATGGAATTTCAACTGCAATTTCATCCGCGCGCGCAGACAGATCATCCACATGGGTGATGGTTACACTCCGGTTGGCTGTATCCGGGTCATTCGGGTTCACGCCTTCCACAAGGTTATACACTTCATTCTCATCAATCACAATGGTGTCAATCTTCGTTCCGTTAGACAGGTTCGTTCTTAGAATGGTCACGCCCTGCTCCAGCGGCTTGCCGTCATTAGAGGTAGACAGTCCGGCTGTTCTGGACGTTGCTTCACGAACGGCACCTTCCTTGACTACGCCTTTCGCCTTCACAATCAGCAGGTATTGCTTCACTGCACTCTTACCGTTCCGGGTAAAGGTAGCGGTCAGAATAACATTCGTATCCTGGACCGGAGGAGTTACATTTCCCTTGGCCTGGTCCGCATCCTGCTGGACGGCGATTACCGGAGTTTCACTGGAGGTCCAGGTGATCTTGGTGTCATATTTGCCGGTCTGCAGCAATACGAAGGCTTCGGTGACACTCTCCCACGTATCACCAGGCGCGAAAGTGGCCGCCGTGTTGATTCCCGTACTTCTTGCCGCTTCCTCTGCCGCTTCCTGGTCACTGAGCTTTTTTACAACAATTGTAAAGGTTTTGACCAGTATCTCGCCCGGACGGTCAGGGTCTGCCAGCTTCACAGTAAGTTCTACCGTCACATCCTGTTCATCCGGTCCCGGTCTCTTAATCCGCCCAGTGTTCGTGAGCACCTCCGGTCTACTCGAAGTCCAGGTCAGGACAGAGCCGGTGTCACCGGTCTTAGGCAAGAATAGATTACGGGTTACAGACTCCTCTGAATCTCCAGGAGCATAACCGATCTTGACATTCACTTCATCCTGAGGAAGATCGACCGTAGCCGTTCCTTTGACCGTAATATAGAAGTCCTGCTCCCGGAAGAAGCCTTCCTTGGCCACACGAGCTGTCAATCTTACCACCGTATCCTTCAGCGGACGCTGAACCTCACCGGTGCTGCTGACAATATCGCTGCGGTGGCTCGTCCATACGACCTCAGAGTCATAGTAGCCCTTCGAGATCAACTCAACATCCTGCGTTACACTCTTGGCCGAATCTTGCCCTTTGTAGCCAATTCTCAGCAATTTCATCGCTTCATCAAGCTGTTCATCGATGCTCTCACGCTTGGCCTTAACAGTCACTACGAACTCTTTCTGATAAGTCACACTGCCCTTGGTCACCGTTGCTGTCAGGGTAACCTTCTGGTCTCCATCTGCATAAGCGGGGCGCTTCACAACACCGTCTGGAGTAATAACTGATTCCTGGGAGGAGGTCCAGGTGATCGTGCTGCCGCTGGTGCTTTCGGTAATCAAGTCAAGATCCGTCAGGACCTGCTCCTGCTCCTCGTTATCTTCCCGAATCATGTCCCAGTCCAGCTTGGCCAAGGTCTCATTTACAGATTCTTCGTCTGTCATTGGACGCTTGATGACCGTAAGCACGAATTCTTTGGTCAGCACGCTGTCTCCCTTACGGATGACCGCTGTTAAGGTTACCGTCCGGTCCCCCTTTGAAAAGGAGGGTGGTGTTACCGTTCCGTCAGTGGCAATCACCTCTTCATCCGAAGAGCTCCAGGTGATCGTGCTGCCATTCGTCCCATTCTCCGGCAAATACACCGCAGAGGTTACCGATTCCTGCTTCACATTCTCCTCGCAGATCGTATTCCAGGTAAGCAGGTAAGTATCTTCGGTTACCGATTGTTTGTCGGTGCCGGCCTGCTTTTTGACAATCAGCTCGAAGGTCTTGGTCAGCTCGGATGTCCCGTTCTTCAGCACTGCTGTCAATGTAACCGGCTGATCTCCTGTCTCGAACGGAGGTCTTGTCACGGTGCCGTCTGTGGCAACGACCGTTCCATTGGTGGAGGTCCAGGTAATCGTGCTACTGTTAGCTCCTTTTAGAGGTAAATCTAGTCCGCTTAGCACAGAGCTTTGCAGGGTATTGTCCTTACGGATCAATTCCCAGGTTAAGGCATCCATATCACGCTTCACCAATGCGCCCGCACCCGGTAACTGCAGGTCAACGTTATTGGAGGTCACAGGCTTAACCCAGTCTACAATAATAGAAGGATCAACTGTGACTGAAGCAAAGGCAGAAGCCTCGTACTTTCCAGCCGCCTGACCGGTGAAATGAATCTCAAGTACCGTGCCGCTAACCCGCACCACGCTGAAGCTTAAGCCTTCAGGCATATTATTAACACTTACGCCGCCTTCGACCTCTTCTGTAAATACGCCGTTACGCAGGGTAACCGTTAGCGTCTCTGCCGCTGAGCCGTCACCCGCATCGTGGATTACATCAGGAGACGCGGCAATCACTGCCGGAGGAGAGCGGAACAGAATAGCGAAGGTTCCTGACGGAATGCCTGCTAGCGTAACCGCTGCCCGGTTCACACTGTCAGCAGTCTTATGGCTGGCAGCCTGGCCGGTAATGGCCACCGTAATCTGGTTCGGAGAATCCACGGTAATCTTGCCCGGCGTAAGGCCCGGCGGCCAATTCACCGCTTCGATGGCATCCATAACCGACTCATCGAAAGAACCGTTCTTCAGTTCAAGAACAAGCACATCCCCGATCGTGCCATCATTCAGATCCGATTCATAGAGCTGCGGTGTCTTGACCACCAGATAAGGCTCTTTGTCCAAGAAATCGAATTTGAAGGTGTTCGTGCTTAAGTCCGCCGGGCTTCCGGCAAGCTTGCCGGAAGCTACGGTTACATAAGCTCCGTAGACATCGCTGGTCACCGTAGCTGCACCGGTGAACTGAAGCGTGAGCTCTGTGTCGGATACTCTTGTCACGCTAGTGCCAAGACCGGCTGGCAGACCATGCACCTGCACATCGGCTGCATCAATCGTTTCATTGAATTTGCCGCCAGTAATCGTCACGCCAAGCGTCTCAGTGATTTCACCCGAGCCATAGACCGCTTCGGATACAATCCCTTTATTCAGGCTAAGCGCCGCAGGATCTCTGAACGTTACACTGAAGGTCTTGGTCGTCAGGCCGGAGGAGATCCCCCGCAGATTCTCCTTATCGACGGTAACGGACAGGTTCTTTGTTGTCGCATCCTTGCCGTGATTAACCGCTGAACCGGTCAGCGTGAAGTTAAGCTCGGTATCACTAAGCCGGGTGACGGCGAAATCGAGTCCGTCCGGCAGATTGTTGATACGGATATGGCTTGGATCAATAGAATCAGCAAGGGTCGCACCGACTATTTTCACCTTCTGGTTGCCGGTAACGGTTCCATCATTCGCCTTGGCTTCCACCAGCTCGGTGCTGGCACCTTCATCCAGCTCAATGTCAGAGATGACTTCACTGAAATCCCTCTCATCGAGACTCGTATAATAGGTGAATTTCTTGCTTGCGTTCGGAGCCAGCGCACCAGAATCCCAGGTCATGGTAATCCCTGCATCAGCCTTGACTTCCACGTTCTTCGCCTTCGGACTGTTGTAAGCTTCCAGCGCATAAGGGTTAGTATTGGTAAACCCGAAGACGGAAGCCTTCGCCCGTGGATCACTGGAATAGAAGAAGATTGGGGCTCTTGAATTAAAGGCCTTGTACAGCGGATCATTATCAGCAATAGTACTCGCCTTCACGACTGCAGCACGATCTTCCTCAATGGTGTGGGTCACAATATTAGAGGTGACATATGCCCCTCCTTGATCCACCGTATTATCCGGGTCCATTGAGCGCATATACCGCGCCCCGTCCCAATTCTTATCTGTAAGATTGGTAATAGTCACATCATTGCGGTAGAATTTCTGGTTCTCCCCAAAGCTGATCACCTGCTTAATCTCCATAGTGTCAGTCCATGTAGATACCGTAGTCGCACTCAGAATTCCTTTATCCGTCTGCGAGGTATTTACAACGGTGGTCGGCATATCCATCGAGTGCATCTGCGCTGAATTGGACTTCGCATATGTATTTCCGCCGATCTGGTATCCTACCGCGAACCGTTCTTCAGGGGTTCCCGGCAAATAATAATCGACTGGCAGATCTTTGCCTGTTCCATATCCGTCATGATCCGCACTCATTCCCAGATAAGGTCTGGAATTCGTTCCACGGAAATTAGCGGGCTTACTGCCCATCGTACCGAAATTCCCCCAGTTGCTTATCCCCAGTTCAATGAATTTGCCTCCCAGGAAAAGCTCTGTTCCGCCTTCCCCGCCATAGGCAGCCCTTGCTCCCCAATCTGCTGAATCTGCATGTACAGCCAGGGGCGCTGGAAACATAGACAGGATCATTGTGGGCACCATTAGCAGTGCGAGCAGCTTCTTACGCTTCATTGTCTCACTCCATTCTTCATCATTGAAATGCAAGCCTATCCCTAATAAAAGCAAATCATTCTCACAAAATTCTCACAAATAATCGAAAATTGTCGACAATTCCTACAAAAAGTCATAAAAAAGAAGCAGAACGCACGTTTATACGTGAACGCCCTGCCTTATGGTGCTTCATATTCAGCTATTTCAGGAATGCTCCCTCGCCTGCCTGTGCCTGACCGTTCACCGCCTAACCCTTCTGGCAAAATCCACAAACTGAAATTTGTCCAGCCGGTGCCGGGACTCGGTATATTGAAACAGCACGGTATTCTCAAGATACACATAGTTGCGCACTACGACAATATGCGTATATTGCTTCAGGTCCAGCAGGCGCTGATCCTCCCCGGTTGAGGGCTCAACAGAAATCAGCTTTTTGGCATAACTGATCTTAAGACCCAGCTCAGACTCCAGGTATTCATAAATAGAGCCTTCTGCAATCTCCTTGCTCAGAAATGGGACGATATCTGAGCGGAAATAGTCTTTGTCCAGAATAATCCGTTCGGCTTCAATCTCTCTGGCGCGGATCACCTTCCACACCTGAGTCTCTTCGGCGATATGCAGTTGTCTGGCCAGCAGGGAGCCTGCCGGCTCCAGGACCGTCTCCTCTACCAGTGTCCGCGAGGTAACCCCGAGCGTCCCGGACATTTCCTGAAATGAAATCAGCCCGGTCACAGGAAAATCCATCCGCGTCATATCCAGCACGAACGAGCCTTTGCCTTTGATTTTGTTAATGTAGCCCTCACGGAACAGGAGATTCAGCGCCTTGCGCACCGTCTCCCGCGAAGTCTGGTAAGCCTCCGCCAGCTCACTCTCGGAGGGCAGCTTGGTTCCGGGCGCAAGCTGGCCGGAATGAATACGGTTGCTATATTCCGTATAGATCTGCAAAAATATATTCTCTCTCATCGATCATCACCGCCCTATATTGTAACACGCCCTGGCTGCAGGACAGAGTTTATAATTCTATAATTGTAGAAAACAGCCCCGCAGGGCTGTCCTCCATTCCTTATATTGTATGCCTGATCCGCTCAGCTCAACCCTTCAGATGAACCGTCAGAATACTTGTCTGCTTCGCCGTTGCCGGTCCGGTCTTCTCCTCAATCCGCTCCACCATATCCTGCCCTGCGGGGATAATGATTGGAGTGATTAATGGATATCCTGCGGCGCGGATGGCCTCCATATCGAATTCCAGCAAAAGCTCGCCAGCCTTCACTTTATCGCCGATATTGGCACGTGTGGTGAAGCCGCTGCCCTTCAGCGACACGGTGTTGATCCCGACATGGATCAGCACCTGGACTCCGCTGGCATGCTCCAGAATCAGCGCATGCTTGCTCTTAATCACATGTGCCACTGTAGCATCAAACGGAGCATACACCTTACCCTCGGCGGGTTCAATGGCAATCCCTTCACCCATCTGCTTCTCGGCAAATGCAGGATCAGGAACCTGCTCCAGCGGCACTGCCGTTCCGCTGAGCGGCGAGGCCAGCTCCAGAATATTCACCGGCTCCTGCGAGCCTTGAACGGAGCTGCGGCTGTTCAGTTCCCCGCTTTTGGACGCAGGCTTAGCATCCGTCAGATCTGTTGCCTCTGACGGGCTTTTCGCTGCACGCTGCACAACTGCCCGGCCATACAGCACCGTGGCAACAAACGGCACAATCAGTACGATCGCCATCCCGATGAAGAATACGCCCCACTGGTTAGGGAAGATCGACAGGAAGCCGGGAACTCCCCCTACACCAATGGAAGTGGCCCGGACCTGATTCACGGTCAGCAGCACTCCGGCCATCGCGGAGCCGATCATCCCGAAGATGAACGGGTAACGGTAGCGGATATTTACCCCGAAGATCGCCGGCTCGGTGACTCCAAGGAAAGCCGAGACGGAGGAGGTAACAGCCAGCCCCTTCGTCTTCTGTTCTCTAATCACGAACATCATAGCCAGTGCGGCCGCACCCTGGGCAATGTTGGAGAGCGCCAGCATCGGCCAGAGGAACGTGCCTCCTTCGCTGCCGATTAGCTGAACATCCACGGCCAGGAAGGTGTGATGCATGCCCGTAATGACCAGCAGCGAATAGAATCCGCCGTAGATTAAGCCGCCGAGGATGGCGAAATGATCGAAAACATAGATCAGTCCGGAGGTAATGGCATTCGCAATGCCGAACGTAACCGGTCCGATGATGGTGAAGGCCAGGAACCCTGTAATCAGCAGAGTCACGGGTGCGACCACGAGCAATTTGATCGAATCATGAACCCGCTTATCCAGGAATTTCTCAATACTGGCAAGAATATAGGCCGATACCAGGACCGGCAGGACCTGCCCCTGATAACCGATCCGCTCCAGATGCCAGCCGAACAGATTCCAGGTTGGAACCGTCCCTTCCGTAGAAGCGTTAGCATAGCTGTAAGCACTTAATAAGTCTGGATGAACCAGAATCAGACCCAGCACAATCCCGAGCAGCGGACTGCCCCCGAAGCGGGTCACGGCCGCCCAGCCGATCAGAGCCGGCAAGAAGGTAAACGCCGTGCTGGCAATCGTATTGATGATCGCCGCAATATCCTTCCACTGCGGATAGACATCCACCAGTGACTGGCTGAAGAAGATCCCCGGGCCGGTCAGCAGGTTATTGATCCCCAGCAACAGACCCGCAGTTACGATGGCCGGAAGAATGGGAATAAAAATATCGGCCAGCGTCTTGATCGCCCGCTGAAGCGGGTTCTGCTTGCGGGCAGCGGCTGATTTCACCTCATCCTTGGAGGAGCGGGAGCCGCCGGTCAGCTGAATCATCTCATCATAGACTTTATCTACCGTTCCCGGTCCGATAACAATCTGGAATTGTCCCTGGGAAGAAAATTGTCCCTTCACAAGGTCGTTGCGGTCCAGCGCCGCCGAATCCACCTTGCTCTCGTCATAGAGTGAGAACCTCAGCCGGGTAACACAATGCGTTGCAACCTCAATATTTTCCTTGCCTCCAACCGCCCGGACGATATCTTCAACATTTTTGCGGTCTATAGCCATATTGTCACTCCTCGCGTAGTTGATAAATGCTTACCAGTTGTTGCTTCTCTTAGCGGGCGTTGCTTCTATATTTAAGTACATTTCTTTAGGTCCAGCTTCCTTTAGTTCCGGCTGATCAGCCACAGGTATGAAGCATACGGACTAAGCTGAAGCTCTTGAGTCAGTGAGGGATGCTCATCCGTATTGGCAAGCAGAAGCCTGTCCTTCCCGGCTACATTTAAGTCCGCCCAGTGCTCCTCCGGGAACCGGAAGCGGACATCCTTGCCGCTGAAGTTCGAGATCACCACCAGCGCCTCGCCGTCCCCCATCCGTGCATAAGCAAACACCTCGGGATGTGCTTCGTCCAGTCTGCGGTAGATGCCGTCGGTGAAGACCGCATGCGCCTTGCGCAGAGCGATCAGCTTGCGGTAGTGATGGAAGATCGAATCCGGCCGCTCCCGCTCCTTCTGCACATTGATGTCCGGGTACCGCTCATCCACTTTTAGCCAAGGAGTTCCGGTGGTGAAGCCTGCATTCGCGCTTGTATCCCACTGCATCGGCGTACGGGAGTTGTCCCTTGAACGTTCTTGCAGGATAGCGAGAGCCTCCCCGGGGCTTACCCCCTGCTCACACAGAATCCGGTACATATTCAGCGACTCGATATCGCGGAATTCTTCAATACCCCGCCACTTGGGATTCGGCATCCCGATCTCTTCTCCCTGATAGACATACGGCGTGCCTTGAAGTCCATGCAGGGTGGTTGCCAGCAGCTTGGCGCTCTCCTCGCGGTACTTGTCATCGTCTGTGAACCGGGAGAGGGCGCGCGGCTGATCATGGTTATTGAAAAATAATGCGTTCCAGCCCCCGCCCTGCTGCATCCCGGTCTGCCACTCCGAGAACAGCCGTTTCAGCGCCTCGAAATCATAAGGCATCAGCTCCCATTTCCGGCCGTTTGGATAATCCACCTTCAGATGGTGGAAGTTGAACGTCATTGAGAATTCCCGCCGCTCAGGATTGGAGTAACGGATGCAATGTTCAAGTGTTGTAGAGGACATCTCACCGACCGTAACCAGCTCATGCGGGCCAAACACCTTATCGTACATCGCCCGGATGTATTCGTGGACCCGTGGACCGTCTGTATAGTACTTCCGCCCGTCTCCGGGCGGCACACTTCCGTCATCATCCGGGAAGCGCTGGTCCTTGGAGATCAGGTTAATCACATCCATGCGGAAGCCGTCCACACCCTTGCGGGCCCAGAACAGCATCATCTGGTTCACCGCGCTGCGGACCTGAGGGTTCTCCCAGTTCAAATCCGCCTGCGTCTTGTCAAAAAGAGTAAGATAATATTGGCCTGACGCCTCATCGAATTGCCAGGCGGGACCGCCGAATTTCGACTGCCAATTGTTCGGTACTCCCCCGCCTGGCGCCGGGTCTTTCCAGATATAATAATCGCGGTACGGATTATCCCTGCTGGAGATCGCCTGCTTGAACCACTCATGCTCTGTTGAGGTATGGTTCACTACGATATCCATCATCAGCTTCATTCCACGCCGGTGCAGCTCCGCTACCAGCTCGTCGAAGTCCTCCATCGTGCCGAATTCCGGGTTGATCCGCTCATAATCCGCTACATCGTAACCGTTATCATGGCCGGGCGAGACATAGACCGGCTGCAGCCAGACAATATCAATCCCCAGCTCCTGCAAATAATCCAGCTTCTCCGTCAGGCCTCTTATATCTCCTGTTCCGCTACCTGTCGTATCCTTGAAGCTCTTCGGATACACCTGATACACGGTGGACCGCCGCCACCATTCCGAATGCCGGGCTTGACTCAAAGTTAGCACCTCCATGTAGAATTTCTGTGTTGTCCTCAGCAAAAATCGCTTTATGGTCATTCATTACACTTGTATATACAAGATCAAACACCTCACACAGTGTAAACCTGTATATACAAGTTGTCAATATGTGCTGGCCTAGTAGATGATTTAACGGGTAATTTAGTAGTTGGAGTAGTAAATGGGTAGTGGGTAGATAGTCGGTAGATAGTCGGTGGGTGGGTGGGTGGGTGGGTAGGGTAGTTGATAGATAGTGGGTGCCGGGAAGCTCGCGGGTATAAGCAGTAGGTGGAAATTGTACATTTAAATTCCGTCAAATAGGCTTCGGAGGGCATTTAATTGGATAAACAGCATCTACTATGTTCCATTTCCCTGCCTCTGGACATTTCAGGCAGAATTAAATGTACTTTTTCCACTCGTTTTCCTACTTTTGTGATTCTGCGTTAAAGCAAGTGCCCTTTTTCCACTTGCTTCAAGCAGCAGCAACGGAGCGATGGCGCGACGAGGTGTACAGCAGTTTGCCCTTCCCCTTCTCCATTCGTCTACTTCTGGCGGCATTCGGCATAATGAGGAGCACTAGTGCTCCTCATTAGCATATTTAGCACGCGTCAGGTGAGATCGGGTGCACTCTCATAATTTCCCTAACAATAAAAAAACAGCGCCCCTCCCCGAATACCGGAGACAGGAACGCTGCCTATTACTAGTCCTCTTTACCTCACTGTACCTCTTTATACCTCTTTGAATCTCTCTGTATCTCTCTCTTACTATTAATTATTCCAAATATCCCTTAATCAGTCCCGGAGCCAGCGGCTTCGGCTGGTCGCAGGTGGTGGTCAGCTCCGCGTAGCGCTTAGTGTCTGAGCTGGTGTGGAAGGCGTGCATCATCTCCAGCACATGATTCGCCAGCTCGCCGTTCGCACGCGGAGTCTCTCCGGTCTCGATGCAGCGCGCCATATCCGCTACGCCGATGCCCCGGCTGTTCCCCTCATAGCTATGAACCACCGGAATTTCTTTGAACTCTGAGCTATGCGCTGGACGTAGGAGGATCGGGCCGCCGAAGGTGTTCGGATCCGGCACAATCAGGGTGCCCAGCGAGCCGTAGATCTCGATACGCGGCAACGTGCTGTGCCAGACATCGAAGCTGGTAATCATCGTTGCAACTGCTCCGCTGGCGAACTGGATCGTTCCGGCCACATGCGTAGGGACTTCAACCTCTACAACCTTGCCGAACTTCTTCTCACTGGTGATCGTCCGGGTAGGGAAAGAGGTCTTGGTCATGCCGCATACCGTAGTCGCCGGGCCCAGCAAGGATACCAGAGCCGTCAGATAATACGGCCCCATATCGAACATCGGGCCGCCGCCGGCCTGATAGTAGAATTCAGGGTCCGGGTGCCAGCTCTCATGACCATGGCAGAGCATGAAGGCCGTTGCCGCCACCGGCTCGCCGATATATCCGTCTGCAATCAGCTTGGCGCAGGTTTGCAGACCGCCTCCGAGGAAGGTGTCAGGAGCACAGCCGATGAACAGATTCTTTTCTTTTGCCAATGCGACCAGCTCGGTTCCGTTCTCAAGCGACAACGACAGCGGCTTCTCCACATAGACATGCTTGCCTGCGAGCAGCGCCTGCTTACACACCTCGAAGTGATAATTTGGCGTCGTCAGATTCACAACAATCTCAATCTCATCCGAAGCCAGCAGCTCCGCTGTTGTCCAGACATTCGGCACTCCGTACTGCTCTGCCGCCTGCTGCGCCCGCTCCAGATTCAGATCCGAACAGGCGTAGACCTCCGTATTCTTGAAGGTACCCGTCAAATTCTCAAAATAAATGCCGCTGATATTCCCGCAGCCAACAATCCCAATTTTAACTTTACGCACGCTGTATCCCACCTTGTCCTTCGTTTATTTAGCTGCCCACAAGAAGCCCCGGCGCATCAGTTCCTTGGCCTCCGGGATATCGAACACATCCGCATGATGTCCAAGCGCGTTATAGAATACCTTGCCCTGGCCCCATTTCTTCGTATAGACCACCGGCATCGTGATGACACCATTGGCCGAATGCTCGCCTTCACTCATGACAAAAGTAGTGGTAGCCAGTACATTCACTGCTGGATCGACATGCAGATAATACTGCTCAGACTTCACCATGAAGTCCTGCATGCCTTCTACAATAGGGCTGGAGCCGGATTTCACGATATTCACTTCATAATCCACCCCATCATTGAAGGGATGCGCCACCCATTGCGATCCGGTCAGAAATTGCCATTCCGTATTGGTCCGGAAGGAGTCGCACATCCCGCCGTGACAGCCAGCGATGCCTACGCCGGAAGCCACAGCCGCAACAACCGCCGAACACTGCTCCCCCTTGATTTCGCCCATGGTCCACACCGGTACAATCAGGTTCAGCGCCTTAAGCGCCTCCACATCATTGAAGCTGTCTAGCGTATCCGAGACTTCAACCTCGAAGCCTTCACTCGTAAGGATATCTGCAAAAAGAGCCCCTACCTCATTCGGTTCATGCCCGTCCCATCCACCTTTTACAATCAATGCCTTCTTTGCCATATCAACCTCTCCTTTTTGTCCTATTTATCCAAGTTTGGGTTATAGATTGATTCAGATCAGGTCTTCCTGAAGAAATTGTAATCCATTACGAGCCTTCTTGCTCGTCATTTTGCTTGTGGGAATGGTCATTTTTTGCTAAATTTAAGGTTGCATGATGCTGTTAGCAGCAAAATATTGAAACCGCTTCCTGACCATCGGCCGGGAATGTGGAGAACAGGAGTAAGCATGCGAGCTTTTCACGAGAACAGAACCTATCAATCCGCGTTTCCCTTCACGGCTTTTGTGAGTCACAATATAGATTTCCTGGCTCATTGGCATAACGATCTGGAGATTGTCTATGTGCTGGAGGGCTCCATCCGCATGGGGATCAACTCGGAGACGCGGCTCTTGAACTCCGGGGATCTGGCTGTATGCAGCAGCGGGGATATTCATTATTATGACAGCAAGAACAGCCAGTCCAAGCTGCTGATGATTATTTTCAATCCTTCGCTGATCGGGTTCCCCGCCGGCTGGCCGCTTAATATGCGGCTGACCTCCCCTTTTCTGGAGCAGCATCCGTCCGGCCCGGACGAAGCACGAATTCGCGGCCGCCTGCCCGCGATCATGCAGGAGCTGCTGCAGGAGCATCTTCAGAAGCCTCCACATCACGAGCAGCTGATGACCGGGCTGCTGCACGAGCTGTGTGCCCTGATTCTGCGGCAGCTGCCGCTGGATATCGTTAATCCCCACAAGGATAAGCGGCGCATTACGAACATGAAGATCATGCAGGAGGTGCTGGAATACCTGGACGTCCATTACATGCACCCCATCACGCTGGCCGACGCTGCCCGCCACGCTAACATGAGTCTGTTCTATTTCTCCCGCTTCTTCAAAAGCATCTCAGGCATGAGCTACGTCGCCTACCTGAATAGCATCCGCGTCAACCAGGCGGAGCGGCTGCTGCTTAATACGGACAAAAGTATCCTGGATATCGCGCTGGAATGCGGCTTCACCAATATCCGCACCTTCAACCGTGTGTTCAAGCAGGTCAAGCTGCGCACACCGAGCGAGCTGCGGTAGCTTGAAATATGCTAAAGAAAAAGTAACAGCCTGCACAGGAGAGTATCCTTGCGGGTTTTTTGCGGTTATATGGGGCTTCCTAAGTCCACACCAAACCAGTAAGTCTGAATATTACTATATTAATCATTAAGTGTGCTGCTGATGGAACGAAATTCAATTATACGGACAGGAAGTGATCAAGCAATGGCCTTTTTATCAACAGGACCGATCGAAAATAACCCGGTTAGCGGAGTGAGGCCTACTCAGCAGGTTACTGTTAAAATCGATAATCGCAGCGTGAGCTCGGCGTTCTCTGTATCTATTCAGGGGTATTATCTGAATGCGGGAACAAGGGTCTTGTACGTTAGCGAAGTTGTCCAGCTTGCAGCAAATCAAGTCATTACGAAGAATTATTATGCTGATTTTAATGGTTTTGAATTTATATTTGTTACATCTGATAGTGTGACTGAGTTGAGCAATGTCGTTCAAATTTCGGTGTGGGGCAAGAGTAGTACTGGTCAACTGGTCACCGCTCACCGCTTAGTATCTGAAGAACTGCTTGGAGAACATAACGGTGGAGGGACCACGGGGCCAACCGGAGTGACCGGACCTACCGGTCCAGGGGGAGGGGCTACGGGGCCAGCCGGAGTGACCGGACCTACGGGGCCTGGGGGAGGGGCAACGGGGCCAGCCGGAGTGACCGGACCTACCGGTCCAGGGGGAGGGACCACGGGGCCAACCGGAGTGACCGGACCTACCGGTCCAGGGGGAGGGGCCACGGGGCCAACCGGAGTGACCGGACCTACTGGTCCAGGGGGAGGAACCACGGGGCCAACCGGAGTGACCGGACCTACCGGTCCAGGGGGAGGGGCCACGGGGCCAACCGGAGTGACCGGACCTACTGGTCCAGGAGAAGGGGCAACAGGGCCGACCGGAGTCACCGGAGTCACCGGAGTCACTGGGGCTACCGGCCTTACCGGAGTCACCGGAGTCACCGGAGTCACTGGGGCTACCGGCCTTACCGGAGTCACCGGAAGCACCGGATTCACTGGGGCTACCGGCCTTACCGGCGCTACTGGCCTCACTGGGGCTACTGGAATCACAGGGCCGAATATATTGGCCACTCATGGACGATTTGTTCCGGTCAATAACACAGCAGTAACTAATGGCGTCCCGGTTAATATCCCGTTCAATACGGTATTTGCTCAGGGGATTACCCTTGGAGGTACCGGCGGTAACCAAAGTATAGTGATACCAGAAACAGGCATTTATTTTGTTGCCTACAACATTCGATTGTTTATTAGTGATACCTCTGCAAGTGCCGATATTATAACTGTTATACCTACTTTGAACGGTGCAATTACCCCCTTCCCCTCCTATCTGTATAAAGCTGCTGGAGGAACTACAGGCTCTGGCGGCCTGGCCCTGGCGGCCAGTGGTCTGATAAATGTAACTACGGCCAACACAGAGCTTATTTTCCCAGTCACGGCACAAGGGATTACGGGGTTAAACTTGCAAATCACAGGACAATCTGACACTTACAGTAATGTAAGCATATTTAGAATCTCTTAAATGTAGGGCTAAAAAATGAGCAAAGGCGGTTCAACCGGTCCAATTCCTCCAAATGCTCGTACACCGCAGGAAAGTTATCATCCCCTGCCTGTGCGGGCTTTCTTTATGTAGGGAGATTGAACAAGTAACCCTTGCCCTTTCACCGTAAAATAACTACAATACACGTATTCCAACACGCAATCTTCCAGGAGGCAATTTACCTTGAAAGCTCAGTCCCGCAACTCTGCAAGCAAACGCAATACCGTTTATATCATGCAACTTGTCACTATCTTCCTGGGCTTTGTCGTCTTTGGCATCTCGGAGAATATTAAAGGGCCCGCCATCCCGCGGATTCAGCTCGCCTTCAATCTGAATGAGGGGCAGCTCGGCACCCTGCTCTCGCTTAATGCGCTTGGCTATCTGATCGCCTGCTCGTTCACGGCTATTCTTGTCCGCAAATGGGGAATTAAGGCCGTTACTGTTATTTCGTTCGCCTCCATGGTCCTCTCAGGGGTGCTGATTTTCCTGTCGCACAGCTATCCAATGTTCGCCTCCTCCTACTTCCTGATGTATATCGGGAACGGGATGCTGGAGATCGGGCTGGCAATTCTGGGAGCACGGATTTTCGTCAAAAACACGGGAATGATGATGAACCTATCCCACTTCTTCTATGGCCTAAGCTCAACTGTAGCGCCGCTGCTGGCAACCGGGGTGATGTCGCTGAGTGTATTCGGTCATACGCTGGACTGGCGGGGGATGTATCTGGTCATGCTATCGCTCTGCCTGCTGCCGATTCTGTCGGCGCTGCGCAGCACGTTTCCCGGGGATGATCTGCCGAATGAGGACCGCACCTCCTTCCGTACCCTGACGCGCGATCCCGCGCTCTGGATGATGGTGATGATTCTGTCCTTCGGCGTGGTCTCAGAGCTGGCTGTGGGCGGCTGGCTGGTTAACTTTCTGGAAAAAGCCTACGCCTGGGATACCGTCCGCGCTTCCGGCTTACTGTCAGCCTTCTTCCTGCTATTCTCCCTGGGACGGCTCTTGCTGGGTGCACTGACAGACCGGATCGGCTTCGTGCTCTCGCTGATTATCTTCTCCTGCTTCTCGGCCATCTGCACCTTCGCCGCCCTGGCCGGCGGGGAGCGACTCGCCTTTCTGTTCGCCCTATCCGGGGCCGGGATCGCTATTATCTATCCTACCGTGATGGCTTTTATTGCCCGCCGTTACCCGAACGGAAGCGATACGGCTATTACCTTTGTGGTCACCCTAATGGGCCTCGGGAGCGTCATCGGCAACTATATTATCGGCTGGGTCATTGAGACCGTCAAAGGGATATACGGCAGCACTACCGAACTTGGCCTGCTCCGCGGTCTCCAGGCGGGGTACGGGTTCATCGGGCTGTGCGCAGCCGTCTGCTCCATATCGGGAATTGTGCTGTATGTGTATCTGAAGCGGCGGCGGGAATTGATCTGAGGGTTGTGAACAGCAAGAGCAGCGTCTCCCCGGCTACTGGAGGACCGCTGCTCTTGCTGCGTGTTGCTGCTTATAGATACTTTTTCAGATTATCAAGAACCACGGAGTACCCGTTCCCATACATATGAACTCCGTCCATCGTATACTCTTCCTTCAGATTCCCTTCAGCGTCCGTAAGTCCCTCATTCACATTAATGAACTCATACCCGTGCTTCCCGGCTAATTGTTCCACCGCGCTGTTCGCTTCCAATAAAGCCGCATTGGTTCTCGTTCTGAAGTAGTTCTCCCGCATCTCCTCATCCATTCCGGGGAACTCGGCCTTGGCATTCACCGGATAATACGCCATGACATACACCTTGCACTCCGGCAGCCTCTCTCTAATTCGGGTCAGAATCTCATTGTAATTCGCAAGCAGCTTCTCCAGCTTATACTCCCCGTCCGCTGAGCTGATGTCGTTGGTGCCGATATTAATGAACAGCTTCGAAGGCGCAAGCGCAAGCACGCATACCTCCAGCACTTCAAGCAATTCCCGGGTTACATAGCCTGCAATCCCGCGGTTATAGATCACCGTCTGCTTCTCCAGCGTCTGCTGTAATTCATTCACCGGAAAAAACTCCATCAGCGAGGAGCCCGCCAGAACGGTCTGCCCTTTTAGCGCCAAGGTATTCAGAATGCTGTACTTCTTCACCTTCTCTTCTTTCTCTCTCTGCCACTGAATCTCCATCATCTCGTCAAATTCTTCCTGGGTCATTCTATTCTCCTCCGCTTCTATTGCTCTATTATTCTACCATTGTTATCCTTTATCTCTCAGCTTGCAACCCTTGCCCAATTGTGTCGGAATTATGGAAATTGATATCCATGTAAGGTTTATGTTCTATGCACACGTGTTCTGAATAGGTTAGATATCGGGTGCAGTCAGAGGTGCACATCTGGCTGGAATGCCCGCAAGGGACCGGTGCGCCGGATCTCAATTCTACAGTTGAAGGGCGGAATGTTTTTGAAAAAGGTAGTTGGCTTGCTCCTGTCGGTTGCATTGTTGTCTTCGTTCTATGTTGCCAGTCCCCCCGAGGTATCAGCCGCATCGCCAATTGTGGTAAATTCGACGATTGTAGTGAAGGCCGGTGAGACGTATAACGGCAATGGCCAGACGTTCGTCGCCAATCCGAGCACGCTCGGAGACGGCAGCCAGGCAGAGAATCAGAAGCCCATCTTCCGGCTGGAAAAGAATGCTACACTCAAAAATGTAATTATCGGCGCTCCCGGCGCAGACGGGGTGCACTGTTACGGCAACGCTACCATCTCCAACGTAACCTGGCAGGATGTCGGCGAGGATGCCCTGACCCTGAAGGCCTCCGGCACCGTCAATATTACAGGCGGAGGTGCGTACAAAGCCTACGATAAAGTGTTTCAGGCGAACGCTGCGGGCACCATCAACATTAAGAATTTCAGAGCCGATGATATCGGCAAGCTGGCCCGCCAGAACGGCGGCACCTCCTATACGGTGAACTTCACACTGGACAACTCGGACATTTCGAACGTCAAGGATTCCATCTTCCGCACAGACAGCAGCAGCAGCGCAGCCCGGATTACCAATACCCGCTACCGCAATGTGCCCACCCTATTCAAGGGCTTTGCCTCGGGCAAGACCAGCCAATCGGGCAACACGCAATATTGAGATAAAATAAAGTCAGGGCAGCTAGTGTGAATCCACCCGTCTGATGCCCGCAACATACCGCCGTTAACAGTAACCGCCTTCATTTCCGGCTCTTCCGGGATGGAGGCGATTTCAGTATATACGGAGGATAAGCACACATGAACACAAGCATACACGGCGAGGCGGGATTAGATTTATTTTGGACACATCTGCCTCTATGAACTCTATCGACATAAGCTCACATGATATGCTATTATGATAGCCTGATAACGTATTAACGAACTAAAGCAGGCAGATGCGGCACGCAATCTACTAGGAGGATTAGAGAAATGAAGAAGCAAGGATTATGGATACTATTATTAATGGCGCTGGCTGTTGCTGTGCTGTCCGGCTGCTCCAGTTCAGGGAATAAGGACGGTAAGCTGGTGATCGGCATAGACGACAAGTTCGCCCCGATGGGCTTCCGGGATGATGACAATGAGCTTGTCGGCTTCGATATTGACTATGCGCGAGCGGCTGTCAAGAAGATGGGCAAGGAGGTTACCTTCCAGCCGATTGACTGGTCCGCCAAGGAATCCGAGCTGAACAGCGGCCGGATTGATATGATCTGGAACGGATACACCATCACGGACGAGCGCAAGGAGAAGGTGCTGTTCACCAAGCCTTATCTGGAGAATAGCCAGGTGGTAGTCGTGCTGGCGGGTTCATCGCTGTCTGCGCTTAAGGATCTGGCCGGCAAAGAAGTCGGATTGCAAAGCCTCTCCTCTGCCGCCGATGCCCTGGATGCCAGTCCGATCAAAGCCGAGCTTAAGGACGTGTCCGAATACCCCGACAATGTCCTGGCTCTGACAGACCTCAAGTCCGGCCGTGTGGATGGGGTAGTTATTGATGAGGTTGTCGCCAGATATTACATAGCCAAGGAGCCGGATACGTATAAGCTGATGGAAGAATCACTGGCTCCTGAGCAATATGGTATTGGAATCAAGAAGGGCAATGATGAACTGCTGACAGAGCTGCAGAAGGCGCTGGATGAGCTGAACAGTGACGGAACCGCCGCTGAGATCTCAACCAAGTGGTTCGGAGAGAACAAGGTATTGAACTAGATGCTATCGTTTAGGAGCCGGTTAAGCCATGGATATCGATTATATTATTAGAATTTCCGGACCGATGCTTGAAGGCGCCCGGACCACAGTGCTGCTGTTCCTGATTGTGATCGTGCTGTCCATTCCGCTCGGGATGGTGGTCACTCTGATGGCCAAAAGCACGCTAAAGCCGCTGGCCTGGATCGCACACGCTTATATTTACGTCATGCGCGGAACGCCGCTCTTGCTGCAATTGTTCTTCTTCTGCTTCGGCCTGCCGCAGATTCCCGTGATCGGGGAATATCTCGTTATGGACCGCTTTGTAGCGGCCAGCCTGGGCTTTATTCTCAATTACGGCGCTTATTTCGCCGAGATCTTCCGGGGCGGGCTGCTCTCGATCGATAAAGGCCAGCATGAGGCGGCCAAGGTTCTGGGCTTAAGCCGGTGGCAGACGCTGCGCAAGGTGATTCTCGCCCAGATGTTCCGAGTGGCGCTGCCTGCGGTCGCCAATGAATCCATTACGCTGGTTAAGGATACCGCTCTGCTGTATGCCGTGGCGGTGCCTGAGCTGCTGAATTTCGCCAAGACGGCGGTGAACCGTGATTTTACCGTCACTCCTTTTGTCGTTGCGGGCGTTATTTATCTGCTGATGACACTGGTGCTGACCTTGTTCTTCAAGCTGCTGGAGAAACGTTTCAAATTTGAGTAGAAGGGCTGTTTGGCTATGAGTAGCATGATTGAAGTACGTCAATTGAAGAAAGACTTCGGCAGCCTCAGTGTGCTGAACCAGATAAGCTTTGACGTGAAGCCCGGCGAAGTCGTTGCGGTGATCGGGCCCTCGGGCTCCGGCAAAAGCACCATGCTGCGCAGTCTCGTACATCTGGAGGAGGTCACCGGAGGCAGCATCTCGATCTGCGGGAAAGTGCTTGTTGAGGATGGACGCTACGCCAGTACGGCGAATATTAGAGACATCACCTCAAGTATGGGGATGGTGTTCCAGCATTTTAATCTTTTTCCGCATCTCAGTGTGCGGGACAACCTGGAGCTTGCCCCGCGCACGCTGAAGCGGGAGAGTGTGCAGCAGATTACGGCCAAGAGCCGGGAGCTGCTCTCGAAGGTAGGCCTGGCTGACAAAGCAGACGTCTATCCCTCCACACTGTCGGGCGGGCAGAAGCAGCGGGTCGCCATCGCCAGAGCGATGATGCTCAGCCCGGACATTCTCCTGTTCGACGAACCAACCTCGGCGCTTGATCCCGAATTGACCGGCGAGGTGCTGCGTGTCATCCGCCAGCTCGCCGAGGAGAACATGACGATGATGATCGTCACCCATGAGATGAGCTTCGCCCGCGATGTCGCCGACCGCGTCTTCTTCATGGACAACGGGGACATTGCCGAATCCGGCACACCGGAGGAGATCTTCGGCAGCCCGAAGCTGGAGCGGACGCGGACGTTTTTGATGCGGGAGTAGGTATAGTGGATACTTATAAGTTTAAGAAAACATCGAAGTAGCTGATTACATTACAAACGAATATAACAAAA
The DNA here is from genome assembly GCF_038595095.1 of Paenibacillus sp. FSL P2-0089. NCBI lineage: Bacteria > Bacillati > Bacillota > Bacilli > Caryophanales > Paenibacillaceae > Paenibacillus > Paenibacillus sp. FSL P2-0089. Next base: position 5,083,337 of record NZ_CP152006.1, read on the forward strand.
CAAACACACCGGAAATCATGTTATGGATTGATTTCCGGTGTGTTTGTTTTAATCTATATACCTAATCTGATAGTGGGACGAGGATCAAGCTAAGCTCAGAACGCAGCAGAGGAAGCAAGTGGATTTAGTCCATCTAATTTTGCGCTACAGACACACTTTCCAAGATTAGTTGGATAAAGAACACTTGTTGGAGCCGACTTTAGGCGAATCCTTATATATTGGAATATTAGATGTACTTTTTCCAACTGCTTCCCTGTAACAGTCCACTCCACGTGAAATAAGTGCCTATTTTCCACCTCTCACCCAAATCTTCCATTACTCTGCCCCAACCTCACCCTTGTTCACTCTCACTTCATCCAAGCTCACCCTTGCTTCGTCCAACCTCGCAATTTCTATGGACCCCCTACGCGCTAATCGGTCCTTAATCTGCCTTTTTCAATTCCGTTTACTCCCCCGCATCCGCAGGCGGCGCCGTGTCCCCGGGCATCGGCTCTACCGGTCCCATCGGCGCTGCCGGCTCCTCATCCCAGCGCCTGCGGATGAACAGCTGATACAGCTTGACGATGATGATCTTGAGCATCATGTAGACCGGAATAATAACCAGGATGCCGATGATTCCGCCGAAATCGCCGCCGGCCAGGACGAGAATGATGGTGGTCAGCGGGTGGATATCCATACTTTTGCCGAAGATATAAGGGGCCACCAGGTTATCCTGAATCTGCTGCGCAACGAGCACGACCACAATCGACCAGACCGCCGTAGACGGGGACTCAATCAGACCGATGATGAAGATTGGCACGGTAGACAGAATGGCTCCGATAAAAGGGATAAAGTTCATCAGCACCGCCACCAGCGTCAGCAGCAGTGCATACGGCAGGCCGATGAACAGGAACCCGATGTACATGAGCACGCCGAGCGCCAGATTGACCAGCACTCTGCCGACGATGAAGCTGCCCATCACGTTATCAATCTCGGCAACCACCCCCGCGCCTTCCTCGTGATAGCGTCTCGGGAAGAAGCTCACGAGCTTATCGCCGAACTTCCCACCCTCCTTCAGCATGTAGAACAGCAGGATCGGGAAGGTGAACAGCACAATTGCAAAATTAGAGACAAAGGAGAACAGCCCGGACACATAGCCCGTTGCCAGCGAGAAGCCTGTATTCAAATAGCCCATCAATTGGCTGGACAGGTTCATATTCTCGGGAATCAGTCCCGACAGCAGCTCAGTGTTCTCCAGCTTACTTAGCTGCTCCCCCACTGCTCTCAGCACACCCGGCATATTGTTGACCAGGTTCAGCAGCTGACTTTGCAGCGATGGCCAGACGCCTACCGTGAAGCCCAGCAGCAGAACAGCAATGACCAGATAGACCAGCAGGATCGCCAGCGTCCGCTTCAATTTGCGCGAGGACAGGAAGTCGATCAGGGGCCGAAGCAGATAATAGAAGAATACGGCCAGCATTAACGGCACCATCACAACATTGAACAACGAGATAACAGGGGTAAAAATAAAGTCTACCAGTGAGCCGACATAGATAATGCCCAGCACCAGCAGCACGGCAATACACACGCGGATAAACAAATTCAATTTGGCCATAGTGGGCTCCCGTTCCGTTATTTTGAACAGCGTTTCTTGTTCACTTAAATATAGCCGGGGTTTCTTAATTCAGACTAAACCAAGTCTAAAGATAAGCTAAAGATTTGGTCTCCAGGCCGGAATACGGCTATGTTTAATTTCGTCATGAAACGGCTCTGAGATAGACGGGTATGATTTGCCGAAAAGAAAGCTGCCGTCCGCGCGGTTAGCCGATAGTTTCGACCACATTGCCTTCCTGGTCTTTGATGTAGGTCTTGCGGATCTGCACCTTCAACTCCTTGGCGGCAGACAGCCGGAGCTCCCCTTCCTTAGGCTGGAGCTTCTCTTCCAATTCCAGGACCACCTCTTCCGTCAAGCCGATGCGGACACAATCCTCGTTGACCACAGTCCCGTTAACGGGTTTCAACTCCAGCATCACCTGCAGCTTCTTGCTGGTCAGCGTCAGCGGCTTCCCCTTCAGCAGACGGCCGCGCAGCAGCTTGGCTATAGTCGGTGCCTGCCGTGCGCCTATGGTCAGGACAGCAGGTGCTGCACTGAACAGGCGGCTTGTACCCGGCTCATAATCCAGTTCATCCACATACAGAATGCCCGTCTGGGAACCGTCACGGTCGATACCCTGACGCACCGCTTCCTGAATGGCCGGAAGCCGGAGCAGCGAATCCCGGGCAAGATCGGTGATGTAGAGAGGGAGCACCTCCTGACTGGCCTCCAGGAAGGCGTTGGTATTCCAGGACATCATCGCTTCCAGCTCATCCGCTGTGATTCCTACCATCTGCAAGAATTCTACACGGCCGTTCGGCGTCTCCACAGCCGGAAGCTCCGGGTCATCGGTGAACGCCAGCGCTGTCAGCTGAGTATCCGCCCCCAGGCAAATCGGGCCATTGGCATCCAGGTGATGGCCGGAAGCAAAGATATTTCCGCTGGAGAATACATATCTGGCCATGTTCTGCAGCAGATTGATCGCCCAGGCTGGAGGATCCTGCTCGCCTGCACTACGCGCCAGACGGAAGGTCAGCTCGAAGCCGTAGCCGCTGTATTCAAGGTCTTCAGACTCCTTCTCGAACAGCTCGGTGAAGCCGAAGGTTACGAAATGCCAATGCGGATAAGGCTGCTCGGCAGCATAAGCGCTGATTCCGTTCAGCGGGTCATTGCCTCCCAGGCTATACGGCAGCATTGCCGCATAATGCTTCGGCTCCTGTTGCCCGTACAGTCTCTTCATCTGATCTTCAATGGCATCCCAGCCGATAGCTTCCACTTCTTGCTCACTCATCTTGTTCCCTCCAGGTTCATATTTATGTACAGCCGGAATTCCCATATCCGGCCCAGAATCTCCCGTTCATTACCCCAATTCCATCATCACAAACCCTAAACCATATAAATTCCGCAAAAAACGGCAAGCTCATCTGACGAGCTTGCCGTTTGGTGTATCTTCATTAATATAGGTATCAGTTAATGCCGACCAGCAGGTCCTTGCGGGCTACGCCGCTCTTAGCTGCCGCTTCAGCTACAGCCATGCGGATTCTCTCTACTACACGCGGATCGAAGGCGTCCGGGATGATATATTTCTCATGCAGCTCAGACGGGTCAATCACTGAGGAGATCGCCTCTGCTGCCGCCAGCTTCATATCTTCATTGATATCCGTAGCTTCACAATCCAGCGCGCCTCTGAATATCCCCGGGAAGCACAGCACATTGTTAATCTGGTTCGGATAGTCGGAACGGCCGGTCGCCATGACTCTTACATGCGGCGCAGCAATGGCAGGATCAATCTCCGGCATCGGGTTCGCCATGGCGAACACAATCGGGTCTGTGGCCATGTTCAGCACATCTTCCAGCTTCAGCACGTCCGGTGCAGAGACTCCGATGAAGACATCTGCGCCTTTGATCACATCGGACAGACTTCCGGTTTCAAGATAAGGGTTCGTAATCCGGGCGTAATCGCTCCAGTGGCTGCGTTCATAATCCGCCAGCCGGTTAATCGCGCCCTCCCGGTCCACGCCGATCAGGTTGACCGCTCCGGCATGCAGCAGCATTTTGGAGACGGAGATGCCGGCTGCACCTATGCCATTGACTACGATTTTGACATCCTTAATATCCTTGCCGCATACCTTGAGCGCATTCAGCAGTCCGGCTGTCACGACAATTGCCGTACCATGCTGATCATCATGGAAGACGGGAATGTCCAGCTCGGCTCTTAGTCTGGCTTCAATCTCGAAGCAGCGCGGAGAGGAGATGTCCTCCAGGTTAATGCCGCCGAACGTCGGGGCAAGCGCTTTTACAATCGCAATAATCTCTTCGGTATTCTTGGTGTCCAGGCATATCGGCACGGCGTCGACGTCTGCGAATTGCTTGAATAGCGCCGCTTTGCCCTCCATGACCGGCATGGCCGCCTTCGGCCCGATATCGCCAAGACCAAGTACAGCCGTACCATCGGATATGACAGCTACGGTATTCTTCTTCGTGGTTAGCTCGTAAGCCTGGGACTGATCGTCGGCAATCGCCTGACAGACCTTCGCCACACCCGGCGTGTAGACTTTGGACAGGTCGTCTTTGCACAGAATCGGATGCTTCAGAGTAGTTTCGAGCTTACCGCCTTTATGCAGCAGCATAATTTCTTCTAATAGTTCCATGAATAACTCCTCCATTCAACTGGTTAACCGTTTGCTTGCATCTATTCTCAGATCTTACTATATATAGCGGATATACCTGCATCCGGAACCGTACCAGACCCGTATGCAGGCCCGTCAACTCTGCATTTCATATACTCCCTTAGTCATTCTCCGCGATAATTATCGGATTGGCAAGATAAAAGCTGACACCTGAAAATTGTCCACGATTTAGACACGATTGGATGCGATTTCATGTGATTCAGACGTCTCTTCTACGGATTGAGTCCCCTGATCAGCCGCCCCAGACGGAGATGAGCAGCGTGGCTACAACTACTGTAATCGCTCCGCCGATACGGGTGGAGATCTGTGCGAACGGCATCAGCTCCATGCGTCCCGAGGCAGACAGAATGGCTACATCGCCTGTTCCGCCAAGGCCGCCGCGGCAGCCGGTAACAATGGCCGCTTCAACCGGATACATATTGACCCATTTGCCGGTAAAATAGCCGGTGATCGTCATCGCCACGATAACGGTAGCGCAGACAATAATATAAGGAAGCGAGATCAGGGCGGCGACATCCTTCAGCGGAATGTACAGCATACCGAGGCCGACCATAAGCGGCCAGGTCAAAGTGCCGGAGACCAGCTTGTAGAGCTGATATGCGCCCTGCTCGATTTTGGACGGGAGCAGCTTGGAAATCTTCAATAAGGCCGCTGCGAAGATCATCAGAATCGGACCCGGAATGCCGACAAACGGCGACAGCAGATGTCCGGTGATGAACAATCCGCAGGCGAACAGCAGGCCCGCGCCCATCAGCAGGAAGTCCGGCTTCACGCTGTCATACGTGCTGCCCGCCAGCTTCTGGCCGTCCTTCGATTTCACCAGGACACCGTTCCCGGTGATGGACGGATTTTTGTCAGCCATCCGCTTGAGCAGTCCCGCTCCGATAATCGCAAACACGTTGCCGATCACCGCCGCCGGAATCATCTGGGCCACATAGGAGCCGGATTCCCCGCCGAGGATCTGCGAGAACGCGATGGACAGCGGGAGAATCCCTTCACCGACGCCGCCGCCGATAATCGGAACGATGATGTAGAACAACGTCCGGTGTGCGCTATAACCGAGCAGCATCCCTACACCCAGGCCCGCAGCCACTGCGGCGAGGGTTCCGGCCATCATCGGAATGAAGATGCGGATGAAGCCGTTAATCAGCGTGGTCCGGTTCATCCCGGTAATACTTCCGGCTACCAGAATCGAGATGTACAGGTAGAGGAAGTTCGATGTCTTCATCAGCGTGTTGACCGATTCGAGCACCGAAGGATCAAGCACATTCCAGAATACCAGGAAGGATGGGATCATTAGTGAGAGGATCGCGGGACCGCCGATATTCTTGAGAATCGGAAGCTTGAAGCCCAGATCACTGAGCAGCACCCCCAGTACAATAATTACTGCAAAGCCGCCGATCATGTCGTTGGGCAGTTCACCAAGCACAGAAGCCGCAAAAATAATGAGTGCAAATAGCACATACAATGGGAGCGGAATAACGCCTACCTTTAAGTGCAGAACCTTCTGGACGAAACCCTGTTCTCCTTGCTTCAGTACAACAGGCTGCTGTTCCGGTACCGAAAGCGGGGGTTGAATTGCTTTTTGCATGTTAACCTTACCTCCTTAACTCTTTTACAAATTCATCATAGCTGCTTTGAAAGCGCTTTTGTTTTTATGAAAGTAATAAAGGGGTTTTGTAAATTATTAAAGTAAGCGCTATCAGGAATGGGCTGGGAACGGGGGATTTATCCCTTTCATTTCAGCTCCCAGCCCACTTCCAATGTCTGCGCAACACAAAAAGCCCCGCCGCAGGTTGCGCGGCAGGAGCTCCAGGATTAGTTAGTTATACTCAAATATACTTAGTAATCAATCCCTTGCCGTTCGGAGCGAGCCGGTATTTCTGCACCGGACGGCCGATGCTGCCGTAGACGAGGTCCATCTCCAGCACGCCCATCTCCGTCAGCCCGACCAGGTATTTGCCGGTGGAGACCCGGGAGATTCCGGATACAGCCGAAATGTCCTCCGCCGAGAATAAGTCACAGCCGCAGGCCTCGACGGCCCGCCAGATCGTCTGCAGGGTCTGACGGGTGAAGCCCTTCGCCAGTTCCTGCGAGGTCGTCCGTTCCTGCTTGAACCGGGACAGCCTGTCCAGCTCCGATTGGTTCAGCCGGTCCTGGCTGCGGAACAGCCGGTTCTGCTCCCGGTACCCGTTCAGTGCGGCCCGGAGCCTGGAGAACTCGAAAGGCTTGATCAGATAATCCACCGCTCCGTTCTGGAGCGCTTCGCGGATGCTCTCCTTGTCGCTCGCCGCCGAGATGACGATCACATCAATCTTAATGCCCCTGTGCCGGATCTCGGCCAGCAGCTCCAGCCCGTTGCTGTCCTTCATGTAAATATCCAGCAGAATCAGGTCATACGGCTGCTCCTCCAGCCGCTCCAGCGCTTCGGAGGCAGAGCTGGCCCAGCCCTGGGCACGGAAGCCCTCTACCTGCTCCAAATAAAACTTGTTCATCTCCGATACCATCGGGTCATCTTCAACGATCAGTACTTTTATCATAATTGGGTCTCAACCCTCTTCATCAGTTATCCACACTCTTCATAGTTAATCATCAGTCTTCATCTGGTTATCATCATGCTTCGCAAGATAAGGCAACCGTATAGTAAAATCGGTTCCTTGATCCGCCCGGCTCTGGTAGTCAATCGTCCCGCCCAGCTTGGCTACACTCCGCTTCACCAGATACAGCCCGACGCCCCGGTCTTTGCCTTTGGTCGAGTAGCCCTGTTCATACAGATGATTCCCATCCTCCGCAGAGATGCCGGGGCCGTTGTCGCTAATCTTCAGGGTAAGCAGATTGTCCTTATGGCAGAATCCGATCTCTATCAGCTTATTGTCCGCCCCTTGCAAGGCCTCTAGCGCATTGTCCAGCAGATTGCCGAATATCGTGACCAGCTCCCGTGCGGTCTCATGATCCGCAGCTTCCGGCAGCACACCGTCGTCCAGAATAACCAGCCGCACATCGGCCTCTCTGATTCTGCTCAGCTTGCCCAGCAGGAAGCCGACCATCACCGGGTCTTTGACCTGTCTGACCACGGAGTCCGCCTCCGTCCGGATGTTCTGCACAATATCGGTCAGATATTCTTCCAGCCGGTCGTATCTGCGCATCGTATTCAGCCCCATAATGACATGCAGCTTGTTCATGAATTCATGGGTCTGGGCACGCAGTGCTTCTGCATACAGGGAGATTCCTGAGAGTCGCTCCATCAAAATACTGATTTCGGTCTTGTCCCGGAACGTGGCTATGGCCCCCTCAATCACTCCGTTCACCTTGACCGGAACCACATTCACCAGCAGCGTAATACCGCTCTGCTCCACTTCCTTATCCTGCAAGGCTTCCCCGGTCTCCAGCACCTTCTCCATCCGCAGCAGCGGCCAGAACTGCCCAGCCTGCCTGCCTACCGGTTCCTGGTTCAAGCCGACACTGCCCATCAGTCTGCGGGCCTCGGCATTCACCAGGGTAATCCGCGAGTCCTTGTCGACGGCCAGAATCCCTTCTTTGGTCGATTGCAGCATGGCGCTGCGCTCCTCCAGCAATTTGGCAATCTCGCCCGGCTCCATGCCGAACATCATCCGCTTGAATTTACGGGCGAGCAGGATGGCACCGAATATCCCCATCAGCCCGCCGACCAGGATGCCCGAGTAGATAATCCAGCGGTTCTGCTGAACGGCGGAACGGACGCTGCCAAGCGATATGCCTACCGCTACTGCTCCAACCTGCTTGCCGTCAGAGGCGAAGATCGGTGAGAACGCTCTCACTGAATAACCGAGCGAGCCTTCAGCCACGGATATGGTCTCCTTGCCATGCAGTGCATCGGTCTCATCCCCGCCCATGAAATGCTTGCCGATCAGGGCCGGATCAGGATGGGAACGGCGAATGCCTCCCATATCCATCACCACCACGAATTGAACGTCATTAATGGCGCTGATATCGGTTGCATAACGCTGGATGCTGCCGGAATCGGATTCTGCAAGCAGCCCGTCAACCACCCCCGGCGTGCGGGAGACCGTCCGGGCAATAGTGATGGCCTTGTTCTCCAGAGAAGCCCGGGCTTCTTCGGAGAATCTCATGCCGAACATCACATACACAATCAGCAGCACCAGCACGACGATCAGGCAGATCATCAGGGTGATGGTGGTCTGAAGGCGTAATCTTTTTGTACCAATTCTCACATTGCTCCACCTTCAGGAAATTTTTCTCGATTATAACGCAAAAGCCTTCAAAGCGCGACAGTCACAATTCAAAGTAAATTCTGCTAGGATTCCGCAATCACGGACTGGTTGCGTCCTCTGCTCTTCGCCAGATACAAGGCCTGATCCGCCTTCACAAGCAGTCCCGTAAGATCGGCGGCATGGGAAGGGTAGTGGGCAATCCCCTGTGAAATCGTAAGCTTCGCTGCAATCGGCCCCTGGCTCCGCTCAACCGCAAGACGGATTCGCTCAGCAGCGCTGAAGGCTTCAGCAGGCGTGGTCCGGGCCAGCAGAATAACGAATTCTTCCCCGCCGTAGCGGTAACAGATATCATCCGGCCGAAGTGAAGTCACGATGACCCGGACGACATGCTTCAGAACTTCATCGCCCAGATTATGGCCGTACGTGTCATTGACCAGCTTGAACTTATCTATATCCAGCAGCACCAGTGAAAAGGGAACACCAGAGCTCATCCGCTGGCTGATCGTATGCTCCAGGGACCTGCGGTTCATCAGACCGGTAAGCACATCCGTTTCGGCTTCATGGGTCAACTGCTCAGTCTGCTGCTGAATATTGGCCAGGGCAAGCGACACTCCGTCTGTCAGTAAGTAAGCCTCCCGGCTCCAATACCGCTTCGCTTCCTGCAATTCTATCTGTTCCTTGCCCATTTTGCTCACGACATCTGCCAGATAGACGAAGGGGCGCGCAAACTTGCGTGCCAGCAGAATAACGCCCAGCAGCAGGATGATGAACGGCAAGGAGGTATACCCGATCAGGATACGAATATGTCCCATCAGCTCCTGATGAATGTGGCCAATCGGGGAGACGACCACAATCCCCCAGCCATTGGCAGGCACACTGGAATAACCGGCCAGCATCTCGATGCCCCGGGTGCTCGTCACCCGCTGTTCTCCGCTTTGCTTATTCATCAGCTGCTGCACAACCTCATTCCTGCTGACATCTGTGCCGATCCGCGCCTTATCCGGGTGATACACCAGATGGCCTTCGGAGTCCACAATATAATAATAAGACCCCGAGTCATCCTCCTGTACATTGTCAAAAATCTCAGACAGAACGTTATTCTCCTGAAGGTAGATGGTGCCGCTAAGCATTCCGGCGTACGTACCCGCAGCATCGAAGATGGGCTGGCTCAAAAATACAATTAACCGCTTGGTATTGGCAGTCAGGTATGGAGAAGAGGTATACGGCTTGCGGAGCGCTAATGCTTCCTTGCTATTCTCTGAGGTGATGTGCTTGCCTGTAGTCCCTATGCTGGCAGGTGAGACATGGCGGACGAATCCGCTGGCGTCGACCACGGTGATGGAATTGAAGAAATTGCTGCTGCTGCGCATCAGATCCAGAGAATCATTCACTTGTTGAACCGGCATAGCTTCTATGTCAGACAGCCTTGCAGCGTTGTATTCCAGACTCCCCCACATAGACTGAAATAATGAATCCATGGTCCTCGACATACGGTCAGCATTGATGTAATTCAGATGAAGCGTAGTCTCCATTAAGGAACGCTTCTTGGACTCATAAGAACCTAGCAGAAGAATACTCGAAGTTAGGAGAACCACCAGTGTCACCAGACCTGTGAGCAACGTGGTGAGACTCAGCTTTTTACTTTGACTAACCATACTCTTTAACCCTTTAGACAAAACTGCAATCCTCCTTGGAGCAAGAAACGCAAAGATACACCCATCATACAGCAAATATTGATAATGTTCGACAGCGGATTTACGGCAGTACAGGCGGTGGATATCTCTCGGACATAGCAGAATAAGCCCGCACAAGCGAGGCTCATCTTCAAGCGATAAATCAGGTTCAGGTTAAGATCAGGTTCAGCCTACGCCTGCAAAATCTCATCCACCCGTTCCTTGGCACCCTCCCAGGAGGTCATCAGCGGAAAAGAGTATTGCTCACGTGCTCTCAGGTTCCACGGATGTGGGATGCAGAGCACCTTCTTCCCTGCCTGAACGGCGGGCAGCAGATTATGCGGGCCGTCATCAATCAGCAGGTCGTAGCCGATCAGATGCTTCCGCTTGCAGGTGAAGAAATTGTCGGCCGGGATATACGGCATATGCTTTTGCAGCCAGTTCCATTTCTCCAGCACCGTCTTCGGTACAGCGGCCGTTACAATAATAACATCATAGGCGTTGTGCAGCTTCTCCATCTCTTCCACCACATATTCGTCGAACAGCTCCAGTTCCTCGTACAGGCCGGGTCGGCCGAAGAACAGGTCCATGGTGCTGTCCGGGTGGCGCAGATGGTCCGTGTTCCAATCCATCATATCTTCGTAGCGAAGCGGATGTGTAGGAAACTCAATGTTATTGTGGTATATCGCACGCTTCACGAGATGGCAGATGGTATCATCCATATCGACGGCGATGATCGGTTTGCGCATTGAATCTCCTCCATGTACATTTTCATTCATTTTCATTTATTATAGGCAACCGGGGAATAGGTGTCCAGGCATCCGCCAGACTGAACATAAAAAAGCACATGCCTCCTTCACCGGGGCATATGCTTTGCTGCCTATTCCTACCCGCTCATTCCCCTTTATCTGCGCGACCGTCCCTTGACCAGGTTGACCACGAACAGAACTGCCGCTACAAAGAGCAGAAGATGAATCAGATTGCCCATTACATGAAAAATAAAACCAAACAGCCACGCCACAATAATCAATCCGATTAATCCCCACAGCATAAGCTTACCGCCTTTCTCTTCCGAAGTTATTTGTCTGTATTTTACCCTTGTCGAGGAAGATTCAAACGGGTGATCAACAGAACGGAGCTTGCTTGAATAGCGGACAGGCTGCTATACTATTTTAAATAATACAATTGTATTAAAAAGGAGAGTCATTAGCCAACGTGAAAAATCCAGTCCCTGTCAAGCGTCCAGGCTCCCGCAAATTGCGGAGCAGGCTGTTCAAGATCATATTAATCCTTGTATCTGCATTTGTTCTTATCGCAGGGTCGGGCTTCCTGTATGAAGCCATTGCTTCCAGCTCCGCCCGTAAAGGCTATCCTGCACCAGGTCAACTGGTGGATGCCGGAGGCTATAACCTCCACATTCGCCAGTTAGGAGCGGGAGCACCCGCTATCATTCTGGAAGCAGGCAGCGGCGAAACCAGCCTGTCGTGGAGAGATATCCCTGAACAGTTAGCTGCACATGCCACCGTGGTCACTTACGACCGTGCCGGGTATGCCTGGAGCGAGCAGGCGGATACGGAACGCTCAGGCGCCAATATTGTGAACGAGCTGCACACCGCCCTTAAGAATGCAGACGTTCCCGGCCCGTACCTGATGGTCGGCCATTCCCTTGGCGGCATGTACGCCCGGCTGTTCACGCAGACGTACCCGGAGGAAGTGACCGGGCTGGTGCTTATTGATGCCAGACCCGAGAATGACGATCGCGAGACGAAGCCGATTCTGGCCGCCGAGAAGTTTGCCGGCAACCCCAGTGCCTCCCTGCTGAGCCTGCTCAAGCGCTCCGGTGCGCTTCGGCTGTTCCAGAATCAGCTCCTGGAAGGCCTGGTTGCCGAGCAAGACCGCGGGGAATTCATTAACGTCATATCCACGCCAAGCTATTTTGCCGCCAAGGAGCAGGAAGCCTCCCTGGCCAGCTCAACCGAGGATGCAATCCGTGGACAGAGCTTCGGCTCGCTTCCGGTCAAGGTGATCGCCCGGGGCTTGCCCCAGGATTACGCATCCTTCGGGGTTTCCGAAGAAGCGGGCCGACAGCTCGAAGCTATCTTGCAGGAGGGCCAGCGTAACATGCTGAAGCTCTCTTCCAATAGTGAGCTTATTGTCGCCGAGAAGAGCGGGCATATGGTCATTCATGACCAGCCGGAGCTGGTCGTCCAGACCATCCGCAGGATGCTCGCCGCAGGGAAGTGACCTTGATTGAAGCAAATTGTATTCAGCAGGATAATTCATGCTGTATTCATTAAGGATACAGCGGCTTGATTACATTCCAGTTAGCGTGCATGTGCAAGGTTACCGGGGAGCAGCCCTTGGGCATCAGAACGCCAAGTCCATAGCTATGCTCGAATTGTAATGCATAGTACTGCATCTGTAGATCTTCCCAGTAGCGGTATACGCCGAAGTCGTCTTGCATAGCCGCAATATCATGGAACAGAATAACGCCGTTATCCGCCAGCTTCGGCAGCCATGACTCATAATCATGCTTGACCGCCTCATAAGTATGAAGACCGTCAATATGCAAAAGGTCAATGCTTCGGTCTGCAAATTGAAGCAATGCCTCGTCGAAGGTCATGCGCAGCAGATGGGAGATCCCGGGGTAATAGGTGGCCGACGAGGATAGCACAGATTGATAACAGGATTCATCGTACAATCCCGAATGCTGGTCGCCTAGCCACGTATCGACTGCATAACATTCCGTTGCAAGCCCATGATCCTTGACGGCCTGGCAGAAGGCGAAGTGAGAAGCTCCATAATAAGTTCCTAACTCCACCACCCGATTCGGCTGCATATGACAGACCAAGTCGTAGCCGAATCTGCGATGCCCTTCCCAAGCGGTATTCAGATGTATCCCCCGCTCATCCGTCTCAAACACAGGTCTGCTGCTGTTCCATCCATTCACATAGGTGCCCTCCTAAAATCTCTGTCGGCTCTTGCTATGGTAATTTCATATATAAGTTAGTCTATTCAGAGAGATACGGATTTGATTAAAGCTGATCCGCTAAATCCGTGAATTCCGCTCGCTTCCCGGCCGGAGCAAAAGTGTATTATTTTCACAGGATTGCGGGAAAGCCGGCATTCGTATGTAAAAGAGCAAATAAGGCGCACCCCGCTTGGGTCGCCCCTTATTTGCTGTATATAGCTTTCCTACCGGGCACGCTGGCGCAAAGGACTTCCTTTCTTCGCCAACGAATTCCGCTCTGTCCGGCCTTCTCCTTCGGAATCCTCCTTGCTGGGTCTTACCGCGAAGAAGCTCAACAGCCCGCCGACGGCCCCTACGCCCGCCATGGTGAAGAACAAGGTCCAGTGTCCCCGGTTCATCAAGAGGGACACCACCGGCGGGCCCAGCGCGACCCCGATGAATCTCATGCTGCTGTAGAGGGAAGTAATCGTGCCCCGGTTCTCCTTCTCAATGCCTTCGGTAATCAGCGCATCCATGCAGGGCAGGACCACCCCGATCCCGATTCCGCTTAGACTCAGGAACCCGACCATGTAATAGATGTTCTCATTGAAGCCGGTAATCAGCGTGGCAGCCGTCAGTAAGGCCATGCCGCCGAAGCCGAGCCATTTCATGAGCAGCTTGTTTTTGCCGATGATCTTACCGCTTCCGTAAGAGGCCAGACATAGCAAAGCAAGCGGAATGGCCAGTACAAAGCCTTTGTAGGCCCCGTGCAGGTTATATCTCAATTCGAGGATCTCAGATAGATAGAACAGTACCCCGAAGGTGGCGAACATGCAGATGCCGCCGATAGCGAAGATCGCGTACAGCCAGCGGCCCTTCTCATGCAATACGCTCTTAATACCGTCCAGGAATTCCTTCAAGCTGGACTTCTCCGCTTCCTCCTCCGCCTCGGGCTTCTTAACGAGGAAGATCACAAGAATACAAGAGATCAGACATAGCACAGGAATGGCGATAAACGGCGCATACCATAGCAGTGTCCCCAGATAAGCACCCAGGATTGGGCTTACCACTTTTCCGAAGGTATTGGAGGTCTCAATAATTCCGAGCCCTTTGCTCACCTCCTTCTCATCCTTGAACAGATCACCCACGAAGGGAATGACGATGGGAAAAGCGCCTGCGGCACCGATCCCTTGGACGAAACGTCCGGCAAGAATGATCCAGTAAGCCGTCACTCCTGTGAAGAACCAGGCAGCGGCCACACATCCGGCACCGCCCAGGGCGGCCAGGATCAGGCTGGGCAGAATCACTTTTTTGCGCCCTAAGCGGTCCGATAAATAGCCGGCGACCGGGATCATTAGGATGGCGATCAGGCCATAGACCGTGATGATCATACTGACCCCAAAAGCGCTCACCCCCAGCTCCTTCGAGATCTGGGGCAGAATCGGCAACAGCATCGAATTGCCCAGTGTCATAATCAGCGGGATGGAGGCGAGCGCGATTAGCGCCCCTTTTGAACTCTTTTCCCCTTGGGATTCTTTTGACACCTTCATGGACGAACCACCTTCTTTTATATTCGCATCCTGCTTATTGTCGGTCTAACGGCTGTATTTATACCCCTTGGGACCTGCCTTTAATCATCAGATACCAGCTGTAGCACAACGAACAGGCCAGTACATACGATATGGACGTCCAGCCCAGGTTCCAGCCGTGATCATACCTCACTTTGCCGCTGATGACCAAACAGAACTCAAACAAGGTTTTGCCGCACGTAAAGAGCAGGATCAGCAGCAGCGGATTCAGGGATGTCCTCCTCACCGTATAGATGAGCAGACAGGAGATCACCGGAAATACCCCCAGATTATATGGAAGATACGAAATAACTCCAGGCCCGGTCGGGGTGATACTCCACCACTTCATGTGGTACCCGATCTCATCGAATGCAAAGGCGATTACACTGGCAATCGGTGCGATATGAAGGATGACTACGCTGTCTTTTCTGAGAAAATAACTGCCGATACACCAGGGAATGATACAGCCGATGATCACATTAATAAGCATAAGCTTCTATTCCTCCACCCTGACTTCACATCTGCTTATTATGGCATGACAGTCAGCCTTTTATCCGTGTAAACAAATTCACAACCTCGCACTGTAATATCTCCGTTTCCTGCGGGACATGCTACTCCATGTTCAAATCCAACCGTAAAGGAGCTTACCTATGACAGGAATTCTAGGCGGCAACCCCAAGGAAGAGCCGATGCATTATGGAGAGATCTTTACCCTGTGGGAGACCTCAATGGCAGCAAAGGGTGCTTTATCCGGCTACAGAGCTCATATGTATCACGCCGGGGACAGCGACCTGAAAAAAATTCTGGCCGCCATGATCGACCAGGCGGAGCTGGAAATCAGCGAATGCGACTCGCTGCTTGCAGAGCAGGGCATTGCTGCTGCTCCGGCACTCCCGAACCGGCCTGAAGCGAGACTGGAGGATATTCCGGTGGGCGCACGGTTCACGGACCCTGAGATTGCAGCCATGGTTGCAGCCACTCTGGCGGTTGGGATGGTAGCGTGCAGCCAGGCAATGGGGCAGTCCATCCGTGAGGATATCGGCGCATTGTTCGCCAAATATCATCTCACCAAGGCGGCCATCGGCCTGAAGAACCTGCATCTGCTGAAGAAAAAAGGCTGGCTGGTTCCCCCGCCGCTGCTGGTCAAGAGACCTGAAACGGTCCACGCGTAACGCAGCAGCTCCAGCATCTGTAAAGCAAGAGGCCCGCGATTCTTCGCGGGCCTTCTTCAGGTCTGGTTGTCCTATTCTCCCATCCAGTGGAATAAGCTATCTATATAGAATAAAGGAGGAGGACAACATTAACATATTCATAGGTTATATGGTGCTGGGGTTATCCCTGTCAGCTCCCATCGGCCCCATTAATGCCGCCCAATTGGACAAGGGGCTGCGCGGAGGCTTCCTGCCGGCCTGGGTGGTGGGTCTCGGGGCCATCAGCGCCGATATTATCTACATGCTGCTGGTCTATCTGGGGATGATCCATCTGCTGGATGCCCCGTTCGTCAAGGCCTTCCTGTGGCTGTTCGGCTTCTTCGTGCTGGTCTATACCGGTATTGAAAGCATCATGCACTCGGGGAAGATCACGGCAGCAGAAACGAGGGGCAGCGGGATCTCCCTATCCAAATCCTTCGTGTCGGGATTCCTCATGTCGCTGTTCAATCCGCTGTCCATTCTGTTCTGGCTGGGCATCTACGGCTCAATCTTAGCCAAGGCGGTTAATGAATACCCGATGCAGCAGCTCCTGATCTACAGCGGGGCTATTGTCCTCGGAATACTGCTCTGGGATATGACGATGGCCGCTGCCTCCAGCATGTTCCGCAAATTCCTGACTCAGCGGGTACTGAAAGCCATCTCCGTATTGTCCGGCCTGTCGCTGGTCGGCTTCGGCTTCTACTTCGGGATTCAGGCGGCCCGGCTGCTGTTCTTTCATTAGATTTTGTTCTTCCGCAGCCGGATGCCCTTAATCCGGAAGCCCGGCCCTCCGGGCAATGAATGGAAGCTTCCTGTATCCGCTTCGGAGCGCTGCTCCTTGTCTGCTGCCTCGTGCCCGTGCTTGCTCCGGTAATGCTGGAGTATCCAGTCGCTTAGCCCAATCAGAGCTACAATCAAAAGGCTGATATAGAAGCCCGGGCGGCTAAGCTTATGGAACAGCGTGCCGCTGACCGCAGCCAGAATCAGCACCAGCCCGCTCCAGCGCTTCACTCCGCTAAGCACGCCCCGCTTCAGCAGCTTGCCCGAGGAGAGCAGGATGAACGCCCAGTTATAGAGAATCATCAGCCCGGCGGCGGTGGTGACGTATTCATAGACTTTGCCCGGCAGCAATAAGGCCATAATTACCGTACCCGTCAGACCGCCCGCGATCAGGCACAGCGCCAGCAGCGGATACTTGTCCTTCCACTTCCTGGAGAACACCTTGGGCGCATCCCCCTCCTGGGCCAGCGTAAGCATCATCGAGGTAATCGCATACAGCGACGCAGTCATCGTTGAGAAGCCGGCAATGATCAGCACGCCGTTAAACAGATGGGGCACGAAGGCCAGATGGTCGCTGCGCAGAGCCAGAACAAACGGACTTTCCTTCGGGTTAAAGGCGCTAAGCGGCACCATAATCACCGCCAGTCCAATGGACAAGATGTATACCGTTCCCAGCCCCAGCAGCATCACCTTCCCCGCCTTCGGCGCTTCCTCCGGCTTCTGGAGCCGGTAAGACATAATCCCCAGCACCTCAATCCCGCCATAGGCATAGAAGGCGAAGATGAAGGCGGACCATAACCCGATGCCCCCTGACGGGAACAATGCCTTATAGCTCATTGGCACCTTCGGAGTGAACTTGCCACCGCCAATCCAGCCTGCCAGAAGCAGGGCCGCAATCACCAGGAACATAAGAATAGCCGCCACCTTGATGACGGCCAGCACGTTCTCCACCCGGTCGAAGCCTTTGTTGCCGAAGAATACAATCCCCAGAGCGACCACCGCATACCCGGCTGCAAATATCCACATCGGCACGCCTGGGAACCAGAACCGCGAGAAGATCGACAACGCCGTAAGCTGGCTGCCCATAATCAGCAGCTCCGAGAACCAGTATAACCAGCCGCTGCCGAACCCCGCCCAGTCCCCGAAGGCCTGCTTGGCATAAGAGCGGAAGGAGCCTTGCTCCGGCTGCGCCGCGGTCATCCGGGCTAGAGCATCGAAGACCGCATAGGTTCCCGCCGCCGCGAGCAGGTACACCAGCAGCACCGCCGGACCGCCCATCGAGATCGCCAGCCCCGAGCCGAGGAAATACCCGGTCCCGATCGTCCCCGCAATGCCGAGCAGGCTGAGCTGCCACCACTTCAGTTTCTTCTCATTGCCCGTTGATTCAGAAGTCTGCTTCATGAATTCCGTCCTTATCGTGTTCAGAATTAGAGAGGTCTCTAAGAATTCTATAATTCCCTAAGGGCGGGAATTCATGAATTTAATTTCGGGACAGATGCCTGTAACCGGTCTGTATGCTCTGAAGTGAGGTGTAACGGGGCAGGTAGCCTATTTGGGTGGCACTATGGTTAAGTGAATAATAGTTATTCTTGGAGCCGGTTATCGAGTTATAGGAAGAGTTATCTTCTATTTCATACCTAAGCCCGTAGTGATCTGCAAAGTAATCCAGAATCTCAAACTTCGCCGCAGGATTCAGTGAAAACACATCATATACCTCATTTCCTGCCTCTTCCCTCATACACAGCTTGATAAGCTGGATCAAATCCTCGGGATGCACATAGTCCCTAACGATGTTGTCCGGTGAGGTGTGCAGTATCTCTCCCTTTCTAAGGTGGTGAATAATATCCGTCAGCAAATAACGGGAGTTCAAATCAATGAACGCGCTAAAAATACCGAAGACCCTTAAGTCCACAATGCGGTGCTGGCTCAGACTTCTGTGTTTGGCCTCCATGTTCAGCTTGGTAATCCCATAAAATTCCTGAGCGGACAGATGGTTGGGATCAAGCTTAAGCCATTTCCCGTCCGTAGCAGGCTGATCAAATTCAGACCCGTATACCGCCCCACTGCTCAGATTGATGTATATAGCAGCCGGATTCTTGTGCAGATAGTCCAGAATCAGATTGTCGTATTGCTCAGTAATCTGAAAGACCTGGAACGGATGTTGAACCAGGTTCTGCGGATCTCCGATTCCCACCCCGTTAATAATCACATCATAGTCCGCCGCATGTGCAAATTCATTGTATTCACAGAGCCGGGCACGCTCCTGAAGCTGGTTCTCCGCCAGGAAAAGGGCCATTCTCTCCCTGGACCGTGAGAATAAATACAATTCATATTCCTGCGCCGCTGCAAGACCGAGAATCAGGTTCTTGGCGATATGACCCGTGGCTCCTAGAATGGCAATAGTCTTACGCTTATTGTTTATCATGGCCGCATCACCGAGATCTCCCGCAGCTTCAGCAGACCATCCTCATAATAATCTTCATTCGCATAATAGTCCGTGTAATACTGCTCAAGGTTAGACACATCACTGGCAAATCTATTTCTAACAATTGTTCCGTACAATGGTAGAATCACATTGTAGAAGCGTTTCTTTTTTTCCTCTTGAATGGTCTCACTCTTCAAGGTACGGCCTTCATAATGGTGTAATGCATCCAGGAAATGTTTAATACATACCTCACCTACGTTGTATCCCTCCGGAATTATTCCTGCGTAAAGATAAAAATTACGATTGATAATGCAAAACTTAGGATCAAGAATTAGAATTTCATAGAACCAGTAGATTTGATTAATACTTGTATAAGCATATTTGCTTTTATCCTCAATTTGATCCCACACGGATTTTTTCATAGTATTCATAGAAATTTGCATTGCATTATTACTCGTATGAGCCAGGAATAAGTCACCGCCCTCTAAAGTATAAACCCGGTTATCAGGATGAAATGGCATCGTATGAATCAGCGCGCAATCCAAATGCTCCAGAAGAATTCCGATGAAATCAATCAGCGCTCCATCCAGCCAGTAATCATCGTCTCCCTGTAGTTTAATGAAGCTGCCATTAGCCAGCGTACTGACATAAGCGATGTTCAAGTCGCCACCGATATTCTGTTCATTGCGGCTGTAACGAAAACTGGAGAATAGGTTAGTGTATACACGGCCTACCTCCTGTGTATTATCTGGCGATGCATTATCTGACACCACTACTTCAACTAGATCCTCATCGGAGACCTGATTATAGATGGATTGCAGATTATTGCCAAGATGATGTACGCGATTGTAGGTCGGAATCACGATCGACAGCAGTGGATGTTCTGTGCGGCGGGCAAGTGCGGACTCTCTCTCCGTATCACTGTTCACTTTAACCCACTCCAGTAACTCAGGAACGAATACTTGTGTAACAACAGCCGGATTACCCGAGACTCTGCAAAAGCTTGGAACATGATCCACAACAACACTGTTAGGCTCAATAATACTGAATTTCCCGATCTTGACCGGTCCGTCAATTACAGCGTGTGCACCGATTACGCTTCCATCGCCCACTATCAGTTCCCCGCTGGTTTTAAGAACATCTGTCGCTTGTGCCCAGCCTGGATAACCTGGTCTGACTGAAGCCGCTACAGAGTCCGTCAAGCTGACATAAGGCCCAATCATCACATTCCGGCCTATATGGACTTTATGGCTGCACTGCACATGCAAACCTGTCTCTAACCGGCTCCCATCCCTGATTGTAAGTTGGGGAGTATTGCCCGAAGCCGGTTCATGAATGTTCCAGTAATACCCGCCTTGCACCGTGACATTTCTACCTATTGAAACGCTGGATGGATTCGATATGTAACCCGTCTCCTTCAGAAGTGATGGTGGATTGTTCAAGAGAATAGCCCCTTTTTCATTAAGACATTTACATATACGTTATTCACTAACTGCACAAGTTATGAGTCCATCTGAACCGTCAGGTCCAGGAGAAAATCCGGATGAAGTGAATCTTATGGACCTATTCCCGCAAAATCCGCATATAAATAGGCTTATCAAGTCAAGTGAAGCCGGCATGCTATGGGTATGGCTGTGTTTCAGGAAGGAGGAAGCATAAATGAGAATGAGGGTTGCGGATTATATCACGCACTCTTTATATGATGAAGGCGGGGAGACCGTATTCCTGGTCACCGGGGGAATGATTATGCATCTGACCGATGCGCTCTACCAGCATGGCAAGCAGGAATATGTCTGCTGTCACCACGAGCAGGCTGCCGCAATGGCCGCTGAGGCTTACGGAAGGATGACCGGCAAGCTTGGCGTCGCTTACGTTACCGCAGGGCCTGGAGCGCTGAATACCATTACAGGCATAACCGGAGCTTATGTCGATTCTTCCCCAATGATTGTAGTTGGTGGGAATTCCAAGGTTGCGCTTGCCCAGGTGAAAGGACCGCGGCAATTCGCTCTGCAAGGCTTCGATTCTCTGGATATTTTTCGCCAGATTACCAAATATGCTGTCAGGCTGGAGGACCTCTCACAAGTCCGTTATGAAGTGGAGAAATGCATCTATCTCGCCAAGAACGGCCGGGTAGGTCCGGTCTATCTGGAGGTGCCGGTGGATCTGCAAGGCGCAGCCTTTGACCCGGATGACTTCCCGGGATTCACAGAACCAATAGCCAAGGTACACGAGATCACAGATGCTGAGCTTGATCAGGTTCTTGCTGCGCTGAAGCGCAGCAAGCGGCCTTGTCTGCTGGCAGGTGCAGGCGTCCGGCATGGAGATGCGGTAGAAGCGCTGCATGCATTCGCGGAAGCTACCGGCATTCCCGTACTGACCTCCCGTCTGGGAATGGACCTGATGGATCATGATCATCCCCTGTTTGTCGGCCGTCCCGGTACATACGGTGACCGGCCAGCGAATTTTACGGTACAGAATTGTGATCTTCTGCTAACCGTGGGCTGCCGGCTTGGGATCGGGCTGGTCGGTTATGATTTTGCCGACTTTGCCAAGAATGCCTTCAAAATCCATGTGGATATTGATGCCAGGGAATTGAATAAGCCCTCGGTTATTCCTGACATTCCGGTGCAGGGAGAAGCCCGCAATTTCTTCATAAGGCTCACTGCGTTATGGGACGGAGAAGCCTCTTATACCGGGTGGGTCCGGCAGACACAATACTGGAAGCAGCGTTACCCTGTTGACTTGCCTGAATATGACGATGACAGCAGCGGCATCAATTCCTACCGCTTCATGACCCGGTTCTCAGAGCTCGCACCAGAGGATGCCCTCTTCGTAGTTGACACCGGCTCCTGCTTCCATGTCCATGCCCAGGCCTTCAAAGTCAAAGCCGGGCAACGGCATATCATCACAGGCGGATTATCCACTATGGGTTATACGCCCGGTGCCATAGGTGCATCGGTAGCCGCTGGCCGAAGAGAGGTCTTCTGTATTACAGGTGACGGATCGTTTCAGATGAATCTGCAGGAATTGCAGACCATCCGTCATCATCGGCTGCCTGTGAAGTTCATTCTGATCAATAATGGCGGTTATCTGCTGATCCGCCATACCCAGTCCAACTTCATGGGCGGGCGTTATCTGGGGGAAGGACCGGATTCCGGGGTAAGCTTCGTTCCATTCGAGCGGCTTGCCGAGACGTTTGACTTAGGCTATCTGAGAATCTCACAGCTTGACCACCTGGATGATCAGCTTAACGAGCTGTTCCGCCACCCGGGGCCGATGATCTGTGAGATTATGACACCAACCGATCAACTGCTCATTCCGCGTGTATCCTCCCGTCAGCTGGAGGATGGAACGATGATATCTACAGCTTACGATGATATGTTCCCTTTTCTGCCGAGGGATGAATACCAATCTAATTGCTTGGAGTGACTGCCATGCGCACGAATCAGCTGAACGTTGCCATTCTGGGAAGCGGCAATATCGGGACAGACCTGCTTATCAAAGTTCTGCGCTCCGAGTCCTTGACATGTTCCCTCTTCTCAGGGAGAAACCCGGATTCCAGAGGACTTCAGCTTGCCAGGGAGCTTGGCGTACAGGTATCCGACAGAGGCATCAATGCCATTCTGGACAATCCCGGATGCTGCGACATTGTTATCGATGCTACCTCTGCCGCCGCCCACATCCGTCATTATCCCTTGCTGAAGGAACTGGGCAAGTTCGTGATCGATATGACACCCTCGCAGCTAGGGACAACGTGTATCCCGGCTGTGAATCTGCAGGAATGTCTGGACAGTAACGATGTAAATATGATCACCTGCGGCGGCCAGGCTTCCGTGCCGCTAGCCTATGCTATTGCCCAGTCCCAAAAGGAGTTATCGTATATAGAGGTTGTATCAAGCATCGCCTCTCTGAGCGCAGGACCTGCCACAAGAATTAACCTGGATGAATATATTGGAGCTACTGAGGATGCTCTCCGCAGCTATACCGGCTGCAGGCGGGCCAAGGCCATCCTTAATCTGAACCCTGCCATTCCCAGTATAGATATGCAGACTACACTCTTCGCCGTTGTTCCTGAACCAGATATGGATAGTCTTAGCAAGGCAGTAGAGGAAATGGTCACCCGAATTCAACACTATGTCCCAGGCTATCAGATTATTGTACCTCCGGTCATTGAGAACGGCAGAATCGCCATGATGGTCAAGGTCCAGGGACTTGGCGACTTCCTTCCCACCTATGCCGGAAATCTGGATATTATTAATTGCGCGGCGATCGCCCTGGCAGAAGAATATGCCAGACGCTCGCTTATTGTGTGCAAAGGAGAATGATCATGCTCCCACTTATCATTAGCGACCCTACGCTTAGGGACGGCTCCCATGCTGTGAAGCATCAGTTGACCCGGGAGAATCTGGATCTTTATTCCCGGATGGCAGAGAAGGCAGGGCTAGCAGTGCTGGAGGTCGGACATGGCAACGGCCTCGGTGCCTCCTCTCTTCAGCTTGGTGAAAGTCTGCTGTCTGATGAAGAGATGCTGTCCATCTGCAGAAGCAATCTCCGGCACACGCTGTTATCGATCCATGTCATTCCAGGGTTCGCTACAATTAACCGCGATCTGCGGGCTGCCCTGGATCTGGGAGTCGATATCGTGCGTGTCGCCTCCCATTGCACAGAGGCAGATCTGACAAAACGCCATATCGAATATGTGCGCGGACAGAACCGGACCGCTTACGGTGTTCTTATGATGTCTCATATGGCTCCCGCTGAGGTGCTGAGCATCGAAGCTCTTAAGATGCAGAGCTACGGAGCACAAGCCGTCATTCTGATGGATTCGGCAGGTGCTTATCTGCCCAAGGATGTCACCGGAAAGATTCAGTATTTGCGCAGCATCCTTGACATCCCTGTGGGCTTCCATGCTCATAACAATCTGGGCCTGGCAATCGGCAACTCACTGGCTGCCGCCGAGGCGGGAGCCTCCATCCTTGACGGCACAGCACGCGGTTTCGGCGCCGGGGCCGGCAATGCGCAGCTGGAGGTGCTGGTTGGAGCGCTTCATCAATCCGGCTGGGACACAGGAATTGAGCTCTATGCGCTGCTTGAGCTGGCAGAGCAAGCAGAGAGTGCCTTCGCCAAAGCGCCCAAACTCGGCAGCATGAGTATCGTAAGCGGTATGGCCGGTGTGTTCTCCGGCTTCGTGAAGCCGGTGGAACGGATTGCCAAGGAGTACAATGTTGATCCCAAGGCGGTCATGGTCGAGCTTGGACGCCGGAAGGTCGTGGCCGGTCAGGAGGATCTGATTCTTGAGGCAGCGCTGACCTTAGCGCGACATGACTTCCCTTGAGCTTCAATAAATACAATAAAGCAGGCAGTTGTAACCCACGGCTGCCTGCTTCTGCATTACTCTGACCTGCCCCGTCTTTCTTCCAGCACCTTCTGCAATTCGCTTCTTTGGCCAAGCAAGACCTGATTACCCGGCAGGTAAGCCAAGGCCTGCTCATTATGCTGCCAGGCCTGCTTCCATTCTCTTGCAGCGGCGCAGCAGCGGCTGACCAAGACATGAGGTAGCCAGGTATAATAAGCTTGGGAGACAGGACGGTTCCCCGGTCCTGCTGTCTGCCGGGCGATCGCCTGGAGATACCAGTAGATTGCACTCTCCCACTCTCTGCGCTCCTCGAAGAATCCGGCGACACCGCAGCAGACATCCGCCTGGGGTAGCCCGTAGCTGAAGGAGCGGAAGAGGCTATTCAGCCTGAGCCCCGCTTCCCCCAGCTCCCGGTAACATTCGGACAGCCGCAGACAAGCTGTAATCCGTTCATCTTTGCAGCCGTTTGGTTCCTTCAGCAACTCTTCATAGGAAGTCGCCGCAGCTTGATAGTCCCGTGTCTCGAAGCATTCATTCGCATAGTGAAAGAGCAGCCTTCCTTCAGCCTTGCCTTCCTCAGCGATCCAGCGCTTCAGAATCTGCAGGTTGCGTTCCGTATGAACAGCGGATGGACGATGGTCCATGTAAATATCCGTGTTCATGGAAGCGCCTGCTCCAATATCCAGTTCCTCGTGGACACGCCCATGCCACTGGAAATGCTGCCCGCTTCTGACAATCCGGGGACGATATTCCGAATGGACCACTACTAAAGCGGAACCCGCTTGGGAGGGCTGTGGAAATAGCCGGCTTCCCATCAAGATCACCTCTACACCGGCTTGTTCCTCCTTCAGTTGCCGTTTCAAGCGGGCCAGTTTCTCCGCTTCAGGTGCGGCCAGAAGCTCATCGGCATCCATCCAGAACACGTAAGGCATCGTCGCCTGTTCAAAGGAATAGTTGCGGGCCGCTGCGAAATCCTCATCCCACGGATAAGTGAACACCTTCTCTGTATACCAGCCTGCCACAGTGACAGTCCTGTCCGTCGATCCCGTATCCACAATAATGATCTCATCCATCAGGTCTCTGACCGAGTCCAGACAACGTCCTAACACAGCTTCTTCGTTCTTCACAATCATACACAGACTGAACAGACCTTCCTGTTCTGCTTCCATCTCCCCGCCTCCTGAGAATGATTCGATATACAAAAATATAAAAAAGAAACCATCCCGCAAAGGATGGCCCTTAAGCTCGCTGCAAAATAAAGCAGGTTCCTTTCAGGATCAGGTTAATCTGTGAACAGACCATACAACACCTGGATCTGTAGCACCTAAATCCAAATTAAGCGCCAATCCATCTGGCTGATAGATGAGGCTGATCACATCATTTGCCGCAAGCTCCACTTCACCTGCTAAGGTAACAGTACCGCTTCTAAGAAGTGTTCTAAGGGTTAAAGTTCCGGCGACAGCCACATCCAGTACCGGTAATAATCCGGTGACCAGATCTATAGCTGGAGCTGGCGTAGTTTTTTGGACCACTAATGACGGATTCACATCTGCACCTAACGCTGTGGTGACCGCAGCATCAAAAGCAAAGTTAATTGTAGCTTCAATAGAGTACCTACCTGCTTCTGGAACGGTGTATTCACCCAAAACTGCATCGAATGCCGCATTGCCGTAATACGGCGACGTTTCTTCCCAGCCAACAAACGTGGCCGTGGTGCCTGTCACCAAGGTTGGCAGAAATACCGAGAAGCCTTCACCTGCTAATACAGGACCAGTCGTTCCTGTGACTCCTGTCATTCCTGTAAGCCCTGTAGCTCCCGTTTCCCCGGTAAGACCCGTGACTCCGGTGGCTCCTGTGGCTCCCGTTTCCCCGGTAAGACCCGTGACTCCGGTAGCTCCTGTGGCTCCCGTTTCCCCAGTAAGACCCGTGACTCCGGTAGCTCCTGTAAGACCTGTGTCTCCCCGAGCTCCTCCTCCGGGCCCTGTGGTTCCTTGGGGGCCTTGGAATCCTGTAGTTCCTGTAGGTCCAGGTTCTCCTGTTGTTCCTGTAGGTCCTGAGGCTCCTGTGGCTCCTGTGGCTCCTGATTCTCCCCCCCCTTGCCCGGTAGGTCCTGTAGGTCCTGCTGGTCCAGCTTCTCCTGGCGCCCCTGGTAATCCTGCCGGGCCTCTCTCTCCTGCCGGGCCTGTTGCTCCCGCCGGACCTGTGGCTCCGCCGCCACTACCACCTCTGTCTGCCCCTAACAATTCTTCCGATACTAAACGGTGTGCCGTTACCAATTGACCCGCTGCGTTCTTGCCCCATAGCGAGATCTGCACCGGCTCAACTTCCTCCGATGAATTCGGTGATGTAATAAATGTGAATTCATAAGCATTGACGTCGGCATAGTAATTCTTCGTGATTACCTGGTTCGCTGCAACATTGAGTAATTCGCTTACGTACATCACTCTCGTTCCGCCGGTCAATTGATAACCCTGAATGGTTAATGAGTACGCAGAAGCCTCGCTGCGGTTATCAATTTTGACTGTAACCTGCTGAGTAGGTCTCACTCCGTTCACAGGATTATTCTCAATAGGTCCTGTTGATAAAAAAGCCATTACATGGTCACATCCTTACAGATTTGGATTTCATTCCAGTATGCGCAGGGAATAATGCTCAACGGACAACCCCGGTCAGCAGCATACTTAATGATTAATATAGTAGTATTCAAGTGTACAGGTTTGGTGTGGACTTAGTGGATGAACTCATCAGAATGGGCTTCATCACCATCCACCAATTCTCCTCTGCTCTGTGAATACCAATATATGCTCCAAGTCCAGAATGTGTCCGTCAGTCAAGCTGGAACATTCTCTTCTGCGCTGTTCATGAATCTCAGCTACCCTCAACAAGAGATTCTTCTGCTATGCTGGACAAGTATTGTCCGTAGGTCAGCTTACGCAGCGGCCGGGCTAGCTCCAGCAGTTGCTCTCTGGTGATGTAGCCTTTATTGAAGGCAATCTCTTCGATGCAGGCCACGTAGAGCCCTTGCCGCTTCTGGACGGTCTCGACCAGATTAGCGGCCTCCAGCAGCGAATCCGGCGTTCCGGTATCCAGCCAAGCCATCCCCCGGCCGAACACCTCCACATTGAGTTGCCCTCTGTTTAAATATTCCTGGTTAACATCCGTAATCTCGATTTCACCGCGCCGCGAAGGCTTAATGTGTCTTGCAATCTCCACGACCTGCCGGTCATAGAAGTACAAGCCCGGCACTGCATAATGAGAACGGGGATACAGCGGCTTCTCTTCCAGTGCAACCACTCGACCCATGTTATCAAATTCCACAACGCCGTAGGCGGAAGGATCCTGCACATGGCAGCCGAAGATCGTGGCACCTTCCCGCCGCCGGACGGTTCTCTCCAGAATAGAGCTGAAGCTCTGTCCATAGAAAATGTTATCCCCCAGAATCATACACACATGATCCGCACCAATGAATTCCTCCCCGATCAGGAATGCCTCTGCAAGCCCCCGCGGCTGTTCCTGCACCGCATATTGAAAGGATAGTCCGAGCTGTTCGCCGGTGCCCAGAAGGTCCTGGAATAATCGGACATCTCTTCCGGTCGAGATGATCAGAATCTCCCGGATGCCTGCCAGCATCAAGACAGATAGCGGATAGTAAATCATAGGTTTGTCGTACACCGGAAGGATCTGCTTGGAGATCGACTTCGTTAACGGATGCAGCCTCGTCCCCGAGCCGCCCGCCAGAATAATTCCTTTCATCTATCCACGCTCCCCAATTCTTAACATTTCTCCCCTTGTCCCCTTGTTATGGAGTGAAGATCAACACCTTGGTTTCCGGAACCGTATGGGTTGATCTTCATTTATGTTATTGAATTTGGACTACACTTCTATTTGCTCTGTGTCTTGTAATGTCCGCTAGAGAAACTGTAATATAGCGGTACGAGAGAAGGATCACTGTCCGGATTATAATTAATGGTCCGAATTGAGAAATCCGCCATGCTAATTATATAAATGTTCTCCCACCCGATATTAACTAGATATTGGCTATCGCCAGTGAAATTCAGTGCACCGAGTTTGAAGATATCTGTCATTGGAATAGTCTGTGTCGTCTGATTGCTGGTTGATATCAGCTTGAGCTCCTGGGTTCCCTGTACACACACCCATCGTTCATCCGGTGACAGAATGATCGTATACTGATTGATAGGCCCCCGCAAACTGTTTAATAAGTTACCATTAATGTCGATACGGCTAACATTCAATGGGATATGGTTGTCAGGAGTTTCCCCATTGTCCATGATATAGGCTTCGCCGGATTTTAACTGACGAATCCCCCACGTGCTGTTATGACCAGCTGCAGGCTTTAAGCCGGTGTTACTGAAATTTCCAATCTCTGCGTAGACGTATAAAGTGTTCTTCATGGACGGTGTCAGCCGCACTTCCATACTGTCAGGCGTAACCACGAGTGGATTGGAGTAAGCCGTTCTTTCCAATGCGACCGAATAAGCTCCAAAAATATTCTCGGTAAGCGTTCCCGTTGCAATCTCATACGCATGAACCGCCGGATTATACTGACCCCCAACGAGTAAGAAAAAAGCATAACGGCTGTCAGGAGACACCGCAGAGTATTGTACAACGGATGTCGTGGAGAAGGTATCAATAATACTTCCATTGGCCAGATCAAAGACAATCGTCTGCACATTTCCAGTCGATATTCCAGTCGATATAAAAAGATGGCGCTGATCAGGGGTTAATAGCAGATCTAATACTTGCGCACCCAGGTTTAAATCCACTGTCCAATCGAGGGCGCGGGATTGAATATTGAACCGGTACAATTTATCTACAACCGCATAGTAAATGTACTTGTCGTCTCCTGAGGCGGCATAAGCTACTTGCCCTAAGAGAAAGTTGATACTAGGATCCACAGGGATTATTTGAATGGTAGCCGACCGGGCATCCAGGATTCCAACCCCACCATCCTTCAGAAAATAAGCCGTTGCCTCGCTGACGACGTAAGGTGTCCCGCTGCCCATTACCTCTGCCGCCAGATACCGGTTCTCCATAATCAGAGAGAGCGCACTCGGAATATTTAAGTCAATTTGCACTTGAACAGAATAGACTCCCGGTCCGGCTTCGGGGATATGCGTCAGGCTGAACGGGAATTGCACACTGGCTCTTTTGCCGGGATCAGCTTCACCGCTGCCATAGCCTTGGACGATGGACCTGAATTCAAATGAGCGGATCACTGCATTATTGTAGAGAACATTGATTGAAAGAGGAATTCGAACAGCTTCTGCCAGCGGGAGATAGGAGACGCGGAGATCCCCTTGTAGTTGTACGCGTTGTCCGGCCTTCGTCTGCAATGTATCCAGGGTGAGAACCGTTTGTAGCTCAGAGGTCAATACCTGTGAATCAGCACGATATTGATATAAGGGAGAGGGCACGGATTCGCCTGTCGCTCCGGTTGCACCGGAAGAACCTGCCGGTCCCGTCGGGCCTTTGCTGCCGGTACCTGTCGGTCCAAGTGCGCCCCGCAGACCTTCCACCCCTTGTGAGCCTTGCGGTCCTTTGACACTATACCCTGTAGTCCCTGTTACGGCTATTCCGGTTGCACCGGTAGGACCAATTCCTGTGAGCCCTGTCATCCCGGTCAGACCAGTCGGACCGTAACCTGCTGTGCCTGTGAAGCTTGCGGGAAGCCCAGGTTCGCCTGTATCTCCTGTCGGACCGGTCACTCCGTACCCTGTTGCCCCTGTCACGCCCTTATTGCCGTAATCACCGCCGCCGCCCCTCGTACCTTGGGTGCCAGTCGTTCCAGTCGGGCCGGTCGGACCGGTATGCCCCGTGGCGGCTCTAACGGCATGAACAGAAGCTATCCCTGCAACGGCTCTGCCTATAGAAGGATCTGCCTTGACGTTAATATAGCTGACGACCCGGGCTCGTATAGTGTACGCATACGTTCCCGGATTCGCCGAATGGTTGACCGTAACTTGTAAGGTTCTGGTAGTCTCTCCCGTTCCGGTATGGGACAGCGTGACCAGTTGAGTCTGCAGTACACTGCCGGAGAGCATCGTTTCCAGCTCAATCCGCAGCAAGGATGGACCGGAAGTCACTGCCTGGAAGATAACAGGAATCTGGAACGTTACATGCGCCTTAGGCTGCGCTGCAACAATGTCAAGTGTCTCTGCCAGGTGAATAGCCGGTCCCGGTGTTCCCAGAGGGAGAGTGGTTAGATTCGACATCACTTCACCGCCTTTGATATTCTCTGCAACATCAGATGCTGTCAGGTATTACCGTTGAAGATAAGGTGCATTGATTAATATAGACATCCCTTTGATCTTGTTCCTCACCAACAACCAATATGGATAACGACAGGGTCGTTGCCGGGCCATCATACATAACGTAAAATGGTAAAACCTGTGCAGTTCGAAATAAATCCGTTTGTTTCTGCCAATAATCTGTATACATATACAATGTGTTCTGGGCAGTATCCGTAAGTGTAATTGTCATTTCCAATCCATTATTCTCTATAATTGAGTTACTCCAATATTCGATTTCTACCATCCCCTCTATTTGGCAACGGCTGCTTCCAGGATTCACCGGGAGAGATGCAATCAAGAAAGGCTCATTATAATTCACTGTGATGGAGGGACTGCTTCTTGTGTAAGTTAATGTTGGAATAAAAACTTCATTCGCTCCCGCTCCTGTAGGCCCTCTGGCACCTTCTGGCCCAGGATCTCCCTGCTCACTGCCTGCCCCGGGCGGACCCGTGAAGCCTGTAGGCCCAGTTCCACCGTCTGGCCCAGTGTCACCTGTTATTCCAGGACCGGTGGCTCCGACAGCCCCCATCCCTGTAACTCCTGTTGCTCCTGTGACTCCTATTCCGGTGGCACCGGTGGCTCCGGTAGGTCCATTGAGTGCTCCCATATAGGTTGTTGCCCCTGTGGGTCCTGTAGGACCTGTCAGGCCGGTCGGGCCTGTAAGCGAGACGCCATCCTCGCCCATTCTCCCCTCGCCACCAGATAGACCGGTACGTCCGGTTAGACCAGTGGGTCCTGTTGGGCCTGGAGGACCTATCGGACCGTTGAATATAACAGGCCCTGGTCCCGTCTGGACTAGAGGGGAGCCGACCCGAATATCCGAGGCGATGTTCTGAACATGCAGCAGTTTCATTCTCAGTTCGTATTGGTGAATACCTGCAGACAGTTCATCGGTGAATCTGACGGTGGCTTCAGTCTGAACAAGGCCAGCGGCCAAGGCTGTTGATTCTATCGATACACCCCGAGTTTCAGCAAGTGCATTAGCTCTCCATAGTTCAACATTTAAATGCAAATGATAATAACCAGGGGACCGTATATCCAGAAGCATTGGAATCGACAACTGCACTTGCGCAGATGCATACGGCTGTTCCACATCCGTCCGGATATCCGTAAGCACAAGCTCATTGCCGCTCTCAAGAGGAAGCGACGAATAGATGTCCATGTATATTCAACTCCTTTATTACTCAGATGCTGTTCTTCTGTACGATTCTTGAACAGATAGTTCAGTTCCCTCTTAGGAATACCTTCGCAGTTGCATTAAAGGATTCATAGCTGATAGTTGTGTTTGGAGTTATCGTACTAGCTGTAGCCGACAATGTGTAGCTGTGAAGACCTAATGGCGGATGATCATCAATGGCATAGAAGAACAGCGATTGTTCGGAAGGAATGGAATTAGATGATGGATCATTCGAATAATTATAGAACAACATCCAATTAAACAAAGCGCCTTCAGGAAGGTTGACTCCATCACGTTGTATCACATAAACAATATTATTGCTGTATTCGTAATCCGGGGGATTCCCGTAGCTGATCTGTAGAGTGCCAGCTACAACTACACATTGATCAGTCGAGGTAACCAGTACTGGCGGAAGTTGGCCTACAAGCTCACTCTCTTCTGGACTGCTCGACAGCAGAGCATCACTCACAACTACCGGCAATGCACGGCTGGGTCCGGTTACACCTGTGGGGCCAGTTGTCCCTGTATTACCGGTAAATCCTGAACCTGGACCTGTGTACCCGGTCTCCCCCCTTGCTCCGGTCGTTCCTGTCGGGCCCTGCAGTCCATACCCGGTCATACCCGTGGCTCCGATTCCTGTCATTCCGGTTGGACCGGCAGGTCCCACCCCGGTAGTTCCCGTAGGGCCCGTTGGTCCGGTTACGCTTCCCGATCCGGTTGCCACAACCACGCCCGTAGCTCCAGTGGGTCCCTTAGGTCCCTTCGTTCCCTTGATCCCAGGGCCGGTTGTACCGGTCGGACCGGTGCTCCCGGTCGGACCGTTAGGCCCACGTGTACCACGTGGACCTTGCGTACCCGTTGGTCCGGTCGGACCGATGTCATCCTCGTCAGCCGCGACTCCTTGTACAGAGACTGTAGGGAGGCCGGCCAGCGGATTCGCCGCAATATTCTGTGAAGACAGAACCCTCAGCTCCACTTCAAAGGATTGCTCCCATTGACCAAAGCTCCCTGTAATACTTGCATTCACATCCGCAATTAGCGCTTCCCCTGCGTTGCCGCTGCCGATATAAGGCTCGGTCAGAGTCTGAAGCATCGTTCCATCTTTCAGAACAGACAGCCCGACGATTAGGTGATAATTCCCGGTCTCCGCCGGCTTGAACGACAGAGGCACACTGAAATCAATTTGGAACGAGGGATGACTCTCTTCCAGCAATACCGGACTTGCCAGCCGGATTGCCGGTCCCGGACTTCCCAGTTGCACCGGAATTAATGATGACATGTGAACACAACCCTTCTGTCACTTTATAATTCGCCTTGTCCGCTTGATGTGAAAACAGATTAATCCCCGTAGTTTCAGAAACCACAGGGATTGACCTAAGCATAACTTGTGCAGCGCGCGTAACCTCGCTTTATTTACTCTGCGTTTTGTAAGCTCCGCTGGAGAGGGTGTAGTTCAGCGGCCGATTAGCTGGTTCTGGCGGAAGGCCAAAGGTTCGGATTGAACGATCCTCTAAGCTTATCGTGTAAATATTTTGAGTCCCTATAACAACTAGAAAACTACTGTCTCTTGTGAAGTTGACTCCTCCCCGGAAGGTTTGATCCGTTATTGCGGGGAATGAACTTCCTGCTAAAGTATTAGAATCAAGTACAGAGAGACCATATGCGCTTTGGATGCAAACAAACTGCTGATCCGGTGATAGAACCAGCGAGTATAATGGAACTCCAAATTGTACCAACAAATAATCTCCACTGGGTCTAAGAAGGTTGACATTAGCATACTGCACCGAATTATTTGGATCTACCCCGTTATCTATGGTTATACAATTTCCGTTATTTAACTGCACAATGCCCCATGACCCGTTACCGGATGTAGTTCTGAGACCCTTGTTATTGAAGTTACCAACCTCCGCGTGAGCATAAAAGACTTGTGCCAGACCTGGAGTAAACCTCACCTCGGTACTGTCAGGTGATACTACCAGCGGGTTGGAGTAGCCTGGATATAACTGAGGCTGAATAGGATACAATCCATTGAAGATATTCCGCTCCAGTGTTCCCAGGGCAATGTTGTAGGCATGAACCTCACCCGTATAGATATAGAAGAAGGCATAGCGGCTGTCTGGAGAAGCGGCGGAGAAGAGAACATTCGATTCCAGCGTCAGCGTTCGGACGGTAACACTGTTCACCAGATCATACACCTGCACCTGGGGACTGGCTTCATCCGAGATGAACAGATATCTCTGGTCAGGCGTAAGCAGCAGATCTGTTGCCTGCATATCCTGATTCAGATCGATTCCCCAGTTCACCACTTGGGCCTTTGTGTCGAACTGGTATAACCTGTCTTGTACCGCATAGTAAATGTCATCACCTGTTGAAGCGGCATAAGCTGCATTCGCGTTGAACTGGATATTGGGATCCATCGGAACCGATTGGGTGGGACCAACCAATGCATTGATGGTTTGCACCCCGCCCGCAGCCAGGAAATAAGCGTAACTGTTCGGGGAGGAGATGGTGCCGACATCGACTGCCTCTGCCACAAGATACCGGTTCTCCGCCGTCAGCGTCACATTATCCTGTGGATTAGAGTTCTGCGACAAAAATACAGTATATGTTCCTGTACCGGGTTCGGGGGCATGCGTCAGGCTAAAAGGAATCTGTACGCTGGCCCGTTGTCCGGGATCAGGCATATCGCTCCCATAGCCCTGGACTATTGTCTGAAAGTTAAACGAGTGGAAGAAGGAATTGATAGAAAAGTTATATGCAAAGCCAATAGTAACAGAAATTCTTGTAGCTACTGAGAGCGGGAGATACGTGATTCGGACATTACCCTGTAATAGAACGCGTTGTCCGGCCATAGTCTGCACGTTCGAGGTTAGAAAAACTCGCGGAGAATCAGTCAACACCATCGGATCAGTACGATATTGATATTGGGCAGGAGACAGCGGTTCGCCGGTTGAGCCGGTTGCACCAGTAGCGCCGGCTGGCCCTCTTGGGCCTGGACCCATCGTCCCTGTTGGTCCCGGCGCTCCTTGCAGACCTTCCTTCCCTGGTGCACCCTGCGTCCCCTTCACACTCGTACCTGTCGCACCTGTCACCGCATTACCGGTTGCACCTGTCGGACCTACTACGGTCAAGCCCGTCGCCCCTGTTGGACCAGTGGGCCCAGTGCCGATTCCGCCAGTGACGCTTGCGGGAGGGCCTGGTTCACCTGTATCTCCTGTCGGACCGGTCGCTCCATATCCTGTAGCTCCTGTCACGCCCTTGTTACCGTAACCGCCGCCGTCTCCCCTTTGGCCTTGGGTGCCGGTCGTTCCAGTAGGGCCGGTCGGACCGGTAATTCCTGTAGCAGCCCGAATTGCCTGAACAGAAGCTATCCCTGCAACAGCTCTGCCTATATAAGGATCGGCCTTGATGTTAATATAACTGACTACCCGAGCTCGTATAGTGTAGGCATACGTTCCCGGATAAGCCGGGTGGTTGACTGTAACTTGTATTGTTCTTGCAGTCTCCTCAGTTCCATTATTGGACAGCGTGACTAATTGAGTCTGCAGCACACTGCCGGAGAGCATCGTCTCCAGTTCAATCCGCAGCAGGGATTCGCCTGGAGAGCTGCTCTGGAAGATAACAGGGATATGAAAGGTCACATGCGCCTGAGGCTGAACTGCAGTGATTTCGAGCGTCTCTGCCAGGTGAATAGCCGGGCCCGGCGCTCCCAAAGGGAGAGTTGTTAGATTCGACATAATTTCACCGCCTTAGATATATTACGTAATGCTAGTTATTCGGAATTACCGTGGAAGTTAAGACAGCTGGAAGAATCACGATAATTAATCGTTCTTGATCATCACCGGTAATTACTTCAGTTAGCGTCAATGTAGTCGGTGGCCCGTCATACATAACGGTAAATGGAAATGTCTGAGCGAATTCAACATATTCAGGACCTTGTTTCTGCCAATAATCAGTATACTGATACAATGTATTTCCAACAGAATCAGTAAGTGTGATGGTTAACCGTATGCCAGAATTTAATCGAGGAGATGGTTTCCAAAACCATAAGCCTACAATCCCCTCTATTTGGCATCGTCCACTTCCAGGATCCACCTGGAGAGATGCAAGCAGTTCGGGCTTATTAATATACCCTACATCCCCTGGTGAAACTTTGTAAGTCAATATTGGAATAGATGCTCCATCCGCTAAGGTTCCTGTATGTCCCCTGGCACCTTGGGGTCCAGTTCCCCCCGTTTCGTTACCTGATCCGGGCGGACCGTTGAAGCCTGTGAGTCCTGTCGGACCATCTGGTCCGGTATCGCCAGTAATTGCTGTACCCGTTGCTCCGGCACTTCCCACACCCGTAGGTCCGGTTGCCCCTGTAACCCCTGTTCCGGTTGCTCCGGTTACACCGGTGGGTCCGGCAAAGTTTCCTACATAGCCGGTTGTCCCTGATGGACCCGTTGCTCCGGTTAGCCCGGTCGGGCCTGTAAGCGAGACGCCATCCTCTCCCATTCTCCCGGCGCCCCCAGATAGACCGGTACGTCCGGTTAGACCAGTGGGTCCTGTTGGACCTTGGGGACCTATAGGACCGTTGAATATGACGGGTCCCGGACCGGTCTGTAACCGGGGGGAGCCCACCCGGATATCCGAAGCGATATTCTGATAATGGAGCAGCTTCATTCTTAGCTCGTATTGATGAATGCCTGCGGGCAGTACATCATTGAATCTGACCGTTGATTCTGTCTGAACCAGTCCGGCAGACAGTGCTGTGGATTCTATGAATACATCACGTATCTCAACAAGAGCGTTAGCCCTCCATAGTTCAACATTTAGGTGCAGATGATAATAACCGGGGGACAGAATATCCAGCAGCAATGGAATCGACAACTGTAATTCCGCAGATGCATACGGCTGCTCCAAGTCTGCACGGATATCCGTGAGCACCAGCACATTGCCGGCTCCAAGGGGAAGCGACGAATAGATGTTCATGCATGTTTCAACTCCTTTATGTCTCAGTTGCCTCTTTGGAATACCTTTGCAGATGCATTGAAGGATCTATAGCTGATTGTTGTATTGTCAGACACATCATAGATATGAACGCGCAACGTATAGTTGTGAAGACCCGGGGGCGGATTCTCATCAATCGCATAGAAGGACAGTAATTCTTCAGAAGGATCGTAATTAGATGCCGGATTAATTGAATAATTGAATATTTTTGACCAAAAAAAGAAACCGTTAGTATCAAGTTCCTGACCATCTCGACGCACTTCATATAGAAGATTGTTATTGTAATGGTGATTAGAGGGATTCCCGTACATTATCTGAAGAGTACCCGATATGACTACACATTGATCTGTCGAATTGATCTGTACCGCCGAAAGTTGCCCCACAATTTCACTTTCGATGGGACTGCTCGACAGCAGAATATTGCTCACAACGAGTGGTAACGCCCGGCCTGGTCCGGTTACACCTGTGGGTCCTGTCGTCCCCGTGTCTCCAGTAATACTGGATCCGGGCCCCGGATTCCCGGTCATGCCAGTGCGTCCGGTCATTCCTGCCGGTCCAGGCACCCCATATCCGGTCATACCGGTGGCTCCAATTCCTGTCGCTCCCGTTGGCCCGGTTACTCCTAT
Source organism: Paenibacillus sp. FSL P2-0089 (assembly GCF_038595095.1). NCBI lineage: Bacteria > Bacillati > Bacillota > Bacilli > Caryophanales > Paenibacillaceae > Paenibacillus > Paenibacillus sp. FSL P2-0089. The sequence continues at coordinate 5,120,859 of NZ_CP152006.1, forward strand.
CCCGGCAAGACCTGTTGCGCCTGTAGCTCCGGTTCCGCTCCCCTCTCCCGTTGCCACCACTACACCCGTAGCCCCTGTGGGTCCCTTTGGTCCCTTCGTTCCCATGATGCCAGGGCCGGTTATCCCGATCGGACCGGTGGTGCCCGTTGGACCTTTCGTACCTTTCGTACCATAGGGACCTTGTGAACCGGTTGGTCCCGTCGGACCGAATTCATCAGCATCAGCCGCGGATCCTTGTACTGAGACTGCTGGAAGACCAACCAGCGGATTCGCCGCAATATTCTGTGAAGACAGAATACGCAGCTCCAGTTCAAAGGACTGCACGCCTTGCCCGAAGCTCCCCTTAATACTTGCATTCAGATCAGCAACCAGCGCTTCTCCGGCGTTGCTGTTGCCGATATAGGGTTCAGTAAGGCTATGGATGATATTTCCGTCTTTCAGAACAGATAACCCGATGATCAGGTGATAATTGCCGGACACTTCCGGCTTGAACGACAGAGGTACACTGAAATCAATTTGGAAGTAGGGATGACTCTCTTCCAGCAATACCGGACTTGACAGCCTGATTGCCGGTCCCGGACTTCCCAGTTGCACCGGAATTAATGATGACATGTAGACACAACCCTTCTTTCACTTTCATATTTGCTTGCCATTTGCGAACGGCAGAACTATTCAATCAACACCCCCAATACCAGTTTATGCTGCCTATAGATTGTCCAAGTCCATGCTATGCAGAATATTCATGGACCTCTCTGGTCCGGCAGCACATAGTATTCTATGCCGCTGAAGCCATGGGGTCTGGATTATTCGGCCACCAGCTCTAAAAAGGCGGATTCATTAGTCAATTATTAATATCCACACGCAGAAAAGCGCCAGAATTCAATTCTGGCGCATCTCGCTATAAAAAGATCATTTAATTAATCCTGATCAATTGGATGTTGGCATAGAAAGTGCCCTCACCTATAACGTCATTAGTATTATTAACTAACGCCACACCTTGTTCGGCTGTTGTCCCTATGATACCGGCTCCCGCTACGGTTGCAATTGCCGTATTGTTTAGTGTTGAGGATGCTATAGAACCAGTAACACCTTCTATTAGAGCTCCAGACGTCAGATCTACGGTCCACAATTGAAATTCCATGGTGTCCAGGCTATTATTCTGAGCATTGACATAGTATTGGACCAGGACTGTAGAATCAGCAGGCAAAGTAAAAAACTGATTTGTATCATTTATAGTAATAGCACCGCTTTCCGGTCCGGTTACGCTCCAGGTCACCATTTCATCAAACCCAACTTGAAACTCAGTAGAGATCGCAGAGAAGAAATCTGCGAAGAAGGCAAGACCCGTTAAGCCGGTCATCCCGGTCATGCCAGTCAGCCCGGTTAAGCCGGTTACACCGGTCAGCCCAGTTTCACCTGTTAAGCCGGTTAGCCCTGTAGCACCCGTTATGCCGGTGGCACCCGTTATACCGGTTACGCCAGTCTCTCCGGTTAAGCCTGTCAGTCCAGTCAGCCCGGTTAAGCCTGTGGCCCCCGTCTCCCCGGTTAGCCCCGTTAAGCCGGTTACTCCGGTTAGCCCGGTTAACCCCGTAGCTCCGGTTAGTCCAGTCTCTCCTGTCGGCCCCGTTAAGCCAGTCACTCCGGTCAATCCCGTCAGCCCCGTGGCTCCTGTCTCTCCCGTTTGACCAGTTATTCCTGCGGGACCTTGGATACCCTGAATGCCCTGCTCTCCTTGAGGTCCTGGAGGCCCGCCCGGATTCCCCGTAGCCCCCGTTGCACCCGTAGGCCCTACCATTATTGAAGCGTTCAGCACCGTCTCCAGCTTGTTGGTAAGAATGAATTCCTTCTTCACAATATCCCGCATCATATTTCTTACACTGTCGTTCATAGCCAGCACATCGCCAATGGTCGCTTCAGGAGCTGTAACTCCGGGTAAGGTACCCAGGATATATTGCAGCTTCTCTCCTTCGGCATTGATAATGTGGCTGAGTCCCAATTCTTCCATCGCAATGGAGGACAGCAGCAGGTTAACGGCATCATCCCTAGCAATGCTTATGGTTGGGGTGATGTTAGGCAGATTCGCCTGAGACATATGATCAACTCCTCTAGGTTAGTGGGCTTAGAACAATTTAAGAATAGATATCGAGGCATTAACATCTGTAATTGTACCGGCGCCGCTATTAATCATAACTAATGTATTCACTGCTTCACCAGTAACGGTGGGGAAAATACTCCCGCCCACTATAAGATTAGAAGTGGCAGCGACAGCTGTATGATACGATATTGCTTCGCTAGCTGGAAGGGTAGCCCCATTGAGCGTAAGGGCAACGCTAAAATTCTCCCCTGTCGGAGTAGAAGCATTAGCTGAATAATGAACGTAGTAGGTTGCCGGTTCCAAAACGCCTAGAACATCGTTATTTTGCAGATTGAAACCACCTATACTACGGCTGATATTGGAACCAGTGGAATAAGCATCGGCATCAAAGACTATTGGACCTCTTGGACCTATTGGACCTCCTGAAGTAAGGGTGGACAACCACCGGTCAATAGGCGGCTCACCTGTTCCTCCGGTTACTCCGGTCAAGCCGGTTACTCCTGTAACTCCTGTTAGACCCGTTAGGCCAGTAGCCCCCGTCTCTCCCGTTAGCCCCGTAACGCCAGTTACTCCCGTTACTCCTGTTAGTCCCGTGAGTCCGGTAGCTCCCGTCTCTCCGCTTTGCCCTGTTACGCCAGTCTCGCCTGTTTCTCCTGTCAGACCCGTTAACCCGATAGCCCCGGACTCCCCAGTGAGGCCAGTTGCCCCGGTCAATGCGGTCAATCCAGTGGCCCCAGTTATACCTGTAGCCCCTGTTGCCCCTGAAGGTCCCTCTATGCCTGGGAAGCCGCTAACTCCCGTGGTACCGCTCGGGCCATCGTCTCCAGTCTCTCCTATTTCGCCTTGCAGACCTCTTGGACCGATCGGACCCTCGTCTGGTCCTGTTACGCCTGTGGCTCCGATCCCGCCATAATCAACCGGTGCTGCAAGCAGACTCTCTAACTGGCTGGTCTGCAGCCAGGCGCTTTTCACCGTTTCCCCCAGCATACTACGGATACTATCAGTGATGTCCTGAAGATTGGAGATGTTCACCACCGGGGCAGTAACTCCAGGAAGAGTGCCGAGCGCGTACTGCATCTTCTCCCCTTCTGCATTAATTACATGGCTAAGTCCTAACTCTTCCATGGCGATGGCTGCCATCATCATGTTGATGGCATCGCTCCGGGTGAGTGTAATGGTTGGTGTAATGTTAGGCAGATTAGCTTGAGACAAATTAATCCTCTCCTTTCTGGTTTAGAATAGTCCATCATATGCCGCTCTGTACGATTGGTTCGGCAATTCGTCCAGGCTATGTAAGAAAAAACTGATATGTGTTACAGTTCTTATTATGTGAGAAAAGACCAGCCCAAATCAGGCTGGTCTTCATGAGAAACAAATTTAATAATTACAATCAAGGAAAATTCAGCTCAACTGAATTATAGTGACCTTGGCAGGGAAGAAGCCATAATAAACTCCATCCATATCAACAGTTAAAGCAGTCCCTTCATATACAAGCGCAAGTTGAATTGTTACTGGTTCATCCGCTTCTAAAATATAGGTTCCATTAAGATTAGAAGGCAGAGTGTTTATTGGAGCGGTAACTATTGATGTAGATTCTGGTGAACCATTATTAATCAATTCCAGACCTGCTGGTCTTGTATCAGAAGATAGGATGATGGCTTGATACATGATCAAATAATTTCCGGCTTCTACTACAAACTCATTAGTATCAGTAATTCCTGGCCCTATAGAAGTACCATTGCTGGATGTATAAACGATACTAAAGTGTGGAATAGGGAAATGATCACTTGTTGCCACCGTATTTCCCTCTGTGAGAACAAACTGGGCGTAATTCTGGGACAGAGCACCAGTCGGACCTACAAGACCAATACCCGTTGGTCCAGTCGCTCCCGTTAATCCAGTGACGCCAGTCGCTCCTGTTGCCCCTGTGAGACCTGTTGCTCCTGTCTCACCCGTAAGACCCGTTGCACCAGTTTCTCCCGTCAGGCCTGTTGTTCCTGTTGCTCCCGTTAACCCAGTGACGCCAGTCGATCCTGTTACCCCTGTGAGACCCGTTGCTCCGGTATCTCCAGTGAGTCCTGTTGCTCCCGTTGCCCCTGTTAATCCTGTAATCCCTGTTAAACCAGTGTTACCATCCTCACCTTTTGAACCTGGGCCTCCATTTATTCCGTCTTTACCTGCTTTCCCTGTTGTGCCCGTCACTCCCGTCATACCTGTTGGACCTGTTGGACCAGTCAGACCTGTTTGACCCGTCGCACCTGTTTCAACAACACTTAATCCAGTAACTCCTGTTGGACCAGTCACACCTGTAACTCCAGTGGCTCCAGTTTCACCAGTAAACCCTGTCGCTCCCGTTTCTCCGGTAAGCCCAGTCGCTCCAGTCACTCCTGTAAGCCCCGTTGCTCCGGTCTCTCCCGTCAGCCCAGTTGCACCAGTCTCACCTGTGAGCCCTGTCGCTCCAGTCTCTCCGGTCAGCCCTGTCGCTCCGGTCTCACCTGTAAGCCCCGTTGCTCCGGTCTCTCCGGTCAGCCCTGTCGCACCAGTCAGCCCCGTTGCTCCTGTTTCCCCGGTAAGCCCCGTTGCTCCCGTTTCTCCCGTAAGCCCCGTTGCTCCCGTTTCTCCCGTGAGCCCCGTTGCTCCCGTTTCTCCGGTCAGCCCCGTTGCTCCCGTTTCTCCCGTGAGCCCTGTCGCCCCCGTTTCTCCTGTAAGCCCTGTCGCTCCAGTCTCTCCCGTCAGCCCCGTCGCTCCAGTCTCTCCGGTCAGCCCCGTCGCTCCAGTCTCACCAGTCAGTCCTGTCGCTCCAGTCTCTCCCGTCAGCCCCGTCGCTCCAGTCTCTCCGGTCAGCCCCGTCGCTCCAGTCTCACCAGTCAGTCCTGTCGCCCCAGTCTCTCCTGTGAGCCCCGTCGCCCCGGTTTCTCCTGTAAGCCCTGTTGCTCCAGTCTCTCCCGTAAGACCTGTTGCACCCGTTTCACCTGTGAGCCCTGTTGCTCCTGTCTCTCCTGTAAGCCCCGTTGCTCCGGTCTCTCCCGTCAGCCCAGTTGCACCAGTCTCACCTGTGAGCCCTGTCGCTCCAGTCTCTCCGGTCAGCCCTGTCGCTCCCGTTGCTCCGGTCAGCCCAGTCGCTCCAGTCTCACCTGTGAGCCCTGTCGCTCCAGTCTCTCCTGTAAGCCCAGTCTCACCAGTCAGCCCTGTCGCCCCGGTTTCTCCGGTAAGCCCTGTCGCTCCAGTCTCTCCGGTCAGCCCTGTCGCACCAGTCTCGCCAGTCAGCCCCGTTGCTCCGGTCTCGCCCGTGAGTCCTGTCGCTCCCGTTTCTCCTGTGAGCCCTGTCGCTCCAGTCTCTCCGGTCAGCCCCGTCGCACCAGTCTCACCAGTCAGCCCTGTCGCCCCGGTCTCTCCCGTGAGCCCCGTTGCTCCGGTCTCTCCCGTCAGCCCTGTCGCACCAGTCTCGCCAGTCAGCCCCGTCGCACCAGTCAGCCCCGTCGCTCCGGTCTCTCCCGTCAGCCCTGTCGCACCAGTCTCGCCAGTCAGCCCCGTTGCTCCGGTCTCTCCCGTCAGCCCTGTCGCCCCGGTCTCTCCCGTAAGACCCGTTGCTCCGGTTTCTCCCGTAAGCCCTGTTGCACCAGTCTCACCTGTAAGCCCAGTTGCTCCGGTCTCTCCCGTCAGCCCTGTCGCCCCGGTCTCTCCCGTAAGACCCGTTGCTCCGGTTTCTCCCGTCAGCCCTGTCGCACCAGTCTCGCCAGTCAGCCCCGTCGCACCAGTCAGCCCCGTCGCTCCGGTCTCTCCCGTCAGCCCTGTCGCACCAGTCTCGCCAGTCAGCCCCGTTGCTCCGGTCTCTCCCGTCAGCCCTGTCGCCCCGGTCTCTCCCGTAAGACCCGTTGCTCCGGTTTCTCCCGTAAGCCCTGTTGCACCAGTCTCACCTGTAAGCCCAGTTGCTCCGGTCTCTCCCGTCAGCCCTGTCGCCCCGGTCTCTCCCGTAAGACCCGTTGCTCCGGTTTCTCCCGTCAGCCCCGTCGCTCCAGTCAGTCCTGTCGCACCAGTCTCACCTGTAAGCCCCGTTGCTCCCGTTTCTCCGGTAAGCCCTGTCGCTCCAGTCAGTCCTGTTGCTCCCGTTTCACCTGTGAGCCCTGTTGCTCCCGTTTCACCTGTGAGCCCTGTTGCTCCCGTTTCTCCCGTAAGCCCCGTTGCTCCAGTCTCACCCGTAAGCCCCGTCGCTCCAGTCTCGCCAGTCAGCCCCGTTGCTCCGGTCTCTCCCATCAGCCCCGTTGCTCCGGTCTCACCCGTGAGCCCAGTCGCTCCAGTCTCTCCGGTCAGCCCTGTTGCTCCCGTTTCACCTGTGAGCCCTGTTGCTCCGGTTTCTCCCGTAAGCCCCGTCGCTCCAGTCTCTCCCGTAAGCCCCGTTGCTCCAGTCTCACCCGTAAGCCCCGTCGCTCCAGTCTCACCCGTAAGCCCCGTCGCTCCAGTCTCGCCAGTCAGCCCCGTCGCACCAGTCTCTCCGGTGAGCCCCGTCGCTCCAGTCTCTCCCGTAAGCCCTGTTGCACCAGTCTCTCCTGTAAGCCCTGTTGCTCCGGTCTCTCCTGTAAGCCCTGTTGCACCAGTCTCTCCCGTAAGACCCGTTGCTCCGGTTTCTCCAGTCAGCCCCGTCGCTCCGGTCTCACCAGTCAGCCCCGTTGCTCCGGTCTCTCCCGTCAGCCCTGTCGCTCCAGTCTCTCCTGTAAGCCCCGTCGCTCCCGTTTCTCCCGTCAGCCCTGTCGCCCCAGTCTCACCTGTAAGCCCTGTCGCTCCCGTTTCTCCGGTCAGCCCTGTCGCTCCAGTCTCACCTGTAAGCCCAGTTGCTCCGGTCTCTCCTGTAAGCCCTGTTGCACCAGTCTCTCCTGTAAGCCCCGTTGCACCAGTCTCTCCTGTAAGCCCAGTTGCTCCGGTCTCTCCCGTCAACCCTGTCGCACCAGTCTCGCCAGTCAGCCCTGTCGCCCCGGTCTCTCCCGTCAGCCCCGTTGCTCCGGTTTCTCCCGTGAGTCCTGTCGCTCCGGTCTCTCCAGTCAGCCCCGTCGCTCCGGTCTCTCCCGTCAGCCCCGTTGCTCCGGTTTCTCCCGTGAGTCCTGTCGCTCCCGTTTCTCCTGTGAGCCCTGTCGCCCCGGTCTCTCCCGTCAGCCCCGTTGCTCCGGTCTCTCCCGTGAGTCCTGTCGCTCCCGTTTCTCCTGTGAGCCCTGTTGCACCAGTCTCTCCCGTGAGTCCTGTCGCTCCAGTCTCTCCTGTGAGCCCTGTCGCTCCCGTTTCTCCGGTAAGCCCTGTCGCTCCAGTCAGTCCTGTCGCACCAGTCTCACCTGTAAGCCCCGTTGCTCCAGTCTCACCAGTCAGCCCTGTTGCACCAGTCTCACCTGTAAGCCCCGTTGCTCCCGTTTCTCCGGTAAGCCCTGTCGCTCCAGTCAGTCCTGTTGCTCCCGTTTCACCTGTGAGCCCTGTTGCTCCCGTTTCACCTGTGAGCCCTGTTGCTCCCGTTTCTCCCGTAAGCCCCGTTGCTCCAGTCTCTCCCGTAAGCCCCGTCGCTCCAGTCTCGCCAGTCAGCCCCGTTGCTCCGGTCTCTCCCGTGAGCCCCGTCGCTCCCGTTTCTCCCGTAAGCCCTGTCGCTCCAGTCAGTCCTGTTGCTCCCGTTTCACCTGTGAGCCCTGTTGCACCAGTCTCACCAGTCAGCCCCGTTGCACCAGTCTCACCAGTCAGCCCTGTTGCTCCCGTTTCTCCCGTAAGCCCCGTTGCTCCAGTCTCTCCCGTGAGCCCCGTCGCCCCGGTTTCTCCCGTGAGCCCCGTTGCACCAGTCTCACCAGTCAGCCCCGTCGCCCCGGTCTCTCCCGTCAGCCCCGTTGCTCCGGTCTCTCCCGTGAGTCCTGTCGCTCCCGTTTCTCCTGTGAGCCCTGTCGCTCCAGTCTCTCCGGTCAGCCCCGTCGCACCAGTCTCACCAGTCAGCCCTGTCGCCCCGGTCTCTCCCGTCAGCCCTGTCGCTCCAGTCAGTCCTGTTGCTCCCGTTTCACCTGTGAGCCCTGTTGCACCAGTCTCACCAGTCAGCCCCGTTGCACCAGTCTCACCAGTCAGCCCTGTTGTCGTTTCTCCCGTAAGCCCCGTTGCTCCAGTCTCTCTGAGCCCCGTCGCTCCAGTCTCTCCCGTGAGCCCCGTCGCTCCGGTAAGCCCTCCCGTAAGCCCTGTTGCACCAGTCTCACCAGTCAGCCCCGTTGCACCAGTCTCACCTGTAAGCCCTGTTGCTCCGGTTTCTCCCGTAAGCCCCGTGCACCAGTCTCACCAGTCAGCCCCGTTGCACCAGTCTGCTCCAGTCTCTCCCGTGAGCCCCGTCGCTCCCGTCTCCCGTAAGCCCTGTTGCACCAGTCTCACCAGTCAGCCCCGTTGCTCTCCCTGTAAGCCCTGTTGCTCCGGTTTCTCCCGTAAGCCCCGTTGCTCCAGTCTCTCCCGTGAGCCCCGTCGCTCCAGTAAGCCCTGTTGCACCTCACCAGTCAGCCCCGTTGCACCAGTCTCACCAGTCAGCCCCGTTGCACCAGTCTCACCTGTAAGCCCTGTTGCTCCGGTTTCTCCCGTAAGCCCCGTTGCTCCAGTCTCTCCCGTGAGCCCCGTCCCGTTTCTCCGGTAAGCCCTGTCGCTCCAGTCAGTCCTGTTGCTCCCGTTTCACCTGTGAGCCCTGTTGCTCCCGTTTCTCCCGTAAGCCCCGTCGCTCCAGTCAGTCCTGTTGCTCCCGTTTCACCTGTGAGCCCTGTTGCACCAGTCTCACCAGTCAGCCCCGTTGCACCAGTCTCACCAGTCAGCCCTGTTGCTCCCGTTTCTCCCGTAAGCCCCGTTGCTCCAGTCTCTCCCGTAAGCCCCGTCGCTCCAGTCTCGCCCGTGAGTCCTGTCGCTCCCGTTTCTCCGGTAAGCCCTGTCGCTCCGGTCTCTCCCGTCAGCCCTGTTGCTCCCGTTTCTCCCGTAAGCCCCGTTGCTCCAGTCTCACCCGTAAGCCCCGTCGCACCAGTCTCTCCTGTGAGCCCTGTCGCTCCCGTTTCTCCGGTAAGCCCCGTCGCACCAGTCTCACCCGTGAGCCCTGTCGCACCAGTCTCACCTGTAAGCCCCGTTGCTCCAGTCTCACCAGTCAGCCCTGTTGCACCAGTCTCACCTGTAAGCCCCGTTGCTCCCGTTTCTCCGGTAAGCCCTGTCGCTCCAGTCAGTCCTGTTGCTCCCGTTTCACCTGTGAGCCCTGTTGCTCCCGTTTCACCTGTGAGCCCTGTTGCTCCCGTTTCTCCCGTAAGCCCCGTTGCTCCAGTCTCTCCCGTAAGCCCCGTCGCTCCAGTCTCGCCAGTCAGCCCCGTTGCTCCGGTCTCTCCCGTGAGCCCCGTCGCACCAGTCTCACCAGTCAGCCCTGTCGCCCCGGTCTCTCCCGTCAGCCCCGTTGCTCCAGTCTCGCCCGTGAGTCCTGTCGCTCCCGTTTCTCCCGTAAGCCCCGTCGCACCAGTCTCACCAGTTAGCCCTGTCGCTCCGGTCTCTCCAGTCAGCCCTGTCGCTCCCGTTTCTCCCGTAAGCCCCGTTGCTCCAGTCTCACCCGTAAGCCCCGTCGCTCCCGTTTCTCCGGTCAGCCCTGTTGCTCCAGTCTCTCCCGTGAGCCCGGTTGCTCCAGTCTCACCCGTGAGCCCTGTTGCTCCAGTCTCTCCCGTCAGCCCCGTCGCTCCGGTCTCTCCCGTCAGCCCCGTTGCTCCAGTCTCTCCCGTGAGTCCTGTCGCTCCCGTTTCTCCTGTGAGCCCTGTTGCACCAGTCTCGCCAGTCAGCCCCGTTGCTCCGGTCTCGCCCGTGAGCCCCGTCGCTCCCGTTTCTCCTGTCAGCCCTGTTGCTCCAGTCTCTCCCGTGAGCCCCGTTGCTCCAGTCTCACCCGTGAGCCCCGTCGCTCCCGTTTCTCCGGTCAGCCCCGTCGCACCAGTCTCGCCAGTCAGCCCCGTCGCTCCAGTCTCTCCCGTCAGCCCCGTTGCACCAGTCTCACCTGTAAGCCCCGTCGCCCCAGTCTCACCAGTCAGCCCTGTCGCTCCGGTCTCTCCCGTCAACCCCGTCGCCCCGGTCTCGCCCGTCAGCCCCGTCGCTCCGGTCTCTCCCGACAGCCCCGTCGCTCCAGTCTCTCCTGTGAGCCCCGTCGCTCCAGTCTCGCCAGTCAGCCCCGTCGCACCAGTCTCTCCGGTGAGCCCTGTCGCTCCGGTCTCGCCCGTGAGCCCTGTCGCTCCGGTCTCGCCCGTGAGTCCTGTCGCTCCCGTTTCTCCCGTAAGCCCCGTCGCTCCAGTCTCGCCAGTCAGCCCCGTCGCACCAGTCTCTCCGGTGAGCCCTGTCGCTCCGGTCTCGCCCGTGAGCCCTGTCGCTCCGGTCTCGCCCGTGAGTCCTGTCGCTCCCGTTTCTCCCGTAAGCCCCGTTGCTCCAGTCTCACCCGTAAGCCCCGTTGCTCCGGTCTCGCCAGTCAGCCCCGTCGCTCCGGTCTCGCCAGTCAGCCCCGTCGCTCCGGTCTCTCCCGTCAGCCCTGTCGCACCAGTCTCTCCCGTCAGCCCTGTCGCACCAGTCTCGCCAGTCAGCCCCGTCGCACCAGTCTCGCCAGTCAGCCCCGTCGCTCCGGTCTCTCCAGTCAGCCCTGTCGCCCCGGTCTCGCCAGTCAGCCCTGTCGCCCCGGTTTCTCCAGTCAGCCCTGTCGCTCCGGTCTCGCCAGTCAGCCCTGTCGCTCCGGTCTCGCCAGTCAGCCCTGTCGCCCCGGTTTCTCCCGTGAGCCCCGTTGCACCAGTCTCTCCCGTAAGCCCCGTTGCTCCGGTCTCGCCAGTCAGCCCCGTCGCTCCAGTCTCTCCCGTAAGTCCCGTCGCTCCAGTCTCACCAGTCAGCCCCGTTGCTCCCGTTTCTCCCGTCAGCCCCGTTGCTCCAGTCTCTCCCGTGAGCCCCGTTGCTCCGGTCTCTCCCGTCAGCCCTGTCGCTCCGGTCTCTCCCGTCAGCCCCGTTGCTCCGGTCTCTCCCGTGAGTCCTGTCGCTCCGGTCTCTCCCGTGAGTCCTGTCGCTCCGGTCTCTCCCGTCAGTCCTGTCGCTCCGGTCTCTCCCGTCAGTCCTGTCGCACCGGTCTCGCCAGTCAGCCCCGTCGCTCCAGTCTCTCCCGTCAGCCCCGTCGCCCCGGTCTCACCTGTAAGACCTGTTGAACCAGTCTCACCCGTAAGACCTGTCGCTCCAGTCTCTCCTGTGAGTCCAGTACGACCGGTTTGCCCTGTGAAGCCTGTCGATCCAACGCTACCTCTTGTACCTTGACTTCCGCTCCTGCCAAGAGGCCCTGTGGTGCCTGTTGGTCCGGTTGGTCCTGTTACTCCGGTTGGTCCTGTAGCCATTAGTTGTCAACTCCTCGCTGTCATGAATTTCCAATGATATAATAAAATACTCTTAACCTTATTTCTAACTCCCAAGATAGTAAGAAACGGGTACACACCCTTAGATAAGGATGGTATCCGTTTCAAATTTTATTTACTTGAGAGGAAAGTACATTCCGCAATTACATTAAGGCCAAAATAGTCACAGAAGCAGCTACAAAACCATTCGGAGAATTAATAATATCCGTTGATATTCTTGTACCAGCTTCAACGAGTACTACCTGCATATTTTTAGGTCCGTCTAAAGCATCTATAATTACCACCGCAGACACCGGAGTAACGGGTCTGTTACTTCCTGGAACCTCAGCTCCTGAATAAAATACATGAAATGAATCAATACTGCCATCCAATGAAATCGCAATGCCAGGTGACACAGTACTCGTATATTGAACAGAAGCTTGAATTGAGACATGATACATATGCCCTCCAGGCAATGCAAAAGTATCGCCGCCCTGTAACCCGATTGATTCTGCAGGATCAGTTACTAACGCATTAAAAAATCCAATGGGAGTATTAGCGGTACTCGCAACAGTGTACCCATTAACTACATATGTTCCAAAAATAGAAGTGATTGAACCTGTAATCCCGGTCATCCCCGTTTGTCCTGTAACTCCAGTTAACCCGGTTAATCCCGTAACTCCAGTAAAACCGGTTAATCCCGTTAATCCCGTGTTTCCTGCTCCCGTTGCTCCAGTCATTCCCGTGTTCCCTGCTCCCGTTGCTCCAGTCATTCCCGTGTTCCCTGCTCCCGTTGCTCCGGTCATTCCCGTGTTCCCTGCTCCCGTTGCTCCGGTCATTCCCGTGTTCCCTGCCCCCGTTGCTCCGGTCATCCCCGTTAATCCCGTATTCCCTGCTCCCGTTGCTCCGGTCATCCCCGTTAATCCCGTATTTCCTGCCCCCGTCGCTCCGGTCATCCCCGTTAATCCCGTATTTCCTGCCCCCGTTGCTCCGGTCATCCCCGTTAATCCCGTATTTCCTGCCCCCGTCGCTCCGGTCATCCCCGTTAATCCCGTATTTCCTGCCCCCGTTGCTCCGGTCATCCCCGTGTTCCCTGCTCCCGTTGCTCCGGTATGACCCGTCACTCCAGTTACTCCGGTGCTTCCATCGCTACCTTTTGAACCAGGGCCTCCATTTATTCCACCCTTACCATCTTTCCCCGTAGTCCCTGTTGGTCCTGTTGGTCCTGTAACTCCTATAGGCATAATCTGTAATCCCCTTTCAAATTTCTTGGTTTAAATATCCGTTCCTTCTTGAAGGCTGTCTGTTCTTAAGTATAATAGTACTACTCCGGCTGACATCTCCAGGTAATGCTATAAGCTCTCCAATGACCGGATTGCAGCCAAGAACAGCCTCCCGTACCGCAAGACGATTCCTCTCTACCACCCAGTGTTCCTGTTCTACTTCACCAGCCTGCAAGCATAGATTAAGAGAGAACATGGAATACGGACTGGCTTGTGAAGTCTTCATTGCAGATAGCGCTTCCCTCTCCTCTTCCCTCACTTCTTCGTAGGGATTCAGCCATAGTACGTGGGAAGAGGTAAGGAGCCCTTCCAATCTTCCCCATAGCTGTGACTGTTCTTCCTCGGAGGGGAGAGGAAGAACATGTGCATTCAGTACACTGGCAAGCTTATCAGCGTCTGCGCCTATTCCACCGTCGAGCACGATCCATTGATCGGCGAACGGCTGCCACTTGGCTGCCCATTCCCGCAGAGCAGAGAACGGACCATCTCCCTTGCAGAGCATTACGATTACTGACCAGGCATTAGCAGGAGTCGTATTACAACGAAGGGAATTTTTCCGATGAGAAGGTACAGAGAAGCTGCGCACACCCGAAGGAACCTCTTCCACCGCTTGCAGATCATCTTCCAGATGAGCTAGCTTCTCCGCCGCTTCCTTGAATGAGGGGGAGTACTCCAGCGCTCTGCGGTACCAGACTCTGGATTCACCAGACATACCCCTTAGCTCATAACAGTTCCCGATATAATAACAGGGGTAAAAGGTTCCCGCACCCTTGAGAACCATATAATGAAGAGCATTCTCTCCAAGCGTCAGACAATGCTCGAAAGCGGAGATCGCAGCCTCTACCTGGTCGGTATGCATAAGAATGCAGCCCTTATACAGATGCAGGTCCACATAATCCGGGTAGAGACTGATGGCCTTGTCAATGCCGGGCCAGCCTTCCCTGAAGCTGCCCCTCGCCAACAGACAGCCATACTTGAGCTTGTAAAAAAGCGAGGGCGGCAATCTTCTCTGCCCCAGCGAAGCGGCAATGGCCTGATTAACCTGCTCGAAGGCAAGTGCATACTTCCCCACCCGCTGATACTCACTTGCTATATGATAAAGACTCCACGGATCGGGGTTCGGATTGTCTGTTACAGCTTCCTGCAGCAGCTTCAAATTGCGTTCATGTTTCGATTTAAGAGTAGTCACGGACTGGAGATATCCATAATGAAATAGCCGGACTGGAAGCTGGAACGGAGTGCTGGTATCCTCCCGGGTATAGGTGTCGGGCCAGCTCAATTGTTCATGAATGCCTCCAGTGAAATGAACCCCCTCTCCGTTACGGAACAAGCGGCACTGAGCCAGCCGGTAAGCTTCATCCGCCTGAGGCCGGAACAGACCATTGAAATGGATCGTTTCCACAGAGGCCAGTTTGTGTTCCTGAAGAGTGCTCACCATTCGAAGCTTCAGCGCATCATTCACAGCGAGCTCTTCGTCGGCATCCATCCATAGTATCCATTCCCCTGTTGCATGAATGAGGCTATAATTGCGGGCTTCCCCGAAGCTCTCCTTCCAGGGAAATTGAAGAATGGTTGCGCCGAAGCCGCGGGCAATGTCCATCGTCCTGTCACGGGAGCCCGTATCCACAATAATGATCTCATCTACCCCTGCGCGTACGCTTGACAGACAGCGTGCAATCCAGGGCTCTTCATCCTTGACGATCATGCACAGGGAGATTAGTGGGACGGTCGCCCTCGCTGTGTTCTGCCATAACGGGACTGCCTCCTTCCATAATGGATTTACCGGACTATGCGGACGAATCCGGTCAGGTGATACACATTGATTGACATCACCTCTTAACCTTATGACGGTTTCTGCCCGCATAGAACATTGTCGGATAAAGTCGGACAATCTAAATATGAAATCCTTGGGCGTTACCGGCATCAATCGCCGGGAATGTATTCCTTCCGTTTTTCCTGGTCCGATGCTGGAAGCAAATGCTTCAGATGATCTGCTGCATCTTTACGGGCAACCAGAATGCCCCCGGGACCCGCCGCTACGATCACATCATCCAGCCCGACAAGTATGACCGGAATATCCAGCTCGTTGACAATCTGGCAATTCAAGGAGTCCGCACTGATGTGGCCCCATCCCAGAACGGAGGAGGCCAATTCTTCAGAGAGCGTGTTCCAGGTCCCCAAGTCCTTCCATCCGTCGTGATAGGGCACACAGATCAGACGGTTGTTGCCTTCCAACACCTCAACATCGAAGCTGCTCTTGGGAAGGCGGTGGTATTGCCTCTGCAGCTCTGCATAATCCCTTGGGAAGCCTGCTGCTTCCAGCCGGTTGAGCTGATCGCATAACCGAAAAGCGAAGATGCCGCAATTCCACATCGCCTGCTGCTCTAGCAGTGCCTCTGCCGCCTGCCTGTCTGGCTTCTCCACGAAGCAATCGACATGCACATAGGCCGGATTCTCCTGCTTCCCTGCTGAAGAGACAGCGGATAGGACTGGAACAATGTAACCATATTTCCCTGACGGGCCTTCTGGCCTCGCACCAAGCAAAGCAATTTCCGCACCGGAGTGGCGCAGCGCCTCATCCAGTTCTGTCAGCTTGAAGAAGAATTCGTCGCTCACGTAAGCATCTACCGGCAGCACAATAACCGTCTCCTCGGGTGATATCTTCTCCACCGAGTATAGATAGGCTGAGGCAAGACTGACTGCAGGAAAGGTATCCCTGCGCCGCGGTTCAATAATGACCTTCGGAGCTGTGCGAAGTTGCTTGCGGATCAATGTCTCTTGTCCGCTTGACGTTGCAATATAGACTTCATGGCCGAGGCCTGCAGCCGACAACTGCCGCCAGATCCGCTGAAGCATGGACTCGCGCCCGCCTCCCGGAGCAGGCAGCACCTGAAGGAACTGCTTGCTCCGGATACTGCTGGAGAGCGGCCATAAGCGTGTGCCGGAACCACCAGATAGAAGCACTAGCTTCATGGTTCATTCCTCCTTCCCCTACTGGAAGTCGTCTGCAGTCAGATTGACTGCGCTGAACTGCTCTTCTGTATCCCAAAAGGTCAGCATTCCGTACTTTTTGCGGTTATCCAGGTATTGAGGAATTCCCGCCTTTCTCAAACCGTCGCTCATAATGACATATTCGTAGCGGTTGGTGCCGTCACCGTACCGGACATGCTCCAGAATGTCACGGCGCATCACATAGGTGCAATGGATGACGTCAACCTGCACAAGACCTTTCACGCTCTGATATAAGTAATAGAAATACAAGTCGTTGCTCTTGAAGTAACCATCTTCATCCACCATATTATGATAGTTGGAATATAGACTTAACGGAGCCTCAGCCACAGTAAGCAGTGGCCCGACCACCGGCAGATTCGTAGAGAGCAGGCTCTCCAGCGTATCCGGGGCAATGAAATTATCGCAATCTGCTACAAAATAATGGGTATTTCTCGATTTAGCCCATTCAATTGACTCTTGGCGCAGCCTGCCGATTACTCTTAAGCGTTCATAAGTCCATTCATGCGGAGCATAGTCCTGTACAGGCTCTTCCACATCACTGGTATCCAAATGCACCTCATGGTATCTCTCGCCCACCCGTTCGACCCATTCTCTAAGGATCTCTTCAGTCCGGTCATTGTTGTTGTTGGTCCGAATGTACAGTTTGATCCTTGAGGCAGGATACGTCTGCCGCTCTATAAGTTCCAGATAGAGCGGCAGTACATGCGCCTTGTCCTTAGCTAATATAGCAACCGTTACCAGATCTTGTTCCATGATTGCCCTCCTGTTAAAATATTCTTCACCTTCTTATATTTCTATTGCCTGGACGCGGCAGTCTCTCGGTCTGCAGCAGTTAACCGGGTGCTGATGGTAGCATGGCTGACGATACCAAAGAATGGACTCTGCCTTGGCTGCTCAATATCCTCTGGATAGAGCTTGCCGCTATCCTGTCTGATCATATAGCGGGCACCTTCCGCACAGCGGAGGGAGACCACTTGATATTGGTGAAAGAGGGACAGCTTAAGACCAATGAATCTCCGGCGCTCATCTGCAGTGAGCACATCACCCTCCTGCAGCCAGAGAATGTAAGGCTCCGTTGCCATATGGACGATCCATTCCCGCAACATCCGCATGTCCAGCTCCCCCTTCACAGTGTAGACCTGCCGTGTATAGCGGGCAGCGGTTTGCGCGATGCGTTCATTGCCGGAAGGGTCCACGACAATTATTTGTTCTGTTACCTCTGCAAACGAAGCGAGTGTCTCTTCCAGTGCGGCTTCATTGCCGGATGCAATAATTCCCACGCATACGCGCACGGGTGGACTATAGATCAGGCTGTGAATATCCGCACCCCATTTCTGAAAAGCCTTCTTCTTGTTCTGCTGCAAAAGCGTTTGAAGATCGAAAGAAGAGGTCTGCCCCATACTGGCATGGCCGATATGGTGGATGAATGAATCCTCCGCAATCAGGAGCTTATACCCATGCTGGATCGCCCGCAGGCACAGGTCGTCATCCTCGTAATTCCCCAGACCGTATCGTTCATCGAACCAGCCAATCTCATCCAGAACACTGCGCTTGACCAACAGACAGAAGCCGATCAGGCGGCGGACCTCCTGTACCTGCCCACGCTTTGCTTCACAGTACTCTGCCGCGAATGTCTCCATATCCTTAAGTTCACTGTAAGTCACCGGAATACGCTGATGTCCGCTGATATAATTCGTAACAGGTCCTGACATGCCGACCGCACTGTCACTGTTCAATGCATGGAGCATGGGAGCCAGCCACCCTGGGGGAACAACAGTATCATTGTTAATGAACAGAACTGCTTCGCCTTCTGACGCTTCTCCCCCTTGATTGCAGCCTTTGGCAAATCCCAGGTTCTCCTTGTTCTCAATCAGCTTCAGTTCAGGATAATGACTGTTCAGGAATGGCACGGTTTCGTCACTTGAGCCATTGTCAACAATAATAATCTCATGTTCTTCGGGAGTATTTCGCTTGATGCTCTCCAGACATTGAACTGTTAAAGACAACTGATTAAGGGTAAGAATGATAATGCTCGTCTTCACTGGAACAACTCCTTTTGTTCTTTTTGTACAGGGCAATTAAACTCTACATGCTTGCCTCCGAGCAGGTTCGTATAATAATCGCGGTTGTATATCGCACTGGGATTTGACGGATAGTGTGCGAAAGAAACCTCATTGCAATAGTCAGCGTATTGGTGGTCTCCCAGTTTATCGTAGCAGACACAGAGCTGCAGATTCGGGAGCCATGTACCGGCGGAATAAGCCTCCGTTCCCGGTTCACTGACCTTAGGGAGGGACGCTGCCATCTTGAACCAGTACACCGCCTGTTCATATTGTTGTAATTCCATGAAATAAAAGCCTATCTTACAGCAGGTTTCCGGACGCGGGAGATCATAGTCGAAAGTACGGCACATGGATAGCAGTTGCTCCTGTTTTTGCCCCAGCGCCGCATGGCTGTCCGCCAACCTCAAGCATGCCTGAATATTATCCTCGACCCAGCCTTCACCTTCTGACAAGAAGCGCTCATAGTTCTCCAGCGCCTCATGGTAGTAGCCATGATCGTATAGCTCATTAGAGTAATAGATCCGGTCTCTGGCGGTAAACGGCTTGCCCATGGCTATCATTTTGCGGAAGATATCAAGGTTACGCTGCGTATATTCCTTGTCTTTCTTATGCGTAACGCATACGTCGCTCTCAAGCACAGGCGGGGTGACTTCAATATATTCATGAACAGCCCCGGTCCACCTGAACCCGCAATCGCGTCTGATCAGACGGTTGCGTCTGAAGCTGTAGAGCGATTTCCCATGTTCATCCGTTATGAGAATATAAGACATAGATACCGCATGATATTCGGAAGTCATTGTAGCCTTCAGAGTCTTGAACCGCTCCCGGTCGATCTCCTCAATGACATCATCTGCATCCAGCCACATGATATACTCACAGGTCGCTTGGGCGAATGCATAATTGCGGGCGGCTGCGAAATCATCGATCCACTCAAAATCATAGATTGTGGCGCCATATACGGCCGCAATCTCTTTGGTACGGTCTGTTGAGCCGGTGTCCACGATGACGATCTCATCCATAATATCCGCGACCGATGACAGGCATCGTCCCAGGCTCTTCTCTTCATTGCGTACAATCATACACAAGCTGATCGTCGGCAAGTCTTCTCCTCCTTCTTGCAGATTCTGAATATCCGGACTTACCGGATTTCTCGTATATGTATATGCCGGCCCTGACGGATCATTCGGCCGGATTTGCCTGCATGAATTCCATTCCGGTTCATAAGCTAGTACAGACACCCCTGCAATGATCTTCTCACCCCAATTGAAGGAGGAGCATATGCATACGATTTCCCCCTCGCTCTACTATCGTTTATATCGTTACGGCACAGGCTCCAGGATTGCCTCGGACGGTGTGTTATCGTTACCAGAACAGACGGCAATCGGTACTAGTGTCCTGGTGCGTGAGGGTTACCGTTGGGATATCCCCTCTCCCGCCAAGAATGGCTCACCCCGTATCGTGATCGGGGACCGTTGTGAATGCAGCCGGTTCCTGACGATCACGGCAACAGGTAGAGTAGAATTGAAGGCCGATGTGATCACAGGTCCGCATGTGTATATTAATGACGCCAGGCAAGATTGGGAGAAGGGAGGTAACCCTTCTGACACGTTAATAATCGGTGAAGGCTCATGGATCGGAGCACACTCCTCTATTCTGGGCCCTGTGAAGATTGGCAAAGGCTGTGTAGTCGGTGCAGGCAGCGTAGTTCTTCGGGATGTGCCGGATTACTGTGTTGTTGCCGGCAACCCTGCTGAATTCCGCCGCATCTATGAGCCGTCTAGCGGAGAGTGGATCAGGGTAGATAGCGAGGCGGAGGCTCGTAGGGTATTGGACCGCAGAAGCAGGGAACCTCTGCTATCCATTTGCATACCCGTACGTAAACAGGCTGTAGAGCTAAGACGCTGTCTGGAGTCAATTTATGCTCAGGTGGATGATGATGGATTAATCGAGGTCTGCGTCCTGGACGACGCTTCGTCCGAGGAGACCGCAGAGGTGGGGCACCACTATGGGCAACTGTACCGCAGCTTCCGGTATCACAGCGACCCAGATCTTGCAGCAGGAGGTTCTCTTGCAAGTCAGGCTGCGGATAGGGGGCACGGGAAATTCATTATGCTGCATGAGCCGGGAGACTCCTTCATGCCTAACTCTCTTCTTCCTTTTCTGAACGTGCTGCATACCCATCCTGACTGTGCGATCATCCTGATTCAGCCCGTGTTCATCCGCAGCACTCCACAGCCTGAACAGCTGAAGGGACTATCTGAATTTGTCAGGCTTACAGCGTCCTCCTCGTCCCCTCCTCTCCCTGTTGTTCTGAACCGAAAGGATTGGGAGCGTACTGCCGATTCTGTACAAGCCACAAATTTTCTGGACCCATGGGTATCCCGGCAACATGCATTATTGCAATTGAATCCGCAGTTCTGCCTGTGCCGGTATACCATGACCGAAGCCGGGCGGCACATCGGATCAGCTCCGTAATTACGGCTATTGCCAAAAAAAAATGATCTTTGACCATTAACCGAATATATATAGACAATGAACAGGCAGAGATCTTAAGGCGTAAACTTCGGGTCCATGAAGTCCGGTAAATGACAGGGATGCCTGGTACTGAGGACAAAGGAGAGGATGTCAGCGACATGGATGAACGTAAAATTTGTTTTATCATGTGTGTGAATAATGAGGAATTAGCGGAACGCAGCCAGAAAAATCTTAAGCAATTACTCAAACCGGATGGATTCACCGTAGATCTGCAAATCGTCAGGAATGCCTCCGGCCTGGCAGCGGGGTACGATCAGGCCATGCGCCAGTCAGATGCCAAGTATAAGGTGTATATTCATCAGGATGTCCATATCCTGAATCCCCAATTTCTTGAAGACATCGTCCGGCTGTTCTCCCGTTATCCGTCACTCGGCATGTTAGGAACCGTCGGCGCTAAGACGCTTCCGTCTTCCGGTATATGGCAGGACGCATCACAGAAGTTCGGTAAAGTGATTGATAGCTATACAGGCGCACTTCAGCCTCTTGAATTGATGCAGCCGGTGGATGAATATGAAGCGGTGGAGACGCTCAGCGGACTGCTGATGGCAACACAGTACGACCTCCCCTGGCGCAAGGATTTGTTCACCGGCTCACACTTCTATGACGCTTCACACTGTCAGGAATTCATCAGCAGCGGCTATGAAGTAGGTGTTCCCAAGCAGCTTCTGCCCTGGTGTCTGCATAACTGCGGTATCCCGGACCGAAGCACTGCTATGGAGAAGGCCCGGCACATTTTCCTTGAATATTACGGCTATGGCAAACACCATGGCCAGCACCGGTTCCACCGGCTCGGCAGCGGCTGCAGCATTCATCCATCCTGCGAATTGTCAGGTACGGCCGGAATTGCTCTGGGCAATGAAGTCAAGCTGCAGGCAGATTGTTCTCTTTCGCTCCCCTATAATAATATTGTCAGCGAACCGCGTATCCAGATTGGTGCAGGAAGCGAGATCGGACGCCGGTGCAGCCTGTCGGCAGTCAACCGGTTAATTATTGGCGCCCAGGTCGCCATATCACCTAATGTGCATATATCCGATCACAATCCTGCTTATGAGAATATTCATCTCCCCGTCATGAAGCAGGGGGTGACTTCCTGGAGCCATACCGTAACCATCGGTGCTGGGAGCTGGATTGGCGCCAACACCGTTATAGCCGGGGAGGTATCCATCGGTAAGGGCTGTGTCATAGGCGCGGGGTCAGTCGTTGTATCCGGCACGGTAATTCCTGACTACTGCGTAGCTGCGGGTACACCTGCCAGAGTAATCAAGCAATTTGATCCCGACTCCAGGAAGTGGCTGAAGACTAACGGATTGCCCAGCGAGGAAGCTGAGCGTCACGCAATAGAGACTGTTCCGCAACCGCTTATAAGTATTTGTATCCCTGCCTATAACTGCGAACAAGAGCTCGACCTTTGCCTGAAGAGTATTTACAGTCAGAATGCCAGACAGGAAGATTTCGAAATCATCGTATCAGATGATGGCTCCACAGATCACACGGAAGAGCTGGTGCGGAAGTATCAGGCCAGCTATCCTAACCTTCACTACTACCGCAATGAACTTAATGAAGGAACTGACCGCAATACCCTGAAATGTGCAGGCTATGCCAAGGGCGAATTCATCAAGCTTCACGGCGGCGATGATTACTGGCTCCCCGGCTCCGTCGAAGCCTTGTATAACCTGATCGAACAGAACCGGAACTGTAGCCTGCTCTTCCTAGATATCCTTAGTAACACCGGAGTGATGAACCGGGGCTCGGGGATCAGCAAGTATGTTGAGCAGGTCTCGATCTATAGTACATTTCTGTCGGGAATCATTATGCGCAGGAAGGAATTCGAACAGATTGCCACGCCTGAGCTTTTCATCGATTCGAATCTTATCCAGGTCTATCTGGAGCTCTCTATTCTAGAGATTTCTCCGGATTATTGTGTGTATCACCGCAAGCTGCTGACCAGCAGCGACAAGATTGCAGGAGGTTACAGCTTCGCACGGACATTCATTCAATCATACCTTGGGATTCTTCATTACTTCCTGGATAACGGATTGGATGCAGCCGTATTGGCAGCCGAGAAGAAGCAAATCTCCCATACCTTCTTGCTCTGGTGGTACAACTACATGCTGGAGAAGAATCTTCAGCAGTTGCAGCCCGAAGATTTCCCGCAGATTTTTGTTGCAGCTTACCAGGATGAATCCTATTATCCAGAACTGCATGAACGGCTGCACAAGATTCAGGTTAAGCATCTAAATATCTGAGGCTACATAGCCGCCGGGCAGGCCGCAGCAGCAGGCTTGTCCGGTCCATTATAAGGAGGCATCAGTGCATGGAAGGTATCAGCCCGGAATTTCAACAACGCTTCAGTACCTTCGGACCCGGCAGTCTGATTGTGCTTAAGACCGATATCAACTGTCCGGAGAAAGTCGCTATCGGTCGCAATGTGCTTATTCAGGAGAATAGCTGGTTCACGGTAGTTCATCCCGGTAAGGAAGAACCGCCGGCCATTTCGATCGGAGACGGCTGCAGCTGCAGCCGCAATCTGATCATTACCGCTGCGAACAGCGTGACTCTGGAAGATAATGTCATCGTCGGGCCAGATGTCTATATTGCCGACACTAACCATCAGTACCGCCAGATCGGCATTCCCATTCGCGACCAGTGGATCACCACTGCCAGCCATCAGGTGAGGATCGGTGCAGGCAGCGAGCTTGGTGCCCACTGCGTCGTTGTGGGTAACGTAACGATTGGCAAGGGCTGCCGGGTTACACCTAACAGTGTGGTAACCCGGGATTTGCCGGATTACTGCATCGCGGCGGGCAATCCCGCCAGAGTGGTGAATGCCTATGATCCCGAAGCGGGAGTATGGCAGCTGCCCGGCGAGGGCTGATGTTGATCGTAGAATAAAAAGCACCTTATAGGGAGTACTTCAGGTTGGACGAGATTCTGATCCCCTGATAGTCAACGGACGGCTGGCTATTCATAGATTGCGTACTCTTCGGCTGCTGCCGTTCCACCGACTTCTTCGGCTGCTGCCGTTCCGCCGTCTTCTTCGGCTGCTGCCGCTCCGACGCTTTCTTCGGCTGCTGCCACTCCGCTGCCTTCTTTGGCTGCTGCCACTCCGCTGCCTTCTTCGGCTGCTGCGGCTCCACTACCCTCTTTGGCTGCTGCGGCTGGATAGCAGGCTTCAGCTGTTGCCGCTGCTGCCGCTTGCGTTCGCTGGCTGCGCGCACTCCTACTGTCCGTCCTCGCTTCTTATGGGACGTCCGCTTGCGCGTGGCCTGCGCGGAGCGCCGCTGGATGAACCGGACGGACTTACCCGTATTATAGAGATATTTGCCCCCGGATACATAGGCATCTGCAGGACGGATTGTCTGCTTGATAACGGTGGATACCTGCTCCCGATGCTCCGGTTCTTGCCTCTCAGCCTCCCGGCCTGTGGACTGAGCTCGTTCAAGCAGCCGTTCTGTCTCGCGCATGAACAGCGCCAGCTCGTCATCCGCATTGACCGAGAGCCGCAGACAAGCCTGCTTCAGCTGCTCCATCTGTCCCATTGTTTTATGAATCGCCTCTACCAATAGCTCATCCTCCGATTTCCGGGCTTCAGCCTTCATACCCATTTACCTCTCGCACCAGCCGTCTGCTGGTTTCCAGCGTCCGGCAGATCATGGCCTGATGCTGGGCCAGGGCCGTGATGATTCTGGCCACCGCCTCCTGCAGGGCGTCAAGCCCCCCCATCTCTAATTCTTCTTCCCAGCCGTATTCATCATCATACATATATTCCAGCTTGCGGATTTCAACCGCGATCAGAGCCGAGACCGCTTCTTCCTCCAGCGCCGCAGCCAGAATAATCGCTTTGATCAACCGTTCCCGCTGTAGCATCGCTTCATCCCCCCCGCTGCCTGCTTTGATTTAGTTACTGTTATATATATGTGCTTTTGACTTGTCCCTATCACCATTTGTCCCAGGTATATCGGATTTGGCGGATTTCAGAGAATAACAGGAATAGGACAATCTGTGCCTGAAGTATACATAGCTATGACTAGATAATTAAGCGCAAAGCAACCTTTCACGTTTTGGAGGAGATCTGCATGTCAATGCCCCACATCCCCAATATAACTCCCGATATCTCGCTTACGCGGGAGGAAAGCATCTCTCTCCTGCTCACCTCTATCGCAATCAACGAGATGTCTTTGTCTCACATTATCAACGCAGAAGCAGAAGCGATGCAGGCCTTCGTGCTGTCTAATCCCGGAAATATGAACTTTGTCAACATGATCCAGTTGAATAATACAACCGCCAGATTGCTCGAAGAGATTACCAAGGGCCAGTGGCTTAGTCTCAGCAAGATGGACCGGATTCTGCGTTTGCTGAGTGACTCTGGTGCCTTGTCGGCGCGATTGCTGGAAGAAGAACTAACTACTGAAATTGAGGAAGATGAAGAATAGCGGGCAACCGTCATTCTTTCTCGCGGCTAGAAATGGACAAGCCCTGATCATGAAGGGAGCCGCTCGCAGAATTATCCCAAGTTTGTGCAGCCTATTGAACCTTCCAGTGATTGAGATGATCCGCAATCCGGATCAGCTCATTGGCCAGGGAGGAGAGCGAGGCCACAAGCTGCTGCTGTCTGTCCGGCTCCGGGGCCTCGTCCATACGGTTTTCCGTTCGCTCTGGTACGGGAAGCTCTTGTTCACTTTTACTGTACATCGGGAATCCCTCCTCGATCAGCAGGCGCACAATGGTGCTTAGATGGTAGCGTTCCATGCGCAGCTCACTGATCCTTTTTAGCAGTTTCAAAGTTTCATAGGGATAGAGTGTCTGATCTCCTTGCCGGGTCCCCGGTACGAAGTAAGAGAAATATTCCAGCCATCTCTTCACTGTGGTCGGAGGCAATTTCGATAAATTAATGATTTCCAGTTGGGTGTAATGGCGTACCATAACATCACTCCTTTATTTTAGGTGGACTTATTTACTTTAATGGTATTCATGTGCCTCGCAATAAATGTGTAAAAATACCTATTTATCTAATTATCGTCCCGCAAAATAAATAGACAGGCCCGTTCCGGAGAACGTTGCCTGTCTATTATGCTGCCTTGGAAGCAGCAGATTACCTGCTTAAGAGACTTTAAATAATTCGCTGAAGGAATCACCCAGGAGTTCTTTATAATATTTCCGGTTATGCAGCATACTTGGGTGTGTAGGATAATAGAATAGTGCTGTCTCATTATGATAATTAGCCTTCATGTACTGACCCAGGCGGTCATAGCATACGCACAATTGCAGATGTGGCACCCAGGTGGTAGAGGTCATATCCTGAAGTCCCAGGGTAGATCTTCGCGGCAGCGTAATCGCCTGTTCGAACCAGTAGATCGCCCGCCCGAACTCTCCAGCTTCTACGAATTCACTTCCCAGGCGGCAGCAGAATTCGGAACGGGGGATATCATAGTTCAGGGTACGATACAGCGCGCTCATTTTCCCGGACTTGTTGTTCAGATGCCCGTGGCATTCCGCCATCTTCAGGCAGGCCTGATAGTTATCCTCAACCCAGCCCTGGCCGGTCTGCAGGAACTTCTCGTAATATTCCAGCGCTTCTTCATGGATCGCATGATCTCGGAGCTCGTTCGCGAAGTAGTAGAGATCACGCGGCGAGAACTCCTCGCCCTTGGCCAGACGCCCACGGTAGATTCGCAGGTTGCGGTCCGTATGAACCTTATCCTTCTTATGAGTAATACAGACATCGCTATCTATGGTATTGCCGGCAACCGCCAAATACTCATGCACCGGTCCGATCCACTGGAAGCCGCAGTCCCGGCGGACCAGCCGGTTGCGTCTCAGGCTTGAGGTTACTTTACCCTCGCTGTCGAAGGCCAGATTGTAGGGCATAGTCACAGACTGGTACTGCGGAGATAATGTCTCCTTCAGCT
Organism: Paenibacillus sp. FSL P2-0089; assembly: GCF_038595095.1. NCBI lineage: Bacteria > Bacillati > Bacillota > Bacilli > Caryophanales > Paenibacillaceae > Paenibacillus > Paenibacillus sp. FSL P2-0089. Next base: position 5,147,115 of record NZ_CP152006.1, read on the forward strand.
TTTTGAAGCGCACCCGGTCGATTTCCTCAATGGTATCATCTGCATCCAGCCACAGAATATAATCCTTAGTCGCCTTGCTGAAGGCTTCGTTGCGTGCTGCCGCGAAATCGTCAATCCATTCAAAATCATAAATCACTGCACCATATTCCGCAGCAATCTCCTTAGTCCGGTCCGTGGAGCCTGTGTCGACAATGACGATTTCGTCCGCAATATCCTTCACACCATCCAGGCACCGGCCCAGGCCGTTCTCTTCATCGCGCACAATCATACATAGACTGATAGTAATCATTAGTGCCCTCCTATAGGTTCTGTGTCATATATTCGCGAATCTGCTGCTCGCTGATGTTCCGCATATCCTGCCCTGCATCCAGCGCTCTCTGCCATTCCACCGTCTTCTGCAGAGCCTGCTCAACACTCCAGCGGGAGCGCCAGCCCAGCAGGCGGCGGGCCTTGGTGCTGTCAAGCTGCAGTTCACCAGCCTCATGCAGCCCCGAGATACCAGCGATATCAATACCCGCTCCCTCTCCCCAGAGCGCTGCGAGCCGGACGGCCACCTTCTCGACACTGTGAACGCTCTGCTCCTCAGGGCCGAAATTCCAGGCGGCAGCATACTCCGCCCCCTCCTGCACCAGCTTCTCGGCCAGCAGCAGATAGCCGCTAAGCGGCTCAAGCACATGCTGCCAGGGTCGCGTCGCCGCCGGGCTGCGCAGCAGCGGCCTCAAGCCAGCGGCGAATGACCGCAGGCAGTCCGGCACCAGCCGGTCCTGGGAATCATCGCCGCCCCCGATGACATTCCCCGCCCTGGCGGTAGCGACAGCCACGCCATGCTCGGCATAACGCGCCGGTTGGAAGTAGCTGTTGCGGTAAGCCTGCGTCACGAGCTCGGAACACGCCTTGCTGGAAGAGTAAGGGTCATAGCCGCCCAGCGGATCGGTCTCGCGGTAACCCCAGATCCATTCACGGTTGTCATAGCACTTATCCGTCGTAACGTTAACGACTGCTTTGACAGGGATCCCGGAATCAACCGAGCTTGCGACCGCCTCCAGCAGATTCACTGTTCCCATCACATTCACCTCGAAGGTATCGGCCGGGAACTGGTAAGAGGTGCGGACCAGCGGCTGGGCAGCCAGATGGAATACCACCTCCGGGGCCGCTTCCCGCAGCGCTGCATCCAGGCGCTGCCGGTTCCGTACATCCCCCCAGACCGTATGGACCTCAGGCGCAGCTCCGATCAGCGGGAAGAGCTTATACTCATCCCGGTCCCAGGCATAACCGCTGACGCTTGCGCCCAGCATCGTCAGCCACCGGGTGAGCCAGCTTCCCTTGAAGCCGGTGTGTCCGGTTACGAAGACACGCCGCCCCTTCCAGAATCTCGCCGCTGTCAGTTCGTTCTCATCCACAGGAGTCCTCCCTCCCGCCACAGCTCCTCCAGATAACGCTTGTCGCGGAGTGTATCCATCGGCTGCCAGAACCCGTGATGCTTGTAAGCCCTTAGCTCATCCCGCGCTGCCAGCTCCCGGAGCGGCTCCTGCTCCCAGACGGTGCTGTCACTTTCGATTAGAGAGAATACCTCGGGCTCTAGTACGAAGAAGCCGCCGTTCACCCATCCTTCGTCCCCTTTGGGCTTCTCTACGAATCCGGTTACCTTGGTATCCTCTGCTAGGTCCAGCGCACCGAAACGGCCCGACGGCTGAACAGCAGTCACAGTCGCCAGCTTCCCGTGAGAGCGATGGAAGTCCAGTAACTGCTGTATATTAATATCCGCAACACCATCCCCATAGGTCAGCATGAACGGTTCATTTCCGATGTATTTCTGGACTTGCCGGATTCTTCCGCCAGTCATCGCTTCTTTGCCTGTGTCCGCGAGCGTTACCTTCCAGTTTCGCAGCTGACGGTTATGGCGGGTGATCTGGTTGCCATTACCGAAATCGAAAGAAATATCCGAGCTCTGGAGATAGAAGTCGGAGAAATATTGTTTAATGACATGCCCCAAATATCCCAGGCAAATGACAAAATCATCGAAGCCGTAAGCAGCATAATTCTCCATAATATGCACCAGCAGCGGCTTGTCGCCGATCTCAATCATCGGCTTGGGCTTCACATCGGTCTCTTCACTGATCCGGGTCCCGTAGCCCCCGGCCAGAATGACTACCTTCATCTTGTTACCTCCTTACCTTTCAGCAAGCCCAGCAATACCTCGGCAGTATAATCGAGCATCTCTGTCGAAAGTCCCGGATAGATTCCCACCCAGAACGTATCGTTCATGATCCTGTCCGTCTGAATGAGCGGCGCGGCGACACGGTGCGCCACACCGGAGTAGGCAGGCTGCTTGAGCAGATTCCCGGCGAACAAGAGCCGGGTGCCAACCCGCGCCTTCTCCAGCCTGCGCACGATTTCATTGCGCGTGAGGGGCGCATCCTCCCTCACGGTCAGCGGGAAGCCGAACCAGCTCGGATCACTGCGCGGCGTCGCCTGTGGAAGAATAAGCCATTCCTCCGCAGGCTTCAGCGCTGCCTTCATATAGTTAAAGTTACGTCTGCGTGCAGCATGGAACCCTTCCAGCTTCTCCAGTTGGGAGACTCCGATGGCGGCCTGCATATCTGTAGCCTTCAGATTGTAGCCAATGTGGCTATACGTATATTTGTGGTCGTATCCGGCAGGCAGGTCTCCCTTAGTCCAGTCAAACCGCTTGCCGCAGGTATTGTCGGTTCCCGGCTGGCACCAGCAGTCCCTGCCCCAGTCACGGAGCGATTCGACAATTTTTTTGAGCCTGGCACCGGAGGTGAGTACCGCACCGCCCTCGCCCATGGTCAAATGATGGGCAGGGAAGAAGCTGACCGTGGCCAGATCGCCGAAGGAACCGGCCGGCCGGCCTTCATACAGTGATCCCACAGCATCGCAGGTATCCTCAATCAGCCACAGTCCATGCCGGTCCGTGAATGCCTTAACACTGGCCAGATCGAAGGGATTGCCCAGTGTGTGCGCCAGCATGACCGCTTTGGTACGGGGGCTGAGCGCGGCGTCCAGCTGAGCTGTATTTATATTGTAGGTGGGCAGCTCAACATCGACGAATACTGGAATAAGTCCATGCTGTATCAGCGGATTGACCGTGGTCGGAAATCCGGCGGCAACGGTGATCACCTCATCACCCGGCCGCAGCCGGCGTTCGCCGAGCAGCGGCGAGGTAAGTGCTGCGACAGCAAGCAGATTCGCGCTCGAACCCGAGTTAACCAGCAGGGTATGCTTTCTCTCCATAATCTGGGAGAACCTGCGCTCGAATTCGCCAGTATACCTGCCCGCTGTCAGGTGGAAATCAAGTGAAGCATCCACCAGACTCATCAATTCTTCGCCATCGAACACCTTGCCGCTTACCGGCACGTAATCGCGTCCAGGTACGAAGGACCGGCCGGGCCAACGAATGTCGTAATATTCTCCTGTCAGCTTCAGAATTTGCTCACGTAAGGTTGCAGCTTCTGTGGGCAAAAGCTCCCCTCCTTTAACTAATGGTTTTCATTTAGTGGTTTTGTCGGACTTGGTACATCATTTATATGCAGACCGGAGGTTAAATACGATTAGAATTAACTGGAATTTTAATTCCATTTTTGTTCAGTTCTTGTCTATGAGGGTTCTCTATAATGGGCTTGACTTGAAACGATACCGTTATGGAGGGATGCATACATGGGAAGACTCAGAGCCATCAATGAAAGAAAATGTACGAAAGAGGACTGCAACAGAAGACACTATGCGAAAGGGCTGTGCAAGCAGCACTATTGGCCTGCCTGGAAAGCAGGACAAAAGAACGAGTCTGATTCTGACATAAACCGCCAGGATCATTCACAGAAGCCCCTCCGGATTGTCACAGAATTTATTTAATTTTTTTAGAGGTTCTGCCTTTGCTTTGTCGAATTCTTACTGAATGATGAATAAAAATTCCAAATATTACATGAAGCATCTGACGTTAATCGTGATATATATGACTCTGTTATTGGGGATGCAAAGGGCGTGGCAGCAGATTTTTGCCTTGCCGGAGCAGCCCAGTGCGGATGCAGGCGTGCTTGATTTACGCGGCTGGACCTTCAAGGATGCCCATTCGCTTGTCCTCGACGGGACATGGGAATTTTATCCGAACCGTCTGGTCAGCGAAAGCGATATCCGCTCAGGCGCCGCCGGAGCCGCTGTCCCTGTAGAGGTACCCGGCAACTGGAAGGATTCCCTGTCCGGTTCCTCTCTGGGCTATGGCACATTTGCCCTCCGCATTCTGGTCGATCAGCCGCTGGATGAACCCTATAGCTTCTGGGCCCAGCAGATCCAGGCTTCTTCCCGGATTGAGATTAACGGCCGCCCCCTTCAGGCTATGGGTCAACCCGCAGCGCGCAAGGAGCTGTACCATCCCATGGCCATTCCCTATGCCGTTCACTATCTCCCCCCGGAAGGGACGAAGGACATGCTTGTCCTGATCCAGACTGCCAATTATGAGCATGGGGAGAAGGCAGGCATTTCCTATTCCATCCGTTTCGGCGCCCAGTCTATGGTTCAGAAGGAGCGCTGGTACTCTACCTCTTTTCAGTTAGCTACGATCATCATCCTTCTTCTGCACGCGCTGTATGTCTGTATTCTGTACCTGCTTGACAAAGAACACCCGTCTCTGCTCTTATTTGCGCTTATGTTGATCATCATAGCCGTCTCCATCGCAGCGGATAATGACGTCCTGCTGTTCCTTGTGCTGCCGCTGAACTATACCTGGGGAATCAAGGTCAAGCTGCTGTCTTATGTATGGATGGTCTTTTTCATGCTGCTGCTTACCTACAAATTCTACAGTGCCCAGGCAGTCAGCCGGGCCTTCAAGGTGTACAGCTTGCTTCTTCTGCTCTATACACTTTGCCTTTGCTTCCTTCCGATTCATATCGTTCTGTCCAATGCCACTATTTATTTCAGCCTCCTGTATATGATCCCCCCCTGCTGGATGTTTGTGCTATTCGGAATTATGGTCTATAAGCAAAAAAAAGACGTCGGGTTCCTTACCTTCATCGGCTCCTCGATTCTATCCGGGGTGATTTGGGGAACCACGGTGAATAGTTACCGGAAGAATCTTCCGTTCTACTCCATAGATATCCTGGCTGCTATCGCCGGTTTCTCTGCCTATGCCCTGAAGCAGTATATCCGGCGGTCCAATGAGAACAGGCAGCTCTATGAACAGCTGCTGCAAGCGGACAAGCAGAAGGACCGGTTCCTGATGAATACCTCGCATGAGTTGCGGACACCGCTGCACGGCATGATGAGCATTGCCCAGTCGGAATACGACAAGAAGCGGGCAGCCTCCCCGGATGAAGAAGCCGGAGACCTGGAGCTGCTGGTACGCATCGGACGGCAAATGTCACAGCTGCTGGATGATCTGCTGGATCTCACCCTGCTGCGGGAGAACCGGATGGTCCTTCATCCGGTGCCGTTATCTGTCTATACTACAGCGGCAGGAGTTGCGGATATGCTCCGTTACTTAACGGACGGCAAGAACCTGACGCTTCATGTAAGCGTATCCGCTTCGCTGCCGCGTGTATGGGCCGATGAGAAGCGGCTGATCCAGATTCTCTTCAACCTGATACATAATGCCGTGAAATGGACCGAGCAGGGAAGTATCCTTGTGACTGCCGAAGAAGCGGACGGGAAGCTGCTGATCAGCGTGGCTGACACAGGTGCGGGGATGGAGGAAGAAGCGCTCGCGCGTATCTTCCTTCCTTATGAACAGGCAGGCGGACAGGACCGTGGTGGCCTGGGTCTGGGCCTCGGCATTACCCGGCAGCTGGTGGAGCTGCACGGGGGAAGGCTGACCGTGGAGTCCAGGCTTGGGGAAGGCTCGGTCTTCCGCTTCACCCTGCAGCTGGCTGACGAAGCCTTTTTCACGGATGAGCAGTTCGGCAGGATGGAAGCAGTGGAAGCGCCGGGCGCTGCATACACCGGCCGGAGTGTCCATGTGCGCAATAAGGACGAAGAGCCATTCCTTGCGGGAGTGCCTCCGTCCCCCTCCGGCTTGGATACGGAGGGAGCCGAACTGAAGATACTGGCTGTTGACGATGACCCGGTTAATCTCCGGGTGCTCGCGACCATTTTGCATGAGGATATCTATCAGTTGACCTCTGTGTTAAGCGGGGAGGAAGCCCTGATCCGGCTGGAGGAGGAATCATGGGATCTGCTGATTACCGATGTGATGATGCCCGGCATGTCCGGCTATGAGCTTACCCGCCGGGTAAGGGAGCGTTATCCGGTGTCAGAGTTACCGGTGCTGCTGCTGACGGCACGTGCTATGCGTGAGGAGATCTACTACGGATTTCAGCAGGGGGCTAATGATTATGTGACTAAGCCGGTAGACAGCCTGGAATTGAAATACCGGGTTACCGGGCTGGCGCGGCTGAAGCAGACCGTCGCTCACAGCCTGCGGCTGGAGATGGCTTACCTCCAGGCGCAGATCCGCCCTCATTTCCTGTTCAATGCCCTGAACTCCATCGCCACGCTCAGTACCATTGATCTCTGCCAGATGCAGCAGCTGATTGAGGCCTTCTCCTCCTACCTGCGCTCAAGCTTCGACCTGATGAATACCGGTACACTGATTCATTTGAAGCAGGAGCTATCGTTAGTGGAGGCCTATTTATATATTGAGAAGGTGCGGTTCGGCGAACGGCTGGAGGTCAAGTGGGAACGGAATTATACCGGACTGCTGCGGGTTCCCCCGCTGATCTTGCAGCCGCTGGTAGAGAATGCTGTCCGTCACGGGCTGCTCAGTCTTATAGAGGGAGGCCTACTTACTATCCGCATTGAAGAGGAGGAGGAGCATGTCCGGCTTGCGGTGCAAGACAATGGCAGAGGCATGGAGCAGGCGCACATTAACCGCCTGCTGATGAAGCATAAAGACAAGAGCTCCGGTATCGGGATATGGAATACGAACCGGAGGCTGATTGAACGCTACGGGCAAGGCTTGTCCATTCAGAGCCGTCCCGGCTTTGGAACCACCGTCTCCTTTATGATTCCACTCCGGCGTATCGAGTGAACCATTCTCCATCCGCTATATCCTGTACAAGGAGGTGCTACAATGCTTAGGGTAGTGCTGATCGATGATGAACGACTCGCCCTGATTCAGCTGGAATCGACGCTCAGGGCGCTGGGATCGACCATTGTAACGGCAACCTATACCAACCCCCAGCTGGCTATGAGCGAAGCGGCCGGCTGGGAGGCAGATATTATCTTTCTTGATATTGATATGCCGGGGCTGAACGGCATGGAGGCTGCGAAGCAGCTGGAGGAGAGCTGTCCCGGCTCAGCCATTGTATTCGTCTCCGCCCATAACAGCTTCGCGCTGGAAGCCTTCGAGGTCAGCGCGCAGGATTATCTGCTCAAGCCGGTCTCCAGGGAACGGCTGAGCCGGACCCTCCAGCGAATCAGGAGCCGGAAGATCAACCAGCTTCACACGGACAAGCCGGACTCGCTGCTGATCCGCTGCTTCAATGCCATCCAGTTCGAACGGGGAGGTGTTCCTATCCGGGATTTCCGCTGGCGGACTTCCAAAGCCCAGGAGCTGTTCGCCTTCCTGCTGTATCATCATGACCGGATTGTCGTCAAGGACAAGCTGGTCGAGCTGCTCTGGCCCGAGGCATCATTCAAGCGTGCCTCCACTCATCTGTATACGGCCATCTACCAGATCAGGCAATCGCTGAAACGGGCCGACATCGGCCTTGTGATCAGCAATGCGAGCGTAGGCGAGGGGTATATGCTGGAGAGCGGCGACGCGCAGATCGATGCGGTGCTGTGGGAGGAAGGTGTCGTCTCCCTGGACCCGGTGGATGATTATAACGCCGCGGAGCATGAGGAGCTACTGAAACTCTATACCGGCGATTACCTGGGGGATTATGAGTATCTGTGGGCCGAGAGTGAACGGCAGCGGCTGAGGAACCTCTCCCTGCAGCATGCCACAGAGCTGGCTGACTATTATACCGTCAAGGATAATATCACCAAGGCGGTCAACACCTATCAGCGGATTGTGGAGCTGCATCCCTACCACGAGCCAGGTTACCTGGCACTCATGGAATTCTATAACCGGCTGGGCGAGCTGAGCTTCGTACAGGAGCAATATGAGAAGCTCCGCAGCCTGCTCTGGCGGGACCTGAAGCTCACTCCATCCGCCAAGGTCGAGCGCTGGTATGCCAACTGGAAGCGTCTATATACTTGATTCCGTGCCGGAACTTCGGCGATTACAGAATCCATACAAAAACGGTATGCCGCCCCCCGGTCAGGGGTTAGGCATACCGTTTCTTGTTGCACCCGCAGCTTCCATTATAGCGGCAGGACCTGCGCATGCGCGCTGTCCCGTCCTTTCAGTGAAAAGCTGCAGGACATGCGAATCCGCTGACATCACCGGTGACACTAATTCTTGTGCAGTAGCTACCCATGCCAGTCGGACCCTCACTTTTTCAATGTACCCGTTATGGGGAACTTAAAACGCTCTGGCGCAAGATTTAGAAATTCATGTAGACCACCGTATAATCGGGAAAACCCTCCATCCATTTCACAATCGTCTTCGGCAGCTTGCTGGTGCCAGGAACATTCGTATAGAACCGCACGAAGGTCTCGGGAATCTCCTCTGAATCAGAGGCTTCATCCGAATCGAGCGCAGCTGCCCAGAAATGCCCCTGCTTATCAAACATGATGATGGCTTCCGTAAGGGTGAACAGCCCTCTCACGCCGCCCTCTACCACCTTTGCCCCCTTGCCGTCCAGATCCTTCGGTTCATCCAGCAGCTGCATACTGTACAGGAACAAATCATAATCTTCTCCTACCAGCTTACGGAAGGCTTTATCATCTGCGGCCGTCTTGAAGACACCGGTATCCCGCAGCGTGTAGACGGTCTCTTGCGGGTCTCTTGTATAGTGGCCGGTGTAGGTTACATTCGCCCCGGCAGAATACACCGGCGAAGGGCTGGTGACATACAGATTGCCATTCAGCAGATAGAAAAAGACTACGGAACCGTCCTCTTCCTTGTAGACAGCCATCCGTTTGCGGACTACTGCCGATTCTTCATACAGCTGGCCGGAATGGGCGCCATCGTAAGCATCCAACGAGAAGATCAGCTTATCACTCTTCACATTGCTGAATTCAACATAAGATCCGAAGAAGGGCGAATAAGTCTCCATATACCACTCTCCGCTCCAGTCCGCTGCTGCCGGCACCTTGGCGCTGGCTGCGGCGGCAGCCGTCAAAGCTTCTACCGGCAGCTGGCGGGTGCCGTCCGGGTTGCTCCATACTCCGGCGAAGCCGGTGCCGGGAATCCACCAGCCTTCGAAATGGCCTGTTTCCTTGCCCTTCGCATCGTATTCATACATATTCGCGTATTTGCCGCTGACTGTACCAGTGAGTCTGATTGTCTTCTTGTATTTATCATAATAATAACTTCCGGTCAGCTTCCCGCCGCTCTCCACCTTAATGGACATATGAATCGGCAGATTTCCGTTGATCGCGCCGGTCAGCGGCACCAGCCCGTTCGTGGCCAGACTCTGGGCGGGTGAAGCGGCAGCGGCCACCGTCCCGGCCGGTGCAGCCTTCGCCTCGGCGGGAGCAGCCTTTGCCCCCGGCGGCACCAGAATGGCAGGCAGCAGCAGCGCGGCCGCCAGCAGGGTACTGATTTTACGGATAATTCTCACTATAACCCCTCCCTTTCGCAACCATCTATAACAGCTACGTTACACTGTATGCCATCAATTACCCTTTTACAAGCAGGTAGAAAATAGCCCCGCTATATTAATTGCACTTATAATTTCACCACTCACAGGCTGAGGACAATCGAATGTTGAATAAAGGCCAGTTTTCATCCAGAACACAACATTCCACTTGTATGAAATACAATAGAATCCCATTTTGCGGTCAGTTATGCATTTTCTATTGCAGGAAATACAATCAACTACTTAAATTTATGAGTAGAAGTCAGCTACGGGTGCGGTATCAGCCTAATGTTAGCTCAACATTCATGCCCAGCCCTTAACACCCCTGAGGTTCATTCTTACAGTTTTAAAGCTGATGTTGTACCATCAATACCTGGGATTCTCACCTTTTAACGAAATTTATTTTCAGAAGTTACATTACCAACCTTAGGGTAATTCTATATATACCAAAATTCATGTAGGAGATGATCCGTATGTCAGAACACAATTCGGTAAGCCGGGAGCAGGACGAATCTATAATTAAGCTCAGCTTCGAGCCGGATGGGCTGCTGCCGAACAATCCGCAGCTTCCCGCCGTGCTATATAAAGGGGTGCTCCGGGACCACCCGGAAGACACCGAACTGATCTTCAATAACAACGGCTGGCTGAATAGCTGGGTGAACGGCGTCTTCCCCTATCACCACTATCACAGCAACGCGCATGAGGTGCTGGGGGTGATCTCCGGCAGTGCCAAGCTCCAGCTTGGCGGAGATGCGGGATACACAGCCAACGTGGAAGCCGGTGACGTTGTGGTGCTGCCTGCCGGGACGGCACACAAGAAGCTCACGGCCACGCCTGACTTCCGTATTGCAGGCGCATATCCCGGCGGCATGGACTATAACACCCGCCAGGCGGGCGCGGACGACTTCGCGGCGGCGCTCCCCGAGATCCGTGAAGTCCCGCTGCCGGAGCGTGATCCCGTATACGGCGAAGCAGGGCCGCTGTTGCGGCTGTGGAAGTGACAACTGTTCCTGGGGCTTACGCTCAAACAGCGGAGCATGCTGAACGACCCGTGTAAAAGCTTAGCGTTCACAGCGATTGGAACAACGTTCCATTTGCGTAGCGTCCATCCAAGCAAACACGTTCATCCTTCTCCACACCAAGGATTCGCTTTTGCAGTCCAGGGATTAACTTATGCGTTTGGCCCCCTGATCTGCTCATTCCCCTGGACAATACTATATAATGTTGTGTACAAATATCTGCTTAGGCATTGAGCCGGAAGTGAAAGGGGGCCTTTGGATGTATCGGGTAGCGATATGTGAGGATGAAGAACAGCAGCGGGAGCGGGTGAAGAGGATTCTGGTCGGGTTATCCGTCAAGACGGATACCGAATTTGAAATCGAGCTGTTTTCTTCGGGAGAAGACCTAATCTCCCACTATGAACGGGGCGGATCCCCCTTCCATATCCTGATTCTGGATGTGGAGATGGGCGGCATGAACGGGATTATGGCGGCGCGCCGCTTGAGAAGCCAGAAGCATTTTGACGAACAGATCATATTCCTGACCAGCTATCCAGAATATATGGTGGAGAGCTTCGACGTGATTACCTTCCAGTATCTGATCAAGCCGGTCGCCCCGCAGCTCCTGGAGGAGAAGATCCTTAAGCTGTGTGATTACTTCCAGGCCCAGGATAAGAAATTCATGGTCATCAAGTCCGGGTATGAGGAGGTCGTCTTGCGGCATGATGATATTATCGGGATTGAGGCGGCCAAGAGTCTAACGGTCAAGAGCAAACTGCATGTGATTACCACCACGGGAATCTATGAGACCAGAGGAATTATTGCCGAGTACGCTTCAGCCTTACGGGACAGCCATTTTCTGCATATCCACCGTTCGATTATTATCAACCTGCTGCATGTCCACAAGTTCGCGGGCGGCTCCGTGCTGATGTCGGGCGGGCAGGAGTTCCCCATCGGACGGTCCAAAATCAAAGAGGTTAAGGACTTCTACACCAAATTCATGATCATGAAGGGTAGCTCGTATGACTCACTATAATCTGACCCTTATCGTCTGTGTGCTGCTGGTGATGTGTTTTCAGACCCAGTTCTTCTTCGCCTCGGTATTTGACAAAGCTGTCAGGAAGCCCAACCGGATCATATACTTCCTGATCTACGGGGTACTCTGCTTCCTCTACCTGGTCACCCCGCTGTCCCCTCTATTCTCCTCCGGCGTAGCTTTGCTGATGATCTTCAGTATGGCGCAAGCCTATAAGGTGGAGGTGAAGACCCAGGCGATCTTTTCCCTGCTGTACGCTGTGCTGATGACAGTGGTCAGCTTTATCTCGCTGTATATTTTCTCAATGATAGATTCGGTGGACTATACCAGCATGAACTCGGGTGCGGGGATTGACCGGTCGGCCTTCATCAAGGGGCTGATCCTTAGCTGCATTATTATGTTCCCGGTGATTCAGATCATCCGGCTGATCTCCAAGCGGCGAAGCGTCTCCCTGCCCTACCGGTATTATGTGATGTTCCTGCTCGTCCCGCTCATCAGCACCTATCAGATCAATGTCCTCACCGAAGACTCGAAGAAGGATATCTATTATTTCATTGCGATTCTCGGCTTCCTGTTCCTGAATGTGATGATCGTCTATATCTTCGATACCATTACCGACAAGTTCCAGTTCATGCATGAGAACGCCCAGCTCCAGCACCAGATGAACTATCAGGACGCCAACTATGAGAAGACGGTCCACAGCTTCAAGTCGATCAAAAGAATTATCCACGACACCCATCAGCAGTTCCTCTACATTGAAGAGTGTATCCGGCGGGATGATCCGGCGGCGGCTCTCGAACATATCAAGCTTACGCTGAATAAAGTGGAGGATGCCTACCAGCGGGTCAACACCGGCCATCTGGCGGTGGATGCGCTGGTCACGAACACGCTGAATATCGGACAAGCGAATGGCATCCGCATTGATACCCGGCTCAAGCTGCTGCCTGGTGAGCTTCACATCGACCGTTATGACCTGTGCGTTGTGCTGGGCAACATGCTGGATAATGCCATTGAGGCCTCCAAAAAAGTACGGCTCGCCGAGGACCGCTACATTCTGATCCAGATGCACTCTAGTGAATCCGCGCTGTTCATCCGCATCCTGAATCATACCGCCCCGGAGACTGCCCCCTTGCAGAGCCGGAAGCCGGACCCTGAATACCACGGCATCGGCCTGACCAATATCTCCAGAATCTGCGAGAAGTACGGCGGGAATATGACAATTGAAGCCGGGCATCGGGAATTCAACAATATGGTGGTCCTCCCCTTCACGCGCGAAGCTTCTTTATAAAATGCACTAAACATTAAGTTTCGCCGTCACTGCGGTGAACATTTGGACTTCCGGCCGCTGTTGTATTTTGATTTCCTGATTGGACCGCTCTTAGCGGTAGAAATCCAAATACAAAGGCGGTCGCTACCGCTCCTTCAGTTCCAAATTTCCCCTCCGCTTCTTTCACTTTTTGTTACCGTTTTTTGTGCCTTTTAATCTAAATTTCTACGTTAAGGGATCGTTATTAACGTTTCAGGGTTATTCGGGCCACGCTCCTCTCTTCTGCCTGTATGATAACTTCAGGAAGATTATCTAAGAGACACAAGAGGAGGAGTTCAAGATGAACAAGTTAACTTCAGTCGTACTGACGGCCATGCTGGTGATCCCCGCAGCCCAGGCGTCTGCGCAGGAGAAGGAGAGCCCAGTGCAGGAAACGGCCCGCCTGCTGGGCTCGAAGATCGTATCCGACTACGGGGTAAGCGGCATGCAGTATGCTATCAGGGATCAAGGTAAAATTACGGTGTCCGGCGGCTTCGGTCTGTCCGATAAGGCAGCCGGGACTCCCGTCACGAAGGATACCATGTTCGGCATCGGCTCTGTCAGCAAAATGCATGTCTCCGCAGCCACAATGATGCTTGCCGAAGATAAGGTGATTGACATCGATCAGCCGCTGACTACGTATCTGCCGCAGTTCAAGATGGCCGATGAGCGCTACAAGAAGATCACGCCGCGCATGTTAATGAACCATTCCTCGGGCCTGTACGGCAGCCACTACGGGAACAGCATTCTGATGGACGATAGCGACACTCAGAATCACGATGAACTGCTGACAAGGCTTCAGTCCGAACGGCTGAAATCCGATCCGGGAGCCTATTCCGTATACTGCAATGACGGCTTTCAACTGCTGGAACTGATGATTGAGCAGGTAACCGGCAGCAGCTATACAGAGTTCCTGGACCAGCATATGAGCAGCCCGCTGAAGTTAAGCTCTACCAAAACGCCGCTGGATACCTTTAACCGGCAACAGCTTGCCAAAACCTACTTCCCTGGACTAACGCAGGCATTGCCCAGCGAGAACGCCAATATCCTCGGAGCAGGCGGCCTCTATTCCACAGCCGAAGATCTGACCACATTCGCCGAGATGCTGAACGGGAAGCACCCGGACATTCTGTCGGAAGCCTCCGCCGAAGCGATGCGTAAGCCGGAATATAAGAATGGACTCTGGGTACCCGAGGAGACCAACTCTTTCAATTACGGTCTGGGCTGGGATGCCGTAGATCTGGCACCATTCGGTGATTACGGAATCAAGGCCTTATCCAAAGGCGGAGATACCATCATGTATCACGCTGACCTGATTACCCTGCCGGAATCCGATATATCCATCGCAGTGCTCTCGTCGGGGGGAAGCTCCATCTATAACACCATTTTTGCCTCCAATGTGCTGCTGGCCTACCTGAAGGACACCGGGAAGATTAATAAGATTCTGCCGGACGCCACCTTCACTCCTCCAGTCAAAGCGGCGATGCCTGCCGAGTTGGAAGCCTATTCTGGATTATACGGGACTGTCGGCGCAACCACTGCCATAGCCATTAAGGACGGAGCGCTCAACCTGCCTGAGCTGGAGGGCGGACTCATTCCAGCGCAGAAGTATATTTATACCGGCAAGGGACAGTTCACAAGCCCGGACGGCAGTGCAGCCGTGAGCTTCGATCAGCAGAAGAACGGCAAGACTTATCTGAAGCTGAACACCCACTTGACTATCCCCGGTGTCGGTCAAATGCTGATGGTCACTTACGAGTACCAGAAGCTGGACGCTAATCCGCTGAATGCTTCTACGAAGCAGGCCTGGGCGCAGAGAGACGGGAAGCATTATTACGCTGTGGATGAGAAAATCAATTCCTTTTTCTACCTCTCCCCTTCCATCTTGACGAAGACTATTGAGGTTGAACAAGGCTACGCCACCGGGACGCGGATTGTGGACGAGAACACCGCCGTCAATGCGGCTGAAATCCCGGTCATGAACGGCAGAGACGCCTTCGATCTGACCTTCTCCAAGCAGAACGGTGCAGAATATCTAACCATCGACGGCAATGCGTATATCAGCGGCGATGCGGTGAAGCCGATCTACGGAGGCCCGGCTTCAACCAGCACCGTTCCTGCGGGCGGCCAGAGCGTATGGTTCAAGATTGACAAGAAAGCTGCCGGCAAAACCATGACCGTGACAGCTCCTCCAAGCGGCGGATTCGTTGTATATGATGCCGACGGGATGATCGTAAGCCACTCCAGAGTGAGCAAAGATCCTTCAGTCCGGTTGCCGCAGGGCGGAATGGCCGTCTTCGGCGGGCAGGCGGGCGATGTGTTTAAGATTGAGCTGAAATAACGCTTTCATATTTTCATCCAAAATTTCTCCCTTCTCCCAAACTTGCTTAATGGTATATAGGTGTGTTTTAATGTTATCAAATTGAATAATACTCTTATCCAGAGTTCGGTGGAGGGCTTCGCCCGATGATACCGCTGTGACCGGCATGCTATAAGCAGAACGGGCACAGCACTAGAGGCATCCCGGATGCCTTGCAAAGATGAGAGGGTGCTGACAGTTGATGAGACTGCCCCCTTTAATTAGGGGGCTTTTTGTTTGAGAAGGGAGAGAAAT
Organism: Paenibacillus sp. FSL P2-0089; assembly: GCF_038595095.1. Lineage (NCBI taxonomy): Bacteria > Bacillati > Bacillota > Bacilli > Caryophanales > Paenibacillaceae > Paenibacillus > Paenibacillus sp. FSL P2-0089. The sequence goes on from NZ_CP152006.1 coordinate 5,162,770, forward strand.
GCATGACAGAATGGATCACGGAATTTATACTCTTTTTCAAAGATTTGTCGTATGCCGGAATAGTCATCGCCTTGTCGTTTGAATTCGTACCTGCCGAAATCGTGCTGCCACTTGCCGGATATTGGGTATATCTGGGGGACATGAAGCTCATTCTTACGATTCTTGCCGGTACTGTTGGAGGCACCTTCGGCCCTCTTACGCTCTATGCCCTTGGTAGGTTTGGCGGCAGACCTGCGATTGCTAAGTACGGGAAGTATTTTTTCATCCGTCCGCATCACCTGGAGGCCTCCGACCGTTTCTTTGATAAATACGGCAGCGGTGTAGCCTTCTACGGGCGCTTCATCCCCGGTGTGAGAACGCTGATCTCCATCCCTTGCGGGATTGCCAAAATGAATGTGTTCAAATTCAGTCTGTACACCTTCCTTGCCATGCTTCCGATCACTTCGATCTATGTCTATCTGGGCTACAAGCTGGGCTCGCAATGGGAGCATGTGGACGAAATCGTCAAGCCTTACATTCTTCCGGCGGCAACCCTGTTCCTGCTCGGCTTCGGGTTGTACGTCTTTTCCAAGCGGCTAAGAAGAAGACAGGCTTAACGAAATTGCAGTTTATATTCAGGAGGAACTCATGGAGAATTGGTTCGATTGGCTAAAATACTTATTGTTAGGGCTCGTACAGGGAGTGACGGAACCGATCCCCGTCTCTTCCAGCGGGCATTTGATCATCGTACAACGTCTGCTTGGCATGGAACAGAACGGGCTATCTTTTGAAATCTTAACGAATACGGCATCCTTGATTGCCATCTGCTTCATCTTCCGCAAAGACATCCTGGATCTGATTACAGGCTTCTTCCGTTACCTGAAGACGCGCGAACCCAAGTACCGGTCAGAGTTCATGTTCTGCATCTACATTATAATCGGTACGATTCCCGCAGCCGTGGCCGCCGTATTCTTCAAGGATACGATCGAACGCGTCTTCACCTCTGTACATACCGTATCCATCAGCTTACTTATTACCGGGGTAGCCCTCTGGCTGATCCGCAACCTGCGCGGCCAGAAAAGAGACGGCAATCTCACTGTGAGAGACGCCATCATCGTCGGGTTGGCTCAGGCGGTGGCGCTGATTCCCGGCATCAGCCGTTCCGGTTCTACTGTGATTGCCTCCATTGCCGTCGGCATGAAGCAGGAGACCGCTTTGAAGTTCTCGTTCATGCTCTACATCCCGATCAGCATCGGGGGACTAATCCTGGGTGCATCCGATATCGTGCATGACCCTAACCGCTCCGCGCTGGCGATGCCCTACCTGATCGCTTTCCTCACCACGCTCGTCGCAACCTACTATGCCATGAGATGGTTCATCGGCATTATGGCGAAGGGGAATCTGATTTACTTTTCGTACTACTGCTTCGTGGTGGGTACGCTACTGCTGATCTTCCTGTAACAGAAACGGATGCCCTTACTATTCACTCCAAGGCAACAGACGGGGATGCTCGTCAAGGATGGATTGATATTGCTCCTTCCAGCCGTACTTGCCATCCGGGTCCAGTTGCATATAACGTATATACTTTTCCAGCCGAAATTCCTGCTTCGACCAACCGAGATGCTTAATCCGCAGGTTGCTCAATTGATGAGGCAATTCCCAAATATTCTCTGGCAACCGCCCGGAGTGTTGCGGTAGATCATTCCAGAGATAGGTAAAGTCTTGGCGGTAGCGGACCAGGAACGGCCGGTATCTCAGGTGGGCCCGCCAGTACTTATCCTCGCGGTAATGGTTGTCATCCCAGAAATCGTAGAGGCGGAAGCAGAATAAGTCGCAGTCTTCCGTTCTCAGCAGGGAGTCCACTTCTTCGGCAAAACCGGATTCAAACATCTCATCCCCGTCCAGATTAAGAATCCATTCCGGTCCGGTCTCAACCACCGCTTCCCACTGCTGCTTGCGCAGCTCGGATTCTTTGTTGAAGCGGGAGACCGGATTATGAATCAACTTAAGCGGAATTCCCCCAAGAACCTCCTTAACTAATTCTGCTGTCCCATCTGTGCTGCCATCATCGATAATAACGGCCTCGTCGATATATTTGCGGTGCTCTTCCAGAATCTGCCGCAGGAACCTTGAGGCTTCATTCTTAACGATCATCGTGAGAGTCAGCTTGGGTCGGCGTTGTGCCGCTGCCGGGGTGGTGGCATGCGCCGCATCAGCCGCTTGCAGCTTAATCAGATTAGCTTCTTCGCTCCGCTCCAGCTCTTCATCATTCCGTTTCCCGTCATGCTCGCTTGGCTCCGTCCCAGGAGTTGCTGTTGACTGCCGTACGAACTCCTCCACTTTGTCAAGATCACTGTCTCTATAGAGATGTAGTGCCGGATAGTGGGTATCGACGAAAAGAGGAATATCAAGTGCTGCTGCACGGATACAGAAATGACGATCCTCTCCCCAATAGGAGAGATTTCGGACCTTCTTGTAACTGACACCGGACTTAATGGCCTGTGTGCTGATCAGAGTGCAGGCCCCAAGTCCGCCGACTTCATAGATTCCCGGTTGTCTCATCTTAAGCAGAAAAGCATGCAGGCGGCGCTTGATCTCCTCAGGTGAAAGCTTTTCTCCCGGCAACGCTTCCCATTGGTTGTATTCGTCATGCATCCACACCTGCGGCTGTTCCAGCTTGCCCGGCTGCCACTGGGTCCAGAACACTTCAGCGATAATGTCCTTGCCTGAACTGATCAGCTGTTCCAGCGTACTTGGATGAAGAATAAGATCAGAATCAACCAGAAACAGATAATCATAGCCGAAAGCTTCCGCACGCCGGATCATCTGATTTTTGAACTCGGCCACCTTCCAGACAAGGCTGATACGCCAGGCATGAGCATTGTCATCGCGTATATAGTCATCATGGTAACCAGAGGATTCCAGGAAGACTGTTCTCCCGCTTTGGGCGAACTGCTGCAGAAGTTCACTGGAAGCTGTATCCCCATTATCATCAATCAGATAGTAATGCAGCTCAATATTGTTAAGGTTGAGCCGCTGCAGCGACTTCAGAAAATGCTCCAGAATCTCCGGTTTCTGATGGATCGGGCTGCCAAGCAGCACTCGTTTTATCTTCTGATTCATATGAGCCCACTCCAGAGTAAAGTCATCATTAATACAACACTCCTTAGATTTGAACAAAAGTGATATAGCATAGTATATTAAGAGTAGTATCCAGATAAGCCTATTTTCCTGAAATAACAATCTTAGGACCAGCCGGGTAAATCGACAAACACCCCTTAGAACGAATTTGTTCTAAGGGGTGTTTGCTAGTGGGGATCTATTGTTGTCCCATCAGTATCTTCGCATAAGGCGAATCGATCGGGATCATGATGACCGGCTCATTCTTCAGCGTGGTCACATAACTCTGCAGCGTGCGGTAAAAGCTATAGAACTGGGGAGATTTTCCATAGGCCAAGTTATAGATCTTGGCGGCTTCTCCTTCACCTTCGGCGATGATCTTCTTGGAGTCGGCTTCGGCCTGGGCCATCAGCTCTCTGGAGGCGCGGTCCGCCTTGGAGGTGATCTTCCTGGACTCCTCATCCCCTTCGGACAGATAACGCGCAGCAATGGACTGGCGGTCCGAGATCATCCGGTTGTACACACTCTGCTTGTTCTCTTCCGGCAGGTCGGTACGCTTGATCCGTACGTCAATGACTTCTATGCCGTAGTTATCACGGGTCAACGCAGCTACTACGTCCTTAGTAATCTCATCATTAATATTGCCCCGTCCGGTGTCCTCACTAATAATATTCTCATAATTGACCTCCGACAGCTTGCGGCGTACCGAGTTATATACCGCTTCATCAATACGCTGCACCCCGCCGCTTACCGATTGAACGGTTCTCAGAAACTGTGAGGCGTTGGTAATTCTCCAGACGGTATAATTATCGACCACAATCGGCTTCTGGTCCTTGGTCAGAATGCTGGTCGGCGAGCTCTCGTACGTCATCTGATACTTGGGAAGCTCCGAGACATTCTCGACAAAAGGAAGCTTGAACTTCAGCCCCGGCTCCTCCACCGCACGCATCGCTTCACCGAAACGGAGAACGACCTTATATTCCCCTTCCTTCACAATATACATAGAGCCGGCCAGCAAAATAATCAGGACGATAGATGATATCAATAGGATAATCGGGTTTCTTTTCACTTGGCATCTCCTCCTTGCGGTGCGGCTGAAGGTGCCGGATTCACAGCGGCAGGAGCAGAGGGGCTATCCTTGGTGCTGCGCATCAGCTCATTCAGCGGCAGATAGTTCACAGTGTCACTGTTCGAGTTCGTAATGAATATTTTGGCGTTAGGCAGGATCGTCTCCAGTGTCTCCAGGACCAGCCGGCTCTCGGTGACGCTCTGATTATTGGCATATTCGGCAAAAATCGCATTGAAACGCGCCACATCCCCCTGCGCATTCAGGATACGTGACTTCTTCTCGCCTTCGGCACGCTCCAGCAGGGCCTGTGCTTCACCGCGCGCCTTTGGAATGATATCGTTCTCATACTTCTTGGCGTTGTTGATCTTCGTATTCTTCTCTTCACGGGCGTTCGTCACCTCGCGGAAGGCTTCCTCCACCTGGCCGCTTGGCGGCTCAATATCCTGGAACTTGATATCGATGATCTGAATGCCGGTGTTGTATTTCTTCTGCAGATCCACCAGCAGCACGCGGACCTTATCCTGAATCACCGTCTTCCCGTCGGTAATCGCATAATCCAGCTTCTCGGAACCAATGACCGCACGGATCGAGGAGCTGGCCGAGTTACGCAGGAATTTGTCCGGGTCATCAATGTTATACAGGTAATCACGGATATTGCTGATTTTCCACTGGACTACAGCATCGGCAGAGACAATGTTCTCGTCACCTGTAATCATCATAGCTTCATCATCTACCGGGACAGCCCCGTCAGCCTCCTGGCGGTATCCGATATGAATCCGCTGGGTCAGCTCGGCAGGCACAGTAATGACATCCTGGATGGGATAAGGCCATTTGAAATGGAGTCCGGCCGAGCTCTCATTCGTATACTTGCCGAAGGTCAGAATTGCTGCACGTTCCTGCTCCTGCACCGTATAAAATGAGGTGGCGCCGATATACAGCAATACAGCCGCAGCGGCTACCCCCACCCCTATCCTTTTGTACATGCCCGGCTTCAACTTCGGCAGCTTGAACCCTGGGATATTATCGCCATTCTGGTTCATGAAATTCAAGATGCATCGCTCCTTTTGGCGTATTTTAGTCGTATTAAAGGTATATATACGGATTCAAAAGAAAAAAGTCGCAAAAATTACAACTTTAATGAAGGTAGCTGAATATTGCTACGTTTCTCTCGGATTTGGCTGGTTATTTTTCATTGCAACTTCATTGACGAACGCGCCTTCATAGGGCAACCGGGCAATCGTGGAATTGTGTTCGGTTTTTCGCATACATGGAAGTCCAAATGTTCACCGCAGTGACGACGAAGCTTCAAGTTCAATACTTAAGAAGTGGGTTTTACCCAAATGTCAATTCAAACAATGGGGCACGGTACAGGTGGAGACTAAACCTCCATCTACAGCAGTTGGAAAAATGTATCTTAATTTGTCGCTTACCGAGGAATGTGCCAGAACAAGTGGATAAACAGCATCTACTGGAGCCCGTTTTGGCTACTTTGGGTGAAAGGACAACAATTAAGTGCTGTTTATCCATCTGCTGTTCTAGCAGCGGCCGTTCGTCCATCAGCAAGTGTAGAGAATCCAACTACTTCCGATTTCCGTAACATCCGGTTTGTTCAGATCATCCTCCGGGGAAGTCCTTACACTTCTTCACCACAAAACCCCGGGAAAGCGCAAGCTCGCGCTCTCTCCGGGGTTTTGACTGTGAACTACTCTAATTAAATACTCGATTTATTACGGAAATAATTCTGAAGGAATTCCTTGGCGCGCTCGGACTTCGGATGATTGAACACCTCGTCCGGCGTCCCCTCCTCGACGATTTTACCTTTGTCCAAGAACAGCACCTTGTTGGCCACCTCATACACAAAGCTCATCTCATGGGACACGAGAATCATCGTCTGACCGGTAGACGCGGTCTTCTTGATCGTCTGCAGCACCTCGCCCACCAGCTCAGGGTCAAGCGCTGAGGTAGGCTCGTCCAGCAGCAGCAGCTTCGGATTCATCGCCAGCGCGCGGGCAATGCCTACCCGCTGCTGCTGGCCGCCAGACAGATGCTTCGGATAATAATGAGCACGCTCAGCAAGACCTACCTGCTCTAGCTGTTTCTGTGCAATCTGCGCGGCCTCGCGGTCGTTCATCCGCTTCACAATCTTCAGGCCTTCCTTCACATTATCCAGTGCCGTCCGATGCTGGAACAGATTGAACTGCTGGAAGACCATCGCTGTCTGCTTCCGCAGCTCCAGCCGCTGCTTGTTCGTGATCGTGCTGAAATCGACCTTGAAGCCTTCGAGATCCAGCATTCCCTGATCTGCCTGCTCCAGGCAGTTGAGCGAACGCAGGAAGGTGGACTTACCCGCACCGGACGAACCGATGATGGCTACAACATCTCCCTTGTTAATCTCGACGGAGAGATCGTCCAGAATCAGATTACCGTGAAATGACTTGGATAAATTGCTTACCTTTATCATCAGATCTCTCTCCTTCCCCAAGAGAACCAGCCGCGGTTCATGGCCCCGGCAGCGGAGTCCGGAATGGAGAATCTTTTCTCCAGGAATCTCAGAATCTGCTCAATCAGAATTGTCATGATCCAGTAGATGATCGCCAATGCGAGATACACCTCGAAGAACCGGAAGTTGCTGCCGGAGATAATTTTCCCCTTAGCCGTCATTTCGATTACACCTGCTACGAAGGCTAGGGAGGTTCCCTTGAGCAATCCGATCAATGCATTGCCCAGCGGCGGAATCGCCACCACCAGCGCCTGCGGAACGATGACTCTTCTGAGCACCTGAAGATACGTCATCCCCAGGGATTCAGCGGCCTCGATCTGGCCCTTGTTCACCGACTGCAGCGCAGCGCGGATCGTCTCCGAGTTGTACGCCGCTTCATTGAACGCGAAGGTGACCAGCACGAAGATCATCGCCGGAATGGCATTGATATTATAATCCGTCCCGTACTGCTGATTAATGAATTTTAATAACAACGGAATTCCGTTATAGGTCAGGTACAGCTGCACAATGATCGGCGTTCCACGGATGAACGAGATGAAGACTGTGACCAGCTGGCTTAACACGGGAATTCGGCGCATACGGATAATGGCAAATAACAGCGCAAACACAAGGCCGACGATCATCGAGATGACCGTAATCTGCAGACTCACAGGAAGGACCTCTAACAGGCGAGGAATCGCTGAGAACACCGCGTTGATATCAAAAATCTCTCCCATACCGATTGACTTCCTTCCACGTTCAATTTACAGGGCGACAGCCTAACACGGTCTCACGATTAACCGTCTGCCCTCATAGATAATTTCAGTATGATACCGTTCGTTGCTTACCGCATTCAACCGCTCCACCAGGGAGGCCGCTGCTTCATCGGATGCCAATACAGGCAAGCCACGCTTGGTCACTGTCTCATGGGTAAGCCTGAGATCAATCGGAATCAGCTCATAGCTGAACCGCTTGTCCTCCACACTCAGATCAAACATGACCAGGAAGTTCTCCGAGAACTTGCGGTCGCTGTAGAAGCCCTGCCAGTTCCCTTCGCTATCCTTGGTTCTGTTCTTGTGCAGGGTAGAAGGAGCTTCATTCTCGGCATATCCGTAGGCGGTGAACATCTCTGGAGATACAATTGACTCCCCTGCCTCGAACTCCATGAACAGACTGCCTATGTTATAAAAAATAGGTTGGCCCTTGTACAGCTCCACCCCTCTGGTGAAGTGGGCGCCATGTCCGAAGACACAGCTCGCTCCGGCATCCACCGCCCCCCGTGCGAAGGTCTCAATGAACTCTGCGGGATAATCGGAGTACCAGTTCTCATTCTCCCCTTCATGCGTGTGCAAGCTGACAAAAACATAGTCACTGCGCTCCGCGGCATCCTGGATGCTGCGGTAGATTTCCTGCTGATCCAGCTCATGCGCTGCTGTCTTGACGCGGGACTGTTCACCCTTCTCGAAGGTTAAATAGCCTTCAAAAAATGAACCGAATTCATAGTAATTCTCCGATTTGCTCTTGAAGGTCTCAATCCGCTTGCCTTCCTCCATGCTGGAAGCGATGCCGATGCGTTCACTGATCTCCTTCAAGGTGCTGAAGTCCTGATCATTCACGACATAGGTCCGCGACCAGCGGAGCGGGTTAACGCCCGGACGGGCGGGCACGCCGTTCCCCGGATTCGAAGCAGCGAACACCTCGCTTCTCGTCACATCGATAGTGATGATGGCAATCCGACCATCTGCCGTATCGACGAACACCGGCTTGCGCGCTTCATGCAGGCTCATCCCCACCCCAAGCGGGGTCAGACCACGGGCTTCTGCCTCTTCGATCGTATCCACAAGACCCTGGGTCCCGTAGTCCCCCGTATGATTATTCGCAAAGCTCACATAACGGATATTGAGCTTCCCGAATTCGTCCAGCGCCTTGGGGCGCACACTGGTCTGGTAGCCGCGGCCTGCCGCCGGAGCGGTATTCAGGCGCGGGGTCACGAACTCTGCATTGGTAAAAGCTTCATCGGCCCCTTGCAGCAATGCCAGCAGCTCCGGGTCCATCGTCTTATCTAAATTACTGCTGGAGAACAATGCATCTCCCGAGACTAGAAATTTCATGCGATCACCTTCCTTCGGTTACTCCATTAGCTCTTTCTTAGGCAAATAGTCGCCGCCAAGCTGCTCTTGGCTAATCTTCAGCAGGGTGCCGTCTGCATACATTTCCTTGATTCTCTTGTTAACGGTATCCAGCAGGGTGCTGTCTGCAGACTTGGAGAGCAGGATATAAGATCCTGGATCACTATTCTCTGTAGAGAACGCAACGACCTTCAGATTGGTGAAGCCATGCTCCTTGATGGCCTTCTCGGCAGAGACACGGGAAATGATGCGCACATCGTATTTGCCGGCTTCAATGCCTTCGAACTGCTTCACGAAATTCTCGTCAGTGTAGATAATCTCTGCTTTGGCATCCGCGTTCGCTTCATTATAATTCTCCAGCAGTGTGGCACCGGAGTTACCTACTTCTGTTACGGCTTTATAGCCCTTCAGGTCTTCTACCGCCTTAAGGGTATTATCGTCCTTGCGGACTACGAATACATTCGCATTCTCAATAATCGGGAGTGAGAAATTGTACTTGCCGCGTCTCTCGGGGTTGGAGCTGAAATTGTTCGCCCCCAGCTGGAAACGTCCATTGTCCAGACCGGTCAGAATCCCTTCGAATTCAATCGCTTGAACCTCTAGCTTATATTCCGGAAGGTCTTTGAAGATCGCCTTCATTACTTCCACATCGTAACCTGTCAACTGCCCGTCCTTCTCGTAGCTAAAAGGGTTACTGACCCCGCTCGTAGCAGCAATAATGGTCTTCGTACCTGCTCCAGCACCATTTGTCTCAGCTGAGCCTGCGTTATTCTTATTTCCATTACCGCAGCCTGCAAGGACCAACCCGAGCAACACAATCAGAACGCCTGGCACAAATTTCTTCTTCATTATAACTTCCCCCTCATCTAGTAAAAGCTCTCTCTCGTTGTCCTATGATGTCCAACTTATCATAGTCATTTAGTCTGGAATTATTATGTCACGGGGTATACACTGTGTCAAGGTGAACGGCCAAAGGATTGACGAATGTTGGCGAAAGAAGTCGATTGATGGCTGGGGTGTGCTTGGTTGGTTACCTAATATAGGTATCCCCCCAGCTGCTGGGGAGTATTCCCCTGGCTGCTAAGAAGACCGCACCACTCTCTTCCGGCGCGCCGGAACCTTGACGCCCTGCTCCAGCAGCTTGCCCCAGTTGCCGGGATTGGTCAGGTCCGGGATGCGCTGCTCCAGAATAGCCTGATATTGAAGGGCCTTCTCTTCCAGATGGGCAACGCGCTGCTTGGCTTCTTCCAGCTGAAGGAGTGCGGCTTCCCTGTATTCCATCATCATGGCAAAGCGCTGCGCAATGGTCGAATCCCCTTCGAGACAGAGATCGACATAGGTTTTGATGCTTTCAATGGGGAGGCCGGTCTGCTTGAGGCACCTAATCCCGTACAGCCAGTTGATCGATTCGTCGTCGAACATCCGGATGTTGTTTTTGTTCCGCTGAATACTTGGCACCAGCCCTTTATCCGTATAGAAACGTACAGCATGTTCAGTAAGTCCCGTCATGGAAGCCGCTTCTTTGACTGTATACATGTTAATCCTCCTTAAAAAAAGATAATTTAGCTCCGATATCTTCACGGAAACAACTGACTATCTGGAAAATCCACAATGTCCAGCAAATCCGGTATTTTTCAGTATACTCATCATACTTTAGGAACCGGCCCCATATGAATTAGAAGACAGAGCAGCGGGTACGAATCCAGATTTGAAGTATGGAAGGAGAATCAGCCTTGGCCTTATACATTCCGCTTGAATTCTCTGAGCGATTTGCGCATTTCGGAAGCAACACCTTTGTTCAGCAGGGAGGCATATTTGAGTCTCCAGAGCTAATTTCTATAGGAAACAACGTCTCTATTCAAGCTCCATATGCTATCCAGCCGAAAGATGTGAATCACGGAATTTCTGGCGATAGTCCAGTTATCTCTATAGGAGACGGTTGTCAAATCAACAGAAGTGTCCAGATCACAGCTCACCCCAGGATTATCTTAGAGCCAAATGTTCTGATCCATTCCAACGTTCTAATGGAAGGGGATATTACCATTGGAGAAGGCTCCTGGATCGGAGCAAACTGCCGCCTATCCGGGAATATACGTATTGGAGCTGGGAGCGTAGTTAAGGCAAACAGCATGGTTTTGGACAATGTTCCCGACTATTGCGTGGTTTCAGGTAATCCCGCATCAATTGTGCAGATTTATGAGACTTCCTCCGGGAGCTGGGTGGATGTGTCTGCTCATGATCAGGCCCAGGCTATTCTTACTGCCCGAAGCCGCCTCCCCCTGTTATCAATCTGTATCCCAACTTACAACCGCGCGCCTTATCTTGACGCTTGCCTCCAGTCGATTTATGCTCAGATCGGAAATAATGAGCTGATCGAAGTGGTAGTATCCGATAACGCCTCCACAGATGCCACGCCAGCGATCATAGACAAGTATATGGCCCTGTACTCCAATATGAAGTCAGTACGCAATGACACAAACATTGGCGGAGATTCTAATATTCTTCATGTATTACAGCTGGGGAGAGGGAAATTTGTAAAAATGCAAGGCGATGATGATTATTTTCTGCCCGGCAAGCTTATGCCACTGCTTCATGTACTGCACAGCCATCCGGAATGTGGAGTCTTCCATATTAGTCTAATTAACGGAAATAGGCCTCCCCGCCTGGACTCCGGCATGAGTAATTTCCTGGCCGCAACCACCCTTTATGCGGCTTTTATCAGTTCTGTTGTTCTAAGACGTGAGGATTTGGAGAAGATCGAGAACCCGGCGCTATTCATGACCTCTAAATTCAATCAGTTATATCTTCAATATTCTATATTAAAGGATAACCCGAACTTCTGCATCATGTACGATAGTATCTTCGGTTATGGCGGTGCTTACAATCCTAAATACAGTTTTGCTGAAGTTTTTTTTAACGGGTATCCGTCTATCCTTAGCCATTTCTTGGGCACTGGTTTGACTGCTGAAGAAATTTCCAGAGAGAAAAAACAAACATTTTATCACTATACCATTCCATGGTTTCGGAATAATAAGGCAACTGTGACTACTGATGAGTTTGAAGAGATCTACAAAAAATACTATCAAGATGAACCCTATTATGAGGATGGCCTTGCCATCATGAAAGCAATACGCCAATCCTAATTTAGGAAGGAAGTTAATGGGTTATGTCGCACTCTTTAGAGCCTAAACCAGTTTCTAGTTTCTTTTACTGTGGCAAAAGCACAGATATCTCTCCCATCGGACAATTTCATCATCCCGAGTTCGTTCTCATTGGCGACAGGGTAACAATCAAAGATGATTACTGCATACAGTCCACATTACAAGATTCTTTGCCTGTACCCAAAATTATTATAGGAGATGATTGCAGATGTGAGCAAGGACTCACTCTTCAAGCCCTAAACCGTATTGAAATCAAGCCTCGTGTCACTATTGGCAGTAAAGTTAGTATATCAGACGCAAGGCATGAGTATCGTCAGGTAGGATTGCCGGTCTTAGCACAAGGATGGATGGACAGCACTGGAGAAGTTATCATCGGAGAAGGCACACAAATAGGTGATGGAACTGTTATTGCAGGTAATATCCGAATAGGCAAGCACTGTGTAATCCAGCCTGGAAGTGTTGTTGAGCAAGATCTTCCGGATTACTGTGTGGCAGGCGGATCCCCGGCACAAATTCTGCAGCAGGAGACGGCTAAGCTCCAACCGCGAACTGCGGGCTTGAGTTCCGGCACACCGGAATCTACTCCGCTTCTCTCCATTTGCATTCCGACTTATAACCGCGCAATCTACCTTGATCTCTGTCTTTCTTGCATATTCAGTCAATTACAGAACGATAGCCGGGTAGAAGTAATTGTCTGTGACAATGCCTCCACCGACGCTACTCCACAAGTGATTGCACGTTATGCCAGCCGTTATCCTAGCCTCAAATCCTTCAGAAACAGCACGAACATAGGGGGCGACCGCAATATATATCTTGTAGCCCAACTGGCAAGGGGCAAGTTTATAAAATGGCAGGGTGATGATGATTATTTTGTGGAGGATTCAATCCCTTCTCTACTTGATGTCATCCATGATCATATGCAGTGCGGAATTATATATTTGAATGTGCATAACCATGATGGCCAGGTTTATACTGCAGAAGGTGCACCCGCCTATCTTCGAACCTCAGGTATTATGTGTACCTTTATTTCCGGCATCATTCTACGAAGGGAAGATTTTGAACAAATTGAAAAGCCCTTCCGTTATATCGATTTATCGCTAAATCAAGCTTATATGCAGTACGAAATTTTAACCAGAAACCCTAGCTTTTGCGTGGTGAACCGGAGAATGTTTAATTTTTCCGGAAATCCTCCTTCAGGATACAATCTCGGGGAAGTCGTCTTCCGTAGTTATCAGACTATTTTGCATCATTTCATTGGTAAAGGATTAAGCGAGGTAGATGTGCAGCAAGAGAAACTAGCTGCTCTCTACAATTACATTCTCCCTTGGTACACAGGAATCATGCGTGATCACGCCCCTGTTTTTACCGATGACTTTGAGGACCTCTTTAGAGAATTTTATGGAGAAGAGTCCTATTTCGAAGATGTCCTGCTGCGAATTGCAAGTATAAAAGCTCTGGCACAAAGCTAAGGAGGGATTTAGTATGCATAAACCGGACACACTTCAGGCAAACCATCAGCCAGATTCACAGGAATCTCAGATGTCCAATTTAATGAATTATGCCAACTTTCTATATAACCAGAAAAATTATGAGAACGCCGCTGTGTTCTATGAAAAGTTTCTTTTGGAAGCAAAGACGTTGAATGAAGAAACCTATGAGGCCTATGGTAGACTCTCGGATTGTTACATTGCTGCTGGGGATATAAATAAAGCCTTGTTAGCAGCATTCCAATCCTTTGCTTATGGAATTCCCCATCCCGTGATCTGTTACAAAATCGGCACTGCATTCATGCAGAAAAGCCAATTGAATATGGCTATTTTCTGGTTTGATATGGCTACCCAAGAAACCATTGCACATGAACACATAAACTATGATGCCTCTTTTGCCAACTGGCTCCCCCATTTACAATTATGTGTCTGTTATGAATCATCAGGCGAACACGAGAAGGCCTTTCACCATCATAAAATAGCCCAAAAATATAATCCCGATCATCCAAGTATAGTATACAATCAAAAGTATTTTGAATCTTTGTTCCGCAGAATCGAAGCTCCCTCTTCGAAGGCTCATCCCGAGGCTGAAGTAGTGGGGGGAAACGACACAAATTCCATAGATATCAACTCCGAAATACTGAATACTGAACAAAACGATGTAATTTTCACAGGAGAACGGGTTGTCATTAACGATGCCGTCAAAAAGAATCACGGAGATGTGCTGGAAGAACATTTGAACAGATACAAATTAGCCCAAAAGTTTGTCAAGGATAAAAGGGTGCTGGATGCTGCCTGTGGGGCAGGGTATGGGAGTAAAATGCTGCAGGTGGCCGGTGCAAGTCATATTCTTGGCGTAGATATCGATGAAGCCAGCTTATCTAATGCGCGCAAAACATATGGTCATGATCAGATTGATTATGCTTACGGAAATGTCAACAAGCTTGAACTTGAAGACAATAGCTTTGATGTCGTTGTTTCCTTTGAGACCATTGAGCACATCGATGATGGCAGTGTATGGATTAAAGAATCCGCCAGACTTCTCAAGGATGACGGAATCTTTATTGTCTCTACACCTAACCGCAGCATAGCGAACCCTGCTGGCTACTTCGTGGAACAGCCAAGAAATCATTATCACAAATATGAATATACGATTACTGAGCTTGTGGGGGAGTTACTGAAAGAATATGATATCCTGGAGTTGTACGGTCAAACCTTCGTCTCCGATTATTCAGCCTTCCAAGCCCAAGTTGTCAGAAATGCGAGAGCAATGCCTCCTACAACCACGCCTTATGACAATCCCGTCATTAACGGATACGAGCTAATGGATCTCGGAAGAGTTAAGGATATGAATCCTTTGTATGTGGTGGTCGTGTGCAGAAAAAAACGCCCCGTTTCCTTAGAATAGACAGATTAAAGATGGGCACAAATACAGGACCGGCCACTGGGGCTGGTCCTGTATTTGTTTTTGTATTTATTTGATGATGTTACTGCTCCCTGAAAAATATAATAACCCCTGCTTGACTTCGTGTTACACGAAGGCGTTAGGCTCATAATATAGCAAATCGGCAGCAAGGGGAATCCCCGCTGGGTGCCTGCTGTCCGGGATTACTTTCCGAGACGCCTAGCCGTTTGCCATTACACTAAAGAGACTTTAGGAGGACAAGTCCATGCAGACTGTAACCTTGAATAATGGAGTGAAAATGCCGATCCTCGGCTTCGGAGTCTACCAGATTCCCGATGCTGAAGAATGTGAGACTGCGGTGTATGAAGCACTGACGGCAGGCTACCGCCTAATCGATACCGCTGCTGGATATCTGAATGAAGAGGCGGTAGGCCGGGCCATCAAGCGCAGCGGCGTACCGCGCGAAGAATTGTTCATCACCACCAAGCTCTGGATTCAGGATGCCGGGTACGACAGTGCCAAGCTCGCGTTCGCCAAGTCCCTCAAGAAGCTGGGACTGGACTACCTGGATCTGTACCTTATTCACCAGCCGTTTGGGGATTATTACGGGGCATGGCGGGCGATGGAAGAACTATATCACGAAGGCAAAATCAGAGCCATCGGAGTAAGCAACTTCCTCCCTGACCGCCTGATGGACCTCATCGTTCACAATAAGATTGTGCCCGCTGTCAATCAGGTGGAGACACATCCGTTCCTTCAGCAGACGGATAACGCTGCTTTTATGAAGGAACAAGGTGTCCAGATTCAGTCCTGGGGACCGTTCGCAGAGGGACGCAACAACTTGTTCAGCAACGGAGTGCTGTCCGAAATTGCCGGTAAGTACAATAAATCCGTTGCGCAAGATGTGCTGCGCTGGCTGGTTCAGCGCGATATTGTGGTGATTCCGAAGTCCGTGCGTAGAGAGCGGATCGCCGAGAACTTCGATATTTTTGATTTTGAGCTGAGTGCAGAGGATATGGCTCAAATTGCTACGCTCGACACGGGCGAGAGCCTGTTCTTCTCCCACCGGGACCCGGAAATCGCCAAGCGGCTGGGGAACTGGAAGGTTGATCTATAAGCCTGTACCAGGCTGGTAATTGACAATATCTTTGCCACTCTTTGATAAGAATGATAATACCTCAGCAGAGGCCCATGCACTAGTTGCATGGGCCTTGTACAGTTTCATACAGACAGGTCAGCAGATACGGCTCTTTACCCTCTCCTGAGCCGGAACACGGAAAGCCTCCTTTACTTATGGATTCCGCACGAATCTCACCGCATCGGCAGCGACATACCCGGTCGTTCCACTGTTACGGATGGTTACACTCCCAGAGGTTCCTGCCGTGAAGGAGTAGGTGCCGATCAGATTCCAGACTCCGCCATTCGTGGTCTGATCTATATTCAGCGTTGCCGTCCCTCCGGAATGAACGACTTCAACGGGAATCGCAGTCGCCCGGTTGATATGCTGCGGCCACATCATATAGACGCTGTAGGTGGCGGTGACGGGCAAGTCTGGTGTGAAGGTCACACTTTTGCTGCCTTTGCCGCTGTTGTCATCATGCAGATAGTTGACACCGTACCGGTCAGTCTGCACCGCAGCGGTCTTCCAGCCTCCCGTTTTCAGCACTCCTGTAGTGTCATTATTGTCTACAATAACCTCTTCACCAGGCAGGGTCGGCGGCGTGCCGCTGCCCAGGTCAAAGGAAGCCTTGAACGTCTTGCCCTTGGCCGCGCTGACATTCACCGTTAATCGGATGGTCGGGCTGAGCTGCGTTACAGTAACCCCGGAGTCGGCTGTATACCCGCTTGCTGAACGGTCCAGCTCCACTTCAATCACGCCGGTGCCTGCCTGTGTCGGATCGCTGACAGACAGCTCCAAGGTATCCTCTGTTTCTCTGGTCATGGCTGACGCTTTCTTGTTAACGGTAATCAGATCGGTGGAGCTTACCCCATCCTCCCAGAAATTCGCTCCGATAATGCCGAGCTTCGTTTCTTTTACCGCCTGGACACTGGATGAATTCGCAAGCACTTCAATGTCTGGAGCAGCAGCATAAGCGGCTACTTGAGCGGCTGTCTTGCCCGGCAGCAGGACATATTGATATTCGCTGTTACTCGGATTGACACCATGATCCAGCCATAAGGTCATATAATTGCGGGTGATCGGCGTGGAAGGTGTGACCGGACGGGGGTTGATCTGCTTCCAGTTTCCTGTTCTGGCTTCTCTCTTAGCGGCAAGCGATACCGTCTGCGGAAAATAATACCCCGTATCCGCACCGGCGGTGCTTCCCGACAAATGAGCCCACTCCACCTGATCCAGGGTCGATGCCCCGCCCAAAGTGGCAGGCTGCACTTCACCGTTCACAGTTAGTGTATTGCTGCCCGCCGTGTTCAGCTTCCGGTTCTCGACGATAGTCTCCACAGCTATATTATCTGTGCTGATGATTCCCGCACCGAGAGCAATCACTTCGTCATCGAACATAAACCAGGATTTCTTGGCTCCAAGCGTACGGCCTGCGTACTGCAAATCCATACCCGAGCTTCCATATAGATTCTGCATATCGGTGCCGCCGGTCCACTGCCTGGTGCTGGTGTGGCTGCCGGAAGAGGTCTGGGACAGCACCGTTGTTCCCGGAAGGCGGTAATTATCTACGGTCGGCCAGTAGTCACCGCTGTATTGACCAAGATCATTGTTGTATAAGCTGGTCATTCCGGCAGAGGTATACCAGGCTTTGGCGTTCTCGCTGTTAATCGCTTCATAGCTGCTGATCCGGCTGGAATACATCGCAAGCCCGAAGCTATAGCCCGGCCTGTGCTGAACGGCCCGATCCATCGCTGCGAACTGCTGATAACTCAGAAGCTCAGCCGCCGGCTCAATCAACGGGTCCCCGGTTATAGTCTTGGCCTGAACGATAGCGGGTACGGGGGCATCAGCATAGAAGGACTTGAACGTATCCGATAGAATCCAGCCCTTAAGCATCCTTTTAAAATCGGCTGATGGAGCGGGCGGTGCGATCTTGGACAGCAGCAGAATACCTTGCATCACCCGGTGTCCCGCTTCATGGTCCTGACTGTAATATCTGGAGATTTCCCGACCGCGCACCATATCCATCATGGCGCCCTTGTACATCACCGGCTGATACGAGTTGTACACCCATTCCCATACATTGGACTGTTTGGGATCGGTCACCTGCCAGGTGGAGCCGTGAAGCATCACCATCAGATCACTGACAGCCAGCAGCAGGTCAATGCCATAACCTCCGGTGTAGGGGATGTTGTTATGCTGAATGAATGAACCATCCCGGTAGAAGCCGTCTCCGCTGAGCGTATAATTGAAAACAGAGGATAGTCCGTCGCGGGCTGCGGCGATCTTGCTCCCGTCTTTGACCAGGATGCCCCGCTCGCCCACCACCATCGCCTTCCAGGTGCGGTTAGCTCCTGTCAAAGTAACGGCGGGCGAGAAGCGCTCCACGGCTGTCATATAATTCTTAACCTGAGCCGGACTTAAAGAGTCATACATCAGCACCGTTATATCGTTAAGCTGCAAGGGAATGCCAATTTGCCAATCCCACCAGTTGCTTGTTCCGCTAGCGGTTGGCGTTACCCCCTCATGGTATCTGGTGGCGTACATATAATCGAGGGCAGCCACGATATCGCTCCCGAGCTGACTATTCTCATGCAGCGCCGTGCCGGTAGTGGCATACGCGAGCGCCATCATCTTCAGCCGTTCATAGGTCACCCGGATATGAATCGAATTCCCGATGCCCGGATTATCGCTCCACAGATAGGTGCGGGCGGGCGAGGTATTCATTGTCTGCCAATAGCCGCTGGCTTCATTCCCCAGCTTGGTAAGGGCTGCGGCAATATCAGCATCCGCCGTATTCAGGGAGGGCCCTCCTGTAAGCATTACCTTCCGGTTCTCCCGCATCCCGTCGAATTCATCCGCAGCACGGGCACGTTCGGCTACTCCTCCCAAGCCGCTGACCAGCAGCAGTAGCACTAACGCCATCAAACCGCTTTTCATGAGTAACCTTCTCGTTAACGTTCCTCTCATTAGCAACCTTCTCATCCATAATCCCCCTTGTCGCCGTATTCAACCTTTTCACGTACAGATAGTCTGGCTTTCCATCACACGCAAGCTTGCTGTTGCTGCGCTCATGTTGCGGCTCCCCTTCATACAAGCTTGCTTCTCTGCACCAATGTTCCAGCATTCCCCACTCATAAATTTGTTCCTTGTGAAGCGCTTTCATTTAATAGTATAGATAGAGCCCGGTAGTGAAAGAAACTACGTGTATTCGAGAAAAGGTATGACATTTCGAGCATTCCAGCAAAAATGCTCCACATGCACGCACGCCGCCCACTTTTGACGGATTGAGGTATACTTTTGCTCCTCACTCACGCCTGCCGCACACTTTAGGTCTACTCAAAGGGATTATCCCTCTGAATCTCCGAAAAAAGCCGCAAAACCTTGCGGCCTGCGGCGTGCAGCTTGCGACATACCTCCTACAGCTTGGGGTTACGGGTTACTCCTTGCGCTTTGCAGCCCGCGGGTTACAGCCTGCGGCTTACCAGCTTAGTACATTTCATAACTAAGCTGGTCGGCCAGCTCACCTTCATGGTCAAATGCTGCATAGATGCAGAGTTGACCAGCCGGTGTATCCCCGGCATCGTAGCCGATACGGAAGGAGTGGTCTTCGGCAAACGTCAAGTCGGCCAGTACCAGCTCATTCACATCTTCATCAGGATGAGTGTCCGCAATTAGCTGCAATACCCGGTCAAGCAGCCCCTCCAGCCCGGCCCACACCTTTTGAATCTGTGAAGTCAAGCCTCTCATTGCGACCTTGGTGGGAACTTCCGCTGTAACGGCAAGCTCACTCCCCCTGATTTGAAGCTGCGCCTTATAACAGGTAAAGGTAGTATCATATTGAAAAATCCCTACTCCCTCTACCCTATGGTCCGGCTGCGTAATGAGGTTATTGGCAACATCCAGTTGTACAAGCTGCGAATGAAGACTCGTATCCAGTACCGTAAGTTTGTTCTCAGAGCAATACAGTTCGGTCAACTGCAGATTGTGACTGAGGTCCAGACTCGTGAGATGATTATTGAAGCATCGCAGACTCGTAAGTGAAGGATTGCCACTGGTGTCCAGACGGGTTAAATGATTATGGTTACAGCGGATTTCCGTCAGCTCTGTACAGCTTGCCATATCTAGCTCAATGATATAGTTGCTGCCGCAATCGACCCGCTCCAGCGCAGTATTGTCACCAAGCTTCAATTCATGCAGCGAGTTATAACTGCAATTCAGTACCTTGAGCCGGGGATTGCTGCTTAACTCTAAGTTGGACAACATATTCTCATGACACTCCAGCGTCTCCAGCGCATGATTCTGGCTAAGGTCCAGAGTACGGATATGATTCCTGCTACAGTCCAGTTCCTTCAACAGCCGATTAGGCTGAGTATTCAGCTCAATCAGCCGGTTGCTCCGGCAGTTCACAGTAACGAGTTCCGCATTCTGGTTAAGGTTAAGCACGGTTAACTCATTATACGAACAATCCAGCTCCTGAAGCGCCGTAAATTGTTCGATCCCCTGTAGACTTGAGAACTTGCAGCCCTCAAGCTTCAGCGTAGTCACCGTGTCAAGATCGCTCCTGAAGACGGATTCACGGCCACCGCAGAAGTGATCCCTTACGAACTGCAGGAAACGTTCATCTGCGAAATCATCGGTAATTGAAATCTGCATGGTACTCCCCCTCTAAAATCATTGGGATTATTCTACCATACTCCGCAGAGTCATTCACTTGAAGTGCATTTTCATAGATTCGCCTTAGGTTCCAAGCTCCACCTGGAACGAGGCGCCCCCGGCACCGTCAGGGTCGAACACCAGTCTAACCTTTCTGGGGTTTCCAGGGGCCCCGGTGTCTCCAGAATCACTAGGTTCACCTGAATCACCTGCGTCACTTGGGTCACTTGGGTCACTTGGGTCACCCGGGCCACTTAGTTCACCAGATTCACCAAGGTCAACCATTATCCGGTCTGACTTGTTGATCACCCTGGAAACAGGCCGATCCACTTCAATCTCCACTTCGATTGGACGGCGCTGCAGTTGTGTCGGATCAGCTATAGCTAGACTCCAGCCTGCCGGATTCCTACGCAGCACAATAGAGGCTTGACCACTGCAAGCAATCCCCCCGCTTCTATACCAGCCCGGCTGCCAGAAATGCACGGCGAATAGCCCCAATCCGGTATCTTCCACCGCATGCACCCGTTCATTCAATTCCACAATCCGTATACTTGGAGCCCCAGCGAAGCCAGCCGTCTCTTCTTCACTCCAGCCAGGCAACAGCACGTAGGCATAGGTATCTCCCTGTGGCGCTGCTCTATGATCGAACCACAACGTCTGGTATAACCGTTCTACTCTCTCAGAGGAACCGGCATCGTTGATTGCCTTCCAGCTCCCTTTCCGGGCCTCGCGCAAGGCACGGACGCAGCAGCGTTCAGGCAAATAAATCCCCACCTCCGCGCCCCCGGTACTTCCCGCCATATGAATCCACTTAGGCTGAATGGTATCTGTGAGTCCCAGCGTCCGGCAAATCTCTGTTCCGTCTGCTGTAATCGTATGGTCTCCTGCCGGGTTCCATTTCCGGTTGTCTATAATCGTTTCCACTCTGGCAGAAGTACAGCTCTTAATATCCGAACCTAAGGCAACAATACGGTTACCGAACAAAAACCAGCTTTTGAGCGCGGTCAGTCCATCGGCTTCGTTAACGACATCCTGAAGCTCCATCGCAATGGCGCCATATTGGTTATGAAGCACAGCCCCGCCAACATAAGCCTTAGTGCTTAAGCGGCCTTGCCCGGCTCCATCCTCCTGCAATGTCTTCGTTACCGTGGTTCCAGGCAGGCGGTATGGATCAACGGTCGGCCAGTAGGCATCCGCATATTGCCCCAAGTCACTATTGTACAGGTGGCTCATTCCATACGCTGTATACCAGCCCTTCAGATGCTCCCTGTTGATAGATTCATAGGTGAAGGTCCGGCTGGAGAACATACTGATCGAGTAGGCAAAACCCGGACCTTGCAGCACCACCCTGTCCATATGGGCAAACAGCTTGCAGCAACTCGCTTCCGGAGCGGGCTGCACAAGTTCATCGTCCAGCAGCGCTCCAGCCTCAGCTGCGGTATCCGGCGGAGCTTCGGCGATATACGATTTATACGTTTCTGCCAACACCCACCCTTTCACTCTGGAGAGTAGCCGTACCTGATCCGCATACCCCAGTATGCGCGAGAAGCGCAGGCAGGAGGTGATGACGGAGTGTCCGCTCTCATGATTCTGCGAATCCTCCCGCGAGACTTCCCTGCCGCTCACCATATCCAGCATAGAACCCCTGAACATAAGCGGGACAAAGGAACGCTCAATCCACTGGGCTGTCAGATCCCGGGCTTCATCAGGCAATTCCCAGGGGGTACCGTGCAGCCATACCATCAGGCGGACCACATCATGCAGCAGTGAAACCCCATATCCCCCGGTGTAGGCATACTTGTCATGCTGAATAAAGGAGCCGTCTTCATAGAAGCCGTCCCCTTCACTGGCATTCCTGAACAGCGGAAGCAGCGCATTCCGGGCTGCAAGGAGCTTCTGCCAGTCGCCCCGGATAACGGCCGTCAGGGCAGCCGCCGTAGATTTCCAAACCAGATTCGCTCCCGTTGAAGGCGGAGCCTGAGCCACGAACCACTGCGCATGAAACGCCGGATCGCCCACATATTTGTCTACGGGAAGAAGCAGAGACTCTATGAACTCCTTATCCAGCAGTTCCTCCATGAGCAGAAGGGTCTCCACCAGAGCGATTGGCACGCCAATCTCCCAATACCACCAGTTGCCATAGGGCTTACAGGTTTCGTTGTATCTATGTTCAGACAGCCATTCTAATCCATAAATGATCCTTAGCCTTAATGAATAGTCCATATAATAGGTACATTTGGGAGACTTCAGCGCGATGGCCATCTCCTTCAAACGGAGAATGATCTGAAATACATCCATTGCATTCTCCTGATACGAGATATCCGCCCACAGCAGCTCCTGATGATAAAGCATCTTATCCCGGGCATCGCGGACCCGCTTCAGCGATTCCGGACGAAGCGTATCTCCCACGAGATATTGCAGCCATATGTTTTTTAAGCTCTGCATGGACATTCTCTCCTTGAGCCTACTGCCCTACCTTGACAGTTGTTTGCCTTGCTCCCGCTCCGCGAGCGGAGAAGGTGGAATAAGGCTTCCCCACTCCCCGGGTTTAGCGCCCAGCTCCAGAAGAAGCGTGCCTCCTCCGGCGATTTCTTCATGGCGGACCCAGGCGCGGTTCAGCTCCTGTCCGTTCAGCGAAGCAGACAGAATATACCTTTTGCCGGACCCGCTGCCTTCTCCTATAGTCTCAATCGTCAGAGGAACCGGGTTCTCCTTCGCTCCCAAGAGCAGGGTCGTCCTATTGAACAATGGAGGAACAAGAAAATAAATATCTTGACCCATCAAAGGGTACAAACCCATAGCAGAACAAATGAAGAAGGCACTCTGGCAGCCCATATCCTCGTTATCCCCCAATCCGTCACGTTCAGCCCGGAAGTATTGATCCAGGCATTCCCGTACCCGGTCAGCCGCCCGGTCCGGCCTGCCCGCATAGATATATAGATAAGGAATATGCAGCATCGTTTCCTTGGAGTTATAGAAGCCCCCGTCAAAAAAATAATCTAAATGACGGACAAAGGCCTCCGCTCCCCCATGCCGTTCAACAAGTCCATGAAAATCATGCTGGGTGCTGAACGACCATTGCAGACTGGTGCCCTCGTAGAAATACGGATCATTCCATGAATCCGGCAGACAGGATTCCGGGTCAAATGACGTTACCCATTCCCCGCCGGACAGCCGGGGCGCAAAACACTTCAGATCCTCGCGCCACAGATTCCATAGCTTCTCCGAGCTTGTATAATAGTCCTCTGCCGTCTCCTCCTGCCCAAGCTCCTCGGCCAGACGGCCGATGCACCAGTCCTGATAAGCATATTCCATATGGCGTGACACACAGTTCTTCTTCACATCCGTGGACAAGTAGCCTAAGGAATGGTAATCCTGCAGATGACGGCCATAGAGCCAGGTATCCGGGGACTGCACCTCATTATTCTTACGCATCTGCTTGAGGGCCTTCGCGTAGTCGATGCCCTCAAGCTTCTTCAGCGCCGCTTCACAGAACAGAATATCGGCAGAGCTTCCGCCTTGAATCATGGCGCTATGCCCCATGATCCAGGCGTCCGGCAGCCAGCCGGTATGGTCCGCGATGTCCAGCAGACAATTCAGGATATCCGCTTCAAGCTGCGGGTCGAGCAGTGTAATCAACGAATTGGCATTCCGCACACTGTCCCAGAGCGCGTACAGGTCGGTATAATGCCGGACCCCTGATTCCCAGGCGAAGTTCTCATCATCTACTCCGAGGTCACTCGGCATACAGAACAGACGGGTCATCAGGGTATAGAACAGCCGGGTATGCTCCACGCTGCCCCCTTTCACTGTGACCCGGCTGAGCTTATCCTCCCAGATGTCGCTGGCCGCCTGGCGGATGTCATCGAATCCGGCGGACGCTTCCCGGTCTACACTGGCCCTGGCCTTGCCGACACTAACATATGAGATGCCAGTCTTCGCCACCAGGACTCTGCAATCGCCGAAGCTAAGGGAAGCCTTGCAGTTCGCGCCATCTACAGACGGCCCTTGGCGTACTCCGCCTGCATCCATCAGCATATGGCTCTGTATTGGCTGATCGAAGCGGATATAGAAGTACACGGAATAAGGGAATTCGTGTCCCCAGCCCCCGCGCAGGTCGCAGCGGCCTGCCAGCTCATATTCGGACAGAACTTCAATATATCCCCCGGTCGATACTCCGGTGGTCTTCCCCGGTTCATCCCCGCCCACCTGAATGACCGCTCCGGCATCAATCAGCAGACCCGCCAATTCATTCCCCGGATAGGTGTAACGGTGGACTCCGGTCCGCATCGTGCTGGTCAATTCAGCCTGGATGGCGGCAGGCAGCAGCTTCACGCTGTAATATCCGGCTTCGGCATGTTCATCCCCCTTCTCATAAGGGTCCAACTGAAACCTCGGCATTCCGGTATAGGGGGTGAAGCCGACATTGCCATAACGCCCGCCGCCCCCGGTTCCGCTGACATGCGTATGACTGAACCGGATAATCGGCCGCGAGCTGTCGTAACCGTGGGATAGCTGCGGCGGCAGGGTATCCGGTCCAAGCCTTACGATACTGTTCGGCAGATAAGGCCCGCACAGGCAGTTATTCTCCCCGTCCACGCCGATGAACGGATCGACATGGTCCACTCTTCTTTTACTCAAATCAGGTCCTCCTTCCTTGCCATGAATCTGTTCCCTCTACCAAAAGATTTCATTCTCGCCCTTGAGCTTCAGCAAGGCTTCCAGGAAGAAATAGTCGCCGTAAATGATCGGCACCTCGACTTCGGCACCAGCCGGGAAGCTGCCGGTTCCCTTGGTAATGAGCGCCTCTTCCGCCGGATCTTCCGGCGCGTAGTGGCGGAACAGCGATTCTGTAATGGCACTTCCGAGCTTCCGGTACCGGTCGGCTTCTTCGCCCTCCAGCAGGTAAGCTATCTCCAGCATTCCGCTGGCCGCGCAGGCAGCAGCCGTTGAATCTTTGGCCCATAGCTGATCGGTAGGCGCGCGGAAATCCCAGGGAGGCACCAGATCCTCCGGCAGCGCAGCAACGAAGTAATCCGCTGCCGCTCTAGCGGCATTCATGAACCGGATATCACCTGTATACCGGTACCCGATCGCGAATCCGTAGATCGCCCAGGCCGATCCGCGCGACCAGGCGGAATCCGGACTATACCCTTGTCCGCCCAGCGCCTCAATCCGCTCTCCCGTCTCGGGATCGAAGCGGACGATATGATGCACCGAGCCGTCCTCCCGGATGAATTCCCGCAGCGCCATCTCCGAATGGGCGACAGCGATGTGACGATACCGCGGGTCCTGTAGTTCCCCGCTGGCCCAGTACAGCAGTCCAAGGTTCATCATGCAGTCGATGATCGCCAGACCTTCACTGCCTTCATGCAGCCAGGCACGGATGAAATTCCCCTTGAGATTGAACCGGCTGGCCAGATGACTGGCAGCGATCAGTCCTCTTCTCCGGGACAGCCTGTTACCGGTGAGCTTGTAATCAGCAACCGCTGACAGACTCCAGAGGAAGCCGTTATCGTGGTGGAGCTGTTCATACTCCTGAAGCGGCACATCCAGCTGCTCCTCACAGCTCTCGGCAATGCGCCGGTATTCCTCATCGCCTGTGGCCCGGTAAGCCAGCCACAGAATGCCCGGCCAGAATCCGTTGGTCCAGCAATCCGGGTCACGCGCATCATATTGTCCTCCGTAGGTGGCATTGGGGAAGGTGGCTCCGATCCGGCTCCGTGTACGGCTTAATTTGTGCTGGGCATAGTCCCAGGCTTCGTTGATCCAAGTCTCCATAACTTCTAGGTCTTCCTTTCTCGTCTACAAATTAGAGGGCAGGACGTCCGGAAATAACGGACCTCCTGCCATCCTCGCACTGTCAGTTATTGCGCTGCTTTCCAGGCATCAATCTGGGTCTGCAGTTCGGTCTTGACCTTCTCAATGCCAGCCTTCTTCAACTTCTCATTGCGTTCCGCAAGCATTTTGGCAGGGTCAGGAATAGCACCCGTGCTTGCGGCCCGGTATTCACCGATGACCGAGGTAAGCTGGGTAATCTCGTTCTTCACCGGCGATTCGTCGAAGACGAAGCCTAACAATGGAGAGCGTTTGGCCTCATCATTGAATTGCTTCCAGCTTGTATACAGATCATCCGGCTGGCCCGGCTTCAGATAATTGATCAGCTGATTGCCGACCACCCAGAACAGGGCAGAGCTGCCATACCCGGAATCGGCAATCGGCTCGATCCGGTTCTCGCTGATCTTCTTGTAATGGGTGCCTTCGATGCCGTTAACGAACAGGTTCACAGCATACGGATCAGTATGCAGCGCATTCAAGACCATCATAGCCCGCTCAGGGTCCTTGGAGGTGCGGGAGATGGAGAACATGGATCCGGCCGCAAGATCCGTAGTGACGATAGGCTCCTCAATTACCTTGGACACGAAATCATATTTATTGTCCGAGGCGATTTTCAACTCAATATCCGCGCCCGGCTTCCAGACCGCCTGCTGCATCCAGATCTTGCCCTGCTTGCGCAAGTCGCCGATCTCCGTCGTTGTAGTCGCCGCATCGCTGTTGATGTAACCCTTCTCGTAATAACTGCGGTTCAGCTCATACTCCGCTTGGGCAATGGAGGAAATCTCCGGATCAATGACTGACTTAATCTGGATGTTATCTGTATTTGTGTAGTCATAGAGGAATAAAGGAATCTTGTTGGGCGTCGGTCCGATGGCGCGGAAGTTCGAACGGGTCTCATACATCATCCCTTCGCCCGACTCCTTAATGAAATCCAGGATCAGCCCCGGCTCCTTCTCCTTCAGCAGCTTGAACCAGGGTTCAAAGTCTGACATTGTCTTAATATCCTCAATCGGAATATTATATTTGTCGATGATATCCTTGCGGTACGTGTAAGCCTTGCCTTGGGTAATCTCTTTGTTGGTTGGAATGCCGTACAGCTTTCCTTTGTAGCGCGGAGCCTCCAGATAGATCGGATTCAGGTTCTCCGAGATGCCCTGCCCGTATTTGGCCAGCAGATCATCCAGATCGAGGAATGCGCCCTTGGCCACATTGCCGAAGAAATTAAGCCAGGAAGCGGTAAATACAAGGTCCATCGGTTCTCCGGCATTGAGCATCAGCTCGGTCTTCTGCTTGTATTCGCTGGAGGCAATCGGCTGAAGATCCACGGTGGCATTGAATTTCTCTTTGAAATATTCACTCAGCTTAGCTTCGACCAGTGCGTCATCCCGCTGCGGCGCCCCAAAGTAGATGATGGATACCTCGTATGGCTTCAGTGCTTCCGCACCACCGGCAGGCTCCGCACTGCTCGTGCTATTCGTAGCGGCCGCGCCGCTTGAAGCTGAAGGTTCGGCAGAACCCCCGTTGTTACCGCCTGAGCACGCTTGCAAGGATAACGCCAGAACCAGAAGAATCGCCGTGAATAGCGGTCTGCGCCCTTTTAACTTTGTCATATTAACCCTCCCCTAGATGATTATGCTTCTATATAGAACGGCAGGCAGCCTGTGCTGATGCCGGTTCCACCACGCTTTAGCCTTTTACTGCCCCGACCGTCAGGCCTTTGACAAAATACTTCTGAAAGAACGGATACGCAATTAGAATGGGTCCCATCCCGATCACCGCCATCGCCATCTGCAGGGATTCGTTCGGAAGATTCTTCATCATATTGGGATTCTGGGCAGCCAGCTCCACATTATTGCGCAGGTACTGCACATCGTTGAGGACACGCATCATCAGATACTGCAGCGGATACTTATCCTCGCTGGTGATATACAGCAGCGCATTGAACCAGTCGTTCCAATAGCCGATGGTACTGAACAGGGCCATGGTCGCCAGGACCGGCAACGAGAGTGGCAAAACGATCCGCAGGAAGATTCTCAGCTCCCCCGCACCGTCAATTCTGGCCGATTCGATCACCGCAGGATGAATGGTCGTCTGGAAGAAGGTCCGCATAATAATGACGTTGAACGGCACAATCAGCATGGGCAGAATCAGCGCCATATACGAATCCTTGATATGCAGCGCTTGTGTATAGATCAGATATCTGCTGACCATTCCTC
This sequence comes from Paenibacillus sp. FSL P2-0089, assembly GCF_038595095.1. Classification (NCBI taxonomy): domain Bacteria; kingdom Bacillati; phylum Bacillota; class Bacilli; order Caryophanales; family Paenibacillaceae; genus Paenibacillus; species Paenibacillus sp. FSL P2-0089. The sequence goes on from NZ_CP152006.1 coordinate 5,191,429, forward strand.
CATTGAACAGCATCGTGAAGAACAGGAAGAAGGTAAACACATTACGGAACGGATAATCCGCACGCGAGATGGGATAAGCATACATTGCCATAAGCAGCACGCTAAGCGCTGTACCTGCAATAGTGATGGTGATACTCACGCGATATCCCGACACAATCGTCATCCAGTCCTTGAAGATCGACTCATAGGCAATGAAGGACCACTTATTCGGAATGAAGCTGTACCCCTGAGTCAGAATGGACTGCCCGTCTGTGAAGGAGACAATGATCACAAGCAGAACAGGCAAAAAGCAAAGGAGTGAGAGGATCACAAAGGCCAGATTTAAAAGTACATTTGACAATGCGGAGTTTCCGCCGATCGAGCTGCTGGTGTCATTCGCCATGATGATTCTCCTTTGATTAGAATAGTGCCTGTTCCCGGTCAATCCGTCTGACCATACTGTTGGTGGCAATGACCATAATGAAGCCCACCACCGATTGGACCAGCGCCGTTGCTGAGGACATTCCGATATCATTCAATTGCATCAGGGCGCGGTAGACATACGTATCCACGGTATCTGTTACCGGATACAGCGCTCCCGAATTCATGGGCACCTGGAAGAACAGTCCGAAGTCAGAGCTGAAGATGCTGCCCATGGACAGAATCGTCATAATAATGATGACCGGCCGGATAAAAGGGAGCGTGATATGCGTAATCTGCTTCCACTTGGAAGCCCCGTCAATCAGCGCCGCCTCGTAATATTCCGGATCGATTCCGGCAATCGCCGCGATATAGATCACTGCGCCGAAGCCCGCATGCTTCCAGGCGTTGACAAACACCAGAATGTAAGGCCAATATTCCTTCTCCGAGTACCAGAAGACAGGGTCTTGTCCGAAGGCCTTAAGCACTGTGGCATTGATGAAGCCGTGATCCGGCTGCAGGAAAGCGTATACGAGATAACTCACCACCACCATGGACAGGAAGTGCGGCAGGATGATGAAGCTCTGGTACACCTTCGCCAGCAGCCGCCGCCGGATCTCATTGATGGCTACCGCAATCGATACCGACAGCACCAGGTTCATAATCATGAAGGTCAAGCTGTACAGAAGTGTGTTTCTTACAATTCTCCACATATCCCCCGAGGAGAACAGGAACTGGAAATTATCAAAGCCTACCCAGGGACTGCCCCAAATCCCGTCCAGATAATTCACATTCTTGAAGGCAATAAAGATGCCGAACATCGGCAGATAGCTGTGCGCCAGCAGGACAAGCACCGCTGGCAGCAGCATCAGTGTCAGCGCCTTGTACTTCCACATGGCATGGATAAAGCTTGAGAATCCGGTGGTTCTACTCATGTCCATTACTCCTTTCATGGACTAATTATAGAACCATCCTGCCACCGCTTCGATGATGGATTCCCGTAAAAATGTGATCTTTTATCACTCAGTTGCCGGCAGGTTCGGTCTTCGTCCGGCGCAGCGGCAAGGTAATGATCGCCCGTGTCCACCCCACCCCGGTTCGCTCATAGGTTAATCCGTAGGCCTCGCCGTAATGGAGCTGGATACGCTGGTGCACGTTGCGGATGCCGTAGCCTCTTGCACTATGCTCTTCCCGCAGGATGGCGGCAAGCTCCTCCAGATCTACCGGCAGATGCCCGTTGTCCTCGACGATGAAGCGGAGTGTTCCTTCCGCTTGAACAGCAGATACCCGGATTTCTCCTTCTCCGTCCATCCCGCGTACGCCGTGAAGAATGGCATTCTCGATCAGCGGCTGGATAATGACCTTGGGCGTCTCATAGTCCCTCAAGGTATCATCAATCTGCCAACAGACCTCAAAGGTACCCGGATAACGTTTGGTTTGCAGCCGGGTGTACGCCTGGGCATGCTCCAGTTCTTCCCCGGCCGTAATCATGGTCCGGCCCCGGCTAAGTCCGATGCGCAGCAGCATGGACAAGTCCCTGACCATCTCTCCCACCTCGCCGTTTCCGCTATCCAGCGCATACCAGTAAATCGAGTCCAGGGTATTGTACAGATAATGGGGGGTAATCTGGGATTGGAGCATCAGCAGCTCATATTCCTTCTGCTTCAGCTTCATCCCGTAATTTTCTTCAATCGAATGATCCAGCCTGCGGGTCATTTTCACGAATGATCCCTGCAGAATGCCGAATTCATCATGCCGGAGCGGCTCCTCGGATAACGGCAGCTTGATGCCGGGCTCATAAATTTTCATCACAGAGACGAGCTTCACGACCGGCTTGACGACAAGTCTTACCAGATAGAGAACAAACATCAGGACAAAAGCCAGAAAAACAAAGGAGATGAGCACCAGCAGCTTTTGAAACCAGACTTGCTTGCCGGTAATGGATGCCAGCGGGATTTTGTACAGTAACCGGGTGTGGAATCTGGAGCTGTCCGAATACGCATAGAGCCACTCCTCCCCGCCTTCCTGGGCGAAGGTATAGCCGTAAGCGGCGTCCGGTTCGGTGTTCTTGCCGATCTCGGCCGCAGAAATGCTGCCTGACCCGGTGGACATCAGCAGCTCCCCGTTATCATTGAATAAGAAGGCGCCGGCCGCAGCAGGCAGCTCCACCGAGACCATATCCCGGGTCAGCATCACCTCAACCTTATGGACGACCAGCAGCCCGATCACCTCGTTATAATTCCGGGGGTTCAGAATACTGCGCATGAAGGAGACCGTCCGCTCGCCCGTCGCTGAAGGAATGACGCGCAGCGCCCCTGCGCCGCTGACATCCATCTGCTTGACCATCACGTCCGGCAATCCGCTGTTCACCTGGTCCAGATATTTGAATCCTTTGGTCTTGTGGGACAGATCGAACGGTGTATCCCTGCGCTCAATGTTCTTCATATATATCGCATATTCCGTGCCGCCGGTAGACCAGCTCTCCAGAATATTGTCAGCCTGCTGGATTTCATTCAGGGTATCAATTCCCGTCCAGAAGCTGTACCCTGCCGGATTGCTAAAAAAATGATTATCCAGCAGCGTGATCGTCCGGTCATTGATCGCCGATATCGTTTTGTCCAGCGTGACATGATTCTGCTTCACCAGCTGCAGGGTGGTACTGCCGACCTCTTCCTTGATCGTGTGAAGCGCCACATACGCTGAAATCCAGCCCACCACCAGGAACGGGAGCACGATGCAGAGCAGGAAGGCGAGGATGACTTTATGTTTGAGCTTGAGTTTAAGTTTGAGTTTAGGCTTCAGCCCGGTCCCCTCCTCTGGCCTGTTTGCGGAATTCTGCCGGAGTGAGGCCCAGCACCCGCTTGAACATCCGGCTGAAGTGCTCCGGCGATTCATACCCTACCGCATACGCAACCTCATACCGCTTCTTGTCCGTAGCCATCATAAGGCGCTTGGCCTCTTCCATCCGCAGGGCGGTCACATAGTCCCAGAGGTTGGTTTTCATCTCGCGTTTGAAAATATAACCCAGATGCGCCGCGCTGAAATGGACCTCCTCGGAAATATCCTGGATCTTCAGCGCCGGATTCCGGTAATGGTTCTGGATGTAGCTTGTAATCCGTGAGATTACACTCGGGTCTCCGTCCCGGTCATGCGGTGGTTGCTGGTGCGCCGAATCCGGCTGCTGCCCTCTGCTCAGCTGCTCATGCATGGCGATGTCGCCATAATAGAACACCTTTTGCCCGGGATGAACACTGCTCCGCCCGGCAGCCGTATCCGCTTCTTCCAGCAGTCCGGGAAGTGTAGAGACCCCCCCGCCAAGTGTGCTGAGTCCGATAATGGCCTCCGCATTCAAATGCTGCTTCAGATTCATGGCGATCATCTGCCCGATCATCTGGATCTGCGAGTGCACTCTAACCTGGGGATCACCCATATCCTCAGCGGATAACTGGATGATGCTGATGATCGAATGGCCGAAGCCGTTGAAGGTGATGCCATCCCATTCGGACAACGTTTCGTTCATAATATTGAGAGCCGCATATTTCAGCAGCTTGCGGTCATGCAGCGTAACCTGCTGGCGGCTGAATCCGGCCTGGCTGTAATCTATACGGATGGAGATCACTCCGAAATAGGGCCCTTGCAGCAGGCCGCCCAATTCGCCGGTGATCTCTTCAATATCCTGCGGCGTCAGATTCCGCTCGGTGACCAGCTCCATCAGCCACTCCTCGCGCCGGGAATGCTCCCGGATGTGATGGTGCTCCGCCTGCGGGCTTCTCTCAGGAAGCTCCTTCTGGGTTAACGCTTTGCGCACCACCCGCAGCAGCTCCGTCCGCTCCACCGGCTTCACCAGATAATCCTTGGCTCCCAGCCGGAGCGATTTTTTGGCGAAATCAAACTTCTCATGGGCTGAAATGACGATCACCGGAACATTCCACTGCTCCATATAGATATTCTCCATTAATTCAATTCCACTCATCCGGCCCATCTGGATATCGGTCAGCACCAGATCGAAATGGTCCATCCGTAAGTAGTCAATCGCTTCAAAGCCATTGATGGCCGTCTCCACCTCCGTGATGTTCAACTCCGAAGTGAGCAGGAAGTTTCGGATCCCCGCACTCACTCTCGGCTCATCATCCACAACGAGAATTTTATACATGATGTCCCCCTCTTTCGATTGCCAATTCATCGCCAGGCAGCTTCAGGTGCTTCTGTGTACCACAGTACACTTGCAATAAATAAGCGTAGATGATCTATTTCCGCTTTTCTGTGATCTATTTCCGCATATTGTGCCGCCAGCTTCTATTCGTCCCCCGTTTCATGGATATAGCTCCTTTACCCCCCTAGTATAGATCACATATTTCCTGTAATTCATCATGGATTAGTGATAGTAACTCTTTTATGCTACCTTTGCAAGCGTTTTCATATAAAAGAAAGGAGAGCAGGGTTAACGATATTCCATTATGAGGAGGTTCTACGATGTTCATCCGAAGTCCATTCCCCCAGAGATTTAACAAGTTCGTATCTGTAAGCCTCAGTCTGTTGTTAATTCTATGCAGTGTTGCTCTGTCTCCCCGGCCTGCCGCCGCTGCTGTGGCCCCCTTGCCGGGTCCCGCTCACCCTCTCTTATATGATAATTTCGCCGGCGGAGGCGTGTTCAAGCAGAACTGGACCAACTGGTTCAATCAGAGCGGCGGCAGCGGAACCTTCAGCAAGACCACACAAGGCACCCGCACCATTGGCAAATTCACGCAAACCCCAAGCTCCTCCTCCTCCTGGGCCAAGTTTCAGCCGATGAACGAGACCTTCGACCTCTCCGGCTACCGTTATATGAATCTGTCCCTGAACAATGCAGGGTATGCCCAGTCCCTCATTCGTGTCGTGATCAGCGACGGGATTACCAATTACAATCTGACCGGAGGGTATGTTCCGGCCACGGCTGCCTGGACCGATCTGCAGTTCGATCTGGATGCCTTGTCGCCCAAGATTCAGAAGAAGAAGGTGAAGCTGGAAATCTGGCTGCGACAAGGCGGCGGGACTTACGGGGAGATGCTGGTCGATGATATTGTGTTCACTACAGCATCCACCGGGTCCGCTCCCCAGCTAAGTCCGGCAGGGATGACAGCCAATACGGACGGCAGCTACAACCAGAACACTAATTTCACCTTCGAAGCCACATATACCGACCCGGATAATGAGGCTCCTTTTGCCGTCCAGGTCATCATTGATGACACCGCCTATGCCATGCGTGAGTCCGATCCGGCAGATGTAACTTATACGGATGGAAAAAAATACAGCTTCATGACGAAGCTCCCGGCAGGCGCTCATACCTACTATTTCCGCACCACCGATACGACCTCGGATGAAGTCGCTACCAGTGTCCAGGCGCTGAGTGTTGTCCAGGTCTCCTCCGTAATTGATATTGCTGTGAGTCAGGCCGGATATAGCGCAGGTGATATCAAGAACGCGAAATTCATCTCGGACACCACGGTCACAGATGCCACTTATGAAATACTGGATGGAACTAACGTAGTCTACTCCGGCACGATGACCTATGAGGGTCTGCACTGGAACAAGCATGTCTACGCTATCGGCTTCACCCCGCTCACAGCTTCCGGGAACAATTATAGAGTACGGAGCAATCAGGTGTATTCTTATCCTTTTGAGATCGCTCCGAACCTGTGGGATCAATATAAGGATGAGATGACCGCCTTCTACCGGCTGCTGCGCGCCTCGGTCGCGACCAGCGATGCTTATCCTGCGGGGTACAGCAGTGTAGCGCCTTCAGCCAAGCTCTACCACGGGGCAGGCCATCTGGATGATGCGCAGTCTGCGGACGGCCTGACTCATTATGATCTGACCGGCAGCTGGTATGACGCTGGAGATTACGGCAAATACGGCGGCAACCAGTGGGTCGGCGCGGAGATCGCCCTGGCCTATATCCGTTATGCTGACCATAACAGTGTAAAGTATGATAACGACAGCAACGGGATTCCTGACCTGGTGGACGAATCCGTCTTCGGCAGTGAATATCTGATCAAGTTCGCGGATCAGCTCGGCGGAGAGATGTACAATCTCAGGAATAACGCCTCATTCGTCCATCCTGAGAAATCCACCGACAATGTCTCCGGCACCGCCGATGACCGCAAGCTGACGGACCTGAGTGTCGGCGGCTCGGCCAAGTCAGCAGGTACGCTTGCCGCCACCGCACGCGCGATCCGTACAGCGATTGACGAAGGAGATATCGCATCCGCTCAACTTGCAGAGCTAACGGAATTCGCTGAACAATGTGAGAGCGCGGCGGTAATCTTTTATGAATATGTGGTTGCCCATCCTGACGGACCTATCGGCTCTTATTCCACGAGAGGCGGGATTCCCAATTCCAAGCTGCTGGCGGATGTTGAGCTCTACCTGCTGACCGGCGAAGCCAAATACAAGAATGCTGCCACCGCTACAATTAGCGCACTGACCCTGGGCGACATCTCCTCCACTAACTACTGGGATATGAGTCCGATGTCCATGGCTGAGTTCTATCCGGTTGCCGATGCCGCCACACAATCTCATATTCATAGCCTGCTGAAGGGGCAAGCGGATTACTTCCTCTCCATGACCGATGATACCCCGTACGGGGTGCTGAACCAGTTCAAAAACTTCGGGGTGAACGAGCCTCATGCCTCTTACCTGGGCGATCTGCTGCGGTACTATGAATTATTCGGTGATCCGGCAGCGCTGCAAGGGGTGCTGAAGGGGATGTACTGGGTGTTCGGAGAGAATCCGTGGAATATCAGCTGGGTCTCCGGCATCGGCACCCATCATGTGATGTTCCCGCATACCCGCTACAATGAGGAATCCAATACGCCGGGAGACACCGGGATTATTCTTCCGGGAGCGATGGTCAGCGGGCCTAATATGAAGGACCCCAAGAACAAGAGCAGCATAAGCCCGTGGTATCAGGACCGCTCCCTCTACCTGGATGATACGAACCAGTGGCGGTATAACGAGTTCAGCATCAGCATTCAGGCCGGATTACTCTACACTGTTATGGGCTTGAGCGCTACTCCGGGAACAGGTGCGGATGTTGCCTCTGTGCCGCCGGCCCTGCCGGTCCTCTCGCCTGTGATTGGAGAATGGGTGCGCGGCAATGTAACGGTATTCGCGCGTGCGGGCGAGGAGCTGAGTCAGGTCGAATATGCGGCTACCGGCTTGCCCTATCAGCCGATGACGGTCTCCGGTAACGTGTATTCCACAGTGAGTGGCGCGGTCTACGCTGCGGTCATTGATGAGAGCCAATCCTTGCCTTACACGAATAAAAGAGTCGATGTCCGCGCCAAAGACCCATCCGGCGGGTACACCTACAGCTCCACACATTACACTGTAGCTCCGGCGCTGCCGGACCCTTCCACTCCGCTGCTCTATGATGATTTCGGAGGCGGCGGCTTCTGGGGAGGTTCAGCGGCCAATACCACCTGGGTCAACTGGTATAATCAGAACGGCGGCACGGGAACATTCACCAAGCTTACCGCAGACGGGCGTACCACCGGCCAGTTCAGCCAGACCCCGGCCAGTGTGAACTCTGCGGCGAAGTTCCAGCCGTGGAACGATGTGGTCGATCTCAGCGGCTATCAATATCTGAATATCAGCCTGAAGAATCCGGCCTCGCCTGATCTCAGGACCCGGATTGAACTTAATGACGGCAAACGAACGTACAACCTGACTGGAGGATGGATCGAGGTTCCGTCCGACTGGACAGACCTGCAATTCAATCTCAATGCCCTAACGCCTGCCATCGATAAACGGACGCTCAAGATGTCCATCTGGCTGAAACAAAACACCGTCACTCCAGGCCAAATGCTGGTTGACGAGATTAAAGCGACCAACAAAATCAGCGGAAGCGCACCCACTCTGACCGCAGGCGGTGTAAATCACACTACCGGCACCACACAGACGGATTATACCTTCACTGTAACTTATAAGGATGCGGACAATCAGGCACCGTTCGCTATGGAGCTGATTCTGGATGGCGTCGTCCGCACCATGCAGCCTGCCAATCCGAATGACAATAATTATGTGGACGGCCGAATCTACCAATATACCACCAAGCTGCCCCCGGGCCAGCATTCCTACTATTTCCACACCACCGACACCTTCACCGATGCAGTAAGCACCGGGGTGCAGAGTGGTCCTGAGATTAGTGAAGGACAGTAGGAGTTGCGGGGTTCCGCGGAATTAGCCGAGAGCTGTAGGATTAGCGATGAGTACAGATTTAGCGAAGAGCCATAAGGATATCCCACGCTTCAGCGGGAGAAAATATGCGAGTTTGAAGGCAGAATAGAGAACGGGTATACTACTGTCATGCACAGCGGTACAGTCTGATAGCATAATTACCAGAGTGCACCGCTGTAACATCAGGGCTGTCGCAGCTATGAACCCGCAGACTGCTGGCAGGATGTCGGAGATTGGGACGACAGCGGATGAATGGAGGGAGTTCTACGATGGGCGATGAAGATATCATGTGGCTGACTGTTGATGATCCGCTGGCGAAGTCTGTTGTGCAGGCAATTCGTACAGGCGATGTGCCGGGGTTGACTCAATTACTTGCCGGAAACCCGGGGCTGGCTACAGCCCGAATTGCCGGGACTGAAGAGGGACGTGCAAGTAATGAAGGGACCGGCAGCGGGGAGACTAGCGATGCAGGAACCAGCAGCGTGGATCCTGACAATGCTAATAGCGGAGACGCTGGGGCAAACAGTGAGAACACTGGCGGCGGCACTGATCGCGGGATGTCCCGCACGCTCCTGCATATTGCTACCGACTGGCCGGGGCATTATCCCAACAATGCAGCGGTGGTTACCGCGCTGATTGAGGCAGGCGCTGAAGTGAATGCGCAGTTCAGCGGGGCGCACCGCGAGACGCCGCTGCACTGGGCGGCAAGCTGCGATGACATCGAGGTGCTCGACCTCCTGCTTGATGCCGGGGCCGACATCGAGGCCTCCGGCGCAGTCATCGCGGGCGGCACACCGCTGGACGATGCGGTGGCGTTCTCCCAGTGGAAGGCAGCGCACCGGCTGGTAGAGCGCGGGGCTAAGCCAGCGCTATGGCATGCGGCTGCACTGGGGCTGCTTGGCCTGATGGAGGCCCATTTCGCCGGTGAGTTGCTCTCCCGGCGTTATCCCTGGGGAGCTAGTGCTGCTTCAGCACCGGACGAGGTAACCGTTGCTTTCTGGTGTGCCTGCCACGGCGGACAGCGCGCCGCTGCCGAATACCTGCTCGCCCGGGGAGCCGATCTGACCTGGCGCTCAGCATGGGATGGCCTCACTCCCCTGGACGCCGCTCTGCGCAGCAACGCCGCTGAACTGTTGGAGTGGCTGCAAAGTCTGGGGGCCGAATCGGCACAACACTAGGTAACCTGGAATGAACTGATGGCCCCGGCCTTGTCTGAGAAGATAGGGCCGGGGCTATTTTGGGTGCACTTTTGCTCCTCATTTCCGCTCGCCGCCCACTTTCAGCCGATTCAGGTGCACTTCTGCTCCTCATTTCCATTTGCCGCCCACTTTCAGCCGATTCAAGTGCACTTCTGCGCCGACTTCCGCAGGATCAGAGGGATTCGTGGATATTACAATCTCTTTAACAACGAAACAGGACCGGCCCATTAGCCGGTCCCATTAATATGCAAGCTTCCCGCAGGTCAGCTTCATCCCAAGACTCCAGCCTACTAATGCTGTAGCCTGCTGCTATCCGCAGCGATTATTTGCCCGCTTCCGCAGGCTTCTCCTTCAGTCCGGCGACGATCTGATCGATCGGGTTCGTGAACAGCGCATACAAGATCGCTGCGTTCTCCTTCTTGCTCAGCGCGGCTCTGGACTTGTAATCCATAGCGCCCTTGGCATCCGGCTTGAAGTCCGGTCCGTACAGGCCCAGGGCGACGGCCATTTTCACTGCGGGAACTGCCCATTTATCGGTGTTTCCGGCCAGCTTCACCTTCTGGAACAGCTTATCCGGGTACTGCGCAGTGTACATTCTCCAGATCATGACTGCCGCCTCCTGACGCGAGATGACCCGGTCCGGCTGGAACTCTCCGCTAGCCGTTCCTTCAATCATTCCCAGCTCAACAGCCTGCTGGATGTAAGCGGCATCGGGATGGCCCTGCAGATCCGGGAAGGCCAGCTTCTCAGTAGTGCTTCCTTTGAGCCCGCTGCTCTCCATCATCAGTCGCACATACTGGGCGCGCGTAACGCCTGCCTCAGGCTGGAAGCTCAGCGTGGCATCATTCGTCAGATACCCCAGCGACTGGAGCATCTGCACCGGAGTGGCATAAGGATGGCTCGCGGGAACGTCGGCATAACCAACGCCGTCCGGCCCCTTCTGGGCATAACTGAACGGATTGAGGTAAGGCTCCTTCATATACGCGCTTTGTCCGTCTGCTTTCATGGCGAAGCCCGTTAATTTGCCGGTCAGCTCATCCTTGAACAGATTATCATCTATCTGGATCAGCTTGCGGGAACCCAGGAAAGCATCATTAATCGTTAGCGCACCATTCTGCACAGACACTGTAGACACCAGACTCTTGATACGGAGATCCGCATAGTAGCCGGTGAATGCCCTCAGTGCATCAGCGCTCATCGGCTTGTAAGCATCCAGCTTCACCGGTGCGGCATATTGCGGGAAGAATGTCTGGATAAAGGCCGGGTAGAACAGCTCACGCAGTGTACTTTGCTGATTATAGCCAATGAACACCCCGGTATTCTGCTCGGGAATAAGAAACATATAAGAGCTGAATCCAATCAAATCACCGGCCTTGGTGATAATCTTGGGGCTGCTGCCGGCTCCGGGAAGCTGTATAGGCGCCTCGAAACCATAGGTAGTATTCGGCAGCAAGGGATGGATAGCAGAACGGTATTCCTCCATCGATTGTACAGTGTCCGCCTTCAGAATGCGGTTATTGTCAACCGCTCCCCCGTTCAGAAAAGCCGTCATGAACTTGGCAACATCATCGCCGGTGGACAACATGCCGCCATGCGGCATCACAGTTGGCGTCACGTTGTAGAGATCGACCTCTTTGCCCGTAGCGTCATAGGCAGTAGCAAGATTGTCCTTCAGCTTACCTTCCAGCAGGAAGCCGCTTGAATCCATCTTCAGCGGGGCGAAGACATGCTTCTCCATATACTGCTCATAAGGCATCCCGCTGGCTTTTTCCACCACCAGACCGAGCAGCAACGAAGCGAAGTTATCATACATGTAAGAGGTGCCCGGCTTACGCACCACAGGCGGCATATGCTTCACCACGTAATCCTCAATCGACACCTTGGTGGTGAAATCCTGGTTGATATCCTCCGGCAGCGGGTCCTGGATACGGAAGCCGGTGGTGTGAGTCAGCAGATCCCCCACAGTTACCGGAACCCCGAAGGGGTTGTCGAAGGCCATCGGACCGGTATAAGTCTGGAAATCCGCTTTCAAATCGAGCTTCCCCTGCTCCACGAGCTGCATGGCAGCAGTGGCGGTGAAGGTTTTGGAGACGGAGGCCAGGCGGAAGACTGTTTTGTCAGGGTCTACCTTACTTTTGGCAGCCTTATCCGCGAATCCGAAGCCTTCTTCGATAACCGTCTTGCCATCCTTCACCACCACAACAACCGCACCGGATAGCTGCGCTTTCACCGCATCCGAACTGAAGAATTGCTTGAGGAAGGCCGCAGCATTCTCTGTTGTCAGCGGCTTGGCCGCTGCAGTGGCAGCTGCCGGAGCGGTAGAAGCAGGGGGAACGGCGGCGGCCTGAACAGCCGGAGCCGTAAGTGTCAGAACCAGTGCAGCCGAAAGCATGGTCCTCGTCCAAAAGGCAGAGCGGCGGCGCAACAATGATAATTTCATTCAATTCACTCCATTTCCATAGAATAACACGCACAGTGATAATACGTCTTATCCTGGAAATAGGTTCATTTAAATCGCAGCACCTCTTCCATCTTCTTCAGCTTTCTGTAGATTACCGACCGGTCAACGTTTAGGCGCTTGGCCGCCTCCGTCCCGTTCCCGGCACAATCCTGCAGCACTTTTTTGATATAATGGCCCTCCGCGACAGCAGTGAAATCCTTCAGACTTGCGAGCTGATGCTTATTCTTCTCAATGAAGTGGTCGAGAGAGAACCAGTCGCCAATCTGCTCCTCTTCCTGTATGCTCTGGCCCACATGCTCGGTCACCACCAGCCGCTCGATGTAATTCCTTAATTCTCTAACATTCCCATGCCAGGGCTGGTTCAGCATCTTATCGAATTCTTCGGCACTCAGCACATATTTCTTGCCGTACATCTCATTGAAGCTGGTGATGAAGCTGGAGATTAACCCTACCAGGTCCAGCTTCCGGTTGCGCAGCGGCGGAATATGAATCGGAATCACATTAATCCGGTAATACAGATCTTCGCGGAACAGCCCTTTTTTGACCAGGCTCCAGAGATCCCGGTTGGTAGCTGCAATCACGCGGCAATGGACCGCAATATTGGTAATGCCGCCCACGCGTCTCACTTCATTATTCTCAAGCACCCGCAATAATTTGGCCTGCATCTCCATCGGCAGATCTGCAATCTCATCGAGGAAAAGCACCCCGCCGTTCGCGATCTCAATCATGCCCGCCTTGACCTCGGTCTGCCCTTCTAGGACGCCCTTCTCGTATCCGAACAGTTCATATTCGAACAAGGATGGAGCAATCGCGGCACAGTTAATGGCAATGAAGGGGCCCTTCCACTTCTCGCTCTTCATATGAATGTACTTGGCGATCACCTCTTTGCCCGTGCCGGATTCGCCGTAGATTAGCACCTTGCTGTCGTAAGAGGCAATCTGGTTGCAGACCTTGATAATCTGCTTCATCGCCAGACTCTCAGCCACGATGCCCTTCTTCTTCTCTGCCGCCATACCGCCTAGCTGCTTATGGATCTGCTGGGCCACAGGCACATTCGCTTCATAATAGTTCTGCTCCTGGCTGAATTCATTGGAGGTGGTAACGACCAGTTGTACCTCCCCGTCCTTGTCCAGAATGGGAATGGCCGACGAGAACACATGGAAGCCTCTGGAGGTATTGACGGTCCTGGAGACCTTCTGCTTGGTCGCAATCGCCTCCATTGTGATGGAATTGTTGTAATAACCCGCCTTCACCAGATCCTGGACGTTCGCCTTGAGCAGCTCCTCCAGATGGATACCAATGGTTAGCGCGGTAAATTCATTGGAGATTAAGATATTCCCGTTCTGATCGGTAACAAATAACGTAGACGGATATTCTTCCACGAGTTCTTCGAAAGCGGGTTTACCTGTATTTTTATTTTTTTTGGTCACCTTCATCAGTCCTAACCCATGAGATTAACGCTTACATTCCACCTAGACAAAAAGCCAAACCGCATCATTATATAAATGATACCATTTGGCTAATGGTTAGCAAAACCTTAATTAGGCATGTGCTACAGCTTCAAAGGTTACTTTGCCCATCTTGTCCATGACTTCCTGCGCCTCAGCGAACATGGTGGTGATCATCTCTTCCACGGTGGTAATCTTGTTGACCATCCCGCAGATCTGTCCGGCCATCACGGAGCCGGTATCGGTATCTCCTTCAAATACGGCTCTGCGCAGCGAGCCCAGGCTTAAGCTCTCCAGCTCCTCACGCGATGCCTTCTCATTCTCCATTCTGAGGAATTCGGCAATCATGCTGTTCTTAATGCTTCTTACCGGACCGCCGAGGCTGCGGCCAGTTACGGTTGTGCTGGTATCATCGGCGTTGATGACTGCCAGCTTGAAGTTCTCATGTGTCGGGCATTCCACGGTCGCGAGGAACCGGGTTCCCACCTGAACACCCTGTGCTCCGAGGGCAAAAGCAGCGGCAATCCCGCGTCCATCGGCAATTCCGCCGGCCCCGATTACCGGAATGGATACCGCACTGGCGACTTGCGGCAGCAGAGCCATGGTTGTAGTCTCACCTACATGTCCGCCCGCTTCGGTTCCCTCGGCTACAATCGCATCCACACCGAGCGCTTCCATTTTCTTGGCGATTTTGACCGAAGGGACGACCGGAATCACGATAATGCCATGTTCCTTCAGAATCGGCATATAAGGAGCTGGTGTGCCTGCGCCTGTGGTTACAATCTTCACGCCTTCTTCAATAATAACCTGGATCAGCTCAGGGATATTGTTCATCATCAGCATCAGATTAACGGCAAACGGCTTGTCGGTGCTTGCTTTGGCCTTGCGGATCTCGTCACGGAGCCGGTCGGCGGTGAATCCACCAGAACCGATAATGCCCAGCCCTCCTGCGTTGGATACAGCGCCTACCAGTGGAGACACAGCAATCTGAGCCATACCGCCCTGGAAAATCGGATATTTAATTCCTAACAGTTGTGTAATCGACATTATAATGACCTCCATATATTAATTAATGTTGTTTATTTGAACTTCCAGACTTCCTTAAGCCGCCTTAGCCACTTCCGGCTCGGGCTTCTGCTTCTCCATAGCTTTGTAGACGAAGGTTAAGGCGAAGCCGACCAGGGAGATGACCAGCGCGATGTAAAAGGCATTCGTGAAGTTGCCGTCATTGGCTGCCGCTACACTGCCGGCAATTCTCGGTCCGAAGAATGCGGCTCCCGAGTAGCCGATGAAGGTGACCCCGTAGTTCACACCGTAATATTTCATTCCGAATTTCTCACCGACAATGGACGGGAAGATGCCCATTGTTCCGCCGAAGCATAAGCCGATCCCGGCAATCGCGACAGCGAATCCGGCCACGGAAGTCGTTAGAGCAATTGTGAGCATCATAGCCGAAATGACGAGATAAATCATCAGCAGGCAGTTCACCCGGCCGATTCTATCGGACACTGCGCCCCAGAACACCCGGCCCAGGCAGTTGCTCAGTGAGTACAAGCTGACGTAGAGCGCTGCGGCGGCTGCGGTTAAGCCGAACATTTTTTGACCGATTACCGATGCATTTGCGGTTACCATCATACCAGACAGGGCACCGATCAGGAACAGGCAGGCAATCACATAGAATAGCGGCTTCTTGATCATCTCGTTCCATGGTACATTCACTGCAGCCTTAGCTGCTCCGGTTACCGGAGGGGTCCATCCTTCAGGAGCATAACCGGCCGGGGCAGGTCGGACAAGCAAGCCAAGCCCTAGAATAATCACCAGGAAAGCAACACCGAGTGTAATTAAGGCAGACTGTACACCATTGCCGGTGATCAGCGCATTAGCGATAGGAGCGATAGCGATGGTGCCGCCGCCATATCCGGCTGTAACGATACCCGCTGCCAGACCTCTTTTATCCGGAAAGAGCTTCACGCTGTTGCCAATGGTCGAGGAATACACGATTCCCTGGCCAATCCCGGTAATGACGCCATAAGTGATATACAGCATCCAAGGTGCAGTAGCCAGACCCGAGAGAATGAATCCAATCCCGAACATCGCACCGCCGATAAAGACTGCCTTCTTGGCCCCCCCTTTATCCACCAGCTTACCGCCTAGGATCATCGGAATCGGGGAAATCGCTGCATTAATGGTAAAAGCAATCATAATATCCGGCATGCTCACGCTGAAAACCTTCGTTAATGGCAGTGCGAAAATACTGAAAGCATAAATGGCGCCTACACAGATATTAATGATCGTTGATGCAATCAAGATCCTCCAGCGGTTCAACTGTACGTTCATGGTATCATCCCTCTTTTAGTTGGTTTATAAGTTCAGCTTACGGTACTTACATTAACTACACTTCCTGCAGCACCCGGTTCTTATCGGCGATAATCGACTTCAGCATGCCCCAGTTCTCCTGGAACATGGCCGCGTCCATCTCCTTCAGGTCGGGTGAAATGACCGGCTTGAAGTCCATCTGATCCAGAATCTCTGTCTGCAGGTCGATGCCTGGCGCGATTTCGGTTAAAGTCATTTTACCGTTCAGCAGTTCAAAGACGGCGCGTTCCGTAACATACACAACCGGCTGATTTACCTTGGCGGCATAGGATCCGCTGAAGGTGATCTGCTGTACCTTTGAGATGAATTTCTTGGCTTTGCCCTCTTGAATGATGTGCAGCTTGCCGTTCTCTACCTTAATCTGCAGCCCGCCCGCTGTAAAAGTACCCGCGAACACCAGCTTCTTCGCCGCCTGAGAGATGTTGATGAATCCGCCGCAGCCCGCTACGCGTGTACCGAATTTGCTGACATTTACGTTCCCGTATTCGTCGGTCTGCGCCAGGCCAAGCACAGAGAGGTCAATACCACCGCCGTCATAGAAGTCAAACTGGGCATCATGATCTACAATCGCCTCGGAGTTGTACGCATGACCGAAGTCCTTCAGCCCTGCGGGAACCCCGCCGATCGAGCCTGCCTCTGTGGTCAGAATCAGCTGGTCGTCCACGCCCTCTTCAGCAGCAATGTTCGCTACATTCACCGGGATGCCGACTCCGAGATTCAGGATGGTATTCGGCTGAAGCTCTACGGCTGTGCGGCGGGAGATGATTTTGCGTTCATCCAGCGGCAAGACTTCAATCGAATCCACAGGCACTTTGACATGACCGGAGAACGCCGGATTATACTGCGTATTCTCGGTCTGATAATGATTCTCTGGGGTGGACACGACGAGGTAATCTACCAGAATGCCCGGAACCTTCACATCCTTGGGATTCAAGGTGCCGTTCTTAGCCACCGTCTCTACCTGGGCGATCACTATACCGCCGGAATTGCGGACGGCCTGGGCGATCGGCAGAACCTCCATGTGCAGGCCTTCTTTTTCCAGCGTCAGGTTGCCGTTCTCGTCCGCTACGGTTCCACGGATCAGGGCGATCTGAATCGGGAAGGTCTTGTAGAACAGCCACTCTTCACCTTCAAGTTCAATCACCTTCACAATGTCCTCCTTGGTAGACGGGGACATCTTGCCGCCCTCCACGCGGGGATCGACGAAGGTCTCCATACCCACCTTGGTAATCACACCCGGGCGCTTGGCGGCAATCTCGCGGTAGAGCTGGGTAATCACACCCTGAGGCAAGTTGTAGGCTTCGCATTTATCCTCTTCAATCAACTTGGCCAATCCCGGGGAAGCGATCGCGATACCGCCAATCCAGCGTTTGATGAGGCCTTCATGGCCCAGGTGGCTCATGCCCTTGTCGCGGCGGTTGCCGACGGCACTGGCGTGCATCACCGTCAGATTCTTCGGGTGTCCGTTCTGTACGAAGCGCTCTTCAATGGCGATCCCCATCTCTTCTGCCCAGCAGGATAATCCAAATCCGCTTGCCGCTACCGTGTCTCCGTCCTTGATGAGTTCCGCTGCTTTGGCGGCTGAAATTACTTTTGTCATTTCATCTGCTCCTCTTTATGTGAATTATTTCACTACAGTTGTTAAAAAAAATAATGGCCCTTTTGTGTGTCTCCTAATTGCTGCTCTATGCGTCTCGTTTTACTTGTGAAAGTTTTCTCAAGGTCATCGTAATACAGAAAAAAGGACCGGTCAATAGCTCCAAAAAGCCTTGAATTCAAGGTATTTTTCTGTTGTTTTTTTGCGACTAGCTTGTTTGAACTCAAAGCTTGGTCGTCGCTGCAGTGAACATTTGGACTTCCGGCCGCTGTTGTCACCAGATTTCTTGATTTTTACCGCTAATAGCGGTTGAAATCCGGTGACTGCTTATGCTTCCGAAGCTAGCTTTCCTACGGAAAGCTTTCAGGCGGACGCTACCGCTCCTCCAGTTCCAAATTTCCCCTCCGCTTCTTTTTGCTTTTCGTTAATTTCTTTAGTGCTTCATCTGTATTCCCGCGGGGCCTGCGAGTCGCAAAAAAACCACACTTTTTTTCTCCAGCCGGGTTGGCTGGGTATGAAATCAAGCGTTCCATGACATATCCTGCCCGGCGGATCAGACAAAGTGTTGGAGATGAGACTTCAAGACATTTTAGCGCGGCCAAAAAAAATAAAATATTTTTGTTACGGGGGGTGCATTGCAGATTTGCAACAGCGGATTAGGGCAAAACCGGTTCAAAAAAGAGTGGAGAGGTTGTACTCTATCGCTTATATATGTTATATTCTGGACAATTTTAGTTAGAGGGGGAACGCTGTCATGACGCATTCCGTCAAACAGGCGATTGTTCAGGGAGAAACGTCGCTCGGGATTGAGTTCGGGTCCACGCGAATCAAGGCTGTGCTGATCGATCACCATTTTGAAACGATCGCCTCCGGCACCTATGAATGGGAGAATCAATTCACTAAGGGTTATTGGACTTACGATCTCAGGGAAGTAGTTCAAGGTCTGCAAGCAGCCTACCAGCAATTACAGCAAGCGGTTCAGCAGACCTATGGCGTCACTCTGCAAACCGTCGGCTCCATCGGCTGCTCGGCCATGATGCAGGGTTATATTGCGCTGGATCGGGCGGGAGAGCTGCTCGTTCCATTCCGTACCTGGCGCAATGCTACCACAAGCGCTGCTGCTGCGGAGCTAAGCGGGACATTCCAGTTCAAAATTCCAGAGCGCTGGAGTATCGCCCACTTGTATCAGGCTATTTTGAACGGTGAAGAGCATGTGGCCAGAATAGATTATCTTACGACGCTATCGGGTTACGTTCACTTGCTGCTGACGGGCCGCAGGGCTATCGGGATCGGGGATGCCTCCGGGATGTTCCCCATCGATGAAGCAACGAAGCAGTACAATGAAGATATGGTGAAGCAGTTCACCACTCTAACTGCCGGCAGGGGTTATCCTTGGAAGCTGCAAGATATCCTGCCTACAGTATATACGGCCGGTATGAACGCAGGAAATCTCAGTGAAGCAGGTGCCCGGCTGATCGACCCGTCAGGCCGTTTGCAGGCCGGTATTCCGCTATGCCCGCCGGAGGGCGATGCCGGAACAGGTATGGTGGCTACAGGTAGTGTTAGGAAACGAACTGGCAATATTTCCGTAGGGACGTCGGTCTTTGCTATGTTTGTGCTGGAGCAGAATCTAAGTGCGGTCCACCCTGAGATTGATATCGTGAATACACCGGAAGGCAGCCCGGTTGCTATGGTTCTTGCCAACAACTGCTCCAGCGATCTGAATGCCTGGATCGGCTTGTTCCGTGAATTTCATGAAGCCATGGGGCTGAAGCCCGACATGAACCAGTTGTTCAGCGTCCTGCTGAGCCAGGCGCTGGAAGCGGATGCGGATGGCGGCGGCTTGTTGAGCTACGGCTACTATTCAGGCGAGAATATCACCGGCTTTGCCCAAGGGCGTCCGCTGTTCGTCCGTTCGCCGCAGAGCCGCTTCACGCTGGCTAACTTCATGAGAGTTCATCTGTATAGCGCTTTCGCTGCGTTAAGACTCGGAATGGAGATTCTGACCGGGCAGGAACGGGTAACGATTGACCGTATTTCAGCGCACGGCGGATTGTTCCGCACCCCGCAGGTCGGCCAGCGGATCTGTGCCGCTGCACTGAATGTTCCGGTCTCAGTCTTGTCTACGGCTGGTGAAGGCGGAGCATGGGGAATAGCCATTCTGGCCTCTTATATGATACATAAGGAGCCGAACGAGAGCCTGGCGGATTACTTGAGCTCTAAGGTGTTCTGTAACATGGAAGGACAGGAGGTAGCACCTGACCCTACTGATGTGGACGGCTTTGCTCTCTATATGGAGCGTTACACCAAGGGGCTGCCCATCGAGCAGGCGGCGATAGATCATTTACTGGAGAACCGGAAGAGAGGAGAACTCGGATGAAAATAGATATGGGCAGGCTTACGGTATTGCTTACCTCCCTGCTGCTGATAGCTTCCGCCCCTTCCGCCTATGCTGAAGCGCCAGATGCCAAGCTACTCCTGAAGCAGAAGTTCCCGGGAGAAACGGTACGTATGCTGAAGACCGCAGACCTGAATAACGATCAGAAGCCGGAGAGCTTCCTGCTCACGGAGTCGGGCAATTTGTATCTGGTGAACTCCAAAGGTGTAGTAGTCCTAATTGATAAGAAGCTTGTGGAGTATGAAGAAGATGAAGCGGATATGCAGATTTTCGCCGTCTCTCCCACGGAGAAGCAGCTGGCGGTTACCGTAGATTATCTGCCCTCGAATACCCAGGTCTCCGTCTACCGTCTGAACTATGGAACCCTCACCAAGAAGCTTCAATTCATGGGGGATCAGGGGGCCGAGATTGATAAGAAAGGACGCCTGCATCAATATTGGAAGGACTTCAAGGATGAGGGTGGCGGCTGGGACCTGGCCGAGGGGATCTTCACCTGGGATGCCCAGGCAGGTAAGTACAGAGCTACGGGCAATTACGTCTTGCAGTAGTATAAAAGACAGCCATCCTCCCGTAGCGGGGGATGGCTGCCTTTGATTTATGCCAGGCTTGCGGCATATCAGGGCTGGGGCTGGGCTAGGCCCAGGCCGAGCATCATTTGCATTTGACTCTGCGGGATCTGCCCAGCGGACTGAGAGGCGCTTATTCTGCCCAAAAGCCGCTTTTTACGCAGGTTACGGACTCCATGGCCCTTATTGGTGGTAATACCACCGATTAATATCACTTAGTGGACGAATAAGCGCATCTCAGTCCGATAGGCGGTGTAAAGTAGGCTTTTCCTCAAAATAAGGGCTCTCCAGTCCGTTAGAAGCAGGCCGGAGGGGTCCGGGGGCCACCCGGGGTCAGAATCATTTCACGGAACGATTGTAACTCGCTCCATCCTCACCTCACAAATACACGAACGGCTCCCTCGCATCCACGAATGTAACCGGAACCCCGTCCACCAGCGGCGCCAGCCACTCAGCCATATACTTCATGCCCCATTCCTCGGAGCGCTCGTGACCGATCACGATCATCGCCTTGTTCATGCCCAGCATTGCGGCATCATTGATGTAAGCACATAAGGTCCACTCGGTAATGTCGCCGCAGACCATCACATCCAGACCCTTCTCCTGCATCAGCTCCATCGGCATCTGCTCCCGGCCCAGGCCCAGACTGCCGCCGCCGACAAGGATGCCGATACGGGAGCAGGGCGCTTCCGCGTTGCCGACGATCTGAATCACCTTCATCCCCAGCCGCTGCTTCAGGAAGCCTGCCAACTCACTGACTGTGGTCTCCTCGATCAGATACCCCCAGGCGTCCTTGTCATCCAGCTTCTTATCCGCCCAATCCAGCTCCTTCAGCAATCCGTCATAGATCCGGTCCGTATCCGCCAGATGCATATGGTCATGGAAGCGCCAGATCGTAATGCCGTGCTCCTCGATCAGCTTTTTTTTCGCCAGATATACCGGGTCCTGCTGCAGCCAGTCCAGCGTATCATTGCCGGTATAGTAGGTCGGCTCATGGGTGATAATCAAGTTGGCTCCAGCAGCAATAGCTTCCTTGATGACCTCCACCGTCGCCATGAACGTAGTGACGATCCCTGTGACCTCCATCTCTTCACTGCCGCCCGCCAGCACATCACAGGTCTGCTCCAGCCTCCGTCCCCCGCAGCAATCGAGCAGAATCCGGTCAATGACCTCTTGCACTTTCATACGCTCATCTCCTATCATATTTAGCCTTTGAC
Source organism: Paenibacillus sp. FSL P2-0089 (assembly GCF_038595095.1). Lineage (NCBI taxonomy): Bacteria > Bacillati > Bacillota > Bacilli > Caryophanales > Paenibacillaceae > Paenibacillus > Paenibacillus sp. FSL P2-0089. The sequence continues at coordinate 5,213,307 of NZ_CP152006.1, forward strand.
AGCTCCGATAACCACGCCGCGGGTCAAGTACTTCTGCATGAACGGCAGGACGAACAGCACCGGCACAATGCCCAGCACCGCCATCGCCATCCGCACCGCTGTACTTGGCAGCGATACCGTGTCGGCTCCGAGTACATTCCCGGCTTGGCCGGAATTGAGGAACTGGATGTTGCTCATGAGCTGCATCAGCAGATTCTGAATACCGTACAATTGCGGCTTAGATACAAAATATAACGCATTGATCCAGTCATTCCAATAGGCCAGGCCCATAAACATCCCGACGGTTGCCATGACCGGCATGGACAGCGGAAGCATGATGCGGAAGAAGGTCCGCAGCTCCGAGGCACCGTCGATCTGAGCGGCTTCGATAATCTCCAGCGGCACATTATTCTTGAAGTAGTTACGGACCAGCAGGACGTTGAACCCGTTCGCCAGCAGGTTGGGCAGGATCAGCGCCCACAGCGTATTTTTGATATGGAAGTACTGGGTCCACATGATGTATGAAGGCACAATCCCCCCGCTGAACAGCATGGTGAAGAAGACGACAAACGCCAGCGTATTATGATACTTGAAATCAGACCGGGACATCGGATAAGCAAGCATGCTTGTTATCAGCAGTCCAATCGCGGTTCCCAGGATCGTCACCAGAAAAGAAACGCCATAGGCTCTAATGAAAATGTACGCCGAGGACTTAATATACCGGTACGCGTCTAGACTTAGATGCTCCGGGAAAAAGCTGTACCCGTTGCGGATCAGGGTTGTCTCATTGGTGAATGAAGCGATCACAATCAGCAGGAAGGGCAAAAAAGCAAAAACCGTCAGCAGGATCATCACGACCGCAGAAAACACCGTAAACGTTCGTTCTCCTCTTGTTTGGATCATCCGAATTTCCTCCTAGAACAAAGCGTTTTCTGGATTGACCTTCTTGACGATGGCATTGACCGTAAGCACAAGGGCAAAGCCGACCAGCGACTGATACAGACCGGCGGCTGCCGACATTCCAATATCATTGAGCTGCATCAAGGCGCGGTAGACATACGTATCAATCGTCTGGGTAGTGCTGTATAGCGCACCAGAGTTCATTGGAACCTGATAGAACAGGCCGAAGTCAGAGTTGAAAATCCGGCCCATCGACATCAGCACCAGCACAATAATGGTCGGCTTCAGCAGCGGCAGAGTAATCATGCGGATCTGCTTGAGCTTCCCGGCACCGTCGATTTTGGCCGACTCATAGATGCTCTTGTCAATGCCGGCAATCGAGGCAAAATAGACAATTGAGCCGTAGCCTGCCGTCTTCCAGATCTGAATGAGGACCAGCAGGTACGGCCAATATTTCGCCTCCGAATACCAGTTGATCTCCGGTATCCCCAGCGGCCGCAGAATCGAATGATTGACGAACCCGCTGTCGGCGTTCAGAAAGGCGAAGACGAGCAGCGAAAGCACGATCATCGAGATCAGGTTCGGCAGAATCAGCCCGGTCATGAACAGCTTCGAGTACAGCTTGTTCAGCAGCTCCGACATCAGAATGGCAATGATGATTGAAACTACGGTTCCCAGCGCGATAAACGTCAGATTGTACAGCAGGGTGTTGCGGGTCATAATCCAGGCATCACTGGTCTGGAACAGAAAGGTGAAGTTCTTGAAGCCGATCCAGTCGCTGCCGAAGATGCCTTTGGCATAATTGACATCCTTGAACGCGATGAACACCCCGAACATGGGGAAGTAGCTGTTAATGAGAAAATACAGCAGTCCCGGACCCGCGAGAATTAATAAAGGAAGTGTTTTTTTGAGTGGCTTGGATTTAGGTTTGGCAGTCATGCCGGATTCACCTCCATTGCCGGGGGCAGAGCCTCCATTAGCGGCTCTACCCTCAGCAGGCTTATTCAAATTATTGTTTTTGCGCGGCAAGCCATTGATCCAGTTGTTGCTGCTTGCTGTCTATAATGTCCTGTGCACCCGCATCCTTCAGCGCACTGTTGAATTTCGCAATAATGCTCTCAGGATCTACCGATCCGCTGACCAGTGCCGGCAGGAATTGATTCACTACGTTGTTCACAGCACTCATCTGCGTCTTCACTTGACCCTGGTCGAAGATAAAGCCGAAATACGGCGATCTTTCGGTATCCTTATTCTCCTTCAGCTTCAGTTCAACATCCGACCAGTTGATTCCCTCCATCTGATACTGGAGTGACTCGGAGCCAACAATCCCTGAGCTAAGCATGGCTGTATAAGGCACCGTATTGGCGTCCATGCCTTCCGGGAATTTCACATGATGCTCATCTACCTTGATGTAATCCTCCCCTTCAATTCCGAACAGAATGGTGTTGATCAGCTCTTTGTCGGTGTAGAGCAGGTTCAGGAACTTCACAGCGGCTTCCGTCTCCTTCGAGGTACTGGAGACCATCCAGGTCACCGAGTTCACGGCGCTTGTATCGAAGTAGAACGGGGCGATGCGCTTGGTCTCAATGTTTTTGCCGACCTGTGCACTCAGCTGCTTGCCAACCTCCATGCCGCTGTAGCCGCCCAGGAAGGAGAAGCCACGCCCCGAGGAGACCATCTCCATCGCTGTAATCGTAGTGGTTGCGGTATCCTTCTGCAGATACCCGGCCTCGAACCAGTCTCTCATCATCTGAATTCCGTTCTTGAAGACATCCGATTCGTAGAAGTTAACGACCTTCCCGTTATCACCGATCACGACACCGACTCCGGTGGTATCGGTCAGGTAATCCACCTTGCTCGCACCCTTCATCCAGTTCACAAGTCCGGTATCCGTCGGATTCACATTAATCGGGCCAAACGGAACTACATCCGGCAGCTTCTGCTTCACTGCGCCGAACACCGCAGGCAGATCCTCTATCGATTGGATGGAGTCTGCTGCTACGCCCGCCTCTGCGAGCATATCCGCGTTGTAGATGATATTGGTCGGCAGCGCCATCCCTTTATTCACAGGAATGCCGTAGATATGTCCGTCCATCGTGGTGGTTTTGAGAATATCCGGCCCGAAATCCTTGTCCAGAATGGCTGTCAGCTCTTTGCCGTGTTCGGTAAGCTGCTCTTCGAGCGGAGCCACCTGGCTCTTGGATACATAGTTGGAGAATTGTCCGAGGGTGGTGAAGACATCCATTTTCTCCCCGCTCTGGAGCGCGAGATTGACCTTCTGGGCATAATCTGCCGGGCCGAAGAGTCGGAAGTCCACCTTCACCCCGATTTTCGCGGTAGTAATGGCATTGATGGCCTCGGTCACCTTGCTGAGATCATCGGGAATCCGGTTGAAGGAGGGCAGTGCGAATACAATCTCAGCCACCTTGGCCTTCGCTTCCGTATCCACGGAATTCTTGGACGATGTATTGGAATTGCCGCCGCAGGCGGAGAGCAGTGAACCGCAGATTACCATGGACAGCAGCAGTGAACCTAACCCCTTTTTCTTCATTATCATCATGCCTCCTGTTCTGTATTTACACTCTCATTGTACCGGTCCTGGAGGGCGGCAGGCTTTCAATAATACGGGCTGTTTTTATAAAAAACCGCACTGGACGGGTGGCGAGGATTCTCGGCTCTGCATAGCTAATTAGCCCCCTGGGGGACGACGGCAGAACGCTGGGCCTTGGCAAACAAACAGGTGGAAAAACGTATTTTAATTTTTCTATTTTTCCCAACGCCACCCCAACAAATGGAAAAACGGCATCTAATATTAGCATTTTCTCTACTTTGCCGGAATTGTGTCTAATTAAGTGTTGTTTATCCAGCTATTCCTCCGCCAGCGTTCACCCCTTCAGCAACAGATGTATAAAATCCAACTAAATTCTGCGCAGGAGTAACCTTAAGCCTCCTAGATCCCTTAACTCAGTTTCCAGCACCCTCAGCCAGTCAACCAGCCGGATGCCGCGCACCATAAATAAGATTCCTGCCTACGCAGCAAGAAGCCCCGCCTCCGGTAGGAGATGCGGAGCTTCCTAATGGTCATCATTGTCACTATAAGGCGGATTTGTGCCTCAAGCGGTAGGCTGCCGGGGTTTCGCCTGTCCATTTTTTGAACACAGTGGAGAAATAGGAGAGGGTATCGAAGCCGGTATCCATGGCAATCTCCCCGATGCTCGCCGTGCTCTCCACCAGCCTCTGCTTCGCCGCTCTGATCCGGCAGTCATTCAGGTACTCCTTCACGCTCTGGCCGGTCCCGTGCTTGAACACCTTGGCCAGATAATCCGCGGTCAGATATACGCTTGCGGCAACATCCTCCCGGCTGAGGTCCTGGGTATAGTGCTCCTGAATGAACCGTTTGGCCCGCTCGACCACCCCTTCGGACTGCAGCACTTCCTTAATGGAATCCAGCGTCTTGTCTGTCAGCGCCTGCGCCCATTTCATGAAGTCGAACACGCTGCTCTCGGCATCCTGGGCCAATTGCTGGCTGAGCTCGCCCTCGAAGAGGCGGTGGGCTTGAATGTGGTGCCGCGCGAGCAGCGTATAGACCACCTGAAGCAGGTCCTCTCGTATCGAATGGAGCGTTGCCGCATCCAGCTTGTTCAGACTCGTCAGCAGCTCCAGTTCTTTCTTGAGCCGGTTCACAATCTGCGCCTTCTCCTTCTGGACGAACAGCAGGGTGAACAGCTCCGTATCCAGGGTGAAGCGCTCGGTCAGATCTACCTGGAAGGGCTTATTCGGCAAATGCAGCTTCCCCCGGAAAATAATGTTCGCTTCGTCCGCCTGCTCCAGCTCCGTCTTAAGCTGCGCCAGGCGGGAGATCGCCGCAGGCTCACTGAAGTAACAGGTAGCCGTACATTTCAGATACTGTCTGGACAGCCGGATGATCTCTCCGGCGCTCACCTCCAGCTCCTGCATATCCGCCGGACTCTCCACAATGATCGCATTGTAGAATACTTTATCGACCTGATAGGCAATCATCCGGCCGCTGCCCACCCGGCTGCTGAGAATTTCAGAGACCAGGTTCGAGAGGGCATAATGGAAGATGCTCTCATCCCATTCCCGTTCAATCTGAGAGCGGGGAACACTTACCAGCAGCAGCCTGTATTCTGCATGCACCGGAATGGACAGCTCCCGCTTCTGCACCTCACTCTGGATCAGCTGTGGCCGGGGAGAGATTGTCGCCGTCAGCACATCGCTCCAGAAGCTGCGTTCTATCAGATCCTGGTTCTTCAGCCACGCATGGCCCAGCTTGCTGTATTCGCCTAACATAATTTTGTTCTTCAGCGTATCCATAGACTTGCGCAGCGCCGCTTCCAGCTCCTGCTTGTCCAGCGGCTTGACCAGATACGAGTCTGCGTCATATGAGATCGCCTGGGAGGCGAAGGTGAAGCTCTCATGACAGGTCAGGAAGATGAATCCGCCCTCATATTGACGGTCTCTGGCCCACTTGATCAACTCAATGCCCGAGCCGCGCGGCATTTCAATATCGCAAATCATCAGATCCGGCTCGCCGTGCTCGAAGAGTTGCTTCGCATCCTGTATATTATGAGCGGTTAGCACTTCCGTAATTCCGAATTCCTCCCAATTCACAATACCGCGCAACGCTTCAATTGTAGGAATATCATCGTCAATCAGCATACAACGCATATTATCCTCCCTCTAAGCCGGGCTGGCCCCATTCGAGTGGCTTCACAGGAATCCATAGCTCAACTCTCGCACCTGTAGTCTCGATATTCGACAGCTTAAGCAGATCTTCCCGTTTGTAGAGCAGTCTGAGAGTCTTGCGGATATTGGCAATGCCCACTCTGCCTCCGTCCTCCCCTGCCTCTTCGCGCTCCGGCTGATCCAGCCATTCAGAAGCGAAGCCCGCCCCGTTATCTTCAATGACAATGCTGACAAATGGACTATCGTCCCGCAGCTCCATCCGCACCCTAATGAAAATAGACAGCAGCTCCTGAACGAACATAGCATGCTTGAACGTATTCTCCACAAAGGTCTGAATCATGAATTGGGGAACCGGCACCTGCCGCGCTTCCTCCTGCATCTCGATCATGAAAAAAATCTGCTCAGGATAACGGATCTCCTGCATCCGGATATAATTCTCAGTGTGCCGGATCTCCTCCTCCATCGTCACTTCCATCAGCCCTCCTCTGAACATATACCGGAGATGCTCGGAGAGGCAGTGGATCAGGCGGCGGATCTCCTCGTTTTTATTCTGATAGGTTAGACTGGTGATCGTTGAGATCGCATTCAGGAAAAAATGGGGCCGGATCTGCATCTGCAGATACTTGATCTCGGCGCGGCTGATTTCGATCTGTTCTTCATAGGACTGAATCTTCAGATCCTTGATCTCACTGACCATGGACTCCAGCGCATGGAACAGCTTCAGGAATTCCAGGGAATACGGGGTATTCTGCGGAATCTGGTATTCCAGCTGCCCCTGCTCGACCGCCTTCGCCGCCTTCACCAGCTCCAGAATCGGCCTCAGCACATCTCTCGTCAGGAATCTCAGCACCAGCGGCACCACGATGACCGAGAGAACCGCCAGCAGGGCGATCCCCCACTGAATCAGCTTCAGGCCCGAGAACAGACTGCCCTTGGCAACCATTTGAGTCATCTGCCCGAACTCGCCGATCGGTTCAGATACAATCAGGTAATCCCGCTGATACTGCCTGCTTAAGCTCTCAAGCGTCGTATCCTCTTCATTAAGAGAGATATTATTCGCTGCCAGAATCATTCCCTCCGAGTCACTCAGCACATAACGGTTCTTATCATTGCCTCCCCTATCAACCATAGCCAGCAGCGTGTCCGCTTTCACCAGCGTTCCGAAGCTGACTCCTGAATAAGTAATGTATTTGAACAAGTAGGACTCGCCGCGGATCTGGAAGACCTTCCATACCCCGCTATGTTCTGCCGGAGCCGTACTGAATTTATGCATATTGATAAAATCCACCAGAGCCAGCTTATCCTCCGATTGAATCCGGCGGTTGAACTGCTCCAGCACCAGCTCATCCGAGAGCCTGATGAACATGCCGTCGCTCGAATTATCGCCTGCTATTTTTGCCTGCAGGCTATTCTTGAGCTGCTGGACCTTGAAATACCGGCTGTTCTCATCCATCCCCGCCGAATTCACCGCAGTATCCACGTTATGGTCGAACACCTCAATGAGGTCCTTGGAGAAATTGTTGAAGTTATTATGAATATTGGCCTGATAGAGGGCCAGTGTATTACGCGAGCTGGTCAGTGCATTGCTCCGCACCACCTCCAGGGAGTAGATGTTACTCAGAACAAGGATGGACAGCAGGATCGCAAGAATCACTGTCATCTGCAACGCAAATTTGAACACGATACTGTTGGTTCGGATCATCCCCGCCTCTTCCTTTCCCCGGAATTCAGCACGCCCCTGAGCCGATACCTTCTTAGGCCGGACCCAGGGGCGTATAAGTATGCAATTTGCTGTTCTAGTTGTTATATTGATTATGATTAAAAGTTTCTCTTTTTGGGGATGGCCGTGACTCCGGAGAAGTTTTGGACTTCCGGCCGCTGTTGTATACAGATTTCTTAATTATTACCTCTGATCGAGGTGGAAATCCGTATACAAAGGCGGACGCTACCGCTCCTACAGTTCCAAAATTCCCCTCCGCCACTTTTCCCTGTCTGTTTTTATAAAGTTAATCAATAAAGTTAGTTAGCCGCCCAGTCCAGCGCAGCTTCAATATGCTTATCCCAGTACGCCCAGTTATGGTCGCCAGGGCCTTCTTCATAGTAATGGGCGGCCTGCTCGCCTTCCAGGAACTGATGGAACCGGCGGTTCACATCCAGCAGCATATCCTCGGTTCCGCATGCCATATACAGCTCCGGCAGGGCAAGTCCCTGCGCCTTCACATCACGCACCAGCTGCTCAGGGTCTTTGTCGCTGCCAAGCAGCCTACTCAGATCGCCGAAGACGCTGGCATAGTAGGAATAACTGGCAATTCCGTCTTTATAGTCTGGGGAAATATTGGCAACTCTATACGGAATTAAGGCCGAGGATAAGGCGATGATCCGGCCGAAGCGCTCCGCGTATTTCAGGCCGTTGCGGATTGCCCCGTAGCCGCCCATGGATAAGCCGCCGATCCAGGTATCCTCTCTGGCTGCTGATAGCGGGAACAGCTTGCGGGTGAAGTCTACCAGCTCTCTGCCGATATACTCACCGTAGTATTCTTCTCTTAGCTCATCATTGACATAGAAGCGGTTCTCCCCGGCCGGCATGAATACTGCCACCTGGTGCCTGTCTGCCAGCTCCCTGATCCTGGAGAAGTTCAGCCAGTCGTTCTGGCTGCCGGAGAAGCCGTGCAGCAAATAGAGCGATCTCAAGGGCTGGCCCGACCAGGCAGGCAATCCCCAGCCCTCCGGCAGATCCACCGGCAATATGGCCTGGATCGTGACCTCCCGCTTCAGACTTGCCGAGAACAGGCTGATTTGCATTGTAGCCATCATCATTCCCCCTTAACGAATTAGAATCAGACCCAGTATACCGCTTCTTGTCCCTGCTGATCTATATATTCGATAACAGTCTTATAATTCTGCAGGTTAATATGCAGCCGGCAATATGCTGTTCCCTGCTCCCACATCAGCCTGATTTCATCCGCCTCTGCCTCTAGCACCCGGAAGGTTCCATGGAAGGCGCTATACTCATTGCGGAAGCGGATTAGCTTCATCAGCCGCTGCACGACCTCCCGCTCACTCTCCGCTGCAATCTCCTCCAGCGTATAGTTATGGCGGTTAATCTCCCGGCCTTCCCCCGTCAGGGCGACCTGCTCCAGATCATTGCGGCCAGCCAGCAAGCCTACATAATAGACCTGCGGAATACCCGGTACGAAGAATTGAATCGCCCTTGCTGCCAGGTACGCATCGTCATCCTCATTCAGTGCGCTGTAATAGGTGCAGCGGATCTGATGGACATCGAAGCCATCCGGGGCCTTATGCTCCTCGGACAGAATCAGGCTCAGGTTCGCTCCGCGCTCCACGCAGAGATCCACCAGCTCCCGGGCTTCCTTGGTATCGATCAGATCATCCAGGTCGGGCTTCACCGGAACACCGTCATGACAGTCCAGCATCGTGAACTGCTTAGGCGAACGGGTCCGCAGATAGTCGTACAGCGCCGTATTGGATCTGCCGGTAAGCGCCTCAAGCACGCGGTAAGGCAGAATGAAATCATAGATCCAGCAGCCGTATTCCGATAGCTTAGTCTGGATACTGTGATGCGCATGTACCTCCGGCAGCAGCTCTATGTCCAGCGAATCCGCCATCTCCTTAATCCAGTCCAGGAATTCATAGATCTCCGGCTCCACATAGAAACAACTGGTGCCCAGCTTCTTGATCACGTACCCGACCGCATCCAACCTGACAATCTTGACATTCTGCTCTTTGAAGTTCAGGAAGAACTGCCGCAGCAGGTCGCGGGTGAGCGGAGAATGGATATCCAGATCAATCTGCTCGGAAGGATCGGTTTTGCCAAAAGTGGTCCAGACCTTCTCTTCCACCCCTCCGGAGGTAGTGAACGTAGAATAAGGCAGCGGCCGCCGCAGGAACATCTTCTCGATATCCGCACGCGCAGGCTCGCCATTCTCCCAGATCTTGTCCAGGGTGATGAACAGATCCGCATATTCCGAAGCCCGGCCATGCTCCAGGAAGTCCTGGAAATACGGCGATTGCCTGGAGATATGATTGACCATCAGATCCACCAGCACATCGAATTCTTCCCCGATGCTGCGGATGTCCTCCCAGCTGCCGAATTCCGGCTCGATCTCCAGATACGTCAGCGGCGCAAAGCCGCGGTCCCCCGAAGAAGGAAAGGGCGGAAGGATGTGAATCCCCCCGGCAAACAGCCCGGCGAAGGGACCGCGCAGCACCTGATGGAGCTGCTTCAGGTCTCCGCCCAGGGAATCGGGATAGGTAATTAACTGTACTTGATTCTTCAGTGTCATCTTAAGAAGCCTCCTACAGGTTGAATTGTTGCTTAATGACCGCAAGCGCAGGCAGATCGACTACCGCACCGGTGAATTTCAGTTTGTACGCGCTGACAGCAGATCCAAGCTCCAGCGCTTCTGTGAGCGTATATCCTTTGATAATAGCTGTATAGAATCCGGACCAGAAGGCATCTCCTGCTCCCGTCGTATCTTCAATCTGCGTCGCCTTGGTCGCAAAGGACATCGTTTCGCTGCCGGTGGAGACGAGTGCCCCGTCCTTGCCCAGCGTCAGAATGACCAGCTTCGCACCAAGCGCAAGGAATCTGGCGATCTGCTCCTCCGGCGTGCCGGGACCGAACAGACGCTCAGCGTCATCCTCGGAAGGCTTGATGATATCCACCTTCGGGATGATGCTTTTGACATAGGCTACCCCGTCCTCTCCCTTCTGCCAGATCGAGGGATGATAGTTGGGATCGAAGCCGATCAGCACCTTATGCTTCCGCGCCGTCTGGATCACCCGCTCCACCGCCCTACGGGATGGGGTCCTGGAGATCGGCCAGCAGGAGAAGTGGACAATTCTGGAATGAATCAAGGCTTGCTCCAGCGCCTCATTGTACTCCAGCCGGTAATCCGCCGCACGGTAAAAGATCGGAACCGGCGTAGACTGACTCTTGGTAATCACCACCATACTGGTAGAATCATCGACCTGCTGGATGCCGCTTGTCGCCATTCCGGCGCTCTGCAGCCGGTTGATCAGATAGTTGCCCAGGCTATCCCTGCCCACCGCCGAAGCCACATGCGACCGGATGCCCAGCTTCCCCGCATTAATGGCAATATTTGAAGGCGATCCGCCAAAATAACGGGTATATCCATCACCTACCGTATCCTCGCCGTATTCATTGGAGATCATATCCACGAGCAGCTCGCCCACTGTTAACACATCGTTCGCCTTATCTTCAAATGGTATTGTCTCTCCGAGTTTAAACACCCGCACTCCCCCTTGGTACTCCAGTATCCTTGTGTCATATCCATTCTATGGTCTCTGTGTACACAATACTTTCAAAAACCCGTCCTCTTTTTACAATTTAAGAGTTCAAGGCTCTTGCCAGGGCATGGATGTATCCCTCTCTGGCTCTGCGGCTGACTTCGGCTGCAGGGACAACATGCTCGAAGCCATGATAGCCCCCCGGGTAGAGATGAAATTCCACTTCTACACCGGCCTGTGCCAGCCGTGCCACGTAATCAATCGTCTCATCTCGGAACTGGTCGAGCTGACCGACGCAGATATAGGCGGGCGGAAGTCCCGCCAGTTGATCCGCACGGCCGGGTGCCGCATACGGGGAGGTGTCTGCGCCCCCGGCAGGACCGCCCAGGTACATCTCCCATGCCACCAGATTATTAGCCCGGTTCCACACCGCAGGGTGCGTGAACTCATAACTCGAAGGTGTAATGTTGCGGTCATCCAGCATCGGATACAGCGGAAGCTGGAAGCAGAGGGCAGGACCGCCCTTGTCTCTCGCCATCAGGGCCAGAGCCGCTGCCAGACCGCCGCCTGCACTCGCTCCGCCCACGGCAATCCGGGCCAAATCGATGCTCAGCCCATTATTGATATCGGCCAGCCACACAAGTGCTGCATAAGAGTCCTCAATGGCTGCCGGGTACGGATGCTCCGGGGCAAGGCGGTAATCGGGCGACACGACTACACAGTTGGCCGCGAGGACGAAGCTCTCGCATAACGCATCGTCACCGCTCGGCTGGCCCAGAATATAGCCGCCGCCATGGGTCCAGAGCAGGGCAGGCAGCTTATGTTCACTTCGCTGAGCCGGTTCATAAATTCTGATCCGAACCGGCCCGGAGCCGGCAATCAGAACCCGTTCCGTAATGCGGACGCAGTCCGACGGTTCAGTAGGCGGCGGAACCATATTCCGGGCTGCGGCCAGATCCTCCGGCAAATACAGCGGCGGCAGGCCAGCGATCCCTTCCCGTAAATCCGGGGCTACGCGGTAAATGAAATCCATATATATTTCCTCCATATCGTTCGAATGTGAATGAATCCTGCGTGCTTCAAGTGGTCCCCTTCTCCGATAACCGGACGGGAAGAATCGTCTCCAGCGGAACCGGCTCGCCGGCAATCTGCTGAAGCAGATATTGAACAGCCAGCTCGCCCATCTTCTTGATCGGCTGGACGATAGTAGTCAGATCCTCCGCCTCCAAGGCAGCAATTCCGTCATAGCCTACGACCTTGACTTGACCGGGCACGGCTCTGCCCAGCCTTCTGCACTGCTTCAGCACCTGTAGCGCCAGCATATCGCTGCTCGCGAATACGCCGTCCAGCTCAGGGCGTTCCTCAAAAAGACTGCTGACCAGCTTCTCGTAATCCTTATACTTAAATCCGTTCAGATCAGTTTGCCGGACGGTATATTCCACATCTTGCCTCTTGACCTGCTCCAGGAAGGCGTCATGCCTTTGCTTGGCCAGCAGATTGAGGCGCAGATTCCCGCTGAGATAGGCGATACTCCGGCATTTTTTGCGCAGCAGCAGCCTGGTGGCCAGCACTCCCCCCTGATAGTTATCCGAGGCAATGAACGGAATCGACTTAGAGATCTGCCGGTCCAGCGACACCAGCGGCAGGCTGATTGACTTGTAATCGTTCACGCTCATCGTATGGCTGCCCATGATAATGCCGTCAACCCGGCTGGCCCGCAGCAGATCGATGTATTCTTTCTCTTTTTTCTTATGATGCAGGGAATTGCACAGCATAAGCTTATAGCCTTGTTCATAGGCATAGGCCTCAATATGCTTGGTTACCTCTCCGAAGAACGGATGGGAGATATCCGGCAGAATCAGGCCGATAATATTGGACTTCTTGCGCAGCAAGGAGCGTGCCACCTCACTCGGATGGTAATTCAGCTCCTCCATGGCATCGTTCACCTTTTGCTTCAGACTCTCACTGAGGTATCCCCGGTTATTCAGCACACGGGAGACGGTAGTGACGGAGACGCCGACCTTCTCGGCAACATCTTTGATGGTTACAGCCATCCGTACCTCCTGACCCGGGTCAGCCTTCTTCCTCTGTTCAGCAGAACAAGGCAAGGTTCTATGTTAACCGGTTGATATAATAGGGCAGCAGCAGCTTCAAAACTGTAAGAATGGTTTAATTGCAATCTGTACAGCTAAATCGCCGGATATACTGGCGAATCTCAGTTTAGCTGTATTTCGTGCAATTAAGATACCTCTATACCTGGATTTTCGCCCATTCCAGCAAATTTAGTTGTATGAAATACAGTTAGGGAAGGAATACCTTCCTTTTCACTTTTTTTAGTTGCACCGAATACACTTATCTCTGATTATGCGAAAAACTGAACCTAATAAGTTAGGTGGTTTCCTCTTAATGATCCAATCCATAAATTTAAACCTGACGCTCTACTAAGGCAGACACTGGCAGGGAAGCTGCCAGTCCTGAGTATCAGGTCGTGCCGCGCTCCACAGCCGTTACCGGGAACGTGTTCACCATCGCCACCGCCTGGCCCTCGATCTGCCGGACCGCCAGCTCCATAATGGCTTCGCTCATCTCCTGAATCGGCTGCCGGACAGTGCTTAGACGCGGTGAGATCATGGAGGCGAGCTGCACATCATCATAGCCCACAATGCGCATGGCTGAAGGAATCTCCTTGCCGAGCAGGTTGCAGGCATGAATGACCTCGGCGGCAATCACATCACTGCTGGCAAATACGCCGTCGATCTCAGGATGCTCCTGGAGGTAGGCGGCAATGGCGGTGTCCCCTCCGGTATAGCTCCCCTCATTGACCTCGAGCTGCAAGTACAGCGGCGCAAGCCCGGCGCGCTTCAGCTCTTCTTCGTACCCCTGCCTTCTCAGGCCGGCCAGCATGAAGTGATGCTGGGGACCGTCGATCCCCCGCTGGATATAGACCGTGTGCCGGCAGCCCTGGCCGGTTAATAACCGGGCAGCCAGCCGGCCGCCCTCCAGATTATCCGAGGTGACCACGGGGATATCCTCCGAGATTACACGGTCGAAGGAGACGATTGGCAGGTCCAGGTGAAGATAATGCTGCACATCCAGCACGGCACTGCCCATGATGATGGCGTCAACCTGATTTTTTTTGAGCATCTCGATATAATCCACTTCCTTGGAGACGTTGCGGTTGGAATTGCAGAGCAGCAGCTTGTAGCCCTTAAGGTCTGCGTAATATTCGAGATAGGCGGTCAGCTCGGCAAAAAAAGGATGGGAAATCGCCGGGATGATCAGCCCGATCATATTGGATTTTTTGCGGAACAGGGCCCGGGCCATTTCATTCGGCTGATAGTTCATTTCCTTCATCACCCGGTAGACCTTCTCCTTCGTCTTGTCACTGATATACCCTCTATTGTTAAGGACTCTGGACACTGTATTCACAGAAAGTCCTGCCTGCTTCGCAACATCCTTCAGATTCGCCATAGAAACCACCTTGCTTTTTAGTTCCAATTATAGATGAATTTCGCATGGATTTCAGCTATTGAAGCGTAATCGTCACTGCGGTGTACATTGGGACTTCCCCGCTCCCCCTTACTTCAGCGCCCCTTCTGTGATCCCTTTGATGATCTGTTTTTGCAGGAACAGGTAGATGATCAGCACGGGAATGATCGTCATAATCAGCCCGGCCATCAGCGGCGCATAGTCCACAGAATAGGAGGAGAAGAAGGTATACGTGGACAGCGGCAGTGTCTTCTGATCCGGTGACAGCAGCACCAGGCTGGGCAGAAGATAGTCATTCCAGATCCAGAGCACATCGAGTACCAGCAGGGTGACGAACACCGGCTTCAGCAAGGGCAGCACAATACTGAAAAACGTCCGCAGCGTACTGCTCCCTTCGATAAACGCCGATTCTTCCAGCTCATAAGGAATCCCTTTGATAAAGCCGTGGAACGTGAAGACGCCAAACGGCACTCCGAAGCCGAGATACATGAACAAAAGCGTTAGCTTGGTATTCAGCAGCCCCATATTTCCGTACAGCATGACCATTGGAATCATCAGCACCTGGAAGGGCAGAGCCATGGAGGCCAGCATGAGGAAGAAGAGGATGGAATTCACCTTCCATTTGTAACGGACGAATAAGTACCCGGTCATCGCCGAGAAAATAATAATGATAGTAACGGAAATCCCCGTAATGATCAGCGAGTTCATGAACCCCTGCATAAAGTCCATATTGTCAAAAGCGCTGGCATAGTTCTTGAAATTAATCGTTGTCGGCAGCGACAGCGGGCTCTCGAAGAATTGCTGGGTGGTCTTGAAGGAGTTCATAATAATCAGCAGGAACGGTGTTAAAAAGGCCAACAGCAGCAGGTACAGGAATCCTGTCCGCAGGCCCGGGAGGATACGCCGGTTAGCATTCATTAAGATTCCACCTCCAGCTTCTTCAGCAGATAGGATTGCGTCAGGGCGATAATCGCGACGACAGCGAACAGAACGACTGCCTCTGCCTGGCCGACACCGTATTGATTGGACAGGAAGGCTTTTTGCACGATATGGTAGGTGGCCAGCTCCGTTGAATTGAACGGTCCGCCCTTGGTTAACGCTAGGTTGATGTCATACGTTAAGAAGGATCGGGACAGGGAGATGAAAATACAGATGACGATCGCAGGAACCGTCAGCGGCAGGATGATTCTACGGATCACTGAAGTCCGCCCCGCTCCGTCAATGCTCGCCGCCTCCAGTACATCATTCGGAACGCCTGTGAAGCCCGCGATATAAATGATCATCAGATACCCGACCAGCTGCCAGGCGGTCGCAATGATCAGCGCCCAGAATGCCGTCCCCGTATTCGTCAGCCATGAGGTCTGAAACAGCTCCCAGCCGTATTTAGCGCCAAGGTAAGGCAGCACCTGTGAGAAAAGCGTCTGCCACAGGTAGCCGAGTACGATCCCGCCGACCAGATTGGGTGTGAAGAACCCTGTCCGCAGCCATTGTTCCCCTCTCCCGCCTCTCGTCAGGGCGAGTGCGATGAAGAAAGCGAACACATTGGCAATCACCACAGTGAAGAAGACATACTTCAGGGTGAACCACAGCTGCTGAAGGAACACCTTATCCCTGAACACCTCCAGATAATTCGTGAAGCCGATCAGGCTGCTGTCGCCTGTCCGGACATCCCAGTTCGTGAAGGTCAAATATAAGCCGACGATGAACGGTATGATCACAACGGCGGCAAAAGCGAAGATAGAGGGACCTCCGAAGACCAGAAACGTCCCCGCATTCTTCAGTGATAGCTTTTTGTTCATAGTGCTGCCCCCTTTCCTCTTAACAGGCTGAACTGGAGAATATCCCGGTTCAGCCTGTTCTTTTAGCACAAACGAAGAAATTCTCTATTTCCCTGCATACGATTTCCAGTAATCCTGAACCTCCTGCGCCAGCCCCTGGCGGTCGATATTGCCTACCAGATACTTCTGCATCGCAGCTCCGGTCTTGGCCCAGTAATCCTGCGGCAGGTAATTGATGACACCGATGTTGATAATCTTCCCTTGCTTCACGTATTCGCTGACGGCGTTAGACATAACGTTCGTGCTCTTCGCCTTAAGATCCTTGTACGGCATGGACAGCCCCATATCGGTAATAATGGCCTTTTGTCCGTCCTCACTGCTGACCATCCATTCGATGAACGCTTTGGCGGCTTCCTGCTGCTCCGGCGTAGACTTCGAATCATCAATGGCAAACAGCTTAGGCTCGCTGTAGGCGACTTGCGCGTTGCCGAAATCCTCCGGGTTATTGCTCACAGGCAGCGGCAGAATACCGAAGTCGGCATCGCGGCCTTCCAGTGTTCCGATAACCGCCCAGCTCCAGTCTCCCATGAAGTAGAAGGCGGCAGCTCCCTTGGCGAAATCCGCGCTGTCACGGTTATAATCGGCAACGAGCGGGTCGCTCTTACGTGCGTTGTATTTTTTCAGCAGATCGAAGGTATCCATCAGTCCGGTGAACTGCGGATTCTCCGTCAGCTGAACCTGCCCGTTCTTCAGCTCCTCCACGAACTTCCGGTTGTCCTCCACCTTCTGCGACTGCAGGGAATAGGTCAATCCCAGATAGTGGGCGCCGAGCGACCAGTCTGCCCCGTGAAGCATGACGGGTGCTTTGCCAGCCGCTTCAATCTTCTTGAAGACCGCTTCCAGATCATCACGGGTCTTCACCGATGCTGGATCAAAGGCACCGCCGATACCCTCTTCTACTGCACGCTTGTTGTACAGCAGACCGTAGCCTTGGGCAGTCCAGGGAATACCCAGGAATTGTCCGTCCAGCAACGCGCCGTCGATAGCTCCCGGATTGGTCAGCGCTTCATACTTCGCCTTCTCCGGCTCTAAATCCAGAAAATCATCCTTATATTGAAGTATGGTGCCTGCATCCAGATTCACGATGGTCGCCGGATTGCCGGAGGCCAGCAGGGATTGGAACTTCTCAAGCTGCGCGCCGCCGATCGGCGTAGGAATCAGTTCAATCGTCACCTGCGGATTCTGCTCATGATACTTCTTGAACAGCTCCTCGAATACAGTATTGACTTCTGCAGAAGTATTGAAGAAAGTTAGCTTAACGTCCTTGGAGGCTTGCTCTGTTTGTGTTCCCCCATTCCCCTTGTCTTCCTTGACAGCACTGTTCGTTGAATTCCCCTTGGAACAGCCTGCGAGTAATCCGGTGACCACCGTCAGAGCGATAGCGAAGCTTGCAGCTTTTCTCAATTTCAACTGAAATCCCCCCATACTTATGATTTTTTTGAATGCGCATACATTTCGGATGCAATTTTATGATAACCGGTTAACATATTTATGTCAATCGGTTATCATATTTAAATTTTAGCTAAAAAAAGGCCCCAGCCCAAATGAGCCGAAGCCTGTAATATTACGGGACAAGACCACGCATCCCCCTACAACTTCCCCCGGTAATCCTGCGGAGTCATGCCGAATTGCTCCTTGAACACTTTGATGAAATATTGGCTATTTGCGTAGCCTAGCTGCTCAGAGATCTCATAGATCTTCAGGTCGGAGTTGCGGAGGCTGGCTACGGCCTGCTCCATCTTCCTATTCAGGATATACTCGCTGATGCTGATCCCGCTGACCTGCTTGAACAGTCTGGAGACATATGCCGGATGAAGCGAGACCGCGTCCGCAACGAATTGCTGGCTGGCCTCTGCCAGATTAGACGCGATACAGCTCTGCATCTCCTTGACGATGCCCATCCGGTTATTCTGTGTATCCCGTTCGAGCTTGCCCTGCAGGGTATCCACCAGCGCCTCACCCCAGCTGACCAGTTGGGACACGGAACGGAAGAGGGTCTTATCCAGCAGCTCCCGCCCGACCAGATCGGAGAGCAGGCTATGATTCTTATGGGCAATATAGTGAAAGGAGCCGAGAATCATAGTACGGATCTCCTCAATATATTCTTCGTTATACGACGGCAGGTTGTTGCTGAATTCTCTCAACTGCTGCAGCCGTTCCTTATACCCCTGCCACTGGCCGGTCTCCAGCAGATGCATCAGTGTCGGGGAAGCATATAAGTCCTTGAGCGGCTGGACCGGCGAGCTCTTCTGCTTGTCCGTCAAGGAGATGAAATAGCCCTGGTCATTGCCCACTTGCTGTCTTAACGCCGACTGGGAATCCTCATACATGGCGCGGATATCCAGCGGGAATTCCCCCGGGTAGGACAGAATAACCGAGATTCCGCCATTCAGATATTCATTCACACTGCTGTGCAGCTGATGGGTATTATGGGTTAGCTGCTTGAGAATCTTGTCCGGGTCAACCGCCCCCGCTTCACTGCTCTTCACAATAAACACCAGGTTCTCGTAAGCATCCCGGCCATGCCACAGCTCGAAGCCCGGGCCCAGCAGCTCGCAGGCAATGTTCGTCACCGCGTATTCAAAGAGCAATTGGCTGTCCGGCCCGAAGTTCGTGAAATGCTCCTCCAGACGGATCAGAATCAGGAAGACCCGGTCGTTCAGCTGAAAATCAATCTGATATCCGCTAAGCTTGTCCTTCAGCCGTTCCTGCGGATAGGATTTGCCCTGAATCAGCTCGGCCAGCAGCTTATCCTTCAGCGCCGGGAGATGCTCCCGGAAGGCCAGCATCGCCTGCTCATAAGATGCCGTCCGGTCGATTTCCTTCTTAATCGTCTTAATCGTGCTCTCCAGAGCAGCACGCAGCTTCTGGTGATCCAGCGGCTTAACAAGATACTCTGCCACCCCATACTGAAGGGCTTCCCTGGCATATTCGAACTCGGCGTAGCCGGTTAGCAGAATACACTTGATTCTCCGGTGGGTCTTCCGCACCTGCTTCACCAGCTCCAGCCCGCTCATCCCGGGCATGGCGATATCCGTAATGACTATATCAACCGGGTATTGCCCGATCATCTGTATGGCCTGGGCGCCGGAGTAGGCTTTATATACTTTTTCAATCCCGAAGTCCTGCCATGGAAAAGCAAGCTCCAGATCATCTACGACATATTGTTCATCATCTACCAGCAGAATTTGCAGAATGAGCTTCTCCCTCCTTTTCAATCCGAATCCGGTAACAGGTGCCTTCGGACAGCACGGAGTCTACGGATAACCCGGAGTCCTTGCCAAAATACAATCGCAGCCGCTGATTCACATTCCTTAGCCCCGTTCCGAGCTGTTCATTGCTGATAATATTATCCTCGATATGGCGGCGGACCGCACCGAGCCGTTCCTCCGTCATGCCGATTCCGTTATCCTTCACGGTAATCAGAAGATACGAATCATCTTCCTCGGCGGCAACCGAGATGATGCCGGGCCTCAGGCCCGGTTCAATGCCATGCTTAATGCAGTTCTCCACGAGCGGCTGCAGAATCATCCTTGGCAACCGGTATCTGCCTGCCTCCGCCGTGACACCGAATTCGAAGGTGATCTCTCTTTTGCGCAGATGGACCATGTGCAGATAATGCTCGACGAAATCCAGTTCATCCTGGAGCGTAGAATCCAGCTGTTCAATCTTATGAATGTACCGGCAGTAGGAAGCCAGATGCAGCGTCATCGCGGTGACCGCATGATAATCTTCGATGCTTGCTTTGCTCTGAATGAAATTCAGGCAGTTATAGAGAAAATGCGGATTAATCTGCGCCTGATACTGCTTCAGCTTCGCTTCCTTCACTTCAAGCTCGCCCAGCAGAACCTGCTCGATCAGTGTCTGGGTATTCTCCGCCATCCGGTTAAAGGAATTGCCCAGCACCTTGAACTCATTGACCTGCAGATCGACGGCACGGCTGGAAAAGTCGCCCCGGTCGAACCGGTCGATCGCCTTGCGCAGCATAATCACCGGCTTCTGCACCTGACGGCGAAGAAGCAGCGTGTAGAACATAATACCCACCAGCACCACCAGTACCGCATAGAGGAACAGCCGGTTATTGCGGTTAATCGGTTCGATATACTGGCGCTTGGGATAGGCGTCTATGAAATACAAATCCAGCATGTCCGACTTCATATAGTTAATCAGATACTCTGCACGATTCTCTGTAGCGGAGATGGTTCCCCTGTTCCCGTTAATCCCAGGACTGATCGACTCTAACAGCTCCTGCGGAAATGCTGCCCCCGGCTGAATAAAGGCCCGCTCAGAGGCATCGTACAGCAGCGGCATACCGGAGACATACTGATCCATCATTTTCACCAGATTATCCAGCGAAATCCTGACTTCAATTAACAGCGAGCTGATATGACTGCGCATGATGTTGGAGTAATATCCCTTGCCTTCCTTATCCATGTGCAGCACCCAGCGGTTCCGCGCCTGCTCCGGAGGGCTGAAGGTGCTGAAGGAGAAGGAGGAATCAGAGGATACCGTCTCTTTCTCATCCTCATAGTACAGAATAACCGTATTCTTCCAGGAGGTAGAGGCGGTGTTCAGGGCGAGCTTATCGATGATAGTCAGCTTCATCTCATATTTGGAATATTGATCACCGAACTTCAGAATATAAGGATATCCACGCACAGACTGGTCCTGTGACAAAGTAATGGTATTTGTCAGCACCTGTTCAAATTGCGTGGATAGCTGGGAGGTCATGAATTCAACCTCGTACATTTTATTTTTTCTCAGCTCATTCTGAATGTCCTTCACGTTCAGCCGGTAGATGAGCCAAAACGCACCTACGATGATCAGCAGCATCAGCATCAGAACAAACGACAGCCACTGAAAGATAGACAGACGATATTTCACATTGCCCTCCTCCAAATGAAAGGACGGCCTGGGGGCCGCCCTGATTCTCCGTATCTTTACTTCGATAGAGATTGATACCATTCATTGACCTCTGTGGTCACTTTATCGCCGCCTGTAGTTTTCCATTTCTCTACAAAGGTATCGAATTCGTCTACCGGCGCTTTGTCATAAATAATTTTGTTCAGAATTTCCTTCTCCAGCTTCTCCAGCATATCTCCACGGGAGAGCTGAGTTTCAGTAGGCGTACCTGTGAACATCTCAGGCATTACACTGTCCTTCTGATCGACGATGATTTTGGCTGCTAAGATCTGCTCAGGAATACGCTCGGACAGATTCTTCTCATACTGGTTAGCAGGCTCAGCGCCGCCGGCCAGCTTAGCCAGTGTATTCATCATCAGGTTAGGAATAATGGCTCCATCGTAAGTAAGGGTATAACGGATCGCATCCACCCAGCCGCCTGGAATCTTATCTGTATCCTGCTCTTTCAGGACGGTTCCGTCTTCAGCGATATCATAATCGTAGCCTTTGGCGAAGCCGTTCACGAAGGTTGTGCTGTCCGGGTTGGCCCAGTTATCAAACAGATAGTTCTGGTAGACGAAGAATGCGTCTTTATGCTCCATATCCTTGTTGATCAATACAGCACCGGAGGCGATCTTCGTGCCATGTCTGCCTACCTTGCCATCCGGGCCTGCCGGAAGCGGATAAGCCTTATGCACTGCACCTGGAACGTTCTTCTGCAGATCCGGCAGCGGCCAGCCTGTCATCCAGTAAGGGCCGACAATGATACCGGCTTTGCCTGCTGTAAAAGCTTCTGTTGCTTTGTTCTCATCATACAGACCGGATTCGGAGGAGATATAGCCTTCTTTCATCCATTTCTGCATCGTTGCCAGGCCTTCCTTCATCTCCGGCTGAACAGAGCCGTAAGCGAGCTGGTTGTCCGCCGTCTTGTTCCACTGATTAGGCATGGCGCCGAACATCCCGAAGACCCATCCGGCTTCCGACATCCATGTGTTCAGATTGTTTTTGAAGCCTACAGCCAGTCCCGTTGTATCCTTCTTGCCGTTGCCGTCAGGGTCCTGGTTCGTGAACGCATCGAGCACGGTTTCCAGCTCAGCCAGATTCGTCGGAGCCTTAAGGTTCAGCTTCTTCAGCCAATCCTCACGGATATACATAACCGGGTCATTATTATAAGCGTTTTCCAGAATCGGGATCCCCATCCGCTTGCCGTCTCTCATGTAGGGATTCCATACGGTTGGCTCTTCGGCCATCGCTTTTTTGTAGATATCGGAAGCATATTTGTCGAACAATTCGCCCGCATCGGTGAACTGGCCGCTGTCAATCAGATCAGAGATCAGGGAAGGGCTTCCACGGAACGAGATGATGTCCGGCATTTTTTCACCTGAGGTCAGCATCAGGCGCAGCTTGGTTTCATAGGCGTTGTTCTGGTCACTTACGGTCCAGAGATACTTGATATCAATACCCAGCGTATCCTTGGCCCATTTGGTGTGCACGTTATTTTCAATATTTTCGCCATTCTTGAATTTCAGGCTGCTTGCGATGGGAAATACGGTTGAGATGGTTACCGGTTCTGTATATTTGCCATTCTCAAAGGGAGCCGAATACATAGCGTCTTCGCTTGCCGCCGGCTTGTTGTCCCCTTCCGCCTTCTTGTTGTCAGCATTTCCGCCGCATCCGGCCAGCAAGCTGCCCAGCATGACTGTGGATAACACTGCCGCCGCAGAGAATTTCATTTTCTTTATCATTTAATCTTGCACCCCTTTAATTAAAATTTAATCATATTAATTATATGAGTCAATCTTTTTCAGCTTTCAGCGCGTGCATCACCCCCTTTAATAGGAAGGACGGCTATTCCTTAACCGCCCCGAGGACAATTCCCTTCACGAAGAAACGCTGCAGGAATGGGTACACGATGAGGATCGGTGCCATCCCGATGAAGATCTGAGCGGCTTTGACCGTTCTTTGCGAGATATTCTCCAGATCCTCCGGCCGTACAGTCACCTTACTGAAGTCCTGCTGGACAATGACTGACTGCAGGAAGGTCGCCAGCGGATAGTTGCGGTGATCCGTCATATACAGCAGGCCGTCGAACCAGGAGTTCCAGTGACCGACAATCGTGAACAGCGACAGTGTAGCAATAGCCGGCATGGATACCGGGAGATACACACTGAACAGTGTTCTGAAATGACCTGCGCCGTCGATGAAGGCGGCTTCTTCCATTTCTTTGGGCACGGCCCGGAAGAAGTTAAGCAACAGAATGATATTCCAGACCGAGACGGCTCCCGGCAGAATCAGCACCCATAAGGAGTTCATCAGGTGCAGCTTCTGAATCAGAATGTACATTGGCACCAGACCGCCGCTGAACAGCATGGTGAAGACCAGCAGCCAGATATACATGTTCCGGCGTCTGAACCGGGCGTTCTCTTTGGACAGCGCATAGGCAGCCAGAATGACTACCCCCATGCTGAACAGCGTTCCCAGCACCGTGCGCTGCAGCGTCACCCAGATGGACCGGGTGAAATTCTCATTGGCTACGGTCTTGGTGTAGGCGTCCACTGTGAAATCTACCGGCCACAGACCCACCAGATTGGCATTGGCTGCCGATTTCCCGCTGAACGATACAGCAAGAACGTGAATCAGAGGGACAACACACATAATTGAAACTGCGATCATCAGGATATAGTTGAACACGGTGAAAATGCGGTAAGGTTTTGTTTTATGATACATGCCCTATTAGCCTCCATTCTAGAAAATACGGTAGTTAGCAAATTTATACGAAAGGCGGTAAGCTGTTACGATCAAGACAAAGCTGACAACGGATTTGAACAATCCGACCGCTGTGGAGAAGCTGAACTTACCGTCAACAATTCCTAGTCTGTAGACAAATGTATCGATGATGTCCCCTTTATCGAAGACAAGCGCGTTATACAGGTTAAAGATCTGGTCAAAGCCTCCGTTAAGCACGTTACCCAGCGCCAGTGTTCCTACCACGATGGTAATCGGCAGCATGGCCGGCATCGTAATCGACCATGTCTGCTGCCAGCGTCCTGCTCCGTCTACCTCAGCCGCTTCATAGAGTGCCGGGTTAATTCCCGCCAGGGAGGCCAGGAAGACGATAGTGTTGAAGCCGAACTCTTTCCAGACATCACTCACTACAACGACAAACCGGAACCAGTTCCCGTCACCCAGGAAGAAAATCGGCTGGATGCCGAATACACTGACCAGCACCTGGTTGATCAGGCCGCCGTCTCTGGCGAGCAGGTCGGAGAGAATACCGCCCAGGATCACCCATGACAGGAAGTGGGGCATATAGACAATGGTTTGTACCATTTTTTTGAATGCCATCTTGCGGATCTCATTCAGCAGCAGTGCGAACAAGAAAGGAACGATCAGGTTGGCGATCATTTTCAGACCGGCAATAATCAGTGTGTTCCAGATGATCTGAACGTTCTCGGGAATACTGAACAGATATTCAAAATGCTCCAGCCCCACCCACTTGGAGGCGCTAAAGCCTAAGCCCGGCTTGTAATTCTTGAAGGCAATCGCAAGGCCCGTCATTGGAATATAGGCGAAGATCACGGTTAGGATCAAAGCCGGCAGAACCATCAGATCGAGACTAAGGTTCTTGGTCCATTTCGATTTTTTTCGGGGACTCCCCGCATTGACATCCAGTTTCTCGCCTTTTACGCTGGCTGGCGTAACCATGTTTTTCATGCTTCTGCTCCCCTTTGCTGGTCAACGTGTATCCGTTTACTTTGTTTATAAATTAATCATACCTAGCCGGACATGACAGATACATGATAAATACAAAGCATTGATAACAAAATGATAACCACAACAGTTTTGGACGTAGCATTACGGTAGCACTTGGGTGGACGCTCCGCGAACGGACCGTTGTTACAATCGCTGTGGTCTCCAGATTTTATTTATTTCCCTTAGCGGTGAAAATCCGGAGACCAAGGCGACCGCTGCCGCTTTTCCACAATCGTTCCGTCCTCTCCGCTGTTTAAGCGGGGGCAAGGTTACTACAAAAGGACAATCCGTTACGGACATGACATCGTGGATTGTAGCTTAGAATAGGTTCAAACAACTTCAAACAGCAATGAGAAACTTCGGCAACTGTGAGGTACCCCGGCAACATCGAGTACCTTCCAGTTGTACCGCCGTCCAAACGATGGTTGCACAGCCTACTACAGAATTAGTTGGACAAATGTATCTTAATTTAGCCGGTTTGGAGCTTTTGAGGAAATTAGGTGGATTTATGCTATATATTTTTGTGAATTTCTTCTTTTTGCTCCGACCCCGGCGTAACAAGTGCCTTTTTTCCACCTATTGTCTGGCCGGGTCTCTTCCGCGCGCGAACAAGTGCCTAAAATCCAACTATTTCCTGACGTGAAAGCCGGACTACGCGGGCAATGCAGATAAAACAGTCGCCCAATGCAGACATTGCAGACATGTTACTCCCATCACAAAAAGCAGCGGCCCCCCTTACCTGGGAGAACCGCTGCTCGAATCAATGCTATAGACTTGCGGACACTACTCTACTAATTGAGGCTGATTATCCGGTATACTACCACGGCAGCCTGCTCCTTGGTCATCTGGGCCTTCGGCAGGAAGTTGCCGTTCTGTGCGCCTTGGATGACTCCGGCAGCCCGCAGCTTCTCTATTGCGCCCGCAGCTTCCGCGCTCAGCTGATTCAGATCCTTGAAGCTGTGAACAGCAGCAGAATCGCCCTTCAGCATGATTTGCTCTAGCTGGACGAGCCGGTTCAGCATGACCGCCATTTCCTGACGGCTGAGTGTAGCGATAGGACTGTAGAGCCCATCTGCTCTACCTTTTACAATACCTAAGGCTCCTGCAATATTAATAGCCTCGGCATATGGGGAATCCGTACTGACATCCTTGAAGCCTGGAGCGGCTGTTGCAGCTTGAAGGTCAAAAGCATCGACCAGCAGCTGGGCAAACTCCGCACGGTTCATCAATACCCCGGTCTCATAGGAAGCCTCTGCTCCCAGAGGAAGTATTCCTTTTGCAGCCAGAGCTTCAACACTCTCGGCAGCCCATTTGCTGCCCTTATGATCCGGCAGCTTCACCGTGGCAGCTGCATATTGTCCAAGCTCCTGGGCCTTGAAGGAGACATAGCCTGAAGCCGGATCATACTTACGATCCTTCACAACTGTAAGCTTGCCATTCTCCAGCACCCGGTATACCGCAAGCTGGTGCGCCCGTTCGCCTGACTTAAGTTCATAAGGAAGCAACAGGGTAAGCGCAGCTGCGTCAACCGCTGTAATCTTGGCTCCATGGATAGTGAGCGAGAAGTCCAGTACAGCCGCTCCATTCAAGCGGGCCTTCACCGATGCCGGCCATCCGTCCTGGGCCACACGCTTCACTTGAAGCTGTAGAACATCTCCTGCCTGTGTATCCTGCAATTTCAGCAGCTGGGTGTTCAGGCTCAGAACCGCCCCGAAGCCGCTCTCAATCTGAATCTCCTTAATCTTCGGCTGTGCGGCCAGACTCTGAAGCGGAAGCACGAGCTGTAGCATTTCGGCTCCTGCTGCAGGTTTAACGGCGATCTTCAGAATGCCGCTGTCCAGCGACTGAAGCACCGCCTGGCGGACGGCCTCAGGCATGAGATTCACATGCAGGATTCCTGCCTTATCCGGGGAAGCTTGAACAGTCAGCTTACCGTCTGCGAAGACCGCTGCTGGAGCAGGTGCCTGGGACGATGGAGCAGAGCCAGACGATGGGGACGAGGATGTACCTTCAGTTCCCGCTTGCGGTCCCTCTGCTGGTGCCACAAAGGTCAAGATCCCGAAATTCGAGGTATCCCGCCAGGTATCCTCTCCCCTGTCATTCCACTTACTCGTACTGCGGGTGCCGTCGCCCCGATCATCATTGATCTGCAGGTCAAGCCCGATGGAGCTTCCCGCCGCCCCCTTGATCGTGCCGAAATTAATCCTGGCTTCCACGCGGTACCCGGTGTCCGTATGGACTACCGCGCTGGTCAATCTGCTGTCCGAGGCGCCTCCGCCAAAGGACGCCACATTATTGATATTGATCCGGTATTGACCATCATCCCCCTCGTAATAAGGGGTTCTGTTGAAATTCTCATCGATGAAGATTTCCACGGAGTCCTGGTCCCATGGATTCGCGGCATCCGCCTTCAGTAAGGCGTCCTTCACATCAACGATCAGGTAGAGGCTGTCCTCCGACCACATTGATCTGGCTTCTGCGGTGGTGCTGTAAGGCGCGGCAGATATTTTCACCTGAAAAGGCTCCGCCTTCTCCCATTCCGTATCCATCTGCCCGTCAATCTGAACTTGACCCTTCGGCGCTTCCGCCGAATTAGGCATTGTAGAGAGCCGGAGAACCCCGTAATGGCTGGTATCCGTATCCTGGGAGCTGCTTCTGTCATTCCAGTAGGCAGGAACAGAACCCGGAACACCGGCGTCACTGACACGGATATCGAAGCCAAGCTCCTTGCCTGAGGAGCCTTTGAGCGTTACGAGCGGGATTTGGGC
This sequence comes from Paenibacillus sp. FSL P2-0089, assembly GCF_038595095.1. Lineage (NCBI taxonomy): Bacteria > Bacillati > Bacillota > Bacilli > Caryophanales > Paenibacillaceae > Paenibacillus > Paenibacillus sp. FSL P2-0089. The sequence continues at coordinate 5,240,914 of NZ_CP152006.1, forward strand.
TTCAATGGTGTAACCGCCCTCACGTTCTGTGCTGGTGAAGCTGATCCCTGCTGTCCCGGATCCCGAACGCGGCAAGCTGATCTTGCGATCATCCGGCTGATAAGCCGTAGTCTTCCCATTGTTCTCATCCAGGAAAAGCTCAACCTTGTCTTCCGCGTTCCGACTAGCATCGGTAACGTCTGCCTTCACATACAGATTGTTCGTATCCCACAGCGTATGAACCTTGGCAGTTACTGTACTGCCCTGTTCCAGCGGAATCCCTGCTGTTTTGCTCCACAGGGCTTTCCCGGCTGCGCCTGTCTGAGGCGTACCCTCAAGCGCTATAGCTACATTATGGATGTCCGGCAGCTTGGAGGGATCAGCCGCTCCCCAGAAAGCAGGCTTCGCCTTCAGCTGCTCATCGAATAACATGGCATGGTTATTGTAGCTTTTCTCATCCTGCACGCCCCAGATGGAGACTGAGGAGATCGTGTCCTTGTATTTCTTGTATAGCTCAAACAGATCATTATAGCGCTTGCCCTGCCGTGCAGCGATATCCGCCGGCAGCGGGGAGGACGGGCTAATGCCCGAATCGACATCCAGCTCGGTGATCTGAATATCCAGCCCCAGCTGGGAGAACTGCTGAATGGTCTTCTCGATCTCCGGAATGGACGGTGAGTACAGGCCATGGTGAGACTGGAGGCCCACGCCGTCAATCAGATTCTTCGCCTTGAGCGTCTTCAGCAGCTTGTAGATATGCTCACGCTTTTCGGGAACCTCGGTGTAATAGTCATTGTAATAGAGCTTCGCTTCCGGGTCGGCCGCACGTGCGAATTCGAACGCCTTCTCGATATAATCCGGGCCGATCAGGGTATACCAAGGCGTGATTCTCATGCCGTCCGGACCGCCGCCATTGTCGGCAATCGCTTCGTTCACTACATCCCAGGCATAGATTTTGCCCTTATAGCGGTGCATAACGGTCTCAATATAATTCTGCAGACGCTCAAGCAGCAGCTCCCGGCTGGCCGGCTGGCCGTCAGGACCCGTGAACATCCACTCCGCAGCATCGATGTGCCAGAGCAGTGCGTGTCCGCGAAGTCCCATCCCGTTTGCCTGGGTAAAATTCACATATTTATCCGCACCGTCGAACACATAAGTGCCCTCGGAAGGAGCAAGGAATTTGGGCTTCATTTCATAGGTGGCTGTGATGCTGTTGAAATGCTTTTTCAGCAGCTCTCCGTAGACCCCTTCCATCTGCCAGGAATACGCTGCGGCTCCGATGGCGAAGTCGTCAGCGTAGATGTCTTTTAACGACGGAATATCCTGTTCAATGCTCAGCTCTGTAGCAGGCTGGGCGGTTACATCATCCACATAGAAGGATAAGGTATCGACGGTATCCTCTGTAATATAAGGCGTCTCCACGAACAGGTTCAGCTCGGACGGCTGGTCGCTGTACTGGAAATTCCCCTTCAGCAGATGCCATTGATCCCACTCATCAGCCTTAATGCTAACCTTATCAATCGCATTCCAGCTCTCGGAGCCAGCCTTCTTATACACTGTCATTTGCAGGCTTTTGTCTGCCTCCGGCTTCTCCTTCAGGCGGACATACAGCGAGAACTGGTAGCTCTTGCCCGGCCGCAGATGCTCCTTCACACTCAGGCTTGGCCCGTAGAAGCTGCGCTCCCTTCCCTCTACCAGCATACTGTGAGTTCCGGTATTAGCCGTATCCTGACTCACCGACAACGATTCCGGGCCAATCCGGTTCTTCCAGCCCTGAAGCGTTCCGTCTTCAAAATCCGTACGCAGCCCTTCCTCCCCCTCCGGGACGTCAACCGCAGCGGCAGTGATCTTGATATCGTCCACGTAGAATGCGGTCCCTGCTGCGGCTTCTGCATAAATCTCCGTGAAGCCTACCTTATCGCCTGTAATATAAGTACCTTCCAGATAAGTCCATTCATCCGACCACTGCGTTCCGTTAAATTCTGCTACAGGCTTCCAATCCTCGACTTTGCCGATTTTGGTATGTACCGTGAATTTGACCGGCGCCGGAGATTTCACCCACGCTCCCACGGTGTAGGCTGTATTCGGAGCCATATGATCAGTCAGCACGTGATTGGGGCCCTCCCAATCCTTGGTTCGTCCATCCACATACAGACTGTAGGAGCCTCCATGATAGACTTCCTTCGTTACCGTAAGCTGTTCGTCGCCTTTCTTGGTCCATCCCTGTGTGGTGCCATCCTCATAGTCCGAAGCGAGAACAACGGTAGGTCCTTCCTCAACCGCCGCATAAGCCGGTGTGCGCATCGGCAGCACCGAGGCTGCCAGGACGACCAGCGCCAGCGTGAGGCTCATTATTCGTTTAGGCTTGAGCATCTGTACCCTCCTTGGATTCATCATAATAGAGCGTTTACATAATGGATTATAGCCGATTGGAAATCGTTTACAAATAACAATTTGATAGGATTGATAACAAAATAATAAGCGGGGCTGGGGAAATTAGCGGTTTTCCGCATACACCCGGCTCCCCCTCGCATGCACCAGCACGCTGCACCCATTGTGTTTGGTTTTTCGCCTATATCTGGTCCACGCGCCTCCCCACTAACCAATGTGTTCGGTTTTTCGCATACATCCGGCCCGCGCGCCTACTCAAACAACGCAAAAACAGCACACTCCACAATCTGAAGCGTGCTGTAATTTGCATAACTATTATTCACTCTGCCTTATCTGCTAAGCATACCGTACACTTACACGTTCCCCCGCCTGCAGCTCAATACTCACCAGACCGTCCGAATCCGGCTCCACCAATAGGCTGTCTTCTCCGCGCGTGACCTCCAGAGGGCTTTCTGCCAGAACCCGGCAGACTCCACCAAGATGAGCGGTAACCTCCGCTTGTCCGAGAACGCCAGCGCTCCAGGTCAGGTTCACTTCATAGCCGCCGCGTGCCCGCAGCCCCTTCACTCTTCCTTCGCTCCAGCTTGAAGGCAGGGCGGGCAGAAGCTCCAGATAACCCTGGTGGGATTGCAGCAGCATCTCGGCAATTCCGGCTGTAGCTGCGAAGTTCCCGTCAATCTGGAACGGCGGATGCGCGTCGAACAGGTTCGGATAGACACCGCCGCGTTCATTGTTAACGGCCTCCGGCTGAACCAGCGTCAGCAGGTTCGTGATCAGCTGCTTGGCGCGGTCACCCTGTCTGAATCTGGCCCATAGTCCGATTTTCCAGCCCAGGCTCCAGCCAGTTCCGCCGTCTCCGCGAATCTCAAGCGAGGTTCTGGCTGCTTCATACAGCTCAGGAACTAACTTCTCCGTGATCGATCTGCCCGGGTAGACCCCGACCAGATGGGAGACATGGCGGTGATGCACATCCTCATCCTCCACATCTGCCGACCATTCCTGAAGCCGGCCGCCTGCACCTACCTGCAACGGCAGCAGCCGCGCGCGGGCAGTCTCCAGCTCAGCTGCAAATTCGCCGTCCAGTCCAAGCAATCCGGCAGCAAGGCTGCAGTTCGTGAACAGCTCCGCGATCAGTGACAGATCCATGGTTGCTGCTTCGCTGACGGCATACTTCTTATCGCCGTCTACGATTTTGTGCTCAGGAGAAGTGGATGGTGAGGTAATCAGGTACCCGTCCGGGTTCTCGATCAGCCAATCCAGGCAGAACAAGGCCGCTTCCTTCATTACCGGATAGGCGGTCTCCCGCAGATAGGACAGATCGCCGCTGAAGGCATAGTGCTCCCACAGATGCTGGGTAAGCCATACCCCGCCCATCGCCCAGGATGCCCAGACCGGATCTCCGTCGCCGTAGCCGCCAACGGGAGCCGACTGCGCCCAGAGATCGGCGTTATGATGGGCTACCCAGCCGCGTGCGCCATAGTTAATCCGGGCCGTCTCGCTGCCGTTGACCGCCAGCCTCCGGGTATAGTCAATCAGCGGCTGGTGCAGCTCGGACAGATTGCAGACCTCTGCCGGCCAATAATTCATCTCCGCATTGATATTCAGCGTGTAATTGCTGCTCCACGGCGCCCGGGTATCCTGATTCCAGATGCCCTGGAGGTTCGCCGGCTGTGTGCCGGGGCGGGAGCTGGCAATCAGCAGATAACGGCCATAATGGAACAGAAGCTCTACCAGCCCCGGATCATTGCTGCCGTAGGCGGCAATTCTCTGATCCGTCGACATGCCCTCTGGGGCGAGGCTCTCTCCCAGATGCAGCTCTACCCGGTCAAAAAGCTCCCGGTGGTCGTCAATATGACGGCCCAGCAGCCCGGCATAAGGCTCATTAGTGATACGCTGTACCGTTTGCGCAGTCTGCTGCCGCACATCGTAATCCGCCTTCACTGTGCCCGATTCCGCATCGAACGAGGTCGCCGCACTGAAGTATAGAACCGCTTCCGTTGCGCCGGTAACTTGGATACCGTCAGCAGTAGCTTCCAGGCGGCCTCCAGTCTGGACCGCAGCCAGACGGCCGTGGAACTCCAGACTCCGGGGGGACTCTCCACCGTAACGGACCGGCTGATCGACTTCGTAATAATTCGGTGCCACATATTCAGGAGCATGTCCGGTAATCGTGTAGTGCTCCCCGTCTGCTTCCGAACGGTGGCGGAGCGGACTGTCCAGCTTCGCCCGGAAGCTGAGCCGGTGCTCCTCACTGGCCGTTAAACGGACAATGATCGCCTGGTCCGGGTGAGAGGCGAAGACCTCCCGGGTATAGCGGACACCGCCGATTACATAGGAGACGGTACCAACACCCGTGGACAAGTCCAGCTTCCGGCTATATTCCCCGTCTATGGTCTGCCCATGCTCCATCGTAAGCAGCAGATCCCCGAACGGCAGGTAGGACTGGGCGTAGGGGCCCATCATTTTTTTGCATAGCTGATCCGCTTCTTCATTCCTGCCTTCTGCAATCAGCGCCCTGACCTCAGGGAGAACCTCGCGGGCCTCCGGATTATTCCAGTCTGTCTTGTACCCGGACCACAGTGTGTCCTCATTCAGCGCCAGACGTTCCTTCTCGATGCCGCCAAAAATCATAGCCCCCAGCCGTCCGTTCCCGACTGGAAGCGCCTCCACCCAATAAGTGGCGGGGGTATTAAATGAAATATCCATTGCGCAGCTTACCTCCATACACCGTAATTTCTAATCTGGCTGAACCCTTAAGTCCTGATAAATCCTGATAACCCTTTCATTATATAGGCATCTGTCAGGAAAGACGAATCCGCAGGCTATATTCCAGAGGAGTGATGAGTGTTACGATGACTTTCTGGCAGCCTTCGGGATAGCTCATCCCGCGGATATCGGCCAGGTGATGCTCATGACAGCCCTGCTCAAGCTCCATCCAGTCCTCCCCTGCGCTATAGCGGAGTGTTCCGGCGGTCCAGAAGGAAGCCTCGCTCATCCCCGGCACCGGCGTCAGCGCGGAGCCCTCAAGTCTGCCCTCGCTGCCGAAGAGCAGGACGATCTGGGTCAGCACATCTGCCGGAGACGGCGCTGAGAAATGCAGATCCCAGCCAGCTTCCCACTCGCTTACCTTCACGCAGACACTGCTCGTCTGGTCATGGGTAAGCTGGCGCTCTCCATGAGGCAGCAGATACCACGGGCTGCAAGGCAAGCCGGTCCGGGATGGCAGCTTGTCCGCCGGAATGGTGCCGTAATAGCCCTTTCCGGCTACAGACTCCAGACGATAGCCGCCCGAAATCTCCGTCAGCGTATCCATCGTAATCAGTCCAGGCTCGAAGCTTGAAGCCAGTTGAACCCCAAGCAGCATTGCCCGGCCATGCCGCAGCGAGAACAGCGAGGAAGCCTCGGTCATCACGCTTACACTGGTCTCTCCGCTGCGCACACGGGCAACCGGAGCGCCGAATTCCGTATGCTGCTTGCTGTGGCGGACAGGCCCGCCGTAGCCGTCCTGACCGATTCTGCCCATCAGCTCCTGACGATTAAACGTGCCATTGATCACCTTGCGGTAGCTGTCCGGCAATTCTCCCGGCGAGACTGAAGCCGCCTGCATCTGCGGATAGAGCAGGAACCCCAGCATAATCTGATTGGGCAGCGAACCCGGATGGATAACCGAGCGGCCTGCCAGCTCCGCGAGAGCAGCGAATTCCGGGTCGCGGTCATGCTCAGCCATCAGCTGGTAGCACAGATAATAGTCAGCCAGCGAGTAGACGCTGCCGAAATCCTGCCGCCCCGAGTAATCGGTGACCACCTCACCATCCGGGTGAACCAGGTATTTCATCATCCGCAGATTTTGGCGGACCGGCTCCAGCAGCTCAGGACGTTTCAGATCCTGCGCGGCGTAATAGAGCATAATGTCACTGACCGTATTGTAAATTCCGTTACTCCGCTCCGTCCATTCGCCGTCCGGCGTAATGTCCATCCCCTCCTGAAGCCATTCCCCGGCTCTTGCCTGTAACTCCTCCAGGGCAAATATCCGGTACAAAGACCCCAGCGCGGCAGTCAGCACCCAGCGGTGATTGGGGGTATGTACACCCCCGGTCAGCATCGCCGGAATCGTCCGCACAAGGAAGGCTCGAATCTGATCCGTCACCGGCTGCAGCGGCGGCCAGCTCTGCCGCTCCAGCAGCGTGAGGATATTGGCTAATCCGACCACGACGAACGCCGTATCCGGCGGGGAATGATAATTCGTCCAGCCCGGCGAGATCGTGCCGTCCTCATGCTGGAAGCGCAGCATGAATGCCATCCCCTCATGCAGCTGCTCCAGGAGGACCAGATCCCGGTAGTACCGGGACTGCGGATTCACCAGGGCTGCCGCCCATGCCGCCAGATACTGGGCCGTGCCGGTATGATTCGGCCAGGCTACACCGCTCAGCGGATCACGCACGCCCCCGAAGTACCGGCTCTCCCGCTCACTGATCTGCAGCTCCATGGATTCCTCTGTCCATTTGTCATTAATGTCCGTTATCTTCTTGAACATCTGCTCGACTCCCCTATCTGCCAGCCCTGTTAGGGCGTGATTTATACTGAACCTGCACCCGCACCAGCCAATACAGTACCAGTCAATAGCCTCAGCCCTTCACCGCCCCGGTCATTACCCCCGAGACGAAGTATCTTTGCAGCCATGGATAGACGAGCAGAATAGGCACTGTGGCGAACATTACAGTAGCCGCCTTCAGACTCTCCGGCACAACCGTGCTGACCGCGTTCCCCTCCATTCTCATCAGATCGGATACCTGGCTGTTCTGGATCATATGATAGAGCTTAAGCTGGAGCGGATACAGCTCCGGCTTCGTGATATACATCAGCGTATCCTGAAATCCGTTCCATCTGCCGACGGCATAGAACAGGCTTAGGGTAGCAAGCACCGGCATGGATAACGGCAGAATGATACGGATCAGCGTCCCGAACTGGCTGCTGCCGTCAATCTCAGCAGATTCCTTGAGCGCGTCAGGAATACCGGCCAGAAAAGAAATCAGGATAATCATATAGAAGGGGCTAATAAGTCCAGGGAGAACCAGCGCCCAGATCGTATTGAGCAAATGCAGCTCCCGTGTCAGAATATACTCTGGAATAATACCGCCGCTGAAGAACATGGTGACGACAATGAGGAACATGAAGATTTTACGGCCCTTCAGATCCTTCTTCGACAGGGCATAGCCCGCCGCAACCGTCATCATCATGCACAGCGCTGTGAACAGCACCGTCAGGAATATCGTGAAGCCCAGCGAGCGGATCATCGCGGCATCACTGAACACTTTTTTATACGCCTCAATATTGAAGTCCATAGGGAACAGAGTGACTCTGCCCGAAGCAATCGGGACCGTTCCGCTGAAGGAGACCGCGAGAATATGCACGAACGGAATCAGACATGCCAGCACCGATAAGGTTAAGCAGATCACAATCCATGTATCAAACGCCTTGTTAGCTGCTCTTTCATTCATAATGTACACTCCCGATCAAAGGTTGATTAGAGGATGCTCTCGTCTGTAAGCTTCTTGGAAATATAGTTCGCCACCAGCAGGAACAGAAGTCCGACCACCGCCTGGAACAATCCAACCACCGTAGCCAGCGTATACTGCCCCGATTCCAGACCGATCCGGTAGACAAAGGTACTCAGCACATCCGAGTATTCCATAACCGCAAGGTTACCGATCACGAACGGCCGCTCGAAGCCAATCGAGATCATGTTGCCCAGATTAATGATCAGCAGCGTAACAATCGTCGGCTTGATCCCCGGAATCGTAATATGCAGAATGCGCTTGATTCTTCCGGCCCCATCGACCTCCGCCGCTTCGAACAGCTCTTTATTGATGCCCGCGAGTGCCGCCAGATAGAGGATCGTCCCCCAGCCAGCACTCTGCCAGACACCGGTCAGCAGGTACGTGATCAGCCAATAATTTTTGTCAGAGAGAAAAGGAATGGCATCCAGCCCCAGGCTCGTTAACAGGTTGTTAATCATCCCGGACTGCTGGCCAAAGAGCTGGTACACAATCCCGCCGATGATTACCCAGGAAATAAAATGCGGAATATACAGAATCGTCTGAGACAGCTTCTTGAACCAGACCACCTTCAGCTCAAATAGCATAATGGCAATAATCAAGGGGGCGGGAAAAGAAACGATCAAATCCAGAAAGTTCAGCATCAACGTGTTGCGTAAGGTTATATAAAAGTCCTGATTCGCAAATACCTCGCGGAATCCGTCAAGACCAATCCATTCACTGCCACCAATGCCTTTGAAGAAGTTGAAGTCCTTGAACGCAATCTGTACACCATACATTGGACCGTATTTGAAAATAATAAAGAACAGCATGGGTAAGACCAGCAATGCGTACATCTGCCAATTTCTGCGGAAATAACGGGTGTATCCCACAACGATTCCTCCTCCACTGTGCCCCTGAGGCTGTAAGGGGAAGCAGTCAAGACCGGCAGCCCTGCCGCTCCCCTCCCTCACGGACCTCGAATTCAATTATTTCTGCTCGCTGTAGGCTGCCTTGCGTTCATCCAGAATGGCCTGTCCGCCGCTCGACATGTAGTCCTTCAGCATACTCTCATAGGTGACTTCGAATTCACCAGGGGAGACCATTGTAGCTTTCACCATTAGCTGCTTGATTTTATCGCTAAGTGTCGTGCCGTATTTGCTCTCGGCCTCAATCGGACGGCTGGTGAACACCGGCTCAATCGGGTTAGTGGTGGAAATATTCAGTGATTTCGCGATGATATCCTGATACTGGGTGCGGAAGCTCTTCACGAAGGCCTCATTATTCTTCTCCTGGCTCTCAAAAATCCGTCCGTTCGCAATAATCCCGATATCCCCGCCGCCAGACAGCTTGTTCGAGGATTCGACAGACAGATCCGGAATGGAGACCGGCACGCCGTCTTCCAGCGTATAATGCTCGCCTTCAATCCCGTTCTGGATATATTGCAGATGACCATCTGCAGACATCCAGTCCAGATACTTCATAGCTTCCACCGCATGCTTACTGGACTTCGGAATCATGATATACATCCCGTTCGGAGCAGATACCGGCTTGGCCGTCTTCCCCTCGCTGTTCGTGAACGGATCAATGGCGCTCAGCACAGCCTTCGGGTTATTCTTCGTCAGAACATCATAAGTACCGTCAGGGTAGAAGATCGCATCGTTATCATCGCTGAATGCGCCCACAAGCCCGTTCCCGATATTCTGTGTAAGGGTCTCTTTATTCTCATCCAGGGCAAAGTCCTTGCTGATCAGCCCTTCGTTATACAGCTTGTTCATATATTGAATGGCATCCTTGAATCCGGGCAGCAGAATCGGGTAGTCCCGGGAGCTGAGATTCTGCGTAAGCTCGAAGCGCTCCTGCTCAGTAACCGGCTTGATGAAGGACCAGACCAGCGAATCATACTGCGCCGCTGCAATCGTCATGCCCAGAGGAATCACCTTGCCGCCGGTTTCACCCGGATCTTTGGTCTTGAAGGCGGTCAGTGTATTATATAGCTCCTCAGAGGTAGCCGGAACGGGAAGCCCCAGCTTATCTAGCCAATCCTGACGGATGAAGGAAGCATATTTACCTATCGTAGAGCGTTTGGCGGGAATGCTATACTGGACGCCATCGTATTGACCGTAGCGCAAAGTATCCTCGCCAAGGAACTTGGTCAGGTTCTGTCCGTGTTCTTGCAGCAGCGGAGTCAGATCCGTCAGCCCGCCTTGCTCGGCATATTTGTTGAAGGTCCCGGAATCATAGGTGAAGACGATATCAGGAACATCGGTTCCGCTGGCCATCAGGACATTAAGCTTAGTCACTTCTTCCGAGCGGGGGATAGGGACGAATTCCACATTAATATTGTTAGCCTTGCCGAAGTTCTCTTTAACATAATTGGTGAGGAAATTATCGGATGCCGTAACACCGGCCGGCGCATTGCCACGGTCAAAAATTTCGATCTTCAAGCTGCCGGCTGGTGCTGCACCGTTGCCGCTTGCTTCACTGGAATCTTTAGACGAGCATGCAGACAATACCATGGATGACATAAGAACCGCTGAGAGACCGAGAGCCAACTTTCTTTTACCGTTATCATTTGTCATATTTCCTGTCACCTATCCCTTTCGATTTCTAATTTCAATCAGCCTATTGTCTCTGTATAATGCTTACGGCCTGACCATGTGATGAATTATTACATCGTTTGCGGAATTCGACAATATACATGTTTCCTATTGAATTTTCATGAAAAAACCAATAAAATTGCAGCTTTTTTCATTCTGAATATACAATAATCGCAGGAATGCTTCACGAAAATTGTATCCATAAACCTAAATACCTAACTCATATATAACTAATTATGTTATGTATTTACTACCCATTACACCAAACCTCCCACAATAATCAAAAAAAGCGCAAACCCGGAATCTGCTGAAGCCGGATTTACGCAATGCTTATTCATCTTTATGGAGCTTCAATTTGCGGTAATCTCCCGGGGTCATACCCGTAATTCGCTTGAAGACCCGTCCGAAGGTAATGGAATTAGCATATCCAATCTGCAGGGCAATATCCTGTATGCTCTCAGAAGTCGTATCCAGCAGTTCCTTGGCCTTCATCAGCCGCAGCTCTGCGAGAAAGTCCACGAACTTCATATTGAATTCTTCCTTGAACAGGTAGCTGGCGTATTTCGCAGAGATCTGGAACCGTTCGCTCAGATGATTCAAGGACAGATCAGGATTCGCATAATGCTCTTCGATATAATGCTTAACCTCGGTAATCATCACCCGGTGGCTCTTCAACTCATTGACCGACACATAGACATGGTAGGTTTCATTCAGCCAGCCGGTCAGCAGCTCCCGGATCTCTTCAAGATTGGTGCTGCCCCGGATGCGTTCCCGCAGACCGCCGCTCCATGCTGCCGCGAGCTGACGGTCCAGCGTCTCCGCTATCCCCTTAAGCTCCTGCTCCAGCGCCTGGAGCAGCACTTCCAGAAGCATATAGATCTCTTCGTCCTTCAGGCGGTCCTTGCGGAAGGAATCGAAGATTTCGTCCAGCCGGATTCGCCAGTTCTCGCCAGACAGGCGGAATTCACGGACAAGCTGGGTGAAGCTTCCGAAGTATTTATAGCTCTGCAATCCGGAATCGTCCTGCTGATCCATTTGGACTGCAGCAATATCTGTTCCCAGAGCCAGCCTGTGACTCAGCACCTCAGCCGCAGCCGCGTAAGAATTCCGGATCTCCCGCCAGTCCCGGACGACCGTACCCACTCCGAAGGTCAGAGATACCCGCAGATTATCCATAATCCAGCGGTGGCAGTCTCTTGCCAGCTCCAGCATACTATCACTGTCATCCTTCACCGGCTGGAACCGGAGGCCAATAATAATCCCCAGCCGCTCCCCGCTGATCCATTCGGCCCAGGCCTGAAGCTGCTTATCTGCCATCAGATCCCCCAGCACATTGGTTAAGGCGAATTTCAGCAGGTTCTGATCCTGAGCAGGCAGCGCATGCCAGTCCTTCTCCCGGTTCAGCTCGGCTGTGAATACAACGAACGCTTCGAACTCCCTGGTGCCCTCGAAAGGGTCCAGCGTCTCCAGCCGCTCTGCCGCATCCTCCAGCCTCTGCCCGCTGAGGAAATCCAGGAATAGCTCCCGGCGCTGAATAACCAGATTCTCATAACGTTCCCGCTCATAGTCGGTAGTGATCTGCACCAGCCGGTCCAGCGCGTTATGCATCAGGGCCAGCTCATCGGAAGCTACGCCAGGAGCGGCGTCCTGGGCCGCAGGCTGAAGTCCTTGAATCCGCACCATCAGTTGATGGATGGGCCGGTAATTCCGCCGGGTGATGTAGATGATATACACTACGCCCAGCGCAATCGTCAGCAGCCCGAGAATGAACCAGACGTAGGAGATCACCGAGATCCAATCGAATAAGCGCCCGGCCCGGAGTCCGCTCTCGAAGGTCCAGCCCAGATTCTTCGCCTCGACCTTCGAGAGCGTTCTGTTATTCTCGCCGTCTGCGGCCGGAGCAGAATCATAGATCGGTGTCCCCAAGACATCCTTGATCCGCAGGAAGGACAGTTCTCCACTCGTCAAGCTGTCCACTAGACGCTCTACGCGGTACACACTGACATTAATAACAATATAACCGTCGGAGCCCCAAGGAATCGGCAGCCTGCTGGCCAGGCTGATCACCGGCCGCAAGTCCTTAGAGTTCCTGGGCTGAACCATCCGTACAGCGCTCCACCCCTGTTGCTGCTTATTCTTATTCGCAGAGAGCTGCTGCAAATATTCCGCCTCCAGCCCCTGGCCCTGCCCCGGATTCACGTATCCGCTCTGGCCCAGCATCAGCTTGTCCTTGTTACGGTAGACATAGATTGAATCAATCAGGCTGAAGCGTTCGGATAGACGGTTCATACTTTGCACAATTTCATACGAGCTGCCTGCCGGTGAGTCCGTGCCGGGCGCATCCAGGAAGTCATTATAGGAATAGTTATTTCCGATCTCCTGCAGCACCCCCAGCTCTATCTCATTCAAGGTCCGCTCCACCGTATCCGCCACATAGCTGGTGGATACGTAGTTAGCCTTCTCCGTCTCGCTGCGGGACAGCTCCGTAATGACCATGAAGGCCAGGAAGATTAGAACAGTGACTACAAGCAGGAAGACAGGGAAGTATGAGAATAGCATCCGACTATACCAACTGCGCTTCATAGAGCTTCCCCCTTCTTCTTATTCAGACTGCTGCTTACTTGAAATTGAGCTTACCTTGTACAGCAGCAATGCGCCGAGCGCGGCGCTGACCGTACAGGAGAAATACATCAGTCCCGGTCCGCCGGTCTCCAGCAGATACCCGTTCAGCAGATTCCCGGCAATGCCACCAAGACCGACAAACACCATATTGAACAGACTTTGTCCTGTGGCTTGCAGCTCTTTACCCGTAATGGAGGCCACATATTCTACGGCTGCAATGTAGAAGAAACCAAAAGACATGCCGTGCAGCGTCTGGACACCTATCATAACACCGGGAACAGGAATGAGCCATTGGATCGCCCAGCGGAGCATGTAGACAACGGAGGCCAGCATCAATGTTTTCTCATAGCCGTACTTCTTCAGGACTCTTGCGGCCACGAGCATTGCCGGAACACTGGTAATGGAAGCAATCATCAGGGCGATGCCTGACCACGCGAAGCTCCCGCCCGCCATCTGGAAGGTCAGCACAAAGAAGGAGTTGAAGGCCGTAAGCGTCTGGTTCACCAGAAAACAACCGGCGAGAAATAGCAGAAAGACCCGGTTACCCAGCAACTGCCTGATTCCGCTGGTGAACGTTACATGCTGCGCCCGCCGCTCCACATTCACGGGAATGGTCATCACGAGGATAAGAGCAAGCAGGTTGAAGAGCAGGAAGGGAATCCACAGCTCGGTGACCCCCATCCAGTTCAGATACAGTCCGCCGAAGTACCCTCCCAGCGCCGTGCCGATACTCCCGAACAGCCGGATGGTCCCGAACGAGGTGCCTGCGGCTGAAGCTGCATTCACTGCATAAGCGTCGGCAATCGGCGTCTGGGTGCTCTGAAAAATCGTATACAAGCTGTATACCAGCACAATGACGACAAGCCATTTTACATTGTAGAGATAGACTATGGTGCCGGGAACAATCAGGGTAAGCATCAGTACCAGTCTTGTTCGTTGATAGCGGTCCACCAGAATTCCCCATAACGGCTGAAACAGAATCGCCAGCAAGGTGCCGAATGCCATCATAATTCCAATCCGCTGGCTCGTCATGCCCTGATGAACCAGAAGAGAGGTGACATACGGGTTGAAGCTGCCCCCGGCCAGACCTGTGAACAGATACAGACCGCGCATCTTCAGCAGGACCTCGCTCTCCTTGCTGCCTACAGAGAATCTCATTATACTTGTTCCGCGTCTCATATTCATAGCCTCAATTCTGCCCGGTTCCTGCGCTCAGCCTGCTTCGGGCCGCCGCCGCAGCACCTATCGCTCCCGCCTGATTGCCGAGCACCGCCTGCCGGACAGTTAAGGATTGCTCAGGAGTATAACGGCTGATCCGCGCTGCAACCTCCTGCACATAGCCCGGGTTCTTCTCCACAACACCACCGCCGAGAATGACCAGCTCCAGATCCAGCGTAATCGCTATATTCTTGACCGCCGCCGCCATCTGTTCATACGCATGATCCAGCAGCGCCAGTGCCGTCTCATCCTGCTGCTGCGCGGCTGCAAATACATGCTCCGCCCGGACCGCATCGCCCTGCGCCAGCTCCCGGATCAATGAACTGCTGTTATTCCCGTGCAGCCTGGCGGCCGCCTTCGCCCCGATTCCCGTGCCGGATACCTCCATCTCAAACGGGCCGAACTCACTGTACTCCGGATCGGCAGCAGCATGAACCGCTCCCGGCTCAACGATGAGATAGCCAATCTCACCCGCAGCGAAGCTGGCTCCCCGGTAGAGCTGGCCGTTCAGGAACAAGGCGCTGCCCACACCAGTACCGACCGTGATCATAATGAAATGCTCAGATCCGGCAGCCGATCCTGCTGCATACTCGCCCATAGCTGCCATATTCACATCATTATCCAGCACCACCAGTCCGGGATAATGAGCGGCAATTACCGGACGGATATCCATGGTTGCGGGCCAATTGAGCGCCGGTGCGCTGGTCAGTGTGCCGGTACGTTCATTCATGACTCCAGGGAACCCGATGCCCACTCCCTTCAGAGAAGCGAGCGTAGTGCCGTTACGCTTGCAGAATTGCTCCAGTTCGGCGAATAACCAGCGGAAGAACACCTCCGGCTCCCGGCTCAGCTGCGTCTCCACCTTGTACTGTTCAAGCACCGTTCCTTCTTTATCTGTGAGGCATAGCAGTGTCTTGGTACCGCCCACATCAATTCCGGCAGTTAACATATTCATCTAGGATTCCCCCGTCATTCTATAAAATATAAGCTTATGCTCCTTATGCCCGCATCTCACGAAAAGCCAACTGGACCGCGGTCTGCACCGCTCCAAGAACCACATCCTTGTCCCCGTGGCTGGAAGCAGCCAGCCGGGGCTTCCGTTGAAGCCCGCCCAGCCTGGCTTCCAGCCTATCAAGCAGGATCTCTCCATGGCTGCCCAGTTCGCCTCCAAGGACCACAGTCGCTGGAGCCATCACTGTACAAATGCTGCTCACCGCCTCTGCGAGCAGATTGCAATAGGCTTCGATAATAGCCAGTGCAAGAGGCTCGCCTCTGCGCACTGCATCCCATATCTGTGCTGCCGTTCCTCCAGGTGTAGACAGCAGATGCGCTGTATCACCTGCGCCGGTATATTCTTTTGCCATCCGGTTGGCTAGTTGCCTTAATCCGTCTGTAGACAACACATCCTCCAGCCTGCCTGAGCTCAGCATCAGATTGGCTAGTTCGCCTGCACCGCCGCCAAGCCCCCGGTAGATCTCCCCATGAATAATGAGACCGCCCCCGGTTCCTGCGCCGATGGAGAAGTACAGCAGAGAGCCGCTTGCCGCCATCCCCGAAGAGGTATACTCTGCCAGAGCGGCGAGGTTGACATCGTTCTCCGTCACGACAGGCACGGGGATCAGCCGGGCCAGATTAGCCCTCGCGAGCACCGCTTCACACCCGCGCAGCGGGGCAACAAGGTCAGACACGCTTCCATCTGCCGGGTCCACCACGCCTGGAATGCCGAAGGCCGCCGCCCGCAGCTTCTCCCGGGAGATCCCGGAATCCGCAAGCAGTCCCTCTATGCTCTGAACCAGGAAGTCTTGACACACCGTCTCTGTCAGCCCGCCCTCCGGCATAGCCAGCTGCTTGTAATAGCAGATCTCTCCGCCCATATCCGCAAGTGCTATCCGCAGACTGCTTCCCCCGACCTCGGCCCCTAGGGTATAGAAGCATTTCGGGTTGAATTCCACTAGTGTTGCCTTGCGGCCCTGGGTGTTCTCCGCTCTGCCGGTCTCTCTGACCAGTCCGCGTTCTATAAGATGAGCAATGGCCGAGGATACCGTAGGCTTGCTTAAGCCGGTATACCGGCTAAGATCCGCTCTGGATTGCGGTCCGCCGCCGATGATCCGGTCCAGAATCAGAAATTCATTCAGATTGCGCATGACCTTGGGGGTCCCGGCCGTTTGAATTCTCACGATTCATACTCCGTTCTATATATAGTTAATTAAGTTTACTAACTTAATGTATAGTCTAATATACAGTCTTTCGGGCGATTTATCCAGCCCCTCTTTCCTCATCTCCCCCTCTCCCAAAACACGAAAATTCCCGATCCTCCTGCGGATCGGGAATGAGTGCCGGGCTAATTCAGCATTTTCTCCATATGCAGCACTTTGTGGAAGCCGGCCTGAGCGGAGAACAAGCGGGTATTCTGTACCTTGAAGGTCCGGAAGCCCACCCGCTCATACAGCTTCTTCGCCAGCGGATTCGTATCGACAACCTCCAGCATCACCTTACTGCGGTCCGCCTCCCGGGACCACGCGAAGACGGCCTCCAGCAGCCGGGTTCCGACGCCCAGCCCTCTGGCCTGCTCGGACACTACAAGCGGATCGATATGCACTGCATTAGAGGGGGTATTGCCATTGAGCAGGCGGTAGAAGCCATAAGCTGCGTAACGCCAAGCGCCGCCGAGCACACCGAAGGTCTGTCTGAGCGAACGGTAGCTCAGCATCATGAAGAAGCCATCGCCTGTCTCCAGACCGGCAAAGCCTACGACCCTTCCCTCATACACCGCGTACAGGGCGTTGTCATAACGCAGGCAGCGGCTCAGCACCTCCACAATATCCTGCTCTTCACGGGAGAAGATCCATATTCCACTGAATTTCAAGGTGAAAGCCTGATAGTATAGCCTGGCGACCTCACGTTTCTGTTCTTCATCCAAGCGGTCTACGATCTCTACTTGCAGTGTTGACATACAGGTTCCTCCTTATTGTTCCACTCCAGATTCTATCCACCTTAGGGAACCAGCCCGCTTCACGGTTACCTGCTGTCCCCTTGCCCTGTTCTGCCAAAGCCTTGGAGGACTGTATTTACCAGAAGCTTCGGAGCGTCATTCTTCGCCAGATTCCCCTTCTGGATCTCCTGCCAGGCAACGAACAACAGATTATACATGACCGTGATGATCCAGTGGGCGGGCATTCCGGTATTCAGCAGACCGCGTGCCTGCCAGCCCTCCACCGCTTCACGCAGCGGCTGCTTGATCCGTGCTTCCTCGGCTACAATATGCGGATTCTCGTCCACTGAGGCTGCAGAGCTGAGAAAAGACACCTTGCCGCCCAAAGGAATCAGCACCTCGAACACTTCCGTCAGGAACGGGAGCATATCATGCTCCTCTGCGGTAACTCCCCCGAGCGCTTCTTCCACCAGCCCGATCGCATTCAGCGCCAGCGCATCCAGCAGCAGCTCCCTGGTAGAGAAATACCGGTGCAGCGTCGCAATACCGATCCCTGCGTGATCCGCGATCTCCTGCAGCGTAGCCGTCGGCTTCATCGCCAGCAGCTCCGTCGATGCATCCAGAATGGCCTTCCGTTTGGTATCTTTAACACTGGTTTTCATGAATATAGGCCTGCCTCTGCTGTAGGATGAGTGATATTTCAGTTAACATAATGATACTTTAATTATTATAATGAGATGTTTATCTATCATTTAAGTTTATTTTATACCGGGAGGTGGGTGGTGTCAAACCTCCAATGCACGTTGGCGAAGGGTTAACTGTATTTCATGCAACTAAACTGAACAATGCAGGCTCTATGTTGCGGTTTAATTGCATTTGGTACATCTATTTATAAGTAAATGATCTAAAAGTCTGCTTTCGCCTCATTTTAATTGTACAGAATGCAGTTAACTCAGCTTACTTTTAGATGTACGGAATACAATTAAACTCACTCCTACAAAAAGAAGGGAAGACGGCAACCTACCGTCTCCCCCATATTCCTTATATTTAATCTTGCGATCCTCAGCTCACCTAACCTATTCCACCCCACACTCCATCCGCAGCACATGGAACGACTTGGGCTCAAGCGTATAGACCATGGAGTTCGCGGTCTCAAGCGGCACACGCTTAGGCGCGATGTTGCGCGGAGCCTCAATAGAGTTCACTTCCGCTTCCTGTCCCTGCATGACATACGCCTCGCCGATTCCGGTCAAGGACAGTGCTGTCTCCAGCTCCACCTGAACGGTACGGTCCTGCGTGTTCACCAGCTTCACGTACAGGACTTGCTGCCTCTCATCATAAGAGACCGTGTAAGGAATCTCCTCCTGATTATGCACCGTCTGCAGCACCTTCGTTCCCATCAGCGTACTGTACAGTTGCTGCACATAATAGCTTGGCGTACCGTAGCTGCTCTCTCCGTCGAACCAGATCATGTCCGGCGACCACTGGGCGTATCCGAGTCTGGCGAACAGCGGAGCATAGGAGGCCAGCACGACGATGTCGGCATTGCGCTCCAGGCCTGTCAGGAATGCAGCTTCTGCCAGCGCAGCGCCCCAGCTGTTGAAGTGCGGCGCATTCATCCCGTTGCCATAGTGACCCGCATATTCTCCAGCGAACACCTTGATCTCCCTCGGATACTCATCATAGAAATGCACATTCTCGCACAGCCATTCCGGCTTCACATAATAATGCTCATCGATAGCGTAGACGAAGTTCGGATTACCCTCGGCCCGCTTACGGTAATACTCCCACGCCCGGGTATAGTTGTCCGAGCTGACATCCGGCCCCGCAGACCCGATTAGCTGCACAGACGGGTACGATGCATGAATCGCCTGCTCGAACAGATCGTACCGGGTGAAAAAGTCCGCATGCTCCGTCTCCCACTGCTCATTGCCGATTCCAATCATCTCCAGACCGAATGGCTCTGGGTGACCCATCTCACTCCGCAAGTGGCCCCACGGTGAATCCACCGGTCCGTTGGCGAATTCCAGCAAGTCCAGCGCATCCTGGATATACTCCTGGAAATCTTCATCATGTACGCCCACATGCTCAGTAGACTGGAACTGACAGGCCAGCCCGACATTCAGCACCGGAATCGGCCGCGCCCCCAGGTATTCACACAGCAGAAAATACTCATAGAAACCAATCCCCAGGCTCTGATTATAGTGGCTGTACTCGCTCGTGTACTGATTCTCTTCATGATTGCCGTGCAGCGCCCAGCGGCTGCTGTTATTCTTGCGCTGCTCGGCGGCGCCCACACTCCGCTTCCATTGGTAGCGGTTCTCCAGGTTATAGCCCTCAACAATACACCCTCCGGGGAACCGCAGGAAGCCTGGCTTCATCTCCTCCAGCAGCCCGACCAGATCCCGGCGGAACAGACCCAGCACCGCGTCGGAGGGAATCATGGAGACGAAGTCGAAGCAGACCGTACCCGGAGCATCCAGCCGGATGACGAAATCCCCATACGACACAGGCTCATTGCAGCTAAGCTGCGCTGTATAGCGTGTCCACTCTTCCCCTACCGCTGTCGCGATGACAGCCTGCGCCATAACCGTACTATTTTGCTCAACCGAAACTTCAATGCCGCCTGCATAACCCTCCGCTCTGGCATAGAAGGATACCTCATACGATAGTCCCTGCTTCAGAGAGACTCCATCATAGGCCTTATTGGTAAAAGCGTTCTGCATCTTCCCGGCGGTAAACGCCAGGTAATGAGGATTCACCTCATTCTGCGGATGCTCCATCTCAATCTTCAGCGTGGCCCCGCTGGCCTCTGCAGGATATGCCGTCCAGCCGTAGAGGCCGTTATAGCTCTCGCTGTAGCTCCCCCTGTCGCCCTGCGCCTTCATGAACTCAAAGGAACGGTTCTCAATCATCTCGGCATGCAGCCCGCCGTCCAGACCATAGTTGATATCCTCGAAGAACAGCCCAATCATCCCCTTGTATATCGATACAGCGGGCTTATCTGTAATTTGTAGTTTCATTTATTTCCCCTCCGCCACTTTCCCTTGTCTGTATTTCTTCCAGTTCTCTCTATCCACGCCTACAAATAAGAAATAATCTCAGACGTAATGCTGCTGTCGTAACGGTCGGAGATGCCGAAGTCCATCTTTTTATAGGTCCATGCGGCCCGGCCGATCTTGTATTGCTCGAACACTCCATGTACATCCTTATACCAGTTCACCACGCTCTGCGATGGCGCTTGCTCAATGACACCATATTCTCCGCAGTACAGATACACGTTCCGCTCTGCTGCAACATCGATGGCGTTCTGGATCAGACTGGTCATGTATGCCGGACCCATCTCGTGGATACCTTCTACATGAAGCCCCGAGCCAAAAGCGCCAATGGCCGCCGAAGTGCTACGGTAGTTCTCCAGGTCACCCGGATAGTCCATGCTGCTCTTTGGCATCTGCTCCACCCAAGCCGCACGCTGGTGTGTGAACAGGAACGGCTCATAGAAGTGGAAGGTGTACACGATATTCTCATCAAAAGGCTGATCCAGCAGCGCCAGCGTATGGACGCTGTTCCACTGGATACCTCCGACAACGATTTTGGTCTCCGGCGCATGCTTGCGGATCTCCGCAATCGTCCGGTGGGCCAGCGCATTCCAGCGGCTGCTGTCCTTCTCCACAATCTCATTCAACAATTCAAAAGCCACAGTATCTTTATAGCCGGCATACCGGCTGGCAATCGCCTTCCACAGATTCAGGAACCGTTCCTGGAGCGCCGGGTCATCGAACAGGGAATTCTCGGCCACGCTATTGAAGGAGAAGCCCGGCGTCTTATGCAGATCAATAATGAGATTCAGCCCATTAGCAGCACACCAGCGGATACAGTTGTCGATATGCTTGAACCCGGCGTAAGCCTCTGCATTCCCTGTATCCTCTATCACTTCATAATCCACCGGCAGCCGGACATGGTCCAGGCCCCAGGAAGCAATGGTCTCGATATCCTTCTCCGTAATGAAGCTCTCATAATGGGCATGCTGATACGGACACTGGGACAGCCAGCCTCCGAGATTCACCCCTCTTGAATAACCCGTCCACTCTTTCATCACGATCATCCTCTCCGGCCTCAGCCTTCATTGTAAGCTCTTACTTCTACCTGTCTTAAGCATAGATAAACCCTGGCCGCAGAACAATTACACATCGTGCGTAAGTACTAACATATTGTGCAATCTCCCTTTGCAAGGCAGCCTGTTTGCTTTTACAATAGATCTATCTGCTATGCGGGAGGCTCCTATGAACATACACAATATCGGCTACAACCACAGCCATGACGCGGACTTCATCATTAACCGGCCCCAGGGCTCGGGCGACCATATGCTATTGCTGCTGAAGACCCCGGCCATCTTCACTTTGGAGGGAGAGAGCCGGGTTACAGGGCCGGACTCCTTCATTCTATACAGCGAGCACACCCCTCAGCTCTACCGGGCTTACGGTTCACAGTTTACCAATGACTGGTTCCATTTCCGGCTGGATAACCTGGACGATGAAGCGCTGCTGGAGCGGCTGGCGATCCCCAGGGATGAAGTCATCCCGATTGGCGACCTGAACGAGCTGTCGATCATCATTAACCATTTGTGCTATGAGGTGTATTCCGAGAACCCGCATAAGAACGAGACCATCGAATTATATCTGCGCTTATTCTTCATTAAGCTGAGCAACCGGATTCATTCTACCCAGAAGGAAGTCGGCAACACGCACTTCAACAAGATGTCCGTCATCCGCACCAAAATTTTCAACCAGCCCTTCCTGAACTGGACCATCGATGGGCTGTCCCACGAGTTGACCATGAGCCGCTCCTGCTTCCAGCACCTGTATAAAGATTACTTCGGCGTAAGCCCGATGGCCGACGTTATTGCCAGCCGGATCGAACATGCCAAATACCTGCTCACCACCACAGACATCTCCATCAAAAAAATCGCCGAAATGAGCGGCTACGCCAGCGAGATCCACTTCATGCGCCAGTTCAAGCAGCAGTTGGGCCAGACGCCCACCCAGTACAGGGAGCACAAAATAAAGCCAGACCGCTGATAAACAGTCTGGCTTTATTTTTAGTGATATTCCAAGAACTCAAGACGATTCCCAAAAGGGTCGTTTACATAGAAGCGCTTAACGCCTTCATCCGCCCTCGCTTCATCATTCGTGACTTGAATGTTATTCTGCAGCAGGTACTCACACAACTCATTCAAGTGCTGTACATGAAATGCCGGATGCGCTTTGGTTGCGGGAACAAAATCCCGTTGCACCCCGATATGTACTTGATGCGTCCCACATTGGAACCAAACCCCGCCACGCTTTTGCAGCAATTCCGGTTTGGGAATCTCCGTCCAGCCTAACAACCCATTGAAGAATCTCCGGGCCTCCGCTTCACAGCCTTCCGGGGCTGCCAGTTGTACATGGTCTAGACCATAAAAATTGTAAGCCATACCTCTTCCTCCTCAAAAGTTTCATCTAATGAAACTTAATTTCATAATATAATTCTATATTATAGTAATTCGCAATATAAATCTATAAAAAACAGCCCCCTCTAAGGCGGACTGCTTCATAACTTAAAGCTTATAGATAGCAGAAGTATAGCGCACAGATAATTTAAATCTTATACAAAGTAACTTCATAGTCTGCAAAAACCTTCCCGATCATCTCCTCCACCACACTCCACTCCCCGTTCGCCAGCCCGCAGCCAATGTTGTAAGGGAGAGCGACAGACAGCCCCTTGGCCTGCGCTTCGGTCTTCAGTGTGGTTAGCGCTTGCTCCAGCGCAGCATAATCGGTATACCGGATTTTGCTTCTTCCATAGTTAAGCTGGCCGAACAGATTCGCCGTGTACTTCGCGCCCGTCTGCACCAGCTGGCAGTGTCCAAGCAACCCGTCAGGCGTGTACTGGTCACAGTATTTTTTATACTCAGGATATAAGCTCGGATAGCGGTCCCGCAGAATCTTCGCAATCCCCGACCCCATCACCCCCTGACAATTCACCTGGTGCCCTAGAATATCTTCACTGGCCTCTAATAGATCGCCGTTTACGATTTGGATGGTCATGGTTCTCTCCTTTTTGTTGTGACTTTGGTGTTTGGTTACCTTTTATAATCCCATCATGTCCTGGAGCTTGTCCGCTGTCTCCAGTACAAACTCATCTAGTTCCGCTTCCTTCATATAAACTGGTTCGTAATCTATCGGCACTTCAGTGTTGCAATAAAAGTGAATGATATTCTGTATTTGTTTAAAGGTCTGGCCTTCAGGAAAGAACGGTAAGTATTCAGGATATTGCTGAATATGTTGCACGTCGGTCCAAAACACATGATCGCCATGCAGCTTCAAATATTTGAAGTCCAGCCAGTACCAGTCCCGCTTCACCAGCTGATTGTATTCGGGAGTACCTTTTACGGCTTGATGTTCCGGCTCCTCCTGCTTAACCCTGGTCAACTTGATCCATTCGACATCCGTTATAAGATGACAGTAATACCCCCAATAGTAGGAGCCTACACTAGAAGTAAGATCAACATCCTTTAATGCATACTGCTCCCGGAACAGCTCAGGCTGAATCCCCTGTCCGCCCTTAAAGTGGGTAACACTCTTAGGTATACGCTGAAAGGGAGAAAGATTCCCCTCCTCATCAACGATCCCACAATCCGGGCCAATATTTCCTACCAGAAAATCAACCTTGGATACCGGAACCCCCGCCTTCATTAAGGCTTCAGCTATTCTAAAATGAGTAACCCACGTAGCCATGTAACATTCCTCCTGAGACTAACTATACTCCTGTAGTACACACTTTACCTACACATACCACTTCCTCTGCGCCTCATACATCGTCCGGTACTCACCCTCTATGCTCATTAGCTGCTCATGCGTGCCGTCCTGCACGATCCTTCCGTCCTTCATCACGAGGATTCGGTCCGCGAGCTTCACAGAGCCTAACCGGTGGGAGACGAGGATTGCGGTTTTATCCCGGCACAGGGCGGCGAAGTCGTTATACAGACGGGTCTCCTCCAGGGGATCTATGGCCGCTGTAGGTTCATCCAAGATCATATAATCGCTGTCCCGGAACAATCCGCGCGCAATCGCTACACGCTGCCACTGGCCGCCGGATAGATCCGTGCCCCCGAACTCGCGTCCCAGCATCGTATCTAGCCCTCTCTTAACCCCTTCACCGGATAAAAGCACCCCGGCCTCCTCGCACACGGATACTACTGCGGCATCATCTGCTGGTTTGTAATATTGGCTGATCCGCACATTCTCCCGTAAAGTCCCATTATACTTGCGATAATGTTGAAAAACAGCCGACGTTCGCTCATAGCTAGTCCGCGAAGCCTCCACGTTCCCGTACCATACTTCCCCTTCCGTAGGCGGGTATAATCCCATAATGATGCGGCACAGCGTGGTCTTCCCGCTTCCATTCTCGCCTACAATCGCCAGCGTCTGCTTGTTCGGAATGATCAGGTCAATCTCCTCCACCGCATTTCGGGTCGCCAGCGGATAGCGGAACCGGACAGCTTTTAGCTCAATATCACTATCTGCGGTCCTTGGCAGGTTATTAGTCGCATGAACAGGTTCGTCGATGAAATCCAGAAAATTCTCAACAGACCCGATATTCTCCGTAGCCCAGGCGATTCTCTCGGTGATCAGCTTGTTCATGAACCGGTACAGACTGCCAATCGAAGCCAGCACCGCCGCAAAAGCTCCAATCGAAATCTCCTGCTTCATCACAGACACAAACAGCATATACACAATCAGGCCGTAGCCCATAACCGTCACTATATTCAGAATGAGCTGCACGAGATGCTTGCGTACCTGCGTCCGAAGTACAATAGCGTTCAACCGTTGCAGGGCAGAGGTATACAGATTCTCGAAAAATGCAGTAGCCCCCAGCAACCGGGTCTCTGAGAGATACGCTTTGTCCGTCAAGCACCGTTCATAGTAGTCACTTTCCCGCCGGATCGGGGCAGATGCCGCCTCCAGATTCTTGAATGCTGACATCAGCACCCATTGAGAGAGCATCACCGGAACGAATACGACGACAATACTTAGCGCAAGCACTGGCTTGAGCGTGAACAGATACCACCCGATGAACACGAAATAAGTCGTATAGTAGAACAGAATGTCCAGTAAGGTCGTCCCGATCCAGATCAGCTTGCCGCTCCCGTTCACAGCCTTGTGGATATAATCCAGCCGCTTCGTGTCCTCGAATTCAGAGACCTGTAACGAATCTACTCTCTTAAAAATCATCAGATTCAGGTGCTTGCCCACGCTTAGCCCGTAAATCTCCTCATAACAGTTCCCTAGTCCATCCATGACATGATAGAACAGATACACAAGCGCCAGAATGCCCAAGGAAAAGAGAATCATTTTGAAGTCTATTCGATCTGTAGCATAAGCAGCAGCCGCATCCAGAAACCTCTGCATAAATAACACCTGAAGCACCCAGGAGACCGCCTGGAGCAAGGCAATGCCGATATACGTATAAGACATCCCGGGATTCACCTGGAATAAAAGCCGCAGGCATCTGACCCCGTTCCTCAGGAACCACTGCCCCTGTATTCTATCCATGCTGCACCTTACTCTCTGCCTCATACCACGACTTCTGGCTGGCGAACATCTTCCGGTATATCCCGTCCGGCTGTTCCAGCAATTGCTCATGGGAGCCCTGCTCCGCAATCCGCCCGCTACGCACCACCAGGATCTCATCCGAGATTCTCGCAGCGCCCAGCCTGTGGGTGATGTATATGGTGAACCGGGCTGCGCGGATGCTGCTGAACATTTCATATAGTCTGCTCTCTTCTATCGGGTCCAGGGCAGCCGTAGGCTCGTCCATGATATGGATGGCAGAATTAGAATACAACAGTCTGGCTATCGCCAACCGTTGCCACTGTCCGCCGGAGAGGTCCAGGCTGTTCTTTTGGATTTTGCCAACATAAGTATTGAGACCGGATTCCAGCCCCTGGACCATCTCACCCAGATTCATCTTGCTTATACTGTGACTGATTCGCTCTTCATCCTTCTTCAAGATATTCCCCAACCGGACATTATCCTGGATCGTCAGCGCGTACCTGGCGTAATTCTGGAAGACCACTACGATGATGCTTTTCAGCTCCGGATAGCTGTACTCCCGCAGATTCTTATGATTAATGAATATTTCGCCCTCGTAGTTATCGTACATCCCCGTGAGCAGTTTGATCAGGGTGGACTTACCGGCCCCGTTCTCCCCGACAATGGCATAGCTCTTCCCGCTAAACATGGTGAACGAGCATTGATTCAATATGTATCTCTCCGTATCCGGGTAGCGGAAGCTCACCTGCCTGAATTCCAGCGATTGAAAGACGAAGCCGCCCAACTCCACAGGTAGAGCAGCAGCATCCTTCTTCTCACTGAGTCCGGCAAAAACAGAGAAGTCCTGCAGATACTCCTTCATCCGCGCATGCTCCTGCATCGTCTCGGCTAACTGCCAGGACATCCTCTGCACGAGACTGAAGATCGCGGTCACCAGCGAGATGTACAGGCCAATCGTTAGCTCACCCAAGTGCAGTGCAGGTAACAGCAAGGCCACTATAATGATGCCGATCAGCAGGGCGATGATCGAGCCGCTTTTCAGATGAATGAAGCTTCGGATCTGTATCTTCTTCTCCACCGCGTACGTCTGATCATACAGCTTGTCGTACCGGTCCCTGAGCGCCGGACTATACCCGAATAAACTGCGCTCCTCCGCATCCTCCCGGCTGGTCAAAATATTGGCTATATCCGCACTCCTCCTCCGTATCCGCTGCGCATCCATCCCCAGCACATAATTCGCCTTGCCCGTCTTCATGGCGATATAGAACAAAGGCACCGCAACCAGCACAATCACAATCCCCGTAATGAACGTGGACGACATAACAATCACAAGCAGCGAAGCGGTTCCGATCAGCAGATTCAGTCCACTCATCATATTGTTGAACCCGCCCATGAAATGACCCACCGGATCTCCGCACACCCTATGGATTAACTCCGAGGTCTCCTTATTCTCAATATGCTGGTACGCAAGCCGCGCCTGCTTCAGCACCATCTCCCGCTTTAGCCGCACATTCAGCCGATTGCGCCCCGTCAGCTCAACCAGCTGCATCAGGCTGGGAAGCAGATGAGTGACGATCACATAACCCATAATCAGCGCAAGCGGCCTATAGATGAACGAATACTCCGCCCGGCCATTCACAATATCGGTCGCCGTATTAATGAAATAAGCCATCACCAGCGTCTGATAAGCAGGCATCAGAGCATCCACCAGCATATACCCCACCGCCGCCACCGTCTGCACCGGAATCACCCGAAGCGGAATCCCGATCAGATCGAATACTGTATATTTTCTTGAAGTAAGCATGTGATCTCCTTGTTGGAATGAATGATATTAGGGACGAATCACAATAGGAAAACTCGCAAAGCGTGCCCTAATTCATAGTATCATTTCCATACGGGAGGAATAACCTGTCAGATTATAGGGGTTAGTCTTTCAAACTAATGCAAAGAGCTGCCGGGAATCTCCCGACAGCCTAAGTACTCACTCCCTCCTCCATCTACAACGTAGAATAATAGAGAAGATTAAGGCCATTATACACAATATGCACCACGACTCCCGGCCAGATGGAGCCTGTCTTGCGGAACAGGTATGCCACCAGAACGCCGACCATGAATGCGTCTAACAGGATCACGGTGAATCCATGAACCACGCCGAAGATTGCAGCGCTGCCTACGATTCCGGCCCATGGGCCATAACGGTTCAGGGCATTGGCAATGACGCCGCGGAAGACAAATTCCTCGCTGAGCGGCGTGAGGATGGCCCCGGTGATAATCAGAATGAAGAGCGAGAGCGGACCGCCTTGCGCTGCTGTCTGGAAGTCTGCCTGGGTGTTGATCTCGGTAATAAAGTGATAATAGATCCCTTCGATCACAAAACATCCCCCGAACGCGGCAATCCCGATGACGACCGCCACCAGCAGCCATTTCCGCTCCGTCCTCCGAAACCCGAAAGCACGTAAATTGCGAATCCGCAGGGCGTAGGCTGCAAACAGAGCCAGGAAGCCAATCAGACCATTGCCCGCCCCACCGATATTAATACGCAAGATGGCTTGCTCATCAGGAATTTGAAGCATCCAGACACCAAGGAATACGACGCCGATCATATAGAGGGACAGTGCAGTTAGAATCTCCGGCCAGCCGGGCCGGGTGTGAGTCATTTCAGACATGGAAGGGCTGCTCATTGCCATTCCCCCAGATCGTGACCATTTATACACATACTATTTTCCTCCTACTCTTCTCATCGAAGCTCTATTGTGCTGCTCAGACCTATCCTACCAACCCCGCCGGAACGGAACTTAAACGAAACGCTGAATTTTGGCTTAATTTTGTCCCCGCTGTTTAGGTTCTGTTAAGATAACTATGCTATTTTGAACTAGGGTGACAAAATGCCAAATCTATCCGCGATTAAAATCGCGATCATTGACGACGAACCTTCGATCATCACCATGCTGCAAATGGTGCTTCGCCGCGAAGGTTTTCAACAACTATATGGGGCTTCCACTTGTGCTGAAGCTATCAGCCTGGTGCAACGCGTGGTCCCCGATATCGTCCTGCTCGACATCATGCTTCCCGACGGCAGTGGGCTGGAGCTCTGCTCCAAGATCCGCGAATACGGGAATCCTTATATCCTGTTCCTGACAGCCAAGGCCACTGATCTCGATATTCTACGAGGCTTCGCCATGGGCGGGGATGATTATATCACCAAGCCCTTCAACCCCCTGGAGGTGGCCGCAAGAATTCAAGCGCGCATACGCCGGTTGGAGCCGGAAGTCCTGGCGTCCGCTGCTGCGAAGGTTCCCGATGCAGGAATTTACCGGTTCGGCCGTTTCACCGTTAACGAGGCGGAGGGTGAGTTGACTGTAGAGGGACAGCCTATTCCTTGCCCTGCACAGGTCTTCCAGCTATTACTGCACTTCTGCCGGCATCCCGGAATCGTCTTCTCCAAAACCCAGCTCTACGACAAGGTATGGGGCATCAACGGCCAGGGCGATGATTCGACCGTGATGGTGCATATCCGCCGCATCCGGGAGCGGATCGAAATCGATCCCGGCGACCCGAAGCTGCTGCTTACGGTACGCGGACTCGGCTACAAGCTGGTGAAGGAGCCGGGGGATCGATGAAAATCCAGCAGCGCATGGCCTTCCATTTCACGTATCAGTTGATTTTCTATGCTCTAGCGATTGTGACCCTTGCCTTGGCTGCCTGCATCATGTTATTCCAGAACATGACCAGCAATGAGATCCGCCGGAACTTTCCGGTTGGCGTCCTGGAGCAGATTGCCCAAGAAGCCCAGTACAAAGACGGGAAGCTTCACATCTTCTCCCAGTGGAACAAGCTTATTGAGGAGAAAGAGATGTGGCTGCAGGTAGTTAGTGCCGAAGGAGAGGTCGTCTACAGTATCAATACAACTCCCTACCCTGCACTCCCTGCCTCCTACTCCACTGCTCAATTGCTCAATATCCAGGAGACACGGCGACTGGGAGCTTATGCTGTGCAGACACAACTGAACTTCTCGTTTCAGGACCCGCTTCTATATGTACTCGGCTATCCAACCCCTGACCTGGACCAGCTCACGGCGTGGTTCAACGCTTACGGACAGCAAGGAAGGATAAGAAGTGAAGCCGTTCCCCTCTTGGAACAGCAGCTTCGGGAGACTGGCAGTTATCTGCAAGTGATTGATTCTGAGAGTAACACCGTACAAGGCATTGGTGATCAGACGTATGCACCAAAAGCATATCGGCCCCTGGACATTCTCGCCATCCAGCAATCTCCAGACAACTATGACGCGGGGATTGCGGCCCACCGGGACGAGCTGAGCGGAATGACCTGGATCGTCTACACGCCCCATGCAGCAGGACTCCCCCTGAAGCATCCTGTATTGGAAAATGTAACGCCGAGACTCATCTGGACTGCCGTGCTGATCCTGATCCTCGCGCTGTCGGTCTCCATCTGGCATGGCTACCGCTTCGGGCGGCCCCTGATTCTGTTCGCAGGCTGGTTCGAACGGATGGGCCAGGGCCAGTACGATGAGGTGCTGACCGCCAAGGACAAGCGCAAGGTCTTCCGCCGTAATGGCACTATGCGAACCCGCAACAGGCTCTATCAGGAAGTGATTCAAGCCTTTTATCAGATGACTCATCAATTGGCGCAAATCGAGAGGGACCGCAAGAGGCTGGAGAAGGAGCAAGCGGAGTGGATGTCAGGGATCTCCCATGATCTGCGCACACCCCTGGCCACGATTCAAGGCTACGGGTATATGCTGGAGAAGCTGCCTGAGCAATGGAGCCAAGAGGAAATGCGGATCATGGGCGCGACCATCCGGGAAAAAGGGGATTACATGCTGGAGCTGATCTCCGACTTCTCCCTGATCCATCAGCTTAAGCAGAGCGATTCCATCATGGTGCGCCGGGAGACAGATCTGACAGAATTGGTGCGCCGCTCCGTATTAAAGTACGTCAATGACGCCACTATGTCTGAGTATCTATTTCAGTACACCGGGGAAGAGAATTCCCTGCTCATACAGGCAGACGTAACCTGGTTACAGCGGCTGATGGACAATCTGCTGTCCAATGCCGTCAAGCATAATCCGCCCGGCACAACTATTACCGTCACTCTTGCCCGCGTCAACGATAAAGCTTGCATTCGGGTACTCGATAATGGAAAAGGGATGGACGAGGAAACACTGCATCATCTATTCAACCGCTACTACCGCGGAACCAACACCGAGGAATCCACCGACGGCTCCGGCCTCGGCATGAGCATCGCCAAGACCATCGTGGAGGCACACGGCGGGGAAATTAAGGTACATTCGACAATCGGGCAGGGCACGGAGTTTGAGATTGTTTTGCCATGCTAAAATAAGGGCACCAGTTCTAATGAACTGGTGCCCTTATTCCCGTTAAGGCTGAATACTAACCTTGGTCGCGTACCACTTCCCGGATTTTAATTTCAGCGTTAACTGAACAGGTTCTTTGAATGCAAAATTATTATCTTCATATTTCTGAGTTACATATACCTTTGAACCTGCGAAGAAGTGCAGCGGCAATACAAAGCCGATATGATGAGAGCTTGAATGATACTCAAAAGCATCAGATGTCATCCCGCGTTCAACAGGATTTATTTTGCTGTATACTGAAGGACTCATGTAGATCATATCAGCGTCCTTCTTCATCGCTTCTTCTAATATGATTTTGGTATCATGCGATATCCATGCCCCAAACGCGATGTAGGCAATAACAAATAGAAGAATGAATGAAAGGAGTAGGTTTCTCTTATTCATGGGTACCTCCGTTTAAAAATACTGATGTTGAAAGATTCAGAAAACAATTCCATCCTTCTGTAGAGTATACTCTGTAGATATACCAGTTTATATCTTTTATTGTTGAACACAAAGTACTTTAACAATGAAGGAGATGAGCAAGTGGATAGTATTCTAGAGAGCCTGTATCACGGCAACTTGCATCCCGATGAAAATATCATACCCGATGCCCCACAGTACTCCATTTTAAGAAAAAGAACATATGACATCATAGAGGTTTGGAAGAAGCGGCTTTCAGCGGAAGAATTCGACGAATTAGAAGCGCTGTTAGACTTGTATGGCCAAACTCATGGCATGGAGTTGGCGGCTAGTTTCAAGCATGGATTTCGCTTGGGAGCGGGGATTATGGTGGAGGTATTATCGGGGGAGGGGGCCTGCTGGCAGGTTGAGTGCATTTCCAGACAAAGCTAAGAGTAGTTAACAGGATATTGGTCCCAGAATCCGATGCATTTATAGTCACATTTCCATTTTAAAGCCATCCCTGTTTCCTCACACTTTTATATTCATTTAAATCCTGCTTCTCCTTATCAGATCTATGATCTAGCTAAAAATCCAGCCATAGAACATGACTGGATTTTTATTTTATTGTAATTGATTAATTTATGTGGGCCTTTGGTTGCCACAGGCCACCAATCCGCATCACTTACAACTGTCATTGTAATTTCCCCTTTATAGGATGCTCCTGGACCTCCAATAGAACCAGGCGTCAGTCTGTGACCTACATGAACACCTCTAGGAATTCTATACATACCGTTATCTTCAATGTAAGCGTGTATATCTGCCCCTCCTTTGGTGTTATGGTCGGCATCAATATGTGTGTTGAAATCCACTACTACTGTACCATTTGGAGCCTTCAGATCTTCCCCATAGTTTTTTCCGCCAGTGCCTGGATCACGATGGAAATCCCAACTTGCAGTTGCTTCGTGAAGCTTACTTTGATCAAAATCAGATTTATCCGGGAAGCCTGGAACTTTATCACTCACTTCAATCAACCTCCTTAGTTAAATGCAAATGTAGTATTAATTCTAAAATGTGAATTTATTCACAACTTATCGAGGAGTTATTTCAAAAAAAGAAAATCACAGGAAAGATAGCCCGCTTTTCTTGCAAGAAAGCTAACCTAACCTGACCTTCTGTCATAATTCTCATCTGAATTACAACATTGTTCGACTACTGCTTTTGTTAACCTTGGGGTCCATGACCGAATCCCGAGTACCTCAATTTCCGCTGTGTTCGTTGCCTGACTTTATCCGGATATATAATTTCTATTGTTTGACCGGTTCTCATCCTCATGACCGATATTCTTCAAATCCAAAAAAGAACATTTGTTTGCATTTAAATCAAACAAATGCTCTCTAAATAATCCTGATTATATGCGTTAACTCCCATAATTATGTACTTTTAATGTCTTCAATCTATATATCCCAAATATAAGAATTAATGTTTAGACGAATTACATTTTTCGTCTTAGGATAGTCAAGCAACATTACAACATTAATACATATTTTTCAATGAAAGGAGAAAAGAAACTATCAAGTTGTCGGATACATAAATGGTTATAGAAATAACTTATGAAAAACATTATGTGAGGAGATTAATATGAAAAAAATCATTATGTTCTTAACAATATTCATGTGCTTTGTAGCAACTACTGCATTTGCTTCTCCGTCAATTACTGGTTTACAATTTGATGGAACAGTATACAGTGGCACCACTACTGTTCGCAATTACGACACTAATGAGCTCATTGCATCTGAGCCTATTAATGCAAGTTCAATCAAGCTACAAGGTGCAGGAGGATCATACACTGGTAGTGACGGTTCTCCTAATGTAGTTAATGTAAGTATTATTACTGATTCTGGGACTTATCCTATAGGTACCGTGGGATACAATAATGTAATATCAGTGGGTTCGTATCAAAATATCAATAAAATAATATTAACTGGTACTAATAGAGCAAGTTCTGTTAATGTCTTCATAACTATAACGCCGGCGGAAACATCAACGCCAACGCCTACACCAACGGCCACACCGACACCAACACCAACGGTAGCACCAGAACCTACATCAAACCCTACTCCAACACCAGCATTGAAACCAACTCTTGATGTAAATATTGCTCCAGAAAAAATCGGTTTAGGCAAGGAGTTCACTGCAGATATATCACTAAAAAACGTGAAGGATATTTATGCTGAAGATTTTGAAGTGAAGTATGACAAGGAGCATTTAGAGTATCTCGGATTTGAAGAGATAAATGGTTATAAAGTATACAATAAACCCATAGATCAAAACGGCGCCGTCCGCTTTGTAGTAGCCAGTCAAGGCGAAGAATACGGCATAAACAAAGACACAGTTGTCGTAAAGCTCAAGTTTAAGGCCAAATCCAAAGGCACAGCCATTATCGATGCAACTAAAGCGAGGATTGCGGATACCGAAGAGGAATATGACTTGGAGAGAGATAACTGCCTGGAAGACAGTGTCATCATTGAGGCAACGGACGTCAACAAGTCAGGTACTTACACCCTTGTTGACCTTGCAATTGATGCCAGATACTTCAAGTATTTCGCCCCCGATGTTGATCCGGTAAAGTATAATGCTCAGCAAGCCGGTGATGAATATGTGAATGATGATGACCTGCTATTTATTGTTGATCAGCTTTTGAATAATCCGGATTACTTACCTAATACCTAAAGAACGCTAACAAAATGTATATGAGGGGTGTAATAATTGAGAAAGTTAAAACTATTGTTAGCTTTAGTGTTAATGTTTGCTGCTTTGCCTGTACAAGGTGTTTTTGCAAGTGTTGGTCCAGGTACGGTATATATTGATTTTGGTAGTAATGGACAAGATATAGCTAATTTTAAATTCACCGGTACAGGTACTGGAACAGATCTTAAATTTTTTGATATTAATGGGAAGCTATTTTTCGGTACTCCAGTTGGTTCGCCCGTGCCTTTAAGTGGTAGTTTTATAAATGCGCATTCGATATATGTTATGCGATACATGCAAGTAACACTTAATGCAGGAGCTACTCTTACAAATGTGTCGTGGACTAGCTCAACAGGAAGCACTGGAAACACTACGAACATTTCGACTACCAACCCCCTTCTAGACCCATCGCCGACACCAACGGCAACACCGACAGCTACGCCTGAACCAACAGTTTCTCCTACACCTAGTCCTTCACCGACAGCTACTCCGGAGCCTACTGCAACAGTAACACCAACGCCTTCAGCAACGCCGGTGCTGACTGCAACGCCAAAGCCAACTACGACACCAGAACAACCATCAAGTGACCGAGCGCTGCTTACAGTTACGTTTATCAACGGCACCGAAAAGGAATACGACCTTCCATTCGCTGAAGTTGAAGCATTCGTAAACTGGTATGATGCCCGTGATGCAGGCAGAGGCCCAGGCTCGTTTGCAATTGATAAGCACACGAATAACAAAGGCCCTTTCAAAAAACGTAAAGATTATGTAGTTTTCGACAAAATCCTAACCTTTGAAGTAAGTGAGTATACAACAACCTAATAAGTAGTCCCAACACTTACCTCCTCTATCCAAAGTAGCCAAGAGCTATAATTGGATAGAGGAGTTTTTTGTTTGAACACGCCATTTAATGATTATCATAAAGGCATCTATGTTTGGAGGTGGATAACATGTGTGGACGCTTTACAATCACAATAACCCTGGAAGAGATACTATCCCATTACCTAATAGATGATAGCAAAACAGCTACCCTTCAGCCAAACTATAATGTCGCACCTATGCATAACATCCCAGCAGTGATCGCGACTAACGATGGCAAACGTCTTGAGGAGCTTCGTTGGGGGCTTGTACCTTTCTGGGCCAAGGATGACGAGGTCGGCAGCAAGATGATTAATGCTCGAGCTGAGACCGTTGCGCAGAAGCCTGCTTTCAAACGTTTGTTGAAGTCCAAACGCTGCATCATACCAGCGGATGGATTTTACGAGTGGAAAAAGGACGGTTCCACCAAACAGCCCTACCGAATTTTAATGAGTGATGGCAACATATTCTCCTTTGCCGGATTGTATGACACATGGGAAGATCCGGAAGGCAAGAAAATCAGCACATGTACCATCATCACCACAACCCCAAACAGTTTGATGGCAGATATACATGACCGTATGCCAGTGATCCTCTGGTCGGAGGATGAAGCCGATTGGCTGGAGAGAGATAATGACGATATCGAATCCTTATTAAAGCTGCTGAGGCCATATGATGCCTCAAAAATACGGGTTTATAAAGTCCCTTCGGCTGAAGGTAATGTGCGAAATAACTCTGAAGAATTACTTGAGGATATCGGATAAAAACAAGCCCGCCGGGCATGTGCCTGACGGGTTATTTTAAGTAGGCTCTGAATTCAAATCAATCTCGTCTGAACCAGCTTCCGGCGATCTTAATCAGGGTATTATATAAGCAATAAAGTAATGTCTTTTAGGTTCTATTCAATTTTTTCAGCAAACTCAGTAATTGGCAAACTCCCGTAAATACCAATTCGTTTAATTTGGTAATTCCCTTCAGAATCATTAGTACTAATATATTTACCATTATCAGTTGTAACCGCATATAAGTAGCCAGTATTTTTTATGGTATCAATAACATTTGAATTGTACCCACCTACTGGATATGCCATTACGTTGACAGGCTTATTCGTTATCGAAAATATTTTTTGTGCTGATGTCGTATACTCCAGACCTTCATCTACATCTGTTCTTCGAAGATCGATATGGTTGTAAGTATGACTTTGAAAAGAAATAATCCCGCTATCACTCATATTTTTCATTTGACTAACAGATAAATAATTAACATTTGGATTATCAATATACGAGCCAATCATAAAAATTGTAGCTTTTGGATTGAAAGAACTCGTTTGCATTCCTTGTAATATTTGATATGCCTGCATATTATTTGCGTAACCATCATCAAGCGTTATAATGATGGGCTTCTCATAATTTTTATAGTTAGCAATTTGATCAAAAGTTAACATGGTATATCCATTATCTTTAAGGTACTGCATCTGTTTTTCGAAATCCGTTGCCGATACAGCCCCAGTACTGGGATCACCAATTTCATGGTACATCAAGACAGGAACCTGTTTTGCTAACATATTAATCTTAACTTGACCAAGTAAAATTGAAGTTCCATCCACTAACTCACCATAAACAATTACATGATAAATTCCATCTCGATTGCTGAAGTCTGAAATATTGACCGTTGAATTCCAACGATTATTTACATTATCATATGTCATATCGTACCACTTAGAATTATCTATTCCATCATCATCTTTCCAAACAGCAAAATAAGCGCTTGTTAAATTAGGGTTAATCTTATACGCATATACAGGAAATGAATTCCCATTAATAGTTTCGTTGCTAGAAGTTGCAGGGTTTACATTAACTTTCGTATTTGAAATGAGATTGTTTGATCCATCT
Source organism: Paenibacillus sp. FSL P2-0089 (assembly GCF_038595095.1). Classification (NCBI taxonomy): domain Bacteria; kingdom Bacillati; phylum Bacillota; class Bacilli; order Caryophanales; family Paenibacillaceae; genus Paenibacillus; species Paenibacillus sp. FSL P2-0089. Next base: position 5,278,061 of record NZ_CP152006.1, read on the forward strand.
TCATTAGTCTTAAATATATTAATTTGATATTCACCCATTTTATAATCAAAATTTTGTATATCAATATTATCTACATACTGACCACTGGAATCTTTTGTCATCCCAAACCATTTCGCTGTATTTATTCCATCTTCAGTTCTCCAGACAGCATAAAATACCCCTTGAACATTTGGGAAATTTCTCGCATATAGGTCGAAATTAGATTTATATGTATTTGTTTCACTAGTCCTGACATCTAAATAATTAACCTTAAGCTCGCCGAGAAAATACTCTGCTTTCACGCTCGTTTGTCCTGGATAATTCGCGATTCCATTTTGATAAACAGTTATTGTGTATTCACCTGTGGCGTTAGAAAAATCGTTAAAATATACTTTTGAAGACCAGCGATACACATTACTACTATCTTTTTGCATTGAGTACCACTTTGCCGAATTTGACCCTTCCGAGGTTTTATAAACAGCAAAATAAGGACCAGTATCAATAGAATTATCCGCTTTATGCCACCCCATATACCATATATCACTCGCCGATACTTCAAAATAATCTTTTGTTGTATTGGTACTATCAACAACTAATTTTCCATTGCTAGTAATAGTATTAACTTGAGCCTGTGCTGAAAATGAAAATATACTCATACAAAACGTTAGTAATAAAAATGACAAGCATATTCTTTTTGTCATATTAAGATTCCTCCCACAAGTTAAGAAAACAGATTCAGCAAATACAGATGTAACTATCATTATATTTGTAATGGAACATTATGTATATGTAGGTAAGGAAAATTTTCCTTAATGCAAAAAAACACCCTGCCATTACTGACAGGATTAAATATGAGAAAAGTTATTCTGCTGAATATTCATCCACGCTGAACGTGAGGATCTTATCAAAGATTACATAATCTTTACGGGCGCTAAAGGGTCCTTTATTATTGTTATGTTTGTTGATCGCGTACTTGGCTGGCCCTGTTCCAGTATCTCTTGCATCATACCAATTCAAGAAAGCACTGACCTCTTCAGCCGAAAGATCATATTCTTTATCAAGACCAGTTGTTAGTGTAATAGTAAGTATAGCTCGTTCTCCTGAAGGTTCTGGATCGGGATGATTAACCTTTTGCGGGGTAGCCGATGCTTCATTTGAATTCAGACTTTCACTATTTCCATCCGTTGCTGTTACTACGTAATAATAAGTCATACCATTGATAACAGTATTATCCGTGTATGAGTTACCTGTAACATTGGAAGCGATTGAAGTGTATGGTCCTCCTGTATCGGTAGCACGCTTTACATTGTAACCAGTTGCACCTGTAACAGGTGACCATGTGAGATCAACCATCTTATTTTTCCCTACTGCAACTAGATCTAATGGAGCCTCTTGTTTAGAGCCGATTAACTCCATCTCACCTACCATAATACAATAGCTGTTATTTCCAATATTATTGATCAATTGGACTCTCCAATATCTGAAACTACCAGTAGGTTTCCATACAAATTCTTGAATAGTATCAATTCCTATTGCGGTACCTGAGTATTGTGTTTCCCAGTTCGAATTATCATTTGAGGCTTGCACAACAAAATCCTTCAAATCATATGCGTATTCGTATGATATATCAGCCTTATACTTCAACTTTGAAATGGATTGTTCCTTACCGAAATCAACAGCTATCCATTCGTTTTTTATCGTATTAGTAGAGAATCCAGCATTATTTTCGATCCAAACATTATCAAATGCTTTCTCAGGGCCAAAGTTCCGGGTATCGCCCGGTCTATTCCAAACACTACTTGCTGAAAACGCAGAATTTGGTAACCCATCCGTTAAATCTACTTCTCCAGCAGCATCAGCAAACGCATGATTTTGAAATACAAACATTGATAGTACCAAAGTGAAAGATATTACCGTCTTGATCATTACACTTTTCCAACGTTTCAAAAAATCCATCTCCTTTAATATGTATGCATCAAGCCTACACCATATTAAGGCGAACAAACAGTCTGTTTCTCTACAGAAATTTACAATAAACTTAAGAGTTATTGAGGTAAATTGTGGAATTGAACAAGAGATCAACCAACAAAAATGCACGAATTTAGTACATTGGTAAATTTGAAAGGAGTTATGATGGCAATTATTCCAGAACTAAAGGATGTTCATGTTTTTGCTGAAGGAGATGTGACCGGAGATTTTTGCGTATCCTTAGTTTTAGACATTGGTCCTGCAGATTTAACTGGTGCTGATCAATTCTATGCTACAATTGGGACTGCTCAAGGGATCGCGGATTTTCTAAGTACCAGACCATTTATAATTTGTAGAGGATTTGTGGTAGTTCCTGAATTCAACTTAAAAGCCATTAAAGATTGTATTCAAGTTAGTATTTTGGAATGTGCTAAGGATGACTGGGAACAAACTGCATTGTCAATTAACAGGCTTTTTCCTTGGGAATATGATGAAATGAAGAACTACAAACATTTTTCGCAAAATTAATAAAACCAAAAGTACCCGTGAGCCTTTATATTTAATGCTCATTTTAAAATGCATAGTATTATCCCTCTTATTCTGATAGACTATTTTTGCTAATTATTATCAGAATAAGGGGCTGTTCATCATGATGTTATTTATTTGGGGATTTATTGTAGTGCTCGTTATTGGTATTATTTTTGGAGCAAAAAAAGGAATTAAACAAGGGAATGAGCTAAAAGAACAAACCAAAAGCATCGGAGCGTTACAGGGGGTATTCGCAGAACATGTGGAGGGACTTGGCATTGGAAGTGTCGAGTGCAAAATTTTTAGATTTTCTGATCGTGTGCTTATTGATTCAGGCAGACAAAGATTTGAAATATATCTGGCGCAATTCAGAGCCGCTGAAGTTAAAAGTGAGCAAGAATTGATCGATAAAAGCAAAAGCGTTGTGGGTCGTGCAATGATTGGAACGCTTCTTGTACCTGGGTTAGGAACAATTGTCGGTGGAATGTCCGGAATAGGAAATAAAAAGAAAACTAGTCACTATATGATATTTAACTTTATAGATGCTCATGGTGAGTTGTCAGCTGTAACTTTTCAAGACACTTTTGCATTTGGTATGAAGGACTTCTGCCAAGGCTTAAATCATTCTCTGCCGACCGGCGAGTCCAGTGTCGTAAGACTGTAACCCATAGCCCGCCGACCAGTTAAGGTTGACGGGCTTCGGCCTATACTTTCGGACTGAACGCCCGGCCCTACTTTCAATCCACCACCAACACCCGCGGCGAAGCACTCTGAATAGACTTAGATGCCGCCCAACACCCCAATCCTGCGGCAATGACACTCAGGGGAATCATCGCAGTGATGCCTCCCCCGTTCATAATCAGCGGAACTTTAACAATCCCGTAATCCGACAGGATAACGTTCAGCAGTGGTGGCAGGCCTAATAAGCCTAAAGGTATACCTACCAAAGCTCCGATCCCCGATACGACCAGGATTCCGGTGGTTTCCGATAGACGGATCTGGCGGGAGGTCATGCCGATGGACTTGTAGATGCCGTAGGTGCGGCTCTCTTTCTTCATATTAATCCGGCAGATACTGTAGATGATTACGAACGTAATGATGATGAATAACAGCGCCATAACGGATACTGGCAGCACGATGATTTTGACCGCTTGGGAGAATACCTCATCCACCAGCGAAGCCTGACTGGCGATTCCGATTACACTGCCGTACCGCTCTTGCAATTCATTCACGAATGAATCGGTTGAAGTCCCCTCATGCAGATTCATGAAAGTGGTGTTCATCGCACTTCCATAGCCCGGATTACTATTTCTGATGACGTCGGCGGTAATCCGCCCCGAATTAGACATGTTCGCGATTGCCTGGTAGATCCCGGTGACGGTCAGCGTATGTTTTTCCCCTTCAATATAAATATCCGTTGTATCGCCTGCTTGGATACCTAGCGTTCTGGCAACATTCACACCAACCGAGATTTCATTGGCAGACACAGGGTTCTGTCCCTCCACATTCACATAGCCTATTTCATCATAGCTCCCATCCGCCACCGTCAGTAAGATCCCCATCGTATCCTGCTTCATGGCAGCCTCATCCTTCTGGGGAACCGGCACAACCGCATTGGCATCCCCGTACCGCGAGTAATTCTTCACCCTTGGATCAGAGAGGACTTCTTCTTGCAGCTGTTCAAAAGTCATTTTAGCCGGATTATCGATTCTTATGGACAGATCCGCCGAGTCATACCCCCACTTGGCAATGGTGCCATGGATGGAAGCAATACTGTATACGAACAGGAATCCAAAGACAAGTACAGCGGTGGACAACGTCGAGATCAGTACAATCAGCAGCGAGCCCCGGATATTCTTGGTGACGCTTCTTAGCCCGATAATCATCGAGGTGGGAAGAATACCTAGCTGCAGGAGCTTTCTTGTCCATGTTCCCTTGCCCCCGGATTGGTGGGAGTACTCCTTCTCGGACATGCCGTAACGAACGGCTTGGGCCGGCTCCACATGACGTGCCTTATTTGCGAACAGCAGGGCCGAGAGGAGAATAACCACAACGACAGCCGCGCCAGTCCACAGGCCTGTACTTGAGAATAAATCGTTCATCCCTGCTGATCCTGTACTGAGATAAGCCATGGAACTGGCAACAATGGTGCCGGAGAGAAGATTGCTGACCAGAATCCCCGGAATGACCGATACGAGCGCCAGGAAGGTGTATTGCGCAACATAAGCCATAATGACTTTGCGGGACGATAATCCGACAGATTTAATAATCCCGATTGTTCGATAGTTAGAGAGGATGGCATCGGCAATCGTGAATCCCAAGGTGTATAAGGCCACACAGACCATGACGGCAGCCAGAAAAATCATCACGAAGCTGATCACCTGATTCGCAATCATATAATAGGAAGACAAGCTCTCGAAGTCTTTAACGGACTCCAGATAAGGGGTCCCGAGAGACTGCTCGAATCTATCCCAGTAGGCCCTATGTTGGCTGTAATCCTCAAACCGTAGTCCGGTCATATACTTATCTTCGCCCGGCAAAAGGGTCATATGCTTAGTATAATCCTCATGATTCAGCCAGATTCTCCCGCTCGTCGCAAATGGCGAACAGTAGGAAATATCCACGACGACGGCCGCAACCTTTAGCCGTATGACACCTTCATCCGTCTTGAATTCAACCGAATCCCCTACATGGATATCATTAGAATACGCCAGCGAGGTGGGAATCCAGGCCGTTCCTGCTTCCGGTGTGCTCTGTTCTTCCCCTTCGACGAACTGCAGCCGGTCCACGGGAAAAGGCCCTTCGGGCGCATCCATCATGAACAAGTCCACATTCGGGATCTCTTCTCCAGCGTGCGACATACTGGACAGATAGCGGTAGCGCATCAGATCGGAGACCGTTACCCCTGACTGCTCCTCCCACCATGTATGTACCTGAACCGGATCATGGATGCCATTCTCCAGCTGCAATATTTGATGCGCGCCACGGGACTGGTCATGCATACTCTCATACATCCGGTTGGTGTTGTTCAGAACGGATATGGCCGTTGAGAGGAGCAGGGCTGCCAGCATGATGATGATCGCAATGAAGCTGTTTTGCACTTTTTTATGCTTCAGGTTCGTCCAGCATAGCTTCCATACCGCATACATCCGCTACCTCTCCTTCCCTGACATGAACATGAAAATTTGGTTTTCTCTCGCTTTCAATTGTTCCGGTGCATATTTGCCTAGCTCCAGAATCCCATCGATCGTGCCGTCTTTGACCAGGATTAGCCGGTCCGCCCTACATGCAGCGTGTATATCATGCGTCACCATAACAATGGATTGAGCATTCTGGTTCATCCCTGTCAAAAGATCCAGAATCACTGCACCCTGCTCTTGGCTTAATGCCCCTGTAGGCTCATCCGCAAAAATCACTTCCGGCGAATTGATCAACGCTCTGGCAATCGCCGCTCTCTGCTGTTGTCCTCCAGATACCTGGGACGGCAGGCGTCCGGCTTGAGCCCCGATTTCCATCTTGTGCAGCAGGCTTAATGCCTGCTCGTTCACCTCACTTTTGCTGCGGCCAGCCACGTACCCCGGGAAAGCCACATTCTCCAGCAAAGTGAAATCAGGAACCAGATTGATCGATTGATACACATAGCCGATTTTGTTGGACCGGAAATCCGTAAGTTCCTTCTCTGTGTATGCATCGATTCGCTCTCCCTTGAACATCACTTCTCCGGAAGTGATCCCGTCCAGACCGCTGAGGAGGTAGAGCAACGTAGATTTCCCCGAGCCTGAGCTGCCCATAATCACCGTAAAGTCACCTTGGTATACTTCGAGATTAATGCTTTTGGCGGCGAGAAATTGTTCATGGCCTGAGGAGTAAACTTTGCATAGATCAACAGTCTTGATTAAGACTTCTTTCCTGGGATTCTGTGTTATCACACAAGGCCGCCTCCTAAAATCAATCATATTCTTCTTCCTGCTCTTCGCCTAAATACTGTTACTGTTCGATCCTAAGATTGCCAGTGTCAGAGATAAGCTTGACAAGTGGCCCTCCCTCACCGATATAACCATCCTTATAACCCGGAAGCGTCACCTGAACGGTTCCAGAATCCGCAGAGAATTGAGTACGGAGCGCCTGAGGCGCTTCTGCTGTCTGGATGGTAATGTCTCCACTGTCCGAGGTGGCATGGATATCTTGACTAATGCGCTCAATCGAGGCGGTGATTTTCCCCGTATCTGTCTCAGCATGGATAATCCCCTCCTCTATATCCAGCTTGATAGCCCCTGAGTCGCTTACCACCCGGTATTCCTTCGCCAGGACGGGGCCGACATCTATTTTTCCGGAGTCCGTTACCACCTGCAGCTGGTCTAGCCGGGTCTCAGGAATCCCTACCGTGAGCTTAAGCTCCGTATAGATGTCAAAAAAGCGGTACCGGTTGTCTTGAAGCACCTTAATCCGGGTCTGCCCCTGATCCTGAGTAATGTCCAGCTTGTAATCCTTCATTAATGCCTTGGTCGTCTTCCCGCCTAAGGTTGCCTTGATCTCATCTCCCTGAATGGGAACCACATCAATCGTTCCAATCTCTGTCTGAAGAAGAACGCTGGTGGTCTGGTCCATCCGCACAGGTTGTTCAACCGATAGCTCATACAAATTAAATGGTGAATTGCCTAACAGATACAGCACTGCATTTCCAATGACTCCGGCAGCAATCAGGAGCAGAGCAAGTCTGGTTACGTTCCGGGATCTATTTTTCAAAAGAGGTCACATCCTTCTTAATAACTGTCAGATTATACTTCAGGTACCGGATCACAAGATGGTAATACAGCCGGGTGAGCTTTAGTGTTCCAAGGGCTACTAGCAGTCCCACACCAACCAGGCCCAGCATCAGGAAGATGCTATTGATAGACAACGCCACCGACTGATACTGAAGAATTAACAGAACCGGAGAAATAAGCAGGCAAATGGCAAAGACGAACACCCCGGCAATCACAGTCAAAGAGGTGATAAAAGGCAGCAGAACGATAACTAAGTTGAACAATCCTAAGCTCACCGTTGCCATAACCGCTCTCGTAACGCTTAAGAGCGTTGGGGATTTGTCCGCTCTCTCAATTTGCGACTGGGTCAGTAGTTCACGGGCGATCAACCGGGGGTGGCCCAGCTTGGAGATCACCTCTGCTTCTGACCGCCCGCTTAATTGGGCACACTCGAAATGCTCCCTGAATTCCCCCATAAGTTCAGCACATTCCTCAGGAGGAAGCAGCTTCAGATACCGTGCCAACTCACCCAGATAGGCCTCTTTATTCACTCCGATCCACCCCCAATAATCTCCTGCACTCCTATGGCAAAAGCATTCCACTCCTCTATCATCCCGTTCATGACTCTCCTTCCCTCATCGGTAATCTTATAGTACTTCCGGGGCGGCCCCTCGCCCGATTCAGATAAATAGGTGGAAAATAACCCTTCCGTAGCCAGTCTTCTTAATAACGGATAGATCGTGCCCTCCGCTATGGCGAATTTCTGCGAGATCTGCTCCACCAGCTCATATCCGTAACGGTCCTTCTGCGATGTTAAAACAAGAACACAAAGCTCCAGCACACCCTTCTTGAACTGAACATTCAATACTTATCACCACGCTTTATTTAGTACTGTGTAATACACAGTAGTTACTAATACAAAGATTACCATCCACTACTGTTTAATGCAAGGTAGTTGGAGGTAATAGTTATGATTGCGTTCATATCCATTCTCATCATTTATCTCTCGTTACAATTAGGCTTAATTCATTATGAATTTTTTAAGCTATGGGCATATGCCGTGATGGATATAGGTTATAGTCCATAGACTGTTGACGAGATAGTATTTGAGGAGGTTTACCCATGGAAACGAATTATCAACAAGTTGCCTGGAATTGTATGAATAAATATGTTGGTATTACTACAAGCGATGGTCAGTCTCACGACGGGTTTGTTGCTCATATCGATCAGAACTATGTTACACTTGCCATTCCCAGCAATGAAATGGTGGGCCAGATGAACGGAATGCCTGCTAACGCAACAACCTACAGACAATTCGGATACTATCCGGGTTTCTACCCGCGCCGCCGCTTTTATCCAAGACCGATCCCCTTTGGTGCCATTACAGCTTTGTACTTGCTTCCATTTTTTATTTAATAATGATTAGGGAATTCGTTATTGCATGGGCATCCGCCCAGTTCTTTATGTGGGCATTAGCATAGGATGATGTATAACCATTCGGGAGGTAACAAAGTGCTGAATAATCAAATATATCCAATGCAGCAACAAATGCCGCAAGCAATCATGGTCTATCCTATTGATCCCTATGTAGTAGAAACCTTAATGTCTGTAAAAGGTAAACAGGTGGTGCTCGAAACCACTCGCGGTGGGATTAGCGGCTGCTTAGTGGAAGTTAAGCCAGACCACGTTGTATTGGATACCAGGGGCCGGAAGTTTTTCGTACGAATCTGCGAGATTGTCTGGATTATGCCAGAATAGATTTTTGTGAGGGAGCTACGATATTAGAGATCCCCTCAGTGTTACCCTAGCTGGGCGCTGGGCGAGGAAGGCAGCCGACTTGTGATCAGACATGCGCTTGAGGCAGGAATCAACTTCTTCGATACCGCTAATTTGTATTCGCACGGTACCAGCGAGGAAAGTGTCAGCAGGGCGTCTCCACAATGAGAACTTGGCAGTTCGCCAAGGCCCTGCATCTCCAGAAACAGAACGGTTGGACCCGCTTCATCTCCATGCAACACAACTACAACTTAATCGCCCGCGAAGAAGAGAACGAGATGATCCCGCTCTGTGCCGACGAAGGGATACAGACCATCGTCTTCAGTCCGCTGTCTCGTGGGGTCCTGGCCCGGCCTTGGGGTACAAAAACTGCCCGCATGGCCGCAACCGTTGGGCATGAGGTAGCGATTCCAAGTGGGGGGAAGTGAATTGAACGGAGCAAGAGGCCCATGCGGGGTTGCATGGGCCTCTTACTCTGGTGTCTTTAATTAGGGGTCCTGACCCTTGAAGACCGTCCGATTACATTTAAGAAGCTTGCGTCGCATACAATCGTGCATAAATGCCGCCGCTACGCAGCAGTTCCTCATGCGTACCCATCTCGGCAATCTCTGTGCCCTCCAGCACGACGATCTGGTCGGCATGACGGACCGTCGATAGGCGATGGGCAATCACCAGTGTTGTGCGATCCTTCGATATTTCGTCCAGCGCCTGCTGGATCTCTTGCTCGGTCTTGGTATCCAGCGCCGATGTCGCTTCATCCAGAATGAGGATCGGTGCATTGCGCAGAATCGCCCGTGCGATCGAAATCCGCTGCTTCTGCCCTCCGGACAGTCTCACACCGCGTTCACCAATCACCGTATCGTAGCCTTGCTCCATCTGTGCTATGAAATCATGCGCTTTCGCCGCCTTCGCTGCGGCCATCACATCTTTCCCGGTCGCGTCTGCCCATCCATAAGCGATATTGTCATACACCGTGCCGTCAAACAGGAAGGTATCCTGCAGCACCATTGAGATATTGTCACGCAGGCTGGAGAGGGTTACATCCCGAATGTCGATGCCATCCACTTGAATTGAACCAGTCTGCGGGTCGTAGAACCGGTTAACGAGACTGGCTAATGTCGTCTTTCCTACACCGGTTGTACCTACAAGCGCCACCGTCTTTCCAGGCTCAATAGTCAGGTTCAGCCCTTCTAGTACAGGAGCACCATCCGGATATACGAATGTGACATTCTGAAAGGATATCTGTCCTTGTATACGCGGCAAATGGACTGCATTTCGCTTCTCCTGTATGTCTTCCTCCTCTTCCAGCACATCATATACCCGTTTAAGACCAGCGGCAGCTCGCCCGGACATTTCCACTAAGCCGGAAAAGGACTTTACCGGTTGATAAAACATACCCAGGTAGGCGATGAATCCGATGATATCAGCAATACTTACCTCGCCTGTTGCCATCAATCTGCCGCCTAGTATCACGACAAGCACGGTGCCCAGCGCGGTCACAAATGCCAACAACGGTACAGAGGTCTCATAGAACAGACTGGCACGCAAATAGGTCTTCGTATGTTTCATAGCCAGACGGGAAACGTTGCCCCGCTCCTCCTCCTGCCGATTGAAAATTTGGATTTCCTTCATGCCCGACAAGTTCTCCTGCACCTTGCCAGCAATCTCTCCCCGCGCCTTGGAATTCTCTCCCCATAGCGGTGACAAGCGTTTGCTTTGCCATATCGTGATCGCAAGCAGCAACGGAATTGTGATCAGACTGATCAGTGCCAGCTTCACATTGATCGTCAAGAGCAGGATGCCTACTCCGATAAAGGTAAGCCCGTTGATGATAAAGTCAGGAATGGCATGGGCAATGTAAATTTCCGCTTCCATCGCATCATTCACAACGCGCCCGGTCAAGTCACCCGTCCGGCTTCGATGGAAATAGCGCAAGCTCATTTGCTGATACTTGCTATATAATCTTGTTCTTAAATCTGCCACATAGTGAAGTGCCGCATAATGGTTCATATAGCCGGCCAGTGATGTTCCGATGGCTTGCAGACAGGTGGCTCCAAGCAGCAACAGACCAATCTTCAGCGCTTCCGCGGCAAACCGGCTGCTGCCTTCGGTCGCCAATTGTGTCAACGAGCGGAGTGCCCAAGGCAAATAAAACCCGGCAATCGTGGCCATCACGATACCGGCAAATCCAATGCCTAACTGCAGCCAGTATTTCCGTGCGCCCATCAGGACACGCCATGCGGTTCTCATGTGGCAATCGACTCCTTCTGTTCCTTAGCTTGCAGGAATCCTTGATCTGCTGCTTGGTCTCTACGCTTATCACGCAATAGCTCGTACGTCACATACACCGGCCGCCCTGTTCGCGGTTCCAGCATAATCTCGGCATCAATAGCGAACACCTCACGCAGCGTCTGCACCGTCATTACACGCTCTGGCGAGCCATGCTCCACCACCTGGCCCTCACGAATCGCCACCATATAGTCGGAGAAGCGCGCTGCCAGATTCAGGTCATGCAGCACCATCACAATCGTCACCTGCTGACTGCGATTCAGTTCATAGAGCAGTTCCAGCACTTCGAGCTGATGCGCCAGGTCCAGATAAGTGGTGGGTTCATCCAGCAGGATCAGATCGGTCTGCTGGGTGAGCGCCATCGCAATCCATACGCGCTGACGCTGACCGCCGGAGAGCGTATCGACCTCACGATGCTCAAACGCTGTAAGCTGTGTAACCGATAGCGCCCAGGTGACTACTTGCTTATCCTCTTTGGAGAGCTTGCCGAAACCCCGTTGATGAGGAAAACGCCCATAGGCGACTAATTGGCCGACCGTCAAGCCGCTCGGTGCGGTTGGCGTCTGCGGCAGAATCGCCATCTGCTTGGCGACTTCCTTGGTGGACAGTGTGCGGATATCGGCACCATTCAGATAGACCGTACCATTATTCGGCTTGAGCAGCCGGCCGACTGCCTTGAGTACGGTTGATTTGCCGCATCCATTGGGACCAATAATCGAGGTGATCTGTCCACGCGGAATCTGCAAATCCAGTTCTTTGACGATAAGTGTGTCATTATAGGCAATATCAATTTGCTCTGCTGTAATACTTTCCATGACGTCCTCCTAATTGGCCTTCGCTAGTAAATAAAGAAAGTACGGAACACTGATGACCGTAATGACGATTCCCGTCGGCACATCTCCCCCCAGGTTAACCGTGCGCGTAATCGTGTCAGCCAGCACCACGACTAATCCGCCGGTCAGGCTGGCAGCCGGAATGAGTAATTTGTGATCGGGCCCGACCAGTTTCCTTGCCATATGCGGAGCGATCAAGCCAACGAAGAAGAAGCTTCCGCCAACAGCCACACTGCCAGAGGATAAAGCAACAGCAGCGATCGACAACCCCAAAAACTGCCGCTTCACGGAAAGTCCCAGCCCTTCTGCCGTCTGATAGCCCAGATGGAGGGTGTTCAGCATCCGGGACTTGTAGAAAATATAACCGATTAAAATCAAGACCCATGGTGCCAGTACGGCAATATAGCGCCAATCAGCGCCCCACAAGCTCCCCGCCAGCCAATTTAGCATGAAGTCCATCTGCGAATCGTCCAGCTTGAGTGTCAGGAAGGTGGTCAGCGCCCCATACCCGCTTCCGAGTGCGACCCCGGTTAAGATCAGACCGATTGGCGAGAGGTTTCGCCCACGGTGATACGATAATAAGAAGATCAATCCCGCCGCCAGCAGGCCGCCAACAAAGGCCAGCAGCGGCAGGGCAATGAAGGAACTTTTTCCTGCCGATGCGATGAATACTACGAAGAACAGGACAAACAAACCCGATCCTGAACTAATCCCCAGTGTCCCCGGACTAGCCATGTCATTGCGCAGCAAACTCTGCATCACGACCCCAGCCGCACCCATTCCCAGACCTACCAAGATCGACAGTACGATTCGTGGCATCCGAAAATCGAACAGGATCAGATTTTGCTTACCGGTGCCGTTACCCAGGAGAACGTTCAGCACTTCCAGCGGTGAAAGATTCATCTTACCGGAATTCATGCTAATGACAGCAAACATAAGGATGAGCACCATAAGCACTACATTGACGAGGATACCCCGTTGCACCGTATAACGCTGCTTGATCATTCGAATTCCCTCCTTTGCCTGCGGGCCAGGAAGAGAAAGTACGGCACACCAATGATCGAAAAAATAATGCCAATCGGTGTTTCGAACGGCCTATTGATCAAACGGCCAGCCAGATCGGCCGATACGGTCAGCAACGCACCATATAGCGCAGCAGCCGGAATAATGTACCTGTAGTCGACACCGACCATGTATCGTACAATATGCGGGGTAATCAGACCCACAAAACCGATTGGGCCAACCACGACAACAGCCAATCCAGTCAGCACGAGCACGGTAATTGTCGACAGCCCCTTGACCAGTCCGCTGCGGATACCGAGTCCACTTGCCACATCATCCCCCAGACTAAGCAGTGTAACAGAAGGAGCCAGCGCCAACGCCAGCAGTACACCACCAACAAATAGAGGGGAGATAATCAGTAATTCCTCCCACTTGGCCCCGGCTGTACTGCCTGCGGTCCAGAATGCCAAGGCCCGGCCCAGGTTGTAATTGATCGCCAAATACTGACTGAGTGCTCCAAACAGCATGGAGATGGACAGCCCTGCCAGCACCAGCCGCTGAGGTGTCATCCCGCGCTTGCCCAGTGACGCGATGAAGTACGTGATCCCGGTCGCGAGCGCTGCTCCCAGACAAGCAAACAGCATCATCTGCCCATACGAATACCCCGGCAGAAAGGCCAGGCATAGCGCAATCGCGAATGCTGCCCCGGAGCTGATCCCCATCAGCCCGGAGTCGGCCAGCGGATTGCGGGTTGTCCCCTGCATGATCGCACCACAAACCGCAAGGCTACATCCGACGATCAGATCGGCTACGGTACGCGGAAGACGTAGGGTTTGAATAATTTGATGTTCAGTGAGCGTTGGATCAAATCGGAAAATAGCCTCCCATGCAGTCGCTAACCTCATGTCAGCGGCACCAAAGCTAATCGACGCCGCTGACATGAGAACCGTTAATCCAAGCCCTACCACCATGTACATGGTGAAGTTCACCAACCCGCGGCGATTTTGTTCAGGCTTGTTTTTCATCGTATTTCCAGATCCCCTTATTTAGCTAATGCCAGCAGTTGATTGACAATATGATCAATTAATGCACTGGAAGTCATTATATCCGTGGACCAAGATAGAGATGAACCTACCGTTACGATCCGATTATGCTGCACAGCGGGTAGTGATTTCCAAACCGCATGATCAGCAGGAACTTCTGTATCTCCTAAGGCGATCAAATAATCTCCCATGTAAGCGGGCAAGACCTCCATTGAGATCTGTCCCCAATATTTATCTGCATCAATAATATCAGTTTGAACCTTTGACGGTGCCTTCATTTGAAGCTGATTATACATAAGCTCGCCAACCGCATGCTTGGCTCCAGCGATGGAGTTCGTTTTATCACCGAATTCTCCCATCGTAATCGTCACTTCTGCAAGGCCGGCATTCTTAAGGGATAGCTTCGCTTCTTCGATTTTGTTAGCATAAGCACTCAAAACAGCCTCAGCCTCTTTCGGCTTATTCAGAACATTGCCAATAAAATGGATACGCTCTTCTGTAGTCATATCACCATAAGGGACATAAATGGTCGGGGCAATTTTGGATAAATCCTCATAATTCTCTTCGCCCCATGCTAATATGATCAGATCAGGCTCAAGAGTCATGACATCTTCCGGCTCCATCTTTATGTTAATTGAATCTTTAATCTCGGTAGAATACACCGCCTCTGTCTCGCCCTTTGTCGCTCTCGCCACACCATGAGGAGTGACACCCAAAGCTACCACATCACCAACCAGATAATCGACTACAACACGCTGAGGGTTGCTAGGCACCTCAACATCACCCTTTACTGTAGATATCGTTCTGGTCTGCGAGACTGCTTCTGAAGCCTTCGTCTCCTGTACTTCCGGTTGTGTCGTCTGCCCGGTCTCCGCAGACGGATTCACCGTTCCCCTATTATTCGCTGGCGTCCCCGACGTACATGCCGTCAGCAACAGCATCAGGCTCATCGCCGCCACAAAGATCATTTCTTTACTTCGTACTTGTCCAAACATGCTTGATTCCCCATCTCTATAAGACTTGACTAGACTCGCCAGTTCCCTCTCATTGTAATGAAGATGAGAATCATTATCAATACCATCAACCTGCATGGATGGTGCGTTTATTTTCCGGTAATCACTCGGCGTCATCTTGTAATACTTCTTAAACATCCGAAACAGGTTCTTCTCATCAGCAAATCCAGATCCTGTTGCTATCTCTTTAATGG
The DNA here is from genome assembly GCF_038595095.1 of Paenibacillus sp. FSL P2-0089. Lineage (NCBI taxonomy): Bacteria > Bacillati > Bacillota > Bacilli > Caryophanales > Paenibacillaceae > Paenibacillus > Paenibacillus sp. FSL P2-0089. Next base: position 5,293,431 of record NZ_CP152006.1, read on the forward strand.
TTGCCTCTGTATACTTCAAGTCATGACAGGCAGCTTCAATCCTCCTCTGAATGAGGTACTCCTGTAAGCTCATCCCTTCCTTCTTTTTGAACAACCGCGTTAATTGCCCGCCACTGATCCCAAACATAGCGGCAATATCCTGGAACATAATCGGCTCCCGGTAATGTTTATCTAGATATATTTTGGCAGAACTGGCTGGAAAGGGCTGGAGATAGCGAATCTCGCCCCCCTCAAAATCTCTGTACACCCTATGGATCAATTGATATAGAAAACTCTTGGCCTGAAGCTGATCCATCGCCTTGCCGCGGTTCCAGTCATTCAACATTTGTTGAAACCAATCGAGCAGCAAAATGGGATTACTTGGTGTATAACCAAACTGTTGAACAAATGGATTGACTTGCTCCAGTAATTGCAGCAGGTGCTTCTTGTGGAAAAGAGGGGATTCCGCTTTATAAAAGACCATAAAGGTCTTCACACTCTCCCTTTTAGGCCAAATACTGAGCAAGCTCCCCTTCCCGCCATGAACTAGACCGAAGCGTTCCATTCCAAATGTGGTTTCATTCAGTTGAATTTGCGCTTCCCCTCCACAGGCATAGATAAACATGCTGCTAGGCATTTTATACTGCTCCAAAGGGTAGGCGGACGCTATATTCTGAAAGCGTACATCTATTAATGTAATGATTGAACGTGTCCAAATGCGGGCCATCGTATCGATCATCTCTGATGTAAATATCTGTCTAGCTTCTGCTTCTTCTTGCATCAATCCGCGCTCCCTCATCTCACTTTTCCCAATTTATATACCGATCCTAAAATGATTTTGATTATCATTATCATAATACTCAAGGTAAGTATATCATCATTAAGTGACATTGGGGGAGCAGACAACGGACGTTATGCTTTGGATTCCAAAGCATCTCAGGTAGCTCTGGCGAATTGTCACAAAAGAAATATCCATTTTGTCTACAAATATCCAAATGTTTAAATTGATCGTAATTTGTATTACTGGTAATGTTTGGAGAGAAAGGAGGACATTCTGTTTGATTTTTGTAAGCGCTTAACTAAATAATGAATGAAATGAAGGAGGATTACTCGAATGCAAGTGAATGAATGGAAAAGAGCTAAAACACCCTTTATTCTGTTTCTGTCCCTTCTGTTGATTGTCCTGTCCTATGGAGGATCTGGCTCCAGGAGCTATGCCGCTCCGCTCAGTCTCCTTAACGGGATTCAGTTCAAGGATACTTCAGGCAATCCGGTTAATGCGCATGGCGGTGGAATGATCAAGTCTGGCAGCTATTATTATTGGGTTGGGGAGAACCGGGATGGAACGAACTATGTATCACTTTACCGTTCAACAGACCTGAAGAACTGGGAATTCCGCGCGAATATACTATCCAAGAGCAGCGCCTCAGAGCTTGCAACCGCCAATATCGAACGCCCCAAGCTTCTTTATAATGCGGCAACCGGAAAATATGTGCTATGGGCGCATAAAGAAAACGGGGTAGATTACGGAGAAGCAAAAGTCGCTGTTGCCTCAGCCTCCAATATCGAAGGTCCGTATACGTATCAAGGCAGCTTCAGGCCTCTTGAATACGATTCCCGTGATATGACGGTATATAACGATAACGGCACCGCTTATCTGATATCAGCCACAAGGGTGAATGCCGATCTTAACATTTATCGTCTGACACCGGATTTTCTGGGCGTGGAATCACTGGTCCAGACCCTGTGGGCAGGCTCATACCGTGAAGCTCCTGCTATGTTCAAGCGGGGCTCTACCTACTTCCTGATCACTTCCGGCGCAACAGGCTGGACTCCTAACCAGCAGAAATACGCAACCGCTTCCAGCATAAGCGGAACCTGGAGCGCCCTCTCCAATGTCGGAGATTCACGCGCTTCCGAGTCACAAGCCGCCTATATCATTCCTGTTGAGGGTAGCTCATCCACGTCCTATCTATATATGGGTGACCGCTGGGCCGGAGCCTGGGAGCGTCCCGCCAATGAATCCAAATACGTATGGCTGCCGTTGACATTCCCTTCATCGACCACCCTCTCCATGTCATGGTACCCGCAGCTTAACATCGACAGTGCAGCAGGAACGGTCGCAGGAACTCCATTCACGGTAGACAGCAGCCTCACGTATGAGCTGATTAACCGCAAAAGCGAAAAGGCTTTGAACATTAGAGCGAGTGCAACAGCAAATGGTGCAGATGCCGAACAATGGACCGATACTAACTTACCGAGTGAACGTTGGACGCTGATCGACGCTGGCGACGGGTACTATAAGCTTAAGAATACCAACAGCGGATTGATTCTTGGCCCTGAGAATGGCACTACGACCGATGGAACAGTCATCGAACAGTGGTCAGACGGGGGTTGGACCAGCCAGCATTGGCAGCTGATAGATGCGGGCGGCGGCTTCTTCAAGCTGAAGAACCGCGCTACCGGCAAATTGATTGACGTCTCCTCCGGCGCACTCACCGACGGTGCCAATGTGATTCAATGGAGTGACAACAACGGCTTGAATCAACAATGGCAAATCGTCGTGGCCAATTAATAAATGGTACTGCTTCCTTCTCCAGCGTTGTGGTCACTATGATTGATCGCGTAGTAGCGTTCACGGAGCGTCCATTCAAGTCCACACGTTGATCTTTCTCAAAAAAAGGAGGCGTCACAGAAGCCATTACATGGCTTTTGGGACAGCCTCTTCTTTTGGAAAAGCCTTCTGTGGACTCGCTGTTACTGCTTTATCTTTTTGCTCTGCTCCAGAAATTTCTGTTTGCGCCCAGAGATCAGGCTGGCGGCTAACCCAAAGCCGTAGACTACCGCTCCGAATCCATAAGCTACACCGTAGCCACCGAGATGATCAATCATCCACCCTGTCATTCCCGGACCCAGCATTTGACCTACCGCATAGAATATTGAGATAAAACCGATGGCAGTTGGAACATACCGGGGATTGACTTGTTTCGCAGCCTTCAGCTGAATTAATGTAACCAGACCACCGATACTGGAGCCCCAAAGTACTGATGATAAGACGAACCCCGGAATACTGTGATTCAGAAGCGGGATGATATCCCCTGCCGCCGCGCAAGCCCAAACCAGTATAAACATCCGGTTTACACCAAATCGGTCGGACAGACTGCCCCAGACAGGGCCGCCTGCAATGCTGAAGATGCCAGCTATGGCGTACACCAGACCGGCAGCGCGGTCCGAAATCCCTTCAGCCAGCATGAAACCAGATTGATATAGATTGGGGACAAGATATGCTATACCCACTAGAAAATAGAGTACAGCCACCTGCATCAATGCTTTATTTTTTAACCACTTCGGTTTGTCTGTCTCCTTCACGCTCCCTACAATCTCGGGGTTTCTCAGGATCAATAAAGCCGCGATCAGCACAACAAGTGAGATGATACCGAACCCTAACCAGACCGCACGCCAGCCTAGAACGGGGAATTGAGCGATTAGTAAGGGTACTAAAAATCCGCTTAACAGCATCCCGATACCTGCACCACTTAGCAACATCCCGAGGACGATTCCCTTCTTGTCCGGGAACTGGCCCAGCATGAGGGACATGAGCGGAGTGAATACCAGTGCACTGCCCCCTCCGGCCAGGAACATGAACAGAGCCACCCAAATGAACGAATATGATCCGGAAAGGCCAAACATGCTGATGACAACAGCACCGCCTCCTGCCATAAGAACAGCTTTGCTACCCCAGCGGACAGCGAGTATACCCGATAACCCGACCGAAGCCAGGTAGCCTAGAAACATGAACGTGCCAAGCATCCCTCCCTGTGAAATTGACAATCCGAGTCCGGCCTGCATATAAGGCAACACTAGCCCATAGGCCATTCGCGCAAACCCTGTCGTGGTCACAATCATCAACATCCCGGTCAGTACAAACGGCCAGAAAGATGGGAGAGGGGCTGAATTGAAATTGGAATCAGAACTGTATTTCGAGCGCACCTAGGCACTCTCCCTTCTGTGAAAATATGAAAATAATTATTACTATAGTAAGGTTTTTCTGACGGCACCCTCTACCCCAAGGTGGATTAAAATCCCCGTTTCACGGAATCCATGAGATTCTCTGTAATTTAACCATCCGATTTCATGAAAAAGCCCTTCAGTAGGTTCTGAAGGGCTTTTTCTGTACCTGGCAAGTTCAGTTGCTTGTGAAGAGAGAGAGTTAACCGGTAAATTGACAGTCCGTTCTAAATAAAAGTCTGTCATTACCATATTATATCCGGGAAGAATTTTCACGTAGTAATGCGCTGGGATTTACTCCGAATTTCTTGCGGAACGCCTCGGCAAAATGGCTTGGATTCGAGTAGCCCACTGCGCAAGACACTTCAGTGACGTTGGACTTGCCGGCTTGAAGTAGCTTTAAAGCCTGCTCCATCCTCTTCTCTCGCAGGTATCCAAAGATGGTGTTGCCATACATTTCCTTGAAGCCCACCTTGAGCTTGTAATCATTCAAACCGACCATACGCGACAGCTGCAACAATGATGGAGGATTATCCATCTGCTCCAGGATTATTCGGCGCGCTTCGCCAACGCGCAACTGGGTCTCTTGGGTAAGCCCTATCCGTTCCTCTTTTCCTTCAAGAAAAGTGCGGAGCGCCAGTTCCAGGAGTTCTAACACCGTATACTCCAGCTCAATATTATTCATCGTTCCATCTCTTAGGCTTGCTGCAATGTGATGAAGCGAAGCACTGGCGGAGGCTGGCGGCTTCTCCTGAAGCAACCGATACGACTTTCCTCCAAGAAGGCTGTTAAAATCAGCCTTTTGCACTCCCCCGATGGAGGTCATAAAATGATGAAACACGCCGACAGACATCCCGATTCCCAACATTCGAAAGGATTGTGCTTGGCCTAGCTCCAATCTCGCTTCCGGGGTATTAATCAGTTGCAAACTCCAATTGGCAGGCATGAACTCCTCACGAGCGCCAGGTACACTTATCTCCCTGCTACCCTCATAACAATACCCAAACTCTACCATTGGCGCGAGTGAATCTAGGCGTATATCATGGTTATGGTTCAGCTTATAGTCTGACATAACCATCTCCAACTCAGAGCGTGGGTACAACCGAAGAACCTGTCCTATTCCAGTCGTAGGATGGAGCATATAGCTTGAACTTCCGGCTTGATGACCTCCTTCAAGCTTGTCAAAGAAATGATTGAAATTATATTGAATCGAATTGTTCATAATTAAGCACTCCATGTGTTCTCTATATGATAATCATTCTCATTGTAATGAATAATTATCATTTTGTCGAACGTTGAGGAGTTACTGGAATCTCTACTTTCCTTTGGCATCATGGACCGTCCGGGTAGCAATGCTTATTGACGTACTACTGCGTTAAGCTGCACAAGCAGCATGGACAACGTCTCTTCCGTAAGTTCTCCACCTGTAAACGGAATTAATGCCCTCAGAGGCATATACTTCATTGAGGCCTGTATCATCTCCCTAGAAATGGCGTCAGAGGATGCACTTTCGGCACTCTGTGGAGCCAATCCTTGAAGTTGGTCCAAGACTGCTAACGTCTTCGGATTCGAAAGCAATTCACCAAGGGCAGTATTCCGGTCATATGTCGGCACGATCTCCTCTGAAGTGGATACCACATGGAGCTTCGTCTGCAACGAGATGTCCCGCGAAGAGGAGCCTATTAGAATATCGAATTCTCCGCTCTCCACATGCCACGCTGTACGTTCAACACTGTAGTAGGCAAAACTGCGCTTGTCCAAGGTAAACGAAACGGTTGTTTCTTCTCCCGGTTCAAGAGCTACTTTGGCGAAGCCTTTAAGCTCTTTCTCAGGGCGGCTAACCTCAGACTCACAGTCATGAACGTACAACTGCACCACTTCCTTGCCAAAGATAGAACCCGTGTTTTTCACATTTATGGTGACGGTGAGCGTTTCGGTATCCTTAATTTCCGTCTGGCTCACTGTTAAGCCGGAGTATGCAAACCGGGTATAGCTTAAGCCGTAACCGAAAGGAAATAAAGGTTCAATATCCTTCATGTCATAATAGCGATAACCGACATACACCCCTTCCCGGTATTCGACACGGTCTCCATCGCCAGGGAAGAATAAATAGGACGGATTATGCTTCAATGATTGCGGGAAGGTCTCCGCCAGTTTGCCGCTCGGGTTGACATCTCCAAACAGCAGGTCAGCGATGGCTCCACCAGCTCCCTGACCACCCAAATAACCTTCCAGAACAGCCTTCACCTCACCCAACCACGGCATGAGAATAGGTGCTCCGTTGCATAGAACCACCACCACGTTAGGCTGAACTGCAGCAATGGCAGAAATAATCTCCTGCTGATTGACCGGTATATCCAAATGCGAACGGTCATATCCCTCTGATTCATAGCGGTCTGGCAAACCTACTACTAGTACGGCCACATCTGCAGCTTCTGCAGCCTTCACTGCTTCATCCAGCATAGACGGGTTCGTATCATCTGAGCCCTGATCGTAACCCTGCTTAAAAGAGATCGAAGCTTCAGACCCTGCGGATATCGAAATTTGTTCATAAATACTGTCCAACTGTGTCGGTCTGATATGAGAGCTGCCGCCACCTTGATATCTCACCTTCGTAGCCAGATCACCGATAACCGCAATCCGGCTACTTTTTCTCAACGGGAGAACTTGATCCTCATTCTTGAGCAAGACCATTGATTCTCCCGCAACCCTTCTCGCCAGCTTATGATGGGCTGTCCGATCATAACTAGTACCCTCACGCCTGGAATCGGCTGCTTTAAAGATGACATTCAAGAGCCTTTCCACAGCCAGATCAAGCTTCTCTTCTGATAATTCTCCTTGATTTACAGCTTTTATAATTTGCTTAGGTCCTTCGCCGTTAGAAGAAGGCATCTCCAGCTCCATACCGGCTACAACACTTGGCACAATTTCACTAACCGCAGCCCAATCGGAGACCACGATGCCTTCATGTCCCCATTCTTCTTTCAGAATCGTGGTCAGCAAGGTTTCATTTTGGGAGGCATACGTTCCGTTGACCTTGTTATAAGAGGACATCACCGTCCAGGGCTGAGATTGCTTTACCGCCTTTTCAAAACCGGTCAGATAAATTTCTCTTAATGTACGATCGTCGACAATGGCATCTGTTGTCATCCGCCGATGCTCCTGATTATTGACGGCAAAATGCTTCAGGGATGTGCCTACTCCCTGGCCTTGCACTCCTGCAATGTGTGCTGCAGCCAGTTCTCCCGTCAGGTAAGGGTCCTCCGAGAAATATTCGAAATTACGTCCGCAGAGTGGGGAACGCTTGATATTGACGGCAGGTCCAAGGACGACCGCTATATCTTCAGCCTGTGCTTCCTTGCCGATGGCTTCACCTACACTCTGTACCAGATCACGATTCCAGGAGCTCGCCAGACCAGCAGCGGAAGGGAAGCAGGTAGACGGCACACTCTCATTAAGTCCCAGATGATCCGGTTCTCCCGCCTGCTTGCGGAGACCATGCGGACCGTCGGTTAATGTAATAGATGGAATGCCCAATCGGTCTACGGCTTTTGTTGACCAGAAGTTGGACCCGGAGCACAGCTCCGCTTTTTCGGTTAAGGTCATGTTACTTACTATCTTTCGAATATCACGTTCCACTAGTCTCTTCACTCCTCAATAGTTAGTTAGGATTTTGTCCGGAATATATGATGGATTTGCTGATAATTTTGGCATTTAATTAATTTCTGAACCAGATTAGCATCATCCACTACTCGAACGAGAAGATCATACATAGTAGTCAAATCACCTGCCTCGCCATCTTTTGCGATACACAGCAAACAGATGAATTGTACAGGCTTTGATCCCCAGTTTACTGGCTTTTGCAGTGTACAGATTGCCCAAAAAGTATGTTCAGTTTGAGGTAAAATAGGATGTGGGATAGCTACGCTATTCCCAAATGAAGTTGGTGTCACCTCTTCTCTCTGCACAACAAGATCATAAAAATCCGGTCCAACCAGCCCCTTGAGCTGTAACTGATCACAAAGGAAATGTAAAACCTCTTCGCGGGAATTGAAATCACAGGATATAAATGTTAAATCTTCCTGTAGATACTCCATATCGTTGTCAGAAACACCTGTAATAGCCTGTTCAATCCTCATTAAATCACTATTTCCAAGCAGTGAATTAACAATAATGACCGGAACAGAGATATCAAGAGCTATGGGAACCGTACTGATAATCAAATCAATGTTATCCAGATCCGTGTGAGCCAGCTTATAATATCCGACCGTGTCGACAATATCCAGCCGAACTCCAAATTGAATACGCAATTTATGAAATAATAATCTGGCACTGCCCACACCAGAACTACACACGATGATACAGCGCTTCGGTGGATAAGATTCCCTCCTGCGTTCCATAGCCGCTCCAATGTGCAATGCCAGGTAACCGATCTCATTCTCAGAAACATGACGCCCCATCTTCTGTTGAATAACCATTCCAGCGATTACTCCACCTTGAAATGCTAATGGGTAGGTCGATTGGATGGATTCCAGCATTGGATTACGCAAGCTCATTCCATAGCGAATTCTATTAAGAGCAGGCCGAAGGTGTAGACACAGACTCTTCAGCAGTTCTGGATCACCGCTTATGCCAAGCTTAAGCTTGGACTCGATAGCCTTCATAATATCCATTGCATATTGATAGGTATCTTTATCCACCCAACGAGTAATCTCCCGTTCATCCGTTCCCACTGCGGATAACAGTTTGGTACCAAGCAGATGCATTGTGATATACGTTATCTCAGTCTCTGGAAATTTTAGAGACAATAACTTTTCAATGTCAGTAACGATGGTTCTGGCAGCCTCGTATTCCTGCTTTTGTTCCATGAAATGATGCTCACCCGGTAATTCAATGATATTATGATCATTTTTAATCCGTTGACAAGCAATGGCAATATGAATAATCAGGTTGTTGAGTCCGGTGTCCGACAATTCCACACCGTAGTTCTGTACGTGCTTTGTGACCGAAGATCGAATGACGGTAAGATCATGTTCTAGAAATGAGAACAAATTAACGTACATAGAATCGGAATGACTGTTCTCGCGGTCAAATAAAAGTTCAGACATTCCAAACCTTATTTTCATTTCATCACCGCGTATTCTTAGCCCGTGATGAGGTTTTGCTTCAACCGTAATATGATAAAGTTCAAGCTTCCTTTTAACCTCCTTGAGGTCATTCTGCAAGGTGGATTTGCTAACATACATCATATCTGCCAATTCTTCCGAGCGAATGTACCCATTAGCAGTAAACATCAGATGTATAATTTTGTTAACTCTGTTATCTGGATTTGCATAATTAACGGGCTTCTCATCCCGAAGTTGACCTGCCAACCATTCGCGAAACAGCGAATCATCTTGAATTCGGAGCTGATACCCTATCCCGTGGACTGGCTCAACCTCTGCGCCATGTTGTTTCAAAATACGGTTTAGGGAATGGATATCGCTCCGGGTAGTCCTGGAAGTAACATTATTTCTTTCCGCTAAAAACTTAGCATTAAGCGGAGCATCCGCAGCTAGCAGTAGTCGGAGGATCGTCGTTTGCCGTGCATCCATAACTATCCCTCCTTGCAACATATTATCTTGCCTCACTCTTCCCTTAGCCTACCCCGGTTTTACAATTATCGGACTGGGCGGCATTGTAAAAAAGTAGTGGATCTCTCCTAACTAGAGGCCCACTACTTGATTAAACAATTAAAGTATTTCTCCATTGGATTCAATCACTTGTTTATACCACTCGAAGCTTTTCTTTTTAAATCTCGCCATTGTACCTTGTCCTTGATTATCTTTGTCCACATAGATAAATCCATAACGTTTCTTCATTTCACCCGATGAGGCACTTACAAGATCGATAGGTCCCCATGTCGTATATCCAAGCAGTTCAACTCCATCTGCGATGGCTTCTCTCATTTCCACAATATGCTTGCGTAAATAATCAATTCTATAATCGTCGTTGATTACATTACCTTCTTCTACTTCATCTACTGCACCCAAGCCATTTTCAACAATGAACAGCGGCTTTTGGTAACGGTCATATAAGGTGTTCATTAAAATTCTCAGGCCCTTTGGATCGACCTGCCATCCCCAATCCGAAGATTCCAAATAAGGGTTTTTAACAGCTTGGAGTACGAGATTACCATCAGCTCGATCCAAATCTTCCTTAGATGTGGTAATGACCAAGCTCATATAATAACTGAAGCCGATGAAGTCAACGGTTCCTTCCGACAGTATGCCTAAATCATCCGATTCCATTCTAAGGCTCACATTATTTTCTTTATACGTACGATTCATGTAACTCGGATAATATCCTCTGGCTTGAACGTCACTGTAGAACAGTGAAGCTCTATCGAATTTCATGGATTCAAAGACATCGTCGGGATTGCAGGTGTAGGGATAAGACACCATTCCTGCCAACATGCCTCCGATTTTAGCATCAGGAATAATTTCATGACAAGCCTTAACCGCAAGCGCGCTGGCAACCAGCTGATGATGCGCGGCCTGTGCCTTAGTCTGTTCCTTATGCTCCCCTTCTGCATAAATGATTCCTGCACCGGCAAAAGGAGCATGTGCTATTACATTGATTTCGTTGAAGGTGATCCAATACTTCACCTTTTTTCCATACCTTCTGAATAAGACTTTGGCATACTTTTCGTAGTAGCCTATAATTGCCCTGTCTCTCCAGCCTCCATATTTGTCAACCAAGCTGAGCGGCATCTCATAATGTGAAATGGTTACAATCGGTTCAATGTTGTACTTTAAGATTTCATCAAATACATCATCATAAAACTTCAGGCCTTCCTCATTAGGCTCGCTCTCATCACCGTTCGGGAAAATTCTTGACCAGGCTACTGACATTCGGAAGCACTTAAAGCCCATCTCAGCAAACAAGGCAATATCCTCTTTATATCGGTGATAGAAATCAATAGCTTCATGATAGGGATATATGTTTCCTTCAACAACGGACAGTTTTTCCGGAATTTTGCCCATAATACCATTCTCCAGGACATCTGCTGTCGACAAGCCTTTCCCGCCTATATTATAGGCACCTTCCGTCTGATTGGCCGATATTGCTCCTCCCCAGAGAAAGTGTTCAGGAAATTTGTTTTTTTCGTTCATTGCAAACACCTCTAACTTCCATTTATTTCTTGTAATCTTCGATTAGCTTTAATGCAAAATCCAAAACCTTCTCACCGTTCATCATGCCATAATCCATAGTGGGGATTACCGCAACAGGTATTCCTACAGAATCACATAGCTTCTTAGAACTTGCTAATTTGAAGCCTATTTGCGGACCTAATAACGCTACGTCCATGTTCTCTAATTGTTTGGACATCTGGCCTTCCGACATCGCTTCAATATTAACTTCCAATCCTTTAGTCGCTGCCGCTGCTCTCATTTTGGTAACCAGCATGCTTGTTGACATCCCTGCCGAGCAAAATAACTTAATAGTTGTCATTAGAACTCTCCTTAATATTTGATAACAATATTGTCCAATAATCCCGAAGGCTGAATTTCTTCACCGTAAGAAAAGTAATCCCTAAGCTGCTTATCCAACGTATTCGTTACATCCACGCATATTGTATTCATTCCTGATTTAAGAATATTGTGGGCTTCAAAATGATAAGGTGGACAGATCCTGGTGCCAATAAATGTGCCGTTTATAGTGACATCAGCTACTTCAAACACTCTTCCCAAGTCCAGGATGGCTGCGTTAATATCTTGATCCAATTGGACTTCAGTTTCATATCTGAATGTTCCCGAGAATTTAGGCAAGTACTTGGTTAATGATAAATTCTCCAGCTGCTCCATGGTGAACGCTTCTCTAAAATCAGGATATTCCTGAGCATTTGCAATACTTACCTTATAGGGTGAGTCAACTACCTTCACTTTATGACCAATTATAACTTCTGTACCTACAATACTTGCATCAATCTCTCCCAACACATAGACAAATGATTCGTATGGAGACAATACAAGCGGGAAGCTCTTGCCGTCATACTCCACTTTGGTGATCTTATTATTAAGAACATCAAATTTGTATATGGGCTTATCCGATTCAATCTTAATTGAGGTCTGAATCATATTCAACGGATCCTCATTAAAGAACATTAAATACTCTCCGTCCTCATGGGCAAAAGAAGCAAATCTCAAATAGGGTTCGGAAGTTGCCACCTCAATATGGTGTAACTGATTGGCTTTCATGTAATGAGACAGCTCATCCAGTTTTACTACTTCCACATGAGACATTTGATTGAGTAAATCTGTATTGCTGCTATTAAATAGTTTGCTAGGCAATGCATCTATGCAGATAATTCTCAGATGAGAATTTGCGGAAGCAATAATGAATTGAGCCAATTCCTCACTGATACATTCACAATAAGGGAGGATTAAGCACTGGTACTCATAGCCATTCACATGCAGATAGTTATCTAATACGGTAAGAAAGCTATCCTTGAATGTAAAGACATCATTAGGTAAAATATGAAAGTCAATCTGCTGCTGGGTCAGTACCCTTGCCGGTTTTTGCGTCAGCATGAAGTCTCCAGTCCATTCAGCCTCCGCATGATATAGAATGGCCGCAGTCGGTTTTCCTTTCGTTCCACTGAAGAGTGTGCTCATTTTATTGACATATTTCATTAAATCACCGAAATACCTGAATTGAGGATCATTTCCATTGGCATAGAAGTGTGGAGGGCAATCCATATCAGGAAATCCTTTCAGTGAGAAGGCATGTGGAACAAAATAACTCACTCCGCGGATTAAGAAATGATCCACGATCCACTTCATCATCTTCACGCCCTCGTACCAGCCGTAAGCGCCAAATACTTCTGCCATCGTTCTGCCTTTCTTCTTGGGATCAATTGCCCCTAGAGATGAGGCCATCTTCACTAAGGCATAATGGAAGAACTCGCTGTCCCACGTACCTCTGAATGTAGGATGTTCACCAGAATCCATTCCAGGAATCAGTTGATTCAGCACAACATCGACGCCCGCCATATCCTGCCCCGCCATCGCTCTGAACAGATGCCCGGCACCCACACCAAGTCTGGCATTGGAATCACGGTCTTCAATAACATGGCCCACATACTCAACATTGCGTTCCCTGCACCAATTCCCCAAGTTATCACTAAAGCACTCTTTGTACAGTGTGGTACAGATATCCATAAAGACATGTCTGACTTCAGGACTGCATGTTTCGTCATACCATAGAGAGGATAACTGCAGCAGGTAATCCTTACCCAATCTTAATTGCAACATTTCTTTAACCTGCCTGCTCCAGGGAAGCGGCATTAATTTACCAATCCTGCTGTCATTCCGTACTCCTTTTTCATTCATAAATCCAGGCTCATCCGAGAAGAATCCCGCAATTGTTCTCCCGAATTCTTCTTTATACCGTTGGTAGTGTGGCTCATATACCGCTTCAATTAATACATCGCAGGATTCTTTGTCCACCATATTAATATAATCCGGATTATAATCCACTTTCCTGGACTCATAGAGTAGATATACTTTCCATGAACCTGCGGGAATATTAAAGTAAATTATCTCATCATCGATTTGATCCTTCAGATCAATGATTTTATCGTCTTGCTTGGCGTAAACAGCGATTAATCGGGCAGTGGGATCGAATATATTGGCTGTCATAACCCCGATGCTATCCTTGGGTCCAAAGACTTCGACAACCCGGTGTGTCAAGAGTGTTTTTAGCCTGTCGGGATACTTCTCCTTAACCAGACCATTCGCATAGCCTGTCGGGAAGTGTGAGTCATCCAGTATCCAAATCTTCATATTCAACCGTTTGGCTTCTCTAATGATAATATCCAGATCAGCCCACCATCTGTCACCCATAAAATCCGGATGAGGTCTTGATTCCAGACACACCGCACCAATATGGCTGTCATGAATTTTTTGCATGTAATCCACTAGTACTTCTTCTGACTCTCCATGCATCCAAAAAAATGGGAAAATAAAATTTTCGAATTTATTAGCATAAATATCGCCTATTTTATTCATTTCCCCACCTCCCTCCACTTATCATCACTCACATGTAGACCTTATTGAGCTGCCATCTCAGCAGCGGATTCTTCTTCAACAGCTTTTTTATCCATTATTCTAAAGAACGGATAGTATATGACCAATGACAGCAGGACTCCGAACACCTGGTACAACCCTAACCTCCAGCCTCCATTAAAGAAGCCTTGAAGCACTAATGGTGTGCCCATGGGCGCCCCGATTCCATTCGAAATTGGCAATATTCCGATCGTAACTAAAATGTATGCCAGCCCGATTAACAATACAGGAGTAAATACAAATGGAATAAACAGTAACGGGTTCAACATTACAGGAAGCCCGAAGATTACTGGTTCATTTATATTAAAGAGAGAAGGAATGAGCGCCATTTTGCCAAATACTTTATATTGCTTTGATTTAGCTTTAAAGGTCAGCCAAATCACTAAACCAATAGTTGAACCGGCACCACCGATAGTAGCCACTGCACTTACCCAGGTAAGGGTTACAATATTGGGCAAATCTGAATTTGCCACACCTGCAGCAACGCCAACCAGATTCTCGGCATCAAGTGCCGACCAGATTGGAATAACCACTGACATAACTGCCATGCCATGCACCCCGAAGAACCAGCACAACCCAATCAATACATACACCAGCAATGCAGCCCAGATACTGGAGCCAAGACCTGTAAGAGGAGTTTGAATCAATTTATAAATGATTTGATGCATGTCCCCAAAGCTGGTTAATGAAATCAGATAAGAAATAACTCCAAAAAGAGTGCCAATAAAAATACCCGGGATAATGCTTACGAAGGATTTGGATACAAATTCCGGAACCCCTTCAGGCATTTTAATCGTTATATTCCGATCAATAATGAACACATACAATTTGGAAACTACAATAGCAACGATCATTGAAGTGAATAAGCCCTTTGGCCCTATCCAATCAAACGGCAAATTCGTAATTGCCATGTAGCCCTCTCCTGTAACTGTCAATGGAGTAACGATAAAAAAACACATGAGGCTGATTGCACCCGCAGAGAATCCATCTTTATCTTCATTTGAGACATAGGAATAAGCAATGGAAAATGCTGCATATAACCCCAGCATATTTGTTGTAACGTTGAGCAGAGTGTTAAATACTCCTTTTAAATTAGAAGACACTAAAAAGTTCTGATAAGCATCGAATGGCAAACTGCTCAATATCGTTGAAAAAGCACCCATCATCATGATTACCATCAAACCCATAAGACCTTTAGAAACCGATTGCAAAGCTTTGTTCGAAGATAATTTCGCTGCAAGAGGAACGACCATTTTCTGTAATATCCCTAAAAATCCGTTCATACCTGACCCCCCATTAAAATGTGTAGGGAGCCTCTAGCTGTCGCTTAAGGCTAGCCCCGATTGATCCTGACTATCTATTTCTTGTTAACCTCATACAATTCAATAAATTCTGCAGCCAGATCTTTAACAGTCATAGCATTCATCAGATGGTCCTGGGCATGGATCATTAGAATCGTGATCTCCTGCTTACTTCCCCCTGCTTCCTCCTGAATTAGACCCGTTTGAATTTTATGAGCCATTCGCAAAACATCCGAAGCTTCCTGGAGCATTTTTTTTGCCGCAACAAAATCATTAGTTTTCGCCACTTGAATCGCTTCCATCGCTTTACTTCTAGCTTCTCCAGAATTGGCAATCAGCGTCATAATCTTCTCCACGTATTCCATTCCATCACCTCTGCGTTTTTTCTCTCTTATCTGTCTTGCTGTCCTTGTTACAAGGTAAGTATAATTTGATATCGCTTTCAATTGAACCCATTCTTTTTCACCTACCTGGGGGAAAAAGAATGGCATTGCTTTGATTCCCCGTTTGCAACTATGCGTACCACAACAAAGCCAGAGAAGGCATCATCTCCATTCCAATACTCATGGATATAATAGAACTTGACCTAGCTAAGCAACACACTCTATCAAATCCGCCATCAATGAAAAACGTTATTCTTTATAGAGTATACAACGTGGATTTAGCCAGTATAGATAACTTATGGTTGAACACAAAGCACTTTATAAATGAAGGAGATTTGGAAGGAGCGATTTTCAGAGGAGGCATCTATATTCAAATATGGGTTTCGCTTGGGAGCAGGCATCATGGTAGAGGTGTTAACCGGGGAAGAAGTGCTAGCCAATGAATTGAGTATCTTTCCTGACAAAACTCAGTAAATAACAGGATAAATCCTGTGCACTAAATAAGTGTTCTACATATACTTTTGAAAGTAATCCAAATAAAAAAACCTTGATTTCTCAAGGTTTTCATTCTAGTGCCGAGGACGGGGGTCGAACCCGTACGAAGGTCACCCTTCGCAGGATTTTAAGTCCTGTGCGTCTGCCTGTTCCGCCACCCCGGCATGTTATGATGCGCGAACTAACGCGACAAGAAATATAATATCATGTATCCGGGGGATACGCAATTCCTTTTTTTAATATTGCTGCAGACGCAGCAAACAGCCCGCTCAGCCGAGACTGACGCGGGCCTTTTGCTCGTCTTACCGAATCGGATCTGATCAGATCCGTTCTGCCCTGCGCTGCTCAGACTAGTGGCGGTCACGCTCACCGGTTCTGCTGCGCATGCCGGCCAGACCTAGGAGGCCGACGAGACCGAGCCAGCCCCAGTTGGAGCCGTTTCGGGTGTTGCTTGTGGTGGTTGTGCTCTGTGCCCGGTAGCGGCCCGTTGTGTTATTGTTGGACAGCGGGGAGACGGAGCTGTTGTCGCCGGTACGGATTTTGTCCTTCATGATGGATTCGGTCTTGTGCATCGAATCTCTGGTCTCATTCATCATGGTATTGCCCCGGCTGTCCATCATACGGTCATCCAGATTGCCCATATTTCCCATGTTGCCCATTCGGCCGTCAGTCGTTGTGCTGTGCATGCCCGGAGCGGTTGTGCTCATAACGCCCGGAGTCGTAGTTGTCATACCGCCCGGCGCTGCTGCGGAGATGTCACCTGCTCCGAGCAGACTCATGGACAGGACCGTACCGCAGGCAAGACTTGTAATCAGCTTGTTCAAAATGTTGTGCCCCCTTCATGGATGTGGTTACTCGCTGATAATTTCCCCATCCGGGACAGCATCTATGCAGAGAAGTTATTCCTTCACAATGTTCACGGTCTTGCTGGACGCATTATACGTGACCTTGGCTCCAAGTGCTTCCGCAATCGCACGTACAGGCGCATAGGTTACCGCATCGTCCATGACGCCGGTCGTCAGCTTCTTTCCATTGAGCGTAATATTTACCGGGATATCCTTGTTCACCTCTGGCTCACCTCCGGTTATATAGCTTAGTGCGGCTGCACTCTGCTGGGCAGTCGGCCGTCTGCCTGCCTTCAGGTCCTGGATGCTAAGGCCGAAGCTCATCTGCAGATGAGCGTAATCCTTGAAGGAGGTCCAGTCCCCGCCCCATTCGAACCCCAGCTTCTTCCCCTCCTGCACCACCTCTTGCCAGTCTGCCACCTTGTCGCCATCCCCGTCACGTTTCATATCCCAGGACACATTCCTGCCATCCGGCAGGAGCAGCGCAAAGTCTATTGCCAGTCCGTAATTATGGTAGCTGTCGCCTCCTCGGGCATTGGTTACAATGTCGCCCTTCTTGGTTCTCCCTTGAGCATATAGCTCATTCTGCTGCGCTATCGTGCGCATGCCCTGCGTAATGAGGATCTGCACCCCCCGGTTATAGCTCCGTCTAATCAGCTCGTTCGCCCCGGCCAGTACGGCCGGATGCAGCTTCGCCAGCCTTGCGGCCGACTTCTGCTTGACCTGCTCTAAAGTAAGCATCTACTCACCCCCTGGTATAGTAAATGCCCGCTTAGGCCGGATTGCTTGCACCAATGACCGTTTTTTTCACAAAATGAGCTGTGCAGCGTCCTATCTCCCCGGATGAACTGTGCGCCTACAGGCCAGAATAAGAATGCAGACCGCAAGTCAGGTCATTCTAACGGAAAGGGGGATGAACATGGAGATACACAGCGACAGCTACAGAATAGCCCCGCTTAGCGATCAGGAGGATGTGGTGGAGGTAATCCGCCAGGCGGAATCGGAGATTGCCCGGATGACCGGGAACCCGGAGGTCACGCTGATTGCCTATGAGAAGACAGATGGACACCGCAGCAAGTAAATGAAGCGTGCCGTGCTGATCCCAGGCAAAGAGGTTACCTTTTAGACAATATAAGCCTCCACAATGTCATCTACAAGCAGCCACTTCCATTCCTCCGCCCACTGCAGCTTGAATTCACGCGAGTGGGTGTGAATGGAGGTCACGAACCCGCTCAGCTTCACCTGCTCCTGAGGACCATACAGCACCAGCGTTACCCGCACATGACTCCGCAGCGATAAGGCCAGCGTATGCTCAATCTCCTCCAGCTTCTGCTCATCCAGCACCGGCCTCAGGCTATGCCAGGTCTCCCGTTCGTCCCTCCTGATCCCGCCCTTATGCTCCGTCAACATGATTCGGTTGCTCTCCCGCAGACCGCCCGCTTCAAGCTTCTTGCCCATTGCTATTCCCCCACTCGTTGTTAATTACCCGGACTACATCATCTTTCCGCCCATAAACCGAACGTATGTTTGTATTATATCCGCGATTCAGCTTGTTAGGCAAGCAGAAATTAATGTCAGAGCAAGGACGCAGAAGGAGGGCTTTAGCTGATTATAATAAAGGGTTGAAATAGCACCACACCTGCATGAAAACAGCCATCCCGTGGTTCTAGTTGTTTCGCTAATTTAATGCCATCATTAGGGGAACGGGGTAGAAAGGACGGAGATGATATTTATGATTAGAGCTGCAAATGTGGAGGATCGAGAGGGTATTTCCAGACTATTGACGCAATTAGGTTACCCGGATACCGGGCTTTATATGAAAGAGAATATAGAAAGACTTCTTGCTGACCCTAATGAGGAGTTAATGGTCTATGAAGCGGAAGGATGTGTTATCGCCTGTCTTTCCCTGCATTATATCCCGCAACTGGGCATGAGAGGAGATATCGCCTCCATTAGTTATCTGGTTGTGGATTCCTCAGTTAGAAGTAAGGGAATTGGACAGGAATTAGTGGAATCCGCTTCAGCTTCCGCCACCCGAAGAGGATGTGCCAGTATCCAGGTTCATTGTCATGCCAGAAGAATAGAGGCTCATACATTTTATGAAAGACAAGGTTTCAGGGAGGCCCCTAAGTACTTCTCAAAAAGATTGGGCCAATAATTCAATCCACAGCAAAAAGACGCCTACAGTAATGCTGTACAGCGTCTTCATCTGAATCCTTTGGCGTATAACAAGTCTTGTCTCTGCTTATTTCACTGACGAAGTCCCAGCGCTTCCAGCACCCGGTTCCTGCTTGGCATCTGTGCCTGCATCTGATACGGTTCCTGGTACGGCTTGCTCCTTATCAATCAGTCCGGCGGCTTCTCTGGCTTCATTCAGCTTGGAGATGCCATAGAGCATCGCTACGTCCGCCTGCTCATTCATCGTGTTGAATTCCTCAGCGGTCACATCGGGCGATACTGCGCCCTTGGAAGCCTTCTCCTTGATCTGATAGGCACTCTGGAAAGCGATCACCGAATCTCTAAGCAGCTTCTCGATCGTATCCGGCAGGCCACCCGCAATCTTGATATCGTTCACATGATCTGCAAGCTGAGATGCGGTATCCTGGAAGCTGTCCACAGCCTTCTCGAATTCTTTGTCTGTCGCTTGTCCGGTGGAATAAGAGGTTAGCGTGGTGTTGAAGTTCTCTAGCGAGGATTTGCCCATTTCGTCGAATTTCGACATTTCATTGTAAAAGTTCTGTACCGTCTCCTGTACCTCCTCCGGGGACGCCGGTTCAGCACTGTTATTGCCGCAGGCACTGAGTATCATGACGGCCACTAGCAGTCCTGCAAGTAAAGCTTGTCTCATAGTTAAGATCCCTCCACTTAACAGAATAATATCGATTTTTGTTAAGTGCAAATGAAATTAATGTAAAATTCGGCGCAATGAAACATATGTCAGCAGTTAAGCGTATTCATAGGGAGAAACGGCGGTCCATAACCCGTTGATGACTGGCAATTCCTGTTATACTATAATGAATTTATCTGTTCAAGGAGAGGAAGATTATTATGGCTTATTGCACAGCATGTGGTGCGGAATACAAGGAAGGTGCCAAATTCTGCGGGGAATGCGGAGCAGGTACAGAAGAGGTCGGTTCTCCGGCAGCAGCACGCCGTCCGGCGGCTGGCCATAGCTCCGGTCCCGAAAAAGAATTATGGCAGGGCAAGCCTGCCGGCATCTCCGACCGTCTCAAGGGGTTGATAGGACTGAATACCACCAAGTATACGATTACGTCCCAGCGGATTATGGTGAAGAGCGGACTGATCGGCAAGGATGTCGAAGAAATCGAGCTGTTGCGGGTCAATGATTTCTCTGTCACCCAGTCGGTTATGCAGCGTATGCTGGGCATCGGGACGCTGATCATTTTGTCGGATGATGCTTCATCTCCACAGCTCCCCTTCTATAGAATCCGTAAGGTTCAAGCTGTCAAGGATATCCTGCGCCAAGCCGTCCGTGACGAGAAAATCGCCAACAACATCAGCTACCGCGAGCATATCTGACGCTTCGTTACACTTGGTTATGGAAGGTAGAGGGCTCCTGCCGGAATTACGCCTTTGGCCTGGCTGGGGCTCTCCCACATCAGTACCGCCCGCGCATCCCCCTGGTTCTCATAGTACTCCACCTTCAGCTCATGCAGCTTCCCTGCAATCAGACTCACTGTGCCTTGCCGCTCCTGCCCGCTCTGCTTAATCCAGCTGTCAATAACCAGCTTCCCGTCAATCCATACCCGGATTCCGTCATCTGAATACGAATAGATCGTGTAGGTCTCACTGTAGGCAGCGCTTATTTGGCCGCTCCAGCGTACGGAGAACAGATCTGCGTGAACGGCCGGATCAGGCGCCGCCTGCCTCCAGGCGAAGTTAATATTGGCATCTGTCCGGGTGAGGGCAGGCGTGCCGCTAAGCGTAATATTGTTATAATACTGCCCATAGAGGCCCGGCTTGGGGAGTACCCCTCCTGAAGAAGCATACGCCGCCGCCTTGGCCGAATAATCATCTCTGGAGAACACGGCACTATTCTTCATAAAAGCTTGAATTACTGCATCCTTATTGCGCTCGTACAGCATCTTGCCCCAGGTCATCTGATAGCTCCATTTGTTCTGCGTGCCTGCCAGCACAGCTGGCGGAGGAAGCTCCCCGTTCTCGCCGATGGCGATCAGCTTGCCGCGCCCCAGATCCCAGAGCGTATCATGATGGCTTACCTTGTAATCCCCCTCGAAAATATCCGCTGCCAGCACATCCACTCTGCCGCTGCCCGGATAATACTTCGCCGGCTCCTCACTATTCTTGTTCTTGGCATTCGGACTCCACACCCACAGCAGATTGTGCAGCTGATGATAGACGGTGTACCGCTGGAACATGATCTCCCAGAGGGTGACGAAGGAGGACTTCTGCCCCCACCAGAACCAGCCGCCGTTCATCTCGTGGTAAGGTCTCCAGAGTACGGGGACACCGGCGTCATTGAGCTTTTTCAGGAAAACAGCTACCTTATCGAGCTCCGCAATCATTGCCGTATACTCTGGCGTTCCCGGTGTGATGTACTTGCTGAAATTAGCTTCGCTGAGGCTCATGGAGACATTCGTCCAGGCTGGAGCGCTGCCCGGCAGGTTGGCATGATAGGTCATCGCTACGATGCCCCCGGCCTTGTGCCAACGGATCGCACTGTCGGTTACGCCCTGCCGCTGGCTGCTGATGAGCTTCTCCGTCTGGTTGCTGATCGGTCCCATCTCATAGCCGTGCAGTCCGGCATAGCTGCCAGCCGTATTCTTAAGCTTGTTGTTGATATCATCCGGGCTCTCCAGGTAATCATGCTGACCGCTGATCATTCCCTGGCCCTGCAGCCAGTACAGCGTCTCCAGCAGCTTCCGTGCAGGCGCCCCCAACTCCGCGTCAGCGGGAACCATCTGTATTTTGCGAAAAGCCGCTTGCCACTGCACATCACCTATCAGACGTGAGGCTGAATCCAGCAGGTCCCTGAGGTTGCGCTGTTCCACATTTTCCACCATCCTTTTCCTTGTGTTTGTACATATTATGACGAATTGTGGAACTTCAGCACGGCAAATGCACAGAATTCGGACTGTCGCAATCCGGTATTCTTACGCTATACTATTCAGGGCACAGGCATTATACCCATACCCACTTACAAAGGAGCAGATATGAAAGCCAAAAAGTCCATCATCAGTCTCATCATTATCGCCCTGCTCAGTCTTGCCGCCTACCTGCTGGAGGAGAACGGGCAATGGCTGCCGCAGACCCCTTCTGCGAATCCTTCGGAGGTCGTGAAGCTGAAGTTCCCGGCAGACCGCTACCCGGAGACCGCGAGGCACATCCAGAAGGCCATCCGTAAGGGAGAGTCGGCCATCTGCACGATCAACCGCAAGGAGGCGGAGGAGAACCGCAAGGCGTCTCTGAAGGGAGTCCCCACGAAGAAAGGCTATGACCGGGATGAATGGCCGATGGCCATGTGTGATGAAGGCGGAGCCGGGGCGCATATTGAGTACATAACACCCAGTGATAACCGCGGAGCGGGAAGCTGGGTCGGCAATCAGCTGGAGGCGTTCGCAGACGGTACGCGTGTGGAGTTTATTTTCAAATAGGCCGGCCTGTGGGGGATGTTGTTCAATTTCACTGCGATAAAGCGTAGAATGAAATGGGATAATATAACTTAGATGGAGAGCCGGAAGTGTTCTATATCTGTTATCGGGGCAAACGGCTGTACGGCCCTATGTCCGAAGCTGAAGCCTTACAGGAATGGTTCGCGCTTGCAGGAACAGTCAAGGAGCTCTATATTATTGAAACCGATGCAGCTACAGGCAGAATCAAACGCCAGATCGGGCCAACGGTCCGTGCTCATAAGAAGAAAAAGAAATAGCCCTATCCGGCACAGGCCGGACAGGGCTACACTGGCTATAGGCGGTTCTAGAACAAACAGGCTTTAGTGATGATAACCAGCAGAATGAACAGAACCAGAATGGCACCTGTCGAAGTCCAAGGGCTTACTACCGGAACGATTGGAGGTCCCTGATTCACTCCACCTACGTTATTTCCACAACCGCAACCATACTCTGCTCCCATAATTAATTCCTCCTCTTGAATATTGAATACAGCACAGAATATGTGGAATTCCGCCCCGTTGCATGGGCCAATTGGCAAAGAAATGCCTTTCACCTAACGGACAGGCGTCCAGTAGTCGATATAGAGTATGAAGCAATAGCTTAACAACAAATGAAGGGAGGAATGCCGGATGGATATTGCTGCATTATCCGTAGTGATGAGCCAGTCATCCTTACAGCAGGCCGCAGGGCTGCAGGTGATGAGCCTTGCCAAGGAGCAGGCGCAGAGCAGCGCCCAGGATATGGTTCAGATGCTGAGTCAGGCCACGCACCCCACCTTGGGAAAAACACTTGATATTCGGGCGTAATTCCTTTATGCTTACATACATAGGAACACCCGTTCCATATTTCAGCCGTTGAAGAGTACGCGCTGAACTGCTGCTTAGCCCTTAAGGGCTTTTCTTTTGGCCAATAACACGAACATACGATCTTATATATGGGGTGATGGATTATGCAAGGCTATTATCAGATGACCGCTTTGGAGAGATGGACAGAGGATCTATACCAGCGCATTGGCGTCCGCAAGCCGGCCGATATCTCCATTGATTACATAGCGAAGCAGCTCAATATCTGGGTACACTATCTGGATGTCAGAAGCAAGGCGATTGAGGCTGCGGCCGGAATGTACAGTATGTTCATCGACAACCGCCTCCCTCCCGAGCTGCAGCGGCTGGAATTCCTCCACGAGCTCTGTCATCTGCTGCGGCATGCCGGCAAGTCTACGCTTATGCCCGGAGTGTTCACGCAGGCGCAGAGAGATGAATCCGACCGGTTCATTCTGTATGCCTCCATGCCCTATAGTATGATCTCCGCGAATACGCTGCCCGAGCTTCGTGAGGATGCCGTTGCCGAGCTGGCTGTAGCGTTCCAGGTTCCCGTTCCCCTCGCGCTGCAGCGGATCGACCAGATCCAGAGACGGATTTTCCAGGGGCAATTAATGGCTGTTATGGAACGTAACGAAGACAGAAATATCATCCACAGACATATTCGCTAAGCGCTGCGGGGATAATACGCTATAGACCCGGAGGGCGGAGATTCCCCTCTATAACAGGGTTAGATTCTACTGTAAAGGGGATCAAGATTAACGTGGAAGCCTTGAAAGTCATTCAATTATTGCTGACTCACCCTGAATATAGCGTGGATGCCGTTCATCCTGAAATTCCGGATTTTGTGGGTATCGAGACGATTGAAGTGGACCACGTTACCCAGACCTTCTCCATCCTGCTACAGGAGCCTAAGGAATACGGCTGAAAGCAGGATTTTACAGTATAACAATTACATAGAACAGCCCCGCTAACACGAACCGGTACAGCGCGAACCACTCCAGGCGGAGCCGCTTGATCAGCTTGATGAACGTGACTACAGCAATCATGGCTACGAGGAAGGACGTCACGAATCCGATCAGCATCAGGGTCAGCGTATCTGTACTGAGTAGATCCCTGCTGTCATACAGGTCCAGGAGGCTTGCTCCGAACATCACCGGCACGGAGATCAGGAAGGTGAAGTCCGCAGCGGCTTTCTGGCTGGTTCCCAGCAGCAGACCGCCTGAGATCGTCGAACCGGATCTGGAGAACCCGGGCCACAGTGCCAGACACTGGAACAGCCCGATGCCGAAGGCTTGCTTGTAGTCTATCCCGTCTACCGTCTCCGACGTTACGGATCTCCTGCTGCGTGCAGCGAGGATCATCAATAGGCCACCGGCAATCAGACCAATTAAGACCGGCTTGGGGCCGAATAACTGGCTCTTGATCGTGTCTTTGAAGAGCAGATACACCACTAGTGCCGGAACCATAGCCAGCAGCATGTGGATGGCGTTCAACCCCTTGCTCTTGGAGAAGTCCAGCTTCAGCATATTCATCCCGATGTTCACATACTTCTTCCAATACAGCAGCAGCACGGCCATTACCGCACCTAGCTGGATCACGATTTTGAAGGTAACCGCAGCCTCCCCCTCGAACTCCAGCAAATCCCCTGCCAGGATAAGGTGCCCGGTAGACGAGACCGGCAAGAATTCAGTCAACCCCTCAATAATCCCTAATATAATTGCTTTGATAGCTTCAGTCACTGGTGAATAGCCCCTTTCGGAAGTGAATCAATATATTTCCAGTATAAGAGGCTAAGATGGAATTCCCCATCGAATGAGCTAACAATATGGGAGTTGGTGTGACAACAATGTCACGTGGTTTATTGTGATCACAAAAAAGCCACCAAGCTACTGGTGGCAAAATTTCATTATGCTCTATTCGTAAAATAGCCGCTATGCTAATTGTGTAATAACAAGATGTGCTGAAACGGGTCTTGTTCCTCCCGCAAGAGGAGTAATCGTAAGTGCAGCGGCATTTCCGGCAGGATTGCGAACGGTTAGAATACTGTTAATGACCGTTGTTTGCACGATCGCCATTTCTACGATTTGTGAGGTACCTGTTGCCCGCCCAACTACGGTATAAGCGAGATCTGCACCATTTAAAGTCAAGATTAGTTGTCCGGCTTCGGTCACGCTAACCTGAAACAGCACCTGATACGTCCCAATGGCCGCTAAATTAAAAGAACTCGGCCCGATCCGGGTAATCGTTGTCCCGCTGGTAGGGCCATCTTGAGGAAAGCTTACATCTGTGCCCGGCGCTACCGTTGCTGCATTATCAGGAGGCATCAGAGCAAAGAAATCAGCAAATCCTAATACTCCTCCCGCCGTTCCTGTTGCCCCAGTTGCCCCGGTTGCTCCTGTTGCCCCGGTTGCTCCTGCAGCTCCTGCGGCTCCGGCTGGCCCAGTGGCTCCTGTGGCTCCCGCCGGCCCTGCAGCTCCTGCCGCTCCGGCCGGCCCAGTAGCTCCGGCAATGCCTTGCGGCCCAATCGCTCCCGCCGGACCAGGTTCACCCTGCGGGCCCTGGGGACCTATGAGGCCCTGTGCTCCCGGAATTCCCTGCGCCCCTTGAGGGCCAACGGGCCCCGCTGCTCCCTGGGGGCCTATCGCTCCGGATGGCCCGGGCACACCTTGGGGGCCTTGGGGCCCTGGAGGGCCACCGGCAGGTCCTTGAGGACCTGCTGTTCCCTGGGGGCCTCTTGCCCCCGGGATTCCCGGTATGCCTGGGGAGCCCTGTGCTCCTTGGGGCCCTGTGGGACCAATGACGGTAGGAGTAGTGACATTGACTTCAGGCGGTGGACAGGTTACTTTAACCACCTTTTTAATCACTTTTTTAACAACTTTCCGATGTTCTTTTCTTTTTCTTTTTGAAGGAACAAGGGTGACGATTTTTTTAGGATGACATTTTTTATCGTCTGGACAACTCAATACGGACACCTCCCTAATAAGATAGTGTAGTGTACGCATCCCATCCGATTTAGAAATGGACGAACAACTAGTTTTTACTAGTCAGCCACCTAATTCCAAAAAAACGGGCGTTAGCCATAGTAGTTACGCCCTTGAATACATCACAAAGTCCCACACCAAATTTTATTATTTTTCGTATTTTAGGATTGGACAACTGATACTTCCCTGTCAGATCCGAATTTCTAATTCGGGTCTGTTTTTTGGTTATTCTCCTTCAAACTCATGCTACATCAATTAAGCTGACGTTATAAAAGATGTGCAACTTCAGATGCACAATTCACGTAAAACTGATAAAGGAGTTGGTAAAAATGGTTGTCTTTGCTATTCTATTTGTACTGATTGCAATCCTGAATATCTTCTTCCCGGCCATGGGCTGGTATATGCGTTATGGTTGGATGGTAAAGGGCGATTCCGAACCAAGTGAGGCTTATCTCATGATGAGCAGAATAAGCAGCGTTATTGTACTTATAATCTTTTTCTTGTTCTTCTTACCTTCGATGTTTGGTTAGGGATAACAATAAAACAGGAGCTGCTGGCGCTTCCCTGCCAACCACTCCTGTTTTTATTTTCTTTTAAAGCTTTTCGCCCTGTTAAGGAATAGCAATGAGCGCATGGGGAAGGCCAGACGATTGACGGTACATTAATATTTTCAAGGGTTCCGTGGATAACTATAAAATAATGTATGGGAAAGGTAAAATAATGAAAAATACTACTAAATCGTTTGTTTACATATGTTGGTTCGGGGCGCTTGCTATAAATATTCGGTTGTTAATAAGATCATTTTCAAACAATGAGCCTGTATTCTCTAATATAGTAGGTGTTGCTTTATTGGTAATTGCTATTATTAGCTTACATTTCAGTGAGAAAGCTAAAGAACAAAAGAATGGAAGTAACAAGTAATAAAATTAAACCCTAAGAAATCAGAACATATTTATTGAGTATTTGAAAAAGCTATAAAATAAAACTCGCCGGGCTTAATGCCAGACGGATTTATTATTTGTACAGGCTCAATCATGGTAAAACTTCTATAATATATTTGTTACCATGGAATACAGCAGCCGATGCATATTAAAAACCCCCTTGCTAGGCAAGGGGGTTAAGTGAAGTGGGCCCTACAGGACTCGAACCTGTGACCAATCGGTTATGAGCCGACCGCTCTAACCAACTGAGCTAAGGGCCCGGACTAGGATATCCGTATTATACAAGTGCTGTCCGGTGTAATAAGGTAATTGCGGGGGCAGGATTTGAACCTGCGGCCTTCGGGTTATGAGCCCGACGAGCTACCGGGCTGCTCCACCCCGCGTCAGTTAATAATTATTTAAACAGCGACAATAGATAATATACAATATAGCCATGGATAAAGTCAAGGATGATTTTGGTTTTTCTGGCTAAGGCAGAAAACGAACTCCATAACGGCCCTTGCGCGAACGGTATATTTCGACAAAACGCGGATCATGATACCCATAGATCCAGCCGTCCTGCTCCAGTCTTTTGGCAAGGCAGCCCGCTTGAAATCTGGTCCTGAACAACTTGGCAAAATAGATCCAATTCATGATACCCTCTTCTCCTTCATCGCAATAATATATGTCCCGGTGCTATTTATCATGCCCAGTTTTGCAAGAAAATTAGAGGATTGCTCAGCGGAGCGGATGGCAATTTCTGCCCGTATGCTTAGGTATCTGGTTGAAGGATAATGCTGGGATGGAGCAGATTACTGGGGGTATGGAGTAGAACAAATGAGTTGAGAACAGGGCGGTGGGCAATGTAGCGAATGTGGTGAGAGTAGCGGTCACATTCCGCAGTGGAACAAGTCCATGGTGAGAATTTAGTTAATAACGCTCGGATATTGGAGTATGCAGCTAATTGGGGGCTGTGGAGATAATGAGCCGTTGAGGGAAACAGTTGGATTTTATACACTTGCTTGGGAGGAAATCGCCTCTTCAAAGGAAATAAGTGGATTTAGGTCATCTAATTCTAGGGGTATCTGCGTTACTATCCATATCGGGCCTGAACAAGTGTATTTTTTCCAACTAAAGTCTCCAGAAGTGTGCTGAGCCATTGAATAGATGCTGTTTTTCCACTTCTTTTCCCTAAGAGCCCAAAAACTAATTAAAGCATTAAAAAAGAAGCCCCATCCCCCTGCAAAGGGGACAAAGCTTCTTCTATGCATTCTATACGCTCTACGCTCTACGCTCTACGTTTACGCTTTATGTTTACGCTCTACGTACTCTTTACGTACCCTCTACTCATTTCCTGCGCCTTCTCCTAGCCCCTACACGCCGAAGGCGGCAGGGTCCTTGCGCCAGGATTGCAGCAGCGTTACATCGCTCTCAGCAATCTTGCCTTGAGCCAGCGCTACATCGATGAGCGTGCTGTAGTTGGACAGGCTCTGGAGCGGAAGCTCCGCCGCAGCGAAGGCTTCTACGGCACGGTCAAGCTCGTAGCTGAAGATGGCCAGGACGGCCAGCGGGAGCCCGCCTGCTTCCTGTACGGCCTGCGCGGCTTTGATGGAGCTGCCGCCAGTGGAGATCAGGTCCTCGATCACGACCACCTTCTGGCCGGGCTTGATGAGTCCTTCGATCTGGTTCTGCTTGCCGTGGCCCTTGGCCTTGTCCCGGATGTAAGCCATCGGCAGACCGAGCTTATCGGCCACCCAGGCCGCGTGCGGAATACCGGCGGTTGCTGTCCCGGCAATCACCTCGGCGTCCGGGTAGCTGGTTCTGATCAGCTCTGCGAAGGCCTCCGCAATGTAGTTGCGGACATCCGGGAAGGCCATGGTCAGACGGTTATCGCAGTAGATCGGTGATTTGATGCCGGAGGTCCAGGTGAACGGCTCCTGCGGGCGCAGGGCTACGGCTCCGATCTCCAGCAAATGACTGGCGACCTGTTCACTTCGATTCTCTAATATGCTCATGCTTGGCTCATCTCCTCAATAATATTCAGTGCTGCTGCTCGCGGATCTGCCGCTGCTGTAATCGGCCGGCCTACTACCAGGTAGTGGCTGCCTTGGCGGATAGCCTGCCTCGGAGTCATGACCCGGGACTGGTCGTCCAGCGAGGCACCAGCTGGCCGGATACCCGGGGTTACGGTGCGGAACTCCGGTCCGCACGCTTCGGCAATCACCAGGGATTCCTGCGGCGATGCTACGACTCCATGCAGGCCTGCTTCCGCTGCAAGCTTGGCATAACGCACCACCGCATCCGTCACTGGTCCGGCTATGCCGATTTCCCGGTTCATCACTTCCTGGCTGGTGCTGGTAAGCTGGGTTACTGCAATGATCAGCGGCATGTGCAACGAGGGCTTCAGGCTGACCGCCTGGGCCGCTCCTTCCACAGCAGCAGCCATCATGGCAGCTCCTCCGGCGGCATGTACGTTGAACATATCAACGCCAAGCAGAGTCAAGCTCTCTGCCCCGCCCTTTACGGTGTTGGGGATATCGTGCATTTTAACATCGAGGAATACCGAATATCCGCGCTCCTTCAGTTCCCGGATGAAATCAGGTCCGGCTGCATAGAACAGCTGCATTCCCACCTTTATATAACAGGGAATGCCTTCGAGCTGTTCGATCAGCGCCCGCGCCTGGTCTGCATTCGGATAATCCAAGGCGACCATCAGGCGTCCGGCCATTTCATTACGCTTCTCTACCTGTCCGATGTTCTCATGTTCATGCTGCTGTGCTGCTGAAGTCTGCTCCACAAAGTCAACCCTCTCTCATTGTTATCTGGCAACATTCCAGGTCCCGGGCATAGGGGAACGGTCTGCGCTAACGCAAACCGTTCCTGTAGCAGCCTGTTACAGCTGCCTCACCCTCTATCTTATTGTCCGACAAAAGCAGGCATCGACTGGGACGAGAAGTTAATCGTCTGCAGCATTCTCAGCAGCGCCGTTACCGTATCGAGCGAGGTCATACATACGACGCCGTTCTCTACCGCTTCACGGCGGATGCGGAATCCGTCACGTTCAGGCGTTTTGCCCTTGGTCAGTGTATTGAAGACGAAGTTCGCTTGACCGCCGCGGATCAGATCGAGGATGGTCGGCTCGCCTTCATCCAGCTTGTTAACGTTCATCACGTTCAGCCCGGCCTGCTCCAGCGCAGCTGCTGTACCGCCGGTGGCGATGATTTTATAGCCCATGGCATGGAAGCCCTTCATCAGCTCAACCGCTTCAGCCTTGTCTTTGTCGGCTACAGTTACAATGATTGCCCCGGTAGCCGGGATCTTCATGCCTGCGCCGATCAGACCCTTGTAAAGCGCCTTGGCATACAGCTTATCGCGGCCCATGACCTCACCGGTGGATTTCATCTCCGGTCCGAGCGTAGGCTCGACTCTGCGCAGCTTGGCAAAAGAGAACACCGGCACTTTGACCGACACATAATCGCTCTCCGGCCACAGGCCTTCGGTGTACCCGTCTTCCTTCAGCTTGCCGCCAAGAATGATCTTGGTCGCCAGGTTCGCCATCGGAATACCGGTCACCTTGCTCAGGAACGGAACCGTACGCGAGGAGCGCGGATTCACTTCAATGACATAGACCTCGTTCTGATAAATGACGAACTGGATGTTCACCAGCCCGATGGTCTTGAGCTCTTTGGCAATCTTGATCGTGATCTCGGCAATCTTCTGCTTCAGACCTTCATCCAGATATTGCGGCGGGTAGACAGCGATGGAGTCGCCGGAGTGAACCCCTGCGCGTTCCACATGCTCCATGATGCCCGGAATGACAACCGTCTCTCCGTCGCAGATAGCGTCCACTTCCACTTCCTTGCCAAGCATGTAACGGTCGATCAGCACCGGATGCTCCGGATTCACTTTTACCGCTTCAACCATGTAGCTCAGCAGCTCTGTGTCGTTGTAGACAATCTCCATGGCGCGTCCGCCCAGGACATACGATGGTCGAACCAGCACCGGATAGCCCAGCGCCTGCGCCGTTTCGACAGCCTCATCAATATTGATTACGGTCTTGCCTTTAGGTTGTGCGATATCCAGACGGGCCAGCAGCGCTTCGAACTTCTTGCGGTTCTCAGCTTCGTCGATGCTCTCAAGGCTGGTACCCAGAATGTTCACGCCCGCAGCAGCAAGCGGTGCAGCCAGGTTAATCGCGGTCTGTCCGCCGAACTGTACGATGACTCCGATCGGATTCTCCTGGGCAATCACGTTCATGACATCCTCGAAGAACAGCGGCTCAAAGTACAGGCGGTCCGAGGTATTGAAATCCGTCGATACGGTCTCTGGATTGTTATTGATAATTACAGCTTCGTAGCCAGCCTTCTGTATGGCCCATACCGCATGTACCGTAGAGTAGTCGAACTCAATTCCTTGGCCGATACGGATCGGACCGGAGCCGAGTACAATGACCTTCTGCTTATCGGAATGAATGACCTCATTTTCGGTCTCATAGGTGGAGTAATAGTATGGCGTTGAAGCCTCAAATTCTGCGGCGCAGGTATCGACCATTTTAAAGACTGGAACCAGCCCTTGCTGCAGACGCAGCACACGCACTTCCGCCTCCTTGGTGAATGCCCCGCCGGGACGGCCTTCAGCACGGATTTCGGCAATCGCCCGGTCTGTGAAGCCCTTACGCTTGGCCTGATACAGTATGTCAGCAGACAGTGTCTCTTCGGCACGGATCTCGTCCTCGAAGCTCACGAGCCCTTCGATCTTGGAGAGGAACCACCAGTCCACATTCGTAATATCCTGAATCTCCTGTAGCTCATAGCCGCGGCGGAAGGCTTCCGCGATCAGGAACAGGCGCTCATCATCCGGCTTGGCAAGTCTATAGCGCAGCACACTCTCTTCAAGCAGCTCCGCTCCCGGCAAGCGGAAACGGTGGACACCAATCTCCAGCGAGCGGATGGCCTTGTGAATCGACTCTTCAAAGGTACGGCCGATCGCCATCACTTCACCGGTCGCTTTCATCTGTGTACCCAGCTTGCGGTTCGCCGAGATGAACTTGTCGAACGGCCAGCGCGGGATTTTGCTGACGATATAGTCCAGTGTAGGCTCGAAGCAGGCGTAGGTCTGTCCGGTCACCGGATTGACGATTTCGTCCAGCGTGTAGCCGAGTGCGATCTTCGCGGCCATCTTGGCAATCGGATAACCGGTCGCTTTCGACGCCAGCGCCGAGGAGCGGCTGACACGCGGATTCACTTCGATCACATAATACTGGTAGCTCTGCGGGTCCAGGGCGAACTGGACGTTACAGCCGCCTTCAATATTCAGCGCGCGGATAATCTTCAGGGAAGCACTCCGCAGCATCTGATATTCACGGTCAGACAGCGTCTGGCTCGGGGCCACTACGATACTGTCGCCCGTATGTACGCCCACCGGATCAAAGTTCTCCATGTTGCAGACCACGATACAGTTGTCGTTCGCATCACGCATAACCTCATATTCGACTTCCTTCATGCCGGCGATGCTCTTCTCGACCAGACACTGGCCGATCGGGCTGTAACGGATACCAGCCTTGACGGTCTCACGCAGCTCTTCTTCGTTGTCGCAGATTCCGCCCCCTGTTCCGCCCAGCGTGTAGGCAGGACGGACGATCAGCGGATAGCCGATTCCTGCGGCGAAGCCCAGAGCTTCTTCCACACTGGTAATAATCGCACTTTCCGGCACCGGCTGATCCAGCTCGCGCATCAGCTCGCGGAACAAATCGCGGTCCTCCGCTTTCTCGATGGATTCAAGCTGTGTACCCAGCAGCTTCACTTTCTCTTGCTCTAGGACTCCGGCACGGGCCAGCTCTACAGCCATGTTCAGGCCGGTCTGTCCGCCGAGTGTCGGCAGCAGCCCGTCCGGACGCTCCTGACGGATAATGCCAGTCACGAATTCCAGCGTAATCGGCTCGATGTATACTTTGTCAGCCATATTGGTATCGGTCATAATCGTCGCCGGGTTGCTGTTGATCAGTACGACCTCGACACCTTCTTCTTTAAGGGCCTGGCAGGCCTGAGTGCCTGCATAGTCGAATTCGGCAGCTTGACCAATAACGATCGGGCCGGAGCCGATAACCAGAATTTTTTTGAGTTTGTTGTTCTTAGGCATGTTATAGAGCTCCTTTCACGGCTTCAAGCTGGGGTGCGGATGATTTCGGTGCCGTGATTCTGGCATTCGCTGCAAGCTGCGCCTGACGCGATCCGGCCGGCCGCTGTGCCTTGTGGTCTGCGATCAGCTGCAGGAAGCGGTCGAACAGATAACTGCTGTCAAGCGGTCCCGGCGCCGCTTCCGGATGGTACTGCACCGAAAAAGCGGGGTAACGGGTATGCTTCAGTCCTTCAACGGTCTTGTCATTGTTATTGATATGGGTAACTTCCAGGTCTGTGCTGGCAATGGATTCCTCATTCACTGTGTACCCATGATTCTGGGAGGTGATGAAGCAGCGTCCGCTCTCCAGCTCTTTCACCGGATGGTTCCCGCCGCGATGGCCGAACTTGAGCTTCTCAGTGTCGGCGCCGCAGGCCAGGGCGAACAGCTGGTGTCCCAGGCAGATGCCGAAGATCGGGTATTCGCCGAGCAGCTCGGAGATTGTCTGTACCGCATAAGGCACATCCTTCGGGTCTCCAGGGCCATTCGAGAGCTGAATGCCGTCAGGGTTCAGGCGGCGGATCTCGTCTGCGGT
Organism: Paenibacillus sp. FSL P2-0089; assembly: GCF_038595095.1. NCBI lineage: Bacteria > Bacillati > Bacillota > Bacilli > Caryophanales > Paenibacillaceae > Paenibacillus > Paenibacillus sp. FSL P2-0089. The sequence goes on from NZ_CP152006.1 coordinate 5,327,642, forward strand.
GACATCATGAGGGACAACCACCACATCACAGCCGCGGTTGTTCAGCTCGCGCAGAATACCGGTCTTCGCGCCGTAATCGACCAGCACGATGCGTTCTTTGGTGCCCGGGCTGCTGTAGGCTGCTGTAGTTGAGGTACGTGCAACCTGATTGCGCAGCTCTTCAATGGTCGTGTCACCCATCATCTCCATCAATTCTTCCACACGCTTGTTCGAAGTGGTGAGGATTGCCTTCATGGTGCCATAGTGGCGGATAATGCGGGTAAGCATACGGGTATCAATCTCGCTGATGCCGGGAATGTCATATTCCTTCAGCAGATCGTCTACACTGTATTCAGCACGCCAGTTGCTGGGTACGGATTCGTGACGCCGCACCACAAAGCCGTGTACAAAAGGGCGAACGGACTCGAAGTCATCACGGGTAATACCGTAATTCCCGATCAGCGGATACGTCATGGTGACGATCTGCCCACAGTACGAAGGGTCCGATAGTACCTCCTGATAGCCTGTAATTCCTGTGTTAAAAACAACCTCGCCCGTCTTCTCGCCTTCCGCGCCAAATGCGGTGCCTGTAAACAGTGTTCCGTCCTGAAGCAGCAATCTCGCCTGCATGCCTTCCACTCCTTCTTGTTTCTGTAGTCTGATTCTTATGTCACAGCCATGCAGCCGGGCTGCATGGGCTACTGCTTACTTCTGTTAAGCCTCACTCCATACGGCTCTGCCGTCTACCCAGGTCTTCACCGGCCAGCCCTTAAGCTTCCATCCGGTAAAAGGTGTATTGCGACCCTTGCTCGCAAACGTGGCCGGGTCTACTTCCTTCTCTTCATTCAAGTCAATCAGGGTCAGATCGGCAGGCGCCCCAACGGTAAGGCTGCCTGTATTCAGTCTGAACACCCGGGCCGGATCAGCGGTCATCCGCTGCACCAGCAGGGACAGATCCCATTTGCCTGTGGCCACAAAAGCGGTATACAGCAGCGGGAAGGCCGTCTCAAAGCCGACGATGCCAAACGGTGCAAGCTGCATGCCTTTGGCTTTCTCTTCCTCGCTGTGCGGGGCATGGTCGGTCACGATGATATCCAGCGTGCCGTCCAGCAGCCCTTCGATGCAGGCCTCAACGTCACGGCGCGAGCGCAGCGGCGGGTTCATTTTCCAATTGGCGTCCATGCCCGGAATATCCTCCTCCGAGAGCAGCAGATGATGCGGGCACACCTCGGCGGTCACCTTAATGCCGATTTGCTTCGCCTGGCGGATCAGCCGGACCGATTGCTCGGTGCTGACATGGCACACATGATAGTGAACACCGGTTGCTTCAGACAGCAGAATGTCACGGCCTACATGAATGGCTTCCGACTCGTTCGGAATTCCCTTCAGGCCATGCTTGTCGGCAAAAGTGCCTTCGGCTACCGGCGCTCCTTCCACCAGAGAGTTATCCTCACAGTGGGCAATCACCGGCATATCCAGTCCCTTCGCCAGCTTCATCGCATCCTTCATCATCTGCGCGCTCTGTACGCCTACGCCGTCATCGGTGAAGCCGATCGCTCCCGCTTCCTTCAGTGCCGCAAAATCCGTCAGCTCGCGTCCCAGCTCATTCTTGGTAATGGCCGCATAAGGCAGCACCTTCACAAGCCCCGCTTCACGTGCCTTGTCCTTCACGAGCTGTACGATCTCTGCACTGTCAGTTACCGGGCGTGTGTTCGGCATGCAGGCAATCGTTGTGAATCCGCCTTTGGCTGCCGAACGTGCACCGGTCTCAATCGTTTCCTTATGCTCGAACCCCGGTTCACGTAAGTGCACATGCATATCGATCAGTCCCGGAATCAGCAGCTTACCTTCCGCTTCAACGATCTCTCCGGCTTCTTCTACCGCCTCGGCGGCATCCTGAATCTTCGAGATAACTCCGTCCTGCACAACAATATGCTTGCGCTCCAGCACGCCTTTTTCGTTCAGTACACTGGCATTTTTGATGATCACGGTTAGGATTCTCCTTTGTGCCTTCCGGCCGCAGCCGTAAGCTCTGTAGTTATTATATAATAAAAATTCATCTTTGTGTATATTTATTAATACGCTTATGTGAGGTTTTTTTCTGCTACTGCAGCGCCCGCTCCATGACAGCCATCCGTACCGGCACTCCGTTCGCCATCTGCGGGAAAATCCGTGACTGGCTGCTCTCCACCACCGCATCGTCGATCTCCACATTGCGGTTGACCGGCGCCGGGTGCATGATGATCGTTGCCGGGTCCAGCCTCGATGCCCGTTCCTCAGTCAGCCCGAAGTGCTCCCGGTACTGCTCGGCCGATAAAATTATGCCCGAAGCATGCCGCTCCAGCTGCACTCTCAGCATCATGACCACATCCGCTTTCAGCGCTTCTTCCATAGACACATATGGAGCGTAGGCCGCAAGCTCAGGAGCCTGCATATTTGCCGGTGCGCAGAACTGCACGCTTGCCCCCATTTTAGTGAGTGCCCAGAGATTGGACCGCGCTACCCGGCTGTGCATAATATCCCCGATAATCGAGACCTTCAGGCCCTTCAGTCCGCCAAAATGCTTGCGCATCGTGTACAGGTCCAGCAGCGCTTGCGTCGGATGCTCGTTGTTGCCGTCCCCGGCATTGATGAGCGGAACGCCTACCTTCTCGGCAAGCTGCTGCAGTACCCCGGCTGGCTTCAGCCGGACCACTCCGGCATCGATGCCCATCGACTCTAGTGTGCGCACTGTGTCGTAGATGGACTCGCCCTTCTCGACACTGGAGGCCGCAGCCGTGAAGTTCAGTACTTGCACACCCAGGCGTTTCTCGGCCATTTCGAAGGAAAAGCGGGTTCTCGTACTATTCTCGAAGAACATATTGGCAACAAAATGGGCTCTCAGCACCGGCGTGAGCTTCTCGCTCTGATTATCCCAGTAGGCTGTTCTGTCTAACAGCTGGTTAATCTCCGACTCCGCCAGCTCCTTCATCCCCAGCAGACTGCGTTCCTTCACCTTAGTTGCCGTCATCATTGTTATCGTTCCTCCCGGTTTGAAATAATGTACACCTCGTCCTTGCCGTCATATTCGCTCAGGGACACTTCAATCTGCTCATGCCTGGAGGTAGGTACGTTCTTGCCGATGTAGTCGGGGCGGATCGGCAGCTCCCGGTGGCCGCGGTCAGCCAGTACAGCCAGCTGGATCATCCGGGGCCGTCCGCAATCCATCAGCGCATCCATTGCCGCGCGGATCGTTCTTCCGGTGTACAGTACATCGTCGAACAGGATCACTTTCTTGTCCCGGGTGCCGCTGGTGCCGGCAGGCAGGATCAGGTTGCTGTTGACAACTGCCTTGTCCATCGCTTCCCGGTTGTCCCCGCCGCCTTCGCGGTCATCGCGGTAATGGGTAATGTCCAGCTCCCCGTATGGGATGTCCACGCCCTCGATTTCCTTAATGCGCTCCGCGATCCGCTGAGCCAGGTAGATCCCCCTGGTCCGGATGCCGACCAGCAGGCAATTCTCGATACCCTTGTTTTTCTCCAAAATCTCATGTGCAATGCGTGACAGTGCCCGGCGAATCGCCGTTTCGTCCATAATGACATTTTTTTCAGTAACCATCCTCTTTGCCATCCCCCTGCTTGATCGCCTGTTCAAGTTCCCCGGATAAACTAAAAAACTCCTTGCCCAAAGCAGGCAAGGAGTGAAATCCGCAGATTCAAAAAGATGGCGTGTCCGCGCGCATAAAAAGACCCTCCGTACTCCTACGGATTTCTTCTTTCATGACGCGAACCTCGATTCACGTTACCTTGCCAGCCTCACGGGACTGAATTAAAGGCGCTATTCAACTATAGGGAATTATGACAGATGGACGGGGGGATGTCAAATTATATTCGGAAAAGTGGGTGAAGTGCAGGGGTGGTAGGGAAAAGACATTTGAGTGAGGAACACAGACATTTAGGTGAAGGGCGCGGCTGCGGTGATTTTGGACTTTCGGTCGCTGTTGTCTCCAGATTTCTTGATTTAGACCGCTTCTCGCGGTGGAAATCCGGAGACAAAGGCGAACGCTATCGCTCCTGCAGTTCCAAAATCCCCTCCGCCGCTTCCACCTAAACGGTGCAAGGGACAAGGACTTGCCATCCCCCTTGGGGGAGGGGCAGGCAGTGGGGGCACTATGGCGTTGCGATGATAGTACTTCGTAACAACTCCAAATACGAAGTGCGAAACCTCCCCTCCAACCTTTGGATAATTTTGTTCCTGCGCTCCCTCTGCTATGATGAAGCTGGAGGCGAATACAATCATGAACATGGAGTTTGTTACTATAGAAGAATGGGATGAAGCGTGGTGGGGGCGGATGGAGCAGATCTACCATGAGGCTTTTCCGAGCGGGGCTAAGACTAAGGGGATACTGCGCAGTACGCTGAACCGGGGCATTGGTTACTTACATGCGGGGATGCATAAAGGGGTTGTGGTCGCGATGGCTGTTACTGGCGTTGTGGGACAAGCTGCAGACAAGATCCTGATTATCGATTACCTGGCGGTGGATAAGGCATTGCGCGGAGAGGGAACGGGGACCTGGATGCTGGAGCAGATCAAAGCTTGGGCTGTGCAGGAACACGGCATCCGGGGAATCATCATTGAGGCGGAATCCGGGACTACGGAGTCGCACAAGGAACGCATTCATTTCTGGGAGCGGAACGGGTTCGTCCTGACCTCTTATGTGCATCAATATCGAATGGTACCGGAGCCTTATCAGGCCATGATGCTGCAACTGGGTGAACCGGGGAATGTGCCGGATGACGGCGAAGCGCTGTTTCGGTACATTAATGCTTTCCATCGGGTTGCTTACCGGAAAGGGTAGGCTGCACTGATGCTTTACTGATGCTCTAATGTTGCACATTATGCAGGAATTCTTCCGCTTAACTAAGCTGCTGGGCCAATTGTTGCAGTTTTTGCAGGATTCATGCCAAAGATTCATCATCACCGAATGGAATGTTGTAAAAAGTGCAGGATTTGCGTGTCCGGGCTTGGTCTGAGCGGTGCGAGGTTGCAATTTGTGCAACAAATTGGGGCGGGTGGCCGGGCCAGGCCGTGCAATCACCATAGTAAATAGACGGTGACACATAAAAGCCGCCGCAGATTTCTCCGCAGCGGCTTCCCATTCAAACCAAACTTAAAATTCAAATTCAACGTCGCTCAGACGTCTTTGGATTTCGGAGATGACACGCTTCTCCTCTTCCTCACCCTTGGCCACGAAGGTCACGGAGAAACGCACGAACGCGCCGGCATCATCCCAAGGCACGGTGGAGATGAGCTTCTCGCGGATCAGGAACTGCGAGAAATCCTCGCCGGATTCGAAGCGGCGTCCGCCCTTGACGCCCTTAGGTGCGGCTACATACAGGAAGAAGGAGCCCTTCGGCTTCTCGGCCTTGAAGCCCAGGCTGTTCAGCGCATCCACCAGCATGTTGTGGCGGCGGGAGTATTTGGCGGCAATCGCTTCGGTAATCTCAGGATGAGATAGGCCATAAGCGGCAGCTTTTTGAATCGCGATGAACTGGCCGGAATCATTGTTGTCCTTCACATCACTGAACGCCTTCACGATCAGCGGGTTGCCGGCCACGAAGCCGATTCTCCAGCCGGTCATGTTGTAGGACTTGGACAGGGAGTGCAGCTCAACGCCAACATCCTTGGCACCAGGCACGGACAGGAAGCTCAGAGGCTTCACGCCGTCATACGTTAGTGCAGCATAAGGTGCGTCATGGATGACAACTACATCATATTTTTTGGCCCAGGCCACTACTTCGCTGAAGAATTCAGGGGTGGCGCTTGCTCCGGTAGGGTTGTTCGGATAATTGAGGTAGAGCAGCTTCGCCTTGCGGGCTACCTCTTCAGGAATGGAGCTCAGGTCAGGCAGGAAGTTGTTCTCCTTCTTCAGCTCCACAGAATAGACTTGTCCTCCCAGATACTTGGTATGGGTGCCCAGCACCGGATAGCCCGGAATGGTCATGATTGTGATGTCGCCCGGATTAATGAATACGGATGGCAGCATAGCCAGCGCAGGCTTCGAGCCGATGGAATGCACGATTTCTGTTACAGGGTCAATTCCGTCCACCTGAAAAACTTCCTTAAGATAGACAGCCGCAGCCGCCTTAAATTCAGGAATACCGTTATCGGAGTAACCGCGGTTCTCTTCCTTAGCCGCTTCCAGCGCAAGTCTGGACACGATACCTTCATCTGCCATTTCGTCCGGCTCACCGACGCCCATGTCGATCAGTTCAATGTTCGGAAAATCCTGCTTCGCCGAAGCTTTGGCGCGTTTGATTTTCTCAAATTTGTAGATGGAGGTGTCCTTGCCGTATCCTTCGCCGCCGATGCGGTCTGCAAAATTCGTCTGAATGAATGTCGCCTGATATTGTTCAATGCTCATAATCTTCTATTCATCTCCTGGGCCTATATTGTGAAGCTATGCTCTTAATATGACGCAAATCCGGCCTGTGTACCATGGATTTATAATCTATTGATTTGTACTTATCTGCTGCGCAGCGTAAATAGAAGCTCTTCCATATCCGCCGGAATCGGTGCGCTGAACTCCTTGTACTCGCCTGTAGAAGGATGTACAAAACCGAGTACCGCTGCATGAAGGGCTTGTCCGTTCATAGTAGTTCCCTTGCTGCGCCCGTAGACCGGATCACCCACCAGCGGATGGCCGATGAATTTCATGTGAACACGGATCTGGTGCGTGCGTCCAGTCTCAAGCTGAAGCTCCAGCAGTGTGCAGTCACCGAACCGCTCCAGCACGGTAAAATGCGTCACGGAGCGCTTGCTGTTCTTCTCGGTTACGGTATACAGCTTGCGGTCATGCGGATCACGGCCGATTGGAGCATCTACGGTTCCCTTGTCATGAGACAGATTGCCGTGCACCACTGCGATATAGCGGCGGGTCACGCTGTGCTCCTTAAGCTGGGCGGACAGCGAAGCATGACTGGCGTCATTTTTGGCTGCCATAATCAGACCAGAGGTATCCTTGTCGATCCGGTGTACAATGCCTGGACGAATCTCGCCGTTAATACCGGACAGATCCTTGCAATGATACATCAGCGCATTGACCAGAGTGCCGGAAGGATGCCCTACTGCCGGATGCACAACCATGCCGCGCTCCTTGTTCACCACAATCACATCACTGTCTTCATAAGCCACTTCAATTGGGATATCCTGTGCGATCAGGTCCGTAACCTCGGGTTCCGGCACCGTAACGGTTACCTTATCGCCTTCATTCAGCTTGTAGTTCGCTTTGACCGGCGAGCCGTTCACCACAACATGGCCGCTGCCGATCCATAGCTGAACCTGGGAGCGCGAGATCTCGTCTTCCAAGGCCTCTGTAACGTATTTATCAATCCGCTCCCGCGCATTGCCCTCGGCAACGATCCATTCTGTGACGTCTCTTTCTTCCTCGAGGGCGCCTGAATCCGCCAGCTCTGTGACGTCTTTGTTCAAATCATTCATTCCCTTCTTTGACTTCCTGTGATTCCTTCACCTCGGTGACTTCCTGTTCGCCCTTCACTTCCAGCAGCGTGTCCAGAATAATCAGGCCCACCCCGACCACGATACAGGAATCGGCCACGTTGAAGATCGGGAACGTATAGCTTCCGAAATTGAACATGAGGAAATCCACAACCTCACCGTTAAGAATCCGGTCCAGGAAGTTGCCGATCGCTCCGCCAAGGACAAGCGCCAGTGCAGTAGGCAGCAGCTTGCGGGTCTTGCGGGCCTTGTTCAGGTACCAGACGATTCCGCATACAACGATTACTGTAATCACAATGAAGAACCACTGCTGCCCCTCCAGAATTCCGAAGGCGGCTCCACGATTGCGGTGTGACGTAATAATGAAGAAATCCTTGATTACCGGAATTTGCTCTGCGAGCTCCAGCCGGGTGGCAATCAGATATTTGGTACCCTGGTCAATCAGAAATACAATTAGCGCAATCAGAAAGTACACCACAGAAGTTGTCACTCCGTTCTTATTTTTCCCGCGGCTACGCGGTACGAATACTGTATAAAGACTTGTATATTGTAGCACAGGCCTCAAGAACCCGTCTATTGCCTGACCAGGTAAGCCGGTTAAGGCAGGGCACTATTTGCCATCGCTAAAAAAGGGCCCCGGAGGCCAAGCTATCCGTACAAGCGGAACCGGCTTTGCCATCCTTTTAAAGGACGGTACCGTTTCAGCGATTAGCTACCGAAAGGAGCTCACAGCAATGAGCCATCTGACACCACAGCAGCTCTCCGGGCTGCGTACTGCTCTCCTGCAGCAGCAGGAGGATATCAAGCACAGGCTAAGCAATAGCGGACAATACGGACTGCAGGAGGCTATGCGGGACAACACCGGCGAGCTGTCCGAAATCGATAACCATCCCGGCGATGCCGCCACAGAGCTGTATAATCGTTCCATGGATATCTCTCTGCTGGAGCGCGATGAGCATGAGCTGGACGATATTGAATCCGCCCTGCGGGCGATGGACGAAGGAACCTACGGCATCTGCATCGCCAGCGGCGAACCGATCCCCTACGAGCGCCTGGCCGCCCTTCCCTCCACCCGCTACACGAAAGAGCATGCTCCCCGTCAGAGTGCTCCGTTCACCCGTCCGGCCGAGGAAGAGCTGCTGTCTCCGCCGTTTGGCCGCACCAGCCTCGATGAGCGGGACGGCCAGAACGGCTTCGATGGCGAGGATGCCTGGCAGATCGTGGAGAGCTGGGGCAACTCGGATTCACCGGCCATGGCAGAAGGGAACAACATCGGCTCCTACAATGATATGGAGATCGAAGCGGATGAAACCGAGGGCTTCGTGGAGCCCTGGGAGAATTTCGTGGCCACCGACATTTCGGGCAATCATCTGATGATTATTAAGGGCAACAGCTACCGTCATTACATGGACGACGAGGAAGGCGACTACCTGCTGGACCCGACTCGAAAAGAACGGAAATAGATCAGCTGGCACAGCAAATGAGCACAAACCATGCCCAGCTAATGTTGCTTGGCAATGGTTAGGAATGATCCGAAGAGAGAGCTGGAGAGGCTTAATTGCACTTTATACAACTAAAACATCTGATTCATACGTGATATCCCGTTTAGTTGCATTCCGTCCATTTAAAAAGCCTTGTACTCTAAGTTCGGGCCTCTTTAGGCAAATTTAGTTGTACAGATTACAGTTATCCGTTTAAAACAGGCTATTTTGCTGCATTTAGGTGTACATTCTACAACTATCCCTGTGCTTGTTTTGGAACCCTGTTCCAATTTCTACTAATCGCAAGGCCCCACCATTGTGGGGTTATTTCAGGTTCAGCCGCACTCAGAACGTCTTCAGCTCCAGCTGATGCTGGACAATCCGCACAATGTCCGCGATATAGTCGCCGATGATCGGCAGATTCAGCGCACCCAGCACCTGAAGCACATAAATAATCGTCGCTGCAAAAAAAGTGAACCCGAGCGCAATCCCCAGCCCCCTGGCCGTTCCGGAGAGAATGTTCAGCCAGATCAGCCGGAACGGGGAATGCAGCAGCTCGGTAAATTCCGAGATTCGTGACTTCTCCATCTGTTGAGCCAGACTCGTGGTCATCCGGTACAAGGCGTTCAGCTTCTCTTCCGGGGGAAGATCGGGCGGATCGACGGCTGCTGTGACAGTCACTGTAGGCTTAGGATCGGAAGAAGCGGCTGGCTGACTTTTCTCAGGATATTCTGCGCCCGGATCTGTCTTGCCCGATGGTTGGCCTGCTCCAGAATGCATGGGCTGCTGCTCATGCTGTGCTTCCTCCCTGTTATTCCCTCTGTCCGTGGTTCTGATCGAAATTCTTCCCGGCCCGTCCGGCTGCTTCGGCTGCTCCGCAGGAATCTTCCCGTTGTTCCATCCGCCCATGCCCCTGCACCTCCTGTTGTCTGTAAGCCGCAAAACAAACGAGCCCGGTCAAAGAGAATTCTCTCTTCAAGCACAGGGCTCGTCATTTGCATCTAACCCGTGGAAACTTTTCCTTTGCGGCTAGTATATGCCATACATGGACAAGTAATGCAGGAAATGCGCGGCCGCTCTGGAGTTAAGCGCCGATATGAATACCGATGCTCTTGCCGCCGGCATCCACGGTCTCATAGGTATACTCTCCGTCAAAATCAACCGTAGTCACCAGTACATTCTCACGCAGCACATGCTCGAATGCGGTCACCGCCGCCTTCAGCTCGTCATCGACATGCAGGGTCAGCGCAACCCGCTTGTCGATCGGCAGATCCAGACGTTTGCGGTAATCCTGCACCGCACGTACGACTTCGCGTACCCAGCCTTCCTGTACCAGCTCCGGCGTGATTTCCGTGTTCAAGGCCACTGTCAGTCCATAGCCGGAAGCGGAGGCAAAGCCTGGTTTGGCCTGCTTCTCAACCAGCAGCTCCTCGGACGTAATCTGCAGCTCTTCTCCGTCCGGTGACACAATGGCGATAACGCCTTCTTGCACTGCTTTGCGGGTAGCGTCACTGTCCATCGCTTTGAGGAAGCCCTGCAGGAAGCCAACGCTCTTGCCGTATTTCTTGCCTGCCACCTTCAGGTTCAGCTTCAGGGTGAAGTCTACGAAGCCGCTGTCGCTGTGCTCGATGACGATATTCTTGACGTTGATCTCTTCTTTGATCAGCTCTTCATAATCCGCCACGTTGAAGTCGTCCGGAGTGGAGGCAATCAGCTCGGACAACGGCTGGCGGGTCTTGATGCCGCTCTCGTTGCGGACGTTACGGGCCAGCTCGACGATGCCGCGGGCATACTCCATATCTTTTTCTAGAGCAAGGTCGATCAGGTTCTCATCCGCTGCCGGATAGTCTGCCAGATGCACACTCTCTCCGCCGCCCAGGTTCGTGAAGATATCCTCGGACAGCATCGGGGTGAATGGAGCCATCAGCTTGGCCGTTGTCAGCAGGACATGCGTTAAGGTGCGGTAAGCATCCAGCTTCTCTTCGCCCAGCCCGCTGCCCCAGAACCGGTCACGGGAACGGCGGATGTACCAGTTGCTCAGCTCATCCACGAAGTTCTCAATGGCCTTGGAGGTGTTCACGAAATCATTCACAGCAAGCCCCTTATCCACCAGCACGATCAGGCTGTTCAGGCGGGATAGAATCCAGCGGTCGAGCTTATGCTCAGACACCTTGAACGGGTGATCCGCAGGATCATAGCCGTCGATTCCGGCATACAGCGTAAGGAAGGCATGCGTGTTCACCAGAGTGTCCACTACCTTGGACTTCGTCTCCCCGACCAGACTGCGCGAGAACCGCTTGTTGTTCCACGGCGCACTGTCAGACAGAATGGCCCAGCGGAAGGCATCCGTGCCGTATTCGTTCATGATCTCCCAAGGGTCGATGACATTGCCTTTGGATTTGGACATCTTCTGGCCGTTCTCATCGAAAATATGGCCGTGGGCGATAACCGCCTTGTACGGCGCCTTGCCTGTGAACAGGGTCGATACTGCCAGCAGGCTGTAGAACCAGCCGCGCGTCTGGTCGATCCCTTCGCAGATCATATCTGCCGGATACTGGTCCTCGAACTGGTCTTGATTCTCGAACGGGTAATGACTCTGGGCGAACGGCATCGAGCCGCTGTCGAACCAGACGTCGATCACTTCCGGGGTACGGACCATGACGCCGCCTTCGCTGAACGGGCTGCGCAGCTGGATATTATCCACATACGGCTTATGCAGCTCGATATCCTCAGCGACCTCGCCGATGGCCATCGCTCTCAGCTCGGCGATGCTGTGCGGTGCAAATTCCTTGCCGGTATCCTGGCAGACCCATACGTTAAGTGGTGTACCCCAGTAGCGGTTACGGCTGATATTCCAGTCCACCAGCTCCTCCAGGAACTTGCCGAAGCGGCCTTCGCGCACATGGTCCGGGTACCAGTCCACACTGTTATTGTTGGCAATCAGCTGATCCTTGATCGCAGTCGTCTGGATGAACCAGCTGTCTGTTGCATAATAGAGCAGCGGGGTGTCGCAGCGCCAGCAGAACGGATAGCTGTGCTCGTATTTCTCTTTGTGGTAGAGCAGTCCGCGTTCAGACAGCACCTTCACGATATCAAGGTCACAGTCCTTCACGAACCGTCCGGCAAAATCACTCACTACATCCGTGTATTTCCCGGAAGCATCCACTACATTCACGAAGCTGATCCCATTCTCGCGGCAGCTCTTATAGTCGTCTTCCCCGTGAGCCGGAGCCATATGTACGATCCCGGTACCGCTGGAGTCCGTTACAAAAGAGGCTCCGACAATCACATTATGCTTCTCTGCCTTGATATAACCGAACGGCGGTGTGTAGCTCTGGCCGATAAAGTCAGCGCCTGTGTGTGTAGACAGGATGGTGTACTCGCCCTTCAATACTTCGTCCACCAGATTCTTAGCCAGTACATACACGCCGTCTTCCTGCTGCGCACGCACATATTCCATAGCCGGATTCATCGCCAGCGCCATGTGCGCCGGAAGCGTCCAAGGCGTAGTCGTCCAGGCCAGCACATAGTCGCCGCTGCCGTCCAGCTTGAACTTGGCGGTGGCACTCAGATCCTTAACGGTCTTATACCCCTGGGCTACTTCATGGGAGCTGAGGGTCGTCTGGCAGCTCGGGCAGTACGGGCTAACGCGGTGACCCCGGTACATCAGGCCTTTCTCATGAACCGTAGCCAGGATGTTCCACACACTCTCAATATACGTATTGTCCAGCGTTACATACGGATGATCCAGATCTGTCCAGTAGCCGATCGCTTCCGTGAACTCGCGCCACTGCTTCTCATAGCCGAATACACTTTCCTTACATTCCTTGATGAACTTCTCCACACCATATTCTTCGATATCCTGCTTGCCGGAGATGCCGAGCTTCTTCTGCACCCCGAGCTCTACCGGCAGGCCGTGCGTATCCCAGCCCGCTTTGCGGATGACGCGGAAGCCCTTCATGGTCTGGTAGCGGCCGATAAAATCCTTGATGACCCGGCCCAGCACGTGCCCGATATGCGGCACCCCGTTCGCGGTCGGCGGCCCTTCATAGAACACATAGTTCGGGCGTCCCTCGCGGTTCTCCATCGAGCGGCGGAATGTGTCCTCCTCACTCCACTTTTTCAAGATCCGGACATCTCTGGCCCGGGCTTTTTCTTTGACGTCTACCTTATGCATGATGGTCAATCCCTTCGTTTAGTCTTAAACTGTATCGGATTACATCCGAGCCTTCTTCTTCTTAAAAGATTTTAATGATTTTTAAAAAATTTTCGATCCCTCCCAAACCCTCCCTTCGCCAAGGGAGGGCCCCAAGGGCGCTGCCCTCTGGACACCCGAAATAAGTGCATCGTGCGAGGAGCAGTGTCAGTGGACGGGAAGGATTACTTCGGCGGGGTCCTCGGCCCTTCTTAGGCTGCCCTGACGGGTACGCCTGAGGGGCCTTAACCGCGCTAATGCAGCATGAATCTTTAACCCAGGCCCACTGAAGGTTGGATGAAAAGAAGCTACACCAACCGAGTAGGTCAGTCCTAGCGGACCGCAGAGCCGTTATATTCAAGAAAACAGCACTTTTGGCGAGCTAACGGACCCAGTCGACCTTATTGTCCTGCTAAGAACCATCTAGAAGCGAATTTTCCGGTAATAAGGGCTGTGGGGTCCTTTACTTGCCCTAATAGTAGCTTTCTTCCAGAATAAGGGCTCCTCAGTCCGTTACACCGTCCGCGCTGTGCCTGGGGTTCTTGCCGGGGGCTCTTGGCCCATTGCTCGGGGCGCTGTTGAGGCCCCGCAGGCGTACCCGATAGGGCAGCCTAAGAAGAGCCGGTCCTACGCCGAAGTAATCCCTTCCCGTCCGCCAACCCCTCTCCCCGCACGGAGCACTTGTTGCGGGTGTCCACCACACAAATAAACGCCGCCCCGCCCCCAAAGGGGCGAGACAGCGCTCGCGATACCACCCTAATTTGTACTGCACGCACATCCTAAGGGTGTGGATTCAGTACAATCTCAGTCCGCAGGCAATAGACAACCTTGCGGGTCCGGGATAACGTCCGGCAGACGGCGGAGCCTACGCACGTATACACGCTTCAGCTTAGCTTCTAGGGGAGGATCTTCGGGTAAGGCGTGAACGATCGGCTCGCAGCAATCACCGACTCTCTGGAGAACGTTACCTTATCGTACTTGTCCCGTCATCGAATTTGGATTCAATGGATACAGATATGTTCTAGTTATAGACGTTTTCTCCCCAATTGTCAAGGCGGATTACAACAGCAGGTCCCAGCTCAGCGGGGTGCCGACGGGCAGATCGGTTCTGAGGCGTTTGCCGAGAAGAAGATCATAGTATTTGGGCCCAAGGCCGTAGCCGGGGCGGATGACTTTGATGTTATCCGCAGTGAGCAGGTCTCCGGCCTTGATGTCCTTGGAGGTATAAACAGATCGTCTGAATTGCAGGGATTTCTCTTCTTCGGGGGTGGGACCGATGGAGATACCCCCGAGTGCCCTCCAGGCCGTATCCGTCTCCCGGACCAGGGAAGCGAATTCTGCCGGCTCCAGGGAGAATGCAGCATCCACGCCGCCTTCCGCACGGTTCAGGGTGAAATGCTTTTCGATCACCGTACTGCCCAGCGCCACGCTTGCCACAGCGGCCCCTACGCCCAGGGTATGGTCGGACAGGCCCACCTGAGCACGGAAGATGTCGCGCAGATACGGAATGGTATTGAGGTTGGTATTCCCGGGCGAAGCCGGATAGCTGCTGGTGCATTTGAGCAGGATATATTCCCGGCAGCCGGCTTCGGTAATGGTGTGGACAGCCTGTTCAATATCGCCAAGCGAGGCCATCCCGGTGGAGATAATCATCGGCTTTCCTTTGGAGGCCACCTTCCGCAATAAGGGAATATCATTATTTTCGAAGGAAGCAATCTTGTAGCAGTCGACACCGAGGGTCTCCAGGAATTCGAGCGAGGACTCATCGAACGGGGTGCTGAACGGAATCATCCCGAGCGCCCTGCACGAAGCAAAGATAGGCTCATGCCACTCCCATGGCGTATACGCCTCAGCATACAACTCATACAGCGATTTCCCCTTCCACAGTCCATTCGAATCCCCAATCATGAAATCCTTATTCTGCAGATTAAGCGTCATGGTGTCCGGCGTATAGGTCTGGATTTTGAACGCATGTGCGCCAGCCCGGGCGGCGGCCTTAACGATGTCGAGCGCGCGGTCCAGGGACTTATTATGATTACCGGACATCTCCGCGATGACAAAAGGCGGATGCCCGCTGCCGATGGTGCGGTTACCGATCCTGATTTCCTTCATGGCCTGTCGTTGCCTCCTCTGTCAGCCGTAGACTGTGCTTCTCCCATTGCTCCCGGAACAGGGCCATCAAGACCACATCCACAGGCTGATGATTTCTGATCCGTTGCCTGCCTAGCCTGCCTTCCTCTATGAAGCCTAGCTTGCGGTGATAGGACAAGCTCCGCTGATTGAAATCCAGGATTTGCGCGCACACCTTATTTAGCTGCTCTACCTGGAAAATATGCTCCAGCGCCAAAATTCCCATCATGGTACCGGAGCCGGGGGGACAGCTCTTGTCCCCTATATAAAAGCCCCATTCACAGGTCTTGTGGACCCTGTCAATCTGTGAGAACTGCACGAAGCCTGCCGGTGTGTCCAGATAGTAACAGATTCGGACCACCCGGCTGGTATCCTCCTCTATAGCATGCATCCAGTTAAGATGCTCTTCCAGCGCAATGATCCCGTCATGATTCATATAAGGCCTGATGTGATCGGCATTGCGCCATTCCCATATGAGCCGGCTATGCTCTTGGCCCAGCTTCTCAAGCCTGTAGTCCCTTAGGTCTGCCATAGTCCCCTCCCATAATCCTGTCTATGACCTCATTCCATTTATCCTCGCCCATCAGGCGGAGCGCCTGCTCAGACATGGCCCGTACCTTGGACGGGTCGGCCAGCATAGCCTTAAGCCCCTGCTCAATGGCTTGAGCGGTCACCTCATTACTCTTCCCCAGGCAAAGTGCAGCCCCCTGCGCATGAACCAAGGCCGTGATCTCCCGCTGATTATCCGCCGTAATAATACACAGTGAAGGCAGGCCCAGGTAACAGCGCTCCCAGGTCGTACTTCCGCCTGCTCCGATGGAGAGGTCTGCCTTCTGCATCAAGTCTGCCATGTAATCAATCTGACAATGGAAGCTGGCCTGTGGCATCGAGTCACATAACGCTGCGATGTCATCCTTGCGGCAGTTCATTCCGCCTGCTACGACATCCAGCTGCAGGTTAGCGAAGGCGGGACTTTGCAGGGCCTGTAAGGCTTTGAGGGTCTCACCCGTAGGATCTGTGCCGCCAAAAAACACCAGAACCCGGTTTATGCCTCCGTCCCGTTCAGCCAGCCCCAGCTTAGCCGCGCGGAATTCCGGCCGCAGCAGCGTATAGCAGGTGCCTGTCAATTTCATGCAGTAGGCGGGAAGCAGCCCCTGGTAGCGGTCCCGGGCAGCGGATGGATTGGGGTCCAGCAGCAGATCACACTCATGCGGGCGGTCCGCCAAATCGTCGATGGCCACGATCTTCTTCGCTTTCCCCTGTACCCATGCTTCCCACCGCTTATCAATCCCGTAATGGTCAACAATGAGGCAATCTATAGGAGCAGCTCCCTCCAGCCGCTGAACTGTCTGCAAGGCATCGGTCCGCCAATCCACCTGAAGCCAGAATGCGGCGTACGACGGATCATCCGGCGGCGGCAGCAGCTCCACCGCATAGCCCTGGCCTCTGATATAGTCAGCCAGATTCCCCGGCAGCTCACGGCAAATGAACGTGATCTGCCCGCCTCTGGCGGCGAGCCCGCCTGCAAGTGTCAGGCAGCGCATGATATGGCCCGTGCCCATAGAATACGAGGAATCGGCCCGGATCCATATATTCATTGGATTAGCTGCTGTGCTTACCATGCGGTCCAGCCTCCGTCAACAGAGATATTCTCACCTGTAACATAGCTTGAAGCGGCAGAAGCCAGGAATACCATCACTCCCTTTAGATCTTCAGGAGTGCCGATCCTGCCCAGCGGATTCTTCCTTTCCAGCTGCCGGATGAACTGCGGGTCGGCTTGAACCGCTGCATTTGGAAAAGGCCCAGGCGATACCGTATTCGCTCTGATTCCATGCTGCCCGAAGTGGCAGGCAATGTAACGGGTAAACTGGCCAATCGCCGCTTTACCGGCCCCGTAATTGGCGGGATTATCCATCCCGCTGTCTCCGTAGACCTCCGGGTTCGGCGAGACCAGCCCATACATCGAGGAGACGTTAATGATGGAGCCTCCTTTTTGTTCAACCATATAGGGCAGGACGGACTTGACACATCTGAAGGTTCCGTTGATCGTCCCGTCCAGCCCGGCCAGCCACTGTTCTTCACTCATGACGGCCAGCTTGGCGGCTGAGCTGAACGCGGCATTATTCACCAGGATATCGATGCTTCCGGCCGCTTCGGCGATGCTCTGAATACATTCTCTGACTGATGCTTCATCCCGGATATCCATTGCCTTGCCGAAGCAGGCTGCTCCGGTGGTGCGGGCGATCGCCTCAGCGGTCTCCTTGCAGCGCTGACCACTTGAGCTTACCAGATAGACTGACGCGCCAGCCTCAGCCAGCCCCTCTGCTATAGCTGTGCCCAGATAACCAGCCCCTCCGGTCACAACCGCTGTCCGGCCTTGCAGATTGAATAATTCTTGAAGAGTACGCATCCGGTTACTTCCACCTCCTGGGGTCAATGATCTCTACAGGAATATCCGTAAAGGATTCACCAAGCTTCTGCCTCACTCCCCGGCTTAGAGGGGGCAACGCCATCATCCGCAGGTTCTCCTGCACCTGTTCCACCTTCTCGCAACCAATCACCAGCCCGGATATCCCCGGAAGATCCCTCACATAGAGGAAGCACAGCTCTTTAACCGGTATCCCGGTTTCCTCGCTGTACCTGACTAATCGTAACAACGGCTGCTCCGCTTGCTTCAGCCCCGCTGGAAGCTGCTCCGGTGCCATCAGCAGCAGGCCTTGCAGATAGACACTGCGGACGAAGATTTCTGTGCCCTTCCGGGCGAGCCGCTCCAGCATTCCATTCGTTATCCATCTCTGGTCCAGCACATTCAGCGGAATTTGAATGCTGTCCAGGTCTTCCTCGCGCATAAAATTCGCAATATCCTCCGCATCATACACGGATACGCCGATTCTGCGGATCAGCTGCTGCTGCTTCAGCTCCTGCAGTATTCGCAGAATTTCGCCGCCCTGGTAAGTCAGATCGAGCGGATCATGCAAGAGACAGACATCCAGCGCAGAGCACTTCAGCCGGTTCAGGGAAGAGCGGACGGAAGAGGTGACGAACCTCCTCCGCGCTTCCTCCGTGTGCAGTCCTAACCGCTGGACGGAAGGGAGCTTCGTCACAATCTGCGGCCGGCTCTGCGGATCTGCATCTTCCAGGCAATCTCCGATGATAGACTCGCTGTCCCCGTATCCCGGTGCGGTATCCAAATAACCGATCCCCGAGGAGAGGGCATATTGGAGCAGCTCATTCCTCTGTTGCCCAGAGAAATTGACAGCTGTATTCGCAATCCCGTAATTTCCGCCTAACTGGGCTGTACCCAGCACAAGCCTGGCTTTATTCATCATCTTCCGTAGCCTCGCTAACGTTATGGTCTCTTCTTCAGGGTGGTTGCTTCATTCAGCTCCTTGACCAGCTCCGTATCATCCCGCCATTTCACCTGAATGCCCCTGTTGCGCTCAGCCATCTCAGGGTGGCCCTGCAGGAATGCCTTCAATTCTTCGAAGTACAGCGGTCTTGCCCCCACATCCAGCGCCTGGTAGATCGCCTTGAACAGCTCCAGATCCTGAAGCTCATCCATGGTTAACCGCCACTCGGGATGCACCCACTCCGCAGGAAGGTCCACAGCATTAAGGTTGAAGAGATTTGGATTGTTGAAAAAGTAAAAGGACAAATACTCCGCATGCGTAAGCGGATTTGAATAGTGCAGCAGCCTTCTCAGCGCTTCAACGGTAAAAACATCCCCGACCGTCCCCATGGTCGACTCCTTGGCGTAGGTGAAGTCTGCACCGCTTGCCAGATGCCGGTCGATCAGAAGCTGAAGCATCTCCGGGGAAATAGCCGGATTGTCGCCGGTCACACGGACCACGATATCCGCCTGGGCCGCTTCTGCCACGCTCAGCATTCTTGCAGCCACATTGTCCGGGTCTCCGGTTACTATCTTCACCTGATGGTTCAGGGTGAACGCCGTAAGCGGCTGGTCATCCGGCAGATCCGAGGTGGCCAGAACCACCTCATAGCCGCCCGGAACGGCCAGACAATTCATCAGGCATCTCTCGATGGCTGGAATGCCGTGAATCTCGCGCAGCGCCTTGCGGCGGAGCCTGGTAGATTTCAATCTACAGATGACGGCGATGCAGATTTTGGGTGTTTTTACCTTCCCGGGCGTGATGGGTGTGTTCGCTGGTATTGCTGCCGTTGCAATCATAGGGAATTGCACCGAAGCATTGCGCGCCATGAGGGCATCTGGCATAGAGGAACGCTTATAGCATATATTCGCAGGCGTGATCATTTCACCCGGGCGCAGCTCCGTACGGGAGACGATCTTCAGAGAGGAATCCTCCAGGTACCTTCTTTCCGATTCCTTAATTTCGAGACTGCCCTGTACACACTCTGCCCGGCGCAGCTTATCCACCATCCGCCCGAATTCCTCCGGCGTAAGCGCCGAATAATAGTCAATGCCCTTCTCCGCACGGTTCAGGGTGATATGCTTCTCAATGACACTGGCCCCCAGCAGATAGGCATAGACCGGAAGATCGACCGCCATTTCATGATCAGCATCCTCATGGTCCGCGAAGCCCACCTCCAGCTGATAGGTTTGCTTAATATGGGCGATCCTGCTCAGATTGGAATCCTCCGTCCGGGTCGGATAGCCCTGGAAGCCGTGCATCAGCACGATGGGACCTTTGAAATGACCCCGGATGTAGGCTAATTGGGAATCCATCTCTTCCTCCAGCCAGCCGCTTACACCGATAAGTAAGGGCTTATCGAACCTGTGCAGGGCTTCTATCAAGGGGAGCGACTGTAAGACGGTTGTGGGTAATTTCAAGCCGTCTACCTGCGATTCAAGCTCCGCGAGAAGCCCGACACCCCATTCGTCATAGACATCTATCCATACCTCCAGCCCCGCAGCCTTGGCAAGCTGTACCGCTTCCGCCCATTGCTGCTTGCCGATGAACAAATTGATATACGTCTGATAATGGATGAAATCCGGCACCGCTAGGCTGTCGTAATGGAACCATTGAAATTTCACTCCGTCTGCACCGCTGCGTGCGGCTGCGAGGATCAGCTCCCGCAGCCGGCCGGGGTCGCCCATATGGGCATTGGCAATCTCGGCAATCACTTTTGCCTTGGCCACATTAATCACTCCCTTCTCTATTTTCACTTGGAGTAGTGGCGGATCACCTTCTTGACCGCGGCGACCACATCCATCACATCTTCGGGGTCCATGCCCGCATATAACGGCAGCGTAATGAATTCCTCGTAGCAGCTTTCAGCAACCGGACAGATTCCCTTGCGGAACCCCAAGCTTTCGTAGTACGGATGGAGATAGGCGGGGATGTAGTGGACGTTCACTCCGATGTTCTCCTTTTGCAGCGCCTGAAAGACCGTCTTGCGGGTGGCCTTCAGCTTCGATAGCTGAAGTCTGACAATGAACAGGTGCCAGCTCGACTCCGCCTCCGGAAGCTGATGCGGCAGAATAAGCTCTTCAGTCCCGCTCAACTCTTGCAGATACAAGGCTGCAAGCTGCTTGCGCTTCTCAATGAAGCTTCCGATTCTGCGCAGCTGGGAGATACCGAGTGAGGTCTGGATATCTGTAATCCGGTAGTTGTACCCGAGGAATTGCATCTCATAATACCAGGGTCCGTGGTTCTCCCTTAACTTGCGCTCATCCCTGGTGATCCCGTGGGTGCGGAACTGCAGCAGCTTCTCATAATACACCGGGTTATTGGTCGTAATCATTCCGCCTTCTCCCGTTGTTATATGCTTTACAGGATGGAAGCTGAACATGGTCATGTCCCCGATAGCCCCAATGCTTGTATTCTTATATCTTGCACCAAGCGCATGGGCGGCATCTTCGATCACGATCAGATTATGCTCCCGGGCAATCTGCAGAATCTCATCAAGCTGCGCCGGCTGGCCGGTGAAGTGGACCGGGATAATCGCTTTCGTCCGCGCGGTAATGCTCTCCCTGATCCGCTGCGGATCAAGGTTATACGTCCGCGGATCGATATCGGCGAATACCGGTACGCCCCCCTGATACAGCACACAGTTCGCCGTGGCGGCAAACGTCATCGGGGTTGTAATCACCTCATCCCCTTCACCGATCCCTGCGGCATAACAAGCTCCATGCAACGCTGCTGTTCCGCTGGAGAAAGCCACCGCATGTTTCGCCCCTGTAAACGCTGCGATCTCTGCTTCGAATTGCTCAATGGCCGGCCCGCTGGTCAAGTAATCACTTTGCAGCACCTTGACCACGGACTCAATATCCTCGTCATCGATCATCTGTCTCCCATACGGCAAGTAGTGGGCACGTACAGGCTTCCCGCCGTCAATGGCCAGTTTGCTTTTTCTCATGACTGGTTCGGCTCCTTTCGGTGAAAGGTCTCAAGAATCCACTGCTCTGTCCGCCGGATGCCCTCTTGAATGGTAACCTTAGGCGTCCAGGACAATTGCTTCTCCGCCTTGTTGTAATTGCATAACAGCTTCTGGATCTCACTCTGCGGGTGAATATGCGGAACGTGATGGATGGGGGCCTGCCCGTCTGCAATAAGCTCGGCCAATTGATTAACGGTGATATCCTCACCCGTGCCTGCATTGACAATTTCTCCATGCAGCTTATCGCTGTAGCCCGCCTCCACCACGAAATCTGCACAGTCCCCCACGTATAATAGATCCCGTGATTGGGTGCCGTCTCCGTAGATATTCAGCGGCTCGCCTTTTAATTTGCTGTGAATGAAGATCGCCACGACGCCGCCTTCGCCCCCGGTTTTCTGATAGGGACCATAGGTGTTGAACGGTCTTACAACGACCACCGGCAGATCATAAGCGTAGAAATAGGACAGGACCATATTCTCCGCTGCAATCTTGGCACCGGCGTAAGGCGAGGCTGGCTTGATGGGGGATTGCTCGTCAATTCCCTGCTCATCATTGGCTCTGGCATAGACCATGCAGGTACTCATGAAGACCATCTTCACCTGCTGCTTGCGGCATTCCTCGAGCAGATAGAAGGTGGCCAGCGTATCATTATTGAACGTGGTTTCAGGATCATCAATGCTGTCTTGCACGTTTATGCTTGCCGCCAGGTGGTAGCACAGGTCGAAGGAGGTCTCGCGGAAAAGCTCCTTCAAGGCTGCTCTGTCCTTGAGGTCCATGATCTGCACCTTCTGCAAATGCTCGTTATCCTCATACTTTTTCAGATTATCCAGGGATGAGTTCGCCAGATTATCGATCACCCAGACACTTTGTCCATCCTTTAACAAACGTCCAACGACCCATCTGCCGATGAACCCTGTACCTCCGGTTACGAGTATATTCATAGTAGCCTCCACTAGATTAGTTTTTGTTCCAATGCCAGCTTCCTTACCTGCTCCTTGGTCAGCGGGATCTCTCCTTCGGAGCTGTAGGTGCCCGGCTTCGGCCTGCTTGCTTCCCGGTAGGACTGCGGTGCAGCATAGGGGGAAGGGACAATGTATACATCCTTTAATTCATAAGCGGTTAAGGATTCCTCGTGGGTCATCAGCTCTTCGTACCTCTTCTCACCCGGCTTCAGGCCAATCTCCAGAATGTTCACCGCAGACGGGCGGGTCCCGTATTTCTTCTGCGCCTCTTCGCCTACAACTTCAGCCAGATCCTTCAGCCTGATCACCGGCATCTTCAGAATAAAAGTCTCACCACCCTTCGCCAGCTGCAGGGACTGAACGGTGAGCCGGGTCGCCTGCTCCAGCGTCATCATGAATCTGGTCATCGACAGATCTGTTACGGTGATCGCTCTGCCTTCTCTCGCCTGCTTCACAAACAAGGGAATGACAGACCCTCTGGAGCCCATCACATTCCCGAACCGCACAGTGCAGAACACCGTTTGGCCAGGGGCTCCCGAGGTGACAGCAGAGGAAATCAGCTTCTCAGCAGACAGCTTGGTGGCCCCGTAGTTGTTGGTCGGCGAAATGGCCTTATCTGTGCTTGTAAAAACGACCTTGCGTACCTTCTGCTGCTTCGCTGCCTGAATCACGTTATGAGTGCCGATAATATTCGTAAGTACAGCCTCGAACGGGTTATATTCACAGAAGGATACATGCTTCATAGCTGCGGTATGGAACACATAATCTATCCCCTCCATCGCAGCCAGCACACGGTCATAATTACGAACATCGCCAATCAGGTAGCGCAGCCTTGGATTTCCGTTCAGTTCATTCTGCAGCTCAAATTGTTTATATTCATCTCTGCTGAGAATCCGGATGACTTCAGGCTCCTGCTCTGCGATAAGCTTCACAATGCTTTTCCCGATGGTGCCGGTTCCGCCAATGACCAGAATTTTCTTGTTCCGGAAGAACATCTCCTCCTCCCCCCTGTTCATAGCTTGGGTCTTCCCTGGATCAGGCGGTCCATTAATTCGGCAAGTCTCCGGCCGGATTGCTCAATCTGATAGGATTGCTGCAAGAACTTATCCTTCACAGCCTTGTAGTTTACTTTCTCTTTATTGCTGGAGAAATAATGGGCCACCATTCGGGTCAGATCAGCCGGCTCTTTTTGAATATAGGGATCAAGAGCATCATAGTAATCATATTCACGGTTAGCCTGAATGAATTTGTAGACAAATACGGGTTTATCGAACAAAAGGCCTTCGAGGGCAACCGTGGAGAGGGTGGCGATCACAGCGTCCGATTTCATAATCAGCTCACGGGTATCAGCCTTTCGGTCGGTAACCACATGAACATTGCTATATTCTTCTTCATACTCGGTATACAGCGAGATCAGCTTCTTGGACAGCTCCCAGGGATGGGGCTTAATAATCAACTGGAATTGCGGATGTGAGGCCAACTGGGTAAGCAGGGTGCGGATCTTGTATTCATCGAGCGTTGGTCCGGTAGCGATTAGTAAGGTGACTTTATGAGGGTCAAGCTGGTAGGTCTCCCGGAACGAATCTTTGGGGGTATGCTGTGCCGTAAAGATATCATCATAACGAGGGTGGCCGGTGATCACAATTCGCTCCGCTTCAAGCCCTCTTCTCGTATACCAGTCGTGTTCGTATTGCCCATAGATTCCAACATGACTGGAGAAAACAGGGATAAACGCCTCTTCCCCCATCAGTATTCCGTGCTGCAGACATACGCTGGGAATCCCCTTAATCCCTGCAACGACGGCAAGTGTCCGGCTGGCAACATCTTCTGTCGTACCTACCATTACAGCGGCTACCGGCAGGTCATTGTAGAGATTAAACACCATTTCAATGGTGTCTACAATGGTAGGGATCCGGCTTAGGAAGGTCTGGGTGAAGAATTCATTGCTGAACGCAGGATGTCCTTCGGCCTTAGCGAAGAGGTCTGCCGCCCGCTGGACCAGCTCTTCCGCCGCAGCTTTGGTGTCCTGCTTGTAGCCCAGGCTGTATACATTGGGGATGCCAAATAGCTCATCCGCTCTGGAGCGGGATAGAATCATGGCCGAATCTCCGCTGAAATGCTCGCTGATCGTTTGCTCCGACATTCTGATATAGTCCAGATTAATCAGTATTTTGCCCTTCAGATTGGACTTCACAGACTGATAGAGCGGCGCAACCATCGTTTCAAAAAAAGGCTGAATCTGATCCTGTTCATGAATGCCGGAATGCTCCAGCTTCAGCTTAAAATCACTGCTTCCCATCTCGCTTCTAAGCTCATCATTGATTTGCTGATAGAAGTTCGTCATCAGGGCCAGAGGGATACTCCTGTACTTCAGCTCCTGTGCAGCATGGATAAATTCACTGTAGAGCGACCAGTAATTGGACAGATAGATAGACAATCCGTTTCCTCCTTCTTCATGCACCGGTTTTGGCAGCTTTTTTATTTCTTCTGCTGCACTAATTTCAGCTCTTCTCTCAGCTCCTTGCAGGTTCGCTGCGGGGGAAGCATCTGGATGAACTGGCTCTTCTCCTGGTGCTGCAATTGAAAGTGAATGGACAGCTCGGTGATATAGTTATCATCCAGAACCTCATCCACCGGGTAGAAGTCCCAGAACTGGTTGAGCCGCCAGAAGAAACGGCCGTCGCCAATTCTATAGAACTCCGGATTCTCATCCCAGTAGGACCCGAACTTGTCATGAATGACAGGAAGAATGGAGCTTCTGTGCAGGATGGAGCAATGATCGATGACGCAAGGGGCCACCGAAACGATTTTTTTGGCCGGTCTTAACTGGCTGCGGGTCACTTCATTGTGTTCATTCAAGTAGTTGACCAGCGATGCAGAGTAGGCAATCATGACCTCGGGGTTCTCCTCCAGATAGTCCACCATCTGCTCAAGTCTAGTATTTCTGTAACAGTTGTCATCCGTAGCATAGGAAATATACTCTCCCTTTGCTTGATACAGGGCTTGATTAATCAGCGCGGAATATCTGACCTTCTCCACTCTCTGTGCCAGTGTCTGAATGTTGCTCTGAATGAAGTGGATGCGCTTATCCTTCAGATAGGGCTCAATCACTTTGAGAGTTTCTTCATTCGAGTTATCGTCCATCAGGTAGAATTCAAAATCTGTAAGCGTCTGATTCAGAATGGATTCAATGGACTTTGCGACATATGCGGCCTTATTGTAGCTGGTCATAATGATCGTAACTTTTGGCAATCGAATACCTCCCTCGCTGTTTACTTGCTATCATATGTATCCTTCTTCGAAACGGTATAGGTTAGAAGACTAAATTTTCAAATGGAGGACAGAATGCTCCTTTGAATCTATGGGCAACCTGAATAAACGCCTAACAGAATAACTGTAAGGCGTCAATTAGGTCCGGTAAATCCGTCTATCAAGCTTGCACGTTCATTAACAAATCATGCACCCGGTGTTCAAAAGTATGGGCGGCCAGCACCTGCTGCCTCGCTGCTTCAGCGATCCGCTTGCGCTCATCGTCATGTGCCATATAGTAATGGATCTTCTGCAGTAAATCATGCTTATCCTGATACGAAACCACCTGTTTTCCTTCCTCAAATTGATGACGGAGCCCGCTTCTATAGTCTGTAAGCTGAAACGCTTCACAGCTGGCCGCGTCGAAAGTGCGGTTGTTGATGCTTGTTGCGATGATCCCCGCCCGGTTCCGGTTGTACTTCTCAGCGGAGGGCCGGTGGATATTCAGCACAATCTTAGCGCCATTATAATAATTCACGGCTGTTTCGGGCTTCACCCAGGCGTTCACCAGCTCTATAGTCTGGCCGGGCTGCTTCACCCATTCATTGTAATACCTGCCCCACCCTCTCCCCACAATTTGAATCCGGTAATCGGCTCTCTGGAGTAAGAATTCGATAAGCTCTATGCGGTTACTGTAGGGTACACCTACTAAACAAATATCACTTTCATACTCTTCAGAGACCTCTGAGGGATGAAACAGGCAGGGATCTGTGCCCAGTGGCAGATGATTGACATGGGGATGACCAAGCTGTCTGTACTGTTCCAATGCGGCTTGATCGATGGTGAAGATGTAATCAAAATAAGGGATGAGCGAAACGGTCCAATCCATATAATAAGGGTCTTCGGTCAGCCATATCGCTGACTTCCCTTTGGTTTGTTGTATGAATTCCAGTACAAGCGTTGTGATTTTGAGGCCGGCCAGAACCAGAATCAGATCCGGCTGCAGGGACTGCTGCTTAAGCTTTAGCGCATCCAAGCCACTCTTTAGCGTGAAAGATTCACAACGATGGCCGGCCTTCGAAAAGGCTTCTATTATACTCTGCTCAAAAAAGTAATAGACGGCCCGGAAACCTGAGGTAATAAATAGAATATTCAAATATATTCCTCCCTTATAAACTCCCAATTTTCCAAAGAATAGGATGTCGCCCCAAGCATAATATCCATGAAAACCATATGATGTGATTATGATCAAATTGGAGGTGAAAATATGGCGCAAACATTAGTTGAATATGCAAGAAGTTTCCATACCAATCTAAGCACCGGAGTTATTATGATTCCAGTCCCTGCCACACCAACTCTGATATTAGAATTCGGTATGGCAATTCCTCCTGCTCCAAGCAATTATGTAGAACTCACTACTACCGTTGGCTGGGAGGTAACGAACGTATTTGCTACTCCGCCCGATCAGCCCAAGCTCCTGCTTGAAGTCCTTGTGGATGGCATCCTGGTCGGCAGTGCCCAGCAATCCTCCATCTCGAACGATGAAGACGAACCACTGCGGATGACCACCATGTTCCAGACCATTCTTACCGATCTGCCCGAAGGATATTATGCGATTCAGGTATTTGCTACTAACCTGGAGGATCTTCAAGGAGATATCACCTTAAGAGGCCCTATCCTCATCACCGGAAAGGTAATCGCCACTGTATAAAGGCTATACAAAAAAACTCCTTGGTAGAAGTCTTATTTGCACTAAAGCAAACAAGATTAACTTCTACTAAGGAGTTTTTGTATGCATCTGAGCGGTTACCTGCTCAGAGCGCGTTCTCACTAACCTCACGACTCTCCAGCGCATTCCAGTCATCCTGGGACAGCAGCTCCAGCTGGGCTTCCAGCAGCGTCCGGAACCGGGTACGGTAGATCGAAGCCTGCTTGCGCAGCTCCTCGGTCTCGATCGCCACCTTGCGGGATTTGGACAACGCTTCGTTGATAATCCGGTCGGCGTTCTTCTCCGCTTCCTTGAGGATCAGCTGGGATTCCTTCTTGGAGTTGTTTTTCACATCATCCGCAGCCTCCTGGGCTACAAGAATGGTCTTGGACAGACTTTCTTCAATATTCACGAAATGATCCAGGCGTTCCTGAAGGGTTAATAACTGGTTGTGCAGTTCCTTGTTCTCCCGGATCACACTCTCGTAATCCTTAATCACCTGATCCAGAAATTCATTGACCTCATCTTCGTCATAACCGCGGATTCTCCGGGAGAATTCCTTGTTATGTATATCGAGCGGTGTTAATGGCATGCTGTGCACCTCCTAGAAATTTCGGTGAAGATTATAGATGAAAGACAATTACCGGCGCACGGCCTGCTAAATGTCCATATTTCCCTGAAGTTATCAATTTCGACAAGCACAGCTGTAATCCTGCAAAGACTTCAGACAAATTTGCCTACCAAAATCCGGTAACGGCCCTTCTTCGTCAAGCTGCCGATCTCCAGCACCTTGAACCGTCCGAAGCCCTGGATCGAGACCATGTCCCCGTCCTTCAGCGAACAGGACGGATCTTCCTCGACCTTCCAATTCACCCGGACGCGCCCGGCCTTGATCGGGGCCAGAATCTTGCTCCGGCTGAGCCGCGTGACATCCGCTGCAATCCCGTCAAGCCGGAGGGAAGCCACTGTGAACTCCATCGTCTCCAGCTTGACTTCACTGCTGCGCAGACCCGATAACGGCAGGATCTCGGTACTGACATTAATCCGGTGTACACCGGTCAAATGGATGGACAGGTAATCCGCGATGTCAGCAGCCACCACTACATGACAGCCGTCTTCCAGCACATGAATATCACCGATCTTGCCTCTTTTGATGCCAAGTCCCAGGATTGCTCCCATATAATCCCCATGCTCCAGCGAGAGAAATTTCTGTTCGCCGGAGGTGATATTCAGCACGCTTAATTCCATATCCTCATCTGTGAGGTCACGATAATCCGGAGCCACCAGCCCCCGCTTCCGTTCGGCATCCGAAGAACCGCCCTCCCAACGCACAATCACATCGGGATGGCGGTTCACCAGACTCTGCAGAATATAGGCCTGACGGGGGTCCAGGAATTCGGTCAGCTTCGTCTCATGATACTCTCCGGCATTCGTAACCCACTCCCAGGCCTTGTCCACAAACGGCTTCTCATCCGGGTGGAAATGCCCGTAGATTTCATTCTTCATCGGATTAGCCGAAGACCGAGGCTACGATAGAGTGAAGCCCGACTGCGGCAAAGCGCAGCATGATAATCGCGACAATCGGGGAAATATCCAGCGTTCCAAATAGCGGAGGAATAATCCTCCGGAACGGTGCCAGATACGGCTCCACCAGCTTGCCCAGCAGCTCACCGATAAAGTTTTCACGCAGATTCGGCAGCCAGGACATCAGAATGTATACGAGGATCATATAATAGTAAATCTGAAATAGGATGTCTATAATTGAAGATATTTCATTCAAACCCTGCTCACCTCATTCGATTGTAGTCTTGCTCGTCACCCAGGATCTCGGTAATGGAGCCTTGAATCTCCACGGTGTCCGGTGTGCACATAAATATATTGCCCCCAATTTTGGATATTCCTCCACCCAGAGCATAAACAGTTCCGCTGAGAAAATCGATAATCCGCATCGCCTGGTCATTGCGCACCCGCTGCAGGTTAATTACTACCGTGCGGTGTGAACGCAGATGGTCGGCAATCTCCTGCGCCTCATCATACGAACGCGGCTCGTAGAGCACAACCTTCACATTTTTTTGGGAATGAATGCTGACGACGTTGGCCCTCTGATTCTTGCGTGTTTCTACAGGGGCGGGTTCGTATTCATCCTCATCACGGGAGATTTGCTCCCGTTCCACAATCTCCTCTTCCTCCTGCAAGCCCAAGAAACTCATAAATCGGTTCATCACGCCCATCATTCTCCCTCCTCATGACCTACTAATACCGTTCCCAGGCGTACCCGGGTGGCTCCTTCCTGTATCGCCACTTCAAAGTCATTCGACATGCCCATCGACAGCTCTTCTATTGGCTCAGGTGTCAAGCCCAGGAGATTCAGGCGGTCACGCAGCTCGCGGAGTCCGCGGAATACCGGCCGGGTCGCCTCGGGGTCTTCCTCGTGAGGGGCCATCGTCATCAGGCCGATGACCTTCACCCGGTCAAGCGGGGCGATCTCCCTCAGGAAGTCCTCCACCGCTTCCGGCGCCAGGCCGAACTTGGTATCCTCGCCTGAAATATTCACCTGCAGGAACACTTTCACATCAAGTCCTGCAGCTTCCGCCTTCTTATGCAGCTCCCTGGCCAGCGACAGCCGATCCAGAGAGTGAATATATTGAAATTTACCGATAACGTCCTTCACTTTATTCGTCTGCAAATGCCCGATAAAGTGCCAGATTCCCTTATGTCCAAGCGCATTCCATTTCGGCTCCGCATCCTGCCAGCGGCTCTCGGCGATCTCCTCAAGACCTGCCTCCAGCACAGCGGCAACCGTATTCAGCGATACGTATTTCGTTACCGCAATCAGCTTCACTTCACTGGAATCCCGGCCGCTGGCCGCGCAGGCCCGTGCGACACGTTCCCGGGTAGTGGCTATTCTTTCTTGTAGCGAGGCCAAAATGTCAACTCTCCTTTATTCCGATCCAGCTCGTCATTCTCCCAGTGACCCCGTTTTCCTTCCGGTACGAAAAGAACAGATCACTGTTACAGCTTGTACACCAAGTTGTACATTCGATATGAGTCGGCAATATTCCTGCTTTTATCATAATGCGTTGATTCAATTCTTTCAAGTTCAGCATCATTTTGCTGCTGTCTGTCTCCGATGGTCTATATACAGCCCGTGCGCCTTCCGCCGCATCCGGCAGGTTCAGCCTGGCCTCCAGCCGGCGGACAGGGTCCATCACGTAATCATCCACCTCATAGCAGCAGTCTCCGATGGAAGGCCCTATAGCGGCCTGTATGTCCTCTGGACGGGTCCCGTACGTCTGTC
Source organism: Paenibacillus sp. FSL P2-0089 (assembly GCF_038595095.1). Lineage (NCBI taxonomy): Bacteria > Bacillati > Bacillota > Bacilli > Caryophanales > Paenibacillaceae > Paenibacillus > Paenibacillus sp. FSL P2-0089. The sequence goes on from NZ_CP152006.1 coordinate 5,358,501, forward strand.
CCATGCGCTCCACCATCGCCGCCGCGATTTCCGCCACGGTCCCCTTCCAGCCTGCATGCGCCAGCCCTACCACGTGGTTCAGCGGATCATGGAAGAACAGCGGCACACAATCAGCGTAAAAAGAAGTCAGCAGCACCCCGGGCACATTCGTCAGCAGCCCGTCAGTGGCCTGAAAGGCAGAGGCCCGGTCCAGGCTGCCCCGGCCGCGTTCCTGTTCTGTAATGACTGCGATCTCTTTGCCGTGGGTCTGTTCCCCGCAGGTCCAGTCGGCCAGCCGGAATCCCAGACTCGCAGCCAGCAGGCTGCGGTTAGCCAGCACATCCGCCGGATCATCGCCTACATGAAAAGCACAATTGAAGCTGTCATAGGGCTTCGTTCCGCTCCCGCCTGCTCTGCCGGTGAAGCCTGCAGTAATGCTCCTATACGGCTCACGCCACGGCTCCAGATGCAGCAGCATGGGCGCTGTACCATTTTGCATAAACGGTTCCATCTCTTCACCTCCGCTTAAGTGTACCACACTCCACCCCACAAACTCAGCCCACACCGTCCATTTCTCAACCCACCCTATGACTATACCCATATCCGCAGAAAAAAGACGCACCTCATTAATAAGTGCGCCGTTCACTGCGGTCCGGCCGATCCAGGTACATCATCTCGCGGTCTTCCTGTCCCTGCGGTATGCGGGGCTCCTCCAGCTTCACGAGCACGACATCCGCACCGATCTTCACGATATTCCGCCACGGAATCACCAGATCGGCGCCGCCGCCGAACAGCCCCATGAATCTGGTGTACCCCGGGACAATCACAGCGTCAATGACGCCTCTACGCAAATCCAGCTCCAGATCGCTGATCTGGCCCAGCCGTTTACCGTCAACAATATTGATTACATCTTTGGTTTGAAAATCGGAGATTTTCATCTTTTTACCTGAAGCTGACGTTTCCTCAATCATCCTGCCACCCCTGTACATTCAGACCTATAGCTTAAGTATATGTCCTTAGGGCTTGGCCGCATGACTGTATTCCAGAGCCTTAGCGCCCCGGACATATAAAAGGATATTCCGGCTAGCCGCTAGTTGCCGCTATCCGGAATATCCTCCGCTCATTTATAGATTGTGGTCAGGACTTTACATGCTTTTGCATTTGCTGGATCGCTGATTTCTCCAGCCGTGAGACCTGGGCCTGTGAGATGCCAATCTCGTCGGCGACCTCCATCTGGGTCTTGCCTTCGAAGAAGCGCATCGACAGAATGCGTTTCTCCCGCTGCCCCAGCCGCTGCATGGCCTCCCGGAGTGCAATCTCCTCAATCCACGAGACATCCTTATTCTTGTCGTCACTGATCTGATCCATCACATAGATCGGGTCCCCGCCGTCATGATAGATCGGCTCGAACAGGGATACCGGGTCCTGAATCGCATCAAGGGCGAAGACAACATCCTCCTTCGGAACGCCGAGCGCTTCAGATATTTCGAAGATCGTCGGCTCCCGCGAATTCTGGTTCGTCAGGCTGTCACGCACCTGCAGCGCCTTATAGGCAATGTCGCGCAGGGAGCGGGATACCCGGATCGGGTTGTTATCCCGCAAGTAGCGGCGGATCTCTCCGATGATCATCGGCACCGCATAGGTGGAGAACTTGACATTCTGCGATAAATCGAAATTATCGATGGCTTTCATGAGTCCGATGCAGCCTACCTGAAACAAATCATCCACGAACTCTCCACGATTATTGAACCTTTGAATCACACTTAGCACAAGCCTGAGGTTGCCATTTACCAATTTCTCTCTGGCGGATCGCTCGCCCTGCTGCTGCAGCGAAGTGAACAATGCCCGCATTTCCACGTTCGTGAGAACAGGCAGCTTGGCGGTGTCCACACCGCAAATCTCGACTTTATTTCGGGTCATGATGATTAACCTCCCAAGGAGAAACATTACTGTACATTATCTCCCCGGTCCGGCATTTTATTCCTCAGCTTTCATCACTTACACCATCTTGTTGAACTCCTTGCGCAGCCGCTTGATAATTCGTTTCTCCAGGCGCGAAATATAAGATTGGGAGATGCCCAGCAGATCGGCCACATCCTTTTGCGTTTTTTCCTCGCCGCCCCTTAGTCCGAACCGCAGCTCCATAATCAGCCGTTCCCGCTCGCTAAGCTTCTCCAGCGCCTTCTGCAGCAGCTTACGGTCCACCTGCTCTTCGATGTTCCGGTAGATGGTATCGTTCTCCGTGCCCAGCACATCCGAGAGCAGCAGCTCGTTGCCGTCCCAGTCAATATTCAGCGGTTCATCAAAAGAAACCTCGCTTCTGGTCTTACTGTTGCGCCGCAGATACATCAGAATCTCATTCTCGATGCAGCGCGAGGCGTAGGTGGCCAGCTTGATTTTTTTCTCCGGATCAAAGGTGTTGACCGCCTTAATGAGTCCAATCGCGCCAATAGATACCAGATCCTCGATGTTAATGCCGGTGTTCTCGAATTTCCGGGCGATGTAGACCACCAGCCGCAGGTTGCGCTCAATCAGCATGGCCCGGACGGCCGCATCCCCGCTGGAGAGCCGCTGGAGCAGAAATTCCTCCTCCTCGCGTGTCAGCGGCGGCGGCAGCGCTTCACTTCCCCCGATATAATAAATCTCCTGGCTCTTCAGACCGAGCAGAAACAGCATGCGGTAATACTGCAGTTGCAGCACAAGCTTGAATTTGACCATTATTGTTCCTCCTATAGGTTACTTAGCCCATCACCTTGTCAGCCGGTGCTTCTGGAGCACTCTCTTTATGGGTCAGGTCAGGATGTATGACCGCCCGGTACGCGCCGTCTCCCGACAGTGTCCCGCCATCCAGCCCGATGAGTACCCTTGTGCTGCAAAAGGTATCACCGCCAAGCTCTATCCTCACCTTATCCGGCTTCAGCGCGAGCATGAAGGATGCCCCGCGGTTGACGCCTCTGTACGGCACCAGCCGCACTCTGTCCTGCCAGGCGAACGACTGCCCGTCCGTTTCCAGTACAAGTGTATCTGCACCCGTCTGGGTCAGCCTCCCTTTCCAGGAAGCCGGCAAATGGCCCTCCCACAGCGAGGCTTCCATCACCATCACCGGAATCCTCGTCAGCGGATCGCTGAGCCGGTTCCCGGTATCCAGCAGTCCGGGGCAGGTAACCGACACTCCGTCGATCTCCACTGTCACTTCCCCGATATAGGAATCCAGCTGCTCTCTGTGCCGGCGGGAGGACTGGATCAGCTTGAAGAGCAGCAGTACCAGCGGAAGCAGGGCAAGCACGAACCAGAACCCGATCTTCAGCCGGTAAGCTTGGCCTCCCGATGAGGTGAAGATCATGCCCTTCCAGAGGTCACCAGAGCTTTGCAGCAGATAATGAACGCCTATGATCCCTCCCGCCGCCGCAAAATTAATGATATAAAACGCCCCAAATGCCCGAAGATAGCTTTGCAGACTTCTAAATCCAAAGGCTATCCAGATCATCAAAACCGATAAACCGAATTTGACGAGAAAGGTATACAGAAAGGACAGCTCCGGTACGAACATCATGACGACATAGAGTGCACCCGCCAGCGCTGAGAGAGTCAGGCGCCACCAGGATACCTTGTGCTTCACCAGCCAGCTTGTCAGCCACAGCAGGACTCCGTCGATCAGCAGATTGGCGGCAAAAATCAAGTCAATATACACAACCATCGCTCTCACCTGCCTGCAAGCGGATATCTATCCGGAGGCCGGGGTGCAGGCTCTCTTTTTAGACGATAAGATTAGTATAGAAACTCCCGCATCCAAAGTCTGTCTAAACATGGGGGGCGTTCTTGCAGTTTTTTTGTCGAGTTATGGGCCTTGAGAGGAACATCAGCACACAAGTGGAAACGGCTTTGCCGTCCTTTAAAAGGACGGTACCGTTTCAGCGAGAAATAGAAGGATAATGTATAGCGTGGAACATATAAATTCTTATATTTCAACAAAAGCCAACCCTAAGCGGCTGGCTTCATGCGTATCGTATTTAATTGTTGATAGATTTCAACTCTTCTTCGGAGAGTCCGGTTGCCTTCTGCACTGAAGCACGATCCATTCCCATAGACAGGAGATTCTTTGCTATTACCCGTTTGGCTTCTAGCTCACCTGCCGCCGTACCCTTGGCGAAGCCTTCCCTAAGCGCACCATCCCGCTGCGAGGCTTCGTCCATCAGAAACTTCTGGCGGTCCTCATATTTACGACGGGCCTCCGAGTCCTGGCTCAGAAATTCCAGCGTCTCCATCGCCTTCTTCAAGGCTGGCTCGTTCATTTGCAGCACCTCCCAATCAGAGTAGTCAATCCCTTTTAGAAATAACAGCCAGTTCACAAGGCCGCCCTCGCCGGGTATAAGCGGCTGGTTCAACTTGGGCAGCTCCAGGAAATGAATCTCGATATCGTCTGTCAGCGGCGCTCCGCTGCTGTCCTCCCGCAAATGAAATACACTGTGTGTATGCTCATTAGGCAGCACCTTGTAATTCAGAATGTTGATCGTCACGCACTTCTTGAGATCAATATATTTGCCGTTGACCTGAAGCTGGCCGGCATACCGTTTGCTCCAATAATACAACGTGCGTTTCTCAATATCATATTTGTTGAAAAGCTGCATCTCGATGTTGATTAGCTTGCCGTCAACCGTCTTCGCCCATATATCAAATATCGCCTGCTTATCCAGCGGATCATCCTTATCCGTATAAGGATTAAGCAGCACTACTTCCTCCAGCGGAAGATCGCCCGCATCCAAGAATATCCGGTTCAGAAAAGCGAGCAGTACATCCTTGTTGCCCTCGCTTGCAAATATCCGCTTAAATACAAAATCCACCCGGGGGTCCAGCATTTCCATGGTATCGTCTCCCGTTAACGTTATTATACAGCCTGAAAAGCAAAAAAACACCATACCCCGCAGTTCAAAGCTGCGTGATACGGTGCTTCCGTAACAGTCAAAGCTATAATCGCTATTAATGGCTCTTAATCATTATTGCCGCGTGTCCGGTTGCGCAGGAAGGTCGGAATATCCAGCTGATCAGAGCTTGTCTGATTCCCGAATGGACGAAGATTCTCACTCTTGCTCTTATTATCAGCAGATGGTTCGCTGTTTGCCGCAGGACGGCGTACAGGAGCTATGGGAGAAGGCTTGTGTTCAAAACCGGTCGCAATAACCGTAACCTTGATCTCGTCCTTCATGCTCTCTTCGATAATGGCACCGAAGATCATATTCACTTCAGGGTCCGAAGCAGAGGTAACAATCTCGGCGGCTTCATTCACTTCGTACAGGGAGAGGTTAGAGCCGCCTGTAATATTCATAATGACGCCGCGCGCACCTTCGATGGAGGTTTCAAGCAGCGGGCTCATAATCGCCTTGCGGGCCGCCTCAGATGCCCGGTTCTCGCCGGTGGCAATCCCGATGCCCATAAGCGCTGAACCGCGCTCCGTCATAATCGTCTTTACATCGGCAAAGTCAAGGTTGATCAGGCCGGGAACCTGAATAAGGTCGGAGATGCCTTGTACCGCCTGACGGAGTACATTGTCCGCTTCACGGAAGGCTTCGAGCATTGGAGTCTTCTTATCCACAATTTCCAGGAGGCGGTCATTCGGAATCACAATCAGCGTATCAACCTTTTCCTTGAGCGCTTCGATTCCAAGCTCTGCCTGGTTGGCACGTTTTCTGCCTTCAAAAGTGAACGGGCGGGTCACGACGCCTACCGTCAATGCTCCGCATTCTCTGGCGATTTCGGCAATGACAGGCGCTGCGCCTGTTCCGGTACCGCCGCCCATGCCTGCGGTAACGAAGACCATATCCGCGCCCTTCAGCGTATTCGAGATCAGATCGCGGGATTCCTCTGCCGCCTTCTTGCCGACCTCAGGATTCGCTCCTGCGCCAAGTCCGCGGGTCAATTTATCTCCGATTTGTAATTTATGCTCCGATTTGGCCATATGCAGCGCTTGGGCGTCTGTATTAACCGTGATGAACTCAACACCCTGAACGCCATTTTCAATCATCCGGTTCACAGCGTTGCTTCCGCCGCCGCCGACGCCGATGACTTTTATTTGCGCCAAACTCTCCATTTCAAAATCAAATTCCAACATATTGTTTCCATCTCCCCCTCGAGTAGTGCTTGGATGGCCAGTCCAAGTATATCTGGATTACACTTATATGAACTCGCTAAACATATTCTTTAGTCGTTCCACCAGACCCGGCTTCTTGGAAGAATCCTGAACCGGCGCTGCGCTCTGCTTGCTGCGGTTAACGGTCTTCTTGTTGGCACTTCCCCCGCTGCTCCGTCCGCGGTAGTTACGTACCACATTATGAAGAATGCCTACGCCGCCGGTGAAGCCGGGGTCGCGTACTCCAATATAATCCGGAACAGCGATCCGTACGGAGGCTGCCAGCTCGTTCTGGGCTACCTTAAGCACCCCAGGCATCGATACTGTGCCACCCGTAAGTATATAACCTCCCGGGAGCTCCGTATAACCAAGCCGCTTCACTTCCTGGCGGATCAGGTGGAAGATTTCCTGGACTCTCGGCTCGATAATCGCAGCCAGATCTTCCTGGTTGAATTCCTTCTCTACATTGCTGCCGATACGCAGGACCTTGAAGACGACCTCCGAAGCGGCATCGTCGATCCAGGCACAGCCGTATTTCAGCTTGACCTTCTCGGCCTGGTCGGTAAGTGTCCGAAGTCCATACGCAATATCATTGGTTATGAATTCTCCTCCGATCGGAATCGTGGAGGTTGCACTAAGGGAACCTTCTTCATATACGGCTATCGTGGCTTGTCCGGCACCTATATCCACCAGTACAGCACCCATCGATTTCTCATCTTTGGAGAGCGCTAATCCGCCAGCCCCGAGAGACATAAGGACAAGATCTTTAACCTTCAGACCTGATTTCTCCACGCAGCGGAGCAGATTATGTATGGGGGTCTTGGCACCGGTAATGATCGTGGCCTCCACTTCCAGGCGGACGCCAATCATTCCGCGCGGGTCCTGAATGCCTTCTAGGCCGTCGACGATATACTGCTTGGCGACAACATCAATGACCTCGCGTTCCGGCGGGAGTGCAATAACCTCCGCTGCCTTGATTACGCGGTCGATGTCATCTTCGCCGATCTCACGGTCCTCATTCTGAACGGCAACTACGCCGTGGCTGGATTGCAGGCCGATATGATTGCCGGATATGCCGACATACACCTCGGATATTTGAATACCGACCATTTGCTCCGCATGCTCTACGGCACTCCTGATCGATTGCACAGTCTGATCGATGTCTACAATCGCACCCTTGCGTATCCCTTCCGAATCAGCAGATCCAACGCCAATAATATTGAAGGTTCCACTAGTAACTTCCCCGATTATTGCCCGAACTTTGGATGTACCGATGTCCAAACTAACAATGATGTCATTGTTGCTCAAGCCCTATGGCACCTCCTGTTATAATCATAATAAACATGTCTTTGATCCCGGTCGCGGGAAACATCTCTGTACATATTCAACATCCCTAATCCTTTCCCTCTTTTTTCAACAAATTTTTTGAGAGGAATAATATGACAAGGTATTCACGTGCAGGCAGATGCTCTCCGCTTAGCGGGATCAGCACCTGACATTCAAATAAGAAAAACAAGAGAACAGCGGCTATATCCTGGATTGCATCTCAAAAAATCCGCAGAAAAAAGAGGGATATTGCTTATTACCCGTAAAACAGATTGTAGCATTTATTCCGCTCTATTAGTAGGGACTATTTACTCTTGTGCATCTGCGTCTTCTCCGGTGTCCCCAGCTTCAGAATGGAAGGGAACATAGGAATCAGCCTCCAGCATTTTGATCAGTCCCGGCTCCTCCGTCTGAATCACCTGATTCAAATAGCCTACTTTATCCTTCAGCAGTGAAATGGCCGTTATGACCTCAAAGCGTGAACGTGTGTAGAGCTTGATCCGGTCAGGAAAAGATAACGTCGGAGAAGGTACAATCTCCGATATATCACTGGTCAGCTCATTCGGAATGCCGGCCAGCGCCTGGCACAGCTTGGTCTTATAAGGATCGTCAGCCTTCCAGTTAGTCAATATCGGCTTCTCTACAGCAATTCCGGTATCCGTCACAGAGACGGCGGCTCCGCTTGACAGAATAGCCTCCAGCACGCCTGCCTGGTCCAGTTCATAAGCAACCGCCGGGTACTCCTTCACAGTGATCGTAACCACACCGGGGAACTTCTTGCTGACCTGCGCCTCCTGAACCGTATTCAGCTTCTCCAGTGCCTCCCCCACGGAATCTCCGGAGACTGCGAAGAACTGTCCTCCGATCTTCAGGCCGCTTGCAGCCAGCAGCTGCTCACGGGACGTATATTTATCCCCCTGCATTTCAATGGCTGTAATCTTGCTGATCGACGAACGGAAGAAGATTACAGCCAGCAGCGCAGTAAACAGCAGTGCCAGGATGATGATGATTTTACGGTTTTTTCTCTTGCTAGGCTTGTCCTCTTTCAAAAGAGGTATTCGCGTTTTTGGCATTCTCATATCTCCGTAATAAGGCCCTGTCTCCTTCCTCACGGCTACGCCGAAGGAGACAGGGAGCTTTAATTGGCCAAATCCAGCGGGTCAGGCACCGGCACCTTGCGGCTAATGCGCGCCCCCAGCTTTTGAAACAATAATTCGATGCCGTCATATCCCCGGTCAATATGATGCGCCTGCTCTACAATAGTCGTTCCCTGAGCAGCCAGCCCGGCGATTACAAGGGCTGCTCCTGCCCGCAGGTCAGTAGCCTCAACCGTTGCCCCATACAACCTCTTAACGCCGCGTATGAATGCCCTGTTCAGATCAATGGAGATATCGGCTCCCATCCGGGCCATCTCCTCCACATGCTTGAAGCGCCCTTCGAACACCGTTTCTTTAATCACACTGAATCCTTCCGCCAGGGACAATAGAACCATAACCTGAGACTGCAGGTCCGTAGGAAAGGACGGATACGGAGAGGTAACAATTCGCTCAACCGCACGGGGACGTCCCATACAGCTGATATTAATTATATCATTGCACACTGTAATTTGAACACCGGCGCGCCTCAGGATGTGGATCAGGGAGGTCAAATGTCCTGCATTGGTGTGTGTCAGCGTCACATTGCCCCGCGTGGCGGCGGCGGCGATCATCACGGTTCCGGCAACAATCCGGTCGGGGATCACCTCATAGCTGCAGGCATGGAGCTTGCGGACACCCTGAATGGTGATCGTATCCGTCCCTGCGCCGATAATCTGTGCCCCCATCGCATTGAGGAAGTTCTGCAGGTCCTGGATTTCCGGCTCTCTCGCTGCCCCGGAGACGGTGGTCGTGCCCTCGGCCATGGCGGCGGCCATCATGATATTCTCCGTGGCGCCCACGCTGGGATAATCCAGATGGATATCACAGCCTCTCAAGCTAGCAGCCCGGCAGCAGATCCGGCCGCCCGTCTCCTCAATCTCTGCCCCGAGCAGCTTCAGGCCCTGCAGGTGGAGGTCGATCTTGCGCTCCCCGATGGCACAGCCCCCCGGCTGATAGATCGTCACTTCCCCGAACTTGGCCAAAAGCGGGCCCATCAGGAATATGGAGGATCTCATCTGCCGCATCAGGTCCTCCGGAACATGAGAGGTCAGGAGAAAGGACGTATCGACGGTGACCGTCTCCTCTTCATGTACTGTCCTGCAGCCCAGCCGCTGCAGAATATGCAGCATCGTTTCGATGTCCAGCAGCTTCGGCACATTATGCAGTGAGTGAACTCCTTCGGCCAGCAGGCTGGCTGCCAGAATCGGCAGTGCCGCATTTTTTGCTCCATGGATACGTATGGTGCCTGACAGGGGGTTTCCGCCCTCAATCACCAATTTGTCCAATGTATCACCTCCGAGATTACCGCTCACCCACCGTAAGCACTTCCTGCACCCCGGTCCTGCAGAATCGGCCGGAACGAACTCCGTTTCCGAATCTCAGACATCAAGAAGCGCTCTGGGTGATTGTCACGATTATAGGATCATCCTATGTTCGGAGCTCCGTGTGTGTGACAATGTCAGCCCGGATTCTAGCGTCCCCGTCCTGCAGCCAGCCTGCGGAGCTCGCTGACAACCAGGGAGGCGGAATCTCTTTTACCGAGGCGTCTAGAGGCCTCCGACATGCTGTGACGCAGCGTATCCGCTCCGATGATCTTCTGAACCGCTGTGAACAGTGCCTCGCCGCTTAAGTCCTTCTCCAGCAGTACCACTGCCGCACCTTCACCTTCCAGCGCTCTGGCGTTGGCTTCCTGATGATTGTTCGTTACATTGGGAGACGGAATGAGGACAGAGGGTATGCCAAGCGCGGTAATCTCTGCGAGAAAAGAGGCGCCTGCCCGGTTCACGATCAGGGAAGTGCAGGCCAGCACCTCAGGCATATTGTGAATGTAAGGGAGGACATGCAGCCAGTTCGGAATACCGCCCAGCTGCTCGCGTACTGCTTTGCGGGTATCCTCGAAGTAAGACTCTCCGGTGACATACACATAGTGAACACCATTACCCTTACCCACAAAGGGTGCCATTTCAATCATGGCACGGTTAATCGCCTTGGCTCCCCCGCTTCCTCCCACAACCAGTACCACCGTGCTTCCTTCGGGGATACCGAGTGAAGCGAAGCCGCGTTGCGGATTAGCCGTCATGACCGTAGTGGCCCGGGGATTGCCTGTATAGATTACATTCTTGGCCCCGGGAAAAGCCGGCTCTGTGCCTTCAAAGCTCACCGCGACCGTGCTGGCATACCGGCTGAGAAAGCGGTTGGTCAGTCCCGGAATCGCGTTCTGTTCATGGATCAGCGTCGGGATGCCTAGCCGGGAGGCTGCATACACCACAGGTCCGCAGACATAACCCCCGGTGCCGACAACCACATCAGGCTTGAACTCGCGCAACATAGCTTTGGAGGCTTTTACCCCCTTCAGGAACCGCATGACCGTCTTCACATTATCCATCGACAGCTTGCGGCGGAAGCCTGTAATATCAATGGACTGGAAAGGCAGATTCTCCTGGGGAACCAGCTTGCTCTCCAGACCTCGCTTGCCTCCTATATACAGGAAGACAGAATCCGCATCTTCGGATTCCAGTTGTCTGGCTACGGCTACGGCAGGATAGATATGTCCTCCTGTGCCGCCGCCGCTAAGTACAATACGCATGTCTTTCACCTCGCATAACGGGATAAATTAAGCAGAATGCCAAGAGCTGTGAGCATCAGGGTGAGCGATGAGCCGCCATAGCTGATGAGCGGAAGCGTGATGCCGGTTACCGGAATCAGGCCGATTACCACACCGATGTTGATGACGACCTGAACCGCCACCATACAGACGATGCCTACGGCAAGATAGCTGCCGAAGCGGTCCGGCAGGCTCATGGCTACCTTCATTCCGCGCCAGATCAGCAGCAGGAACAGCAGCAGCACAGCCAGCCCTCCGATGAATCCCAGCTCCTCGGCCAATATGGAGAAAATAAAATCAGTCTGCGGCTCCGGGACATAGCTGTATTTTTGCCGGCTCATCCCGAAGCCCAGTCCGCCCAGCCCGCCGGGACCCACGGCGTAGAGCGACTGGATAATCTGATAACCGGCGCCCAGCGGATCGGACCAGGGGTCCAGGAAAGCAGTGATCCGCTGCAGCCGGTACGGCGCAGCGGCAATGAGCCCGGCGAACCCGGCCAGCCCCAGCGCGCCGAGGGAGAGCAGATGCTTCATCCGCGCCCCGGCTGTGAAGACCATCATCAGGGCCGCGCCGAACATGACCGTGCCTGTACCAAGATCCGGCTGAAGCATAATCAGCGCGAACGCCGAGCCGATCAGTGCAAGCGGCGGAAGCAGCCCGCGCATGAAGCTGGAGATGTCATACTCCTCGGTTCCGAGCCACTTGGCCAGGAAGAGGATCATCCCCATCTTCATGAATTCCGAGGGCTGAATCCCGAAGGAGCTGATCCCGAGCCAGCTGCGCGCGCCGCCGCGCACTACGCCGATGCCGGGAATCAGCACCAGCACCAGCAGGGCGAAACACACGATCAATAGCGGCCGGGCGAATCTCTTCAGCACCAGGTAATCGGTGTTCGCCGTAATGAACATCGCGATGAGGCCCAGGCCTGCGAACAGCATCTGTCTTTTGACAAAATAAAACGAATCGCCATAATTGCGGAAGCCCAGAACGGACCCGGCACTGTATACCATTACCATACCGATAGCCAGTAAAGCCAGTATCGGAAGCAGCAGCCAGATATCGGGCGCATGACGGGATTTGTTCATCAGGAGCACACCTCTTGCATCCGTAGTAGGGGCTTATCCACCCCCCTACTTAAAGGTTATGCACCGCCTCTTTAAAAATACGCCCGCGCTCCTCATAGGAGGTAAACATATCCCAGCTGGCACAGGCAGGGGACAGGAGAACTACATCCCCAGCTTCCGCCAAGGCGGAAGCCTCCCGCACAGCCTGCTCCAGCACGGCAGCGGCACTCTCCCCATTATCGACGGAGATGACCGTCTTTACTCCTGCCAGCCGGGCTACAGCCGCCAGCTTGTCCCGGGTCTGCCCAAGCGTCACCAGGGCTTTGACATTCTCTCCGAGGACAGGCAGCAGCTCCATATAATCCGAGCCGCGGTCCAGGCCCCCGGCAATCAGAATGACCGGCTTCCGGAAGGAGGTCAGCGCCATGGAGGTAGCTTTGGAATTGGTAGCCTTGGAATTGTTATAATAGGCGGCCCCTGCCTTGTCTGTTACATACTCCAGCCTGTGCTCCACCCCGCGGAAGGAAGCCAGCACCGGACCCAGCACCGCCGGGTCCGCTCCTGCGGCAATAGCAATGCCGCAGGCAGCCAGCGCATTCCCCACATTGAAACGGCCGGGAAGTCCGATAGAATCGACATCGGCTATTTCGGTCTCGCTCTCCGTGTAATCGCGGTAGATAATGACCCGCTTCAGCTCGTCTGCCGTATCCGCCACGTAGGACGGGCGGACGAAGATGCCCTGCACCAGCTCCTCGTTCATGGAGAAGGGCAGAATGCCCGCCTTCAGATAGGGCACCAGCTCGCGGCAGACCGGATCATCCCAGTTCAGCACAGCGGTGTCCTCCGGTCCCTGATTGGCGAACAGCTTGGATTTGGAGGCTACATAATCCTCCATGCCTCCATGGTAGTCCAGGTGGGTCTCAGCGACATTCAGCAAGGCAGCAATCTTGGGCCGGAACGCTTCCGTGCCCTTCAGCTGGAAGCTGCTTAGCTCGACCACCATCCAGTTGTCCGCGTCAGCCTCCTGTGCGGCCTGAGAGAGCGGCGTTCCTATGTTCCCGGCCACAATGGGGCGCATCCCTGCTGCCTCCAGCATATGACCCACCCAGGTCGTTGTAGTGGTCTTGCCGTTGGAACCGGTGATGCCGATCATCGGGGCAGCGCAGAGATGATAAGCTACCTCTACCTCGGTCACCACCTCAATTCCCAGCTCCAGCGCCTGCTGCACCGGAGCGACCGAATAAGGAATCCCCGGATTCTTCACAACCAGCTGAACACCCTCATGGATCAGGCTCTCCGGATGCCCGCCGCATAGAACAGAAATTCCCAAAGATTCCAGTTCGGAAGCTTCGGGACTCTGATCTCTTTCCTTTTTATCATTGACCGTCACCACAGCGCCGTGTTCGTGCAGCACCTTGGCCACCTGGACGCCGCTTTTGGCGAGCCCCAGGACGACCACCTCTTGACCACGGTACAGATCCGGATGTTTCATTCGTTACAACCCCTTGATGAGATATAGTCCAGCTGCCGCCAGCACGAGGCCCACCGCCCAGAAGGAGACGACTACACGCCACTCCGACCAGCCGCCCAGCTCAAAGTGATGATGGATCGGGCTCATTCTGAATACCCGTTTGCCGCGCGTCTTAAACGAAGCGACCTGAATAATTACGGACAGCATTTCAACCACGAAGACTCCGCCAATCACCACAAAGAGCAGCTCGGTCTTGGTGACAATAGCAATCGCGCCAATCGCCCCGCCGATCCCGAAGGAGCCGAAATCGCCCATGAACACCTTGGCAGGATGGGCATTGAATACGAGAAAGCCAAGCACTGCGCCAATCATCGCAGCGGCACAGACACCAGCGGCAATCGAGGTTGCCTGCATCGCTACCACCGCGAAGGCAGCGAGCGCAATTGCGCTTACGCCTGATAACAGACCATCCACACCGTCCGTGAAGTTAACGGCATTCGTGACCGCCATCATCATGAGCACAATGAACGGATAATAGAACCAGGGGCCCCAGTCGAAGCTGAAGGAGGTTCCCGGAACGCTGATATTCGTACTATGTCCGGCCGAGATCAGCAGGACGCTGAGCACGACGCCGACCAGCAGCTGGCCCAGCAGCTTCTGGCGCGCCGTAAGGCCGAGGGAGCGCTTGAACACAATTTTGATATAATCATCCAGGAATCCAATGAGTCCATAACCCAGTGTAGCGGCCAGCAGTACATAGAAATCCGAATTAATGACCGAGAATTTCAGAAAAGACAGCGTGAACGCGACCATGATAATTACGCCGCCCATGGTAGGGGTTCCCGCCTTTTTCAGATGGGTCTGGGGCCCGTCGTCACGAACCTGCTGTCCCAGCTTAAGCCGGCGCAGCAGCGGTATGATCAGCGGAGCGGCTATGACCGCAAGGATAAAGGACACAGCAATAGTCAGCAGAAGTAATTGATAATCCATGGGTACACCCCTCCTTTAGTTAGCATTCGCTTCAGAATGTTCTTTCAAGCGGTGAAGCACTTCTTCCAGCCGCATCCCTCTGGATGCTTTGAACAACACAACATCATCATTGCCGCACATCGCAGTCAAGGCATTGATCAAGGCTTCTTTATCTGTAAAAGCATAGATATGCCCGGCCTCGAACCGCTCCGAGGCCGCCGCCGCAAGCTGCGCCGACAGCGGCCCGAAGGTGAATACATCATCCGTCAGCTCCGGGTCGAGATAGCTGCCGATCTGCCGGTGGAACTGAAGCTCCTCCGGCCCGAGTTCCAGCATGTCCCCCAGCACCGCGATTCTGCGGCCGCTGCATTTCATGGACTGCAGCACATCAATCGCCGCTCTCATGGACGTAGGGCTGGCATTATAGGCATCATTCAAGAGCACCAGCCCGCTTGCCGCCTGAATAACCTCAATCCGCATACCGGTCAGCTTGAGGCCGCTTAGTCCTTCTGCCATATTCTCATCGGTCACCTTATAATGACGCGCCACTGCAAGCGCAGCGAGCGCATTAATTACATTATGCTGCCCCGGCAGCGGAAGGGTGAAGGCCCGCTCCCCATGCTGCAGCGAGGTGAAGGTCATTCCCCCGCTGTGCGTCATCAGGCCGGTGGGATAATCATCATTGTCATCCGACTGCCCGAAGCGGAAGGTTAGCAGCCTTTCAGGCGTGCGGAAGCCTGGCTCTGCCAGAACCTCGGCAAGCAGCGGCTCATCCCCGTTATAGATCAGCAGCCCGCCCGGCTGAAGTCCGTCCACAATCTCCAGCTTAGCTCTGGCAATCTCCTTGCGGGAGCCAAGCTGAAGCAGATGGGATTCGCCGACATTGGTAATTACCGCTACGTCAGGAGAAGCGAGCAGAGACAGCAGGGCGATCTCTCCCCGTGAGCTCATGCCCATCTCCAGCACAGCGATTTCAACATCGCTGTCCATGGAGAGAATCGTAAGCGGCAGGCCGATATGATTGTTGAAGTTCCCTTGGGTCTTGTGTACCTTGTACTGCACTTCCAGCAATGCCGTAATCATATCCTTGGTCGTCGTCTTGCCGTTGCTTCCCGTTACGGCAACCACCTGGGGGGCCACCTCGGCCAAATAGGCGGAGGACAGCTTCTGCAGTGCCGCTAAAGTGTCCTCTACCAGAATAACCCCGCCGCCTGCGGGTGCAGGCCCCTTGTCCCTCTGCCAGAGGGTAGCGGCAGCTCCTGCCGCCAGCGAAGCGGCCGCATAATGATGGCCGTCGAAGTTCTCTCCAACGAGCGGAACGAACAGGCAGTCCTGCGATATTTTGCGCGAGTCGGTCACGACTCCCTTAATCTCTATATCCTTAGCTTCGGACGAGGACAGCTCTCCTCCGCACATTTCCGCGACGTTATGCAATGTTCTAATAATCAATAGCTTCGGCCCCTTATCACTTCTTTGGCAACGATGCGGTCATCGAAATCATGAACGACTCCCTTGATCAGCTGATAGGTCTCATGACCTTTCCCCGCAATCAATACTACATCGCCGGGGCTTGCCATTTCAATAGCTTTTGTGATGGCTTCCCTCCGGTCCGGAATCATCTCATAGCGCTCACGCGCCACGCCATCCTCACGCAGGCCCGCCTCAATATCAGCCAGAATCTGCAGCGGGTCCTCCGTCCGCGGGTTGTCGGAGGTGACCAGCACATGGTCGCTGTATTTCGCAGCTATTTTGCCCATGAGCGGCCGTTTGGTCGTATCACGGTCCCCGCCACAGCCGAAGACAGTAAGCACCTTGCCCGCAGCGAATTCACATACCGCCTTCAGCACATTCTCCAGACCGTCCGGCGTATGCGCATAATCAACGATCACCGCGAAATCCTGGCCGGCATCCACCGATTCGACACGGCCGTCCACGCCGGCAACCGACTCCAGACTGGCCTTGATGTCCGCAAGCGGCACATCCTCCAGCAGCGCAGCCGTAATAGCCGCAAGCGCATTATAGACGTTGAACTTGCCGACCATGCGAAGCGAAATATCCGTCTCACCCTTAAACGTCTCCACGTGGAAAAAAGTTCCTTTGGCGGTGATCGATATTTGCGAGGCCCGGACATTGGCAGCCTTGTCGATACCATATGTAATGACCTCCGCTGCGGTCTGGGCGGCAAAATAGGCGCTGGCTTCATCGTCGGCATTCAGCACGGCATACTTGCGTTCTTCCTTCCACGGGGAGATCACATTGCCAAGCCGCGAGAAGAACAAGCCCTTCACTGCACGATACTCCTCCATCGTATGGTGGTAATCCAGGTGATCCTGGGTCAGATTCGTAAAGATCGCGGTGCGGTAGTCAGTCCCTTTCACCCGGCCCTGCTGGAGTGCATGGGAGGATACTTCCATTACACAGCACTGCACGCCCTTAAGCGCCATATGATTCAGGCTGCGCTGAAGCTCCAGCGACTCCTGTGTCGTACCGGACATCGGATAGCTCTGACCGTCATACCGCATCTGGATGGTACCGATCAGGCCGGTCTTCACCCCATGATCCTGCATGATCCGTTCAATCAGATACGTAGTCGTGGTCTTGCCGTTGGTACCGGTGATGCCGATCAGCTTCATCCGGCTGCTCGGTGAACCGAAGAAGGCATTGGACAGCACAGACATGGCATACCGGCAGTCATCCACCACGATCTGCGGCAGGTCAATGTCCAGCTTCCGTTCGCAGACCAGGGCAGCCGCGCCCTTGGCAGCAGCCTGAGGTGCGTAATCATGTCCGTCCACTGTATGTCCGGGCAGACAGATGAACAGATCGCCCGGACCCACCTTGCGTGAATCGGCCTGCAAATCTGATATTTCTATGTCTCCGTCCCCGTATAGACGGGAAGCAGCCAGACAAGAAGAGAGTTCTTTAATTAACATACCTATCCCTCACTCTGCATTTGTACTTGTAAGTTTTTCAGTATGGGATTACCGTGACTCCAGAGAAGTTTTGGGCTTCCGGCCGCTGTTGTCCCCAGATTTCTCTTAATCAAACCGCTGCTTGCGGTAGAAATCCGGTGACAGCTAATGCTTCCGATGCGAGCTTTCCTGCGGAAAGCTTTCAGGCGGACGCTACCGCTCCTACAGCTCCAAAATTCCCTTCCGCCACTTTTCCCTGTCTGTATATTTTCAAGTTCAATTTTTTTAAATCATTATATAACAAATTTCAGGGTTCACTTGACGTACCCATGTAAATCCGGATCGTAGAGCCCTGCTGCACTCTTGCCCCCGCCTTCGGAGCCTGATTGATCACGGTATTGCCGGTGCCGGAACGGACCAGCATGAAATTCATGTTCAGATCCTCATAAATATCCTGAACAGTTGCCCCTGTAAGATCAGGGACCGTCACTATCGGGGTCTCGCCGTATTTATAGGTTCTTGGCAGCTGATCCTTACGCTCTGGAACCTTCAGATACAGAAGAGAATCCTCAAGAATATTCTGGACAATCGGAGCGGCTACTACACCCCCGAACTGAATTCCCTTCGGGTTATCGACTGCCGTATAGACCACGATCTGCGGATCATCCGCCGGAGCGAAGCCGATAAAGGAAACGATATGCTCCGTTGGAGAATACCGGCCGTTGATTACTTTCTGTGCTGTCCCTGTTTTGCCGCCCACACGGTAGCCGTCAATAAATGCCGGTCGGCCTGTGCCTTTGGCAACCACGCTCTCAAGGGCAGCCCGCACTTTCTTCGAGGTCTCCTCCGAGATCACCTGCCGCACTTCCTCCGGCTCTGTCTCGGAGACAACGTTCCCTGTATCCGGGTTAATCCAGGCCTTGGCCACATGCGGAGTATACAGCTTGCCGCCGTTGATGGCTGCCGATACCGCAGCAATCTGCTGGATTGGCGTGACGGATACCCCCTGGCCGAATGCAGTAGTCGCCAGCTCCACCGGGCCCACCTGGGCCGGCTTGAACAGAATTCCGTTCGCTTCACCGTTCAAATCAATGCCCGTCTTGCTCCCGAAGCCGAAATCCCGGATGTACTTGAACAGCGTATCCTTACCCAGACGCTGTCCCAAGGCTACAAATCCCGGGTTGCAGGAGTTCTCGACCACTTCAAGGAAGGTCTGGCTTCCGTGTCCGCCCTTCTTCCAGCAGCGCAGCTTAGCTCCGCCAACCTCAATGTAGCCCGGATCAAAAAAATGCTCATGCTGCAGATCCACCTTCCCCTCCTGCAAGGCCGCAGCCAGCGTGATGATCTTGAAGGTGGAACCCGGCTCATACGTCATCCAGATCGGAAGATTCCGGTTATATACTTCGGCATCGTATTCCTGGTAAGCCCCCGGCTCATACCCCGGCCGGCTGGCCATCGCCAGAATCTCGCCATTGCGGGGGTCCATGGCAATAGACCAGGCCCCCTGCGCCTGATATTTCACCATGGCCTGATCCAGCTCGCGTTCCATAATAGATTGAATCTGCTTGTCGATAGTCAGCTGCAGGCTAAGTCCATCCTGCGGCTCGGTGTACTTCTCGGAGGACCCGGGCATCAGCCGGCCTCCCGCATCGGAGAGATAGGAGATATTGCCCGCGCTCCCCTGAAGCAGCTTATCATAGATGCTCTCAATTCCGGTAATCCCCTGATTGTCAATTCCGGTGAAGCCCAGAATATGTGCGGCCAGATCCCCGAAGGGATAATACCGTTTGTTATCCTCAGCGACAACGATGCCCGGCAGCTGCAAATTACGGATGCTCGCGGCAAGCTCCATCGTAATTTTGCGGCCGCCGGGCTGCAGTTTCACTGAGGCCTTCTTTTGGGTCAGCAGCTGAACCAGCTTCTCCTCGGTCATGCCGAGCAGCGGAGCCAGCTGCTTCGCGGTCTGTTCCTTCTCCTTCACCTGTACAGGAATGGCATAAATCGTAGGTGAGCTGATGTTGTAAGCCAGCGCCACCCCCTCCCTGTCCAGGATCTCGCCGCGCTTGGCGGTGAAGGGGATGTTCCGCCGCCATAAATCCTCGGCCCTCTCGCTCAGCTTCTCACCCTGGGTTAATTGTACATAGGCAAGACGCACAGCCAGCGCGCCGAACAACACGGCCAGTCCCAGCAGCGTCCACAGCATTCTCCGCCGGCTAACGACTTTCGATACCTTCATTGTGTTCTCCCCGCTTTCACTCATAGACATGATCTCTTACCTTCATGACTATTCGGGACAAACAGGGGTTAGAACAAGCCTATATGGGTGTTATTCTGCAGCTTCTTCTTTCTCTGCATCGCCCGCTAAGGCAACAGGAATATTCTCGCCATATTCATTGAGAGGGCTAAGCTTCAGCGCTACCTGCGTTTTTCCCTTATTCTTGGCCTGGCTCTGTTCTGTGACATAGCCTTCTCCCTCAACGGAGATTCCCACCTTCAGCAGGTTCAGAATCTCCAGGGCATCGCGCAGAGACTGGCCGCGCAGATCAGGAAGCGTCACATTCTCTCCCTGCTCGCTTAACAGATAGATCCGCTGCCCGGCGGTCAGGGCGGTGCCTTTCTCAGGGTACTGACTGACCACATTTGCCCCTTGACCTACAGCTTCAAAATCAAAGCCCTGATTAATGAGCAGTTGTCTCGCTGCCTTCACCGTCTTGCCGGTCAGATCCGGCGCTTTGCGCTGGACAACAGCTTCGGCCTTCACCGTCTTCTTGTCAGCAGGGCTAGTGACATCTCCCGCTTTGGGCACGCCCATATAAGGAAGCGCCTGGGAGACGATATCCTTGAAGACCGGACCCGCCGCAGCACCACCGCCGGCCGCATCGGCAGGTTCGTCAATAATGACGAAGACTGCGATCTTAGGGTCATTGGCTGGTGCATAACCGAGGAAGGAGGAGCGAACCTTATCGCGGTCATACCCGCCCTTACCATCCGGCTTAATCGCCGTACCTGTCTTACCTGCTACCCGGTATCCCTCAATGTAGGCATGCCGGCCGGTTCCGTGCTGCTGATCTGCCACTACCTGCTCCAGATAGCTGCCCGTCTCCCTTGCACTTGCTTCGGAGAGCACCTGCCGCACAACCTCCGGTTGGGTGACCGTGGTCTTGCCGGTGTTCGGATCGGTAACCTCCTTCACCACATGCGGCACCAGCAGCTTGCCGCCGTTCGCAATCGCAGCGACGGCTGTGAGCTGTTGAATCGGAGTCACCAGCAGCTTACCGTGTCCATAGGCAAGCGTCGCATTCTCTACCGCCCTGTTCGGATCAGGGTTGACAATACCCTTAACCTCTCCCGGGAGGTCAATGCCTGTCTTTTCCGTGAACCCGAAATCCGTGATATACTGCAGCAGCTTCTCCTTGCCCAGCATCTCATAACCGAGCTTGACGAACGCAACGTTACTCGACCGCTTAACTCCTTCGAGGAAACTAATGGTTCCGTAACCGGCTCTGTTCATATCATAGATAGGCTTGCTGTATCCCTTAATTCGGACGGAACCAGACTTGAAGCTGGCATTCGGATTGAACAGCTTCTCCTGCACGGCACCCGCCAGCGGTACAATCTTGAACGTTGAACCCGGCTCGAATCTCGTCATAATAGCATGGT
This sequence comes from Paenibacillus sp. FSL P2-0089, assembly GCF_038595095.1. NCBI lineage: Bacteria > Bacillati > Bacillota > Bacilli > Caryophanales > Paenibacillaceae > Paenibacillus > Paenibacillus sp. FSL P2-0089. The sequence goes on from NZ_CP152006.1 coordinate 5,379,747, forward strand.
TAAAGAAGCCGGCCGCATCCTGATTCAGATCATAATACTCATTCGGGTTAAAGGTCGGCATATTCGCCAGACCCAGAATTTCCATCGTCTTCGGGTCGGCCGCAATAACACTGATCGACTTCGGCTTATACTCCGCATACGCCTTTTTCATAGCCTCTTCAATGTAGAACTGAATCGTGCTGTCAATCGTCAGCTTGTAGTTGCTTCCATTCACCACAGGCTGGAACGTATCCTTCGAATCGGGCAGCTTGATGCCCCTGCCGTCACTCTGGTAATTCAGCTGGCCGTCCGTACCGGAGAGCTGTTTGTTCAGGAGCTTTTCCAGTCCCATCATCGCTTTGCCGTCCCTGTCGGTATATCCCAGAATATGTGCAGCGAGCGAACCCTTCGGATAATAGCGCTTCTGCTCCCGGACGAGTCCGACTCCGGTCTCCAGCGTATCATGCTCCTTCTTGAGCTTCTCAACGAAAGCCGTCACTTTATCCTTCATTTCTTCATCGATTTTCCAGCCTTCATTACGGATCTCACGGTTCTTCAGGTATTTCCCGTCTTTATCCTTGGCCTCCACCAGCTTCTTCAGCTCATCCACCGGTTTGTTCAGCAGCTCATGCAGGCCCTGAATCACCTCTTCGCCGATTTTTTTCTCGGCAATGACCTCAGGGTTAACCACCACCGTGTAGGCCGGCACATCGCTGGCCAGAACACTGCCGTTACGGTCTTCGATCACCCCGCGGACAGCCTTGATGGTTGAAGTATGAGCCCACTGCTTAGCTGCGGTCTCCTGCCACTCCTTGCCTTGCAGAACCTGGATCCAGAATACTCTGGCGACTAAAACAAGAAAAAAGAGGGTAATACACCCTCCTATAAACAGCGTGCGAAGTTTGATTCTCTTAACCATAAGGTACCTCACAACCTCTATTATTGCGATTGCCGTTCATCGCTATTTTTTACCGGCTTTGTCAGTAGCCTGGCTGCTAAGCGGAACATAGATAGTAGATTCCTCAGAAGGGACCACAAAGCCCATTTCCTTCGCCCGCGGGACGATTGTCTGCTCCAGCGTCTGCTTCTCCATCTGATAGGTGGCAATTTGTTTTTTATTCTTAGCGATTTCGCTGTCCAACTTCTGGGCCTGCATATTCAAATCGTAAATATGGACGTAACGCCAGATCAGGGAGGCTGCTACCAGAATAAAGGCTCCCAGCGTCAGCATGTACAAAAGCTTCTCTTGCAGCGGCAGCACTCTGCGCCTGGTGACAACTTTCGTTTTCTCACGGTACAGCGGGTTTGCCTCTTCTTTTCTCTTTGGTTGAACTGCTAAATTTCCGCGGGTATAAGCCATCTCTGATTCTCCTTTATCGTCATCTACAATTTCTCTGCGATACGCAGCTTGGCTGAACGGGCACGCGAGTTAAGCTCCAGCTCTTCTTCCCCCGGCACAATTGGCTTGCGGTTAATTAGCTTCAGGGTGCCTTCGGCACCACATACACAGTACGGCAGGTCAGGCGGACAAGTACAACGGCTTAGATAGCTGCTGAAGATCTGCTTGCAGATCCGGTCCTCCAGCGAGTGAAAGGTAATAACGGACACCCTGCCCTCAGGCGCCAGGCAACGTACAGCCGCATGCAGCCCTTCCTCAAAAGCACCCAGCTCGTCATTGACGGCAATCCGCAGCCCCTGAAAGCTACGCTTGGCCGGATGTCCTCCGGTCCTTCTTGCCGCCGCAGGAATGCCTTCCTTAATCAGCTCGGCCAGCTCTCCGGTGCTCTCCACCGGGCGTTCTTCCCTGCGCTCTACAATCTTCCGGGCAATCCGCCGTGAGAATTTCTCTTCTCCATACTGGAAAAGCACCCTGGCGATTTCCTGCTCACTCCAGGTGTTGACGATATCCGCCGCGCTCAGCTGCGCCGACTGGTCCATCCGCATATCCAGCGGGGCGTCATGGTTGTAGCTGAAGCCCCGTTCCCCTTCATCAAACTGCGGAGAGGATACCCCCAGATCAAAGAGAATCCCGTCTACTTGGGGAACTCCGTCCTTTTGCGGAACAAACGGCAGTCCCTTCAGCACCTGCTCCAGATCGCGGAAGTTGGTCTTGACGGTCACCACCTTGTCGCCGTATCCGGACAATCTCTCCTTCGCGTTGTTCAGTGCCCAGTCATCCTGATCCAGACAGATCAGCCGTCCCCCGCCGCTAAGCTTAGATGCGATAAGGGCGCTGTGCCCGGCTCCCCCGAGCGTACAATCTACATATAGGCCATCCTTCTTGATGTGCAGCCCTTCTGTCGCTTCTTCTTTTAGTACCGTGATGTGGTGAAACAAGCTGCATCCCTCCAAGGCAGTAATTCGAAATGTAATGTTTTATAGATCAAAATTGAAATCCACCAGTTTCTCGGCGATTTCGTTGAACGATTCCTCTGACTGTTCGAAGTACTGCTCCCATAGCTCCTTGTTCCAGATCTCCACCCGGTTCGAAACGCCCAGAATAACACAGTCCTTGTCCAGCTTGGCATATTGCCGCAGATTCCCCGGCAGATTCACCCTGCCTTGCTTGTCCCATACACACTCAGTCGCTCCCGAGAAAAAAAAGCGGCTAAAGGCACGGGCATCCGATTTCATCAGTGAAAGGCTTTTAAGCTTTTGCTCCATGATTCCCCATTCTTCCATGGGATAAACAAACAGGCAGGAGTCCAGGCCGCGGGTCGCCACGAAGGAGGTTCCGAGCATGTCACGGAATTTGGCCGGAATAATGATCCGTCCTTTATCGTCAATGGTATGCTGGTATTCCCCCATGAACATGATCTTTCCCCACCTCTACATCCCGAGTCCCCACTTTGCCCCACTTTTCACCACCTAAGCATAATAGATTCGCCATTAAAAATCAAAAACCTTCTTCCGAAGCAAGGTAATTTTTTCTTGTTTGTCAAGAGGCTATTCCTGCATCCCCTGCGGACACGCAAAAGCCCGGGCCAATGTGATTGGCTCCGGGCTCGTGCAGATCCATATCCTTAGTCGTTCAGATTCCAGCTGTCCAGATACTCGACTTGCGCCTGTGTCAGGCTGTCGATGGATATCCCCAGACTTTCCAGCTTGTAACGCGCTACCTGCTCATCCAGCTCATAGGGAACATTCTCCACTTTGACACCAATGCTCTTATAATTGTCATTCACATATTTAAGGGACAATGCCTGAAGTGCGAAGGTGGTATCCATAATCTCTGCCGGATGACCATCGGCTGCGCCAAGGTTCACCAGACGTCCTTCGGCCAGGAGGTACAGCTTGCGTCCGTCCTTCAGCTGATACTCTTCGATATTCTTGCGCACCGTCCGCTGCGACAGGGAGCGCTCGGCCAGCTCCGGCTTGTTGACCTCCACATCGAAATGTCCGGCATTGCAGAGAATCGCGCCATCCTTCATCACATCATAATGCTCACCACGGATCACATAACGGTTACCTGTGACTGTAACGAAGAAATCACCGAGCTTCGCAGCTTCCAGCATCGGCATGACATGGAATCCGTCCATGTGGGCTTCTACCGCCTTGATCGCATCCACTTCCGTTACAATCACATTCGCTCCAAGACCCTTGGCCCGCATTGCTACACCTTTACCGCACCAGCCGTAGCCCACCACAACCACGGTCTTGCCGGCCACAATCAGGTTGGTGGTGCGGACGATACCGTCCCATGCCGACTGTCCTGTGCCGTAACGGTTATCGAACAAATATTTGCAATAAGCGTCATTTACCGCCACCATCGGGAATTTCAGCATGCCCTGCTTCTGCAGCGCCTTCAGGCGGATAATACCGGTCGTTGTCTCCTCAGCTCCCCCGCGGATATTCTCCATCAGGTCGGGGCGCTCGGAGTGCAGCAGGGTGGCGAAATCGCCCCCGTCATCAATAATCAGATCCGGCTTACTCTCCAGCGCCTTGATGTTCAGTGCCTTGAACTCTTCCGGAGAAGGATTGTACTTGGCAAATACGGTAATGCCATCCTCAACGAGTGCAGCACACACATCGTCCTGGGTAGATAACGGGTTGGAGCCTGTAATCGTTACCTCAGCGCCACCAGCCTGCACTACCTTGGCCAGATAAGCGGTCTTGGCTTCCAGGTGAAGGGTGATCGATACCTTGAGCCCCTTGAACGGCTGCTCGGCTTCGAACTGCTCACGGATACGGTTCAGTACCGGCATATGCTGGCGAACCCAGTCGATTTTGAGATGCCCCTCGGGTGCAAGCGACATATCGGCAACAATACTATTTTGCTTGGATAATGAACTCATGGTAGGACCCCCTAGAATAATTTGCTTACATATAAATAATACGGTGTGTTCCGCTGTAGTCAGCAGGCACAGCCATCAATTCCTCCAGCCATTCCAGCCCGTACCGGTTCAGATAATACATCATATTATAGACACGCTCCTGAAGCTTACCCAGCGGCATTAGCGATAGCTCGATCCGTTCCCACTGGCGAAGTGCAGCCTCATTCTGCTTCTCCATCGCATCCAGAGCTTTGCCCTGCAGGAAGGAGATCTGGTCGATAATCTTATCCTTGTTATTGCCACCCAGCCTCAGCAGACCTGCCTGAATGCTGCCAAGCTGCTCGATCAGCGGCTCATACATCCCGGAGAAGGCCGTCTTGATCTCTTCAAATTTGTCTTCGAGCTTCAGCTCATCCTGAGCGTTCAGCCACGCTTTGCGTTTATCATCCAGACCCGTCTGCACATCCGTGAAGGACAAGCCGTATTTATCCATATGCTTGCGAAGCGTTCCCTCAATCACTGTAAAAGACATGCGCGGAATAATCAGCGGCATCTGTCCGTCCAGCACCCTGAAGGCTTGATGCGGAATGGCCCAGTAAGCCATTTCCCCTTGTCCAAGCACCGTAGCGAGTACAGGAAGTACATAATCCTGCATCAGCGGACGGGTTAACACATTGTTGCTGAACCGTTCGGGATGGCTCTCCAGCAGCTCCAGCAGCTCAGAACGCGAGAACGAGACCGTAGCCTTCCGGTCTGCGAACCGTCCCTCTACCTTATGGAGCAGAAGCCTTGCACCTTCATGAATATAGAAAAGATTCGCATTGCCGGGCGTCACATCGGCCTGCAGCTCATATCCGCTGGCCGTAATCCGTTCAGCTGCGGCAAGATAAGCTGCCTCCAGCTCGTCATTGCGCTCAATCATTGATGCGAACATGGGCGCTTCCAGCCTGCGCAGGGCAGGATCGGCCGAATCCAGCAGAATCAGTCCGAATTTGCCGAACAAAGATCCCATCAGCTTGGCAAACGCCTCCGTCATATTCCCGGCGGCCGTGGATGCAGCCGTAACCAGCTCCATCAGCTGCGGTTTGAATTCACTGTCCTGCAATAAGCCGTCCAGCTGCGTAACCGCCTGAAGCCAGCTCTCGGTATCTACCTGGATCTCGCTGACCGAGGACCGGGGACCTTCGCCTTTATCCAGCTTAATGCGGGTAATTTCGCCTGTCCGGTTCAGCACATACGTATGATTGACCTCATCCCAGTCATGATCCTCACCCGCAATCCAGAACAGCGGAACGACCGGCCGGCCAAGCTGGGCCGCTGCCTCCTTGGCTGCCTGAATCGTAGTAATGGCCTTATAGACCACGAATAGAGGGCCTGTGAACAAACCGCTCTGCTGGCCGCCTGTCACTACCAGGGTATCCGGCTGTTCCAGCAATTCTATCGAGCGGAGGACGGCTTCATGGGTATTGTGTTTCCCGTTGTAGCTGCGCAGGTACGACACAACCTCTGCACGGTCTGCCCGCAAGCTTCCTGTACGATCAAGCCACACTGCGCGTTCAGCCCGGCTCTCCGGGCTGCGGAAGTCCCCGCCATACAAATGTCCTACTGTTTCGTATTGATGTATATAGTCACTGGCGAGCGCAGATCCGCCCGGCAGTGGTTCCGGTACAACATTCATCGATAATGGCCTCCTTGTTCTGCAATAACCCGCTGCTATATGTAATTCATAAATCGGTAAACCCTTTATGATTGTATCCAAAGTTGGGTGCGGCGTCAAAGTAATATACGCCATCCTTATGAAGGATATCCGTAAATCGAAAGAATAGGCGAGAGCTGAATGCTCCCGCCTACGTTCTACTTGCCCTTTTAAGTTTAGGCAAATTGCTTGGCTACGAAATGTCCCTTGGACACTTCAACCAGTTCATAATCGCTGTCATTTGTTTTCTCGCCGGCCGCATAAATCGGGCTGCCCAGCTCATCATGCAGATGAATGCGTTTTTTGTTCGCTTCAACCTCTGGGTCTGGAACCGGAATCGCCGAGAGCAGAGATTTGGTATATGGATGGATCGGATTAGCATACAATTCTTCGCTTTCCGCCAGCTCTACCATTTTGCCCAGGTACATAACGGCCACACGGTCACTGATATGCTTAACCATGGACAAGTCATGCGCGATGAAGAGATAAGTAAGTCCAAGACGATCCTGCAGCTCCTTGAGCAGGTTAACGACCTGCGCCTGGATGGACACGTCGAGTGCCGAGATCGGCTCGTCACAGACGATGAACTTAGGGTTCACGGCGAGCGAACGGGCAATCCCGATACGTTGGCGTTGTCCGCCGGAGAATTCATGCGGATAACGGGTGGCATGGTCATGGTTAAGTCCAACCATATCGAGCAGCTCTTCAATCCGCTTCTTGCGTTCCTGCCGGCTTCCGGCCAGATTGTGAATATCCAGTGCTTCACCGATGATATCAGACACCGTGAACCGCGGGTTAAGCGAGGCATACGGGTCCTGGAAAATCATTTGCATATCACGGCGCATAGCCTTCATCTTGCCGCCGGACAATTTGTAGATATCTGTACCATTGTATTTCACGCTTCCCGCAGTCGGTTCATACAAGCGGAGAACTGTGCGGCCGGCAGTAGTCTTGCCGCAGCCGGACTCCCCTACCATCCCCAGGGTTTCGCCTTCACGGATCGAGAAGCTAATATTATCAACTGCCTTAAGAACTCTTCCTTTGCCCACATTGAAATATTTCTTAAGACCTTCTACTTCAATCAGATTCTTGCTCAGATTCTTACTCAAACGAACTGCACCTCCTTGGCCATCGAATGCAGATTCCAGCAGCGCGCTATAAGCGTATCACTGAACTCTGTGATGCCGGGATCAATCAACTCCTTCACAGGAGGCACTGCTTCGCTGCAGTACGCTGTGAACGGATAACCGACCGGCGGCTTAATCAGATCCGGGGAAGCTGAAGTGATCGGAATCACCTGCTCGCCCTTCTTCGGGTCTTGTGCTGCCATGCCGCACAAGACCCTTGGTGTATTACGATAACCGTCCCGGCAACTACGCCGGGGTTCAGTGTATTCAGGATGATGGAGATCCCAAGCGAATTGCTGCACTTCGCCGGAGAATTCGTGGGGATATTGGTTAAAGCGAGCCTACGCTTTCATAATGCCTACTAGCTTCAGCATTTCAACAGCTTAATGATTCGCTTCGGCCGCTAGCATATTCTGATGTTAATCAAAACTTCGGTTATCTGATTGCCCACTTGGATCATTGGGTTCAAAGAAGTCATCGGGTCTTGAAATATCATGCCAATATCTTTGCCGCATGGGTTCCACCATTGTTAATATCTATTTCTTCAGCTTAGGATCAAGCGCATCACGCAGGCCGTCACCAAAAATATTAAAGGAAAGCATCGTTAAACTGATAAGAATCGCAGGGAACAGGAAACGCCACGGATAGTAAAGCCAGCCGGTCAGCGAGTCATTGATCATCGAACCGAGTGAAGCTACCGGGGCCTGTACACCAAGACCGAGGAAGCTCAGGAACGCTTCGGCAAAGATGGCATTCGGCACGGACAGCGTAATCGTTACAATAATCGGTCCTACAGCATTCGGCAAAAGATGCTTGAACAGCAGACGCTTGGACCCTGCACCCATCGAACGCGAAGCCAATACGAACTCACGGTTCTTCAGCTGCATAATCTCCCCGCGCACAATCCAGGACATCGTAATCCAGCCCGTTATCGTCAGCGCCAGGATAATGGTACCAAGGCTTGGTTCAAGTACGACCAGCAGCAGGATAACTACCAGCAGGTATGGAATGGAGTACAGAATTTCAGAGATCTTATTCATGATATTGTCTACACGGCCACCGAAGTAACCCATGATTCCGCCGTAGATGACCCCAATGAAAAGGTCAATGGCAGCAGCGGCAAGGCCGACAATCAGTGAGATTCGTGCGCCGTACCAGGTACGGACAAAGATATCGCGTCCCAGATCATCTGTACCGAACCAGTGGTCGGATGATGGGGGCTTATTCGTGTTGAGCAAATCGTTAGAGTAGTAATTGAACTTTGAGAAGAACGGCGCAATTATTGCAGCCAGTACAATCAGTCCAAGAACCCCCAGAGCTGTCATTGCCATTTTATTCTGGCGCAGACGTTCCCAGGAATCCCGCCAGGCGGACAGACTTTCGCGCTGAATGACTTCAGCCTGCCGTTCATCAACTCCGACCTTACGGAAATCTTCCGGTTTCAGGTTCGCATCCTGCGATACCAAGTTTTTATCAGAAGCCACTCGTTAGCCCTCCTTTCCGCCAGATAGTTTGATACGCGGATCTATAAACACATAAGCAATGTCAGTGATAAACCGCGCTACCATAAGCAGTACACCATAGAAGATGGTAATCCCCATAATAACGGTATAATCACGGACGCCAATCGCTTCGACAAATTGCTTGCCGATCCCGCCGACACCGAAGATCTGCTCAATAACGACCGAACCGGTTACGATGTTAGCCGTCATAGGTCCCATATAGGTTACCACCGGCAGAATTCCGTTACGCAGCACGTGGCGGCTCAAGATGGCTGCCCAGCTTAGGCCTTTCGCCTTAGCTGTCTTGATGTAATCTGCATGCAGGACCTCCAGCATACTGGAGCGCGTCAGCCTCGCTATGAAGGCTATAGGCTGCGCCGATAACGCGGTTACAGGCAAGACATAATACATCGGCCCTTTGAACCCGGAGACCGGGAACATATGAAATTTGTAGGCGAACACATACTGCAGCAGCGAGGCGACTACAAAGCTCGGAACCGCAATCCCCAGCACCGCCAGCACCATTGCTGCACTGTCAATAAACTTGCGGTGATAGAGTGCCGCCATCATGCCGAGGAAGACTCCGACAATAACAGACACAAGAATTGCGATAAGCCCCAGCTTCAGAGACGCCGAGAATGTCTGACCGATCAGATGTGTTACATCCTGATTCAGACGCTTCATGGATACACCCAGATCGCCCTGGGCGATTTCACCCAAATACTTAAAATATTGATGATAGAGCGGCTTGTCCAATCCATATTGCTCGTATAAACGCGCTTTTATTTCTGGTGGAATCTTCTTTTCAGAAGTAAACGGGTCCCCCGGAATAGCTTTCATCAGAAAAAAGGTCGCTGAAATCAGCACAAACAGCGAGACAAGCATATAGAAAAACTTATTGGCAATATAACGAACCATCCCCATCAACACCTCCTTTGACTTTTTTTAAGACACATAATTAGATTTTATGAAAAAAATGGCCATTTGTCTAATTTCTTATTTTGTAAGTTCGTGAAATGTTTAACAAAATGCCCGAAATGCAAAAAAAAGGGATATATATGGAATTCCACATATATATCCCGAAGTGTAAAGCTCCCTTCAGACTATCACTATTCAGTTATATAAGCTGAAGGTTCTGTCATTCTTAGTGCTCGAGCAGGTAAGCGCGAGTGAAGTCAATTGCACCGCTGAAGTCAAGAGTTACACCTTTGAGGTACTCTTTAGTCAGGGAGTTGTTGGTGTAGTAGTAGAACGGAATCAGGATCATGTCATCCTGAATGATCATTTTCTCAGCCTTAGCAAACAATTCTTGGCGTTTTGCCAGATCAGAGCTTGTTTTGGCTTCTTGGATCAGCTTATCGTACTCAGGGTTAGCATAACCAGTATCATTGTTACCGCCGCCTGTTACCCACATATCCAGGAAGGTCATTGGATCATTGTAATCCGCAGTCCAGCCGGCACGTGCGATCTGGTAGTTCAGGTTCTGACGGTTGTCGATGAATACTGCCCACTCCTGGTTCACCGTGTTAACAGTGATATCCAGAGCTTTTTTCCACATATCAGCTACAGCCAAAGCAATTTTCTTGTGGCCTTCACTTGTGTTGTAAGACAATTCAACCGGTGGCAGTGCAGTCAGGCCTTCTTCAGCAAGACCTTCTGCCAGCAATTTTTTAGCTTCTTCTGTATCTTCTTTGAAGTAATCGTCTTTAACTGCAGTACGGTATTCACCGTCAGCGCCCGCGATACCTGGAGGTACATACCCGAATGCCGGAAGTTGTCCGCCCTGTGCTACGTTGTCAATCAGCGATTGACGGTTAACAGTCATAGCCAATGCTTTACGGATTTTAACGTTATTGAACGGTTTTTCGGTGATGTTGAATTCATAGTAGTAGGTACTTGCGATACCTTTTCTCTGGAATTCGTTAGGAAGCTCTTTCTGTACGATTGGCACCTGTTCTTGCGGGATTTCACCGTGAGGTGCACCAGCGCGGTCAAGCTCGCCGTTCTTGTAGCTCAAGAGTTCAGTTGCTCCACTGTTAACCAGGGAGAAGTCGATTTTAGCCAGCTTGATGTTGGCAGCATCCCAGTATTTATCGTTCTTGCTTACTTGCAGGGATTGGCCGGTAGTCCACTCAGTCAGTGTGAACGCGCCGTTAGTGATCATAGTGTCTTTGCTTGTAGCCCATTTAGCATTACCCTCAACGGATTTGTGTACAGGGTAATAAGTATAGAAGGACAGAAGTCCAAGGAAGTAAGGAGTTGGAGCTTTCAGCGTAACTTCAAGAGTTTTCGCATCTACAGCTTTTACGCCCACTTGACTGAAATCTGTAATTTTCTTTCCATAATATTCTTCAGCGTTCTTCAGGTAGTACAATTGATAAGCGTAAGGTGCAGTAGGATCTGTGTTAGGGTCGAGCACGATTTTCCATGCGCGAACGAAGTCAGCAGCCTCTACAGGGTCACCGTTGCTCCACTGCGCATCACGCAGGTGGAACGTATATACCAGTCCGTCAGCGGAAATATCCCACTTCTCGGCAATACCTGGCTCAGCTTGGCCAGTTTCATCATTCATGCGGGTCAAGCCTTCATACATTGTCTTCAGGACGGTGTTGGCTTGGCTGTCCTGAGCTTGTGCAGGGTTAAACGTAGGTGGTTCTGCAGTCAGGTTGACTCTAAGTGTCTGGTCAGCAGCCAGCTTCTCGTCACCTGTTGTTCCTGTGTTCGTGCTGCCCTCTGGTGCAGTCGTCGCCGCTGCATTGGTGCCGCTGTTCGCATTGTTCTTGTTTCCGCCGCAGCCAGCAAGCACTGTGCCGATCACCAGAACTATTGCAATCATGAGCAATAGACTTTTACTCTTCTTCATCTAGCAGTTCCCCCTAAATAGAATGTGGTATATGGTTTATGATTATACAACCAGTGGTCAAAAAAATCTAGAGCAATATTTTCTGAAAACGAGTTTTTTTTAATTCTTTAAAATTTTGTGACGTTGACGCTTCACCGGAGCAATGGAACGTTACATCGCTTGTGATATGTATTGAATGAGGCCTACCACCATAAATAATACGTAACCTACGCCCAGGAAAAAGAAAGAAAGCCGCCACACAGCACGAAGTAACCGTTTTCCGTCCACCCCTCCTTTGAGGCGGTTTTGCGCGCCGCCAATCAGTCCGGCGGATATTAATACAATAAGTAGTATAAGAAAGAATCCAAAGGTTGAGTCAAAAATAATATTAAACAGTCCCGAAACTGACAGCAATAAAAATAAAGTAGTTACGTCCATCGCCAGCATCATCGTTTTCCTCTTATCATGCCTCAGCCCGATTCCTGCGAAATACACAATCAAAAAAGGAACAATCGGAATAACGCTTAACACGCCGAACGAATTCCGGAGAAATTCCAAACAGCCTCACCCCTCCCTCACAGTCATGCCTTCTACCAGTCCGCAGATCCAGCGGTGCAGCGGAGCCTGAACGCCCTGCCGCAGCCCCATATCTACAATGCTTCCGTTAATCCAGCGGATTTCCGTCTCCCTTGCAGCAAGTACATCAGCAAGCATCGATGATGTATTGCCCGAGGTCGCGCGGCACACTTCAAGAATGGCCTCCCAGGCACCGTGCTCCAGGGAAATCCCGCAGGCCTCTAATATCCCGGCTGCCTCTGTATACAGTTCCTTCATAAGCTGTACACGTGCAGCGGAGGCCAGTAATTCGCCGTTCCGGACCCGCCAAATGGCGGTTAGAGGATTAATGACAGCATTGATCAGAAGCTTCCGGTAAATGATGGTATCCACTTCTTTCGACAGAGAAGCGTGAAATCCTGCTGAGGCAAGAGCTTCTATGAAACTAATTATCGCCGCAGGCTCAGATGCCTGCCGGTCAGTTTCATGAATATTTATAGGAGAGCTGCTCTTCCCTATACATATTTCCCCTTTGCCGGCATGAATAACCTCTGTTAATGTTTTCCTCTTTGCCGCCTCTGTCGTTACAGCCGCCCAGATGGATGATTGCGGCAGCAGCCCCCTGAGCAATTCCAGATGTCCGCAGCCGTTCTGAAAGCCTATGATTACAAGCTCTCTGTCTCTGAGCGGCAGGAGAATCTCAGGCAGAGCCTCATGAAGCACCTTCTGCTTGACCGTTAACAGCGTAACCTCCCCGGGCTCGGCGAGCTGACGCTGTGTATATTCTTCTACCGGTGCAGCGGAGAAACTCCCGCCTGGAAGCTGTGTTGCCTCCCTGCCATCTTCATAGCTGACAGTCAGCCCCCGTTCGGATAGTGCCCTGCTCTGCTCTTCCCCCCTGCACCATATCCGTACTTCAGCCCCACCGGCGATCAGCCGCCCTGCAAGCAGCAGCCCCAGTGACCCCGCACCTATCACATCTATTCTCACTAACCCTGCCCCCTGCCATGCTAAGCACCAATAATTTTCCTAATTATATCCTGCTTGTCTCTGCAAAAGCAAAACAAAAAGCCCTGCTAATCCGTTGCTGTTACGCACTCGGACGCAGGGCTTGCTACATAAATCTTCTATTCAATCCGTTCCAGGTTTCCGTTCGCATCCATTTTGAATCGGGGCTTCTCTTCATCCTCTTCATTAAGAAAAGCCAGCCTGCGGGCACGGTCCATAATCTGGATCAGTGCCTTGTAATCATCATTGACCACACGGTAATCGCTCTGGGCAAGATTAACCTCTCTGGATAAGCGTTCATTCTCCACTCTCAGCTCTGAAAGCTCTTCTTCCTTCTCCCGCAGATCGCGCTCCAGCATCTTAAGCTGTCTTCCAGCCTCCTGAAACGTTCCTTTCCATTGCCGCAAAAAGCGGATGACGGCATCGATGGACAAGCTGTTCTCGCTTAATCCTTCGCTGCGGCTGTAGTCTTCCTCAATGTCACCAAGAATCAGTCCGGCTACCTGCGCCCCGCGCGAAGCAGGCTGTTTTTTCAGATAGCTCCGTTTCTGGCGCTGGCCTTTAGCAATACCGATGGCATCCTCGTAGCTTTTGCGCACGCAGCTGTTCCAGCGGAAACCGCAGGCAGCCGACGTTCTGCCGATTTTTTCACCCACCTCTTCAAAAGCAGCAAGCTGTGTGCTGCCCTCGCGGATATGACGCAGCGTTATTTCTGCCAATATCAGATCATCTTCTGCACTCCAAGCATCCTGTCTAACGGCTGTCATAAAGCCTAACCCTCCTAACAACATCATGAAATAACCATCTTCAGAACCGGCAGCTCCGCCGGGTAGTGAATAGGGATAAAAGCTGCTTACTCCATTTCTATGCCTCTATTAGAGTTCATAGAATCTATTTGATACTAATTTGTATTGCCAATTTGTCTGCACCTCATACTACCTTTGCTATAAATTCTCTTTTTCGAAACAAAAGGCTTGTGTCAATAATAAAAATCATATTTTTTATGAAATTTTGTATTTTTTTCAATGAATTCGTTTACAGTGTTTTGGAGAGCCGTTATAATAAAGTTAAAGCAGCTGTTAGCCGGATTCATATTGGAAGGGGGACCCTCTCTTGGACCGCATGTTTCGCGTATTGGGATTTTTTACACTTACCATCGGACTTATGGCTTTTGCCGGCAATCTCACGGAAATGGCCCTGTTATTCTTTTTGCAAACCGCTTTTTTTGTGATTTTGGGGTACATGAAGTTTACGGAAAAGACCTACATCCTGCTCTTTTGGGGGTATATGATCCTGACGTTTACGGGCTTCAGCTATTGGACGATATTTGAGATGGAATTGCCGCTCTAACGCATATATATAGAAATGAACGGATATGGCTTCTTGCTTTAAGGGAGCATTTCCGTTCTTTTTGTTTGCAAAATTGTAGTTCGGGGAGACGCAAAACAGGGTATGATATTTTAACAGGCTGAAACATATTAATAGTACATACCTGTCTAACTCTGTTCAAGGTGGTGGTGCAAGTGTTATCCCGTAATACGGTTCGCCGGTTATTCGCAGCAATATTGATCCTCACCTGCATCGCTATGTCGCCGGCTTCTCCGGTCTATCTGTCCGCCGGTTCCGGCTCCGCTTCAGGAGTCAGCGCTCCGCCGCCCTCTATGCCGGATGACGAAGAGACCCGCAAGCTGCTGGAGCAGACGCTGTCCTCTGCAGAGCTTGAACGTGAGATTGCCCGGATTACTGCAGAGCAACAGACGCTGGAGCACAAAGCCGCTGAGCTGGAGGAGCAAGCTGCTGCCAAACAGAGTAATATCGCGGACCAGCAGGAACGGGCAGGTGCTGTTGTGCGGGCCTATTATATGGGGGAACGGGATGGACTTCTTACCGCATTCCTCTCCGCCAAAAGCATCAGCAGGCTAATCGCTCTATTCGATTATTATGAGATTATTATGGGGCAAGACCGGAAGACGCTCACAGAATATGAGACGCAGTACAAGGATTTGAAAAGCACACTCACGGCCGCCCGGCGCAGCAGTCAGGAGCTGGCAGAGCTCAAAACGGCGCTCGAAGAGCAGCAGAAGCGTGTGCTTGCCTTAGATAAGGAGATTGCAGGCGGGATTCAGGCCAGTACAGATCCTCAGAGTATGGAGCGGCTGCTGGAGGAGTTCAGTAAATATTGGGAGAATATCGGACTGCATGAGGTGAGGAAGTATTTCAAAGCGCTGGCTTCTGCGATGAAGCAGCTGCCGGAGTTCGTTCAGAGCCGGGATGGCGTGCTGGTGCGCAAGGGGATGACCTATAATCTGGCCCTGTCCGAAAAGGATCTGAATGAGTTCCTGGTAACCCAGAACCCGCTGTTTCAGGATTTCCGGTTTGCGTTCAAGGACAATTCAGTCTCGGCAACGGGTAAAAGCGGGGGCTTGTCGCTGTCGCTGACCGGCCGCTATACCATACAGCAGGAGCCTGTCAACGGCTTGATGTTCCATGTTGATCATGTGGTATTCAATGGCCTGGAGCTGCCGGATACCACCCGCCAGGCTCTGGAGGAAGAATTCGATCTCGGCTTCTATCCGGCGAAGATTGTCTCCTTCCTGCAGGCCACCGAGGTCTCAAGCTCGGACGGCATCCTGCATGTGAAGCTGTCCCTCTCATTCTAAAGGAGGCTGTACCACCGCTTCATAAGCGGCGGCATTCAGCTTGCCTGTTAACAAACCAAGCGCCGCCTCCGCCTTCCGGCTCCACTCTGCCTCAGAGCCGGGACCGGGGGTGTTATCCTCTGCAAGGAACCATCCGGCTTCCATTGGCAGCTTCCCAATCTTGGGCTGAGCGGAGCGGTACAGCTCATCCAGTGCCGGCAGACGATCCGTGTTCTCCAGCCATTCCAGCTGGGCCTTGCTTGAAGTCACGTAGGCGAGCCATTTGACCGCTGCTTCCGGACTGCCGGATTGTGCAGGAAGGGCAAAAAAGCGGCTGTGAATAACCTCGTAGCTCGGTATCCCCTCCTGCTTCTTCGGCATCTGCACCGCCAGCGTCGAATTCCCGTGCTTCTCCCACTCCGAGAGCGGCACAGCCGCCACCGCAAGCTTCCCATCCTGCAGCAGCTCCCAGATCTCCTTATTGAACCGGCTGGTCAGATACAAATAGCTGCGCGCCGCTTCTGTCCACTGAGCCTGCTCAAGGCTGGCGGAGCGCAAACTGCTGCCCATGCTATGCAGCACGGCGGCATATCCGTACGGATTCTGCGTATCCATAGCCAGCAGATAACGTTTCTTCTCCGGGTCCTCCTTCAGCCGGCCTAGCAGCATATTCCACTGCTCCAGGCTTGCGGGCACCTCCGCAAAACCCATTCCGGCGAGCCGCTCCGGCGAATAGACAAGGACATAGGGATCGATATCCAGCGGCACTCCCCAGTTATATCCGTTCCACTGCATCTGCGGAATCAGCATCGTAAGCGGCGTGCTCCCGGGAACACTTTGGTAGATATCTACAGGCAGCAAATAGCCCCGGGTCGCCAGATCATAAATGCTGTGGCCGTCCAGCATCACGATATCCGGGCTTGTCCCAATGGTTAGTTCATCACGCACCTGTGCTCCCCCGTCTTCCGCCTCTACATTCTTAAGGATCACGCTGACTCCGCTGGATAAAGCGTACTCTTTGCTAATCTGCTCCAATACGCTGAACTCCTCCGTACTGAGTGAGACGCGGATCTGGAGGCTTTCGATTTCTCCTGCTTCCCCTGAAGGAGGACGCTCTGATTGGTCCAGCGGCTGTCTGGGCGGATAGCTTCCATGATCCGTATTCAGCTCCATGCTGGGTGACAGGCTTGTCAGGGCCAGCAGCAGAACTGCAAACAGCAGCCAGTAATTTTTGCGTTTCAGCACATGCGCTCTCTCCTTCAGCGTTTCTTATTCCTCATTTTAGCAGAGATGCAGGCGCTTGTCTTGGGTTGTGAAACCGTTCTCTTTATATAGAAGGAAACGGCGGGATTGTTCAATGCAGCCAAAACCCAGGTGCGCAAGACGCTGCGTGTGCGGATTATTCTTCCGATCGCTGTTAAAGCCCGATTTCATATTCAATAAGGGATTAGAGGTTGAAATCGGTCTTTAAAGGCGAACGCTACGCTTCTCCAGAACAATTCCGCTCCCTCCGCTGATCGCACCTATTAACTGCACAAAAACTCTCCCGCTGCTTCCGGGGGCGGGCAGGCAAAAAGCCGGGAGTGGTGATCTCCCGGCTCTGATTGTACTTACTCACCGGCTGATTGCCGGTTGAATAGCGGCTTTTGCCCGCTGAGTTGTGAACTGCAGCAATGATAAACAGCTGCATGAGACATTTGCGAGGGCTACAGCAGATCGGCAGCCAGCTGGGCCAGATGCGAACGCTCACCCTTCTCAAGGGTAATATGTCCGCTAATGCCCTGCTGCTTGAACTTCTCAACGATATAACTGAGGCCGTTGCTCGCCGCATCCAGATAAGGGTGGTCAATCTGCTCGGGGTCACCCATCAGGATCACCTTACTGCCCTCGCCGGCCCGGGAGACAATCGTCTTCACTTCGTGGCGGGACAGGTTCTGCGCCTCATCAATGATAATGAACTGCGACGGGATGGAGCGGCCGCGGATATAAGTCAGCGCCTCAACCTGGATACTTCCCAGACCCATCAATATTTTATCGATATCCCCTGCCTTCTTGGTGTCGAACAGGAATTCGAGGTTATCATAAATCGGCTGCATCCATGGACGGAGCTTCTCATCCTTCTCTCCCGGCAGATAGCCGATATCCTTACCCATCGGAACCACCGGGCGGGCAATCAGCAGCTTCTTGTATTTGTGTTCATCCTCTACCTTGAACAATCCGGCCGCTAACGCCAGCAGCGTCTTACCTGTTCCCGCTTTGCCGGTAATGGTCACCAGCGGAATATCATCATTTAGCAGAAGCTCAAGCGCCATCCGCTGCTGCGCATTCCGGGCGCTAATGCCCCATACCGCGTCATTGCCCAGATAGAGCGGCTCCAGGCGGGAAGCATCGCTGTTGACCTTCAGCAGCGCTGATTTGCCGCTGCCGATCTCATCCTTCAGAATGACGAATTCATGCGGATACAGCGGATAGGAAAGCGCCAGCTGCTTCGTGGGCAGGAACCGGTGACTGTAATATTCATCAATCAGTGAAGGATGGGCCATCAGCGACTGGCAGCCGGAGTAGAGCTCATTCAGATCGCCGGTGCGGTCAGACAAATAATCCTCCGGCGTTATACCAAGCACATCCGCTTTGATGCGGACAAGAACATCTTTACTTACAAGTACCACAGGACTCGGGTCAGCCTTCTCATTCTCCTCATGGAGATAATTGAGCGCTACAGCGAGTATCCGGTTGTCATTGGAGACTTCGCCGAACATCTCCTGTACCTTGACGAAGCTGCGGTGGTTAAGCTCCACCTTCAGCGTGCCTCCGTGGTCCAGTACCACCCCGCTGTGCAGGTGGCCCAGCTCCCGGAGTCCGTCTAACAGACGCGATACGGTGCGGGCGTTGCGGCCGATTTCATCGGCATTACGCTTCTTGGAGTCGATTTCTTCCAGGACTACAGCAGGAATGACCACCTCATTCGCCTTGAAAGCAAAAATCGAATTGGGGTCGTGCAACAGCACGTTAGTGTCCAGTACGAATATCTTTTTCATGTTATCCCCTCCACAGCGCCTGGTTTGATTGATCATACATAACTCTTTTCAGCAAGGGCAAGATAAGGTAAATCACTAATTCTCAGGCTGAAAGGAGTACGCACATATGAGAAAATCAATGTGTCTGTTGCTGGTACTGCTGCTGCTGACAAGCTGCGGTATCGCTAATAAAGAGACATCACCCTCTCCTCAGGATAAACAATCAGCTGGCACTTTAAACAGCCAGGGGAACCGCGGAGTGCGGACTTTGTCGGAAGATGGTACAGCCGTACAGGAGCCCACCCCAGATTCGGGACAACCTTCAGCAGGCAAGCGCGACAGCGATGTGGCACTCAAGGATCATTTTGAACAATTAGCGCGAAGAGTCCCAGGTGTAGAAGGCGTCCACTGTGTCGTCATGAACAACCTTGCCGTGGTCGGCATTGATGTGGACGGCGCCCTTACCCGTTCGCGAGTCGGAAGCGTGAAATACTCGGTAGCTGAAGCGATCCGCAAGGACCCGAGGGGCGTAAGAGTCCTGGTGACTGCCGACATGGACCTCAGCAGCAGGCTGGCCGAGATGGGCAAGCATATCTCCAAGGGCAACCCGGTCTCGGGCTTCGCCTCCGAGATGGCCGATATTATCGGCCGGATCATTCCGCAGCTGCCGGAGGATATTGAGCCGCAAGGCAATACCCGGTAGGAGCTAATTTCAAAAAAAGCCTAGTGATAGCACACTAGGCTTTTTGCATGGCGGCAAACACTTGTCCGTCCAGCTTCTCGGCCGCACGTGCATCGTATACCTTCGCATATTTCGGAGCAGATTCCAGGTGCGCACCATAGAACAGTGCATTGCGGACCGCTTCAATCTCAATATCAAAACAGCACATCTTAAACGGAACATCCGGCAGCGGGTCCAGCCGAACCGCAGCATGACCGTTAACGGCATGCACCGTCCCTTCGCCAAACACAGTAATCGTTACCCTCGGGTTAACCTTCATGTTGTTCACCAGTCTGGAGCGGTGGTCCACAGCCAGCCGGACAATGGAAGGGCTCACAGCATAGATCCAGGAGATTGCAGTCGACGTAGGTCCGCCGGATTCTGCATCCACAGTGTTAAGAAGAACAAACGTCTCCGATTGCAGCATAGCTAGCAGAGTTTCATTGAGCTGAGCAACGGCTTCAGACATAGTTACAGGCCCCCTATGCGGCAAGAATACATTCAATTTATTATATTATAGCACAGGACGAAACTTGCATTCAATTTACAGATTGTACCCTGCCTGCTGTTCAGGGCTGACCTGAGACCACTGCAGCGGACTCTCCGGATATCCGGTCCTGAAGGCTTTTCTTGGCTGCGTCCAGCTCCTTATCGTTAATATATACATAGGGGCTGCGCCAGGTTCCTGTTACCGGTACATATTCGACATTCTCCTTGGAAATATCCCAATACGTAGCGATCAGGCTCTTAATCTGCGCATTCTCAATATCGCTCTCCAGATTATCGTCCACCGCATCCAGCACCCGGCCGATTTTGAGAACACCGCCCAGCGACTGCATCTGAGAGATTAATGAAGTCAGTACCTCGTTCTGGCGCTTATTGCGTTCAAAATCATCCGAAGGCTTCGTCGCCGGCTTGCAGTTGGACTTGCGGTAACGCACATAATCCAGCGCTTTATCTCCGTTTAGCTTGGCTTCGCCTTTTTTAAGATTAATATTGGTGCCGTCCACACTGTCCGTGTAACACATATTGGCACTAATATTAACGTCTACGCCGCCGAACTCATCCACAATATCCCGGAAGCCCTGGAAATCCAGTACGGTTGCGTAATCGACCTTAATGTCCAGATATTTGCCCATCATCTTCTTCATCTCATCCTCGGCCAGAGTCCCGGAGGTCTTCTCCTTGCTCTTGAAGCGGGAGTAAAAGGCATTGATCTTCGTCTTCTTGTATCCGCCAAGCTCGACATATGTATCACGGGGTAATGAGACCACCGTAGCCGATTTGGTCTCCGGGTTCAAGGCCGCGACCATGATCACATCCGTCAGGTTGGACGGGTGCTTCGGACGGTTGTCCGTTCCAAGCAGCAGCATCGTCAGCGGCTTCTCCGAGGCGGATTGTCCGGCCGCAACCGGCTGGTCCACGCCGAATCCTCCGTGGTCCACCTTCCAGTACAAATATCCTGCGTAACCCAATGCTGCTATAACAGCAATCAGGAGAATGATGAGCAGCACCCTCATCAGCCGGGCGAAGAATCCGCGCTTTTTCGGTTTCCGCGCTTTTTTCTTTGCAGTTGTAGCTGAAGCAGCAGACCTCGGCTGCTGCCGGTTAGTAGTGGTGCTTCCTTGCTGGCTGTTCCTTCTGGGTGGCAAATTGCCCTCGCTTGTATTCATAATCCTTTTAGTTCCTTTTCATTCAACTGGAGTTGAAGTAGATAACTTCGTAATAACTTAGACGAGCCCTATCATCAAAAGTTGCGCCTACTGCCGTTTTGCAGCCGCTGCAGCCTTCCGCTTCTGCCGGGCCTCGACCAGGTAGCGGACCCGCACAAGCAGCATCAGCCCGACCGCTACCAGCAGGCACTGGATGATCGGCAGCTTGTCATGCTGGAAGATAAGAAGCATGCCTGAGCCTGCCGCCATCATCACATACAGTACGATCTCTTTGCCGATCGGCAGCTTCTGATTGACGCGGAATACTCGGTTATACACATAAGTGAGTAAGATAAAAATGACAATGTAAGCGATAACTGGATGCTCAGCGAACCAGCTTTGCATAGCCCGTCACTCCTCCCGGATCATAAGTTACGCTTACATTATATCACCCGCAGCCATTTTATACTGCTATTAATCCCTGCAATTTGAAAGATCCACGCCTGTAAAATGAGAAAAGCCGCCGGAATAATCCGGCGGCTTCATTGTTATCAGCTTACGCTTGGCTGGCTTGCGCCGCCTTACGCTGCTTCTCTACACGCTCGCGCTCGCCCTTATTCAGGATCTTTTTGCGCAGACGTACAGATTTAGGAGTGATCTCACAATATTCATCATCATTCAAGTATTCAAGCGCGCCTTCCAAAGAGAAGGTACGTGGAGTCTTCATTTTTACAGTATCATCTTTGCCTGAGGTACGCATGTTGGTAAGTGCTTTTTCTTTACAAATGTTAACGATAATATCGTTATCACGGGTATGCTCGCCAACAATCATACCTTCATAAATTTCTGTACCTGCATCCAGGAAAAGAATACCACGATCCTCAACACCCACGATTCCGTATTGGGTTGTTGTACCACTTTCACTTGCTACAAGCACACCCTGATGACGTCCGCCAACTTGGCCGCCAACCAGTGGAGCATAGCTGTCGAAGGCATGGTTCATTACACCGTAGCCGCGTGTCAGCGTCAGGAAATGTGTGTTATAGCCGATCAGGCCGCGTGCCGGAATCAGGAATTCCAGACGGACTTGGCCGGTACCGTGGTTGATCATGTTGACCATCTCGGCTTTACGGCTGCCCAGACTTTCCATAACGGAGCCCATGCTTTCTTCCGGAATGTCAATCATAAGGCGCTCAAGCGGCTCGGATCTGACACCATCGATGTCTTTAATAATTACTTGCGGTTTAGACACTTGCATCTCATAACCTTCACGGCGCATATTCTCGATCAGAATACCAAGGTGAAGCTCACCGCGTCCAGAAACGATAAATGCATCAGGACTGTCTGTTTCATCTACACGCAAGCTCACATCCGTTTCCAGTTCTTTGAACAGACGCTCACGAAGCTTACGGGAAGTTACCCATTTACCTTCTTTACCGGCAAAAGGACTGTTATTCACAAGGAAAGTCATTTGCATCGTTGGCTCGTCAATCTTAAGAACAGGCAATGCTTCAGGGTGCTGCGGATCAGCAATCGTCTCACCGATGTTGATATCCTTGATACCGGCAATAGCCACGATGTCGCCTGCGCCGGCCTCTTCTGTCTCCACACGCTTCAGACCCTGGAAGCCGAACAGCTTCTCGATACGGGCAGTCTTGCTCTTGCCGTCACGCATAATGACTGTAACGGACTGGCCTTGCTTGATTACACCGCGGTTCACGCGGCCAATGGCGATACGGCCCAGGTATTCGTTGTAGTCCATCAGTGTTACCAGGAACTGCAGCGGTTCTTCAACCTTCTCAGTTGGAGCCGGGATATGCTCAACGATGGTTTCATAAAGTGAAAGCATAGTCTCATCCTGCTTCTCAGCATTCATGCTCGATGTGCCATTAAGCGCAGAAGCATAGACTACAGGGAATTCAAGCTGATCGTCACTGGCTTCAAGCTCAATGAACAAGTCCAGCACTTCATCAATAACTTCCTTCGGACGTGCAGCCGGACGGTCAATCTTGTTCACGACTACGATTGGGGTCAGGTGCTGTTCCAGCGCCTTGCGGAGTACGAATTTGGTCTGCGGCATGCAGCCTTCATAAGCGTCAACAACGAGCAGTACGCCGTCAACCATCTTCATGATCCGTTCTACTTCGCCGCCGAAGTCAGCGTGTCCAGGTGTATCTACGATGTTAATCAGGAACTCTTTATAAGTGATTGCTGTATTTTTAGCTAGGATTGTAATTCCACGTTCCCGTTCGATATCGTTAGAGTCCATGGCGCGTTCTTGAACGTGCTCGTGCGCGCTGAAAATCCCGGACTGCTGGAGAAGCTGATCGACGAGTGTTGTTTTACCATGGTCAACGTGGGCAATGATCGCAATGTTACGGATATCTTTTCTTGAATGCATGATTTGTATCCAAATCCTCTCATTTATCAAATTAAAACTGTTTAAATTCTTAGCATGTCACGGCAGTCTCACAAAAGAAGCGCCAGGCAGAAAGCCGACGCTCCAACATTCCTTAATTTTATAGTGAAAGTACTATGAAAAGCAAGTCTTTTTCTGAAAAAAAACGTTGCCAAGTCCGCTTAAATTTTCTAATTTTGCCTCATGTCCGGCTCAGCGGTCTTGAATTGTCCTATCAGGGCGTGTAGACGATCTGTTCTACCAGCCACCGTTCCACTTCTTACGGCTTCCCGGTCTGCCTCTTCCCAGCATCAGCCACAGTCCCGCAGCAACCAGCACAGCGCCGAGCAGATAGAGCGCACCAGTACCCAGCAGGGTGAAGATAACCAGCACTACACTAAGCAATCCAAGGATCACAGCGGCTGTAGTTAACCCTCCGGTTCTGCCTGAAGCATATAGCGAATATTCGTACAGTCCCACTGCGATCCCCAGCAGAAGAACAGGCCATAAGTATCTCATGAGGTCCCAGCCCCAGGTATTGCATAAGCCGAAGAGCAAGCCATACACCGATAGTATGCCCGCAGGAATGAGTACAGATGCAGAAGCGCGGCGGGTGAAAAAGAGCACATGCAGGAACAGGCCCGGAACCAGAATGATGAGCGGCCATAAGGCCCGTCCCAGAAAACCGAACACCCCCAGCTTGCCCAGCAGAATCACGAGCCCGGCGGCGGCGATGAACACACCCAGTTTCATGTCATTTTTGGAAGACATCTTTCACCTATCCCTTCAAAATTTCGTGTCTTTTCACCGGTCGGTGCCCCTTCAGCAGGCAAATCCGGCGACAGGTTTTCCTTTATTTTATCTGATATACACATAAAACACCATCATTCTTCACACATCCCGGCGGGGCATTCTCGAAAAAAAAAGAAATAAGGCTGCACCAAAGCCTTCCAGCTTTTGGTACAGCCTTATTATTGCCGGTTATCAGCCTGCGGATACTTTCCTGTGCTTCAGCATGCCCGTGATAACCACAATAATGCCCAGCAGCATTGGCAGTATGGTATGAAGCGTCGGCAGCAGGAACGAAATCACCGGGCCGAATTTGGCATCCTGCAGCAGCATGTTCCCGGCGGTATACGCCAGAATATAGGCACCGATGAAGATCAGCACCGGGAAGCGGTGCAGCCAGCCCACGATGATGCCGCTCCCCCAGACGACAATCGGAATGCTGATCGCAATCCCGATCACAATCAGTGCCAGATCCCCTTTGGCCAGCCCGGCAATCGCCAGTACATTATCCAGGCTCATGATGAAGTCCGCCAGCAGGATGGTGCGTACGGATTTCCATACGCTAGGGCTTCCCTCAATTCTCAGCTCTTCCTCGTCCTCGAGCAGCAGCTTGAAGGAAATCCAGAGCAGCAGCATGGCCCCTCCGGCTTCAATATACGGAATCTTGAGCAGCAGCACTGCGGCGAAGGTCAGGATACAGCGCAGCGCGACTGCTCCAGCGGCCCCCCACCAGACTGCCAGCTTCCTGTGCTTCTCCGGCAGATTCTTGCTGGCCATCGCAATGACCATGGCATTGTCTCCGCTGAGCACCAGATTAATCATTAGAATTTCACCAAGCAGCAATAATGAATCCATCCACCTCAGCCTCCCTGAACTCCATGTATCTACATGTATGCCGGGGGGCGACAAGCTATGCTTCTTGTCCCGCTATTTTAGAAACTGCGCATGTACGGCCGGATTGCAGCGTATATCTATAGTCTCCGGCCGGAATGGCCGCAAGGGGAATGCAAGCCACCAAACCTATAGGAGTGACCCGGGATGAATACATCCGCTGCGGATTTCATATTATCTCTGCTGAATATCGTGTTCCTTGATCTTATTCTGGCGGGCGACAATGCCATCGTCATCGGCCTGGCCGCGCGGAACCTGCAAGGACAACGGCAGAAGCAGGCAATTCTTCTTGGCACAGGCGGAGCGGTAATCTTGCGGATCATCGCCACGATTCTTGTGGTGTGGCTGCTAAAGATTCCATGGCTGCTGGCAATCGGCGGGCTGCTGCTGATCCTTATTGCTTATAAGCTGCTGTCCGGCGGCAGTGCAGAGACGGATATTCAGGCCGGCGGAACGCTGTGGGCGGCTGTTAGGACAATTATTATAGCCGACGCAGCCATGGGACTGGACAACGTCATTGCTGTTGCCGGTGCAGCGAATCATAATATTACGCTGGTCGTACTGGGACTACTGATCAGTGTGCCTATTGTGGTCTGGGGAAGTACCCTGTTTATCCGGTTGATCAACAGATATCCATGGATTATCTATCTCGGGTCAGGCGTACTCGGCTTCACAGCCTCCAGCATGATTTTCGGCGAGAAGGTCATTGCCCCGTACCTCAAGTCACATCCGCTGCTGCATGTTCTGTTCATCGCCGCAGTCATTGCCGGTATTCTGGCTGCGGGACACTGGAAGCGCCGCCGGACACAACTCGCTGTTCAGAACCATTCTTCCTGAAGGCCTGCCTGCGCCGGTACCAAGTCCTCCGGCTTCTCGTTGCCATAAGGTGTAATGAGTACGGTCTCGGTTCCGGCAACCGCCGTATCGAGTAAGGCCTGATAGCCCGGCAGCGTCGCTTCAATCTTGTCTACAATCCGCAGATTCGGATTCGTCGTCGGTGATTTGGGCACGAACAGTGTACAGCAATCCTCGTATGGCAGGATGGACAAGTCATACGTACCGATGGTCTTGGAGAGCTCCACAATCTCACTCTTGTCCATCATCACCAGCGGACGCAGCAGCGGGAGAGCCGTTGCACGCCCGATCACATTCATACTTGGCAGGGTCTGGCTGGCCACCTGGCCCAGACTATCGCCGGTAATCAGCGCAAGCGCCCCCTCCTTCTCCGCAAGGGCGGTAGCAATCCGCAGCATAGCCCGGCGCATGAGTGTAATAATCAGATTATCCTGCCCGATTCCGGTAAAAGAGGTCTGCACCTCCGTAAACGGAACCAGATGCAGCTTGATCACACCAGCATAACGTGACAAGATACGGGTCAAATCTACAACCTTCTGGCGGGCAAGCTCGCTCGTATAAGGATAGCTGTAAAAGTGGACGCACTCTACCTCCAGCCCCCTGCGCATGGATGACCAGCCCGCAACCGGACTGTCGATCCCGCCGGAGAGCAGCAGCATAGCCTTGCCGTTCGTTCCCAGCGGGAAGCCGCCGACTCCGGCAATATTCTCACAGAAAATAAGAGTATGACCTTCCCGAATCTCAATCTTCAGCTCCAGATCGGGAGATCTCACATCTACCAGCAGCCCCGGATAACCCTGGAGCAGCGGTGTAGCTATAAGCTTATTCATCTCTATAGAGCCGTAAGGGAAGCCCTTCCACACCCGGCGAGCGCTAACCTTGAAGCTGGTTCCCGCCGCTGGAGCAATAAGGTGGAGGAAGGTCCGGCTGGCCGCAAGAATATCGCCGAATTCCGGCCGGGAGACCTTCACCGGGCTAATCGAGGCGATCCCGAATACTTTTACGAGCGCCTCTGTTAATTCTCCTGCCGGTTCACCGTTCAATTCGACGTAGATCCGCCCGAATTCCCGGGTCAGCTTCACGTTCGGATACGGCTTCACCATCTCCTTCACATGCCGCAGTACGGTCTTCTCGAACCGGCTGCGGTTCTTCCCTTTCAGAATGAACTCCCCGAAGCGCAGCAGGAGCATATCGGCATAGTCCATGCTGCTTCCGTATCCGGCATTCTGTGCTCCGCTACCTGTCTCAGTTGTTGTCATTGGTTATTTCATGCCTCCTTCTGCAATCTTCAAGGATTGGACGGCTGCCAGCAGCGCCTGCTCCAGCCTGCTCACATCCTGTTGCGTGTGACTGTCTCCCAGGCTGATCCGTATGCCGCCAAGCGCAGCAGCGGTATCCCTGCCCATGGACAGCAGAATCCGGCTCGGCTCGGCCAGTCGTGAGGAACAGGCGGAGCGTGTGGCGACCGCCATCCCGAGCTCCTCCAGCCTGCGGGCCAGAACCTCCCCCTTCATGCCGGGGTAAGAGAAGTGGACAATATGCGGCGCCCCGTCCTCCATGCTGTTCAGTACAAGCTCCGGTATCCCTGCTATATAATTCTCCAGCTGCGCCTTGAGCGGACGAATCCGGGCGCTGAAGGCCTCCCGCTGTTCTCCGCTCATCCGCATGGCCTTGGCTGAAGCTACAATATTCGGCACATTCTCTGTCCCGGCGCGCTTGCCCTGTTCCTGGAAACCGCCAGTCAACAAGGGAAACAGCGTGACGCCTTCTCTGACATAGAGAATTCCCGTCCCGCGCGGCCCGCGTAATTTATGCGCGGACAGGCTGTACAGATCTGCCTGCCAGTCCTTCAGTGGAGCCTCAAGCTTCCCGTAGCCCTGCACGCCGTCTACATGGAAGAGTGTCCGGCGGTTCACCGCCTTGACCAGTTGTCCTATCTCACGCAGCGGCTGTACCGTGCCGATCTCATTATTCACATGCATCACACTGACCAGCACCGTATCCGGCCGGACCGCAGCGGCAATCCTTGAGGGTTCGACCACCCCCTGAGGGTCAGGGGCTACGAAGGTAACCTCCCAGCCCAGCTTCTGCAGCTGAAGACAGCTCTCGTAGACCGAAGGATGCTCCAGCTCCGTGGTCACAATATGCCGCCCTCTGCTCTGATACTGCAGCGCAGCTCCTTTGACCGCCAGATTGTTGCTCTCGGTAGCACCCGAGGTGAATATAATTTCCTGCGGCAACACATCAAGCGCAGCTGCGCACACCTCACGCGCACGCTTGATCAGCTTGTCCGCCTCTTCTCCCGCCCGGTGCAGGGAAGAGGGGTTGGCGAAGTGCTTCCTCATCACCTGCTCCAGCGTCTGCACAACCTCCTCATAGGGAGGGGCAGCAGCGGCATAATCCCAATACAGCATATATCTGCGTTCTCCTTTGTTGATCAGAATTCATAACTGCTTATATGTTGCAAAAAGGATCAAACGGCCTGCCTCCCAAAAGAAGCAGGGGGCAGATTCCGTTTGATCCTTATATTATACCGCGAATTGCGCGCGGGCGCGTTCTATTTTGGCAATGTAGGCCTGTGTCTCCTTCGGAAGCTCGGAGAGATTCGCCATAAGCTCAGCATCGCTGCTGACTCCAAGCTTGTTCACCCGGCCCGGTCCGGCATTATAGGCGGCCAGCGCCATCTTCTCCTGTCCGTCATACCGCTTAAGCTGGTACGAGAGGTATCGTACGCCGCCGTCAATGCTCTGAGCAGGATCGAAGGGATCGGAGACACCCAGTCCGTTAGCCGTTCCGTCCATTAACTGCATCAGTCCCTTGGCACCAGCAGAAGATACAACATTCGGATTGAAGGAGGATTCCGTATCAATAACCGCCTTGATCAGATCAACCGGAACGCCATATTTCGCGCTGGCAGTCTGAATCAGCTGTTCATAATCCGTCGGCACGGTCTGCGTTATTTCCCCGGAAATGCCGCTATTCGCCTCTGCTGCTTCCCCAAGCTGCTGCCACAGCAGATTATCCAACGAAGAGCTACCTGCAAGAGCAACGTATGTGCTTTTATTGCTGCTGTCAGTGGCTTGAGACGTCCCGGCTGCCTGCTGAAGCATTGCAGTGAACGCCGCTGCCGAGGCACCGGTCACTCCGGGGTTCGATTTGGTATCCTCACGCTTCATGCT
Source organism: Paenibacillus sp. FSL P2-0089 (assembly GCF_038595095.1). Lineage (NCBI taxonomy): Bacteria > Bacillati > Bacillota > Bacilli > Caryophanales > Paenibacillaceae > Paenibacillus > Paenibacillus sp. FSL P2-0089. The sequence continues at coordinate 5,408,871 of NZ_CP152006.1, forward strand.
TGAGCTTCTCAGGTCTACCCATTTCAACTGACCGCTTGGCGCAGCGGCATTGATTGACATGCATTCATTCCCTCTTTCACGCGAAGTCTTATATTTGAACTTTACTATTTATTCACAGCAATTACTATATGCCTAAGCGAAAAAACAGACCTCAGACCTGCATAGTTAGGTCTGATAGCCTGTTTTGAAAATCGGATGTGCAGATTCAGCCGGCGCTAACGGGCAAAAGGAATTAAGACAAAATAGCTTAAAGTGGATACAATCCCCAGCCCCATCGACCAGGCCCCGGCTGATTTTTGTCCTCTGGCATACGCATAATACCCCAGAACAGCGGCAATCGGCCCCAATATAATGGACCAGATGAATAAGGATACTACACCGAAGCCCAGGCCGATATAGCCAATACTCCTGTCCTCTCCCTCTCTTACACGGACTGATGTCCGCTGAGCTTCGCCGCTCCGTTCCATAGTGTTCTGAAGCTGCGAGGGGAGCGGACTGAGCTCGGCGGCATACTCCTCATTGTGGCTTCGGTCCCGGCGGGGGTAATCGACTCTGCTGCGCGGGCGCAGGATAACCTTTCGGCGGGCGGAACGGTCCACTTTGGGTTCATCATTCGGATTATCCATAAGGGCCTCCTTCTCAGGCGTTCGGCTTGAACGTCAGACAACAGGTTGCGGACGAGGTTCCGGCATGATCATGATGATTACCCGCCGTCACCTCCTCTGCGTATTCCTCCATGTAACGGCTGCCTGCATGCTGATCGATCTCAATGACAATTTCCTCGGCACGGCACAGGTTCTGTTCTCCCCAAAAATGACAGTTGCTTACACTACACTTCACAAGCGGTTTAGCGTTTGTCATAATGATCACCTCGTCATGTATTATGCCCGCTGGTGAAATCGGCTATGCGGCTGAAGGCTGCTCACCTGAACACACAAGTGGAAACGGCTTTGCTGTCCTTTTAAAGGACGGTACCGTTTCGGCGAGAAATTGATTTATTTATTGCGTGAAACACATAAATGCTTATATTTACAAAAAAAAGACCGCCCCAACCAGCCATATCGGCAGTTGGGACAGTCTTTTACAGATATAAGATGATAGACCGGACAATGGATTACACCTGATTCTGCATCCGCTTCTCTGTCAAATAATCATTCTCATAATAAGTCAGATCATCACGCAATTCTTCATAGACCTTGGTGATCTCCATAATGATATCGCGTGCCGGACGCACAGGCTTCTTACGGAAACGGATCGCATCCTGCCCGGTATAGGCGTAACGTCCATCCTCCGAATAACTCTCATTCTTAGGATAGAAGAAGTTATTAACTCCTAGATGATATACATTATATAGCGCTTTTTGCGCGAAAGGTTCATCGAAGGTAGCACGGCGCAATGCAAGCCCAAGCTTCTCATAAGACATTTCCGAGAACACCAGCAGATGGCGGAGATCGGACAGGAACCCCCGATAGAAATGCAGCGTTTCTTCATCCTCTTCGGTAACAAGCTGCGGAAGCGCATGCTCATTCAGGAACAGTTCCATTTTGTCGATAACGGATTTAAGCTTCTCTCTCGTTGATTCACACAATTTCTGCACACTTACTGCTGACATGGCGGTTGCTCCCCCTTATTGTTCCTTGCATTAGTAGTTGTTAATGACACTTAGACATTGCAGTTGTACTCTCTTGATAGTATCACAAAATCTCCTAAGCCTCCACCGTACGGATACCGGAAAAGAATCCTTCTTCTAAAAAGAAAAGTACAAGCCCCGGAAGGCGCTTTCTTTTTGATATTAACATAAAACCAAGGACGGCGGTAGCCTTTTCGTAAGATGAATAAAACCAGCTTCAGCTCCGAACCCTAACAGGTATATGAAACGACAAGGAAGGAGCGGAAATCATGTCACGTAAAAATCTAACCGTCGCCGGTATAGTCACTGCCGCGCTGACCGTACTGCTGCTCACCTTCGCCCTGCGGCCGGAAGGCAGCGGCGGCACCCTTCGGAAAGCGTCTGTGCCTAATCCCTCTCAGGAAAAAGTGATCAAGAAAACCACCCTTGTGCAGGATGTAGCGACCACTGACAAGCTGAACCGAGTCGATGTGCACAGACATCTGAGCACCCTGCTGGCCGATATGCATCATGCTTCCCCTGAAGCTATCTCAGCTTATGCCGAGAGCCTTCAGCAGGGGCACGGGCATATTACCATGCTGATGATGGTTGATTTCAACACCCGTAAGACAACCACCTTCAAATCTTCACTGCCGGAAGGAACCGACCAGGAGAATAAGCAGCTGCTTCATTATCTGAACACCGCCAAAGCTGCGATTAAAGGCCACCAATCCTATGAATCCCCCTCGTTCATCATCGGCGACAAAAAGTATTATTTCGTAGCCCAGCGAAACCGGGAGGGACAAGTGGCTGTCATCGCTCTGATTAACCAAAAGATTCTGGACCGCGTTGCGCTGCATCAGCTGAAGAATCTGCGGCTCATTCCGTACCCGAAGGAAGGCAAGTACCGGATAGAATCCGTCCATGCCGATACCTTGAAGGACATCACGGTCAAGACTGGACATGACAATGAAAATGCCAGCCATTACTACGAGAATGAGATCGTCGTCCGCTTCCCGAACGGACATCCCACGGCCGCACAGCTTCAGACCATTGCCGCCGATATCCGCTGCAAGGAGCCGCGCAAGCTGGGGTATGCTTATATTTTCCGGTCAGACAAGATGAGTTACTCCCAGCTCAAGACTTACTTCGCCAATAAGTGGCATCCGCTGTACGCAGAGCCTCACTATATGTACTTAACCAATGATACGGTCAGTGAAAATACGGGAGCTAATGTGATTACCCCTAACGACCTGCTCTTCTCAACTTACCAGTGGAATCTGCCGGCGATTGAAACCCCGCAGGGCTGGAATCTGTCCAAGGGCAGCAAGGAGATCGTAATCGCCGTTGTGGATACCGGTGTTCAAGCGAACCACCCGGATCTGAAGGGGCAGCTGCTCAAGGGCTACAATGCGATTACCAGCGGCAGCACGCCGGATGACGATGTTGGACATGGCACTCATGTGGCCGGCATCATTGGAGCGTTAACCAATAATGAAGAAGGGGTCGCCGGCATCAGCTGGTATAACAAGATCCTTCCGGTAAAAGCGCTGGATAATTCAGGGGCGGGCACCACCTATTCGGTGGCCGAAGGCATTATCTGGGCGGCAGATCAGGGGGCTAAGGTGATTAATCTCAGCCTGGGCAACTATGCCGACTCGCAGTTTCTGCATGATGCGATTAAGTATGCCTATGACCGGGATGTAGTGATTGTCTCCGCTTCCGGCAATGACAATACGGAGCGGCCGGGATATCCCGCAGCCTATGAAGAGGTGATTGCAGTTGCCGCAACGAATGCGGCGGGAGAGCGTGCTTCCTTCTCCAATTACGGGGATTACATCGATGTGGCTGCACCCGGGGAGAGCATTGCCAGCACCTATCCCGATAATCAGTATGCGGCGTTATCCGGCACCTCGATGGCCAGTCCCCATGTAGCGGCGCTGGCCGGACTGGTGCGCTCCTTGAACCCTGCGCTGACGAACAAGGAAGTGACCGCGCTCTTGACCTCTAATGCCATCGATCTGGGCACCGCCGGCCATGATAAGTATTACGGCTGGGGCCAGGTGGATATCTACCGTACCCTGCAGGCGGCAGGAGGAGGCCAGGTTCCGCTCCAGCTGTTCCCGCAGCAGGTCGGCAAACAGCTCGATTCTATACAATAAGCTGCGGCCGTTAGCGGTTAAGAGCGCAGATGCCGTTCCAGCAGCAGCAGGAACCGGCGGAGTCCGCGCTCCATCCCCTCCTGCGTCAGCTGCGAATAGCTCAGCCGGATATGCCTGGAGGGGATATCCCCGGCATAGCAGACATCGCCCGGCAGGAAGGAGATCCCTTCCTGCTCGGCCAGAGCATGCAACTGCTCAATCCCGGGGGATTCTGGCAGCTGCAGCCACAGATTCAGTCCGCCCCCCGGCAGCTGCCAGGTTACCCCGACCGGAGCATTCTGCTTCAGCAGCCTCGCTGCCGCCTCCTGGCGGGCACGCAGCGCTGAACGCAGCTTCGCTACGTACTCGTCATACTGGCGCTCGATGAAGGGCAGCACTGCCCGCTGGGTTAGCAGCGGACTGCCCAGATCACTGGCCGACTTGGCGGCGATCAGCCGGGAGAGAATATTGCCCTCAGCGGCGACACAGGCGATCCGGCAGCCGGGGGCAAGGACTTTGCTGAAGCTCTTCATGTAGACTACATGCCCGGCGGTATCCAGCGATTTAATGGACGCCGGGGGCGGCTGATGGAAATACAGGTCACTGAACGGATCATCCTCCACAATGAGACAGCGGTAGCTGCGAGCAAGCTCCAGCAGACGCTGTCTTCTTGGCATGCTCATCGTGACCCCGCTCGGATTCTGGAAGGTCGGATTGGTATAGATGAGCTTAGGCGGCCTCCGGTCACACATCGCTGTAAGCCGGTCCACGCGCATGCCGTCCCCGTCCATCGGAACGAAGATCATCTCAGCCCCCCGCCCGGCAAAAACATCAATCGCCCCCGTATAGCTGGGCGCCTCCAGATACACCGTATCCCCCGGACCGACAAAGGTCCGGGCGACCAGATCGATCCCCTGCTGTGCACCGCTGGTGATCATCAAATCATCCGCGCCCAGCTGGATTCCCCGGTTCTGCAGGTGCCTGCGCATCACCTCGCGCAGCTCCGGGTCACCCTGGAAATTACCATAGGTGGCCATCAGCTCAGGCTGCTCCTTCACAAGTGCAGCCATGGTCGTGCCAATCGGCCCGAGCGGAAGCAGGCTGCTGTGAATGGAGGCCAGATGAAAGGGATAGTCCACCTCAGAATAATCGAAGTTACGCCAGAGCTGGGCCCGTGGCAGATAGTCATCATAACCGTCCTGCCACCTTGCTTCTGCCCCTTGCCTGCTCCGGTCCCGTTCTGCCACATAGCAGCCCTTCCCCTGGCTGCACAGAATATGTCCGCGCAGCTCCAGGTCAGCATAAGCCTTGCTTACCGTTACCTGGCTTACCTTCAAGGAGGAAGACAGACCTCTAACGGACGGCAGCCGCGTGCCCGGCTGGAGCAGTCCCGAGGTGATCCGCTGCGCGATCGTCTCACTGATCTGCCGGGGCAGCGATTTGTCACCGCTGCGGAGTAAATCAATATGCATGGTCCGTCTCCTCCCAACTGTTATATTTATCGCTTTACTGTTATACCGCTATACCGTTATGATACTACAAAATTCAGAATAGCAGGGAGCATGAATATGAAGATCAACTATGCGGATATGACGAACCATCTGGGGTCCTCCGCAGTCCGCAATATCCTTAAGATCACACAGGGTAAGGACATCATCTCGCTTGCTGGCGGGCTGCCTGCCGAAGAACTGTTTCCGGCAGAAGCGATCCGGGAAGCTTACAGCCGAGTTCTGAGCGGCGACAGTTCTGCGCTGCAATACGGACTGACAGAAGGCTATCTTCCGCTGCGTGAACAGCTTGCCGCCAGACTGGGGCAACAGGGCATCCCTGTCTCCTCCGATGAAATGATCCTCACTACCGGCTCCCAGCAGGCCATAGATCTGCTCTGCAGAATTCTGCTTGATCCGGGAGACACCGTACTTGTAGAGGCACCGACCTATCTCGCCGCCTTGCAGGTACTGGGTTCTTACCGAGCAGACATCCAGGTTGTAAAGAGCGATGAGGAAGGGATGCTGCCGGAGCATCTCGAAGAGCAGCTTCGCACACACCGGCCTAAGCTCCTCTATGCCGTTCCCACCTTCAATAACCCTTCGGGCGCAACCTGGAGCAGGGCACGCCGTGAACAAGTGGTGGAGCTATGCCGGAAATACGGTGTGCTGATGCTGGAGGATAATCCTTACGGAGAGATTAGATTCGATGAATCCCTGCAAGCGTATCCGCCTACCCTCGCAGCCATCGACAGGAATCTGGGCGGGGATACCTGCGTAGTCTATACAGGTACTTTCTCCAAGATCGTAGCTCCGGGACTGCGGACAGGCTGGATCGCTGGTCCCGCCGGGCTGATCAGGATGATCGCCAGAGCCAAGCAAGCCGCCGATCTGCACTCCAGCACCATCGATCAGCGCGCCCTGCATGAGCTGCTGCTGTCCTTCGACCTTGAAGCCCATATCCGGCTGGTCTCCCAGGAATACAAGTCACGATTGCAGCTGCTATCAGCAGAGTTGGCTTCACAGAACTGGCAGGATACATCCTTCCTGGAGCCGCGCGGCGGCATGTTCCTGTGGCTAAGCCTGCCTGCCCGGATACATACCGCCGAGCTGCTGCCGCTTGCTGTGGAGCAAGGGGTTGCCTTCGTTCCGGGGGAAGTCTTCTATTCGGAGCAGCCCATGAAGAACACGATGCGCCTGAATTTCACCCATACCCGGCCGGAGCTGCTGCCGCTCGCGGTGCAGCGATTGACCACCGCGCTGTCCCGGTATGAGGAACGCCTGCTTCCTCTGTAACTCCATCCGCCCGCAGCAATTGAAGTACCCATCCTCTCGTTCAATGCTCCGGGTAACCCAACATTTTCTCAAGAAAAGGCGGCCCCCATCAGGAGGCCGCCGTCTTATTGTTCATATAGTGTGATTAGTGCAAAGTCTTGTTAAAGTTGTCAGTTAGGAAAGTTTGCCGTAAGCCGGGTTCTGTGCTCGTTGTGGTTCAGCCGGGAACTACCCTCCCACCATAAGCGACAATCATCTATCTAGGCCATACATTACTGCACAGCTCCAGCGACCAACCTAGACACGCCTCAGGCGAAGGCTGCGGCTTCCGTGAAGAAGACGCTGCGTCTCATTAGGTCTTGCTCCAGATGGGGTTTACCAGGAACGAAGTCACCAGCGTTCCTCGGGGTCTCTTACACCTCGGTTCCATCCTTGCCTGTGCCGCCCGAAAGCGGCCATCGGCGGTCCATTTCTGTGGCACTATCCTTCAGCTCGCGCCGACTGGACGTTATCCAGCACCCTGCCTTGTGGAGCCCGGACTTTCCTCCCGCATACGCTCTCACGCATACCGGCGATTGTCTGTCAAACTTTCCGAAACAACATTGTATATTATACAGATATGCCGCCCAGCGCACAAGTGTAAATAATAATAGCCTACAGGAATGTAAAAGGCTCGGTATCCGGCTGCGAGGCATGCACCGCCGTGCCGTACTTATGCTCCGTCAGCTTGCCGGCCAGAAACTCCGCTACCTTCACCTTCATGATCTTCTCCGCATTATGGCCCGGATCGATCAGGGCGATTCCCGCGAGGTGCGCATCCTGTGCGGTATGGTAATCGATATCGCCGGTCACCAGCACATCCGCTCCCTTAAAGATAGCACTGCTGTAGTACTTGGCACCGGACCCGCCCATGACTGCCGCCTTGCGGACCTTGCGGTCCAGATCTCCAACTACCCGCACGCTCTCCACATCCAGCCCGCGTTTGACCGTATCAATGAACTCACCAAGCGTTGTTGGCTCCTTAAGCTTCCCTACTCTTCCAAGTCCAAGGCTGCGTCCCTTGAGGTCCATGGAATACAGATCATAAGCCACCTCTTCATACGGATGAGCCTTCAGCATGGCCTGTACCACCTTGTTACGGATCGTATGCGGCACAATCGTCTCGATACGGACCTCCTCAGCCCGCTCCAGCTTGCCAGGCGTGCCGAGATACGGGTCCGTGCCCTCCTGCGGAATGAAGGTGCCATAGCCTTCGATATTGAAGCTGCAATGGCTGTAATTGCCGATCCAGCCCGCTCCGGCGTTCAGGATGGCATCCAGCACCTTCTGGTGATGATCCTTCGGCACGAATACAACCAGCTTGGACAGCTGCTCGGTATGAATATCCTTGATCGGTGCACCGTTCTCAATGCCCAGCGCCTCGGCCATCCAGTCGTTCATTCCGCCTTCGGCCACATCCAGATTCGTATGGCTGATATACACGGCAATGTCGTTTTTGATCAGCTTCTCATATAAGCGGCCTGCCGGGGTATCCGTCAGAATCCCTTTGATTGGCCGGAAAATCACCGCATGATGGGCAATAATCAGATTACAGCCCTTGGCAATCGCTTCGTCCACAATGCTCTCATTAACATCCAGCGCCACCAGCACCCCGGTGATTTCCTTCTGGAGACTGCCGACCTGAAGCCCGACATTATCCCATTCCTCAGCCAGATGCTTCGGAGCAAGCTGCTCCATGTATCCAATTACGGTCTGTCCTTTGGCAAACATTCCAGCACCTCCGCAATCCGTTTAATCTGAAGCTTGATTCTGCTGCGCTTCTCCTCAGCTGCCTCCAGCTCCGAACGTGCGAGCGAGGCCAGAATGCTCTCCAGCTTGGAGATTTCACCCTGCCATTTGGCAGCGAATACTTCATTCGGTGCTTGCAGCAGCAGCGGTCCCATCTCCAGCAGCAGCGCCTGATCAAGGGCTACCTTTCCTCCGGTAAGCAGACGTCCGCTGTACAGCTCTTCATTCGTCCCCGCCGCTTCAGCGCCCTCTGGGACAGCGGTCAGGATCTCATAGATTTTGCCGTCTTCCTCCAAAATATGCTCCGAGACCAGCACCCAGCTGTTAGCCAGCAGCCAGCGGCGCAGAATATCTTCGCCTACATTGGGCTGCAGCGCGAGCGTATTCACCCCGGCCAGCTTGCCGAGCTTCTGCCCGCGGTCCAGAATCGCCGCGATCAGTGAGCCGCCCATCCCGGCAATGGTAATGCAGTCCGTTTCCCCCGGCTCCAGCACCTCCAGCCCGTCTCCGCGCCGCACAGCGATCTTTGCACCGAGTCCTGCTTCCGCAACACCACGACGCGCCGCTTCATAGGGTCCCGGATTTACTTCTCCGGCAATAGCTGAAGGCACCCGGCCGCTCTTCACAGCGGCAACAGGCAGCAGGGCATGATCTGAGCCGATATCGGCAAGTCTGCTGCCCGCAGGGACCTGCTCCAGCAGCAGCTGAAGCCGGTCAGATAATTTTACGTTGTTCATGAGGCCACCCACGTTATCCATTTTTTTCTGAAGAGGAACAGCAGCGCAAGGCCCACTGCAATCTTCAGTATTAATATCAGCGAGGTCCATTCCGGGAATCCCGCTCTGAGCCATAGCGCATCCACCTCCGGCATCAGCCAGAGGGCAGCACCCGCCCCCAGGTACACCCCAGAGACCCCGCTAACCTTGTGATACATCAACCAGCTCATCCAGATCATAAGCACACACAGCGGAAGCCAGAGCAGCTCCAGCTCCAGAAGAGAGGCATCCGGCCGGACATGTCCGAAGAATCCTGCATAGAGCAGAGCCCAGAAGGCATATCCGCAGAAATGAAGCAGTCCGATGCGCAGAAAAAAACCAAGCACACACCACAGCAGCCCGCAGGCCGCAATCAGCAGCGGTGTCCAAAAATCAGCATCCAGCTGATGCAGCTCAATCAGCCACAGTCCGAATCCCAGCGTTAAAATGCTGCCGATTCCCGCCAGCATCAGACTGATTGTCTTGTTGCGGTTCAGGTAAATCGCTGAATATCCATAACAAATAATTAGGACGCTGAGCGCTGTAGCAAGTTGCAAAGGCCAGGGAAAAACGCTAAAATAAAGACTAATCAAGAAAATCAAGGAAATAATGCCAAAACCAAACAGCCAAATTTTGATGCTTCCCTGCTGGAGATTCCGTAACGATACCGGATTGCTGTCCTTCACCTCTGCCTGATCATCATACAGGTTAGTCAGGAAGTCACAATATTGCTCGGGCAACAGCTTGCTTCTTCTCCAGTATTGAATTTCTCTTAATATAGTATCACGTTTCTCCAGGTTCAACCGGCATCCCTCTTTCCAGAACTTTCCTTCACTTTCATTACAAGCTCCCGCACACGGCGGGGCTCAAGCATTGGTGAATCGCCTTGACAACATAATAGGACCTCCTGCCACCGTGCAGCAGAAGGTCCCGGTTGTAAGGTCTATTCGAGGAAATCCTTCAGCCGCTTACTGCGGCTGGGGTGACGCAGCTTACGAAGCGCTTTGGCTTCGATCTGGCGAATCCGCTCGCGGGTTACGCCGAACACCTTGCCCACTTCCTCAAGTGTTCTCGTCCGTCCGTCATCCAGTCCGAAGCGCAGGCGAAGCACATTCTCTTCACGCTCAGTCAGCGTGTCCAGCACATCCTCCAGCTGTTCCTTCAGCAGCTCATATGCCGCTGCATCCGCAGGCGCCAGCGCCTCCTGGTCCTCAATGAAATCTCCCAGATGCGAATCATCTTCCTCACCAATCGGTGTCTCCAAGGATACCGGCTCCTGGGCAATCTTCATGATCTCTCTAACCTTCTCAACGGTAAGCTCCATCTCCGCTGCAATCTCTTCAGGCGACGGCTCGCGTCCCAGCTCCTGCAGTAATTGGCGGGAGACCCGGATCAGCTTGTTGATGGTTTCAACCATATGCACCGGAATACGGATCGTACGCGCCTGGTCAGCAATTGCACGCGTAATCGCCTGACGAATCCACCAGGTTGCATAAGTACTGAATTTGAAGCCTTTGTTATGGTCAAACTTCTCAACGGCCTTGATCAGACCCATGTTGCCTTCCTGAATCAGATCCAGGAAAAGCATGCCGCGTCCGACATAACGCTTGGCGATACTGACCACGAGCCGCAGATTCGCTTCTGCCAGTCTCCGCTTCGCTTCCTCATCACCATTCTTGATCCGCATCGCCAGTTCCACTTCATCGTCAGCCGATAACAGCGGCACGCGGCCGATTTCCTTCAGATACATCCGGACGGGATCGTTGATCTTGATCCCCGGAGGCAGCGACAGATCATCGTCAAAGCTGAAGTCGTCTCCTTCTTTGTCCTCATTGTCTTCGCTTGGACGGAGGCTGTTCACCTCTTCATCGTTCTCATTGACAACCTCGATCCCCAGATCGCTCAGCTGCTCGTAGAATTCCTCCATCTGCTCGGGGTCTTGATCGAATGGCGACAATTTCTCCATGATATCTTTGTAATTAAGTGATGATCTTTTCTTCCCGTGATCAATAAGCTGATCCTTAACCTGATCCAGAGTAAATTCCGCTTCCAGTTCAGTGTGCTGATCGTTCGCCATAATTCGACTCCCTCCTCCCTAGGTACATCCTGTCAACAGCTCATTGTCTCTCTAGGGCTAAAATTTCACTTGCTATTTGTGCTGCACGCAAAAAGTCACCGGATTTCTCCGCCTGAATCATCTCTTCACGCTTGGGTTCAATTTTGCGCTGCAGAGGATACTTCCGCACTTCACGAATACAATCGTCCAGAACCTGGGTATTCCAGTCTGGAGGAGTATCCATCATGGAGATGGCCGTTGCGGTCTTCTCCAGACGGTCGTCCTGAAGCGATGATAGAAACCGGCTGATGCCGGGTGGTTTGCCTTGCGCATAATAAGCATATAGATAAGCGGCGATTGCCGCATGATCATCAATATTGAACTCTTCTCCGAGCCGTTCACCCACATAGGCCGCCGCTTCGGGATCTTGAATCATGAATGATAACAGGCGCCGTTCCGCAACATGGTAAGCAGGCAGTAAGGTAGGTGTCTGCACTTGCCCTTTTTTATGCCTACCATTATTCCACCTATTATCGTTATTATCCCCTTCGGGGTTGTTTTTTTGCATGGAGGCCCGAAGTAAATTACAATCCTGCTTCAGACTGTCGTAAGACAGCTCAAGCTCGGAGGCGATTTCCCGCAGGTACACCTCCCGCTCCGTTGAAGAAGGGAGCCCGGCGATAATCTCCAGAGCCTCCTTGACATAGGCAATTTTGCCGTCTTCCTCTAGGAGTATATGGTTTTTTTTCAGATATATAAGCTTAAATTTGATGGATGACACGGCAGAGTCAATCACCTGTTCCCTGAATCTGTCCCCGCCATGCCGGGAGATGAATTCATCCGGGTCGAGGCCGCTTGGAAGCAGGGCTACCTTGACCCGCAAACCGCTGGCTTCCAGGATAGGAATGGCCTTAAGGGCGGCAGCTTGTCCAGCCTTATCTCCATCATAGGCAAGCACAATCTCATCTCCAAGGCTCTTCATCAGGCCCACGTGACCCTCGGTGAGCGAGGTTCCCATCGTGGCTACCCCGTTCTGTACACCTGCCTCCCAAGCCGAAATGACATCACCGTATCCCTCGAACAGGACGATTTGCCGCGTTTTGCGGATGGATGCTTTGGACTGGTGCAGATTGTACAGAATGCGGCTTTTGTTAAATAACCGGCTCTCGGGAGAGTTCAGGTACTTCGGCTGCCCCTCCCCGAGAATACGTCCGGCGAAGGCGATCGTCTTGCCCATGCGGTTCGCAATCGGAAAAATAACCCGGCCGCGGAAGCGGTCCAGATATCCTTTGCCTTCCCCTCTGGCAGACAATAGTCCGCCCTTCTCCATCTCGGCGAGATCGAAGCTGCGCTTCTCCAGAAACTGCAGCAGCGTATCCCAGCGGTCCGGCGCGTAACCGATCTGGAACTGGTCAATCATTTTGTCGCTGAAACCCCGGGTTCTTAAGTAATCCATGGCGGCAGTGCCGTATTCCGTGTTTTTCAGCAAAAAATGATAAAACTTCGCCGATAATTCATACGCCTGAATCAGCCGGTCCCGCTCGGGATCGGGGGCAGCAAGCGCCCCGCCTCTCCCCTCAGGAACAGGGATATCACTCTCTTCCGCCATGATTCTGACTGCTTCGGGGAAGGATAATCCTTCGATTTCCATCCTGAATTTGATGGCATTTCCGCCCATACCGCAGCCAAAGCAATGAAAGACTCCCCGGTCAGGGGTGACAGTGAAAGAAGGGGACTTCTCCGAATGGAACGGGCAGAGGCCCCATAAATATTTACCCTGCTTGGACAAATGGACAACCTTGCTGACTGTATCGACAATATCATGTCGCGCCAGCACGTTCTCGATAACCTCTTCGGGAATAGGACCATGTCCGCTAGCCACTTCAACCACCTTCATCTCTTAACAGTTAAATATAATTCGCTATAGCTGGACATTCTCCTGCAAAATTGTTAAAAGTTTTGTCAGTTTATGTTGAAAAAGATTTTTTTCCTCTGCGGTAATCGCTTTGGGACCCTTGGAATAGTGCCCGCGCCTGCGTTCAACCGCCTTGGCATGCCTGCTCTCCAGCATAAAATCCATGGTAGAATTCTCATATTCCTGGCCCCGGTTCGAAAGTGCAAGGCAGCGTTTGCCCAGCGCCAGCGCCGCCAGTCCATAATCCTGCGTAATTACGATATCTCCTGCAGAAATATGATTGGCGATATAGAGGTCGGCACTGTCTGCCCCGCGGTCCACCTGAACCACCTTAACGCCTTCTTCCGCCCGCAGCACATGATCATAGGAGGAGACCATCAGCACCGGAAGCCCGAATTCGCGCGCCACGGTAATAATCTCCTGCTTAACCGGACAAGCATCCCCGTCCACAACAATCTTTCTTAGCCGGGAAGTTCCCAAGCTCACCTCACCAAATTCCTGTGTAATATATATTACGCTCAACCGTTCAAAAATCCTTCTTTGGTAAAGCATAAATACGGAACGAATGTCAACTTACGCATTGGCACCGTTCCGTATATTTATACCCTAAACCCTCGATCTATACCATAAAATCGTAAACATTACTTAAAACCTGCCTGAATTACCACACCAGCTTGCCGAAATCAGCAAACAGCTTGGAGTCGGTATGAATGCCGGCCAGCAGCGCCAGACGGTTCGAGCGGACGGCTTCGTCTTCGGCCATAACCATAACCGAATCGAAGAATCCGGTAACGGCTGCTTCAAGTCCCGACAGAATCTGCAGGGCCTCAGCGGCATGTCTGGAAGCAAGGGCTGCGCGGTAAGGCTCATGAATACTCTGCCAAGTCGAGTACAGCTTCTGTTCCGCTTCTTCCTTAAGCAGTGCCGGGTCGATAACTGCACCCTCCGGAGCTTTGGCGGCCAGATTGCTGACACGGGTCAGTGAATCCACAGTAATTTTGAAATCAGCCTGATCGGTTACTGCATTCATCAAAGCCAGACTTCTGCTTACTACATCAACGATATCATCGAATCCTGCCGCAAGCGCTGCATCTACAACATCATAACGTACATTGTTGTCGGCTAACAGGCGTTTGACGCGCAGACCGAAGAACTCGTACAGAGTTATACGCAATTCAGGGGTGAAATGTTTCTCTGTACGGAAACTTTCATGAACTTCCAGTGCCGCTGCAAAAATCTCCTGCAGGCTTAGGCTCAGCTGATGCTCCAGTACGATCTGGACAATTCCTGCCGCCTGACGACGCAGAGCATAAGGGTCCTGGGAGCCGGTTGGAATAATTCCGATCGAGAAGCAGCCGACAATTGTATCGATTTTATCAGCAAGGCTGACTACCAGGCCTGCCTGCGTAGAAGGAACAGCATCTCCGGCGAAGCGCGGCTGATAATGCTCGAAGACCGCTTTGGACACCTGCTCTGCTTCCCCGGCCTTGCGGGCATAATCCTCACCCATCGTACCCTGCAGCTCAGGGAATTCACCCACCATTTGGGTAACCAGATCGAATTTGCAAATATCCGCTGTACGGCTCACTTCCGCAGCAGCCTCTGAAGACAGCTCAAGCTTCACCGCCAAGCGGTCAGCGATGGCGCGGATGCGGCGCACTTTGTCACCTACACTGCCCAGCTCTTCATGGTAAACGATATTCTCCAGCTTGGCCAGAGCATCGTTAATCTGCAGCTTCTGGTCTTCTTCATAAAAGAATTTGGCATCCGACAAGCGGGCGCGCAGCACCTTCTCGTTCCCCTTGGCGATGACATCCAGCGATACCGCATTCCCGTTACGTACCGTTACGAAGAATGGCAACAGCTTGCCGTCTTCACCAAACACCGGGAAGTAACGCTGATGCTCACGCATCGAGGTGATCAGCACCTCCTGCGGAATATTCAGGAAGGCCGGATCAAACGTACCGAACAGCACAGTCGGCGTCTCTACCAGGAACAGGACTTCCTCCAGCAGATCCTCCTTGATCGCAATCTTCCAGTTCTTCTCTTCCGCAAGCTTATGAATACCGCTTAGAATCAGCTCTTCGCGCTCCTTCACATCTACCAGCACATGCTGGCTGCGCAGAGCTTCAACGTATGCAGCAGGCTCTGCGATAACAGCTTCTTCACCGAGGAAACGGTGGCCGCGGCTCACATTGCCCGCCTTGACTCCGGTAATCGTAAGGTCAATGATCTCTTGGCCGAAGAGAGCTACCATCCAGCGGATCGGACGGACGAACTTGAAATCATAAGCGCCCCAGCGCATATTTTTCGGGAAGGTCATGCTGCTGACAATGCCAGCCAGGCCTTCGGAGAGCAAGGAGGCTGTCTCAATGCCGGTGCTGCTCTTGGTCACATAGATGTATTCCACGCCAGCCAGTTCCTTGAACGTGAACTGCTCCGGTGAAGCGCCCTGACTGCGGGCAAAGCCTAATGCAGCCTTGCTCCATTCGCCGCTGGCATCCAGTGCGATTTTGCGTGACGGGCCTTTGACCTCTTCGCTTACATCCTCTTGGCGCTCTGCGGCATCCTTCACCAGTACGGCAAGGCGGCGCGGTGTTGCATATGCACTGACGCCCTGATGACTGATCCGTGAGGCCTCCAGCCATTTCGCCGTTCTGTCCTTCAGTTGCTCCATCGCTGCACGGATAAAGCGTGCAGGGATTTCCTCCAGACCGATTTCGAACAGAATATCCTTAGACATGGTCAGCACCTTCTTTCTTCAGCAGCGGGAAGCCCAGCTTCTCGCGTTCCTCCAGATATGTCGCCGCTACGGTACGGGCCAAATTGCGTACTCTCGTAATGAAGCCTGTGCGTTCCGTTACGCTGATTGCGCCGCGCGCATCCAGCAGATTGAAGGTATGCGAGCATTTCAGCACATAGTCATAAGCCGGGAAGACCAGATGGTTCTCCATTGCTCTGCGTGCTTCCTCTTCGTAGGTATTGAACAGAGTGAACAGCATTTTGACATCCGAGACTTCAAAGGTGTAGGTGGAATGCTCAACCTCCGGCTGATGGAAAACATCTCCATACGTCATGCCGTCTACCCACTCCAGGTCAAATACATTCTCCTTATCTTGAATATAGGAGGCCAGACGTTCCATCCCGTAAGTGATCTCCACCGCTACCGGACTTGCTTCAATTCCGCCAACCTGCTGGAAGTACGTGAACTGGGTAATCTCCATACCGTCCAGCCACACTTCCCAGCCGAGACCCGCACAGCCCAGAGACGGATTCTCCCAGTTGTCTTCGACAAACCGCACATCATGCAGCAGGGGATCTACGCCCAGTGCCTTCAGGCTGTCCAGATACAGCTCCTGAATATTGTCCGGGGACGGCTTAATAATCACCTGGAACTGGTGATGCTGATACAAGCGGTTCGGGTTCTCCCCGTAACGGCCGTCGGACGGACGGCGTGAAGGCTCCACATAAGCAACCTTCCACGGCTCCGGCCCCAGGGAACGCAAAAAAGTCATAGGGTTCATCGTGCCCGCCCCTTTTTCCGTATCATACGGCTGGACGAGAATACAGTTCTGGGCGGCCCAGAATTGCTGCAGGGTCAGAATCATCTGCTGAAAGTTCATAACTACCGGCTCCTTCGCTTTACAAGTGTGTACTGCCTCTTGCTTATGACTGGCTCTTGCTGCTGCGCGATGGAGGCGGCACCAGCTTCTATGTACCTGCGGTGTGTGATGGAAGAAGGATCTCCCGCACAGCCACAAGCCAAAAAGCTCCCGCCCCCATGCCTGATGAACAGACATAGGGACGAGAGCTCAAATATGTTCTCCCGCGGTTCCACCCTACTTGATTACGCAAAAATCACGAAATCCACTTTTGATGCTGCCGTTTCCGTACTCCCGGGTGCCCTGTTCATGAACGTCGTCCCGCCAGGCTTCCACTACCCCCGGCTCGCTGCTGCGACAATATCGCCCACTACTTTCCCGATCCACGCACTCTCTCCAGTTCTGGAGCAAACACGGCAATCTTATAAAAGAAACTGAACTTATAGTAACGGATAATTTGCGATTCGTCAAATATTGTATTTGTCGAGCTGGTCCAGGAAGCTCTGGGACTTCAGTCTGAGCCCAAGCTGCATATCCATGAATCCCCGCATGACGGTCTTCAGCTCCGCACGGGTCTCCGGCTTCACATCCACATTCCCCAGCCTGGTCAGATCCAGCGCCGCAAAGATCCGCAGCAGCTTCAAGGCACGCGGGGAAATCTCCATGGCCGGAGGATCGTTATGCCGGCAGCTTCGGCAGAGGACTCCCCCCAGACGCGGACTGATTCTAAGCTCCTCATCCGGCTTGTCCTTGCCGCAGACGATACAGGCATCGAGCTGAGGCCCATAACCGGCAGCCTGCAGCACCTTCATTTCAAATACATTATTGATAATGCCAGGCTCTTTGTCTTCCTCCAGTGCATTCAGGCAGGCGGTCAGCTGGCGGTACCAGAAGCTGCCTGTCTCTTCATCATGCAGCACCCGGTCCAGCAGCTCGCAGGCATAGGATGCATACGCCGCCTTGACCAGATCCTCGCGCAGCGGATGATGGGACTTCGTGATCTCTCCGGCATTAAGTGTTCCCAGTCCGCCGTTGTTGCGGAAGAACACGAACTCACCTGTTGTGAACAACTGGATCAGGGCAGCATGACGGCTTTTGACCTTCTTGGCGCCCCGCACCAGAACCCCTACTTTACCGGCGTTCTCGGTGCAAAGCGTAATAATGGCGTTCCCTTCACCGTAGTCCATGCTGCGGATGACGATCCCTTCCACCCTGTATAGCATGCCTCTTCCCCCAACCACTCGGCAAGCAACCAGTCCTTATTGTGCTTCTTCATCGATGGCCATCTCTTCCTCCGCCGGCAGCGGTCCGCTGCCCTCGGGCGAATCCCCAGCTTCCCTGTACAGCAAATACGCATCGAGATCTCCAGTCATTGCAAAATACTTCCACGAAAAATTCCGCATTCGTATTCATCCTTTCTTCGGAAACACGATGTCTCTTCAGATGTAGGATGTGCGATGCCCCAGGATCTATCCGTGCAATTCCTGCCATGTTGAGGCGGCGTGAGAGGTGATCATTCTTTATGGAAGCCCAAATCCCGCAGGACGCGGTCCTGGTTACGCCAGTCTTTTTTCACCTTCACCCATAATTCCAGGAAAATCTTCGAGCCCAGCAGGTTCTCAATATCCGTCCGCGCCCGGCGTCCGACTTCCTTCAGCAGCGCTCCCTGCTTACCGATAATGATCCCCTTCTGGGAATCGCGCTCAACAAAGATAACCGCCGAAATATGCACAACCCCATTCGGTTCCACGCTCATATCCTCAATCGCCACTGCGATGGAATGCGGCACCTCTTCACGGGTCAGATGCAGAATCTTCTCGCGGATCAGCTCCGCGCAGACGAACTGCTCGGGGTGATCGGTAATCTGGTCGTCCGGGTAATACTGTGGACCTTCCGGCAGGTATTTCTGCACCTGCTCCAGCAGCGTGTTGACGTTATTGCCCATCTTGGCAGAAATTGGTACGATTTCGGCGAACTCATGCAGCTTGTTGTATTCCGTAATCATCGGCAGCAGCGCTTCCGGCTCAATCTTGTCAATCTTGTTCATGACCAGAATGACCGGGGTCTTAATGCTGCCAAGCTGTTCCGCGATAAAACGGTCGCCGCCGCCCATACCCTCAGAGGCATCCACGAGGAACAATACCGCTTCCACTTCATGCAAAGTGCTCATCGCCGTCTGATTCATGTAATCACCCAGCTTGGATTGTCTTTTATGGATACCCGGTGTGTCCAGGAATACGATCTGTGAGTTATTTGCCGTGTATACCCCGTGAATTTTGTTGCGGGTGGTCTGCGGCTTGTCCGACATAATAGCAATCTTCTGGCCGATTACCTGGTTCATGAGTGTTGATTTGCCTACGTTTGGTCTGCCGATAATGGCGACAAACCCTGATTTGAATTTCATATGATCTTCCTTCCTTACTACGTGGTTATAATCGTCCATGGCGTTTTAGATGAATCTAGTTCAAACTTAATATCAATTCAAAAGCGTTCACTCTTAAAGCTTTTCGATCCCCCTAAATCCCCCTTCGCCAAGGGGGACCCCAAGGGCCCCGGCCCTCTGGACACCCGGAACTGGCGTGGGCACAGCGGTTAGCGCGGTAAGTGACTGTGGAGCATGAGCGCTTACCGTTCCCTGCGGGAACACGCTTGACTGCGGCGCGGTTGATTGGCTGTGACCAGCATGCGACGCGGGACAGGTAGCTGCGGAGCATGAACGCTTTTCGTTCCCTGCGGGAACACGCTTGACTGAGGCGCGGGAAAGATTAATTTGTTGAATACCTGAACCCTACCCATGCCCACCCGCAACAACTAGCCCTGCATTCCCACAACAACTAGCCTGTCATGCCCGCAACTAGCTTAGTTGTATTTTGTACACTTATTCTGCTCCAAATCAAAGGTTATTACGGTTTAGTTGTAATTCATACATCTATTTTCCTCTTCAACGTTACTTTTGGCGTTATCCGATGGATATAGTTGTACAAATTACACTTAAATCAACTTTTGAAGGGAATAGTGGAAAGTTAGTTGTACAATATACAGTTAACTCTGGAGCACGCTTGACTACAGCGCGGATGATTAGTTGGATACCGGAAAGCTCGCCTGGCCCATGTCCCTGCACCAGCACCAGCACCAGCACCAGCACCAGCACCAGCAGGCTTAATTGTATTTTGTACAACAGAATAAGCAAATCTAAGGCTCTTTAACGGTTCTATTGTATTTTATACAGCAGATTTGCCGCAAACAGGCCATAAACAGGTTATTTCCCGTTTTCAATTGCACGAAATACAACAGAACCTATCTTGCATCCAATTTTGGCACAATCTATTGTACGTTATACAGTAGAGTGCCCAACAGCAGCAATATGTTGAAGTCCTTAGTACCAGCACCAGCCTGCTGTCATCACTCCGCACTCTGTCCCTGCGCCAGATCCGCAGGACCGAAGGCGCCGGGGAGCAGGTCACGGACCGTAGTCTCCATAATATCGCCCTTCAGGTTGCCGAGAATGACTGGCATATCGGGGCCGCATAGCTCGACCATCACCTGGCGGCAGACGCCGCAAGGCGATACGGGGCCGTCTGTGTCGGCCACGACTGCGATAGCTTTGAAGGTACCGGGCTTATGGCCGTCCGCAATGGCGCGGAACATGGCCGTCCGCTCGCCGCAGTTGGTGGGACCGTAAGCGGCGTTCTCGATGTTGCAGCCGTGGTGGACTTTTCCGTCCTGATCCAGAAGGGCTGCCCCTACCCCGAAGCGGGAATACGGTATATATGCATTGGCTCTTGCCTTGATCGCTTCCTGAAGAAGTAGCGCATAATCCATAATTGTCCTCCTAAAAGTTTTATCAAGCATCCTCTTCATTGAAATCCCTTCGAGATAAAACTCACTTCGTAAGCATAATCCTAGTTTTATCAAGCATTCTCTTCATCGAATCTTCTTCGAAATAAAACTCGCTTCGTAAGCATAACCTTAGTTTTGGGAGCATGGATCGAAAATATTATCCTAATTAAAGATGACGGAGCGCGCAAAGCGGGTCCGCCTCTTCCACCAGCTGAAGTTGTAAACTGATTATGACATAAGACCTGTGATCCAGTCCATCACGGGATGATAAAAAACATAGATTCCGGCAATCATGGCAAACACCGCCGTAAGCAGCACGGCGCCTGCGGCGGTATCTTTGGCCTTCTTGGCCAAGGGGTGAACCTCAGGCGAAACCAGATCAATCGTTGCTTCAATCGCCGTGTTCAGCAGCTCGGCTGTCAGCACCAGCGTAATGGCCAGCAGCAGCAGCATCCAGCTTGACAGAGGAAGCCTGAATACAGCGGCGGCAATCACTACGATAACCGCAAGGCCGCTATGCACCTTCATGTTCAGCTCCGACCGGAATGCTGCCGCAATGCCATGTGCGGCGAAGCGAAAGGAGTGCCAGAATTTTTTGTGGCCCACCGCCGTATTCTTGACCATTAGCGTGTCAACCCGACCTGAGCCAGAGCCTTCTCCTGCTTGGACATCATTTCGGCCTCAGCCTCCGGCTCCTGATGATCATAGCCCAGCAAATGCAGGAACCCGTGGACGAACAGGAAGCCCAGCTCCCGCTCCAGCGAATGGCCGTATTCCTCAGCCTGCTCCTGCGCCCGGGTAACCGAGATGATAATATCCCCAAGCACATTCGGTACTTCCTCCAGCTCTTCGTCCTCATCTGCCAGGCCGTACCGGATCTCCAGCTCATCTTCTCCGGCTTCATTCATCGCGAAGGAGAGCACATCGGTCGGACGGTCAATGCCGCGGTACTCGAGATTCAGCTCATGAATGCGTTCGTTATTGACGAAGGTCAGATCCACTTCCCCCGAGTCAATCCCTTCCGCTTCCCCTGCTGTCTGCAGAATCCGCTCCAGCAGCTCGATCAGATCGCCGTTAATTTCATGTTCATCCTGTTCATTGTTCCAAACGACGCTCAGGCTCATTTTTGATGGCCCCTTCCTCTTTTTTGGGCTTGCGCACATCCTCGGGGTATTCAATCCGGGAATGGAATATGCCCATTACCGTCTCTTTCAGTGTCCGCGAAATAATATCCAGCTCCTTGAGCGTCAGGTCGCATTCATCGAACTGATGGTCATCCAGCCGGCTTTTGATAATTTTCTCAATCATGGTCTCGACCTGCACCACGGTTGGCTTGCGGAGCGAACGGACTGCAGCCTCCACACTGTCGGCGATCCCGACAACTGCGGATTCCTTCGACTGCGCCTTCGGGCCGGGATAACGGAAATCCTCCTCCGTGAAGTCCGGCTCTACACCCTTGTCCTCTGCAAGCTTCAATGCCTTATGATAAAAATAATGCAGGAACGTCGTGCCATGATGCTGCTCGGCAATATCGCGGATCGGCTTCGGCAGCTTGTATTCCTTCTGCATCTCCACCCCGTCCCGGGCGTGGGCCACAATGATCGACTTGCTCAGCTTCGGCTCAATCGTATCATGCGGATTCTCCATATTGTTCTGGTTCTCTATGAAATAGAACGGGCGCTTCGTCTTGCCGATGTCATGATAATATGAGCCTACCCGGCACAGCAGGCCGTCCGCACCAATCGCTTCGGCCGCAGCCTCGGACAGATTGCCTACCATCACGCTGTGGT
The DNA here is from genome assembly GCF_038595095.1 of Paenibacillus sp. FSL P2-0089. Classification (NCBI taxonomy): domain Bacteria; kingdom Bacillati; phylum Bacillota; class Bacilli; order Caryophanales; family Paenibacillaceae; genus Paenibacillus; species Paenibacillus sp. FSL P2-0089. The sequence continues at coordinate 5,431,129 of NZ_CP152006.1, forward strand.
GATAGGTTCCCGGCGTCTCTGTAAGCAGCTTGCGCAGCAGCGGATGGTTCGGGTTAGACAGCTCTACGAGCTTCAGGGCCGACAGAATGCCGAACGTTACCTCGAAGAACGGCATCAATCCGATGACCAGCACTGCAGTAAGCAGCCCCCCGGCAAAGGAGAAGCCCAGAGCATATAACGTATTCGTCTCGTTCCATACGCCGCCGCTCAGCATGGTCAGTATGGCTACGGTCAGGCAGCCGAGCAGAGACACCATAATACCACCCTTCAGCAGCGTTGAGCGCTGTCCGGCGCGGTGCGTCGAGAAGATGGCAACATAACTCACGATTAGGGCAAAGAAGCCGAAGGTGAAATCAAATATCGTATTCTGCTGGACATTCAGCAGGATACTGGCCAGAATGCTGAACAGAATGGAACAGAAATAAGCTAAGGTCATGTCCAGCAGCATAGAGATCAGCATCGCGCCGAGAGCCACAGGTGCCAGATAGCCTATATATGTCCTCACATCCGTTTGCAGGAAGGCCGTCAGCTTCATCATAACGATGGTAATGATAAAGACCAGAACCAGCATAAGCAGCTGGGAGTTATTGTATTTAAAGCCTGAGGCTCCGCCATTGTAGCGGATGAAGGTCATCAGGCCAAAGGACAGCAGTGCAGAGAGCAGCAGCAAGCCGAGCTGCGGCCAGTAATTAATCTCTTTGCTGAGCAGCCCGTTCTCATCCAGCAGCTTATACAGCTCAGGGGTAATCTCCTGATTCTTGGCGACCAGCACATCCCCCTGCTCGATGAATACATCCGGTGTATTCTGACGGGCCTGCACCTTCGCTTCCTTGGTCGCATCCTCGTCATAGAATTTGTTGGCGGTGATCACCAGCCGTACCAGCTCCTGCACCACCTCGCGGGCGGTCCGCTGGCCCAGTGAACTGACACTGACCTGCTCGGCCACTTTGGCGCGCGCGCTCTGGGCGTCGGTAATCTGGTCATTCATCAGCTTCGTGACAATATCCCGGGCCACCGGCTTCATTTCGATGATATCCTGTGAAGTCAGGCGCGGGATCTTGATATAGGTCTCTTCCGGAATGACGTAGGCCTGATCCTTAATGACGGACTGCATCTCATTCAGCAGATGCTCGGAGTAAGTCCCCGCCTTTTGGCTGGCAGCCACAAAATTAAGGATAAAATCATTGGCCCGCCGCGGAATCTCTTCCCGGTAAATCTCCGTCTTCTCACTCTGTGAAATCGTATCATCCTGATTCAGCCCGCCGATCCGGTCCAGCAGCAGAGTTACTAGATTCTCCGCCCGGATAGGAATAATGGCATAACGGTTGGTCACATTCTCTGCAGCAGTCTCCTGGGCCTTGAGCTTGGCGTTGGTGTCCAGGATTTGCTTGGGAGCTGTAATCTCCTTGGCACTGCGGGTTCCCTCTTTGATATCATACCTTTTGGGCAGCAGATCAGAGGACAGGCTGAGGTAGAAAACAACCGCGAGTAACAGGAAAAGAGCATAGCGCGACACCGCGCTATACTTCCATCCGCTGCTGCTGTATACAAATCCGCTTAATTTCGATGGTTGCTTTGAGGCCATGAAGACAATCCCCTTTTTTATTGGAGGTTTTCGGCAGAGCGGTCATAGGCAACGATAATTTTCTGCACAAGGGAATGACGGACAACGTCCTGCTCAGCGAAGTAGACAAAGCCAAGCTCCTCAATACCGGAAAGAATCGTTTTGGCTTCGATCAGCCCTGACTTCTTGCCGCGCGGCAAATCGATCTGGGTCACATCGCCCGTGATGACCATCTTGGAGCCGAAGCCCAGACGGGTGAGGAACATTTTCATTTGTTCGGGTGTGGTATTCTGCGCTTCATCAAGGATGATAAAAGCATCCTCCAGCGTACGTCCGCGCATATAGGCAAGCGGTGCAATCTCGATCAGCCCGCGCTCCAGCGCCTTCGCCACCTGATCAGGCCCCATAACGTCGTACAAGGCGTCGTAGAGCGGCCGCAGATACGGATCTACCTTCTCCTGCAAATCTCCCGGGAGGAAGCCCAGGTTCTCCCCGGCCTCTACAGCCGGACGCGTAAGCACGATCCGTTTGACCGAGCCTTCCTTCAGCGCCGTCACCGCGAGGACCACAGCCAGATAGGTCTTGCCGGTGCCCGCCGGGCCGATGCCGAAGACGATATCGCGCTTTTTGATGGTGCTCACATAATGCTTCTGGCCAATCGTTTTGACACGGATCGGCTTGCCGCGGAATGTTGTCGTAATCTCGCCCTTGAACAGGTCCAGCAGCTGGTCGGCACGGAAATCCTTCGCCAGCTCCACGGCGTACTGCACATCGCGTTCGCTCAATATATAACCCCCGCGTACGAGTGACAGCAGCACGTTGAAGAGCTGGCCCAGCATGTCCACTTCCCGCTCCGTACCGCGAATCGTGATTTCGGCCTCGCGTGAGTTGATAACTGCCGGAATTTCTTTCTCGATGATTTTCAGGAATCCATCCTGCGGGCCGAACAGGGATTGCGCTTCTCCCGCATTGTGCAAAGATATTTGAATGCTTGCAGTCTGTTCTGACAAGTAGCCTCATTCTCCTCAATTGTTTACTATCGGAAGCTCTTCCGCGATTCTCTCTTCCACCTCAAACAGCACTTTCATATAAACTTTACCATTCTCTTTCTTCTCATGCAAAATTTTTTGACTTTTGATGACGCTATCAGCGCCGTAACGCGCGAAAATATCGCTCTTGGCCCGCGTCAGCCCTTCTGCACGCGCGGCCTCCGAAGTAAGCGCTTCAGTGGTGTATTTAATCTCCAGTTCCTTCTCGGTCATCAGGCCCAGAGGCAGCTGAAAAGAGCGCCACGACAGCATGTCCGGCTCTGAAAGTGTACGTGACTTCGCAAACCCGGAGTCCCCGTAGCCCCACAGCTGAATCGCCCATTTGCCAAGAACGAGATAGGTGCGGTCCTTGCGTTCTCCTGTATATGCACTGCCCGTTCTTTTGAGCGGTACCTCCAGATTATATTCATGCCATACAAGGCCTTTAACCATGCCTTTGGCGACAACGAACTCTGTATTCTCCTCGTCACCCAGCGCACCGGAGATGAGGATGTCCCCTTTTTTAACCCGCGAATTCCGGCTGACCACCGGTCTGCCCTGCTCCGCATAGATTTCGGTCACCACCGCATCGGTCCGGCTGATGAGATGGCGCTGGCTGAGCAGCGGTTTGTTATCCGGGCGGTCAGCTTCGACGACCTGTATGGTAATGCTCGTCCCGTTCCGGTGGAACCCGGCCCAAGTTAAGCCCGGAACCAGGGTGGTCAGCTCCCGGGACAGCTCGTCCGACTCCTGCATGCGCCAAATCCACTGAAACGGATAGACGCCCTCCTTGCGTGCGGCTTCCAGGATGTCCTCGGTCGGAATGCGGGTATTCCCTTCAACCTTGACGCTCCAGATCATCGAGGAGAGCAGCAGCAGGCCTACACCGAAGATCAGCATACCTGCGGCAAAAAACTTCCGTCTCCACAAGCGCGCGAGGCGAAACGGAAGTCCGTGCCTGGCTGTAACATGCATACGGCAGCCTGTCTTTTTGAGGAGCGGGCGAAGCCGAAAAAAGTCATCCAGCAGCAGATTCAAAGAAGCGCCGTCCCCGGCAGGCCTCACATCCCAGATGATGATGCCCGCTCCAGTTACAGCATTAATGAATTTCTCCACCTGCGGTCCGCTCACATGCAGTGTAACGAACCCCCGCAGTGATGACAGAGGCGGTTCTTTCATGGATTCTCCCCACTTTCCTTATATCTGATTTCACCGATTACTCCAATGACGGCAAGCTCCTGGCCCAGAATATTGCGGATGACCAGTCCTTCACCGGAAATCTCCAGCACCCCTTGGGTTAATGCCAGCCTGAGCTGCTCCGAAGAGAAGTGCAGCACGCCGCGGTGGTTCTCAATATACAGCTCCTTATTGCCGATCAGGGTGATCCGGGGCATCTCCTGCAGCACATCCTGCGGAAGATCCAGTATCCCGTTTGTCCATCCCCGCAGCCTGCGGCCGATACGGGTCATAAGTAGACGCTCCCCCTTCCTGCCTTCTGTACACCTTATGCGGCGGGGCGGCTGTTTATGAGAAGAACTCACACCCTTCTGCCAGGGAAAACAGCAAAAAAGCCTGAATCCCTTCCGGTTAAGGAATGAATTCAGGCTTATGTGCAGTATTACATGTTGCTCGGGAGGCGGAGGCAAGGTCTTAGCGCCGTGTGGAATGCGGCTGGCGGGCGCGGGGCGGACCCAGCACCTCCGCCCATACCAGACCGCTGCGCAGCGCGTCAGGGTCGCCTGTGAGCGGATGGACAGCATATGCCGGCGATGCATCTGCGTCCTCCCCGCCTGCGTCGGAGCCCGCAGACGGGACCGCAGCCGCCATTCCGTCGAAGGCAGCCTTCAGCCTCTCCAGCTCTTGCTGCATGCGTTCTGTGCGGGCCTCCACGCTGTCCAGATCATCGGCCTGTTCCAGAGACACACCTTCGCCTGTCTCATCACCGGGAGCCGGCTGCCCAGCCTCAGCCCATGCTGGCGAAGGCGGGGCCTCCTGAGCATCCGGCGGCGGGGCAGGCTGGTTTGGGGCCGTCCTTGTCCCGGCAGGCGCCGGAAATCCGCTGCCCTGCTGTTCAACGCGTCCGGCCTTCCGGCGGCGGGGCAGCGGATTGCCGATATCTCCCCCGCCGCCCCCAAAGGTAGGCATCCCCCCGCGCGGGGCCTGTCTGTCTTTGCCCTTCTGTTTGTTCAGATTGGTGATGATCGCTATGGCCGCCAGCACCAGGAAATAGATCACGCCGCTCATGGGAGCTCACATCCCTTTATTTATGGGGTGGACGGCTGCTGTCGTCCCCATCGTTTAGTTTGCCGAGGGAACCGCGCATCTGCGTATCTGCCTCGATGTTTTTAAGATTCATATAATCCATCACACCAAGCTTGCCGGAGCGCAGGGCTTCGGCCATCGCCAGCGGAACCTGGGATTCAGATTCAACGACCAGCGCCTTCATCTCAACCACGCGGGCCTTCATCTCCTGCTCATGGGCAACCGCCATGGCCCGGCGTTCTTCAGCCTTCGCCTGGGCGATGCGCTTATCCGCTTCCGCCTGCTCGGTCTGCAGGTAAGCACCAATGTTCTTGCCTACATCCACATCCGCAATATCAATGGACAGAATTTCAAAAGCAGTCCCTGAGTCCAGGCCCTTGGATAATACGGTCCGGGAGATGGAATCCGGATTCTCAAGCACATCCTTATGCGAATTACTGGAGCCGACTGTGGTTACAATCCCCTCGCCGACACGGGCAATAATCGTCTCTTCGCCCGCACCCCCGACCAGCCGGTCGATATTGGCCCGCACCGTTACCCTTGCCTTGACCTTGACTTCAATCCCGTTCTTGGCTACAGCCGCAACAATCGGCGTCTCAATGACACGCGGGTTAACGCTCATCTGAACCGCCAGCAGCACATCGCGTCCGGCCAGATCGATGGCGGCGGCACGTGTGAATTCCAGCGGAATATCCGCTCTCTGGGCGGCAATCAGCGCGTTCACTACCCGGTCCACGTTCCCTCCGGCCAGATAATGGCTCTCCAGCTGATTGATATTCAGCCCCAGCCCGGCCTTGGTTGCCTTAATGAGCGGGTTGACAATCCGGCTCGGCGTTACCCGGCGCAGACGCATCGCTACCAGCGTGATAATGCTGATTTTGACTCCGGAGGCCCATGCAGATACCCACAGCATGACCGGGAAGAAGCTGAAGAAGACGCTTAGTACAATAATCACGGCTACCGCGATCAGCAAAAAAGCAATCATAGATGTTTCTAACATACGCTTACCTACCTCCGATATTTTGATAGACAAAAATTATTTCGCAGCTTCCTTCACTACCACACGGCCGCCCTCAACCTTCACCACGGACACGGCCGTCTGCGCCTCGATGAACCCGCCTTCTGTCACCACATCTATCCGTTCGCCGCCAAAGGTGGCGGTTCCGGCCGGACGCAGCGGGGTAACACTGATACCGGAGGCCCCGATCAGACGCAGCTTCTCCGGGACAGGCACGAATCCCTTCTCTCTGGTAAGGCTATCCTGAAGGATGAACCGGTTCCAGATGCCCCGCTCCTTGAAGACTACGGCTACAATCACAATAACCACAGCCGCCGCCGAAAAAGCAATACCAAGGCTAAACAGGGCATGTGTAAAGCTGTAAGCAGCCCTTACAACACCCGCTACCAGACTGATGGACCCGAGGATTCCCAGAATACCGAAGCTCGGCACGAACAGCTCCAGAATCAGCATCACCAGTCCCAGAATGAACAGCAGCAGCGTCTCCGCCCCGGCGAAGCCGGCCACATAGTTGCCGAAGAAGTAGAGGGCAAATGCCAGCGTACCGACAATTCCGGGCACCCCAAAGCCGGGCACCAGCAGCTCGATGAACACACCGGCGATGCCCACGAAGAGCAAAATCGTCATAACTACCGGATGAGTCAGAAATTGCGACATTTTCTCTGCACCAGTATGCTCAACGCGAAAAATGTCGTCTGTCGAGTAGCCTAGCCAGGTAATCGCCTCCTGCTCTGTTCCAGCAATCCGGTCGGCGTAACCAGCCTGAAGTGCTTCATTGCTGCTCAGAGCGATAATCTCGCCCGCTTGCTTGTTCACGCCCAGCTCCGGGCGGTTAACTACCAGATGGACATCCATCATGCCGGCCGCCACTTCAGGATCACGCCCGTTCAGCGAGGCAGCCCCGATCATTTTGGATTTCCAATAGGATACCATCTTGGCGTCTTCCACGCTCTTCCCGTTCATGTCCACCAGCGAAGCGGCCCCGATCATGCTGCCCGGCTTCATGATAATGGAGTCCGCGCTCAGCGCAATGTAGCTGCCTGCGGAAGCGGCGTTGCCTTTGATATAGGCTACTACCGGGATCTTGCTGTCTCTGACCAGGGTGCCGATTCGTTCGGCAGAATCCACCCGTCCTCCAGGTGTATCGATCTCCAGAACAATCAGAACTGCGCCGTAATTCGCCGCTTCCTGAAAGCCCCGTTCCAGAAAGCTCTGCAGACCCCGCTCAATCTCCTGATCCACCGGAATAATGAAGACGGGTCCGTTGGCCACTGTACCTGAGGCTGCTCCCGGTGCGCGGACCGCTTCATTATCCGCCTGAACCGTCCCCGCCAATGGCAGGAACAGAAGAACCATTAAGGCCGCGATACAGGAAAATATGATGGTGCGTAACTTATTCAAGCCTGCGCCCCCCCTTTTGTACGTGAACCATTTGCATTCTCAACTTATCATTTTATGTAAGTCTGCATATAATTCTTAGTATACCTTATACGCAGTTCTATTCAAAAAGCTCCACATAATGAAAAACACCCCTTATAAAAGGGGTGCTAGCGTTATATTATTGCAGAAACTGCTGAACCGCCTGGTTCACAAGTTTACCATCGGCGCGACCTTTGACCTTAGGCATCAGTGCGCTCATCACCTTACCCATTTCACTTTTCGAAGAAGCACCGGTTTCCTGGATGGTCTGTTGTACAATTACTTTAATTTCTTCTTCGGTAAGCTGCTCGGGAAGATATTTAATGATAATCTCGATTTCTGCCTTAGTACTCGCGGCAAGCTCATCGCGACCCGCTGCTTCAAATTCTTGGAGGGCATCTTTGCGCTGTTTGATCTCACGACTAAGGATATCAAGCACTTCGTTGTCGTCTAATGTTCTCTTCAAATCTATTTCAAGATACTTTATTGTAGAACGAACCATTCGAATGGTGGAGAGTGTGAACTTGTCCTTACTCTTCATCGCTTGCTTCATATCTTCGTTTAATCGTTCGCTAAGATTCATGCGTGGGTAATCCTCCTAAAACTTTCTCTTACGAGCAGCCTCAGACTTCTTCTTGCGCTTTACGCTTGGCTTCTCATAATGCTTGCGTTTCTTCACCTCAGCCAAGACACCATCCTTAGCAATGGAACGTTTAAAGCGACGAAGTGCAGCATCAATTGTCTCGTTTTTGCGAACTTTCGTTTCAGACACCAGTTTTCCCTCCCTCCGACCAGACCGTCCAAGAGCATAACAACACGGTTCATCACCTTTCATTATAGGTCAAACCTAAATAAGGTGTCAACCTTCGCGTTATTCTTTTTTTAGCCGGGCTGTACATAGTTGCATTGCTTACTTAGGCATGAGAACTGGAGTTCCCCGTAAGGGCACCAAGCTTGGCTCCACCCAGCAGATGATAATGCAGATGCGGCACTGCCATCCCGCTGTCGGGACCGCAATTATTAATCAGCCGGTAGCCGGTATCGGCAATTCCGAGCTCTGCGGCAAGCTGCTGTGCTACGGCATGAATCTCGCCAATCAGCGGCAGATCCTCAGGCGTAACCTCGTTCATAGAAGCGATGTATTTCTTCGGGATAATCAGCACATGCACAGGGGCGGCAGGCTCAATATCGTGGAACGCCAGAATCCGCTCATTCTCGAACACCTTTTTGGACGGGATTACACCTTCGATAATTTTGCTGAATACAGTTTCCATACCACGCTTCCTCCCAAAAAATTTGTAATGCAGAAGCTTGCATCCGGCACTTTCCGCAGCAGAGGCTGAGATAACAGACACGAACCTAGCTCTTATTCGTACAACGGCCACCCGCTACTCACAGGCAATGATCCGTCAATACAGCTAGAGCTCTGCGGGGCGCACACGCCTGAAGATCATCGGGCTTCCGGCCTGATCGGCTTCGCGACAAATTTCAATTTATGGAACTAATCATACAGGATGTTGAGCAATTACGAAAGGCGGAAGGCTACATTCTGGTGAAATCAGATGTTCGGCGCGGCTTATGCTGGGATTGTGAGGGAAAGTGAGCAGGCGGCGATGTATGGGGGAGCTGGGGTGGGAGCAGCAAGGAGTATGGGAGCAGGTAAACAGGCAGGGATCAGGGAATAGAGGTCAGGATATCAGGTGGGAGCGGATCAGGGGAGCAGGGGTGGAAGTGTCACGCGAACAGAGCGTTAATATCAGGGGCAGGGAGTGGAGGATCACAATAACAGGGGGTGTAGGTAGGGCAGACTGTATTATAACAGGGTGGCGGCACAATAAATTCGGTTTATCGTGTACATTTGGTCAACAAACACCTCAACAGCCATATTGTGTTCGGTTTTACGCATACATTTTGTTCGATTGCCTTAAAGGAGGGTGCTCCCTCCTTGGGGTAGGACCGTTGCTAGTTTTGAGCGTGGACCCAAAAAAAGACAAAAAAAAAGAAACACCCTTCACAGCTCATATGAGCTGCTTCGGCGGCGGACGTATGAGAAGGAGTTCATTCCCTGTCATACGTCCGCCGAGGTGTTTCAAATAATGTCGGCTTAGCTGTATTATAACAGGGGGTTGGAGGTGTATCTGTGATTCTCATCACAACCAACCCCGTCTTTCACATTTTTTCCAAAAGAATGGTTGAACCCCCGCCGCCCTGCTCTGCAGGTACCACAATCAGCTTGCGCGGCAGGCGGGCCCGAAGCTCAGGAACATGGCTGATGATTCCTACGGACAGCTGGTCATTATGCAGTCTCTCCAGTGAAGTGATAACGGTGTCGAGCAGATCCGGGTCCAGGGTGCCAAAGCCCTCATCCAGGAAAAAGAATTGCAGCGGGTATTGTCCGCGCAGCTGAATCTGGGCTGACAGGGCAAGCGCCAGCGACAGGGAGGTCAGGAAGGTCTCTCCCCCGGATAACGTGGACACAGGACGTCTAACGCCGCCGTTCCCGTCATCCCGGATGACGAAGCCCCCGCCTGAATCCACCTCCAATGCATAACGCTGCTTGCTCAGGAACCGCAGACGCTGTGACGCAGCCTGGCATACCTGCATCAGCTGCTCCTCTGCAATATACTCCACAAAGGCGTTGCCGCGCAGTACGGTCTGCAGCTTGGATAGACGCTCCTGCATCGCCGCATGTCCGGCCCGCTTGTCCTCCAGCTCTACCCAGCGGATATGGCGCTGCTGCAGATCCTCCAGATCCCGTTCTGCCCGTGCACGGGCCTGAAGCGAGGCTTCGTCCTCCTCTTTGCACCTCAGCAGCGTTTCCTGGCTCTCCTGCCATTCTTCGCTGCTGAGCACAGCTCCAGCCAGCTTCTCTTCAATACTCCGCAGCTGCAGCAGGCACTCCGCCTCTTCTTCGCGGTAGGACTTCACACGCTCGGCGGCCTGTGCCCGTTCTCCGGTCTCCAGCGATGAGGCCTCCACTTCTGCGGCCGAAGCGAACGGCGAAGACTGCAAACTCTCCTCCCACTGGGCGGCGGCGGCGGTATAATGCTCCTGCGCTGATTCTGCCGCCTGGCGGGCTACCGCAGCTTCACGGGTCTGCTCCTGCGCCTTGTCCGCTGCCCGGCGGTGTTCCTGCCGGCTGCGTTCCAGCGCAGTCTGCAGCTCCAGCAATATGCGTTCACACCCGGCCAGCAGTTCCCCGGCAGGCCGGCCGCCGGTCCCTTCGCGAAGGCGCTGCTCTTTATCGCGGGCAAGCGCCTCTTTGCCTTCAAGCTGCGCATCCCACTGCGCCAGCTCCTTGTCCAGCCCGGCCAGCTGCTCGTTCAGCGTCTGCACGGCGAGGCTTTTCTCATCCAGGAACTTGACGCTGATCTCCAGCCGGCTGCGGATCTCCTCGGCGCGTTCATCCTTGCCAAGCATCTCCTGATACGTTCTCTCCGCTTCCTCCGGGGCAAGCTCCGGGAAGAGACGGCTCCATTCCTCCCTTAGCTTGCCGGCTGAAGCAGCCAGCTCCTCTGCCTTGGCAGACAGTCCCTGCAGCCAGGTCTTCTCCGCTTCGGCACCTGCCGCTTCCTTGTGATAGACCTGTTCCAGCTCCTGCAGGGAACGCTGCCAGTCTGAGGCTGCACGGCGCAGCTCTGCGGAGCGTCCTCGGAGCGCGGCCAGCTGATCATTCAAGGCAGACAACCGTTCATCCAGCGCGGATAAGGCTTGTTCATCCGGAAGCCGCGCGGTTACCATGGAGTCGTGAGACTCCGAGGCCGGGGTGCTTAAAGAATCAGGTTCGGCGTGGAAGCCGGAACTGTCCAGAGAGTCAGATGCTGTATAAGAGCCGGAACTGCTTGGGAACTTGGAAGCCTCAAGAGACTCCGAAGTGTTTAAGGAATCTGAAGCGGCGTGGGACTCGGAATTGCTGAGAGTGACAGATCCGGCATCCGAACCGGAACTGCTTGAGAGCTTGGGTGCGGGTGCGGCGTAGGAAGTCATGCTTGCCGTCTTGTCCGCAGCCGCCTCTGCCCCGGCGGCGCCAGCGGCGGTCTGGTGCAGCGCCTCTTCGGACGCGGCTCCCGCTAGCCCAGCGAGCCACGAGCTGTCCTGCTCCAGCAGGCTGCGCAGCAGATGGCGCGTCTCCAGCGCCTGCCGGGCCTGAGCGCGGACATGGCGGAGCCTATTGTCCAGCTCCTCAGGGTCTCCCTGCTGCTGAACAAGCGCAGGGGAAGGGTGATGCTCGCTGCCGCATACCGGGCAGGGAACCCCTTCCTGGAGTTCACCGGCGAGTGCCTGCGAGAGCCGGTGAACCTCCTGCTCCTTCAGCGCAGCCTCCAGCGCGCTGATGTGCCCCTCCAGGCGGCCGGCAGCGTCTCCCGCTGCCCCTTCGGCCGTCCGGAGCTCTTCCTGGTGCAGGGCGGCGGCGGCCAGCAGCTCCCCGCGCCCGGCATCCAGCGCCTGCCGCCGGGACCCGGCGGCGGCCAGCCGCACTTCCGCCGCTGCGAGCACCGCCGCGCGGCTCTGGCACTCACGTTCTGCCGATTCCCGCTGGGCCTCGGCAGAACGCAGTCCCTGCAGTCTCTGCATGGCTTCCTGCAGAGACTGCCGCTCCTGGGAGCGGACCGCCAGCGGCTGCAGGCTCTGCTGCAGCTCGTACTGTTTCTTTTGGCCACGGGCCAAAAGCTCACGCTCCCGGGCCAGGCTCTCCCGCCCGGCGGCCAGGCCCCGGGCGGCTTCCTCGCGGCGCGCCTGCAGCGCCGCCCGCTCGCTGTGCAGTGCGCCGAGCTCGGCCTCCAGCTCGAGCGCGCGCCGGTACCGGCCCTCCTCCTCGCGGAGGGCCGGCTCGCCTGCGGACAGCGCAGCCTGGGCCGCTGCTTCCGCTTCCGCCCCGGCTGCCGCCTCCTGCACGGCGGCGGCGGCCAAGGCCTCAAGGCCCCCGGCGCGTGCCGCCCGGGCCTTCCAAGCCTCCTCCGCGCTGCGCCAAGCCTTCAGCGCGGGCAATCTACGCTCGGCTTCGTCCGCCTTGCTGAGCTTCTGCTCCAGGAGGAGGATCTGCTCCTCCTGGGCCAGCAGAGCCTGCCGCTGCGACTCGCGGCGGGCCCGTTCCTCCTGCAGCTCGCGGATGCGGGCGAAGCGCTCGGCGCGCTCCGCAGCCTTCGTGAGCCGCCCCCGGCAATCCGCCGCATGACGGATCGCCTCCTGCACACGGACGGCGGCCGCTTCCACATCTGCCTTGCCCGCGCTGCCCAGCCCCTGCTGCTCGGCCTCCAGAGCGCGCAGTGCCGCCTCGTTCTCCTTGACGCGGCGGCTCAGCTTCAGTGCCAGCCCGTCTCCGTACTGTTCCAGATGGAACAGACGCTGGAGCATCTGCCTGCGGTCCACGCCCCGCAGCGACAGGAACTCGGCGAATTTGCCCTGCGGCAGCACAACGGCACGGGTGAAGTCGTCCATCTTCAGCCCGATGTGCTCTTCGACACAGCGCGTAACGTCCGCCAGCTTGTCGGCCATCACAAGATCCCCGTCCGCCTTGACCTCGATGAACCGGCTGATCGTATTGCTGACCGACTGCTCCCCGGTGCGTTTGAACTTCCGTTCTACGCGATAGCGACGCGTCCCGGAAGAGGAGTTCAGCTCGAAGGTGAAGGCCACGCTGAGCTGGTCCTCGGAATGGTTCATAATCCCTTGGGTTCCGTTCACGGCGCGCTCCACTTTGCCGTACATCGCCAGTGTAATCGCGTCCAGCAGACTGGATTTGCCGCTGCCCGTCGGACCGAAGATCCCGAACAGCCCCGTCTCGGTCAGGCTGGCAAAATCAATCTCCTGCTCCGCCCGGTAACTCTGCAGCCCGGATAATTTCAATAGAATCGGCTTCAATTCAGTTCTCCTCCCCTTCGACAGCTTCGGTCCGCTCTTCTTCCGCCAGCTCCAGGAACAGCTCAATTAGGCTGTCATCCGGCTCCGCACCGCCGGTCTGGCGCTGATAGAACCTGCGGAACAGCTCCTGTACCGGCATGCGGGAGCGGGACATCTCTTCCAGCTCCTGCTCCATCTGCGGATAGATTGGCCGGATATGGACGATGCCTTCCCGTGACTTGCGCAGCCGCTGGATATCATTCATGGACATGGCCTCGGTCAGCCGCAGCTCCAGATCAATGAATGCTCCTTCATCCCTGCCCTCATCCAGCCAGCCATAGACCTCCTGCAATCCGCCCGCAGACCTCCAGTTCACCAGCGGCCGCCCGCAGGAGAGATAGATCTCCTCGAACACCGGCTCCCCACCGGGTGCAACATCAATCATGGCCACCGACTTGGCCTGGCCTGCCTCAGAGAAGCTGTATGCCAGCGGGGAGCCGCTATAGCGGATCATCCCCTCGCCCTTGACCCGCTGGGCGCGGTGAAGATGTCCGAGTGCCGTATACTGCGCTCCGCAAGAGAGTGCCGAAGGATCAACGGTATACGCACCGCCGACCTGGATCGGCCGTTCGGAGTCACTCTCCACGCCGCCCAGCACATAGATATGGCTCATCGCCAGATTGACGGTCTGCGGGGTGAACTCGCGCCCGAGCAGGTTCATCAGCCGCCCCACCCGGGCGCTGTAAGCCAGCCTCAGCTCAGCCTCCCCGCTATCCCCCACGAGCAGCTCGCCGAGACGGGCTTCGGAGGGGTAAGGGAGCGCAGCGATTTTGGCAACCTCGCCGGTTCTGGCAGCATGTACCGTGACCGGTTCCGAAGTCGGCATTCCGACGAGCGTAATCCCTTGTCTGCGGACAAGCGGGGACACGGAAGCTACGCGCTCCGGCTGGTCGTGATTGCCCGAAATAACCACCAGCGGACGGCCGCCTGCCGTCAGTCTGGCCGCCGCGTCATAGAACAGCTGCTCTGCCGCAGCCGGAGGATTGACTGAATCATAGACATCCCCCGCCATCAGAATCAGATCCGCCCCGGAGGAGTCGGCTATCATAACCAGCTCATCCACGAACTGCTCCTGCTCCTTCTGCCGGCTTCGGCCCTCCAGCGTCCGCCCCAGATGCCAGTCTCCCGTATGCAATATGCGCATTTCCGCCCTCTTTTCCCCGCCTGTCTGCGGCAATTATAGATTCAAAGAATGTATGCTGTTTTTCACATACATTCGGTTCATATGCCTGCACGCAAGCACAATGTATACTGTTTTTCACATACATTCGGTTCATATGCCTGCGCGCAAGCACAATGTATGCTGTTTTTCGCATATATTCGGACCATTCACCTGCGTGCAAGCACCATGTATGTTGTTTTTTAGATACACTCGGGCCATATGTCGCTGTTCCAGCCGGTTCATTCGGCTTATAGCATACATTCAGCCTTTAACCGATGAGATTAGATACACTCTTGCTCTTCCCGGCGATCCTTCAGCCACATTCAGCCAGCAAAGCCACTCTACGAATCATTCATAGAACTCTTATCCATAAATATCATTTCAGTCGACAGCCAACGCACTTCAGACCGCAAGCATGTATTAGTCTAAAATACCGCGTAGCACCCTAGATCCGCCTCATCCTCATCCGCTGCAGCTACCGCAAGCCTTCCCCGCCAATCACAATCTAACAGCATGTCCCCCATCGAAAAAGTATAGCCACACCTCGCTGACCGGCTCGCCCAGAATATCCAGCAGCGCCTTGCTGTACAACTCCAACTGGAAACGGTATTTGTCTGACAGCTGTGCAAGCCCTTCCCCGTGCGGAGGGATATGATCTGTTTTGTAATCCAGCAGAATCAGCCGTCCCTCTTCCCGGAACAGGCAGTCGATCACGCCTTGAATCAGTACCGTCTCCGCAAAATCACCACCGCCCTGCTCATCCGCAAGTCCGGCAGCCGCTTCGTCCAGATAGTCAAGCCCCCGGTAGGCTTCACCGGCTGGCATCGTGTAACTGAAGGGCTGCTCTCTGGTCTTCCAGGCAGAATGGAACAGTCTGTGTCCCAGCTCACTCCGGCAGAACTGCTCAACTTCCTCCAGCACCACCGCATCCGCCTGTTCCTTGCTAAGGATAGCAAGCCTTTCAAGACGCGCAAGCGTAGCCTCCAGCACAGACCGGTCTACCGGCTCATCCAGGGGGATATGCTGCATCACCGTGTGATAAGCCGTTCCGCGCTCGGCAGGGGTAAGTCCCCGCTGCTCCATGAATTTCGGCCGCTGGAGATGCAGGCTGTCCCTATACCCGCGTTCGTTCCGTTCGTCCGGTCCACCCGGGAGCTTCCGCTCCTCCAGCTGGTCGTAAGACGGCTGCTCCTGCATCGACAATAACCCCTTGAGTTCGGTGACAGAGGTCTTAGCAGGGATGCTTGACGCTGCCGCATACCGGTAAGTCCAGCCCAGTCTCTCCGCTATCTGCGCAGCTACCGGGGTCTCAGGTGTTGACACCGCCCTGCCCCTGCGGAGCGCCTCCAGAATTACCCCGCGTTGTTCGTTCTTGTCCTGATCGCCGTCCCCGGCAAGAAAAGCGCCAGGGCTAAGCTCCGCCGCACCAGTCACCGTAATGCTCCAGTTCGAC
Source organism: Paenibacillus sp. FSL P2-0089 (assembly GCF_038595095.1). NCBI lineage: Bacteria > Bacillati > Bacillota > Bacilli > Caryophanales > Paenibacillaceae > Paenibacillus > Paenibacillus sp. FSL P2-0089. The sequence goes on from NZ_CP152006.1 coordinate 5,446,936, forward strand.
TCATCACCATGCAGCACCGTGGATACCGGGCCCTCACTGCCTGCCAGCTTACGCAGAATAGCAGCGGCAGGGTGGCGGATCAGCGCCGGTCCCACCCAGTCCAGATAGCTGCGGCCCCGGGCCAGCAGGTGATCCGCCAGCAGCAGCTCTTCGCGGCCCTGCATCGCTGCCCAGCCCGAAACCGTGCGCGGCAGATCTCTGACCGTGCCGACCAGAATCATTTTGTCGCGCGGACGGGTCAGTCCGACATAGAGCACGCGCATCTCCTCAGCGAGCAGCTCCAGCCGCGAACGGCGGTTAATCGCCAGATAGGGCAGTGTCGGGTAGCTGACCCTGGTCTCCCGCTCCACGAAGCGCGGCCCGAAGCCAAGCTCCTTGTGCATCAGGAACGGGGAATGCAGGTCCTGACGGTTGAACATTTTGGCCATACCTGCCAGGAAAACAACAGGGAACTCCAGACCCTTGGATTTGTGGATCGTCATAATTCTGACGCCCCCGGCCTCCTCGCTGCTTCCTCCGGCAACCCCCAGATCGCCGCCGTTCTCTCTCAGCCGTGAGATGAACACCAGAAAGCGGAACAGCCCTCTGGCCGAGGTCTCGTTCTCGAATTGAACAGCCCGGTCATACAGCGCCTTCAGATTGTTCTGGCGCTGAAAGCCTCCGGGAAGCCCTCCGACCCACTCCAGATACCCGCTCTCCCGGTAGATCCTCCAGATCAGCTCGCTTAAGCTTCCTTGCCGGGCAGCATTTCTCCAGTTCTCCAGCCTATCCAGGAAGGACTTAAGCTTACGCTGCAGCGTAAGCGGAATATCCCGCAGCGCCGCCGAAGCATCGGTTCCGTCAGTTATACCTTCCTGTACACTCTCATTTCCTGACGATGGCGTAAGCTCTGACGAGGCGGCTGTCTCTCCGGCTGTGTCACCGGTACCGGCCCCCTGTCCCGCCAGCAGCGCGGCCTCCCAGAACAGATCCGGCGGATTGTCCCGCAGTGCCTCCCCTGCTTCAGAAGCCGCAACCAACGCATCGTAGAACGTCCCTCTGCTGCACAGCCGCACCTTCGCCAGCTCCTCCTCCTGGAGATTCACCACCGGTGAGCGCAGCACTCCGGCTAGAGGAATGTCCTGTCGGGGATTATCGACAATCTGCAGCAGGGAGAGGGCAATCTCCACCTCGGTAGCCTGAAAATACCCCTTGTTCTGGTCCCCGTATGCCGGAATACCTTCACCCCGCAGCTCCTCAATCATCAGCGGCGTCCATACCCGGGCCGAACGCAACAGAATGACAATGTCGCCGTATACCACGGGACGCATGATCCGCAGTCCTTTATCATAGATCAGCAGCGGCTCACCGCCGGTCATTCCCGTCATCTGTGAGATACGCCGGGCAATGGCCCGTGCTTCCAGCTGCGCCGTCTCACTCTCGGCAGCCTCCAGCTCCAGAAGGGGCAGCTCATCGCCCTCTGCCGCTTCGTCCGCCGGACCCGGGGCAGAGGCTCCCTTGTCGATCAGCAGCAGCTCCGGCGCAAAATAAATATCCGCACCTTTCTCCGCAGCTCCCGGAAAGTTCGCTCCGTACACCAGCTCTGCCCGCTCATCATAACTGATCTCCGCGACATTGCTGTCCATGATCTGCCGGAAGACCATATTCACCGCATTCACCACTTCCATCCTGCTGCGGAAATTGCGGGCCAGATCGATGACGAGACCATCTTCCCGTTCCTCCTGTCCCGGATCAGCCCCCGCCCGGCCATCTGCCTCAACGACATGCAGGGTGCTACCTGCACTGTCTCCGTAGGATGGATCATTACTGAACCTGCGGTATTTGTCCAGGAACAGGCCCGGCTCCGCCAGGCGGAACCGGTATATACTCTGCTTCATATCCCCGACCATGAAGCGGTTGCCGGGGGATTCCCGGGAGATCAGCCGGACAATCTCCTCCTGTACGCTATTGGTATCCTGATATTCATCCAGCAGCACTTCGTCGAACTGGCTGCGGTACTCCATCGCCGCATCCGACGGTAGCGAATGCCCCGGCTGCGAGTCCTTATGGCGCAGAATCTGCAGGCAGTAATGCTCCAGATCACTGAAGTCCACCAGCCCCCGGCCCGCCTTCTCCAGCCTGTAGCGCTCGCCGAACGCGATTACGGTCTCCGCCAGCTCCTGCATCAGCGGAGCCGCCGTATGTAGTTCACTCAGGAAGGATTCCGACGGACGGCCGAACAGAGATTTTTGCAGCTCGAGCAGGCTCTTCTTCACCTGATCCCGGATTGCCTTCACACTCTCCTGAAGCAGCGGATCAGTGGCATCCTTCTTGCAGGGCTTCAGCTTCCCGAAGGAGATCTCCATGAAGATATCATACAATCCGGCCCAGGGCTGTGAGTCCACCGCGTCCAGCAGGCCTTGCGCCATCTCCAGATCGGCAGCAAGATTCTCCGCGTAAGGCGCCGGACCGGCGGGTTGAAGCGCAATGTCACGCCCCTGCTCCAGCTGGCTGATCGCCCCCTTCAGCGTCAGCCTGGCTTCGGCAAGAATGCTCTGCACCCAAGGTGTATGGCTAAGAGCTTCAGCATCCGGCAGCGCAAAGTCGGCTGCGGTATCCCGCAGCCACTGCGCAGGCCAGGGATGGCTGCGCGCGAAATCATGCAGCCGCTGAATCAGCGAATGCACCGCATCATCGCTCCGTTCACCGCTGAACCAGTCTGCAAGCTGCACGAACAGGGTATCTTCCCCGTCCTCGGCAACCTCGCCGTATTTCTCCTCGAGCAACTCTTCCAGCAGCTCCTGGCGCATCATCTCCGCCTCATGCTCATTCAGGATACGGAAGCCGGGATCGATTGGAATCATCTGGTAATACCGGCGGATTACTTCAAGGCAGAAGGAATGCAGCGTGGTAATGGAGGCTCTGCCCAAGAGAGCAAGCTGGCGGCGCAGATATTCGTTCCCGCCCTCACTGTCCTCCTCCAGCTTACGCTCCAGCGCTTCCCGGATACGCTGGCGCATCTCGGAGGCGGCAGCCTTGGTGAATGTTGCCACCAGCAGCCGGTCCACACTGAAGCCCGCTTCCTCCTTGCTGATCTTGCGGATAATCCGCTCGACAAGGACTGCCGTTTTGCCGGAACCGGCTGCCGCTGCCACGAGAATATCGCTGCCGCTCTCGGCAATGGCGCGCCACTGGTCGTCACTCCACAGACTGCCTTCCGGCTTCGTTTCGGGTACAGGTCTTGTGCTCACAGCTTCTCTCCTCCTTTGCGGGACAGCAGATCCCAGATCACTTCTTTGCCCGGCTTACTTAGAATGTTATAGCTATTGCCCTCCACCGCTTCATCGAACTGGCAGACGGGACGGAAGGAGCAGAAGGTACAGGCCGTTTCCTGCTGGATACGATAAGGCTGTATCGTCACATCCCCCTCCGTAATGCTGGTCCCGATCTCCGAGATCGTGCTGCGCACCGAGGAACGCAGCTGCCCCCACTGCTCTGGGGTAGCTACAGATGCGCTGCTATAGAAGCTGCCGTCACTCTTCAGCGCTACCGGAACAATAGAGGAATACCCTTTGTCTAGTGTGGTATCCATCAGCGATACTACCTCACGGTCGGCGGTCAGCAGGCCCTTCATCTTGAAGCGCTTCATCAGCTCCTGCTCTGCCTGCTCCCGGTTCATTCCGTTGGCTGAGGTCAGGAGCGGATCATGAACGTGGAAATAGAGCGCCCCGGCAGGCAGTGCTTCCTGGCCCAGCCATTGCTCGGAATAGGTCAGCAGCACATCAAGGTAAGTCAGCATCTGTAGCGACAACCCATAGTAGACCTCATGCAGCTTGAGATCCTTCTGGCTTGATTTGTAGTCGATCACCCGCAGCAGAATCCCCTGCTCCCCTTCAGCCTTATCCACCCGGTCAATCCGGCCGACCACCTCCATAACACAGCCGTTCGGCAGTGTAATTCTCAGCGGAGGCAGCTCCTGGCCCGGGCCAAAATCCAGCTCCAGCCCGACCGGCTCAAAACTCCCGCGCCGCGAATGCTCCCCGAGGATGACCGAAGCGCGGCCGACAATATTCTTCAGCTTGCGCGAGATATAGCCGTAGCGCTTGCTGCTCATCAGAATCTCTCCCTGTAACAGCGGAGACAGCTTATCCACTGTCGCCCCTGCCTCACGGCGGCATTCCTCCGCAGTCATGCTGCCCCAGCTGCGGCCTTGCTCCTGCAGCCGCTTCGCCATTTCACTAAGGGCCGCATGGAAAAGCTGCCCGATATCCGGAGCTTGGAGCTTATAGAGCTGGCGCTCCTTCAGCCTCAGTCCGTAGGAAGCGAAATGAGAGAAGGAGCAGGCAACGAACCGCTCCATTCGTGACACGCTTCCGCGCAGCGTAGAGCCGCCATACAGGCGCAGGCTGGTCTCCTTCTTCAGCCGTATGCCTTCATTGCGGTAGAACAGCGAGCCGAGCAGCCGCTCCAGCTTCAGCTTCATGGACAGATCCGCATGGCGGTATTCCGCTGCCTGTTCATCCGCAGGCTTGTCTGCACCCTGCTCCGCCGCAAACCAGTTATAGACCTCCCACCACATGCCGGGGATCTCTGCCCCTTGACGCCACTGGCGGAGCTGAAGCAGCAGCATGCGGAGCGTCTGCTCAGGATGGCCGATGAAGTCCATATGGACAGCGTCGTCATCATTGCCGCTCTGCGGGAAGCCTGAGAGGAATTGTTCATCTAACTGCTGCGCGAACATTCCCTGCAGCTGGCGGATAACCTCCGAGGGCAGCAGCGCCTTCCCCTCATCGTCAGCTACAGCATAGCTGATCCACAGCTTTTTGCTGGCCGTCGTAAGCGCATTGTAGATCAGGAAACGTTCATCCAGCAGCTTCCGGGATGAGCCCGGCGCAAGCTCCATACCGGACTTCTCCAGCATAAGCCGTTCCCCTTCGGACAGAATGCCGTCTTCCTTGAACTGTGCCGGAACCACTCCTTCGTTGAAACCGAGCAGGAAGGCGTACTTCACCCCCGACACCCGGGTACGGTCCATCGTACCTACCAGCACCTGGTCAAGTGCGGGCGGGACGAGCCCCATTTTAAGCTCAGCCAGCCCGGTCTCCAGCACCCCGGCGAACAGGCTGAAATCTATCCGTTCCTTGCCCATCATCTCGGCAATCTGGTCCAGCAGACCCAGAACAGCGCCCCAGAGCTGGCTATGCTCCCGGGCGGCTTCCGGGCGGCCTTGCTTCAGTGACTCCGCTCCCATCCCTTCGAGCTTCCGTGCCGCTTCCGTATCCTCCAGCAGCAGATATACCGCCCGGCATAGCTCCAGACCGCTGCGGCTGGCTTTGATTCTCTGCTCAAATGCCTGCAGCGGTCCTGTAATCGCACTCCGGCAGGCTTCCATTCTGGATAGCATGGCTTCATCTACAGCCTCACTGCCCTCCAGGGAGAGGCGCGGAATCCCCTTCCAGGAGCGCCCGTCCGTCCAGCGATAGCCGTGAATGCCGCAGGCCAACACATAGTTCTCCAACTCATCCATATCGGCACGGGTAATGTTTCCGTCCAGCGGGAGCAGCAGCTCTGTCTTCACGCAGCGGAACACATCTTCATAACGCCAGCGGCGGCGGACGACATCGAGAGCGGAGCGGATGAATTCCACCAGCGGATGATGCAGCTCACTCTGCTTCTGGTCCAGGAAGAACGGAACGCCGAAGTCCTGAAATAACGGGGCAATCAGCGGCTCATAATCAGCCATATTGCGCATGAATACCGCCATTTCCCCATATTTGGCCCCCGATTCTCTGGCCAGGGCCTGCATCTCGCGCAGCACGCCCTCCACCTCGGTGCGGCGTGAAGCCCCAGCCCGGATGCTGATGGCTTCCTTCACCTGTTCAGCCGGTCCCGTCCAGGGATGCCGGCGCTGTAATCCGCGCTCCAGATGAGCGAGTACGGGAGCGTCCTTGAACCTTGGCAGGACGGGCGGAGCCAGCAGCTCATCCCATACGGTAAGTCCCATCTCCTCCGCTATTCCCCGCAGCTTAATGTAAGTAACCGCCGCCGGATGGAACAGCTCCAGCTCATGAGGGGCAACGCCCGGCGGATGGATCCGGTCCAGTGTGAGCGCAATGGTCATTGTGTCCGCGTACTGCATCAGCTCACGCAAGACAATGAATTCCTGGTTGCTGAAGCCGTGGAAGCCGTCCACCCAGATCTCGGCGCCGCGGATATAGGCAGAGTCCGCAATATGCTCAGCCAGTTCGGCCAGTCTGTCCTCTTCATCTATATAGAGCTGTGACATCTCCTGGTCCAGCTCGCTGAAGACGAGATGCAGATCATCCAGCTTCCCGGCCAGAATAGGGCTGCCCAGCGTGGCATCCCGCATTCTGCCGATCTGCTCCTCCAGGTCTCCGGCTCCAAGACAGCAGCGCTTAAGCTCTGTGTGCAGACTGCTGAGCCGCTCCACAAATCCCGGCCGGTCCGAGGAAGCCCCGAACAGCTTCAGCTCCTCCTTGCGCTTGCTGATAATCTTGTAGATCAGCATCTTCTTGCCTTCTTCACTGATAGGCAGACTTGCGCTGCCGCCGGTCTCCTGCTTCACCCGGTAGGCAAGCCGCGAGAAGCTGAGCGTCTGGGCGCGCAGACTCCCCTTCACGCCGCCCGCCGCCAGCAGTCCCCGTTCCGCTCCGAATGATCCTTGCTCGGGAACAAGTATAATGATTGGGGCCCCAAGCGGCTCTGCCTTCAGCCTGGAGGATACCCGCTCCCATATTGTAGTCGTCTTGCCGCTGCCCGAGCGGCCGATGATGAAGTTAACCGTCATTTCAGCAGACTCCTTCCGTTGAACCCTGGCACTCTATGCGACACCAGAATCTATGAAACTTCTCGTCTCAATAGTATAGCATACCTCCACCGCCCGCTCCAGAACGTACGTTTGCCATTGTTTGCAAATGCAGAAATAAAGAAGACTCTCCCTGAGCCGTGCAAGCGGCGGGCGGAAGAGTCTGAATAAATCATGTCAATTAGGTTCAAGGCTAACAGTTACTGCTGCAACTCCTCCCAAGTGAAGGGCAAGACAGGGATAGTTGTAGAATGTACACTTAAAAGCAGCGGAACAGCATACTTTTCTCGTATAGCTGTAGTCTGTGCAACTAAATCTGCCCAAAGAGGCAAGAACCGGCAATGCGTGAATATTTTATTGTACGAAATACACCTAAACAGGTAATCGATTCGACATCGGATGTTTTAGTTGTACAAAGTGCATTTAAGCCTATCGCAGCCGGAAAACGGCCAGCGGAGAAGTCTTATCTGCTAATATTCTTATCTTTAATAACTTCCAGCACAAAATGCTTATTCCTTCCGCTCCGTCCAGCCCAGGGTGTCCGGGCCGATTACAATGGTGCCGCTCGCATCTCCGTATACATAGGACAGCTCGACCCGCCGCCGCTCCGCATCCACCACGCAGGTGCTCACGTGTAGCGGACCGCTGTTGTCCGCCTTATCGCCGGGTAGACACAGGGTCAGAATTCCAGCCTTACCGGACCAAGCCGCCCGGCCCTCGATTACCGGAATCTCCGATTTGGAGCCGTAGACCTCCGATACCCAGCCCTGCTCCTTACTCACCGTGAACTGTTCATCCTTCAGGCCGCTGGTCATCCAGCTCATATTCAGCTTCACTGTAGAGCCGGGATAGACCACGGTTGCTGTAGGCTGTGCGGCTCCGGCTGCGACTTCGGGTTCTCCGGCTCCGGTCACGGCTTCTCCAGCCGCTCCGGCTCCGGAAGACAGCTCCAGCACCGCCTCCGGGTGCAGATGGAACCGCTGCTCCAGCTCATGCTCGCCATCCGCCTCCAGCCAGTCGGCAATCAGCAACAGCGGCACCTCCACGCCCAGCAGCACCCAGCGCCGGTGCATTACCGGACCGGGAAGACGGATGTATCCGTTATGCGCGGCATCAATGAAGTGGTAACGGCTGTTGCTCTCCCAGCGGAAGGTGCTGGCCTTAGCCACAGGCTCGCCCCATTGCTGGGTAGAGATATACGGCGTCTGATCCAACCCGTCTATGGTAATAGTGTTGTGTGCCCGGGTGCTTTTGAAATAACGGCGCCATTCCCCTTCCTCATAGGTGTACCTCCCGGTATCGGTGAAGAGCAATTGCCCGTTCCACATCCACTCCAGATTCAGCGCATCGGCATGACCGTGCGCTCCGCCCATCTCTGCGGCATCGAAGAACAGATACTGCTGCGGGTCCCGCATCACATAATACCCGGTCTGCACAAAAGCCACGCTGCTCACCGAAGGCGCAGACTCCGCCTGAAGCTGCACACACCGCTCATACGCCTCGGCTCCCAGCAGCCAGAGGCATTCTGCATTGCCCGTGCCGCGTCCGACCAGTGCATCATCCTTCAGAATGGCGCCCAGCAGCGTCAGCCGCTGCCGGCCGCTGCTGATCCAGTCGGAATCGCCGATCCCGGTGGACTGGTGATCCGGGCGGACCAGCGCTTCGGTGAACGCGGCCATCTTGCGGAGCTGCCCGCCGTACCAGGCGGAGAACGGGTGGCAGGATAACGCGCCCAGCAGATAAGGCGTTCCGAACATCTCAATGGCCGCATCATGATAATGGGTGGTCAGCTCAATCTGAATCCCTTCCGGCCCGACCTGATGCAAAAGGCACAGCTCCAGGCGCTCCCCGGCCAGTTGCCGCCAATACGGTGCGCGCGGATGCTCATGATGGAAGACAGCAATCATATAGAGGCCCTGCATATGCATAATCGCATGATTGATCTCCGTGCTGCCCAGGTAGCGGGTCAGATATTCAGCATGCTCCGCAAGCCCCTCCAGCAGCTCACTGCGGAAGTGTCCATCCAGCAGCGGGCTGTCCTCCATATATTTGTACGCAGAGATCCATGACTGCACCCGCAGGCCGGTCTCCAGCAGACGCCATGGACCTAGCTTCTGGAAAAAGACCGCTTCCTCATACGACGGGATCACAGGAACCGGGTTCTGCTCGCGCCAGCTGCGGAAATGCTGCATAAAGGCCGTAACGTATTCCGGCTTGCCATTCATCAGATAGGCCTTGCCCAGATCCAGCATATGCCAGTGGCGGTTGATGCCCCAGGTGAATTCGGGGTCGTTCGTAGGATTATGCAGCCAGTCTACCACCGGCTTGCCCAGCGGAATCCAGCGGCTCAGATCACCGGTATAAGGAATAATGAATTCATTGTCCACGGCATGCTCGGCAATCTGGACCGAGTTTTGCGCCTCGTTGGGGAAATGACGGACATAATAAGCGGCAGCGCTGCGCAGCTCAGATGCGTTCAGATAATAATCCTTCATTCCTGCTTCTCCAGGAAGTCCTCACGAAACGGATTGAACACATCCAGAATCACGGAATCCTCCAGCGCCTTCACACCATGCGGAATATTGTAGCCGGCATAGAAGCTGTCGCCCGCCTTCAGAATACGCGTCTCCTCCCCGACCTTGACCTCAAAGCTGCCCTTCACAATGTAGCTGATCTGCTCATGCGCATCATGGGAATGAACCTCCCCGATGCCGCCTTTGGCGAAGGTAACCTCCACCATCATCAGTGATCCGCCTCTTGCCAGCAGGGTGCGGGAACTGCTCTCATTCAGAACCGTCTTTGCGGCTTGGCTATTCTCTATAATCATTTCGGATCTGCTCCTCTCTTTAAAAATCCCCACAAAGTGGGGCTTTGCTCCGATGTTTACTCAGGTACTTTGCGGGGGGCCCCAAAACAAAGCGGCCGAATCTATCATGCATCGGCCGCCACCTGAACCTTACCTCTTATTCCTCGGTGGATAATTTACCCTGCAGCTTCGATGCGTCAAAGCTTGGATCGGCCACAATATCCGTTGCGCCGGAGGCTCTTGCTTTCTCTAATGAGACATTATACCGGGTATCCAGGTCTTTGATAATGTTGTCCACATCGCCGCCGGTGAAGACGAATGCCGAGAACGCATCGCTCCATTTGCTGCCTTCCAGTGACCCTTCTGTAATGGTCAGCGGGTTCGCCGGATAAATCGCGTCATAACGCTTCGGCAGGAAGCCTTCAATGCCGGGAATGCTTGGTTTTTTGCCGGAGCTGATGACTGTAGGGATCAGGGAGATGCCGTAGCCTTTTTCATAATACTCGCTTTGCAGGCTGTCGCTGTACACATACTCCATGAACTTCCACGCTGCTTCCTTGTGCGTGCTGTCTGCGCTGATGCCGATGTAGGAGCCGCCGATGATCTGCGATGCACCCTTAATCGTTCCGTCCGTAGTCGGTACAGCAACGGCAGCCCAATTAGCGGTGGTCGGGAACTGGTCTTTGTAGACGCCGGGCTCTGCGGAGTGGTTAATGTACATGCCGATTTTGCCTTGGGCGAACTGCGCACGCAGCGGATCGATATCCAGGCTCTCTACGCCCGGCAGCATGCTGCCGTCTTCGTTCATCTGATGCAGGGCCAGCGCAATATCCTTATACATGCTGAAATCAAATTGTCCGGTCTTGTAATTGTAGCCGTCAATGCCGGTATTGTTGCTCGCACCAGCTACAGTATTGGATGCACGCCAGAAGCCGCTTGAGCTCTTGAACGGGCTGGCGAAGCCGTATATGCCGTCCTTTTTGCCGGTATCGGTAATCTTTTTGGCGGCAGCAACCATCTCGTCCAGAGTTTTTGGCGGATTCTCAATGCCCGCTTGCTTGAAGATATCTTTATTATAGATCAGTCTCCAGATCTGTCCGGTGTTGGGCAGGGTATAGGTCTTGCCGTCCACGGTATTCTTGTTCTCCAGCAGGCTGTCCTTGAAGGTCTCCTTCATCTCACTGCTCATATAATCATTGATCGGGGCCATGTAGCCTTTTTTGTAATAGGTCTGGAAGTCGTTGATCTGAAGCACATCAGGAGCCTGCTTACTGGCAAAAGCGATATCTACCGCCTGCGGATAATTGTCCCCCATCACGGTCATTTCCACTTCGATGTTATCCTTATTCGTCTTGTTGAATTCATCAATCTTGGATTTCATGAAATCGGCGTCGTGACGGTCGGGTGTCCAGTAGAGGATTTTGGTTTTGCCGCCGCTTGCTGCTCCGTTATCTCCCTTGGCGTCCGCCGGTTTGCTGTTACTTGCCGCGGGCTCCTTATTGCTGTCGGCAGCGCAGCCGGCCAGACTCAGTGCCAGCACTGTACTCATTGTTGCAACAACCCATTTTTTATCCATCGTTATGCCCCCTTGTGCTTGTCCTGACAGCCTGCAATCGGCTATCTGTTAACGTAATCATAATGGTTCCGCTTTCAGTGGGGTGAGGGACATTCTAACTTTGTAAGGGGGGAAAAATGCTTGTCCCTGTTCCTTCGGCTCCTCCTTATTTCAGGTATTTCTGCCGGAACGCTGTGGGCGTAAGTCCGCAGTATTTTTTGAACAGGCCGCTGAAATACGGGCGGTCCTCATAGCCGAGCATCAGGGAAATCTCCTGCACCTGCGCCCCGGCAATCAGCAGCTCCTTCGCCCGCTCCATCCGCAGCTTGGTAATATACTGAATCAGCGTCATGCCTGTCTCCTTCTTGAAGGCGCCTGCGAAATAGCTCGGGCTGAGATGGACGGCCTGCGCGCAGCTGTTCAGGGTCAGATTCTCCTCCAGATGCAGCCGGATATATTCTCTGGCGCGGTTAATGGACTGCGTTACATCACGGAACTGCTTGCTATCGACGAATTCGCAGCCCATGCTGGCGAAGTGCTTGATATAGCTTTTCCACCCGCCAAAGGTTAAAGAACGGTTCTCCTCAAGCGCCGTCAAGTCAGCCTCCAGCTGTATGCGCTCCTCTTCCGTGATTTCATCACAGAACGCCCGGTACATAGCGAAGGTCAGCCCGGACAACAGACGGACCATCGATAGCGGATCAGGATATCTGCCGGAGAGGGTCCACCGCCGGAAGATCTCGCCGATGATCTCATGACAGCCTTCTTCATTGCCGGATTTGAGCGCGTACAGCAGTTCCTTCACCTTCTCCTCAGGATAGTCCGGGGCTGCGCGGTTCTCCGGGTCCAGCTCTGTGAAGCGGAAGATACAATTCCCCTCACTGTAAAAGCGGTAGGCCAGTGCTTTGGCCGCATGCACGAAGGAGGCCCTGATCTCACGCGGTCCCCGTGCCGCTGTGCCAAGGCCGATCGAAACGGTATTCTTGCTGTATTTCTCCACATTCTCACGGCACAGCTCCAGCAGCTCTACCGTATCCACGGCCTCTGGCGGATTAAAGATCGCGGCCAGCCGCTGTCTGCTCTCGCGCAGTACAACGCCGCGCGTGTGCATTTTCAGCGTCTCGTCCAGGATGTTCTTGATCGCAAAAGGAATGATCTCACTGTCATCCAGATGCAGGGTGTATCCGTATTCGGTATAACAGTCCAGCTCAATAGCCATCACCAGCAGATTGCCGGCATCCAGGTCGATGCCGAGCTCCTGCCAGCGGCTGTCACTCAGGCTGATATTGGTCTCCTGGCGCAGCAGAGCGGTGAGATAATCCTGGCGCAGCTGCGCATGGCTGGCCATCATCTTCTGCTCCATTTGCTGTATCTGCTCTGCTCTCGCCCGCTCTTCTTCAATAGTCTGCTTCACCTTCAGCACAGCGTCCACAATCTCCGGCTGGGTGAACGGCTTCAGCAAATAGTTGGAGGCGCCCAGCTTGATCGCCTCCTGCGCATAGCTGAAATCCGAATACCCGCTGATGAATATGAATTCGGCCCGCAGCTTCGCTTCGGCAGCCCGTTTCATGAGCTCAAGACCGCTGAGCTTCGGCATACGGATATCGCTGATTACGATGTCGGGGTCCTTCTCCAGCAGCAGCTCCCAGCCCTGCTCACCGTTGCCGGCGGTACCCGCCACCTCGATTCCATGATCCGCCCACGGGATCGTTGAAGCAATTCCTTTGACGACAGTCTGAATATCATCCATTACGCACAAGGTCAATGGGTTCATGGCAGCCTCCTAGAGGATCGGTATCGTGACGGTTACAGTTGTAGCAATATCGGGAATGCTGCTGAAGGCAATCGATGCAGATTCACCGTAATGCAGGCTGAGCCTGCTGCGCAGGTTGGGCAAGGCATATCCCCTGCGCTCCGCTTCGGTGCCGTTCACCGCATTCGCAAGCTGAGCGGCATCCATGCCGCAGCCGTTGTCCGTGACCCTCAGAATCAGGAATCCGGCAGCGCGGTAGATGCGGATCTCAATTCTGCCTAGCTCCGCTTTGTCGCGGAAGCCATGCAGAATTGAATTTTCCACCAGTGGCTGAAGCAGAATCTTCAACATCCGCACGGACAGGCAGGCATCATCCTCCACCTCAATCGTATAAGTGAACAGATTCTCATAGCACTTCTGCTGGAGCTGCAAATACTGCCGGACATGCTGGACCTCCTGCTGGAGGGTCGTAATATCATTCCCGTTGTTCAGCCCCAGGCGGAAGAGGAGCGACAAGGCGACGATCATCTCGCTGACATCGCTTTTCTCGCCATTCTCGCTTTTCCAGAAGATCGTATTCAGCGTGTTGTATAAGAAATGAGGGTCCACCTGCGCCTGTAACGCCTTGACCTCCGACTTGCGCTTCTCCTGCTCCGAGGTCCGCACCTCCTGAATCAGAACCTGAATCTGGTCCAGCATCCGGTTGAACTTATGGCCCACGGCGCTCACCTCATCCTCATAACGGCTCTGAAACCGCACATCCAGGTCGTTATATTCTACCTCCACCATCAGACGCTGCAGCTTGTTGAGCGGTCCCAGCAGTGCAGAGGCGAGCAGGTTGGACAAGGCCAGCGCGACCACGGTACAGATCAGCATAATCCAGAAGATCAGCCAGCGGATCTGCTTCAGTGGCTGCAGCAGGTCTGCTTTGGATTGAATACTGAACATGACCCAGTCCTCATTCATCGACAGCGTGCTGTAATTGACGAGCAGCTCCTCGCCTGAGGCATTGATATAGTTGAAATCGCCTGCCGTCCCTTCATTGAACCGGCTGACGAAATTCTGCTCTGTATTGAACGCATAGGTCTGCGTCTCCGGCCGGATGACCATCGATCCATCCTTTTGCAGCAAAAAGAGCTGAACCTGATTATTCATCAGATCCTGCTCCAGGATAGACCGCATCGCCTCCTCCTTCATGTTCACAACCATATAGACGTCCGGGAAATTATGATTGTCAATTACCGTTGGCTTCAGCAGCAACGAAAGCACCCGGCCCTTCGACTGAAACAACTCGCTCTGATGCGCCCCCAGCCACAAGGTATTCCAGCCCGGCCGCTCCAGATAGCTCCCGTACTTCTCCTTGAAGTTAGTCTTCCGTTCGGGGAAATCCTTAGTGGAGTAAAAATCGCCAATCGGCGTACTGAGATAGGTCGCATCGATCAGCGGCTCCACCAGCTTAAGCTGGTCAAAGGAGGTCTGCAGCAGCGACAAATTCTGATAATAATGAGCGGAATTATTGTTGCTGACATCCTTCATCACTTGACCAAAGCTTTCACCCAGCATCAGGGAAAAGGAAGAGACCACGATATGCCGGAGATGCTCGTCCATCACCTGAACCGATTTGTTCAGGATGCCTTGCTTCAGCTCAAGCGCACTGCCCTGAATGCTGCGCGCCGCGAAGAGATACGAACCGACTCCGGTTACACTGATACAGAGAATGGCGAGGAAGATGTACAGCACCTGAATTCTTTTCTTCAAAGACTGCTTGTAGAAACCGAGTTTCATCCGTGAACCACTCCTTGCAACCCATTGTAACAACAGTGCAGGCGGAACACTACTCTTTCCGGGACTACCCTTTGACGGCGCCGAGTGTCACCTGCATGAAGGATTTGTTGGCGAATACATAGACCACCAGCAGCGGCAAAATGGACAGACATGCGCCGGCCATCATCAGCTGTACCTCTGACGCCGCTCCGATTCCGTAGCGCAGATTCGCCAGCCCGACCGGAAGTGTCTGGAGCTGGGGATTGCTCATCGTGAAAACCAGCGGCAGAATATATTCATTCCAGGACCCCTGGAACGCCCCCAGTCCGGCAACCGCCAGCGCAGGCCGCAGCAGTGGCAAGATGATACGCAGGTAGACAGAGTAGAAGTTGCAGCCATCGATCATCGCCGCTTCGTCCAGGTCGCGCGGAATGCTCTGGAAGAAGCCGATTAAGATGAAATAACAGGTGGCATGGGCGCTGATCAGGATAATAATGACACCCCAAAGCGTCTTGTTCAGGCCGAGCATGACCATCAGGTCAAATTGCGGACGCAGCACTACGGCCCCGATGGAGATGAACAGCGTGGAGGCCATGAGCAGGGAGTACGCTTTTTTGCCGATAAAAGACACCCGGTTTACGGCATAGGCGGACATCGAAGCCACCAGCAAAGTGCCGACAGTGGTGACCACGCTTACAAATATACTGTTCAGCGTATAGCGGGAGAAGTTGGCGTTCTTCCACGCTTCCAGGTAGTTCGAGAAATGCCAGCTTGACGGCCAGATGGTTGCACTGCCGGTCAGCTCCTGGTTCGTCTTGAACGAGCCCAGCACGACCATGATGATCGGGAACAAGGCCAGCAGGGCGGCCGCAATCAGAAAGATCCAGAGCACAGCCTTGCCGAGCAAGCGGGTCAGCAGCGGGGACATGACGGGACGGGTATGGGTATGAGTACGGGTGTTATTCATTCTGCTCTCCTCCTGTCGGTTCTAGTACACATCGTTTAATTTCTTGGAGATCCGGAAGTAGACCAGCGTCACGCCGCCCACAATGACCGCAGTGGTGAAGCCGACTGCGCTGCCATAGCCGAGCTGCTGGATGGACTGCGCTTCCGCCGAGACCGGGAACAGGAGCTTGAACAGGTACAGGTACATGACTTCTGTTTTGCCGTACGGCCCGCCTTCGGTCAGCACCATAATACTCTCATAACCCTTCAGCGAGATGGTGATCGCCAGCATGATAATCATCTGCATCACCGGTCCCAGCAGCGGGATGGTCACATTCTTCAGCTTCTGGAATTCATTCGCCCCGTCCAGCGAGGCCGCTTCGTACAGATCATTCGGAATGCCTTGGAGTCCGGCGAGGAACAACAGCATATAGTTACCGACGGCACCCCAGATAGCAATAATGATTGTGGTCATCATCGCATGGTCGGCGCTGAGCCAGCCAACCGGTTCGCTGATGATCTGGAAGCGGATCAGCAGCTGATTCAAGATCCCGTTATAGGAGTTGAAAATAATGAAGAAGACAATCGCCATCACCGAGGCGCTGAAGATCGTAGGCAGATAATAAATCGCCCGCAGGAAGGAACGCCCCTTCATTTTGCGGTTCAGGATAATCGCCAGCAGCAGCGACATCGGAATCGTCACCACGAGCTTGCCGAGCGCATAGATCCCGGTATTGCCGACAGCGGACCAGAACTGATGGTCGCGCATTACCCGCCCGAAGTTATCGAGGCCGATAAATACAGGCGTCCCAAACCCCTGATAGTCATAGAACATATACCGCAAGGCCCACAGCAGAGGATAAATGCCGAACACCAGGGTCAGGAACAAGCTGGGAAATACGAAGACGTAGGCATGTATTTTTTTCTGTTTCATAAACGGCCCCCCTTAGAATCTGTACCTTGATTATAGAGGGTCCGCCTACGCTGCCGGGATAGGGAAATCAACTATTGAAAGGGGAGGATGTTACTGAGCTGGGGCGGCGGGCCGAAGGCACGACGTTGGCGGGACTGGGGTGGGCGGCGTGAGACGGGCACGGCGTTGGCAGGATTGGGGCGGTGGGGGGGATTGGAGCGGATTTTGTGCTTAGGTGTATTTGGTACAACTAAAAGCGGCCAAAATGGCTCGTTAACAGGTTTAAGTGTATTCTCTGCAACTAAAAATCAGATTTTCATCTCCATAGTTACTCCGAGCCGATTTTAATTGTACAGAATACACCTATCTCAGCTATTCTGGTTTTGGGCGGTCTTTTAACTGTACCAAATACATCTATTTGTATGAATGCCTATTTACCCTCTCCCTTCTCACATAGAACGTTTACCGCGCACCCCTCTGCCACCTTCCATACTTATCCCTCAGAGCACTCTACACCAGAACCCCACTTAACTAGATCTGTAGCATCAATATTTACGCAGGTACTTTACAGGACCTCAGAACAATTAAATTCTGTACTATTGTAAAAAATAGAAAAAGAGCCTCTATAAAAGAGACTCTTCCCGCAAAACCGGCTGGCCCGCCGGGTCTGAAACTTCTATTTGCTGCGCACCTCAAAGATGGCAAACTTCAGATAATGCCCCTCGTCCACGCCGAGAATCTGCGGATGATCCTTGCCTGCGGCCCGCCATTCGATCAGTCTCAGCACCTTGCCGGCATCCTTGGCCGCCTCCATGATCGTGTCAAGGAACAGCTGCGGCTGCATGTGGTATGAACAGCTGGCCGTGACCAGATATCCCCCGTCATTCACCAGCTTCATACCCTGCAGATTGATGTCCTTGTAGCCGCGTACGGCCCCTGCCACTGCACTTTTGGTCTTGGCAAAAGCAGGCGGGTCCAGAATCACGACATCCCACGTGCGTCCGCCCCCGGCGGTCATCGGCTTCGCGGTGTCCGCCTTGGCAGCCGGTTTGCTTCCGGTTTTCCCTTCCGCCGTTGTGCCGCCCGTAGCCCGCTCAGTGCGTTCCTCCTGACCCTTGACCTGATTGCGCAGGAAGGCAAATGCATCATCTACCACGAATTCCACCCGGTCGCTGAATCCGTTGATCTCCACATTGGCCTTTGCACTCTCGATGGCATGTGCGGATACATCCAGGCAGGTTACCTTCTTGGCACCGTACTTGCAGGCATGCAATGTGAAGCTTCCCGTATGCGCAAAGCATTCCAGCACAGTCGCACCATCCCAGTACGGGAAGGTGACAGGCTTGCCGCTTTTGTTGACCGGCAGCATCTGGAGTGAACCATCCTCAGCAGCTACATTCTGCAGTGTAATTCCGCTGCGCACGCCCCAGCCCTTCATCAGCGGAGCAATCGATGCTCTATTCTCCCGCTGATCGAAGAAGTAGCCGGTCTTCTGCCCCTCTTCAATATCAACGATGACCTTCAGCCCGTTCTCACTTACGGTAATGTGGCGCGGGCATTCGCCGTAGAGCACACCCGTGGTCTGTTCCAGTCCCTCCAGCTCCCGCACACTGACATCGCTGCGCTCGTAGATGCCACGCGGCGCCATCACCTGTGCCAGCGCCTCCACAATCTCGGAGCGGTGCTGATCCATAGCCAGTGTCAGCAGCTGCACCACAAGGACTTCACCGAAGCGGTCAATGATCAGCCCCGGCAGAAAATCCGCTTCCCCGTAGACCAGACGGTAAGCGTCCGCCCCCGGCAGGAAGCGTTCCCTGTGCCGCAGACAGTCCGAGAACCGCTGTGCAAAAAACGCCGTGTCCATCGCCGCCAGCTTATGCTGCGACAGAATTCTCACCCGGATCTGTGAAGCCGGATTATAATACCCGGTAGCCAAGTACCGCCCCTGATGGGTCAGAACATCCACCAGTCCGCCTGGCTGCGGATCTCCGTCTACAGATGCTACTTCACTGGCGAAGACCCATGGATGGCCCTGCTCCAGTCTTTTTTTACGGTTGCGTTCCAGAATTACTGATGCCAATACCTTCAACTCCCTATTCTTGTTGCCAGATTAATATACATGTCCTATGCCTGGCGTTCATATATTGGTACAACCCCCGTTCAAAAAGGAGCCTGTCCTTATGATCCGTGAACTGTTATTCCCTGTCCTCTATGGTCTTGTCATATTCCTCGCCGGGATGAAGGTGATGGAAGCCTCGTTGTCGCGGCTGGCCGGTCCGCTGCTGAAGCGCAGCCTGCACAAGGCTACCTCCACACCTGCCAAAGGCCTGATCGTCAGCGCCCTGCTATCGGCGCTGCTGCAGAGCAGCACCGCTGTAACGGTGCTGACCATCGGCATGGTCAATGCCGGGCTGCTGACCTATGCCCGCACGCTTGGCATTATTCTCGGCAGCAACATCGGCACCTGCCTGACAACGGAGCTGATCAGCCTGCAGATCAGCACGCTGGCCGCGCCGCTGCTGATCGCGGCGCTCTGCCTGTGGGCCGCCGCCGTGATGGCCGGCGAGCTGGCCCCGCAGTCCTGGCGGCTGCTTGAGGTCTTCCGCCGGATCTCGGGACCGCTGCAGTTCATCTGCCTCGCGGTCACCGGCTTCGCGCTCGTCCTGTGGGGCATCGCGGTCATGCAGTCCATAAGCCCCGCCCTGGAAGGCAGCCCCCTGTTCCGCTGGTTCCTCGGGCATGCCGCAACCAGCGCACTTTGGGGGCTGGCCGCCGGGGCTGTGCTGACGGCGATGGTGCACAGCAGCGCCGCAGTCATCGGCATGGCGATGGGCCTCGCCGCCAGCGGCGTGATGCCGCCTGGGCTTGGCATCGCCATCGTCCTCGGTGCGAACATCGGCACCTGCGTCACTGCCGTCATTGCCGCCATCGGCAGTACGCCCTCCGGCGTATTCGTCGCCTGGTCGCATGTGACGCTGAATGTCGGCGGCGCCTTGCTATTCCTGCCCTTCACCCAGCCGCTGCAAGCCCTGTCCGCCTCGATCGGCGGCGGACCTGCCGCCCAGCTCGCCCATGCCCAGACTATTTTCAACGTCGTCTGTTCGCTTGGGGTACTGCCGTTATGCTATCTGCCCGTCTGGTCCAGGCTGGAGCAGCGGCTGCAGTCCTGAGTCTTCCAAGAATCGTAATCGCAGTCCTCATTATACTTCAAAAAAGACCTAGGGCGCCATCACCCCAGGTCTATATTTACATCAGCTTCTTAATCTTATCCAGCGGCAATTCAACAGCCTTAGAGACCGCTTCGGGAGAAAATCCATTAAGCAGCAATTTACGGATGAGCTCCGCCTGACCTTCTTCTTTTCCTTCCGCTTTTCCTTCAGCTTTGCCTTCCTCAATACCTTCCGCTTTGCCCTCTTCGTATCCCCAACGCTTCCAGGCTGGCATCAATTCCATAATGACTTCTCCCTCCTCCGGGTAATGATCGATTAATTCTCTTAGAATCTCCTCATCCTGTGTCCGGTCCGGCTTGAAATACAAATCCGCCACTGACATAATCAGCGCCAGCCGCCCCTGATCCAATCGTGTCCTGAGCTTGATGAACATCCGCAGGAATTCCCGCCGTACTTCTCTCGCCTCTCTTGTAGTATACCCCACCTTCGCTAATAACGCAGCTGCCACCGCATTGTCTGAGTCGATGAACCGCCGCCAGTTCTGCTTACGGAGCTCCACCTTAAGGAACTGGAAGCGCAGAATGGAATGCTCCGGAATAGACATCTCCAGCGTGTCCGGCTCTATCCACAAGCAGTTCCTGCATCAGAAACCGGGTCTCACCATAGTCGAGCATGGCGTCCAGCTCAGGAAAAAACAGCTCAATGAATTCTTCAAAGAACGTCTCCAGCAGCTTTTTGAAAGCTTCATCATGTGGTATAGAAATATGTTTCGCCTCCTGTTATAGGTTTGAGCTTGTTCTAATGTGATTGTATTCCATTTATTTGGGATTGTATATAATAAAAGGAACATACATTCGCATCTAAATGTGATACCCCTCCTCCCTCCTTAATAATCTTGAGCATTCCGATTCCTCACCATAAACAAAAAAACCTGCACACCGTCCATATAGACGAATGTGCAGGTCTTGTTGCCGCTCAAACCGCAAGCAGTATTACACTATTTCACGCTAACAGATACCGAGACTGTCTTAGTCCCCAGTTTTCCTTTAATAGATGCGGTTCCCTTGCTCACTGCTGTAATCATCCCAGTGGCATTCACCTTGGCGACAGCAGGCTTGGAGCTGGTCCAGACCATGCTTCCTGTGACAACTGCAGTGCGGCCGGTATCATACAGCGCGGTTACCACTACGTTTTTGCCTGCGCCCGGTGCAAGACTCAGCCGGTTCTCACTGACTGTAAGCTTCATCAGCTTGGGAACAACCGTTATCTTAACCGTCGCCTGAATGCCCTGGTAGGAACCGGTCAGGGTAGTTGTACCCTCAGCCAATGCTTTGACGGAAGTTCCCTTAATAGTAGCCACAGCCGGGTTCGAAGATTCCCAGTTCATTACCCCTGAGAAGTTGGCAGATTTGCCGTTTGAAAAATATCCGGTGGCCTTAATGGACTTGGACGCCTTGATGTTCATTTCCAGCGTTGCCGGGTCCACCACCAGCTTCACGACCTTCTGTTCAATCGTTACCGGAACACTGATGGTCTTGTTGGAGTAGGTTCCCTTCAGGGTTGCCGTACCTTTGACCAGTCCCTTGATGGTCTTGGCGGCAGTTGTCTGCTTAAGAACCGCATTGCTGCCGCTCAGCTCCCATTTGATGGTTCCCGATACATCCAGCTCGTCGCCATTCTCCAGCACAGCCTGGACAGCGGGCAGTGGCAGCTCTTCACCAATCACTACTCCCAGAGCAGCATCGGGTCCGATCAGGACAAGCACTTTATTCTGAACCGTTACATTAAACTGAACGCTCTTGGAGCGGATCGCCGCAGCCGAAGCAGAGGTCACTTCACCCGTCTTGAGCTTCCCGGTCAGGATCGCTGTGCCTGCCTTGCCGCCGACAAACTTCCCGTCCTTGATGGAGACAATCTCTTCATTCGCAGAGGTCCACTCCATCTCATCGCTGATATCCAGTTTGGTGCCGTCATACTTGGTTCCGGTCACCTTCGGCAGGCTTACTGCATCCGCCGTGTAGATTTCCTGCTCCGTCTTCTCCAGGCCCAGCTCCGTCAGGGTTGGATAGACGGTGATCTTGAAGCTTTTGCTGATGCCCAGATAGCTGGCCTTAATGATTGAAGTTCCTACCGCTTTACCCGTAACAGTGGCATAAGCGTTGCTTGCATCCGCCGTATTGGCGGTTACTGTAGCATTCATCAGGTTATCCGAGGTCCAAACGGCGGACGCTGTTTCGTTCGAGGTTGAATTGACAGCATTCCGCATTGCTGCGGTTACATTCAGACTCTCCCCCAGGAAAAGCGACTGGTCGCCGGAAGGCGTCAGCAGCAGCGCTTCATAAGGCGCACGCACATAGACATCCACCGACTGGGTGACACCCAGATAGCTTGCGGTGATGACCGTTTTACCCACGCCCAGGATGGTAATCTCACCGTCTTTAACAGTAGCTACGCTCTCGCTGGAGCTGCTCCATTCCACCTCATTGCCCAGGGTAATCTCCGGACTTGCCGAAGTGGCTTTGGTCTTGGCGGTCAGCTTGGCCGGATGGTCCCCGACCAGCATTTCCATTTCCTTGACGATGGTGTCTTTCTTGTCTTTCAGTACAATAGCGGCATAAGGAAGCTCTACCACCGCTTTGATCGTTTCGGTTAACCCTTTGTACTTGGCGGTAATGGTAGCCTTACCTTCACCGACCAGCGTAATCTTGCCTGCAGCAATGGTCAGCACGCCTGTATTCGAGCTGCTCCATTCCGTGTCCTTCGTGACATCCTTCTCCGCAGTGGCCGATGTTCCGCCGATGGCGGTGGCCGTAACAGACAGCAATTCCTCTTTGTCGCCTAATTTATAGCTGCCCTCTGTGCTGCGGGTCAATTTCAGTTCCTTGAAGGCATGGGTGACCGACACCTCTACAGAGGCTATCGCATTATTGAGAGTTGCTGTAATTATCGCCGTTCCGGAATTCACCGGTGTAAGCTGGCCATTTAATACTGTAACTACTTCTTTCTTGGAAGAGGTCCATGTTGCGGCTGCCGTCACATCCCGTTTGGAAGCGGAGCCCTCTACATTGGCATATAGCTTAAGCTGCTTCGGTGACTGGCCAACGGTAAGCTCTACCTTGGCTGAGCTGTCGAATTCAATAGAGATAGTGTCTCCAGCAGCGGCAAAGACGTTTACCGGAAAAGCGGCCACAACGAGCAATATCATAATGAGGAGCGTTTTTGTCATTTTCCTGTACACGGTCATCTGTTCTCTCCTTAGACGGTCTGATTATCGGTGGACTTTTTTGCCACTCTCTTCCACTATATCGACAAAACCGTCCCAAGTCTTTACCCCATTTTCCATATTTCACGATTCCCGGGCAAATTCAGGTCTTTGTAACTATATAAAATGCCTCCGCCACTTTTCCCTGTCTGTATATTTTCAAGTCCAATTGATATAGATAACTACGGGCTGACGAAAAAAGGATGCCTAATCGCCTTCATCGGCTAAGTAGACATCCTTTCATTCGCAAGCACCTGTCCTAGCGGACGCTTTCGTGCAGTCCAGCTGCCGTCCGGCTAACACTGACAAGCTCGCCCCGGCATTCATTCACGCCGGCTTCGGTTATCTTCACCTGGCACAGCTCGCCCTGCAGCGAATCGTCGCCGCCAAACAGCACCTGCAGATAGTTGTCGCTGAAGCCGTGCTGTACGCTGCGTCCCGCCGAGCCTTTGGCGGCCCGTTCTGGAATGACGGACAAAGTCTGTCCCACGAAGCGCTTGGCATAAGCCAGCTGCATCTCTTCAGATAGATCGATCAGCTCCTGCACACGCGCATTCTTGATCTCCTCATCGACCTGATTGAGCATCCGTGCAGCCGGGGTTCCGGTCCGTTTGGAATACGGGAAGACATGCATCTCCGAATAGTTGACCGCCTTCATGAAGTCGTAGCCTGCCCGGAACATCTCATCCGTCTCGCCCGGGAAGCCGACGATCACATCGGTTGTGATGCCCACATCCGGCATGGCCTGACGGATCAGCTGCATTTTGGCAAAATACTCTTCCGTCGTATACTTCCGGCGCATCGCCTTCAGCACCTCGTTATGGCCCGCCTGGAGCGGAATATGCAGATGGCGGCACATCTTGGTGCTGCGGTTCAGCACCTCCAGCAGCTTCTCATCAATCTGGCTCGCTTCAATGGAGCTGATGCGGACACGCTCCAGCCCGTCCACCTTATCCAGCTCCCAGAGCAGGTCAGCGAGGCGGTAGTTGTCCAGATCATCCCCGTACCCGCCGGTATGGATGCCGGTCAGCACGAATTCCTTGTATCCGGCCTCCACCAGCTGATGCGCCTGGGCGACAATCGATTTCGGATCACGGCTGCGCGACAGACCGCGCGACCAGGGAATAATGCAGAAGGTACAGAAGTTGTTGCAGCCGTCCTGTATCTTCATGAACGCCCGCGTCCGGTCAGCGAACCCGGGCACATCCATCTCCTCGAACTCACGCGTCTTCATAATGTTGCGGACCGCATTCACGGGCTGGCGTGACTCCTGAATATTCTTTACATGCGTCATGATCTGTTCACGGTCCTGGTTGCCGATCACCAGATCGACTCCGGGAATATCGAGAATCTCTCCAGGTGAGGTCTGCGCGTAGCAGCCGGTAACCGCTACGATGGCGTCTGGATTGCGGCGGACCGCCCGGCGGATCATCTGCCGGCTTTTTTTGTCGCCCGTATTGGTCACTGTACAGGTGTTAATCAGATAGACATCGGCGGCCCCCTCGAAATCTACCTGCTCGTATCCATCATTCTTAAAGAGCTGCCAGATGGCCTCGGTATCATAGAAATTGACTTTGCAGCCCAGTGTATAAAAAGCTACAGATGGCATGGTTTAAGCTCCTCCCATTTCTCCGGATTCATATAAAATGCAGGCGGCGGCAACCATACCTGCGGTTTCACAGCGCAGAATACGCGGCCCCAGCCCGACAGAGACGGCTCCGGCCTCCTCAGCCAGTCGGCATTCCTCCGTACTGAAGCCGCCCTCCGGCCCTACAACAATCATCACTTTAGCCGCAGCTTCCTGCGGAAGCGATGCCAGCCATGGCGCGGCTGCGCTGCGGAGCTGGAGGCCCTCTTCCTTCTCATAGCAGAAATAGACGGCGTCATAGCTGCTGAAGCTCTGAAGCAGCTGCTTCCAGCTGAGCGGTGAATGCACCTGCGGAACAATATTCCGGTGCGCCTGTTCGGCAGCCTCCTTGCAGATTTTGCGCCAGCGCTCTAGCCGCTTGCTCTCCTTGCGCTCATCGTACTGCACGATGGTCCGCTCTGAGAGGAACGGCGTGAAGGCTACAGCCCCGATCTCCGTGCATTTCTGAATGACTGTCTCCAGCTTGTCCCCTTTGGGCAGGCTCTGGGCGACAGTAATCTGAATGCGCGCTTCATGAGTCATAGCCAGAGGCTCCAGTATGTTCACGGTAACGAGTCCAATCTCTATGTCAGCAATCTCGGCCAGCGCCTCGCGGGCCACGCCGTCGCTGACGATCAGCTTGTCCCCGGCCTTGCCGCGCATGACCTTGGCGATATGGCGGGCGTCTTCACCGTCAATGCTAACCTTGTCTTGTCCGAACTGTGCCGGAGTTACGAAATAACGCTGCATCTCTCAACCTCATTCTGTCCGTTATTCAGCGTAAAAGCGGCGTAGTCCCCGCCAAATCAGGTCCCGGCCGCCGCTTCACACGTATCATTCATCTACTTAATAATCACATTATATTCTACAACGTTTGCCATGCACTGAACAGCCCCCGTCCTTACTGACGTTCTCAGACCCCGAACATCCTTAGGAACAGCTGGAAGAAATCATTACCCGTACGTGTCGCCCAGTAGCTAAGCGGTTCTATCGTATAGGCGCGCAGACCCGGAATGAAGATGATCAGCAGGAAAAGGAACACCGTATACTGCTCATACTGCTGAAGTCTTCCACGGATCGGACGCGGTGCGATATCCTCTACGATCCGGTAACCGTCCAGCGGCGGCAGCGGAATCAGGTTAAATACGAAGAGGAAAAAGTTGAAGTGAATGAACATCCCGAAGAACCAGATCAGCGCCCGGAGCACCTGCTCGTTCTTAATCGAATCCATCGTGCCCGTTCCCACAAGAATCGCATAGATCAGCGCGCCCAGAATACCCAGCAGCAGATTGCTGATAGGCCCGGCGGCAGATACGATGACACCCATCAGACGGGGACGGCGGAAGTTATCCCGGTTCACGGGAACCGGACGCGCCCAGCCGAAGCCCGCAATCAGCAGCAGAATGATGCCGAAGAGGTCAAAGTGCACCGCCGGATTCAAGGTCATACGGCCCAGCAGGCGTGCTGTAGGGTCCCCGAATTTATTGGCAAAATAGGCGTGGGCGAATTCATGCACCGTAAACGCAATAACAATCGTAATCAGAAAAAACGGAAGCTGCTGTAAAGGATATACTAAAAATTGATCCAGGGAACCCATGTCTACCTCTTTCCGGCTGTGAACGCCACCCAATCTTCTTCGCGGGTTACTTCTAAAATCTCGAAACCGGAAGACTTCAGCGCTTCCGCGACCAGCCCTTCCTTATCCTTATAAATCCCCGAGGTAATATAGATCCCCTCCGGCTGAAGCGCACGGTAGACATCGTCTGTGAACAGCACAATAATCTCGGCCAGAATATTCGCCACGACCAAACGGACCGGCAGAGTCACTCCCAGCCCGTCTGCCACCGGGGCAACAACAGGAACGGCCTCTTGGTCAGCCGTATTGCTTGGCCGGGCTGAAGGCCACATCTCTCCGGCTGCGGTATCCGCCGCCCCCTCACCGCCCAGCAGCGAGAGCAGATCGCTCTCCTTCACGGTGATTGCTGACTCCAGCCGGTTCAGCGCCACATTCTCACGGGCACTCTCTACGGCGACCGGGTCCAGATCCAGCGCCAGGACAGAGGCGGCACCGAGCAGCATCGCTCCGACAGCAAGGATGCCGGAGCCCGTACCTACATCGATGACCTCGTCACCGCTGACAATATGCTTCTCAAGAGCGCGAAGGCACAGCGCCGTTGTCGGATGCGTCCCGGTTCCGAAGGCCATGCCGGGGTCGATCTCAATAATTTTTTCATCCGCAGAGGCCGGAGTATATTCTTCCCATGTCGGCTTAATAGTCAGCCGCTCCGAGACGCGCAGCGGCTTGAAGTACTGCTTCCAGGCATGAGCCCAATCCTCCTCATCCACCGTCTTCCAGGAGATCTGTGCCAGCCCGGGGTCGATGCCGAACTCTCTCAGCTCTTCCACCCTTGGCGTCACCTCGGACACAACCGCGTCCATGTCCACCGATTCCGCATAATATCCTTTAATGACCGCTTCCCCTTCGGGGATGTCATTGAGCGGTTCATCGTATAGTTCACCGTAACGTGTATCCCGGTTTTTATTCAGCGTCCCGGATTCTTCAATAGAGACTCCGCCCGCTCCGGCCTCAACCAGCAGATTGGATATCATCTCCTGTGCTTCCTCGGTTGTATGTACCGTCAATTCTTGCCATAGCATGGTAATGAATCCTCCTAAAAGTTTGTGAGCGTTACTTCTCTCGATTCTGCTTCGAACAAACTTACTTCGGAAGCATAGACTCAGTTTTGGGAGCATAATGTCCCTCGAAGCTTATCTTAGCTAGTATAGCATTTCTTACCCGTTCAGCGCCAAACTGCGTTCAACTCTCTACGGCAGACGGGGTGCTGCGGCAAAAACAATCCAGCGCATGGTCATCTACCATCCCGGAAGCCTGCATAAATGCATAGCAGATCGTCGAGCCGACGAACTTCATGCCTTTGCGCTTGAGCGCCTTGCTCATCAGATCGGACTGTGGGGTCGTCGCGGGAACCTCGGCTCTGTTCTTCCAGTGATTCACCACCGGCGTCCCGCCGACAAAGCTCCACAAATAACCGGCAAAGCCACCCTCTTCCTCCCGGCAGATCTGCTGGTACACCTGTGCATTGGTAATCACTCCCTTAATCTTCAGACGGTTGCGCACAATCCCCACATTTTGCATCAGCTCTTCGACCTTGTCCTCCCCATACAGCACGATTTTCTCCGGATCAAAGCCGTCAAAAGCCTCGCGGAAGCCCTCCCGCTTCTTCAGCACCGTATACCAGCTTAGCCCGGCCTGCATGCCCTCCAGCATCAGCAGCTCGAACAGCTTCAGGTCATCAACCAGCGGCTTGCCCCATTCTTCATCATGATAAGCTATATATACCGGGTCCGAGTTTACCCAGTCGCAGCGCTTAATTTCCATAGTTATTCTCTCCTTTGTCTTATAATTCTGGCAGCTATTTATAGCCATATCTTCTAACTGTATACGAAAAAAAGAGAAGAACACAAGGTTCTTCCCATTAAAATAATGAAATAATGTTATTATTGTCCTTGCAGCTGTACCCGTGTCTCTTTGTCCGGTTCATTGGTAGAGTAGAAGAACATGTATATTGAAGCTTCTGTTCCCTTGAAGTTCTCATAAACATCAATGCTCCGGTTATTTCCGTCTCCGCGGAATTTCGTTGAAACGATCTTACTTACGATCCGGTCCTTACCGGTACCGATATGAGTCTGGTTCACGCCGCCAAACTTCGGATCATCGCTCCTCGTCTCCACATAGAGATCCTCACCCTGCATATAGTAGGTCCACTGTACCGGATAACCGCCGGTCTCCCGGATCACCGTCTGCTTCTCGCTGGAGATGTTGGTTAATTGAAGCGGCTTCTTATCATCCCCATGCCGGGTAACCTTATAATTACCTACAAGCGTCATTGGCGTGTCTTTGGTAATCTCCAGGTCCGACGGCCGCTCGAAGCGCACTGCAATCAGCTCTTTGTCCTCAGACATGGAATACCATAATCCGCCTTCCAGCGTCCGGCCGCCCACCTCGAGAGAATAATTGACATACGGCAATTCAGAGAACGGCTTAGCTTTGCTGCGAACCGATACACGGACCTGCGTAGGTGTCACAACCATCTGCTCAATACGATTATCTGTATTTCCTGCTTCCAGGGGCAGATCCAGCGCAGTTTTGATTGTCGCGCCCGCCATCTTCTTCTTGCTCAGTTCAAAATCAAACGCCCAAGGACCGTCGATGTTCCTTTCAAGCTTCGTGTAATCCAGCTTATAGACGGTTTGATCCTTCGGCACATCGGCAGGTTTGTAATACTGAACCGAGGTGTATTCTCCGTTATCTCCCGGCTTACCCATTGCTCCTGCCCGGGAGTTCTTTACAAGCTGCCCTCCCCGGTAAGCAGTGATTTGCGGAAAGGCCCAGTTCTTGGCTTCCGGATCATCGAAGATGGCGGCAGTGGAGAGCATCAGATGGTCAGTACCTTCCTTAAAGGGCTGTACGCTGAAGGATTCCAGTCCATCCCGGTTCACAGGAAAGCTCTGCCGCTCCGGCGAGTCCGTATCCAGCTTCAAGTCTACCTCCTGCTGCGAGTACAATTGAATCCGCTCAGCCGTCAGACTTACCTTGGCCGTCTCTTGATCCGGCGTCCAGTCCGTCTCGAAATAACCGTTGTACCGCTTGTTCTTCTCGTCCCACTGCTGATTGTTGAATTCCTGGTTGCCGCTGCGTCCCGGGCCATCCTTGAGAGTCATTCCATTGATGTTCCACAGCTTGCCGTCGCCCCCGTCCGGACCCACATCCAGACTATACAGAATCACTGTCCGGTTCTCATCGGTGAGCGCTGTATGCAGCGTCAACGTTACTCCATCCTTGGTGATCGTCTGGCCCAGCGGCTGGCCCAGGTTCTGTGACAGCGCCGCCTCCACCCCGCTCCGGTGGTCCAGCAGGCTGCCCCAATCATATTGCACGGCGGCATACACAGGAACGGCCATTAGCACTACACTGAATGAGGCTGCTACAGTGACCTTGCGCCAGTTGCGGTGGCGGACGCGGCTCCCTGCTCCCGCACGACTGCCGCCTTTGGATGATGCATATCCAGCCTGCTCCATTCTGCCCCACATCTGCTCGAAATCAGGGTAATTCAGCTCCTGATCCTCATTTAAGCGACGCTTTAACTGTGCTTCGGTTCTGTCCATATTCATCGTCCTCCTTCGTTATGGGCTGAACGCCCGCTTCTTCCAGAATCCTCTTCATCATCCGTAGCCCCTTATGCTGTCTGGACTTCACAGTTCCCAGCGGGATATCCAGCATCTTGCGGATTTCCTCCAGACTGAAATCATGCATATACCGCAGGGTCAGCACCGCCCTGATCTTCGCCGGGAGCCGGGACATGTATCCCGCCCATTCCAGCTTCGTTTCCTTCTGCTCTACCAGCTTGTCTACCAGCGGCTGCGGATTCTCCCTGAACATATGGAGATGGGCCGTCAGCTTCTGCTGCAGGCTGTTCCTGCGCTTCAGGTGGTTCAGGCAGGTGTTGACGGTGATTTTCATAATCCAGGCCTTCAGATATTCAATGCCCTGCCACTCGCTGCGGAAGAGAGTGATGAATACCTCCTGACACAAATCCTCAGCATCGGCAGCATCGTGTACCATATAATAGCAGGTACGATATACCTCCTTGCTGTAGGTTTGGAATAATTCCCTGTTGCCCACTTGAGCATGCCCTCCTTTCTTGTTTGAATTACCTTTATAACAACCCCGGGCTTCAAAAGGTTCATTTTCAGCAGCATATCCAGCTATATGTACTAAAAAAGCAGCATGTCCACCTGAAAAGCACAGGCTGCATACTGCTTACAATAGATTGTCCGGGAATAACTGCTCTATTTCAGAGCAAGCACAGCTTAGATAATATTCATGACCTCGCGCGCCTGGTTGTCCAGTTCCTGTGCAGAGGTAGCGATCAGCGTGAATTCATCCAGCGCCACTTGAATCTGCCGCTGGCTGAGCTGCACATTATCCTGCACCTGGTTCAATCCCGTTGATATTCTGCCGACCTCTTCCGTAATGGCCTGGACACTGTCCCGGACTTCGGTAATCTGATCCTGCACCATCGCAGACAGCTTTCTTACCTCCTTGGCCACCACATCGAATCCCCGGCCGAATTCTCCGGCATGTGCAGCCTCAATCGCTGCATTCAGGGCAAGCAGATGAGTCTGGGAAGCAATATCACGGATGGTTTGCACTACGCCGCGGATCGCCGCAGCCTGCTTTTGCAGACTTAGCAGTGTTTCGGTATTCTCGGTCGACACCTCGGCAATCCTGTCAATACTCAGCAGCAGCTCCTGACTCCGCTCAATTCCTTTGTCCGCACGCTGATTAAGGCTATCCGCCATGCCCTGCATTAGCTCCACGACATGGCTCATGTTGTTTTGTCTCTCCGTAATGTTAGTGGCCACCTTGGATACGCCGATGACATGGGTATTTGTCTCATCAAACACCGGCATATATGTAGCTTCCAGCCAGACCGAATTCCCCTCTGCGTCCATCCGTTCAATTTTGTCCTGGAAGCTCCGGCCAGCCATTAAATTCTGCCAGAACAACTCATAATCCGGACTGTTCACGAATGAGGGGAAGCACAGCTGGCTGTGCTGCATGCCGTACATGTCCTCCGCTTTGTATTTCACTGATTGGGCAAAGATCTCATTGACATAGGCGACACGCCGATCCAGATCAAAGCGGATCATGGCAAGGTTTTTTTCCAAGGCTTTGACAACCAGTTCGTCTGTAACCGCTTGGTCTGCTAGATTTTCCATGTTGACTGCTCCCTATACATCTCAATTTTTAACTGATATGCGGACGACTCTCGCTTATTTCACTTTACTCTTATTAACGGCTGTTTCGGCTTTTAAAATGATAAGATTTTTTAATTCCCTATCTTAATTCCCCACACGCTGTCCTTCCGGTAGGCAGCCGCTTCCTGCAGCTCTGGAAGTCTCGTATCCTGCGGATAATGCCGCTCCAGATACTGGACGAAAGCCTGGCGCAAGCCGATCTCCTTATCCAGCTTGTTGAATTCGTTCGGATGCTTCTCCATCTCGGCAAGCGATGCTTCCCAGCTCTCCAGATCTCCCGTCTCCGACTGTTCTGCTCGAACCTTTTCAGCAAGCATTCTTAGCTCCCGGTAAGCTCGTTTCACTTTCGAGGAATAGACCTGCTTCTGGTTCATGAAGGTCAACAGCGCTACCAGCAGCGCCAGCCCTACCCACATTATCACTGTATTCACTTATGTATCCTCCCGGCCTCGCATATCACTCCATTATACACGCCAAAATACAAAAATACCCCACTTACGCAGGGTATCCGTAGCAACAATTCGTCTGCTCATCTCTTCTTGACTTCACCGAATTATTCTTTCTTCATAATCTCTCCCAGCTGCCGCTTATCAGCCTCACGGGAACGGTCCATGGCCTCTATATCATCCTGATCTGCTTCAGCTGCTGAGAATTCAACATCCTCGGCCTTCGCCTCATAGAGCATTTTCATTTTTTCGGTTTTGGAAAAGATCTTCGAGTTCTCTCTGTCCATAGCTTGCCATCAGCCTCCACTTAATCTGGTTGTCTTAGCTTCAAATCATTCCGCCGGCTTCCTCAATCAGTGACATCGCCTGACCATGAATAGCTGCATCTACAATAACCGTCAGCAGAATATTTCTGCCTGTAGGCCCGCCATCCCCGCCATGGCTCATTCCGCTCCCGCTCGTATGCGCCGCAGCTAATATGCCCGTATGGTCACTGACGGCCATCATCGAATCCATGCTCGCCAAATTGCCGGTAACCGGATTTACTCCCGGCTCCTGCCCGCTTCCCCCAAACCTGCTGAACCGGTCAATGGAAATCTCCTCTGCACGCAGTGCCTGCAGCTTACGGGAGACCCCTTCCGCTTCCTCCGGGGTTTTGAAGTAGGCCAGTATACTTTTTTCAGACATGGGAATTCCCCGCTTTCTGCCTGGTGTCCATAACGTACAAGCTTACTTGGCTATTTTGGATTTCCGGACATGATTTTATACATTTAGGGTTGGCTGTGACTCCAGCGAAGTTCTGGATTTCACCCGCTGTAGTCCGCAGATTTCATTATCCAGAAGCCACACTTCTAAATTTCAGCCCTGTTTTTCCAACCATCATTCATGTCAGTATTCATGACGATAATTGTTTTTTTATCTGTTATTTTGTATTTTTTTGTCTTTTAATTTCTTCATAGTAGTTTTATAAGTCTATTTGTGTCATATAACATTCCGCAGGAAATGAAAACATTCTCAAAACTCTATAAATTTTGTGTAGATTTTACAAATAACCAGTGGTAAAATCTTCTTAATATTTTTCCTAGTAATCTTGACGGAAATAAACCGGATTAATAGAAAAGGAGAATCCGGCTACTGTCTGTAGCAGGAGAGATGTAAGCCAGAACCAACATCATATTGTGGAGGGGATTACATTTGGAGTGGACAAAATTACCTCGTAAGCTATCATTACTAACTTTATCATTGGGTGTGGCTGCAAGTATGATTCCAGGCGCGGCCTTCGCCGCCAGCAGCTTGAAGACACCCGTATCAGGCAATCATCTTCCAGCCTTGATTCCAGCGAATCAGCCTTATATTTCTCCACAAATTAACACCAAATCCTCAAATCTTATCCGGGTTATCGTTCAGCTCAGCGGCCAGCCTGCTGCCGTCGGCAAGTATGCTGCCAGACAAGGAATTACAGCGCTCGCCAATACAGCGACTGAAGCTGCAGTGAACAGCCAACAGGAAGAAGTACTGGATAAGGCTGAAGCCAAGAAGATTGACCTGACCGTCAATTACAAGTACGACACGATTCTGAACGGCTTTGAAGTCACCGTTCCGGCTGACAAAATCCCTGAGCTGGCGAAGATTTCCGGCGTGTCTTCCATTTATCCGAACAGCACCTGGTATGCTCTCCCTGATCAGACAGTGACCGAAGTGACTTACAGAAACGACAATGCTCCCCTGAAGCAGATTCATGCCGATTGGGCGGCTGACCAAGGCCTCACCGGGGCCGGACTGAAGGTCGGTGTAATTGATACCGGTGTGGACTATACGCACCCGGATATTGCCCCGGCTTATAAGGGCGGCTATGACTCCTTCTATCAGGATAATGATCCTTATGAAGAAGTTCCGCTGACTCCTGAAGAAGATACCGAGTATGGCGTAGGCTATGCGGGAACTTACCACGGTACGCATGTAGCCGGAACGATCATCGGTCAGTATGCAGCTAAAGGCGATGTGGCTCAGAAGGGTGTCGCTCCCGGGGCTGACCTGTATGTCTACAAAGTATTGGGCCGTAATATTGATAAGCCGAACACTTCCTCCGGATCTTCCGCTCAAGTCATTGACGGAATTGAACGTGCGGTCAAGGACGGCATGGATGTCATCAACCTGTCGCTCGGCTCCGATTCCGAGAAGGATGTGAACTCCCCAGATTCCATCGCGATTAATAATGCGGTTCTCTCTGGAGTAACTGCTGTCATTGCAAATGGGAATAATGGAGAAGCAGGTTATTTCTCCATGGGTTCTCCTGCTGCCTCCCAACTCGGAATTTCGGTAGGTGCCGTTAATAGCCCTATCAAAGCGTTCTCCGGTGAGTTCAAGGCAGAGATTACGGGTTCAGTCACTTCAGTGACTTATGACACCTATAATCCGTTCCATGTCATGGCCTATGAATTGGGTCAAACAGACTTTGCCGATATTATTGGAACAGAGCCGGTTAAAGTGTTCTACGCTAATTTAGGCGCAAATGAAGATTACCCGGAAGGAAATTTCGGTGAGAAAACTGTTGTTCTGGTATCCCGTGGCGATCTAGCCTTTGTAGACAAGATTGCTAATGCCAAAGCTCACGGTGCCAAAGCTATTGTGATCTTCAATGGTAATTTCCAGACAGTAGACGGTAAGAAAGTAGCTATTCTGGATGAGAGCTATACTGACCGTTCTGACTTTATCGGTTCCAACCTTGGCGATGGATATGACAACATCCCTACGCTGGACCTGAAGGGCTCCCAAGGCCGCGCTTTAGCCAGAGCCATTGTTGCTAACGGCAACAAACCTGCTTACTTTACTTTCAGCTCCGAATATCCGATGGATATGACCGCCGGCGATGAAGTGACCAGCTTCTCCTCACTAGGACCGAACTTCGACGGTAAATTAAGCATTAAGCCGGACATCGTAGCTCCTGGTGACGGAGTGCTGTCTACGTGGCCTGCTTATGGCAAAGGTCATCCAGGAACTGATTATTCCAAAGCATACAATCGTATTAGTGGTACAAGTATGGCAACACCGCATGTAGCAGGCTTGGCACTGCTGATCAAGCAGGCACATCCAACTTATACACCATTAGACATTCGTGCCGCTCTGGCCAACACAGCAGATCCTGTGTTCTACCAGGATGCGCCTGAAGATTTCTATCTTCAAGGTCCTGGACGCGCCAATGTAGAAAATGCCATCATCACTCCGGCCTTGCTGCAATCGATAGAGCCGATCTCTATTCTGGACAAGAACTTTATCCCGCAGAATGTAATCAACTACAATCCGTCTACAAGCTTTGGCACCCTGCTTCCCGGTTCTGAAGCTAGCCAAGTGCTGCAATTAAAGAATATGAGCGATACTGCGCTTACCTATTCTGCTTCCGTGGAATGGAACTATGGTGATCCCAAGCATGTATCTGCGACGCTCGACAAATCATCGGTAACTGCCGCCGCAAAAGGTGCCTCCACGTTCAACCTGAAGGTTACCGTCGCTGCTGATACCGTGCCGCAAATGCTGCAAGGTAATGTCGTCCTGGAAGCAGCAGGACAGCCAACTCTGCACTTGCCGTTTGCAATCAATGTAGATAAGACGACCGAACAACCTGATTGGGGTACAGGCATTCAGGAAGCTGCACTGAGCCAGCCGATCGTCTATACCAATTCAAGTGCTGTTCTGAACTACAAGCTGAAAGCAGATGATATTAACTATTATGAAGTAAATCTGATTGGTCTTGATGATACCAAGAAGGGCTCCTTCCAGGTATCCACGACCGGTGCGCCGGATAAGTTCTTCGAGCCTGGGAACTACAGTACGGTTATATCATCCACTTATCATCCGTATGACCACAACGGTGATCCAATCTTGGATGCTTACGGCAACCCTGCGGTGGCGGGTCTGACCGATGGAGTCTACAAGCTTGAGGTTCTCGGCATTAAAGCCAAAGATAACACCAAACCGATCAAGATTGACTATAACAATGATGAATACTACAGTGCCTACACCTCATTCCGCTTTATCACTGTCTCTGACAGTGGAAACAATGGCGGCGGCGGTGGTGGAGGTGGCGGTACAGTAGTTACGCCAACACCTGTGGTGGTTCCAGAACCTGTGAAGTCCCTTGTTGAAGAAGGCGTTCAGCAAGTAACGGTAACACCTCTAACCGCATCGAAGGATGGTGTAACGACAGTAACCGTGAGCGACAGCGATCTGAAGGCCGCTCTGGACAAAGCCGCTACTGTCAAGACAGCCGTTGTTATCTCTCTGATCAGCATCTCAGATAAGTCTGCTGAACTGAGCCTGACTGCTGATCAGGTGAAATTACTGTCCGCCATTCAAGCAGGCAGCACCCTTATTGTGAATGTTGGCGGATCTGCTGTAGCCTTGCCGGTATCCTTATTAGCCGCTTCCCCTGCAGGCCAGAGCTTGAAGCTAGTAATTAAGCAAGAGCCAGACGCAGCCAGCAAGCTGATTGCAGGTACTCCGGGTGCCCAGGTTATCGGAACCCCGGTATCCTATGAAGCTTCATGGACTACAGCTACAGGCAGCACTTACTTGAACGTTCCAACCAACGTGTTCATCAAGCGCACCTTTACTGTACCTGGCAAGATTGAATCCAAGACCGCAGGCGTACTGTTTGAGAAAGACGGACTGGTGACCCCGGTTGCTTCTGTCTTCACACCGCAAGCCGATGGAACAACCCTTGTGACCGTAAGCCGTCCAGGCTTCTCCGTGTATGCAGCAGTCAACAAACCGGCAGCAGCCTTCACAGACATCGCGAATTCCAAATCAGCGGTTGCCATCCAGACGTTGGCCGACAAACTGATTATCCAGGGAACCTCGGCAACAACTTTTGCGCCGCAGAGCAATCTGACCCGCGCTGAGTTCACAGCACTCTTAACCCGTGCACTGGGTCTGCGTACCGATGCTGGCGTAACCTTCTCCGATGTGAAATCAACGGACTGGTACGCCAAGGATGTCTCCGCAGCCTCCAAGTCTGGTCTGATTCTGGGCATAGGCAACGGCAAGTTTGCACCTACGCAAAAAGTAACCCGTCAGGAGCTCGCCGTCATTCTGGACAGAGCGCTGAAGCTGACAGGCACTGAACTGAAGGCTGTAGCCAATCCTTCGTTCACAACCTACTCCGATAGCGCTAAGGTAGCTCCTTACGCCAAGGACAGTCTGCAAGCCCTGACCAAAGCCGGCATCTTCGTCAGCGAAACGGGCATTGCCTTCAATCCAACAGCTCCGGCAACCCGTGAGACAGCAGCTGCTGCACTCTATGAATTGCTGAGCAAGAGCGGATTGATTCAGTAGAACGCTCCGCGCAAAGAGTAACACATTTAGCCCCTTCACTTCCTGGATAGGAAGTGGAGGGGCTTTACTATTGTTTATGAAGACAGTAGATATTAAGTAATATCTGCAATTCACCCATTAATCCAAAAAGCTCGCTGAGTGCTGCTTCGTTAATCACTTTTTTTCTGAGCGGCACTACTATTTCAATGATAATCCCATCAAGTGAAGCAATAATTTCTTCCACTCTTTGATCCATAGCCCCTCCATATTCGTTATAAGGGAAAAGAGGCATTTTATGCTAAAATCTTAATATCCTACATCTATGTATATTGTTTCAACCTAGTAGCTCGTCAGCTCTAAACGTATGAAAATTACTTTAACTAATGGTTTGCTGAGTGGTTACCTCACCCCGATTAGGGGGCAAGGGGGAGGCTTAATTGCAATTCGTACAACTGAATCGTCCGATATGCCTCCAAATCTCCGTTTAGATGTAGTTCGTGCAATTAAAATGCCCCTATACCTGGATTTTCGTCCATCCGGGTAAATGTAGTTGCACAAAATACAATTAGAAGAGGATGTCCATCCGTTTCACTGTTTTTAGTTGTACAGAATACACTTATCCCTGTTTTTTCACTACGAATGCAGCTTCATACCTCACCGCTTTTATGGAATGAAATCGCTTGTTTAATTCTGATGGTCTACTAGAAGATCTAAACACTAGTTTGGGAAGGTAAAGGTGATTAAATAACATGGATAATAAGGTGGTAGCTAGAGTTAGCTGGATTCCAACGGAACAAGGTGGGAAAAAGAGGTTTCCTTTAATAAACTATTCAACAGCTGCACATTTTCATTATGATGTGGCAGATCGGGATTGGAGTGTTGTACTAAATATTATTTCAAACTATGATAACTATGAAACACTCTGTAATATAGAATTTTTGTTTCCTGAGAAGGCACCAGGAAATTTGCTTTTTGTAGGAAGTAAATTTGAACTTTATGAACATAGAAAAGTTGCAGATGGAGAAATAATTGAAATCGAAAAAGAAGAAGTAATACGTTAAAGTGTTAAACATAAAACTAAGGATAAAGCCCCTTCGTTTCCCATACGGGAAGTGAAGGGGCTTTACTTTTGTATATGAAGACATTAGACAAAACTACTCGTATAACTTCTTAAATTCATCCATAATTTCTTGTAAGTTAGCAAAATCCGAATTATCTATAAGCTCTTGAACTGAAATTTCCTCAGTATCTTGCACCCTCTTGCCAAAGATTTCTCTCATTTTTCTTCTCATTTTGCTAAGATAAGCAGTGAATTCATTTTTAACTTTTTCCTCCTTGACATAACCAGCCTGCATATCCAATTGGGTATATATGTGAAATAATTTTTCCACTAATTCTTTCTGTATCCATTTTTCATTAGTAAGTAATTTCTGCAATTCACTCATTAATCCAAAAAGCTCACTGAATGCTGTTTTGTTAATAACTTTTTTTCTAAGTGGTACCACTATTTTAATGCTGATAGCTTCAAGTGAAGCAATTATTTCTTCCACTCTTTTATCCATAGCTCCTCCTTATTCGTTATTAGCAAAAAGCCCCCAATCTCCTCTTCCAAGATTGGGGGCTTGCTCTAGTTGCTACGCTATAAATTCGTTATCTTTCAGTCTCCCCGAAAAGCCCGCTTCACGCGATCAAAGAACGACTGTTCCTGCTCATGCGTGTTCTCTCCGTTGTAGGAGGCGAACTGGCGGAGCAGGTCCTTCTGCTCATCGCTGAGCTTGCTAGGTGTGACTACGATGACGCGGACATGCTGGTCGCCGACGCCGTTGCCGCGCAGATGCGGAACCCCTTTGCCTTTGAGGCGGAAGAAGGTGCCGGTCTGGGTGCCTGCCGGGATCTTGAGCTTCACCTTCTCGGTCAGCGTGGGGATCTCAATCTCGTCACCCAGTGCCGCCTGAGCGAACGTCAAGGGAACCTCGCACATAATATCGTTGTTCTCGCGCTCGAAGAAATCATGATTCTTCACACGGATCACAATGTACAGATCTCCGGCCGGGCCGCCGCGTGTGCCGCCTTCGCCTTCACCGGTCATGCGCAGCTGTGCACCGTCATCGACACCGGCAGGGATACGCACATGGATCTTGCGCTGTCTCTTCACCTTGCCCTGGCCTGCGCAGGTGGTGCATTTCTCTTTGATGATTTTGCCTGTGCCGCTGCAATGGGAGCAGGGACGGCGGTTACGCATCTGTCCAAGCGGTGTATTCTGCACGAATTCCTGCTGTCCGCTGCCGTGGCAGACGGAACAGGTCTCCGGCTTCGTACCCGGCTTGGCTCCGGAGCCGAAGCAGGTATCGCAGGTCTCCGTGCGCGGAATGGTAATATCGGTCTCTTTGCCGAACACCGCTTCCTTGAACTCAATGGTCATCGTATACTGCAAATCGCCGCCGCGCTGTGGGGCATTCGGATCACGCCGTCCACCGCCTCCGCCGAAGAACATATCGAAGATATCACCAAGACCGCCGAAATCTCCGCCACCGCCGCCAAAGCCGCCGCCCATTCCCTGATTAGGGTCAATATGCCCATATTGGTCATACCGCGCACGCTGTTGCCCGTCACTCAGGACATCATAGGCTTCCTTAACCTCTTTGAACTTGGCCTCAGCATCACTGGCCTTATTCACATCGGGATGGTACTGGCGCGCCAGCTTGCGGTAGGCCTTCTTCACTTCGTCTTCTGAAGCATCTCTTCCGAGGCCCAGAACCTCATAATAATCACGTTTATCTGCCACTGCTTTCACCTCCGTACATCGTTAATTCTCCCCATTTACAAGGTAAAAGGAAAGCCAAAACCCGGGATGCCCCGGTCTTGACCTTCCCTCTCACCACCATAGAACTTATCGTCTAAGGTTACCCTTGATTCTTCTCATCGTCAACCACTTCGTAATCCGCATCTACCACGTTATCCTTCTTGGCATTGCCTTCAGAAGCATCCTGGCCCGCTTCAGCGCCCTGCTGCTCCTGCGCAGCCTGCTCATACAGCTTCACGGACAACTGCTGCACAATCTCATTCAGCGCCTCTGTAGCGGCAGTGATTTCTTCCAGGTTGTCGGTTTCAAGTGCAGCCTTCACCTTGTCCTTGGCTTCATTCGCTTTGTCGATCTCGGAAGCATCGACCTTGTCACCCAGATCCTTAATTACTTTATCTGTGGAGTATACGAGCTGGTCAGCACCGTTCTTGGCTTCGACCAGTTCTTTACGCTTGCGGTCTTCCTCAGCGTGCAGCTCGGCATCCTTCATCATCTGTTCCACTTCTGCGTCGCTCAGACCGCTGGAAGAAGTGATGGTGATCTTCTGGCTCTTGTTGGTGCCTTTATCTGTAGCAGAGACGTTAACGATACCGTTGGCATCGATGTCGAAGGTAACCTCGATCTGAGGCACGCCGCGCGGTGCCGGTGGAATCTCGTTCAGCATGAAGCGTCCCAGTGTCTTGTTGCCGTTCGCCATCTCGCGTTCACCCTGCAATACGTGGATTTCCACGCTAGGCTGGCTGTCTGCGAAGGTCGAGAACACCTGCGATTTGCTTGTAGGGATCGTAGTGTTGCGCTCAATCATCTTCGTGAACACGCCGCCTGCAGTTTCAATACCGAGGGACAGCGGAGTGACGTCGAGCAGAACTACGTCTTTTACATCACCAGTCAGTACGCCCGCTTGAACAGCAGCACCCAGGGCTACTACTTCATCCGGGTTAACGCCCTTGTGAGGCTCTTTGCCGGTAAGCTTCTTGATCGCATCCTGTACGGCAGGAATACGGGTGGAGCCGCCGACCAGTACGATTCTGTTCAGATCCGCAGGGGTCATTCCGGCATCCTTCAGCGCTTGACGTGTAGGTCCCAGCGTACGCTCAACCAGGCTTGCAGTCAGCTCGTCGAACTTGGCACGGGTCAGGTTGATCTCCAAGTGCTGAGGCACTCCGTCAACTACCGTGATGAACGGAAGCGATACTGTAGTTGTAAGTACGCCGGACAGCTCTTTCTTTGCTTTTTCCGCAGCATCCTTCAGACGTTGAACAGCCGCCTTGTCCTTGCTCAGGTCAATGCCCTGCTCTTTCTTGAATTCAGCTACGAGGTAATCCATCACCAGTTGGTCAAAATCATCTCCGCCCAGACGGTTGTCACCGCTGGTAGCCTTCACTTCAAAGAAGCCGTCGCCCAGTTCAAGGATGGATACGTCGAAGGTACCGCCGCCAAGGTCATAGACCAGGATGGTGTGATCTTCCGATTTCTCCAGACCGTAAGCAAGAGCTGCTGCTGTTGGCTCGTTAACGATACGCAGCACTTCAAGGCCGGCGATTTTGCCTGCATCCTTGGTAGCCTGACGCTGGCTGTCATTGAAATAAGCAGGAACTGTAATAACCGCCTGAGTTACAGGCTGGCCCAGATAGGCTTCAGCATCGGATTTCAGCTTCTGAAGAATCATTGCCGAGATTTCCTGTGCAGAATAGTCTTTGCCGTCAATGCTTTCTTTGTGGCCTGTACCCATGTGGCGTTTGATGGAAGCGATGGTACGGTCCGGGTTCGTAATGGCCTGGCGTTTTGCCGTTTCACCAACGATGCGCTCGCCGTCCTTCTTGAAGCCTACAACCGATGGGGTTGTACGCGCGCCTTCCGGATTCGGGATAACGACGGCTTCGCCGCCTTCCATAACGGCAACGCAAGAGTTCGTGGTTCCTAAGTCAATACCGATAACTTTACTCACAGTAATGTGCCTCCTCAGAAATAATGTGAAGCCCGGGGCTTCATCCATATTTATTATCTTATATAGAACAGATCTACATGCTGACTTTGACCATGGCCGGACGAAGAACCTTATCCTTCAGGAGATAGCCCTTCTGGACCTCTTCCGTCACGATGCCTTCCTCGTACTCCTCGCTCTCCACCTGCATGATCGCCTGATGATATTCAGGGTTAAAAGGCTGCCCTACCACTTCCATAGCTGTAAGCCCTTCAGTCTTAAGGACTCCCTCCAGCTGACGGAAAATCATATTCACGCCTTTGATGAACGCTTCAGCGTCTGCACCTGCTGCAGGAGTCGCCAGTGCGCGTTCAAAGTTATCCATTACCGGGAGCAGCTCAGTTACGAGCTTAGACGTTGCGTACTGCGCCAGCTCTTCCTTTTCTTTCTGGGTCCGGCGGCGGAAGTTATCGAAATCAGCCTGCACACGCAAGGTACGCGCCTGATGTTCATCTGCAAGCTCCTGCAGCTTTCTGTATTCCTCATTGCCTGAAGCCGCCTCGCCGGCCTCTTCAGCCGTGAATGAGCCGCTGTCTGCTGTGGTATCAGTCTCTTCAGCCGCAAGATTGTCATTCATCGAGGGGTCATTCTTCTCATTCATTTCCTGAACCTCTTCCTCTTTCAAGTTGTCTTCACCTCCTTAATATCATTCGCGATGGACTAGTACACTCTGTTCACTTATACCAGTGTGCCAGCATTGCTGTCAAATCCCGGGACAGAATACCCAGAATACCCATTACACGTGCGTACTCCATACGGGTCGGACCCAGGATGCCGATGCTCCCCAGCGGCTTGCCGTCCAGTGAATAAGTGGCGGTAATCAGACTGCAGTTGGCAAAAGCCTCATGCTTATTCTCTGTACCAATGCGCACCTGCATTCCTGCTTCGCTGCTGGCCGGGGTGAGCATCTTGAGCAGCGTAGGCGTCTCCTCCAGCAGATCGAGAATCGTCTTCACCTTGTCGACGTCCTTGAACTCCGGCTGGGTCAGCATATTCGTGGCTCCGCTTAAGTAAATCCGCTGATCATGGTCGCTTTCCAGCGCCTTATCCAGCACCTGCATTAATTCTTCATAATGGGAGATGTGGCGCTGCATTTCTTCGCCCAGCTCGGAATAGAGCTGACTCTTCAGCTTGTAGAGCGGTACATTGACCAGCTTGCTGTTCAGCAGATTCACGACCTTCTCCATCTCGGAGACAGATATCTCCGGAGGAAGACTCACGGTCCGGTTCTCTACCTGCCCGGTGCTGGTAACGATAATCGCCACAGCGGTCTTGTCATCGAGCGGGAGCAGCTGGAAATGGCGCAATGAAGTATGAAAAACCTCCGGTCCCAGCAGGATGGAAGTATAATTCGTCATATTGGACAGGATCATTGCCGCATGTTGGATAACCTGCTCTGTAGCATTCAGCTTCTCGGCGAAAAAAGCGCGGATCGTGCCCAGTTCGGCCGTTTCGGCGGAATT
This sequence comes from Paenibacillus sp. FSL P2-0089, assembly GCF_038595095.1. NCBI lineage: Bacteria > Bacillati > Bacillota > Bacilli > Caryophanales > Paenibacillaceae > Paenibacillus > Paenibacillus sp. FSL P2-0089. Next base: position 5,490,385 of record NZ_CP152006.1, read on the forward strand.
CCACGGTACCAGATGATCCACATAATAGCGGTAGCCCTTATGGGACGGGATTCTCCCTGCCGACGTATGAGGTTGCTCCAGATAACCCAGATCCTCCAGATCGGCCATTTCGTTGCGGATCGTGGCTGGACTGTAGCCCACATCCCCGCGTTTCGAGATACTGCGCGAGCCTACCGGCTCAGCGGAAGAAATATAGTCATCGACAATGGCATTCAGTATCATTCTCTGGCGTTCAGTTAACATGTTATTCCCTCCTATCCGGCTGTGGCTCCGATTCGTTAGCACTCTAGTGAGATGAGTGCTAACCACTAATACAAAAATACCAAACTGACCTCGGCATTGTCAAGTGAGTTCAGCAACTTGATTGCGCCTATTTTAGTCAAAGCAAGATTTTGTATATTTCACCGCAACCATTTCCCGGACAATGCCGTCCAATACTCAGGGAGTGATAAAAATGCGTTTCAAGAAAACAGCATTATGGGCTATAATCGCAGGCCTCTTAACTGCATTAGCACTTACGGGCTGTACTGGTAAAATCTTACCGGTCAAGTGCATCGGTGTGGATGCGAATTATGCATCCATCCTGCAATGGGACGGCGTCATGTACTACGATGATACCGGTCCTGACCCCGCCCCACTGGGCAAAGGCAAGGAGATCGGCAAAATCACATACAGCAAATCCGAGCAGGAGTGTCCACGCGCTGGGCTGCAGGATGGAGATGCGACAACTCTTAAGACAGGCACACCGCTCTACGAGGTAGAAGGCTATAGGACATCGGCGAGACTCTGGGCGGGAGACCGGCTGTATGAAGCACGCAACAACCCTGACGCCAACACCCTTAACGATCTGCTGGATATCGAGGGAAAAATACAAACTGTCCGTTTTGTGAGCGGCAATGACGGTTCTGACCTCATGGACTTTACCCCGGAGACCAACGCCGTGTTCATCCGCGAATTCCCCAAGCTGGAATACATCCCGTTCGAGCAGCTCTACAAGCAGACCAAGGGTTGGGTGGGAGACAAATACTGGCTGGAGATTGAGATGACGGACGGGTCCAGCATCGGAATTACTTATAATACACTGTCCCCTTCCTTTAACCCTTCCGCATATGCTACACCGGAGCTTGCCGAACTGGTAGAGCAACAGCGCAAGCTTATCTACGCACAATAAACCTGTATCTGCAAAAAACCACTGTCACCCTGAAGCATCAGCGTCCGGGTGAACAGTGGTTTCTTATTATATAGTTTACCGGGGGCTAGAGCCCGCCGGATTAGTCCAGTCTCTTCAGCACGGCGATCTCGTCGCAGGCATGCTGCTTCTTGCAGTTCACACAATCGGTCCAGACCTTCTCGGGGAAAATCTCCTTCTGCACCACATCGAAGCCGTTCTTAAGGAAGAAGTCCACAGCATAGGTCAGGGCCATAATCTTCGGAATCTGCTGGCGTCTCGCTTCTTCAACCAGCTTCTCCAGGATCATCGTTCCTACACCTTTGCCCTTGCCAGCATCATTCAGGCCAATCGAACGGACCTCAACAAGGTCATTTCCGAGCCGGAACAAGGAACCGCAGCCGACAAACTTGCCGCCGATCTCGGCGATCACGAACTGGTCGATCTGGCGGGTCAGTGCTTGCCTTGAACGGGGCAGCATAATCCCCTGCCTGGCATACTCCTCTATCATCAGATACAGCGGCTCTACATCCTCCACCGTAGCATTTCTGCATATCACTTGCTGCTCTCCCGCTGGAGAAGCCTCTTGGAAATGATCCGTTTTGACAAGCACCTTGACTCACCCCTTGTTGTTAATATGAATAAATATACAACAAGGTGAATTACAATTCAAGAGGTATTTCAAAAATAAACCTCTGTCAAAGCACCGACAAATTCCCCGAAAACATCGTTGCCGAACAGGATCCCCTGCTTGCTCAGACGATAGGTGTTCCCGGCCTGCTCCAGCAGCCCGGCCTTCAGCATTTTATGCAGCGGCCCTGCAAAAACAGCCTCCAGCGGCTTTCCGAATTGTGAGCGGAACGCCGCATCCGACACCCCTTCGCGCATCCGCAGGCCGACCATCATGAAATCCTCCATCGCCTCCTGCTCGGAGACCTCAAAGCTGTCCAGACGCGGCAGCCCGCTGCGCGAAGACTCGTTGTACGGGTTCACGCCCTTGATATTCATGTGCCGCTGCCGGCCCACATATCCGTGCGCGCCTGCGCCCAGACCGTAATAATCCTCGTTGCGCCAGTACGTGATGTTGTGGCGGCTCTCCAGCCCCGGCTTGGCAAAATTACTGATCTCATATTGCGTATACCCCGCAGCCTCCATGGTAGACATAAGCAGCAGGTACATCGCCAGCTCATCCTCTTCATTCGGCAACGGAAGCTTGTTCTTGTTGAACAGGGTGTGGAACAGCGTATTCTCCTCCACTTTCAGACTGTAGATGGAATAATGCGGAAGATCCAGCGCCAGCGCCTTGTCGATACTCTCTCTGAGCATATCCACCGTCTGGTTCGGCAGGCCGAACATCAGATCCAGCGACAGGTTATTAAGCCCGACCGCACGGGCATTCTCCAGACTGCGGTATACGTCATTCACATCATGAATCCGGCCGATTCCGCTCAGCAGCTCATTTTGGAACGCCTGCACCCCGAAGCTGACCCGGTTGACACCGCCTTCCTTCATGACTCTGAGCTTATCAATATCGGTAGTTCCGGGGTTAGCTTCCATAGAGAACTCAATATTCTCGTCCCACTGCGGAAAATGCCTGCGGACCGATTCCAGGAAATAAGCCATCTCATCAGGCTTGAGGACAGTAGGCGTACCCCCGCCGACAAAAATCGTCTTGATCACACCCGGAGGCGTGTGCTGCACGGTCAGCTCCATCTCGCGGTCAAGCGCATGGAGATAGTCCATCACCGGCTGGTCCTTCAGCACGTAAGAGTTGAAATCACAATAGAAGCATTTATTGGTGCAGAACGGGATGTGAATATATACGGCCTCAGGGGGACGGCCATGGTGTGCAGTGCTCGTAGCTGTATTCATTAGCTGTCTCCTTTGTTCTATTAATATACAGGCCTGCCACACTACCTGCTGCTGAAAAGCAAGAAGAAACGGCTGCACCGCCCTGCGTAGGACGGCACCCGTTTCTGTGATAAACCGAAAGCTCCGGGGGAGCTTATATGCTGCTACTCAATCTGAAGCACGGCCATGAACGCTTCCTGCGGCACCTCGACGCTGCCGACCTGCTTCATGCGCTTCTTCCCTTCCTTCTGCTTCTCCAGCAGCTTCCGCTTACGCGAGATATCGCCGCCGTAGCATTTGGCTAATACGTTCTTGCGCATGGCCTTAACGGTCTCACGCGCAACCACCTTGGTGCCGACGGAAGCCTGAATCGGCACCTCGAACATCTGGCGGGGGATAATACCGCGCAGCTTCTCACAGATGACCCGGCCGCGGTTGTAGGCGCGGTCGCGGTGAACGATGAAGGACAGTGCATCGACCTGCTCATTGTTCAGCAGGATATCCATCTTCACGAGATTGGACTGGCGGTAACCGGAGATCTCGTAATCGTAGGATGCATAACCCTTCGTGCCGGATTTCAACTGGTCGAAGAAGTCGTAGACGATCTCGGACAACGGAATCTCGTACGTAATGGTTACACGGTTGCTGTCCAGATACTCCATGTTGACGAATTCGCCGCGTTTGTTCTGGCACAGCTCCATAACGGTTCCCACGAAGTCGTTAGGCACGATAATGGCTGCTTTGACATACGGCTCTTCGATGAAGTCAATCGTCCCGATCTCCGGATAATGCGACGGATTGTCGATCTGAATGGTCTCCCCGTTCGTCAGCTTAATGCGGTAAATAACGCTCGGCGCGGTAGTAATCAGCGGCAGATTGAACTCGCGTTCGATCCGCTCCTGAATAATCTCCATATGCAGCAGCCCCAGGAAGCCGCACCGGAAGCCAAAGCCAAGGGCGCTGGAGCTCTCCGGCTCGAAGCTCAGGGAAGCATCGTTCAGCTGCAGCTTCTCCAGCGCTTCACGAAGGTCATTATAATCAGAGGTCTCAATCGGATAGAGACCGCAATAGACCATCGGATTAATTCTGCGGTAACCCGGCAGCGGCTCAGCAGTCGGACGCTTGGCATCCGTCACGGTATCACCGACACGAGTGTCGCCCACATGCTTAATCCCGGCCACAATGAAGCCGACATCGCCGATGTTCAGCTCGGGTACAATGGTCATACGCGGCATGAATGCCCCCACCTCAATAACCTCAAAGGTTTTATCAGTGGCCATCATTCTGATCTTGGAACCGGCACGGATACTGCCGTCCATTACGCGGACATAGACGATTACGCCCTTGTACGGGTCATAATGGGAGTCGAAGATCAGCGCCTTAAGCGGTTCTTCCGAGTTTCCAGTCGGCGCCGGAACCTGCTTCACGACCTGCTCCAGAATCTCCTTGATGCCGATGCCTGCCTTAGCGGAAGCCAGAACGGCTTCGCTGGCATCCAGCCCGATGACATCCTCAATCTCCTGCTTCACCCGTTCAGGATCTGCATTCGGAAGATCGATCTTGTTGAGTACCGGAAGAATCTCCAGATTGTTGTCAAGCGCCAGATACACGTTGGCCAGCGTCTGGGCCTCAATCCCCTGAGCAGCATCCACTACCAGAAGAGCGCCTTCACAGGCAGCCAGACTGCGGGATACCTCATAGGTGAAATCGACATGCCCCGGTGTGTCAATCAGATTCAAATAATATTCCTGGCCGTCATCGGCACGGTACGTCAGGCGTACGGCCTGCAGCTTGATGGTGATGCCCCGCTCGCGCTCCAGATCCATCTGATCCAGAACCTGCTCCTGCATTTCACGCGAAGTCAGCGCACCCGTATACTCCAGAATGCGGTCAGCCAATGTCGATTTGCCATGGTCTATATGTGCAATAATCGAGAAATTGCGAATTTGTTGTTGTCGTTTCTGAACGTCAGTCATTCCTTACCCCCACAGACAGCCTAATGTTAATCCACTTATTATAACAGTACGGGCTTCACCCATCAATCCCGCCGGACACTGGAAAAGAAAGAAACCGCCTGAACCCTCTGCAATCGCAGGGTGAATCCTGCAAAAAAACACAAAAACGAGTGCGGACTTCCATCATCCGCAGCCGCTTTTGTGCTAAACCTCGTTCCAGCCCAGCTCCTGCTCACTCCTCCGACGAGTCGAAGAGGGAGACCACCCAGCGGATGCCCTTCTGCGAAGCCTGCTGGAGCAGGCCAGCGGTCTTATCCGCCAGCACATCCACAGTCGGCTTCTGCTCCTCCGGGATCAGAATCTGCTCAGGACTGAGCGCAGAGTAGTCCTTCACCTCCTGCTGCGGGAGGCTGCCCGTGCCGCCAGCCGTCTGCGCCTGTGTACCTGCAACCGGCTGCTTCATGGGCAGCATGGTGTAAGCGCCCGTTACGGGATCAATAGTCACGGGCACATATACATAAGCCTGGCCGCCCGGGGCTGTACTGGCAGCCGGAACGTACGCAGTTCCGGCCGTAACGTTCTGTCCAGGCGCGCTGCTCCCGGCTGGCTTACTCCAGTCCGGCAGTATACCGGAGACTCCCGAACCGCCGCCGCCGAACTGCAGTCCGATCAACAGCCCCACGCCCGCCCATATTCCGACCATTACCAGCTTTTTACCGAACCGTGTCATATTCTCCGCTCCTTTTCAGCTATAATCCGTTCAGGAACCTGTTGATGTCTCTGCCCCGGTGCCTCCAGATTGCGTACTGCCCTGATCTGGCGCAGCTGCCTTCTCGGCATCCCGGCTGCTCCAGTACACATCAGCGATGGCATCCGCCAGAATATCCGCCGTCCGCTTCAGTTCATCGGCGCTGTTGTCAATTCCGCCTACCTCAATCAGCACACTGTTCGGGGACAACGTCTGGTTATATTCCCCATTATTCCCGTTTCCGGACGATTTCCCCCATATCCCGCGTGAAATTCCAGGATAATTTTTCTCCAGCAGCTGATGGATTTTATTGGCGAAGGCCTCGTTTTGTTTCCAGTTTTTATTCGCATGCCCCAAAATAAAATATACCTGGGCATAATTTTTCCCGTTAATCAAAGCTGTCGTTTTGCCGTGCCGCTGCGAATCACGGTGAATGTCAATCAGCTCACTCATGTTATGATTGGAGGCCATGGCCGATTTCACAGTCATACGTGAATATTTATAAGAGAAGTTCCAGTTGTAGCCCGGTACCTCTGTAGCATAGTCCTCCTGGGCATGGACAGTTCCGATCCCCCGCTCTTCCAGCCTCTTGGCAATATAGGAGCCTACCAGCATGACATTCTTGGAAGGGACTGCCGAGCTGGGGTTGTCGCTCTGTGCGCCAAGCAGCGGATTATAGGCCTCCCGGGGATGGGAATGATAAACGAGAATACGCTTGACCGAAGTATCTCCTGTCCCATTCTCCGCATCTCCGCTTCCGGAGTAGCCCTCGTCAGGTTCTGTACCGGACGGATCAGGGACAGGCGAAGCCTCGGGCTCTACCACGCCTTCCCCCGGATTGTCATGGCCATTATCAGTCTCAGTACCGTTCCCTGAATCCGGCGGGGCTCCAGGATCGCTCCCTGCTCCGGGATCTTCCCCGGTGGCCAGTTCATCGCCCCCCGGATGATAATCGGCCGGTGCTCCTGTACTTCCCCCTGAGCCTTGCCGCAGCAGGAAGGGATCATCGGCAGCAAGTCCGGGCATCTCACGTGAGACCAGACTCTTGGGATCACCAGGATCAACACTGGTAAGCAGCCGGAATACGAAGGAGGTCACCTTGTCCCCGGAGAAGGCTGAAGGCTCCTCGCCCTTCGGCAGATGGGGGACCTCCATGCCCAGCAGCTCCATGAAGAATCCACTGGAGAGCGAAGCCGCCAGACCTTTCATGGAAGGAATGGGCGAAGAATTCAGCTTCTGCCCGGCCAATCCGCCAGCTCCAAGCAGCATGAACAACACAAGCGAACCTCCGGCCAGCAGCAGCATCGTCCTTCCCAGCGACAGAATATCCATCAGCCGTCCGCGCAGCCGCCCTATATTCCATAGCTGAAACCATTTTCTGTTCATGATTGTTATGTCCTCCTCTAAGCCCTCTGTAATCTCTCATACTCCAAATCTATGAGCGGAAGGGTTGTGCTAGAACCACAGAATGAGAGATAACAGGGAGCAATAGATAGAGAAGTGAAGCGGCAGCATTGCAAAAAGCCCGCCACCAGTTCTGCGTTATAGCAGACGGTGCGGGCGAGGTGATAAGTGACAGATCAGTGAGTGTAAGCTCCGACATTGCCCGGATCTACCGCTTCATGGAGTGCAGCATTCAGTCCGCTTGCCACAATGTTGGCGATCTCTTCAATGAATTCATCGATCTCTTTGGGGGTCACAATCAGGTCATGCCCCAGCGGCTCAAGCACTTCCTTCACCAGGGCGAGACGCTCCTGCTCAGATATATCATCAAGGAGACCCATAATTTCTTTGGTGTGAGCACCGCCATCCGCCATCTGCCCGAAATGGGTCCGCATCATCTCCAGCACATTGTTGACGATGGTGGAAGCATAGCAGACCGTTGGGACGCCGATGGCGATGCAGGGCACGCCCAGAACCTCCTTGGTCAGCCCTCTGCGCTTGTTCCCGATCCCTGAGCCGGGATGAATGCCGATGTCCGCAATCTGGATGGTGGTATTGATTCTCTCCAATGAACGGGAGGCCAGCGCATCAATAGCTATAATGACATCCGGGCTGGTGCGGTCCACAATCCCCTGTACCACTTCGCTGGATTCAATCCCCGTCAGGCCGAGCACTCCGGGAGCAATAGCACTGACATTCCGGTACCCGGGCGAAATCTGGTCGGGCACCAGCTCATAGAACTGGCGGGTAATCAGTGCATTCTCAACGACCAGCGGGCCGAGCGAGTCAGGCGTCACATTCCAGTTGCCCAAGCCTACGATAAGGACCTTGGAATCGCGGTCAATGCCGATTTCATCCAGAAAGTGCTCGAATTCCCGGGCAAACACTGTGGAGACCTTCTGCTGCAGCCCGGTGTCCCCTCCGCGCAGCCCAGGCACCTCCAGGGTCACGTAATTGCCGATAGCGCGTCCAATCGCCTGAGAACCGGCAAGGTCTGCTACAGCAAGTCTCGTGACCTTGATGCCGTCCGCTTCTTCCACTTCCTCATTGACACCCGGGATCGGCGTATTGGCGTGCCGCTCTGCCATTTCCTTCGCTTCCACCGCCAAGTCCGTACGTACCGAATACAGCTGAAGATCCAGTTCCATTCTTAGTTCAGCCTCCTTTTGCATATTGCTGATAGTGTGCGAGAGAAAGCCTCCGTTTATACAAACCGCTCTAAGGGAATTACAAAGCTTTTTATCTTGCTTTTTGCTACCCTTCATGCTAAACTATTTTAAGTTGTGAATCATTTGTTGATTTCGAATGTCTTTCAGGAGGTGAATGCAATGCCAAATATCAAATCCGCGATAAAACGCGTCAAGACGATCGAGAAACGCCGTGCACTGAACGCTTCCCAGAAGTCCGCTCTTCGTACAGCTGTGAAAACTGCTGATGTAGCAGTGACTGGTACGGAAGTTGAAGTAGCTCAGGCTGCTTTCCAAGCGGCTTCCAAAAAGCTGGACAAGGCTGTAACTAAAGGCCTGGTTCATAAAAATGCGGCTGCCCGCAAAAAATCCCGCTTGGCTAAGAAATTGAACGCTCTCAAGGCTCAAGCCTAAGCCAAGGGCGACAATCATAACGAGCACTGAAGAACCTGACCGCTATGCTGCATACGGTTAGGTTTTTTTATGCTCGTTAACTTCCTTCATTAATACCGCTGTACAATCAAAGAGCCTGTCCATCCCATGATACACGCGGGTGGACAGGCTCTTTGATTCGTTCCATGTAAGGCCGCTCTATTCAGGCTCCAAGGCGCAGCATGAACATCTCCAGCCCCAGCACCTTATCGACAGCTCCCGTCTTCATCTGATAGTCCAGATCCGCCAGAATACTCAGGATCTGCCGCAGCCGCTGGCTTCCGAACTTATGAGCCTGCTCTCCGGCAAGCTTCACTGCATACGGATGCAGTCCGAGCTGGGAGGCAATCTGTCCCTGCGAATAGCTAAGGGCCGACAGATCCTTGACCTGCAGGATGATTCTGAACTGCCGGGCAATCAGCGAAGCGATCTTGATCGGCTCCTCCCGCTGCTTGAGCAGCTCATAGAGCGTATTCAGTGCCTTGTCCAGGCGCAGATTCGCGATATCCTCCACCAGTGTGAAGATGTTCTGCTCCGTCCCCCGGTGGACCAGACTCTCCACCGCTGCCGCATCCACCCGCCCGCCAGTACCGGCGAACAGACACAGCTTGTCCATCTCTGCAGACAGACCCTGGAGTCCGGTTCCGCTGCTTGCAATCAGAACCTCCGCTGTCCCCGGCGCAAGGGAGCAGCCGCGTTCGCGGAAGCCCTTCTCCACCCAGCGCAGCAGCTCCTCCGCACCCAGGGGATTGAAGGCCAGCACGGTGCCGGCGGTCTTGATGCTTTTGACGATTTTTTTACGTTCATCCAGCTTGTCGCCGTTCACCATAAATACAATCACACTGAACTCGGCAGGGTGCTGCATATATTCGCTCAGCATCTCCACGTTATGTTCCAGCTTCGCCTTCTCCTTGCCTGCCGTGAACAGAGCCGCATCCCGCACCAGCAGGAGCTTGCGTTCTACCATGAACGGAACCGTCTCCGCCTCTTCAATGACCGCCTGAACCGGAGTTTCGGAGAGATCGAACGGGATCACGGCGAAATCGCGGTCTTCTTTGGGGATCAGGTGTTCCTCCAGCATGGCCGCGAATTCATTCATCCGGAACTTCTCACTGCCGTACAGCAGGTACAGCGGAGAGACCTTTCCTTGCTTGATGTCTTTGGCCGCCGTTTTGGCATCCATCCCGCCACTTCCTTTTTCATTTACTTGCCTGGTCCGTATCAGACACATACATTCGTACATTTTAACAAAAAAACGGCTGAAAACATAGGTATCATTATCACTTTGTCCTGACCGGGGCGCAAGCCAAAACGGAGCAACCTCGGCAGCCAGGGCCAAAGTTACTCCGTTTCAGCGGCGCATCTATATAAACGACGGAGGGAGCAGCTCTAGAAACTCTCCCGGCCGCCGGTCATACCGATGATACTCGCATAGCCTGTAATTCATGTCCTCTTGCCTTAGCATATTCCGCAGGCCGGAAGAACGTTCCGGTTATTTATCGGACGTTGCCGCGTCCGGGGTAATAGCCGGGCTGGTGACCGGTGAAGCAGACGCCGCCGGAGAAGCGGTAGGCGCTGAAGAGTTGGCAGGAGCCGGAGAAGCGGATGGAGCAGGTGTTGCGCTCTCTGCCGGAACCGTGTATACCTTCGTCGTCTGCGTACCGTCCTCAAGCTGTAGCACATAAGTGAACTGGGTGCCGTCTTCCGACCACACACCGGAGACCCAGTTCCCCTCCAAAGGAAGCGAAGTTAATACTGTTCGTTGTTGTTCTTCTCCTTCTGCGGTTAAGCTATAGATTACAACATGCTGGCCAGTCATCTCAGCCATATGCTGCCCGTCGGGTGAAGTCCACGAGGCCTGCGCAGCCATCAGTGACAAGGCTCCTTCTGTAGGGGCTGAAGTCGGCGCCATCCGCTCATCCCCTGCAGCCGCCTTATCGTCCGCTATATTCTCTTGTGTTGGCGCACTCGACGTCGTGCTTTGGGGCTCCGCCGACCGGCTATCCGCTTTCTTGGTACTCTTGGGGCGGTCCGCCGGAGGCGAAGTAGCGGCGCGGTTGCTGATCGGAGCTTCGCTTACCGCAGGCACCTTGTCTGAAGGCATACCACCGCCGGCTGCGGCTGGTTGATCAGCACCCTCACTGGGAGCAGGCGGTGCAGATTTCAAATTAACGTCTGCAGATTCACTAGGCGTGGCCTGATCCATCTTTCGCAGCTCACTGCTGCCGCCGCTGTTATTCTGTCCGTCCGCCTGCGGGGCGTCTGCACTGCTCTCCGTACTCATACTGGAGTTCGCCGCTCCGCCGCTCATTAATTGGGATGACATATCCAAGTCTGCGCCTGGCAGACTCTTCGGCATATTGAATACGGCGATGAGCAGAATCACCGCTGCCGCCGCAGCACCTATGCCTGTCCGCGCAGCCAGTGAAGGGCCCTTGGACTTCTTGCCCCGGTTATTTGCACGGGAGAAGGGAATAACCTTCGGATCTTCCGACTCCATTACGGCAGGCTCTTCCGGGACACCGCGGTCCAGCTGATCAAGCTGAGGCAGGATAGAGTCAACCAGACTGAAGGGGGGCTTCACGTCGGGAAGCTGCTCCAGCTGCTGGGAGAGCAGCGTCAGCCGGTCCAAGACTTCCGCGCAGGAAGGACAATCATCGATATGACGGAACATTTCAAACATTTCTTCCTGACTGAGATCATGATCTAAATAGCGGTGCATCCATTCCATCACCTCCGCGCACTTCATCCTGACACACCACCTTTCTGATACTCCTGAAGTCTATTCTGCAGCTGCTGCCGCGCCCGGAACAGGTACGATTTGACCGTGTTCAGAGGCAGATCCAGACAGTCTGCAATCTCGTTGTAAGAAAAATCCTGTAAATAGCGAAGCACGATTACCGTCCGGTGATGCTCCGGAAGCTGGTCGATGGCCTCACGGATATCCTCCGCCAGATAACCCGACATCACTTCGCGCTCTACGTTATGTTTTTTATCCTGGAACACCATTTCGTGTTCATCGATAGAAACGGTAGGCTTCGTTCTCCGGAATTTGTCTATACATATGTTGGTTACTATTCGCTGAACCCATGTTTTGAACTGCGCCTTCTCCTCATAGGAGCCGATCTTGGTGTACACCCGGATCAACGCTTCCTGGGAGGCATCCAGAGCATCCTGTTCATTATGCAGAATGTAGAAGGCCGTCTTATATACATGCCCTTCAATTTCTCGCAATAGGGTGATTAGAGCGTCGCGATCGCCCGCTTGAGCGGCTCTGATGAGTCCCTGCTCCACCACGAAGGTTCCCCCTCTCTATGCAATCTTACTGACGCGCAAGACTGCGAATTTGTTGCAAGCCTGTAATGATTATTTTAAAAGATAAAAACGATATGCTTCGCGCATAAATGTTCCTTATCTTTCTCGCTGAAACGGTACCGTCCTAAAAAAGGACAGCAAAGCCGTTTCTACTTGTAGTCCACAATCCCTACTAAGCATACAAGGGATGCTGCTATCATTCAAATACTCTTTTTATAGAAGTTAGTTACAGAAATGACATGAGAAGCAGACCGTCCCGTACCTGACTTACGCTACGACCGAGACGGCTCCTCTAATGTATATAATGTAGTTGCGCACACCAGGAGCACCGCGTAATTCTCCCTGGAGTCATCATCAAGCACATATACTTCCCCCTGCTCAAAAAGTTGCGGATGATTATAGTTACGATACAGCTTATAAATGGCTCCCGCGCTCACCCTGCAGCCGTGGACTGCAGTTCGAATCTCCACATAATCGGCTTCTTCCACTACCAGTGTCGGGTACAGCTTGCTGCGAAGATCGTCGCCAGTCATGGCATCACCTTTCAGGTATACTTCTCAATGTCCGCAGGCGCCTCTGCACTCTGCCTCTATTATAAGTATTGCCCGAAGCGGCAGCAATTCCATCATTTAGGCATATCTACATTCAACAAAAAAATGCCCTGCCCCATAGAGGCAAGACATTTCTGTTGTACATGTATTTTACTTGCCTTGAATCTCCTTGAACTTCGCTACATACTGAGCAGCCAGCTCTGTGATCTGGTCATAGCGGCCTTCCTTGGCCGGTGCGGTCAGGTTGCCGCCGATGCCGACAGCGATGCAGCCGTTCTTGATCCATTTCTCCATATTGTTCAGATCCACGCCGCCGGTAGGCATAATGTTGACATGCGGCATTGGCCCCTTAACCGCCTTGACATAGTCCGGTCCGAACGCACTGCCAGGGAACAGCTTCAGCACATCCACACCCAGCTTCAGTGCTTCCTTCATCTCATTCAGCGTCATGCAGCCCGGCATGTAAGGAATGCCGTACAGATTACACATCTTAGCAGTATCCTCTTCAAAAGACGGGCTGACCACAAATTCCGAACCAGCCAGAATAGCTATTCTTGCCGTCAGCGGATCAAGCACAGTACCGGCACCAATCACGGCGCGGCCCCCGTATTCTTCCACCAAGCGCTTAATCGCTACTTCGGCTCCCGGAGTCGTGAAGGTCACTTCGATATTGTTCAGTCCGCCCTCGATACAAGCCACCGACATGGCATAAGCATCATCGGCATTATCCGCGCGGATAACGGCAACTACGCCAACAGAGGTGATATTCTGCAATACTTTAATTTTCTTCATGATTGTTACTTCCTCTCTGGTTATATATTCATAAGAATAATAATTTAGATAAACTAATTTATCTATTTTACTAACATCAGGCTTTATCCTTCTAAGAAAATAGTAATAACATTGCCGCTAACAGTCAATATATATTTATTCAGGAAGCGTTATCAATCCTTCGAAAATATTCAAAAACGCTTATGTATCAAGGACAAACGAATGTATTCCCCTGTTTCCTATACAAAATAAGCCCGCAGAATGAGCATTGCTATATTGTACAAAACCGTTTTATGTGATAATTTCAACTTATATTCTATTCCAAACCATAAACTAGGATCTAATTATACCCCTGCTATGCTTCCGAAGCGAGTTTTGCGAAGAAGACGCAAGGAGTGTATGCTATCAAAACTTTTAGGAGGAACTATTCATGAATAAACAGCTGGATGCAGTCACCTTCGGGGAGCCGATGGCTATGTTCTACGCCAATGAAGCCGGCCCCCTGCATGAGGTCACTTCCTTCTCCAAGGCGCTGGCAGGTGCGGAGAGCAATGTAGCCACCGGATTATCACGCCTGGAGCATCTGACCGGTTATGTGACCAAGCTTGGCGAAGACAACTTTGGCCAGTTCATCACCTCGGCGCTGAACAAGGAGAAGATCGATACCGCGAGCATCACAACGACCAAGGAATTCTCCACGGGCATGCTGATCAAATCCAAGGTACTCACTGGAGATCCCAAGGTGGAGTATTTCCGCAAAAATTCCGCCGCCTCCAAGCTGAGTCTCGCCGACTTCGATGAAGATTACTTCGCTTCCGCAGGCCATCTGCATGTGACCAGCATCTCTTCCGCACTCTCAGCTTCGTGTCACGAGTTCTCGCTGCATGCCATGGAGTTCATGAAGCAGCGCGGCAAGACCGTATCACTGGACCCGAATCTGCGCCCGACCCTGTGGCCAGACACCGAAACTATGGTTAATACGATCAACGATCTGGCTACCCGCTGCGACTGGTTCCTGCCCGGACACGGAGAAGGCAAGATTCTCACCGGTCTTGAGACTCCGGAGGAGATTGCCGGGTACTATCTGGAGCGCGGCGTATCCCTTGTAGTGATTAAGCTCGGTCCTGAGGGCGCTTACTACAAGACCTCCGCTGGTGAAGAGGGTTATGTGGACGGCTTCAAGGTCGAGCAGGTTGTCGATACGGTCGGTGCCGGAGACGGCTTCGCGGTTGGGGTGATCAGCGCTATGCTGGAGAAGCTCAGCGTAGCAGAAGCCGTGAAGCGCGGCAATGCGATCGGCGCACTCGCCGTGATGTCGCCTGGCGATATGGACGGCCTTCCCACCCGTGCCCGGCTGGAGGAGTTCATGAGCGCAGGCGTATAGCCAAAGAGCAGGTGCTCTGCTGCCGGCAGAGCCAGGCTTCAGCATGAACACACATTAGCACAGCAAAGAGGGTGTCCCTCAGCCGACAGACGGCTGGGACACCCTTTTGCATATGTAGCGTGAGAGAGGTGTGGCTGAATTGCAGGTAGTACAGCATGGTTATGGCTCAGTTATGGCTCAGTTACAGCTCAGTTACGATAAGTCAGTTTCATCCGAGCATTGTTCCTGCGAACCGGCAAGTCGTCATTCCCAGCAGTTCGCGCGGCAAAGTACATAGTCTTGCTCAATGTACATAATCCTGCTCTCAAACTATAGACTTACGGACCGGAGAGCCGTTATTTGGGGAATTGCTGCACTATAGCAAGCCTAACGGACTCAGTGGACCTCTGTCAAGAAAGTAGATACTCACGCAACGGATGCCGTCGTAAACTGCTTAGCGAATCGGGCGGGGGAAAGATACCCCAGCGTGCCATGCATTCGCTTGCGGTTGTAGTAAAACTCAATGTATTGGTAAATGTCCTGGTACGCCTGCCCGGGAGTTTTAAAACGCGGGTTACAGTAAATGAGCTCCTTCTTCAAGATACTGTGCCAGGATTCAATACAAGCGTTATCGTAACAGTTTCCTTTGCGGCTCATACTTGATTCCATCTGGTACGTCCTCAACTGCTCGGTATATTCCTTGGAGGTATACTGCGATCCCCGATCCGAGTGGTGGAGCAGCCCCGGGCCGGGTCGCTTGGCTTGATAGGCAGCCTGCAAGGCGTCTAAGACCAAGCTGGTTTCCATGTGGTCCGATAACCGCCACCCTACAATTTCGCGCGTGCACAGATCCATGACGCTGGCCAGGTACAAGCGGCCTCCACGGCAGGGGATGTACGTAATATCTGTCACCCAGGCGGTATTGGGCTTGTCGACGGTAAACTCTTGATTCAGTGTGTTCGGGGCAATAGGGTTGTTGTGCTTGGAATCCGTGGTCTGTCACGGTACGGCTTAGAGACCACCGAGCGGAGCTTCATTTGCCGCATGTACACACTCACCGTACGTTCGGTAAGGGTGTAGCCTTCCTGGTGCAGCAGTCGAGTGATTTTCGGACTTCCATACCGCCCCTTATGGTCATTAAAATGGTAGCGGATTCGCTCCTGCACGGCCGCTTTACGGAGAGCCTGTGCACTGGTTTTGGCTCCGAGCCACTTGTAATATCCACTCCTGGATACCTGCAAGGTGATGCACATCTTCTCCAAGCGAAACGCGGAGCGATGTTCCTTCATGAACTGGAATCGGCGTTCCTTGGTTTGCTGAAGATGTGCACTGCTTTTTTTATGATGGCCAGTTCTTCCTCCCGGTCGGCGAGCTGATCTTGGCGCTCCTGGAGTTGACGGCGCGCTTCCTTCAACTCGGCTTCGAGCTCCCTCACCCGATCCACACTGGCTAAAGGTTCATTCTTGAGCTCCCGGTATTGTCCCATCCATTGATGAAGCGTGCTCTTGGGGATGTCCAGCTCTTCCGCTAACTCCCCGAAGCTCTTCGTCTGTTCTTGTAGAAACTTTACCGTCTGCTTTTTAAACTCTTCATTGTACCGTTTTCGTTGTTCACCCATGGCCACACACCTCCGTGATCCTTATTATCCCTCCGTCCGTTAAGTGGCGTCTACTATCTATTCTAAACCCACAGATGACGTTAAGCCGCACTTCGTGGGCATCTAGCGCCCTAAATAGCAATTTAACGGCTCTGGAGTCCGTAAAATTTACAAAACCCTTCTTTTCCGCACAATAACGGCCCCTGGGTCCGTAAAGCCGTGGATTCCTGAGCAGATTTCCTATAAGTTGTCACCACGATGGACCTTTCGCCGCCCCGACCTGCTCTATTCCGGCTTAGCCGGCGGCTGCACCGACTCCCCCTGCTGCAAGGAAGGCGGGAACCTGTAGGTGATGGGCATCGCGCTGTCCGCATCGTTGATCAAAGAGAGCATGATCTTAGCCGCCTGCATCCCCATCTCGTAAGCCGGCTGGCGGATCGTTGTAATATCAGGATTATAGATCCGGGCGAATTCGGCATCGTCAATGCCGATGACCGACAACTGGCCGGGGATCGCAATGGCATTGCGGTTCGCATATTTAAGAATTTCGCCCAGCACCAGATCATTGGCGGCAAGCAGCGCTGTTGGAGGCTCGGGAAGCTGCAGCAGCTCGTCCAGTGCAGATGCGATGTCTTCGCGTGACACACTTCGCATATACGAACCCAGCAGCGGCAGACCCGCTTCCTCCATCGCTTTTTTGTACCCGCTCATTCGCTCCTTGCGCGGGGTAATCGCATGTACGCCAAGCGGCAGGGATAGAATAGCAATCGCTTCATGGCCGTGGCCGGTCAGCTCCCGGATAGCGGTCTTCACCGCCATCTCGTTATCCAGCAGCAGGCTCTGGGTCGTGATCCCGTCAACCAGCCGGTCCATGAAGACCAGCGGATATTCCGCTTCAATTAATCTGGTGTAAGGCGCAGGCTGATCTCCCGCCGGAAAAATAATCAGGCCATCCACCTGACGGGCGACCAGCGTCTCCACATAAGTATTCTCCTTATCGGCATTCTCGTCCGAGTTGCAGATGATCACCTGAATCCCATGGCGCTGCAGCTCATTCTCAATGGCCCGGATACACTGAATGGACAGCGAATAATCTATATTGGCCACAATAATGCCAACCATATGCGTGCGGTTCTGCTTGAGACTGCGGGCAAGTCCGTTGGGCTGGTAATTCAGCTCATCGATAACCTCGGCAATGCGCTTTTTGGTCGCCTCACTCATATACTTGAACCGTTTATTTAAAAATTGCGAGACTGTGCTTTTCGATACGCCCGCTTTCTTAGCCACATCCTCAATAGTCAGCTTCTTCATTGATCCCGCTCCACTCTTCGATATCGAACTCCAGAAGTAAACACAAATCACGTTTACTTAGAGATATTATCAAAAAGTATAGCTTTTTTTTAGTAAATTATCTATAGGGAATGGAATGAAGCAGCAGACAGAAAAAGAGAACCCCGTAGCCTCACCAGGATTCCTCTATTAGATGCTGCAAACACTGAACGCTCACTTCCCTGTCTTAGCGGGATCAATCTGCTGTCCGTGTTCCTGATAAAACCAATCATAATACCACTGCTGGCCGAGGAGCAAGACAACATCCGCTCTACGCTTCTTCCCGTTCACTTCATAAATTGCCGTCTGCAGCTGGCCTTGAACGTCGATACTGATTTTGCTGCTTATATTCTGTATCGCTCCAGTAGCAATATCGTACAGACTGCCATGAACGTCAAAACCATTCTTTTTATCATCACTGTAATATACAAGCAGCATCTCACTATTATATTTATCAAAAGCAATAAAGGATCTGTACAAGGAATATTTGTCACCTAAACTGCTTAAATCCAGCAGTTCCTGCGGGGCTACTGTTTCTCCAGCTGCGGCTGCTTTTAAATTCAAAACGGATAACTTTTCAGGTGTCATTCCTACCCCTTTACCCAAAGTGATCGTTCCGATACCCAGCACTACATAGTCCCCTCCGTCACAGATCCCCGTAAGTTCATAATAACGCTGCGAGCCGCCAGCATATAGCGGTAAGGTATAGATCCGTTTTGCCGTTGCTTCAGATAGCTCAGGCTGCCCCTTTGGAGACAGATACAATGTGTAAGGTTCCGTAGGATGGGTGTATTTGGGCTTGCTGTAATTGACCATCGGCGGCGGCGGCGACCAGACAATCCCGGCGTTAGTCTCAACAGCACGCGCGCGCGACTTGTCTCTGTTCATCGGTAGAGGCATGTAATACTTCATTCCGCCAAGCTCGAACTCCGCAGAACCAACCGGCGGGCTGTAGGATTGCGGTGATGCTGATGAAGCTGCGTTCTGCGGTGCCGAAGGAGACGCCGACGGCGTAACCACAGCCACTCCCGAGCCAGGCTTAAAGACCGCTGCCAGCCTTCCTGCCGGATCAAGCCCGGCCCCTGGGCCAAACGGCCAGATCAGCGTGACGAGCAGCAGGATGGCTGCCAGTCCGCCGAAGGCGGCCACCCGCCCGAACGGGCGGCGTAGTCCGCTTTTGCCCGATGAGCCTTCTGCCGCAGCCTCTTCAATCCGTGCCATGAGCTGCGGCGTGAATCCATGCTCTACAAGCGGGTTCCGCCCGGCTTGCTTATACCAGTCCTTCTCCCCGCTCATCACCTTCACTTGCTCCTTCTCTTGTTTTGTCTTCACAGGTCTTCCTCCTTTATCGCCGTTCTCACTTTCTCTCTGGCCCGTCCGAGCCGGGATTTGACCGTTCCCTGCGCGATCCCGAGCAGAGCAGACATCTCTGCCACCGGCAGGTCCTGCTGGATATCCAGCACCAGTATCTCCCTGTACTTATCTGGCAGCTCCATAATGATCTCCCAGATGCGGTTAGCGTATTGATTACCGATGGCCTCTTGTTCTGCGGACATGGTGCCTCCCTTATCCTGATAGCTGCCCAGCGGAGTGAACCTCCGCCAGAAGCTGTTGCGCCGTAAGCTGAACGCGGTGTTGCGCGTGATGGTCAGCAGCCAGGTTTTCAGGGTAGCCTGTCCCCGGTACTTGCCGATGCTCTTGTAGGCCTTGAGAAATACCTCCTGGCTGATATCGTTCGCCTGCTCCCGGTTGCGGGTTAAGACATAAGCATAATTCCATACGTCCTGGCCGTAGGTCTCCATCATCTCGCGAAGCGATACCGATGAGGCACAGGTCATGCTATACGTTAGTTCTTTACTCTGCATGTTCTCTCCCCTCTCACCTAATAAGACTCCTGCCGGCGGATATGGTTCCCTGTTATTGTAAAACTGAATATGCGGATTGCACTTTCTGCAATAGAATTGCCGATATTTGCCGTTAATCTCCATTCTATTGTATTTCCTGCATTAGAATTTGAAGAATCTGCTCAATTAGCCCCTGTTAGCTGAAATCAAGTGTACAAAATACAACAGATCTGACTTCCTCCTAAATTTAAGGAGCATCTAATGTACGAAGTGCAATGAAATCCAGATCCCCCGAAGGCTAAACGCTTTCAAAAATCACAGCCGTTTCCCCTTCCCGCAAGCCCCTGTCTGCACCATTCCGCAGCCCCGCAAATTGCTTAAAAAAAATACTAATAAATTATAAGAGAATAGAATGCAGGCGGGGCGTGGGATTGGCGGTTTTAAGCTCTGTTTTGAGGGGCCGCAGAGGTCTGTCTGTCTCTTGACTTTTCAATATATGGTATATAAAATGATTAAGCATTACTAAATATAGTGTATATAAGAGCTAAGCCCATAAATCTAGTGATTTCGCCCAAGTTCATTTGTCAAGTAGAAAGAGCTGTAGAATGGGCAACATGTTATAGGAGGTTAGGAGCCATGTTGATTGCTTACGATTCCAAGACCGGCAACGTCAGAAGATTCATTAATAAACTGAAGCTTCCGGCGGTTCAAATCGAAGAGCATATGACGATCGACGAGCCTTATGTGCTTGTTACATACACCACCGGATTTGGACAGATTCCAGCGAAGGTGTCAACATTCCTTGAACGAAACCATTCCAGGCTCAAAGGCATCGCCGCGAGCGGCAACAAAAACTGGGGTGAGCTATACGCGCACAGCGCAGACTTAATTGCACAGCGTTACAACGTACCGGTGGTCGGCAAGTTTGAATTGTCGGGAACCTTCGGGGATGTACAGCGCATAAAACAGGAGGTGGACCGGGTTGCGGCATATTGAATTGAACAACATGTTGATGAAGAGAGACGAAAGCGGCTTTTTCCAATTGGATAAGGACCAGGAAGCAGTAGCCGAGTTCATGCAGGATGTGGAGCGGCGTAGCCTGACCTTCACGGATACGAAAGCCAAGATTGATTATATGATTGCCAATGACTACTACGAGGACCTGTACGACCGCTACTCCGCTGCTGAGATGGAGGATGTCTACCGGATCGCCCATGAATATAATTTCCGCTTCCCTTCCTATATGGCGGCTTCCAAGTTCTATACCGACTATGCCGTCAAAACCAATGACCGTAAGCAGTACCTGGAGCATTATCCGGACCGCGTAGCGGTAGTGGCTCTGCATCTGGGACGGGGTAACGTAGAGACTGCCCGTACACTGGCCCGCTCGATGATGGAACAGCGCCTGCAGCCGGCGACACCAACCTTCCTCAATGCCGGTAAAAGCCGCCGCGGCGAGATGGTCTCCTGCTTCCTGCTGGAGATGGACGACTCGCTCAATTCAATCAACTATGTGCTGAATACCTGCATGCAGCTGTCGAAAATCGGGGGCGGCGTTGCGGTCAATCTGTCCAAGCTGCGCTCGCGCGGCGAGACCATTAAGGGTGTAGAGGATGCGGCCAAAGGCATTATGCCTGTCCTGAAGCTCATGGAAGACGGCTTCTCCTATGCGGACCAGATGGGCCAGCGTAAGGGTTCGGGTGCGGCTTATTATAATATTTTTGGCTGGGACGTACTTGAATTCCTGGACAGCAAGAAGATTAACGCTGACGAACGGACACGCCTGAAGACGTTGTCTATCGGCCTGATCGTGCCTAACCGCTTCTACAAGCTCGCGCAGGACAATCAGCCGCTGCATGTGTTCGCTCCTTACACAGTCTATCAGGCGTACGGTACGCACCTGGATGACATGGATCTGGACGTCATGTATGATACCCTCCTTGCTGATCCGCGCGTGAAGAAAAGAATCGCCATGAGCGCACGCGACATGCTGACCAAGATCGCCATGATCCAGCTTGAATCGGGCTATCCGTATATTATGAATAAGAGTAATGCCAATAACGCCCATGCCCTGCGTAATGTGGGCCAGATCAAGATGTCCAACCTGTGCACCGAGATTTTCCAGTTGCAGGAGACTTCAGAGATTAACGACTACGGTCAGCAGGACGAGATCCGCCGCGATATCAGCTGCAACCTGGCTTCCCTCAACATCGTGAACGTGATGGAGCACGGCAAGATCCGTGAATCGGTACATGAGGGCATGCTGGCACTGACGGCTGTCAGCGATATGACTACTGTCTCCAACGCTCCGGGCGTGGCTAAGGCGAACAAGGAAATGCACTCCGTGGGCCTGGGCGTAATGAACCTGCACGGGTATTTTGCCAAGAACAAGGTGGCTTATGAGAGTGAGCAGGCCCGTGATTTCGCACGCACCTTCTTCATGACCATGAACTATCATTCGATTGAGAAAAGTATGGAGATTGCCGCCGAGACAGGTGAGACCTTCTATGGCTTCGAGCAGTCCGACTACGCCAGCGGCGTGTATTTCGACCGTTATCTGACTACAGACTACCGTCCGGTTACGGCAAAAGCGCAGGAGCTGTTCGAGGGGATTTACATTCCTACTACAGAGGATTGGAAAGAGCTGCGTGACAAGGTGATGAAGCACGGCCTGTACCATGCCTACCGTCTGGCGATTGCGCCGACCGCTAGCATCTCGTACATCCAGAATGCGACCTCCAGCGTCATGCCGATTGTAGAGCAGATCGAGACCCGCACGTATGCTAACTCGACCACCTACTATCCGATGCCTTACCTGCGTCCGGACAATGTGTTCTATTATAAATCCGCCTACCAGATGGACCAGTTCAAGGTGATTGATCTGATTGCGGAGATTCAGCCTCATATCGACCAGGGTATCTCAACGGTTCTGCATGTGAACAGTGATGTTACAACCCGTGAGCTGGCCCGCTCTTACCTGTATGCGGCGCACAAAGGGCTGAAATCCCTGTACTACACCCGGACCAACAAATTGTCTGTCGAGGAATGCCTGGCCTGCTCCATCTAAGAGGGCAACAGGTACAGAAAGGGAGAATATACGATTATGAGCGCAATTCAAGCCGTGAACTGGAACCGTCCCGACGACGATTTCTCACTGATGTTCTGGAATCAGAATATTATGCAGTTCTGGACCGACGACGAAATTCCACTATCCGATGACAAAATGTCCTGGCTCACGCTGAGTGAGACCGAGAAGGACTCTTATATGAAGGTGCTGGGCGGATTGACCCTCCTGGATACGATCCAGGGCGGCGTAGGGATGCCGCAGATTATGGAGCATGTGGACGGCTTGCAGCGCAAGGCGGTCCTCGGCTTCATGGGCATGATGGAGCAGATTCATGCGAAGTCGTACAGCAGCATTTTCACCACACTGGCTTCCACCGAGCAGATTGACGGGATTTTCCGCTGGGTGGAGGACAATACGTTCCTGCAGTTCAAGGCGGAGACGATCTCGGAGTATTATCAAAAGATTGAAACGAAGAAAGACCTCTATCTGGCGATGTCCGCATCGGTACTGCTGGAGAGCTACCTATTCTATAGCGGCTTCTTCTACCCGCTCTATCTGGCCGGACAGGGCAAAATGACCTGCAGCGGCGAGATCATTGACCTGATCCTGCGTGATGAGAGCATCCACGGCGTCTATGTCGGCGTGCTGGCCCAGGAGATTTTTGAGGAGCTGTCCGAAGAAGACCAGAGCGATGTCTACGAGACCCTGGTCGGCCTGCTTCGTCTGCTCCACGCGAACGAGGAGCAATACACCGAGCAGATCTACGCCCCGATTGGCCTGGTGGAGGAAGTGAAGACCTTCCTGCGCTACAATGCCAACAAGGCGATGATGAACCTCGGCCATGATCCGCTGTTCGATGAGGAAGAGATTAACCCAATCGTCCAGAACGGGATCAGCACCCACACGAAGCAGCATGACTTCTTCTCGAAGAAGGGGAATGGGTATGTGCGGGCTATGAATGTGGAGCCTTTGCGGGATGAGGATTTTAAGTTTTAAGTGGAGAGATTGAACTTGTAGACTCTGATTTCGGGATAGTCGTGACTCCAGAGAATATTTGGACTTCCGGCCGCTGTTGTATACAGATTTCCTTGATTAGACCGCTGTTCGCGGTAGAAATCCAAACCAAGCATATGCTTCCGATGTGAGCTTTCCTACGGAAAGCTTTCAGGCGGACGCTATCGCTCCTACAGTTCCAAAATTCCCTTCCGCCATTCATCCCTTAATTTGTATATTACAAGTTCAATCTATTGGATGGTATGTAGAATAAGCACCCGGTCGCTTGGACAAGCTGCCGGGGCTTTTTTTTGTGATACACCTTTTCAGTTCCCTCAAAGGTTCTGAATAAATCATCGAAACCCAAGCTTCACTTTTCACTGAAACGGTACCGTCCCGAAAAGGAAGACAAAGCCGGTTCTACTTATGAGACCATATTGTTACTGGGACGTAGGAGTAGGAGTGGCTATTTTACAAGAAAGAGGTGGAACGGGATGGCGATACATATTCAGGAGTACGGAGACCCGGATGGGGCTTGTCTGATGGTCTTCCTGCATGGCGGGGGCGTGAGCGGGTGGATGTGGGAGAAGCAGGTGGCGGCGTTCGCCGGGTATCATTGTCTGGTCCCGGACCTGCCGGGGCACGGGTTCAGCCGGGAGGATACGGAGTTCACGATCCGCAGCAGTGCGGAGGAGCTTGCATTGCTCATCGAGGAGCGGGCTAAGGGACGAAAGATCGTTGTCACCGGCTTCTCGCTGGGCGCACAGGTATTGGTTCAGATGCTGGGGATAAGACCGGAGCTGATTGATTATGCCATCATCAACAGCGCGTTGGTGCGGCCGATTCCCTCCGCCAGCAGACTGATCGGGCCGGCGGTCAGACTGTCTTTTCCGCTGATTAAGTACAGATGGTTCGCGAAGCTACAGGCTAAGACGCTCTATCTGGGCGAGGAGTACCTGGAACGGTATGTTGAAGAGAGCCGGCAGATGGAGCTGAAGACGCTGATCCGGGTGCTGGAAGAGAATATGTCGTTCCGCATTCCAGCCGGGTTCAGTGAGGCCACAGGCAAGATACTGGTTACTGTAGGTGAACGTGAGAAATCTGTCATGAAGCAATCCGCCCGGGATCTGGTTGCCGCAAATCCCCGCTGCATGGGCGTGGTGATTCCCCGGATGGGACATGGCCTCTCTCTGGCGAAGCCGGAGCTGTTCAATAAGCTGGTCGAGGCCTGGATTCAGGGCGGGGAGCTGCCCGGGGAATGCAGAAGAATCTGATTCCCTCAGGCGCGAAATGACGCTAGTTCAGATCCTCCCTGATTTTGTAGCGGACAGCAAGATAACTTAGTATTAGAATCGCTGCAACCGCTACTCCGAATGTATGAATCAGCTCAGCCGTGCTGCCTAGATCCTTGACCCGTACGAGCGTGTTGATCAGCAGATATTGCGTCAGATGAGTGCCTGTGAACTGATTCTCCAGCGCCCCCAGTACCATCCCAATCACATTCAGAGCCAGAACGAAGCCGGCGCTCAAGCTGATGAGCAGGTTCTTAGTCATCATAGCAATGCAGAGAACAACCAGCGAGAACGCCCAGTGCAGCAGGAATTGGCCGACCAGCAGAGTAATGAGCATGCCCAAGTCTCCCAGATCCGTCTGACCCATAAACAGTCTCCTGCCGATTCCGTCTGCAATTAACAGGATCAGGAACAGCATTGCCACGAATAGGGCGAGAATCGCCATTTTGGAGAAGACGGAGTGGATTCTTGCCTGTCTCATGGAGATATAATTCTTGTGGAAGCCGGAATTCCATTCGCTCATATAGAAATAAATCGTGAACACGGCGATATAGATCAGCATCCAGGAAGGCGGCTGTGAGATCACAAGCTGGATGAACTCACTCTCCGTTAAGCTGCTGAGCAGCGGACGGCCCTCCACCGGTTGCTCGTATTGCTTCATCATATAGATGCCGAAGATCTGAAAGGCACAGAACAAAAGCAGCAACAAGTACATAATCTTGTTTCGCGTGAAGCGGTACAGGTCCATCCGCAACAGGTTAATCATGGCGTTCACCTGCACTTTCCGTGCGTCCCAGGAAATACTGCTCCAGGCTCTGCTTATGTCTTGAGATGGAATCTACCATTATCCCATGCTGCGCCAGCTCCTGGACGATCTGCCGGATGCGGATATGCTCGTCGTATACATACACCGTACGGCTGTCCACCACTTTATATTGTGTAATCTTCAGCTCGCGCTCCAGCACCGGGAGAGCCTCCCGGGCTTCCTCCACGCTAATCTCGATCCGTTCCTCGCAGCGCTGCTGTAATTCTTCCTTGGAGATTACCTCGGCGAATTCCCCCTGATGGATAATGGCATACTTGGTGGCGATTTTGGAGAGCTCCTCCAGAATGTGGCTGGAGATCAGAATCGTCAGACCCGTTGCGTTCAGCTCCAGAATGAGCTCCCTAATCTCTACAATCCCTTGCGGATCAAGCCCGTTAATCGGCTCATCCAGAATCAGCACATCGGGACTTCCAAGCAAGGCCACCGCAATTCCCAGCCGCTGCTTCATGCCCATGGAATAGCTTTTAACTTTGGCGGTATTCTTAGGGTCCAATCCTACGAGCCTCAGCAATTTCTCTATCGTGGTCTCCCTGTCGCTTAGACCATATGCGATGGCGAGCAGCTTCAGGTTCTCATAGGCCGAGATGTTCGGATATAACCCGGGCTGCTCAATCAGTACCCCCATCCGCTCGAAAAAAGACTGCTCCCCCGCCGCCGCACGGTTGAAAAAATGGAGTTCTCCCGAGGTCGGATATACGTGTCCGCTGATCATTTTGAGCAGCGTGGATTTGCCCGCACCGTTCTTGCCGATGATGCCGACAATCTCTCCTCTGTAGATTTTGAGATTGGCATTCCTCACCGCTGCTTTCGATCGGTACATCTTGGTCACTCCGCATAGTTCAATGATGCAATCTGTCATGTCTGCCACCTCCTTACCCTAAGTTAACAGGATGAAGACTAATAGTTCGCCAACAAAAGGTTAAGAAAGTTCAAAGTTCATCATGGACTCAGCCGGAAGCCGATGCCCCAGACCGTATCGATATAGGCTTCGCTGTCGTGCGCTTTGATTTTATTGCGGATATTGCTGACATGTACCGTTATCGTCTTGTCCTCGCCCAGATAGATCTCCTCCCAGGCCAGCTCATAGAGATCCTGCTTCGTGAACACGCGTGAGGGATTCCTGACCAGCAGCTCGACAATCCGGTATTCCTGGCGGGTCAGAGCGAGCACGCTGCTATGAATTCTGACACTGTAGGCCGTGCAGTCCAGTACCAGATTTTTATGCCTGAACTCCTTCACCGGCTCACCGGCAGCTGTCCGCTGGATATGGACATGGATGCGGGCGATCAGCTCCTCCAGCTCAAAGGGCTTGGTCACATAATCATCAGCGCCCAGCGTGAACAGATCCAGCTTATGATCCAGCTGATCCTTTGCCGAGAGGACAATAACCGGAATCCGGGACTTCAGCTCCTCACGCAAACGATGCATAAATGCCTCGCCGGACAATCCGGGCAGCATCAGGTCCAGGACAATGAGGTGGTACTCCTGCTCTGCCAGATTCAGCATCCCTTCACTGCCCGAATAGGCCCGGGTACACTGAAAGCCTGCGGCGGTAAGCCCGTCATGCAGAATTGCGTTAATATGCTCGTCATCCTCAACGATGAGAATTCTTTTGCTGTTACTATTGAGAGGGATGCCCATGGGGGTGCTCCTTTCCCGCTTTTGCGAATTCGATATCAATGCTGAAGATACCGCTGGCGGAATTGGCCGATGCGTCGCCGTTCATTTTCTCCATCAGCGCCTTCACAATCGAGAGTCCAAGACCTGAGGAATGCCGGGTACGCGACGGATCTTCTCTGTAAAAGCGGGTAAAGATCTTCTCCGTATCCACACTGCTGCCTGGCTTAAGCCGATTGGTGAAGCGTATACACAGCATCTCCTGCCTGTCTTCAACCTCTACGGTCCACGGGCCTTCGCCGTGGATGAAATAGTTGCCGATGATATTGGTAAAGATTCGTTCCAGCGCATGGATATCCCCCATCACCCGGGGAGAACGCTCCGGCAGCCGAAGCTCAGGCTCATTCCCGGACCGGGTAAAATCATCAATGAACGTAAACAGGTTCCGCTTCAACACCTCCATAACGTCCAAGGGCTGCAGCTCCAGACTGTATTCGGGATTCTGCAGCTTGGTATAGAGGAACAGCTCGTCCACCAGCTTAATAATCTGCTGTATTCTCGACTGGGCAAGCGCTACGTACCGCCCCTTCTCCTGCTCCGCCTCTGTCTGCAGCGCCAGCTGAAGGTAACCATCCAGCGAAGTGAGCGGCGTGCGGATATCATGCGACAGACTGGTAATCGCCAGATTCATCTCCTGATTTTTGCGGCTGAACTGTTCTCCCATCGCTTGCTGGCGGCGTAACAGGTTATTGCACTCCCGCACCAGCCTGCCGATCTCCCTTGGCTTCAACTGGGTCGCTACCAGCTTACGGGATTGATGCTCCATGATAAAAGACAGCTGGCTGCTGATCTGACCGACCTGTCTCCGGTAGTTCAGCAGGTACACAGTCTGGGCAATCAGCAGCAGCAGGAGTCCTGCCAGAACAATAAGGATACGATCAACTCCTCTCATATGGTTTTATTATATACGATTGAGAGAGGCTTAATAGTAACACAAAAAGCTACGCTTATACCCAAACTATTTGGGGTAGCGTAGCTTATTTCAATGGCCTTCATCATCCCAGCGCTAACTCATAAACAAATAAAATAATATCTCCGATCTAAACGGTATTGATGTGCTGAGTTCTGGAGATTAATAGAATCGGGTAAAACGGATTGGTACATAGAAGACAGTACTCTGGATTCAAGAGCGAATACCCCCTCCTGATGATTATTAAATAAACTCTTGTGATTCTTTTAGTGTGTTGACTTAAGGAGTTATGGCAATCCGCCATATCCAATTATAAAAATTTATTTATTATTTTTCACACTTATCGTTACAATTTCATTTTTAGCAATTTGAGTATTCTCAATAGGAGATTGGCCAGTTACTATTCCATTCTCTACAAGATAATTATTGGCATCTTCTTTTATGTTTACACGCAAATTAAGATTTTCTAATAGTGTTACGGCTTCTTGCTCAGAAAGCCCTACTAGGAATGGGACATTGGATTTTTTTGGATTTTCTCTGTAAGCAAAAACTATACTAATTGCAATAACTATAACTCCAATAGTAGTTAGCAAATAAACTCTCCTAAATCTCAAGTTAATTTCAAACGATGAAAGTAACCACTTTTTAATCATTTTTAACCTCCTTGAATATTTAGTTCTTATAGGTTTACTCAAATCTCTCCATTACCTTAAAAAGGATTAATTATTATATTTTATCATATATGCACTCAAAAATGAACCATAAATTTATTTTTTTATTTATTATTGTAATTAAGTTCCATTATATGTAATATATTAATTAGGTAAAAATTAGATGATTATGTATTGAGTGACTACAAAACGCCAGAAGTAATCACTAATTTTAATTTACAAAGGAGGAATTATATTGAGGTTTAATTCTAAAAAGCTTTTATTATTTTCAATGATTATTTTAATTCTGGTTTTCCCAAACATGGTATTTGCAAAGGATAACTCTGTTAAATTAACTGAAGAAAAAATTTCAAGTGCAGTTAATGAAATTGTAAAGAATGCAGGCTCTTTCACAGAACCCCTAATAGTTGATTCAGGTCTAGTAGACACAGAAGATAATACAAAAATTTATTTTTATATTTTACCCGTTGATTCGAAAGCTGTTAAATCTTCAAATGATTTTTCAATACAAAGCGTGACCCCTTTAAGCAGTCACACCATTCCACAAGGCGTAAAAATGATTTATTCCAGATCTGATGGTCAGCCGTGGACGGTAGCTACCACTACTCTTGTTAGTATGAGTTTTTCCACTAATCAAACAAGTCCAACAACTATGCAATATGGACATTTCAATACTGACAATGGACAAACTATACAGAGTTTTACTGACACATCTAACTATGCTTATGCCCATTATGCTGGTGCAACTCATATTAGATTCTTTATAACTAATTTATCGGCAGGTTCAGTTATTGTTAGTGGACAAATATCATTCTAAAAACTCAACGCGGTTTGTTTATTACGGTGCTTCAATTTTTATAAGTTTTAATATGACTGCAAGCCCCTCTCCTGAATATCGGAGAGTGGGCTTGTTTTTTGTATTCCAAATTTTATTCGATACAATTACTTGCTCAATAGCTAAAGGGAGTTGAAACAAGCATAAAGAAGTATAGTTTAAACTCTAAGGCTATTTACACACTAATTGAGCTTATGGCGTACGTTGATTCCCCCCTTGCCTACCCTCAACTGAATCTCCCCTTGCTGATCGGTCCGGTAGATCTCAGTATTTGCGTCAGCCAACCGGTCCAACACAACACCGTGCGGATGGCCGTAAAGGTTGTTCACACCGGCTGAGATCACAGCGGCACCGGGCTTCCAGAAGGCCAGCCAGTCAGCGCTGGTGGCGGTTTTGCTGCCGTGGTGGGCGACCTTGAGGGCATCGATGGGTCTGCCTTGCCGAATCCCGGATTGATTTGCGGAATGTAAGATGGCTTCCTCTGCCGCCTGATCCATATCTCCTGTGAAAAGAAAGCTCCGGCCGTTCATCTCCAGCCGGAACACCACCGATTCGTGGTTCTGATCCTCCACTTCCTCTGGCAGGATCTGTCCAGCCTCTCGCGGCTCCGGCCAGAGGAAGTTCAGCCGCGTGGCCTCGTCCGGGGCCAGCGACATGCCCTGCTGCACCGGATACAGCCGGACACCCGCGTCCAATGCGGTTGTCATCAGCTTGGTGTACGGCTCTGTGTCGGCTAATGTTCCGTTGAACAGCAGCGCCGATACCGGCATCCCTTCCAGCACCGCCTGGAGCCCTCCGGCATGGTCCTGATCGCCATGCGTTAGAATAACCGCGTCCAGCCGGTGGATACCCCGCTGCTTCAGGAGCGGCAGCAGCGTCTTCGCCCCGACCTCGAACGGGCTACGGCGGATGCGCCATTCCTCCCGGTTGCCGAAGCTCACAGTACCGCCGCCGTCAACCAGGATATGCGTTCCACCTGGCGTGGTAATCAGACTGCTGTCCCCCTGGCCTATATCCAGGAAGCTGATGGAACCGGAGCCGTCGCGTATAGCCTCAGCGTTATAGCCCTTATAAAGCAGAATGGTCAGGCCTACAGCGCACAGTATCGCTGCGGGATTGCTCCAGCGCGTAGCTCCAGTCGGCGGATAGGCTTGAAAGGCCAGCGCGGCTCTTCCGCTCTTCGCAGTGGATAGCAAATCTGGCTGGTTGGTGGTGTTGATAGGGTTACCCGGCAGATCCAGTTCCGCCAGCGGACGGGTCTCATCATCCATGAACTGGGGAACAAGCCTAGCTTCAGTCCTCCGCTTCAACGCAAGTAACAGACCGTACAGTAGCCCGTAGTAGAGACAAATCCACAGAAAGGAAGGGGAAGCCCAGATCAGCACCCCGGCGGTGAATCCGTTCACCCACTCCACTGCTGCAAAAGTGATATTATTCAGTATCTCTGCAAGCTGTGCCAGCAAAAGTGCTGCTGTATTCCAGATCCGCCCAAGGAGCAGTGCCAGTGTTCCCAGGGGCAGTACCAGGAAGGTGATGAAGGAAACCAGCAGTAGATTGGCAGCAACGGACAACAATGAGAATTGGTTGAAATAATAGATCGTCAGTGGAAATGAGACCAGTTGAGCAATAATTGTTACAGAGAGGCTGCTGCCCAGCCAGCCCGGTAACCGCCTGAATAGCGGCGCAGCAAGCGGTGTGTACACCATGAGTCCCGCCGTTACCAGAAAAGAGAGCTGAAAGCTGACACTAAGCAGCAGATAAGGATTCCAGACCAGCATCATCAAAGCGGATGCAGCCAGAATATTTAGTCCATCCTTGAGCATGCCTAGCCTTGCCGCCTGCAGGGCAATCATGCTCATGATCCCGGCGCGGATCACAGACGGTCCTGCCCCGGACAACAGCACATAGACCGGAACCAGCAGCAGGGTCACCGTCAGTGCGGTTTCTCTGGTCAAGCGGCAGCGGCGCAGAAGAACCAGGATTACTCCGACGTACACCGCTACATGCATGCCCGAAATGGCCAGGATGTGGGTGAGCCCGAGCTGCGAGAACTGTCTGAATGTCTCCGGGTCCAGCTCCTTTTGGATGCCGATGACGAGGCCCTTCATATAACCCGCATGAGGCTCCTGAAATAAGCGGCTCATTTCTGCACCGAGCGCAGATCTTGCCTTATCATTCCAGCGGAGAATAGTGGACGGCTCCCACGAGACTTGGGGGTTAACCGTTACACTGGCTGTTCCCGTTCCTTTGAGCAGCCAGTGAATCTTTTGGGTGAGCAGATAGGCACGGTAGTCGAATCCGCCGAAGTTGCGCGCTATCTGGGGCTGTATCAATTCCCCCTCAATGACCACCCGGTCTCCCCGCTGCCACAAGGCAGCCTCAGCGATCTCACTCTCCTCCTGGAGCTTGATTTGTACGGTTACACGTTCACCTTCAGCACTCCTCTCCAACGCACGCTCTGCGCCTGTCTTTGCCGTATCACCCGGATTCACTTCGGCCTGCACTTCGCCTTCCGTTCCCGCTGCGGCGGCCAGCTCACCCTGATGCAGCCTGATCCCGGACAGCTTCACGACAAAATCAACCCGGTCCCCGTCCCGCTCTACCGGAGAAGCGATAACGCCTGCGGCTGTTATATATGCTTCATTCAGTTCGCTCACCGGCTGCCCCAACACCTTAGGCAGCAGACTCACATTGCGTACCTCGCTGTATTCCCAGTATAAGGCTGCCACAATCAGTGCTGTCACCAACACCCCAGCCGTCCTCCAGCGTATTCCGCCGCTCACCGCCCAGACTACAGGCAGCAACAGCAGCCCTGCGAGACAGAATAGCAGACTGCGGCCAGAGAACAAACAACCTGCGGCACTTCCCGCCACCCAGCAAACCGTGAAGCTTAAGAGGGGCCTCCTGTTCATGATCATCTCTCCTTCCTAATTAGCACTAGACACCAAAGAACCCCTGCATACGCATACAAATGCGTGTACAGAGGTTCTTCCCCTGGAGCCCGTCACTATTCTTTTCGCGTCTCGTTCAGCCAACTATGTTCAGCCCGTCAGCCCATCCGTAGATGCTGGTTATTCAGATACCGAAATCATCGTTTCCTTAGGCGGCTCATAGTTATCCAGTTGACGGAACACAATGCCTTTGGAGGAGAGCATCGCCTGTACCTTTTCCATGTCTTTCTTGTAAGGACGCAGGTAGACAATCTCCACGATCCCGCTGTTAGCCAGCATATTGGCACAGGTCCAGCAGGGTTCATCCGTCACATAGACTGTACTGCCTTCCCGGTCGCTCCGGTCTGTGAACAGCAGCAGATTCTGCTCGGCATGGATCGTGCGGATGCAGCGCTGCTTTTTGACCATTGTCTCTACACCGTCTATCATCTCACGCTCGTATTGCTCAGAGACCATACAGCCTGCTTCCGAGCAGTCAGGAACGCCCATCGGCGCACCGTTATAGGCCGTACCCAGCAGCTTCTTCCCCTGCACCAGCACCGCGCCGACATGGCGGCGGGGACAGCGCGAACGGGTGGAGACCATGCAGGCAATATCCATAAAGTATGTATCCCAGTTCTTGCGGTAAGCCACAGTCATCAGCAATCTCCACTTTCTCTAAATAGTTGTTCATTATTGTAGCATACCTGTCTGCGTTTTCACTAGGATATTGATAGCCCGCAACAACCCACATTTCGCCTATCCCTCACTTAGATCTCCCGTCCCGCCACTTTTACACCTCAATTTGCTCATCCGTAAAGTGGGGTGTGACTGCACTTCATACAGTAGAAATTGCATTCTCAGCGCCTAAGTAACGTTCTGCTGCACATCATACAATTGATTCTTTCATTTAGTCTCCAAAGAACCTCTTTTGCAAAATTCTAATGTACGAAGTGCAGCAGATTCAGTTTTCAGGCGGTTCTTGAGCTAATCTAATGTACTGAGTGCAATTGCAGCTTACTGTGCCTCTGTCCATGCTCAGAGTATGGAGCCCGCTAAGTGGAAAAACTACAACTGTTACTGGTAAAAGCGCCGAATGTAAGCTAGTAGTTGGAAAAACGACACTTAATTCGTTACAAATCGCTGATTCAGCGCATTCAGGCTAAATTAGATGCCCTAAATCCACTTACTGTTCGTCAAGGTAGCATTTAAGATTTATTAAGTGGAGGAAATCCAACTGCTTCCCCGACAGACGGGTTGTTCGGAGACGGAGACATTCAGGACGGCGGCCTTAAAATGCCACCAGCGGCTTCAGCTTCTCCAGCAGCTTGGGGCCGATGCCCTTCACCTTGCCCAGCTCCTTCACGCTGCGGAGGGCTCCCTTACTGGTGCGGTAGTCGATAATTGCCTGTGCTTTCTTCTCCCCGATGCCCGGCAGATCCATAAGGGCTTTGGCATCGGCTGTATTCACATTGATCCGGCCGTCAGCCGCTGCCGGGGCTGCAGTGCCAGCGGCTCCACCAGTTCCAGCTGTTGCAGCCGCCGTTCCACTTGCACCGCCGCTTCCCGCCGCTCCTCCGGGTCCTCCTGTGTCCGCCGCACCCGCACCCGCTATCCCGGCACTCGCCGCTCCAGCGCCAGCTGTTCCATCACCGGTGGCCGCACCGCCAATAACTCCGCTACCCGCCTCGCCTACAACATTCGCACCAGCAACTCCATTACCAGTCACACTCCCGCCAGCTCCTGTATCCACTGTTGCACCACCCGTGACTGCGTTGCCAGTTACTCCACTACCCGCCGTACCGCCACCAGCTATCTCGCCACCTGCCTCTCCACTACCCGCCGCACCTGCAACACTCCAGCCAACTGCCCCGTCCCCCGCCGCACTCCCTCCAGTTACTCCACTATCCGCCGTACCGCCACCAGCTACCTCGCCACCTTCCGCTCTGCTCCCTGCTGCACCAGCCACGCTCCCGCCATCACCCCCGGCGGCTGCACTGCCACCCTCACCTTCAGCCGCTACACCCAGCGCCTGCGCCATTCCGGCGTTCAGTGTAGACCATCCGGCAATGCCGGCGTCCTGTGCTCTATGGTCTGCGGCCCATACCAGGCCGCCGCCCAGCAGCGCGGCGGTAATGGCGCAGATGATCAATCTTTTATCCATCAGGTTGTCCTCCCTCAATAAATTGGAATTTTATTCAAAACTGTGATGAATACCTGTCATGTGTCCAAGTCTGGCCTGCATACATATAACGAAGAGTATCACTGTAAGCCAGCAGCATAAGAAAGGAGGTACCACAGGATGAAAGTGGGATTTATCGGAACAGGCAGCATGGGAAGTCTGCTGATCGACACCTTCCTTCGGTCGGGAGCCCTTGAGCCATGTGATGTGATGGCCAGCAACCGCAGCCCGGGCAGGCTGATGGAGCTGAAGAAGCTTCATCCCGGCATTACCCTATGCTCCGGCAATATCGAAGCCGCCTCGGAGAGCGACCTCGTGTTCCTGTGCGTCAAGCCTTTGCAGTTCAAGCGGGTAACTGACGAAATTGCCCCTTATCTGCGCAGCGACCAGATCGTTGTATCTATTACAAGCCCTGTGCAGCTCTATCATCTGGAATCGGCCCTGCCCTCCAAGGTCGCCAAAATCATTCCCAGCATCACCCATTCCGTCAGAGGCGGGAGTTCGCTGTGCATTTTTGGAAGCCGATTAAATAAAAAAGACAGGCTGCTGCTGCTCCAGTTATTCTCCTGCATTGGTGTGCCTGAGGAAATTCCTGAGGGTCATACGCGGATTGCCTCGGATTTCTCCAGCTGCGGTCCGGCCTTTCTGAGCTATTTCCTGGAACGGTGGATTGAAGCGGCTGTTGAAGCAACCGGCATCGACGAAGCCCTGGTCACCCGGCTGGCGGGGGAGATGCTGCTGGGTACGGGTAAGCTGCTGACCGAAGGCTCGTTCACCCCGCAGGAGCTGCAGGAACGGGTTGCCGTCCGCGGGGGCATTACCGCGCAAGCCCTGAATCACTTGCAGACCAGTCTGGAGGGGGTGTTTGAACGCCTGATCACCACCACACATGACAAGTATGATGAGGATGTGGAAAAGCTCGACGAGCTGTTCGGCCTCGGCAGCATCGCCCAGAGCCGACTCGACCGCTAGCGAAATGTATCCATTATCAAGGCCATTTCCTCCATAGGGCAATCAGCGGTCCCCTCCACCTCCGCAGAGAGCGCCTTGAAACCAAGAAAGCCCGCAGCACGGATACCTCCGTTGCTGCGGGCAGAATTGCGTTCTTCGCTTAACCCACTACGATATTTACCAGCTTGCCGGGAACGGCAATGATTTTGCGTACGGTTTTGCCTTCGACGGCCGCCTTCACATTCGGCAGGGCCAGGGCGTGGTCCTGCATTTCCTGCTGGCCCATATCCGCCGGAATCAGTGCGCGCTGGACGATTTTACCGTTGACCTGCACTACAATCTCAACCTCAGCATCTACGGTCAAGGCTTCATCATAGGCCGGCCAGGCGACATAGCTGATGCTTCCTTCATGTCCAAGCAGCTCCCACAGCTCTTCGGCAATATGCGGTGCCAGCGGGGACAGCATCTGCACGAAATGTTCAGCTGCTTCCTTGGACAGGCTCTCCTGCTTGTAGGCATCATTGATGAAGATCATCAGCTGGCTGATCGCCGTATTGAAGCGCAGCAGCTCGAAATCCTCCGTGACCTTCTTCAGTGTCTTGTGCCAGGTGCGCTTGAATTCATCCGTGCCGCCGCCCTCTGTAATCTTCGCGCTGAGGCTGCCGTCTTCATTCACGAACAGGCGCCATACGCGGGAGAGGAAGCGGTGAATACCTTCGACGCCCTTCTCGTTCCAAGGCTTGGTGGCCTCCAGCGGCCCCATGAACATCTCATAGACGCGCAGGGTATCTGCCCCGTAAGCTTCCACGATCTCATCCGGGTTAATGACATTACCGCGCGATTTACTCATCTTCTCGTTGTTGTTCCCCAGGATCATTCCCTGGTTGACCAGCTTGTGGAACGGCTCCTTGGTATCGACTACGCCGATATCATAGAGTACCTTATGCCAGAAGCGGGCATACAGCAGGTGAAGCACCGCATGCTCGGCTCCGCCGATGTACAGGTCAACCGGCAGCCATTCCTTCTGCTTCTCCGGTGAACACAGCTCCTGATCGTTGTGCGGATCGATATAACGCAGGTAGTACCAGCAGCTGCCGGCCCATTGCGGCATGGTGTTGGTCTCGCGGCGGGCCTTCATGCCGGTCTCGGGATCAACCGTCTCGACCCACTCGGTCACATTCGCCAGCGGAGATTCCCCGGTGCCCGAAGGCTTGATAGCATCCACATCCGGCAGAACCAGCGGCAGCTGATCCACAGGCACTGTCTTCATCGTGCCGTCTTCCAGGTGCAGAATCGGAATCGGCTCGCCCCAGTAACGCTGGCGGCTGAACAGCCAGTCCCGCAGGCGGTAGGTTACTTTGCCCTTACCGCTGCCCTTCTCTTCCAGCCAGGCGATCATCTGAGCCATCGCTTCAGTATTGGACAGACCGTCGAGGAATCCCGAATTGACATGCGGACCGTCGCCGGAGTAGGCTTCTTCTTCGATATTGCCGCCCTGCACCACTTCGATGATGTTCAGGCCGAACTGCTTGGCGAATTCCCAGTCGCGGGCATCATGGCCCGGAACGGCCATAATTGCTCCGGTTCCGTAGCCGGCCAGCACGTAGTCGGCAATCCAGATCGGCACCTGCGCACCGTTCACCGGATTAATTGCATACGCGCCGGTGAATACACCGCTTTTCTCCTTAGCCAGATCCGTGCGTTCCAGATCGCTCTTGCGGGAAGCCTTGTCGCGGTATTCGGCAACGGCTGCCTTCTGCTCATCCGTGGTGATGGCATCCACCAGCTTATGCTCCGGTGCCAGTACGCAATAGCTTGCTCCGAACAGGGTATCGGGACGGGTAGTGAACACTTCAAGCACAGCCTCATGCCCCTCAATCGCAAAGGTCACCTCAGCACCGGTCGATTTGCCGATCCAGTTGCGCTGCATATCCTTGATGCTCTCTTCCCAGTCCAGCTCCTCCAGATCCTCCAGCAGGCGGTCGGCGTATTCCGTAATCTTCAGAATCCACTGGCGCATCGGTCTGCGGACCACGGGATGGCCGCCGCGCTCGCTTTTGCCGTCGATGACTTCTTCATTCGCCAGAACGGTTCCCAGCGCCTCGCACCAGTTCACCGATACTTCGGCCACATAAGCCAGTCCACGGTTGTACAGCTGGATGAAAATCCACTGCGTCCACTTGTAGTACCCCGGATCTGTCGTACTGATCTCGCGGTCCCAGTCGTAGGAGAAGCCCAGCGACTTGATCTGGCGGCGGAAATTGTCAATGTTCTTGAAGGTAATGTCACGCGGATGCTGGCCGGTATCCATTGCATACTGCTCTGCCGGAAGTCCGAAGGCATCCCAGCCCATCGGGTGCAGCACGTTGTAGCCGCGCATCCGTTTGAAGCGGGACACGATGTCGGTGGCGGTATAGCCTTCCGGGTGGCCTACGTGCAGCCCTGCGCCGGAAGGATACGGGAACATATCCAGGGCGTAGAATTTCGGCTTGCCTGATTCTTCACTTGTCTTAAAGGTCTTGTTCTCGTCCCAGAATTTCTGCCATTTCGGCTCGATGGTCTGGGCGCGGTATCCAATATTGTCGCTCATCTTGTGCTCCTCCTTGGAGTGTTGCTGTATTAGTTATAACTTCTGCCTGCCAAAAAGAGCAGGAAGTATTCGTCACTCGCAGAAAGTTTTGGGCTTCCGATCGCTGTTATTCTCCGATTTCTTTGATTTGAACCGCTTCTAGCGGTAGAAATCCGAGAATAAAGGCGAACACTTCGTTTCTACAGCTCCAAAATTTCTTTCCGTTTCTCATTCCTGCTTAATTCTAAAGTCAGCCCGTGCGCCTCACCTGGCGAACAGCAAAGCCCAGGAGCCGCCCATGATTCACTGGGCCGTAAAAGCCACGGCAAGGCCATGTACCCGCCCATGCTTCGCCGGGCCGGGAGCCGGAGCGAGTCAACATAATCGCTCGGGCCAGCTCAGGACACGCCGTTCCCCCAGGTTAACCGCAAAAAAACCTCCCATCCCTAGCGTATAATCGCTAGGGACGAGAGGTATGAATTCCCGTGGTACCACCCTAGTTAGCGGCGGACATTCTTTGTCCGGCACTCACTTTGACACCCTGTATCGGGGGTGAGGCGACGGCGGTTCACTCGCTGGCTCCTCTAAAGGAACTGCGGCTCGCGCCATTACTCGGAGGTGAGTTCACTGCGGTCCGTTAACCGGCTCGCACCTGGGGTGCCGGCTCTCTGCAATAACGGTCTCACGAATTAATACTCCTCTTCATCGCACTGCTATGAATGACTCTTCTTATCGTAATATTCACCACATTATAACCAAAAGATACATGTACCGTCAATCCTTTCACCCGAAGTAGCCGCAAGTCCCCTTGTTCCTGCATGTGACGGGATGAATTACGGCTGCTTTATGCCGGCCTTCTGCGGATATAATAGCCGATGATATGCTGAATGACCACCTTGGCGGCAGCGAAGAAAGGAACGGCCAGAATCAGTCCGATCATTCCGGCAATCTCCCCGCCGACCAGCAGCGCGAAGATGATCAGCAGCGGATGCAGATGCAGCTTCCGTCCTACAACCTGCGGAGAGATCACGTTGCTCTCCAGCATTTGGCACAGGGTATTCACCACCGCCACCAGCAGGACAAGGCGCCACGACAAGGTTGTGGCCATTATAATGGCCGGGGCCGCCCCCAGAAACGGACCCATATAAGGAATAATGTTGAATACCGCGACAACACAGGCGAACAACAGCGCATAAGGCATGCCGATAATCGCGTAGCCGATATAAGCGAGCACGCCGATGATGATGCAGACGAGAAACTGCCCGCGGATATAGTTGCCGAGCGCTTCATCAATGTCTTTTAACAGCATCACAATCGACTTGCGGCGCGAACGGGGCAGACAGGATACCACCATCCGTTCGAATACCTCGAAGTCCTTCAGAATATAGAACACGAGAAAAGGCACAATGAATGCGTTGAACAGCACGCCAATGGTCGAAGCGATATTATTAAGGAAGTGGGAGATGCCTTCGGCCAGGCGGTTCTCCAGCTGATAGAACCAGTTATTCATTCCCGTCTCCACCCCGGGCGGAATCAGTCTGGAATTCATGCCCTTCATCAGCCCCTGCGCGTGCAGGGTCATCTCCGGCAAATGCTCGTTAAGCTCCTCCAGCTGTTCAATGAACATCGGGATCAGATTGATCAGAATCACCGCAAGCGAGGTCAGGAACACCGCATAGATCAGCAGGACGGCTACGCTGCGCGGCATTTTTCTCCGGGAGAGCATAGTGACCACCGGATTCAGTACATATGAGATAATCATGGCAGCCAGGAACGGGGCCAGGATCGCTTTTAGAAACAGGAATACCCCATTCAGCATCGGACGGAGCAGCCAGACGAAATATAGAATAATCAGTGAGAGCAGCACGCCGATCATCCAGCGGAGCCATTTACTGCGGAACCACTCCTCCATAATCTCCCTCCTGAACGTGTACAGCCCTTAACCATCATGCATATTAGTATGTGTGGGAGGGGAATGAAATACTCCGCTCTGCAAAAAATTGGTTTTTTGTTATTTCAGTTCGCAGGTTGGTATAGTGGCCGGGCTCAAGGTTCGCTACAATCATAGTGTAAAACGCTTACATTATTGAGGAGGGTATTGTATATGAGGAGAACGCTACACAAGCTATTCGGTGCAGGGATGACCCTGCTGCTTGCCGGTCTGCTGACAGGAGCTCCGTCCGTTTCAGCGGCCACCGTCTTTGATGAGCCACTGACCTACTTCAACCCCGCAACCTGGCAAAAAGCAGACGGCTACTCGAATGGCTCCATGTTCAACTGTACCTGGCGTGCGAATAACATCTCTTTCACCAGTGGCGGACAGCTTCGTCTGGCCCTGACCAGTCCCAGCAATAATAAATTTGACGGCGCGGAGTACCGCTCTGTGTACAAGTACGGCTACGGCAAATACGAGGTCAGTATGAAGCCGGCCAAGAACAGCGGGATTGTCTCCTCCTTCTTCACCTACACCGGGCCTTCAGACGGCACGCCTTGGGACGAGATCGATATTGAGTTCCTCGGCAAGGACACCACCAAGGTCCAGTTCAACTATTACACCAATGGTGTTGGCGGTCACGAGAAGATTGTCAATCTCGGCTTCGATGCTTCCCAGAGCTATCATACGTACGCCTTCGACTGGCAGCCGGGTTATATTAAATGGTATGTAGACGGGGTCTTGAAGCATACGGCCACCAGCAACATCCCCTCCCGGCCCGGTAAAATCATGATGAACCTCTGGAACGGAACGGGTGTGGATTCCTGGCTCGGTTCCTATAACGGGGCAAACCCGCTGTACGCCTATTACGATTGGCTGAAATTCACAGGCAACTAACTTGCAGGCAGGAGATGGACCCCGGCGGTGCGCAAGCGGCATCCGCCGGGGTCCTTTTGTCTATGCGGACCATGGCGGCTCATCTTCAATATTTGTTATTCCAATCGCCACATTGGTATGGCGGCTGCTGCCGTCCTTCTGTACGATATATAGCAAGAATACAGCACAGGAGGAACAGATTCGGGTGGGGCCGCCGCCAGGCAAATAGGCAGAAGCACCCAAGCGTATCTACGACAAGAAACCGCCTTATTATAGAGGCGGTTTCTTGTCCCTGCGGTATTTAGCGGCTGCTGCGGTCCCAGGCATTGACTTCCATGGTTTCGGTAAGTCCGCCGTAGGTGTTCCACTTGTGCACGAATTCGTCGAATTCTTCAAGCGGGCTGTCCGCGAAGATAATTTTGATGAAGCTTTTCTGCTCCAGCTTCTTCAGCAGCTCGCCGTCACGCTTCATCGTCGCTGTCGGAGGTCCCGTGAACTGCTCCTTTCGGGAAGCCTCCTTCTGGCCCAGCAGCACAGGGGCAATGTCCTTCGGAATCTCCCGGATGACCCCGGAGGGAATCCGGGCCCCGTCGAAGGTTAGCGTGTACGAGGCTACCCGGATGCCGCCCAGCGGCAGCGCCGAAGATTGGGCGCTCGGCTGGCCGCCCGCCATGGACCAGTCATAGCCCTCCGCAAGGCCATGGGCGAACTCGCCGGTCGAAGTAGCGTATGAATCGAACAAATAATTCTGATACGTAAAAAAGATTTCAGGGTGCTTCATCTGCTTATTAATCAGAATGGCACCATTGACAGGCAGGGTCCCTCTTCTCATGGTGAGCCCACCTGGCCCCGAAGGGATGGCAATTGCCCGGATGTGCGCCTCAGCGTCACTATTGGTCAAGGAGGACAGGGGCCAGCCGCGCATCCAGTAGGGGCCGGCAATGATGCCCGCCTTGCCGGAGATGAACTGATTCGCCGCCCCCTCCTCATCCAGCCAGGCACTGTCAGCGCTCAGATAACCGCGCTGTACCCATTGCTTCATGAGCAAGGCAGCCTTCCTTGCCCCCGGCTGGATGGAGCCGTATTCCAGAGTGCCGTCACTCCGGCGGTTCCACTGCTCAGGAACCGTACCGTAGGCGCCGAACACCCAACTGCTGTCTCCCATCCAAGTGCTGGGGCCGTTGCGGAATCCGACCGACAGGCCGTAGGTATCCTTGATTCCGTTGCCGTCCGGGTCCCGGTTGACGAAGGCATCCATGACCTGCTCCAGCTCATCCAGGGTCTGCGGGGCTTTCAGATGAAGCTTGTCCAGCCAATCCTGGCGGACCCAGAGCAGCGGATCGGAGTTATATTCATAATCCATAATGGGAATGGCATACCGGTGCGCGCCGCGCATGAAGGGGTTCCATGCCGAAGCATCCTCGGCAACAGCCTTCTTCCACACCTCGGACGCATGCTGCTCGAACAGGTCGCCGACTTCCATGAATTGCCCTGAATCAATCAGCTCCTGGATAATAGCGGCATCTCTGGTCGTTACGATGTCGGGCATATTGCCCTTGGCCAGCTCCAGCCTCAGCTTGTTGGCGTAAGTCTCTGAGGTCCCGGAGATCGTCCAGAGATAACGGATGCGGATGCCAAGCCGCTTCTCGGCCCAGGCCGTATGTACGTTATGCTCCAGGCTCTCCCCTTTGATAAAGTTCAGATTGGGGTTCACGGAGCCTACGGTATACAGGTCTACCGGAGGATCATATTTGCCTTCCTTAACATCGAAGTAAGGGGCTGTACTCTGCGGTGAAGCGGGCGGCTGACTATATTCGGTGCTGTCCCAGGAGCAGCCCGACAACATCAGGAGCATCAGGAGCAGCAGGAACAGCGGTGAACGGACTTTCATGTAACCACCTGCTTTTCGTAGAGTTCATAATCTTATGATACACTTCTCCATATTACAGCAAATGTCTTGCAAAGGATGATCTTTATGGTGGCATGGCGTCCCAACCTGTTCATTAAAATGGTGGCAATCCTGCTCTCGCTGATTGCCGCCACACTCTTATTCTACGGATCATCCTACCGTAAGGATGTCGGAGTCATTACAAGTCAGATCAAAACCACCGACCTGAATCATCTGGAATTTCTGACCCAGCAGATGGATAACAACATCAACCAGCTGGCGGGCAGCATGTATGCCCTGCAGCGAGACCCCACCATCCGCGATTATGAGCAGATTACGCAGCTGGGCCATCTTATTGATCCCGCCCAGACGATTATGACGGTGCTTGAGAAGCTGTCCCTCCAGACCAGCTCCAGTACGTGGGAGAACCGGATTGTCTTGTACAAGCCCTTCAGCGGGGAGACCTTGGGCTCGGATTCCTCGCTGTCCTTCGATGTCTCTGTCCTGCACAAGCCGCTCCCGGCGGGCTGGGAGTATATCTCGGAGGATAGGGCCGGTGCGGAGGCAGGCTTCCGGCTGCTCTTATCGGACCCTGCCCAGGCAACAAGCCGGCCGCGCGAGGCGCAGCTGCTGATGTCCATGTATTTACCGGTCTCCAATATTGAACGGATGTTCGATGCCTACCAGTCGCAGAACACGGGGGACACCTTCCTGTACCATCCGTCATTCGGCGTCATCCTCTCGCGGAGTTCGGACCGGCAGATGGCGGAGCAGGTCACCGCGGCACTGAATATCACGGCCGGGAAGAGTACCTCCGACATCTTCGATCTTAAGCAGGGCAGCTTCCTGGTCAGCTCGGTGCCCTCCTCGGCCATCGACTGGCAGGTCGTGCATTATTCACCGCTTAAGGAGATTCTTGAGCCGATCCGCAGCAGCCGCTCTTCTTTCCTGACAGGATCGGCTATCCTGCTGGTGATGAGCCTGCTTTTCTCCTTGCAGCTCTACCGCCAGGTGCAGCGTCCGGTGAGCCTTCTGCTGCGTTCGCTCAACCGGATGAAGGAAGGGCGCTGGTCTACCCGTATCCATACCCGGACCAACCCGGAGTTCACGCTGCTTAATGAAGAATTTAATGATATGGCCGAGAAAATTCAGTCGCTGATCGAGCAGGTCTATCTGGAGCAGCTCCGGGCCAAGGATGCCCATCTGAAGCAGCTTCAATCACAGATCAATCCGCATTTCCTGTACAACTGCCTGTTCTTCATCAAGAGCAAGGCCGCCATAGGAGATACCGAGTCCGTGGAGGCGATGGCACTCAGCTTAGGCGAATATTACCGCTATATCACCAGGGTCGATCATTCCCTCACCACCCTTCAGGATGAGCTGAAGCTGCTGGAGAATTACCTGAAGATCCAGAACCTGCGGAAGCAGCGTATCTGCTACGAGATGGATATGGAGAGCGAGCTGCTGAACCTGCACATTCCGCGGCTGCTGATTCAGCCGCTAGTAGAAAATAGTATCATTCATGGCATTGAGCGAAAAATCGGCCCCGGCTCCATCCGGATCACCGGCCGCCATACCGAGGAAGCCATTCTCATTACCGTCGAGGACAACGGCGCCG
Source organism: Paenibacillus sp. FSL P2-0089 (assembly GCF_038595095.1). Taxonomy (NCBI): domain Bacteria; kingdom Bacillati; phylum Bacillota; class Bacilli; order Caryophanales; family Paenibacillaceae; genus Paenibacillus; species Paenibacillus sp. FSL P2-0089. The sequence continues at coordinate 5,535,157 of NZ_CP152006.1, forward strand.
GTATGACAGAGGAAGCCATTGCCGCACTTCAGGCGCGTATCAACGAAACTACGCGTGAGGATGGAGGCTGCGGGCTATGGAATGTTCAGCAGCGTCTCAAATTACATTACGGCGAGGCTTCCGGCCTGATGATTGCCCCTTCACCGGAAGGCGGTCTAATAACAACTCTCCGTATGGAGAAGAAAGAGGAACCTGATGCACCAAATTCTATTGGTTGACGATGAACCCTATGTGGTCGATGATCTGTCCATTTCGATTCCCTGGGCGGAGATGGGCTTCGGACAGGTCCACAAGGCTTATTCCGGGTATGAGGCGCTGGAGCTGCTCCAGCGTCATCCCATCGATATTGTAGTCACAGATATCAATATGCCGGAGCTGTCCGGCACCGAGCTGATTGCCGCCATCCGCAAGCGCTGGAAGCATATCCGGGTGGTCATGCTGACCGGCTATGCGGAGTTTGAATATGCCCGCAAGGCCATTGAGGAGCAGGCCAGTGCCTATCTGCTTAAGCCGATAGCCAATGACCAACTGATCGCCGTCATCGGTAAGCTGCAGGAGAAGCTGCGCAGTGACTGGGAGGCCTGGTCCTCCCACCAGCGGACGATGCAGACCTTCCGCGAGCATCTGCCCATTCTGCGGGACCGCCTGCTCGGGGAGCTGCTGCAGGGACGGAAGCTGCCCGGGCCGCAGCTTCAGGAGCGGCTGGACCAGTTCGACCTGCCGTTCAGGGCCGGACAGCCGGTCTGTCTGGCCGTGGTCCGGCCCGAGGAATTCTTCCGCCGCCAGGATATGCACAGCATGCTGCTGTTTGAATATGCAATCATTAATATCGCCCAGGAGCTGTTCCAGGACCGGTTCCTGATCTGGTCCTGCAAGGATGTGCATGACTATCTCGTATTCCTGCTGCAGCCCAGGGAGGATCTTGAACATGGCGGCAATCCGGGAAATGAGGTGGCCCAGGCTGCCTATCAGCTGCAGAATCATGTCAGTACCCTGATGGGAGGCGGCCTGTCCGTGGTGACCACCGGCTGGGGAGACTTCCCGGATCAGGTCTACACTCTCTATCAATCCGCCATCTCGGCCATCCGCCAGCATATCGGGAGCGAGACCGGCATCTATCTCGATACTACGGATAACAGCAGCTCCCAGCCCGTGGAGATTCTCCAGCCGCTGTATGAGCCTCCGCTGCTGTTCCACATGTTCGAAGCGAACAACTGGCAGGGCATTGAAGATAAGCTGAACGCTATCGTATCGGAGCTGATCCACAGTCCCGAGCGGTCACTGGAGCATATCCAGGAAGCCCGTCTGCACTTGGAGACGGCCTTCTATTACTTCGCCCACAAGAATAACAAGCTGCTGAGCGAGATTGTCGGCAATCCGCTGCTGGAGCAGGCTCCCTTTCAGACGCCGGACAAGCTGCGGGAGTGGGCCATGGAGGTTATCCTTCTGCTGAGAGAGCATACGGATTCCGAACGGCGGAACAGCCGGACCGTGCTGATCCGCAAGGTACATGAGTATATCAACCGCAATCTGCACTATGTCTCCCTACAGGCCATCGCCGACCATGTCCAGATGCATCCGGTCTATCTCTCCAAAATGTACAAGCTGGAGACCGGCAAGCGGATCAGCGACTACATCAGTCAGGTAAAGATGGAAAAAGCGGCGTATCTGCTTATCCATACGCCGCTCAAAATTTATGAAGTTTCCTCGGAGCTCGGGTACTCCAACGCCCATTATTTCATCAAGCTCTTCAAGGAATATGCGGGGATGACCCCGCATGAATACCGTGACCGGGCGTTGTAATTCCATCAGCCTGCGAAGATAAGCTCTACCTCATGGGCGAAGCCGTCATCTACGGCCGGTACCAAGCCGTCCTCCAGTACCCGGCCGTCCAGCATCAGGCGGGTTGCCCCATCCTGCATGCGGTGGAAGCCCTCCGGCTTACGGACCTGAATCCGGTAGGAGGAGCTGCCAAGCTTCAAGGTGTAGGTAAGCTCCGTCTGCTCTTCCCGCAGCACCGGACTCAGGGCTATGCCCTGCTCCGTATATTCAATACCCAGCGCTTCCATCAGCGAGAGGGTGAGCCAGGTCGAGGTGCCGCTAAGCATCGGACCGATGTTCTCACCAGTCTCGCTGTTGTTGTATTGGGTGCAGAACCGCGGATTCCCGCAGACGGCAAACGGATCATCCATCGTCTTGAACGGCATAATCCGGTCCAGCAGCCAGTAACCCAGGCGGCAGAGCTCTGCTGCCAGATCCGGGCTGGATACTTCCTTGGCCCCCTTGAACATAGCCGCAGCAGCCATCATGCAGGCATGCTTGAATACGCCGCCGTTCTCACGGTCACCCGGGAAGTATTCATCCGATGCCGTGTGCGTGGATACCCGGCCCAGCGCCACCGGCGAGACCAGCTTCATGCCGTAAGGCGTCATCAGATGCGCCTTCATGGTGTCCAGCATCACCGCGATCTGATTCTCATCTGCACAGCCCGCCAGAATGCTCCAGCTGAACGAATTCAGGAAGTACGAGCCGTCCTTCGCCGGATCGGAGGACATCCCGTCCCCGGCAGCGCCGAGATACGTGTATTCTCCGTTCGCATAGCGGTTGAACAGCACACGGGCGAAGAAATCCCCCTTCCAGGCATGCTCCTGGATGCGTTGACGCAGCTTGGCTCCGAAGCCGGTCAGCTCATCTGCATACGCCTGCTCGCCTTTGCGGGCGGCCAGGGCGGACAATTCATCGACCGCCACCTTCAGCAGGAAGGCGTTCATGACGCTCTCGGAATAATCACTCTCCAGCGAATCCCCGAAGACACCGCCGGCCTCCAGCTGCTTCCGGTAGAGTGCTTCCTTGGCCGGGCCGTTCAGGTAGGTGTCATCGAGCTTCAGACAGTCGTTCCAGTCTGCGAAGTCGAGCAGCGGCAGGCCGTGGCGTCCGATCGAGATCTGTCCGGAATAGACAATAATGGCCTTCAGGGTCTCGAATACCGGCCGTTCTGTGTCCGTGCCTGCTACCGGACAAGACTCATCGAGGAACTCCGAATCTCCGGTCAGCATGACATAACGGTAGACAGCCTGGATCAGCCATAGCGCATCATCGGACCATTTGCCCGGCTCTTTGCCGGCCCAGAAGAAATTGTGATACGCATACCCCAGCTCGAAGACCATGCTGGTCCATTCTTTCAGCAGGCTCTTGACGAGGCCGCCCCGGCCCATCCCGACGAAATAATACATCGAGGCATACATATCCTGAATTTCACGGAAGCCGATCTCCCGGTAGCCCTTCTGGGTCTGACAGAAGGAACGGGAGACAAAGCTCTGGTAGAGCACCTGAAAAGGCAGATTACGGTTCACGAACTGGTCGAAATCCGCGTCCCCGGAGGATACCTGCAGGAACCTGGAGTAATTCCGCACGAACTTCAGGGATTGCGCCAAAGCTTCTTCCGCCGAGCTGCGGCTTGTGAAGCGGGCGATCAGCGCACCTACCTCTTCCTCCAGTACCGTATCGCTCCAGGATGCACCGCTCTTGTCGGAGACAAGGCCCGTCAGCTGGTCAACTGCTGCCGTGGCTCCGGCAGCAACCTGAATCTCCCCTGCTACCGCGAAGAAGCCCGGCCCCTTGCGGTGCAGAATGCTGCTTAGCTTCAGCGCGCCGGATGGGCGGTGAAGCGAGCCGGTGCCGACGAACTCATTGTAGCTGACGCAATATTCGCGGGGCAGCACCGGTCCGTCTTCCCCGTGGATGATCATCGTGTGGAAGCGCAGATCATGACGCCCGCCTTCCGGGTAGTAGTCAGGGCTGATTGCAGCCACGGCACCATCAGCGTCCTGCAATACGCCGCCTTGCATAATAACATTGCTATACAGCACATCCTCGAACAGAGCGCCCGGTGCTGCCGAACCGAACATGCCCGTGTACACCAGACGAAGCTGGCGGCTGCTCTCTCCATGGTTCGTAATCGTAACGCGCTGCATCTCGGTCGCCAGCGGCAGACCCTCAGCATGCGGCAGAATGAAGATGGTGCGCGTAATCTCAAGTCCGCCGTACAGGCGGTACGTGATGATGGTTACATTCTGTGAATGGCGGCAGACCGCCGATTCAATGCCTTCTCCGCCCGGATCAGCGGAATAGAAGATCTGCTTCCCGTCCTCGAACAGATAGAATTGACGGTTGGCCGGGAAACCGTTCTCCTCCTGGCGCATATCCCAGCGGGTCGCCAGCACCTGGGTAGCCGCATGGGAACGGAAGCTGCCGCCGCCAAGGCGGTCTACCACGCTCTTCGGTGTAGTCTGGAGCGGATGAGGGAACTCCAGCCGGTTGCCCAGCAGCAGATTGACCGCGAAGTGCGGACCCGGAACGGGGGAACGCAGGTCAATCACATGCTCGCCTTCAGCGTTAAGGGCACCAGCCCAGCCCGGTGCAGCCTGAAGCTGCACCAGTGCCGCGTTTGCAGCCGCCTCCGGTATAGCTATTGCCTGTTCCTGTCTTCCGGCATGGCGGATATGCAGGGATAGCTCCGTACCTGTATCATTCACGGTGAACAGCGCCGATGCGCCAGTCTCCTTCGGCAGCAGCGCTGCCACCTCCGGGAGCTTAAGCAGCTCCTGAATGGCAGGCAGCCGAAGCGGAAGGCCCGCTACGCCAACAGCCCCGATGCACCTGGAATCCGTGAAGACGGCGCTTAGCTGGCCGCCCTCGTCTATCCGGTCTGCGAATGCCTGTCTCAGGATATCTTCAGGCGAAGCAGCCGCTGCTCTTGCGGTATTGAATTTCAGCATCATGAATGGTTCTCCTCTTTTCCTGTTTTCTATTGGATGATACTCATTCCCTGTTATGTATACTCATTGGGCCGAAGAATTGGGGAAGGTTCTGGACAAGCATGAAGAACGGTTGCCCGTTCTCCATGTAATGATTATAGAAGTGTATGCGGCCAGTCTAAATACCAAATCGTAAGCCTGAATAACAAAATCCAAAGCATGTTCAAGGTGCTTAAGGTGCAGCTGCTGTCCCGTTATTCGTGAGCACAATATCATCCACGTCCACCGTCAGATGCCCGGTGCCGCCATCCTTGATATCCCCCAGCTCGAAGGAAATGCGGCCGATGGAGGTGCTGCCTCCGGCAACATCGAATTCTACGGTATATTCCTGATATTCACTGCCCAGATCAACAATTTTGCTCGTATACCCGTGCCAGTTGTAATTGTCTGCTACATCCAGCCAGCCGATGCTGATATTCATTTTGCGTTCAGCCGATGCCTTGGCCTTGAAGGTAAGTGTATAATGATTACCTTCGTTGTAAGCGACTCCCTCATAAAAGACCTGCCGGTCCCAGGTGTTCGTGCCGGTGGAGCCCACCTTGATCTGCAGCGCTCCATCCACATTGTCAATGGCTAACTCCCCGTTGTCGGAGGAGTAGCTGCTCCAGCCCTTAAGCGGCTCTGAGAAATCTCCGTTTGGAATCAGATTCTCCCCGTAAGCCTCACCATCCAGCACCGGGCTTACCTGAAGCAAGGAGATATGGCTCAGGTTGACCGTATGCGCTCCCAGCTCTTCGGTGATCTTGCCCAGACTGAACTGGAGCACCGCTGCGGGATCCGTTGCCGGGGCAGTGAACAGATATTCATAGTGTCCGCCGTCTTGGCTGAGTCTCAGCTCCTGTTCCAGATAAGGAGTCCAGTTGCCATCGTCAGTCCCGTCATGCTGAACCAGCGCTTTAATATCCCGGCCTACCGAAGCATCCGCATCGAAGCGCAGCAGATATTTCTTGCCCTGCTCTACCGGGATGCCCGGTTGCTTCACCTGTGCATGCCAAGCCTCCGTTCCAGTTCCGCCGAGGCTAACCTGCAGTTCTCCATACACAGCCTTCATTACAGTGCTCTTCCCCGGGTCATTGTCATCCCAGTCCTTCTTGTATAGCGTCCAGTTGTCGGTGGAAGCGTCCTTGAAGCTGCCGTTCACCACCAGCTCGCGGGACAGATCCAGCCAGGCCAGATTGTAGCCGCTGCCGCCAAGACGGATGTAATAGCTTCCCGCAGGCAACTCCAGTGGTGCTCCAACGATCGCCCGGTAGGACTGAAGCCCTCCGGTATCGCCTACTGCCGTGCTGTAGACAGATTCCGTCACCACATTCTGCTTGCCGGCATCCAATACGGACAGGGTAAGCTCCGAATCCGCGCGCACACTGGATACACGGGTTACCGGAACAATGCTGCCTGCCTGTGGCAGTACCACCTTGTATTCCACATAGTCGCCCTTATCCATATCCGTGATATCCTTGCCTCCTTCACCGCTCGGAATCAGGCCGGTTCCTGAGGCGCTCCAGAACTGGTCTCCGCGCAGATGCAGGTAGTTAGTGAGCACTGGCGGATCGGTCATCCGTACCAGACGCACATTGTCAAGCTCGGTCTGTCCCGCAGCCGCGCCCAGAAGGAACGATAATGCAGCTTCCGTACCGGACCCGCCGGACAGCTCAATTTCTGCTGTATAACTCTTCCACTCCGGTGTCAACGTGAAGGTGGTTCCGTCAGGATAGACCGTCTGTCCACCGCTGCTTGCCAGCTTAATGCCAAGCGGCTGCGCCTCGGCCGATCTCGCATCGAAGGCAAGCTGGTAGACGGCTGCCGCCGACACAGGAATTCCTGCCTGGGTCAGCGTCACATCCTCCGGCGATCCTCCGGCCTTCTGCACGTCCGCCCGGAATTCCCGCTTCATCATCGGCAGGGCAAGTGTATTGGTTACACTGGCCTTCGCCGCTGCTTCCGAGCCCTGCCTAACGGCAAAGCTCCAATATCCGAGCCGCGCTTCTCCCAGATCGAAGCCTCCGTTATAGATCAGGTTGCCGTCAGCAAGCGGGGTGCGTACTACCGGCGGTGCTTCTGTCTCTACCACTCTTACATTCGCGAAGTAGGCGGAAATGTTGTTCAGACCCAGATTGAATTCAAAGCGGGCATTATTGTCCGAAGCCTTGGCCATTGTGAAGCTGTACTCATACGGCTGCCAGTCCGGTGTAAGCTGGAAATTGCGCTCCCCGGAGTAAGCCGTCCATCCGCCGCCGAATTCGGTCAGCTTGCTCATCAGCGGCCGGGCTGCATCCGCTTTGGCATCGAAGGTTACCTTATAGGCTTTGCCCCGCTCCAGCAGCAGCGGCTTCTGCGCAAGCTGAATGGAATAATTCTGTTTGCCGGCCTCATGGACGGCAACCTTCACCGCCTTTCCCTTATCCTGATCATCAATGACGGAGGCTGTTCCGCTCCCGCCTTCATTCTCAATTAATTCCCAATATTCCGGCTGACCCTGGGCTGCTACAGTACCCTTGAAGTCCCCGTTGTAGATCTGATTCCCGTCTGCCAGGGCAGGACGCTGCGGGGCCGAGTGCCCCGGATCGATCGGCCGCTTGCCTGTTACATCCGGCCATTGGTCCAGGTTCTTGTACTTGTAGACCCTTACATAGTCCACATACATCTTATCCGACTTGAAGTCGGCCTTCGGATCACCCGGCCAGTCGCCGCCCACGGCCAGATTCAGAATCATATAGAACGGCCGGTCAAACGGAGCAGGGTACGTATAGTAATCCGGCTGGCCTTTGGCCATCGTTCCCCAGTCTTTGGTTTCAAAATACATTTCATCGTCCACATAATACCGGATCAGGCCCGGAAGCCATTCCAGCGTGAAGTCGTGATAATCATCCGCGAAGGTCTGGCCCTCCGGCAGTACATAGGTTTTGGTCTGGGATGCGTGCGGAATGTCGTAGTGAATCGAGCCATGGACCGTTCTTGGATAGAGATCCGCCTCTGCCTTGCCGGCAACCGGTCCCGTCAATTCCATAATGTCCATCTCGCCGCTTCCCGGCCAAGGTCCATACTGCGTCTCGTCATCGGTTGGCATCATCCAGATGGCTGGCCACATGCCCTGCTGAACCGGCAGCTTGGCCCGCACGGTAAATTTGCCGTAGGTCCAGTCGCCCTTCATCTTCGAGGTCAGCTTGGCTGAAGTATAATTCTTCCCGCCGTAAGCCTGCTTCCGGGCTTCCAGCTCCAGTACGCTCTGCCCGCTCTCTGTCGTAAGCGAAGCGTTGTCCGGGTGATAATATTCCAGCTCGTTATTGTACACCGTGCCGGTATCCTGTACATTCCATTTGCCCTCATCAATGGCCTGGCCGTCGAATTCGTCATTCCACACCAGCTCCCATGGATTGTTCTGGGTTGGCGGAGTCGGGGCCGGCGTTGGGGTTGGTGTGGTAGCAGGCGCCGCTGTCGGCACCGGCGTCGCTGGTGAAGGTGTTGAGCTTGGCGCTGGTGTGACACCGCCTGCACTTCCGCCGCCCGCTTGGGCCGGGGCAGTGGTAGCCTTGGCACTTGCCTGCGCTGTAGCTCCCGTGCCGGACAAGTCCCGAAGCGTCTCGCCGGACTTGAGTGCCTGGCCGTTGAGCAGCACACGATCTGCCTGGTTCTCAAGCCGGCCGATCTGCCCCCGGCTCACGATCTCTGATCCTGCAGCGCCTGCGCCAATGAGCACAGTCTCTGCGCGTGAGCCCGCTCCGATCTCCACCTTCGCCGGCTTAAGCAATTCAATGCGCGCTGCGGTGCTGCCATCCTCCAGTACCATCCTTACCAGGGTGGTAAGCTTATTCAGCTTGATCTGTCCCAGGGTAGATTGGCGGAACACCACCGAATGGTCACCGCCTCCTGAGATATGTGCCGTTCCCTGCACCTTAATGCCCGAGAACGAGACTTCCCCTTCCCCTGCTCCGGCTGTGACGTAGAGATTGCCGCTGACCGGGCCGCCTTCGAGCTGCACATTCGCCCGGTTGACAATCACATTGCCGGACACGGCTCCAAGCTTCTGGCTTCCCTCGCCTGAGCTGATCCACCCGACCATCCGGCTCAGCAGCTCGGCCAGCTCGGCCCGGGTCATCTGCGCCTTGGGATTCAGCTTGCCGTCCGCATCGCCGCGCAGGTAACCGGCGTCCAGCATCGCACTCACGGCTTCCCGGGCATAGCCGCTGACCACTGCCGCATCTGACTGTGCAGCCAGCGCACCCGGGGAGCCCGCCTCCAGCGTGAACGCCCGGCTCAGCATGGTTACAGCTTCCTGGCGGGTGACCGCCGATCCCGGCTGGAACCGGCCGTCCGCGTAGCCTTGAATAACGCCTGCGGCATTCACGCGGCTTACATCCTTGCCATACCAGGAAGAAGCGCTTACATCACTGAACACAGTGCTGCCCGAATCCGAATAACGGAACACGCGGCTGATGATGGCGGCCATCTCTGCCCGTGAGACCGCTTTTCCCGGTCTGAATTGTCCTGCCTCGTCCCCTTGCAGAATTCCTGCGGCTGACAGCTTGTTCACTGCAGCCGACGCCCAGTGCTGTTTCATATCGGTGAACCCTGCCGCCCGGGCTGCATCTGCCTGTCCTGTACATGCAGACAGCCTGTCTGCGTCTTTCCCGTTATCTGCCTGCGCTATTCCTGTAGTTCCCGGAAGCTGAATTCCTGACAGCAGCAATCCGGCAATCAGAAGCTTCGATATTCCTTTGCGGTACATCTGAATATTCCCCCTCGTGTAGAACCTTGTTGAATTCTGGCCCCGTGCCAGTCGATTTCAGTATAGGGTCCGTGTCCCGGAGACGACATACCAATTCCTTAGCCCTTATAACAAAGATGCAACTTTCGTAGTGTTGTTTTGCAGACGGCAAAAAGCCCAAATACCGGACGGCTTCAAGAGCCGCCCGGTATTTGGGCACGGCGAATCTATGTAACTGTTAGCCGGTTATGAATCAGGCAATGCTCAAGAGGAGGCGTGGATTTGCGGGAAATCCTGTGCAACCTCTTCACCCGAGAACAGATCGTCAAGCGAGCTGAGCGTGCCATCCTCTTCAACCTGATACACCGACATTTTCTCGCCGTTGACCGTTAGTTCGATGAAACAGCCCCAGCAATAGAACTGGTGGGAGCCGATCTTGCCGATATCCTTGGAGTTGCAGTTTGGACACTTCATATAATACATTCCACCTATCCGTTAACAATATTAATGGCATTTTGGAGCCGTTCTTCACTCATCGCGGGAACCAGTACAGAATCCTCTCCGATAGTCATCTCTTCAGAACAAGGCAGCCATTTGCGGCCTTCGATCAAATCAGTTACAAGCCCGTCACTGATTTCCAGCGCTACTATTGTGTTTCCCAACTTTTGGTCAAAATAAACATCCGATATTCGCCCAAGCACCGTTCCCGATGCTGTAAGCACCTGCCTGTCCTTCAATTTGTTCTTTCCCAAGAGGAAAGTGTAGGATATATGGTCAGCGTCAACCTTAACAATCGACTCTTTATTGCGGATCATGACAGCATCTTCGCCATAAGCGGCAATATTATCCCATGCCACAACTTTCACAAGCCTTCCAAAAAAAGATTTACTTTCCAGTTCAATACCCGTAATATTCCAGTTTGAATCCAGTCCAATGTCGATTATTTCACCGACTTCCGTACCTTCTTCAACTTCATATACAGTGAGGCCAATCATATCTTGAAGCTTCATGGTATCCAAAGTCCCCTCACCTTAAGTATTGCATACGGGTCCCATGGGCCAAAGACCTCCCGAACGTCTGCCAGACTGCACGAAAACCTAGTCTTTTGTACGCAGCCGGTTCAAAACGGTTCCAACTTTCTGGGCCACAACCTGCATTTCTTCATTAGTATTACCCAAACCTGTACTAAAGCGAATCGCAGAGTTCAAAAGTTCTTCCGGAAGCTTCATCGCCTGCAGAACATGCGAGATTTCCAGAGATCCTGATGTACAGGCTGAGCCGCTGGCTGCCGCAATCCGTTCCATGTCCAGGTTCATCAGCAGCACATCTGTCTTGGCCCCGGGGAAGCTGATATTCAGAATTCCAGGCACCGTATGCTGTTCATTTCCGTTGACGACATATCTCTCTGCTCCGACCTGCTTGTCCAGCTCTTCCAGCAGTGTTCTGCGGAGCTCCAGAGCCTGCTCATGATGACCCGGCAGCCCTTGTACAACCAGTTCAACGGCTCTGGCGAACCCGGCGGTATGAGCCAGACTCTCCGTGCCCGCCCGCCGGCCGCGCTCCTGAAGTCCGCCATGCTGTCTTGGCATAAGCGGCGCCCCCCGCCGGACGTACAAGCCTCCAATCCCCTGCGGACCTCCGATCTTGTGGGCCGAGAAGCTCATATAGTCTACCGGCAGATCGCGGAGCACCAGGGGCAGCGTTCCCAGAGCTTGTACAGCATCTACATGCACAAGCACACCCCGTTCGGCCGCTAATCTGCCAATCTCTTCTATAGGCTGTACAGTTCCCACTTCATTATTCACATACATTATGCTAATCAGTACTGTATCCTCGCGCAGAGCCGATTCTACATCCTCCAAAGAGACACGGCCGGTAGAATCGACAGGAAGATAGGTGACCTCGAAGCCCTGCCCTTCCAGTTCCGCGCAGGTATGCAGCACTGCATGATGCTCAACCGCTGTAGTAATGATATGTCTACCCTTGGAAGCAGAAGCATAGGCCGCCCCGAACAGGGCGAGATTATCGCTCTCCGTGCCGCCGCTTGTGAACACCCACTCCTCAGGGGAACAGCCCAAAAAGCCCGCGATTCTATCGCGCGCCCCATTTATAATTCTCTTGGCAGACCGTCCGAACTGGTGCACACTGGACGCATTGCCGTACTCGTTCAACAGCATATGATACATAACCGCTGCCACCTCCGGATGAACCGGTGTTGAGGCGGCGTGGTCCAAATAGATGGGTTTCATAACGAAATTCTCCACTTCTTGAAATTCAGGATTTTCTTACAGGACTACTAGATTATACTGCTGAACTGCCTGTTTTACCACCTGTTAATAAACACAATATTGTAACATTTGTCCATGGTTGGCGCTCCCGATCAGCCCTCTAATTCCGGCAACCGCGCGGCAAGCTGCTCCTCGGAGATCACTTCAATACCATGCAGCCGCAAGAGGGCTGTGGTCACCCCTTCTCCGGGGATTTTCCCGCCCGCAAATTCTCCGTTATAGATCCTTGAGCTGCCGCAGGAAGGGCTGTTCTCCTTAAGGACAACAAGCGTGGCAGCTAAGCTGCGTGCCTGCTCCAGCGCGGCATGCGCGCCTTCTATATACATTGCGGTTACATCATTCCCTGTTCTGTCAACCACCCGGGCCTGCCCCTCCAGCACATCTCTGCCGCTGCCGCCTATAATCTCTGCCGGTTCTCTTGGGGTAGAGAAGCCGCCCAGCAGCTCGGGGCATACTGCAACCGCCTGCCGGCTGTCCAGCAATTGCCGGATGCCCTGCTCCAGACAATCGGTTCCATTATATCTGACCTTCATTCCTGCCAAGCAGGAGCTTACGATAATCATGTGCTGCCGTCCCCCTTCGCAATCTTCAGTCTCATCTTATATAATTCTAATATAATGCTAAGACAAGCTGTTCAGTCTGTAAACCGTTAACTACCCAGGGAGGCATAGATAAAATGTGCGGAAGATATACGATTACGGTAACGCTGGAGGAGCTGATCGCCAAGTATTTCATCCGGGAGCATCCGCTCATCCAATATGCGCCAAGGTATAACGCGGCTCCGATGCAGCATATTGCTGCGGTTATTCATGACGGCACACAGAATAAGCTCGGAGAACTCCGCTGGGGGCTGCTCCCTTCCTGGTCCAAGGAGGACAAGAACGCTGCCAAGCTAATCAATGCACGCAGTGAGACGCTGCTGGAGAAGGCTTCATTCAAAGGGCTGGTGGCCTCCCGCCGCTGTGTGATTCCCGCAGACGGCTTCTATGACTGGAAGGCCCTGGAAGGCGGCAAGCAGCCGATGCGGATCACGATGCGGGACGGTAAGCTGTTCTCCATGGCTGCACTGTATGATATCTGGACCAGTCCGGACGGCGGCAGAATCTCCACCTGCACGATCATCACCACCGCTCCGAACACTCTCATGAAAGACATCCATGACCGGATGCCGGTCATTCTGGATGCAGACGGGGAAGCGCAGTGGCTGGAGCGCAACAACCGGAATATTCCCTACCTGATGAAGCTGCTGCGGCCTTACGATGCGGAACAGATGATGGCTTATCCCGTCTCCCCAGCCGTGGGCAATGCTCGGAGTGACTACCCGGAGCTGATCCGCAGAGCCGGGCCGGAGCCGGTGCAGGGCACCCTATTTTGACTGCTGCCTGGTGAAATATCTGCTGTTTGAAACCTCCGGTCCCAGGGTATTAACTAAAGCTCATACCTCATAATATCCATCCACAATACGTATCCCAGGAGGAATTTCATATGGCTCCCAGCAGACAAGCAGTGTCCTTAAGCGCATCCGGCGCCTCCATCGAGCTGGAATGTCTCTATCATTCAACGCAGGGGCGATGGGCGTATGCCTATAACAAGGACACCTACCACTTAAGAATCCGCAGCAAAAAAAACAATGTAGACCGGGTATTTGCCCTGATCGGCGATAAATACGACTGGGAGCAGCATCATCAGGAGCTGAGCATGCGCAAGGTGGCTACCGACAGCTTCTTCGATTATTGGGAAGCAGAGATCTTCCCCGAATTCAAACGTTTCTCCTATGGCTTCCGGCTGGAAACCGATCAGGAAACCGTATGGATGCTAGAATCCGGCTTCTTTACAGACGGGCTGCCCGAGCCTGCCGGAGGCTACTACGAAATGCCTTACCTTCATGAGGCCGACCTGCTCCAGGTTCCCGAATGGGCGAAATCTGCGGTCTTCTATCAGATTATGCCGGACCGCTTCGCTAACGGAGATCCGGCGAATGACCCCGAAGGGACGCTCGAATGGGGGGCACCGCCCACCCACGACAGCTATTTTGGCGGAGACTTGCAGGGGATGATTGACCATCTGGATTATATTGCCGAGCTTGGCGTAACGGCGCTGTATCTGACCCCGATCTTCCAGGCTCCCAGCAACCATAAATATGACACCGTTGACTACGGAACGATTGACGCCAGCTTCGGGGATCTTGATAAGCTCAAGCAACTGGTTGATCTCGCCCATTCCAAAGGGCTTAAGGTGGTCCTCGATGCCGTCTTCAATCATACCAGCTCCGAGTTCGCACCGTTCAAGGATGTGCTGGAGCATGGAGCGGATTCCAAATACGCAGGCTGGTTCCATGTCCATGATTATCCCGTTCAGGTGCTGGACGGCAAGGCCAACTATGATACCTTCGGCTTCTTCAGCGGAATGCCCAAGCTCAACACTGCCCATCCGGAAGCCAGAGATTATCTGCTGGATATCACCAAATTCTGGCTCAAGGAGGTACACATCGACGGCTGGCGGCTGGATGTAGCCAATGAGGTGGACCATGTATTCTGGCGGGATTTCCGCAAGGCGGTCAAAGAAATTAACCCGGAAGCGTTCATCATCGGCGAGGTGTGGAGCGACTCCCTCAGCTGGCTGCAGGGCGACCAGTTCGATTCGGTAATGAACTATCCCTTCTCTGACCGGCTGCTGAAGTTCTTCGGGACCGACGAGGAGGTTGATCCCGGAACCTTCGCTGCTCAAATCTACGGGCTGCTCATGCGTTATCCCCGGCAGGCGAATGAGGTGCTGTTCAATCTTCTGGCGAGCCATGATACCCCGAGAGTGCTTAACCGGCTCGGCGGGGACAAGGGGCGGCTGAAGCTTGCGGTCACCTTCCTCTTCACCTTCACCGGGACGCCGTGCATCTTCTATGGGGACGAGATCGGACTTACCGGCGGAGACGACCCGGACTGCCGCAAATGTATGATCTGGGAAGAGGACCGGCAGGACCGTGAGCTGCTGCGCTTTTATCAGAGCCTCATTGCCCTGCGCAAAGAGCACGAGGTGCTGCGCACCGGCCAGTTCCGCTTCCTGCGGAGTGATCCGGGCAGCCGGGCCCTAGTGTATGAACGCTGGAATGAGCACACCCGCTTCACAGTCTGGATGAATAATTCCGCTGAACCGCTGACGCTTACGCAATCACTGAGCGGCGGAGCTTGGCAGGATGCCTTTAGCGGTGAGCCGGCCAAGATGAACGGAGATCAGATCCGCCTGACGCTGGAGCCGCTGGAATACCGGATTCTGTATAGCGGACAAGCTGGCGGCGAAGCCTGATTACCTGCGCACCAGCACAATGTATGCTGTTTTTGGCATACATTCGGGCCAATCAAAAACAAAGACAAGCCCCGGGAAGGGGCTTGTTTGTTTATAGCTGTTTGTTACACCGAACCAGACAACCAGAGGTGGTAGACTTTTGTAAGGACAATCGTTCTTCACACACTATACAATGACAGGAGAATCGCCCTATGAACATGAGAACCGCAACTGAAGCCGATTATGATTATCTCGCAAGCCGTGACCGCCATATCCTGAACTCACTTCTTCTCTCTAAAATAAACCAGCAGGAGATTTACATACTGAGCGAGGGTAGCCTGGACATTGGCTGGCTGCGGTACGGGTATTTCTGGGACCAGATCCCCTTCATGAATCTGCTGTGGATTGATGAGCCTTATCGCGGCGCAGGCTTTGGCAGACAGGCGGTGCAGCACTGGGAGCAAGCGATGCAGGCCATGGGCCATAAGCAGGTTATGACCTCCTCGATGGCGAGTGAAGAGGCACAGCATTTCTACCGGAAACTGGGCTACCGGGACTCAGGCTGCCTGCTGCCGGATAATGAGCCGCTGGAGATTTTCTTCACCAAAGCGCTATAGCTGATACTAACTGCTCAAATGCTGGTTTTTCAGACCGGCTCCAAGCTCCGCCGTGTACCTGGTCAGCCGCAGGCTGATCTCGGTGCGCATCACATCCCGGGTAAGTCCGAAGCGTTCCTGATAGCCCCGGCAAAAGATTTTGTAATACACCAGGAACTCCTCCTGCTCATCGGCCAGCACCCGGATATTATGCTGCTTCAGCTCTTTCTGGAGCTGGTAGGTATCCTGCATAATACGCTGCTGAATCGCCTGGCCGGCGAGCATGAAAGCCCGCTTAAGAATACTATTGGACAGCTCAAGCTCCTTCAGACTTTTGCTGACCATCGTATCCAGGTAAGGAAGCAGAATGAGGTCACGCACCATCGTCCGCTCCTCTACCGTAATCATTTTCCTGCCCTCTGTCCCCTGCTTCTGCTCATACTGCTGGACATGCTCTGTCATTAACATTTTGGATTTCCACCGCTCATTTCCGTCTAGCTTGCTCATTTATAGTGCCCCCCAATCTGCTGCGCCCGTTCCAGAGCAACCCCAGACTCCAGCAAAGAAGACGCGCGGATCAGCGCCCCGCTTCCGTACCGGTTCTTGATCTGATCAATAGCCCGTTCTCTGCTACTGCTCCGCATCCGGTCGTCGAACAAGGTCAGCTGCATCACGCTGTCATCTGTCAGCTGGGATATGGAGATAGTCAACCGGCTAATCGGCAAGCCGCTCCAATGATCCACGAATAGCCGGTAGGCTGCCGCTGCCACCTCATGGGTTAACGACGAAGGCTCCGGCAGTGTCGTCTGCCGGCTGTAGGCATTCGAGGTGTTGCCGTCTGTCTCTACTACCGCAACAGACACTACCGCCCCCATGTACCGGTACTTCCGCGCCCGCCGGCAGACCTCAATCACCAGCTCCAGCAGCACCACCTCAATCTCCGGCAGCCGGGTATACAGATTCCAGCGCAGCGCTTTTCCATGGCCGACAGACTTCATCTCATGGCGTATCCCGGTGACCACCGGGCTGGGATCGATGCCGCGTGCGGTCTGCCAATAATATTCCGCTTGAATATCGCTCTGCTTGCCCAGGGTGCTGCGCATTCTCCGCTTCAGCTCGCCCAGCTCCATCCGGGCAATATCTCCAATGGTCGTAATGCCCATACGATAGAAATTCTTGGTCATCCGGCCCGCCACCATGAACATTTCATGCACCGGGCGCGGCCATAGCTCTGTGTCCAGATTATCGTAATCCAGCCGGAAGGTTCCGCCTGCCTTCTTCTTGGCGAAATTATTGGCCATTTTAGCGAGGATTTTGGACGGGCCGATGCCCACCCGGGTCCACACTCCGGTAGATAACAGAACATGCTGCTGGATCGAGTAAATCAGCTCCGGCAAATCCCCTCCGAACACGCGCAGAGAACCGGTCACATCCAGGAACTGCTCATCAATGCTGAACGCCTCCACCAGATCGGTATACCCCTGGTAGATCTCTGAGATCAGCAGCGAGACCTGAATATACGTCCCCATCCGCGGCCGGATGACCACGAGATCCCGGCATTTCGTCAGGGCTTCGCCCACGCGTGATGCGGTAGTTACGCCATAGGATTTCGCAAGCGGGCAGGCGGCCAGCACAATCCCGTTCATCCGCGACGGATCACCCACAGCGACAGGCTGATCCGCATATTCGGGATGGGCCGCCTTCTCGACGCTGGCATAGAAGGACTGGCAGTCCGAGAGCAGAATAATCCGGTCCTTAGGCATACCTCCGCCCCCGTACCGGATGCCACGACAGAATATTGGCGGTTAGGAATACACGGGGCTGGCCGGTACTCAGACAGGTGGCACGTATGCGGCCGTCACGAATGCCGCGCACTTCAATTTTCCGCTGCGTAATCTGGCCCGCTTTGTCCAGGTATATGATTTCTATGGTTTGGCCGATGCTCATCTTCATGACTAATCGCCTCCGAGCTTAAGTAAGAACATTTGTTTGTATTATAACCAGGATTAAGATTTTTAAGCAATGGTAAAATAGAACAAATGTTCCCGTTAAGATAAGGGTATGCTGAGTCGGGGATAGTTAGAACCGGGAAGGAACATTTAGAGATAGAGAAAAGCTGGAACAAACAGGAATTCCACCGCATTCCCTAGATGGAACTGAAACCCAAAAGGAGGAAATATTGAATAATCTCATACCCCTTCAAAGGAGAACGTCCATGCTTCTAAAAGCGAGTCTCCAATCGACTCTCATTTTCGTTTTTTTGTTAGCCCTGGCCGCCTGTAGCAAGGGGGATAATGTTTTAAAAGGGAAGGTACACACAGTAGATGTAGAGAATACAAGGATCTTGGTAATCGCTCAGTTGAAAGAAGAAGACTTGAATAAGAATTACAAGGAAGTTCTAGAAACTAATATGTATTCTCAAGCCATTTGGGTAAATGGAGTTTCACCTTCTAAATATAAAAAGGGTGAAGAAATTGAAGTGTTCTATCAAACAAGTGATGATTCGTTTCCGGCACAAGTTACCGCCAGCAAAATTGTAAAATCAAAAATTGAGCAATGAAGCCTGCAAGCCAAGCAAGGGGCCCCGAGCTACTTCGGTTCCTTACGGACCAGAGAGCCGTTAATTTGAAGAAACAGGAACTTCTTGCGGAGTAACGGACCGAGTGGACCTTATTGTCTCTCTAAAGAACGTTTAGGAGCGGAATATTCGTTAATAAGGGCCGTGGTGTCCGCAACTTGCCCAAGTTGTGACTCTCCTTCGAAATAAGCGCGTCTCAGTCCGTAACGCCGAGCCGACCGTCCCATTAAGACCGAACCCCGTCGGAGTATGAGCATACACTGATCAAGGAGAATAGAGGATGAATGGATTGATCTAGTATAAAAAATCCCGCCGGCCAATTAAGGCTGACAGGTTTTTTTTCTTTTATCCAGTCGAAACGCCGGAAAAGGTCACGGGTCCGGTAACACTGGCAGTATTGAGCAGAACATTGGTGCTGTTATTGGCCACACCCAAAGAATAGGCATTGGATGGATTGCAAGTACGATTAACACATTAATGTGTGTGGATAGAGGAAGCTCGATTACTGAGGGGCTGGACTGCAACTGTCCGCCTTGCTTGGGCTAACGAAGATAGCTTATACTTCCTTTGTCCTCTGCAAGGGACATAAACTACCGGTAAAGAGAGGTTAACCATCATGCTTCAAGGCAAAACGAGGACGGCCGTTTGGACCGGTTTGGTTCTGTACACGGGTCTCACTCTGTTTTTCTTATTTGTCGGCTTCAACCGCTCATCGGCTCTGCCGGAGACAGGCTTACGGTATCACCTGTCTTTTGACGGGATTCCGTTGATATTTCCGGGCTATGGTTATTCGGAGCTTTGGGTCTTCAGCCTGGGTAACTATCTGGCCTTCGTACCGTTCGGGCTATTCATTCCGCTACTGGTCCGCTCCCGGTTCCTGCCGTTCCTCTTGGTCTTCATAGCAGCCATCACCGGGGTAGAGCTGATTCAGATGGTGACCCATTTGGGTGCGTTCGACATTAACGACATCGTCGTTAATACGCTCGGTGCAGCTGTCGGCTACGGCGCCCAGCGGCTGATCCGCCGCGACCGGTGGGCGCCAATAGGTATGCTCAAGCTCCTGTCCTCAGGCGCGGTCTTGACACTACTTGTCTACTCCGCCGTGAGCGGTATCAATTATTATCTGGAGCATGGCCGCGGGGAGATCAGGGCGCTGGATCAGCTCCCTGTTGAACGTGGTAAAATACAGTGGGAACAAAGGCTCAACAGCTTCACTATGGCCCAAGAACAGATCGAACCAGCTATCAATCTGTACAGCCCTAATCATCCGGGACTCCACGAGTTCTCACTGCGCCTGGATGGACAGTATAAGGAGTTAACCGGGAATTTCGGCGTCCCTGACGATGCTATCCCTGCTAAGGGCAGCGGCACCAGCAGCGTCATGATCAGCGCCGACGGAGAAGAGCTTTACTCCCTGGATGTGAATATCGCACCAGGCGAGAATCAGCCGCTGTCTTTTCAGGTGCCGCTTGAAGGCAAACAGGAGCTGACCCTTACAGTCAAAACTGATGCTGCCGACCCTCGAACCCATGCGGTATTGTGGGACCTTACGCTCGTAGAGGCCAATGCCGGCCAAAAGCTGGCAACGCGGCTTCAGCGGCTGTTGGGCGGGGGATAAAATAAATAGGCCCGCTAGCCAGATAGCTCCTGCAGATAGAAACTTATGCGTGCCCCTTCCAAGCCGTGGATGGCCCGAGGGGTCTTTTTCGCATTTGTGAATGAGATTATTTAAGCGCTTCGTTAAACGCACTTTCGATTTGCTCCGCATTCTTGGAGACCGTAAACAAAATATATGGGCCTTTGACCTTTAATATATGCTTTTCGACGAGGTAAAATTGCTCAGGACGGTAGTCCTTCAGCTTGACCTTTTGAGCCTCAATTCTTTTCATGATTTTCTCCTTAACGCTTTCCGCCTGATTCTCTTGCTTCACCCTGATCACGGCCAGCTCATTTGCTTCGACGTTCGATTCTGCCGTATAGAGCACAAAATCCTGAACTTCCTCTACATTAAAATGATAGAGCTTCTTAAGCCTGTTCATATCCCCTTTTTCCATGGCTTCCATAGAAGCCGCTTGCTTGATACGCTCCTCAATGGTATGGACAGGAACATCCTTGGCGTCTTCCTTCTTACTGGAGCATCCGATCAGAATGCCACATAAGCTCATGACTGCAGCCAGGACAACTAAGTATTTCATTCTCTTTCCCGGAAACATCGTTACTCAACCCCTTTATGGATTATTCCACAGAATCTGCTAATGATGTAATAGATGGATCTTCAACAAATGTGGTGATGTTATACAAAATCAGCATGTCGCGGATTTGCCGTTCTTCCGTAAGCTTCAGTAGATCCCCATCATAATAACGGAGGTCTACCACATCAATTTCACTGAAATGCGATGTTAAAAAAGGGATCAGGCTGTTGGCATACGAATCTTTAACAATAAGCAGTCTCCGCCCTTCCGTATGTCCGGTTGTTATGCGGATCAGGCTATGATTCCCATTGAAAAAAACAGTGTATTTATCCTTCTTTGTGAGGTTTTCCATAACGTACATCGAATCCGCACTTTGCTGTTCGTGGGCATAATCCACGGACAGGGCCGCCGGTCTCTTGGGATAATACAGCTCTATAGAATCCGGCTGTACGTGCCTGAATCCGCTTTTCGAATACAAAGATCCGTAGAACTGACCGGGGACCTCACGAATGTTGAAATCGTCTTCGTTCTTGGGGGTAAAACTTATGGATGCACCCAGCTCCCGATAGGCTAGAAAAGTGCCTTTGGTCGTCCAGTGATGGTCAGTTTTGTAATAGAGCGGCTGCTCCTTGTTCGCCTCCAGCGCGGGGAAAACATCGATCCAGTGAATATTCCCGAGATCAGAAGCCTTTATCTTGTTCCAATAGACCCTCTCACCGCCCCCGGAAGCATAAGGCGGCAATTTATCCTCAAGTATGGAAGCTGCCGTCGGCACCAGCATCATATATTTGCGCAGACCAGGCGTAGCCTGATCAAAGGCTTGAATGGCTTTCACCTTGTCTTCCAACTCTCCTTCCCCGGGAGGAGTAAATTTTTGAATTAAGTATCCGTCCTTGCCGATGTAAACCCCGTTGCTCTCTTTCCTTCCCAATCCCCGGTCCGCGTCAGATTTCAGTCCAATCCAAAAGTCCCTCTCCATAAACTGATCCGATAGATACGCTTCAAATTCGGAAGTAAACTTGCCTGATTCTAAGGCTTGAAGCGAGAAGGCCGGGAGCTGCTGCAGCATCCGGTTCTCTGATTCGGAAAATACCTTTCCCGGGGTCAGAATATTGACAACCAATACCGCCCCGGTAAACATAAGCAGTACAATGGCGAGTGCGCGGTAATAGACTTGGTCGTATTTCTTCAATCAAATCACCTCCAGCAAAAACATCAAAAACGAAAGTATAAGAATGGATTGTACGTTGCATTGACCAGATACGCTGTTGAGGCCACGATGAAAATGCAGTAGATGACAAGCGTGGCAATCGTGCCGGACCGGGCAAATCTGGTTCGGATACGGGCCAAGGCTTTGCCGGGTAACGGAGTGGCACAAACCGTGAGGATCAGCAGCAGCAGGGCATTCCCCGACAGATCGTAGAGCGCCCGGTTGTCAGCGAATCCATGTGTTCCGGCACCAAACATCGTTCCGATGAAGGTCAGGGCTGCGGGCAATTGTTCAAATTCGAAAAATACCCAGCCGATGATCACGATCATCAGGGTGTAGACATGGCTTACCAAGACAGGCAAGCGCTGAAGCTGTTTCAAGAGAATTAGCTTTTCAAGTGTGACAAAGAGACCGAAATATAAGCCCCAAATGATAAAATTCCAGCTCGCTCCATGCCACAATCCGGTTATAAACCATACCACCGCCAAGTTTCGGAGCTGTTTCAGCTTACCCGCCCGGTTCCCGCCGAGCGGGATGTAGATATATTCACGGAACCAGGCACCGAGCGAAATATGCCATCTCCGCCAAAATTCCGTAATGCTCCTGGAAATATAAGGATAGTCAAAGTTCTTCATAAATTCGAACCCGAACATTCTACCCAGACCACGTGCCATATCCGAATACCCGCTAAAATCGAAATAAATTTGAAACGTGAAGGCGACAATGCCGAGCCATGCAGAAAGAACCGACAGCTCCCCCGCAGGCACCGCTTTGACGCTTGTCCACAGCAAACCGATATTGTTGGCAAGCAATACTTTTTTAGCAAGCCCCCTAATAAATAGTTCCGCTCCTTCGCCAAAACGCTCCAACGTCACTGTGCGCTTAGCGAGCTGTCCCGCGATATCTTCATATTTAACAATCGGTCCCGCCACAAGCTGCGGAAACATCGTTACGTAGGCGCCGAAGGAGATCAGGTTCTTCTGAACACTCACTTTCCCCCGATAAATGTCGATTACGTAAGACATCGTCTGGAACGTGTAGAACGATATGCCCACCGGAAGCGGAAGATCTGCTGCCTGCAAATGCAGGTTAAAGAGCGAATTGATATTATCGAACACGAAGCCCGCGTATTTAAAGAAGCCAAGAATCCCCAGGCTGCCCATCATGGACAGGATCAACACTCCGCGTGCAATCACTTTACGATGCCTGTATCTATCGATCAGAACCCCGTTCACATAGTCGAATATCGTCGAGAAGATCATCAGGAAAATGTAGACGGGCTCGCCCCATGCATAGAAGATCAGGCTTGCGGCGAGCAGAACAGCATTTCTAATCCTCATAGGCGAGATATAGTAGATCAGCAGGGTGACCGGCAGAAAGAGAAATACAAATATAAGGCTGCTAAAAACCAATCCCCGTCACCTCCAGAGCTTCACCTGGCTGCATGTTATTTCACCCGATCTTTCAGCAAATCGAGCATACGTGTATAGAATTCCGGTTTAAAATGAATGCCGTCCGAGCTATACAAATGTTGGCCGTCATCAAAGATCGAAGATAAATCGGCAAATCCAACCTGCTGCTTGTCCGCCAGCTCTTGTAAGCCTTGGTTGTAATCGCTGATATTTTTGTAACGTGGCTCCACTTGTTCAGCCTCTGGCGTGACCGGAGTGACCGGCAAAACCGTTATGGATGCCTCCGGAAGCTTCTCCCTGATACTGTCGATCAATTCGGCGTAAAACTTCAGCGAATACTGCTTCGGGTTATCGGTAATTTGGGGCGGCAACAGGATATCATCGGACCCCAGCATGATAAATACATATTGCGGCTTCCGCTCTGCCAGCTTGTCCACATCTCCACTCATCAGAGATAGCTCGGTAGTCTTTCCGGCACCTGCCACTACATTGAACTCGTCCAGAATGTCATGGTAAGATAGTGCCTCTGTAATCGAATCTCCCAGAAATACGCTGTTCTTAAATATCGTTTTATAGGAAGTCTGGTTTGACTTCTCCACCTGAGCTGTGTCATTGGCTTGCGGCTGAGACGTCGCGCTTTGCGGGTTTTGTCCACTCCCGCATGCTGCCAGGGTGAGTACGGTGCTGCCTATAACTAGCGTTGAAATGATTTTTTTTAACATGAACATGGTCCTCTCTTTATATAAAATTAGGTAAAGATAGTAAGGCTCTTGCCCCTCTCTGATAGAAAGAGTAACAGGGAGAGATGCAGAACAAGTGCAGAGGATATCAAGGCGGTATCAAAAAAGAACAAAAGAAAAAGCGCAGAACCAAGGTCTGCACTTTCTTCCGTATTGCTACGCCTTTTTATTCAATTGAAAATAAAAAATCACTCCATCGGAGGTATTGTTCACGCCGTAAGGCACATCGTGCATCTCCAAAATTTTCTTGGATATGGCAAGACCAAGACCCGTCCCACCAGTAGACCGGTGGCGGGAGGTTTCACCGCGGTAGAAACGGTCCCATACTTTCTCCAGCTGCTCATCGGGGATATGGGCGCCTTTATTTTCGATACAAATTAGAATGGTGTCCCTCTCTTCCGAAGCGTTGACATATATAGATTCTTGCTCCGGCGTATACGAAATCGCATTGGTCAGGAAATTGACGATGACCTGCTCTATACGGCGCTCGTTCCCCTGGACTTGGGCAGGGATAAGTGAAGTGTGGAGAAGTAGCTGCTTGGCTGCAAAATCCGGCGTTAATTTAGTACACACCCGGTTGATGACTGCATCGATAGAGAACGAGCCGGTGTCCATTTTATAAGTATCCGATTCATATTTGGCCAATTCCAGCATATCGTCAATCAGCACATTCATCCGGCCGACCTCGTCTTCCATCGCCGCAAAATAATGCTCCCGCTTATGGCTTGCAACCCCGTCATTCAAAATGGCAAGGCAGCTCTGAATGACGCTTAACGGAGTCTTCAGCTCATGCGATACGCCGGATATAAATTCTTTCCGCGTATGCTCCAGCTGCTTTTCCTTCTCGATGTCCTGCTCCAGCTGGAGAATATGCGAGTGCAGGCGCTCGGAAAGCTCGTTAATGTTGCCCGACAAGTCTCCGATTTCATCCTTCGTGGTGACGGGAATTTTCTCCGAAAAATCGAGCTCTGCCATTTGCCGGGTGGTACGGCTGATACGCAGCAACGGGCGGGCAATCTGACGGGAGTAGTAAAACGATGTCAGCAGTACAAGCAGCAAGGCCGCAATAATGATATACACATAGTAGTCGTTGATGATCCCAGCGGCTTCATTAACCGGCTGCAGCGATGTCATCGCAAACAGGTATGCCGGATTTCCGTCGCGATCCCGGGTGTGGTCCACGATAATTTTGTAGTTCACGTGATTTTCTTCAACATCTATAACCTGTTTTGCGTTCGCGGCATCCTTCAAGTCACCGTACAACAGATCCGCCTGAAAAGCTTTGATGCGGTCCAGAAACAGGTGATTGGTGTAACGCGAGACCCCAGCCCCTTCCGGCACCCGGACTTTCGTAATCGTTCCTGTGACCAGAAAGGTGGAATATTGCTCACGATATTGGACCGCACCCAATCGGCCCAGTACCTCGTACTCTTTGCTCACCATCTGATGATTCTCCAGCCGGCTCTCATCTCTCAGATTGGCACGAATCCTTCCCATCCGCTGGATCACTGGCTGATTGTTGATGATTAAGCCTTCCATGGCGATCATTCCCCCTTCTTCAATCCAGGGAGTGAGGAACGTTTGATTGCTGCTGAAGTCCTCTACGTTAATAAAACTGTATAGCGGCACGGTTATCGTTGTATCAGCAAGCGCCGGTTCGTCCGAATGATCCAGCTTAATGTCCATGAAGAAATCATCTGCAAACTTTAAATTTCCGCGGGAGTCCAAAGCCGTGATCCAGGTGTTATGCTTTTGAAAAAAGTCTTGCTCCAGCTTGGCCATCTCCTGCGTGTTCGAGCCATGATCCAGGTAGTCTTGTTCATAAGCCTGAAGTGCCGCGTTAACGTCTTTTATTTTCTGATGAACGTAGAACTGTTTGAAAAATACGGTCTGCAAGATGAAAATAACGGCGATCAGGAACAGGCACAATCCTGCTGTCAGCAGGAACAGTTTAAGCACAATCCCCTTTTTCATAGCTCTTCCTCAAATTTATATCCTGAACGCACAACCGTAACAATCTGCCTGGCATGCTCCCCCAGCTTGGAACGCAAATTGCGGATATGACTGTTAACCGTACGATCATCGCCCGCGAAATCATATCCCCAAATTTTCGTAATCAGCTGCTCTCTGCTGATAATGATCCCTTTGTTTTGCAGTAGATAGGCTAATATTTCGAATTCCGTATGCGTTAGATCAGAGCTTTTGCCGTCAACCGAAACGGTCCGGGATGGAAAATGGATTGAAATGCCTCCGCCGGACACCCTGTCGCTTTCATGCTCATGCGTATGCCTGCTCTCCAGCAGCCGCTTGGCCCGGGCCAACAGAATGAGCGGGCGGTAAGGCTTGGTCACGTAGTCGTCAGCGCCAAGCTCGAACCCCAGCAACGTATCGTCCTCATCCGAACGGGCCGTCAATATGATAATCGGCACATTCGACGTCTTGCGGATTCGCCTGCATACGGACCATCCATCCAATTCCGGCAACATGATGTCCAGCAAAATCAAGTCCACCTCATGCTCCTGAAATAACGAGATTGCCTGCTTTCCGTCAATGGCTTCAATCACGCGATATCCCTCTTCCAGCAGATAATCTTTCATAATTTCACGTAGAATATTTTCATCTTCCACAATCAATATTGTTTTTGACATATGATAACCTCACCCTTTTTTTGTAGAACCAGGAACATAAAACGCATAGAACTACCAAAGTATACAATAAGGTTACCCTATACAGATAAAGATCATATGCAGATGAACTGCAGATCAAATAAAAAGACAGCGAGATAAAAAAAGATCCTCCCCAAGTTTCTTGAGAAGGACGATTTAAAGACATTTTTATATATAAAACATGTAATTATCCGCCTGGCTCTCTTCCTTGAAGTTGATCAGGTCGGACAAGGTGGTGGAGTCCAGCACATCGGCGATGCTGTCGCGGATGCGCAGCCAGAGGTCGCGCTTGGCCGGGTCGTCTTCTTCGGTGAAGTCTACCGGGGAGATCGGGCCTTCCAGGACGCGGATGATATCTCCGGCGGTAATGGTGTTGGTCTCGCGGGACAGAATATAACCGCCGTAAGCTCCGCGGATGCTCTTCACCAGGCCTGCATTGCGCAGCGGGGCGATGAGCTGCTCCAGGTAATGCTCGGAGAGTCCGTTTTTCTCGGCGATGCTCTTAAGTGATGTAGGCCCCTCGCCGAATTTCAGGGCAAGCTCCATCATAATGGTTAATCCGTAACGTCCTTTGGTTGAGATTTTCAAAGGGGCACCTCTTTCGGTTTAGTTGCATATCAATGTATTCCGATGTCTGCTCTCAGCTTATGTTATCATATCTATGGACACATTTGAAACAGCAAACGGCAATAATTCACGATTTTGTTCTCCACTGGTGGACAAATTGTCAATTTCGGACCGTTTTTCGCTATATTTCATAGCAGTAGTGTCCTCGTTTGGGGTAGACAGGTATGTTATAATACACAATGAGCCGGGTGTTCAGTGAGAACGCCGGTATTTTGTGTACAGAAAATGGTGATCACGATGACAAAAGCTAATCAGGATATCCGGGTCGTCGTCGGGATGTCGGGCGGAGTGGATTCCTCTGTTACAGCGCTGCTGCTGAAGCAGCAGGGATATGACGTCATCGGCATCTTCATGAAGAATTGGGATGATACCGACGAGTTCGGCGTATGTACGGCCGAGACCGATGCCGAGGATGTGCGCCGCGTCTGCGAGCAGATCGATATTCCTTACTATACCGTTAATTTCGAGAAGGAATACTTTGATAAAGTCTTTTCCTATTTCCTTGAAGAATATAAGGCTGGCCGGACCCCGAATCCGGATGTGATGTGCAACCGCGAGATCAAGTTCGGCGAATTCCTGAACAAAGCACTGCAGCTTGGCGCAGATTATGTCGCTACGGGGCATTACGCCCGGGTCGTGGAAGAAGACGGCCTGTTCAAGCTGCTGCGCGGTGTGGACAACAACAAGGACCAGACGTATTTCCTAAATGCGCTGAACCAGTACCAGCTCTCGAAGGCCATGTTCCCGATCGGACATCTGCCGAAGCCGGAGGTACGCCGGATTGCCGAGGAAGCCGGACTCTATACCGCGAAGAAAAAAGACAGCACCGGCGTCTGCTTCATCGGAGAGCGCAATTTCCGCGAATTCCTCAGCCAATACCTGCCTGCACAGTCAGGCAATATGGTCGATATCGCTACGGGCGAAGTGAAGGGCCGGCATGACGGCCTCATGTACTACACGCTGGGCCAGCGCCAGGGGCTTGGTATCGGCGGCTCGGGGACAGGTGAACCCTGGTTCGTGGCCGAGAAGGATCTGGCAAGCAATACCCTGTATGTGGTGCAAGGTGAGAAGCACATCAGCCTGTACTCGACCAGTCTTATAGCTTCAGGGGTGAACTGGATTGATCCGGACACCCTTGGTGATGAGCCGCTGAAATGTACTGCCAAGTTCCGCTACCGCCAGCCGGATCAGGGCGTTACGCTGACGAAGCAGGCCGATGGAACCGTCCATGTGGCCTTTGACGTTCAGCAGAAGGCGATTACGCCCGGACAAGCCGTGGTCTTCTATCTGGGCGAGACCTGTCTTGGCGGCGGAACCATCGAGACGGCCGACAAAGTCGCGCCACTGGCGCAGGTCTGATTGCACCCCAGCCAGAGAGCTACCCTACTAAAGAAAAACTTTCTAACGGGTGAACAGTGCTGGTGCCTACCCCATTATGTTCGGTTTTTCGCATACAGTTTCTTATTTCGCTTAAAAAAGAACCTTCAACACCACAGCGCGTGGAGTTGAAGGTTCTTCGTCATTGATGGGTCAGGACACGGAGTCACGCCGGGGCTGACTCACAAGGCTTCAGCCTTATTCCGGCTGAACGCCCCAGACCAGCACACCGTTCAGATACAGCGGCACCCGGTTCCAGTCTGTGAAAGACGTTTTGGTTGCATCATAGGAGTAATCGTCAGCCTCATTGTAATTGCTCCAGTCGTTCTTGTTAACGCGCAGTTGAATCTCGCCGGTATTCGCACCCGGAGCAAGACTGCCCGCGCCCGCACTAAAGGAAATCTCCACATAGTGGTCCGCTCCTGTAACTGCAGGCTCAAGCTTCACGAAGCTGCCCAGCACATTGCTGCCGCCGAGAGCCGCATAATCGACATTGAACTGCTGTGCCCGCTCGCCGTCAATCGTGTAGTAATACCGTACCTTAACCTTGCTGAGGTCTACCGCTGTGGTCCCGTTATTGACAATCCGCAGCTGCGGACGGAACTGCGGGTCTGTGGCGTTCGTATCCGTTGTACGGTATTGAACAACCAGATTCCCTACGGCAGGCGTAGCGGTTGGTGCGACTGTCGGTGTAGCCGTTGGCACTGTTGTCGGTGTAGCGGTTGGCACTGTTGTCGGTGTAGCTGTCGGTGCGACTGTCGGTGTGGCTGTTGGCACTGTTGTCGGTGTAGCTGTCGGTGTAGCCGTTGGCGTGGTTGTAGGGGTAGCTGTTGGCATAGGGCCGCTGCCGTTATTAATCAGCCGGTCATACTCGGCATAGGCCGTAGCCATGTCCACCTGAGACCAGAAGCGGTGATAGGTGAACTCAGGTGCGCCACCCTCCCAAGTCTTGGTGGTTTTGTTGTAGGAGGTATTGTATTTGTCTTCAAGATAACTCCACTTGGGATCATTTTTGATATCTGGATACACATCGGTGTAGCTCGCATACACTCCGTTTCCACCCTTGGCCGGATCAGAAGGTACGGTAGCGTTGCCCGGTATGGTATTTCCTTGGCCGAAGGTACCTGTCCAGCCCGCTGGGAAGTATACCTCTTTGGTGAAGAAACGGAAATAATCCGCACGCTTCTCAAGTGTCGTAATGCCCACCCCGTCATTGTAGCCCCAGGCCGTATCCAGCAAGGATTTGGCCAATTGTGAAGCGGTTCCGCCGAGCGCAGTATTGTTGCCATGCTCTGCTTTGTTCCCTGCGGCGAAGAAGGTGAGGGCTTTGATATAGCTGCCCAGTACGCCGGTATCCTGCCCCGGGTCTTTGGTCACTGCCTTCAGGCTGCTGTTACCGTTAAAAGAGCTGAAGCTGCTCCAGGTATTCGGCTGGCCGGACCACTCCACATTGCCTGGAAGCCAGAACTCGCCAGGTGCGGGAACAGTGGCAACCTGCGCATTGGTTCCGCCCAGAATCCGGTTGCCCTGCTGATCCAGATAATAGCCCGCAGCATCCGATACCGGACGGCTGTCTGCAAAGACATAATCCTTGGACCAGTTAATCCAGTTCTCAATGACCCGTTTGGCCATTTTGAAATTGTCTGAGCTGGTATCCCCGCTGGAAGCCAGGATGTAGTACAGCTCAGCCATCCGCTCCATACTCCAGGACTGCATCCCGAACCAGTTGTTGGACGGCGGGTCATGATACACAGGGGCCTCTTCGTAGGCCATGCCGTAGAAGGTGCTTTTACCGGCCGGATAAGCGCTATACGAGCCGCCGTAGCTGTTGGTGGCCCCGCCCGCAATCGCCCCTTCGGCGGATTGCAGCCAGTTGTAGAATTCCAGCTGGCGGGTCAGTGATTTGCCCCAGTCCGTTCCGGCTGTCGCCGAAGACGGAATCAGCCCTCCGGCTGCGGTGGACAGCGCATAGGCTGCAACCACATTCTGATACCCCTGGTGCGCATGGCTGGCGCCAATTCTCCAGGCCCAGTCCCCGCCGGTTCCGAGACCACCGCCCCAGGCCGTATACCAGGCCAGGAGGTATTGGCTGGAATCCTTACCGGTTCCCGGCTGCGGCGAACCGTTAGCAGCACTGCCGATCTTTTGGAAATACTTGTCGTACATGCCGTAACGCAGGAAATCGCCCATTTTTTTGGCTTTGTTCAGATAGACCGTATTGGTATAGCCAAGATCCTTAGCCCAATACATGGCTTGCACAGCGCGTGCATCGGCATCCGTAGCGTTAGTGTAACGCCATTGTGCTGAAGGTACGCTATTTTCCTTGGTGAACAAGCTCATAAAGCCTTCATTGGCTTTACCGAACGTTTTGTTATCCTGTGAGGGGTGGCCTACTGCTTCCCAGACCGATTCCTGCACTCCGCGCTGGAAGGTGTTCACATAACTGGCGGTATGGGTAGGGTTCAGCAGGTTGCCGAAGCCATACCAGTTGTCCACATCCACCAGCCAGTGCATCAGATAAGTCTGGTTATTGCCATAGGTGGACTTCAGCTCTGCATCGAGCGGGTCCTTCCCCGGGGTATACTTGCCGTTCAGCGCGCTTGGATACTGATCCGGCTGAGGGAGCTCCGAGGCGTAGGTGGCCGGGCTGTTCGGGTTGTAGCTGCTCATGGTCGGCTGCTCCTGCACGCCGTCGCCTTCATTAATCGGAATAATGTATTTCTCCATGTTGTCCCAGGCTGATTCGAGCTTGCTCCAGTCCCCGGTGTTATGGCCGTACAGCACTTCAAGCCACATCCAGTAGCTATAGGCCTCGGAGGTAGTCATATGCCCATAGTTGGGCGCCTCGCTGAGCAGGGTCTCTACCGCATGATACGGGATGCCTTCAGCCGAGAAATACCCGCTGGCCGGGTCCTTCAGCTGGTCATACAATTGCAGGAATCTGGTCTTCTCCACCGATTCCGCCTTGGCGGTTCCCGGATGGAAATTGATGATCCCGCTGGTGAGAGACAAGGTGAGGACAGCACTCAGCGCGATAGAAAGCGGTTTCTTGAATGAACTTAGCTTCATCATTTCGGCATACTTCCTCTCTGGTATGGTTTAGGGTTCGAGGCCCCAGACAAGTGTTCCTGCACGGTACAGCGTGACTTTATCCCAATCCGCGAAGCTTGCTTGGCTTCCTCCATACGAATAGTCGTTGCTCTCATTGTAATTGGTCCAATCCGACTTGTTGAAGCGCACCTGAATCTCCCCGCTGTCTGCTCCCGGAGCCAAACTTCCTGCCCCTGCGGCAAAAGAAATCTCCAAATACGAATCGGCCAGTGCCACAGGCGTACTCAGCTTCCCAAAGGTTCCGCTCACATTGCCGCTGCCGACTTGGGCGTAATCACAGTGGAATTCCTGCGGCTTGTCCCCGTCCACGGTGTAATAATAGCGCAGCTTAAGGCCGCTGAGCGGAATGGCCTCGGTTCCCGTATTGACAATCCGGAACTGGCTGCGGATCTGGGAATCCCCGGGACTTGTGTCATTGGTGCGGTACTGCACACGCAGAGCGCCGGCAGGCACAGTAATCTCGCGCGGCTTGGCAGTCACCTGGGCAGACGCTGTACTCTCGCCTACACTGTTCGTTGCAGTCACCACATAATAATAGTCCACACCATTGGTCAGCCCGCTGTCATTGTAGACCGCTGCGGTTGCCGTACCCACTGTAGTGTACGGTCCGCCGCTCACCAGAGAGCGCTTGACCGTATAACTGGAAGCACCGCTGACCGGAGTCCAGCTCAAGGCTACACTTGCATTGCCGGGCACGGCCTGCAGGCCGGACGGACGGGCCGGAACCTGCGGTTCACCCGGTGTTCCGCCGCCGGAAGGCAGCTCGCCGTACACTTTGACACCTGCATCGTATACCGGGATATACGGGTTCTTCGTTGCCGCTGAAGCATTCGCAGCCACTCCCTTGAAGGAGAAGTCATTGCTGTTGTCCCAGAAGGTAGTATTCAGCGGTCCTGCAATCCGGAACTGTACTTCCTTGCGGTAAGCAGACTGTCCGCCCGGATAGATCGGGGTGCCGGAGAAATCTACTTTGGTATAGTAGATATGGTTCGCTTCATCGTAAGGCAGCAGCTGCGAGACGGTGGCTCCCTGGTTATAGCCGCCTGCCTTGACGGTGATATCGCCGGGGCCATATCCTGCGGCAACAGCCTCACTGATGTCCAGATAGTAGTTGAAGGACAGCTGGCTGCTGGAGCGGGCAGGCCATGCCGAACGGTTATTGAGAACCGCGCGGATCTCCACAAAATTGCTGCCGCTGGCATTCACAGAAGTCTCCGTGAACATCTCATCCTCACGCGTTTCGGCCGGCGGGAAGTTCGCAAGCGGGCTCTGCCCCTGCCCGTGGAGCATCATCATCCGGGCCAGAGAGCCGGTAAAGGCTGAATTGTAATCGGTTGCAACTTCGTTTGAAACATAATCGCTGATCGCATCGGTATAAGCATCGGTCTTGGAGGGGCCGCCAACGAGTGCGCCGTAGAGCACATGCCGGTGGTTGGCCGGAGTGGTCTGGCTGTCGCTCCAGGAGCCGTGTGAGGTACGGTGGTGAGGATGCTCAGGTGCATTCGCGCCGAAGCCGATGACATAGCTGCTATTACGCGGATTATCGCCCAGCATATAGTTAATCTGGCGCTCTGCGAAGGCCTGGGCGGTATTTTTTTTCACCGGATCAGTAACCCAGTCTGCATAGACAAAAGCAAGAAAAGCATGGTTGGCTGCATACCGCAGCGCCCCCCATTGATCCAGATGGGCCAGCCCGCCTGGAGTATACGCTACCCGGTCAGAGGTGCCGTTCACCCCGGTCGTCCAGAACTGCATATTGCGTTCCGTGGACTGGATAAACTTCGGGTCCTCGGTGATGCGGGACAGCAGGAGCTGCGCACCATAATGCTTGTCATCCCAGGATTGGGTCCATTGGTAGCCCCAGTCACCAGCCTGGTTGGTGCCCCACAGATCACTGGCGGCAATCGCCTTATCGAGATAGGTCTGCTCACCGGTCGCCAGGTATAGCCAGATACCGCCCCAGCTTAACTCATCCGCGTAACTACTCCACGAATTGTAATACTGCTTGGCGTCAGTGATGGTATCGGAGTAAGCTCCCCGGTACGTATCGGCAAAATTGTATAATTGCTTGGCATGCAGCAGGAGCTTGTCCGCATAGGCGGCATCTGAATCCCTGAAAATAATGGAAGCCGAGGCAAGGGCGGCGGCAGTCTCACCAGCCAGGTCCGAGCCGGGATGTGCAGCATCAATCTTGTAAGCCGGGCGCGCCATAGGCATGACCTCCGCCGGTCCCCACCAGTTATGGTCCGCCGTACCGTTACCCACCTGGCCCCACAGCTCATTCGGTGCAGTATGCGCTTTCACAAAATAGTCTGTGGCCCAGCGGATATTGTCCAGAATCTCCTCCAGCTGTCCGGACTGCACGTAACCATCCTTGTATTCATAGACCGACCATGCCAGCATAGTCGCGGTGTACGCCATCGGAAATCCGAATTTGACATGATCCCCTGCGTCATACCAGCCACCCGTCAGGTCATGGCCGACATCAGCACCATCCTGCAGCCCCGAGTCGCCTCTCCATTCCACGCGGTTGTCCGCCGGCAGCTCACCCGAACGCTGGGCCTCGTAGAAATAAATCGATTTCTGCAGTGCCTCTGCATAATTAAATCCGGCGGTTGCCGCTTCGGTGACAGACGGGCGGACAGCCGTCCCTGATACAATGGTGAAGGCTAACATCAGGCTTAGTGAAGCGATACAGCCGGTCTTCCGTTTACTTTGACTCATCCTTACTCATCTCCCTTCGTTTTCTTGTTTGTTCAGTCCTTCAGGACTCAGGCACGCACAAATACCTCCCCAGTGTCCATAATTAGACATAGTATTTGAGCACGTTCCATTTACCACCTCCATATTACAAATTAAGGTAAAATACCCCCACCTACACATATACCACATACAGTAAATTAATTCTATATATTTACATTATATTTTTCTGAGAATACCGGTTTTTTGTCAAAATATTTCCATTTTTATCATATTTACAGCGTCAAAAAGAGCAGCCTCCTCCAGTTATGGAGAATGGCTGCTCTCTGTTTGTAAAAATCTATAATTGGCTGGAGTGAACTATCATCGAAGCCCTATTGCCCGCGCCGCAGCTGCTGGTTATGGCGGATCTTCGCCTCGTTGCCCTGCTCGGTGGCCTGATAGAAGACCTTACGGGAGATGGCCTTCGGCAGATAGTCCTGCTTCACATAATGGCCGGGAAAATTATGCGGGTACTGGTAGCCCTCATGGCCCAGCTGGGTCGCACCTTTATAGTGTGTATCCCGCAAATGCAGCGGCACCTCAGCCGACTTCAGATCCTCCAAGCTGTTCATGACATTCGCGATAGCGGTCACTACCCCGTCTGATTTTGGGCTCTCTACGGCGAACAGAATCGCCTGCGCGATATTCAGCTTCGCCTCTGGCCAGCCGTTATTACGGTAGGCATCCAGCGCACTGACCGCCTGGACCATCGCCTGCGGGTTCGCCAGGCCGATATCCTCACTGCTGGCCGCAATCAGGCGGCGGATGAAGGTCATCGGGTCCATTCCCAGCTTCTCCACCGCGTAGAGGAACCAGAACAGGGCGGCGTCGCTGGAGCCGCGAATGCTTTTGTGAAAAGCGGACAGCACATCGTACTGTGTTGACTCGTCCGCTTTGACAATCGGGCGGCGGATCGACTCCTCCGCTACCTCCAGCGTAATATGCACGCTGCCGTCACGCTCAGGGGCCGTAGTCATCGCCGCCAGCTCCAGGGCGTTCAAGGCGCGGCGGATATCGCCGTTCGCCATCGCGGCGATATGCAGCAGCGCCTCCTCATCCGCCTTCAGATCCATGAATCCGAGGCCCCGCTGTTCATCGGCGAGCGCACGCTTCATGGCCAGCAAGCTGTGCTCGCTGGTCAGCGCCTCCAGCTGAAACAGCGTCGAGCGGCTCATCAAGGCCCCGTTCACATAATGGAACGGATTCTCTGTGGTCGCACCGATGAAGGTAATCGTCCCCTTCTCCACGGCCGGCAGCAGCGCATCCTGGCGGGAGCTGTTGAAGCGGTGTACCTCGTCCAGGAACAGAATCGTCTTCGAGCCGTACAGCGCCTTATTGCTCTGTGCGCGTTCAATGACCTCCCGCACATCCTTAACCGAAGCCTCCACCGCATTCAGCCGCACGAATTCACCTTGGGTGTGATGCGATATGATATGGGCCAGAGTGGTTTTGCCGCAGCCCGGAGGCCCGTACAGCAGGATGGAAGAGACCTGGTCCGCTTCAATCGCTCTGCGCAGCAGCTTGCCCTTGCCTACAATATGCTCCTGTCCGATATATTCATCCAGATTGCCGGGCCGCATCCGGTCTGCAAGCAGCCGTCCGCTCCCGTTGTCTTCACCCTGCGAGAATAAATCCATCCTTACACTTCCTTGCTATCATCTAAGATTTCAATAGAATACATACACTTCTCCTATCATACCATACCTGTCCCAAACGTTAAAAAGAGCATGACCCCGCCGCCACCGGCGGGAGCCATGCTCTTTGTTCTATAATTAGAACTCATATCCGTTCCAGACTAGCGGTTCATCGCCAGCCGCGTTTGCCGCATTTTTGAAATGATCTTGCGGATGCTTTCTTCGGATAAGTGATATCTCTTCTGCAGCTCGTTCACCGAGCAGCCGCTGCTGTGACTACAGAAGATCTCTTCGTTGCGGGCAGCAATCTCTTGCCGGGAGCCGCTGTTCTCGCCCCATCTTACCCGTTCTTCCGCTTTCTTCGGGATGTATAACAGCTCACCCTGTATGTAACCCTGCAGCTCTTCGAGCAGCCCCGGGGGGAGCACATCCTTTCCATTGACGTAACTCACGTTCAATTTCCTCCTTCAACAGGTGTATTCCGTTCAGTCCGATCACTGTACTGTTCTGAATAATCATTCCACCTGCCTCCTTTCTTCTCCTCAAATTTGGTAAATCACCTAAATTCATTATATTAAACCCTACGGTTATCGTCTACATTCATTATGGATCAGCGGTCTGTCAGTGGTTGGTCAGTGTCATTCTTTATATTGTAGTAACCGGAATTACATATCCGCTCGTGTTCGCTCATTATACATAAGGAGGCCTCGCGGCCTCCCGTTTAACAGGTCTCCGTCTTAGACGGAAACCACCTCGTATTCTGAAAACATATCTTCAGCCTCCTTCCAGAAGTAATCTTGCCCGGCCGGACACTTATTATTAAGCCACAGGCCGCCCCGGGTTACAAGTTCAAGAATAGTTATAATCGTTCTCCACCTGAAGGCTGGCACGCGAACTCTTTTGGAAAGAGGGAGAATTGCAGAAATATTGGAGTACATTTTTTGACGAAAAACTAATTATTTAGTCGATCCCTGTCGAAATATATATTAAAATATCTAGTTACTTCGAGATATGGAAATAAATTTTAACGTCCATCCATTCAGAAATTCAGGAGGAACTTCCATGCCAACACCGAAAAACCCCCTAAAGCGCCTATTCCGTATCACGAAGCTCAGAACTGAACTGATGCTGCTTATCATTACAGCCATTGTACTGCCCTCGCTGGCTCTGGTGGCCATATCGACACAAACCTCAGAATCGGCTCTGCGCTCCAAAATGGAAGACACCACACGCTCCAGCATCCACCTCCTGGATAAAACACTGTCGCAGCTGATTCTGCTGGAGAGCGCCGGAGTGAATGAGCTGGCATACGAGATGAGCAGCGCGGGGCTAACGAACAATTCTCCACAGCTGCGCAAGCTGATCGACAACTTCAAGCTGGAGCATCCTGAGGTAGATATCGTGGCGATAGGCAACGAGGACGGGAAATACATGTTCGCGCCGGATTCCAAGCTGGACAATTATGATCCCCGCGTACGCGACTGGTACATAGATGCACTTAAGACCCCGGAGACAACATCGGTGATCGATCCCATTTTCTCCAAAGTAACGAACAGCTACATTCTGCCGATCTCCAAGGCTTTTCCGGACGGCAAGGGGGCTGTTACGATCAGCATCAGCATGAAGGAGCTTATGGAGCTGGCGAAGAATGTCAGTCTGGGCGATAGCGGATATGTCTTCATCCTGGACGGCAATAACAAGGTGATCTACCACCCTGCCATGGAGATTGCATCGGAAGCCACAGGCGCAATGACAGCAGGAATTAAGCAAGGACCGGCGGGTAAAATCTCCTACAAGGATGCTGCAGCCGATACGCAAATGGACGGATACTACATTACCAATGAGCTGACCGGCTTCACCTTGGCCGGAGTGCTTCCAGAGAGTGAATATACGAAGGCGGTCTACCCGATTCTGTACAAATCAGCTATCGTTCTCGTGGTTGCGCTGCTGCTTGCTGCAGTAATTACCTTCCTGATTATCCGCCGGATAACCGGGCCGGTAGAACGCCTGAACCGTTCGGCCAAGCGGGTAAGCGAAGGGTATCTGGATGAATTCGTCCAGACCAGCCGCAGGGACGAGATCGGTCAGCTTGCCGGCAATTACAATGAAATGGTCTCTTCACTGCGCACCATGGTGCAGGAGGTTGCCGAGACCTCCGGCCAGCTCGCCGCTGCCAGTGAACAGCTCACCGCCAGCACTGCCGAGAACAGCAAGGCGGTCGAGTATGTGACGGAGCTGGTGGAGGAATCCACCCGGGGCGTGGAGACCCAGGCGTATGCTTCCGCCGAAGTCGCTACAACGATGGAGGAGATGTCCACCGGCATCCAGAAAATCGCTTCTGCTTCAGAGGCGATTGTGAGCGCCGCTATACTTACGGAAACGGATGTCTCGACCGGCAGCTCCAGAATGCAGGAGGTGGGGGAGCAGATGAAAACGATCCGCGAATCGGTACAGCAGTCCGGCACCCTGATCGCTGAGCTTAACGGCTTAAGCACCAGAGTGGCTGAGACCAGCACGGCGATCTCCGCCATTGCCAAGCAGACCAATCTCCTGTCGCTAAATGCCGGCATTGAGGCGGCCCGGGCCGGTGAACACGGCCGGGGCTTCGCCGTAGTGGCGGGTGAAGTGCGCAAGCTCTCGGAAGCTACGAATAGCAGTGCCGGGCAGATTCAGGAGACCATCTCCGAGATGGTGGGCCTGATCGCCAGCGCTTATGATGTGATGAAGCATAAGGTGGCAGAGGATGTGGAGCAGGGCATGGCGCTTACCCTGGAGGCGGGCGAAGCCTTCCGGCAGATTGAGCAGTCCACCCGGCAGGTCGGCGAGCAGATCCATGAGGTGTCGGCCATTACGGAGCAAATGTCGGCCAGCAGCTCCCAAGTAGCCGCCTCCGTCCAGGAGATGGCCACAATTGCCCGAGCCGCGCTCGATTCCTTCCAGAGCGTAACCGCAGCTACCGAGGAGCAGCTTGCTTCGATGGAGGAGATCACCTCCTCCTCTGCGGCCCTCTCCGGCATGGCTGCGGATATGCAGGGACAGGTGGAGCGCTTCCAGTTCGATGCGAAGGACAAGGCTTAAAAATACAGAACCGCCCAAAATACAAAGCAGCGATCCTCCAATAAAGGAAAATCGCTGCTTTTTCTCTTCAATCAGGGGAACTCCGCCTGTCATTACGGACAGAAGGGCGCTTATTTCGGATGAAGGTCATGATTTGGCAAATTTACGGACACCACGGCCCTTATCAGCCGATATTCGGTTCATAAGCATCGATTGCTGAGACAATAAAGGCGCTACGGTCCGTTACAGCCCAAAAAGTGGCGTTTTCCTGAGAATAAGGGCGCTACGGTCCGTAAAGAGCCCGACTTGCCTTTGCGCTTATTGACGCATCGGTGGTTCGGCGGTTTTGGCGGCGCATCGGCGGTTCGGCGGATCTGTTTCGCCAAACCGCTCAACCGTTGTACCGGATCGTAGACGGATTGCCGCTGGTTCGGTTTCCGGGACCGCTTGACGCTGTCTCTCTCGGCCTATTGTACCTCTGGCTCCGGCCAGCCGGAGACGCTCTCCTCTGCGTTCAGTTGAACGTAAGGCGGCAATTCTCCGCCCCGCAGCAGCCATAGCTCATGCAGGGCACGTGTGCAGCCCACATACATCAGCTTCGCATCCCAGGCCGCCGCTCCATAATGGGCGCTGTCTGCGTCTGCCAGAATGACGGCATCGAACTCCAGTCCCTTGGACAAGTAGACGGGCAGGATCGACAAGCCGCCGCGATATTCCGTGATGCTGCCGTCAATTAGATGAAGATCCTCGAACTGCGTGGCGAGCTCAGCGTACAGCACAGAGGCTTCCCGCAGGCTGCGGGTCAATACCGCCACCGTGCGGTATTCGCGCCCGGAGAGCTGCGCCAGCGCGCTCTTGACCGCGCTGAGCCGCTGGTCCGCCGATGCAGCAGCCACCGCTCCCGGCAGCACATCCTCCTCATAGGAGATCAGCCGCACAGGATTCCCGCTGCGGAAGACCGGCACAGCCAGCAGCTCACTGCCCACGCCCGCAGACAAAATGCCATTGGCAAACTCGATGATCTCCATCGTTGAGCGGTAGCTTCGGGTCAGTGCATGGTATGCGGTGTATTCTTCGGCAAACAGCGTCTGCATCTCTCTCCAGGCATGTACTCCCTTGTAGGCGTGGATGCCCTGCGACAGGTCACCCAGAATGGTGAAGGAATGCCCCTTCACATACAGATCCAGTACGGCAATCTGGAACGGCGAGAAATCCTGCGCTTCATCA
This sequence comes from Paenibacillus sp. FSL P2-0089, assembly GCF_038595095.1. Taxonomy (NCBI): domain Bacteria; kingdom Bacillati; phylum Bacillota; class Bacilli; order Caryophanales; family Paenibacillaceae; genus Paenibacillus; species Paenibacillus sp. FSL P2-0089. The sequence goes on from NZ_CP152006.1 coordinate 5,575,415, forward strand.
ATCACGATATGGTCAAAGCGTTCCGTACCCTCATTGCCGTTCAGCAGATAATGGATATAGAGCAGCGGAGGAAGATCCTCCTCGCGCAGAATCCCCTTCTTCAGCTCTTTGACGGTCTCCTTCAGCACGGATGGCGGAATCTCCTCCGGTGCTGCCGCCGGCCAGTCCTCCGGCACTTTCGCCGCCCGGAAGATCTGCTTATAGATGGCGAGCGGCTCGTATTTCGGCCACTTGGCGCTGTAGGCCTTCTCGCGGGCCGCGCCCTTCTTCTTGCGCTCCTTCAGCGCAGCCGCTGAAGGGCTCTTCTTCAGCTCCATCTCGATCCAGCGGTGAAGCCGCGCCATGACGCGCTCCTTGCGCTTCGCCGGAGGATACGGTGCGTATTCCTCATTGTGCCAGCGCAGAATCACCTGGCGGCTCAGCACCGCCCCGTCCCAAGGACTGAAATCGCCCTCCGGCACAGCACTGGTCTCCAGCAGCTTGACGCTGGATTCAATGACGCTCATCAGCACCGTTGAGCCTTTGAAGCGCCCGGGGGTCTCTTCCGTGATGGCCGGCATTGCTCCCGCCGTCTCGAACCAGCGGCTCATGACCTCCGAAGCATCCTGCTCCGGCAGCGTGACATCAAGCACTCCGGCCGCCCAGTCCGGGAACGTGCTCTGGGCAATATTGCCGACACCCAGCTCCGGCAGCACATCCGAAATATAGTCCAGGAACATGCGGTTCGGGGCGAAAATAATCATTTTCTCCGCCGAGACCTGCTCCTTGTATTGATACAATAAGAACGCCAGCCGGTGCAGCGCAACGGTGGTCTTGCCGCTTCCTGCGACCCCCTGGATGATCAGCGCCGTATTCTTGGCCGCCCGGATAATCTTGTCCTGCTCCTCCTGAATCGTGGAGACGATGTCCCGCAGCCGGTTATCCTTGTTCTCCCCCAGCCGGTAGACCAGGAATTCATCCGATACCGCCGGTGCGTCGCTGTCACGGTTATACGTATCCGCCACCCTCTCCAGGATCTGCTTGCGGATCACCACGTTGCGCTTGAGATAGACCAGCCCTTCGATCAACCCCTCCGGCGCTTCATACGAGGCGGCTTCCGTTCCTCCGGTAAAAGAATAGAACAGGCTTGCCACCGGTGCCCGCCAGTCAATGACAAGCGGACGGTCGCTAACCTGCTCGCGGTCTACGCCGATTTTGCCGATATACAGTGCCTTGCGGTCTTCCTCGTCATTGCCCTGAAAATCAAGCCGTCCGAAATAAGGCTCCTGCCTAAGCTTGGCAAGATCTTTGCGCCTCTGCTCCCTTGAATCCTCCAGCACCTGCTCGGTATAATCGTGTCCCGTGTACACCGGTGTTGAGCGCAGCCGCTCAAGGGTGGAGTCAATCTCTGTCAGCACGTGGTTCAGCCTGTCTTCTTCCTCTTGATAGGCACTTTGAAAGTTGTCTTCCAATTTCAGTTACCTCCTAAAAGTTTTGCGGGCATTAGCTTCCTGAATCTCTCCAAGCAAAACTCGCTCCGGAAGCATGCACCTCAATTGATGTGAGCTGTCCATCATAACACAGCAGAGCAGGGAAAGCCATATTTTTCAAACTGCTGTCCACGCGGAGGACAAGCGGAAGGGGGAAGGGGTGCTTCCCCCTTCCCCCTTCCGCCTTTGCTGTTAGCCCATCAGCGCATGCAGCACGAAGTTCGCAATGAACAGTCCGGCAATACCATACAAGGCAGGAGGAACCTCCTTGCCTTTGCCGGTAGCCAGCTTCACCAGCGGATAGGTGATGAAGCCAAACGCCATGCCGTCCACGATGCTATAGGTGAAGGGAATCATCACCATGACCAGGAACGCCGGAAACAGCTCCGTCATGTCGCCGAGATCCATCTCGCGCACACTCTGCACCATCAGCCCGCCGATCACGATCAGAATCGGCGCAATCGCGCTGTCCGGCACATAAGCCAGCAGCGGGATGAACAGGAAGGTCGCGCCGAACAGCAGGCCGGTGACGAGTGAAGTTAAGCCGGAGCGTCCCCCTGCCGCAATCCCGGCGGTGGATTCGGCAGCGGCGACCACCGGGCTGCTGCCGAACAGACCTGCCGCGATGTTGGCGAGCGAGAGCGCCCGCAGACTGCTTTTGAAGCGTTCCGGGCGTCCTGCCATCAGTGTCTGGGAAGCGATCAGGCCGATATTCTCAAACACCACAATCAGCAGCAGCAGGAAGACGGCAATCCAGAAGACGAGGCTGACGAATCCGCCCCAGTCCATACTGGCGAACACGCTGCCATAACCGCTGAACACATGTCCCGGCTCGGTATTCTTCGGCGCATGAGCGGCTCCCAGCAGATAGGCAAGCCCTGTGCCCACGAGCATACTGATCAGCAGACCGCCGCGTGTGCCGCGGATGAACAGCACCAGCGCCAGCAGCAGCGTCACCACCGAGGTAATGACCGCAGGATCACTGAAATGCCCGATGGCGACGAAGGTGGTGGCGTGGGCAATGACAATCCCGCTTTTTTGCAGGCCGATGAAGGTCAGGAACAGTCCGATGCCAACTGTGATCGCATGCTGCAGATTATGGGGAATCGCATCGCTGAGAATGCGGTAGAGCGAGGTGAAGGCCACAATGGCAAACAGCACCCCGGTCACCACTACCACGGCCAGCGCCTCACGCCAGTCCAGCTTCATGGAATGCACCAGCGTATAGGTGAAAAAGGCATTGATCCCCATGCCCGGGACCACGATAATCGGCGTTTTGCCGCCAAACGCCATGAGCAGGCAGCCTGTGATGGCTGTCAGCAGCGTGGCAACCATCCCGGCCCGCAGCGGCATGCCTGCATCTGCCAGGATCGCCGCGTTAACCATTACAATATATACCGAAGCGAAATACGACAGGATGCCGGCCGCCCATTCCTGCTTCCAGTTGTCGCCCGGCTCCATTCCCACGCTATTCCGCCAAATATTCGATTTCATGTAACAACCTCCACTTAAGTTCTTCTCATAGGATGTCAAGTATCTCTCCACAAAACATACCGTAAAAATATCCCCACAAAGTGAGGGTTTGCTTCGATGTTTACTCAGGTACTTTGCGGGGGGCCCCAAAACATACCGTAATAAAAGGGCATATAGCCGGAAGCCGGCTACACACCCTTTTACCTGATAGAATTCATTCAAATGTAATGCCGCCCGTTTCGAGCAACTCCCGTACCGTTACACTAACCATAATCAGGCCGACTACAGGGGGGACAAAAGAAGTACTGGCCGGAGGCTGCTTCGCCTTGCGCCGGTCCGGCGCATTCGCAGGCACAATCTGCTCCGTCACATCTTCGCGCGGCTTCACAGGCTTCTCGGTAGAGAAGACCACCTTCACGCCCTTCTTGATGCCTTCCTTACGCAGTCTGGTGCGGATCACCCGGGCAATCGGGTCCATGGTAGTCTTGGAGATGTCGGCGACCTGGAAGCGGGTCGGGTCCATCTTGTTGGCCGCTCCCATGCTGGAGATCAGCGGGATCTTCCGGGCCAGACATTCCTTGATCAGGTGAATCTTATAGATAATCGTATCCGAAGCGTCAATCACATAGTCCAGCTTGTATTTGAACAGCTCCTCATACGTCTCTTCGGTGTAGAACATATTCAGCGCAATCGCTTCGCAATCCGGATTAATCAGCTTGATGCGGTCCACCATCAGATCGGTTTTGTTCTGGCCGATGGTCGTGGTCAGCGCATGGAGCTGGCGGTTGATGTTGGTAATATCGACCGAATCCTTATCAATCAGGATAATGCGGCCGATTCCGGTCCGGGCCAACGCTTCCGCTGCCATAGCGCCAACTCCGCCGATCCCCAGCACAGCTACTGTGCTGTTCTTCATGATCGCCAGGCCTTCCGGCCCGATCGCCAGCTCCGTACGCGAGAACTGATTCAGCATGATGTCAGCCTCCTTGGGCAAGGCTTCCGGGACGTCCCTCTGCTCTCCTGGAGCGCCCCGTCAGTCCATAGTTAATTTATTTCTTTTCTTTCTCCGGTTTCGGTGCCAGCTTGATGTGCAGCTGCTCCAGTTGTCCGGCATCCACCGGGGATGGGGCATCCATCAGCAGGTCCGTTGCACTTGCTGTCTTAGGGAAGGCAATGGTCTCACGCAGGTTCGTGCGGCCCGCCAGCAGCATAATCAGACGGTCGAAGCCAAACGCGATACCGCCATGCGGAGGCGTGCCGTATTCAAAGGCATCCATCAGATAGCCGAATTTCTCATAGGCCAGCTCCTGCGAGAAGCCGAGTGCATTGAACATTTTCTCCTGAACGTCACGCTTGTAGATACGCTGGGAACCGCCGCCTACCTCGTAGCCGTTAAGCACCAGGTCATACGCCTGTGCGCGGATGGCGCCAGGATCGGTATCGAAGAGATGCAGGTCTTCGTCCATCGGACGTGTGAACGGGTGATGCTCAGCCACATAACGCTTCTGGTCCTCATCGTAGCCGAGAAGCGGGAATTCCGTTACCCAGGCGAATTTGAACACACTGTCGTCGATCAGACCAAGCTGGCGGCCGATCTTCAGACGCAAGGCGCCAAGTACATCTGCTACCACCTTCTTGGTATCCGCGGAGAACAGCAGCAGGTCGCCTTCTTCGGCACCTGTGCGCTCCTTCACGGCAGCGATTTCTTCCTCGGAGAAGAACTTCACAATCGGTCCCTTGAACTCGCCGTCTTTGACCTGAATCCAGGCCAGACCCTTGGCGCCGTAGCGTGCAGCGTATGGTCCAAGATCGTCAATCTCCTTACGTGTCCAGGTGCCACAGCCCTTGGCGTTCAGACATTTCACTTCTCCGCCCTTCTCGATCACGGAAGCGAATACCTTCACGCCGCTCTCAGCAACGATATCATTCATCTCTACCAGCTCCAGGCCAAACCGCAGGTCCGGCTTGTCCGAGCCGTATTTGCCGATCGCTTCGGCATAGGTCAGCCGCTGGAACGGTGCGGATACCTCAACCCCAACCGTCTCCTTCAGCAGACGCTGCATGAGCTTCTCCATCATCGACAGCAGCTCATCCTGCGGCATGAACGAGGTCTCAATATCGAACTGCGTGAATTCCGGCTGGCGGTCAGCGCGCAGGTCCTCATCACGGAAGCAGCGGGCCATCTGGTAATAACGCTCGATGCCGCCGACCATCAGCAGCTGCTTGTAGATCTGCGGCGACTGCGGAAGCGCGAAGAATTCCCCTTCATGCACACGGCTTGGCACGAGATAGTCACGTGCGCCTTCCGGCGAGCTTTTGGTCAGGATCGGCGTTTCCACATCGATAAAGCCTTCGTTGTCGAGGAAATCGCGGAAGATCTTCGCTGCCTTGGAACGGAGCAGCAGCGTCTTGTGCATCTCCGGACGGCGCAGATCCAGGTAACGGTATTTCATACGCAGGGATTCGTCTACTTCCACTCCGTCTTCGATGAAGAATGGAGGCGTCTTGGCTGCATTCAGCACTTCGATGTCTGTAATCTGCACTTCGATCTCACCGGTCGGCAGGTTGCGGTTAACGGTCTCCTCATCGCGCTTAACCACCGTACCTGTCACGGACAGCACGTATTCACTGCGGACCTTATCGGCAATCTGCAGCGCTTCTCCGGAATAGTCAGGATTGAATACAATCTGTACAATCCCTGTACGGTCGCGCAGATCAATGAACAGCACGCCTCCAAGGTCACGGCGGGTCTGCACCCAACCGTTCAATGTTACTGTTTCACCGATGCTCGCTGTCGTTAATTGTCCACAGTTATGGCTTCTGGTCATCTTTTATCCTACCCCTTCATGATTAAAATTACATATACTCGCCTTTTCGCCTAATTCTGAATCAGCGCCTCTGCCAGTTCGTCCAGCTTCACAGTCCGCTGCTCGCCGGTCTCCATCGACTTCAGTGCGATGACGCCGCTATTCAGCTCGTCTTCACCAAGAATCGCCGTATACCGGGCTGACATACGGTCCGCCGACTTCATCTGTGCCTTCATCTTGCGTCCCAGGTAATCGCGCTCCGCAGAGAATCCAAGACTGCGCAGACGGAACAGCTGCTTGGTGATCTCCAGATCTGCTGCTTCACCTAATGCGACGAAGTACACATCCAGCGGCTTCGCCGCTTCCAGCTCCACACCCTGATTCTCCAGAATCAGCAGAATCCGCTCCAGTCCAATCCCGAACCCAATGCCCGGCTGATCCGGTCCGCCGATCTCCTCGACCAGACCATTGTACCGGCCGCCGCCGCCCACCGTGTCGATGGAGCCAATGCCTGCCGCTTTATACTCAAACGCTGTATGCGTGTAATAATCAAGGCCGCGCACCAGGCGGGGGTTGATGCTGTATTCCACACCCATCACATCCAGGTGCCCCTTCACCTTGGCAAAATGCTCTGTACACTCTTCATCCAGACTGTCCAGAATAGAAGGCGCTCCGCCGAACTTGTCCTGATCAACCTTGCAGTCCAGCACGCGCAGCGGGTTGCGTTCCATCCGCCGCTGGCAGTCGCTGCACAGGCTCTCTCTCATCGGTCTCAGGAAATTCAGCAGCTTCTCGCGGTAAGCCGCACGGCTCGGAGCATTGCCGACCGAATTCAGCTCTACCCGCACATCCTTCAGCCCCAGATCAATGTAGAACTGGTACCCCAGCGAGATGACTTCAGCATCAATCGCCGGGTCCACCGCGCCGAACGCTTCGATGCCGAACTGATGGAACTGGCGGTATCTGCCGGCCTGCGGACGCTCATAACGGAACATCGGTCCGATATAATACAGCTTGCTGACATCCGGCTCCCCGTACAGCTTGTTCTGGACATACGCGCGTACCACGCCTGCTGTCCCTTCGGGACGCAGCGCCAGATCGCGGTCGCCCTTATCCTTGAAGGTATACATCTCACCTTCTACAATATCCGTTGTTTCGCCGACTCCGCGCTCGAACAGCCCGGTGTGCTCGAACAGCGGGGTGCGGATCTCCCGGTAATTGAAGCGGCGGCACAGCTCTCTGGCCTTAGCCTCCACAACCTGCCATTTCTCTACTGCACCCGGCAGCACATCCTGTGTACCTGTTGGTTTCTCGAATCTTTCTTTAGCCACAGTCTATCCCTCCTGAAAATAACCCCTTAAAACAGCAAAAAACCCCTCATCCCTGTTCAATTACAAACAGGGACGAGGGATTATCATAACCAATAATTCACCCGTGGTACCACCCACATTCCGGGCTTAGCAACTTGCTCTGCGTAAGCTCCGCTCTAAGCGGTTAACGCCCGCCTACGCGCAATCGGCTACTGACTGTAGGCAATCCTGCTGCCTGCGTTCGCCGTGCGTTCTCGGGGAGGTCATTCGTCCGTTCATCAACAGAATCCTTACAGCCTTGCGGATCAGCGTACGGTCCTCCTTACCTGGACGACAGCCATGATCTGCGGGATTCCTCTCTGGGGTTGTGGGTTACGGATTACTTGGTCCCGTCATCAAAACAATATAAACTTACCGTATACTGTTAGATTCTACTGAACCACTGCGCTAAAGTCAAGGATTGAATAAAATAAGCTGCCACGAGCCAGCGTTCCTTCAGCCAAGTGGACTGAAATACCGCTATTGGGGCAAAAACTCCTCATTCTCAGCTTAAGCGGACTCAGATTCCGCTATGCACCTACATATGCCTCGTTATCCGCTCAAATCAGCCTAATAACGGAATGTCAGTCCGCGTCTGCCGCAAAAAAACAGTTTGTGGACAAATAGGCGCTTCTCAGTCCGCTTCATTACTTCACTCTAATGACACTCCATGTTGCTTGAAATCTCCCCAAAAATAAAAAAGTGACCTGCAGCCGATTGCTGCAGGTCCATCATCATATATTATAAAAAAGGGGGTCATGCTTCTATTATAAACACGCTATATTAAGGAATCATGAATGTAGTGTTACAGTTGCATTACAGAAAAGAAAGCGTTTCACCAAGCCGTCCAAATTCCCGCTGTCATGCTAATCCATAGGTTACACCATCCCCCAGCTCCTGTCTATATCTATGACGCTGTCCTCGCCTTTTATTCTGCATATAAAACAGCTCCAGCCTCTCCATAACGGAGGGCTGAAGCTGAAATGTATACCGGCGGGAACCGCGGTCCCTTTTAATCAAAAATCTCCACATAGGCCTGCTTGCCGCGCAGAACCTCTACAACCTCGTTGTAATGATTCTCGGCTACCTTGAGATCCATCACATAATGCAAGTGCTCCAGGTCACTGCTTGTCAGCTCTTCCCCTCTATGCACTTCGCCCTCCGTGCGTACTTCATCGGCGCGTACTTCATCCGTACGTTTCAGATCATCCTCTGCCGCAACTGCCGGGACAATGGCCGCCCCGGACCCCATACCTGTTGCACCTCCGGCAGCGTAAACACCTCCGGCACCTGTTGAAGCGGTATTGGTGGAGCCCAGCGGTATTAGAATGTTGCGCCGGTTATTTACTCCATTATCCAAAGGGTCCGTTAAAGCCGATACCTCAATCCCCTCTACACCGTAAGGAATCAAAGAAGTCTTGGCACCTTCCGCTGCATCTTCTGTACTGAAATAGGCTTGGATTCTTCTAGTCATTGTAAATCCCTCCCATAAAGTTATATTATGCCAAACGGGTTATGCATGTATTTCTTGTATTACAACACCTTAAGCAGCTCACGCACAAAAGCGGGCTCATCCTTGGGTGTGCGTGAAGTAATGTAATTGCCGTCTACGACGACCTCTTCATCCTTGAACTCCGCGCCGGCATTGATCAGATCATCCTTCAGCGGCGGGTAGGAGGTAAGGGTGCGGCCTTGCAGCAATTCAGCGCTGATCAGAATCTGCGGGCCGTGGCAGATCGCGGCAATCGGCTTGCCTGCACGGTCAGCATCCTTCACGAATTGCAGAATATCCGGGTCAAGACGAAGATTCTCCGGCGAAGATCCGCCCGGAATGACTATCGCATCATACTCTGCAGCCGTGACCTCGCTGATCGCTTTATCGGCGGCATAGGATACGCTTCCTTGTTTGCCGAGCAGGGTCTCATTTTTCTTCAGACCGATGATTTCTGCCTGATGTCCTGCCTGCAGAACTTCTTCGTAAGGAACCTTCATTTCAGAATCTTCAAAGTCATTGGCGAGTAGAAAAGCTACTTTACTCATGAGATCCATATCTCCTCTCTAGGGCTGCTGTCGTCTCGTCAATCTATTACCCTCATTCCCCCGCTTTATAACGAAGCCTAAGCATTTCCCGTAAATTCTGTACCGTCCCTAATGCCTACGCGCCAAGTGGAAACGACTTTGCCGTCCTTTTACAGGACGGTACCGTTTAAGCGAGAAATAGAAGGATAATGGATAGCGTGAAACCTATACATTCTTATATTTTCAAAAAAAATCCACTTCCCGCATACCTTCGCTCCAGTTAGGTACGCGGCAAAAGACCTCGGCCTCTACGCTGGAGTCCCTGCGGTTCCTTCGGGTCCCCGGCTTCCTTGGCTGTCGCTGAGGCTTCGGTCATCGACCCGGCCACGTGGGCCTGAATCATGTTCCACATCCATGCTTTTGGTGCTTGTCTCATTCTGCTTGCTCCCCGCACTTGAATAATGGTGCATCATTCATAGTCTATCCAGCCAGGGCTGCTGCTATCCGGTTTGGTTAACTAGAAGCAAAAAGACCCCACCTTGTGGAGTCCCGTGATGTATCTTATCAAGTGGAAACGGCTTTGCCGTCCTTTAAAGCGGCGTCTGCCCGGCTCTAATCCTAACCCTTGCTGTCCAGCAGCAGCGTAACCGGTCCCCAGTTGGTCAGGGCGACATCCATCATCGCTCCGAACACGCCGGTCTCAACCTGTAGCCCTCCGGCACGCAGCATCTGGTTGAAGTAGTCGTAGAGCCGCTCTGCCTCAGCCGGAGCCGCTGCCGCCATGAAGTTGGGGCGTCTGCCCTTGCGGCAGTCCCCGTACAGCGTGAACTGGGAGACGGACAGAATGGCCCCGCCGGCCTCCGTCACACTATGGTTCATTTTACCGGCCGCATCCTCAAAAATCCGCAGTCCGGCAACCTTGTCAGCCAAATACTTGGCATCCTTCTCTGTATCCTCATGGGTTACGCCGACCAGCAGCAGCAGGCCCTCTCCAATCGCTCCGGTCACTGCTCCGTCCACCGTCACACTGGAGTTCTTGCAGCGCTGCACAACGACTCTCATCTCATCCTTCAGCTCCTTGCCTTAGCACCTTATTGCATGATGCGGTTAACGGTATATACATCCTTGACCCGCTTCACTTTGTCGACCACAGACTGCAGGTGATCGGTATTGCGGATCAGAATTGTCATATGGATCATCGCCATCTTATTCTTGTCGGAGCGCCCGGTGACCGCTGAAATATTGGTCTTGCTCTCCGATACCGCCTGCAGCACTTCATTCAGCAGCCCGTTGCGGTCATGGCCGGTAATCTCAATATCGACGCTGTAATTAGCCTCCATGCTGCCTTCCCACTCCACTTCGATTACACGGGCTGCTTCCTCCCCGTCCATCTCATTCGGAATGTTCGGACAATCCTCACGGTGTACCGATACGCCCCGTCCACGGGTCACATATCCGATGATATCGTCGCCCGGCACAGGATTACAACATCGTGCGAAGCGTACCAGCAGATTGTCGATCCCCTTGACACGGACCCCGTTGGTCGGCTGGTTGCGCTTCTCTCCGCTGGATTTGATCGCCTTCATCTCGGAGGTAAGCTCCAGATGGCCTGCGGCCTCCTCCTGGTCCTTACGCAGCTTTTCAGTCAGCTTGGAGGCGATCTGCGCTGCGGTAATCCCGCCGAAGCCGACCGCTGACAGCATATCCTCCACATCATTGAAGGCGAACTTCTTCGCAGCCTCGGACAATTTGTCCTCCGTCAGCCAGTCAGAGACCTCCACGTTCAGGCGCTTCAGCTCGCGTTCGATGGCCTCCCGGCCCTTCTCCACGTTCTCCTCGCGCTTCTCCTTCTTGAACCACTGCTTGATCTTGCTCCGCGCATGTGAGGACTGGGCAATCTTCAGCCAATCGCGGCTCGGGCCGTAAGAATTCTTCGAGGTCAGAATCTCCACGATATCCCCGGTCTTCAGCTTATGGTCAAGCGGAACAATACGCCCGTTCACCTTGGAGCCGATTGTCCGGTTCCCGACCTCGGTATGAATGCGGAACGCGAAATCCAGCGGCACCGAGCCGGCAGGCAGCTCCACTACCTCACCCTTAGGCGTGAATACGAAGACCAGATCAGAGAAAAAGTCCATCTTCAGCGATTCTACAAATTCTTCGGCATCCTTGGCTTCGTGCTGAAGCTCCAGAATCTCGCGGAAGAACGGCATCCGGTTCTCGGGATTAACGTTGTTGCTGCTGCCTTCCTTATACGCCCAGTGGGCGGCGATCCCGAATTCGGCCGTGCGGTGCATCTCCCAGGTGCGGATCTGAACCTCCGTCGGCTCTCCTCCCGGACCTACTACGGTTGTATGCAAAGACTGATACATATTCGCCTTGGGCATAGCAATATAGTCCTTGAAACGGCCAGGCATCGGCTTCCAAAGCGTATGAATAATGCCCAAGGTGGCATAACAATCCTTAATATTGTCGACGATAATGCGGATAGCCAGCAGATCATAGATCTCGTTGAACTGCTTGTTCTTCGTGTTCATCTTGTTATAGACACTGTAGATATGCTTCGGGCGTCCCGAGAGATCGCCTTCGATGCCCATTTCATCGAGCTTGGCGCGGATGCGGCCGATGACACTGTCAATGAACTGCTCGCGTTCTGCCCGCTTCTTGTGTACAAGATTCGCAATCCGGTAGTACTGCTGCGGGTTCAGGTAACGGAGTGCAATATCCTCCATCTCCCACTTGATCGCAGAGATCCCCAGCCGGTCCGCAATGGGACAAAAGATCTCCAGCGTCTCATAAGAAATCCGGCGCTGACTCTCTTCGGACTGGTATTTGAGCGTACGCATATTATGCAGACGGTCCGCCAGCTTAATCACGATCACCCGGATATCCTGGGCCATGGCGATGAACATCTTGCGGTAGTTCTCGTTCTGCTGCTCTTCCTTGGAGCGGAAGCGGATGCGTTCCAGCTTGGTCAGGCCGTCCACCAGCATGGCGCAGGTATCGCCAAATTTCGTGCGGATCTGCTCCAGGGACACCGTCGTATCTTCCACAACATCATGCAGCAGCGCAGCAATAATGGATATGACATCCATTTGCATATTGACGACAATATCTGCGACCGCCAGCGGATGCAGAATGTATGGCTCCCCCGACTTCCGTACCTGCCCGTGATGAGCCTGATCGGCGAATTCATAAGCTTCACGGATGCGGAGAAGATCTTTTTCTTTTATATAGGCGCCAGCCTTTTCGGTTAGTTGCTCTATGCCCATTCTCGTCGTATCCGTTTCCCTTCTATAATAAAATGAACCTGCAAGCATGCAGAATTTGCAGGTTCCATACGTTCCCGGCTGCATTGCGCTCAGGTTAAAGTTGTCTATAATTATGACGCTTACGAGGGATTCCGTCAACACTTGCCATAGCGTGGGATTCCTGTCAGGGAAAGGGTCAAGAAAAGACAATTTTGTGGCACGGATAAAAATGTTGTTGTAAAAACCCGCTGTTCTATTTAATCTAGTAAAGGCGGTTTTTTAAAAGATAAGAATTGTCAAATCAAATTAGATCAGAAAGAGAAGTGAACTCCATTGCAACGCGAAATTCAAGTTAACGAAAGACTCCCTTGGGGCCCGGGCTTCCTCCTGAGTCTTCAGCATCTGTTCGCCATGTTCGGCAGCACCGTGCTTGTTCCCAACCTGTTCGGGGTAGATCCCGGCATGATCCTGCTGATGAACGGTATCGGCACCTTGCTCTACATTCTGATCTGCCGCGGCAAAATCCCCGCCTATTTGGGTTCAAGCTTTGCCTTCATCTCTCCGGTGCTGCTTGTGCTGAAAGAGCATGCCGGCGACCATGAGCGCGGATATTCGCTTGCATTGGGCGCTTTTATCGTGACTGGTGTTATCTTCATTCTTGTGGCTTTAATTGTACGTTATGCCGGTACCGGCTGGATTGATATTGTATTCCCTCCGGCAGTTATGGGAGCGATAGTTGCCACGATTGGACTGGAGCTTGTGCCTGTAGCCGCACGGATGGCCGGACTGATTGCTCCAGATGGTGTGGCCACCGCCGACTGGACGCCTGACGGCAAAGCCATTACCCTGTCGCTCGTCACGCTTGGTGTTACCGTGCTCGGCTCCGTGCTGTTCCGCGGCTTCCCCAAAATCATTCATATCCTCATCGGTATTGTTACCGGTTATGTACTCGCCTATATCTTGGGTGAGGTGAATACTGGTGCCATCTCTCAAGCAAGCTTCCTCTCGCATCCCACGATCATTACCCCATCCTTCAACTGGCAGGTCATTCTGACTATTATTCCTGTATCGCTTGTGGTCATTGTGGAGCATATCGGCCATTTGCTGGTCACCAGCAATATCGTGGGCAAGGATCTGACCAAGGACCCGGGACTGGACCGCTCACTGATGGGTAACGGGATTTCAACAGTACTCTCCGGGTTCCTGGGTTCTACGCCTAATACAACCTATGGTGAGAATATCGGCGTTATGGCTCTGACCAAGGTGTACTCGGTATATGTTATCGCGGGCGCTGCTGTAATCGCCATCGTGCTGTCGTTCTCCGGAACGTTCTCCTCGGTCATTGCCAACATTCCGCTGCCGGTTATGGGCGGTGTATCCCTGCTGCTGTTCGGTGTTATTGCGGCGTCGGGTCTGCGTATCTTCGTTGAACAGAAAGTCGATTTCTCCAAAGCCACCAACATGATTCTGGCTACGCTCGTCCTGGTGGTCGGCATCAGCGGCATTTCGCTGAAGCTTGGCGGTGTAGAGCTGAAAGGCATGGCACTGGCGACTATCGTCGGTATGGTGCTCGCCCTGCTCTTCAAGCTGATCGAGGTTCTGGGCCTGTCCAATGAACAGGAAGCTGACAAATCGGCACATTAAATAACCCACATCTGTTATTATCCACCCAGCACATCAACAAAAAGTGGACTGCTGTCTTCATTCGACAGCAGTCCGCTTTTTATTTCCCGGGAAAAGTTGCCGGGCACGACGATTAATCCTCGTAAGTCAACAAGGTAACCACTTCAATATCCGACAGCTTGTCCCGTCCGGCCAGAGCCGTCAGCTCGATCAGGAATGCAGCGCCGACCACTTGTCCGCCAAGCTGTTCCACCAGATTTACTGACGTAGCAATCGTCCCTCCGGTAGCCAGCAGATCATCCGCAATCAGCACCTTCTGGCCGGGCTTGATCGCATCGGTATGCACAGCGAGGGTATCCTTGCCGTATTCCAGATCATAGCCCACTTCGATTGTCTCATAAGGAAGCTTGCCGCTTTTGCGGATCGGCACGAAGCCTACACCCAGCGCGTAAGCCAGCGGTGCGCCCACTACAAAGCCACGCGCCTCCGGTCCGGCAATGACATCGATCTCCAGGTGGGCCACGAGAGCTTTAAGCTCATCGATGGCTGCACGGTACGCAGCGCCGTCCTTCAGCAGTGTAGTAATATCTTTGAAGCTGATTCCAGCCTGGGGGAAATCCGGAATTACGCGAATATTGTTTTTGAAATCCAACATCATCATCTCCTAAAAGTAAGCGGGGATCACCCCCGCTGAAGTTACTCAAACCAAATGACCGTGACAGCATTTGTAGCTGTTATGAGGCCCCTAAACGCCGTGACAGCATGAATTCCTGCAATTCACTGCGGCTGCCTTCCATGAAATACTGCTCCATCTCCGCCGTCTTGCCCAGTCTGACGAAATGCTCTGATGTGCTCAGACTCTTGGCGGCAGGCTGCGGGACAAAGGTGATCTTGCCGCCGCTGCGCTCAATGAAGTCAAGCTCATCGAACACATCCAGCATTCTGCTCACCATACGCACACCAAGCGCCGACTGGCGGCTGAGCCGCAGCAGCACTTCTTGCTCAGGAGTTGGAGATGCAGCGATTGCGGCAATCCATTGATATAACGATTTGAAATGATCACGGGTAGGAACCTGCAGCCGGTCACGCCCGTCACGGATCGAATGCAGCAGGGCAATGTTCTCCGCCCCCGGAAAAGCAGTGAACAGTGCTTCCAGTTGCTCCGGAGACTCCGGCATATCAAGCACACAGAGCAGTGACAGTCCCTCTTCGTCACGCGTGCCCTCCGGCTGATGTACAGCCGAGATCCCGGCAGACTCATCGTATACCCAGAGGGACATGTCCTTCAGATCACGCAGCGGCGTTGTCCGGCTGTTCTGGAAGACCGCTGCACTCCGGCCGGGACTGCTGCCGCTATAGGTGCGGAGCAGCTCCTGAATATGCGCCGCCTGCTTGACGGCATCGGCTGCGCCGCGCAGATCGAACAGCTGCGCCTTCGGCACCGCAAGATCCTGCAGCATTAGCTGAGGCTTGCGCGAGCCGTTCCATTCATTGACGGACAGCTCTGCCAGAACATCCACGACTGTACCATCCGGAAGCAGATCAGCCAGCGGCCCCTTGCCGAAGGCTACAGCTTCAATCGTCAGCTTGTCCTGCTGGAGCACAAGCTTCAGGTGCTTGCCCTCCTGACCCATCTTCCGTGTCTCCTTCACAACTGCTCCGCGCAGAATGAATCTCGGCAGCGGATTGGCCATCCCGAACGGCGCAAGCCGCTCCAGCTCAAGCGCAGCCTGGAGGGTCAGATCGGCAATGGATACCTCCCCGTCCGCAGCCGTAACAGCTACGAAGTCATCCGGTGTCAGAACAGACGCAGCATAGCTATTCAGCGCCGCATCGAAGGCTTCCAGCTTGCCCTGCGGCAGACTCATCCCGGCAGCGGCCGGATGTCCTCCGAAGTGGTCCATCAATTCGGCGCATGAGGATAAGGCTGCATAGATATCCAGGCCCGGGATGGAACGGGCAGAGCCCTTGCACATCCCGGTCTCCGGATGAATGTCCAGAATAATAACCGGACGGTAATACCGCTCGAGCAGCTTGGAGGCCACAATGCCGACTACGCCGACATTCCAGCCCTGGTCCGCCAGCACTATAATATCCGGCAGTCCGCTCCGGCTGATTCTCTCCTCCAGCTTGGCTGTGGCTTCGGTGACAATTCGCTCGACAACCAGTTGGCGTTCCTTGTTCAGCAGATCCAGCTCTCCGGCAAATTGCTCAGCTTCTGCCGCATCTTCCGTGGTCAGCAGTGTAACCGCCCGGCCAGCATGATCCAGTCTTCCGCTGGCATTAATACGCGGCGCCATCCCGAAGGCGATATTCACCGCACTGACGGTGTTCATCGCAATACCGCCCACCGAGAGCAGCGCACGGATGCCCGGAAACGACGAATTCCGCATGCTGCTGAGGCCTCTGCGCACCAGACTGCGGTTCTCGCCCAGCAGCGGCATCAGATCAGCAACGGTACCTATAGCGGCAATCTCACACCATTCCTCTGGCACTTCACTGCCAAGGAGTGCCTCAGCCAGCTTGTAAGCCACCCCCACTCCAGCCAGACCCTTGAAGGGATACGGGCAGTCCGGCAGCTTCGGGTTAATCAGCGCATACGCCTCGGGCAGCAGCTCCGGCGGCTCATGATGATCCGTGACAATAACATCAATGCCCAGCTCCGAGGCATAGGCAATCTGATGATAGGCACTGATACCAGTATCAACCGTAATGACGAGAGATACACCCTGCTGGACCGCCCAGTCCAGCGCATGATTATGCAGTCCATAGCCTTCATTGGAGCGATGGGGAATATAAATATCAAAAGAGGCCCCAAGATGACGCAGAAGGTAGATCATCAGCGCAGTGCTGGAAACCCCGTCTGCATCATAATCACCATACACCAGAATATGCTCTTCCTCTTGCAATGCCTTCTGTATCCGCGGCACCGCTTCAGCCATTCCTTTGAGCAGGAATGGATCATGTCTATCTTCCGCTCCTGAATCCATGAATACCCGTGCCTTGTCGGCGGTATCCATACCTCTTTGCACCAGCAGTGAAGAAAGGAGCGGAGAAATAGAAAGGCTCCGGGCCAGTTCCGAAATACGCTCGGAATCGGCTGCCGGAGATTGCCAGCTTGTTTTTGAATGAAGCAATACAGTTCACCTTTCTCTCACCTTGCAGACTACTGAAGCAGCGTGGGAATATCGTTGTCCACAAGCTCGTGATTGCTTTTATAAGGATAACCCGGATCATACGGCACAACATCCATATGAACCTCGCCTACATGAACGAACCGGTGTTGCAGCAGCTTGCGGGCACATTCTGAAATATCCTGGGCCTCCATCACGCTGATCCGCGGATTCACACTAATCTTCACATGCAGATTCACATAACTGCCTTCCTCCAGCGCCCGGAGCTGCTCCACCCGGATGACTCCATGCACCCGCTGAACCGTCTCAATGAAGCTGGCAGCTTCCTCGGAAGGAAGCTCCTGAATCTTCTTGCTGTATACAGAGGAAGCAATTAACGAATAGCCTTTGCGGAGAATCAGACATCCGGTCAGCAGAGCTGCAATGGGGTCCATGTAGAGCAGAGGATGCCAGTTCAAGTATCCTCCAGTTATGGCCAGGGCAATTCCGATAAATACAGTTATAGAGGTGTACAGGCTGAACCGGTGGCTATCGGCATAAGCAGCATGACTGCCGTCACCCTTTTTTTTGAAATAACGGTACTGGTATTGAAATACAGCCTCTTTGAACACAATGCACAGCAGGACAGCAACAAGCGCTGACTCCTCCGGTGCCGACAGATGTCCCCTTGTCAAATCACGGATAGCCGAGAAAGCAACCTGCAGCCCGCCCATAATAATCAGCACAGAGAACAGAATAGCCGCCATCGGCTCCTTGCTTCCTTGTGCAGCCCGGCCGCGTTCCGCTGAGCCTTCTGCCTTGTGGCTCTGCTTCAGGTTCCACGGAATCACCCCCGCCAGTCTGGCAGCGGCATCTGCTCCGGAATAGATTGCATCCCCCAACAATGCCTTGCTGCCTGACAGATAACCGATACTACCCTTGGCTAGAGCGAGTAGAACATCACTAAGGATTCCGGTCCAGGCAACGGTTTGTTTCCGGGGTAATGGTTTGTCATTCATAACGAGGCCCTCCTTACCACTAGCAGGTAAACTCATGATGATGAAATCAAGCAAGACGCCCTGACCCGAAGATTCCGAAAAGCCGCGTCGCTACAGACGCGGCTTACAGAATAACCGGGTGTTAGGCTTTGGCCGGGGTCTTCGCAGCAGGCTTCTGGTTCTTTTTCAGGAGCAGCCAGAGCGGACTTGCGATGAAGATCGATGAATAGGCTCCGAAGAGCAGACCGATAACCATAGCAAGCGAGAACATACGGATCGACTCCCCGCCCATAATCAGCAGGAAGAATGCGGCAATAAATACAGTGAAGGCTGTATAAAGAGAACGCATGAGTGTCTGCATTACACTTTTGTTAACCAGGTGCTTCAGATCCTCATACGACTTCTGCTTGCCGAAGCGCAGATTCTCGCGTATCCGGTCAAAGATAACGATGGTATCGTTAATCGAGTAACCGATAATGGTCAGCACCGCGACAATGAAGGTGATGTCTACCTCCAGACGGAAGATTGAGAAGACCGCCACTACCATAAATGCGTCATGAAGCAGCGCCACAATGGAAGCCAGCGCAAAACGCCATTCAAAACGGATACTTACATAGATGATAATCCCGATACTGGATAGCAGCACGGAATAGATCGCATTGCGGGCCAGTTCCTTAGCCATCTCAGTATCTACGGTATTGATTTCAAAAGACGCCTTGTCATCAATCTTGTTGATTGACTTCTTGAGGGTCTCACTTTGTGCATCACTCAGCTCTTGATCATAGCGGATGTTGACCCGCTTGTCGCCGATGGTAACGGTTGGTTCATGCTCGATGCCCGCATCCTTCAGAGCCGGCTGCAGCTCAGCCAGCGTGACACTCTTGGAGAGCGCTACGTCCACATTGGACCCGGCCTTGAAGTCAACGCTGTAGTTCAGGCCGAAGGTTGCCAGAAAGACGAGCCCCGCCACAGTAAGGGCAATCGAGAAGATATAGAAGAATTTACTTAAATGTACGAAATCAAGCTCTTTCTTAAAGCGCACTGATGTCACTCTCCTTTACCCCAAATTGCTTCGGCTTTTTGAGTGCGCCGGCTTTAACCAGCACAGTCAGCAGCCAGTGGGCAAAATAAAGGTTTGTTACAATACTAAGTACAATTTCCACGATCAGAATCAGTGCGAAGCCTTTAACCGCACCCGTACCGAAGGCGAACATGACAGCCGCTACGATAATAGTGGTTACATTCGCATCCATAACTGTACGGAAGGAGGTCTTGTTCCCTGCTTTGACGGAAGACATAATGCCCTTCCCGCTGCGCATTTCTTCCCTGATCCGTTCATTGGTAATGATATTGGCATCGACGGCCATCCCTATACCGAGGATGAACGCGGCGATCCCGGGAAGGGTCAGTGTAAAGTCTGCCAGGACAAATACCAGAATCAGCAGCCAGGTGTGCAGGATCAGCGCAAAGCTGGCCAGTACGCCCGGAAGACGGTACATAAGCAGCATGAAGATCAAAATAATCACAGAACCGACAATCCCGGCTCTGACGGTCTCATCCAAGGATTGCTTACCCAGTGTAGCCCCTACGCTCTGGGAATATTTCTCTGTCAGCTTCAGCGGCAAAGCACCGAGGTTGATTGTATCGGCAATCTCGCGGGCTTCATCCAGTGTATATCCCCCGGAGATCGAAGCCTTACCATCGGTCAGGACAGCTCGTACCGTTGGAGGCGAAGATAACAAGTTCTCATCCAGATAGATGGCGAGTTCCTTACCCAGCAGGCGCTCGGTAATCTCTGCGAATTTCTTCTTGTCTTTGATGGAGATGCTGATTTCGGGCCGGTTCAGTTGATCGCGTTGAACCTCTGCCGCACCTTCAACAAAGTCACTGCCTACCAGCTCAATCTTGCTGTACACCCCGGGAGCATCCCCTTCATTGGCACTGCGAAAGGTCAGAACTGCGGGTTCTTTCATTTTTTTGCGGACCTCTGCTTCGTCGGTTACACCTGCGATCTTCAGACGGATGCGGTCCGTACCTTCGGTGGTCACCTCAGGCTCGCTGGTTCCGAGTGCATTCGCCCGCTTCTCGAGGCTCTCTGCAGTCTTCTGCAGCGAAGCGCGGGTCAGAGTTCCTCCCGTATCCATTGGCTCGGCGTGGTACAGAATTTCGAATCCGCCCTTGAGGTCAAGACCCAGACGGACTCTGTCCAGCAGCCCGGGAGTAGTAAATACCATGACGCCCGTTAGAACGACCACGGTAATGATAAAGCTCAACATTCTCTTCATGCTCTAGCTAGTTCCCCTTTCATTACATCAATATTCCTATTATAGCTACGTGCGAAATGACCGTCAATTCAGAAGGAATGACGGTGTCTTGATTCACACAAAGAAACGGCAGGTTCTGCTGCAAAGCGAAGATACCTCCGTTTGATAGGACAAGTCTGAACACTCTTTACTTACTTTACTGCTTCCTGTACCCGTTTGCAAAAGAAAATCGTTCCTTTTGGCAAATCCCCCCGTTAATTCAATCCCCGGTAGGCCGCCAAGGTCAGATAAGTCATATAACTGCCTGACTTGAGTGAATAAATGTCATTGACCAGCCTGTGCAGGGGAGGTCTTCCCTCCTTGGCATAATTGCGGCTGATGCAATCCCAAATATCCTTACCGGTCACATATTCATAGCCGAGGAGCCGGAATTCCTCCGCTTTGCTGATGCACATGGCTTCGATATCTTCACTAAGCTCGTCATATCCCCATTGTTCCGATTCCACGTGCAGGCACCTCCAAAGATTCCTCATTTACGTATGCTCAGTGGTACGTATTCGACCCTGCGCTCACACTTTCCTGCTTAAGACCAAAAAACTTGTCTACAGAATGCTTGTCATGCAGCGCACCTGTACCGGCATATCCTTATACAAGCCTGGCTTGGTTATGGCGGTAATTCACCTGCAGTTTCATCTCATATGTAGGAAGAAGGAGTGCCCTGTGAGGAAACAGACCTTTATACAAGGAACGATCATCCTGCTGCTCGCCGGTATCATTAATCGGATGCTTGGCTTCATTCCCCGGATTGCCCTGCCCCGGATCATCGGCGCTGAGGGGGTGGGTCTGTATCAGCTCGGATACCCGTTTTTCATTGTGCTCATTACGGTAATTACGGGGGGAATCCCGCTGGCGATTGCCAAGCTGGTTGCCGAAGCCGAAGGAGAGAACCGCCCGGAGCAGTCGCGTAAAATCCTGCAAACCGGCCTCGCTCTCAGCCTGTCGCTGGGCATTGTGTTCACCTTCGTCGCCCTGTTCAGCGCCTCCTGGGTATCCAGCGTTCTTCTGACGGACCAGCGTGTCTATTATACCTTCGTCAGCATGACCCCCATGATCGCCATCGTCGCCGTTTCATCCATCTACCGGGGATACTTTCAAGGCAGGCAGAACATGATTCCCTCGGCCTTCTCCTCCGTGCTGGAATCGGTCATCCGGATCTTCTTCATGCTGTGGTTCTCCTGGATGCTGCTGCCGAAGGGCATCGCCTTTGCGGCTGCGGGTGCCATGCTTGGCGTGACTGTGGGGGAGATCGCCGGAATGCTGGCCCTGCTGGGGCAATATTATTTTAACGACAAAAAAGACAGGTCTGAACTCCCGCCTAACGTGGAACCTATGGTTCAGGATACGCAGGGCAGTGCCGGACGCGAACCCGCGCAGACGACTACACCTGTCTTCAAGCGTCTCATCGGCATTTCAATACCGGTAACTGCCGGACGGCTGATCGGCTCATTCTCTTACCTTCTGGAATCGATTATTACCGTGCGCAGCCTCGCGCTCGCCGGAATCGCAGCCGCCGCTGCAACCGCACAATATGGTTCCTTGCAGGGAATGGTGATTCCGCTGCTGCTGCTGCCGGGTGTGCTCAGCTCCTCGCTGGCCGTCTCCCTTGTCCCTTCCTTATCCGAGGCCGCCGCCCGCAACGATTTGCCCACGATTCACAAAAGAATGCACCAGGCCCTGCGGCTAGCCATGGTGACCGGTGCCCCGTTTGCTGCTGTTATGTATATTCTTGCCGTACCGCTCTGTACGCTAATGTACGGCAATGCGGCGGATACGGCCCCTATGCTTAGGATGATGGCCCCGTTCGCTGTGTTTCTCTATGTCCAGGCCCCGCTGCAGGCTGCCCTTCAGGCCATGGACCGCCCAGGCAAGGCACTGATCAATACGCTGATAGGAGCCGTTGTCAAAATTCTGCTGATTCTCCTGCTGGCCTCCCGGCCCGAGTACGGCATTCTGGGCGCCATCATCGCCATTATGGTCAACAGCTTACTTGTCACGCTTCTGCACGGCTACAGTGTAGTCAAGCTCACCGCCATGTCCTTGCGCTGGTCGGACCCGCTCAAAATCCTGGCCGCTACGGTCATCATGGCCGCCGGGATGTCGTATGTCTATACTTCTGTTCCAATCTCACAGTCGCAGTGGATACAATTCTTAGCTGCTGCTGCCTGCGGCATGGCCATCTATCTGAGCATCTGCCTGTTATCGGGGCTGATCTCCAGGCGTGACCTGGAACGGGTGCCCTTTTTCAGACGCTGGCGCAGTTAGGTTGGCTTCCCCTTATCCGGGCTGATCGGGGCAATATAGAGTTCTCCCTTATGATCCACGGAGCACAGGAAAACATCCCGGAAATCAGAGACACCCTTCTGCCGGATCTGGGTTCTAAGCCAGAACCGGTTCTTGCCGATCATCTCAAGATTGCCGTCCTGCACCTTCCCGTCCATAATCAGCGGAATCGGCAGTCCTTCATAACGGATCTTATGCTTCGGCAGCTTCACCGAAGCAGAGTCACCGCCGGATGATTCAGCATCGCCGGAGTCCTTCTGGCTATCGCCGTTATTCTCCTTCCGCTCTGCGCCGGAGCTGCTGTTGCCCGACTGATTGGATGAGGTGACGTTGGCATTCTTCTCAATCACCGTTAACTGCCCGCTTGTCTCCAGGATAGCGAACTCCACATCTGCCGGACTGACAATATTCTGCCCGCGGAGCTGCAGCAGCAGATCATCAATATTATACCGCTGCCTGCGCATTTCGCCCCGGTGAATCTTCCCGTCCGAGATCAGAATGCTGGGCCTGCCATCCACCATTAAGCGCAGTTTCCGGCTCTTCAAGCTGAGCTGTGCGACCAGCACTTGAATCAGCACCAGGGTCGCCATAGGAACAACACCATCATAAATAGGCCGCTCGATATCCTCAATCACAAAGACACCGATCTCGGCAATCATGATGGAAATGGTCAGGTCAAATACAGACAGCTTGCCGATTTCACGTTTGCCCATGATGCGCATGCTCAGGAAAATGAAGATATACATCAGCACGGTCAGAAAGATATGGGTCGTAATATGCTGGAACATATTCTCTTCGCTCCCCTTCCGCTACTCCCCCATACTGGCGGATTAATGTACCCCTATTCTGACCTGACCGTAAAGGGAACATTCGGAAAGCTGCTGATTAATTACTGGTAAAAGTCATACCGCCTATTCTTGTACTATTGGGGCAAGCCTCCCCATACAATAATTAGTATCCGGTTAACAAACTTTTAGGGGGTTTTACCATGTCTCTGATCAAGCGTCTATTCTCATGGAAAATATCTAGTCCGGTATTATCGGGTTTAATCCGCTCGTTCCTGTGGATGATGCTGGGTGCGTTCATCCTCTCCCTCCTGCTCTGGGGCAGCGGACTGCAGGAACAGGATCTCACCATGTACACCTACATTGTGCACGGCGTCGCTGCCGCATTCGGAGGCTTGACCGCAGGCAGCAGGGCCGTCCGCAGAGGCTGGTACCAAGGAGCACTCACAGGCATGTTATACGGACTGGCTGTACTGCTGATCGGATTTTTGGCGCTTGACAGTTCACCGGGGGGAATGGACTTCCTGTGGGTTCTGGCGGCTGCAGGCATTAGCGCACTAGGAGGAATGTTTGGAGTTAATTTACAGAAAACCTAATTAATATAATTTTCGAAAATTGAAACCTTCCCTTGAAAATATGGTACACTACCTATGTCTGACTTCATATGAGCGATTATCAAGGAGGCTTCGAATGCTTTGCTGTATCAGTCCATGAATCTTGTAGTTGTATATACCGTTGCCATTGTTGTGATCTTAATCTGGATCGGCGCACGGCGCAATCCGCTGATGGCCTTAGTTGAAATCGGGAGAGAGCTGCTGAGATCCTATAAATTCACACTCATTATTATAGGCATGTTCAGCATTCTTGCCCTGAATAAATATGAGCTGCAGATCGAAGAAAAGATGCGGCTGACCGCAGATTACACAGGTTTTATCTTCGGCCTGGAGGGGCATTTCGTCCGGATGGTTCAAGAGCTGTTCTACGCTCCCTGGCTGACACCGGTGATTGTCTTCTTCTATATCTTCATGCTGCAGGCCGTGCTGGCAGCCTCACTGGGGATCTATCTGCTGGACAAAAACCGTGTGATTCTCTATGCGACCTGCTACACCATTATTTTAACCTATGCTATCGCTATTCCGTTCTATCTGTACTTTCCGGTCAATGAGGTGTGGTCCTATGCGCCTGCCGGGGTTCGGTTCATCATGCTGGATGTTTTCCCGAAGTTTGAACAGGAATACCGGCCGCTATCCGGCCTCAATAACTGCTTCCCGAGCCTACATACCGCTATCTCCGTATCCATGGCTCTGCTCGCTTTCCGCTCAGGCAACCGCCGCTGGATGGTGATCAGTACAATCTCAGCCGTTATTATCGTGTTTGGAATCTTCTATCTCGGCATTCATTGGCTGACCGACATGATTGGCGGCACCCTGCTGGCTGTACTGTCCACGGCTATCGCCGTACCGCTTGCCAAGCTTACCCTGCGCAGCGGGGAACAGGGCTTGAGAGTGCGGGGCCGGGTCACCAATACACGTTAAGGCCCTCAATTCCGTATATGACGTATAAAAAAATCGGCGTTCTCTCGTAAGAGAAACGCCGATTTTTATGTAATTTAGCAGAGAGACTATTACATCTTGTCTTCTACTTCCACAACTGCGTGACTGATCGAGCCCCGGTCAAACGTCAATCGGGTTACATCATTAACCCGCAGAATAACGATGTCATCCGAAATCTCCATGATCGTTCCGTGCAGACCGCCGATGGTAACTACCTTATCGCCCTTCTTCAGCGCTTTTAGCATTCCGTTGCGTGCCTTGGTCTTCTTCTGCTGCGGACGAATCAGCAGGAAGTAGAACACAACAAACATCAGTACAAACGGACCTACCAGACCCAGTATGCTGCCTCCGCCGCCTGTACCTGCTGCCATATAAAACTGTGACATATCATTTCCCCCCTTTCAAGAATAAACATGAACACTCCGTACTCTCTAGAAGCCTTTTAAATTATCATATAATCCGTATTGTGCAAAAAACTCATCGCGAAAATCAAGCAGCCGATCTTCCATGATGGCTTCACGCACTTTACGCATCAATTCCAGCAGGAAGTGTAAGTTATGGTACGTTGTCAGCCGCAAGCCGAAGGTTTCGTCGGCCTTAATCAGATGACGCAGATAAGCACGGGAATAGTTCCGGCAGGTGTAACAGGTACACTCCGGGTCCAGCGGCCCGAAATCACGGGCATACTGGGCGTTACGCACGACGAGTCTCCCCTGACTGGTCATTGTTGTTCCATTACGGGCAATACGGGTAGGCAGAACGCAGTCGAACATGTCTATTCCGCGGATTGACCCTTCCAGCAGCGCATCCGGTGAACCTACGCCCATCAAATAGCGCGGTTTCCCTTGCGGCAGCAGCGGAACCGTGTAATCCAGCACTTCATACATAAGCTGCTTGGACTCTCCGACGCTGAGTCCCCCAATAGCATACCCCGGGAAATCCATGGAAGTCAAATCAGCCGCGCTCTGGCGGCGGAGATCCTCATGCATGCCTCCCTGTACGATAGCGAACAGTCCCTGGTCATTCGGACGGGCATGGCTTTTGAGGCAGCGTTCGGCCCAGCGGGTGGTACGTTCGAGTGATTTCTTCACATACTCATATTCAGCCGGATAAGGCGGGCATTCATCGAAGGCCATCATAATATCGGAACCGAGCGCATTCTGGATCTCCATAGCGACTTCGGGAGACAGAAACTTCTTGTCTCCGTTCAGATGGGAGCGGAAATGAACCCCTTCTTCGGTGATCTTACGCATGTCGCTCAGGGAGAATACCTGGAAGCCGCCGCTGTCGGTCAAGATCGGGCGGTCCCAGTTCATGAACTTATGCAGGCCGCCCGCTTCGCCGATGATCTCATGACCCGGACGAAGGAACAGATGGTACGTATTACTCAGAATAATCTGTGCTTCCATCTGCTTAAGCTCTTCAGGACTCATCGTCTTGACAGTAGCCTGGGTGCCCACCGGCATGAAGGTCGGTGTCTCAATAATTCCGTGCGGGGTGTGGACTCTTCCGAGCCGTGCCCCGGATTGCTTACAGGTCTTAATGTGTTCGTAAGTGATTGCTGCCATTGGTTTAACCCTTCCTCTTGCTTAATAAATGAACATTGCATCGCCAAAGCTGAAGAACCGGTACTGCTGCTTAATCGCTTCTTCATATGCGGCGAGAATCAGCTCCCGGCCAGCCAAAGCGCTTACCAGCATGACCAAGGTTGACTTGGGCAGATGGAAATTGGTGATCAGTGCATTAACGACAGTAAATTCATAACCCGGATAGATAAAAATATCCGTCCAGCCGCTGCAAGCCTCAATCGGCCTGCCCTGGCATTGTCTGCCTACGGTCTCCAGGGTCCGGCATGAGGTTGTGCCTACAGCTATTATTCTTCCGCCCCTTGCTCTGGCTTCATTAAGCACATCCGCCGCTGCCTGGGACAGCTCGAAATATTCGGCATGCATGACATGCTCTTCCACAGTCTCGACAGACATGGGACGGAAGGTCCCGAGACCAACATGAAGTGTGACATAGACGATATTCACACCGATGGCTGCAATCTGCTCCAGCAGCTCGGTGGTGAAATGCAGTCCGGCTGTCGGCGCTGCCGCCGAGCCTTCATGCCGGGCATACACGGTCTGATACCGCTCACGGTCATCCAGAGCTTCCTTGATATAAGGAGGAAGCGGCATGGAGCCGAGCCTGTCCAGAATCTCCTGGAAAATCCCCTGATAGATGAAGCGGAGTGTCCGCCCGCCCATATCTGCTTCATCTTCAATCACGGCACGAAGCTCTTCACTGAATACAATGACCGCGCCGGTCTTCAGCTTCTTACCGGGCTTCACCAGCGCCTCCCAGCGGTCCCCTTCGAGATTCTTAAGCAGCAGGACCTCCGCCTTGGCTCCGGTATCTTCCTTGACTCCGAACAGTCTGGCGGGAATAACCCGTGTATCATTAAGTACTAGCGTATCGCCCGGGCGGAACTGCCCCAGTATATCCGTAAAATGACCGTGGTCCAGTTGCCCGCTCTCCTTGTCTACCAGCAGCAGTCTGGATGAACTGCGGTCGGCAAGCGGAGTCTGGGCAATCAGCTCCTCCGGCAGATTGAAATCATAAAGTTCAACATTCATAATAGGATCTTCATTCCTTAATTCTTAATTATAGTAACGTTATTAAAATAGTGTTGCAATATTTGCTTATAATCATACCCTTTGTCGGCCATTCCCTTCACGCCCCATTGAGACATGCCGAGTCCGTGCCCGTAACCCCAGCCGATGAAATAGAAGCCCGGACTGCCGGTCACGACTCTTGCGGTCTGATCCGCGCCCATCACGACCGTACCGCTGCCGCTGGACGTCACTTGGCCCGAGGCAGACAGCACTCCGGCCGAGCTGGTGCTGCCGATAGCAGCTGTAGAGCCGTCAGCGCCTAATACAGTATAACTTCCGGCAGGTACAATATCAAACAAGGTGCTAGGCAATCCCCCGAAGGAGGAACGGAACAGATCCGGGTACTTCACCTGCAGGATCTGGCCGTTCGCCTTGACCTCCACTGCTCTTCCTGATGGCCCGCGCCGGGTAACCTCCAGAGTGGTTATAGAAGAGGGCAGAGTGCCGCTGGTCTTGCCGGCCAGGCTCTTCAGCAGTTCGGCTGAAGAATACGGACCTTTGATCCAGCTGTAGCTGCCGGATTCATAGACCTGATTCAGCACTACGGCGTTCTGTCCGGGATTTAGCTTGCCTGCCGGAGCAGCACTGCTGTCAACGACAGGCAGCGGCCGGATATTCACATCCTTGGCAGTGGCTGTGGCAATGGGGAGCCCTGCGGCTGTCTTGCTGCCTGTTAATTTGATGTTATCTTCCCGGGCATAGCCGGAGACGCCGCTGTCCAGCAGTACATAGTACCACTTCTTAGCAGAGCCCACCGCAGCCACATCCTCTGCGCTGGCCACACTGGCATAGTTGCCGCCGCTGTTCCATACTTCCGACGGGTCAGCCGTAACGCCGCCGCTGTTCGAGGAGAATACCGCCTCTACGACCTTGCCGCCGCTCTGCAGCACTTCACCTGCAGTGGCATCGACCGCCTTGATGATTGTGGGTGCTTCTGCACCGATTCCGTTATAGACCTGACTGAGCGTTGTATCCACCACATTGGCAACATCGAAGCGGTTCCCTTGGGACAGCGCGTAGCTGCGCGCGGCTACAGCCTGGGCCTTCAGCGCTTCCTCCGGCCAGCCGGAGGATACCTCTCCCCCCACTACCGCATACAGATATTGCTCCAGCGGAACCACGTTAATGACAGACAATGAACCATTCAGATTTCCAAGCTCCATATCGCCGCGATAGATCCGTTTGGATCGCTCGGTTAGCATAATTCCCTTCTCATTGCCGGATAGGATGAACTTTGCGTCACTTCCGGATAACAGATAGTGAAAAGCCTGGACTTCGCTGTTGAAATCGAGCCCTGCGTCCATACGGATCATTACTCCGGGTGCACCCGGAGCCACAGGCGTTAGAGCAAGCTGAGGCAGCAGCGCAGCTGCCGAAGCAGAGACCGCCGCAAGCTCGCTGTCACTTGAAGCCTCTCCTACCCATACCTCGGTACGCGCACTGCCGCCCTCACCGGATATGAATACCGGCCAGGCATCTAAGCCGGCAGTGGTCAGGCTGCCCACTACCGCCTGGGCTTCCTCGAGTGTAGCGTAGGAGCCCGCAGACAGATGCTTGGTTCCGGCCACCGCAGGGGTCTGCCCCTCAGGAATTGCCAGACCGGCCTTGAGGACTGCGTTCAGCCCGTTATTGGCTGCACTCTCACTGGCATAGCCTCCAGTGTATAGCTGATATACCTTGGCTCCGCCTCTCGCAGCCATAAAAATCTGCGGCTTATTGGAAGAAGACTGGAGCTTCTTCGCCGCATCCGCAGCGGTCTGCCAGCTTGGCGTCTCCAGCACCTTCACCCGGTACCCGTCCAGACTGACACGGACCTTGTTCTGGGCCGGAACCGACAATAACGGGCTGCCGCCGGCTGCCGGAAGCAGGCTGAAGCTCTGCTCGGACTGCAGGGTTACCAGCGGTACGGTAGATTTATATTTGCTGCCAATATCGGCATACAGTGCAACCCGGATCGACCCGCCGGAATCGGCGCGGGCGTGATCTGCCGGAATGAGCAGACTGCCTGCTGCAAGCAATGCAGCCAGCGCCCCCCGGCCCAGCAGCCCGATTCCTGTTGTTGTCCACTTCGCAAGTTTCATTGTAGGCCTCCTAAAAAGTATTAATGATACATCCACTTCGGTTTGTAGCCCAAACAATACGTAAGATGTTGTACTATGGGCAGGATTCTAAGTAATCAGTTCTGCTGCGGGGGAAGCGGAAGGCCAAGATGATGATACGCTGCAGGCGTAACAATGCGCCCGCGAGGCGTGCGCTGCAGGAAACCGATCTGCAGCAGATAGGGCTCGTATACATCCTCAATGGTCTGGCTCTCTTCACCTATCGTAGCGGCGATGGTATCCAGTCCGACAGGCCCGCCCCGGAAGGAGCTGATCATGGATTGCAGCATCTTATGGTCGATGCTGTCCAGTCCTCGGGGGTCCACCTGGAGCATCTTCAGCGATTCAGCAGCAATCTCCGGGGTGATGATTCCGTCGCCCCGGACCTGGGCATAATCGCGTACCCGCTTCAGAAGACGGTTGGCAATCCGCGGTGTCCCCCGGGCCCGCAGGGCAATCTCTTCCGCTGCATCGCCCAGAATCTCGATGCCCAGCAGTTCAGCGTTGCGCGCCACGATGAAGCTCAGTTCATCGATGGTGTAATACTCCAGCCGGCTGACCACTCCGAAGCGGTCACGCAGCGGAGCAGACAGCAGTCCCGCACGTGTCGTCGCCCCAATAAGCGTGAAGGGCGGCAGGTCCAGCCGGACCGACCGTGCGCTTGGCCCCTTGCCGATCATGATATCCAGCGCGAAATCCTCCATCGCCGGATACATGACCTCCTCCACCGTCCGGTGCAGACGGTGAATCTCGTCAATGAACAGCACATCGCCTTCCTGAAGGTTCGTCAGCAGTGCTGCCAGATCGCCGGGCCGTTCAATCGCCGGACCGGAGGTGGTCCGCAGATTGACACCCAGCTCGTTGGCAATAATATTGGCCAGCGTCGTCTTGCCGAGACCCGGAGGCCCGTACAGCAGGACATGATCCAGTGCTTCACTGCGCATCTTGGCCGCTTCTATATATATTTTCAGGTTCTCTTTCACCTGGTTCTGGCCGATATATTCACCCAGATAACGGGGACGCAGACTTAATTCCACCGCCTGCTCGTCCATCATCAGATTAGCCGATATAATCCGGTCATCCATTCTTCCTCACTCCGTTCTTCGGGGACCTATTTGGCGGTATACAGCAGCCCCAGCGCCTTCTTCATCAGCACATCCACCGGTCCGGTATCCGTGCCTTCCTGCTTCATCTTCAGATGCACCCTGTCCAGCTCGGCATCGGTATAACCGAGCGCCTTCAGCGCATCCCTGGCTTCTTCCCACGGCAGCGCCTCTGCCTTGCTCTGCGCTTCAGCCGCTACTGCGAATAATCCCGTCTGCAGGGCTGCTCCGCCGAAGCCGTCCAGCTTGTCCTTCAGATCCAGAATCATCCGCTGCGCCGTCTTCTTGCCGATCCCCGGCAGCTTCGTCAGGAAGGTGATATTCTCCTGATAGATGGCCGCGATCAGCTGGTCCGGCGTTCCGCCGGTCAGAATGCCCAGCGCAACGCGCGGGCCGATGCCCGATACCTCAATCAGCTTGCGGAACAGCCGCTGCTCCTCGCGTGAAGGGAATCCGAACAGAAGCGTAGCATCCTCGCGGGTCTGATAATGAATGAACACAGTCACCGGACCCTCAGTCTTGGCAAAAGCATACGGATTCGGGCAGAATACCCGATACCCCACGCCCTGCACATCCAGCACAACGTATTCCGGCTCCAAATGTGCAACCGGTCCTCTAAGAAAATCTATCATTTTCGCAATACCTCATTTAATTTGGAATTAAGACTCACGGAATGGGCATGGCATACCGCCACCGCCAGCGCATCCGCCACATCATCGGGCTTCGGCACAGCCGTCAGCTTCAGCAGCAGCTTAACCATCTCCTGCACCTGCTTCTTCTCCGCCTTGCCGTAACCGACTACAGCCTGCTTCACCATCATCGGGGTGTATTCTGATACCGGAAGCCCGCGCTGCACGGCTGCCAGAATCAGCACCCCGCGTGCCTGCGCCACCGGTAAGGCTGTAGTCACATTGCGGCTGAAGAACAGCTTCTCTACCGCTACTGCGTCCGGCTTATATTTATCAATCAGCTGCACCATGCCTTCATAGACATGCAGCAGACGCTCTTCTTCCGGGGTATGTGCCTCTGTCTGGATGCAGCCGTATTGGACCGGTGTTAATTTGTTGCCGACCTTATCGACAAAGCCAAAACCGACAATCGCCAGCCCCGGATCAATCCCCAAAATGCGCAAAGTCCTTCTCTCTCCTCTATGCCCGGGCGGATACTCCGGCCCTAAAGCGAACATATGTATTCCTTCCACCCATTATAGCAAAAAAAATTCCCCGGGAGACAAAAAGTTTGTCCCCGGGGAAATGAAACATGCATAACACAACAAAGACCCGCAGGCCACCTGCGCGCCCGCGAGTCCTCATGCTGCTAACTCTATAGTCTCTCCCTCACTCCGCATGCATCACCTGTTCAGAGGAATCACGAGCATAGTCGCTGAAGGTGGAGAGCACGCTGTTGTACTCCTCCAGATCCTGCACCCGGATGCCCTGATGAAGCTGCTCCCAGATGCCCTTGGGCAGAGAGGATTTGATGGAGCCCATGTCCATCTGGAAAAAGGTCTTCATGACCCGCTCCGCCTCGGGCGGGCCTTGGAACAAGGTCAGATTGCCCTGCTCGTCCACCCCGAAGTAGGCTTCTTTTTTGGTCAGCGGCGACAGATCATTGACCCGCTGCTCCAGCCATAGGTCCCCTTCCCGGCTGAGCCAGCCGCTCCAGCCCGCATGCCGGACAATCAGCTCGCTAAGCTGAGCCGGAGTCTGCTTGCCGGGCAGGGTCTGCACCTCTTCACCAGCTACATAGAGGGTCTTAAGATGCACCGTTCTGCTGATGGCTTCCTTGTCCACAGCCTTCAGCAGCTCTTGACTGTTCATCACGGCGGCATCCTCTTCAGCATCATCGTCTGTATGGTTATATACGGCGGCTACAGCCGGTAAGCTGCTTCCGGGTTCCAGATTCTGCACTGCGCTTCCGCTCAGGAATGACGAAGATTTAAGCAGCGTACTGATCTCTTCCGGAACCTGCATGCCGCGCCAGGCGAGCAACGTCAGCACGAGGCATGCCGCACCAACCCAGGGAGCTTTTTTCCAGCGTCTCCACCGCCGCCACAGTTGTTTTTTCAGGCGAAAAGCATTCACGTTAATCCCTTCATTCTGGTTTTTTCCTATTGTGACCTGTGAAGGGATCATTTATGCGTAAATGCTTGAAATTCATCCCAGCATGGATTCAATCCGTACGCTGGGGATTCTCAATGGCCCCAAGGAACAGCACGACTCCGCTCTGCGTGTCCCGGATCATGAACAGGAAGGGCCGATTGACGTTCATTTCAAAGGGCGGGTCTACAGGGGGCGCCGATCCGGCACGCATAGCAATTACAGTGGAAGCCGCTGCCTCCGTTCCCCGCTCGTTCACATCAATATAGGTTTTGTGGATGACCTGTCCAAAATAGATCGGGCTGTCCAGATCCGCCATAAGGGAGAAATCACCCCGGTTCGGATCAAAAGCAAGCTTCACCCCCAGCGCCTGCAGCGCCTTGGAGAGCTCTGTGCCATAGCTGGCCGTGAACCTTGGCAGCAGCAGCGTCCCCCGGGAACTGGAGAAACCCTTATCCAGCAGCAGAGTCCCCTGCTCCAGTTGACCCACAAGCTCCGCGAGAGAAGATTGCTCACCCGGAAGGACCACTACCATCTCCAGCTCTCCCTCTCCGTAGGGAAGCTTCACCGTCTGCCAACCGTCATGAGCTGCATACTCGAACATACCGCTCCGCTTCATCATCATCACCTGCACTGCCGGTCCGTCCGGAGGATAAAAGTCCGCCTGCTTCGTAGCCTGTTCCTCGAACACATCCGTCCAGGCACCTTGGAAATACAGCGCATTGACAAGGACGGCAACAGCCTGCGGTCCTGGCGGCTCCGTGATCATCTCCTGAATCTTGTCCCCCGTATGGTCCGCCACCCATCCGTTAATCTCCTTCACAGACTTCTCTGCCGACAGGTCCGTGGTCTTAATCTGCGCGTCATAGAAATCCTCACCGGTCTTGAGATAGTCCCTGCGCAGCGTCAGACCCTTCATACCCCAGACCGAATTCGCGATCTTCAGCTCCACGCCCGGTCCCCCATCATTTAAGAGCTTCATTAATGACTGATGGCCGGTATTCAGCTTCTGCCGTTCGTCCGGGGTATAGCCGAGCAGCTTCCCCAGCTCCTCTGCCGTCTCTCCGGCACTGCCGTTATAGGCCAGGGCCAGAGCGGCAGCGGCACTGTACGGGGATATCGTCAGGTTCCCGCTCCCCGGCTTCCACAACTGGCCGAACAGCTTCACGCCCAGCCGGTTGCTGCTGTCAGCCAGACCTGAATCGAGCTTAGCTGCGGCAGCCTGTCTCTCCGGGTAGCTCATGCCCGAACCTCCTTCACTGCAGCCGCCCAAGAGCAGTACGGCCAGTATAAGTGCGGATAATCTTTTGCCCATGCTAAGCCCTCCCTAAATTTCTCCGTAGCCTCTCTACCAAATGACGCTGCAGATTGGGAAAAGTTGCAAATTCATAGCGGCAGGCATACAAAATTGCTATTCATTATATTGAAGGCTTATCTTTCTATGCCATCATTTGCTATACTCTATATTAACGAAAAAAGTTAAAAACTAAAACAAAGGGGATATCCTTGATGATTATTCAGCCAAAAACACGCGGCTTTATCTGCACAACAGCTCACCCGGAGGGATGTGCCGGACAAATACAGGAACAGATCGATTATGTACGGTCCCAAAAGAAGCTTACCGGCCCGGTGAACGTGCTGGTCATCGGCGCTTCCACAGGCTATGGACTAGCTTCGCGGATTGCCGCTGCCTTTGGCGCAGGCGCGAACACCATCGGCGTCTTCTTTGACAAGGCTGCTGAAGGCACCCGCACCGCTTCCGCAGGCTGGTACAATTCTGCTGCCTTTGAACGGGAAGCGGCCAAGCAGGGGCTGAAATCCTTCAGCATCGTCGGCGATGCCTTCTCGAATGAAATTAAGACCAAAACAATCGAGCTGATCAAGGCCGAATTCGGCACCGTTGATCTGGTCGTGTACAGCGTGGCCTCCCCGCGCCGCACCCATCCGGTAACCGAAGAAGTGTTCTCCTCGGTGATTAAGCCGGTAGGCCAAGCCTATTCGAACAAGACGATGAACTTCCACACCGGAGAGGTCTCTACCGTTACCATTGAACCGGCTACAGAGGATGAAGTCCGCCAGACCATCGCCGTGATGGGCGGGGAAGACTGGGGCATGTGGATCAGCCAGATGCAGGAGGCCGGTGTGCTTGCTGAGGGAGCAACTACCGTAGCGTACTCTTATATCGGACCCAAGATTACGCATCCTATCTACAAGGACGGAACTATCGGCCAGGCGAAGAACCATCTGGAGCAGACCGCCATTGCCTTGAACGAGCAGCTCTCCGCCACCGGCGGCCGGGCCTTCGTATCCGTGAATAAGGCACTGGTTACCCAGTCCAGCTCGGCGATCCCGGTGGTGCCACTGTATATCTCCGCCCTGTACAGAGTCATGAAGGAGAAGGAGCTGCACGAGAACTGCATCCAGCAGATGTACCGTCTGTTCGCAGACCATCTGTATAACGGCGGAGAAGCTGCTGCAGACGGCAGCCACCTGATCCGTATTGACGACTGGGAGATGCGCGAGGATGTGCAGATCGAGGTCATGAGACGCTGGAATGAGCTGGAGACGGATAATGTGCCTGAGCTGGCGGATCTGGCAGGCTATCAGGACGACTTCTTCCATCTGTTCGGCTTCCGTACCGAAGGCGTAGACTATGAAGCTGAGACAGACCCTGCCGTAGAGATTCCTAATATGGTATAAAAGCTTGACGTTTGCTGTACAGCAAGCTGAACAAAATGACCATTCGGGCTATGTACCTGCATCCGAACACATTGTATGATGTTTTTCACATACATTCGGGCCATACGCCTTCATTTGAGCACAATGTATGCTGTTTTTCACATAAATTCGGGCCATGCACCTTTATTTGAGCACAATGTATGCTGTTTTCCGCATATATCGGGCCATGCACCTGCATGCGAGCACAATGTATGCTGTTTTCCGCATACATTCGGGCCATGCACCTGCGCAATTCCTGTACACCAAGAAAGCCGCTCCTCCCGGAGCGGCTATTTAGCCTTCTGCCCGGCTGTAAGGACAGCCCGCGCCACGAATTGTCACAGCCGCGCCAGCCTATTCGTCCCGGAGCCGCTTCTGGTACAGCACCACAGACACAAGGGTCAGCACGGCTGTCCACGCCGCAATAATTAGAAGAGACGGCCACACCTCTCCCGCCGAATAACCGGCTGGGCTCAGGTTCAGCAAGTGCACCAGCTGGCTGCTTGGCATGTAATCCAGCACCCCGAACACCGGATAATCCTTCGCCAGTACGGCACCCCAAGGTGCGCCCATGAAGATGAAAGCTACCGGGATGATCGATAAGGAAGCATCCAGTAAGGTTTTGGAATAGAGACCGCAGATCGTACCGGCTGCCGTGTAGAGAACAATGGAAAGAACGATCGCGGCTACGAATACCCCTATATTTGCAGGCTCATAGCCAAACAATAGTGTAGAAATGGCGAGAACCACCGTCGACATGACAAAGACCAGACTGCTTTTACCCATCAGCACATCCATTGTTGTAGCCGGTGTCAGCATGAGTGTACGCAGCGTGTTGCGCTCCTTCTCTTCCGCAATCAGGCAAGCTTGGGCGAAGCAGGTCAGTAGAACAAACGAGCTGTTGAACAGAAATCCGGCAGCTCCCGGCAAGGATGCACCTGCGCTTTTGAACAGCACCGCAAACAGAATCGGAAACAGCAGCATAATGGACAGCGCATAATTGCGCGAGAATTCCTTATAATCCTTCACAAAGATCGCGCTGGCCCGCTTATAGGAGATGTTCATAGCAGCTCACTTCCCGTCATTTTGATAAAAATATCACCCAGGCTAGGTTCCTTCGTCTCTACCCGTTCAATGAGTCCCCGCTTCATCCAATCCGCGATCCGGTCCGCCGTGTCCCCATCCACCGGAAGCTCATAAGCCTCTCCGCTGGTCAGCTCCACCCGGATCAGGTTCTCGCGGTGCTGCCGCTTCAGCTCCCTTGGTGAGCCGATGGTCTGGATGCGTCCCTGATAGAGAATTGCTACACGGTTACAGAGCAGCTCCGCCTCCGCCATATCATGCGTGGTGATGAAGATGGTGGTCCCCTTCTCATTCAGATAACGTAAGCCTTTATAGATATGCGCTGAATTCACAGGGTCCAGTGCCGAGGTCGGCTCATCCAGGAACAACAGCTCCGGCTCATGGATAATGGCGCAGGCCAGCATCACCCGCTGACGCATCCCTTTGGACAGCGTATTTGTTTTCTTCTTGCGCTCACTGCTTAAATTAACGAACTGCAGCACCTGCTCCACCGCAGAGCGGGGAAGATCGTACAGCTTCCGGTACAGCTCCAGATTCTCCTCGATGGACAACCGCTCGTACAAGCCGCTGTTATCGGTCAGAATGCCAAAACGCATCTTCTGGGCCGACTGCTGCATCGCCTCCGCCGGCTGATCGAATACTTTGGCCACTCCGCCTGTCGGCTTCAGCTGTGCAGTCAGAATCTTAATCAAGGTGGTTTTGCCTGCACCACTCGGACCGAGGAACCCAAAAATCTCCCCTTTTGGAATACTGAAGGACACCTCTGTCAGCGCATCTCTCGCCCCGAAGGTCTTGCGGACCTGTTCTACCTGAATAACCGCCATCTCACCACATCCTTATGTTGTTGATGACTTAACGTTATCCAGAATTCAGCCTTTCAGCCACCAAAACCGGATGAATTGTACCCATTCCGGCCTGAACGGTACCTTTTACAGCTTAAGCAGCGCCTTAAGTTCCTGCAATTTGGAGCGGGATAACGGAACCACGGCCTCCTTGCCGGTGTTCAGCCGCAGACTGTAGCTGTTCTTCGTCCAGGTAATGATCTCGCGTACCTTTTGCAGATTGACGATGTAGGACCGGTGGCACCGGAAGAATCCGAAATTCAGCAGCCGCGCTTCAAGCTGGGTCAAGGTCAGGGCACAGTCATAATGCTCACCGCCGACATGTACCAGGATAGAGCCTTCTACACTTTCAATAAAATCAATCTCGGGCGGATCAAATAAAATCACCTTATCCTCCCGTTTGGTCGAGATCTTCTGCAAGGTGATGTTGGCCTCATCCTGCTTCACTGCCTCCTGCTTCTCCTCTTCCGAATCGCGGATATCCAGCTGATGAAGCCCGGACCCGCTCAGCCGGTAGATGACATCACAGGAGATCAGCGCATCCTCCAGATTCGAGGTCAGAATGAGTATCCTTTTCTGCTGCGACAGGTCATCCAGTATCCGCTTCAGCTGGCGGCGGTCTTGCTCCTCCAGATAGAAATACGGCTCCTCCAATACGAGCGTGGACTGATGGGCGAAAAAGGCCCGCAGCAGGGTCACATACACCCTTTTCGAAGAGCTGAGCTGCATCAATCTGACCTTACGTTCCTCCTTAAGCGCAAAATAATCAGTCAACACAGCCGCCCGCTCCTCCCGTCCCGACATTCGGATCAGAAACGAGATTAGCTCCTCTACCGTCAACCGCATATATTCGTTCTGCCCGGCCCACGACAAATAATTGCCGGATTCCCGGGACAATTGCTCCATTAATAACTGCTTGCGCCTCAAATCTGTGATAATACCAACCGAAGGGCTCGCAGACAGATCAAGCTCAAGCTTCGGCATAATTAATTCTCCGTCTTCATATATAGGTTGAAATTGCATATCTTCCTCCCGCTCCAGACTCTCTAGGATATATAATGCAATTATAGAGTTATGCTATGTA
Organism: Paenibacillus sp. FSL P2-0089; assembly: GCF_038595095.1. Lineage (NCBI taxonomy): Bacteria > Bacillati > Bacillota > Bacilli > Caryophanales > Paenibacillaceae > Paenibacillus > Paenibacillus sp. FSL P2-0089. Next base: position 5,614,144 of record NZ_CP152006.1, read on the forward strand.
TTTGTCAGGTACGGCCACTATCAATGCTCAGGAAGGCGGATTTCTGCGATGGGACTGCATGTTCAAGGTTTTATCATCTCTTTACTCGTATTACTGCCGAATCTAATATTCATATTCTTCCCGCCCCGGAGTGTTCCCGGCTCCCTGGACTCCGTCCCGCTGGTCTTTACGCTCCTGGAGCGGGCAGGCCAGATCACCTGCTTCATGATGCCCATTCTTTTCGGCCGAATGATTGCTGCTGAGCCCCTGGGAGTATCCGCCATACTGATGGCACTCTGCATGCTGGTGTACTATGGCTGCTGGGTGCGCTATTACCGGAGCGGGAGAGCTTTTGCGGTGCTGTTCAAGCCCTGGCTGGGTATCCCCGTTCCTATGGCCGTCTTCCCAGCCCTCTACTTCCTGCTGCTTGGCGTATGGCTCCAGTCCTGGTTATTCGTTGTTCCGGCCTGTCTGTTCGCCGCCGGTCATTTAGTCAACAGCTGGAGCGTCTACGGGCACGTCCGCTCATAGCAGATCCGCAATATAACTATAGTTCTGTGCAACAAACCTACAGCTTGATCGGCTTATAATATGGTTAAGCACACTATAGCGATATGATGGAGGTTATGGCGGGTATGATGAACTGGGAGCAGACGATTGAGCAGACGCTTACGACTACGCGGCTTAATGTGAAGCGATTTGGAGAGGGTTATCCGATTGTAAGTATGGGGGACGGCAAATACCATCTGACAGACCACACCAACTGGACGGAGGGCTTCTGGTCCGGCATTCTGTGGCTAAGCTATGAATACAGCCAGGACCCGGAGATTCATGCCGCCGCCATCCAGGCGACAGATTCCTTCCGCCAGCGTATGCTGGACGGGCAGGCGCTGGATCACCACGATATCGGCTTCCTGTACTCGCTCTCGGCCAAGGCCCGCTGGATTGCAGACAAGGATGAAGCCTCGCGTCTGCTCGCTCTTCAGGCAGCGGACCAGCTGATGAAGCGCTGGCGCCCTGGTCCGCAGCTGTTTCAGGCTTGGGGACCCGAGGGCGATGAAGACAACGGCGGGCGAATCATCATCGACTGCCTGATGAATCTTCCGCTCCTCTGCTGGGCCAGCGAACAGACCGGCGACCCGAGCTATGCCAGGGCTGCCCGTATTCACGCCGAGACAAGCCGCCGCTTCCTGGTGAGGGGCGACGACTCTTCTTACCATACCTTTTATTTCGACCAGCAGACGGGGGATGCCCTTCGCGGGGGGACGGCGCAGGGGTATCAGGACGGCTCCACCTGGACACGGGGCCAGGCTTGGGGCGTCTACGGCTTCGCTCTCGCTTACCGCAGCTTCCAAGATCCGCATTATCTTGAAACCTCCAAAAGACTGGCCCGCTACTTCGTGGAGCATCTCCCCGCCGATCATGTCGCCTATTGGGATTTCGATGCCCCGCAGGAGGAAGGCACCCCGCGCGACAGCTCCGCTTCCGCCATCACCGTATGCGGTCTCTTGGAGCTGCTGGAGCATCTGCCGGAGAATGATCCGGACCGGGACTATTTCAGGGACACCGTGAACAAATCCATGGACTCGCTGATCAATCACTACTTCACCGCAGGCCACCCATTAGAAGAGGGATTTCTGCGGCACGGCTCCTATTCCGTCAGAGGCAACGCCTCCCCGGATGACTTCATGATCTGGGGCGATTACTTCTTCCTGGAGGCGCTGCTGCGTCTTGCGCGGGGTGTACCGGGGTATTGGTATGAGCGGGGGGACAGTTGAAACGAAGCAGCATCCGCTGATTCATATTGCCAGAAGCCCGGGGTCTATAAAAAATTCCGGTCTCCGATTAGTCCCAGTTGCTTGGCCTTCACTGTAGCCTCGGAACGGGAATGGACGCCGAGCTTCTCGAACACCCGGGTCAGATTATACTCTACGGTACGCTGGCTCATCAGCAGCTTACTGGCAATGTCCTTATTGCTGCGGCCTTCCGCTACCTCCTGCAGAATCTCCTGCTCCCGCTCGTTAATAGAGATGTCTTCCATCTGCTGCTCATCACGGGAGGCAGACACCCGCATGTCACTGCGGCGAAGCTGCCTGAGCAGGCTGACAGGAATGACGGATTCTCCCCGGAGCGCACAGCGGATGGCGGTAAGCAGCTGTTCTCTGCTCGCTGTTTTACTGACGATGCCAAAGACCCCGGCTTCCACCAGAATGTTGAAGTTCGAGCTAATTTCGTAGCCCGTATAGATCAGAATCCGAAATTCCGGGTTGATGCCGATCAGTCTCTTGGTCAGCTCAAGTCCGCTCAGCACAGGGATATTCAGATCAAACAGCATCAGGTCGTATTCCCCCGATGCAGCCATTTCCAGCGCCTCCGGTGAACTGTACGACACGGTTACGTCCATTTCGGGGTCCTGCTCGATCATAGTTTTGGTCCCTTCGCAGACCGATGGATGATCGTCAACCAGTAATATACGAATCATCATCATAACCTCCCTCTTCAATGCCGGCTGCCAGCGGAAGCACAAGCCGTACTTCAAATCCCTGATCCGGCGCCGATACAAATTTGATCTCGCCGTCCAGACTCCGCACACGCTCCTGAATACCGGATATCCCCATATGGCCGAATGAATCCTTAAGCTCCTTGAGATCCAGCCCTCTCCCGTTATCCTTATAATAGAAGTATAATCTCCCGCTATGGGATTCCAGCGACAATATGATATGTGAGGCCTTGGCATGTTTGTCAGCATTTCTGAGCAGCTCCTGAACGATGCGGTACACCGCCAGAATCTGGACATCATCCATTTCTATGGTATCAGGTTCCGTCTGAAGCTCCACCGTGTAGTCGGAACGGATCTGCTCCTGCTGAATCAACTGCTTCAAGGCTTCCACAATGCCCATCTCCATTAACAGCGGCGGCCTAAGCTCATTGCAGGTCTGCCGGATCTGGTGTATGACATCCAGCAGCCCCTCCTTAATCTGATCGAGCTGCACGAGAAGGCCCGGCTCCATCGGATAATCCAGCATCAGCGACTCCAGCTTGCGGTACCAGATCAATTGGTCCTGAAGCGCTGCATCATGCAGGTCGGAGGCCAGCCGGCGGCGTTCGTTCTCGGACAAGGTGAAGATCAGACGCAGCACCCATGGCGGCGCCAGCGCATTACGGTTCTTGATTTCACCCTCCAGATTCTCAATCAGTCCCGCTACGAGATACAGATTCTCATAGATTATACTGCTGTAATGCGCTATGGTTTTCAGCCAGTTTTTTTCAGCATAGTTAAAGCTCGTGTAATTGGTTTTGTCATCGATCCAGAGAATATGCCGGGCGGGGCCATAATTTCCAATCACCAGGCAGATCCCCCGGTACATCCGGGTCATTTCACCAACAGCAAGACCATTTACCGCCTGCTCCAGGTCCCGCTCAATCTGGGGATCGGCTCTCCCGTCACTGGTAACACTAACCTGACTCTGCTCATCCCCGCGCGTAATCTCCAAAAAAGAAACATTGCGGACCGGCAGCACCAGTAGGGTCTCCCGCTCCAGAATCTGCTCCAGATCCGAGCGCTTCATCACCTTCGAGATCCGTTTGGCGAAACGGTCAATGCTCCCCTGGAAATCCTGCAAATCCTTCATGAAATACGGGCGCAGCCGGTAATCCATCAGTTCCTTGAAGAACAGGAACAGCGTAATCATCAGATAGATAGCCAGAAAAATTTGAACCCAGACAATCCAGCCGTACGGATTCTGGTGAATCAGCAGCCCCATCACCCCAAGGATCAGCAGCGCGGGAACCAGCGAAAGCGCCGTATAATAAAATAGCCGGTTAAGCAGAAAATCAATATCAAACAGTCTATGGGTAACAAAAAGATAGAAGTATACGACAGGAATCGCATATACAAAGATCGCGGTCATTTCTGCAGAAATAAACGTCACGCCAAACAGCCCCGGCAGAGCGTTAAACAGCAGGAACGGTGAAAAAGCTACGGTATGCGCCGTCAAGGCAAACTTGAACAAGGTATGCAGCTCACCCGTCCGGTGCTTGCGGAAGCCAGAGATCAGCTTATAGACAATCAGGAAATTGGCGGCTACAAAAAAGATCAGCAGCGTCTGGGTTTCGAGCGGATGAATCCGCCGCGTCAGCGCCACATCCAGAAACATCAGCACACTCACCAGAGCTGCACAGGCATACATCACTTTCAGAACGGCTCTGGACAGGAACGGCTCCTTGAACCGCATAAGATAGACCTGCATAAAGTGGACGAAAAAAACGGGAACGACAGCGAAGCTGGTACCCAGGCATACTCTCCCTACCTTATCCGCCATCCCCGAGGGCGTTGAGCTGAAGTAGCTTAACCCGATACTGAGAAAGAACAGGATAAGCTGCAGCGCAGCCCGGTCATTCCGCTTTTTGCGGTATACGTATACGGAGAACCCGAAGAGCAGCAGCAAAGAAATGCCGGGGATCAGCAGGCGGAAGATCAGCTCATGCGCAGACAAGCCCGGCTCCACTTCCATGCTGGTGGTCACCGAATTTCCCTCCGGTCCCGTATGCTCAATAACGAGTGAATCCACATTCTCAATACTGTTATATTTGCGGATCGTCTCCAGAAGCAGCGGATCCTCCCCATTAGCCTGAAGAACCGTATCTCCGGGGTGAATTTTTTGCTCGCTCCAGCTGCCTGCTGCAACGCTGGTTACCGTAACCCTGCCTTGCGGCGTTAACTTCACATCGATGCCTATCACAGGACGGGATAGAATCACATAGGCCAAATACATGGCCAGAAGGATAAACAGGGACAGGCCCGCTATAATTTTGGGATGATGGCTAGATAGTTTAGGCAATGAGACAAGCCTCCAGGAATATATTGTAAGCTCTTAACACCAGTACATCTCTCTAAGAAGAGTCTGGCCATGATCTTTATCGCGGCTGTTCATCACATCCATCAGCGCCCGCTCTTCCAGCGCAGACATTCCGGCAAGCTGGAGCTGTCCGCTCTGTAGCTGCATCAGGGACCCCGGCTCTTGTACCAACTTGCGAATGATTTCTTGTAACATAATCTGCTCCCCCTTATTATTGGCTCGTTTCTTCTTCCTGCAACCAATATATCAGGTTCTCTCCCTGAGCAAAACGACATTGTGGCCCGTAATTACCGCCAATCTGTTACGGTATTCCGCATGCGGTATTACGGGGTTCCGTGAGCTACATTGCGGCCTCAATAATGAGATCCCGCCATTTGGAGTCCAGCTCCATACGGTTAATGACATCCAGGAACCGGTAATAATGCGAACGCATCCGCACCGAGGTATACAGTTGGGTGCCCGTACGTTCCACAGCCTCGCCGAATTCGGCGAACCGGTGCAGCACATCCTCCGGCTCCAGGCCGCCGGCAAAGTATTCTGCAATCCACCTATCGTTCTCCCCGATCTCCGCAAGCAGGAACAGCAGAGGCAACGTCCGCTTGCGGCGGATGAAATCATTTTTGCCTTCCCAGTTCAACAGATCCCGGTAGTCATTCTTAATCTGGGCAGCAATTCCGATCTCTTCGGCATATTCGGCTACGCGCTGATCCGCACTTCCTGTAGCCAGAATTACACCGGTCATACAGGCACACACAAGGAGCGCCGCTGACTTCTGCCGCACCATGATGAGGTAATCCTCTTCGGTCTCCATTTCATTCAACAGGTCAAGCGTCTGTCCGTTAATCGCTGCGAGTAGCTGATTATTGAATAATGCTGCAATGCTCCTGGCGTGTTCGTCAGGCATGTCGCTATCCATCAGCACTTCCTGGGAGAGGCTGAGGAAGCCGAGGGCCAGATTAAGAGCGATCTCCTTTGGCATCTGGCACCACGGCATATCCGCATGATCCTCATCCTGTATATCATCGATGATATCAAGCGCCAGAATCATCATTTCCACGGCGGCAGCCGCTTTATAGATCCCGGAATCCTCCCCGCCGAACATCCGGTAGTGCAGAAGGGTCATTTTGCCAAACAGCAATGATTCTGAACACTTCATATTGATGGCCGCCTGGGCAGCTTCGTGCAGCAGCTTCACCCGGAAATACCGGTCGATCTGAGTCTGAAATTCGGACATGACATTTCCCATAAAATACTCCATGAACCGTCCCCCGCATCTGCGTCTATCATCTTCTGCTTCTCATGGTTCATTTTAATAGATACCGTCCGAGAATTCCATTGTTTTCCTGTAAAAGAAACCCTCTCATTCTCTATTTTTGACATTGGCAGTGGGCGGAACGCGGGGAAATGAGGCTGGTGTAATGCTTTGCACTGGCATCTAGTATCATTTTACGCTCATGTACGTTAGAAAGGAGTGTAATGTATGAGCTGTAGTAATCGACGAGCGCGCGCAGGAATTCCTCCTCCAGCACAGCAGACCGTTCCCCTGCCAGGGGGCCTGTCCAGCGGATATGATAGGTCTCAAGCCTGTCGATCAGGCAGTCGAAGCAAAAGGATGGATGCAGCGCATACACCGGCCCGATCTCCGTAATCTCCCCTTCGGCCACCCGGCAGAGAAATATAGTATCCCTGCGTGTCAAGTCAACCTCCTCTCGCAATCTCCGCAGCTGCGAGGGATCACTGTACATGACGAGATGATGCTGCGGGGCATTCTCATCCTTGATTAACGGTGCCGCAGCATAAGCAAAGGGGACAGCTGCTCCGGCATAACGGATGACCCGAATCTCGGAGCGTAGATACCCGCGGGTCAGTACGAGTGATAATGCATACGGGTCAACGTCGGCATCCACACCCGCGAACATCTCTTTGAAGCGCTCAAGCACCGCCAGATGGACAGGGTCCACCAGGATGCCATTCTCATACAGCCGCCCCGCTCCCTTGGAATCGGCAGAGAGCTGACGGTCTTCAAGCACCCGCTTCAGCCGCACCGGATCACGGTGGGAGATCGTGTAGAGCGGGCTGGTCCGGCGGTAGCAGTTCATGACCTGAAGCGTATCTTCTGCTGCCTGCAGCTCAAAAAAAGCATTCAACATGTCCTTCTCCTCCTTCGTTTAGCCTAGCACTATGCCATACACACAGTGCTGGTATTTATGCTCCCTTAGCAGCAGAAGCTCCTCTACCTTGTCCGCAAAATACCCGCAGATTGGAAGCGTATTCTTGTCCATTGCGGTGCTGATCAGCTGTACATTCTGGGCAATATGGCCGGCTTCGAGCAAGGCAAGCTTATAGGCCAGACGGCCGTATTTCTTGAAGCTGTATGTTAAATCCGCCATGAAGAACAGCAGAATGGACGCGCCCTCCAGCGCCAGACTTCTCGCATCCGTCTTGTACAGGGTCATGGGGAACAGATGCTCCAGTTCTTCCGGCGGCAGTGCGCTGCGGAAGCGGTACAGCTCTTGCTGCAGCGGCGCATAATAATACACACCGTCCTCAAGCCCTTCCACTCCACGGATATACATATACAGCTTGATAGAATACATCGCACCGCCCGAAGGGTAGGTCCGCATGGAGATCTGCTTGCCTGCATGATGACTTCCCATATGCCGCTCCTCACCGCGCGGTCCGGCGGACCAGCTCAGCATGGCAGCCAGCTCGTCCAGCGACCAGGACACCCCCATCTGGCCCAGCAGTGTAGATCTGCGCTTCAGCAGCAGCTTATCGAGCCGTACCTCATATTTCTCCGGCAGAGACGGGCCGCGCTCCAGACTGACCTTGTCCAGGTATTCCTCCAGCGGGACTTCATTGCCGGGGAACTCGTAGTTGTCCAGCGGCCGCTGGTTGAATCGCCAGGCCACAGAACGAGGCTCCTCCCCGGCTATTTCCTCGAACAGCAGATCATAATCATAGAACTCGGATATCTGATTATGGGACGGTAACATTTGAACCCACCTCCTGATTGATTGTGAGACTCCAGAGCGTCCGGTACAGCGCATATTCATATTCAGGACTAATTCCGCAGCGGTTGTTCAGCATATGCAGGTGCGAATACAGGATGGATCTTATCCGCTGTTCATTCTGCTCCGCTGCGGCAATGGCAGCATAGCCGTCCAGCAGAGCATTCCGCAGGCAACGGTAATTCCCCTGGCTCCATAGCAGACTATCCACTGAATCCCGCCAGTCGGGGTGCGCCGTACACCAGCGGGCAAGCTTGGATGTAAGCTCCATGTCGCCGAGCTGATACAGCCGCTGCCAGCTCTCCGCACTCTTGCGGTAGAAGGAATGGACCTCCCCCAGGCGGGGAATTCGGGTAAAGATACTCTCCGCAAGCTCTTCCAGCACCCGCATTCCCGTAAGCAGGCGCCGGGTGAAGGTGCTGCCTGCCGTCAGCTCCAGGATACCGCCGGCCAGCCTGCTGGACTCCATGAACAGAGATTCCGTCAGCGGCATCAGTGAAGCACCGCCATATCGCTCAACTTCCGGTTCATACCGCTTACTGATGATCTCGCCTTCCTCATACCAGTCCAGATTCTGCAGCTCAAGCGGCTCCCCGTCGAATTTATGGCCCTGGAAATATTCTTCCTTGCTCAGCTTGCGGATCGAGGGATAGCGCTGAATATATGCTCTCACCTTGTCAAACAGCTCTTCTTCGCCAAGCTCTCCATCCATCAGATACCGCACCCGGATATGCGGGCCGTCTTCCCAATATCTCAGAAAGAACCATTTCGAGATTCTTCCCCTGGCCGCGAGCCGCTCAAGCTGTTCGGCCAGCAGCAGAATCAGTCCGTCATAGCCCGGCTGGAACTGATAATACACCCTGTAGCTTTTCCACGTTTGCATAAATACCCCTCCTTATGGAAAAGGATGCGGGTCGGGGTTGACCGTAAAATCCTTGTCCAGCCCCCGCCGCTCTCTTTCCCGGATTAGCCTTTCCTTAATCACGCGTCTATGCTGCTCTCCGAACGTCATGGGCATCATGCCGGGAACCAGCACCTTGGCCGCACGGTAACCGAAGTCCGCCACTTCATCCGGAGTCACGTCGGCTATATACAGCTCCCCGTAACGGTCAATGACAGCAGCGGCCAGCTCCTCCAGATCACCGGCCAGATCATCATGAGTGAAGCGGCCTCCAGGGTCATAGGCATCGGGGTACAGCTCCTCCAGGGATGCCTTCTGCCGCCCATCTCCCCGCAGTACAAAGTCCAGCGCCTGGACACAGTTGCTCTCGCTGGCATAATACAGAACATGGTCTTCGAATTCAGTAACCGCCCCGGGATTGTTCACAAGCTGCTGCGCCCGTGTGTATGCACTGCCGCCTTCCTTCAGCTCCGCCGCATAGATAGGCAGCGAGGTGATAACCTCCATCGCTGCGGATTCCACCGCCTTGCCGGGAATGACATGGGCGGCGGCGGCATTATAGGCCTTCATGACAGCCCCCTCGCGCGTATCGTACGCCAGCGCCCATACACTGGGCACCTTAAGCTCCATTGAAATATCGAAGAAGCGGATCTGAATACCTTCCAGCTCCAGGAAATATATAAGCTGCTTCAGCGCCTCCAACGGACTGCCGGAAATATCGATCTCCCGTAGGGGAAGCCGGTTATACCAGGCGCAGAGGAAGTTATCTCGTTCAATGACCTCGAATAGACCATGCAAGGCCGCCTCCTCCCAGGTGCTGCCCAGTGCCAGGCCGTTAGAGCTGTCATAGACGAACCGGTTGGTTCCTCTTCTAAAATGTCCGTCCGCGAAGTACACCAGCTGCTCCGGCACCAGTACTTCCCTGTGCTCCCTCATTGAGAACACCGGTGTCCAGTACACAGGCAGACTCTCCTTGTAATGCTGCAGTCTGTAGGCCGGATGCGCCATGGTCTCAGCATCGTGAAGACCGAACACAGCAGGGTTCACCGCCTGCCCTGAGAGCTGCTCATAGGAGAATCTCTCTGCCGCAGGCGCGGTCCGGTCACACATTCCGCAATACCGCTCCAGGGCTTCAAGCACCGCAAGCTTCATGGCCTCCGGCCTCCGGTAGGCCCGGCCGAATCCGGTCTCAACATAAGCTGGTCCTATCCGCAGCTCCATTCCGCCGGCTTCAATATAGGAGGAGCGCAGTTCACGGTAGCGGTGGGTGATCGTTCCGCCATCGGGATCATACCACTTGCGCAGGATAGCCTCTGTATCCAGCTCTGAGCGCATCCGGTAGGTGCGTCTACCCTGCTTCACCGTATCTGCCGTCTGCCGATGACGCGGGACAGCCACGGATGGAGCTGCCGCCGAGCATACGGGACAGCCTTTATGCTTCCGCAACAGATAACCTTCCGCGCGCAGGGCATCCCAGTGGATATGCTCAACATGGCCTATGTAGCGGTGAAGACGGTCCGCCGCAAGGAGGGCGCCGCGGATACAATCGGCAGCGAATCCGGCTGCCTGCGGTTGAGCCACGTACTCTGTCTTCTCGCCATACAGCAGCGGCAACAGTCCCTCCCTTCCGGTATCCTTATATTTCTGCTGCAGGCAGGCCATGCAGCCCCCGGTGTCTGCCTCATGATACAGAGGACCCACAAGCAGCGTGTCCAGCAAATAATGGAAGAAGAAGACGCCGCCCGGACCGGGAACCTCCCGGTAGAAGGGACTAAGGTCCTCCTCCAGCAAATGATCCAGGATGACGAACAGCACGGAGCTGTCTGCTACAACCCGCTCATCCGTCAAGCGGTAAGGGATCTTCTGCTTCTCCAGCTCAAGAACAACTTCCCGCAGAAACAGACTGTCCGTCCGGTATAACATGGCTTCCTTCATGGCCTCTCTCCTCCTTTCGCTGCACATGCAAGATGGTTATTCCCGTATTCTCCAGAACCGGAATCAACAGCTCCATGCTGCTATACTTGTCCCGGAATGCTTCTGTCAGCCCCTGCTCCGGCGGCTCCACCGGTGCAGCGCTCATCCGCTCATCTGCGGCATATGGGCTGGAAACGCGGATACCATTCTGCTGCACCTGAGCGTAGAACCGGATTAACACTGCCTGAATGGCCTCCTGCTGAGATGAAGCGCAGCAGCCGTCTGTCCAGGCGCTTCCTGCCCTCCCGGCAGCAGCACGATATGCGCCGACTCCGGGAATCCGCTCTACATAGATCTCAAGCTGCTCCGCTTGTGGAACGAAACGGCGGATCATAGCCTGAATCCGCGTATTCCCCGTGAGCTCCGCGAAGGCAAGCTTCCGGCCTTCCAGCACTGCCGGGCCTCCCGCAGCTTCCCATGCCGTGAAGAGCTGCTCGGTCTGCCGTTCCAATCTGTGCTGCCGCCCTGCCGTAACCAGCCATTCTCCGGGCGGGCCGGGATGAACCTGATTCAGCAGCCGCTCCAGATTGCGGCAGGAGGCGCGGACGATCTGCTCTGCATTCCCCTCGCCGCTATGGTAGCTTCCGTCAGAAGCGGTGGCTATTTTATAGGGAATCTGCAAAAGATCATTTCCATGATACACAAAGCTGTGCACAAGCTGATTCTCCAGACGCTCCAGGGCATCCAGGCATGAAGTCCAGTCCACAGCCTCCGCCGGCTCCGCAGGATCACTCCGCGTTTCTCTGACTGCTGTCCGCAGAACATCGGTCAGCAGCCGCTTGGGCTCAACCACAGTTTTGGCCCCGCCGAGGTCAATCTGAATGACGCGTTTGGCTGCCTGTGCTTCCTCGTCCTGAAGGCCGTCGCAGGCCGCAGCTATACTTTCTGCATAGCTAAGCAGAAGGGGCTGAGCCATTGCACTTTTCCACTGCGGATTGCCTTCCTCCACGGCAGCAGTGATCTCCAGTTCGTCACCTGGCGTCAGATAGCGCAGCAGCAGCGCTTTGTCGGGAGTGATCACCCGCAGCTGCCATTCTCCGCGAGGCGTAAGAGTACCGTCCGAATTCCCGCCAGAAGACGCAGAGCGCTGCTCCCCGGGAAGCAGCCGCGCCGCCAGCGCCTCGTCAATCGGCATCCAGTTTGCGGAGCGGTCACCGAACACGGCCTCCTTAAGCTTCCGGGCGGTTTGCGGGTTCGCTTTTAGCTGGTGCAGCCCCTGCTTGCCATATAGATACAGCCGCTCCTCCCGTCTAATGAACCAGTGTGTCATGTTCACTCTCTCCCGCCATCTTCATCTCCAGATAACTGTAAGCATCCTTCCAATCCATCCCGTAGCCTGATTCCACACTCTCGGAGGCCACGCCGGTGATGCGCTGCTTGCGCAGAGGTGAGATTTCCAGCATCGGCATTAAGGAATACAGGACAGCGGCTACGAACCGGTAGACGACGAACCCTTTATCGTGATAATGCTTCAGGAAATCGGGGTTGGAGAAAAAGGTCTGATGAAACGTACTGACCTGATCATGGCGTTCGAAGAAATCATCGCCGTAATACAGCTTGTCATGCACCAGCTCTCCCCGTTCATACGCCTGCTCCAGCATCGTCCACAATGAACTGATGAAGATCCGCAGCCGCCCAAAAATAAACTCCCGCTCAAACCGGCCCTCGGTAAAGCTCTGCACTCCGCTTGCTATAAATTCCTTTTCGGTATCCGTCCGGCCATGCAGAGCTTCGTGTATTCTGGACTCCATCCTTTCATCTTTTCTGAATTCGGCCAGCTGGGTTTTGAAATATTCAAAATTGGAGCGGAGCGACAAATATCCTATCTTTAGCCCCCCTGGACTGTTGCTGCCGGTAATAAAAAACATCTTGGCCGCCTCCACGTTCTGCCTGTCTTCAGGCAGCTCCACCCAGGACTCATAAATATCCGCAATCAGCCGGCTCTTGAGCAGCTCAATGCTGTAATTCACCTTGGCGCTGCACAGCGGATTGCCGTGGGTCAGCATGCTTCCCACCTCTACCGTCACCTCACCGTCACGGCGAAGCGGCAGGAACGTCCCGGAATACTCCTCCATTAGGGCAAGCTTATTCACCATACGCTCGTATTTCACGTATTCATCCTCAGACCGTTCTCTGGAATACCGCTCCGCATGACGGCGGATCAGATCCTCAAGCTGCGGATTGGCATTAGAGGCGTCCAGCGTAACTTTAAGATGGAACCCGTAGACCCAGCTTTTCTGCAGAATGAGATTCTCCAGCTTCGAGGTCTGGACGAACGACAGGATGGACCGGACCAGTAAGGCAGTCGCTTTGCTGTCGTATAAATAACAATTAATAGTTCGCAGCTGCATATTCCTCTTCCCCTCCGCATGTAATTTCGTAGGTATACTCCAGCACATGATCAAGCTCCGTGTCCGCCACCGGATACTCCTCTTCGATTAAGAGATGTTCTCCCTTGGCCGCAAGCTGCAGGAATACCTGGAAGAGCAGCGGCGAGGATAAATTAATGAATTGCGGCTTGCGTTCTGTCGCCTCTGAAGCCGGTTCTGTGCTTGTGCTGAACGGCCTGGCGAAGAACCGGGTAGGAATACCGTTACTATCACAATAATCAATGGTGCTCTTCCAGGCTGTGAAGCGTTCCTTCTCACTGAGCGCTCCCGATAAGGCTGAAGTGCTGAGCAGCCACTTCTCCCGGGAAACCATCAGTTCATGTTCGCCCAGCCAAATCCGGGGAACATGGATAACCGTCTCATCCTTTCCTCCTGCCGGCTTCAGCCTCTCACGCAGAACCAGCTCCCCAAGGTCAAAATAACTAGTCCCATGCGAGGACAGGATATCGAAGGTCGTCAGAATTGCCGGGGCGGCTACCAGCACCAGCGTACCCAGAAATTGCGGACGCACGGTGTTACCTGTCGTAGGATCAAAGAACTCAGGGCTTTCCGTGGAGGGATTGTACCGGAACCCCAAATCCAGCCATGAGAGGGACTGCCCGCTCTCGGTCATAGACTGAATGGGCAAGGCGATCTCTTTTTGCACCGTTCTCTTGCGGATATTGGCATTGAAGCCGAAGGTATTGCGGATATCTGCCACCTGATTCCCATCGAAGCATTCCCGCAGATAAGCGGCGTATTCGCTGCCGGAGTCCTTCAGATACTTCAGAAACCGGGCGAAATAAATCGAGAACCCCTTATACATATGGTTCAGTACCATACGTTCCCCGCTCTCCTGTACAAAAAACGAGTGTGAGAGCAGGCGGTCCCCGAGCACATCCTGAATCTCACGCTGCCAGGCTGCTGTCTGTGTATCAGAGAGGACAATCTCATCCTGCGCTGCGGCTTCGTTCAGGAATCCCGTCAAGCGGCTGGCGATATTGTGCAGACGCTGAGTCTTCTTATGGCTGAATGCTTTATCCCAGTTGAACAGTCCGGAGGTCTCCTTCAATAACTCCGGGTCCGAGAAGAACACCTGGGCCATATCCCGGAGTACCCTTGAAGCCTCCTGCGAGTTCGCGGGAATGTAACTTGTACCGTAATGGCTCTTGAAGAACTCCCCTGCGGCGAACTGCATCTTAACGACCGTGTCGAAGCACATCATCAGCCATTGGTAACGGGATAACTGGGCCAGCCGCCCTTGCCGGCCTGCATAGTCTTGGGTCTGCACCGTCTCATCAATACCGTCAATATACAGCAGGCTGCGGCGGGGCATCGGCTCCAGGCCGAACAATGCAGCCAGCGCTTCGGCACACTCATACAGGCGATCCGTAGCTTCCATATCCAGCGAGTCACTGAATTGTCCGGTCAGGGCGTTCAATTCGTGCAGCAGCGGAATACACGGGTGATCTACACCGTAGCGTTCCAGCTTCCGCAGCAGCTCTTCAGGCAGATTGCCAGCTTGCTCGTTCAGATAGTCAGTCCGCTCCAGCACCCCATTGCTGATCAGCTGGCGCAGGGTATTGTCTGCCTGTTCGCCGGAGACACCAAGAGTGTTGAGGAGCTCCCGCATGGCCGGATAGGCGAGCACCTCCACCTCCTTAAGTCTCCCGAACAGCTTATGCAGTGCTTCACTGGCGCGCAGTGTAACAAGCCCCTGTCTCGATTTATACAATTGGCGTTCACCTTTGGTGTTCTGCAGCACAGTAATATAATATTTCCCCTCGAGCTCCACGCAAGTGGCATTCAGGCGGTATTCGAGCCGCGTAATCCACTCCGGCTCAAGAAACAGCTTGTCGTAGATTTGCAGGATCAGCGAATCATTCAGCCGGGGATAGAGCCGCTTGGCGCCTGTCTTCCTCACACCGCTGAAGTTTCCGATCCCGGAGTAGGTGAGATTAGCGAAGGGACTAGTCTTCATGCTGGCCCGGGTCAGAAATTTAACCAGGGTATAATCGAGCTTGCGCAGATTCCGGTCATGCTCCTCAGCCGGAGTCCGCAAGTATTTAGCCAGCTTGGCTGTTATCGCACTGTTTACAAACGTCAGGGCATCCCGCAGCTCCCGGTCCTCCAGATAAATTCCCTGCAGCCAGCGGCGGTCCGCTGCGGCAAGCGCCTCGAATTCCTTCTGTACCTCTTCCATCCGTTCCCGTTGCTGCTGCCGCAAGGCGAATACCTGCCGGGTCTCGCCGCGCAGCTCTTCGGTGAACAGGGCTTCCACTTGGCTGTACCGCTTCTCGGCGCTGGCTCGCTCATTGAAGAAGTCACGCTTGAACCGGATCGCCTCCATCCGCTCGTCATCCCGCTCCAGGCTGCCGATCTGCCGCTGCATTTCTTCCGTGATATCAGCCAGTCGCAGCGCCGGTTCGCCCGCGCTTTGCCGCACCGCTGTATACCGCCCGCTAAGATTCCCCATATACTGGGCTACATATCTAAGCGGGAAATTGGTTTGTCTGTACATATAAAGGGGTGCTACCCGCATCTTTCCCACTCCTGTCTATTTATTCGGTGACCCTCCGGGACCGGCCGGCCTGCCCGAACATTTGAATAATGGCCTGATAACTGTTGAGTCCAAACAGCAATGCATTCTCGTCAATGTCAAAAGCTCCGGTGTGAACGTTGTTATTCTCCCGCACATAAGCGCCGATGAAATAATAGCAGGTCTTGACGCCGGGCAGTTCCCTGGCATAGAAGGCGAAGTCATCGCTGGAGAACAGGAACGGCGCCTCCAGCACCTGCTCCCTGCCAAACCTGGTACCCAGCAGCCGGGCCGTAAGCCTGGTCAGCGCCGGATCATTCAAGCAGCAGGGATACTCGGAAATAATCCGGCTGTCCAGAATCCCCCGCACCTGAGAGGATGCGGTTAGGGCATCCATTAGCTGCCGATACCCGTCCCGGAGTGCGTCCGCTTCCGCAGAGCGGATTGTAAGATACAGCTTCAGCCGGTCCGGGATCACATTATAGTAGCCATTCGTTTCCACATGCGTGATCTTGCAGAACTGCCCGGCTGTTTTATAGGCCTCCTGGAAATGCTGCACCTCGGCGATCACCCGGAGAACATCCGGCTGGTCAGAAGCATGGCCGGAGGCCAGCTCCAGCAGCAGCTCCGCGTTCAGGCAGCCTGCCAGGGCAAGGCCGGGCCGCAGGGAGAAATACCCGGCATACAGATCCGGTGTGACATGAAGCGAATACAGGTATTCCAGCTTCTGCGCCCGGAGCAGGGGAATGAGCTCCCGAGCTCCCGCCATCACTTCCTCGGCCGCCTGAAAGATAAAGCGGCAGTTCACAGCCGGTGCGCTCCGGTCCACCCAACGGATGAGCTGCAGCAGAATGGACATATGGGCATCATGTCCGCACGCATGGCTTAGGCCGGGATGCACGCTTCGATAAGGAGCATCCGCTTTGGTATCCTCAACCGGCAGGGCATCCAGCTCTGCCCGGAAGCCGATGACCGGTAATCCGGCGCCGCCCTGATAGGAAGCGATGATCCCTTTTTTCGACGAATGCTCGATTCTGATCCGGGTGGTATACCTAACAATGTAATCCTCAATGTATGCCCTCGTCTTCTTCTCCTGCCCGGCAAGCTCAGGGATGCGGTGCAGTTCCCTGCGGGTCCTCCGCAGCTCCTCCAGCTCACCGGCGCCTTGCTTAAGCGACGATTGCATTCTTTTTGTAGCGGTAGACTACGAGAGTTACGATCAGCAGCAGCCCGATGTTCAGCGTCATCATCAGAATACTTTGAAGGGCATCGCCTCCGGTATAAAGGGTCTTAACCGCTTTGCTCAGATAATAGCCCGGGAAGAAGCGCTGGATATGGGTCATGAAGCCCGGAACCGAGAATCCCAGATCATTCGTGATGTTCATGGACATGAAGCCCAGGTACAGCGGGAAGGAGATCGATTGCAGCGACACAATGTCCAGCAGGAAGCCGAGAATCAGGCCGAGGAAAATATAATATAGACTGGAGTACAGCGCCAGCAGCTCCATCTTCAGCAGCACCGTGTCCATTCTCAGGTGGAAGACAGCGGCGCCAAACGTGATGATTACCGCCGCGATCACCACATTCAGGATCAGTTGAACCAGAGCGGTGACGAAGATGAACTTGCCTGGCGAGTAAGGGGTGACGGTGTAGATGCTGCCGATATAAGACTTCTCTTTGGCCACCCGGGTGCTCAGCGTATTCAGTCCGCTGCCCGCTGTTCCGAACAGGGTACAGAATACCGCCAGATAAGTAATAAACTCCCCTTGGCCGTGATCAGGCTTCACGAAGGCATTCAGAGCAAGGAAGAACCCAAGCGGCATCACGAGTGTGAAAAATACAAACCTCTTGTTACGCAGCACCTTGAGAATTTCATAGCGGATAATTGTAATCATGCCTGCATCACTCCTTCTTCATAGTGGTCATAGATTTCACGGTAGCAATCCTTCACTTCCTTAAGCCGTTCTTCATAAGGAATCTGCCGCTCCTTCAAGACATCCACAAGCCGGGATTGCTCCGCCGGATGAAAGACATACAACCTTCCATCCTCCACCAGACCGCCGAACCGGCGCTGCAGCTCCTCTGCTTCCTCTGCTTGCGCGGGATGGACAACGAGGATTTTCTGGGCATTCAGATCCTCCTTGCTTACAACCGCAGCGACCTTCCCTTCTTTGAGAAAAATAAACCGGCGGCAAAAGTCGTTCAGCTCATCCAGATGATGTGAGGTTACGAATATGGATTTGCCCTGCCCCTGCAGCTCCTTGATCTTGCTCCAGAACATTCTGCAGGCGGTAACATCCATGCCGACCGTCGGTTCGTCCAGGAACAGCAATTTCGGATTGGCTACCAGAGAGAGTGCGAAAGACAGTCTGCGCTTCTGCCCGCCGGACAGGCTCTGGACCATACTGCGCGTCTCTTGCACCAGATCCCCAGCCTTAAGCAGCTCATTCGTATCCACCTTGGATTTGCTATAGCTCTTATGCAGTTCAATCAGCTCCTTGACCCGCAGTCCATCGGGGAAAAGATCCTTTTGCAGCATCATTCCGACATCCTTGTGGTTATCGAAATGCCGCTCTATGACCCCGGCATCGATACTGGTAAGCCCTAGAATAGAGCGGATCATCGTCGTCTTGCCCGCCCCGTTCGGTCCGATTAAGGCGATACTCTCGCCTTCCGCCACATCAAAGCTCACTCCGGCCAGCACCTGCTTATCCTTGAACCGCTTCTCTACAGCTTCTAATTTCAGCAGCATTTGCAAGTTATTCTCCTTCTTTCTGTTATCGTTTATAGTGTTCAGGGAAAGGGATGTGGCGCCTGGTTGACCTCCGCCGAATCCATCCCCCAGTACTGTGCAGCCTGCCGGATGCGCCGTCCGCAGAGCATCCGGCCTGGTTCACCGAACCACATCGGCTGCATCTGAGGTACAAGCACTTTGACCGCCTCCAGTCCAAGCGCCTTGTAGCCCTCTGGTGTCTGACGGACGATGAACGCCTCGCCGTAATGGTCCGTCATCCGGTTCAGCAGCGCTGAGGTTTCTTCCGCCAGATCAATCACCGTATGCTGAAGCTCCCCGTAGAACCGGGCAAACCGCTCGCGGATGCTGTATTGACCGCCGCCATTCAGGAAGCTGAAGTGATGCCGTTCTTCCTGAAGGAAATAGAGAATGGGATGATCCTCGACCCGAAGTACCCCTTCATGGCGGATGCGCCGGGCTTTCTCACGGATCTCTGCGGCATGAGTGCCGTAGTATTCCAGCGCCAGCAGCATTTCTTCCAGCGCCGAGAGGATGGCCTTCTCCGGATGGGGGTGGGCACCCGCCGTACTGTAGGCAGCGAACTGGTTCTCAGTCTGTCCCAGACAGAGGGCCCAAATGACAGGAATCTCTGTCTCCATCGTGATGTCGAACAGCTGCACGGTATACCCGAGCGCCGTAAGCCGTCCGGTCATATAACGGATCTGTGCATTCTCTACCGAATCCGGCAAGATCTCGGGCGGTGAACGCCGCAGGTACCAGTGGTTCAGGAAGGCATCCCGCTCAATCAGCTCCAGACAGGCATAATAGATACCGTCCAGCAGGGTTATGCCCAGGGCATTTCCGTTGGAATTGCCTTTGTAAATCCTCGGCCCGGCTGGATACCCGTCATCCGGCTTATAATAGGCCAGGCATTCCGGGACATACACTGTGCCTTGCCGCTTCCAGTCAAAGGCAGGTATCCAATTCAAGGGCAGCTCCTCCTGGTAAGCTGCTATCTGTCCGCTTCCCTTCACCGCATCGGTGAACAGCAGCGGATCGATGACTGTCTCCCGTTGCTGCAGGCTCCGGGTGCCGGATCTGACACTCAGCCCTTCCCGGCCGCGCGGGTGCATTCCCGCATAACGTTCCAGCGTCTCACACCTCGACTTTAGCTCGCTGGCTCTATAATCCGTTGAGCTGCCTATGCCAAGCTCATATTTCTCCTCCCTATAGATTCTGAAGAAGCTGGTCAGCGAAAAGAAGGAACGGGTATTTCTATCCCTGTAGATCATAAAATTGGAATCTGCATTGCCTGGCGCGAATACGGCATCGCATACCGCAGTAGGCTGAGCCCGGTATGAATCGCCATACCGGAACATCGGTTGCCGTTCAAACGCCTGGCGGATTAGGGCGGTGTCGTCCTCCGGTTCAGCTGCGTCACAGTGCTTACAACGGTGTGCAGGCCAGAAGGAGTACCTGCGGACATTGCCGCCGGGTTCCAGCCGGTAATAGTCGAGCACGCCGGGCACCCCGGTCTGCCGGAGCAGCAGAGCCAGACATTCCTGCACCAGCTCTTCATCCACGCTGTAGCTTCCAATGAGCTCACTCCGGCCTTCATCCCCGGGCAGCCGCTCATTCGCCCTAAGGTTCTCGTTCCTCCGTTGCCCGAAGCAGGACGGACAGCCTATCCCGCCCGGATTGAATATAGGCCCGGCAAGCACTTCATGAACATCCACCTGCAGTAGCGCAAATCTCTCCTCGCGGGGCCAGACCCGCTCCCTGCCCGTCTGGTGAGCGTAGGCTATGAAGCATAGCAGCCGTTCCCCGCCGAGCTCAAGAACCACCTGTTCCTCCAGGCGGTGCACCGCCTGATCCAATGTCGTTACTGCTGTCTTCATCGCCGTTCACCTCCTAAGAGAGAGAAGCCGTATCTGCGGGACAGACCGTCCTCATACCGGCAAAGCGCACCATAGCCCGCTTCAGGAAAAGGGGACGGGTAAGGCCTGGCGGGATCACTATCTCCTCTACGAATCTGGTTCCATACCCGGAATACCGCGTCTTCCAGGTCTTCACCGATTGCGTTATACCGCTTCCCCTCGTATTCAGCCTCTATGAGATACACAATCATGAGGGCTTGTAACTTCTTATATCTGACCTGTGAAGGAAGCGGCGGCTCCGTATCCGGCCAGAAGGCAAGGCGGCCTGAAGCCAAATCCCCCTGCTCCAGTTCTTCGGCATCCCCGGCTCCCTGGCGGTTCAGGTAATGCAGGTAGGCGGCCTGGTCGGTTAACCCCGGCGATAGCTGACGATAGCTGTAGCAGTGCTCCAGCAGATAGGCATACAGATCCTCCAGTACCCGGCGTTTGCTGGGTCCGGCGAAGCTCACCGCCCGGCCGCCGGCATCAGCGTCCAGCCTCCAATAACGGTCGAAGCGGAAATCGATGCTCTTGACCACTGCGCTTACCAGCTCCTGTGAAAGAACCCCCTCGTCAAAGGCCGCCTCCTGCAGATGCTCCAGCAGACTGCATTGAAGCGGGCAACATTCGGCATGAGCTACTTCAGGCAGAGACTGGATGGACTGAAGTCCGAAGGCATCTAATCTGACCAGCTTATTACCGGTATACTTCCCGGCTCTCATAAAGGCAGGAAGCGGGAATCTGAACCGGCTTGCTGCAGGATACTGTAAGCCCAGACAGCGTGGACAGACTCCGGCGGACAGAATGACCCGGTCACCCAGTTCATACGCATCTGCCTCTGTGGCCATCTGCTCTGCTCCGTTCAGCTTGTGCCGGAGATCCGCCAGCCGCTGTGCTGCGGCAGGAGACGGCTGCGGATGTGTGAATAACCCGACAAGCTGCTCATAACCTGCCGTTTTGAGCCTGATCCTCCTTTTGCGGCCAATGACTTCAGTACCCTCTTTAGCTTCCAGAATACGTACCGGTTGCTCGCCCATCGCTTTATCCCCCCCTTCTGAGCGGTTCTTTATGCATTTCGTACACAAACTCAGCGGTATATTCATTGTCATACGGATCGGGTAGCGCCTCTTCGAACACAACGGCCAATTCCCCGTGCTGCCTGCGGCAGCGTTCCCTGTGCTTAAGCCATTCCATACAATACTGCGGCTCCTCTGCGTCCAGAAAAATAGGCTTATGCAGCCCGGATTCGCCATATTCGATGTGTAGCCTGTTGTAGCGGACAGGAAACAGCCGGACGAATGAATGCAGCGGAACATGATAGGTCTCAAGCAGCTCATGAAGCCGCAGATATCCGTCGAAATCCGGGGTTACCCCGGCAAACAGCTTCTCGTGAAGAATGGTTTGCCTTCTGTGCAGGATCAGCTTCCCGTAGCTGATTCTGCCGATATGCAGGCATTCATCAACGGCGAGCTCATCATAGTCCAGTCCAGTTCCAGTGAGGAAACCGGATTGGGTGAGTAAGGCAAGATTCCTGTATTCCTCGGGCAGACAAGCCGGGGCAAGCATACCTGTATATAGGGGAACCACCCGCTGCTCCCCGGACTGCAGCTCGAAGCTGGTGCGTTCGGCATTCCATATCAGTACGGCATCCCGCAGCTCCGCAGCCAGGCTACTGCCCTCTGCAAAACCATTCATATTGGGATTGAACCCGCAGGAGGGCGAGTAGGTGATTAGCTGCGCCTCCTCTCCGCAGTGGAGCACTTCTTTGATCCGTTCAGCGATAGCCTCATGGCTCTCCGGCAAATGATACATGGAATAAGCCAGATAGCTGTTCTTGCAATCATTCAATACAAGCTCTCCGGCGCCGCTCTGCTGAAGCCAGAAGCCTGCTGTGGCAGGCTGGCGGATATGGAGGGCCTGCAGCCCTGCCTTCAGTGAAGCCAGATCCGCACGCTCTAGTGCAACATCCTCTCCCGATGCTGCGGCAGCCAGCTTCATCCGGTACTGATCTCTCAGCTCCTCCAGATGCGCTACTGCGGGAGCATTCTCGAATACACTTCCCCTGCAGGTTCTGTTCAGCGCTACATGCTGCTCATACTCTGCGGCATACCTGGACAGGCTTGGCTGAAGAGAGGCATAGGCCACAGGGAGCGTATCGTGCAGATGATGCTCCATATAGAGCCGGAACTTCAGGCGGTTATCGAACACCGGCAGCACTTCAGCCCACTCTGCAAGCGGATCACGAAGCGGCTCCACTTCCACTTCCAAAGACGGACCGGCTGGTGCATCTGTGTAGCTGTCCTCATTAAACGGGTTGGCCGGATATCTGCCTTCCCATCTAAGCCATTCACAGCAGCGGTTCACATGCTTTTGGGCGATTTCCAGCAACCTCTCCCTTTGCGCAACCTCATGGGTCAGTTCGAGCTGACCGGACAACAGACGGATGGCTTCCAGATGCTGAGCCAGGGACTGTATCCTGCTGCTTGCGGGACGAAACGCAGAAACGGTCTCGATGAATACCTCCAGTGTAAGCGGCCCGCTCTCCCTGTGGATCGTATTCTTGAGGTAGCCGCAGCGCAGCAGCTGAACCGCCTTGGCTGTCATAGCTTCTAGGCTTTCGTTCCAGATCAGCGCCAGTTCATCCAGGGTGACGATACTGCCCGGTTGGATTTTGGCGGCAGCCGGTGTCTTCAGGCGGTAACTTCGCTTCGTTCTAATATAGAGTCCAGGCTCTGCCGCCTGCGGTCCAGTGCTTCCCTCCGTAAGAAGGGTTCCCTCTTGCTCCCTGTACTCCACCTTATAGCGGCTGGCCCGTATCACCTCGGGAAGCAGCAGCCATAGCTCATACCAGTGAAGGAGAATCCATTGTGCGAAGCTGATCCGGCTCTCCCTTCCTGTCCCCGGCCCCCGGCAGATTGAAGTGAAGGAAGAGAGCGGTGCTGTTTTGGCAAAAGAACGCATCATCATTTTCCATACCTTTCCGCTTTTTTTCGAGCTATACGATTTGTTCAATGAACAATACATTTCATAGTTAGTTAGCAGCAGTGCATTCTGCACACTCGGTTGCTGCCGGAACAGCTTATACAGCTCCTGTTCCTGCATTTGGCATTCGTTCTTGAAGCGGATGGTTAATTCCTGATGCCGCTCCAGCAGCCCGCTGCCGGTCTGCTCCAGAGAGAGCGCCTCAGCCATAAGCGCCGGTGCGACTCGGTTTGCCTTCGGAATCTTTCCGGGCTGAATTCGCCCTTTGCGGACTCCCTGTTGCAGCCGGATATAGGCAATCCGTACCTCCGGCTCTTGTTCTATGCGCTCGGACAGCCGCTGCTGCAGCAATTCCTTACGCTGATTGAATCCTTTACGTTCTTCACAATAAGCTAGAAGCTCCTGGTAGAAGCCATGCTTAATCTGCATCAGGTCACTGGAAGGAACATGATTCCTTCTTTCAAACAGGAAGGTTCGACTCAACACGGCTCCCCCTTCTGGGATTGTTTATTGGATGGGCACGGCTTATGCCGTCCCATCCATGGTTTAGCTAACAATTAGGCACAGGAGGAGGAGCACGACGAACATGATGACGAGCCGCAGGTGGAAGAGCTGCCGCTGCCGCTGGATGCCGCCGTTGACGGAATAGCCTCCACTTGATCAAGTTCAATCAGTTCCAGGTCCAGTGCTTCCAGTTCTTTATTTAAATCTTTCATTATTTATCATCCTTTTCATAATTAGTATTTTATTATCATTGCGATACTGTTACTCTTAAGCACAGGAAGAAGAGCACGACGAGCATGAGGACGAACCGCAGGTAGAGGAGCTGCCGCTGCCGCTGGTTGCGGCTGTTGACGGAATAGCTTCCACTTGCTCAAGTTCAATCAGTTCCAGGTCCAGATCTTCCAGTTCTTTGTTTAAATCCTTCATTTTTTCATCATCCTTTTCATAAAATTAGTGGTTAAGTATTCTTGTGAATCTGTCTGTCTTACGCGCAGGAAGAGGAACACGACGAACATGACGATGATCCGCAAGTGGATGAACTGCCGCTGCCGCTGGTTGCGGCTGTCGATGGAATAGCTTCCACCTGATCGAGTTCAATCAGCTCCAGGTCGAGATCTTCAAGCTCTTTATCGAATGATTTCATAGGTTACTTCACCTCCTTCAGTCCGTCCGGAATGCTGCTTACAGGCGCTCCGTTTCAGTGGTTATTGTCTTTCTGAAGTAAGAGTATCACAGCTTATTCAAGCCTTCACCGACTACCATTCCAGTAATTCCCACAAATAAATTGCGGTACGGCTGCAGGTTTTTTGCGGGTTAACCTGCTGATTCAGGTGTCAATACTGATAAAGCTCAACAAAAATATCCATAAGGGGAA
Organism: Paenibacillus sp. FSL P2-0089; assembly: GCF_038595095.1. NCBI lineage: Bacteria > Bacillati > Bacillota > Bacilli > Caryophanales > Paenibacillaceae > Paenibacillus > Paenibacillus sp. FSL P2-0089. The sequence continues at coordinate 5,638,786 of NZ_CP152006.1, forward strand.
GAAGACAATGAAGGAAGACGGAAGACAAGTACGGGGCAGAAGCTATCTGAATAAAAGAGTGTGCGGATTGTGGCTGATCTGGGTGGCCGCCATCCTGTTTGCGGGGCTGCTTGCGGGGGGAGCGCAGCTGATCTCCATGCCGGTATTTTCACTCGGGTATATGGCCGGGTTTTTCTGGATCTTGACCGGTAAAGCGGTCAGCCGCAAGCTGTCCTACGGACCACAAACCGCCTTTCAGGGCAAAATGACGCTCTACTCTATCATTCTAATGTTCGTGATTATGGTGCTGGTAGGCGGTCCTCACTTCGGAGACGGCAATTACCGGATGGTCTGGCTGGGGGCTTTTTTGGCAATAGGTCTCCATTTCATTCCGATGGCCTGGGTGCATGGACGTTCCATGTTTCTGCTGGCTGTTCTGCTAAGCGCTAATGCTGTGGCCGGTATGGTCTGGCCGGAGCTGTCTTTTCACGCCTTGGTCTATGCGGATCTTGCTGTCAAAGTGCTCTGGGGGACTCTACTCCTCTTGTCTGGCCGCCCGGCTGCTGCTGAACCGTTCGCAAGCTCTTCGAATATCGCCAATTAGCGGAAATAAAGTGGAGATTAAGTTAAAAGTTGTCTAGTGAACTCAGATAGCGTATAGTATATTCCCATGTTGGAAGGGAGAGATTACTATGCTGAACAGGATTGAATCATTTCAAGGCTCCAGGCATTTCCGTCTGCAATATGTTGCAGATAGCACCGTTGCAGCGGTTGCGGTTCCAGGCACAGGCTCACTCGCAAACGCGGCCATTATTGATCTGGGGGGACTCACTCTGGTGGTGGATACATTCGCTACGCTGGAGGCGGCTCAGGATTTGAAGGCTGCTGCTGAGCATCTCACAGGGAACCCTGTATCCTATGTAATCAACACACACTGGCACAGCGATCATACCACTGGCAATCAGGTGTTTGCGCCTGACGCTCAGCTTATTGCAACATCGGGCACTCATGAGACGATGAATACATTTGCCAGAGACCGGGTAGCCCAGTACCAGAACAACAGAGAGAAGATGCTAGAGGCGATCGAAGAAGCTGAATTGCAAAGTCAGCAGGAGACGGATACTAAGCTACAGCAGGAAATGGCCTGGGAGAGTGCAACGGACCGTGAATTTGTGAATATGCTGCCGCAGCTGGTGCATACGGTGCCGACGATAACTTTTGACCGGCAAATGACCATTCACGGCAGCAACCGCAGCGCGCAGCTCATTACATATGGCGGAGGACACACACAAAGTGATGCCATTGTGTACCTCCCGGAAGATAAAATTGTCATCATCGGGGACCTCGTGCTCTCGAACCACCATCCGGTTCTGGCCAATGCCAACCCTCAGGAGTGGCTGCATATTCTGGAGCAGATTGAGCGGTTGGATGTGGAGACGATTATACCGGGGCATGGTGAGGTATGCTCCCTGCAACAGCTTCATGAGGTGAAGGGATACATAAGCAGAATGATCGCCATCGTGACCGAAGCCGTTCAGAATCAGCAGAGTATTGAAGAGATCGAAATACCCGAAGAATACCGGGCTTGGTACTTCACAACCTATTTCAAGACAAATTTGAATAAGCTGTATGACCTGATTACTGCATCAGGGGAGTAACAGAGAGTATTCGATGTACATCGTATAACCTGACGAGGCAAGAAAAGAAGAGCATGTCCCTTCTTTTCTTGCTTTTCTCTATGCAGGCTGTCCCTTCTTGAATACAAAACAGAGTGTATCTGCTTCCCCTATATATGTACTTAACTGAACAAGACAAGGAGACCCGTGAAGATGTCCAGAATCATGATTGTGGAAGATGATCCGAAGATTGCAGATCTGCTGCACTCGGCTATTGAGAAATATGGATATGAGGCCGTAAGGGTCAGGGACTTTCGCCTGGTGCTGCAGGAATTCGAGGAAATGAGACCGGAGCTGGTTCTGCTGGATGTGAATCTGCCCAGCTATGACGGGTATTACTGGTGCCGGCAGATCCGCAGGGTCTCCACCTGTCCTGTGCTGTTCATCTCGGCGCGCGACGGTGAGATGGACCAGATCATGGCGCTTGAGAACGGCGGGGATGATTATATCACCAAGCCGTTCCATTCCGGGATTGTGCTCGCTAAGATCCACAGCCATCTCCGGCGGGCCTACGGGGAATATGCGGCTAAACGCGAGGAGCTGGTGCTCGAGAAGGAAGGGCTGATGCTGTATCCTGAAAGGCTTGAACTGCAGTACGGGCAGGCGGTCGTGCCCCTTACCCGCAAGGAATCGGATCTCATCGAGAGTCTGATGGAGCGTTACCCGAGGGTTGCCAGCCGGGAAGCGCTGCTGGAGAAGCTATGGGACCCGCAGGCTTTTGTGGATGAGAATACGCTGAATGTGAATATCGCACGGGTCCGCAAGAAATTCCAGGAGCTGGGGATGGAGGATGCCGTGCTTACCGTCAGGGGTTCGGGATACCGGCTCAACAACAGCTGGTCAGAGGCGGAGTCATGAGGCTGTTTCTCCGTGAGCATGCGTTGTTATTGGCTGTGCAGATCGTGCAATTCGGCGCTATGCTGTCCATTTACTGGCTGGACGGCTACCGCGATCTGCCGACCGCGCTCTATGCGGTCTTCATAGGCTTCTTCTTCCTCAGCTGCTACTTAATCTACCAATATATCAGCAGGCGCCGTTATTATCTCCGCCTCAGCAGACCTCTGGAGACACTGGACGAATCCTTTCAGAAGCTGGAGAACCACCCTGTGTCCACAGCGCTGGAGCAGCTGCTGCACACCCAGTACGGCTACTATCAGCAGCAGCTGACGGCGGTGAAGCAGCAGCAGGAGCAGCATCTGACTTTCATCGACCAATGGGTCCATCAGATGAAGACGCCGTTGTCGGTCATAGAGCTGACCGTGCAGAATATGGACGAGCCGGAGTTTGCCAGCATCCGCGAGGAGCTGGAGCGTATGCGCAGCGGACTGAATACCGTGCTGTATATGGCCAGGCTGCGGGCTTTTGAGAAGGATTTTCACATCAAGCCTGTCGTCCTGCCGAAGCTGGTGAACGAGGTTGTCCATGATCACAGACGCCTGTTCATCCGGAGCCATATCTACCCCGAGGTCCACGCCTCCGCTCCGGACATTACCGCCCAGACGGATGAGAAATGGCTGTTCTTCATGCTGTCGCAGATTATGAACAATGCCATCAAATATTCAGCGGCGGCTAACACAGAGAACGGCCGGAAAATCACGGTAGCCTGCTATCTCAGAGGAACGGATGCGGTCATTGAGGTCAAGGACCGGGGAATCGGGATTCAGGCGTCTGATCTCAAACGGGTATTCGACCCTTTCTTCACCGGCGACAACGGGCGAGGACTGCGGGAGTCTACAGGAATGGGGCTGTATCTGACGAAGGAGTCCGCAGACCGTCTCGGACACCGGCTTGAGCTGGAATCGGCGGCCTGCGAGGGAACGGTGGTGCGGATTATTTTGACGGCGAATCCTTAGCTTAGCTTACAGGCATGTAATAAAAGTGAAATCTAAATCGATGGCTGAGCTGCTGCCGTCTCCGGTATATTGGTTACAGATCAAGTGTGTTGCACACATAGAAGGGGAGTACAGCCATATGCTGGAGGTAAAAAAAGTCAGTAAAATCTATGAAGGAAACGTAGCCTACCGGGCATTGACCGACATTGATTTAACCATTGCAGCCGGAGAATTCGTGGGGATAATGGGACCCTCGGGCAGCGGAAAAACCACTCTGCTGAATCTGATTGCCACAGTGGACGTTCCGACTACCGGAAGCATTAGGATTGATAACAAGGACACGGGCAAGCTGGACAAAAATGAGCTGGCGGTCTTCCGCCGCCGGGAGCTGGGGTTTGTGTTTCAGGATTTCAACCTGCTGAACACCCTGACTGTGGAGGAGAATATCGTGCTTCCGCTGACACTGGATGGAACCCGGGTCAGTGAAATGAAGCATAAGGCCCGGGAGATTGCCGGTAAGCTGGGGATCAGCGCCATTATGAAAAAACGCACCTATGAGATCTCCGGCGGACAGGCCCAGCGGACAGCAATTGCCAGAGCCATGATTCATTCGCCGAAGCTGCTGCTGGCGGATGAACCTACCGGCAATCTCGATTCCAAAGCCGCCAGGGATGTGATGGATCTGCTGGAAACGCTCAACCGTGAGCAGTCCGCGACGATGATGCTTGTTACCCATGATGCTGTAGCCGCCAGCTATTGTCACCGGGTCGTCTTCATTAAGGATGGCAGATTCTATACGGAGATTCACTGCGGGGATAACCGCCAGAGCTTTTTCCAGAAAATCATTGACACACTTTCGCTGTTAGGGGGATATAGCCATGACATTCCGCCAGTTCGCATTCCGTAATGTCACCCGGAACATGAGGCTATACACCGCCTATTTTCTCAGCAGCATGTTTACCGTGATGGTGTTCTTTACCTTTTCCATCTTTGCCTACCATCCGGTGCTGAGCGGGGACAATATTCAATCCAGTGCGGCTCTTGCGCTCTCGGTCTCCAAATGGGTGATCTATGTGTTCTCCTTCTTCTTCGTGCTCTATTCCATGAGTGCATTTCTGCAATCGCGGAAACGGGAATTCGGGCTGATGATGATGCATGGCATGACGGTCCGGCAGCTCCGGCGGATGATCTTTCTGGAGAATATGATCGTCGGGTCAGGCGCCACGCTCAGCGGCATCGGACTCGGCGTTATTTTTGCCAAGGGGATTCTGCTTGCCGGGGAGAATGTGCTTGCGCTGAATGAGCCGCTGCAATTCTATTTCCCCTTCAAGGCGATAGTACTGACGCTGATCTCCTTCCTGCTTCTGTTCGTCCTGATCTCCCTGTTCATCTCTACGGTGCTGCGCAGCGGCAAGCTGATCACGCTCATCCATTCGAACCGTCAGCCCAAGCCGGAGCCGAAGGCCTCGCTTCTGCTGTCGTTGCTGGTGGTAACACTGCTGGGAATCAGCTACTTCCTGTCTCTTCGGGCGAGCGGTCTGAGTGTGGTGCTGCTGCTCGCGCCGGTGGTCATTATGGTGTCAGTCGGAACCTATCTGCTGTTCACACAGCTCAGTGTGTACTTGATCCGTAAGCTGAAGGCGCGTGAGCAGCTATTCTGGCGCAGAACCAATATGCTGCTGCTCTCTGATCTGGCCTACCGGATGAAGGACAACGCGCGTTCCTTTTTCCTGGTCGCGATCATCTCTACTGTGTCCTTCAGCGCGATAGGAGCTTTATACGGCTTCCAGTCGATGATCAACGGAGCGCTGACACAGAAGAATCCCTATCTGTTCACCTATCAGTCCTTGGATGGAGACAGCAAGGTACAGGCCCATATACAGCTGATTGACGAGAGCCTGGGCAGAGCCGGGATTGCCGCCGAGAAAACAGGTCTGGAGCTTAACTACTATAAGGCTATGGAGGGCCGGACAATGGTTCTGGTGAAGCAATCCGAATATAACCATGTAGCCGAGCTGCTGGGGCTAAATCCCATCCGGCTTACCGCAGGGAAAGCAGCCGTTGTAGATTTCGGCCTGTCCCGCGAGGGAGAAGAAATGCTCAACCAGCCAGTCGAGCTGCAGTCAGGAATCATCATCGAGGCGGACCAGGCTATCGTATCTTGGGCGGTGCGGGGAGTCAGCGGTTATTACGTCGTCCCCGATGAATGGATCGGCAAGCTTGGACAGCCGCTCAAAGTGAGCCGGTATTATGCATGGCACGGAGCGGTTGGACAGCCGGGTGCAGAGAAGGCAGGCGCAAAGCTGACGAATGAGCTTCCCTATGATGAGCAGTATACTTTCTATGCACTCGAGTATTTAACCTCCAAGACGAATGACGGCTTTGGCCCCGTGATGTTCATCGGTTTTTTTGTCGGGATCGTGTTTTTTGTCTCTGCCGGCAGCTTTCTCTATTTCCGGCTGTACAGCGATCTGGATGAGGACAAACAGAAGTTCAGGGCCATCTCCAAGCTGGGGCTAAGTGACAAAGAGCTTCGCCGGATATTGAACCGCCAGCTCAGCCTGCTCTTCTTCGCGCCGATCGTGGTCGCCCTTATCCATGGAGCCGTTGCCCTTACAGCGTTGTCGCATATGTTCCAGTACTCCATATTCAGGGAGTCCCTGCTTGTGCTGGGCCTGTTCTTCGTCATTCAGGTAATCTACTTCTTCATTGTCCGCCTGTTCTACACGAGGCAGATCCGGTCCGCGCTGGCCGGATAAGACCGGTAGCGCAAGGCAAAGAAGCCGCCCCGTAAGGGAGCGGCTTCTTGCTGTATCCATGGTCTATTCCAGCTGGACCCGTGGTTATTCTAACTGCACCCGTTCGGATTCTGCGCAAGCAGCGCCCGCCCTCCGTTACGGCAGAACCGAGAAGGTGATATCGTCGAACAGCATATAAGCGAAGCCGCTGGTATAGAAGCCGACCTTGCCGGACGGGCGTTGGTTCGGATCGCTGCCGGAGAGCCTTGGCGAACCATTCACAGATACGGCGATATCTCCGCCTCTCACCGTTACCTTCACATCATATTCCGTATCCGGCAGCAGGTCATGCCCCGGCAGTACACTCTCGGTAAGCTTCTGCCACGCTGTATCATACAGGATCCAGGAGGAAGATCCGTCTGCCCGGGTCCGGTAGCCGATCCGGGTGGAGCCGGAGCTGTCCTGGCGGTCGAAGATGTACAGGATGCCGTTATCCGGCATCACGGACGGCGTCTTCAGCTTGAACTCCAGCTGATAATCCGTGAAGCTGCGGTCCAGCAGGCCTGACGCGCCGTTCAGCAGCTTATAGCGGCGGTTGCCGTCCGGATCAGCGGCGATGCTGCGGTTAGGGTCCACCGGCCAGCCGTTGCCCCCGTTCTCGAAGTCCGTCTCATGCATAATATTAGAGACGGTGACGGTAATATCCGCCTTGATGAGCGGATTCACCGTAGACACCGCCGAGATGACCGTCTGCCCCTCGTATACGGCATGCACAACGCCCGCATTGTCCACCGTAGCGACCGCCGGGTTGGCCGACTGCCAGGTCACGCCTGTATCCGGCGTATCGGAAGGATCGAAGGCCACCTGCAACGGCCGCTGCTCCCCTGCGGCCAGACGCACCGCGCTCTCCGCCGGAATAATCCCGGCCAGCGTAGTCGTCAGAGCCTTGAACTGAATGTCATCGAAGTGCATCTGGCTGACATTGCTGACGTAGAAGCCGACTTCGCCCTCTGCATTGTGTCCCGGATCATTGCCCTTCAAGCGGAAGGCTCCGTCCAGATAGACGCTGATATCGCCGCCCTTCACAAGCATTTTGACACTGTATTCCGTATCCGGCTGCAGGTCATGCCCCGGCAGCTTGACTTCCTTCAGCACCGTCCAGGCCGAATTGTACAGCAGCCACGCAGAGCTGCCGTCCGCCCGGGTCTTGTAGCCGATCCGGCTGGAGCCGCTCCCGGCCTGACGGTCGAAGATATACAGGGTCGCATTATTCCCCATCACCTCCGGCGTCTTCAGCCTGAAGCTCAGCTCATAGTCGGAGAAGGTCTTGGCACTGAGCGATGAAGCCCCGTTCAGCACCTTGTACCAGCGGTTCGTGCCAATCTTCTCAATGCTGCGGTTGGCATCCTGCTGCCAGCCGTTCGCACCGGATTCAAAGTCCGTGAAATCCATCACGCCGTCGCCGGCCTCCACATGAACCGTGACCGTGGCGGTCAGCAGCGGATTCTCTGCCGAGGCTACCGTAATGACCGTGCTGCCGACCGACTGGCCGGTAACATTACCTGCGCCGTCCACTGCCGCGATGGCGGGATCAGCCGAAGTGAAGGTCAGGGCGGGATGATCCGCATTCCACGGAAGCACCGCCGTGCGCAGCTTCACCGTTTTCCAGCGGTCCACGGTTATTTCATTGTCATAGACGGCAACTCCCTGCACGGGATAGCTGTCCGGACTGGTTGTCGTGCCCGCCTTGCCGTCAACGCCGATATCGTTAAACGGAATGTCAGGGAAGCCGGGAATGGCACCAAAGACATCCGCATCCGGCCGCAGCGACAGATCGCCTCCCGCCAGGTCGGTGAAGCCGGGATCTGCGGCAGTCACCCAGTTATTCGCATACTGGACCAGTCCGAACTTGTCGTAGGCCCCATACACATTGGTCGTTACGCTGCGCGGAACCGACGGGTTGTAGACGACATTCCCCTGGAACGTATTGGTGTCGGGATAATACCGGTTCTCCGTGAAGAAATCCGCCAGCTCGGGATACTTGGTCATATAAGGGGTGCCGGAGAAATTATTGTTCGCCGCGAACAGCGCCTGCCACTTCGGCATGTAGTTGAGCGGCACCTGATCATCCGGCTGGTCGCCCAGGAACATATCCGCATAGTCATAAGGAATCTTGCTGTCGATGAAGATATTGTTGCGGGTCAGGATATGGGATCCGCCGTTATTTTTAATGGCCGAATTGCCCATCTTGTAGAAAATATTCTCGTCAATGGTCAGTCCCATCGTGAAGTTGTCAGGGTATACCCCTTCTACTCCGGCTTTGCTCTCGCCGATGTTATGGAAATAATTGCGCCGGATGACCGTCCCCCGCTCATGGGGCTGCTCCCCCGCATTCATATAGATCGCGCCGAGATCCGAGAAGGTCGTGCATACGTCATAGATCTCGTTATACTCCACGGTATGGTCATTGCCGAAGATCAGCACGCCGGGATGGGGCGCGTCATGCAGCTCATTGTTCGACATGCGGTTGCCGACGCCGGACAGCAGCACGCCGGGATTATAGGCTTTGTGATAGTAGGCAAAATCGTGGATATGCGAATTCTCCACCACATTGTTCCCGGGCGCAAGCGTTGTCTTGTTCCCTCCTGTCAGCGTGACGGCAGTGCCGCCGATATGATGGATATGACTGCTGATAATGGCATGGTCCGTACCCGGCGCCCCTTCAAAATTGTTGTAGTAGAACCGGCTCTGCGTATTGACCAGCACCCCGCTGTTGGTGAAGTTACGGATCTCGCTGTTCAGGATACGCATATGACTGCCGCCCATGAATACAGCTGCCGAATCACGGCCGTTCTCCAGAATAAGCTCGGAGAAGTCGATGTACGAAGCATTCAGTGTGTTAATCATCGGACTCTTCAGCATTGTGACTTCAATATCGGGATTCGCGGCAGCGAACTCGGCGTTCGGCAGGAAATACAGCTTGCCGGCCGGGCGGTCGATATAATATTCGCCGGGCATATCGATTTCCTCCAGCAGATTCTGCGCGAAGTGGAAGTCAGGATACCAGTTCTTGAAGATGCCGCTCATCTCCCCGTAGCGGAGGGTGATGCTCTTAGCGGCCGTATCGATGGAAGCAATCTTATTGTACGACCACTCCCAGCTGTAGCCGAAAATCCCGTCCAGCCAGATATCGTCTGCCTGCGTCCAGTACTGGGGCCGGTCATACGTATAGGTGAAGGTGCCCCCGCGCGTATGCACTTCCCCGTTCGGGTCCTTCCGGGTCGGACCGGGATCCAGGATTTCATCCATCTGGACGGTGCTCTCATTGGGCCAGCGGGCCAGGGTCATGCCCTGCCCGGCCACATACAGCTCCATCGGCGGCACCTCGCTGAGATCATTGGCCAGATAATAGCCGTGGCGGCTGAGCTGGCCGTAATCGGTGATGCCCAGTGCCCCCAGATCTGCGGCCAGCACCTTCGTTCTCGCCTCCGGGCTGATGATCCGGCTGAGAATGGCCGGATCCGTGACCGGAACGAATGCCGATTTGGCCAGCTGGCGGGAGCCTGACAGCGTAACCGACTCCCCCGGATAGGCCATGTACGTGACCGGCTTGCCGGCCTCGCCCGAATCCTGCTCCCGCAGCTCGAAGCTGGACGTCCGTTCATACCTGCCTTCACGCAGATACACCGTAACGCCGCCTTCCGGCAGTCCTTCCTCCGCTTTGAGCGTCCGGATGGTATTGCGTGCTTTCTCAAGCGTCAGAAATGGGGCATTCAGCGTCCCGGCATTGGAATCGCTTCCATTATTGGCCACATAAAATGCGGTCCCGGACAATACCTCCTCCGCATGTACAGGGGACGCAAACGGAGTAGAGGGATTGAGCGTGAACAGCAGACTGGCCGCAAGTGCCGCAAGCAAACGTTTTTTCACCAAGGCTCCTCTTCCTTTCAACGTGGGATGTAGGGGCTTACTTCTTCAGACCTTTATCCTTAAGGAATTGTTCAAATTGTTTGGTGACTTCAGCCACGTATTTCTCTTCGCCCGCTTCCTTCAGCTTGCCGTACAGCGCAGGCCAGGTTTCTTCAAAATCAAGCGTTCCGGTCACGAGTCCGCGTTTGTATTCTCCCCACACGGCGTTCAGGTTGGCAATCTCCGTATTCACCGGCTCGGAATTGAATTTGAAGGCACCTACAGGATTAACCTCGGAACTCAAGTTGATCTTCTTGGTCTCCTCCCAGACATTCTCCGGCTGTCCTTCCTTCAGATAAGAGTTGAATACGCTGCCGAACACCCAGTCCATATTCGGCAGATAACGGGAGTCCGCTTTGGCCTTGATGTACTCCCCGTCCAACTTGTCATAGTGTTCTCTGGCAATGCCGTTGCAGAGCAGATTGTACAGCTCCTTGTCGGTATTGACCAGATTCAGCAGCATCATGGCACGCTCCGGATTAGGGGCAGTACGGCTGATCGACTGGTTGGTGGTCGCCGAATAGCCGTTGGAGAACCAGTCGCTGAGCGGAACCGTAATGACATCGTTACCGCCGTTTTTGGCTTTGACCTCCGCTTCCACGCCCGGCTTCAGCGTCACGTTGAAATCGACGGCAATTTGGCCTTTGGCGAGGTAATCATTCGCTTTTTCGGTAGCGGCATCCTTGTAAATATAGCCCTCCTTATACCATTTGCTGGCCAGCCGGAAATTGTCCAGCTCTTCTTCCGGATAGCGCTGGAGCGTATACGTAGGATCATCGGTTTTGATATAGAAATGGTCATCCAGACCCGGAACTACCCAGTACTTGTCGTCATGCGACTGCGGATTGATGAAGGAAGTGCCGAATATGCCAAACGGAATGATATCCGGCTCGTTCTGCTTAATCTGGGCCAGGAACGGCTCGATGTCTTCTATTTTTTTGATGGAAGCGGTATCAAGATTATACTTGTCGGCAAAACGCTTCTGGATGATAAATCCGTAACGGGAGCCGTTGATCTGCTGGTTCGGGATACCGTAAATCTCCCCGTCCACCGAGAGGCCGTCCCACATCACCTGCGGCACCTCCGCCTTCAGCTCCGGCGCGTATTCCTCCAGCAGCTTATCCATCGGCTGAATCGCGCCCTTGCGCACCAGCTCTTCCGGCTTCAGCATGTAGCCGGTCCAGAGAATGTCGAACTTCTCGCCTGCTGCAAGCACCGTGTTCATCTTCTGCACATAATCCCCGATCGCTACAGGCATCAGCTTGACGGTGGCATTGATCTTCGCCTTCGTAATCTTGTTGACTTCCTCCTGCACCTTATCCTGGTCTGCCTGAAGCTGGGACAGCGGATAATACCAGGTCAGTTCGACCGGCTTCAGCTCGCCATCCTTCCCGCCTTCGCCAGCCGCACTTTGCGTCGCCTCCGCTCCGCTTCCTTCCGTCCCTTTAGCGGCATTAACGTTGCCGCCGTTATTGTTCCCTCCGCAGCCTGACAGCACGGATGCAGCCAGCAATACGGATGCCAAAACGCCAACCAGCCCTTTTTTCATGTGAGTGACCTCCTGTACTTAGTACATGTAATTGTATGTTAACCCTTTAGGGAGCCAACCGTAAGCCCTTTGACGAAAAACCGCTGAAAGAACGGGAAGATGACCAGCATCGGTCCGCCGGCCAGTACGGCAATCGCCATCCGCGCGGAGCTGTTGGGGAAGCTGCTCAGATCAATGCCAAGCTGCCCGGTAAATTCAGAGTTCGTCGTGAGAAACTCGATGCTGTTGAGCGTCCGCACCAGCAGAAGCTGCAGCGGCACCTTGTTCGGATCATCAATGTAGAGCATCGCGTTAAACCATTCGTTCCAGTAGGTGAAGGAAATCAGCAGGCCCAGAGTAGCCAGCGCAGGCGTTGAGAGCGGCAGGATGATCCGGAAGAAAATACGGAATTCCCGTGCGCCGTCGATTTTGGCCGATTCGATGATCTCCAGCGGGATCTTGGACATGAAGCCCTTCATGACCATAATGTTGAACGGCGACAGCAGGATGGGCAGAATCAGCGCCAGCAGGCTGTCCTTCAGATGCAGATATTGCGTAATCAGAATGTAGGAAGGAACGAGCCCCCCGCTGAACAGCATGGTGAAAAATACATAAAAGGTCGTCGCCCGGTTATACCGGTAATCCTGCCTTGAAATCACGTATGCCGTCATCGCGGTCAGCAGCAGCCCGGTCAGCGCACCGATGATGGTTATCGTGAAGGTCACGCCATAGGCCCGGAGCAGGATGTCAGGCGCGTCCAGCAGATAGCGGTAGGCATCCAGACTGAAGGACTCGGGGATGAACTGGTACCCGTTTGCAGTCAGCGACTTTTCATCCGTCAGTGAGACTGCGATGACCAGCACAAACGGCAGAATGACCACCAGCGACAGCACCGTAAACAGCAGATTAATGAACAGCTTGGAAAATTCGAATGTTTTGCCCATGCTCAGGGCACCTCCTTACCACAGGGAATTATCGGGATCGACCTTGCGCACAATTCCGTTGGCCGTCAGCACCAGCACCAGACCGACCACCGACTGGTAGAAGCCTGTAGCCGCAGACATGCTTACATTGCCGACTTCACGCAGCGCGCGGTACACATAGGTATCAATGATGTCAGTAGAGCCGTAGAGAAAGCCCGAGTTGTTCGGGATGAAATAATGCAGGCCGAAGTCGCCGCGGAACATATTGCCGATAGACAGGATCAGCATAATGATGATGATCGGGGCCATCAGGGGAATCGTGATTTTGAAGGCCATCTGCCGCTTGGTCGCCCCGTCGATCCGCGCCGCCTCGTAATATTCGCTGTTAATGCCGATAATGCCGGCAAAATAAATCAGCGTGTTGAACCCCACCACCTTCCATAGCTGGACCAGAATAAGTATCACCGGCCACGGCCCGGCATCCTGGTACCAGCTCACCGGGTTAAGCCCGAAGGATTCGAGGGTGCGGTTGATAAATCCGTCCGAATGGTTCAGGAAGGCGTACGCCACATAACCTACAAGCACCCAGGACAGGAAATGCGGCAGAAACAGGGCCGTCTGGTAGAACTTGCTCCATTTCGCCTTGATTTCGTTCATCAGAATCGCCAGCAGCAGCGCTGCCGAGGTCCCCACCAGAATGTACGCGGTATTATATAGAACCGTATTACGGGTGATCCGCCACGCCGTATCCGTAGTGAATAAGTAACGGAAATTGTCCAGTCCCACCCACTTGCTGCCGAAGATCCCGAGATCGTACCTGTAGTTCTTGAAGGCGATAATCAGGCCGATCATTGGAATATAGGCAAAAATCAATTTGTACAGCAGTCCCGGCAGCGAGAGCAGAAACAGCTCCCGGTTGTTCCGGAAATGGTGAAGCTCCCTTCCGATCCAGGTCTTTTTGCGCGTTGCCGCAGGCGCACCCGGACTTGCTTGTTGTTCCGCCAGTGGAACCTTATTCAACATAACCAAAGCCCCTTCCTTTCCTTCCTTAGCTGCAGCTGTCTGCCTGTGTCCCAGGCTTTGCACGACTAACATAGCGCAGAACCAGGCCACTGCGTTACTGTACAATTGCAAGATTGCTGTAGATCCGGGCTGTATTGTTGCCAGATTCCTGCTCCGGCCGGGCCGTGGCATGCATCGCGCAGCAAAAAGCCCGCTATAGGAACAATGTCCATTAGCGGGCCTGGCTTAAGGCTGAAAAACCTGTTTATTGGCTTGGTTTATTTGCTGCGTTCAATGGCCGATTTCAGGCGGTATTCCTTCGGCGTGGTGCCGTAGCGGCGTTTGAACAGGCGGTAGAAATAGCTTTCATTCCCGAACCCGACTTTCTCCATAATCTCTGTCACGGTCAGGTCCTTCTGCTCCAGATACTCTCTGGCGCAGGCCAGGCGGGCTGCGTTGATCTGATCAACCACCGTCGTTCCTTCCTGCGCCTTGAACACCTGGCCCAGATAGACGGAGCTCATCTTGAGCATGTCGGCGATGCGCTGCACATTAAGGTCAGGATCGGCGTAATGCTTATCAATAATTTCCTTCACGGTCTCCGCCAGCAGCCTGTTCTTATCCTCGCGCCCGCTCCGCCGCTGCTCAGCGACCTCACGCACCACCTCCAGGAGCACAGCCTCGATCTCATCCAGCGTTTCCTTTTCCAGAATACGGCGGTTGACGGCCTGCAGGTTGACCGAGACCGGGTTGACGTTGCGGCTGTTCATCTCGCCAAGCGTGTTGCTTAGCGTAACCGCAAGATGAAGCACCGCAGAGAACATATTCTCGTAGCTGAAGCTGCCCAGCAGCTCCCTCCATTTGCGGATCGTCTGCTCCGTCTCTACCAGATCCCCGCCCTTCAGCCCCTCCGTCAGCTGCCGTTCCAGCTCCTGCGGGATACGAAGGGATTCATTTGCCTCATTCTCCCGGAGCATCCCCGGCTCAAGCACTGCCCCCTTGCCGTAGATCATCCGGTAGCCGGAGTGGCGGATGGCCAGATTGTAATGCGCCGTGATGCTGCGGTAATCCGTGAAGACCTCGCTTAGCGTGACTGTAAAAGTAATATGATAATAGTTGCCGATCGTCTGCTGAAGCTCCCTGAACCGTTCCTCCAGCTTCTCCAGTTCCCTGTCGTCACTCCCGGCAATAAAGACCAGATGGCCGCTCTTCATATCGGCCGCTTCACAAGTGCCTTCCAGCCGCAGCTGCTCCTGGCCGATGTTAGCAATGGCGAAATACAGCAGGGACTCCATCGGCAGCCCCGGTTCGGAGGCCAGCCCCTGCAGATTATCAATCTGCACCAGCGCCAGACGGAGCGGAGACGGATAAGCGATGTCAATGCCATGCTGCTCCCTGAGCTGCCTGAAGGCAGCCTCATCCATGCTGTGGCTGGACCCGATCAGGCTGCGCAGCTGATAGAGCTTGGCAATATTCGACTGCGAGGCCCGCTCCAGCTCAAGCCCCTTCAGCTTGCTGATCATCTCGGTCACATTAGCCGCAATCAGCGACAGCTCATCCTTCGCCTGCGGAGTGCCGTGCGCCTCCTGCGGCACCAGCGTCAGCAGCTGGCCGACCGGCTTATACAGCCGCACCGCAAAGAACACGGACAACAGCACGGCCAGCAGAACAACAGACAGCGTAACCGCGATTTCCGTCCATTTCATCTGCCGGACGCTGCCCAGCACAACATCGTAATCCTGCATGCTGACAATCTGCCAGTTGTTCAGCGCTTTGCTCAGATAAGTGACCTTATACTTCCTGTCTTCATGTGTATAATTGAAGGAATCCAGCGGCTTGCCCGAGGCGCTGATCCGCGGCAGCAGCTCACCCCTGATATTCAGCCCGGCAGGAAGCAGGCCGTCCGTAGAAATAAGCACCTCACCCTCGCTGTCCGTTACGAACAGGACATCATTCTGCCGCTCGGCCACCTGGTTAAGCGCTTTCATATTATCCAGCATCCACCCCGGCTTCACCGTCAATATCAGCACGTTGTCATTGATTGAACCCAGCGACTCCCCGTCATACAGGAAGAAGGCAAAGACGTCTATGCCCCCGCCCTTTCCGTCAAGGTCCAGGGGAATCAGCTGCAGCTTGGGCAGATCCGCCCGGGAGCCCATGTAACCCTTCAGGGAATCGTACAGAACGCGGTTATCAATCTCATGATTCAGCGACGAGAAGAACCGGTGCTGGGCGCCGTTATAGAACACGGCAGCGTGCAGATAAGGGGAAGCCGCCACGGTATGATTCAGGCGCTCGATCTTGAGAATGCTCTGCCTGTAATCCGCACCTGACTTCAGGGCCAGCAGCTCCTCATCATTGTATAGAGATACGGCCAAATCCTTAACGATGCCGTTCATGTTCTCTATGTTGTAATTAATCTGGGTCAGCAGCTTGCGGTCTGCCTCGTTCTGCAGGCTGAGCACCTTGCTGCGGGCACCTGAGTTCACAAACAGCGAAGCGGCCGCCAGTGTGGCGACAACAAGCATGAAGCTGAGCAGAATCCGCTGTAAATATTTGCGCGAGCGGATTGTCTGAAGTATATTCATGGTCCTCTCTCCCGGCTCTTAGGGTGACACTACTATAATCCCGCGCTATTTTGCTTGTCAATCAGGGGTTCAGGAACAGGGCTGCTCCCGGAGTCCGTCCGGATCCTGGCGGAATAACTCCCGCAGCAGCACCTGCGCCATGATCCGGTGACCGGACAGATCCGGGTGGATACCGTCCCCGTAGCGGTAAGAGGCATGAAGCAGCCGCTCATGCCGGATATGCTCCAGCAGCGGTGTACGTATGTCGATGACACCGTCTGCAGGACAGCCGCCGGAGATCAGCCAGTCCGCATAACGCTCCAATACACGGTCATAATCCCGGTAAGGCGCGAGATAGCTGAAATCAGCCGCCTCTGCGGGCTGCAGCGGACCGTCCATCGAGGCGGCGTGAAACGGCGGCGGTGTCAGCAGCACGGCAGCGGCTCCTGCTTCACGGATAAGAGCGCTCAGACGCTTCATCCCGGACTGATAGGCTGCAAAGCGCGCTTCCGAGAAGGGATGATAGATCCCGTCATTCATCCCGTAACAGGCAACGGCCACATCGGGACTGGCCGCCGCCAGCTCGCCTGCCAGCCGGTCATGGACACAGGGCCGCGGAAATGGATGCGCGGCTTCGCTGAGTCCCGAGACGGTCTCGCTGGGAACCCCGCACGCAAGCAGTTCCACCGCCAGCTCCGGCCGGTGCCTGCTTAAGCCTTCCCGGAACAGGCCGATATACCGGCCGTCTGCCGTAATACTGTCCCCGAGGAACAGGATCCGCAGATTTCCGGTACTTGGTTTTTCTTTATGATTCAGTACGCTGTGATTTAGTAAATGAAGCATTTTTTTCCCTCCTGACCATTACGCAGGTCCCCCCGGCTGTCCCCAGCCAGGCAAATATGCCCGCAATCTAATGGTAGCGCCGCCCGCCGTTCTCCGCCTTGACGATCCCGACCTTCTTTAGCATAATATTGCCATGACAACCAAAATACTAGCGCGGGACATTGGACTTGAGCCCGGCTTCACCTTCAGAATCCAGAAGTGCCCGCTGACCCATGATTACTACGTCCACAGCCATGACTTCTCCGAGCTAGTCGTCATTCTGTCGGGAAACGCCGTGCATATCATTGAAGGGAGAGAGTATCCGGTTACCGCCGGGCAGGTTTTTCTGATCCACAGCAACGTTTCCCATGGCTACAAGAATGTCGAGGGCATCGAATACGTCAATGTGATGTTCCAGCCTGAACAGCTGCTCCAGCAGTCCGAGCTCAGACTGCTGCCGGGGTTCCAGGCATTATTCTATATCGAGCCGTTCTACCGGAAGGAGATGTACTTCAAGGGCATGCTCTCCCTGGAAGCCGGGCAGCTCCAGGAGGCGACACGGCTGCTGGATGACATTCTGGAAGAGCATGACCGTCAGCCTGAAGGATACCGGCTGATGATCCGCACCTATTTCACCGCCTTGGTAGGCATGCTCTCACGTTATTATCAGAATAGCAGCGGCCATGAGGATAACAAGGCGCTGCGGATCGGTGAGACGGTCACCTATATCGAGGAGCATTTCCTGCAGCCGGTCACCCTGCAGTCCATGGCGGATATGGCCTATATGTCCACCCGCCAGTTCCTGAGAGTGTTCACCCGCAACTACCAGACCACGCCGATGGATTATGTGATCCGCAAGCGGCTGGATTATTCCTGCACGCTGCTGCGCAGCCCCGGCCTGAGCGTCTCCCAGGTGGCGATGGACAGCGGCTTCCATGACCAGAATTACTACTCACGCCAGTTCCGCAAAGTATTCAACTGCACCCCCACCCAGTACCGCGAGCGAATCCAGAATTCCTGACCTTATCCCCGGCCATTGCTCAGATTTCCTCCGTATCGGCGGCAGCCTCATCCCGCATGCGCAGCCGCCGCCGGTAGGCCCCGGGGGTGACACCGAACCTCATGCTGAACAGGCGTGTCATATAGTTCGGGTCCTGAATACCGACCCGTTCGGCAATTTCAGCAATGTCCAACACCGTACCGCCAAGCAGCTTCCTCGCTTCCTCCAGGCGCCGCTGCAGCACATACTGCAGCGGCGTCGTGCCGATATGCTGCTTCATGCACCTCGTAATATAATCCGCCTGGAAATGCAGCTCCTCCGCAAGCCCGGCCAGATGAAACGGCTGTCTCCAGTGGACATCCAGATAAGCAGCGGCAGCCCGGGCCAGCCGGGCCGCCGGCTCCGGCTGGCCCGTCCGCTGGCATTCCGCCTGCAGCGCCGCCAGCAGACCGGCCAGCAGCAGCTGGAGCCGGAGTGCATTCTCTGCGCTCAGCCGGCTGTGAATCTCGTTCATCTCCTGCAATACCGGCTCCAATGCCTCTATATCAACCGGGGCGAATTTGGGCAGGTACAGGCGCTGCTGCGCAGACGGCTCCTCATCCTCCACCGTTCCCTTAGCCAGCAGTGAAGACCAGGGGATCTCCCCGCGCCGGATATATCCCGGCTTATGCTCATGGATGAAGTGCACCCAGTAAATTTCCGTATCCTCCGCACAGGCCCGGTACCCGTCATGCGGTCTTCCCGCTTCCAGCACCAGCAGTTGTCCCGCACCCACTGCGTATTCCTTGCTTTCCTCTGCCATATAGAGCGTTCCCCGCTTGACCAGCAGCAGATCGTACACACCGAACGTGCGGGCGAAATGCCGGTCCCCCGGAGACCAGACCGCATGTCCCACCGTAACCAGCTGCGGCAGCGGGGGAATCGCAAATTCCAGGCACAGCATCATAGCTCCCCCTTGTCTCAGGTCGATTTTGTGCTATTCAAAGTCTATATTATCACTGGCTGCCACGGCGGAAAAGAGGTACATTGACTGGGAATCCGCTTTTCATCCAATTCTCTAAGGGGTTGTGTATCCATGCGTTTCCGTCAGGTTCATCTTGATTTCCATACTTCCGAAGCCATTCCCGGCATCGGGCAGGCCTTCTCCAAATCCCAGTTCCAGTCCATGCTGCGCTCAGGTCACGTAGACTCGGTCACCGTATTCTCCAAATGCCATCACGGCTGGGCCTATCATCCCAGCGACGCCAATGAGATTCATCCCGGCCTCTCCTTTGACCTGCTGGGCGAGATGATTGAAGCCGCTCATGAAATCGGGGTCAAGACCCCGGTCTATCTGTCAGCCGGTCTTGATGAGAAGCTGGCCCGCCGTCATCCGGAGTGGCTGATCCGCGATGCCGAGGACCGTACACGCTGGGTAAAAGACTTCATGACCCCGGGCTACCATGAGTTCTGCCTGAACACGCCTTACCTGGACATCCTGCTGGCCCAGATTCATGAAGCCGTCTCCCGGTACGAGGCAGACGGTATCTTCCTCGACATCGTCGGCGTCCGCAAGTGCCGCTGCCAATACTGCGTCGCCGCCCTGCGGGCAGCCGGCCGGGACCCCCGCGACGAAGCAGCCGTCATCGCCCTCGGCGAGCAGACCTACCTGAATTATGCCCGCCGTGTGCGGGAGACGATTGATGCCGTGAAGCCCGGCCTGCCGGTCTATCATAACAACGGCCATCAGCAGCGGGGACGCCGCGATCTGGTACAGGTCAACAGCCATCTGGAGCTGGAGTCGCTTCCTACCGGAGGCTGGGGGTATGACCATTTCCCGCTGTCGGCACGCTACGCCCAGACGCTCGGTATGGAATTCCTCGGCATGACCGGCAAATTCCATACCTCCTGGGGCGAATTCGGCGGGTATAAGCATCCGAACGCGCTGCGGTTCGAAGCCGCGCTCAGCCTCGCCCATGGCGCCCGATGCTCCATCGGCGACCAGCTTCACCCTTCCGGCTGGATGGATGAAGCGACCTATGCCCTGATCGGCGCCGCCTACAGCGAGGTGGAGGCGAAGGAGGAGTGGTGCAGCGGGGTTACGTCCGTTGCAGATATTGCCGTCCTGTCCCTGGAGGCTGCACGTGAAGCCTGCCCCGGCGGACAGGCACGCAGGGGGGAACGCAATCTGGCCGATGCCGGTGCGGTACGCATACTGACAGAAGGCCATTACCTGTATGACATCGTAGATACGTTCAGCGACTTCACCGCCTACAAAGTGCTGGTGCTGCCCGATGAGGTGCCCGTATGGCCGGAGCTGGCCGACGCGATTGGGGCCTTTACCGCCGGAGGCGGCAAGGTGCTGGCCACCGGACGCTCCGGCCTGAATCCGGAAGGCGATGCTTTTGCACTGAACCTGGGGATCAGCTGGCTGGGGGCCAACCCTTACCGGCCGTCTTACTTCAAGCCCCATTTCACGCCCGGCGCCCTGCTGCCTGCATCCTATGTAATGTACGGCGAGGGTCAGCTGGTGGAACTCTTGGAAGGACAATCGCTCGGTCATCTGGAGAATCCTTATTTCAACCGTGATGTCTTCACCTTCTGCTCGCACCAGCATACGCCGGGTACACAGGAGGATAACGGGCCGGGGATGGTGGAGAGCAGCAGCGGGATCTATATTGCCTGGGATGTATTCAGCGAATATGCGGATGCCGGCCATCTTATCCTGAAGGAAATGGTGCTGCATGCACTGTCGCGTCTGCTTCCGCTTCCTTCCCTTCGCACTACTCTGCCGGCCCGGGGCATAACGACCCTGCAGTACCAGCAGGCAGAGCAGCGCTATGTGCACCACCTGCTCTACGCCGCTCCCGCGCTCAAAGGCCGGATCGAAGTCATCGAGGATATTGTGCCGCTGCAGGACATTTCCGTCAGCCTGCGCCTACCCTCCTCTGATCCCGTACACCGGGTCTATCTGGCCCCGTCGATGACAGAGCTGCAGTTCACCGTCAGCAGCGGGGGCGGGATCACCTACACGATTCCTTACCTGAAGAATCATCAGATGGCGGTAATTGAGCTGGTGTAGATTAGGTCCATTTATAGTAGAATAATAAGAGCTATACCATTGCCTAGAATGAGAGGATGACCGGGATGCTTCAGTCCATTGTGCACATTGCTCTAGTCGTTAAGGATTATGATGAAGCTATAGAATTTTATACCAACAAGCTGAATTTCACATTAGTTGAAGATCTCTATCAGCCCGAGCAGGATAAAAGATGGGTCGTAGTCTCCCCTCCCGGATCATCAGGCACTACCCTTCTGCTGGCCCGGGCGTCGAAGCCTGAACAGGAGTTCTTTATCGGCAATCAGGCAGGCGGACGAGTATTCCTATTTCTGAACACCGATAACTTCTGGCGAGATTATCATGAAATGGTCTCCAGGGGGATTGAATTCGTTAGAGAACCCAAAGAAGAAGCTTATGGAATCGTTGCGGTATTCAAGGATTTGTACGGCAACCTGTGGGACCTGCTGCAGATGAACGCAGACCACCCGATTTCCAAGCGGATACAATGATTGCACAGCACTGCGGCCAGGTCATTGGACTCCAAATGTATCTCGCAGATAGCTATCAAGAATCTGAAGGGGCTCGTGTAACGCCTGGTTTGGAAACTTATGAGTTACCTTATAGCCTACTCTAGGGGGCACTGACACCGCCAGCTTCTGAAGAACAAATTCTCCCATCCCCTTCATATGGGCGCCAATCGAAGCGGGCACAATCGTCCATTGTCTGGCATTCGTCAAAAAAGTAGTGATGAGTCCCGCTGAGTCCAGATGTACACGGGACGGACACAGCGGGTCCCACCACTGGTCATGTCTGAATTGAAACTCCCGATTCCAATTGACGAGGACTTCATGCTCTGCCGCCAATTCTTCCATTTCCACCGTATCTCCAGCCTGCCGCCCTGGCACAGCCAAGCGCAACAGCACCATTTCTTCAGTGAAAAACGGTTGAACAGTAACGCTAGGCGACACAATTTCCCGTACCACAAACGCCACATCCATCTCACGCCGCTCAATACTATCAAAAGCCTCCTGAGTATGCTGCGTACGAATCTGCAATCGGATGGACGGAGTATGCTGATTAAGCATTCTATATACCGGAGGCAAGACAAAGTGGCTTATACTTTCGGCAGCGCTTATGGCCAGACTTAACTGCGAACCATTCGCCTTTAAAATTTGAGTTTCCCTCCAGAGCGCCTCCCATCTTTCCGCAATACTAAAAAAGTTCTCCCCTTTTGGGGTCAGGCTGATTTTGGCTGCCCCTTTTCTTCGCTCCACTAACAGTCCGCCCATCCCTTGCTCTAATGTCTTTAAGCGGTAACTTACCGTTGCTTGTGACAGATGCAGCAGATCGGCCGCTTTACTTATACTCCCAGTCCGTACGATAGCTAAAAACGCTTCTATCCCAGGAAAATACATAGAATACCTCCTCAATATATAGAAAATATTAATATAGTTCACAAAATATTTGCGTTTTACAACATTATTCTTTATGTCTAAAATTATCATTAACACAGACAAGGGGTCAAATAGTCCAGGTTATGAAAAGGTGGTTTAGCTATGAAGGTTCTCATCGTTGGTCATTTTAACGAAACTGCACAATCAAAGATTACCGGGTATTTTCCGCAAGACTGGAACGTTATCATTGTCCCGCCTGGACAAGATATGCTGCATCATATTGAAGATTGTCAGGTCCTCATTCCTGAACATATCCAAGTGGACCCTAGCCTGCTGGCTAGCGCCAAAAAATTAAAATTGGTACAGACAGGTGCAGGTTATGATAATGTCGATATCCCTGCCTGCACACAGCTCGGCATTTGGGTGGCCAATGCTGCAGGAGTGAACGCACAGGCCGTGGCCGAGCAGGTAATGGCACTAATGCTGGCTTATTATAAAAACATCCCGTTTCTTGATCATTTCATGAAAAACAGGATGGATGAACATCACTTGGAGTACACAGGAAGTGAATTAGAGGGCAAAACCATGGGGATTATCGGGCTGGGCGCTATCGGAAAAAAGGTAGCTGCGTTTTGCAGCGCTTTTGATATGAATGTGTTGGCTTATGCGAGAAATACCGAAGCGCCATCGGACGGCATAGTGAAAATGACCGATTTCGATACACTCCTAAGCACATCCGACATCGTCAGTGTTCACGTACCCTTGACTGAGCAAACCAAGCACCTGATGAACCAAGAAGTCTTCAAGAAAATGAAGGATACTGCTATTTTTATCAATACCGCCCGCGGGGGGATTGTCAACGAAAGAGACTTGCTGGACGCATTAAAAAACGGAGATATTTCCGGAGCCTGCCTGGATGTGTATGAATCCGAACCGCTTCCTATAGACAGTGAGCTCCGCACGCTGGATAACGTGATCCTTACTCCCCATACCGCAGGAATGCCTGACGGCCGGAAATTCCACCAAAAAAGATATGATTTCTTCATAAAGAATATAAAACGTGTACAATACGGGGAAGAACCTGAAAGCAGGCTAAATCAGTTAATATAGTTTCAGTGCAATAAAAACAAAAAAGGTTTATGACATTGTCCAAAATACAATGTCATAAACCTTTTGGTAGTACCGGCGAGAGGACTCGAACCTCCACGGTTTCCCACTCGATTTTGAGTCGAGCGCGTCTGCCATTCCGCCACGCCGGCTTAATATCATATATATCCATCATGGATAATTAAATTTAAAATGAAAAACATTCAATAAAGTAATAATGGCGCGCCCTGAGAGATTCGAACTCCCGGCCTTTTGATTCGTAGTCAAACGCTCTATCCAGCTGAGCTAAGGGCGCAAAATATGGAGCGGACGACGGGAATCGAACCCGCGACCCTCGCCTTGGCAAGGCGATGCTCTACCGCTGAGCCACGTCCGCACACGGTATGTATTCAACTGCTTTAATGAAAATGGCGGAACCGACGGGATTCGAACCCGCGATCTCCTGCGTGACAGGCAGGCATGTTAGGCCAACTACACCACGGTTCCAAGATAATATTGCGGGGGCAGGATTTGAACCTGCGGCCTTCGGGTTATGAGCCCGACGAGCTACCGGGCTGCTCCACCCCGCGTCAGTAAAAAAATATTCTCTTCTAGCTTGCAAAGTCTGCATGGTGGAGGCTGAGGGGTTCGAACCCCCGACCCTCTGCTTGTAAGGCAGATGCTCTCCCAGCTGAGCTAAGCCTCCATCGAAGAAGCAACTTAATGATCATAACACATTTTCATAAGATATACAACCATTAATTTATTAAAGAAGAAAGTGGTGACTCGTATGGGATACTCTCCACTCCGTTACGAGATTGCGAAGTATTCCTTACGATGCCTATGCTTCAACGAACCCAGGGAATTCTCATCCCATAATTCAAAGAAGAAAATGGTGACTCGTATGGGATTCGAACCCATGTTACCTCCGTGAAAGGGAGGTGTCTTAACCCCTTGACCAACGAGCCAGATAAGCAAACAATCTTTCGACAACAAAAAATATTATATCAGATAAAATAGATTAATACAATAGAAATATTATTATTCTATTCATTACTTAGCGGATTCTCCACCAAAGCCATAATAATCTCGGCAACCACGGAAATAGACTTATGTTCAGTATCTACATCACATGCAAAGAGCTTATTCTCATGCCCTCTAAGACATCTCTCCATCTGTAAAGCGCCCCAGGGACTCCTGCCTTCATCACGGCTCTCCAGTCAACTGTATAGAGTCTCAGAGGAAGCAGACAAGGTTAAATGACGGACATCTCGTCCCTCGCGTCTCAGCCTGCCCACAATCTCTATGAAATACTCTTCTTCCACTAGTACTGCATCAGATTAAAAATAGTGGAGCAGACGCAATTCCTCTTCAAATTACTTCTTTTTTCCAATCGGGAGTTGTTCTTCAGGGGCGTTTGGCTTAGCGTAACGGACTGAGGTGCTCTTATTTGGGAAGAAAGTCGTCAATTGGGCGAGTAACGGACTCCACAGGCCTTATCCTTTGTACTTCAGCTCCGAAACATCTCATAGAGAGACGATAAGGTCGCCTGAGTCCGTTAAGCTGCAAAAAGTGGTGTTTTCGCGGGGATAAGATCTCTCCGGTCCGTTAGATTTTGGGTTGATAAGGTTTAACAAGCTTATTCATCCTTTTCATCCTTTTAGATCTGATGAGGTACTAGTGTCATAGGTAATGCTTCCGCCATAGCCTGAATCCAGGTATATCAGCATCGAATAGATAAAGTCACGCAACAAAAAACCACCATTGATAATCAACAGTGGTCTTAAGTGCTTGGCAACGTCCTACTCTCCCAGGACCCTTCGGTCCAAGTACCATCGGCGCTGGAGGGCTTAACGGTCGTGTTCGGGATGGGTACGTGTGGAACCCCTCCGCTATCGCCACCAAACGGGCATTTACAGCGTAAATGCTTCAGGAAA
Organism: Paenibacillus sp. FSL P2-0089; assembly: GCF_038595095.1. Classification (NCBI taxonomy): domain Bacteria; kingdom Bacillati; phylum Bacillota; class Bacilli; order Caryophanales; family Paenibacillaceae; genus Paenibacillus; species Paenibacillus sp. FSL P2-0089. The sequence continues at coordinate 5,664,279 of NZ_CP152006.1, forward strand.
TTGATTCCTGAAAACTGAATCCGAAACGAATCTGCGTTTGCCCTTCTTACGGGGCCCCCGGAAAGTATTCGGAATCCGCTTCGTCAGCGTCATCTTCACTTTTTGGGGTAGCTTTTGGATAAGCCCTCGACCGATTAGTATTGGTCAGCTCCATGCATTACTGCACTTCCACCTCCAACCTATCTACCTCGTCGTCTTCAAGGGGTCTTACTAATTGGGAAATCTCATCTTGAGGGGGGCTTCACGCTTAGATGCTTTCAGCGCTTATCCCGTCCGTACGTAGCTACTCAGCCATGCTCCTGGCGGAACAACTGATGCACCAGCGGTACGTCCATCCCGGTCCTCTCGTACTAAGGACAGCTCCTCTCAAATTTCCTGCGCCCACGACAGATAGGGACCGAACTGTCTCACGACGTTCTGAACCCAGCTCGCGTACCGCTTTAATGGGCGAACAGCCCAACCCTTGGGACCTACTTCAGCCCCAGGATGCGATGAGCCGACATCGAGGTGCCAAACCTCCCCGTCGATGTGGACTCTTGGGGGAGATAAGCCTGTTATCCCCAGGGTAGCTTTTATCCGTTGAGCGATGGCCCTTCCATGCGGTACCACCGGATCACTAAGTCCGACTTTCGTCCCTGCTCGACTTGTAGGTCTCGCAGTCAAGCTCCCTTATGCCTTTGCACTCTGCGAATGATTTCCAACCATTCTGAGGGAACCTTTGAACGCCTCCGTTACTCTTTAGGAGGCGACCGCCCCAGTCAAACTGCCCGCCTGACACGGTCCCCGTACCCGATGAGGGCACTAGGTTAGAACCTAGATACGATCAGGGTGGTATCCCAACGGCGCCTCCGCAGAAGCTTGCGCTCCTGCCTCCACGGCTCCCACCTATCCTGTACAGATCGTACCCAAATTCAATATCAAGCTGCAGTAAAGCTCCATGGGGTCTTTCCGTCTTGTCGCGGGTAACCTGCATCTTCACAGGTATTAAAATTTCACCGGATCTCTCGTTGAGACAGCGCCCAAGTCGTTACGCCATTCGTGCGGGTCAGAATTTACCTGACAAGGAATTTCGCTACCTTAGGACCGTTATAGTTACGGCCGCCGTTTACTGGGGCTTCGGTTCACAGCTTCGGATTGCTCCTAACCGCTCCCCTTAACCTTCCAGCACCGGGCAGGCGTCAGCCCGTATACTTCGCCTTGCGGCTTCGCACAGACCTGTGTTTTTGCTAAACAGTCGCTTGGGCCTTTTCACTGCGGCCCCCTCGGGCTATTCACCCTACCGAGGCACCCCTTCTCCCGAAGTTACGGGGTCATTTTGCCGAGTTCCTTAACGAGAGTTCTTCCGCGCGCCTTAGAATTCTCTTCTCGCCTACCTGTGTCGGTTTGCGGTACGGGCACCTTCTCCTGACTAGAGGCTTTTCTTGGCAGTGTGAGATCATGACCTTCGCTACTATAATTTTCGCTCCCCATCACAGCCCAGCCTTACGATGTGCGGATTTGCCTGCACACCAGCCTCACTGCTTAGACGGACATCCATCAGTCCGCGTCACTACCCTCCTGCGTCACCCCATCGCTCATAGCGGATTACGGTGGTACAGTAATTTCAAACTGTTGTCCTTCGACTACGCCTGTCGGCCTCGCCTTAGGTCCCGACTTACCCTGAGCGGACGAGCCTTCCTCAGGAAACCTTGGGCTTTCGGCGGATCAGATTCTCACTGATCTTTTCGTTACTCATACCGGCATTCTCACTTGTATGCTGTCCAGCGCTCCTTACGGTACACCTTCAACCTACATACAACGCTCCCCTACCCCAGATGCAAAGCATCTAGCCATAGCTTCGGTGGTGTGTTTAGCCCCGTTACATTTTCGGCGCAGAGTCACTCGACCAGTGAGCTATTACGCACTCTTTCAATGGTGGCTGCTTCTAAGCCAACATCCTGGTTGTCTGTGCAACTCCACATCCTTTCCCACTTAACACACACTTGGGGACCTTAGCTGATGGTCTGGGCTGTTTCCCTTTTGACAATGGATCTTAGCACTCACTGTCTGACTCCCGGCAAGAAGTAAATGGCATTCGGAGTTTGACTGAGCTTGGTAACCCTTGCGGGCCCCGCACCCAATCAGTGCTCTACCTCCACCACTCCATTCACCGAGGCTAGCCCTAAAGCTATTTCGGGGAGAACCAGCTATCTCCGAGTTCGATTGGAATTTCTCCGCTACCCCCACCTCATCCCCGCATTTTTCAACATGCGTGGGTTCGGGCCTCCAGTGCGTGTTACCGCACCTTCACCCTGGACAGGGGTAGATCACACGGTTTCGGGTCTACGTCCACATACTTAGTCGCCCTATTCAGACTCGCTTTCGCTGCGGCTCCGGCTTCTCACCTTAACCTTGCATGTTAAACGTAACTCGCCGGTTCATTCTACAAAAGGCACGCCATCACCCATAAAGAGGGCTCTGACTTTTTGTAAGCACACGGTTTCAGGTTCTATTTCACTCCCCTTCCGGGGTGCTTTTCACCTTTCCCTCACGGTACTGTTTCACTATCGGTCGCCAGGTAGTATTTAGCCTTAGCAGATGGTCCTGCTGGATTCATACGGGGTTTCACGTGCCCCGCACTACTCGGGATCCGTCTCGGAGAGAACACAGTTTAGGCTACAGGGCTTTTACCTCTATCGCGGGCCTTTCCAGACCTCTTCGCCTACTCTATTCCTTTGTAACTCCATGTGAGACGTCCCACAACCCCAAGAGGCAAGCCCCTTGGTTTAGGCTGTTCCGCGTTCGCTCGCCGCTACTGACGGAATCACTATTGTTTTCTCTTCCTCAGGGTACTTAGATGTTTCAGTTCCCCTGGTCTGCCTCTGCATTTCCTATGTATTCAGAAATGAGTAACTGCGAATTACCACAGCTGGGTTTCCCCATTCGGACACCCCCGGATCAAAGCTTGCTTACAGCTCCCCGAGGCAGTTTCGTTGTTCGCCACGTCCTTCGTCGGCTCCTGGCGCCTAGGCATCCTCCGTGTGCTCTTAGTAGCTTAACCAATGCGTTTTCCCTAAGGAAAATCGCTAGTATCGCCATTAATATGAAACTTGTTTACACAAGTTCAGCTTAAAGGAATGTTCTAAAACGCAAATTCGTTTCGGTATCCAGTTTTCAAGGATCAAGTTTAAAGATGAGAGCTTAAACTCTCAAAACTGACCAACGAGTGAGTATTCGAACCCAAGGGTTCTATTAGTGGAAGCAAAGCTTCCGATTTGAATGTCTTCATTGCAGAAGACGATTCTCCATAGAAAGGAGGTGATCCAGCCGCACCTTCCGATACGGCTACCTTGTTACGACTTCACCCCAATCATCTACCCCACCTTCGGCGGCTGGCTCCCTTGCGGGTTACCCCACCGACTTCGGGTGTTGTAAACTCTCGTGGTGTGACGGGCGGTGTGTACAAGACCCGGGAACGTATTCACCGCGGCATGCTGATCCGCGATTACTAGCAATTCCGACTTCATGCAGGCGAGTTGCAGCCTGCAATCCGAACTGAGACCGGCTTTGCTGGGATTGGCTCCACCTCGCGGCTTCGCTTCCCGTTGTACCGGCCATTGTAGTACGTGTGTAGCCCAGGTCATAAGGGGCATGATGATTTGACGTCATCCCCACCTTCCTCCGGTTTGTCACCGGCAGTCACTCTAGAGTGCCCAGCTTCACCTGCTGGCAACTAAAGTCAAGGGTTGCGCTCGTTGCGGGACTTAACCCAACATCTCACGACACGAGCTGACGACAACCATGCACCACCTGTCTCAACTTTCCCCGAAGGGCACCTGATGCATCTCTGCTTCGTTAGTTGGATGTCAAGACCTGGTAAGGTTCTTCGCGTTGCTTCGAATTAAACCACATACTCCACTGCTTGTGCGGGTCCCCGTCAATTCCTTTGAGTTTCAGTCTTGCGACCGTACTCCCCAGGCGGAGTGCTTACTGTGTTAACTTCGGCACCAAGGGTATCGAAACCCCTAACACCTAGCACTCATCGTTTACGGCGTGGACTACCAGGGTATCTAATCCTGTTTGCTCCCCACGCTTTCGCGCCTCAGCGTCAGTTACAGCCCAGAAAGTCGCCTTCGCCACTGGTGTTCCTCCACATATCTACGCATTTCACCGCTACACGTGGAATTCCACTTTCCTCTTCTGTACTCAAGTCACCCAGTTTCCAGTGCGACCTCAGGTTGAGCCCAAGGTTTAAACACCAGACTTAAATAACCGCCTGCGCGCGCTTTACGCCCAATAATTCCGGACAACGCTTGCCCCCTACGTATTACCGCGGCTGCTGGCACGTAGTTAGCCGGGGCTTTCTTCTCAGGTACCGTCACTCCGGTAGCAGTTACTCTACCGGACGTTCTTCCCTGGCAACAGAGCTTTACGATCCGAAAACCTTCATCACTCACGCGGCATTGCTCCGTCAGGCTTGCGCCCATTGCGGAAGATTCCCTACTGCTGCCTCCCGTAGGAGTCTGGGCCGTGTCTCAGTCCCAGTGTGGCCGTTCACCCTCTCAGGTCGGCTACGCATCGTCGCCTTGGTGGGCCGTTACCCCACCAACTAGCTAATGCGCCGCAGGCCCATCCCCAAGCAGCAGATTGCTCCGCCTTTCATTCTTCTCTCAGGAGAAAAAAGAAATTATCCGGTATTAGCTACCGTTTCCGGTAGTTATCCCAGGCTTGAGGGCAGGTTGCCTACGTGTTACTCACCCGTCCGCCGCTAAGTCTGAAAGGAAGCAAGCTTCCTCTCAAACTCCGCTCGACTTGCATGTATTAGGCATGCCGCCAGCGTTCGTCCTGAGCCAGGATCAAACTCTCCAAATTGGTATTTAGAAAGAGCGATTGCTCATTTTGAAACATCTGACGAGAATTTACATTCTCATTTTTGGATCTCACCGAAGTGATCTCCAGATACTCACTCGTTGTTCAGTTTTCAAAGATCAAGCTCGTTGTTAGTGTCGATTATCTCGTCACCAGCAACTCTTATAATATAACATGTTCTTCTTCTGAATGCAACACTTATTTTCGATGAAGCAAAGTGTGTATTCATCAGAGCAACATGTCCAACCTTGTGCAAGGCACCCGCCTTGCGATTGGATATATAATATAACATTATATATCCCTGCTAACAACCCTTAATTTCTACTATTTTCGAGATAGTACTATAGACTTTCATAGATATCCTATACAAGCCTCTGTACCTGTATAACCATGCCCCAAAAGCACATGCCGGCCCTCATATCTAGCAGGACCTGCATGTGCAACTCTCCTCTTAGGGACTATCCTCTTAATTGGGAATCCAAGGAGTCTGATTCTTCTTATCTGTACTTGAACGTCCGCTTGAGCTCGAACGCGGCTTGGAGTGGGCCTTATCCTTGGCGGCAGAGTTCTGGCTGGAGGTTTTCGCTTTTGCCGCTGCCGGTTTGGATTTCCCTGGTTTTGTATCCTTTGCTGTTGTGGCCTCAGTGCGCCCCTTATCCGGCACCTCCTCCGCTTCCTCCACTACAGGCTCAGGAATCTGAATCTCGGGTACGCGGTTGTGGGCGAAATTCTCCATGCCCGGATAAGCCGGATATGGCGGAATATTCGATACCATAGGCTGTTCATACATCGGTGACACCGCGTTAGGCATGGCATTCATTCCTCCAGCATAAGGAGAAACCATCCCCATCTGCGGCATGCCGTACACCGGATACCCGTTATACATCGGCTGCTCATAAGGATAGGGCTGAATCGACATTGCGCCGCATCCGCAGGAAGGCCACGGAAGATTAACCTGCTCACTCTGGTACTGCGGAGCAAACGCAGCATTGTCACTGACAGGGCTGACTGCTGACATATTCACATTGTTATAATCCGGTTCTGCATTAGGATACCATGCTCCGGGGTATTGTCCAGGCGGACAAGGATTAACCGGCTGAGCATAGAACGGCGGGCATTCCGGCATAAACGCTGCAGGCTGAACATAACTTGGAGCGTTATTCATATTGTTCATATTCATATTGTTCATATTCATATTGGCCATTGGCTCATATACGGGATACACGGGTGCATAATTCATAAAATACGGATTCTCGCTAAGGCCGGGATAGCCATCGCTCTTTCCCCAGGGCGAGGTTTTACCCTCATCCCAGGCGGCAGGCTGAACCTCTGACTTATGATGCACTTCTTTGGTTTTCTCTTCCTGTGCGGGAACAGAGATTTGCACATACAAGCTTTGTTTCTCATAGACGGCTTCCTGAACCGGCTTGACTTCCGGCGCTTTGTTAGGTGCAGGGTTAGGTGCAGGAACCGCCAACGGGATAGGGACTGCTTCTGCAGCAGGTGCAGGAACTGGCGCAGGTGCGGGAGCCGGCTTTTCGATGACACCAGTGTAGGTTTTACCGCCAATCGCCGTTTTATCGACCACTGCCGGAGCGGTGGACTGAGCCTGAATTGGGGTCGTATTAGCTTTTACCGGATCGATGGATTGGGCCTGGATTGGAGAGGTACTGACTTTCTTAGGGATATTCACGACTTCACCCGTCATCAGTGCATTAGGGTTCTTAAGCTGCGGGTTGGCATCAATCATATCCTTGAGTGTAACTCCCCAAGCCTTGGAGAGCTTCCATAAGGTATCGCCTTGCTTGACTGTATGCTTATAGTAGATATCGTTGTTGTCCGGAACAGGCAGAGCTACGGGCGCAGCCGGGATCTTAACCTTGTCTCCTACAGCAAGCACATCTGGATTGGTGATTTGCGGATTGGCCTCGATTATTTTTTGCAGCGGCACTCCATACTTCTGTGATAACGCGAACAGCGAATCACCTTGCTTAACAATGTGTATTTTCACGCAGCATTTACCTCCTAAAAGTATCTATTGATCGGCACTGCACCCCGGTTCAGGGATGATAGCCCTCCAGATTCGGTAGTTGCGGTACAGCCGCCTCCTTCGTTACTACATCTTATGCAGCCCATGGGCGAATGACATCCCTATATGCAAAAAAAATCCTTCCATGCTTGGCATGAAAGGATTTTTCTCTATTCGCTCACGCGAAATTTCTGTACTATTCCCAAACCTTATATCCGTCTTTATCAACCACATTGCGGAATTCTTCCAGCAATTGCAGGGTAATCGGCCCGGCCTGGCCGGAACCAATGACTCTGCCGTCGATCTCACGGGCAGCAATAACTTCAGCCGCTGTTCCGGTGAAGAAGACTTCATCGGCAATATAGACATCATGCATGGTGAACGGCTCTTCCTTCAGCGGCAGTCCCAGCTTCTCACACAGCTCAATGATCGCCAGACGGGTGATCCCCTCCAGGGCACCCAGGTAACAAGGCGGTGTATAGACTACCCCTCTTTTGATAATGAAGATATTATCGCCGGAGCCTTCGGTTACATACCCTTGAGCGTTCATCATGATCGCTTCATCGGCTTCCGCCAGATTCGACTGAATCTTCACCAGAATATTGTTGAGATAGTTCAACGATTTGATCTTCGGATTCAGCGCATCCGGGATATTGCGGCGCTGGGACACCGAAACGGCACGAAGTCCGTTCAGATAAGCCTGTTCCGGGTAGATCGCGAGTTGCTCAACAATGATGATCACACTTGCTTTGGGGCAGCGGCGCGGATCAAGACCCAGGTTGCCGGGACCGCGTGATACGATCAGCCGGATGTAGCCGTCCCGCATTTCGTTCAGGCGGATTGTCTCGGCCATGGCCTCCAGCATCTCATCATAGGCCAGCGGAATGTCCAGCATAATCGACTTCGCCGAATCATACAGCCTGTCCAGATGCTCCTTGCACTTGAAGATGTTGCCGTTATAAATACGGATACCTTCAAAAATTCCGTCTCCATATAAAAAACCGTGATCGAATACGGACACCATTGCCTTGTCCTTCGTTACATGTTGTCCATCCAGATAGATCCATTGCTCAGCCATGAACTTACTGCACCTCCGCTTTCTCTTCCTCATAGGTGTATGTGGGATAGGACCCCAGAATCCGTACCTGACAGCCCAAGGCTTTGATCTCTTCAATCGCACCCGGGAGCAGTACCGATTCTATCGGTTCCAGCACATCAATATAGAAATAATAAGTACCCAGCTTCTTCTTCGTCGGCCGTGATTCAATACGGGACAAGTTCAGCTTACGCCAGGCAAAAGCAGCCAGCACCTGATGCAGTGCACCAGGGAAATCCTCGGGCAGCGTAACAAGAATACTCGTCTTGTCTCCACTGCTCTTCTGCGGAAGCTCCAGCTTCTGCGGACCAACCAGCACGAACCGTGTGTAATTGTTATTATGGTCTGTAATCTGGCGTTCCACAACCTCCAGCCCGTGCGTAGCGGCTCCAAGCGCGGTACCGATGGCAGCCCAGCCTTTACCGGGATTGCCCTTCACAATCTCCACCGCTTCAGAGGTGCTTCCCACAGACTCCAGCTCAGCCCAGGGCATAGCCTTACGGATGAACTGCGTGCATTGCGCCATAGCCACCGGATGGGACAGGATCTTGACAATCTTGGTATAATCCTTGTCCCCGTTCTCCTTCGTGAATTCCTGCGGACAGCTGATCAGATTCTGTATCGACGGGAAAATCCACTCCGCCTGCATCGGCAGGTTCACTTCATTAATGAGCCAGTCGATATGCAGGCTGACCGAGCCTTCTATCGTGTTCTCAATCGGAATGACGCTGTAATCGGTGACTCCGCCAGCCGTGGACAGAAAGACATCGGATATGAGCTTATGATGCTCCAGATGAGCAGGGTTACCGCCAAATAAATGCAGCAGCGCTTCATGCGAGACGGAGCCCTGAGGCAATAACGCTATCGATTTCATGACTGTAATTCTCCTTTTATCATATCCAAAAATGATTCGTTTTGCATCCCGTTTCTTTCAAGCAGCTCTGCCGTGACACCTGTGGTGCATGGGGACAGCCATACGGTACGGGCAGAAATCCCGTTCTCCTGCATAGTCTCTGTCAAAAACAGCTCCAGCTCCTGCTTCCGCGCCTCCTTGCGGTCCACCATGCACAGCAATGTCGGGCCTGCACCGCTAAGCGCAATGCCCAGCGCACCATGGCCGGGCGCTTCCGCCAGCAGCTTCTCCATCCCAGGCACCAGCGGTGCACGGTAGGGCTGATGCAGCCGGTCCTGCATCGCTGTGCCAATCAGGTCCAGCCGGCCTGCGGCTAACGCTGCGGTGAGCAGCGAGGTACGGCTGATATTATGAACAGCATCGCCGAGCGTAACCTCCGCAGGCAGCGCCTCTCTGGCCTTGACGGTCTCCAGCTCGAATTCAGGAATGACCACCAGGAATTCCAGCTCCTGCGGCGGCTCAATCCGGATGTAATCGGCATGCTCGCCATCCCATACGGCCGTAATAATTCCCCCGAAGAGCGACGCTCCGACATTATCGGGATGCTTCTCGATCGCTGTAGCCATATCGAACAGCTTCGCCTGACTCAGCGGTGAACCTATCATAGCATTCGCCGCAGCCAGCGCGCCAATAATGGCCGAAGCACTGCTGCCCAGCCCGCGGGTGAGCGGGATTTCCGAATACATGGAGATGGACAACTCCGGAACCTGGACCCCGGCCTCTGCAAATACCATTTGCGCAACCTTGTAGAGCAGATTGCTTTTGTCCCGGGGAAGACCGGCCATCTCATCTCCATACAGATGAAACACCGTTTCAGCGGCTTCCTCCATTTCAATCCAGGCATACAGCGACAGAGCCATGCCCAGCGTATCGAAGCCCGGACCGAGGTTGGCCGTGCTCGCAGGAACCTTCACTCTAGACCTTCCGTAAATACTCATGGCGGGTAAATCTCCTTCATTATATTTGCGCGCAAGCCCTGTATTCCATGGACACCTGCGATAGTTAGCCTTCTACACGGTAGTGGCTTTTGATGCGGTGAATGACATTCAGTTGCTCCAGATGGCGCAGCACTTTGTTCATACTCGCTCTGCTGGCGTTATGTGTGACAATGATAATTTCGGCATCAGGATTATTAGGATTGGCCTGCTGCACAACGGAATCCAGACTGACATCATATTCGGCAAACACCTGGGTAATCTTCGCCAGTACACCCGCCTTGTCATCGACATGAAGCAGCAGGAAGTTCTTGTAATAAATATCCTCGTCGCTCTTCAGCTTCTTCTGCTTGTACGGCACAATCTGCTTAAGCCCGTTGACCCCCAGCTTCAGGTTCTTGATGACCGCCACCAGATCCGCCACAATCGAGGTTGCCGTAGGCATCGCCCCTGCCCCCGCACCGTAGAACATCGTCTCTCCTACAGCCTCACCATATACATATACCGCATTAAAGACGCCGTTCACGGAGGCAATCGGGTGGTTCGTACGGATCATTGTAGGCTGGACGCTAATGCTGAATTCTTCATCCTGGCGTTCTGCAATCCCGAGCAGCTTCATCTCGTACCCCAGCCGTTTGGCAAAAGCCATATCCTCCTTGCTGACGCCGGAAATCCCGCTTACACTGACATCGCTCAGCTCTACATTGGTCCGGAAGCCCAGCGTGCCCAGAATGGCCATCTTGCGGGCTGCATCCAGTCCCTCCACATCGGACGTCGGATCAGACTCGGCATATCCCAGCTCCTGCGCTTCCTGCAGTGCGTCGAGGTAAGATGCGCCTTCCTGGCTCATTTTGCTGAGGATGTAGTTGGTTGTCCCGTTCACAATCCCCATAATCTTCATAATCTTATCCGAGGAAAAGCCTTCGATCAGCGTGCGGATAATCGGTATGCCTCCCGCCACACTTGCTTCATAGAACACATCGCACTGCTTCTCCTGTGCCTTGGCCAGAATCTCCGAGCCGTGCAGGGCCATCAGGTCCTTATTGGCTGTTACGATATGCTTGCCGCGCTCCAGTGCCTCCAGAATGTACTCCTTCGTCCCTGCGACCCCGCCCATGACCTCAACAATGACATCAATCTCCGGGTCGCGGATAACGGCCCATGGATCATCAGTAATCTTGGACGGGTCCACTTCGATATCACGCGGCTTCTCCGTATTCTTCACGGCAATCCGTTCAATCAGGATCGGCGAGCCGACCTGGCTGCTCAAATCCTCCTGATTTCCTTCCACAATACGGACAACACCCGTACCCACAGTACCCAGACCCAGCAGACCTACTTTAACCGGCTTCATTCGTATTCTCACCCCTGACCAATAATTAACGCACGCTTCACACCGGGAATTGCCTTGAGACTGTCCAGCAAGTCGCCCAGCTCTTCATTCAGATGGGAGATCTCGACAGAGATCACCACGTTCGCCCGTCCTTGCAGCGGTATACTCTGATGGATTGTCAGCACATTCGCCCCGTGAACAGCCACCGAACCGAGCACCTTGGACAACATGCCCGACTCGTGCTCCAGATCAATCGAGATCGTCACAATGCGCTCGCGCTCCAGCTGATGAATTAAGTGTATCCCATCTTTGTATTTATAAAAAGCACTGCGGCTAAGCCCGACCTGTTCCACGCCCTCGTGTACGGTTTTGGCATCTCCTGCTTCCAGCAGCTGCTTGACCTGCATGGTCTTCAGCACCGCATCGGGCAAAATGTCCTCCCGGACCAAATAATAGCGTTCTTTCACGAACGTCCTCACCCCAAAGACTTTTGTATGTACATAGTGGACATTATACGGGATTGAAGGCTTTTATTGCAATAACTTTCTGCAAACATGCGGAAAAGGCTGTCCCCCTATTAGCTAGGAGGAACAGCCTTCACCTGCAGGAATCCAAGAAAATACTTATAGCTGCTGTAACGCTTCAGCTGTAGGCGATGGTCGTTCCGCAGTAATCACAGCTAGTAGATTGGTTGGGAGCTACCGTATTCTGTGCCCCGCAGCCGGGACAGCGGACAGATTTGGGAAGCTGCTGCGGCCTCGGCTGCTGATAGGACGGCTGCCTTGCAGGCTGCGAGAAGGGAGATGCATCTGCCTGCCCCGCCTGGGCCTGCGGCACTGCATCCGCTCCTTCATGGAAGAGAAGCCCGGAGTCCAGCACCCCGTACTTCTGCAGATAGATAAGATCTCTGTTCACATCGCCTTCGCTCTGCCCGGTGCGGTCAGCCAGATTCCCGGTATAGCGGACTCTCTCCACCGTGATCAGATGTACATACTGATTGGTGAGCTGCGAGAAGCGGAATCTGGCTTTGGCCGCGCTTCTGGCAAATACGGCCGCAGGCAGAAGTGTTATCAATGAGAACATAATTAACATTCCAATTAACGTACCAGTATCAACGGCGACTTCACTGAAGATGGAATTGACGACAATCCCCATCAACTGCACGAAGCCGCCCACAAATACATGGAACAACAGACTATAATTGACGGGCTTGCGGTAATTTTTATAATGGGTGCTCAGCATTCGTACCAGCGCAAGCGCAAGTCCCAACGGCATAAACAAATATCCGGCGCCGATAGTTACAACATCAAAAGTGGTCCGCTCATACTTAGGCAGACTATCAGAGGGCTGTCCTTCCCGGCCCGGCAACAGTCCCCCCAGCTCATTCCCTATCCCCATTGCTGTCTACTCCTCCTATTTAAGCCCCGCCAGCTCCAGATTACGCCGCTGGAGCGTGCCGGCAATACTCTCCGTTAATTCCTCTGTCTCCGTGTCCCAGCGGGCCGGCAGCTCCTTCAGGACAAGCAGCAGCGCCACATGGTCATGCAGCAGAGAGATCTGCTGCCTAATGATGTCTTCCGTGGCATACAATCCCGGTCTCGATACCGGGTCACTGTAGCGGAATTTCTCCTCCAGAGAATCAATCAGTTCTACCAGCCTGCTTGCCTCAGAATGCTTCCAGGTGCCGGCAATCCCTCTGATCTCCTGCAGCTCCTGCATGTGAGTACGCAGACTCCGCGAAGCGTCCGCAGCTCTGCGCTCCCCGGATGCGGCATTCCGCCCATATCCCCCTGTAGCCACAAGTACGACGGAAGCTACAATCAGGATCAGCAGCTGCTCTCCCGCATACCAGAGCGGACTCAGCTCCAGAAGCCAGTCCAGCAGAATAGCCGAAGCAAGTACCGCAGCCAGATAGAATACTATAATTACAGCTCCGCTTATGAATACCGGTGAAGTCCGGCCCGCTTCAGCAGCACGGCGCAGCCAGAGCATGCAATATACATAAACCACAGACTCTGCCATACCTACAGCAAGCAGAGTCACTACGAAGCGCAGCAGCGATTCCGAGAATCCAAACGTGAAGAAGGTACCTGCAGTAACTGCCAGAACAGCAACATAAATGCCAGTAACAAGACCCGTATATGACCTCTGCCTCTGCATCCCGCTCACCCGTTAGCCGCTCTGGTACCGCACTCTGGACAGAATTTCTGTCCGGGCTTCAGCTCATGCCCGCAGCCCGTACACTTCAGGATCAGGCCCTCTCCACAATGCGGACAGAATTTGGCACCTGGGATGACCGCCTTACCGCAGCTATGGCATACCTTATCCTCCACCGCCGGCGGGGATTGCAGACTGCGGCCGCAGCCGGTACAGAAGCGTGCATTTGCCGGATTAAGGGTTCCGCAGTCCGAGCAGGATTTAGAAGCAGCAGGAGGTGCCGGCTGGCTGCCCGTACTGCCGTCCAGAGACATGCTACGGGTCATCCGGGTGGCTATCTCAGCCGCAGGCCCGGCCAGCCCAAAGCCCATGCCGAGCCCCAGCCCCGCATTCATCATGCCTACGCCTGCATTGCCCGGATTGCCTGCTGCCTCCTCCATAGCGTCGAAGCTTCGTTCCTGCTGGTAGGTGAAGCCGATAATGTCCATCTCCGCTTTTTTGGCCAAGGCTTCCTTGAGACGCTGGGTTGCCGGATCATCATCGGGAATATTGATCGAATCAATATAGAAATTATTAAGTTCAATACCGCTGTCCAGGAACGAGGAGGACAAGCGCCCCTGAATATGCTTGGAGATTTCAACCACGTAGGCGTTGATCTCCAGGATGCTGATTTTTTTGTGCACCAGATAAGAAGAAATAAGTTCATTAATATTGGACATCAGCAGCCCGCGGAAATAATTGATCATCGTATCCTGATCGAAGACCGGTAGGGTCCCTACCAGCTTCAGCAGGAATTTGCGGGGATCTTCGATCCGGACCCCAAACTGTCCGAAAGCGCGGACCGCTACCATGAGCTTGTACTTAGGGTCTTGCAGCTGCAGCGGCGCACTGGTCCCCCACTTCACATTCATGGAGTTCAGCTTGTTCACAAACCATATCTCTGCGGTGAACGGAGACTTGCCGCCGAACGGCAGGTTCACCACATTCGACAGAATCGGAATATTCGCTGTGCTTAAGGTATGGCGTCCGGCTGTGAAGGAATCCAGCGCCTCTCCACCCTTGAACAGAATCGCTTCCTGGGATTCATTCACAATCAGCTGTGTCCAGGTCCCCAGCTCCTGATTCGGATACTTCCAGGCGAAGACACCCGGAGGCCCGTCATATTTGACTACTTCAATAATTGCCATCTGTCCATTCCCTCTTTCCTGACAGGTATGTATGATATACGCAGATTACACCCTTTGGATTCAACTTAACATCGCTTATATAATGATTGTAGTAAATTAATCCAGATTTATAAAGAAAACTTTATTAGCAAAAATAGCTTTGCCACCTGTTAAGCAATAAAAAAAGGCCGCATCCCCCTCTCGGAAGATACAGCCGGAAACCTTACTTCTCTATTAATAGTAGCTGCTATTCTCGACAAATTCGAATTCAAAATCAGCAATGCGCACGATCGTACCTTCCACAGCGCCGCGTCTGCGCAGCTCGGCATCCACACCCATGTGACGCAAAGTACGGGCCAGCCTAAGAATCGCATCATGTGTGCTTAGCTGCATTCTCTTAATCATCCGCTCAATCCGCGGACTATTGACTACAAAGGCCTCGTTGTCACGGGTAATCGTGAATGAGTTATCCTCTTCCGCTTCCAGCTTATACACCTTGCGCTCTTTGCCGGCCACTTCTTCCACCACCGGAGCCACAGGAATACTGTCAAGAATATCTGTAGCACGGTAGAGCAGCTCCTGAACGCCCTGACGGGTCAGTGAAGAGATCGGCATAATCTCAAGGTCCGGGCGAAGCTCCGCGACACGCTCACGGAAGGAAGCCAGGTTCTCCTCGGAATCAGGCATATCCATCTTGTTCGCCGCCACGATCTGCGGACGGTCAATCAGCGCCGCATTGTACTGCTTCAGCTCATCGTTAATCAGTACCCAGTCTTCAAAAGGATCGCGGCCTTCCGAGCCGGACATATCCACGACATGAATGATGATACGCGTCCGTTCAACGTGGCGCAGGAACTCATGTCCAAGCCCCACCCCTTCACTCGCGCCTTCAATCAGTCCAGGCAGATCCGCCATCACAAAGCTGCGGCCGTCTCCGACATCAACTACACCCAGGTTGGGGGTAATAGTGGTAAAGTGGTACGCTCCGATCTTCGGCTGGGCAGCGGACACGACCGACAGCAGCGTAGATTTGCCCACGCTAGGGAAGCCTACAAGGCCTACGTCCGCCATGACCTTCAGCTCCATTACGATGTAACGCTCCTGGCCCTCTTCCCCGTTCTCCGCCAGCTCCGGCGCCGTATTGTTCGCCGTCGCAAACCGGGTATTCCCCCGGCCGCCCCGGCCGCCGCGGGCCACTACAACCTGTTGTCCATGACGGGTTAAATCGGCAAGGATCTCCTGGGTATCATCATCAATCAACACGGTTCCCGGTGGAATCCGCACGATCATATGATCGGCGTTGGCCCCGTGCTGGCTCTTGTTGCGCCCCTTAATTCCCTTATCAGCCTTGAAGTGCCGCTGATAACGGAAATCCATCAAGGTCCGTAAGCCTTCATCCACGCGGAAGATCACATCTCCCCCGCG
Organism: Paenibacillus sp. FSL P2-0089; assembly: GCF_038595095.1. NCBI lineage: Bacteria > Bacillati > Bacillota > Bacilli > Caryophanales > Paenibacillaceae > Paenibacillus > Paenibacillus sp. FSL P2-0089. The sequence continues at coordinate 5,680,181 of NZ_CP152006.1, forward strand.
GCCGCCATCTCCGCCGGCAGGACCGCCATCCGGCACATACTTCTCCCGGCGAAATGCTACGAGACCATCTCCGCCGTCTCCGCCTTTTACATAAACCTTAGCCTTATCTACGAACATAAATGTTCACCTTCCTTACATCTCCAGCGGTAACCGCAGTTCCACATTACCCTTGGCAGGCTGAACCTGCTCCGCCTTCATGATTTTTCCTTGTACTATATTATAAATTTGCCCCTGAAGCAGTTCGGGATTGTCTTGCTCTCCCTCACCTTTGAAAGAGATCAGAATGTCCCTTCCCTCCTGTGAAAAGCTGAGCTCAAGCTTCCGCGTGTCTCCATGCTGTGTTATTCCGCTGTACTGGTACGCTCTAACCGTCTGCATAACTACCGAAGTCAGCTCAGCTCCTGCCTCTGGACTCAGCTTGTCCTCCAGGTGGAGCCCTTCCTCTACCTGTATGTCCAGCTCCAGACTGCTTCTGAACGTACGGAAGGATTGCAGATAGAACACCAGGGAAGGTACTCCCAATTTGGCAATACGGCTGTCCAGCGCAATACGCTCCTTTATTCTTTCCACACATTGTACGGATTTATCAGGCTTGCCCAGCTGGATATATCCGTAAAGCACCTGCAGATCATTCATCCAGTCATGACGATGATGATTCAGTGTCCGGTTTGCCGCCTGCTGCAGAGTATTCTCCTGTATACGCAGTTCCTCTTCATATTGACGCCGGTTGTAAACAAAGCTGAATGCAAGCACTGCCGCTACCCAGACTCCGAGCAGCAGGCATGTGAAAAGGGAGGTTTGCCAATACACGAGACCTAAAGGAAACACTGCGGATAACATGACTGCCCAGACCTTACTTTTCCAGGATTTCATTCTTTCTCCCCGTCCCTTGGTTCGCAAAATTGATTCCAATGTAAGCACTGCTTATCTTGCTTCATATTCACCATTTCCCAGTATAACACAGGCTTTCTCCGCAATCACCAGAATCCCACCACAAAGTGAGGCTTAAGCTTCGATGCTTACTCAGGTACTTTGCGGGACCCCGAAACAATTTCAAAAAAAGCCCCCGGCACTGATGCCGGAGGCTTCTCATCTTCATAGGTTCCGTAAGCTTACGCTTCCAGTGCCGCTGCTACCGGAGCGACATCCACCGGATACACGCTCACTTTTTTGCGGTCGCGTCCCCAACGTTCGAACTTCACTACGCCGTCCACAAGTGCGAACAGTGTGTCATCTTTACCGATGCCCACGTTCGTGCCCGGGTGGATTTTGGTTCCGCGTTGACGAACCAAGATGTTGCCGCCGGTTACTGCTTGACCGTCAGCACGTTTCACGCCAAGACGCTTAGAATGGGAATCACGTCCGTTCTTTGTGGAACCAACACCTTTTTTCGATGCGAATAATTGAAGATCCAATTTCAACATGTTGTCAACCTCCTTCTTCAAATGATGACTTCCTGTATCTGAATATATTTCCTGTAGGATTTAGCAATATCCTTGAGCATCAGCACCATGGATTCCAGCAAGAGCTGTACCTTGGCGGAGACTTCGGGATCATTCACGGGAACCAGGGTTCCGCTTAAGAATCCATCCTTCATCGAAGTATCCAGAACAACTCCGGTCAGGCTTTCAATCGCATTCACAGTTCCAACGGTAACCGTCGAAACACCCGCGCAGACGATATCCTTGCCATTCCTTGCGTATTCCGCATGCCCCTTGACGGCAAAACCGACAATGACACCTTGAGCAGAAGCCCGTGTAATCCGCACGTTAATCATTAACGCACCTTCTTACGCTTGAATCTTCTCGATAGTTACTTTGGTGTACGGTTGACGATGGCCTTGTTTCTTGTGGTAGTTCTTCTTAGGTTTGTATTTGTAAACTACAACCTTATGACCCTTACCATGCTTCTCGACTTTGGCTGTTACAGACGCGCCGCTTACCAGCGGAGTTCCTGCAGTCAAACCACCTTCGTTAGAAACAGCCAAGACACGGTCAAACGTTACGCTTGCGCCGTCTTCAGCTTCCAGCTTCTCAATGAACAAAACATCGCCCTCTTGGACTTTGTATTGTTTACCGCCAGTTTCGATAATTGCATACATTGTACTTGCACCTCCTCATGTCTCAGACTCGCCTAGTCAAGGTGGCAATCCCCGGAGGAATTACGCTTCATCTACCCGATCGGAGCGGTTACAGCATGTGCAGGAATGGAACAACCAAACACATACTTGAAGATATTATCATACATATGGGCCCTAGTCAATATCCCCTTACAAAACATATACAACCCTGACCGTCTCTTCCCCTACTCCAGCCATGTTCCAACCTTGCCTGTACCGCCGCAGCACTGGCAGATCACCGGGGCAAACCCGGCGGAATCATGTCTGGCCTTCTTACGGGTCATCTCCAGCAGACCGAGATGGGTCCAGCCGAGAATATGTGTCTTGGTCCGGTCCCGGCTGATAATGCTCTCCAGCTTGTCCGTCACCTGCCTGCGGTGCTCTTCCCGCTCCATATCAATGAAATCAACAATAATAATACCGCCCGTATCCCGGAGCCGGACAAGTCGCCCGATCTCCTCCGCAGCCAGCAGGTTGGTCCGCGTTACCGTATCCTCAAGGTTCGTCCCGCCAGTGTACTGCGCTGTGTTGACGTCAATCACAGTCAAGGCCTCTGTCTCATCCCAGATGAGCGTAGCCCCGCCTTCGAGGATGATCTTACGGCTGAAGCTCTTATGAAGCTGATCCGTCACCCCGTAAGCAGAGAAAATGGACTCCTGCCCCCTGTAGAATCCCACAGGCTTGTACCCTTCAGGAGCCATATCCGTCAGGAAGGCTTCCGCTTCCTTCACCGCCTTGGCCGAATCAATCAGCAGCTCATCACGCTGCGGATTGAAGGCATCCCGGATGAACCGCTGGACGATACTCAGATCGCAGTGCAGCAGAGCGGGTGCCTCCACTTCCTTGGAACGCCGGGTAATCATTTCCCACTGCGCCCGCAGAAAAGCCAGATCTCCCTCCACGGCATCCAGCGGCTCGTCCTCGGAGACGGTGCGCATAATGAGTCCTTCCTCACCCTGGCGCAGCCGCTCGCCGATGCCTTTGAGCCGGCTGCGCTCCGATTCCCGGCTTATTTTCTTGGAGACCCCGACATATTCGGCAAAGGGCATGTACACCATCCAGCGTCCGGGCAGTGTATAATGCGTGGTTACCCGCGCGCCCTTGCCGCCGCGCGGTTCTTTTCTCACCTGGACGACAATCTCCTGACCGGGCTGCAGCAGCATCTCAATCGAAGGCTTGACGGCCGGCTGCTTGTCCAGATGGGGATGCAATACATCATCTACGTATAGGAACGCATTCTTTTTCTGTCCGATATCTACAAAGGCCGCCTGCATACCAGGCAGCACATTCATTACCCGGCCTTTATAATAACTCCCGACCAGACCTTGCTGCTGATCGCGTTCAGCCGCATATTCCACCAGCCTCCCGTTCTCCAGAAGTGCCATGCGGGTAATATGCTGTGTACAGTGAACGATCATTTGTTTCATGGCTTCACCTCTGGTTTGAATCGTTACTCGCTTGTTACTTTCCGAAATACGAAGCAATCAGACGCTGCTCCGGCACAACGGCTACGATATCCCTGTCGTTGTTCATCACATAGATATAATGATAATGGTTACGTTTAAATAGACGCAATATCTCATCCAAAGGTTTCGCGAGCGAGGCAACTATTGGGCGGGCAATGTTCTCCGCCACTAGATACCGCTCATAAATCCGCTCACGGTTCATCAAAAAACCAACAAACCGGTACGGCAAATTACGCTGGTCTGTCCAATTAGAATAGAGCAGAAACGCTCCGATCATCAGCAGGTTAAGGCGGAGGCCGTCCCCGTTCCCAAGCGGAAGCAGGGCGTACCCTATCACAAGCAGGCTGGCCGCAATACTGACTCTGCCGGTCCACAGCAGCGTGTAATAATACGGAAGCAGCAGACTCAGGGCTGCCTGAAGGATTTTGCCACCGTCCAGCGGAAGCACCGGCAGCAGATTGAACAGAGCGATCATGGCGTTGGCTCCGATAAAATAATCCAGATAGGCGATATTTCCATACTCCACCTGCTTAAGCGCCAGTGCCATCAGAATCATAATTCCGTTCTGCAGCGGACCGGCCAGGGCAATCCCGATCTCACGGACAGCCGTAAGCCGCCCATGATCCTCTATAACCGCAACGCCGCCGAATGGCAGCAGTTGGACCGATCGTACGTTAATTCCGGCCAGCAGCGCCGCACATACATGTCCAAGCTCATGAATGAATACGATCAGGAACAAGGTTAGCAGCTCCAGGAACTGTCCGGTAAACACGGATACCATGAGAATCAGCACAAAGAGCGGATGCAGTGACAATTCAATACCGCAGACCCTAATCAAACGATACCACTTCGGCCGGATCAATATAAGTCTTGTCTTTCATAACTGCAAAAAACAGCAACGGGACCCGGGCATCCTCCGTCCCCTGAATCCAGCCTATTTCGTCTCCGCTCTGTACCCAGTCATCCACCGCGAGCCGTGTCCCGCTCAAATGACCGTATTCTGCCGTGATCTCCCCGGTATGCCGGACCGTAATACGGATGCCTCCCCGGGCTTCCTTTGAAACGGCCAGCACACGGCCCGTATCTACACTTTTCACCGTGACACTGGCACTTGAATCGTCTGCCGGTATAATTTCAATGCCATTAAGCGAAGTGGCAAAAGGACGCACAATACTTCCTGCAAGCGGAGCGCTAAGCTCATGGGCGGCTGTCACCTTCTCCGCCGGTACCTGTTCATCTCCGAAAATCGGAATAAAGGACGGGGCTCCATTGAAATGTTCCTCGTACCACACCTGTGCTGCTGCAAAATCCATATCATTGCTAAGGATGTCTGTAATAAAGTACTGTGCCTTCACGGCCCATGGCTCCTGCACGGCAAAAATGCCCCATACAGCGCCGAAGACCAGAAGACTGGCCACCGTCCGCCGCAGCAGACCAGCACGGAAGCCCTGCCCCGGTCCCCTCCCGTCTTCCTCTTCCCAGTGGTTACGCTGCTGCTTCCACACCGTCTCGGGGTCAGGCTCAGGGGAAGAGGCCAATTCATTCCTGTCCCCAGCCCCCCATTCTCTGAAGGAGGGAGGACTGTCAGACAGCCGGAACCGCTCTGGTGCTGGTGCTGCTCGTGCTGCCGGCTTCTCCTCCAGCAGATTTTGTATACGCTTCTTGCGGCGGTTCTTGGACTCTCTCGGGTATTCCATTATGATCCCTCCGGCGGGCTTGTTTTACTTCCATTTTATGAGTGGCGGAAGCCGCTTTAGAACAAGCCCTGTCCAAGTTACTGCACAACAAAAATAAACCCGCTGCTGATGTCTCAGCAGCGGGCTCTTAACAGAAGATAGCCGTGTATAAGTGCGTGGCCGGGATTCAGCCTATTCCAAAAAATTTCTTGAGCTTCTTGAAGGCGCCCGTCTTCTGGTCAAGCTGCATCAGCGGCACCGCATCGCCAAGAATACGCCGGGCAATATTACGGTAGGCGATCGCTGCTAAGGAGTCCGGGTTCATCACGGTAGGCTCCCCGTTGTTCGCCGCCCGGATGACCTGTTCATCATCGGGTACAATCCCGATCAGATCAATATTAAGCACCTGCAGAATATCCTCGATATCAAGCATATCCCCGGACTTGATCAAGCCCTGACGAATCCGGTTGACCACCAGCTTCGGAGATTCTACCGATGACTGCTCCAGGAGACCGATAATCCGGTCCGCATCCCGCACCGCAGCATGCTCCGGAGTGGTAACTACAATTGCTTTGTCAGCACCGGCAATCGCATTGCGGAAGCCGTGCTCAATTCCCGCCGGACAATCGATCAGAACATATTCGTACTCCTTCTTAAGCTCAAGAATGATATCCTTAACCTGCTCCGGTGTAACGGCTGTCTTGTCCTTGGTCTGGGCTGCGGGCAGCATGTACAGCTCATCAAAGCGCTTGTCCTTGACCAGCGCCTGATTCAGCCGGCAGCGGCCTTCCGCCACATCGACCAGATCATAGATGATCCGGTTCTCCAGCCCCATGACAACATCCAGATTCCGCAGTCCAATGTCGGTATCCACCAGACATACTTTTTTGCCCTGCAAGGCGAGTGCGGTACCAATGTTGGCTGTTGTGGTTGTCTTGCCAACTCCGCCTTTGCCCGAGGTTACGACAATCGCTTCTCCCATGGAGGCTACACCCCTTTAAACACATTTAAATCCTGACGTAACTTCACTATATTATGAATTTTGTCGATTTGCATAGCACCGCCTGATAAGTAGGCAAATTCCATGCTGCTCTCCCGGGTTCCCCATTCATCCGGAGGCCTGCTGATAATCTCAGCAATCCGGAGCTGGGTAGGCGCGAGCAGCGAAGCGGCAATAATGGCCTCCTGATTACCGTTGATTCCGGCGTGTGCCATCCCTTTGAGTGCTCCAAGAATATAGATATCCCCTGAACAGGTAATGGTCCCTCCCGGATTCACATCCCCGAGGAACAGCAGATTGCCCTCATGATGCAGCACCTGGCCCGAGCGGAGCATTCCGCTCATCATGAACAAGGCTTCCGTATCCTTCTCTTCAGGATCTTCAATAGCTTCAACCGAACGGATCAACAGATTCCCCTGACTCTTGAGGATCTCCAGTACCGCCTCTTTATCCTCTTCAGTAACAGCACGGTTGCCCAACTTAATATCCACATGCACAATCGGTCCGGTCAGAATATTTTGATGGCTGTGCTCCAGCTTGTAGCGAAGCTCGCTTAAGAGATCTTCAAAGGGACACTTGTCGTCTAGCAGGAATACCAGGCCATCCTTGATGCCCTTAATCCTTACGTGCTTGGATTTAACTGTCATATGCCTGTCCCCCTATCCTCATTCATTCGTGCCGGGCCGGGCAAACTCCTTCTTTGGGTGATAAGAAAATGCTGCTGCAGCTTAGGCAGCCTCCTCATCGATAGTCTCTTTCTTCAGCAGCTCCAGCTGGCGCCGGAGCGGAACGTAGAGAAGCAGGCCTGCAGCAAAATGAATGAGCATGGTAGGCAGCATATGATGCAAGAGTGCCCAATTATATGGCTCCTGGCTTAGATTAAACACATTATAGATAGCAAAAAGAATACTGTCTTCCAGCAGACTGCCCAGTAGCACCACTGTCATCATGAGCGGCAGCGGAGCACGGGGAATCTGGAATATCAGCCCGATCAGGTACGCAGATAAGCCCATAGCGAAGGAATGAGCACCCAGTATGCGGCCATAGAAGACCACATCATGCAGCATACCGAACGACAAGCCCAGAATAAGTGCTGTATGCCGGTGATGGTATACCGTTACGAACAGAATGACGATGAAGACGAGATTAGGAATAATCCGCATCTGCCAGCCGTCAGGAATCAGCCAGGGAAGCACTGTGCCTTCCAGAATAAATAAAATGAATAACAAAAGTACCAGGACAGGTCTGCGCATCCTCACTATTCTACACGCTCCTCCGTATAGACAACGAGGAGTTCCTTCCAGTCCTGGAATCCTGCCGCCGGCTTGATAATCGCTGTAGAGGTGAACCCGTACTGTCCGACCTTAACTTCTTCTACTTTGCCGATAGTCATGCCACGGGGATACATGCCCCCGCCGCCAGAGGAAATAATCATATCCCCCTTGGCAATCGGATCGCCTACGGGAATTTTGTTCATCAGCAGCATTCCGGTCTGCTGGTCATAGCTCTCAATCATCCCAAAGGTCTTGCCCTCCTTGTTAACAGCGGTTGCCGATATAGGAGGCTGTGAGTTGGGGTCCTTGCTATCCATCATTGTCATCAGCTTCACGGTAGAGGTGAAGTTACTCACATTGCTGATGACTCCTACAAGGCCCTCGACAGAAGTTACGGACATATTCAGCCGGATGCCATCCTTCGCACCAAGATCAATAACAAGTGTATTATTGCCTGGCTCTGTCGTAACACTGACAACATTGGCAATCAGATAATCATAATTATATAATTTCTTTTGAGCTTCAGTGAATTTAAGAGCTTTTGCATACTTTTCATTGTCAGCCTTAATAAAATTTAACTGCGCCTTATCCCGGGCGTACTGTGCAGCCAGAATCTTAAGTTTCTTATTCTCTTCGGCCAGCTCATTCAGAGTCCCGATATCTTGGAAGAAGCCCGCTACGTATCCAGCGGGCTTGTAGAACAATTTCTGCACGAATCCGGTCGTATCTCTGAGGAAGTTCTCCGGCCAGGACAGGGTCTTCCTCTGCCCCAGGCTGAAGCCCATCAGAACGATAAACGTAACCAGTGTAATCAGCAATATAAACAGTCGTTTATTGTTAAACAGCTTGAACAATCTCGAGCACCCTCTAATAACCGTATTTCTCCAACCTCAGGGGTTGACGTTCACAGTCCGCATGATCCTAGCGTTTGGAGCGGAGGCCCGAACTGCTGCGGCTCTTGAACAAGTGGATATTCTCCAGCGCCTTGCCTGTGCCGATTGCAACACAGTCCAGCGGATTCTCGGCCACAATCACCGGCATTCCGGTCTCACGCGCCAGCAGCTTGTCCAGGTTGCGCAGAAGTGCGCCGCCGCCTGTAAGCACAATGCCGCGGTCCATAATATCGGCAGCCAGCTCCGGCGGACATTTCTCCAGCGTAACCTTCACGGCTTCAACAATTGCATTCACAGTATCGGACAGAGCTTCGCAGATTTCATCGGAGGTAATGGTCAGCGTCTTCGGCAGACCGGTTACCAGATCGCGTCCGCGGATCTCCATCGTCTCAGCCTTCTCAAGCGGCAGGGCAGAGCCCACATCCATCTTGAGCTGCTCGGAGGTACGTTCACCGATCATAAGGTTATACTGGCGCTTGATGTATTGGATGATAGACTCATCTGCATCATCCCCTGCCACACGTACAGAACGGCTGGTAACAATACCGCCGAGTGAGATTACCGCCACCTCGGTAGTTCCGCCGCCGATATCTACAACCATACTTCCGGTTGGCTCCCATACAGGAAGATCTGCACCGATGGCAGCAGCAAAAGGCTCCTCGATAATGTAAGCTTCCCGCGCTCCGGCCTGCTTCGTAGCATCCTCTACCGCACGCTGTTCAACGGCAGTAATTCCGGAGGGCACACACACCATGACATTCGGATGGCGCTGGAACATCGAGCGCTGCTTCTGGGCCTGGCGGATGAAATATTTGATCATAGTTGCTGTAGTATCGAAATCAGCGATGACCCCGTCCTTCATTGGACGGATGGCACGGATGTTGCCCGGTGTGCGTCCGATCATTTTTTTGGCGGATTCCCCTACTGCCTCTATCGTCTTAGTATCGGTATTAATAGCAACCACGGACGGCTCTCTGACAACAATTCCTTTACCGCGCACGTAGACAAGCGTATTCGCTGTCCCCAAGTCAATTCCTAAGTCTTTCGTAAAACCACCTAACATCTTGTATGCTCCTTTTCCATGTGAATCTAGACAATTGTATTACATGTAGCCTTTCTCTTTCAAACTTACGTAGCTGCTGTCTCCGATCACCAGATGATCCAGCACATCAATGCCGACAATCTCGCCTGCCTGCATCAGCCTGGAAGTCAGTGAGATGTCTTCAGGGCTTGGTGTAGGATCACCGCTCGGATGATTATGTGCGCATATAATTGCTGCGCTGCTGCATTTCATGGCTGCCCGGAACACCTCGCGGGGATGCACAATGGAGGCATTAAGGCTACCCATGGACAATGTTTCCTGCGCAATAACATGATTCTTCGTATTCAGGAACAGACAGATAAAATGCTCCTTCTGCAAATAACGCAGCTGCTCAGTCAGAATCTCCGCCGCGTCCTGGGGACTGCGGATAATGACCGGTTCGGTAAGCCGGGAATTCGCCATACGTCTTCCCAGCTCTATGCCTGCTTTGAGTTGCACGGCCTTGGCAGGGCCAATGCCGTTAATTGTTGTCAATTCTTCAATGCTCAGATCCGCCAGTCCGCGGAGACCGCCTGCATGGCTCAAGAGCCGCTGGGCGATAAGAAGGGCTGATTCACGGTGCGCACCTGTGCGCAGCAGGATAGCCAGAAGCTCCGCTTGACTTAATGATTCCGCCCCATAATGCATCATGCGCTCTCGTGGTCGTTCTTCATGGGGGAGATCACGCAGCATAAATGATTGCGACTCCATCCCTAACCTTCTTTCTTCGGCTACCCTTACCGGTTCAGCACCGAAATGCCAAACCCGGACAACATACCGCTCAGCAGTGACAGCGGCAGACCGACCACGTTAAAATAGCAGCCTTCAATTTCTTCCACCAGGGTGGCGCCCAGTCCTTGTATCGCGTAAGAGCCGGCTTTGTCGGCAGGCTCCCCGGTCGCTATGTAAGCGGAGATTTCCTCTTCGCTCATTGCTCTCATAGTTACAGAGGTTACCCTATGATCTACCAGGGTACGTCCCTCTGCGGAACCGATGCAGGCCACCCCGGTGTATACCTGATGCGTCCGGCCTTGCAGCATGCCCAGCATTCTGGCGCTGTCCTGCTCGTCCGCCGGCTTGCCGAGCACCATTTCGTCAAGCACAACGATCGTATCGCTGCCGATAATAACGGCATCCCGGTCTCCTGCAACAGGAATCACAGCTTCTGCCTTACGCAGCGCCAGATTCCGTACAATAGCTTCAGGGCTCCATTCAGGCGGCGTACTCTCATCAGCATCGCTGGACAGCACCTCAAAGGGCAGGCCAAGCGAGGCTAACAGCTCACGCCGCCGCGGCGAACCTGAGGCCAGAATAATATGCCGCGAATTGTCATGCTCCACTGTAATTAACGTCCCTTCTTGATGCTGCCAGCTAAGGCTACAGCCTGCGGTACAGCCACACGGCTGTAATAATTCCGGCAAGACTGAGCAGGCACAGTTTCAAATGGATTGTGATGTCATAGGTTATGATGTCTAAATCGGCTTGCGGCGACCACTTGAGAACAGTCGAAGCTGTAAGAAAAGACAGAGCTTGTACAGGTTCCAGCAGCTTGGCAATCCAGGCTCCGGCCAGCCAGCCCAGAATAAGAAATAACAGCAGTGTTCCTACATTTTTCTTCTTCATTCAAGTCTTCCCTCGCCATTTTTTGACACCCTAATTATTATACGGTGAAACGGAGTGCAATACAAACTCAAAATCCATCCAGGGAATGTTTACCACGTAAGCAGCCTGCGGATCTTATCACACCGCAGGATTATGTCTGGAAATACAGCAATCCCCCGCCGGGCAAACGCCTGGTACGGGGGATCATTTATTTAGCCTATAGTCAGCAGTGAAGTACGCCTCAGCTGTCAGCTCATGGCGGACAACAGGCTTTTCTGGCCGGTCAGGAAGCTCATCATGGCCTCCTGCACCTCCCAGAGCAGCCCCTCCGCCTTATTCTTATTGTATTCGTTCAGGGCGGCTATCCCCTGGCTCATGGATTTCTCCAGCCCGTCAGCGATTCTCTGCCCTTCCGGTGTGAGGCCCGGCTCCAGTGCCTTGACTGCCTGGGTCCACTGCATATGGAGATCGCTTACCGCTCCGCCAGCGTTCCCGCTGTCCCCCCCGCCAAGCAGGGAAGCAGACAAGCTGCTGAGCTCGCTTAACAGCTGGCTGCTAAGCTTGAAGTAGCTGTCCACCGCCGCCGCCGTTCCGGTATAGCGGACCTGGTTCACCGCTGGCAGGGCCACTTCTCTCACGTACAGCTCGATGCCCTGCCCCTTAAGGCCATTGCTGAGCAGCTTGGCCTGCTCACGGTCAGGAGACAATCCGGCGTATACACGGTTGCCGTCTGCCGGGTCAAGACCTGCGGCAAGGCCGGCGGTCAGCAGCTCCTGCCGGGCCTGCTCCGCTCCTGCCGGTGTACTGAAAACGCCATATTGCAGCAGATAATAGCTCTGCGGCGCAACCTGAACCGGAATCTGCGTGCTCACCGCTTCTCCCGTCTGCTCAGGAGGCACGCCCGTAATGTCAGACGCGTCACCGCTGTTTGCCGCCTTTTGCCCCTGAGTAATTCCTGTCTTAACCGCTGCATTGCCGGGAGCTTTAGCAGTCTCCCCCGTCCCTCCTGTGATGAATGACAGGGCTGCGTATCCGAGCAGAATTCCCGTTCCCAGCGCTCCAGCGACGGACAGTGCGAACTTCCACCAATACGAGGGACGGCGGGTATGATAAGAGCCGCCGTAGCTATTCCCTTGAACTCCGGATGGATCATGACTGTCTGTAGCGGATTCACGGTTATCTTCATACAGCGGGTAGTACTCATCTGCTGAATGCAGACCTTCTTCATCTGCCCCTCCATAGAAGGAATGATCCTCCGAATCTTCACTCTCTTCCCATAGATGCCTTGCAGAAGCAGGACGGACAACAGAATACAGCCCCAAATCATAGTTATCCTCAGGAGCTTTCGGTTTCCGGCGGCCGGAGCCCGGGGGCTTCAAGTAAGCTGCCTCTACAGGCCGGGGCAACTCCACCTTCTCCAGATCCACAATATATTCATCGGCCTTGGAATAGGAGGATGTCTTAATTTCCCCGTGCTGCACCTTGTCAGTGTCCTTATTCTCCAGAACCACACCGGTTTCGTTCACTGCCCGGCGCTCTGCCGTCTCTGTCCGCTGTCTGCCCTGGTTCCCGTCGAAGCGGAATGTCATTCTTCCGTTATTCAATACCCTCACCTCGCGATCTTCAGTTCTATACTGAAAGATATGAAAGATGCGAGAGAGATATGCTATTTTAATATATTTACACCAGACTAAGCAGCTTCGCCTTCACGCCGTCTGCTGCATAATGCCTGTTCAGTGTCCGGTAGGCCTGATCTGCAATAATGGAGCCAAGCTCCGGCGTGGTCAGCAGCCTGATCAGATGATCGGCAGTGTCAGCCGTTGTTCCTGCCAGCAGGATATTCCGTCCCGGCTCGCAGAGCAGCTCCTCCGAGCCCTTCAGGCTGCTGACCACCGGCGTGCGGAGGGCCCAGGCCTCCAGAATGCTGCTTTGAGCGCCGCAGTCCTCGCAGCATGAGGCAACCACAGCTCTGGCCCTGCGGATATAATCGGCTGTCTGTATAGCTTCACTGATAATTAAAATAGAAGAGTCCTTCCGGACGGCAGCTGCGACCTCTGCGTGCACCTCTCTGCTAATAATGCAGCAACGGATATCCGGCACCGCCGCCCGAATCAGCGGATATACCTTCTTGAAGAACAGCAGCGCTGCATTCTTGCCGTCAGTGGAATACATGTTCCAGTGCAGAACGATGGAGTTATCCTTGGCAGTATCTCCCGCAGCCGCATAAGGGGGGGCACTCAGATTAATGTACGGCGGAACAACATGCACCTTGCCTGCATCGGCAAAGGATAGCGCCTTAAAGGACAGCGCCTCATCTTCTGAAGCGGCCAGCAGCAGGCTGGTCTTGTTCATTAACCGGCGCTCTTCGCGGCGGATCAGCGCATCATTCAGCTTGCGGTAGCCTGTACTTATTCCCCGCTTGCCAGCCGCCCGGCTCTGCACCCGTATGCCACCGGCACGGCGGGCGTCGGTGACGATAACAGCCCCGGGAAGCAGCGAGGCGACCAGATCCAGCCCATTGCCGAGCATGGCATATGAGACAAACACATGGCTGTAGGCATGCTGGCTGCACATCTCGGTTATTACCGCCCGCAGCGACTTGTCATTGCCGATCATCGAGGCATCCTTGCGGAGCCTGTTCAGCGGAAACAGCAGGCTTCTGCGGGTGGATGCAGGCCGCTTCACCTGATGCACGGTCAGGGCAGGACTGCGCAGAATCTGCGTCTCGCGGCGGTGGTAGCAATACTCCAGCAGATCAATATCAAACCGCTCCAGCAGCATATTAAGGAAATTCTCTGTTCTGATGTCTCCTTCCCGGTCTCCCGGTGTGTGACTACGGGCAGAAAGGAACAGCATTCTCTCTCTCATGGCTATAGCTCCTTGGTTCTATGTAAATGTGTATGAATATGTACGAAACAAAAAAGGCCGGATGACATCCAGCCCAGAAATGTGAAACTTTCGATGTAGATCTATAGTAACGCAATTCCCCTGAGAAGGTTGTCGATTTATGGGGAAAAATAATTATTTTACCTTCCACATCCCTTCAGACCAGACGAAGCAGCTTATCCTTGACACTTTGCGCCTCATAATTCGCCAGCAGAATCTCGTATGCACGGTCCGCAAGCACTACTCCTCTTTCATGATCCTGAAGCAGCAGTGTCACACTATCGGCAAAGGAAACCGGGTCATCGGCAATCATAATATTCTGCGAATGCTCATAGAGCAGCCCTTCTGCCCCCTTGGAACTGGATACGACAGGAGTCCTCAGCGCCCAGGCTTCCAGAATTTTCAGCCTTGTCCCGCTGCCTTCCAGGAGCGGAGCTACGACCACCTGCGCCTTGCGTATATAATCCGCCACACTGTCCACATACCCGGTGATGACGATACAGGAATCCTTCAAGGCCAGTGCCGCTACCTCCGGATGCACATCCCGTCCGACAATATACCACTTAATGTCCGGTACCCTCGCCTTAACCAGAGGATATACCTCACGGTAGAAGTAGAGGGCTGCGTTAATATTAGGGAAGTAGTTCATATTACCCGGAAGAATAATCCACTGCTCCTTGGACAGCAACGTCTTGGTCCGGTAATCCTCCATGCGTATGAAATTGGGAATGACATGAACCTTCTGCGACCGGCTTGGAGACAGTGCCTTGAAGGCCAGAGCATCCTCTTCCGAAGTAGTCAGCAGCAGATGGGTCTTGTCCATCAGCTTCAGCTCATCCCTGCGCGTCCATATAGCATTAAGGGAATAGTAGACCTTGGCGATCCCCTTTTTCCCGCCTGCCAGCTGTGCAGACAATCCGCTCTCGAAATTATGCGCATCGGTAATGATCACAGTGTCAGGCAAGCAGCGCTGTACAATGTCGATGCAGCAGCCCAGCAGGCTGTGCGAAATAAATACATGACCGTAGGAATTCCGGCGGCAGAGCTCTATAATCTTGGCCTTCATGTCCACATCAACATGGCTCATATACGAGCAGTTCCGCCAGGTATAGAGGGAACGGAGAAGCGCTCTGCGGTAGCTGACCGTACGCTCTACTTCATACACTGTAAGTGACGGAAGTTCCTCCGGCGTCCCTGTCTTCCGGGGATTGGCATAGGTGATGAGCTCCACCTCATATTTGCCCTGCAGAAGCTTCAGAATATTGCCTGTTCTCAGCTTGCCCCCGCTATCCTGCGGATATGGATTCTCTGCGGAAATGAATAGCAACGGTTCCTTCATGGCCTCTTCTCCTACTCTCCAATGATCAATTCGCCCTGGACTGCCCGGGACATCTAGGATCTATTACCCAAGTTCGGGTGCTTGACCACGCAGTTCCTTCCCCGCTGCCGAGCTGGTGCTCAATCCTGCGATTCTATGGGGAATATAGTAACTTCGCATGCAAAAAAACGGCCCTACACTCCCTATTAAAGGAATGTGGAGCCGTTTCTGTAATCAATGCGATGCTATCTTACCGGTTCTTCAGGCTGTCTGCCAGCGCATAACCGACCTTCCAGATATCGCCTGCACCCATGGTGATGACCAGATCACCGGGAGCGATCCGGTTCTGCAGATCTGCCAGCACAGCTTCCTTCGTCGGCAGATGCCGCGCACCGGCGTTGCTGTTCTGTACGATCAGCTCTACCAGCTTGGCGGAGGTGACGCCCTCAATCTGCTTCTCACCCGCAGGGGAGTAGATATCGGTAATAATCACTTCGTCCGCCTCGCTGAACGCACGGCTGAACGCATCCAGCAGGAAGAAGGTACGCGTGTAGCGCTGCGGCTGGAACACGGCGATAATGCGTTTGCCGGTTGCCTTGGCGGCGCTGATCGTAGCTTGAATCTCTGTGGGATGATGCGCATAATCATCAATGACGAGAATCTCGTCAACCTCGCCCAGCACCTGGAAGCGCCGTTTGGCGCCATGGAACTTCACAATCGCAGCCGCAATGGCTTCAAAGGCAATGCCCGATTTCAGGCAGGAAATCACTGCCGCCATAGAGTTATACAGATTGTATTGTCCCGGAATAGAGAGCTCAATCCGGCCTAACACCTCAGTTCCATGGTTCATCGTATAGGATACCTGCCGGTCGCCGAGAACAATATCAGTCGCTGTATAATCAGCCGTCTCTGATTCGATCCCATAGCTGATCACTGTACCTTTTACCTTAGGCAGCAGGGATTTCAGATTCTCATCATCCGCACATACGATAGCTGTCCCGTCCTCGCGCAGCTGATTCATGAACTGAACATAAGCATCCTTCAGCTTGCCGAAGTCGCCGCCGTAGTTCTCCAGATGGTCAGCTTCTATGTTCGTAACGATTCCCAGCCAAGGATGGTATTGCAGGAACGAGCCGTCACTCTCATCGGCTTCTGCCACGACGAATTCCCCTTGTCCCGCTTTGGCATTCGTGCCGACATTCATAATCTCCCCGCCGATAATGTAGGTAGGGTCCACGCCGCAGTCTTCCATCACCAGAGCAATCATGGAAGAGGTGGTAGTCTTGCCGTGCGCTCCGGCCACCGCAACGCCCTTGCGTTCATTCAGCAGCCGAGCCAGCATCTGCGAGCGGTGCAGAATCGGAATTTTCAAACGCTCCGCTTCCACCCATTCCACATTATCCGCGGCAAGCGCCGTGGAATAGACGACCAGATCCGCACCTTTTACCTGCTCCGCCGTATGCCCGATGAAGACCTTGGCACCTTTGGCAATCAATTTCTCCGTTAACTCCTGGGCAGCTACGTCAGAGCCTGTAACTGTATATCCCATCTCCAGCATCACCCGGGCAATCGCGCTCATACCATAGCCGCCGATCCCTATAAAATGCACACGTTCAGTAGTATCCAACAGTTCGTCACCAGCCTTTTTCAGAATCGGGTTGCCGTAAAAGCGTACTGCGCACATCAGAAATCAAATACAGCGTTCCGGACACAACTGCAAGGTCATCGTCCGCTGTGATCGTCTGCAGCTTCTGCAGCGCTTGGCCCCAATTACGTTCTACTATGATTTCCAAGTTTTCCTTGGCATATTTACTCCGCAGACTTTCTGCGATCGCCTGCAGATCTTCCGCGTCCATTTTCTTACGGAAATCCGGTTCGGTCAGGATGAGCGTATCCACTATAGGCAGTATATGCTTGAGATACGACTCGTGATGCTTATTTGCCAGCATCCCCATGAGCAAATTTAATTTACCGTAAGGCTGGAACTGCGGAAGGCTCTTCGCAAGGCTCTCAGCCCCTTCCGGATTGTGCGCGCCGTCCAGAATAATTCTGGGCGAGACGCTCACTTCCTCCAGTCTTCCGGCCCAGAATGTGCCCCGGAAGCCCTCCAGCACATCCTCGTCCTCAAGCATGAAGGCCATATACTGCCGCAGCACCTCAAGCGTCATCATGGCCCCGGCCGCATTCTCCAGCTGGTGCTCGCCTTTCATAGCAATATCCAGCTCAAGCCCGCGGAATGGCCCATTGAAGGTAAAGTGCTGGCAGCCGTCTCTCTGCTCAACATTACTATAGCTGAAATCTTCTCCCGCTAAATAGAGTGTCGAGCGGGTAGCCGCCGCCTTGGCCTTCAATACAGCTACAGCCTCGGGCTGGCTTACACAGCTGACTACAGGAACGCCCGGCTTAATAATCCCGGCTTTCTCGCCGGCAATCAGCGTAAGCGTATCTCCCAGCACATCGGTATGGTCATGTCCCACATTGGTAATGACCGACACAACCGGAGTAACGATATTCGTTACATCCAGCCTTCCCCCAAGCCCCGTCTCCCATACGACTACATCGGGATAACAGACTTCGCCGTAATAGAGAATCGCGAGCGCCGTCGCCACCTCGAACATGGTCGGTGAGCCTAGCTCAGTGCCCGCAATCTCCTCTACCAGCGGACGCAGCTGATTGGCAAGCGCAAGCAGCGTCTCCTCAGGAATATCCGTCCCGTTGTACTGGAACCGGTTCGTGAACTTTGTGATATAAGGAGAGGTAAAGGTCCCCACCGAATATCCGCTCTGAATAAGGGCCGAGGTCAAAAAGGCGCAGGTCGAGCCCTTGCCGTTGGTCCCCGCCACATGAATGAACTTAAGCTTCCGGTGCGGATGTCCGAGCTTCTCCATTAGCAGCTCTATCCGCTCCAGACCCGGCCGGATTCCAAAAGGAATCAGGCTGTTGATCCAGTCAACGGCTTCTGTATAAGAACTTAAGGGAGCGGCAGCGCCGCTCCAGGTGATCTCTTCCATGTCTGTTATCCTCTCAGTTCTGCAATACGGGCCAGCACCTTCTCGCGTCTGTCGGAATAATCCGCCTGCTTCGCCCGTTCCTCTTCGATGACTTTCGCCGGAGCTTTGGCCACAAAGCCCTGATTACTGAGCTTCTTCTCCACACGCTCCACTTCGCTGTTCAGGGTCTGAACTTCTTTTTCGAGACGAATAATCTCCTGATCGATATCAATCAGACCGGACAGCGGCAGAAGCAGCTCCGCTCCGGTAACCACGGCGGACATCATTTTATCCGGCGTCTGCGGCGCAAGGCCTGCTTCGAAGGAAGAGGTGTTGCAGAAGCGCCCGATGTAATTGTCGTTGCGGGAAATAATGTCCAGGGTGTCCTGGCTGCCGGCCTTGATAATCAGCTCGACCTTCTTGCTCATTGGCGCATTCACTTCCGCACGGATACCGCGAACGGCCCGGATAATATCCATCAGCAGGTTCATCTCTGATACTGCCTGCGGATTCTCAAGCGCCGCATCGTACTTCGGCCACTCGGCCAAGGTGATGGATTCGCCCTGATGCGGCAGATGCTGCCAGATCTCCTCCGTAATGAACGGCATGAACGGGTGAATCAGCCGCAGTGTGCGGTCCAGCACGTAAGCCAGAACAGACTGGGTCTTGGCCTTGGCAGCTGCGTCCGCTCCGTATAGCGAGAGCTTGGCGAATTCGATATACCAGTCACACAGATCATCCCAGATGAAGTTGTAGAGCAGGCGTCCGGTCTCGCCGAACTCGTACGAGTCAATTAGACGCGTAATATCGCGGGAAGTTTCGTTCAGGCGGTGCAGAATCCAGCGGTCCGCTGTGCCAAGCTCACCTGTAATGTCAATATCTTCAAAGGTTACGCCTTCCAGATTCATCAGCGCGAACCGGGAGGCATTCCAGATCTTGTTGGCAAAATTACGCGCCTGCTCTACCTTTTCCATACGGAACCGCAGATCCTGGCCCGCTGTACTGCCGGTAGTAATCATATAGCGCATGGCGTCAGCGCCGTACTGCTCGATTACATCCAGCGGATCAATACCGTTGCCCAGAGACTTGGACATCTTGCGTCCTTCGGCATCGCGTACGAGTCCGTGCATCAGCACATCGGAGAACGGCTTCTGGCCAGTGAATTCCATGGCTGAGAAAATCATGCGCGCTACCCAGAAGTAGATGATATCGTAGCCGGTAACCAGTACATTGTTCGGATAGTAACGCTGATAGTCGCTGCTGTCCTGATCAGGCCAGCCTAAGGTAGCGAACGGCCAGAGGTTCGAGCTGAACCAGGTATCCAGAACATCCTCATCCTGCTTCAGGTCAGACAGCCCGCTGATGCGGCGTGCTTCTTCTTCATCATGTGCAACTACAAGCTCCCCGGTGGATTCAGAGTACCAGGCCGGAATACGGTGGCCCCACCACAGTTGGCGGGAGATACACCAGTCGCGGACATTCTCGATCCAGTTCAGGTACGTCTTCTCGAAGCGGTCCGGCACGAAGTGGACCCCGTCACCGTCCTTCTGTGCAGCGATGGCTGCTTCTGCCAGCGGCTGCATTTTGACGAACCACTGGGTGGACAGATAAGGCTCTACTACGGCCCCGGAACGCTCACTGTGCCCAACCTGGTGTACATGATCCTCAATGGAGATCAGCACGCCTTGCTCCTTCAGGTCGGCTACGATGGCCTTACGGCAGTCGCTGCGGTCCATTCCCTGGTAAGCGCCCGCTTCCTCATTCATCACTCCGCCTTCATCCATTACGTTGATCTGCGGAAGGTTATGGCGGACTCCCATCTCGAAGTCGTTCGGATCATGCGCCGGTGTAATCTTAACTGCACCGCTGCCGAAATCCTTATCTACGTATTCATCGGCAATAACCGGAATCTCACGTAAGGTAACCGGCAGAATCAGCGTCTTACCGATCAGATCCTTATAGCGCTCATCCTCCGGATGTACCGCTACCGCTGTATCGCCCAGCATCGTCTCGGGCCGCGTGGTAGCCACCGTGATATGGCCGCTGCCATCCTTCAGCGGATAACGCAGATGGTACAGATGCCCGTTCACTTCCTTGTATTCAACCTCGATATCCGACAGCGCTGTACGGGCAGCCGGGTCCCAGTTAATAATCCGCTTGCCGCGATAGATCAGGCCCTTCTGGTACAGCTCCACAAATACCTTGCTTACCGCCTTCTTCATTCCATCATCAAAGGTAAAGCGTTCGCGGGAGTAATCGAGGGACAGGCCCATCTTGGCCCACTGGTCATGAATAGTCTCTGCATACTGGTCTTTCCAAGCCCACACCTGCTCCAGGAACTTCTCACGTCCCAGATCATGGCGGGAGATTCCCTGCTGGCGCAGCTTCTGCTCTACCTTGGTCTGTGTAGCAATCCCTGCATGGTCTGTACCCGGCAGCCACAGGGTATCATATCCCTGCATCCGCTTGGTGCGGATCAGCACATCCTGAAGCGTGAAATCCAGCGCGTGTCCGATATGCAGCATTCCTGTTACATTCGGCGGCGGAATCACGATGCTGTAAGGCTCTGCATCCGGCCGCTTGCCGGCTTCGAAGAAGCCCTTCTCCATCCAGTACGCATACCATTTCTTCTCTGCCGCTCCCGGATCATATGTAGTCGGCATGTCGCTCTGCTTGTGATTAGCTGAAGCGGTAGCTTCTGCCGCTTCCTGCTGGTTCGGCAGCTCTGCTGCCGCATTGTTGTTATCAGCCATTGTGAACCCTCCACTGTTAAATGTATTGAGTAGCTAGCGGTTTCTGAGAATACAAAAAGGCCCTTCGTCTCAAAGGACGAAAGGCCATTCTTTCGCGGTACCACCTTTGTTTCGCGCCAATAAAAAATAAACCACTGCCTTAAGTTCCCTTACAGGTTCCTGAAGCTTAGCGCGACACTCATGCAGGGTAACGGCTGCAACCGGCCGCATCCTAACCGGTCTTCATGATGAAGACAAGCTCAGAAGGGCAACTCCGGGGCGACTTCGGGGGCTGCATCCTGCGGGAATTCACACCAATGATAATCCCGCTCTCTGAAGGGCTGACCGCCTACTCTTCCCGTTCCCAGTCTTTATGCTAGTTATTACTTAGTTCAATAATACATTCAGTGTTATCCCTAGTCAACCAGCATATACACAAAGGGCGCGCAGCAGACGTACCTTGGTGCCTACTCCCCGCTCCAGATCACTTGAACCACATTGAAGCCCTGATGGCTGCCCGTTCCGGGAGCGCCATCCAGCGTAACGGAGAATGTGCTTCCGGCATCAATAATCGAGAAGGCTGAGGCGGAGACCTCCTCAGATTTGGAGGTTGCCCCTTTTTGTACAAAATAGTCCTTGTACGTATTGCCGAGCGTCTCCAGACTCTGCTTCGTGCGGTAGCTGAAGGTCGCGGACGGCTTACCGGTCGCCGAGCCTTCGATCAGATCAAATATCTTCGCGTCCGCCGGAAGCGGGAAGTCCGCCGGCAGACTCTTCGGCCGCTTCACAGAATCTGCTGGTGTTCCTGCGGACGAGCCGCCGGAGGAGACAGCCGGAGCAGCCGCATCACCGATGATGACCCGGCTGGTTGCAGCATCGTAAGTAACAGCGGTGTTCAGCGCTTCGCCGATGGAACGTACCGGCAGATAAGTGATGCCGTTGTAAGTAATCGGGGCGAGGGTTTTGCCGTTACCGTCTTTGGGCGTGTACGCCTGGCCGTTCACGACGATCCCGATTTTGTTGTTCAGGAGCGCCTTGATCTCCTGCAGATTACTGGCGGCGTAGACTCCAGCCGAGACTGTGAGCGTCAAGCTTAGTGCGGCCGCAGTGGCTGCCACTTTTCTCTTCATGTGATATATCATCCTTCCAGAAGTAGTGTACCAGCGCATAGCTGCCTGAATGTGTAATGTATGTAGGCCGGTAGTGACTATTACCCCCGGCTGAACGGTTTGTAAACCAGAAGCGGATTTCACAAAGAAACAGGAACAGCCCCATCCGTAAGGCAAGGGCTGTTCCTGTTAAGCCTAAATTCTCCGCACAGCGTCAATCTCAAGGAATGTATAATACCTGTCCCTCTTCTACAATCTGGCCGGACAGCCGGTTATACATAGTCAGCTCCCGGGTGCTTAGCTGGTATTTCTCGGCAATCGTATCCAGTGTCTCCTCGCGCTGGACAATGCAGAGCCGTACCTTGCGGAACAGCTCTGTCCCGCCCATCCCGCCGATGAACCGGCTCTTCCACGCTGTATCATTGCCTGCCTCAGGAACAGCCTGCGCTACAGAGTCTATATTGCCCGAGAGCAGTTCCTCCTGCTCTCTGTTGGCGCGGCTTGCGCTGAGCAGCGAGGAGAAGGTGAGCGGCTCCTGCTCGGCGGCTCCCGGTTCTTTTTTGCTGCCAAGGGCAACCTTGAGATCCTGCTTCTCCTCCTGGGGAGACAAAGATTCCGCAGACAGGAAGACTTCATTGTCTGTGGCCTGGATCTCCTCTGCCGCCTCCCCTCCTTCGTTCCCGGCAAACAGCGCAGCGGCATCGTTGGCAGCGGAGGTAAGCACCGGCTCCGGCTGCGACACGGCATGAAGCTTCGCATTGCCCCAATGATCCACAGTGTTCAAGGCGGCGGTGCCTGTCTGAAGCGTGGTGTCCTCCTGAACCGAGCCGTTCACAGCCGCTGGTGCCGTCTTCTCTCTGGAGGTGAGGAAGTGAGCGGAGGCCTTATCAGCCGCCGGCTTGCTGCCTGCCGAAGAAGCCGTATCCAGGCTATGGGTCCTTACTCTGGGTTCCTTGTCCTTCAGGGGTGTGGAGAGATAGGCCGCGGGCTGGCTGTAAGAAGTATCTTCCGCGTACAGCGGCTCCGCTGCTGCCTGAGCCGGAGCAGCGGAGTTCTGATCTTCCGCAGAGCCCTCTGCAGTCCCTTCACCATAGGTCCAGAGCGAATTCTCATACAGGGTATCATTCTCCGGATTGCGGATTATCTCCTCAGCCGCCCTGCTGTCTCCTGCCTCTGGCGAATACGCTACCGTGTATTCCTCCTGCTGCCAGGCCGGCTGTACATCTGCACTTCCGATTCCGCGTAGCGAGAGCACTCCGGTAATGTTGACGGTTCGCATCGTCAGCAGATCAATATCGAAATTCTCGATCTCCACCCCTATGTCATCAAGTGAGCTGACCCGGGTCAGCGGAACAGTGATTTCAACAGGAATTGCATGCTCCAGACGCTGTGTAAGGTCATCCTCCCCCCGGTAGAGTCCGGTGAGCAGCAGTTGTCCGTGCAGCTCGGCCCGGTCCTCCCGCTGGATGACCTGGATGTCGGGAACCAGCTCGACTTCCTCCAGCTCTGCTATTCCCGGAAGCTCTTCCGAAAGGTGAATGCGTTCATAAATATCAAACCGCAAGCCATGGGACTGGTCAAACACGGGAAATGTCCTCCTTCTTGGCATAATCTATCCCTGAGACAAGCCCAGAGTATAAGCCCAAAATGTTACTCCCCTCATGTATATGCTTCAATCAGGCAGGCATGACAACTTTGCCGCTTCAATTGCGGACAGCGCCTATGCCAGGGGAGGAAGGGCCGTACGTGCATCAGGAATAGAGTAGTGCTGCGGAAGCTTGACACGCATCGTTACGGCAAGCGGATTCCCCGGATCACCCTCGTTAAGCACATCTGCCGGATGAAAAGCTGCCGGCAGCGCACCCGCGCCCGGTTCTTCCCCAAACCGGAGGTGATCCGGAATTCCCGGCCGGCCCGCCCGCAGATTGACCGCTCTCTGGTATACATGCAGCGTACCCGCAGCCATGACATCCAGCGAACGGGTCTGCTCTGCCCAGCGCTTAGCCTGGAGGCCGGTGCGTCTTCTCAGTCCCTCATCCCCCAGCAGCTGCTCCATCTGCAGGGCGAGCTGAGCGGCATCTCCGGGAGGAACAATCCAGCCCGTCTCTCCCTGCCGGACCATCTCCGGCATGCCTGCGGTTCCGGCGACAATCGGCGCGATCCCGGCAAGCTGCGCTTCTGTAACCGAGAAAGGCTGCGTATCCTGGAGTGAGGGCTGCACATAGATGTCGGCAGCCCGGAGTGCAGCCGGAATATTGTTCAATTTCCCGGTGAAATGGACCTTCCCGGCGATACCCAGCAGGCGGGCCTGTTCCATGAGCTCCTCCAGGAGGCTGCCGATTCCGGCCACCGCACAGATCCACCGCTGACAGCGCTGCTCCAGAATGCCTAGCGCCTCTATCAGCACATGGACGCCTTTGATATATTCAAGACGTCCGGCATACATGATTACAGGGATTCCTTCTGCAAATTGAAGTGGCGGCGTCTCTGCGGCCCTGGCTGCATATTGATGCAGGTCCAGCCCGTACGGCAAGGTATGAATACGGTCCGGGCTGACCCCCAGGCTCTGCGTAAGCTGTCCGATCCACTCCGAAGAGACCAGAATCTGGTCAGCCGCCTGGGCACCCAATGTCTCAAGCCTGCGGAAGTAGCTCCAGATCGGCCGCTGCTCATAGGCCTCCCGGGTCAGTCCGGGCTCAAGTCCTTTGTACTCATAGTAGGTCTCCTTGGTCAATGCCCCATGAACACTTGCGACCAGCGGAACAGGACGGCGCATGATCCGCCGCAGTGCATATGTGGCTATAGGGTCCTGGGCATGAATGACATCATATTCCTCCAGCCCCAGCACAGCGGCGCCGCCCTCGAATACGTAACGCCCCAGCTCAAAGCTGAAGATGCCATGCTCCAGATGCAGCGAGGGGAACCGGCCGATATCAAGCTGGGGCAGCAGCAGCGAATAGAAGGCTTTTTTATCAAAAGACTCCGTCCGGTTGAGCAAATACAATGTATTGTTCTCCACATGGCTGCCCATCAGTGTAACGGAATGGCCCTGCTCGCCCAGCTTGTCGGCCAGCTGCTTCATATACGTCCAAATTCCGCCCATATTGGTGAGGCCCCAGTAGGTGACCAGCAATATCTTCATGCATTCCTCTCCCCGGCTATAGATGTATTTAGGTACAGGAGCAGTCTGCTCCACCCTAATCAGAATAGTATATGTAGGCTGCGGGCAGGCGGAAAGGGATATATGATCATTCCCTGCAAATTTCAAAAATATCTTTTAATCAAGAATCATCTTTTCGGGTATAATCGGTATAAATCCTGAAAGGAAATTTCCGACATGTCAAAAGCGAGGGTATTTGACCTTTTTCTATTTGTCGCATCCCTGGCTATAGCCTTCATTCCCGCGCATGCTGTAGTCCTGGACGCTACCTATATAAAAGCATTACTGCTATACACTATCTTCTCCAGCATCTACTTCCAATTGCGGATTGTGACCCGGAGCGGGAACTCAACAATCGATTATGCCATCAGCTATACCTCCTCCTTCGGGATTTTTGCCGGTCCGCTCGGCACGCTCCTGTTCGAGACTGTATACCGGTTCATCGTATATTTCTATAAAAAGAAAACAAAAACCGCCGATCCCGGAGAGTTCCTGGATACCTTCTACAATATCGGTTCGTTCACACTGGGCGGCTCTGCTGCGTACTATCTGTATACGGCGCTCTCTCCCCTGGCGGACAAGCTTCCTCTCGGATACTGGCTGTTGTTCCTGCTCGTGGTCTGCGTTACCACCCTGCTGTCCTCCACCTTCCTGGTGCTGACCTTTGCCTTGTCGGGAGATATCAAGACACGCCGGGAAGCGAGGAACCTACTGTTCCGAAGCCGGAATCTGCTGGATTTCAGCAAGGTGGCTCTTAGTAATGCTCTGCTGCTGCGGCTGCTGCAAATGGAGAAATGGGAGATGCTGATCGCCCTGTTCCTGCTCAACTATGTAGTCAGTATCTCGTTCTATTCGAAGTCGCAGAGTGCCCAGCACAAGTATGAACGCGACAAATTCGAGCAGATGGCTTACCGCGACTTCCTGACCGGAACCTATAACCGGGCGCATATGGACAAGATGATGAAGGAGCTGAACCAGAGCGGGGAGTACATCGGAATTGTAGTGGCGGATATCGACCGGTTCAAAAAAATCAATGACAGCTACAACCACGCCGTTGGTGACCGGGTTATTGTTCATTTTGCCAAGACGCTGCAGAAGCATCTGCAGGAGCAGGATATTCTGTTCCGCAGCGGCGGGGAAGAGTTCACGCTCTTTCTAAGGGACAAGACCTTCGAGGAGTGCAGGACGCAGATTCAGGAGATTCTGGACAGCCTTCACGGTCACACCGTAAGTGCAGAATTCGAGGAGCAGATCATCCGCGTGCCCTATTCGGCATCCTTCGGACTCTTTTACTATAAGGCAGACCCGGATCAGAAGACCTCTATGGAAAAAGGGTATGTCTATGCCGACCAGCTCCTGCTGGAGTCCAAGAAGCTTGGCCGCAACCGTCTGTCTTACCGGAATGATGTGCAGCCGTAAGCACATGTTCCCGCGCAGGGGGAACTGCGTGGGAGGGACGGGCAGAACCCGCCAAATGTATGCTGTTTTTGGCATACATTCGGCCCGTGCGCCTGCGCGGGAGCACAATGTATGCTGTTTTTGGCATACATTCGGTCCGGGCGCCTGCGCGGCAGCACAATGTATGCTGTTTTTGGCATACATTCCAGCTTCCCGGCGGAGCAGAAACGGCTCCTCATAATAATGTCCCTAATAAGAACAAGAGCCGCTCTCCGTCAAACGGATGGGCGGCTCTTGTGGTGACAGAGCAGTTGCAGGCTACAGTTCAGCAGCCTTAAAGGTATCTCCACCGGCAATCGTGCCGGAGTTAAAGCCCTTGTAGAACCAGCGCTTGCGCTGTTCGGACGTTCCGTGTGTGAAGCTGTCCGGCACCACATATCCCTGCGCCCGCTTCTGGATCGTATCATCCCCGACTGCGCTCGCCGCGGTCAGCGCCTCATCCAAATCTCCTTCCTCCAGCAGATTCTGGCCCTGAACATGATGCGCCCACACCCCGGCATAATAATCGGCCTGCAGCTCAAAGCGGACCTGATATTTGTTGAATTCGGTCTCGCTGAGGCGCTGGCGCAGCGAATTCAGCTGCTCGGAAGCGCCCAGCAGCGTCTGCACATGATGACCCACCTCGTGGGCAATCACATACGCCATGGCGAAGTCACCCGGCGCCTTGAACTGCTGCTGCAGCTCATCATAGAAACTGAGGTCGATATACAGGTTGGCATCCCCCGGGCAATAGAACGGGCCGACGGCCGAGCTCGCGGTTCCGCAGGCAGAGTTCACGCTGCCGCTGTAGAGCACAAGCGTCGGGTCCTGATAAGTCATCCCCTGCTCCTTGAAGATATCGGACCAGACATCCTCGGTATCGGCCAGCACCACGGATACGAACTCGGATAACTCCTTCTCCTGGGCGCTCTGTTCATAAGGGACACTTGAGTTCGTGCCCGAACCCGTTGAGGTCAAATTCCCCATAATATCGCCGATATTCCCTCCGCTCAGCAGCGTAACAATCACTATAATCACAATCCCGCTGATTCCGCCGCCAATCAGCTTGCCCCCGCCTCCGCCGCCGCGGCCTCTGCGGTCTTCCACATTAGAACTGCCCCTTCTACCCTGCCATTTCATGGCCTTCCCCCCAGTTATGAATACTCGCGCATGCTGATGTATTTGTACTTATTACTGTTATACCCATAATTGCAGGGGTGCCACTCTCTTGAACAGCGGAGCCGGTCTGTCGACAAATGGAAACAGCATAGCAAAACCCCTCCACAGCCGCAGCCATGAAGGGGTTAACATCGTTTAAATGATGGAACAGCTGTTTATTTTGCAGCTTTGGCCGCACTTAGAATGGCCTTCAGGTAACCTTGAGTATCCACCAGAGTTGCACCGCTTACAGCGTCAACAACTTGCTCTTTGCTTTTGTTAGTCAGTGTAGCTTCAAGGGATTTTATAGTTTTGCCTGTTGCGAATTTCTCGATAGCCGCCAGGTTCTTGTCATAGGCTACTGTCGATTTGGCTTCTTCCGTCATGTGCTCACTGTAGTATTTGGCGTTGGCCTTCTTGGAGGCCAGCACCATATTAGGGTCTTTGTAATTCTTGCCAAAATCCTTGTCCGAGTTCGGTACGCCAGTGGCTACATCGGTGCCCAGGAACTGATAATCATCCAGCGAAGCCGCAACGATTACGCCATTCTGGACTACAGCAACCGCTACGGTGAAGCATTTGGTGCCATGGGCAGCCGCTTCCACCCGGCCCACCTTAAGCGGTGCACTCGCTGCCGAAGTGACATTGTTCAGAGCGCCGCTGTTCCCTACCCCGACAAGTGCCAATGAGATGCCGGCCACGAGCATTAACTTAGTAACTTTTTTCACAAATATTCCCCCAGTTCATCAAATAGACTGCGCTTACATAATATTTTTATCAATATATTGGAAGCCCGTCAGTTACAAATGTTACTGGAAATCTGCAAATATCTGGATTGTAAATGCGCAGAGGGAAATTAAAGGGGATATTTGGAGACCAAGCTGCCAAAATAGCAGTCAGCCTCCATAGATTAGCTGCACTTCTCTTTAACCGTCACCTTGTCATTCGTGATTATGACCTTGGAATATCCGGATAAAGTTTCGGTGTAGGAGCATACTCCGATGGTTTTGGGAACGTCCGGTTCTCTCGGGTCCGAATACTTCAGATAAACTCCGCCTTCACCGCTTAAGCTAAGCCGGGGCTTAATTTTTACTGTTTTTCCGCTTTTGAGTATCTTGCCAACTTCGTCTGCTGACGCCTCCGCTGATGCGCCGGTTACCACTCCCGTCTCCAGAATACTCAGCTCAAAGTCCGATTGATTGTCCACCGTCACCCGGAAGCTCTGAAGCTGGGCAACCAGACCCAGTACACCGTAGTTGTTGTTCAGTTGCACAACCACCATTATTCCGGCGGCAATCACCAGGGTCGAGACGGCTAAGATTCCTAACACTCTGCGATTCCATCTCAATCTCACAGCCAGATCATCTCCTCATATTAGTAAGACAGGCTTGAGCGCGGAAATGTATCAGAGGGCACGTGGGCTAACTGGTGGCTACAATGAAATAAGTGGAAAAAGGGCAACTGTTCACCAGTAAATCTACGAATATCCGGCAACAGTTGGAACAACAACACTTATATAACCTGAAAATAAACATATAGGACATATTGAGAAAATTAGATGCCCTAAATCCACTTAACGTTCCCTGGAGAGTAATAGTGCGTAAATTAAATAACATAAATCCACTTCTTGTTCGATGTTTCGGCTGGGGGAGGTCGCGCTGAACAACAACTAAAAAGCCGAGCCGCAATCCTCCAGATATCAGAGAAACGCGGCCCGGCTGGGCATGGCATCTATTGAGTTACTTAACTTCACGGAGCCGATTAGGTAATGGCCTACTCCTGATCTACGCCGCCGATTTGCTCGCGCAGGCGGCGCAGATCCTCCGGCCAGGGATCAGATACCTCGATCTTACTTCGGGTCCAGGGGTGGGCGAAAATCAGCTTCTCGCCATGCAGTGCCTGGCGGTCGGAACTCTCCTGCTTCGCCTTGACTCCCGGCTTCGAAGGTGGAGCTGGCGTCTGCTTGCCTTGGACTTGCAAACCAGGGGTAAGGCCTGCCTTCTCCTGCTCTTCGAACCAGGCCGTAATGGCAGATTTCACCTGACCAGGCTCCGAACGAAGGGGCTGCTTCTCCTTAAGGCTGTGGCCGGAAGGAATACCCGCAGTATGCCAGGCCGATCCTCCATAGAGGTCGTCCCCGAAGAGCGGATGCCCTGTATGGCTGAGGTGGACACGAATCTGATGCGTCCGGCCCGTCTCCAGCTGCAGCTTCACTACGGTTCCGCCGGGCAGGGCTTCGCGTCCCACAATCCGTGTTACCGCCTCCTGCCCTCCCGGGGATACCCGCCTGCGCGCCGCATGATGGCGGTCACGGCCGATCGGGGCATCAATAACCGTAAGCTCCGGCGGCACTATGCCTTCAACAATCGCGGCATACAGGCGGGATACTTTCTTCTCACGCATATCTTCATCCAGCACAAGCTGGGCGTATTCGTTCTTCGCATACAGTACAGGTCCGGTAGTATCCTTGTCCAGCCGGTGGATATGGCGGACGGGAATCCCTCCGCCGGAGGCCGCATAATGCGCGGCTACGAGATGATCCAGCGTCACTTCCGTGCTGCTTCCGTCCGGATGAACCGCCAGACCCGCAGGCTTGTGGACCACAAGGCAGAAGTCGTCCTCGAACAGCACCTCAGCCGCAGCCTCCTGCCATACCGGCTCTATTCCGGCTTCCCGGTGAGGGAACAGGGCCAGCCGCAGCCGGTCGCCCCGCCACTGGATGCCGTTCTCGCGGCGCAGCCGGGCGTGCAGCTTCGCTGGCATCCCGGCTACGCCCAGCAGCCAGGCATCGATGGCGGCCTGCTTGTCGGCAGCCGCTGTAATGACCCGGCCAGGCATGGCTTCCAGCCATTCGCCGCGCCGGGTCCACTTGCCGCCGCCCGCGAAGGGGTCGCTGGCGCCATCACTTCCGTCTTGGATCTCGCCGCCGCCATGCTGGCCGGACAGCTCCTCCGGTCCAGCCGTCATAGCGATTTCAGGGCCTGGTAATGGCCCGCAATCGTATCGTCAATATCCTGCTCGCTGTGCGCAGCAGATACGAACATTCCCTCGAACTGGGACGGCGGAACGCTGATGCCCTGATCCAGCATTTTACCGAAATAACGCTTGAACAGCTCCAGGTTACTGGTCTTGGCCGTCTCGAAGTTAATGACCGGCTCCTCCGTGAAGAACGGACATACCATCGAGCCCACGCGGTTAATCGTCAGCGGAATTCCCGTCTCCTGCGCATTGCGCTTAAGTCCGGCTTCCAGTCTCGCGCCAAGCGACTCCAGACGGGTGTAGACCTCAGGGGTCAGCAGCGCAAGCGTGCTGTAGCCCGCCGCCATCGCCAGCGGATTCCCGCTGAGTGTGCCCGCCTGATAGATCGGGCCGGACGGGGCGATCTGCTCCATGATCTCTCTTTTGCCGCCGTAAGCCCCTACAGGCAGACCGCCGCCAATCACCTTGCCGAAGCAGGTCAGATCCGGGTCCATCCCGAACAGCCCCTGCGCACATCCCCGGTCCACACGGAAGCCGGTCATCACCTCGTCAAAAATCAGCAAAGCCCCGTACCCTGTAGTCACCTTGCGGAGACCTTCCAGGAATCCCGGAAGCGGAGGCACAACGCCCATATTTCCGGCGATCGGCTCAACGATGATAGCGGCAATCTCGTTGCCGTAACGCTCAAACGCCATTTTGACCCCGTCCAGGTCATTATAAGGTACCGTGATCGTATTCACGGCCACACCTTCCGGCACGCCCGGACTATCCGGCAGCCCCAAGGTCGCCACCCCGGAACCGGCCTTAATCAGCAGGCTGTCGGCATGGCCGTGATAGGAGCCTTCGAATTTGAGGATTTTGCTGCGTCCGGTATAGCCGCGGGCCAGTCTGATCGCGCTCATCGTCGCTTCCGTTCCCGAGTTCACCATGCGGACAATGTCCACCGAGGCTACGCGTTCTACCACGGTTTTGGCCATTGCGGTCTCAAGCAGGGTCGGCGCGCCGAAGCTTGTCCCTCTGGCCGCAGTCTCCTGCAGCGCCTTCACCACCTCAGGATGGGCATGTCCCATAATCAGCGGTCCCCACGAGCAGACGTAGTCAATGAAGCTGTTGCCGTCAATATCGTAGATCCGTGAGCCTTCGCCCCTCTCCACATAAACCGGGGTCAATCCTACGGATTTGAATGCCCGGACCGGGCTGTTCACCCCGCCGGGAATATATTGTTTTGCCTCTTCAAAAGCCATGCGGGAAGCCTCTTCCCGGCGGTTCAACGGCATATTGCCCATGCTTGTTCCCTCCAGTTCCTGATCCTAGCCGCGCAGCCAGCGGGCTGCGTCCTTGGCGAAATAGGTAATAATTATATCTGCTCCGGCGCGCTTCATGCCGGTCAGCATCTCCAGCACAACCGCCTGCTCATCGATCCAGCCCTGCTGCGCAGCCGCCTTGACCATCGAGTACTCCCCGCTGACGTTGTAGGCTACAAGCGGCAGATCGAACTGGTCGCGGATGGTGCGGATGACATCCAGATAAGCCAGCGCAGGCTTCACCATCAGCATGTCCGCACCTTCCAGTACATCGGAATCCGCTTCGCGAATCGCTTCCCGCAGGTTGGCCGGGTCCATCTGATACGTCTTGCGGTTGCCGAACTGGGGAGCGGAATCTGCCGCTTCGCGGAACGGGCCGTAGAAGGCAGAGGCGTATTTTACCGAATAGGACATAATCGGCACCTGCTCGAAGCCATTCGCATCGAGTCCGGCACGGATCGCCTGCACGAAGCCATCCATCATGTTGGACGGCGCGATAATATCCGCCCCTGCCCGGGCCTGCGAGACCGCCGTGCGGGTCAGCAGCTCAAGCGAAGCATCGTTGATGACATCCCCGTGCACCACACCGTCCACTGTATGGGTATGCACCATGCCGCAGTGGCCGTGGTCGGTGAATTCACACAGGCAGGTATCGGCGACAACCAGCAGGTCGGGATACCACTTTTTGATCAGACGCGTGGCTTCCTGCACAATGCCATCGTCTGCGAAGCCGGACGAGCCAACCGCATCCTTCGTCTCGGGAATACCGAACAGCAGTACCGCCGGAATGCCCAGGGAGGCAATCTCATCCACCTCCGCCTTCAGCGTATCCAGCGAGAAATGATAGACGCCGGGCATGGAGCTGATCTCATTCTTCACACCTGTTCCATAGGTTACAAAAATCGGCTGGATGAAATCCAGCACATTCAAAACGGTCTCGCGCACCATGCCGCGAATACCGGCCGACCCGCGCAAACGGCGGTGTCTGGTTATTGGAAAGCTCATTGCTGTAAACCTCCTGTTCAGTAAGTAGATACACACATCTATTCGTCTTAAGCATATTGGGGTGTTACCGTTATCGCTGCCAGTAGGCCAGACCCGATTGCAATGCTCAAAGACAATGCTGACAGATCCGGCAGGAACAGGCTATCTCAGCCTCGTCGATTCATTCCAGCGGCACAGCTCCTGCACCAGTCCTTCGATGGTGGCTTCTTCCGGGAGCAGTCCCGGAGTGAGGCCCGCTTCGACTGCGGTCTGCTCGGTAACCGGGCCGATGCAGGCAATCTTGACACCCGCCAGCAGAGTAAGCGGATCTTCCAGGCCCATCCGCTTGAGTATGCCGAGGAAATTGCGCACCGTGGACGAGCTGGTGAAGGTTACCGCATGGATGCGCTTCTCCTCCAGCAGCTTCACCAGCTCAATATCATCCTCCCCGGTGACAATCGTCTCATACGTATCCACCTCGGTCACTTCCAGCCCCAGTTCCCTCAGCTTTGCCGGCAGCCATTCACGCGCCAGGTCGCCGCGCGGAAGCAGCACCTTCTGCCCTGGCAGCAGCTGTGAGCCGAAGGCTTCAATCAGCCCTTCGGCCTGGAAGCGGCCGGGCAGCTCCTCGGAGATCAGCCCGCGCTCTGCGAGCGCCGCAGCCGTCCCCGGTCCCACAGCGCACAGCCGCGCCCCGTGCAAACTGCGGATATCCAGCTTCTGCTGCGTCAGATGACGCATGAAGAAGTCTACGCCGTTCGGACTGGTGAAGAACACCCAGTCGTACGCCGCAAGCCCGCCAAGAGCCGCAGCGATCTCCGCCTGCTTGCCCGCATCCCGCTGCATCACCGTCTCAATGACCGGGAACTCATACGGCTCGCCGCCCAGCTCCTCGATCCGGTCCACCAGCTCGCTTGCCTGCGCGCGCGCCCGCGTCACTACAATGCGCTTGCCGAACAGCGGCAGCGCCTCCACCCACATCAGGTGCTCCCGCTGGAGCACAACATCACCGACCACAATAACCGCCGGCGGCTGAAAATCCGCTGCCGTAACCTTCGCCTCAATATCGGCCAGCGTGCCGGTCAGCGTCTCCTGATCCGCACGGGTCCCCCAGCGCACCAGCGCCACCGGGGTTTCCGGCGGACGGCCATGCTTCATCAGCTGGGCGCTGATGTAGCCGATTTTGGCGACACCCATCAGGAATACCAGCGTGCCTGTCGCATTCGTTACTTTATCCCATTGAATGGAATGATCCAGCTTATCCGGGCTCTCATGGCCGGTAATAATCGACAGGGAAGACGATGCCTCCCGGTGGGTCACCGGAATACCGGCGTACGCCGGGACGCTGATGGCCGAGGTAATGCCCGGCACAATCTCATAGTAGATGCCATTCCTGCGCAGCAGCTCCGCTTCTTCACCCACCCGGCCAAAAATCACGGGGTCCCCGCCCTTCAGACGCACCACCGTTTTGCCCTCCAATGCGAGATCTACCAGCAGCTGATTAATATCCTCCTGCTTCATCGTATGGCGGTCCGAGAGCTTGCCTACGTATATTTTCTCACCGCCGGGCTTCATCCATTTCAGCAGCCTTGGACTGGCCAGCCTGTCATAGACCAGCACATCGGCCTTCCGGATACACTCCAGCCCCTTGACTGTAATCAGCTTCGCATCCCCCGGACCTGCACCTACCAGATATACCTTCCCCGCCATCTCCGTCATCCCCTTATCCCTCTACACATGCGATTCTGGCTTGCATAAGCTTCTCCCCAACGCGCACTATTCCCTGTCTAACCCTTACCCCTTATTCCCTTACATCCGCCAAAATCTTCTCCGCACCTCTGGCCACCAGCTTACGCGCGACCTCCGAACCCAGCTCCACCGGATCATTGCCGGTGCAGGTCTCCTTCAGAATGACTGTGCCGTCCGGTGTTCCGACCATTCCGGTTAACGTTATGGACGGACCCGCAGCTTCGCCTTCCGGCTCAAGGATCGCGTACGCGCCGATCGGCACCTGACAGCCGCCGTTCAGGGCGCCCAGGAAGGTCCGCTCCGCTGTCACCGTGAGTGCCGTGCGCTCATCATTATACAGCGCCAGCAGCTTGCGCAATTCCTCATCGTCCTCACGGCACTCAATACCGAGTGCTCCTTGGCCTA
Source organism: Paenibacillus sp. FSL P2-0089 (assembly GCF_038595095.1). Taxonomy (NCBI): domain Bacteria; kingdom Bacillati; phylum Bacillota; class Bacilli; order Caryophanales; family Paenibacillaceae; genus Paenibacillus; species Paenibacillus sp. FSL P2-0089. Next base: position 5,715,503 of record NZ_CP152006.1, read on the forward strand.
CAGCGGGCAGGCAGACCTCAGGCGGCAAATATGCCGTAATCCGGTCCTGCCAGCCCATCCGCGACAGCCCCGCTGCTGCCAGCAGAATCGCGTCATATTCGCCGCTCTCCAGCTTCTTCAGCCGCGAATCAATATTGCCGCGTACCGGCTCAATAAGCAGATCCGGCCGGAGTGCAGCCAGTTGGCTGGAGCGCCGCAGACTGCTTGTGCCAACGCGCGCGCCTTGCGGCAGACCCTCCAGGCCCACTCCGCTATTAGAGATCAGAACGTCGCGCGGATCTTCACGCTTCGGCACCGCACCATTCATCAAGCCTTCCGGCAATTCGGAAGGCATATCCTTCATGCTATGTACTGCCATATCAATATCCTTTGCCAGCATCGCCTGTTCAATTTCCTTGACGAACAGACCTTTGCCGCCCACTTTGGACAGGGTCACATCGAGAATCCGGTCACCCTTGGTCACAATCTTATGCACCTCAAAAGTAAAATCAAACCCATGCTCTCCGCTAAGCCGCTCCAGATCGGCAATCACATGCCCCGTCTGCGTTAAAGCCAGCGCACTTTGTCTGCTGCCCACGATAATCTTCCGCATGCCCATTCCCCCTGTTCAAGTCAGTCCCTTATTTCATCCGCCGCCGTAACTATCCCCTGAATTTGCTCGATTGAGCTGATTCGGCCGTATTCAGTTGTATTTATACACCTAATTTGCTTGACTGAGCTGATTCGGCCGTATTCAGGTGTATTTATACACCTAATTTGCTCGATTGAGCCGTTTCGGTCGAATTCAAGGGTATTTATACACTTCATTTGCTCGATTGAGCCACTTTAGCCGAATTCAAGTGTACTTTTACACCTCATTTGCTCGAATGAGCTGATTCGGCCGAATTAAGGGCATTTTTGCCCTTGCTTCGCTCATCTCGGTGGCCCAGCCACTTAAGCCCCCTATTCCTCCCGGTTGCGCGCCACCCAAGCCTCAATCTCCTCGGCCGTCCATGGTATAAAGGTGCCCTGCCTCAGCTCATTCAACACATCCAGCTTCCCCAGCCGCCGCAAGAGCCGCGACCGGTTCTCTGCCGCTGGCTCCAGCTGCTTAATCGCTGTCCGCAGCTCATGCAGGAAATCCAGATACGGCTCGTATTCCTCGCCGAGCAGCCCCGCAATCTGCTGCGTAATATCCGCAGCCGCAGACGGTCCCGCCCCGGAGGTCGAGACCGCAACCGTCAAGCGCCCGCGGCGGAGCACGCCGGGCGTAATGAACGTTCCCGCCTCCGCATGGCTGGCCACATTAACGGGCAGCCCCAGCTGCCGGGCTTCCGCGGCAACGGCCTCGTTCACCGCCCTGTTATCGCTGGCGGCATAGACCAGAACCGCTCCCTGGAGATCCCCGGGAGCATAGGGGCGGCTGATCCATTGCAGCCGCCCCTCATCAGCCATCGCAGCCAGCGTCCCGCTGAGCGAGGGGCTGATCACCACCAGCTCCGCGCCTGCTTCCAGCAGCGGACCCGCCTTACGTGCAGCCACCGCCCCGCCTCCAACGATCACCACGCGCCGGCCTTCCACATCCAGCATAATCGGCAGATACTTTTTCATCCTGCTCACTCCAGCTCTCCCCAGCGCTTCCAACTCGCTCTCATCCATCGTCCATCCCACTGGCAAGCTACTCTCCATCCCGCTCACTCCAGCTCTCCCCAGCGCTTCCAACTCGCTCTCATCCACCGTCCATCCCACTGGCAAGCTACTCTTCATCCCGCTCACTCCAGCTCTCCCCAGCGCTTCCAACTCACTCTCATCCAACTTCCATTCCACAGACAAGCTACTCTCCATCCCGCTCACTCCAGCTCTCCCAAGCACTTCCAACTCGCTCACATCCATCGTCCATCCCACTGGCAAGCTACTCTCCATCCCATTCACTCCAGCTCTCCCCAGCGCTTCCAACTCACTCTCATCCATCGTCCATCCCACTTCATTCCCCGCCCCAGCCATGGAACTCCGACCAGGAATTCAGCAGGAAATTAAGAATAATGAAACCGTACCCCGCAATCGCCCAGCGGGCCATGACTGTACCGCTTCGGCGGCCGGAGAACTTCAGCACAAGGTAGACGATGTAGACGCCAAGGCCCGTAAGCGTAGTCAGGACCTTCGTATCCTGAAACAGCGGCGTCCGCCCTTCCGCGACAATCGACAGTCCCGCCAGAATCAGCGAGGCCAGCAGCAGCGGAACTCCGGCCAGGATCGCCGTGTAGGAATATTTGTCCATCGTCTCCAGGCTGGGCAGCCTGCGGACGCGGTCATCCCACTTCTTATTCTTCAGCTTCGTATGCAGGAACAGATACATTATCGCAAATACCGTCCCCAGTGTCAGTGCGGCAAAGCTCAGATTCGCCAAAATGACATGCATCGCCAGCCACCCGTGCACCGCACTCCAGCTCTGCAGCGTATGATCCTCTGCCGTCAGCCATACCCGGTTCAGCAGAAATACGCTGAAGCCCGCCATGCTGAGCAGCAGCACCGTGAACTCACCACCGCGTGTATACGTCACGGCAAACGAGGTAACCACCATGCTGAAGGAGAACCAGAACAGGAAATCATAAGGCGTGAAAATTGGCAATCCGCCCTCCTGGGAGAAGCGGATCGCAAGGCCGGTCAGCTGAAGCAGGCCTACGACAGCAAGAAGCCCTGTGCCCAGCCGCTTTCCGCCCGGATTGCGCCGAAGGCAATCCGAGAAAACAAACAGCAGGCTCAGGGCATATAGCAGCAGAGCGGCATCATATATTCCGTTCAGCAGTAGCATGTTGCTCACCCGCCCAGCAGACCGGCTGGGGTAAGCACCGCTCCCGGCCCCCGGATCTCTCCGCCGGAGGGCCGTTCAGCAGAGCTGCGCTGATGCGGTTCAACACTTCCACCGGCCGGAGCTGCATCCAGCTGCTCCTGCAGAGCGAAGATTTGAGTGAAATACTCCAGTGCTTCATTGCCCTGCTTGCCGCCGGACATCTCCTTGATCACATTGATCGGATCATGCATCATCTGGTTGACAATGCTCTTGGTCAGCCGGCGGATCACCTTGCGCTGATGCTCATCCAGCTCAGGCAGCTTGTTGAACAGACTATCCATCGTTTCTTCATATATTCCGTTTGACTTGTCCTGCAGTGCACGGATCACTGGTCTGACGCCCAGCGTCTTCAGCCATTGCTGGAAATCCGCCATTTCGCCTTCAATCATAACCTCGATCTTGGCGGCTTCACTGCGGCGCATCTCCAGATTGCTCTCCACAATGCCTTCCAGATCATCGATATCATAGAGGAATACATCCGGCACACTGGCAGCAGCAGGGTCAATATCGCGCGGCACAGCAATGTCGATCATGAACAGCGGCCGTGAAGGGCGGCGCTTCATGCCCTCGGCTACCTGGGCAGCCGTCAGCACATAGCCGTCTGCACCCGTAGAGCTGATCACAATATCCACTTCATCCAGAGACTTCAGCGCCTCTTCAATCGTGCTGGGCTTACCCGAGAATTTCTCGGCCAGCTCGATGGCACGGGACAAGGTACGGTTGGCGACAATCACTTCCGCCGCGCCGCTGCTGTACAGATGCTTCACCGTCAGCTCGCTCATTTTGCCGGCGCCGAGAATGAGCACTCTTTTGCCGGTGAACATGCCGAAGATCCGCTTCCCCAGCTCCACCGCCGCATAGCTGACCGACACCGCGCTCTCGCCAATCGAGGTCTCACTATGCGCACGCTTGCCGAGCGTCACCGCCTGCTTGAACAGCCGGTTGAACCAGGTTCCGGTAACCCCTTCCGCCTGAGCCGTCAGGAAGGCACTGCGCACCTGACCCAGAATCTGCGTCTCGCCAATCACCATTGAATCCAGACCGCAGGTGACACGCATCAGATGGGCAATCGCCTGCTCGTCTTCATATATATACATATGTTGCGTAAATACATCGCTTCTTACTCCGAACCACTGCTCCATGAAGCTGCGGATGAAATATCCGCACATATGAAGGCGGTCCACGACCACATAAATTTCCGTCCGGTTACAGGTGGCGACAACGACCCCTTCCAGAACGCTCTTCGTCTGCAGCAGCTGATGAAGCGCAGCAGGCAGATCCTTTTCGGCAAAAGCGAACTGTTCCCTCACCTCTACGGGAGCCGTACGGTAATTCAGGCCAACGACGACAATATGCATCGCTTGTTCACCATCCTAATCTATATTCATTGGTGTAGGCTCTGTTACTGCTTAGCAGCAAATATTAGTATCAATTTCACAAGATCTCAAATCGCTGTGTTAAGTATATCACATCAAAATACGGCTTTTAACAAAACCTTTGAACTATTTATGAATTGCAGATAATAATTATTATAAACAAGTACATAAGTTATGGAATATAACATATTGATGAAATATTGACACACTTTATTGCGGATGATAGCATATAACAAATGATCTGAGTTAAGTTTTATAACATATGTAGCAAAAATAATCTGATTCTCCGTATCCAAGTTAGTATCGCGTCAGTTATATCTCTTCAAACCTCTCTTGTATAAGCCCGTTAATCCGGAATGGGCGTATCTACAGGCAACCGTAAATTGCCCCAGGCTACAAGAGGCCAGCCCCCCCCTGCTGGATTAATCAGTGTGAGCTCACGGGCGAAACCGGGCTTTTCTCCGCTGATGTATCCTGCTCTGGGCTGCGCCTCCTTTAGCCTGGGGTTTTTGGCATCCATTATAATAGAAGGAGTGAGGGCAAATGAGTGCTTCCTACGCAAGCTTAAGTGAATCGATCCGTAAGGCCAGAAATGTGAGGATCTACAAGAACAAGGACACCGCCTATGACTTCAAGCTCTACCCCTTCGGAGAACGCGGTACGTACATTGCCCCCGAGCTGATCCGTGAAATCACTCACAATCTGGCGGATGCTGTAACGGAGCAGTTTCCCGATTTTGATTACATTGTCTCCCCTGAACCCGGTGGTCATACCTGGGGGATGCTGGCTGCCTATAAGCTGATGAAGCCGATGAATATTCTGAGGCTCAGCACGGAGCTGTATGAGAATTATGAGGTTAGTGTCAGACGCGAGACGGCGTATAATGAGAATTATATCTATTTTGACGGCTTCTCTGCCGGTGACCGCGTGCTGCTGCTGGATGATGTGATTAGTTCAGGTGCTACGATCCGCTGCATTGCTGCTCAGTTGTCCGTGATGGGCATAGAGCTTGTCGGTGTGCAGGCAATTCTGGCCAAAGGGGAGCATTACAGGCAGCTGGAAGCGGACATTGGAGTACCCGTCAGATTTTTGTCCCAGGTATGAGTTGTCAAAAAAATAGCAGGGGAGTGACAAGCCATGGCTTTTTATTACGAGCAGCCTTCAAGAACCTTCAGTGAGTTCCTGCTGGTACCCAGCCTGACCACCAAAGATTGCATTCCCACAAATGTGGATCTTAGCACACCGGTAACCAAATTCAGGCGAGGAGAGACCCCGGCACTGACCATGAACCTCCCCGTGACTTCGGCGGTAATGCAGGCCGTATCCGACCATAACATGGCGATTGCCCTGGCCAAAAGCGGCGGTATCTCCTTCATCTATGGCTCGCAGTCTATCGAGCAGCAGGTCGAGATGGTCCGCCGGGTCAAAAAATTCAAGGCCGGCTTCGTCCTCAGCGACTCCAATCTGCGGCCGGAGGATACCCTGCAGGATGTGCTGGCACTCAAAGCACGCAGCGGCCACTCTACCATTGCCATTACGGACAACGGGGAACCGACCGGCAAGCTGATGGGGATTGTCACCAGCCGCGATTACCGCGAGAACCGGCTGCCTCCGGAATGCCCGATTACGGAGTTCATGACTCCGCTCGCTTCGCTGATCTTCGCGCGGGAAGGTATTACCCTGACCGAAGCGAACGACATGATCTGGGACCACAAGCTGAACTGCCTGCCGATTGTAAATGCCGGCGGACATCTCGTCCATCTCGTCTTCCGCAAGGATTATGACAGCCACCAGGAGTATCCGCTGGAGCTGCATGACGGCAACAAGCAGCTGATTGTCGGCGCGGGTATCAACTCCAGGGATTACAAGGACCGTGTACCGGCGCTGGTCGAAGCCGGGGCAGATGTGCTGTGCATTGATTCCTCGGACGGTTACTCTGAGTGGCAGGCGGAGACCATCCATTATATTAAGGAGACTTTCGGGGAGAGCGTGAAGGTCGGCGCGGGCAATGTTGTTGACAAGGAAGGCTTCCTGTACCTCGTAGAGGCAGGAGCAGATTTCATCAAGGTCGGTATCGGCGGCGGCTCCATCTGCATCACCCGGGAACAAAAGGGCATCGGCCGGGGCCAGGCCTCCTCTGTCATCGAAGTGGCGGCGGCCCGCCAGGAATATTACGAGCAAACTGGCATCTATGTTCCCATCTGCTCGGACGGCGGGATTGTCCATGATTATCATATTGTGCTGGCGCTGGCGATGGGCGCTGACTTCGTGATGCTTGGGCGCTATTTTGCCAGATTTGATGAGAGCCCCGGACGTAAGCTGCTGGTCGGCGGGAACTTCGTGAAGGAATATTGGGGCGAAGGCTCCAGCCGGGCCCGCAACTGGCAGCGTTATGACTTCGGCAATGCCGATAAGGAGAGCAAGCTGGAATTCGAGGAGGGCGTGGATTCCTTCATCCCCTATGCCGGCCGGCTAAAGGATAATCTTGATCTCAGCATCAGCAAAATCAAGTCCACCATGTGCAATTGCGGCTCGCTGACCATCCCGGAACTACAGCAGAAGGCCAAGATTACCCTCGTCTCCTCGACAACGATCTTTGAAGGAGGCGCACATGATGTTATGCTTAAGGAAAAGGACAGATCATCCTCGTGATCACATCCTAATCCATAAGGAGCGTCAACCATGACCCAAATTACCAAAGTTCTGGTCAGCAAGGACCAGCTGCAGCAGCGAGTACAGGAATTGGGCGCTGAAATATCGCGTGACTATGAAGGCAAGGAACTGGTGCTTATCGGCATTCTTAAGGGCGGGGCCATCTTCATGTCTGATCTGATGCGTGAGATCACCTTCCCGGTCGGCGTCGACTATATGTCGGTGTCCAGCTACGGGGCAAGCTCCACCTCCTCCGGCGTCATTACGATCAAGAAGGATATCGACATGGATATCCGCGGCAAGCATATCCTGCTGGTCGAGGATCTGATCGACACCGGCCTGACGCTTCAGCATCTGAAGGAGCTGTTCGCCCTGCGCGAGGCGGCAAGCGTGCGGATCTGCACTATCCTCAGCAAGCCTTCCCGCCGTCTCGTCGATGTTCCCATTGACTACAGCGGGATTGACATCCCGGACGAATTCGTCGTCGGCTATGGTCTGGATTACGCCGAGCAGTACCGCAATCTGCCGGAGGTCTGGATCGTAGAAACCGGGGACTAACAGGGTCAGATTTAAAAAGTTGGAGTGGGCGCGATGAGTGGGCTCTAACGGACCTGATAGACCCTATTCCCAGGAAAACGCCCCTTTTTGAGGTTTAACGGACGGAGTGGACCTTATCGTCTCTCTACGAGATGGTTAAGATTAGAAATTCCAAGAATAAGCTCCATGGGATCCGTTACTTTGCCCAAGCGGTAGCTTTCATCTGGAATAAGCGCGCCCCAGTCCGTTACACCTTGCCAAACGCCGCAATGAACAACTCCCATCTTCATCTTTAAATCTGACGCTGTACTAGAACTAATAAGCAAGCAGAAGGGAGCGCCAATTACGGCGCTCCCTTTGTGCTGCAATATTACCTCAGGACCCAGAAACTCCTGCGTGCCCTTGCTTTTTGCTTTAACAATCCGCCTGTTCTGCCGCCCCGCATTTACAGCCCGCTCAGCAAATCAACATTCAGATAATTCGTATTTCCGAGTGCACTGTTATACCCAAGTTGAATAGTGTTCGAGCCTGCATTCAGCGGAATCGTGACGGATACCGTTCCGTAGGTGCTCCAGCCGGAGGTAGAATTGAATACCAGATTGGAGGCTGTTACCACGCCGTTCACTTTCACGTAGCGTGAAGCATTGCCGGCCGCCGCCGCGTAGCGGAAGGTGACGGTTCTGGTTCCGGCCGTATTCTGGTTGACATAGAAATCAATGGAGGTGCCGCTTGTGTTCCATCCCCCGACATACCCTCTTCCGCTAAATCCGGCATTGGTGCTCTCATTGATCATCCCGCCTCCCCCAACCAGCGTCCGCACTGCGTTCTCCGCTTCATAAGCCCCGTTGCCCGCAATGTACCCGGTGTAGCCGTCGGCGGGAACGAGCTGCAGAATAGAAGCGCCCGCAGCGGCGGCCAGGCTCTGCACATAGGAGGAGCCTGTATTGCGCAGCCAGTCGCTGCCGATGATTCCATCGCTTACGCGGCGGTGATTCCAGGCCTGCGTTGCATTCTGCTGGAGAAAGTTCAGGTATTGCGGCTGTCCGCCCAGCGTACGGAGACGGTTCAGGTTGCGGGCGAAGACCATCTTGAAGCCCGCGGCATCATTCTCCCCTTCATACATCAGAGTCTGGGCTGATACCATTTTGTTAACGGCATACCCGGCTGCATTATTGGCATCCGTAAGGTAAGCAGCAGCTCCGGTAGCCTGATACAGGGACACAGCCGCCCCCAGGAACGTTCCGTAATTGTAAGTGAAGTCCCAATCCTTAACGATACCGCTGCCTGCACCTTCAATATGATCGTTGATTTTGCTGCCGCCAACCAGGGTAGATTTGGTCCAGTTATAGATTTGAGTAGCCTTGGTCAGATAAGCAGGATCATTGTAGGCACTAGACAGCTTGACTGCGGTCATAACCATCGGGGCATTCGTGGCCATATTCTTCTGGGCGTTGGCCTGGCCCGGCACATGGGCGTCCCTTCTCCACCAGATCCCGCCGCCGTACGTGCTGTCCCATTCGCTGTAGATTTGGCCAAACAGGAAGCTGGCGCGGTTCAGATACTCCGTGGTTCCAGTCAGTTCATAGGCTCTTGCGCAGGCCAGCGCCCACCAGCCCAGGTCATCGTTGAACGGATTCGTCATCATATCCGGGTATTTGGCGTTGAATCCGGTGTAGATCTCATCGATCATCGTGCGGTAGACATTGCTGCCCGTGCGTTCGTAGGCATCCATTACGGTCTCCCAGAGCTGTGCCTCCCACCAGAAATCAGTGTAGAGACCCCCGTTCGGCCCATGGGCATGTTCAGAATGAATCTGGTGATCGCTGTTGGTATAGAAGTATTTGGCGGAAGAATCATAAAATACTTGCACAAAAGAGTTCATTGCAGCATCAGCATTAGAGACGGTGAAAGCCTTTGCCGTACTTCCCGCACCGGGAGACGGTACAGACAGAGACAGGGACAACAGACAGAGAACTGCGGCCGTTCTTACTTTCTTCCAGGTGAACATTTCCATATACCCCCTTCATTTATACATCCATTCCACAACCGTCAGGCGGCAGCGGGCTAATGGCTAAGCTTGGCTGCCCCCTCAAGCAGCATCAGACCGCTGAGCTGTACACTAAGCTGTACCGGCAATACGGGAACCTGCTCCCAAGAGGGTCCGCACAGCCCCAGCGTCCGGTCCAGCCCTTGCGCCCATAGCGTACGGGCATTGGCCCATATGACTTCACGGACCCGGTCATTTCCGGGGAAATGCTGCTCCAGCTGTACCAGATAGCGGATCAGAATTCCCTTGAACAATCCGGTGTCGTCAATCCCTTCATCCGGCAGCAGCAGCGAATCAGAATGACATAAGCGGCCGATGCAGGCCTCAGCGGTCCGGCGGGCATCTGCGGCATAGCCGGAATCGCCGGTGACACGGCAGAGCTCTATCCCCGCTCCCACGAACACGCCCTGACAGTAAGTGAATTCCCAGTCGTAATCGATCTGCCCATCGCCCTGCCGGTTCATTCCATCCCATACGAACCCGGTGTCAGGGTCAACCAGATTGGCCTGGTTCCAGCGGTAAATCCGGATCGCCCAGTTCAGATCCTCTTCATGCCCAAGCAGCGAGTATAGGCGGGCGGCCAGAATAGCGGCCGGGGCATTCGCCGGCGTGTTCTTGTAATCCAGCTGGTCTTTTTTCCAGGCCATGCCGCCCCCGCAGTGCTCATTCCAGGCCGTCTGAATATCCGCCCATAATTCAAGTACAGCATTCAGATATTCCGCTTCACCGGTAGCCTGATGCGCCCGCAGCAGCGCAAGGGCAGTCCATTCCATATCATCATAATAATTATGCTTGAACGTCCCGCCGTTATAGATTTTCAAGCTGCGGCTCAGGCCGCGGATGCGTTCGGCATATCCAGAATCCCGCGTCCGTTCGTAAGCATCGGTCAGAGCATCAATGACATGCGCCTGCCACCAGTAGTAGAAATTGTCGCCTGCCCTGCTGTATTCCCGCGGATACCACTGGTTCATAATTCCGCTGTCCGCATTATAGTAGTGCCGCCACAGGGAGTCCTGGAGCCAGTCTGCACGCGCTGCCCAGTCCTCTGCTGATGATGTCCCGTTGTAATGATCCATACGCCACCTCCTCCTATTCTAAAATGAGGTTCGAGTTTTCGGCTGCCCGGTCCCTGCAAGCACAGCCATCCGCTCCAGCAGCTTCAGGCCGCTCAGCTGGGTGCTCAATTGAACTACGCCTGAAGGCACCGCAGTCCAATCAGGTCCGAACAGAACCCGGTCTGCCGGCTTCCCCTGGTCCCACAGCATCTCTGCGTTACTGCGCAGGAAGGCCGCAGCGGCTCCGTCTTCCGGCACGGCTTGTGCCAGTTCTGCCGCATAGCGGACCAGAATGCCCTTGAAGAGACCGGCATCGCCGCCGCCCTCATCCGGGAGTATACCGGAATGCGGGCCAGCCAGCTCCTTGACCGCTGCGGCGAACGTGCGCCGGGCCTCCTCAAGATAGTCACGGCTCCCGGTAACCCGGTACAGCTCGATAGCCGCACCGATATAAACACCCTGATTGTACGTATATTTCCAATCCTTATCGATCCGGCCGTCACCGGTACGGTTCATCCCATCCCAGACGAAGCCCGTGTCCGGATCCACCAGACGGGATTGCTGCCAGTTATAGAGCGCATGCGCCCACTCCAGGTCCTGCGGATCTCCAAAGGCCTGATACAGGCGGGCGGCAAGGATGGCAGCCGGTGCATTGGCCGGGGTGTTCTTGTAATCCAGCTGCGATTTCTGCCAGGCGATGCCGCCCCCCGAATGGCTGTTCCAGCCGGTTCTGATATCCGTCCAAAGGATAAGAACCGTCTCTTTGTACAGCTCATCTCCCGTTGCCTGATAAGCGCGAAGCCAGGCCAGGGCCATCCACTCCATGTCGTCGTACAGCTCATTGGGCCATACTCCGTCATTGCGGCGGAGCAGCCCCCCATGTAGAGCGGACAGTCGTTCGCGGTACTTAGCAGCCCCAGTCCGCAGCAGGCCGTCGACCAGCACATCCACGGCATGGGCCATCCACCAATAATGAAAGACTGTATTACATGCGCCTTCCGGACATGGTGTCTCAATGTCATACATTCCGATGTCTTCGTTCCAGAAGAATACATCCAGCGCTTCCTGCGCCGAGTCCGCCCGTTCCGCCCATTGTTCAAGCTCTATTTGCTTCATATGGTCTCTCTCCCCGTCTATAATTTGCCTCCCTTAGTTGGCTCAGCCTTTGATGCCGCTGAAGGCAATCCCCTGTACAAAATAACGCTGCAGCGCCAGGAACAGCACCAGTATCGGCAGAATCGCCACCAGCGCCCCGGCCATCATCGGCCCGTAATCCGTCTGAAAATTATAAGAAAAAGCCTGCAGGCCCATCTGAATCGTCGCCTTGTCCGGATCATTCAGCACGATCATCGGCCACAGGAAGCTGTTCCAGCCGGCCTGGAAGGTGAAGATGCTCAAGGTCGCCAGCGCCGGACGGGTAAGCGGCAGATAGATCCTCCAGAAAATTTTAAATTCCCCGCAGCCCTCAATCCGGGCCATCTCCAGCATGTCAGTGGGGAGCGTAAGAAAAAATTGCCGCATAAAGAATACAGCGAAGCTCCCGGAAGCGCCGGGAAGAATAATGCCCCAGAAGGAGTTCATCAGTCCATTGCCGCCCCCGCCAAAAAGATCATTGCCCCCGGCGAACGGAATATGGCGCATCACATACACTGTCGGGATCATGGTCACAATGCCGGGAATCATCATTGCCGCCAGCAGCACGCGGAACACCGGCTTGTTCAGCCTGAATCTCAGCTTCGCAAAGGCATAGCCGCTAAGTGATCCGAAAAACAGGTTAGCCAGGACGCCCGACACGGCAAGCACGAGCGAATTCCAGAAGAATAAAGCAAACGGCACCGTTGAAAAGGCTTTGCGGTAATGCTCGAAGGTCAGATGCTTCGGAAACCACTGGATCGGCATCGCAAAAATCTCATCATCCGGCTTGAGTGAGGTTAGCAAACTCCAGTAGAATGGCAGAAACATAACAACCGCTATAAGGATACATACAATATAGAAAATGAGCTTGTAGAGGCCCTTCTTCAAGGCCGAACCCCCAGTAACACCCATCCTGCAAACCTCCTTTTTCCTGGACAAGCTGCCCCTAAATGATCGATTCCTCCGCTTTGGAGACCCGCATATTAATCAGCGAGAAAATAAGAATGGCTACAGCAAGCACAAAGGCCTGCGCCGAGGCATAGCCCATCTGCAGCTGATTGAAGCCCTGCTGATAGATTAGGTAGACCGGGGTCTTGGTCACATTGGCCGGACCGCCCTGCGTCAGTACAAAGGCCTGGTCAAACAGCTGCAGCGCACCGATAATCGCCATCGTGCTGACCAGAAAGGTAGTTGGCCGCAGCTGCGGCCAGGTGATGAAGCGGAAGCTGTCAAATGTATTCGCCCCGTCCAGCCGTGCCGATTCATAGAGATAATCCGGGACCCCCTGCAGACCGGCCAGATAAATAATCATATTGGAGCCGACGGATTGCCAGAGGGTGAGCATTACAATGGACAGCATCGCCGTACTTGTCTCGGACAGCCAGGCAGGACCGGTAATGCCCACATAGGACAGCAAGCCGTTCACCAGACCGAATTCCGGATGCAGCAGCCAGATCCATACGGTGGCCGCAGCTACAGCCGACGTCAGCGTGGGCAGATAATAGAAGGTGCGGAACAACTTGACTCCCCGCCACGCCCTGCTCAGCAGCATGGACAGCAGGAGGGAAATGATAATATTCAGCGGAACAAAAATAATCGAGTAGAAGAACACATTCTTGAACGTCTTCCACAGCAGGCTGTCTTCAATCAGGCGGCGGTAGTTGTCCAGGCCGACCCAGTCATTCTGGCTAAGCACATCATAGTTGGTGAAGCTTAAATACAGGGCCATCACTACAGGTATAACTGTAAACACAGTGAACAGCAGCACCGTAGGCGTAATGAATACATAAGCCGTCCGGGCTTCGTGCCGTTCCACTTTTCTCATGGAAGCCATACAACTCCCCCTCTCATCATCCGGCAAGGCTCCATGGCAGCAGGGAGGCACCACCTCCCCGCGGCATCAGGCTGGTTACTTAACAACCGCGTTATCCTTCAGCATCTTGTCGCCTTGTTCCTGAGCCTTTTTCAGCGTGTCTTCAATGCTCTGCTTGTTCTGCTGGTTCAGCTGAAGATTAGGCGCAAGCGCATCGGTCTCCATCACGGAATAGCCGGGATGAGTCGGGCGGATTTTGGCAAATTCCAGCGTATCCAGAAACGGCTTCCACTGCGGGTCATCCTGGAAAAACGGATCTTCCATCGAAGGCTTGAAGCCCGGAAGATTCAGGCTGGTCTTGGCCCACATCAAGGCATTATCCTTGTTCGCGGTCCACCATTTAATGAATTCCCATGCCTCATCATGATGCTTGGAGCCCTCCGGAATCACGAGTCCGAAGCCGCCCATCACACTGCCCTTGTCGCCGTTCGGCCCGGCAGGAGGGGGTACAATGCCATATTCGAGATCTTTACCGTATTTGTTATAGGTACTGAGCATCCAGGGGCCGGAATAGAGCATGGCGACCTTGCCTGTAACGAAGGCATCCTGCCCTTCGCCAAGTCCCAGCTCAAAGCCAACCTTATACACCTTGTCTTTGTTCATCAGGCGGTCCCAGAATTCAAGCACCTGCTTGCCCTGCTCATTATTGAAATTGGTTTTGCCGTCCTCTGTAAGCATCTGGCCGCCTGCCTGCTGGAGATACATATTGAACAGGCCGAGGTCGCCCATGGAGAAGCCTGCCACCTCCAGCTTGTCGCCGTTCCACTTGGTCAGCTTGGCAGCAGCCTGCTCCAGCTCATCCCAGGTAGCCGGAGGCTGAAGCCCCGCTTCATCCAGCAGCTTCTTATTGTAGAATAATGCCCGTGCATCAACGGTCAGCGGAAGCCCGTATAATTTATCGTTATAGGAGAGCTCGGTCAATGACTCGCTGTAGAAATCATCCTTGGAAATGCCGTCACGCGTTAAGTACTCATCCACCGGATGCAGCACGTTCTTGGGAGCATACAGCGAGGTCCGCCAGCGATCCCAGAACAGCACATCAGGTGCACCGCCATTGGTGGCCGCCGTCAGGAATTTGGTGATCATATCCTGCTGCAGCACATATTTGACATGAATTTTGTCCTGTGATTTGTTGAAGGCATCCACCATGGTCTCGAACTGCTTCTGGCCTTCACCGCCCCAATCGCCCCAGAACGTCAGCTCCGTCTTCTTGCCGCTGCTGCCGCTTCCGGCTTTGCCGTCATTCGCAGGGCTTTCTTTTGCCGAATTACCACTGCAGCCTGCCGCCAAGGCAGCGAACATCATCACCGAGAGTACCGTAACCCATCCTTTTTTCATTATTACATCCCCTTCATTTGTATTGTCTGTTATTAGAGCCAGGGCTGCTCAGCCTCTACTCACCTCAATTCCGCAGCGCATCAGCAGCAGCTCGCAGAACATCATATTGGCCCAGGAAAACCAGGGTCTGGTATACTCTTCCGGATAATCCGCATGAAAAGCCTCATGCATCAATCCGGTTCCGGCATCTGTCTGTTGCAGCAGCTCAAGCATTGCCTCCTGCTCCTCCCCCTTCCCGGAGGTCATTCCTTGAACCGCCAAGGCGATAGGCCATATATAATGCGGAGGGGTATGCGGACTGCCAATACCTGCTGCCGCCTTGCCTTCATAGAAATAGGGGTTGGTCCGGCTTAGAATAAGCTTGCGGGTGTTGAGATACACCGGATCATCCGCAGATGCATAGCCAAGGTAAGGAATAGACAGCAGGCTGGGCACATTGGCGTCATCCATAAGGTTCACGCCTCCCAGGCCGTCGGTCTCATAGGCGTAGACAGGACCATATTCAGGGTGCTCCACAATGCCATGCCGCCGGATTCCCCCGTCAATCTGCTCAGCCAGATCTTCCGCCGCCTGTGCAAGCTCCGGGTTGCCAAGCACATCGGATGCGATTTCGCTGACGTACCGCAGGACAACGACGGCGAACATATTGGCAGGCACCAGGTAACCGTATTCGCAGGCATCATCGCTTGGACGAAAGCCTGACCAGGTCATTCCGGTATAGGCGGTTACAGAGCCTTTGCCGTCGCGGACAAGCGTATCGGTTGGCACACAGTTCACGCGTTCAAAAACATAATCGGAACCGCTCTCATGACTCTGCTCCCTGATCCATAATTTAATAATCTGCCACACTCCTGCTTCAAACGCTGAATTGAACTGCGTGATCCGCCCGGTGTTTTTCCACAGCAGATAGCTGAGCTGAATGGGATAGCAGAGGGAGTCAATTTCGTATTTCCGTTCCCAAATCCATGGACTCATCGCCGTTTTGTCTTCCTGGTGACCCCGTCCATTCGCTTCCCGGTTGAACGCATTCGCATAGGGATCAATGGCTATATAGGCAAATTGCTGTGCGATAAGCCCTTCAATCATGCCGGCAATTTCTTCATCTTCGGAGGCGGGGATCAGGAAGGGACGGACTTGTGCGGTGGAATCCCGCAGCCACATGGCCGGTATATCACCGGTAATGACAAAGGTTGTTCCATCCGGGTTGCGCTGTATCGTTGTGTTCCAGGTATTAAGCATGCACTGTTCAAACATATCTGCCAGGTGCGGATAGCCGGGCAGTTTTTGACGTACACGGCCAGCCAGCTCCCGCAGGGAATTAGGTGTTTCCTTCATCGCTTTCAATCGGAATGACCTCCTCTGTAATGAATGAAGCGCTTTCACAAATGAGTATATTGGTATGTAAATGATATGTCAATATGTATATTTAGATAATAATATATTAACATATGAAATACACTGATATTGACTAGACTAGGCTAACTTGCAAGCTTAATCTTCCGGCCGGAAACGGATCACATTGGACACAGCAAAAAAACCCATCCGGCGGAATGTCCGGCGGAATGGGTCTTTAGATTACAGCAGCTAGTTGTGACGGACAGGGCCGGTCGAATTCCCGGGCACCAGCTCAGCTTCCAGCATCACCTTATGGGGAACAGCCTCCCCGTTCATAATACGTAGCACATTCTCCAGGGCAATCCGGCCCATCTCCTCTTCATTCTGCCGCATATGGGTGAAGGCATACCCGCCTCCCAGATGGGTCGGCGGACTGTCGAAGCATATAATGGAGATATCCTCAGGTATGCGTAGCCCCAGACGTTCCACCGCAGTCTTCGCGAGCAGCGCGATATTGTATTCAATGGCAAATAACGCCGTGACGGACGGATGGCTCTGCAGATGGGTGACCAGCCGCGAGATGTCCCGTTCAATATTATCCGCATTAAAAAACTTCGGCAGCGTCGAGGTCAAATCGCTGACCCACAGCTCCTTGTCAACCATGACCCCCCGCTGCGCATGGGCCTGAATGAAGCCCTCAATCCGGTCCTCCACCGCAGTGGTGTCCACGGGAGGCGGAGACAGAAACGAAATATGCGTATGCCCGAGGTCAAATAAATACTCCGTCGCTTCAAGGGCCGCCTGCAGATTATCGGTGCTGATGGAGGCCGCAGCTACTCCTTTTAGATGTCTGTCTACCAGCACGAGCGGAAAACGCCCGATGACCAGCTTCAGAATTTCCGCATTGAAATACTCGCCCTGGGCCGGGAAAATAATCAGACCGTCTACACCCAGATTCAGCAGCTTCTGGATCGCCTGCTCTTCATTCTCCGGAATCCCGAAGGTTCTCCGCAGCACCAGAAAGCAGTCATTATCGCGCGAAGCCTGCTCCATCCCGTAGATCAGTCCCGTCCCGTAGCTGTTGCCGAAGTCGGTGATGATCAGGCCGACTGTTTTCTCATTGGCACGAATATTCAACGCAGCCGGGGCTGTGAGGTTCATCCCCGGGTCAGACTGCTCAGCGGAAGCATCTGTTACGAACGAGCCGCGGCCGGGCTTGCGGACAATCAGCCGTTCGGCGGCCAGCATCTCAAGTGCTTTTTTGCTGGTTATGCGGCTGACACTATAGGTCTCAGCCAGCTCTTTCTCGGAAGGAACCCGCTCTCCGGGTTTATAAGCCTGTGTAAGGATGCTATCCTTCACTTCATCAAAGATCTTCTCATACATCGGCTTGGAAGAGGTTGTTTCAGTCATAACGTTCATGGTCCCCTGACGTTCATTTTTCGGTATCATACATAATAATATATCATGATATATTAAAAATGTCGATCCGGGTCACCAGAACTTGTCTACCAATAACGCCGCCACTCTCCAAGCCTCGTATTAAGGCTTCGCAGTAGAAGGAATCCCCGTGTATGCTTCATTCTGCCCACAGCAAAAACACCCGCAGCAGGAGACCTCTCTCCAGTTTGCGGGTGTTCGGGTAATATCGTTTATTCCTGCCAGGATCAAGGGCAGGCTAGAAGCTGCGGCTGTCCTGAATATGAATATAATTAACGCCTTGCGCAGTCAGTTTAGAACCGCTCGTATTCGCGACGCGGACTGCCTTCTTGCCTTTCCCGCTAACAGAGAAGCTGATATTGCTCGCCAGCTTGTTCTCTGCGATCTGTTCCAGCGCACTGTGGAAGCCCCCGACCGTCACACCCTCCAGGTTATCCAGTACCGGTTCTTTGCCCTCTTCAATCGTCTTGAGAATCTGATAGATCAACGACTTGCTTCCGTCCATCCCGTTCGCCTCCCGCTTATTGTTAGCGTTTACAATATACCAGCTGTGCGTATACAAATATTTTCCAACTGTATATATATTCTCTAATTCGACAGTGTATGCTGATTACCTCTTCCCGCCAAGCTCATTCAGTAAAAAGTTTCATCCATATGATTTCCGTACAGGCTGGAAGCGCCAACCAATCTGAACGCTCCATCCACTTTGGCGTACGTATAGTTCTGATTGGGTTCATCCTTATAGCGTACCTCCACTTCATAATCTCCCGATTTGAAGCTGTAGACTCCCCGGACCTCCTGAATATCTGCTGCGGGGTATGCTCTGGTATGAACCAGGTATTCTCTGACCTCGCTTGCAATTTGGCTTCTTTTATAAGGTAAGCCTGTAAGCGACGCATAGATTCCACCCACAACTATAATTATTACTATACCAGCTATAATCGTAGTCCGGTTCGTAAGCCTCATGCGGATAACCTCCATTCAAAAATAGTTTTTAGACCAGAGTGGGAATGACATATTTTTACATGTGCCAGTTCATTTTAACACACTGAGTGAATGCCAGCATATTGCATACGATTTTTCGATTACATTTGGCCTACCCGGCGCTCCCGGTCCATTTGTGTTCGGTTTTTCGATTACATTCGGCCTACGCGGTGCACCCGGTCCCATTGTGTTCAGTTTTTCGATTACATTCGGCTTATGCGCTGCACCCGGTCCCATTGTGTTCAGTTTTTCGCATACACTATATCCGCCTCCGCACTAGACGAATATCATAAATCCCCTATACAAAAGGCACAAAAACACCCCCGTAGGTGCTTTTGTGCCTTTTTGTAGCTCGTAGCTCGTGGCTTGCAGCTTATAGCTCGTAACTTATGGCTTGTAGCTTATACTTACGCGTTATGCATTCTGCCGGTATACCGGCGCGCCCAGCGGCGAGCTGCCTGCACCGCCGTCCACGGCGATATCTGCACCTTGGATATACGAAGAATCATCGGAGGCCAGGAACAGGGCGACCTTAGCGATCTCTTCGGGTACACCCGCGCGGCCCAGAGGAATCGACAGTGCCATGCCTGCCTCGACCTGCTTCCAGTTATCCATCGCCGACTCTCCCCAGATCGGAGTGCGCGTTACGCCAGGCGCGATGTTGTTGACGCGGATGCCCAGCGGAGACAGCTCGGAGGCCAGCACCTTCGTCATGCTGCTGACTGCTCCTTTGCTGGCAGCATAGGCGGAATTGCCGGGTCTTCCGGCCTTGGCTAACACGGAGCCGGTCAGAATGACGGAGGCTCCGGCCTTCAGATGAGGCAGTGCAGCCTGGACGGTGAAGAAGGTACCGGTCACATTGATCCGGAGCACTTCCTCGAAGGTGGCAAGCTCTGTGCTGCCCAGCGGTGTATAGCCCGCGATTCCTGCATTCGCATAGACCACATCCAGTCTGCCGAAGGCCTCTATTGCTGAATTCACAGCCTTCACCGCACTCTGCGGATCAGTCGCATCCGCCTGGACAGCAACTGCATGCTCCGCACCCAGCTCTTCTACCGCCGCATGCAGGGATACCGGATTACGGCCGGTTATGACCACTCTTGCGCCCTCCGCCACAAATAGCCTGGCACTAGCCAGCCCTATCCCGCTATTTCCTCCAGTAATCAATGCAACTTTCCCGTCAAGCTTCCCCATCATTAACACTCCTCATCCGTTTCATTTGAGACCGTTCGTTCTACTATAATCAAAAAAATAATCTGCCTCGTACCAGCATTTTAGCATATTCGAGAACGATCAGTAAAGTATTATTTTTACCGGACGTTCTCAAATAGCATCAGCCTTGCAAAAAGCAGAAAATATCCCCCAATCCACAGTAACGCCCCTATCATGATGAAGATTCCTATGTACCCTGCCCAGCCTGGCGGCTTCCTTGTGTACTTCAACAGAAGAAGCGATGCAACAACCAAAACCGCAGAGGGGATGCCTAATATCTGGAGCAGCATTATATTTACGACATCCAGGATAAACCCTTGGCTGAACCCCGGGCTCGTCTGTAACAGAAAGAGGGCCAATCCTACGATATTCACTACTACAGCGCTTATCCAGAGTATTCTAACGGGTCTAACCATACTTCACCCCCTATGCTATCCCATTACCCGCTACTCACAAGTATTACACCAAAGCTAACGTTATTCTCCACAATACCTCTTCTTCTGCTGCACCACAATAGAAACGATATCGTTCATTTAAAGGACGGTATCGTTTCAGCCGAACACAACGTATGCTGTTTTTCGCATACATTCAGGCCGGGTGCCTGCTTACGAGCACAACGTATGCTGTTTTTCGCATACATTCAGGCCGGGCCTGCTTGCGAGCACCGAATGTAATCGAAAAACCGATTACAATGGGACGGCGAGCGGCGCGTAGACCGAATGTAATCGAAAAACCGATTACAATGGGACGGCGAGCGGCGCGGGGGCCGATTGTAATCGAAAAACCGATTACAACGGGACGGCGAGCGGCGCGGGGGCCGATTGTAATCGAAAAACCGATTACAACGGGACGGCGAGCGGCGCGGGGGCCGATTGCTCCTATTACAACAATCAAGACGGGCCCGCCCCCATAGGGAGAAGACCCGTCTTTGTCACTCATCTTTGTCCTTCATCTTTATCACTCATCTTTGTCCTTCATCATTATCTTACGGACAATCTACCGCCCTGCCGTCTCAAAAGAAAACCGCGCTGCCCACGTAGCACCTGCATCCTTCGTCACGTAGAGGGTGGAGCTATTCATATCCTTCACAGCCATCCAGCCCTGATTGGCATCGGTGAACGAGATCGTTCCTTCGAAGCCGGGAACGGTCTGCTGATTCTTCCAGCTCTGTCCGTTGTTCTTGGTGAGCCCGATGCCCACTTGCTCCGCTGCCGGCTGGTATCCTGCCAGGAAAGCTACCGATTTGCCGATCAGCACCATATTGCCGGGACTGCCCGAGGCCGGCCCCTTCTTCGCTACGGCTGCGCCCCTGCCCGGAGCCGGACCGCCGCCTGCGGTCTCCTGGGCAATCACCCGGGTCCAGCTGCCGCCGGAGTTAGAGCTGCCGTAGAGAGAATAAGAGGTCTGCGACATGCCGACGCCGCCGTACAGCAGCGCATACACCTGACTGTCCTTGGCGTAGATCTGCCCGTAATTCGCCTCAGGGGTGGAGGCGCTAAGTACCTGCTTCCAGGCTGCTCCGCCGTTAGTTGTCTTCATTACCCGATAGCCGCTCCCGGGAACAACTACCACAGCCCAGCCGTTATTCCTGCTGGTGAAATGGGCTCCGCGGGTATTGGTAGGTGTCTTGATCAGGCTCCAGCTCTCCCCGCCATCGTTCGTATAGTAAGTAGAGGTCCGGTTGTAGCCGAATCCCTTGCTGCTGTCCAGAAATTCTACCGATTCAAAGGTCACGGCCTGGTTCGACAGCCTTGTCCAGGTAGAGCCGCCGTCTGCCGTTCTTAACAGATATTTAGCCTGTCCGTCCTTGACCGCGGCAAGCGCCCAGCCGTGAACATTATCCGGGAAATCAATCTGCTGGAAGCTCCACTGTCCTTCATAGATCTTTTGGAAATGGCAGCCGCCGTCCGAGGTTCCAATCAGGAAGCCGTTCCCGGCTGCCCGCCCCGTATCTGAGCTTAGGAACTCTACATCCGAGAAGGTGAGCGGCTGCGTTTCCGCTCCCTGGTGTGCCTTCTGCAGATCCTTAAGCAGCCCATGGTCTCCGGTGCTGCATCCCTGCGGCGGAGTTGGGGCCGGTGCTGCTGCCTGAACCGAGGGAGATGACGTCCC
The DNA here is from genome assembly GCF_038595095.1 of Paenibacillus sp. FSL P2-0089. NCBI lineage: Bacteria > Bacillati > Bacillota > Bacilli > Caryophanales > Paenibacillaceae > Paenibacillus > Paenibacillus sp. FSL P2-0089. The sequence continues at coordinate 5,737,428 of NZ_CP152006.1, forward strand.
CCAGCCGACTAGAGAGATTAGACTTGCGGTAAGGAGCGTTACGGTGATCTGCTGTAATCTGGTTGTCCAATTCATTGGTGACACCTCCTAGAATATATATACCCTCTGAGCAGAGCATTACTCTGACAGTACATGAACATGTTACTCCATCTGAGGCCAACTATGTAGGTGTGAAATGGTACAAAACTGTAACTAATTTCGCTGTTAAAATCTCCTATTCGTGTTTAATAATAAGTAAAGAGATTTACAAGCATTCTGCATTCAAGGAGGAAGTGAAGAGTATGATTAAACAGGATATTCAGCATGCACTTCTCTCCAATCTATGCCAGCGCGTGCATTTGATCAGCGGAGAAACGTACACCGGAGTATGCCAAATCGATCATTCCGCAGATGCACTGCATATTGAAACGAATAAAGGGACCTTCACCGTCCCCTATTGGACCATCAAGCGATTCATCTAATCACATAACTACAACCAAAAAGACCTCACGGCCACATCCGCAGATGTGAATCATGAGGTCTTTCTTGTATACTCATACAACCGGATTTGGTATCATACTGCCGCCCCGGCAATGCTTAAGAACATTCAACGCATGGACCTGGCCGGTCATCTCCAGCTCGTCCCGGTAGACCGGATCATGCCAGCCTTCAATATCAATCGTGCCCTGATAGCCGCCCTGCCGGAGAATGGTGATAATATCCGTCCAGTTCGTATCCCCGAAGCCCGGCGTCCGGTCCCACACATAAGGCTTCGGACCATGAATTCCGTACTCCTTGACTATGTCCCAGGCAATCGTCGCATCCTTGCCATGGACATGGAAGATTTTATCCACCCATTTGCGCAGCTGCGGGATCGGATCAATCAGCGCGGTGAGCTGATGGGCAGGCTCCCATTCCAGCCCGAGATTGTCTGCCGTAACGGCGTTGAACATTTTCTCCCAAGCTGTAGGGTTATGGGCGATATTCCAGTCACCCTTCTGCCAGCTCCCGCCCATCGCACAGTTCTCAAAAGCAATCCGCAGACCCTTATCTGCCGCCCGTTTCGACAATTCCCCGAACACCTCGGCGAATCTCGGAAGCGATTCGTCAATCGACGAGCCGGGCGGCCGTCCGGTGAAGCCGCCAATAATGTCCGTCCCGAACAAGTGAGCGTGCTCGATCAGCTGCTCCCAGCCCGCCAAGGTGGCCTCCGTCTCAGCCTCCGGTCCGCCGCCGAGCGGATTGCCGTAGATGCCGACAGCAGAGATGACGAAGTGATGCTCCGCCGCCAGCTCCCGGACCCGGGCTGCGGTCTCCACCAGGTCGATTCCGCCTGTCGTCTGCCAGAAATTCAGTTGAAAGGATTCGAAGCCATGCTCCACAATCTGCGGAATGACCTGGACGGCTTCGCCGCCACGGACCAAAGTGCCTATTCTCAAAGATTCTTGCATCCTTAATATCAACTCCAGTTAGTTTTATAGTCAGCGCCCTGCTGTTACCGGCCCTTAATCATCTTGCAAGAGCCGCGCTTGAGCAATACCGCATCATAGACAATATGCTGATGGGAGGAATGTTTGGTAATCAGGTCGAACAGCACGCCCACACTGGACAACGCCATTTCGGTGCCCGGCTGGCTGATCGTATCCAGTGCAGGATGATAGTATTCGGCCATCTCAATACCGTCGAAGCCGATGATCGAAATATCATCGGGGATAGATAAGCCTGCGGTAAGCACAGCTTTGGCCGCACCGATCGCAATCGTATCGGAGGCCGCAAAGATAGCAGTTACGGTTCTGTCGCGGTTCAGCAGTCTGCGTGCAGCGTTGAAGCCCGAGCTTGGACTGTATTCACAATCCTCTACGAATCCCGAATTATAAGTTATGTTATGTTCTTCCAGCGCCATCTTGTAGCCAAGAAGGCGGCGGCTGCCTGTGGTGTCTTCCAGTAAAGGGGATTTGGCGAGAAAGCCGATGTTCCGGTGTCCAAGCGAAAGTAAATATGAGGTTGCCTTATAGGCTTCCTTGGATTCATCGATCGTTACGCTTGAGAAGATGGACGGGTCCACTTCCTGTGAGGTAGTGATGGTCGTGAGTACGAATGGAACCGTTAACTGCTTGAATTTCTCTTCGGAGTGATTATAGGTACCGCCCATGAAAATAATCCCGCTAAGATTCTTCTCCTTCACCAGTTGAATGGCAGCGTTGATCTCATCGGTGCCGTCCTCTACCTGATGGATGAGAAACGGATAGCCGCGCAGATTGACCTGACGTTCAATCTCCTTAATCATAATGGAGAAGAACGGGTTAGTGATCCCTTTTACCATAAGTGCAATATTTTTGGATTGGGTTGTTTTCAGATTTCGGGCATTGGAATTGGGAATATAGTTATATTCCTTGACGACACTCAGTACCTTCTCCCGGGTGGCATCGCTCACCAGACCCTTGTTATTAATAACTCTGGACACTGTTGAAATGCCGACACCGGATATCCTGGCGATATCCTTAATGTTTACGTCCACTCTACTCCCCCATTTATAGGTAAGGGAGCTATATAGATATAGCTCCCCTGTAACCTATACATTCTTTTAGTTAACAGGTGTAAAATCTGCCAATTGTTTCTCTACTTCGGCAATGACCTTGTCAACTCCTGCTTTTTTCAGCTGATCGCGGTATTCTGCTACAGCCGTTTTTGGATCTTTATTTGTTTTACCCAGCATGAGCTGAATACCAAGCTGTGCATTCACGTTCGAGATCGAGGCAATTTCAGTAGTTACATTAGCCGGGTCGAAGCTGAAGCCGTTGTACGGATCATCGATCGCTTCTTTATCCCATGCCGTGAACAGGTCTTTACGGACCGGGTTCTCAGTATCACTAGGAATCACGAACTTGTCGTTTCTGAGCGACCAGGCCGAGAAGCCGCCGCCGTCTGTTTTCTCATTGAAGCCTGGAGGCTGTTTCTTCACGCCGTCTTCAATGATATAGTGCTTGCCTTCAATACCGTACTGCATCAGGTTGTAGTAGCTTTCATCTGTCATGAATTTCTCAATAACCATCAGAGAACGCTCTGGGTTAGAGGAGTTCGCACTGATGACTGTCGAGTTGTCTACACCCATCTTACGTTTGATTTTCTTGTTCGCTTCAGCAAAAGTATAGAAGGCTGTAGGAGAATTAGGCAGCGCCTTGATATCTCCGCCATACTGCCCGATCCAGTCCTGGGCATGAGTCAGATAACCCGCAGAGTTCGCGGCTCTGAAGTTGTCTTTGCTGCCGAGGGAAGCGGACAGAACGTCTTTTCCCCAGTAGCCCTTGTCGCCCCACTCACGCATTTTCACAGCCCAATCCTCGAATTCCTGAGTGAAGGCCGGATGGAATACAGTCTTGTAATCCTCTGGGCTCTTAGTGACCAGGTTCAATTCATTAAGCGAGATACCAGGTGCGTTCAGCCACATGCCTGTAGTATCTACGAGCATTCTGTACATGTTCTGTGCATCCTCAGCCTTACCGTTAATTGGCGGGAAGGATTCATTGGCAACCACATTATCCATGTATTTAACCATATCATCGATTGTCTTAATTTCAGTCATGCCGTATTTCTTCAGCAGGTCAGTACGGTAGGCATAACCGGCAGGCGTGTATTCACTGAACAGACTCGGTACGCCGTAGATTTTGCCATCCACCTTCGTGTTCTGCCAGGAGGATTCTGGAATCTCCGCTTTCAGCTTAGGCGCTACCTTGTCCAGCATGTCGGTAATGTCGGTCAGCGCACCTTCAGTAGCCAGAGTGTAGTAAGACACAGGAGCACCCGGAGAAGCATGCGACAGATCGAACGATTCGCCGGAAGCGAACAGCAGCGGATACTTGGTCGCTACGTCTCCCCAGTCAATATATTTGATTTCAAGCGTAGTATTCAGATCGGCCTTAAGCTTCTTGTTAATCTCAGCCAGAATGTCTTTATTGGTAACTCCTTCACTGCCCCACAGGTAGTACGTCAGCTTCGCTTCCTTAGAAGTGTCTACGCCTCCGGAATTAGTGGAAGTGGATGGAGTGTTCGACGAGCCTGTATTTCCACCATTTGCATTATTGCTTGACGAACAAGCGGATAGCACTCCAGTAAGCATGAGGACAGCGGCTAGAGAAGAAGCAATCTTTTTACCTTTCATTCGGTAAGCCTCCCTTTTCTTTTCTATATTATGGTTTTTGCATCTATAACAAACACCCTTCATTTGAAGCAGGCGTCCATTAACCCTTGACAGCACCGATGGTAAGACCGGTTACGAAGTAACGCTGAATGAATGGATACAGGAGAATGATCGGGCCTGTGGCCAGCACGGCTGTAGCCATTTTGATCGATTGGGTCGGCAGATCGGCTGTATTAATGACCGCCCCCGAGTTGATGAGACTGCCCATATTCGCCTGGTTGATCATGCGCTGCAGGAAGTACTGGAGCGGGAACTTGCTCTGAGTGTCCATGTACAGCATTCCGTTGTACCACTCATTCCAGAAGCCCAGTGCCGAGAACAGTCCGATCGTTGCCAGTGACGGAACCGCCAGCGGCATGAAGATCCGCCAGTAGATGCGGAAATCGCCTGCGCCGTCAATCGTCGCTGATTCATACAGGGAATCCGGGATCGCCTTCATGAAGTTACGCATCAGGAAGATCGACCACGCCCCTACCACCGCCGGCAGGATCATGGCGAACAGATTGTCCTTGAGGTGCAGATGCTTAACCATCAGAATGTAAGTCGGAATCAATCCTCCGCTGAACAAGGTGGTGAAATAGATCAGGAAGGAGAAGAAGTTACGGTATTTGAAATCCTTGCGGTTCAGGACAAATCCGGCCATGGACATCATGAACAGCCCGAGCACCGTACCGACGACTGTGATAAAGATCGTTACCTGATAAGCATCCACCAGCTTGGAGGAGTTACTGAGCAACAATTCATAGGCCTTGAAAGAGATCTCATTCGGTATCAGCTTGTACCCCTCGCGGATAATCTCCTGCTCATTCATGAAGGAGGAAGAGATCATCAGCGCAAACGGAAACACACAGAACAGGGCAAATACGGAGATGCAAATGTAGCTGATCACCTTAATGAAAATGCTGCCTGAATCCTGTTTAATAGTATTACTTGCCATATTAACACCCCTGTTTCTTATCTTGTCTTAGAACAACGCGCTATCCGGTTCAACCTTGCGCACAATAAAGTTAACGACAAGCACCAGAACCAGACCGAATAAGGATTGGTAGAAGCCTACTGCAGCACCCATGGAAAAGTTAAATTGTCCGACGAGCGACCGGAAGACATAAGTATCTATAATATCCGTCTGCGGATACAGCACGGAGTTTGTTCCAATCAAATTGTAGAAGAGGTCGAAGGAGCCTTTGAGAATTCCGCCCATACCGAACAGGAGGAGCAGAATGAAGGTTGGCTTCAGAATCGGCAGAGTCATATAACGGATACGCTGCCAGGTAGTGGCGCCGTCCATATAGGCTGCTTCATATAGATCATGGTTGATCCCCGTTATAGCTGCCAGATAGACAATCATACCGTAACCGGTACTTGCCCAGATCTTGAATGCTACAATGATGTATTTCCAGATTCCAGCGTCGGAGTAGAACTCAATCTTGTCTAAGCCCGTACTGGTAAGCATCGTATTGATAAACCCGGAGTTGAAATTGAACAGGTTATACGCGAACACGCCGACGATAACCATCGAGATGAAGTTCGGAAGCAGAATAACCGACTGCGAGATCTTCTTGAACCATTTGCCTGCAATCTCCGACAGCATGATGGCAAATACAATCTGTATGATGTTACCCAGTGCAAGGAACACCAGATTGTAGAGCAAAGTATTCTTGGTGATATTCCAGAGGTCTCCGTTCTGAATCAGGAACTCGAAATTCTTGAGTCCGATAAAGTCACTGCCGAAGATCCCTTTGTTGAGCTTGTAATCTACGAATGCAACGTAAGCGCCAGGCATTACCGCATAATGAAACACAGCAAAATACACAATGACAGGCAGCAGCATGAGATACAGCACTTTGTTCTTCAATAATTCCCGGACAACATTTCCGCCCGATTGTACAAATCTTGCCAATGAACCCACCTCCAAATTAAACATTGCATTCCACTGCAACTAATTAAGCTTTCTACTGCAACTAATTAACCCTTTTCGACCATATAGAAACGTTTCCATTATTTCTTTGTGTTTCCCCTGCTCAGAGCATACTCCTTCCTTGTATACGCTGTCAAACATTTTTTATTTTTAAATAACAAGTAATAAAATTACATTTCGCTGTACATAATAGATGAAAACCCGTTTTTTTTATAGATAATTGACTTTTTTCAGTCAAAAGTCTAAACTCGAAATGTATCGCCTATGGAAACGTTTCTATTTATTCTTTACATGGACATGTCAGCCCTTTTTTGTGACATCTGATGATGAATTCCCCCGTTCTGATCGATTTCATGTCCTAACTTAAGCACTGGAAAGCGAGGCTCGATATGATATTCAAACAACAAATGAACATGATTACCTTAACCCGGGATGACCTGTCGTATACATTCCTGCCTACAGGAGATATTTTTGAATTCACGCAGGGCTCCACTCTTATTAATCTGTTCCAGGGTAATCCGGCAGACGGCTCTTCTAATAATATCTATCTGCGCGTATATACGGAGCAAGGAATCCAGAGCTATCCGCTGCTGGGTATTAAGTCGGGCTCCAAGCTGTCCCGTACCGATGACAAACTGATTTTTGAAGGTTCTATAGAAGCAATCAGCTACCGTGTTACCTTCGCACCGGCCAAGGACGGCATCTGGTTCTGGCAGCTCCAGCTCTCGGGCAACGGCGAGACTGTAGATGTAGTGTATGGCCAGGATGTCGGCATTGCAGACAAAGGCGGCATTCTCGCCAATGAGCTGTACATGAGCCAATATCTGGATCACAGCATCTGGGAAGGCCCGCAGGGCTACGCCGTCTGCTCGCGCCAGAACCAGCCGCAGGGAACTAACTTCCCGTACCTCCAGCAGGGTGTAGTCGGTTCACGGGCTGTAGGCTATTCCACCGATGGTATGCAATTCTTCGGCATTTCCTATAAAGGAAGCTATGTGCCGGAGGCGCTGAACGGCAATCTGCAGAACCGTAATTATCAATACGAGCTGGCTTATACCGCACTCCAGACCGAGACTATGGTCCTGTCGGCTCCCGTTGAGTTCGCCTTCTACGGCCTGTTCCGTCCGAATCATCCGGCTGCTGTTACCGGGCTTGAATTCCAGGCTGAGCTGCAGGCAGCTTATGCAGAGATCGACTGGAGCAGCAAGGAAGCCGTGCCAAGCCGGGATGTTCCTGTGCTGAGTGACGACATCGGCAAGCCTTATGTCTCCCCACAGTGGTCACAGGCCGAGATTGATGCCACCTTCCCTAACCGGAAGCTTGAAGAGATGGAGAACGGACAGCTGCTCTCTTTCTTCACAGACGGGCATGTCCATGTGGTTCTGCAGCCTAAGGAGCTGCTGGTGGAACGTCCGCATGGCCATATTATCACCTCGCTGCTGGGCGACAAGACGGTAGACAACAACCTGATCTCATCCACTAACTATATGTACGGTCTTTTCAACGGTCAGACCGTGGTGGGGAATACCTCTTTCCATAAAGGGCTCTCTACGCCGCGCGGCCTGCTGAACATTCAGCGCAATAGCGGTCAGCGGATCTATGTCCGCATAGACGGGGTTTACCGGATTCTTACACTGCCGGCGGCTTACGAGATGGGCGTGAATTTTGCGAAATGGCATTATCAGCTGGAAGACGATGTACTGACCGTTACTTCGATCGCAGCAGCAGGCCAGCCGGATGTCGCGCTTCAGGTACAGTCGAAGCTGGGCAAATCCTATGATTATCTGATCACGAACCAGCTGGTCATGGGCGAGCATGAATTCCAGCATCCGGTACGGGTGGAAGAGAAGGACAGCATCCTGCAGCTTCTTCCTGATGAAGCATTACTTCAGAAGCTTCCTTATCCGGGCCTGCATTTCGATATCCAGCTGCCGGGAACCGCATATACCTACAGCGATGACCGGATGTTCTTTGCCGACAGACAACCGCGCAACGGCACTCTGCTCACCTTGTCGGTAACGCAGTCCTCCGGCTTCCAGCTTGTGATTCAGGGCAGACTTACAGCAGCAGAGGCTCTTCCGCTGACGGCCCCTTACACACTGGAGAAGGAGCAGGCACAGTATAACGAATTCTATGCTTCGTTCACTTCCGGCTTCCAGCTTGAGCTGGATGGCGCGGAGCAGGCGCGGATTGACATTCTGAATGAGACCGCATGGTGGTACACCCATAATGCGATGACCCACTTCATCATGCCGCATGGCCTTGAACAGCCGGGCGGAGCTGCCTGGGGTACACGCGATGTCTGCCAGGGGCCAATGGAATACTTCCTGATGACCCAGCACTATGAGCTGGCCCGCAATGTTCTGCTGAAGATCTACTCGCATCAGCTGTGGGAGAGCAAGGAATGGCCGCAATGGTTCATGTTCGACCAGCATCCGGTTCAGGCCCATGAATGGCATGGCGACGTCGTGCTCTGGCCGCTGAAATGCATCAGCGATTACATCACAGCTACCGGAGACTACGCGATTCTTGACGAGAAAATCGGCTATCACCATCTGGCAGACGCTCAGCCAAGCCAGCAGACCGAGACAGTCCTCGAACATGTGAAGGCTGCTGTAGAGACCATCCGTGAACGCTTCGTACCGGGCACAGCTCTGATCAACTATGCCGGCGGCGACTGGGATGACACCCTGCAGCCTGCCAATGAAGCGCTCAAGACCAAGCTGGTCAGCGCATGGACGGTCGCGCTTGCCTTCCAGGTAATCCGCAATCTGTCCCAGGTGACTTCTGCCGATCCTGAATTCTCCGCCAGCCTGTCAGCTATGGCCGAAGAGATGAAGGAATCGTTCCGTACCCTCCTGATCAAAGACGGCGTGATCGCCGGCTTCGCTTACTTCCAGGAGGACGGCAGCATTGATTATATGCTTCATCCGCTGGATACAGAGACCGGCATTCATTACCGGTTACTACCTATGACCCGCAGTATTATTGCGGAGCTGGTTACTCCGGAGCAGGCGGCAGAGAACCTGCGCCTGATCGACGAGCACCTGAACTGCCCGGATGGCGTGCGCCTGATGGACCGTCCTGCCCGCTATGAAGGCGGCGTAAGCACCATCTTCCGCCGTGCGGAGCAAGCAGCCAGCGTCGGCCGTGAGATCAGCCTGCAATATGTACATGCCCATATCCGCTATATTGAAGCTTCCGCCAAGCTGGGCAAAGCGAAGCGTGCCTGGGATGGCCTGTTCCAGATCAACCCGATCAACATCCGGCAGAGTGTGCCTAATGCCCAGCTGCGCCAGAGTAACATGTACTTCAGCAGCTCGGACGGCGACTTCCCTGACCGCTACAGCTATCAGGAGAACTTCGACCAGCTGCGTGACGGCAGCGTAGAAGTGAAGGGCGGCTGGCGGCTGTACTCCAGCGGTCCCGGGATCTATCTTAATCAGCTGATCTCAGCCGTTCTGGGTATCCGCTTCAGTGAAGAAGAGCTGATTATCGATCCGGTCCTTCCGGCCAGCCTTGACGGCCTGCGCTTCACTTATGAGTGCTTCGGCAAGAAGATGACCTTCGTCTATCACATTAGCGCAGGTGAGGCCCGCACCCCGGAAGTGCAGGCAGCAGGCGTTGCTGTAACCGGTCAGGTACTACCGAATCCATACCGCCCGGGCGCGGTAAGCATTGCCAAAAATCACCTGCTGAGCCTGCCCGGCGATGAGCTGCATATCTATGTAACACAATAACTTTCAGTACGCTTACGAAGGAGTTAGCCATGACTAAACCGTTTATCCAGGATCTCGTGAACGATATGACACTAGACGAGAAGTTAGCCCAGCTTACCCAGCTTGGTCCATACTATTGGGGTCTGGATGATACCGTGGATTTGACGGGTCCATTCAAAGAGCTTAATATCGAGCCGCAGGTGATCAAAAGCATCGGAAGCGTTCTGAACGGTATCGGCGCACGGAATGTCATTGAGCTGCAGACCCGGCATCTGGAATCCAGCCGTTTGAAGATCCCGCTGATCTTCATGGCCGATGTCATTCACGGCTACCGGACCATTCTGCCGATTCCGCTCGCCATGGGCTGTTCTTTCGATCTTGATGCCTGTGAGCAGTTCGCTGAAGTAGCTGCGCGGGAGAGCGCTGCCGCCGGCATTCACCTCACCTTCTCTCCGATGACCGACCTCGTACGCGATCCGCGCTGGGGCCGGGTCATGGAGACCTCCGGTGAGGACCCTTACCTGAACGCCCGGGTGACTGAGAGCATGGTCCGGGGCTACCAGGGCAAGGATCTGAAGGAGCCGGGGCGGATCGCTGCCTGCGTGAAGCATTTCGCCGGCTACGGCGCGCCTGAAGGCGGCCGTGAATATAACACGGTGGACATGTCCACCGGCGTACTCCGCGAGTTCTATCTGCCAGCCTACAAGGCGGCAGTAGATGCCGGTGTCGCTATGGTGATGGCTGCGTTCAATACCATTGACCGCATTCCATCCAGCGGCAACAGCAAGCTCCTGCGCGGTATTCTCCGCGAGGAATGGGGCTTCGACGGCGTAACCATCGCCGACTTCAACTCCGTGAACGAGCTGGTGCCCCACGGCGCAGCGCAAGACGGACGTGAAGCTGCCCTGAAGAGCCTGGTAGCGGGACTTGATATCGAGATGATGTCCACCCACTATCTGAACCATGCTGCCTCGCTGGTCCAGGAAGGTCTGCTCGACCTCCGCCTCATCGACGAAGCGGTTACGCGGGTACTGGAGCTTAAGGATGCCCTCGGCCTGTTCGACAATCCGTTCAAGGATGCCGACCCTGTAGCTGACGAAGCCGATAAGCCAAGTCCTGAGCACCTTCAGGCGGCACGCGAGATGGGCGCCCGCTCGATCGTTCTGCTGAAGAACGAAGGCGGAGTCCTGCCGCTGAAGCGCGGCATGAAAATCGGCCTCGCCGGTCCCTTCGCTACCTCGATCAATGTTCTTGGCGGCTGGGCCGGTACCGAGAAAGACCCTGCGGTCTCCCTATACACGGGCATCACCGGCAAAATCCCGGCAGCGGACCTGCTCACAGCCATGACCGGCGAGCTGGGAAGTATGCTGGAGGGTGTATTCGATGTGGAGGATGCTTCCGAAGCGGCTTACGAACAGCTGAAGGACTGCGATGTCATTCTGGCCGCAGTCGGCGAGAATCAGCAGGATACCGGAGAAGGCGGCAGCAAGGCCAGCCTGCGGCTGTCCGCCAATCAGGAGAAGCTGATCCACCGCCTCAAGGCAACCGGCAAGCCGGTGGTCACCATTGTGTTCAGCGGCCGCCCGCTGGAGCTTGCACCAGTGCTTGAATCAAGTGACGCGCTGGTACAGGCCTGGTTCCTCGGCACCGAGTCGGGGAATTCCATTGCAGATGTGCTGTTCGGAGATTATAATCCGTCTGGACGCCTCTCCATGAGCTTCCCTTACTCCGTGGGACAGATTCCGGTGTACTATAACGCATATCAGACGGGACGCCCTTATGATCCCCAGTATCCGAATGTGCGTTATGTAACCCGTTATCTGGATATTCCGAATGATCCGCTGTTCTGCTTCGGCTACGGCCTGAGCTATTCTACGTTTGCCTACAGCGGCTTTACGGTAGAAGCTGCGGCAGACGGCAAGGTGCTTGCCTCCATCCAGGTGGAGAACACCTCGGAGGTTACCGGCAAGGAGACCGTTCAGCTCTATATCCGCGATGTTACCGCAAGTGTGGTCCGTCCCGGCAAAGAGCTGAAGGGCTTCAAGCAGATTACCCTTGCCCCGCATGAGAAGCAGACGGTGTCCTTCGAGATCACCAGAGACATGCTCATGTTCTATGGCCAGGATGATCAGCTCGTGTTCGAGCCTGGAGACTTCGATATTATGCTCGGCGCAAGCTCCAGCGACCATAGCACGCAGCGGATCTGGATCGGCTGACCCTACCCATAGTCATAACAAATAGCGCCAATCCTACACTTCATAAGTGTATGGATTGGCGCTATTTATATTGCACAGCTCTGCGTTACGCCCCGGTCAGCAGCTCGATATCGAGCCGGGCAAAAGTATCCTTCCATTCCGCAGAGCAGCCGCTGTCCGTCAGCACCATGGAGATATGCTCGAGCGGAGCAATCTGGGCAAAGGTAGTGATGCCGAATTTGGAATGATCCGCGACCAGAATGGATTCCTCGGCCCGTTCCATCATTTTGCGGGAGATGAGGGCTTCCTCCAGATGGTAGTCGGTGATTCCCTCCGAGAGCGAGATCCCTCCGGCAGAGATGAACGCCTTATTCACCTTGAACTGACCCAGCAGATCATGGGCGGTGCCTCCTACTGCTGCCTGATACCCTGCATTCACCTCACCCCCGGCAAAAATAACCCTCCCCGCAAACTGCTCCAGCGCACAATTCAGCACGGGAACAGAGTTCGTGATCACCGTCACCTGTGTACGGTCCTTAAGCGCGCGCATAATCTCAAGGGTCGTTGTCCCGTTATCGAGGATGACCGTCTCGCCATCTTGAATAAGTGAAGCTGCCAGCCTGCCGATGGCCTGCTTGCCCGGCAGATGCATCTGGGCGCGCTTCATGAACGTAGGCTCATGATTCTCCGAGCGGATTCGCACCGCTCCCCCGTACACCTTGCGCAGCCGGCCTTCCTTCTCCAGCCGGTCAAGATCGCGCCGGATCGTCTCCGTCGTCACCCCGAACCGTTCCGCAAGAAAATGCACCTGCACCTTCCCCGCAAGCTCCAGCTGGGACAGAATCGTGTGCTTGCGTTCTTCATAGGTCAGCGACATCTATGCTTCCTCCAGTCGTTATGGATTTTATAGTGATTGTATTTTTAATTTCTTTAACTAACTAATGGCTTGCTAAGGGTTTACCGCGCCCGTTTAGTGGGCAAGGGGGAGGCTTAATTGCAATTTGTACAACTAAATCGCCTTATGTGCTGTCAAATCTCCGTTTAGTTGTAGTTCCTGCAATTAAAATGCCTCTATATCTGGATTTTCGCCCATCCGGACAAATTTAGTTGTACGAACTACAATTAGAAGAGGAAGCCCACCCGTTTCACTGTTTTTAGTTGCACAGAATACACTTATCCCTGTTGCTTTGCTAAGAACGCAGCTTCATACCATACCATATTTATGGAATGAAATCACTTATTTATTTCTGATTCTCTACTAGTTAGTACAAAAAAATGTATGTTGGGTATCCCTAGTTGGAATGTTGTTTCTAGTGTATTGATGTTGTTTTCACCAGTATATGAATCTGAATTCCACTTGTCAATGCGGACCCCTTGCCACAGAAAAATCCTTGGTAGGCATGTAGGTGTGGCACACATTGTACTTTATACAGCAGATTACTCCAAAATCTTCCGAAAAATAGCCTCTGCTGCACTTTGTACACTAGAATTCTGCTAAAAAGAGGTTTTGAAGCTATATTAGTGAAATCTAATGTATGAACTACAGCAGAATGAGCTTTTGCCTAATCTCGTGCTAATTCTATTGCAGAGAATACAACCAGCACGAAATGAAGCTTGACAGAATAACCATCCGAGCCTAAAATCAACATGAAACAACATAAAGTAACACAAATCAACAACACATTGAATCAACAAACACCGCACTATTACATCACACGCCTTACCGCTTAACCCATAATCGGATTGACAAGAGAGGGGATTTCCCGCATGAACAGTAAATTATCATTTCGGCCAGACGGTACCTTCACCATCGTACAGTTCACCGACCTCCACTGGATGGATGGAAGAGCAGAGGATCAGCAGACCCGGGAGCTGATGGAGCTGGTGCTGAAGGCGGAGCAGCCGGACCTGGTTATTTTCACAGGGGATACGATCTATACGGGCCCGGTCCGTGAAGGCGAGCTTCCTTGCCAGGACCCCAAGCAGGCCTTCCGCGATGCCGTGGCTGCTGTAGTGAATTCCGGTGTGCCTTGGGCGTTCGTATTCGGCAACCACGACACGGAGAACGGAGTGACCTACAGCGAGCTGATGGAGATTGCTCAGGAGTCCCCGCAGTGTCTGGCTGAGGCTGGTCCGGCGGAGCTTGCCGGTTCAAGCAATTACGTTCTGGAGATTGAGGGCGCGGGCAATCATGCGGGAGCCATCCTCTATATGCTCGATACGGGTGCCTACTCTCCGCTGGAGCAGATTCCCGGGTATAGCTGGGTCCGGCGTAACCAGATGGATTGGCTGGCAGAGCAGTCTGCGCGGCTGAATCCCGGAGAAGGTCAAGGGAAGCGGCCTGCGCTGGCGTTCTTCCATATCCCGCTGCCCGAATATGACGAGATGTGGAATACCCAGACCTGCTACGGACACAAGTATGAACGGGTCTGCGCCCCGGTTCTGAATTCAGGGTTATTCGCTACGCTCGTAGAGATGGGCGATGTGGCAGGCACCTTTTGCGGACATGACCATATCAATGATTTCACCGGCACGCTGCATGGCATCCGCCTCAGCTATGGCCGGGCAACCGGCTATAATACTTACGGGCACGACAACCTCAAGCGGGGCGCGCGCGTCATCCGTCTAGAGCAGGACCATCCGTCCTTCGATACCTGGCTCCGGCTGGCAGACGGCTCCCGGTGCACTGAACAGCCTGCCCATACACCTCTCTCTGCTGCCGATTCACAACACTAACTACTTCCTGAGGGGTTGACTATCCATGCTGCTGCCAATTCTTTTGGTGCTGGCTTCCGGAATGTGCCACGCAGTGTGGAGCATGTTCACCAAAAGAAGCCTGAATAAAAGCATCTTCCTGTGGTCGATCATGATGGTCTCCACAGTGCTGCTGCTGCCGGTCCTGCTTATCGAGCTGTGGACACAGCCGCTGGCCGCTGGTGCTTACGCCCTGCTGCTGCTGTCTGTGGCGCTGCAGGCCTTATATTCCTGGCTTTTATCCATAACCTATGAGATGGGCGACCTGTCCCAGATCTACCCGGTGATGCGGGGGACAAGCACGCTGCTGATCCCGCTGATCGGCGTTATTTTCCTGAAGGAATCCTTGTCTGTCTACGGCTGGATCGGGATCTGCTGCATGCTCGGCGGCTTCGCTGTCCTCAGCGGAATCGGCGCAAGAAGAAGCCTCCCGGCTTCATCCGGCTCCGGCACCACCCTCGGCTACTACACACCGATACTCATGGCCCTCTGCGTAGGATTATGCACCACCTGCTACGTGTTCGTCGATAAGCTGAATCTTCAGCATATGTCGCCGCTGGCGCTGCTTGAGGTGACCAATATCGGCTTCGTGGCCGGACTGACCCCCGCGGTCCTGAGATCGCGGAAGCTGCTTGAAGAGTGGCGCCGCAACAAATTCACCATCCTGCTGGGCAGCGTGCTGAATCCGGGCTCCTATCTGCTGTTCCTGTTCGCACTTCAGCAAGCACCGCTCGCCCACATCAGCCCGCTGAGAGAGATCGGAACCATATTCGCTACGCTCCTCGGTGTGCTGCTCTTGAAGGAGCGGCAGGGCCTGCGGCGGATGATATGCTCGGTCGTCATTTTCTGCGGAATTCTGCTGATTGGCATCTGGGGGTAAGCAGGATAACTATCACAGATGTCGAATTGAAACCGTATGATGAAGATAACCTCGATGAGTACACACCTAATGAAGACAAAAGCCAGATTCAACCCTAAGCATGCTCTATTGCTGCTTCTCTACTTAACCATTCTGATCAGTCTGCGCGATCTGTGGTTCAATGCCAATACGGCGTCTGAGCATCCCGAGGCACAGCAAGGTGTGCTGGATATGCGGGGCTGGGACTTCGTGAATTCCCCGTCCATTCAGCTGGATGGAGAATGGGAGTTCTATCCCGGCCAGCTCCTGGGCTATGAGGATTCCGCCGCACTTGCTGCGGCCACACCGCATGTTGTCCAGGTTCCCGGTGATTGGAGCAGCGGCTTCCCGGAAGGGGAGCAATCCTCTCTGGGCTACGGTACATACAAGCTGCGTATCCTTATAGACCCGTCACAGACCGAATCTTACGGCTTCTGGATTCAGCGGATTCAGGCCACCTCCAGCATCGATATTAACGAGCAGAGAGAGACCAGCTTCGGGAAGCTGTCCACGGATAGCGGGGACTATATCCCTAAGGCGGTCTCTTACACCGCAGCCTACGAGAATCCGGGAAGACAGGAGATCGTTCTCCTCGTCCGGGCAGCCAACTACGACCATCCGCTGGAGGGCGGGATTGTGAGGTCGATCCGTTTCGGCTCCCAAGCAGCGGTGGATAGCGAACGAATGTATTCACTCGGCTTCCAGCTGGTGGCGTTCATGATCATGCTGCTGCATGCGCTGTATGCGGGGATTTTATTCTTTTTTAACCGGAAGCAGCGGGCGTTCCTGCTCTTCTTCCTCCTGCTGATGGCAGTAGCAACTACCATTGTAGCCGATAACGATACGATTCTCCTGCTCTGGTTCCCCATTAACTATACCTGGGCACTGAAGCTCAAAATGCTGGCCTATCCTGCGTTGTCCCTGTTCATGCTACTGCTGACGCGCAGCTTCTCTGCCTACGAGCGCCCCGGCCGTCTGTTCAAAATCTATCTGCTGGGTCTCCTGGTCTATACCGCCTATGTTCTGATCTTACCGGCACATTACGTGGTCTATGCCAGACTGTTATTCTCCGTCCTCTACCTGCTTCCGGTAGTCGGAGTCATCTATTCTATAGGCCGGATGGTGATGCGGCAGGAGCAGGATTCCTTCTTCCTGCTGTTTGCTGCCGCCGCTATCGGCTCCAGCGTCATTGGCGGGGCCATGGAATCCAATGCCAAGGGAAGTATCCTGTATTATCCTATAGATGTCATTGCCGCAATTATTGGCTTCTCCTCCTACTGGTTCAAGCGGTACTTCCGCAATGCAGAGGAGAACCGGCTGCTCAACCAGCAACTGAAGGAGAGCGACCAGAAGAAGGACGAATTCCTGGCGAATACCTCCCATGAGCTGCGGACACCGCTGCACGGCATTATCAGCATTGCTCAGACTGTAGCCTCCAAGGAACAACAGGTGCTGGACGAACAGAGCTCTAAGGATCTGGAGCTGCTCATTACGATCAGCCACAGGATGTCCCTGATGCTTAACGATCTGCTCGATGTGACCCGTCTGCAGGAAAAGCGGATTGTGCTGCAGCGTGAGCCGCTGGCCATGGGTTCACTGGTCTCGGGCGTACTGGGGATGTTCGAATTCATGATCGAAGGCAAACGCCTGCAGCTGCGTAATGAGCTGCCCGCTTCATTGCCACCGGTCTGGGGTGATGAGAAGCGGATTGTGCAGATTCTGTATAACCTGCTGCACAATGCCATCAAATACACGCAGGCCGGAACAGTCACCGTCTCCGCCGTTAACGACGGCAAGCTTGCTTGGATTAGTGTAGCCGATACCGGGGCAGGGATCGACAAGGAGACGCAGGCGCGGATCTTCTCGCCCTATGAACAGGGCAGCAAAGGCATCATTGACGGAGGCGGCATCGGTCTGGGCTTAAGCATCAGCAAGCAGCTGACGGAGCTGCACGGAGGAGACCTTACACTAGACTCTGAGCCGGGAAAAGGGTCCGTGTTCACCTTCACTCTTCCGCTGGCCTCCTCTGCCGGGGCCCGGGAGAGGACAGGTCAGGATACAGATGCCGCAAGGCAGCCGGACAACCCGGATCTGAAGGGACTGCTGCTTGAGGAGAACCGGCTGCTATTACAACAGTCCGATATCCGCAATCTCACAGTCCCTATAGAGTTAACGGCTCCGCCGCAGATACAGGACGCCTCTCAGTCGGCCAAGTCTCTGATCCTGGCTGTCGATGATGATCCGGTCAATCTGAAGGTGCTCTCCAGCATGCTCTCGGCAGAGCATTATCAATTGGTCACCGCCACCAGCGCCGGGGAAGCCTTGGAGCTGCTTGGCACCGAGCCGTGGGATCTGCTGATCGCCGATGTGATGATGCCGTATATGTCCGGCTATGAATTAACACGGATCGTCCGGCAGCGCTTCTCCCTCTCGGAGCTGCCGATCCTGCTGCTCACCGCCCGCAACCAGCCGGCGGACATCTATACCGGCTTCCTGGCCGGGGCCAACGATTATGTCGCCAAGCCGGTGGACGCGCTGGAGCTGAAGTACCGGGTCCGCTCGCTGACCGGACTGAAGCAGTCCATCAACCAGAGCCTGCGGATGGAGGCAGCTTACCTGCAGGCACAGATTCAGCCGCACTTCCTGTTCAACACGCTGAACGCACTGATGGCGCTGAGTGAATTCGACCAGCCGAAGATGCGCGATCTCGGAGAAGCCTTCTCCTCCTACCTGCGCATCAGCTTCGATTATATGAACTCGCAGCAGCTCGTCGGATTATCCCATGAGCTGGAGCTGGTAGAATCCTATCTCTTCATTGAGAAGGCCCGCTTCGAGGAACGTCTGCAGATCGAATGGGAGGTTGATCCCGGCATCGAGCTGCTGCTTCCTCCGCTCACCCTACAGCCGCTGGTGGAGAACGCCGTCAGACACGGCCTGCTGAGCCGCAAAGCCGGAGGCAAGCTCCAGGTCCGCATTCACCGCCAGAAGGGATACACCTCCTTCGAAGTGGAGGACAACGGCAAGGGCATGAGCGGGGAACAGGTGGCCCGTCTGCTCGACGACACCTTCCGGGCCCACCGCGGCATCGGCCTGCTGAACACCAACCGGCGCCTGACTCAGCTCTACGGCGAAGGCCTCGTCATCCGCAGCCAGCCCGAAGTTGGCACTACGGTATCCTTTGTGATTCCTGAGCGGAGGCGGGAGTGATCCTGTAGTTATACAGCTCAGACTTTTGACCACAACACAAAGCAGCGATTCTCCAATACCGGGAGAACCGCTGCTTTTTTGAGTTTAGATATCATTCAGTATTTCAACTGATATAACCGGTAGATCAAGGCCGCAGCCTCTGCTTTACTGGCGGTCTGGGCAGGACGGAAGCTCTGATCCCCGAAGCCTTCGAACAGATGCATACTCTTGGTCAATGCCACACTGGATGCCGCCCATTTCGATATTTTGGCTCCATCTGTGAAGGAGGCAATCAATGCTTCCGGCTGGGCAACAGCCGATTTGCCGTTATACGTTGTAAGTGCCCGTGCAAGCATCGTTGCAATCTCCTCACGGGTGATGGTTGCCTCAGGGTCAAAAGCTGCCGGTGATTTACCGTTAATGATCCCTGCTGCGTAAGCTGCAGCAATCTCATCCGCATAAGGATTCGTTGTCTTGATATCCTTAAACGGCAAGACCATTCCCTCACCATTCAGTCCGTAAGCTCTGGCGATCATTGCCGCGAACTGCTCACGGGTAATCTTGTCAGATGGAGCAAATGCTCCGCCTTCGTCCAGGACTCCCTTGGTCAACAGGTAGTTGATCTCTTTCACTGCCCAGTGACTGGCAGGCACATCTGTGAATACAGCAGCTCCAAGCATCACAGTGTACTTGCTGAAGTGTCCTCTCGGCGCAGTTACAGTTTGAGTAACAGGATCATATTTACCCCCAACCGCTTCCCAGGTAAGACTCTCCTCATTCAGGACGTACACGGTCAGATTCTCCAGATTCGCCTCCGAATATTTCGAAATATCAATGGCTGACACATCAAAGGTCACATCGATCGGCTTAGCGAAGCTCTTCACCGGCTGGCCGCCAACAGAAGCACTGAATTCCATCACTGGGATGTTAGCCAGCGGTTCTGCCTGACGGGGTTTGTTAATCACAGCATTCTGTACAACTTCTGCTGCCAGATTAATCTTCTGGCCTGCCTCAACCTTACCGAAGGTATCCGGCTCAATGGTAAATGCCGTCTGATCCATTTGAATCTTCAATCCGGCAATATCATTCTCCCGCACCAGGGTAAGAATCTCGGAGGGAAGCGTGGTGTTGAGCTTATGAATCCCTTTATCCACCGGAGGTACCTTCACCGTCAGGCTCAGCTTGAGGTCAGCAGCTGTTCCGGCCCCAAGCTTGCTTGTCAGCTCTCCAGCGACTGATGCTAATGCCTGCTTGGCCGTTTCAATCTGTGCGCTGATGAATCCCGCATCCAGCTGTGAAGAGACGGCATTTCCTTCTACAGCTACATTTTCTTTGGTAATTGTAACTTCGCCAGCCTTGTTAAGCACGGCCTGGCTGGAATGAATAACAGCATCCTTCAGCTTCTGAACCTCTTCAGCCTTGATGCCCTGCGCGTTATTCAGCACCGCAGCCGCATTATTAATAAGGGCCTGGGCAACCTCTACTGCCTTGCTGGAGCTATCCAGCTTGTTCAGTAAATAAGGCGCACTTCCTATCAATTGAGTAATTGAACTCACAATCTTCTGTTTCTCTGAGGAATCCTGAATAGTTCCCAGCAGCTGCGCTGCTGTGCCCATGGCCTGAGACAGACTCTTACTGTTCTGTTCAGCCTGTGCAGGCGTGTTAGCCGATTTGAGTGACTCGGCAATGCTGGACAGCGCATTCTGGGCCGCCGAAGCCTTCTCTGCCGCAGAGCCGGAAGTATTCTTCAGCAAGTCCTGCAGCTTGTCATTCTGCTGCTGAACATTCGCGTCATTCCCTGTTGCCGCAGCCGGAGCCGGAGCAGCCGGTGTTGCTGCTGGTCCAGGTGCTCCCGGCCCGCTTCCTCCTGGTGCCGGTGCAGGATTTGGATTCGTACCGGTGTTGCCGCCGCTACCACCATTATCGCTTCCCGGCGGGTTCGGGGCCGGATTAACCACAGTACCTCCAGACGACTCCAGGATTACTTTTTTGTCCAGGGTATAGGTCTGTCCATCAATAGTCATCGAAGCTTTGATCACATAAGTACCGTCCGTCAAAAATTTGTTATCTGCATAATTATAAGAGACCGCCATTAGCGGGTAGCCTTGTATCGTCTCTGTAGAGAGCACTTTCCCCGCTTCGTCCTGAAGCTCATAGGTAGCCTTGTCCGGGGACAGACTCTTGCTGCCTCTGCTTGATCCGCCATTGGCAACCAGAATTTGCGGCTTCTTGATTTGTCCGATGGAGTTGCCTGCCGTATCGACCAGTCCAATCTCAAGCAAGGTCGTACCTGCGGGCCGGATTAATTTTCCATTCTGCAACCCTACAATATCCAGCCCTTTCAAGGCCGGTGGCGCAATCTGGGTTAGTGTGCCTGCTTGCAGCGTTCCAGGTGCGAAATGAATATCGTACTGGTATTCGATGGCACCCTTGATTTGGTCTACAGATACTACTACATCGCCAGGGGTAACTTGTACCTGATTGGCATTGAACGCATAGCCCTGGAGTGTCGATTGGCCCGCAGTCGTATATTTAACCGCATAGATGGTCCCCGATTCAGGCGCCACCAGCGTAGCCAGCGCGGACGCACTATCATCCATCGACAAGCTATTGTCTCCTGCACCGATTACCACCTGATCACGGTATACAAAAGTGTCCGACCGGGTATGTGCCAGCATGCTATAGGTTCCTTGAGTTGCGTAGAAATAATTCTCATCTGCAGGATTACTGTCGATAACATAAGGGATATAATCCGCCCCTGCCAAGTCCCGCCGCACCACATACAACTCATCTGTCGGCTGATCTAATAGAACCTTGCTGACTTCCTGAAGCTCTTGTCTTGCATCCAGCACCAGCGAATAATCCTTGCCGGGTTCTGTGTTAATGGAGCCATACATGTAGTAACCATATTTGGACTCAACTCCATTATGGCTTCTGTTGTAGCGTATGAAATCAACATCTACGGCAGAAGGAGAATCTACTACCAGGAATCCCTGTGATCCGGGAGTGCGAATGTAAGAAGAGGCGGTAGCAGAAGTTCCGTCGCTTCTTTTCACTATAGCCTGGATATTCGCATTATCGAGCGGAATCCCGCCCGCATAGTTCCCGCCTTCCGCCTTATCGAGACCCCGTACACGGATGACAGCCTGCGATTGCGGATCAATGATCGCTACGTACACACTTTTAGCTAAATAATCAGTCTTCTTAAAATACAGCTCTCCTATATAAGAAGCCTTGTCAGCCGGAATGGTGAACGTTCCCTGCTCATCGGTGGTGCCAAGCACCTCATCATAACGGCGGATCTGCACTCCTGCCACCGGTTGCCCCTGGGCACCCGTATCATGCTGGCGTACAGTAATCGTTACCTTCTGCGCCTGGTCAACGGTCAGGTATGGCTTGTCTACCAGATCCACCAGCTTGCCGTCATTGCCTCTAATCTCAATATCCAATTCGTTCTTCGGCAGAACCTTCAGCTCAGCCTCACTCAGCAAGTCCCCCTGAACATAACCATTATTTATCCAGGTGTTTGGGAATAATTGAACCTTATACGTGCCTGATTTGGCAGGCTTCCAATTCCGCATGTTGATTCGCTGCGGATTGCCTTCCTGTTCCTCAGTAGACCAATAGAGAGAGTCATCCGAGATCACTGCACCGCTCTCATCTGTGATGACCAGCTTATAATTACTGCTGAGATCAAGACGATTCTCGTACTCATCTGTCACCTTCACCAGAACATCTACACTCTCGCCCAGAACTACCTGATTGCGGAGTTCAGCCTCGTCATAATAATTGGAACCCGGAACCCGGAAGCTGATTCCGGCCTTATAAGTACTGCCTCCACGGATGGTATACTCATTATCTGACGGAGTGAAGTATGAACTCAATACAAGTTCATTCGGATTGCTGTTAGAATCCGCACCGCCAAAAGTAGTGTTTGCCGTCAAGCGGTGAATTTCTTCACCCTTAGGTACATACAGATGATCGCCTACAGCAAGATTCATACTGATCTGGTTATAGTTATATCTTTCGTTCAGATAAGAAATGTTTATTTTACCACGCCCCATCCCCATAGCCGGTATCTGAAGTTGCAGCTTGCTGAAATCCCGGGAATGTCCATCATAGAATATTTCATGTTTTGCTTCAGTCGGAGTGATTTTATTGCGGAATAAGATATTGACGCCGGTATCACGATTTCTAGCAAGCGACGTGAATTCATATTCCTTATTCTTCTCAAGATAGATACTTTGCCCGAAAAAGAGCTTAGCACCTCTTGCATCGCCAATCTGCTTGTACCTGGTATTATCAATGAGAGAATAGTTCTCTACATATACAGGCTCACCGTCCAAGGAGGCACGGAAGCTGATCCGGCTGTAGTCACTGGCATCCTTGATGATTTCTTTGTGTAGCCCGTCTTCCGTTGCGTACAATGAAGAGGCAGGAAGCTGGAACATGTAAGCTTCACGGTCCTCAGTGGCTATATAAGCTTTATAGTCTCCAGACACCTCTCCCGTTCTGAATACCAGCACCGTATATCCCGGCACCGCAAACTGATTCACCATTCCACTGAGTCCGGAGTTAGTCAGGAACGGCTGAGTGAACAGCTTCCCCTTGGCATCCAGATAACGGACAGCCACCATATATGTACCCGCTTGCTCCCGATCAGTTACATAGATAGGCTTAGCCTCATACTGTTCGCTTCCCTGCTTAAGCAATACGAACATTACCGGACTATTCATAGATAATTGATGATTATCCCTAAGCTGAATCTGTCCGTTCGCATCCGTGGTATAGTTATAAGACTGATAATTCATCCATACCGCCACAGATCCATTCACAAGCGGAACACCATTATTCAGGATGGTAAGCCTTACATTCTTATCATCGCTGCGGATCTCCGGTTGTGTAGCACTTTCATATGTATTGGAATCCTTAGTCATCCGTTCTACAGAGATATCAATCCCCGTAGCTGAAGGCACCCGGATGCTCTGCGGGGGTGTCACCACCAGCCCCTGCTCGCCCGTATATTCGGCATGGAGAGAATATTCCTCACCGGCAGCCAGCCCTTCAAAAGAAAGATAATTGTACTCCATAGAAGTATACACTGCATCCAGCACAGTCAGCTTGGCTTCACTTCTCGCCTTCACCTTACTGGCTATCTGGGCATCTTCTTTCATAAGTACGAACTTAACCTCATTTAGAACCTTAAGATCGCTATAAGTCACATCTACTACACTATTGACCGTAATCCTTTGTGTGCCGTCCGGGAGCTGGTCATTCGAGATTACCCCTGCTCTGAACGGGGCGGCTGATACCTCAAGCACACTTAATAACGATAATAATACGACCATAACCATGGATACTGCCGTTCTTAATTTCTTCGAATACATATTCCATCTCCTTCTCCCCAGTTCAATCAACACATTTTAACTTATAGTTAGATTATTACTCCCTCCCCAGTTAATCCTATTCAGAAGACTCACAACAAGGATGTTACATTTTTTTCGCGAAAATGTCTATTACTTCCTTAACAGGGTCCCGGAAAGTTAACTTTAAGCCGGGATTTTGTCACATTTTGTCTGAAATAAATTCCAAAAACATATAAAAAAGACGAAGACCCCAAGGTCCCCGCCTTTTCAATTCTACTATTCCTCACAACACCAAAGCCCCCGTCTCCCGCTTCAGCCACAGCCGGTGCTCTTCATCCAGCAGCGGAGCCAGCTTATCGTACACCTCAGCATGATAATGGTTCACCCACTCCAGCTCCTCGCTGCTTAGCATAGACGGCTCAACCGCCCGGAGGTCTATTGGTGAATAACAGAGGTCTTCAAATTTCAGGAATCTTCCGAACTCCGTAGTCACATCCTCCGTAATCAGCAGCGTGTTCTCCGTACGGATACCATGACGGCCTTCCTTATAGACTCCCGGCTCTACCGTAATAATCATCCCAGGCTCCAGGCGGACCTCATTCGGCTTGAAGCTGAACCGCTGCGGCTCTTCATGCACATTGGAGTAATAGCCCACACCATGTCCGGTTCCACACTTGTAATCGAGGCCATGGTCCCACATCGGCTTGCGGGCGAGAATATCGAGCGTAGATCCGGTGGAGCCATAGAGGAACTTGGCCGTAGAGAGCGCAATCACAGACTTCAGCACCAGTGTAAAATCTCTCTTCTCCTCATCCGTCAGCGGGCCAAGCGCCAGCGTGCGGGTGATATCCGTTGTCCCGTTCTGGAAGTGTGCGCCCGAATCCAGCAGATACAGGCCTTTGGCTTCCAACTCTACCGGATGGTCGGCGGACGGCGAGTAGTGCATCATCGCAGCATTCGCGCCGTAAGCAGAGATACTGGAAAAGCTCAGCTCAGCGAATAACGGCTGCTGCCGGCGCAGCTCCAGCCCCTTCTGGTCTGCTTCCACCTCTGTCACCGGACGCACGGGGACGGTCTCCTGCAGCCATTTGAACAATCCTACAAGGGCAACGGCATCCTTCAAATAGACATCACGGATATTACGGATCTCCACCTCGTTCTTAATCGACTTAAGGGCCACCACAAGACCCGGCGCTTCCATAATAGAAGCGGATTCCGGGATGGCCGCCGCCAGACTATATCCGGTTTTATTCGGATCGTACAGCACCGAAGCCGCTTCCGGGAGCGCCTGCAGGAACGGCAGGATGTCCTCATACTCCTTGATCTCCACTCCATCCCGGGCCAGCGTATCCTTATCTTCCGGGGTGGCTTTATGTCCTCCGGCGAACAATATTGCGTGATGTACCCCTACTATGGCAAAAGCAGTCACATACGGATTGAACGGAATATCCCGTCCCCGGATGTTGAACAGCCAGCACAGATCATCCAGCGCAGACAGCACATAATAATCAGCGTCCTTACGCTTCATCCCCTCCCGGACCTGCTCCAGCTTATCTACCCGGCTGAGGCCCGCATACTGTTCATCATGCAGCATTAGCGGCTCGGCCGGAATGGCCGGTCGGTCCGTCCAGATCGCCCCTACCGGGTCGAGGTCTGTAATCGTCTGAATCCCTTTCGCCGCGAACTTGGCCTGCAAGCCCTTCATAGCGTTTACGGACAACGTTCTGCCGTCTACCGCCATACGTGCGCCTTGCGGCAATTGCTCAGCCAGCCATTCATCCCATTGCGGGACGCCCGGTTCAGCCATACGGAACAGACGGATGCCCGAGCCCTCCAGTTCCCGCTCCGCCTGAATGTAGTACCTGCCATCCGTCCACAAGCCAGCATCCGTTAGCGTGATCACAGCCGTTCCGGCGGAACCGGTGAAGCCGGTAATCCAGCGGCGGCTTTTCCAGTGCTCCCCCTCATATTCACTGATGTGCGCATCTCCGCTTAATACCACACAGGCCGCTATCCCGCGCTCCGCCATCCATTCTCTTAACTTATGTACTTTCTCCTTAGGCAACATATCCGCAACTCCTTCTCTCTATCTAGTCTACTGAATCATCATACACCTGCATTTCCTATAAAAAAAGATGAAGACCCTCAGGTCTCCATCGTCTCATTATCCTCTTTCCGTACCAGCTTCCGCCGCTGCTTCCCCTTCTTCACCCACAGCCGGTCCTGGTCATCCCGGTAGAATCTGATCCCGAACAAGCGTAACGGTGTCCACACTTCCCTAAAATAATAATTAGGCATGGTCCATTTCTCCCAGACTATAAATAGATTTGCTCCTAATTATAGACCGGGATACCTGGTTTGTTTGTCGCATTGTGGAAGGAGAGCCTTAAGGTTACCGCCTATTTCCCAAAATCGCCTTATCTGCGGAACCAGCGCATGATCTGCTTCAGCGAACCCTTCGCTTCAAATTAAAAACGCTCCCGATATACCGGGAACGTCGTTTGCTCTGTGTACTGACTTGAAATCATATCTTTGCTGACCGGTAAGTATCAACCGCCACCTAAACCGTGATTCATAATTTGAATAAGACTTTGAGTACTGATGTTTGCTACAGGCTCAGCAATACCAACAGTTATAATAATTGCAATAGCCAGACTACAGGAAACTAGAAGCTTGAACAATTTTCTTTTCATGTGAATCCTGCACCTCCCTAATTAGAAGTTTGTATTGCTCTTTCTCTTCTTCATCTGCCAGATGCCGGTGCTGTTCGAACAGATCAACACATCGGATGATATTGCTCTCATTATTGATTCTAGCAGACGATTCCAAACTTTGCAGGACGAATCTAATACCTTCTTTACGCTCATTATGTAAAAAATAAGCTGCCATTTCAGCAAGGAATTGAGTGTGTTGGTCCAACATAACCTGCCTATTATAATCGCCAAATTCTGTAGAATACGTCCGGTATGGAATATAGGCAGCAAATCGCTCCAGAATAGAATCAACATTCCACTCATAACGGTTAGCCGACAAGATAATATTGTATAACCCTATGAATATCTCATCTGGTCGGTGAGAGAGATACTCGACATATGCTGAGAGTACTTCGGACTGTCCTCCCAGCACCTGATAGAGCAGTCTGTTTGCGGTACCCCACTCCTGGAACTGAACCATAGTCCGCTTCACTTCTTCATTGTCCTCCTGTATCCAGCTCCCATCCATATAGAGGGACACCCAATCTAATGCCGAATTGTAGTCTCCTAACTCCTTACACACAGCTGAACGGATAAGCTGCGCGTACAGGATATAGAAGTACAGGGGTTTTTCGGTTTTTTTCTCGTTACTCTCTCTACGGTCCGGCTGACGCTGGAGATTATAACGAAGAGTTGCTAATTGCTGCATTTGTTTCGCCAGCTCATCCACCTTATGCCACTTGTTCAATGAAACATATACATGAGCGAGATGCTTCAAGCCGTCCAATTGATCCGCTTCATCCAGCCGGTCCAGGTAACCTTCGAAGAGATGCGCAGCCTGTAAATTCCGCGCCTGGTCATCACCAATGGCGATACGGAACAGACGGTATTGGCATAACGCGAGTCTCTCGGAATTCTGATACTTCTCACTGACACTCACATTCTTATACAGCAATTCGGCAGCTTGCCACAGCCCCTCTTGAAATAGGCCTTCAGCCACTTCGAACAGCATGGGGGCATAGACCAGATTCTCCAGCAGATTCTGAACCACCTGTTCAACGCAATCCAGACGGCCCAGCTCAGCTGAGCGCACAAGAAATGGCCGCAGACGCCGCCAGGTGGGTGACGAGAAATAGAAACATTCATCCACGTATAAGCTATAAAAATGATCCTCCGGCAGATCCATCGCCCGGGTGATTCGCTCCAGATGATTCATAGCAATGGGCTGGTGACCACTAAGTATCCGGCTAAGCGTTCCTGAATTAATTCCGGATTGTCCCGAGAATTGATTAATAGGCATTCCCTTCTGCGACAAATACAACGCTAATTGATCGCGAATCATAGTTCTAGTAGTAGGGACCACGCAAACACCACCTAACTGGAATCCAATATAATTTCTTTTATAGTTGTAATAATATGTCACATTATTCCAATGGTCAATAACGCAGACTGCTGCAGATTAGTCTAATCCGTGAACTACAGGCAACCGGATTGCCATGATCGCAAAAAAATAGAGACTCTAGTAGTCTCATAAGGTAGGTCCACCCTTTCGATTCAAATTCCCCATCATCACCTCTATCTTGCTCATAACAGCATCCCGTAGACTTTGAGGCTCCATCGCTTCAATAATCGGACCATAAGAGAGAAAGTAATTTGAAAGCCAATCTCCTTCGGGCATCGATGCGATAACAGTAAAAGATCCATCTTCATGTTTTGTTATTTCTTTTTCACTAAAGTCATCGTATATTCTATACGCTCCAGCCGGAGAGATTTTTAACCGAATATCAATAAATTTCTGAAATTGATTATCTGTCACTTCAGCCGCAGATTCCACTAATGTCTCTTGCTCAAAAACCTCTTCAGTGATTTCAATATTAGCCATACGGGATATTTTGAATGTTCTGTATGTTCTTTTATCATAGCAATACGCTTTCAAATACCATGCCTTATCCTTAAAAATCAACTTAATCGGCTCAACCCTGCGCAAGCTTTTCACACCTGAGGTATTAAAATATTCGAATATAATAATATGTTTGCTTATAATTTCCATTTTTAGTGCATGGAAATTTTCTTTGTTTCGTTCATCACTTCCCCAGGGTGAGAAGTCCAATTCAATCCAATTAACATCACTCTTTTTGAAAAGGCTGCTTAACCGTAAAAGAATAGTCTCAATTTCCGGATACCGCGCTGCTGATAGATTCTGCAAGGCGAGCAGTATTTCATCCTGTTCTTTTTCAGAAAGTAATGACTTATTGAGTATAAACTTGTCAAGAATGACGATTCCGCCGCCTCTGCCTTGATTCGTATAGATAGGTATGCCAGCGCTGCTTAATGTCTCAATATCGCGATATATTGTTCTAACCGATACTTCAAAACGGTCGGCAAGCTCTTTCCCCGTAGTTTCTTTTTTCTCAAGTAAGTAATAAACAATGCCGAAAAGTCTGCTGATCTGCATTAAAGCACCTCAATTCAAGTACAGTATATCGTTCTAAACACGACACCAGTGTGTCATATTTACATATTTTTTAACACAAAACCAGACGGACTGTTGTCAGGTTTTGTCCTTTATATTAAGAAGTGTACAATCAACTGCGGCGTTGTCCGCACATTATAAAGGAGAATGATTATTATGATAAACAAAATTCAATTACCCCAACCGGTTGAGGAACATTTTCATGCGACAAATACAGATGATCCCGCGGCCTTCCTTTCGATCTTTGCCGAGGATGCCGTTGTTTTTGACACCGGCAAAGAATATCACGGGAAAACCGCTATCAAAGAGTGGAGCGACCAAGACTATTTCGAAGTAGGCTTAAGACTAGAAATCATAAATGTCGTTCAGAATGCCAAGGAGATCGTTGTTACCGCAAAATCAGACGGAAATTACGACAAAACCGGACTACCGGACCCCCTCTATCTTGATTTTCATTTTACTGTGGAAGGGGATAAAATTACACGCCTGCACAATGTTCTTTCCTCTAACAGTAGGGCAATTCCTTTGCCGCAGCCTATTGCAGCCTATTATCATGCCTCAGATATCTTTGACGGTGACCTTCTCGCTAACTGCTTTGCAGAGGATGCCATATTAGTTGACAATGGAGAAGAATTTCATGGTCCCGAAGTTATCAGCAAGTTCATTGTGAAGGCAAACAGAGACGCTGCGGGTAGGATTGAAATCACCAATTGTGCGGAGAAAAATGACGAAACGGTTGTCACCGCCACCATTTCAGGTAATTTCAAAGGCAGTCCAATTCCACTGGATTTCCGCTTCACGCTTAATAACGGGAAAATCAAAGCCTTGAATATCGTAGTGTCAGGTGTATAAAGAGGATGGTGGAGAATTTAATTAAGGTAAATCAAGATAAAGAGCAGGTTATCGAAAAGATAACCTGCTGCATATAACGTCGTCTATGTCTTCTTTGTTAGAACCCTGTTATTATATCCGGCAACTTCCGGACAGGCAATCTCCTCAGCTTCCCGGCGTTATGATTCAGCAGAAACATCTAGTAGTCTCATAAGGTCTCTATCGTCCTGGTATCACAATTGCAAAGCTGCTGCCTCTACTGTTCCCCCTGCTTCACCCACTGCGGAACCAGCGCTTAATCTGCTCCAGCGAACCCTTCGCTTCCGGGCCATTGTAGCCGAAGGCATTGCCAATCATCTTAATATATTCGTTAAAAGTCGTCTCCCGGCTATACCGGTCACTCCACCACGCCTTCGCGTTATAGCCCGAGTCCGCCCCGATATAAGTCAGCTCAATCCCCGACTTCTTATACACATGATCAAATATAAACTTCACCCGCCGCATATGAAAATCCGACGACACCACAATCGCCGACTTAAAGCCATGCTGCTTCATGATCGGAAGCGTGAACTGCGCGTTCTGGTAGGTGCTCTCGGCAGCATCTTCTGTCAGAATAGCGGATTCCGGGATGCCCAAGGAAAGGGCTGTTTCACGCATGTCACCGGCGGGGCCGGTGATCTCTTTAGCGTTAGACAGCAGGAGCTGCGGCGCGTAGCCTTTTTGATACAGCTTAACCCCTTGCTCCACCCGCCCTCCCCCGCCGCTGAGGATGATGATTACGTCTGCTTGCTTTGGAGTCTCCGATACGGGAAGGAAGCGCCCGGCAGTGAAGAAAATAATAAGTAACAGTAGTAATACTACACACAAGAAAATAATTATTTTATTCTTCGTTAATTTAACTCGTCTGTCATTTATAACATTATAATCCCTCAACCAAATCACATCTTTTTCCAAACCATTTTATTAACTATCCCTGTGTAACTCTGTATAATTTTCACTACCTTTACACTTACATTTTCGTCATTATAGTCTGGTGTCGTAATGCCTAAGTCACCATTTGCATACATGGAAACAGCAAGTTCTACAGACTGCAATACCTGTTCAGTGGTTATACTTCCAATAATAAAATTCCCCTTGTCCATAGACTCTGGCCTTTCGGTGCTGGTACGAACAGAGACTGCCGGGAATTTAAAATAAGAGGCTTCCTCAGGTATTGTTCCACTATCCGATACTACACAAAATGCATTCATTTGCAAACTATTATAATCAGAAAACCCAAAAGGAGTTAAACTCCTCACATTAGGATGGAATTTAAAATTTCTTTGATCAATAAATTTAGCACTTCGAGGATGAGTACTGTATATAACAGGCATATCATACTTATCAGCCATAGCGTTGACAGCATTCATCAGTGCTAGAAAGTTGTCTTCATTATCTATATTCTCTTCACGATGTGCGGATAGCAATATATACTTTTGTTTATCTAAACCCAAATCCGTTAGTATATTACTACTGTTTATCTTGTTAAGATTAGCACTTAAGACTTCTGACATAGGTGATCCAGTTACGTAAGTACGTTCTTTAGCAACGCCCTCATAGTTTAAATAACGGCGTGCATGCTCACTGTAACATAAATTCACATCTGCTATATGATCGACAATCCGTCTATTGGTTTCTTCGGGTAAGTTCTCATCATAGCACCTATTCCCAGCCTCCATATGAAAGATAGGAATTTTCAATCTTTTGGCTGATATTGCTGATAAAGCAGAATTTGTATCACCTAGAATTAAAAGCGCATCTGGTTTAACTTCTGAGAGCACCTTGTAGCTCTTTGAGATAATGTTGCCAATTGTCTCTCCTAAGTCACTACCTACTGCACTAAGGTAATAATCTGGCTCTCTCAACCCCAAGTCTTCAAAGAAAATCTGATTAAGAGAGTAGTCATAATTCTGTCCTGTATGAACAAGAATATGTTCAAAATACATATCGCACTTTTTAATCACTTCAGAAAGACGAATAATCTCCGGTCTTGTTCCAAGAATGGTCATTAATTTAAGTTTACTCATTTAAACCTCCACGAAATAGGTATCTGGATTCTCTGGATCAAAAGATTCATTAGCCCACATTATAGTCACCATATCCGTGTCACCCAAATTCTCGATATTGTGGGTATACCCAACAGGGATATCAACAACCTCTAGTACTTCTCCACTAACGTGATATTCAATAATTTCACTAAAGCCTATTTTCCTGAATCTTATGACACCAGTTCCACTTACAACCAGAAATTTCTCATTCTTTGTATGATGCCAATGGTTCCCCTTTGTAATCCCTGGTTTTGAAATGTTCACAGAGATTTGTCCTCTTTCTGGAGTTTTAATAAACTCAGTGAAGGATCCTCTATTATCTACATTCATTTTTAAGGGGTAGCTAAATTTTTCTGTAGGTAAATAACTTAAGTAAGTACTATATAACTTTTTAGAGAAGAGATCTGACATATTAGGAATTGCCCGTTCTTCACGGCTATTCTTGAACGAATATATTAGATCCACAATTTCTCCAAGAGTTGTAGAATGAATTACCGGAACTTCACAAAAATCCCCTTGTTTGTTCTCATTTCCCTTAAGCGCATGAATAAGTTCCTTAACCAGATCATCTATATATACTAGATTCATAACAACGCTTCGATCATTTACGTTAATTGGCAAATCACAAGCAATATTATGACAGAATGTTGCTACAGCACTGTTATAGTTAGGTTTGCACCATTTCCCAAATACATTCGGAAAACGATAAATCAACACTTTCGCCCCAGTCTCAGCAGCATAATGAAACATAAGATCTTCCCCAGCTTTTTTACTCATTCCATAAGCATTATTAAGGTTCGCCTGAGTTGAAGAAGCAATCATAATAGGACAGGTATTGTTATGCGCACTTAATTTTTTTAATAACATTGATGTAAATTCAAAGTTCCCCTCCATAAATTCAGACTGTTCCTTAGGACGATTTACCCCGGCAAGATGAAACACAAAATCTGCTTCTTTACAATATGTATCCAACAGTTCGGATTCAGTATCTTTGTCACATTCCATAATATCAGCATACTTATCATTAATTAATTCAGCGATAAGATTTTTACCAATAAATCCTCTCGCGCCTGTTACCAATATCCTCATAATTGATTCCAGCCTTTTAGTTCATTAGTTACATATTCTAATTCCAGTAATTTTCTCTTTATCTGTTCTATATTAAGTCTTTCAGTATTATGGGAATTATACTCTTCTTCAGAAGATAATTTTTGATCTCCTTCAATAAAATACTTATCATAATTAAGATCCCTATGATCTGCAGGAATTTTATAGAATCCTCCCATATCTACGGCTACCGCATATTCTTCTCTAGTTAATAAAGTCTCATATAACTTTTCTCCATGACGTGTACCAATTACTTTTATATCTTGTTGAACATCAAACAGTTCTCTTACCGCTCGAGCTAGATCTCCAACTGTAGATGCTGGAGATTTTTGCACCATAATATCTCCTGCTTGAGCATTATGAAAAGCAAATATTACAAGCTCTACTGCATCTGCCAGATTCATTAGAAATCTAGTCATATTAGGATCAGTCACGGTTAGCGGTTGATCATTTTTTATCTGATCTACAAACAAAGGAATAACAGAACCTCTTGATGCCATAACATTCCCATAGCGTGTACCACAAATCAAGGTCTTATTAGGATCTATAGTTTTTGCCTTTGCAACGTATACTTTTTCCATCATTGCCTTAGAAATACCCATAGCGTTAATTGGATAGGCGGCTTTATCAGTAGACAAACAAATTACTTTTTTCACTCCACATTCGATAGCAGCTGTTAGTACGTTATCCGTTCCTAATACGTTTGTCTTTACAGCTTCAAGAGGGAAAAACTCACAAGAGGGTACTTGCTTAAGTGCGGCTGCATGAAAAATATAATCTACTCCATACATCGCATTCTTAATAGACTGTAAATCTCTAACGTCACCAATATAAAACTTCACTTTATCATTTTTGTAAAGCTTTCGCATATCGTCTTGCTTCTTCTCATCTCTAGAGAATATACGAATTTCCCCAATGTCAGTACTGAGAAATCTATTGAGCACAGCGTTACCAAAGGATCCAGTTCCCCCGGTGATTAGTAGAGTTTTATTTGTAAACATATTTATCAACTCCAGAGTCTCTTTTTTTCAAAAATTTATTTAACGATATAGGCTGTACAATACAATACAAACCCATAGCTATTATATTGGCAATCACTATCCCTATCCATGAGTCGCACACCATCACAAGGATCCATGCAATAGGTATTTTAATGATAGCACCAATTGTAAAAAATATAGTTTGTGCCTTTAACTGCCCAAGCCCATTTGCAATACTAGAAAGTACGCCATTCCAAATAAATATACTTCCAGATAGTGCAAAAATAACTGCATAAAAATAATTCACCTTAATGGTATTATCACCTAACCAAATATCCACACCAAATTGCAAAATTAGTATCATTCCAAACTCACACAATACTGCTACTAATGCTAGTATTCGTAATATTTTATAGAGCTTTATAATCCATTCGTATCTTTGCTCAGCAAATGCCTTAGTAACAGCTGACCAAATCGGAGTTAATGCTAACGTAAAAACCATACCGATCAGGGTAAATAATTTATTGTATATTTGATATTCAACAACCCTATCTGGCCCGGTGAACCAAGTAATTAAAAACTCATTCGTAGTCGTAATAATCATATACATGATTTGAACCCAGAAGAAAGCCCCTCCGAGCTTCATGATATCATTAGCATACTTTCGATCAAAAAATCTTATATTCGGTCTACATTTAGGTAATTTCTTATAAAAAACTATTAGAGATACTACTATTAAGGGGATATTAACTGCCAATACATTTACAATTGCCATAGATATTAAATTTGACGTTATATCTGATGTCTTAGCTAAAGAAACATAAGTCAATGTAATAATACTAGTTAATAGACTTAATAAATTGATAAGAGCGGATTTTTGCATTGCATATAATATTGATGAAATCAACTTCAATAAAAACTGAAACATAATTCCAGAAAAGATAATACACACTGTTATATATAAAGCTTTTTCAGAAACAATGCTATTAGGTATATTGAATATGGAGTTCCAACTTATCCATTTAAAAACTATCATTGAAAACCCTACAGTTACCAAAACTACTGCACTTATAACAAGATAGGCAGAGGAAATATACTTTTTAGCCATTAAATCATTTTTATTCGTTATCACAGGAACTAAATGATTTCTCAAACCGTTTCCTATGCCTAAATCAAATGTTAGTATCCAAGATAATACAGAGAGCATAGTAAACCAAAGCCCTAATATTCGCTGATTTTCAAAATAGTTTATATAAGCTGGCAATGTGAACAATGAGATGATTAATGCTCCACCTTTAACTAAAAAGGCACCTAAAGTATTAAATAAAATGGTCCTATTATTCTCATTAGTTTTTCTTATCAAACTCTTTAGTTTTGAAATTAAATATACCATTTCAATCCCCTAATAATTCTTTTATATTTCGTACAAATTTGTTATCCAGCATTTTCACTAACTCGAAACTCTTATTTGTATGATTAACATCTATTGACATAATAGCATTTGCAAGCGCCTGAGGACTCTGCTCATCATAATAAGTAACTGCATGACCAATAGCTGAAACCTCAATTGCCTTTAGTCGAACAGAAACTACTTGTAGACCATTAGTCAAGTAAGACAATATTTTTGAAGGAAAAGATGTATTATTATATAGAGCATAAGCATCCTGAGTAGTTAAACCAATATCACAACTTTGCAAAAATCTAATATAATCTTCCCCTTTAAAAAGACCATCATATGTAATAGTGCATTTAGTATTTTTTGAGATTTCATCCACTAATTTCATCAAATCTTTTTTTTCTTTTTCACTTCCAAAACCAATAATATGAA
Source organism: Paenibacillus sp. FSL P2-0089 (assembly GCF_038595095.1). NCBI lineage: Bacteria > Bacillati > Bacillota > Bacilli > Caryophanales > Paenibacillaceae > Paenibacillus > Paenibacillus sp. FSL P2-0089. The sequence continues at coordinate 5,773,640 of NZ_CP152006.1, forward strand.
CATGATACTTCTCAGTCAAAAATGCTGCAGCTGTGACAGCAAGAATTCCTCCTTTTCTTGGATCTAAAGTGCCAGCATACACTGCATGAATTTTCCCATTATCTAATTTACAAGCCCTGTCTTCCTCAACTTGATAGGAACCATGAATTATTGTATAAGGCTTATTTTGAGTATTAATCTTTTCATTTAACAATTCACTCGGGAAAATGTAAGAATCAGCAATTTCAAAAAAATGATATTCTCTTTTTTCCATTCTTGAAGAGTATTTTTTCACATCTTGATAAATTTCCTCAACTTCTAAAAGAAGTTTAAATTTTTTTATTTTTTTAGCTAAAATTATCGGTTTTAAAATCATCATGGAATGATAAACTATTATTGTTTCACCTTTTTCAATATTCTTCAAGAGAAAAAAGAATAACCAAATCCAAGAATTTAATATTCGTAAAAATTTTAACAATCGTCTTTTAGCCCCAAATGTAGGTCCACACGTAAGAGTTATCCCATCAAAAAGAATTGTTTCCCTACCATAATATAGTCCTTTTTCATTTTTCGACCAAGATGGTGAAATAATCCCTACTTCTTTTCCAGATCTCACTATTGAATCAGCAATATAATCCATTTTATTTGTTGCAGATAAAAACGAATTGCGATTTTCATTAGAAAAGGAATCTGCATCGTAGAATCCAATATATTTCACAATACCCTCCATAATTTCACTCCCAAAAGAAGTAGTACGGACTGACGTCAAGATATCCACTTCCTGTATTTAGTTGAAAAAAGTAGAGCAAAGAAAGTACAAGCCCCGAGATAGCTAAAACTTTTATTTTTGGATTCTGTTGATGTAACACTTCTGGTATTAACAAGGTAATAAATAAATAGTAATAAAAGCCCGCTCTCATAATAACATTAGATTCACTCGCAAAAATTTGTACAAATATAGCAACAAGCATGTAATTTCTATATGCATTAAGATTCATATTTTGATTGTCACTACTATCAAAAACATATGCCAATATTAATATAAATATCATAATAACAAGCATAGTATAAGCATTTGTATCAACTACTTCACCAGGAACCCCTTTAAAGAGTCTATAAATTATCAAAAAAATCTCTTCTTTGAATATAAAAGTGATAATAAAACTTAATAATATAAAAAAGAAATTGAATGGTTTCAGTTTCCAATAATATAACGGATATGCAAAAATAAATATTACAGCAGTGAAGTGAAATAACGTAGCTAATGTTACAAATAAAATGAATTTAATTGTTTTTTTTTCTTGAATGTATTTCAAGCTAAAAAATACTATAGATATAGCAATTGATTGACGTAACCCCGAAAAACTAAATGTAAAAAAACCTAAGGTTATATATATGAATATACTTAATGATGGAATTTTAGAGTTCTTTATCCATATATAACAATTAGGGATTATTATTATTAGTGCAGTAACAGCTAGATATATTTGATTACTTATATTAAGTTTTGATAATATTTGAGAGTATAGTATGTAACCAACGTCATAGTTAAACAAACGTTCTCCTGAAAAAACATTGATATTTTTAACCATTTGATATCCCATTAAATATCCATTTATATCAACACCAACATATCTTGATCGTAACGCTTGAATAAGAAATATTCCAAAACAACCTAATATCACAACAATTTGACTTCGTTTGTATTTATCCCTTAAACCTATGAGAAAAAGTGATACTAATCCTATCCATAATATAAGACAATAGTATAATGTCATGATACTCTCCAATCAAGCACTTGTTATTCAAAGGACAATTTATTCACTCAGAAGTTTGTTGTATATTTCTAAATAATCAAAAACCATATTTTCTTTGGAATAAAATTGTCTTGATGTCTTAGTAATACTTTCAACCAAATGCGAATCTTTTTTGTTAATCCATTTATCTACAAGTAATTTTAGTCTTCCAACATCTCCATAACATGAAAATTCGCTATACTCTGATAAAGCAATTGTTTCAGGAGCTCCAGCTTCAAATCCAACTACAGGCGTTCCACACGCAAGTGATTCAGCACACACCATTGAGAAAGTCTCCCGTTTGCTGGTTAGGATTGTTAAATTAGCTAAGGAATAATAAGCTGCTAAATCATTCTGATTATTCACTCGACCTACATTAATTATATTTTCAGGAAGAGGAATAGATAAATCACGACCACCAATAACTATAATCTTTATATTAGTTCCTACTAACTTTTTTGCCAGCTCTACAATGTATTTACCACCTTTAATATCGTTTTCACTTAGACTAAAATTTGCTGTTACATGAAGCAATATCTTCTCATCACTTAATTGATGTTTTTCTTTTAAATAAAGAAAATCCCTTGGATAAAAGATATTTTTGGTGTCAATTCCATTTTTAATCACCTTAAAATGATGCTCTAACATGATGGGAGATTGCCTAGCTCTATCCTCTAACCATTGAGATACTGATATTATTTCTAACCCTTTGAAATTACTAAAAGCATCCTTCATCTTCAGCCATGCACTATTGGTACGGTCAAACTTATAGGATTTTGTAGCGTCCCATAAACGAGGGCAATTCCCACAACCAGTAAGCCACTTGTTACATTCATAAGCATACCCACAACTACCAGTATGCATAAATTCTGCATGCAATGTTAAAACTGTTTTAATATTATTTTTTTTCAAATAATCAAATAGACGATATATATTAACAAAATAACCATTAATACAATGTAGATGAACAATATCCGGCTTTTTCTTTTTAATTACTGCTATTAACCTACTTGTTGAACTGAAAGCTCCATTATATTGAAGTCCTGTAATGCGTGCTCTCAAGCCATTAAACTTTGCTGAAATTTCACTAGAAGTTTTATATACATTTTTTTCATTCACTACTTTCCCACGGCCATAACAAACATAGGACTGGATATTTTTTTTTTGTAAACTTATATGAATATCATTGACAATATTGCCTGTACTTCCAGATTTATAAACACAATTCACTTGCAGAATCCTCATTATTAATCCCTTACTTTCTTAGCGTATCCAGAATAAGATATTTAAATTCATTAGCGTTATCAAGTATATTATGTCTAGCACTAACAACTTTTAAAGCAGTGTTGATGTATTTCTTGCGTAATTCCCTATCGTTTATAAGCGTATTAAGAGATTCCACTAAATCATTTTTATCTGTTACAGTATAAGCTGACTTCGTTTCCCTTAAATACTTTACAAACGCTAAATTTTCGGGAGCATAAACTAATAAACACGTACCACTTGCAAGGCTATCTGAAATTTTGGTTGAAAATGCATGTTTTAAACTCCATCTGCTATAATCAGAAAAATTTTCCGCATGAACTAGTAAATCACTTTGTTGCATTACACGAATCACATCTTGATAAGGAATCAATCCAATGTATCTAATTCCACTACATCTTTTCAATTCAGCTTCAACCGTTTCATTTGGAATTTTACCATAAACATCAAGCTTGAATCTTTGATCAATTTTTTGTAAAGAATTAGCTATATCAATAAGAGATTTGTGTCTTCCTAAGCCTAAGTTGCCTAAATAAGAGGTTATAAACACTTCATTTTCTATTCTATCAAGTAATGGCACTATACTGGTAGATGTCATTAACACACTACTTTTGTGAATAAAGTGCTTATTATATGTTTCTTGCAACATATCACATATGTAGACTGTATAAGAGGTATACTGCATTAATTTTTCGAATTTCTTTTTATACTGAAAACGATAGAGAAAGTGAGTTAGTGAGATAGTCTTTTTATCTTTAAAATAATAATCTTCACTATTATATAGAAACACCGGTATATTTCTCTCTACGGCAATTTTCAGTACAATTTCTATCATAAATTCGTAATCCCCAACCTGCCATAATATTACATCAGGATTAAAATCATCAACCCATTTTTTAAATGCCTCACTCTTCCATCTACCACTATTCCATATTAGGTTCCGGACAAGATAATTTAACGGGGTTTTCTTTCGATGTTTTAAATATAAATTCTGAAGCATTTTTCCATCTTGATTTTTTATAATATTATGCCGCTCAACCACTCCACCTACTCGCTCTCCTTTATAAAATGCCTTAAGAACCTCAATATCAGTTACTCGAAAATATTTTTCGCAAACACTAGAGTCTGGAATTTCATTGTAAATATAAAATTGTGCTAGAGAATCTTTAGGCCAACCTACAAAAAAGTTCCCTAAAGTACGTCCATTTGAACCTGAGTTAGAAAAACAATTATGAGAAAAAACCAAAACTTTTGGATATGTATCATCATTCACTGAATCATTAAATTTAATCATAGGTTATCTCCCTCTAACAACTGAGACTTATAAACTCCAATAACTGTATCCTCTTTTTACAAACTCATTTTTATCTAATATACTCTTAACATCAATTATAACCTTCTCACTATTTCCCCCTTCGTAGAACAATCTCTCCACTTCTTCTACACTTAAATTCCTAAATTCATTATGACCAACAGCAAAAACAAGACAATCTACATTTCCTATATTTTTCAAATCTATTAGTCTAACCCCATATTCTTTTAATGCTTCATTAGCATTTGCTTGGGGGTCAACTATTATTGGTTCAATATCATATTCTCTTAATCTTTTAATAATATCTTCAACTTTTGAATTTCTTGTATCTGAACAGTTCTCTTTAAAAGTTATACCTAGTATAACTACCCTAGCTTTCTTTACAACTTTATTAGCCAGAATCAATTTTTTAATAATTGCATCTGCCACAAAAGAACCCATTCCATCATTAATTTTTCTTCCAGATAAAATAATTTGAGAATGATATCCCAATTTTTCGGCTTCGTACACAAAATAGTATGGATCTACACCGATACAATGGCCACCAACAAGTCCGGGTTTGAATCCTAATGCGTTCCATTTTGTATCCATTGCTTCAATTACTTCATTAGTATTAATATTCATACGATCAAAAACCATAGCTAACTCATTCATAAATGCAATATTAATATCACGTTGGCTATTTTCTACTACTTTTGCTGCTTCTGCAACTTTTATTGAACTAGCTTTATGAACTCCAGCCTCAATAACCAATTCATATACTTTAGCTATTTCTTCTAACGATTCGTTATCCATACCAGAGACCACTTTAATTATATTCTCAAGTCTATGGACCCTATCTCCAGGATTAATTCTCTCCGGAGAGTACCCGACTTTAAAATCAGTGCCACATTTGAGACCTGATTCCCTTTCTAATATAGGAATGCAAATATCTTCAGTAACACCAGGGTAAACTGTTGATTCATATACAACTATAGATCCTTTAGTTAAGTTCCTGCCAACTAATGTACTTGCTCCTTCAACTGGACTCAGGTCGGGAGTCTTATCAGCGTTTATAGGAGTAGGTACAGCAATTATATGAAACTTGGCTTCTTTAATTTTCCTCTCATCGGAAGTAAAATCCACAGTAGTTTGTTTTACGGCCTCATCTCCCACTTCTTTTATAGGATCAATACCGCTTTTATAAATATGTATCTTTTCTTCATTAAGATCAAAACCAATTACATTAACTTTTTTTGCAAAAGCAAGAGCAATAGGCATACCTACATAACCTAAACCTATCAGAGAAATTTTCTCTTCTTTATTTTTGATTTTCTCGAATAAACTCATGGATTAAGCTCCTCATTTTTCCTGTATTTCACTCTATTAATTAAGTATCTTTTAGTTTCATTAAACAAATCTAGGGGTGAGCATATTATCATCATCAACCCGCTTAAAATTAATCTAAAATATTTTCGGTTTCTTTTATACGCAACTACCATAACCGCATAATGTCTAAAGACAATAAACATTTTTTCTCTTAATGTAAAAATATAAAAATATTTCTTTTTGAAACTATATAACGCAAGTTCTCCAGTAATTTTATTTTCACCCTGGGATATTCCACCATCATTATGTCTATAAGCTATTACATCACATTCTGGGAGGTATCGAATTTTTAATTCATTTTCAATAGACTTCAGCATCAAATAAAACTCTTGCCCCATTTTCGCATCTTCAAAACCTCCGATAGCCCTTAGTCTTTCAGACTTATACATGAATGTTGGCGTTCCTGTAAGATGTCTCATAATATGATATTTTAGTAAATCCCGTTTTTCAAAACCTTTTAAATCTCTATATTCTCTATAATCAACAATTTCTTTTTTTTCATTAACTAGTTTTAAATCTGTAAACGACATATCAGCACCTGTGTTCAACATAAACTCAAGTTGTCTCTTTATTTTCTCTGGAAGATACTCGTCATCATCATCCAAAAAGGTAATATAGTCTCCTGTTGCGACATTTATTCCATTATTCCTCGCCAAGGAGCCTCCAATATTTTTCTTATTCATCAGATAAATAACATCTAGATCATTAATATACCTCTGCATGAAATCTTTCACTTGAGTTCTAAACAAAGAATCCGGTGGATTATCATCGACTATTACCACTTCTATATTTTTATAACTCTGATTCTTGATTGATTCAATTGCCCTAGCTAGATAATTGGTTTCACGTTTAAATGTTGGAATAACTACACTAACTCTACTATTTAAATGTTTCATTCTGCTATTGACCCCTCTTTATTAGGAGTAACTTGATAATTACCTACTACAGTTCTACCTTCAACAACACCATCATGCTTGGCAACTTTGATTATTGTGAGTAGTGTACATTTCAAATCAAACCACAGAGACATATTATTCAAGTATTCACTATCAAAACTTACTTTCAAATTAATAGTAAGCTCATCCCGCCCATTAACCTGCGCCCACCCGGTAAGACCAGGCTTAATCTCATTCGCCCCATACTTATCTCTCTCTGCAATCAGGTCATACTGGTTCCACAGCGCCGGACGAGGGCCAACTATACTCATGTCACCTTTGAGAATATTTATAATCTGAGGAAGCTCATCAAGACTTGTCTTCCTGAGGAATTTGCCTACTTTGGTGATGAAAAAGTCAGGATCTTGCAGGAGATGTGTAGGCATATCGCTTGGTGTATCTGTACGCATGGTTCTGAACTTGAGAATATAGAATTCTTTTTTATTCCTGCCTAACCGCTTTTGCCGAAATAGAACAGGACCTTTAGATGTAGACTTGATCACCACGGCGATAATCAAGAAAAAAGGCCATAACAGGAGCATTCCGATTAGAGCCAATATGAAATCTAAAGTTTGTTTTACGATCATATAAGGCTTCATACATTCACCTTGTCCTTGAGATTCTATGGTTTACAGCTACGCTTGAATATAATGCATCCTAAAACTGTAAACCATGTTTGTTCTGATATTGATACTTTTCAAGCCTATTATTTCCCCATACCCTCAGCCGCGGCTCTTCCCTTATCTAACTCAGCCTCGAAGGCCGCTCTATACTGAGCAATAATAGCTGTGCTATATCCATTAGTGTTTAGTTTTTGTTCAGCGTCAGCGATTATACTGTTAAATGAGGCTTTAAAAGAGGCTAGTTGCTCTAACCCTTTGGCCTTGATACTTTGCTTGGTTGCAGCATCTGTAGCAGCCACATATTCAAAGGCAATTCCTAACAATGTAGATGTACTCTGCGACTGTAGCGCGCTCAGCTTCGCTTCTGTCTCACTAGTAATACTCTCATAAGAAACCTTACCGGACCCTGTGCCTGCCGATCCTGAACCGCCTGCTGCTCCACCTGGTTCAGCCGCAGGAGTTGCTGCTGGTGCCGGTGTCGGGCTTGCAGATGGACTAATTCCCTTGTCGGTTGGCTTCGCCGAAGCCGTATTTTCTTCGTAGTTCTTGGAATTTGCAGTAATGGTCTTTGTTTTCGGATTCCAGCTAATGGAATTTCCTACAGATTCCGATAAGAATCTTAGGGGGACATAGATCGAGCCGTTCAGCAGATAGCTGGACTGGCCTTGGGGCAACGCCTTCGTACTCCCGTTAAATACATAACTTGCCTTAACGTTGTTCAGCGTAATATTCTTGGCTGTAAAAGAAGGACTGGAAGTCGCATTCATCAGGTATTCCTTAATGACTACCATCTCTGAGCTGCTTGGCTCCGCTACGGTTACCTTCAGGTTCTTGGCATCCCAGTTTACGCTCTTCTGCAGGGCATATGACATGAAGCGTAAAGGAACATAAGTGGTGTTATTGTACATGAACACATGTTGTCCGGCTGGCGGCTGTAGGGCTACACCATCGAATAGCATGGTTACATCCACATTCTGTACTTTGATAGCATTGGACGCCTTGAGAGGCGCTGTTGTTGCAGTGGCTACAGGAGTAGCTGCCGCTACGGTGGTAACCGGAGCCGATGCTGTCAGGGGCTCACAGCCCATTAAGGCTACGCTCAGAAGTACTGCTGCTGGAATCTTGATCTTGAACATGCCTATTCACTTCCTTTTTCTTGGGCTTTGAGTTGCTCTTCTTCAGCTAAGATCTGATCCCGGGTCTTGCCTTGGCTGACGCCGTACTTCTTGGCAATCTGAGCAAGCTCATTATATTGCTCCTCTGAGACCTTGCCGAGGATAATGCTGCGAGCTTCCCGCTTCTCTTCATTGGTTAGTCCGCCTTGGGCCAACTCTTGCAATCTCTTGATATCTGAGACACTGAGCTGCTTAGCTACGATCGCTGCCACATTCGCTTTATCTGTGATCGTTACGTTCTCTTGAACTTCCTTGGCCTTGTCCGTTGAGATATGGGCTAATCCATCCACACCCGCAGGTGTTGGAGCAGGAGTGCTTGCAGGCTTGTCGCTACTAACCGGCTTCTCCGTGCTGGCAGCTGCCGGATTAGCGACATTACCGGATGCAGGTGTACTATCTGGTGCAGAGCTTGAAGCCGGATCAACGGAAGCTGCTGGCTCCGCAGACGGGTCGCTATCTGCTACCACAGGCTCAATCACTTGTCCTTGAGGGACACTGGGCGTATTGCCAGCTTCCACATCGAAGCCGCCCGCCATTGAGTTCATCAGCTTGTCGACAGCATAATTGGCCGCGAATAGTCCGCCAACCCCTAACACCACAATGACCGACAGCATCCAGATCAATACTTTTTTCCATCTTTTCACTTCAGGTACCTCCACATCTCTAATTAGCTAATGGCTGCCTGGATCACTGGCTGCATCGGTACAATCTGGTTAATCACTTCGCGGATGGCTTCTGCATCTTCGGTGATCACCCGTTCTAACCGTTTGAATTCCAGCTCCATCTGGCTCCGGGTGATGACATTAGGTCTGCCGATGAAAATCCGGTCATGCTGAGTGGAACCCAGGTTCTCCTCATCGGTCAGCAGTTCTTCATACAGCTTCTCGCCTTCACGGATGCCGGAGAAGGTGATGTCGATGTCCTTGTAAGGCTCGTAACCGGACAGTGTTATAAGGTCCTCCGCAAGCGTCAGGATCTTAACCGGTTCACCCATATCCAGAACAAAGACTTCTCCGCCATTCGCGAAGGAACCGGACTGGATCACCAGTTGAACAGCCTCGGGAATAGTCATGAAGTACCGGACCATCTCGGGATGCGTTACGGTGACAGGTCCACCGGCTGCAATCTGCTGCTTGAAGGCGGGAATGACGCTGCCCCGGCTGCCTAATACGTTACCGAAGCGTACCGCAGAGAACTTGGTAGGGCTTGTTACATTGAGACTCTGCACATACATCTCGGCAATCCGCTTCGTAGCCCCCATGACGCTGGTCGGGTTCACGGCCTTGTCGGAAGAGATCATCACGAAGCGCTCAGCACCATACATGTCTGCACAGTCAGCTACATTGCGGGTACCGAAGACATTATTCTTGATGGCCTCGGAAGGGTTGCGCTCCATCAGAGGAACGTGCTTATGTGCTGCTGCATGAAAGACCACCTGCGGCTTGTAGCTCTGGAATACATCCATTAACCGGGTACGGTCCTGAATATCAGCAATTACGGTCACGATCTCCAGGTAAGGGAAGCTCTTGCGCAGCTCCATCTCAATCGTATAGATACTGTTCTCGCCGTGTCCCAGAATCAGCAGCTTGTCCGGTGCAAAAGGGGATATCTGGCGGCATAGCTCGGATCCGATCGAACCGCCTGCGCCCGTAACCAGTACGGTCTTGTTATGAACATAGCCCAGAATACTGTTCATGTCTGCAACAATCGGCTCACGGCCCAGAAGGTCTTCTACGCTGACATCGCGGAGCTTCTTGACAGAGATCTTGCCAGCGATCAGGTCATTCAGTGCCGGAATAATCTTCAGCTTCGCGCCTGTAGCCTTGGCCAGATTAATAATCTCGGATATTTGGGTTCTGGAGACCGAGGGCATCGCGATAATAATCTCGTGAATCTCCTTCTCCTTCACAATCCGCGGAATATCATAACGGTTACCCAGTACAGGTACACCCAGAATGGACAGGTGATATTTATCTGCGCTGTCATCAATGAATCCAACCAGCCGGGTGCCCGCGAAGGAAGGTCCCGTCAGTTCTTTGGCAATCAGGATTCCGCAATCTCCGGCCCCGACAATAAGCGTATGAAGCTCAGTATTCTTATTGTTGCTCCGGTCACTGCGGAAGACTCTCCAGAAGAAGCGGACGCCCCCCACCAGCAGCAGAACCGTCTCCATCGACCGGATTGCTATGCTGAATGGCACGCGCTCAGGCAGGATGATATAAGCAGCAGCATATGACAATACTGATCCTACTACAATAGCTTTGAGGACCGAGATAATCTCGTTAATACTGGCATATTGCCACATTCTGCGGTAGAGTCCGAAGTAGACCAGGCTTCCCCCGACCGCCACCGTGGAGATTACGCCGAACACGATCATCTGTACCACATATTCCGGCGGAATCTCATTGTAGAACCGGAACAGGTAGGACGTCACGATGCTGAACCATATGATCGCAACATCGATCATGAATAATACCAACACTCTGGTTTTCGCTGTCATTTTCAGTGCCTCCAAAAACAACATTTTATCTATTAAACAATTCAATTGCCATAGTAGTAATAGTAGTAGCCTTCACTGGCCTTGCGCTTCACATTGTTAAGGACCACGCCCAGCATCTTGGCCCCGACCCGGTCCAGATTGGCCTTCGCCTTAGCTGCAATATCGCGCTTCACCTTACCGTAGCTGACCACCATAATTACGCCATCACTCTTGGAGGCAACAATCTGTGCATCTGTAACGGCCAATAGCGGCGGAGTATCAATCAGAATCACATCATATAATTGACGCAGCTCCTGCAGCACCGCACTCATCCGGTTGGAGGCCATCATCTCAGCGGGATTCGGAGGAATCGGGCCAGATGTCATCAGATACAGGTTGTTCACACCGGATTCCTGAATCACATCGGACAGATTCGCCTGCTGCGAGAGCAAGGAGGACAACCCATACCGGTTACTCAGTGTAAAAGTCTTATGCGCTGTAGGCTTACGCAAGTCACCGTCGATCAGCAGCACCTTCTTATCCGCTTGCGCGTACGCAGCGGCCAGGTTGGCAGTAACGGTTGATTTTCCTTCCTCCGGTCCGGAAGAAGTGACCATAATAATTTGGATCTGTTCATCTACAGAGGAGAAATCTATGTTCGTGCGCAGTGCCCGAAAGGCTTCGGATACCGGCGAACGCGGGTTGGTCACGGTGATCAGATGACGTTGTTTATTTGGCTGCTGTGACATGCTCGAGTTCCCCCGCCTTTCTGCTCTGTGTCTGAGCCTGCTGCCCGGTGGTCTTGGTTTCTTCCTGGCCCAGCCGGGTAATCATAGCTATAGTCGGAAGTCCAAGGTATTTCTTAATGTCGTCTTCTGTCTTCAGCGTATCATCGAGATACTCCAGCAGGAAGGCGATCCCCAGACCAATCATCAGGGATACGATAAAAGCAATGGCGAGGTTCATGACCACATTCGGCTCTACCGGTCCGGGTGCAACTGGCGGATTAAGCTTGGCTTCGTTGAGGATGGACACATTCTGTACGTTGAACAAGGACGGAATCTCCTGCTTAAATACAAGTGATATGGCATTCACGATCTCTGCGGCTCTCTGGTATGAATTATCTCGAACGACAAGTGTCATCACCTGCGTATTATTTACAGAACTCACGTTAACCTTCTTCAGCATTTCCTCTGCCGTAATCCCGAACTGCGGGTAGTTCTTAGCCACAACATCGAGGATCGCCGGAGTCTTGATAATTTCCTTGTACGTATTGATCAGCTGAATGTTGGTATTGATCTGATTCAGATCCAGCTGTGCTGCCGTAGCTTGGGTAGGCGTCTGATTAACAATGATCTTCGTTGAAGCTTCGTAGACAGGATTCTTGATATATAAGCTGTAGATCCCGGCAAGAACACAAGCCACGATAACAATGCTAATAATCATCCACAGTCTCTTCCTGACAATCTGGAAATAATCGCGCAAATCCAATTCTTGTGCTGACAAGTGCATTTCCCTCCAAGCTGTAAATTCTTATACCCTATATCCTAAAAAAGTGCCTCCTCTCTATACGACGAGAGGAGGCTCTCCACAATACTATTTACTTACTTGAAGTTGATTGTACGGTAGATAATAACTGCAGCTTCAGCACGTGTAGCTGTGTTGTTAGGGTTAAACTTGCCGGCGTTACCGATCACCAGGTTGTTGCTGGCAGCGAAGGCTACTCCGTCTTTCAGGGAAGCAGCGATCTTGCCTGCATCGGAGAATTTGCTGAGGGAGCTGACATTCGTTGCAGCTTCCGGCTTCTGCGACTTCACGGCACGGGCAATCATCGTTGCCATCTCAGCACGGGTAATCGTTGCATTAGGATCGAACTGGGCTGCACTGCGTCCAGTAATGATTCCCTTCTCAGCAGCAACAGCTACGTAAGGAGCATACCAGGCAGTGGAGCTTACATCACCGAAGCTCTGCTTCGCGGAGTTGTTCTCCAGGTTCAGTGCGCGGATCAGCATCTTGGCGAATTCTGCACGGGTCACATTGTTCTTCGGAGCAAAGTTGCCGTTGCCTACGCCTTCAATAGCGCCCTTGGCTGCTACGACTGAGATCTGTCTTCCAGCCCAAGCCTGAACACTTGCAACATCCTTGAAGCTGACTTTGTTCTCCAGTACAGCGTAGGAAGAGAAGCCGTCACGTGGTTCAGTGATGTAATCACCATCTACAACACCGCCCTGGTATTGCAATTCTTTGTAGACTACCTTCGCAACGGACAGCAGTTCACGGTCAAGGCCTTCTGTATTCTTAAGCGGCAGCTTGATGATGATTGGCTCCTTGAAAGTGGTTGTAACCACACCGCCCACAGTCAGTTCGAAGTCATATACGCTGGATGCCAGCTTCATGCTGGACAAGGAAGTTACGGTTGTATCTGCTACAGTGGAAGTAGTCAGTGTAATAGCTTCACTGAACTGTCCTACCGGAATCGTTACGGTCAAGCCGTTGAAAGTAATCGCAATGTTGGCAATGCCTTTCGCCTTGGCTGCTTCGATGATTGCTTTGGACAATGGCACTTCTACGGTTGCCGCGTTCACTGTACCCAGGTTCAGGGTAAGTGTAAGACCTGTCTTACCGGCATTGGCAGCAACCAGTGCATCGAAGGCTTTCAGTACGTCAGCATCTACGAGCTTCAGGGTTGCTTTGTCGCCCACAATCGTTACCAGCTTAGATACATCGTACAGACCTGGTGTAGCTGTAGGGTTCGTAACCGGAGCAGTTACTGTGCCGCCACCGCCACCGCCACCTGTGCCAGTTCCAGGAGGGTTAGTAGTACCGCCATCGCTGAAGCCGTAAGCTTTGATATAAGCTGTAGCAAGGGCTTTCACTGCTGGCTTCGTTGCTGGAACTGCAATATTCAGGTTCTTCAGGCTCTCCTTAACATCATCAGGAGAAATGTGAAGATTGTACACTACCTGGCTTACTGTAAGGGCTCCAGTACCTGTGTTATGGTTAAGTACTGTAGTAATAGCATCATTAATCAATTTATCCTGGCTTGCAGGATTAGCAACAATCTCCAGCAGTTCAGCACTTGTCTTGCTGCTGACCAATGCGCGAAGCTCAGCTTCAACACCGTTATCTCCGAACAGGAATTCAATGAAATGATCCGTTGTAAGATTCTTTACGCCAGCCTCAGCTGCAATCTTCTTCAACAGGGCTACGTTATCCACATTGTAGCGGATATCCTTAATTGCAGTGTAATCCTTATCATATACATCATAGACTACACTGGATACGCTCTTGAATGCTGCATGGGCAGTCACCACGTCCGCGTCATTTAGGAAGGTGAGATTCTCAAGTACTGGCTTGAAAATTTCTCTGAATGCTGCAAGATCCACAGCGTTTGCTTGATTTTTGTAATTCAGAAGCGCTAATCTGTCGGCTTCTGTCAGCTGAGCATAAATCTTCTCAACCTTCGCCTTCACATCTGCCTGCGATACTGCTGCTGCGGAAGCTGTACTCACTCCAAAATGTTCAGCCAGCCCCTTGCTGCTGAACGGGAATCCGGCAACGGATGCCGCTGCCATGCTTACTGCTAGTGTAGATACTGCTAATTTTTTCTTCAAAGTCACTTGTCATCCACCTCTTGGTATGTATTTGTATTAATACTAGTGCAAGAATCCAGTAATACCCATTCTACCATTAATGACACGGAAGGTCACCCTTTACGAGAAAAAAATCCGAACAATCTATGAAGTTTGCTGTTAGATTGAATAGAATTCACTCGATTAATCTCGTTATTTGCAAGCACATCGCGCGCATTTTGTAGAAAAAAGTCGACTGACTCTTCTCCCAATTCCCGCCGCACCACTCCGTAAGCCTCGCTTAATCCAAAGGGTCGATGCATAGAATCATGCGCATCCGATGCAATAATATGCACGGCATGCTGCCGGCATAATTCGAGCGACAGCTTCTGCAGCTTACTGCCGAAGACGCCGGCTATACTCTGTGCGGTTACCTGTCCCAGGGCGCCAAGCTCTATTAAACGCAGCAGCTTAGACGGATCGGCAGCAACCTCCGCATTGCGCTCCGGGTGGGCGATAACCGGCACCATTCCCTGGATGACCAGCTCATGGCAGGTCTCCTCCATCGTGCGGGGCACCCGCGAAGAGGGCATCTCCAGCAGAATATACCGGGAACCGGCAAGCGTCAGCAGTTGTCCGCGCTCCAGATCATCGAGCAGTTCTCCGTAGATCCGGATCTCCTGCCCGGGCAGCACGACCAGCGGATTGCCTGCCTCCTGCAGCTTCGCGTTCAGCACCCGCACCGCCGCCTCAATCTCCGGAGCCGGATTCATATAGACTCCGTTCGCATGGTGGGGGGTAGCCACTACAGTTGTAATACCATCGTTATGGGCGTCAAGCGCCATGGCGAGAGCGGCGTCGTAATCAGCGGCTCCGTCATCCATGAAGGGTAGAATGTGGCTATGGATATCTATCATATGTTGTTTATCGGTCCTTTCGTAGAGGATATGTATAGTTTTCGCAAAAAAATACAACCATTTCACTAGGAAATGATTGCCAAATTTTAAAACAATATCATTTATGCTTCCAGTCGGAACAGCCGGACGGCCGCCTCTGCAAGTCTCTCATCGACTTCCTTAATTACTGCCTCTTGCTGACTACGGTTGCGCATATCGAGCAGTCTATCAATCTCTTGACGGAGCTGCTCAATCTCACATTCTATCGTCTGACGCTTGTAGACAGCCAGCATCTCTGCCACTGAATATTTATGCTGATAGATCAGCTTGGTGCCGCCCGGTCTCACTTCCGAGATCCGGCGCACCGAGCCGCCTTCATAGTAGTACATCATTGTAAGATCCTTATAAATCCGGTTTACGGTCCCCGTGCCCTTATACATGAAGAATAGTTTGCGGACTGCATTAATCAGATGAGGATTCACCACCCTGCAGGACAAGGAACCCATATAGATGCCGCCTTTGCGTTCAAAAGACAGATGGACCTCCTCGCCTCCGGCCTCCTCCAGCACAATCTCCTGTTCGCCCGCGCCTAGTACCTTCACACGGTGACTGATATAGCTGGTATCAGCGGTCAGCAGAAACTGGTTCAGCTGAAATTCGGTCATTTGCATCGTTGCATTCACATATTCCATCGCCAGACGCTGAGCCATAAACATCCCTCAATTCTTAATGACAAACCCTTAAGTCTCGGAAGGCGCTTCGTGCTGCGGTTCATCCCCGGAATCCTGATCATCCGGTTCTGCCGGAAGCTCTTCTTCGGTGGGTAGAGTATGTCTATCTATAAGTTCCCATAATTCGTCTTTGCCAAGTCCAATCTCTGATGAATACGCAATGAAGCTGTCTCCCGGCAGCACACCGAGCTCCTGCTTCATTACCTTGATATGCTTCGGCCAGCGGGTCTTCGGAATTTTGTCCGCTTTGGTAGCCACTACGCAGAGCGGCAGATCGTAGTGCTTCAGCCAGTCAAACATCATCTTGTCATTGGCTGTCGGCGGATGGCGCAGATCCACGACAAGCAGGACCATCTTCAGCGTCTCGCGCTCTGCCATGTACTTCTCGACCATTTTGCCCCAGGAGGCGCGCTGTGTCTTCGAGACCTTGGCGTAGCCATAGCCCGGGAAGTCAACGAAATACATGCTCTCATTCACAAGATAATAGTTCATATGCTGCGTCTTGCCCGGTGTAGAACTGGTGCGGGCCAGATTCTTGCGGTTAATCATCCGGTTGATCAGAGAGGACTTCCCTACATTGGAGCGCCCTGCCAGAGCAATCTCCGGCAAGGCATCCACTGGGTATTGGTCAGGGCCTACGGCACTGATAATAAATTCGGCGTTGTTAACTTTCATAAGACTTCCTTTCTAATGCACACTACTGGGCGCTTCAATGCTTATTTCTGTATCTGAATCTGAGCCGGTGTTAACTTCTTCTGCATGGTCTACGAGCGCGTGCTTCAGCACCTGGTCCATATGGGATACCGGCACGAACTCGACATCATTACGGACACTCTCAGGAATATCCTTGAGGTCGCGTTCATTATCCTTCGGCATAAGAATCTTCTTGTAGCCTGCACGGTGCGCGGCCAGGGACTTCTCCTTCAGGCCTCCGATCGGCAATACGCGTCCGCGCAGCGTGATCTCGCCGGTCATGGCCACATGCTTGGAGACATAACGCTTGGTGAGCGCGGAGATCAGCGCCGTGGCGATTGTAATCCCTGCGGACGGACCGTCCTTGGGAATCGCACCTTCGGGAATATGGATGTGAATATCGTTCTTCTCGTGAAAATCAGGGGCAAGCCCCAGCTCCTCCGCCTTCGAGCGGGTATAGCTGAAGGCGGCCTGCGCCGACTCCTTCATTACATCGCCGAGCTGTCCGGTCAGCGTCAGCTTCCCGGTGCCCTGAACCACCGTGACTTCAATCAGCAGCGTATCGCCGCCAACCTCTGTCCAGGCCAGCCCGGTAACGGTACCGATCTGATCCTCCAGCTCAGCCATTCCATAACGGAACTTCGAGGCTCCCAAGTAATCCTTGATCTCCTCCGGAAGAATGCTGACGCGTTCCTTCTCTTCCGAGACAATCTGCTTCGCCGCCTTGCGGCAGAGGGCAGCAATCTGCTGCTCCAGATTCCGCACCCCGGATTCGCGGGTGTACTCGCGGACAATCTTCAGCAGCGTATCGTCTCCGATGGACAGCTGTTCTTCCGCAAGGCCGTGGCTCTTGCGCTGCTTCGGCAGCAGATAACGGCTGGCAATCTGCAGCTTCTCCAGCTCCGTATAGCCGGGAATGAACAGCATCTCCATCCGGTCCAGCAGCGGACGCGGAATGTTGTGCACAGCATTCGCCGTAGTGACGAACATGACGTTCGACAGGTCGAACGGCAGCTCTACGAAGTGATCGCTGAACGTATTGTTCTGTTCCGGGTCCAGCACCTCCAGCAGGGCCGCCGACGGATCGCCGCGGAAGTCCGCTGCCATCTTGTCGATCTCATCCAGCAGGAAGACCGGGTTGATACTGCCTGCCGTCTTCATCCCCTGGATGATCCGGCCCGGCATTGCGCCGACATATGTGCGGCGGTGACCCCGGATCTCGGCTTCATCCCGCACGCCGCCCAGCGAGATGCGGACGAACTTGCGGTTCAGGGAGCGGGCGATGGAGCGGGCGAGCGAGGTTTTGCCGACACCCGGAGGACCTACCAGACACAGAATCGGCCCCTTCAGACCCTTGACCAGCTTCTGCACGGCCAGGTATTCCAGTACCCGTTCCTTCGGCTTCTCCAGACCGTAGTGGTCTGCGTCCAGCACTTCTTCCGCCTTACGGATATCCAGATCATCTTCCGTGGCTTCACTCCAGGGCAGACCGAGCAGCCAATCCACGTAGTTGCGGATAACGCTGCCTTCGGCCGAGCTTGCCGGCATTTTCTCCAGACGGTCGATCTCCTTCAGGATCTTCTCCTGCACCCGCTCCGGCAGATTCTTCTCTTCCATCTGGGTGCGCAGCTCATCGGCTTCACCGGCCCGGCCTTCCTTCTCGCCAAGCTCCTTCTGGATCGCTTTCATCTGTTCACGCAGGTAATATTCCTTCTGGGTCTTCTCCATCTGCTTCTTCACACGCTGGCTGATCTTACGTTCCAGCTCCAGCACTTCTCGCTCATTATTGAGGATATCGAGCAGCTTCTCCAGACGCTTGCTGACGTCAATGGTTTCCAGGATCTCCTGTTTGTCCTTGATCTTCAGCGCCAGATGACTGGTGATGACATCCGCCAGCCGCCCAGGCTCCTCAATATCGGAGACCGCAGCGAGCGTCTCTGGCGTTACTTTTTTGGACAAAGTGATGTAGTGTTCGAACTGGCTCAGCACGCTGCGCATCAGGGCATCGCTCTCCTGGTCCACATCCTCCTGCTCCGGCAGCTCACGCGCCATCACCTCATAGTACTCCTCGTTGTCCGTATAATGAATGATCTCAGCCCGCTCTACGCCTTCCACCAGCACACGGATCGTACCATTGGGAAGCTTCAGCATCTGCCGCACATTCGCCACCGTACCCACGCGGAATATATCCTCTTGCCCCGGCTCCTCAATATTAACTTCAGATTGGGAGCAGAGGAGAATAAGATTATCTTCAACCATAGCTTTCTCTAGTGCCCGGACGGACTTCTCACGGCCTACATCCAGATGCAGAACCATACTGGGATATACAAGAAGACCTCTAAGCGGTAATAAAGGAAAACGACGACCTTTGGATTTATTTTGTATCATCGCTTTCGCACCTCCCATGGTTCATAAGTAGTGTCATATGCATTCATTCTAACAAAAGCCGCATGAAAACACCAACAACCCGTGTCCGCAATTGGCGTTATTGGCACGCTCACCCATCGGTATGTAGTATTCGCCGAACATTCGTGTCCTATGCCGCTGCTGCTCCCCCTCCTAATGCGCCAAAAAAAATCCCCCGGCAGCTGCCCGCCAGGGGATTCTACTATGTGTCTGTCTTACCCGGGCAGACTCTCGCCCGAAGCATCCGCCTTCAACAGTGAAGGCGCTGAAGAGAAGGTCTCGCCAGACACGGCAGGCATTCTGATGTCTGCCGTATCGGTGCCGAACAGGTGGCGGAAGACTTCCTCCACCGTGTCCACCGGGATCACCCGCAGCGCGCCGAGATCGGCGAACAGCGACTGCCAGTTCTCCTTCGGAATCAGCACAGTCGTTGCTCCCGCCTGGAAGGCAGCCTCCACTTTGGCGACTACGCCGCCGACCGGCTTCACCCGGCCATGGATGCCAACCTCCCCGGTGATCGCCACCGTGTTGTCCACCAGCAGCTGCCGGATGGCAGAGACGATGGCTACCGCCATGGCCACCCCGGCGGACGGTCCGTCAATCGGCGTCCCGCCGGGGAAGTTAATGTGCAGGTCATACTTGTCCGGCTCCAGCTTCATGGAGCGCAGGACGGTCAGCACATTCTCAATCGAGCCCCGGGCCATGCTCTTGCGCCGCACAGTCCGCGAGCCTCCGCGTGTCTCCTCTTCATCGACTACCCCGGTGATATTCAGCCTGCCCGGCCCGTTAAGGGCTGGCGCGGCTGAGACCTCAATCTCCAGCAGTGTGCCCATGCCAGGCCCGTAGACGGCAAGGCCGTTGACCAGCCCGACCTGCGGGGCGGATGGTATCTTGCGCTCCGTCCGCAGCGGCAGCTGGCTGCTGCTGGCGACCCATTCCACTTCCGCAGCGCTCAGCGTATCCCGGCCTTCGGTCAGCGCCAGACCAGCGGCCAGCTGAATCATATTCACCGCCTCGCGGCCGTTCGTAGCGTACTGCTGCACGACCTCGACCGCTTCGGGGCTTGGCTTCAGCCCGATCTTCTGGACGGCATCCCGTCCGATCACGGCAATCTCCTCCGGCAGCAGCGGACGGAAATAAATCTCCATGCAGCGCGAACGCAGCGCCGGCGAGATCTCGTCCGGCGACCGTGTCGTGGCTCCGACCAGCCGGAAATCGGCAGGCAGGCCATTTTGGAAAATATCATGAATATACGCTGGTGTGTTGCTGTCCTCCGAGTTGTAATAGGCGCTCTCCAGCAGCACCTTGCGGTCTTCCAGCACCTTCAGCAGCTTATTCATCTGAATAGGATGCAGCTCGCCAATCTCATCGAGGAACAGAATTCCCCCATGCGCCTTGGTTACTGCGCCCGGCTTCGGCTGCGGGACTCCGGCCACCCCCATGGCCCCCGCACCCTGATAGATCGGATCATGCACGGAGCCGATCAGCGGATCGGCAATGCCGCGCTCGTCGAAGCGCGCCGTAGTGGCGTCGATCTCGGTGAATTTGGCATCACGTTTGAATGGCGATAACGCATTCTTCTTCGCTTCTTCCATAACTACCCGCGCCGCTGCCGTCTTGCCTACACCCGGCGGCCCGTAGATAATAACATGCTGCGGATTGGCACTGCATAACGCGGCCTTCAAGGCGCGCAGCCCATCCTTCTGTCCGACGATATCGTCAATGGAGGCGGGACGCGTCTTTTCCGAGAGCGGCTTGGTCAGTGAGATCATCCGCATCTTCCGCAGCTTGTCCAGCTCCTTGCGCGATTCCCGGTCCACCGCTGTCTTATTGGTCTTCTGTCCCCGCAGCAGATTCCAAAAATAAACGCCGATGACCAGCGCGAAAAAGAGCTGCACGACCATCAGCAATATACTTAGTTCCATAGGTCACCCTCCTGTATCCTTCCGTCTGCATGTTCTGTATTCAGCTACTACTAGGTAGTATAGCCGTTTCAAACATTCGTAAACTCCCGCAGCAAAAAAACCGAATCCCATTCTCCTTCCTTGCCGATAGATTGCATAGGATCACCTCATACGGAAAGACTATACGGGATGATGGGAGGCGAATGAACATGACACAGCTGGAGAACGCAGGCTCGCCGCAGGAGAAACTGCCGGACTCTCTGTCCGCTTTTATAGAGGGAATACAAGTCCGTCTGGGCACAAGTACAGATATCATCTACCGATTCATTACACTCGGACCCTCGTCTGTAGTGGTTGTATATATTGAAGGAATGGCTGATCCGCAGGCTCTGATGAAGGCCATTCATGAAGACGCGGGCCAGTTCAATGAGTTCAGTGAACCGCAGCCGGAGCGCTGCCTGAAGCTGCTGCAGGACAGAACGCTCTCCCTCGGCAAGGTTGGAGGGATTACTAATTATACAGAGGTAGAGACGGAACTGCTGGCCGGTAACTCGGTCATCTATATCGATGGAAGCACGCATGCGTTATCTGCCGGTACAGAAGCGCTGAAGCAGCGTTCAGTGGAAGACGCGGTATCCCAATCTGTAGTAAGAGGGCCGCGTGAAGGCTTCACCGAATCCCTGCGGGAGAACACGGCGCTGATCCGCCGGCGTATCCAGAACCCCAAGCTGCGTATTGAACAGCGGAAGCTTGGAGAGCAGACCCAGACCAATGTCGCAGTGATGTATATTGAAGGCAATGCCGATCCCGAAGTGCTGCAGGAGCTGCGCAGGCGGCTGGATGCCGCTAAGCTCGACAGTGTGCTGGAGAGTAACTATATCGAGGAGATGATTCAGGACCAGCGCTACAGCCCCTTTCCGACTGTCTATAATACGGAGCGGCCGGATTCGGCCGCATCCGCACTGCTGGAAGGCCGGATCGCCATTCTGGTGGAGGGCACCCCGTTTATCCTGGTGGTTCCAGCGCTATTAGTGCAGTTCTTCCAGTCCAGTGAGGATTATTACCAGCGGAGTGATTTTGCCACTCTGGTCCGGATGCTCCGCTTCTTCTGCTTTGCCATCGCACTGTTGACTCCCTCCTTCTATATAGCGATCACTACCTTCCACCAGGAGATGATTCCGACCACCCTGCTGATCAGCCTGATCGGGCAGCGCGAGGGGATTCCTTTTCCGGCCTTCCTTGAAGCCTACATCATGGAGATTACCTTCGAGATTCTGCGCGAGGCCGGCATCCGTCTGCCCAAGTCGATCGGCCAGTCGGTGTCCATCGTCGGAACGCTGGTGATTGGTCAAGCGGCGGTCGATGCAGGACTTGTCTCGGCGGCCATGGTTATTGTCGTATCCATTACAGCCATCGCCAATTTCACCTTGCCTGCCTTCAATGTGGGAATTTCCGTGCGGATGCTGCGGTTTGTCCTGATGGTTATTGCCGCTTCCTTCGGTCTATTCGGAATCATCATTGCCTTGATTATTCTGGGATTGCATCTGTGCAGCCTTGAATCTATGGGCATCCCTTACATGACCTCTTTTGCCCCCATGCGCCGGCAGAGCCAGAAAGATACGTTCATCCGCTTATCCCGGCGCACCATGAAGAAGTATTTTGGGCAGAATTAGCAGGGCGACATGAACTCTCTTCAACGAAAGGACTGCTGGCCATGTGGAGAAAATTCCTGTGTATCCTTCTGATCATCAGCCTTACCTTGCTCACCGGATGCTGGAGCCGCAAAGAGCTGAATGATCTGGCGCTCGTCATGGCACTCGGCATTGATCTCGATCCGGGCGGCTATGCCGTCACTGTTCAGGTGATGAATCCCGGGGAGGCGGGCAACCAGAAGGGAGGCAGCTCCGGGGGGGTGCCTGTGGTGACTTATCAGGCCATTGGCAGAACTGTTCCCGATGCGTTGCAGCGTATGTTGAGCATGACTCCGCGTATGCTGTATCTGGCCCACATCCGCGTGTTAGTCATCGGAGAGGCCTTGGCCCGCAGGGGAGTCAGCGATGTGCTGGACTTCATCTCTCGCAACCACGAGCTGCGTACGGATTTCTTCCTGCTGGTGGCGAAGGAATCCAGGGCCTCCAAGATACTGGAAATCATCACCCCATTCGAGCATATTCCGGCGAACTCCCTGTATTCTTCGATTCTGGTCTCGCATAAAAAATGGGCAGCCACCGGGAAAGTGACCCTCCAGCAGTTCATTACCGAGCTGGAGCGCGGCGGCTCCAATCCGGTGATGTCCGGTGTGCAACTGAATGGAGACGGGCAGAATGGAGGGTCCGTGAATAATGTGGATACGATCAGCCCGAAGACCATGATCGAGCATGCGGGAATCGCAGTATTTAAAAAAGACAAGCTGGTTGGCTGGCTGGACGAACCTGGCAGCAAAACGGTCAATTATGTCCTGGATGAAGTAGACTCCACAGTTAGCAATGAACACAGTCCCGGAGGC
Organism: Paenibacillus sp. FSL P2-0089; assembly: GCF_038595095.1. NCBI lineage: Bacteria > Bacillati > Bacillota > Bacilli > Caryophanales > Paenibacillaceae > Paenibacillus > Paenibacillus sp. FSL P2-0089. The sequence goes on from NZ_CP152006.1 coordinate 5,797,278, forward strand.
GGACTTGCAGGCTTCATAATAACCCGTTCAGACAGCAATCTGGACGTCCGGCTAGATGCACAGGGCAAGCCTGAATTTACGGTAAGGCTAAATATTGAAGCCAATCTCACCACGATTCAAGGCAAGCTTAATCTGAATAATCCGGCCAGCATCGAAGATATTCAGAGGAATCTGGAGCAGGATTATGACCTCAGCCTCACGCAAAATATCCGGGAGGTCCAGCAGAAATACGGCGCTGACATCTTCGGGTTCGGCGAAGCCCTGCACCGGAAGTATCCCCGTCTGTGGCGAACGTACCGCGAGAATTGGGAGGACAGCTTCAGAACCGTCAAGGTAAATGTACGCTCCAAGATAGTGATTCAGCGCATCGGTTCGATCATCCAACCTTTGAAACAGGAGATAGAGGAAAAATGACTTGGAATCTGATTCTGCTGTTATTTCTGTTACTGGTATTGATCCTGAAGACACCTGCCGTAATTAGACTACGGTCACTGCGGGATGCAGCCGCCTTCTATAGTCTCTGGAGTCTTACGGTTGCGGCAACCTTACTGGACATGGCAGACTTGCCTCAGTTCAGGCCGCTCGACTGGGTACGCAGTATCATGCAGCTTCTGTCCTGAAATAACTTTCATGAGCGAGGGAGTGAACCACCTGTGAAGAATCGTTCGGGTATTTCCTTACGGCAGTTCTATATCATGACCTTCGGACTCACCATCGGAACCTCCATTCTGATCATCCCAAGCGGATTAGCACATACTGCAAGAGAAGATGCCTGGGTCGCTGCTCTTTGCAGCCTCCTGATTAATCTGATTATGGTCATCCTGTATCTCGCGGTTGCCCGCCTGTATCCCGGCAGAGATCTCTATGAAATACTCGAAGCGGGTTTCGGCAAATGGGTTGGCAAAATTGTCTCGCTACTGTATCTGTTCTATTTCATGATTCTCACCGGTACGCTGCTGGGCGACCTCGGCTTCTTCATCACCAGTGAGATTCTGCCCGAAACACCAATTGAAGCGGTCCAGATTATCTTCCTGATCGCTGCCATAGTGAGTGTCAGTTCAGGGGTTGTCGTATTTGCCAGAGTATGCGAATTATTATTCCCCTGGGTGCTGTTCCTGTTCCTGATTCTGGTGCTGGCCCTGATTCCCAAAATCGAATGGAATCATATCAAGCCGGTCCTGGAAGGGGGGTTACCTCCTATCCTCCTTGGCGGCTATCAATCCGCTGTGTTTCAGGAACTCATCGTGCTGATGACCTTCCTGCCACTCGTCAGGAAGCCAAAAAGCGGGGAGCGGGCCTTTCTGCTGGGCACGTTCACAGGCGGCATGGTCCTTAGCATCATCGTGCTGCTCAGCTTGCTCATTCTCGGGATTGAACAGACGGAGAACAGCACCTTCCCCGCCTATGCACTGGCCAAAACGATCAATATCGGAAATATTCTGCAGCGGGTCGAAGGCATTCTGATCACCATTTGGGTACTGACCTTTTTCATCAAAATCTCGTTGCTCTACTTCTCCATTCTGAAGGGGCTGCAATCCGTCTTCCATCTGCGGAAGCAGGACTATCTCATCTATCCCCTGGCTGTATTGTTCATCATCATCGCTTGGAATACTTATATCAATACCGTTTATGTTAATGAAATCATTGCAAAAGTATGGGGGAATTTCGCGTTCATCTTCTTGGTGATTCTTCCCTTACTGCTCTATATGCTAACTTTGTTGAAGAAGACTATACGTAAGATTCGCATAAAAAAACGCCCTGGTGCAAACGTCTGATTGGACAGACTTCTGCAGCGGGGCACTTCAGGTACATGGACATAATTATAATTAGGACAGGGTTCGTAACGAACGGGGCGTTCTGTTAATTCCCGTTCTCCGAATTGCTGAGCGCAGCGGCCGGAGCCAGTCCGGCATGACTACGGCCGGGAATCTCGCCGGTCGCCTCGAAATGCTCCACAATAATGTCAATCTCCTTCTTCAGCTCGGAGACCAGCTCCGCCTCAGGCACCTTGCGGATCATCTTGCCGTAACGGAACAACAGCCCTTCTCCGCGCGCACCGGCGATGCCGATGTCCGCTTCTCTGGCTTCCCCCGGACCATTCACCGCACAGCCGAGGACGGATACCTTAATCGGCACCTTCAGCTTGGAGATGTACTCCTCCACTTCGTTCGCAATCGAGAAGAGGTCAATATCCAGGCGTCCGCAGGTCGGGCAGGAGATCAGAGTTGCCGCATTCGAGATCAGACCGAAGGTCTTCAGCAGCTCACGGGCCACCTTCACTTCCTCTACCGGATCAGCACTCAGGGAGATCCGCACTGTACTGCCGATGCCCATGGAGAGCAGCGCGCCGATCCCGGCGGAGCTTTTCACTGTTCCGGCGAACAGAGTACCGGACTCGGTAATCCCCAGATGCAGCGGATAAGGAATGACCTCCGCTGCCTTGCGGTAGGCTTCGATGGCCATTGGCACATCGGACGCCTTCAGCGATACGATAATATCGTGGAAGTCCAGCTCCTCCAGAATGCCGATATGGTACAAGGCACTCTCCACCATCGCCTCCGGTGTAGGATAACCGTATTTCTCCAGCAGGTGATTCTCCAGCGAACCGGCGTTAACCCCGATACGGATCGGTATCCCCTTCTCCTTACAGGCCTTAACGACAGCTTCCACCTTATCACGGCGTCCGATATTGCCGGGATTGATCCGCACCTTGTCGATGCCGTTCTCAATCGCCAGCAGGGCCAGCTTGTAATTGAAATGAATATCCGCTACGAGCGGGATATGAATCTGCTTCTTGATTTCCTTAATCGCTGCTGCCGCTTCTTCATTGTTGACCGTTACGCGCACTAGCTGACAGCCGGCTTCCTCCAGCCGCAGAATCTCGGCCACGGTTGCCTCCACATCAGCGGTCTTGGTCGTACACATGCTTTGGATGGCAACCTCGTTGTTACCCCCGATAATCACTCCGCCAACATTGACGGGACGGGTCTGGTGTCTCAGGAACATGGTTTTCTCCCCCATAACGATCAAAGCTCCACCCTCCCCGCCCCCGCAGGTCATGCGGGGTGTGCGGGAGAAAGTGGAGACCCTGAGCTGTATTGTTAAGCCGTGTCAGGCCCGGTTATTTAAGCCTGGCTTACGCGCTTTCTTCTTTTTTCTTATCCTTCTTGAGACTAAGCTCCGGCAGGGACTTCTCCTTAACAACCTCCTCGGTAATGACACAATCCTTAATGTCATCCCGTGAAGGCACCTCGTACATCACATCAAGCATAATGCTCTCAATGATGGCACGCAGTCCGCGGGCACCGGTGTTGCGCTTGATCGCTTCCTTCGCAATCGCTTCAAGAGCAAGCGGTTCGAACTTCAGAGCTACATTATCCATCTCCAGCAGCTTCACATACTGCTTCACGAGCGCATTCTTAGGCTCGGAGAGAATACGTACCAGGGTGCTCTCATCAAGCGGCTCCAAGGTCGAGATCACCGGCAGACGGCCGACGAACTCTGGGATAAGACCGAACTTCAGCAGATCCTCAGGCAATACCATGGACAGGTATTCACCGGCCTTGAGGTCCTTCTGTCCTTCAACCGCAGCGTTGAAGCCGATGACTTTTTTGCCGATACGGCGCTTGATCATCTGCTCCAGGCCGTCGAAGGCACCGCCCACGATGAACAGAATGTTCGTAGTATCGATCTGAATGAATTCCTGATGAGGATGCTTGCGTCCGCCTTGCGGCGGAACTGAAGCGACTGTACCTTCCAGAATCTTCAGCAGCGCCTGCTGAACGCCTTCACCGGATACGTCACGGGTAATGGACGGGTTCTCGGATTTACGCGCTACCTTGTCAATTTCGTCTATATAGATAATGCCGCGTTCGGCTTTCTCCACATCATAATCAGCCGCTTGAATCAGCTTCAGGAGAATGTTCTCAACATCTTCACCCACATAACCGGCTTCCGTAAGGGAAGTGGCATCTGCAATGGCAAAAGGTACGTTGATGATCTTCGCCATCGTCTGCGCCAGCAGGGTCTTACCGGAGCCTGTAGGTCCGAGCAGCAGAATGTTGCTCTTCGTCAGCTCCACATCTTCAATCTTGCTCTGGCTGTTGACACGCTTGTAGTGATTGTATACAGCAACGGAGAGCGATTTCTTCGCTTGCTCCTGGCCGATAACGTATTGATCCAAGATATCACGGATTTCCTTCGGTTTCGGAATATCCTTCATATCCAGCTCTTCTTCGTGGCCCAGCTCCTCTTCCACAATCTCCGTGCACAGCTCGATGCATTCGTCACATATATAAACGCCAGGTCCTGCTACGAGCTTACGAACCTGCTCTTGTGATTTCCCGCAAAAGGAACATTTCAATTGTCCTTTTTCATCGTTAAATTTAAACATCTTACCACCCCTTTAAGATATGATCGGTGAAGAGAGTACCTGGTCAATGAGCCCGTATTCCTTCGCTTCTTCCGCGCTCATGAAGTTATCGCGGTCTGTATCCCGTTCGATTTTGTCAAGGGGCTGACCTGTGCGCTCTACATAAATCTGATTCAGCTTCGCCTTGGTCTTGAGAATCCAGTCGGTATGAATCCAGATGTCGGACGCCTGCCCCTGAACGCCGCCAAGCGGCTGATGAATCATGACCTCGCTGTTGGTCAGCGCATATCTCTTGCCGGGCGCTCCGGCTGTCAGGAGCAATGATCCCATACTGGCTGCCATCCCTACGCAAATCGTTGAAACATCCGGTTTGATATATTGCATCGTATCATATATACCCATGCCGGCTGTGACAGAACCACCGGGCGAGTTGAGGTACAAGTGAATGTCTTTTTCGGGGTCATCTGCTGCCAGGAACAGCAACTGCGCAATAACCAGATTGGCGACATCATCGTCAATCGCACTGCTCAGGAAGATGATGCGATCCTTGAGCAATCTGGAATAGATATCGTATGAGCGTTCTCCCCGGCTTGTCGTTTCCACAACCATTGGTACCAGACTCATGCCACCAACCTCTTTTCTCTATACAGATTAGTCTTTCCGTTTCAGAAATATTTTAACACGTTCAAAGCGGGATGTCATTTATTCACTGTGCCCCTAAACCGCATTGCTCATGTGCATGCCATTATAACGCAATTCCACGGACAATGCCAATTGACGGATTCATGATATGTACTACCAAACGCCCGGCCCCCGATAAAAATAAGGCACGTAACAAAAACTTACGTGCCTTATCAAATCTCTATGGAGGCTAATGGATAGCCGTTCTAGGTAAAGGATTGAAGCTTACTCAGCCTTTGCTTCTTCTGCTGCTTCTTCTGCAGGTGCTGCCGGAGCTTCAACTTCCACGCTGTTGCTAACGAGGAATTCGATGGTCTTGCGCAGGGAGATCTCATCGTTCAGGCTGCTCAGGGAACCGTTGGCTGCCAGAATGCTGCGGATTTCTTCAGGAGTACGCTTGTAAGCTTCAGCCATAGTAGCCAGCTCTTGCGTAACTTCTTCTTCCGACACTTCGATCTTCTCTTCCTTAGCAATAACTTCCAGAACAAGGTTGTTACGAACGCGCTTCTCAGCATCGCCCTTCATTTGTCCCTGCAGGTCTTCACGAGTCTGGCCCGAGAAGCTGAGGAACATATCCATGTTCATGCCCTGCTGGCGGAGACGGGTATCGAAGTCACGAACCATGTTCTCCACTTCGCTGGCGATCATGGCTTCAGGAATTTCCACTTCAGCATTAGCTGCTGCTGCGTCAACTACCGCGGATTCACGAACGCTCTTCAGCTCTTCCTGCTTACGGGATTCGAGCTGTGCTTTCAGGTCTGCTTTGTATTCTTCCAGTGTGTCGAATTCACTAACATCCTTGGCGAATTCATCATCCAGCTCAGGAAGCTGTTTGCGTTTGATTTCATGCAGCTTCACTTTGAATACAGCAGCTTTGCCTGCGAGTTCAGCAGCGTGGTAAGTCTCAGGGAAGGTTACTTCAACATCCTTGAAGTCTCCAGTGGACATGCCCACTACCTGCTCTTCGAATCCTGGAATGAAGGAATTGCTGCCCAGCTCCAGGGAATGACGCTCAGCCTGTCCGCCTTCGAATGGAACGCCATCAACTGAACCGTCAAAATCAATTACTGTGATGTCGCCGTTCGCTGCTGCTCCTTCTTCAATGACAACAAGCTCAGCGTGACGCTCTTGCAGACGCTTCAGTTCAGCATCCAGCTCTTCGTCAGTAACTTCTGCCTTCTGTACTGGAACTTCCAGACCTTTGTACTCGCCCAGCTTCACTTCTGGCTTAACTGTGATCTTCGCTTTGAAGATGAACGGCTGGCCCTTGGCGAATTGCTCGATGTCCACTTCAGGACGGTCTACAGGGAAGATGTCAGTCTGTTCAACGGCTTCGCCGTAAGCTTCAGGAAGAAGAATGTCGATAGCATCCTGATACAGGCTTTCAACACCGAAACGGGATTCAAAAATCGGCCGCGGTACTTTACCTTTACGGAATCCAGGTACGTTTGCTTTCTTTACCACTTTATTAAAGGCTTTGTCGAGTGCTGCAGCTACGCGGTCTGCTTCTACTTCGACTTCAAGAACTCCGAGGTTCTTCTCTATCTTTTCCCAAGTTGCTTTCATAATATACTTTTCCCTCCAAAAATAGGTTACATGTTTACTTAAATAGTCCAACATTTCACGCACAGAATAACCACTATATTATATACAACATTACTTTATTTATCAAGTAGAGAACTCTTCACGAATCCCCTGAGCGAACGGTAGGCCCCCTCAAATTGGAAGCGCATGCTATCGGTGATGCCGTACATCCCCCGTGTTTCCTCTTCTTTGCGGTTCCCGTTCAGGCTCTCCGACACCATCTGGTGCAGGGCCCCCGCCCAAATATCCAGCTCCGAATACTCCCCGTCCAGCAGCTTGCGGTAATCCGCCGTCCCGTAGATGGACATGACGAACTGCCCCCACAGCTCCTGGGCAAAATAATACAGCGTCGGCTCATGCACCTCCGCCTGCTCTGCCACCCGTTCCAGCACCTGGCTGATCTGCGGCGGGAATTCGTCGTTCTGCAGCGGCACGGTCTCGATCTCCACCTCAGCAGCCTCATGGCCCCGGCTCAGCCTGATTGCCCCCTGAGCCCCTCTGCGCCGCAGCGTCTGCAGCGTGCGGAATTGCAGCAGGGGGTGCACCTCCGCCTGCTGCAGCCAGCCGGTCAGCGCTTCATCCACCCCGCTCCCCTCCAGGTAGGAGAGCTGCTCCAGCGCAAGCACTGTCGCTTCAGACAGCGGTTCGTTCATCACCCGCTTCAGCAGCTTATCCGGGTACTCCGCATCCTCCTCCAGCTTGGATCTGGCCAGAATCCGGGCCATGTCCTCTTCCCCCAGATCCATATCCTCCGCATCCGGGGCATCGTCCCCGTCACCGCCCTGCGCCGCGTAGGGGAAGGCCGCCGCCAGCCATTCCAGCAGCGACCGCCATTCCTCGTAGTGCCGCTCTTCCTGTCCCTGGCACTGCAGCAAAAAACGCAGCAGCTCCATCGCTTCCCCGTAACGTTCATTCTCCAGCATAACTGTGAGCTGAATCTGGTAGTAATCCAGGGTCTTGGGAAACAGCACGATGTTCTCTTTGGCGGGGGAATTGAATTGATTCATGAGGGCACCTCCTTTTCTCCGAACTGTAATCGCTTCTGATCCTTAATCAATTGTAGATTATAGCATATCCCTGCCCGGTTTCAAAAAAACAAGTTGAAAAAGTTAACTATGTATGATAACATAATTTTTGCTTGCTTTTCAGTCAGTCTTCATGTCCCGGTAGCTCAGTTGGATAGAGCATGCGCCTTCTAAGCGCACGGTCGGGGGTTCGAATCCCTTCCGGGACGTCATAGAAACAGCCTTCCTTCGGGAGGGCTGTTTTGTCGTCCGGGGGATGAGAACCCTAGGCGCCAGCCGGGGACGTTGGAGCATACGCTTCGTTAGCACTACTTCGCAATCAGCCGAATTTTGGCTGTATCCCTTCCGGGACGTCATAGAAACAGCCTTCCTTCGGGAAGGCTGTTTTGTCGTCCGGAGGATGAGAACCCCCTTTTATTTTGAATAGGATCAACGTAGGCGCTTGGGTGGACGCTGCGCGAACGGAACGTTGTTACAATCGCTGTTGTCTCCAGATTTTATTTATTTCCCTATTCGGTAAAAATCCGGAGACAAAGGCGACCGCTATCGCTTTTCCGCGGGTCGTTCCGTCCTCTCCGCTGTTTGAGCGGGAAATGAACCTTCAAAGAAACCACCACTCTTTAGTAGTGGAGGAATAAGAACCATGCACGAACTTTGCGGACTGACGATCCCTTATTCCGGCGGATTCCGCCTGTCCGCAGGGTCATGCGGACTCAAAGGCCGTTAAGTAACCTGTTTCTCCGCTTTTTCTGCTCGAATGAACAGTTTAACGTCCTCTGAGTCCGTTTAAGACAGAAAAGTTGGTTTTTTCGGCGAATAGCGTACCCTCAGTCCGGATAGCTCTGCTGGTGGCTACGTTCTATTTGTTCAACATGAACCGGCTCTAGTCCCACCCATTAAGCGTTAGCACCACAGCATTTCTTGAACTTCTTCCCGCTTCCGCAGGGGCAGGGGTCGTTACGGCCTACTTTTGCCGGGCTTATATAAGTTTTGTCAGTTCCGTTAAGTCTGTTATAAGTTCCTATAGGGGCTTTAACTCTAGACATCCGGTCTACTTCTTTCCTGCGCTTGGCCATCCGCGCCTCTTCCGCATCAAGCTTCTTCTTCCACTGCAGCAGTGACGGGTGAGCCGTATCAGAAATTACACAGTAAGCATAGATGGACTCTGTGAGATTCAAGTACCCCTCGTCATAGCCTTCCTCCACCATGGCCTCAACTAGCGGAAGACCTTGGCTTGATCCCAATTGGCAAAGGTCATCAGCCAGTTTAGTCGCATTGGTAATATCACGTTCTTCCGGCAATAAGGCGAGCAGCGCCTCCTCGGAGTCCGGCAGCTTAATTCTTCCGAATACATCGGCGGCAAATATCCGGAAGAATTCCTGTGAAGCAGAGACATATTGCTCGGTTAACGTCTTGATCACCCCGGCTGTGCCTATTTGAGCCAGCGCGTCAACGGAAGTGGTTGGAAGCAAATCATCATCTGTACCCAAAAAACTGCACAGCACAGGGATAGCCGTCTCCAGCTTCATCTGACCTGCCAGTTGGATTAGATAGTGGACTTCGTAGCTCGGAGAATCCGGGTCGTTATCGCGCAGCTTTTCCAGCACAGTATCAGCGTCCAGACATTGTCTAAGCGCCAGCTCATTCACTAGCTCATCCCCGTACACATTATCGAACTCATCCCAGTATTTCCCTGAACTCTGCTCCAGAAATAAGCTGAATTCGTCCAACAGCTCCTGGTCTGTCATCTTTGAGAGGCGAATCTTCTGATCAACCTTAATTTTCCATTCCGGAATTTCCTGGACAGACTCCATGAACGGGTCCAATAGCCGAAGATCACAATTCCTCAAAATTCCCAGCACCAGAAATCTTGTATTATAGTGGGTGGAAGGAGATTGGTACCAAGCCAGCAGCTCACGGATCGTTTCCTCGGTCTGCGGGAACTTATAGGCATGAAACAGGTGAACCTCTTCGGTATCCTTGCATTGCTTCAGCTTTTGTAACACAAGCGGCATCAGCGTAGTATCGTGCTCATACAAGAAACTGTCGGCAAAATACCTCAAAGCAGTATTGCTCACAGCCGGCTCCGGATGGAGAATAAAGCTTTTTACTTGTTCGGTATTGAACATTAGCAGGTCCCCCTCTTATTATGTTGCTTACTCATCCTTCGGCTGCATACTCCCACTAGTCAACGATGGATTTCGAGGTACCTCCTGCTTAGCCGGCACATAATGAGTAGCGTAATGTTTCTCAACATTGGGATCTCCGGACTTCGAAAAGCGGAGCGGTCGCTTCGGGCCTTTGCCCCACCTCATATAGGCGGTGTAAGACGGCTTCAAATGAAGCTCCCGCGCGTTCTCGCGAAGCAGCGACATGATAAAGCTGAATTGAGACAGATTGCCCTGAAGCACACGTTCCAAATATGGCACTCTTCCGAAGCGCCACTCTTCTACGAGCTTAGGAGTGATTTTCCCGATCCTCAAGAATACATCCAGGGGACTTACGAAACCCTTCTCCGAAACGATTTCATTGACCACATGGCGTACCTTCGTTCGCAGTTCAAGCCTATTCATGCAAGGACTCCTCCTGATGCCGGCAATCGGGACACTTCTCCGGAAAGTAAATGCCATCTGCCCGGTAGCAGCTAAAATCAAGGTGATCGAATACATACGGATAGCCGCATTCCGCACACTGCAGCAGCACTGGATCGCGCGAACGTACAATCAGTGATTGCGCACGTTCCCGCAGCAGCTCATGCCACTCCATCTCCACCAGCCGTTCGCGCTCATTCAGGTCTGCTATTACCTGCCTGATCTCAGCCTGTACCTTCCTGAACTCTATGGGCTGCCATTGCTGTAAAAAAGGGATGTATTTCCGGTCACCGGAACACAGGATTTTGAACAGGAACATCAGAATCATCCCCCGGTTCCGGTCCTTCAGATACTCCATACTGACCGGCGTGATCCCTTGGTCCAGCCAGTTCTCCCACTCCCGCAGCAGCTCCTCCGTCGCCCGCTCCCGCCGGACGGTCCAGCCGTAGACGGTGAACTCGATCAAGGGAAGCTTCCCGGACAGCTCGGTCTTCAGGTACCCGGCTTCGATGAGGACATCCACCTTCTCCATGATCTGCTCCATCGTCAGTTCGCGGAAGAAGCCATAGGCAGGAGTGTGATCCAAGCCGAGTTCAAGCAGCTTCTTCTCCTTCGAGCCCTTCAGGATCTCGGCCAAAAGCGTACGCCCCCCGGCGGCGATAATCTCATCGGCTGCCTGCAGAATGGCTAGCAGCTCCGGCCTTGGCAGCGGTGTATTCAAGGGATACTCGGTCGTCTGCTTCCGGTTCGGCTTACGGCGACTCTTCTTCTGCGTACTCACAGCGTTCTGCCTCCTTGTCCTTATCATGGGCACAGGCTAGTCCAGCCTGCACGTATTTTATAGTCGAATTATACCATATCAGGGCCGGGAAACAGGAAATTTAGAGGTGAGTTTCAGCGCTTCCCGGAGCACTCAGAAGCTCCAACCCCTTCACAGCAAACAGGCTGCCCGCCATGAAACTTCCATAGCAGAGCAGCCTGTTCTTACAGGGTTATAGCGATAGCGTGAATCCGCGCATCCGCATCCCTCTCAGCGTCCCCGGCGGCGGTTGCCCAGCCACAGCGGGAAGCGGAACATAAAGTTGATCAGCAGCACGACAAAGACCAGCACAGCGGCAGACTTATCCGCGATTTGCCGCGCATCCTCGACGATGGCCTCAGACTGCACGTACCACAGATGCACAGCCAGCGTCTCGCCCGGTGAGAAGAGGTTGAAGTCCCACATCTCGCCGGAGGTGCTGAGCCCGGCGGTCAGGATAATGACCGCCGACTCCCCGAAGGCGCGGCCGGCCACCAGGCAGACGCCTGTGACGATGGCCGGAAGGGCTACCGGCACGACGACCTTGCGGATGACATGGAACTTCGTCATGCCGAGGGCGTAGCCGGCTTCACGGATCTCGCCGGGGACCGCTCGCACTGCTTCCTCCGTGACGCGGGCCAGCATCGGCAGATTCAGCAGCGCCAGGCTGACGCCCCCGCCGAGGATCGTTAAGCCAACACCGAAGTACTCGGCGAAGATCGCCAGGCCCAGGAGGCCGAACACGATGGACGGCACCGAGGACAGGGATTCCACGCAGATGCGCAGCGCACCCGTGAAGGCATTATCCGGCGCGTACTCCGCCATATAGATCCCTGCCCCGATCCCGATCGGAACGGAGATCAGGAGCGAGATGAACAGGATATAGAAGGAGTTGAACAGGACGGGACCAATCCCGCCGCCGGGATCGATCTCCTCCGGCTGCTTGAGCAGGAAATCGGGTCTGAGCGAAGGCAAACCTTTGCTTAGAATGGTGAACAGCAGCCAGAAGATCAGCAGCATGACCAGAACGCCCAGCGTATAGAAGCCGATGGTCGCCAGTTTATTACGCCGCTGGGCTCTGGCCGTATGGCGTGTGCGCGTGAATCCGTTCATCAGGCATCCCTCCGTTTGCGGCCCAGGAGCCGGATAATCAGAATGAGTACAAACGAGATCAGCAGCAGCAGGAAGGCCATCATGTGCAAGGAATAGTTCCAAGTGGAGTCGAACTCCACGTTGGAGATCTGCATCACGATATTACTGGTCAGCACCGAGGTGGGTGCGAACAGGCTTTTCGCCAGCTGCGGCGTATTGCCGATGACCATCACAACCGCCATGGTCTCCCCGACTGCGCGGGTCATGCCAAGAATGACCGCCGAGATAATGCCCCGGCTGGCCGCGGGCAGAACGACGCGCATAATGACCTGCAGGCGGGTTGAGCCTAGCGCATAGGCGGCATCACGGTATTTGCGCGGAACAGAGACAATCGCATCATCGCTGATCCGGCAGATGGTCGGCAGCACCATCAATGCCAGCACGAGTGCGGCGGCAAGCAGTCCGTCCCCGAGACCTTCTCCGCTGACTCTGCGCAGGAAGGGCAGCAGCACGGTCAAGCCCAGATAGCCGTATACAATAGAAGGAATACCGACCAGCAGATCAAGCACCGGACGGATGAAGCTCTTCAGCCAATTCGGGGCAATCTCCGCACAGAGCACAGCCATCCCGACCGAGATGGGCACGGCAATGACCAGCGTCAGCGCGGTAAGCGATAATGTATTTACGATGAAGGCGGCGGCGCCGAAGGCATCCTCTTCCGGCGTCCAGTTGAACGAGAAGAAGAAGTCCTGCGGGGAGATGCGGGTGAAGAGCAGCAGCGCCGTTTTGCCGATGAATACAATAACTAGTCCCAGCACAAGACAGAGCGCAAGGATGCTGAATAAGAAATAATAACGGGAGATGCTGTTGCCCAGCAGATGTCTGCGGTGCCGCTTGGTGTTACGTTTAACTTCCTCTAGGCTTGTCTGTGCCTTAGCGCTCAGGCTATGAACCGGTGCCCCCATACTTTCCCTCCTGTAAGAGGCCAACCCCGTATATCCCGGAGCTGGCCGCTGTTACCTATCAATCTATTATGCTTGCTTGTCTTGAGCGATCTTAGGATTGCATCGCAGAGATTGGAATGAACTTAAGCTTCTTAAGCGAGCCCTGCTGGAACTTCTTGCTCTGTACATATTCGATGAATTCTTTGGTCGCGCCGGTCGGCTGGCCCTTCGTCATGTAGTAGCCGTAAGCCCAGATCTTGTACGAGCCGTTGATTACGTTATCCGTGTTAGCTTCCACACCGTTGAACTTCACAGCCTTGATATCGCCGCCCGTTACATAGACAAGGTCGATGTAACCGATAGCGTTAGGCGTTGTACCTACAGCTGTTTTCATGTCGCCGCTGGAGCCGGTTTCCTTGTAGTTCTTCTCTTTCTTCACGATGTCTCCGCCGCCCAGCGCTTTGGCCTGATAGTTAACGCGCGTACCGGAGCCAAAGGCACGAGTGATCACTACGATATTCGCATCCGATCCGCCGACCTCTTTCCAGTTGGTGATTTTACCGGCGTAGATGCCTTTGAGCTGCTCTGTAGTCAGGTTGTCTACTCCGACATTCTTATTAACGATGGTTGCAAAAGGAATCACAGCGACCTTATTCGCCACCTGTCCGTCAAAGGCCTTGAAGCCCGGAACATCAATGCTGGCATCCCAGTCGCAGGCTCCGATATCGGCAATCCCCTTCTTCACGGCCTGCGGTCCAGTCACGGAGCCCTTGCCGGAAGCGGCGATCTTCACTTTAGGGTGAAGCTTCTGGAATTCCTTAGCGGCCTGCAGCGTCAGCGGAAGCAGGGCCGTAGAACCGTTAACGGTGATTTTACCCTTGAGGCTGTCCGCTGCTGCGGCTGCCCCTGCAAAGGATGCGGTAACCGCGATCACCGCGGTAAGTGCTGTAACTGTGAATTTTTTGAACATCTTCATGTTTGAATTCTCCTCCCGGCGGTGTGCGCCGATTAAATGTTGTAATTAATTAGCAGCTTCCGGTGAGACTGACAATTGCAGCGCTTTGCCGTTCTGAATGACCAGTACCTTGCCGTCGCTTATAATAGCCAGCTTGCTGCCGTCTGCCGATACCGCCACTTCCGATACATCTTCAGTTGTCCGGTACAGTTCAACCGGAGCTGCACTGCCTGCAATAGAGTAAATTACCGTGCTGCCGTCCGCTGTAGTCCCGGAGACAACGAGGCCCGTGCTAACGCCTGTGGACCAGTTCACCTCTGCACCGAGGGTGACATCTGTGCTTTTACCGTCTGCTGTGATCAGCTTCAGCGTGTTAGCGGCATTGCCGTCTGCATCCGCACTCAGGTAGCTCACGCTGCCGCCAGCCAGAATCTCAGGATACAGCTTGTTGTCAGACGTAGTAGTCAAGGCTGCCGGCTTAGCACCTTTGGTCGTAAGATCCAGCTTATAGAGCTGTTCTCCAGCCTTGCTGAAGTCTACGGTAAGTGAATCTTCTGTGCTGTCGGCATCATTCTTCGCGGTACCGGTGATGTTGACGATGTATACTGCACTTTTGCCGTCTGCCGATATGCGAAGCTCCGATTTGTTCTCCACTTTATCTTCAAGCAGAGCCTTGATCTCTCCGGTCTCTACTGAAATCTGTGCCAGCTTCTCCTGCTTGTCGCCCTGGACGAAATAGAGCGTCTTGCCGTCACTGGACCACACGATATCTGTCTTCACGCTGGTGTCCTTGCCGAGCGGACTGATTAAGCCGGTGGACAGGTTGATCAGCTTCAGCTGGCCGGTCTCATCGCTGAATGCGCCCCACTGCTGGTCGGCGGAGACTGCGAAATCCACCGCGCCTTCGCTGGAAGAGAACAGATCATAGTTGCCTGGAGTCTGGGTGAATTTATAGAGCAGTGTGGACTCAGCGTCGCTTCTATTCGCAATCAGGCTGCCGTCAGCGCTCCAGTGAAGGGTATCAAATGAACCGGCGGGCCGGGCAAAGCTCAGAATCGTGTGGGCATCGGCCGCAAGCTCACCGCCAAGCGCCGTAACCAGCTTCGTCAGCTCCACATACGTTTTGCCGTTACGTACAACCGGGGCCACTGTGAATTCCAGGGCTTCGCCATCCACCTGATAGCTTTTCACGCCAGGCTGGAGCTGTACACTATGTAGACCTTTGCTGTCATTCAGCTGGATTCCGCTGCTGCCGTGCACAAGTCCTGCTCCCAGCTCTGCGGCTACCTGGCTCAATGAATAGAGCTTGTATCCGCCGCTGTTAATTGTGCTGAGTGTAACCGGCGTACCGTTGATGCTCCAGGACATGCTGCCCTCTACGGCTGCTGTGTTCACAGCTGCGGCACTTACTTGGCTGCTTGTGGCCAGAACACTAACAGCTCCCCCTGTTACGAGAAGTGCAGAAGCCAGAGCCGCGCCGATCCATTTACTATTCTTCAATTAGATTCACCCTTTTCCTATAGGTAACTGCTAATGTTATTTTCGTCTACGAGTGTCAATTCTGTTGCGCAGGAATGTTATGGAAATATTAACTGTAAAAATAATTACACGCCCAAACCAAACAAGACCCGCCCGGGAACCCTCCCGGACCGGCCTATTGTAAATCCTGTGTTAATTCACAATCCACGTCACGATAATCTCGTTCCCGCCGCGCTCTGATTCCGAGGGACTGCCAATAATAGAATACGAATAAGAGCCGTTCACTTTGCCGTTAATCAGCAGGTTATGGCTGTCGACAATCTCTGTCCCGAGTTCCAGCTCCTTCTCTCTTACATACTTCTGATATGTAGTTCCAAGAGCGGCCATACTCTCCTTCGTCTGATAGACCAGCATGGAGGATTTCTTCCCCTCTGACTGTTCACCTTGGGTAAAAGTAATGCCTGCCCCTTCGGGAATCGGCAGATCCTCCGGCAAATATTGCCTTGCCTCCGTCTTCTCGTCTGCCAAGGTATGAAACCGTCCGCCACTGCCGGACTTGTCCGCATCGCCGCAGCCGCTAAGTCCAGCCGCAGCCAGCAGAGCTGCCAGAGGAAGGAGCAGCTTATGTCCTGCCATAATTCCACCGCCTTTAGTGAATTGGGTTTCAGGATGCCGGTAACCATAGGATGTCCCTTTTATTACCCGGATCAAGAGCAGGAGTAACGGATAATCCTTACAATTTTATTTACTTTTGAGCAGGGAATCATTAGTATAATGAGTGAGCGCTCACTCATTATTATGGCGAATGGAGGAGATTGGTATGGATGAGGGGAAGCCTGTCATTGCGGTTACTCATGTGAATCGGGCTTTTGGCGATAAAACAGTGTTGAAGGATATTACGCTTCAGGTGAATCAGGCAGAGACCTTCGGGATTCTGGGGCCATCCGGCTCCGGCAAAACCACGCTGGTCAAGCTGCTTACGGGCATAGACGAGGTAACCTCCGGTGAGGTCACCGTGCTGGGGGTGCGGATGCCGAAGCTTGCCATGCTCCAGCAGATCGGATATATGGCCCAGTCGGATGCCTTGTATACGGAGCTTAGCGCCAAGGAGAATCTGGAGTTCTTCGCTGCTCTGTATGGCTTGAAGGGCGGCAACCGTACACGGCGGATCGGGGATGTGATGGAGCTGGTGAATTTGCAGGAGCATCTGCGGAAGCGGGTGGACCAATATTCCGGCGGCATGAAGCGCCGGCTGTCCTTGGCGATTGCCCTGCTCCATGAGCCGCCGCTGCTGCTGCTGGATGAACCGACGGTCGGCATCGATCCGGTGCTGCGCCAGTCCATCTGGAAGGAGCTGAAGGCGCTGAACCGCAAGGGAACGACGATTGTGCTGACCACACATGTGATGGATGAGGCGGAGAAATGTGACCGGCTGGCGATGATCCGGGACGGCGTGCTGCTGGCGGCTGATACCCCGGCCGGACTGCTTCAGGCCACCGGCACCGCCAGCATCGAGGAAGCCTTCCTCTGCTATGGAGGTGTACGCCGATGAGAATCCGGGCGATTACCCTGAGAATTCTGCAGCAGTTCATCCATGACCGGAGAACCATGGCGCTCATGTTCATCGCTCCCCTGCTGGTGCTTAGCCTGATGAGCCTGGTGTTCGGCAGCGATGCTTATGAGCCTAGGATCGGCGTCTCGGGGGGTGCGGCAGTGTTCAGTTCAGCGCTGGAAGCCCAGCAAGCTGAGGTTACCAGCTATGCCGATGAATCTACCGGTCAGGCTGCCTTGAGGGCTGGAGCCATCGATGCTCTCCTTACAATGAAGGGAGACGCTCCCGCTGTTGTCCTTGAAGGCAGCAATCCGGCGGCTAACCGCGCTGTGATCATGGCATTGCAGGAAGCTGCGCAGAGCCTCCGGCCGCAAGCTCCGGGCGGCGGGCAGCTCCAGCCGCAGATCAGCTATCTCTACGGCGCGGAGGATATGAAGACGATTGACCGCTTCGGCCCGATTATGATCGGGGTGTTCGTGTTCTTCTTTGTCTTCCTGATTGCCGGTGTCTCCTTCCTGCGCGAACGGACCACGGGCACACTGGAGCGTCTGCTCTCCACCCCGCTGAAGCGCTGGGAGATCGTCACCGGATATGTGTGCGGCTTCGGCATCTTCACCGTCTTCCAGGCCCTGCTCATCTCCTGGTTCTCCATCCAGGTGCTGGGGATTATGATGACGGGCAGCTTCGGCTACGTGCTGCTGATGACGCTGCTGCTGTCGATGTCGGCGCTGACGCTCGGCACCCTGCTCTCGGCATTCGCCGCCAATGAGCTGCAGATGATCCAGTTCATTCCCCTGGTCATTGTGCCGCAGATCTTCCTGAGCGGATTATTTCCGCTGGATACCCTTCCGCTCTGGCTCCAGCGCATTGGACTCGCCACCCCCATCTACTACGGCTCAGAGGCACTGATGGATATCATGGTACGCGGCAGAGGCTGGAGTGATATCGCCGGGGATGTGTTCATGCTGATCGGATTCTCCCTGCTGTTCATGCTGCTGAATGTACTGGCTCTGCGCAAGCACCGCAGAATGTAAAGGGTGAACGGGCTATGGTACACTAGGAGGAACTGCAAGAGTCTGGAGGTTCTATTGATGGAGAATAACCCTGCTGCCGATCAGGGGCAGCTGGAGCAAGACCAGTGGGTCCAGGAGCTGCTGGACCTCAGCGAGAAGGAGCAGGTCACGCCCAAGCAGCTGTCCATTCTGCGGGCGGCAATTGATGTTTTTGCGGAGAAGGGATTCTCGGCGGCCGCCACCAGTGAGATTGCCCAGAAGGCCGGCGTGGCCGAAGGCACGATCTTCCGTTATTACCGGACCAAAAAAGATCTGCTGCTCGCCATCGTTGTGCCCACCATGAGCCGGATGATCGCCCCATTCGTACTGCGCAACTTCAGCGGTGTGCTGGATGTGCCGTTCGAGAGCTACGAAGCCTTCCTTAAGGCCTTCATGGTGAATCGGCTGGAGTTCGTCCGCAGGAATCTGAAGATCGTCAAAATTCTCATTCAGGAGATCCCCTTCCAGCCTGCGCTGAAGGAGCAGCTGACCGAGAATATCTTCGAGCAGGTTCTGGCGCGTGTCACTGCAATTACCGAGCACTTCAAGGCGGAAGGTGAAGTGATTGATGCGCCCACTCCTGCGATTATCCGCTTTACCATCTCCGCGATTGCCGGATACCTGCTGACCCGGCTGGTGCTGATGCCGGAGCAGGACTGGAATGATGAGGCAGAGATTGAACAGACGATAAGCTTCATTCTGCACGGGATCGGCGGGAATGGATAATCTTTAAGTACGATATCCCCCGTGGGGGTGGCTTAGATAGAAGCAATAAAAGGAAGTGAGTATACGTGGGTTATCAGGTGCCGGAACGGGTAATCAAGCTGCTGTGCGGCAATGCCGCTTTTGACCAGGGAGCGGCTTATTATCATGCCCATAAGGTGGATCTTGTCTATACGGAGCATAACGAGGAAGAGGAATATTCCAAATACCGCGCTGAGGTCCATGGGCTGGAGAGCCATGAGATCGCGCTGATTATCGACAGTGACGGGGATGTGCAGGGGGAATGCACCTGCCCGGCTTACTATCACGGCGGCCCCTTCTGCAAGCATATTGCGGCGGCGCTGGTGGCGGTCCTCTACCGCAGCCGGGCGGCCGGAGCTGAACAGGCTGCAGATATGCTGGCAGATGCAGAGGAGACTTATCCCGTAAGGGACGGCAGTCTGCCGCTCGTGCAAGGCAGCTCCCCCCTCTCCGGGGCAGAGCACAAGGAGCGAAGCGCAGACCGGCAGCTGGTGAGCAGCATGCTCGGAATATTCACCGGAGGGCGGCAGCTGCCAAGCGGTGCCGGCACGTATATCGACCTGCGGACTCCGCTCCAGGTCGAGTTCATCTGCCGGCCCTTCAACATCGGCTACAGCAGCACGATGCTTGGAATCGAAGTGAAGCTGGGCCCCAAGCGCCTCTATATCGCGCAGAAGATCAGACCTTTTCTGGAGCAGGTTCGCCGGGGCGAGCCTTTTGAGTTCACAGCGCACTTCAGCTATGACCCCGCCCTGCACAGCTTCTCCAAGGAAGATAATGAGGTCCTGCTGAAGCTGATTGAGATCATGCAGAATGAGAAGGTCTACAACAGCCTCAACAATCCGTATGCTGCCGGCTCCAGCCATCCGGGAAATGACCGGCTGCTGCCGGTGGCCCCTTTTTTCTGGAAGAGTCTGTACCCCCTGCTAGAAGCCGCGCCTGCCGTACGCCTTCAGCATGGACAGCTTCAACTTGACCGCTTGTCGGTCTCGGAGGAGCTGCTGCCGCTCAGCTTCCAGTTCGACCAGGCACAGGAGGAAGGCTACCGGCTGGATGTCCGGGGGCTTGAGCAGCTTACGGTTCTGGAGAGCTACGGGCTGGTCTTGACCGAAGGCAGGCTGCTGAAGCTCCCGGCGCAGGAATGCGGGCGTCTCTCCGAGCTGAAGCGGATGCTCAGCAGCAGCCGGCGGGATAGCCTGGCGATTGCGCCTGAGCAGATGGAGCCCTTCATGGACAGGGTCATACCCGGCCTGAAGAAGCTGGGCAGAGTAAGCATTGCCGACGCCATCGCGGACCGGATCGTCCAGACCCGGCTACACGCCAGACTCTACCTGGACCGGGTAAGGGACCGGCTGCTGGCCGGGCTGGAATTCCAATACGGCGGAATTGTCATCAATCCGCTGGAGGAGAAGGCGCATGAGCGGAGCAGCGAGGTCATTCTGATGCGGGACGGGGAAGCGGAGCGGCGGATTCTGGACCTGATGGCCCATGAGTCCTTCTCGCGGACGGAGAGCGGGTATATCATGCGTGACGAGGACGGGGAATTCGACTTCCTGCACCATACCATCCCGCTCTTGGAACCGCTGCTTCAGGTCTATGCGACCACTGCGGTCAAGGAGCGGGTGCTTACGGAGCATGCAGCGCCCAAGGTCAGCCTGAGCTGGAACGAGAAGACCGACTGGCTGGACTTCAAGTTCGCCATGGAGGGCATCACGGAGAATGACATTACCGCGGTCCTGAAATCTCTCCAGGAAAAACGTAAATATCACCGGCTCAAGGACGGAGCTCTGCTCCCGCTGGATACCGCTGAGTTCCAGGAGATTATCGCGCTGATGAACGAGCTCGGCGTCCGCAGCGTGGATATCCGGAGTACGGAGTTCTCCTTGCCGCTGGTCCGTGCCCTCCATCTCCATGCAGGCACCTTCCAGGGGCAGACTATCGAGACCGGACGCTCCTTCCGGCGGCTGCTTGCTAATATGGCGAGTCCCGAGAATCTGGACTTCCCAGTGCCGGAGAGTCTGGCTCCCGTGCTGCGGGATTACCAGCAGTACGGCTTCCAGTGGATGAGGACGCTGGCCCATTACCGCTTCGGCGGGATTCTGGCGGACGATATGGGCCTTGGCAAAACACTGCAGAGCATCACCTTCCTGCTCTCGATGCGGGAAGACATCCGGCAGAGCGGCGTGCCCGCGCTTATTGTGGCGCCGGCCTCCCTGCTCTATAACTGGCTTAACGAGCTGAAGCGCTTTGCCCCGGAGCTTCAGGCGGTCATTGCCGACGGCACCGCCGGTGAACGCAGCCGGGCCCTGCGGAACACGGCCGGGCATGATGTCATCATCACCTCGTACCCGCTGCTGCGCAGAGATGTGGATGAGTATGCCAAGCAGTCGTTCCATACGCTCATTCTGGATGAAGCGCAGATGATCAAGAATCACGAGACTCAGACTTCGCAGGCGGTCAGATTGCTTCAGGCCCGCTACCGCTTTGCGCTGACCGGTACGCCGGTGGAGAATGCGCTGGAGGACCTGTGGTCGATCTTCAGTGTCGTTTTCCCTGGACTGTTCCCCGGAAAGAAGGCGTTCCATGATCTTCCCCGGGAGACGGTCGCCAGGCGCGCCCGCCCCTTCCTGCTGCGCCGCCTGAAGAGCGATGTGCTGAAGGAACTGCCGGACAAAATCGAGTCCCTCCAGGCCTCCGAGCTGCTGCCGGAGCAGAAACGGCTCTATGTCGCCTACCTGGCCAGATTGCGCAAAGAAGCGCTTAAGCATCTGGACAGCGACAGCTTCGGGAACGGCCGGCTCAAGGTGCTGGCCGGACTGACCCGGCTGCGCCAGCTGTGCTGCCATCCCGCCCTGTTCGTGGACGGATATACCGGAGGCTCCGGCAAATTCGAGCAGCTACTGGAGATTATCGACGAATGCCGGAGCTCCGGCAAACGGATGCTGATCTTCTCGCAGTTCACGCAAATGCTCGGCATGATCAGTCGTGAACTGGCGCTGCTGGGGATTACGCATTTCTATCTCGACGGACAGACCCCGGCCTCTCAGCGGGTTGAGCTGTGCAGCCGCTTCAATGAAGGCGAGCGCGACCTGTTCCTGATCTCGCTGAAGGCGGGCGGCACCGGCCTCAACCTGACCGGCGCCGATACGGTCATTCTCTATGACCTGTGGTGGAACCCTGCGGTCGAACAGCAGGCCGCCGACCGCGCCCACCGGATCGGGCAGAAAAAGATCGTACAGGTCATCCGCCTGGTAGCCCAGGGTACGGTGGAGGATAAAATGTACGAGCTGCAGCAGAAAAAGAAAAACCTGATTGACGAGGTGATCCAGCCGGGGCAGGAGGCGTTGTCGAGCTTGAGCGAGCATGATATACGTGAAATCCTCTCGATCTGAGTTGAACAACCTGTTGTAGCCCGTTCTGCTCTATTCGCAATATAAACAGGGACCTTCTGAGCGAGTAGCTCTGAAAGGTCCCTGTTTCATTTTACAACTGGCAAGTCCAGAATAATACCCTAACCCTCTATACGTCTGAGCTTAATTTCTCATGCGTCACTACACGGTGTGCATTCACCAGCTGGCCGGTTGATGTCTTGCCCCACACGGATATTCCGAGCTCATCTTCGTCTACTTCTCCAGTGATGAACACAAATTCATAGGCATTCAGATCGGCAAAATAATCCCGGGTTACCACTTGATTCGGAGCAACCTCAATCACCTCACTGACATACAGCGTTCTGGTGGTGCCCAGCACATACCCTTGAATACTAATAGTAGCACTGCCCGGGGCACTCCGCTTCACTATTCTTACCGTCACCGTCTGCGTAGGTCTGACTCCCGAAACGGCATTGTTCTCTATCGGTCCTGTTGACAAAATCGCCATCCTGTCTCGTCCTCCCTTGAAGTTCTAGTGTCAAAGTACGATATATTCATATTCGGACTTTCCTGTAACGGTGTGGACACAGGCCTGAGCCTATTCACCAATGACCGCAGGCACGCATATTCTTGAATAAGGAAAGACCGCCCATGGGCCGCGCTTTCTCCATACGAACGCCGAACGGAAGAAGGGACTCCCATGCCCCCTCCAGGAAAAGGAAAGAAGCCCGCCGCCAAAAAAACACCGTCCAGCTCCAAAACCCAGACACCTAAGGGGCTTGAATTCGCCGTAGCTGCACTTCTATTGACCGGCAAGCTGAAAGTAGACTCCATCCAGATGTACACGGACGCATCCATGTTCGTCAGTCTGGTGGGCAAATATAAAACCTTAAGTGATTTGAGCAATGACAATGTCGATAAGCTGGTCAGCTTCCTCGATAACAACAGCAGCCTTACGCTGAACGAGATCATGGCCGCTTTGAAAAAGAAAGCCGAAAACACCTGAACACATACGCAAGTGAAAGTGAGGGACGGGGCTATGGACAGTTTTGACGGAGAGGGATTTGCCGGTGGACTCCTGCTGGTCATTGTAATAGTGCTGCTGATTTATGGTTCAACAGACATCAAGAACCTGACAGGAGCGCCCAATGACGAGTAATTCTTAACCGGAGGACTCCTGCTGCACGGTAATCTGCTCTTGCTTTCTTTCGGAAATTCGCTATACTGATACAAACCCATATTGAATCGATGACCGGGAGAGTAATGGTCTTATATCTAGTCCCCAGCGAGCCGGGAAAGTGGAAGCCGGTACAGATTAGAACCATGAAGCGCACCCGTGAGATGGACTTCTGAACCTTAGAGTAGGAAGCCCCGGCCGAGGACCGTTAACCTGTAAGGTGGCTGAACCGTAAGGCTCAGCAACGAGAGTGGTACCGCGAGCGCACAAGCCTCGTCTCTTAGGAGATGAAGGCTTTTTTTGTCGTTATTTTATTCAGGAGGTTGTTATTCATGCCAATGCTAAGTGAGCTAATCCAAGAAAGCCTGAAGCAGTCTGTTCACAAAATCGCGCTAACCCTGGGCGTGCCAGCCATCGCTGAAGTAAATGTTGCCCTGGAGCAGCCGGCGAGTGCCGACCACGGGGATTATTCCAGCAATATCGCCATGCAGCTCGCCCGCCCCCTGCGCAAAGCTCCACTGGCTATCGCCGGGCTGATCGTCGCCGAGCTTGAAGCTTCGAGCTCTGTTCACGGACTGGTGCTGAGAACCGAAGTGGCCGGTCCGGGGTTTATTAATATGTATCTGGATTGGCAGGCCTGGGCACGGTCGAAGGGGAGTTTCACGCTGCCTCAGCATGCAGGAGGGTCGAAAGTGATTGTAGAGCATACCTCCGTCAATCCGAATAAAAGTATGCACATTGGACACCTGAGAAACTCATGTATCGGGGACGCGCTGGTGAGGGTACTGCGGGCGACCGGCCATACCGTTGAGGTGCACAACTATGTGGATGATCTCGGCAATCAGCTGGCAGATACCGTAGCCGGTCTGCTGAATGTTCCGCTGGCGGGAGCCCATGTCCGGTTCGGAGACTACTGCTGGGACATCTATGCCGAGATTAACAAAACGTATGCGCAGCAGCCGGAGATGGTACAGAAGCGAACTGAGATTCTTCATGCGCTGGAGGAAGGCCACGGCAACACTGCCTGGATTGGCAACCTCGTCGCCGGGCAGATCGTGAAAGAGCATGTGGAGGAGATGCGGGGGTTCGGCATTGACTACGATCTGCTGGTGTGGGAGAGCAACATTCTGAAGGAGGGCTTCTGGGCCTCGGCATTCGAGCTTCTGTCGCAGACGGAGATCTTCGTGCAGGAGACGGAAGGCAAGCTGGCAGGCTGCTGGATTCTGAAGCAATCCACTGAAGACGCTACACCAGACACGCTGGAGGAGCATCAGAAGGATAAGGTGCTGGTTCGCTCGAACGGAATTTTGACCTATACCGCCAAGGACATCGCCTATCATCTGTGGAAGTTCGGACTGCTGGAGAAGGACTTTAGCTACAGCGAATTTCAGAGCGGACTGTGGACGACCGGCTTGAGCGGACAGGCTCTGCCTTTTGGACGGGCGGACCAGGTCGTGAACGTCATCGATTACCGGCAGGAATATCCGCAGCAGATGGTCAAGCAGGCGCTCAAGGCATTGGGATTCGGTGCGCAGGCAGACGCGCTGCATCATGTCAGCTATGGGGTGGTCTCGCTGAGTCCCGCTTCTGCGGCCGGGCTCGGCATTGATACCTCCAGCGGCAAAAGCTCCTACGCCATGTCCGGTCGCCAGGGAGTCGGCATTAAGGTAACCGAGCTGGTCCGGCTCATGGAAGACATGATTGAATCCACCCGTTCGGACAAAAACGGCCTGTCCAGCCGGCTCATCGCCACCGCTGCCATCCGTTACTACCTGCTGCGCTTCAATCTGGGCACCGAGATTGTGTTCGACTTCAAGCAGGCAATGGAAATCTCCGGCAACACCGGCGTCTACCTGATGTACGCCTATGCCCGGGCGCAGCGCGTGCTTAGTAAGGCCGCTGCGGCAGGTGGCGGGAACGGTGTTAGCGAGTCCGGCGCTAGCGAGTCCGGTGTGGGCGAGTTCGGTGTGGGCGAGTTCGGTGCTAGCGATTCTGAAGTTGGCGAGTCTGATGTGGGCGAGTTCGGCGCTAGCGATTCTGACGTTGACGGGTCCGTCGTTGACGAGTCTGGCGTTGGCGAGTCTGGCGTTGGCGAGTACGGTGTGGGCGAGTCTGGCGTTGGCGAGTCTGGCGTTGGCGAGTACGGTGTGGGCGAGTCTGGCGTTGGCGGGGTACCGCTGTTCCCGGCGCAGCTCGAAGCGGCTGAGCTTGCCCTGCTGAGACAGCTCAGCTTGTGGCAAGACACACTCTATACAGCAAGCCGGGAGCTTACGCCGAATACGATCTGTAACTATGCCTATTCCCTGGCGTCGTTGTTCAGTAACTTCTACTCCGCTTGTCCAATTCTCAAAGGCGGGGAAGCCAGCATCACCTTCCGCCTGTGGCTGACCCGGAGCTTCACCGATACGCTGGGCGAAGCGCTCGACGTACTCGGTCTGCCTAAGCCGGAGCGGATGTAGACACATTGAGTCTTCATCCTCTTAAGAACCAATTACTCTAGCGGATGAATGAGCAGAACCTATGCGGGTCCGTGCAGCTTGCACAGCTACTCTCCCTTCTCCATCCGCCCACTCCTGGGGGCATCCTCTGAATTCAAGAGAATTCAAGTGTACTTATACACTAGGGGCATTAATGCCCCTCATTTCCGCTCGACGCCCACTTCCGGCACATTCTGGGGCACTTGTGCCCCTCATTTCCGCTCGACGCCGACTTCCGGCACATTCTGGGGCACTAATGCCCCTCATTTCCGCTCGACGCTGACTTCCGGCACATTCTGGGGCACTATTGCCCCTCATTTGCTCATTTTACTCACTATTGGTGAATTCAGGAGCACTTATGTACCTCATTCGCTCATTTGGGCCGCATTCAGTAAATTTAGAGTCAATTGGTCCGTTCTAAATTGAGCGTATTAAGATCGCTCCTTTGGAATGGATGGTTTTTGAGCTCTTTTGGATTGTTATGTATTTTGCACCCCGCTTAAACAGTGGAGCGGACGGAACGATTGTGTAAAAGCGATAGCGGTCGCCTTTGTGTCCGGATTTTCACCGCTAAGGGGAATACATAAAATCTGGACACAACAGCGATTGGAACAACGGTCCGTTTGCGGAGCGTCCACCCAAGTGCCCACGTTGATCCTACTCAAAATAAAAAGGGGTTCTCATCCCCCGGACAACAAAACAGCCCTCCCGAAGGAAGGCTGCTGTTTTGACGTCCCGGAAGGGATACAGCCCATTCGGGCTGATTGCGAAGTAATCCTAACGAAGCTTATGCTCCAACGTCCCCGGCTGGCGCCAAGGGTTCTCATCCCGGGACGTCAAAACAGCCCTCCCGAAGGAAGGCTGCTGTTTTGACGTCCCGGAAGGGATTCGAACCCCCGACCGTGCGCTTAGAAGGCGCATGCTCTATCCAACTGAGCTACCGGGACATGTAGGATAACGTTGTATCACTTGAAGCTTTTGAAGAGATATGTATTAACGCAACGTTATTCATTATACCTGATTCAGCAGAATTAGCAAGACCAAACTCTTCCAGTTAAGAAGCTTCCCGCAACCGCCGTCACGGAAAGCCTCCTGCTCTATGGTCAATCAGGGAAGCTGCCGGAAGTGCTCGCCCAGTTGCCGCTTCAGATCGCCGAAGATCAGCAGCTCGCGCTGGAACTTGGAGCGTTCATCCTCCGGAGTCATCACCGTACTGCCGGTGAAGCCGCTGACCGTAACGTCCTTGAAGGCATCATGCAGATTATTGTCGAACCAGTCGGTGGCCGTATCCGCATCATTCGTCAGAATTCGGACAATTTCATAGCCCTCCTCGCGCTGATCCTCAACAATATACACCAGCAGCGCGGAATCGCCCACAGCTCCAGGCAATACGCCAACCTCTGCGCAAGGCGCGCCGTCATAGTCAGTCATTCTGCGGATTTTGGCGTCTTTAATGTAATACACTTGTCATCATCCCTCCTGGCAAATTTCCCTCTCCCCTAGTGTTCGGATAAGGACATACATTTTATCCCTTCAATCGGCATATATCTGTATTACTTGGCAAAAAAGAAAGGACAGACAACAATCGCACAAAAGAGAGGATGAATCAGACATGTGCGGAATAACCGGATTTGTCCAGTGGCGCGGTGATCTTACCGGGCACTCGCAGCTGCTCGTCAGAATGACCGAAACGTTAGCCAACCGCGGACCGGATGCAGCCGGAACCTGGATTTCAGGGCCTATTGCCTTCGGACACCGCCGACTCAGCGTCATCGATCCCGAGAACGGTGCACAGCCGATGATTGCCCGCCATGAGGATAAGTTATACGCTATAGTATATAACGGCGAGCTATATAATGCCCCTGAGCTGAAAAAAGAGTTGAAGCAGCGCGGGCATCATTTTCTCACGGAATGCGATACCGAGGTTCTGCTGCATGCCTACATCGAATGGGGGCCGGATTGCACGGAGAAGCTCAATGGCATCTTCGCCTTTGCCGTCTGGGACAGCTTACGTGATCAGGTATTCCTGGCCCGTGACCGCCTGGGCGTGAAGCCTCTGTTCTACAGCCAAGTGGAGGACGTCTTCGTCTTCGGGTCCGAGCCCAAGGCGCTGCTGCAGCATCCCCTCGTCCAGCCGAAGGTCGGGCCGGAGGGTCTGGCCGAGATTTTCATTATTGGTCCGGCACGGACTCCGGGACAAGGGGTATACAAAGATATATTCGAGCTTCGCCCTGGGTCTGCCATGATTTACAGCCGCAGCGGAATCCGCAGCTATGCTTACTGGAAGCTGGAGAGCGTCCAGCATACCGATAACGTGGATGAGACGGCAGCACGGGTGCGCGAATTGCTCCAGGATACGCTGGAACGCCAGCTGGTCTCCGATGTCCCAGTCTGCTCGCTGCTCTCCGGCGGACTTGATTCCAGCGCCCTGACTGCGCTTGCCGTAGATTATTACAAGCGGACCGGCCAGGGCCGGGTCGATACCTTCTCCGTCGATTATGTAGACAACGATAAGCACTTCAAAAGCCATAGCTTCCAGCCCGGAGCCGACGGCCCCTGGATTCAGCGGATGGTCGACGAGCTGGACACGAATCATCACTTTATCGCTTTTGACACCCCGGAGTTGGTAGCCGCACTCGATAACGCTCTGTACTCCCGCGATTTGCCGGGGATGACCGACGTCGATTCCTCACTCTATTTGTTCTGCCAGGAGATCAA
Source organism: Paenibacillus sp. FSL P2-0089 (assembly GCF_038595095.1). Classification (NCBI taxonomy): domain Bacteria; kingdom Bacillati; phylum Bacillota; class Bacilli; order Caryophanales; family Paenibacillaceae; genus Paenibacillus; species Paenibacillus sp. FSL P2-0089. The sequence goes on from NZ_CP152006.1 coordinate 5,825,891, forward strand.
AAAGAAGGCCACAGTAGCCATCTCAGGCGAAGCAGCAGACGAAATCTTCGGCGGCTATCCCTGGTTCCACCGTGAGGAGATGTTATCTTCCGGCACCTTCCCCTGGTCAGTGGCCCCCAATATGCGTGCCGGATTATTATCGCCGGAAATCCGGGAGTGGATACGTCCGCTGGAATATTTGGGAGACCGGTACAGCGATGCGGTAGCTGAGGTACCGAAGCTTGACGGCGAGACCGGCAAACAGGCACAGATGCGGGTGATGTCCTATCTCAACATAACCCGCTTCATGCCGACCCTGCTGGACCGCAAGGACCGGATGAGCATGGGCGTGGGACTGGAGGTACGCGTTCCGTATTGTGACCACCGGCTGGTGCAATATGTTTTTAACATTCCATGGGAGATTAAGATGGTAGGCAACCGGGAAAAAGGCATCCTGCGCAAGGCGCTGGAGGGTGTACTGCCGGACGATGTGCTCTACCGCAAAAAAAGCCCGTACCCCAAAACGCATAACCCTGCCTATCTGAACAAGGTGCGCTCACAGGTACTAAGCATTCTGGACGATCCTTCCTCTCCCATTCTCCCGCTCATTGATCCGGCCAAAATCAGAGAAATCGCCGCATCGCCAGAGTCCTCCACCAATCTGCCGTGGTTCGGCCAGCTGATGTCCGGCCCGCAATTATTCGCTTATCTGGCCCAGGTCAACCTGTGGCTGAAGACATACAATGTGTCGATCGGCTGATGCCGCTTCAAACCAAAAACAGCGGCTCTCATCAAAGAGAGCCGCTGTTTTTATTTTATATTTTAGCAAGCCGGTCCGCCTTATTTTTCAGCGCAAATCATGAACACCGGCGTTGAACGGTACAAGACTTGCTGTTGCTCATCCAACACCTGTCCGTTCAGATTCTCTTCCGTATAGACAGCGGAGAAGCCCACCTCTGTGAGTGCCCGCACATCCCACTCCGGCCGCCACTCTCTTGTCAGCGGTAAGGCCAGGCTCAGACGGTCAGTCTCTTCGATGTTCGTATGATGCGGAAGCTCACCATAGCCCTTATCGATATAGGCCTGCTGATCCTCTGCGTGCTTCCGCGCCATCTCTTCATCCCATAGATGACGGTTCCAGTTGGCATCGAAGACCAGCAGCCGTCCCCCGGGCTTGAGTACTCTTGCCCACTCCTTGTAGGCTGACTGCGGATCGGCAAGACTCCAAGTGACATTGCGGCACACGATGAGATCAAAGCTCTCCGCAGCAAAATCCAGCTTATGCGAGTCCATCTTGCGGAACGTTACATCGACTCCTTCCCGGCTGGAGTGCAGACGCGCCTCTTCCAGCATATTGTCTGTACAATCTATGGCCGTAACCAAATGTCCGGCGCTTGAGAGAATGACGGAGAAGAAGCCGGGACCACAGCCAATATCCAGAACATGCAGGCTGTCCTTCTGTGGAGCATGATCAAGGATAAGCTTCAGCCAGGCCTCCCGCTGGAAACCGTTCAGCTCCTTCTGGATTCCTTCACTATACAGCTCTGCTTCGCCTTCCCAATACTGTTCTACCTCTTGTTGTATACTCATTATCATTCACTCCTTCTTGGCAAGTACTGTATCTTGATCATTTACTGTCCACATCCAGCTGGTTCCAAAAGACAGGTGTGAACGTGGTGTACCCCGGCTTGAATCCGGTCACTCTGTGATTAACGGCCAATATGTCATCAGGGAAATAAATCGCTGCAAACATCGCCTCCTGATACATTCTGAGGAATATGGAATCATAGGCACTCTGACGTTCCTGAAGATCCATGGCTCCGACTGCGTTATCAATCTGTGCTTCCAGCTCCGCATCAGACCATACCACAGCAGGTGCTTCAGTGGTTCGGTGGAACAGGGACAACAGGAACGAATGCGGATTATAAGCATCATCATAGGTCCGGTACAGGATGAGATCGTAAGCTTTGCTTGTCCATAAGGCATCATAATAAGCATTCGGCTCAAGCACCTGAAGCTTGACGTCAATGCCAATCTCCTTGAGTTCGGATTGAATCAGCTCACTAATGGTCTTCCATTCCGGATATTCCGCCTGCTGCAGCACGAAATTGAACTCAAGCGGGTTTCCGTCCTTCTCGGCAATTCCATCTCCATCCGAATCCTTATAGCCGGCAGTGGCCAGCAGTTGCTTCGCTTCTTCAGGATCGAAGCCGTACCATGTGTTATTGGACTCTGTGACATAGGGAACGGTCAGCGGGAACAAGCCCTTGGCCTCCTGTCCAATACCATTCATAAGATCGTTCACAATGCTTTTTTTGTTCATCGCCAAATTAATCGCTTTGCGGACATTCAGGTCTTGCAGAGCAGATGTATTATAGTTAAAAATCATGAAATGCGAGCTTGTTCCTGGTGATTTTTGCAGAGTTAGTGAGGAATCCGCTTCGATCACGGGTACACTTTCGACTGGAAGCTTCCCCATTTGTCCCCCGGCAATATCTACATCCCCGCTTTGCAGCGCCAGTACTCTGGACTGTGGATCAGGAATGACCTTCATAATAATTTTGGACAGCTTCGGCAGGTCTCCCCAATAATTAGGATTGCTGACCAGTACGGCTTCCTGATCCGTCTTATAGCTCTCTGCCATCCAAGGACCGGTTCCAATCGCCCGGACGAATGTACCGTTAATATCACCTGCTGGCTCCACTGCGGTAGGGCTGATAATCCGTACCGGTCTTGCAAAGGACAGCTCGGTCAGGAACGGATAATACGCTTTGTTGAATGTCATAGTAATCGTATGCTCGTCTACGACCTCAAGAGATTCCATGGCGGTAGCTACATTCAGCGAATTGGCCGGATCTTTAACCCAGCGTTCGAAGGAGAACTTGACCGCATCCGCATTAAATTCCGTACCATCTGAGAATTTGACCCCCTGACGAAGATGGAAGGTATAGACCTTCCCATCCTCAGAGATGTCCCATGACTCCGCAAGCGAAGGCAGGATTTCGCCCTTCTCGCCGTACTCAACTAATCCGTCGTATATCATCGCATGTACGTTCATCGAACCCTCATAGGCCCCGGCATCCAGCCGGTCAAGACCGGCATCAGCCGCTATGGCAACAGTAATCGCCTTGTCCGGGGAGTCAGAGGTTTGGGCTGCTCTATCAGAATGACTACAACCTGATATCCCCATTATTATTACAAGAAGCAGGATGAATAGTGATGTTGTTAATACAGTTTTTGACTTTGAGCTGGCTCTCATTCTCTGTACTCCTTTTCTCTATCTTTTCTCCTTAAGTGGGGGTCTTGCACAGGTATCGAGGATAGCAATTTCCGTGTATAAGGGTGGTCTGCCTGCTGCATGAGCCCCTCACCTGATTGCTTCTCCACAATCTCCCCTTGAACCATCACAGCTACACTGTCGCAAAAACGGTTCACGACCGACAAGTCATGTGTAATGAACACGTAGGATAATTCCAGCTCACGCTTTAATGCCTGCAACAGATCCATCATCTGCTTACGCAAGGTGACATCGAGACTGGAGAACGGTTCATCACAGATGATCAGCTCCGGGCGCAGTGCAATAGCTCTCGCAATTCCGACCCGTTGCTGCTGTCCGCCGCTGAGTTCATGCGGATAACTGTGAATGTGCTTCCGCTCAAGTCCAACAAGCTCAAGCGTGTCAGCTATCAGAACTCTGCGCGCGCCTGCCTTCCTCTCCCCGTAGTTCCGCAGAGGCTCTCCAATAATTTGCTCTACTGTGAACAGTGGATTAAAGGAAGCCAGACTGTTCTGGAACACCATCTGCATCCTGCTGCGGATCTTACGCATTTCGCTGAAGCTCCAGTCTGTATAATCCATACTTCGGTACAGCACTCTGCCGGAGGAGGGTTTCTCCAGTCCCAGCAAGAGCCTGGCCAAGGTACTCTTCCCGCAGCCGCTTTCACCCACCAGTCCCAGGGTTTCTCCGCTCTCCAGGCTGAAGGACACATCATTCACAGCTTGTACACTCCTTGCTTCAGATGTGAACCACCCCCTTTTCATTCCATACTTCTTATTCAGGCTTACCGCCTCCAGCAGCTTCATGGATCACCACCTCCCCCGTAGAACATATAATTCTATAGTTGTTATCTGCAATCCATTAAGTATTTAGTGTAGGGATGCACTGGACGTGAAAAGATGTCAAAGACGTTGCCTGATTCCACAATCCTTCCGGATTTCATCACATATACATAATCTGCAAGCTCGGCGACAACGCCGAGATCATGCGTAATGAGCAGGATGCCCATATGATTCGCCCGTCTGATCCGGTCCAGCTCCGTAAGTATCTGTGCCTGGATGGTTACATCCAGAGCCGTTGTAGGTTCATCTGCAATAAGTAAGCTTGCCCCGGAAGCCAGCGCGATAGCGATCATCACCCGTTGGCACATCCCGCCGCTAATTTGAAAAGGATATTTACTAAATAGCTGCGCCGGATCGTTAAGGCCCGCTTGCTGCATCTGCTTCATAGCCAGTTGCTTTGCTTCTTGCCCAGTGACTTGCCGGTGCAGGGCGATCGTCTCCATGATCTGCCTTCCAACCGGAAGCACCGGATTCAGCGCGTTCATGGGATCTTGAAAAATAACCGCCATTTCTGTTCCCCGGAGCTTCCTCAGCTGGCGGGTGGAGCACTCCCGGAGATTGTGGCCGTGAAGCCAGATGTCTCCGCTATCAATGCAGCCTGGAGGATCTAGCAGTCCCAGAATAGACATCGCCGTAACACTTTTCCCGCTGCCGCTCTCGCCAACCAGTGCAACAATCTGCCCGGACCTCACTTCGAGACTGATATCCTCTACAGCCCTGACTTGCTGACTTCCGGTATGGAAGCTGGTCGATAAGTGACTAACCTTCAGCAGGGTGGATTCATTGTTCATTTACCGGACACTCACCTCCCGGGTATCGTAATCACGCGCTGAGCGGCGCAAGCCTTCCCCCAACAGATTGAAGCCCAGAACTGCCAGCAGGATGGCCATTCCTGGGAAGAGCATGAGCCGCGGCTCAGTCTGAATATAGGCACGGCTGTCGTTCAGCATCATCCCCCATTCCGGTGTAGGCGGCTGGGCTCCCAGACCAAGGAAGGACAAGCCCGCAATCGAGAGCATAATTGTACCCGTCTCCATAGAAGCCAGAACCAGAATGGGCCGCGCCGCAACCGGCAGGATATGCCTGAGCACAATTTGCAAATGGGAAGTGCCCGACGCTGCGGCGGCTGCGATATATCCGCCTTCCTTGATCTGAAGCACCAGGCTGCGGATCACTCTGGCATATCCCGTCCACCAGACGGCTGCAAAGGCGATTAACAGATTCTTCATACTGGCGCCCAACATGGCTGTAATTGCGAGCGATAGAATTAAGCTGGGAAAAGCAAGTAAGATGTCGATGATCCGCATAATCAATTGATCAATTTTGCCGCCAGCGTAACCAGCCAGTAAACCAACGGGGATACTAATAGCAAAAACTACAGTCAAAACGGCAAATGAATAGTAAAGCGTAGTTCTTGTCCCATAGATTAAACGGGATAGCACACAGCGCCCCAGATGATCCGTACCCAGCGGATAATCCCAGGAAGGCATACTCAGCTTATGCTCCATGTGAATCTGCAGCGGGTCAGAAGGGGAGAGCCAGGGGGCAAAGAGTCCGGCGCCAATGAACAAAAGGATAATCCCTGTCCCGAGCTTCGCTCCGTTATTCTTAAATAAGCTACTTCGAAACATAATACCGTACTCCTTTTACAGCGTCACCGCAGCCTGATTCGCGGGTCCAGCATCAGATGCAGTGAATCTACTGCCAGGTTAATCAGAACAACGACGACAGCCATCCATAATACATAACCCTGAATGACAATATAGTCTTTTGCAAAAATCGCCTCAATCACATACTTTCCAATCCCCGGCCAGGAAAATATAGTCTCTACGACCACAGAGCCGCCGAGAAGCCCTGCTATGTTAACCCCAAGTAAGGTAAGACTCGGAAGAAGTGCATTACGAAGCGCATGTCTGGTGATGACTCTCCATTCCTGTAGCCCCTTGGCCCTCGCCGCCTTGATGTAGAGCGTAGCCAGAACGTCCAGCAGACTAGAACGAATCAAACGGATGTACACCCCTGCCATGCCAAACCCAAGTGTAAAAGCGGGCAGAATGACACTGGAGACCCCATCCATTCCTGTTACAGGTAATAGCTTCAGCTTCACTGAACCATAATAAATCAGGAGCAGACCCAGCCAGTAGCCTGGCATGGATACGCTAAACAGAGCACATACTCTTCCCAGCCGGTCAAACCATTTTCCCGGATACAGTGCAGAGCCTACCCCCATAGGCAGAGCTATAAGAATAGCAGCCAATAAGGAACAGCCGCTCAACAGCGCAGTAGCCGGGAAACGGTTCATCAGCTCTGTGAATACCGGACGATTGCTGCTGTAGGATATGCCCAGATCGAGGTGGAGCACACGGTACAACCAATGAACATATTGCATATATACAGGTCCATCCAGACCCAGTGCAATTCTTGCCGCCTCAATGGCTTCATATGTAGGCTTAATACCATCAGCACGCAGCATAATCTCTGCAGGATCACCTGAGGTTAGGTGCATCAGCGCAAAGGTTATGACTGAGATGCCTAGCAGCACAGGAATGAGCTGCAATAAGCGTTGCAACAAAGTTCGTATAATGGCATTCAACTCCATGTCTTTAATCGTAATTATTACGATTATAACATAAAAATTTTAAATGAATAGTCCTAATAAAAAAATAGCATGCTGCCGCCAAATGCAAAAAGCAGCCTCCCTTGAGGAGGCCGCTCTGTGCATCTACAGCTTATAATGCTCTATCTGTCAGCTTAGAAATTGAAATTATCCGGGTCCGGGCCGAAGCGGTGGTTCTGATTCAGCTCCTCGATGGCTTTAACATCCTCATCGCTGAGTGTGAAGTCGAAGAATCCGGCGTTCTCGATGATCCGCTCCTGATGGACCGACTTCGGAATGGTGATGACACCCTGCTGCAGATCCCAGCGCAGAACAATCTGTGCTACCGTCTTGCCGTAACGCTCTGCCAATTCCTTCAGCAGCGGCAGGTCCAGATTCCCCTGCATGAGCGGACTCCAGGCTTCCAGCTGGATATCATGCTCCCGTGCATACTTCAGCAATTCACGCTGGGTCAGCAGCGGATGGAATTCCACCTGGTCCACCACCGGCACCATGCCGCTGTCCTCGATGATATCCTCCAGATGATGCGGCTGGAAGTTGCTCACCCCGATGGATTTGACCAGTCCTTCCTTTTGCAGATGGATCAGCGCTTTCCAGGTTTCTTTATATTTACCAGCAACCGGCCAATGGATCAGATACAAATCTACCTGCTCCAGGCCCAGCTTCTTGCGGCTGACTTCAAAGGCCTTCAGTGTCGATTCATACCCCTGATCCGGGTTGCGGACCTTGGTGGTAATAAAGAGCTCTTCCCGGGGGACTCCGCATTCACGGATGGCCTGCCCCACACCCTCTTCATTGTTATAGCCGGCAGCCGTATCAATACTGCGGTACCCCGTCTCCACCGCAGACTTCACCGCACGGATAACCTCCTCACCATCCTTGGTCTGCCATACGCCAAGACCCAGCCACGGCATAGTTACTCCATCGTTCAAGGTAGGCCCGCCTGTAAATGGTGCGTTCTTCTCACTCATATCGATACCCTCCAAGCCTAATTTGAATTCAACAAGCTTCCTTAACCGTATTACCGCTCTCATAATCATCCAATTGCGAAATCTGTTCCCGTTATAGCGAATAGGTTGCCAAATCGTGAAGATTGTATGCCTCTTATGTACAAAAATGGAGCACAGCCCCTTCCCGGCCGTACTCCATTACATAACCCGCTTATTTCTTGTCAATCAGCTTGAAATCATCAAAATGGAACTCCGGCGATACGATGCAGGAGACGAGCGCCGGCTCTTCGCCGAGCGGGCGGGCGGCCTGCCATACGCCTGGAGGAATCACTACCTGCGGCTGCTGGCCCGCAGCGATATCCAGACCCAGGATAACCTCCGTTACGTTCTCCGGCTCTGCGCCATTGCCTCCCAGACTAAGCACGATCGGGCTGCCGGAATGATACAGCCAGATTTCGGAGGACAATACAGTATGCCAATCCGAACTCTCGTCAGCATGAAGCAGGAAATAGATCGATGAAGCTGATGCGCGCGGGCCCGAATAAGCCTCGCCCAGCGTGTCCTGAGGAATCTCAAACGGAGAATTCCACAGTCTCTTGTACCATCCGCCTTCCACGTGGGGCTGTAGCCCCAAGGTTTCTACGAGCGGGGAAATTTCTTTTTGCGTCATGGGTTCTTCTCCTTCAAGTTTTGCACAGCGGCAAAACAGTCTTCATAAGCAAAGGCTTAAGAGGTACAAGCGTACCTGCTAAGCCTCGGCCTGATTGTGCTATTAACTGTAACGGATCCTGCAGCAATTGTAAATTATCTTCTGCTTATTTGGCTTCTTTGCTAGCCTTGAATACTTCGGCAATCGCTCCCAGGCTGCCCAGCGTCTCCACCGCACTGGTCGGCAGGAATATTTTGTTCGCTGGTCCCTTAGACATGTCAGTCAGAGCTTCAAAGGACTGATAGGCCAGTACTTTTTCATCCAGTCCTGCGCTGGCAATCATGGCAATCCGGGCCTTCTCGGCCATCGCCACTGCTTCGATCGCCTTGGCCTGACCGAGAGCTTCCAGCTCCTGCGCCTGACCGAGACCTTCCGCCTGACGGATGCGGGCTTCCTTATCCCCTTCGGCCTTCAGGATCTTACTCTGCTTATCCCCTTCAGCACGAAGGATCATATCCTGCTTGGCGGCTTCCGCCTCCAGGACAATCGCACGCTTGCTGCGTTCTGCCTTCATCTGTTTGTCCATGGCTTCCTGGATATCGAGCGGCGGCTTGATGTCGATAACTTCGACACGCTCAATGCGCACGCCCCACTTCTCTGTCGCTTCATCCAGCGCGAGACGGATGTCGGAGGAGATTTTTTCACGGCCGGACAAGGTTTCATCCAGCTCCAGCTTACCGATAATCTGACGCATGGTGGCTGTGGAGATATTCCGTACCCCATACACATAATCGGAGATTCCGTACGTTGCTTCTTCCGGACCCACTACCTGATAGAAGATAATCGTATCGATCTGCACCTGTACGTTATCCTTCGTGATTACCGTCTGCGGCGGTACATTCGCCTGTTGAATCCGCAAGTCATGATAGACCCGCACCTGATCAATAACCGGAATCAGAATGTTCAGACCTGGTGTGAGCAGGCGATGGAATTTACCCAGACGCTCTACAACTCCAACTCTTTGCTGCGGGACAATCTTGATCGTCATTGCGATAAATACTACGACGACAACAATAATAATTCCGATAATCACCAATTCCATTAGTACATATCCCCCCATCGTTCTACTTCAATAATGGTAGTGCTTCTTCTTACTACAATTACCTGCTGACCCTTGCCCAGTGCTACTGTAGAGGTCGCACTCCATGTATCGCCGCCAATCTTGACCTGCCCGTAACGGCCAGGCTCAATCGGTTCGGTCACCAGACCCTGTCTGCCGATAATCTCGGTCCCGGTATCCTTGAAGCCCCGCGCATTGCGCAGCCGCTCAGACAATGGCTTGGTGAAGAACGTCAGGGCCAGGGCTACCAGCGAACCCGCTACAACCTGCAGCAGCCATGCATCCGGCAGCACAAGCGCAACCAGTCCGGCAGCCAAGGCTCCCAGGCTAAGCCATAACAAATAGAATGTAAACGTAAACATCTCTACAACAAACAAGACGCCAGCGGCAATTAACCACAATACCCACATACTCATTGGTGAACCCACCACCTTCCGCTATATACTACTATAACGAAATAATCGGCATCACGTTTCACAAAATTTTTGGAGGCCGGGACAGCCGCCTGTCTGTTCATTATATTTCAGCCTGTGGAAGCTTATGAACCTTAAGCGGATACAGGTCGGCTAAATTGTATTTAAACATAAATATATCCCATCGAAGCGCAAAAAACTCATTACCCAAATTTCCGTACCCCGGAATCCTGCTTCCAAAACCTCCAAGGAACGGAATTAGTTATAAATACGGTGCCAGCCACCACGCCTGAACTGGAATGGAGAGGGGCGGATCAAGCAAGTGGATTTAATACATCTAAATAAGATATATTATGGCTCCTACAGAAATTAGTTGGAGAAACAACACTTAATCGGCCCAGATTCCCTTGAATGGGGAGCGTTCGGCGGATTAACTGTACTTTTCCAACTGCTTCCTTCAATGACCGCGTTTCAGCGAAATTAAATGCCTTTTTTCCAACTGTGTTCGCACTCTATTCATAATAGCAAGCAGATTAAACAGCAGGATCGCTCGTAGCAACGTATCATTCTAAAAAGCACTTAAAAAAACGGTGCCAGCTTAAAAGCCAGCACCGTTCCTTGTTCTATACTTAGGCATACTCATGCCCTATGGCTGGATTTCCGTGCTGTCCGCTCCGCCTTTAGTTCAGCTTCCAGAGCGCAGGAGTGACATTCGGCTCCCAGCCGGCCAGAGAGGTATGCGCCTGCAGGCAGGTGTAGGATTGCCCGCTGTAAGTTACGATATTGCCGACACTATAAGTGGCGCCCGCTTTCCAGGCAGCAGCGCCTGGGGTAGCCGAAGGGACTGGCGTCACTACAGGAGTAGAGGTTGGCGCTACTGTCGGCGTAGCCGAAGGGCTTACTGTCGGGAGTGGCGTAGCTGTCGGCTGCGGAGTAGCGTTACCGCAAGTTCCGGTCACCCGCCACACCCCGAAGGCTCCGCTAAGATCCGGCCGGTCCCCTTGCGTCCACCACTGGGCCTGATAGATCAGCCCTCCATAGGAGGCCTGCTGCCCCTGTGTGTAGACAGCGGTGGAACTCCACGCAGCGGCCGTGCATTGACCTGGTGTCGCAGTCGGCGTAGCTGTTGCGGTCGGCGTGGCCGATGGCTTCACTGTTGCGGTTGGTGTCACTGTTGCCGTAGGTGTTGCTGACGGCTTCACTGTCGCGGTCGGCGTGGCCGATGGCTTCACCGTTGCGGTCGGCACCGGCGTAGCCGTTGGTGTCACTACTCCGCCGCCCAGTTCAGCGCTGAGCTTGGTCTGCAGCGTCTTATTGCGGTCCCCGCTGGTCTCCCAGAACATGGCTCCGGCCAGACCCTTGGTTTTCAGGTAGCTGGCTTTGAAGCCGATGGATTCGGCATCATCATAGCTGATGAAGGTTTGATTGGACGGGTTATAGAGATAAGGGACCTTGGAGGTGTTGTTCCAGTAACGGGTGTAGCCGTTCTTATTGATATAATTGGCTTCCAGATCACTGAAATCGTAGTTGCCCTTCTCCCAGGTTCCGGTCTGGGAGATCCCGGCAGATACCTGATACTGCCCGTTCCCCGCAGCAGGGGCCCCGCCCCAGCCCCGGCCGTAGAACGGCATGCCGAGCACCAGCTTATTAGCCGGTACGCCTGCACTCAGATAGCTGGTCACCGCCTTGTCGATATTATAGTTCGCCGGCTCGGTCAGCCCTGACGATGCGGCTGCCGGGTCATAATACAGCGGCGCATTGTGGCCGGTAGTAGGGTTCCAGCTGCCGTTGAAGTCGTAGGTCATAATGTTGATCCAGTCCACCACAGAGGCGATTCCGCTAAGATTGTTATTCTGGATGTAGGTCGGTCCGGCACCGGAAGCGATGGTCAGCAGATACGTTTTGCCGTCGGCAGCTCCTGCGGCATTCAGCTTCTCCCGGATCTTTTGGAGCAGCAGGATGTAGTTCTGCTTATCCTCGGGGCGGTAGCTGTTGCCCGCAAGTCCCCCGCTGACCGGGTATTCCCAGTCCAGATCGACACCGTCCATCTTGTATTTGCGGATGAAATCGACGGAAGAATTGGCGAACACCTCACGGCTTGCCGCCGTGGCAGCCACATCCGAGAAGCGGTTGGACCAGGTCCAGCCCCCGACGGAGATCATCGTTTTCAGATTCGGATTCTTCTCCTTCAGCTTCCAGAGCTGCTTCAGATTCCCCTTGATCGGGTCATCCCATTTATCATCACCGAAGCTTTTCTGGGCATCGATCCAGGGATCGCCCAGCACTACGGTGCCATTGGGAACGCTGATCGCCTGCCCCTGCTCGTTCTGGCAGGACCAGGTGACCGGATTCGGCCCGGTCGGGTCGGGATTGCCGTGTATTCCGTTCCAGCAAATGTCGGCAAAGGCATAGTTGATGACATTCATTTTGCCAGGATCGATATCCGTTACATTATAAGCCCGCCCGTAGGCGGCCCATGAAGCATAGTAGCCGACAATCTTGTAGTCTCCGGCTGCCTGAACAGTTCTGCTGTTTGCACCAAAAGCCGAAAAAAGAGTAAGGAAAAGGACTGCCGCCAAGCCAAGCACAAAGGATTTGCTTTTGATAAAGGCCATTTCGTGATTACCTCCCCGGTTCAATGCGTAACCTGTAAGCCTGCTTCATGGACATCCATGCGTCTTTGCCATCAAGGATATTAAGTGACCGTTCTTCCCTTGCCGCGAATGAGAAAGCTCAGCGTTCACCTCCCGGACCCGATTGGCCTTGACCTTCACCCTGTGAAACTATTAAACTCCTGGCAATCTGACTGGTAGAATAGTGAAATACAGCTCAAAAAAAGCGCAGTTCAGCAGCATACGGATCACTCGCTCCGCTACGGCCTACGTTGTTGTTTGGTACAGGGCAGGGTGGGTGGATTGCGACGATTTGCGGAAGGATGCAGGATCTGCGAAGGGGTGAAGTCAACTCTTATTCTCATACAAAGCCGGAGGATATGCTAGGGATAAATTTCCATAATCAGGGGGGATTATTATCTAAAAAAAACAGAAGCAGCCCCGAGCATACTGCTTACGGGCTGCTTCCAAGATTCCAACTCTTCTATTTACCGCCGCTCTGCGCAGCAGCAAGCTTCTCGGTCAGACGCCGCAGCGCCGTCCCGCGGTGGCTGATCGACTGCTTCTCTTCAAGCGTCAGCTCAGCCATCGTCTTCTCGTATTCCGGGAGATAGAACAGCGGGTCATAACCGAAACCGCCGGCACCCGCAGGCTCCGAGGTAATCCAGCCTTCGACCGTACCCTCAGCCGTCCATTCCCGGCCGTCCGCCGGATCATAGAGCGACAGGGCACAGACGAACCGGGCAGGACTCAGCAGCGGCTGTCCGGTATCCTCACCCTGCTTCAGCCGCTCCAGCTCGCTCATCAGCTTCAGATTGTTCGCCTCATCATCCGCCGCCTCGCCGGCATAACGGGCCGAGTATACGCCGGGGCTTCCGTCCAGCGCCTCTACACAGAGACCGGAATCGTCTGCCAGCACCGGCAGTCCAAGAGCGTCCCCTACAGCGCGGGATTTCTTGAAGGCATTCTCGGCAAAAGTGGCCCCGTCCTCGACCACATCCGGCAGATCCGGGTAGTCATACATGCTTTTGACCGTAAGTCCCAAGGGAGCAAAGGCATGCTGGAACTCCCGCACCTTGCCTTTGTTCTTCGTCGCGACAATCAGAATTCCGCTGCCGGACTTCATCCTACACCTCTTGACCGGGCTGGCCGGCAGGGATTTTGAGCGCGATGGCGCCAAGGACTTCTTTTTGCACAGCGATCAGCTCGTAGATCCCCTTCTCTCCGAGACCCAGCAGCTGGTCCAGCTCCTGGCGGGTGAACGGGCGCTCTTCGCCCGTGCCCTGAACCTCAACGAAAGCGCCGCTGCCCGTCATGACCACATTCATATCCACCTTCGCCTTGGAATCCTCTTCATAATTCAGATCGAGCAGCGTCTTGTCGCCAACGACACCCACACTGATGGCTGCCAGGTAGTCTGTAATCGGGAAGACCGTCAGCTTATTCTGGAGGGCAAGCTTGTTCATGGCGAAGGCCATCGCTACAAAAGCACCCGTGATCGAAGCCGTCCGCGTTCCCCCGTCTGCCTGAATTACATCGCAGTCCAGCGTAATACTGCGTTCGCCGAGCGCCTGCAAATTCACGACCGAACGCAGGGCCCGTCCGATCAGGCGCTGGATTTCCATGGTCCGCCCGGTCAGCTTGCCGCGTGCGGCTTCACGCTGGTTGCGGGTCTGGGTCGCGCGGGGAAGCATCGAATATTCGGCGGTTACCCAGCCCTTGCCTTGTCCCTTCAGAAACGGCGGGACCTTCTCATCCACGGTTGCCGTACAGATGACCTTGGTATCTCCCATCTCAATGATGACGGAGCCTTCTGCATATTTGTTGGTCTGGGTCGTTATCGTCAGTGGCCGGAGCTGGTCTTCGTTGCGTCCGTTTGATCTCATCTTTTCTGCCTCCTACATCGTATAGCGCAAAGTTTGTGTATACATTCATCCGTATCTTATACGCAGAAACGGGTGCCGCCCCCTATGGAAGAGAACGGCACCGCTGCTCCTGACCCGTTATTCGGATGAACAATACTTTATTCTATCAAAGAGTAGGCACAAAAGCATCTTTTTAGGCCGGTGGACCCGCTCTAAAGCGGCAGCTCGTTCACATATTCCGGCGCGGAGACCGGCTGACCGTAATCGACGTTGTTGGTACCCGTAACCGTATCCTTGCCGTTCAGACGGATCTGTACCAGCGAATCATCTGTATTCTGGGCCACCGTCAGCACGACCGACTCCAGCATCTCCTCGGGAATGCTTGTGCTGCCTTCGAACATATCATCGGTCAGCGATACGGTGACTACCCCGTTCTGCCCTGCTTTTACAGAATCAACTACCGTTCCCTGCGTCATGACCATCTCCAGGCCGTTCTCGGACTGCGGTCCGGCAATCAGCTCGCTCAGAGCTGCCTTCACCGTATCCCCGCCAGCGGGTACAAAACGGGTAACCGGAACATAATACTGGTGGCCGCCATCCGGTGAAGCAGCTGCGAAATAGACCGTGACTGCGCTGGAGTTCATCATCAGTGCGTTATGCTTCGGCAGATTAATGCCCATGGTACGGGACAGCGGGCGATCCAGCGGTGTGCCTTGCAGCGGCATTTCAGTCAGCTTTTTGCCATCGACCCAGAGCTGTACTCCCTTGATGTCATCCTGCCCGGTCAGTGTCCAGGTCAGCGCTTCAAGGATTTTGCGTTCATCCGCAGGATCGTAGTCGTTAAACGCCGAGTTGAATTCAACAATTGCGACATGGTCCTGGCCGACAGATACATTGTTCACTTTCGTCCCTGCAGGAAGTACGCCTTGGAAGCCCTTAGGCAGTGCAGACGCGTAATCCCCCTTGCTGACGAGTGCCGTGAGGGAATTTTTCAGCATGACCGTGTCCTCGCTTTTTGGAAAAGACAGAGCCACCGGAGCCAGCAGACCGTTCTGATCCTCCAGATACACAGTAGTCCGCTCCCCGGCTACAGCAGGCGCACCGGTATCCTTCACCCCGGCAGACAGATCAGTCTCATCCATGGAGGCCGGTCCGAATACACCGGTATCCAGCGTATCTTCCCCGCTCACTTGCAGCATTTGCGCTTCTACGGCGGCGGGAGGCGGGTCCACAGCGGCGGATTCTGAACCGAACAGACTGCAGCCGGAGAGCACAAGCGGAACGGCCAGCAGGCAAGCCGCAGACGCCCCGCGGAGGTGTTTCACTGGTTTCATCAATCTTCATTACCCCTTTCTAGCGTTAAGATCAGTTTGTACTGCTATGTATACGAGCCCTGTGTCCAAAAAATAACAACAGCTTATCCTAAATTACAGAAGTTCTGCCGGAACCCCTGCTTGGCTGCGGACACTGCTGTGTTCATCCAAGTTCAGCCTGCTTGCGGGATACAATTCCGGACGTTTCTGGACATCGGTCTGCCGCTTGCGTACAATTTAGTACATACCTGCTAATTCAACCTACTCACGAATGGAGGACTTTTCATGACTGATGCCAAAATTCCTTACAGCCTCAACAGCAAAGCCGTTGCCGAAGCGACCCGGTACTGGCTGCACAAGCGCGGGGTCACTCTGGAGGAGATTGCCGAGCTTGTCATGATGCTGCAAAAGAAATACTATCCGGGCCTGACCATGGAAGAATGTATTCATAACGTTGAGATGGTCCTCAGCAAGCGTGAGGTGCAGAACGCAGTCTTGACCGGCATCCAGCTGGATGTGCTGGCGGAGGAGGGCAAGCTGTTCTCGCCGCTGCAGGATATGATTGAGAACGATGAAGGATTGTACGGGGTAGACGAGATTCTCGCCTTCTCGATTGTTAATGTATATGGCAGTATCGGGTTCACCAACTATGGTTACGTGGACAAGCTCAAGCCCGGCGTACTGGAGAGGCTGAATGACAAAACCACCGGCCAGATTCATACCTATCTGGATGATATCGTCGGTGCTGTAGCCGCAGCGGCCAGCAGCCGGATCGCCCACCGCAAGCAGGCGGAACGCGAGCAGGAGCTGGGCCTGCCCCATGCCCCGGAGGACGCGGAAGAGGCTGCACGGCGCAGCCGGCTGGAGGAGACGTTGCCGGAATAAGATGAGAGCTACTATTCATAAAAGGAAAGGTGCGAAGTATGCATGACCTATTCGTTCGTAGTGGAGCCGCTGGCTGTCCAGGATTTCGAGAGTGAGGATGAGCGGATTGAGCGGTGTAAGGAATGGAATCTTCTGCCCGGTTCAGCCACCCGGGTCAAGACTTATCTGTACAAGCGGCAGGGCCTGACCCTGCCTTGTGAAATTATAGGGTTTGTGGATAATCAGACGGTGGTGGTCCAGTTCGAGAATAAGCAGCAGCATTGTATCCACCCGGCCTACCTCAAAGAAATGCAGACCGCCAGCTTCGGCCAGCGCGCGCAAGCGGCGGCGGATGCACGGTCCGAGGACCCGGCAGAAGCTGCCGGAGAAGCCGAGTTGCTGGAGAACCAGCCGGTTGCGGAGGTTCGCGGTGAGGATGATTCGGAGGGTGCGGGGAGTGCTGGTGCTGCGGTGGGCGATACTGCGGAGCGTTCAGAGAGTGGGAGTGCTGATGCCGCTGGAGGCGTGACTGCTGGGGAGACAGCGGCTCCTGCAGAGAAGCCGCGCAAGCCACCCGCCTCCAAAAAGAAGCCCGCCCTGCAGCTGCCGGAAGACAAGCTCAAGGTTACAGCGGTTGTCAAGGAATTTACGACCGTTCCCAACCACTTTTCGGATAACGATGATGAAGTGATTATCTATGACAATGTAGCGATAGAAGGGCATGAGCTGGCCATTGACGAAGTCTGGTCAAGCCATAGTGCCACGCTGAAGAAGCTGGAGCTGAAGGAGGGCGACCCTGTTTCTTTTGAAGCGAAGATTGTAGCTAAGAAGCTCTCCCAGCACCCAGTCAAATACAAAATCAACAACCCTTCCAAGATGAAGGTGATCCAGCCGGATTCTTAAGAATGGGGATAATTGCAGACCGCAGGCCACTGGACGGCACCGTCAGATTATTGTCTAGGGCAGAGCGTCCAGCGGCTGCGGTCCCATTTGGTTGCGTTCGAGGAGGATGCTGATATCCTCCATCAGCTTTTTGGCCGAAATAGGCAGCGATTGTGTAATCCACCATTCCATGACTCCCACAGCAGCCGAAGCCATAAAATGCAGCAGCATCTCCTTGTTCATCCCCCGGTTCACACCCTCCATATCGATCTGCTCCGCCAGTCCCTCCATCAGCATGGCATGCAGACGGCTTCTGAAGGCAGGAATGCCGCTGTTATTAATGAGTGTAATGAAGACGGTAGCATGCTGCTCCACATATTCAGCCGTACGCAGCAGGGGACCGGAGGAGGTGAAATCCAGATTCTCCTGCACGCCCATACAGCGGTCACGCAGCTCCGTCATTTCCTGCTCAACACACTGATCCAGCAGATCATATTTGTCCACAAAATGCAGATAGATAGTCCCTCTGCTGACATTAGCCCGCTCCGCAATCTCATGTACCGTAATCTGTTCAAAGCTCTTCTCTTCCATCAGACTAAGAAACGCCTTAAAAATAGCATCCCGCGTCTTCCCGATCCGCCTGTCCACCGCCATCCCCTCTTACCTCTCCTTCCCTTGAGCCCTTAGTTGGGTTCATTATATTTATCAGTTGTCAAAAAATCAACAGGTGTGCAGAATTCAAGGGCACTATGCTCCTCATTTACGCTACTCGGCCACTTTCGGCGAATTCAGGGGCATTTGTGCTCTTCATTTACGCTCCTCCGCCCACTTTCGGCGAATTCAGGGGCACTTGTGCTCTTCATTTACGCTCCCCCGCCCACTTTCGCCGAATTCAGGGGCACTTGCGCTCCTCATTCAGACTGCTCAAAGGGATTAATCCCTTTCATTTCTACACATCTGCCATTTCTAGCTGAATCAATGGGATTTATACCTTTCATTTCTACACATCCGCCACTTCCAGCTGAATCCTCCACAGCCCCCTAAAGAAGTTGGAGTCCTCCCCCACAAAAATGTAGACTAGATATAGGAGGAGGATGAACGGTATGGGACACTTAACAGGAACAAGAGAGAAGGCAGCGCAAGAGGTGTTGTCTGGCATTAAGGCAGCGGTGGTTGCCCGCAAGTATGGGGTGACCCCATCGACGGTGAATCAGTGGGTGAGGGACTACCGAGAGGCCCATGGGGAACAAGATCATCCGTATCCCCAGGAGCAGGTGGAGGAACTGAAGCGCCTCCTGGACGTGGAGCAGAAATACGAGAAGGCCGTCAAGATCCTCGGCGAAAAGGAGTTAGAGATCGAGATTCTGCGTGAACTGCTAAAAAAGCCAACCCCTGCTTATCCGAAAAAATCGAGGTAGCCGACATGTTCATTAAGCAGGGGAATACCGCAGCGTTGGTACTACGTCTCGTGGGGCTAGCAGAGTCTACGTATTACGACCGTAAGAAACGCAAGAAGCAGGATGTACAGGCCGTACCCCAGGGGCGCGGAAGACCCGTACCCGGCTATTCCCTGACCGAGTCTGGAGAGAAGATTAGCGACGAGGAAATCCAGGAATGGCTGCTGGAATTAATCGCTGGAGAGGAGCACGTGTACGGGTACAAACTGCTGGCCAAGTGCTTGTGGAACCAGCACGGGCTGAGGCTCAATCACAAGAAAAGCTACCGGCTGTGTCAGGCGCTGGATATCCTACAGCCGCAGCGTCACAAGCGTTTTAAGCATCCTCGGAAGCTGCCGGAGAACCGGGTCATTACAGGGGCGGGTCAGCTCTGGCAGATGGACATTAAGTACGGTTACGTGGCGGGCCAGGGCAGGCATTTCTTTGTCCTGAGTATTATCGATGTCTTTACCCGTGTCATCGTCGGCTACCACCGCGGATCGTCGTGTGAAGCCAAGCACGCCTGCCAGACGCTGGGACGCGCCATGGAGCAACACTGCGCCCCTGACAGCGCACGCCCGGTGATCCGCACCGACAATGGTCCACAGTTCGTCAGCCATCTGTTTGGCGACATGTGTGAAAGCTGGGAAATGACCCATGAACGCATTCCGCCTCGAACGCCGGATTTAAATGCTTTTATTGAATCGTTCCACAGTAATATCGATCGGGATTTGTTCCGCAAAGAGGCCTTCGAGACGTTCGAAGAGGCCTATGAAGCCGTGGACCGGTACATGGACTTCTACAACAATCGCAGAATGCATACAAGCCTTCGGAACATGCCGCCAGCTACCTTTGCGGAATGGGTCTTGACCCTAGAAGACCGCTCCCGCTTCTTCTGGCCGAGAGAAAAAGCGAAATAAAGAGCATATCTACGACAAGTACCGATTTTATACGGAGGACTCCGGGATAAGGGGGTCGCACCGAATCAATGGGATTTATCCCTTTCATTTCTGCTCATCCGCCATTTTCAGCTGAATCAATGGGATTTATCCCTTTCATTTCTGCTCATCCGCCATTTTCAGCTGAATCAATGGGATTTATCCCTTTGAATCTCATACCTCACCGCTTACAGCCGACTTTGGAGGAGGGATGAGATGAGTAGTGTTGTTTTCAGGCTACAAGTTCTCACCAACGAATTAGCCATTTCTTCCAGGCATTCCAGTTCTCTAGGTTCTCAGAATAATGTGAGGGTAACATCAGGCGAATAAGCGTGTTAGAGTCAACGGGTTGTGTGCAGCGGGGTATCAGCAGCGGGTTGTACCATTGAGTTACGGGTTGTGAGTTACGGGTTGTAAGTTACGGGTTGTGAGCTTAAGAGTTATGAATTGTGAGTTACGTGTTATGAGCTACTTGTGAATTGGCTGAGTGTGATGAGCTACGTGTATGTGTTATGAACTACATGTGATGAGCAGCGGGCTATCGGCAGCAGATTACAGTATGTTGTAATCTGCTGCCAGGAGCACGCACTGCTTCCTCGCACCAGTCTACTCCACAGCCGTGAAAAGCAGGCCGCCGCCTGGCCCGGCCTCCGTCTCGGCCGCCCGCCCCCGGCGCACCAGCTCGGCCAGATGGGCCAGCGCCTCGCTCATGGCGAACCGCATCTGGTGCGCTGTCGCGACCCGGCTGCGGAACAGCCCCTCGCAGACCGCGAACCCGCTCTGCGGTCCGCCTGCGAGCAGCGCGGCTGTAGCATCCAGCCGCTCCTCATGGTGCCGGAGCAGGCTGTCCGCCCGCGCCGTGAACCCCGGGAACGGTTCCCGGTGGCCCGGGAACGCCAGCGTAACCCGCAGGCTGCGCAACTCCCGCAGCCCCTCCAGGAACGTCAGCAGCGGCTGCGGATCGCTGCCCGGCTGCAGGCCGACATTGGGCGAGATCTGCGGCAGCACAGCATCGCCGCAGAGGATCTGCCCGCTGCCGCCGTGGTAGAATGACACATGCCCCGGCGCATGCCCGCCTGTGATAATGGGCTGCCATTTCCGGCTGCCCATCACAAACGGCTCCGCGGCATTGATATAGGTGACCTCCGGCTGCGGGGTCACCTCGGGCAGGAAGCTATCCAGATGCTCACGGATACCCAGAAGCCACTCCTCCGGCATGCCATGCCGCCGGAAAAAGAGCGGCAGCGCTTCATTCAGAATCGCCTCGTCCCCCCAGGCCAGGGCAGCCTCGGCATGCGCCCGCTCGCTCATCCACACCCGCGCTCCGCTGCGGGACTGCATCCAGCCTGCCAGCCCGTAATGGTCGGGATGATGATGGGTCACCACGATATCCCGCACCTGCGTCCAGGTAAGGCTCAGCGCCTCGAGTACCCCCTGCCAGGCATGCTCGGCAGCCGGTGTATGCGGTCCTGGATCAATGACCGTAACCCTGCCGTCCTTGTCCGGCAGAAGATAGCTGTTAACCTGGCGCAGCGGCAGCCCCATTGGTACAGATACCTGAAGAACTCCTTCGTCCCAAGCTTGAATGATCTCCTTGTTCAACCTTCCTTCGCCTCCTCTAAGCCCTCTCCCTGATGCCATCTCTAAGGTCTGCCTCCCATGAAGATCATGCGGGCTGAGGCTTCAGTGTCATATTCCTCTTCATCGTAGCCGCCGTGAACGGTATCCAGCCGCAGCCCGGCAGCGTCAAGCATTCTGCGGAAATCCTCCAGCGTGTAGAGCTTCACCCGTTCCTGGCACCTGCGGGCCGGAGCGCTCCCGGCCTTCGAGGTCAGCAGGATCTCCTTTTTCACATACCCCTCCTCGATCCGGCGGGTCTCGTCAATCGTGATATCTCCATCCTCGCGGACCGAATGGGGCACCAGATGGCGGATGACGTAAGCCGGGTTCAGGAAATCAATGAGGAACCGGCCACCCGGCTTCAGCATCCGGCAGATCTCCTTAAGCACCTTAATCTGCTCCTCATCCTCTTCAAAATACCCAAAAGAAGTGAACAAATTGACCACAGCATCGAAGCCGCCCGTAAGCGGAAGCTCACGCATATCCGAGCGCAGCCAGGTTACCTGCTCCGCACCCGCCTGCGCACGCGCCTCACGCAGCAGCACCTCCGACAGATCCACGCCCGTTACTTCATAGCCAGCCTGCGACAGAGCCAGCGAATGGCGGCCCATGCCGCAGCAGAGGTCCAGCACCTTCGCGCCCCGGGGCAGGCCAAGCCACTGGATCAGGCTCTCCACCTCATGACGCGCACCGCTGAAATCCCTGTGTCTGTATACAATCAGATAGTCCTCGCCAAAACATTGCTCATACCACTCACTCATCTCTCTCCTAACTCCCTCCATACCCCGCTTCACCGCACGGGCTTTCCCTGTCTCTAATAACGCCTATTGTACCGCCTTTTACTATAGAAGCCCAGCGAAGTCACAGACCTGCAACACATAATCATTTATTTATATTTAAAGGAATAGGATCACAGTGCGGGTTAAAAACGTATTACCTCGCGGCGTATATGTATTCAGTTTTCCGCATACATTCGGCCTACTCACCCTCCACGTGCCCATTGTATTCGGTTTTCCGCATACATTCGGCCTACTCGCCCTCCACGTGCCCATTGTATTCGGTTTTCCGCATACATTCGGCCTACTCGCCCTCCATGTGCCCATTGTATTCGGTTTTCCGCATACATTCGGCCCACTCGCCCTCGACGTGCCCATTGTATTCGGTTTTCCGCATACATTCGGCCCACTCGCCCTCCATGTGCCCATTGTATTCGGTTTTCCGCATACATTTTACCTCCTCAACTAGTCCGTCCTGCATACGCTGAAAATTAGTTGCACTCCTCCTGCTGCCCCTCCCCCTGCTCTTCTTCCTGCTCTTTCTCCTGCTCTTCCTCCTGCTCTTTCTCCCGCTCCTTCCTCAGCCCTACCATCCCCACAGAGCAGAAACGATTCATGGAATCGTAATTTCCTGAACAAACACAAACAGCAGCCCCGGTACCGCCGGGGCTGCTGCACATCTGTACGTTTGGTTATGAAGTAAGTTATGGGATCCTAAGTTATAGCTTCACTTCGCTTTAGCAGAGCCC
This sequence comes from Paenibacillus sp. FSL P2-0089, assembly GCF_038595095.1. Taxonomy (NCBI): domain Bacteria; kingdom Bacillati; phylum Bacillota; class Bacilli; order Caryophanales; family Paenibacillaceae; genus Paenibacillus; species Paenibacillus sp. FSL P2-0089. Next base: position 5,848,793 of record NZ_CP152006.1, read on the forward strand.
TTATCCAACCGCTGGAGATACACGCGCGCTTCATAAGGGCGGAGCTTCAACTGCTGGAGATCCTCCTCCTGAGCAGGCTCATAATTGGAGATCAGCATCTCCAGCTTCGCGGCCGGCTGGAATTCCTCCGGCAGCTCGAATACCGGCTCATGCCCAAAGAAATTCAGGACCACGAGCAGGCGCTCGTCCTCCAGCGTCCGGGTATAGGCATAGATTTCGGGATGCTCCTTCAGCAGCAGTCCATATTCGCCGTAGACGATGACCTGATGTTTTTTACGCAGCTGGATCAGCTTTTTATAATAGTTGTAAATAGAGTCGGGGTCCTTGACGCTGCTGGCTGCGTTGATCTCCCGGGAGTTCGAGTTGACCCTGATCCACGGGACACCTGTGGTGAACCCGCCATCCTCGCCATCATCCCATTGCATCGGAGTCCGGGCATTGTCGCGGCTTTTGGTATGAATAGCAGCCATGATGTCGGCTTCGGGAACACCGGCGTTGCGCTTTTCCTCATAATAGTTCAAGGTCTCCACATCCCGGTAATCATCGATCGACTCGAAGGCCACATTGGTCATGCCGATCTCCTCACCCTGATAAATATACGGCGTGCCTTCAAGCATATGAATGAAGGTGGCGAGCATCTTGGCCGACGGAACCCGGTAGTACAGGTCATCGCCGAACCGCGAGACCGAGCGCGGCTGGTCGTGATTACACAGATAGTTGGCGTTCCAGCCCCGGTTATGCAGGACGGTCTGCCAATCGCTGATGATGGTCTTAAGCTCCGTCAGCTTCCAGGGCACCACATCCCATTTCCCGCTGCCCGGCGAGGCGGCATCCAGATTCATATGCTCGAACTGAAAGGTCATATTCAGCTCGCGGCGTCCGTCTCCAACATAATCCAGCGCCTGCTCCGGCCCGAGGCCGGAGGTCTCCCCTACCGTCATGATGTCGTAGTAATAGAGCACCTGATCGTGCAGATTCTGCAGCAGGGTATGCACATGATTCAGGTTCGAGAACATGTCATAGGCGCGGACAGTGGGGGTGCCGCCTGGATTCAGGGCATCCGGGTAGCCTTCCGCCTTCACAATATGGGCAATTGCATCGAAGCGGAAGCCATCCACACCCTTCTTCAGCCACCATTGCACCATCTCGTGCAGCTTGTCGATGACGGCCGGATTCTCCCAGTTGAGATCGGGCTGGAACCTGGAGTACAAGTGCAGATAATATTCATCCGTCCGGGGGTCAAGCTCCCAGACCGAGCCGCTGAAGTAGGATTCCCAGTTGTTCGGGGGGCCGCCGTTTTTGCCTTTGCGCCAGATATAATAGTCCCGTTTGGGATTATCCTTCGAGCTTCTCGATTCAACGAACCACGGGTGCTCATGCGAGGTATGGTTCAGCACCAGATCCATCATCAGCTTCATGCCGCGGGAATGCATCTCGCGCAGCAGCAGGTCGAAGTCATCCATCGTGCCGAATTCCTTCATAATGTCGCAGTAGTCGCTGATATCATAGCCATTGTCATGGTTCGGGGATTTATAAATCGGGCAGACCCAGATCACATCCACCCCGAGGTCCTGCAAGTAATCAAGCTTCGATAAGATCCCGCGCAGATCTCCAATGCCGTCACCGTTACTGTCCATGAAGCTAATCGGATAGATCTGGTAGACAACACTCTCTTTCCACCATTTAGGGTTCACTTCAGATACCTCCGCTTCTCTCGATTCCTGTGGTGCTAGACATAATAATATATCTTAACCATACTGGCTGAAGTGAATAACAATTTATCTAAAAAGCGTATAACTGCTCCTTAGTGTCAACCCCAGAACAGCAACTTCAACAACTGCGTATCTACAAGCCTTATAGACCCTTGCCGAAAAAAGAAAGGGCGGAAACCCGATCAGGTCCCTCGCCATCTAAACAACCCTGCTCTTTATCCTTGCAGTTGATCTGCTAGGCCAGCTGCTTAATCACAATCGAAGCATTGACATTGGCTTGTGTGCCCCCAGCCAGCGTCTGCAGTGTGACGGCGGCAGATGAGCTGTGATTCCGGAGCGTCAGCACATCACCTGAGGATAAAGCGATTATCGCCTGCCCGGTATTCTGCTGAGTGCCTGCGCCCGATCCATAGACCGTTCCCGGAACCTGTGCCCCATTCACGAATAGGGCGAACTGGCTGGGCTCCACACCGGATACCGAGAAATTAACCTCATAGATTCCGGCATTGGCAACCGAAATTGTAGTTGTCCCAGGGGCATGTGTAATTCCCGGAGTAATCAGCCCATTCGTATCAAAAGACACATCTGCCTCAATCGGCACTACCTGTGCTCCGAGATTATATACATAAGCAAACTGGGCGATTCCTCCAGCCGCTCCTGTGGCCCCGGTTGCACCCGCTGGACCGGCAACTCCTGTTGCCCCTGTGGCTCCAGCTGGCCCTGCTACACCTGTAGCGCCTGTGGCCCCGGCGGACCCTGCTGCACCTGTAGCGCCTGTGGCCCCGGCGGGCCCTGCTGCTCCATCTGCTCCGGCAGGACCTGCCGGGCCTACAGGGCCTGCCGCTCCGCCCGCTCCTGCGGGTCCTGCCGGTCCTACTGCTCCCGCAGGTCCTGCGGGTCCTACAGGGCCTGCGGGTCCTGGTGCGCCCGCCGGCCCTGCCGGGCCAATCCCTCCCAGCGCTCCGGCTATCCCAGCTGCTCCCGCTGCACCTAACGCACCGGCTGCTCCTGCGGCTCCGGCTGCTCCGAGTGCACCCTGAGCTCCGGCTGCACCCAATGCTCCGGCTGCTCCCGCTGCACCCAGAAGCCCGGCAGCCCCGGCGGCTCCACGGGCACCAGCTGCCCCGCCTGCTCCTGCTGCCCCGCCTGCTCCTGCTGCTCCGCCTACGCCTGCGGCTCCGAGCGCACCAGCCGCTCCCGCGGCTCCAGCTGTTCCCAGTGCTTCTACAGCTCCAGCCGCATTCAAGGCTCCTGCGGCTCCGGCTGCACCCAAAGCACCTAATGGAATATTAACGCGGACAATTTGCTTTTTGACGATAATATTTTTCTTGCAGCTGCAATTGTTGTCCTTCCGTTTTCTCACGGGACGTTTCGCTCTCGGCAAAGGGCATCCGGTAAGCTCCTCTGTGCAGCTCCGCTTTTTCTTCTTATATTCCGTACGACCCATATTCGACACCTCCTATAGACTCTATGTATCCTACTCCGTTCACCCAGAAAGGGCATGGACATTCATCCTGTAGGCAAATAATTATTTTATGGAAAAGTGGTTAATTGTACAGGATGGACAAGCTCAATTCACCCCGTCAGGCCGGAGTTTGTTCTCATACCCGCTCACCACCCGTCCACCAAAAACATATACTATTGCCGGACAAAAAGCTTTCATTGCCCCGTTGATCATATTTGATTGCAATGCAAAAAAAGAGTATTCCATTGCATAAACTGCAATCGAATACTCTTCCAGTAAAGCACCATGCTAAATCCGGGAGTAAGAATATCACCTCAAGAGTTCAATGAAGTGAGACCATAGCAACCGAGTGCTCCTATTTACAGCAGCCCGACCATCTTCAAGCCTTCATAGATCCCGTCCTCGCGGACAGATTTCGTAATGAAGGAGGCGGCCGCCTTCGCTGCCTTCTCGCCGTTGCCCATGGCAATGCCATACCCGACATACCCCAGCATCTCCACATCATTCAGGCCATCGCCAAAAGCATAGACCTCTTCCTTCTTCACCCCGATCACCTTCAGCATCTCCGCGATCCCGTTCGCTTTGGAGCCGTTGCCGGGCAGCACATCCATACACAGCGGGTGCCAGCGGATGAAATTCAGCTCCGGGTACCGCTCGGCATAGATCTGCTGACTCTCCTGCGGACAGAAGATCATCGCCTGGTAAATGTCATTTTTCAGAAAATATCCCGCATCATGCGTCGGAAATACCAGCTTCAGCGAACCAACGCTCGTATTGATGTACTCATGATCGGCCACATTCACTCTCATGCCCGCCGTATCCGTATACGCAACAGGGTGATCCAGCTTCTCCGCGAACAAGGTCAGCTCCTCCAGCACGCTGGTCGCAATCGGGTTCTTGTACACCGGCTTCCCTTCATAGACTACATACTGCCCGTTCAGCGAGACATATGAGTCAATTCCCAGCTCCCCGCGCAGCCCCTCGAACATATAATCCGCTCTTCCGGTAGCAATTGCTACATGGTGCCCGCGTCTCTTCAGTTCCGCTATCGCTTCTCTGGTGGAAGCCGGAATATTCTTGTCTTCATCATAGATCGTACCGTCAATATCGAAAAAAATCGTTTTCTTCAAAGTGATGCCTTCCCTTCTCCATACGCTCTGCCTATTTACAGCCTGCTCAAATTGTAACAAAATCCTCCGTCAAAGTAGAGTCTATTCTCCCCCCGGCCTGCCAGCCCCGGATATCATCAGCCGTTGTATTCCAAAAAAAGCTGCGCCGCACTCCACATGGAGGACAGCCCAGCTTAAGCATCCGCATATATAAAACGCACTTATAGTAGAACTCAAAGCTTGGTCGTCACTGCGGTGAACATTTGGACTTCCGGCCGCTGTTGTATTTTGGATTTCCTAATTGCAACCACTCCTCGTGGTAGAAATCCAAACACAATGGCGGTCGCTATCGCTCCTCCAGTTCCAAATTTCCCCTCCGCTTCTTTTTGCTTTTTGTTAAATTCTTTAGTGCGTTGCCTACACCGCGTTCTGCGCGCGCTGCTGCTCTTCCATCAGCCACTGCAGCAGCATGACTTCCGGCACAGTGCCCTTGCGGGCCTCCGCGTAGGCCCGGACCTTCTCCAGCAGACGGCCGGCCGTCTCGGCGCTGACCGCAAGTCCCTGCTGCTCCAGCACATGGGCCACGCCGCCGCTGCCGGAATGCTTGCCCAGCACATAGCGGTGCGCGCGGCCGACCACCGCCGGATCGAAGAACTGATACGTCTCCTGCTCCTTCATCAGCCCGTCCACATGAATCCCGGATTCATGGGTGAAGGCGAGCTGTCCCACGACCGGCTTCGCATCGCCGACACTGCGGCCGGACGCGGCAATAACCTTGTCCGCGAGGCTCTGGAGCCCCTCCAGCCGGACCGCGCATTCCCCGCCGTACAAATAGCGCCAGGCCATGGCTACTTCCTCCATGGCCGCATTGCCGGTCCTCTCGCCGATCCCGGCCACCGTCGTACTGGCCCACACCGCTCCGGCGGCGATGCCGCTGAGCGTATTCGCGCAGGCCAGCCCGAAGTCATTGTGGCAGTGTACCTCCAGCTCCACATCCCCAGGCACTGCGCCCAGCAGCTGGCTTACCCGCTCTGCCATCTGGCCCGGATGATGGGCTGAGACGGTATCTGCATACCGGAACCTGCGGATGCCTTCCTTGTATAAGGTATTCACCACTTCGATCAGGAAGCCTATATCCGCCCTGGAGGAGTCCTCCATGCCTGCCGATACAGTCATACCCTGCCGCAGCCCGTACTCCACGGTACGCAGCAGCTTGTTCAGACCTTCCTGGGGTGTCAGCCCCAGCTTGCCCTGCAGCTGAATCTCCGACACCGGAATGGAGATATGGCTCCAGTTCACGCCGGTAGCCTTGGCCTTGTCAATATCCCCGGGGACCGAGCGGTTCCATGTCATTAGCTTCATGGGTAATCCCAGCTCAGCAACAGCGGCAATATCCTCCTGCTCCCGCTTGCCCATGGCAGGAATGCCTACCTCTGCTTGCTCTACTCCGCTCTCCGACAGCAACTTTGCGATTTCCAGCTTTTCCGCCCTCGTGAATGATACTCCAGCCGCCTGTTCACCATCCCTGAGTGTCGTGTCACATAGCTTGAGACGTTTCACGGTTTACCTCCCTCTCCGCAGCAAGCGCAATTCGGATTACGGGCAATACGGACGCTATAACAGGCGAAGTCGAGTGAGCTGAAGCGATGCATTACGCCCGCGTAAGTTGTCCCTACCCCTGTAATCCATTTTACGGCCTCCAGCGCTGCCAGACAACCGGCAATCCCGGAGGTGGCGCCCAGAACCGGGAACCCGAGCGGCTCCCACTGCGGCGGCACCACCGGATACAGGCACTCGAGGCAAGGCGTAAGTCCGGGAATCACCGTAGTAAGCGATATTTCAAAGCCATACATGGCCGCTTCCACCATAGGTGTATTCGTATCGACACATAGCCGGTTCAGCGCATAACGCTCCGGGAAGTCGTAGCGGGCATCGATGACAAGATCGGCTGCTTCCACCCAAGGCCATGCCGCAGGATATTCAATTCTGGAATTATAGCCTTCAATCTCTACATGCGGATTCAGCTGCTTCAGCCGGGCAACCGCCGTACTCATCCGCTCCTGACCCAGATGCCCGCTGTCCATCAGAATCTGCCGGTTCAGGTCAGGGGCTACAATGACCCCCTCATGGGCCAAAATAAGCCGGCCTACTCCAGCCGCCGCCAAATAGAGGGCAGCCGTTCCGCCAAGCCCGCCGATTCCGGCCACCATAACCGTCGCTTCCTTCAGCGCCTTCTGCCCGTCTTCCCCGACCAGCTTCAGCTGCCGGGTGTACCGTTCCAGCTCCAAACCTCCGGCAAGCTGCTCCATCCCTGACTCCCCCTGTGACCACTTATATTAGATATTCCTTTCTTACTCTAGCCCTCCAGGCTAAGCAGGCCGTGCGCTGAAGTCAGCTCTTTATATTTCTCCAGCCATGCCATTCCTTCTTCAATGCACTCCACCCCGTACGAAATCGTCTTCTCAGCCGAAGTGAACGGGAAGGGGAAGCCGGCCCGCAGGCTCTTAAGCACCACAATGACTCTGCCGCTGTAGAGCAGCCCCCGTCCGAAGCCCTCGCCGTTAATCTCCGCCGTACTCTGGATCATAAGGCCGGTTCTCTCCTCCATAACGCCTGCCATGGCCTGGAACAGCAGCGGCACCTGCTGGCGGACCTTGGGCGACACCGCGCAATTGAATTCCGATTGATCCTTATCCCCGGCAGACGCCAGGAACAGCTTCGCGATCTTCTCCAGCGGAGGAAGGCTGCTGCTACGTCCGAAAAAGTCTCCGGCATCTAGAAGATGACACAGACGCCGGATCAGGGCATCTGCGGTCTCCGGATTCAGCTCCTTGCGCGCTCTGGGACTGCGCTGTCTCACCGCCGCAGCTCCCGGAATCACCGTACACTGCAGTGCCGCACTCTCATTAGCCATGGGTTCCATCAGCATCTCCCCCTTCATTCTCTTCCTCTTCCCGCAGCACCTTGGCCAACCACATCGGAGGCTTGCCTTGAAGCATCTCGACCAACCGCTTCAGCTGCTCTTCGATAGGGCTGCCGAACGGTAGCTTCACCGGCATAATCTTCCGGCGGGTTACCCGCGCAGCAGCCGATGCACCGATCTGCATGATGAAGATCAGAGTACAGTCGCCTATGGAATCCAGGCGGCTGTCGATTTTTCCAGCTTCATCCTGGTGCGGTACGGCAGACAGCTTGCGCAGCTCCAACAGCTCGGCTCCGGCTTTCGTTACATTATATACAGCGAACATCGGACTCTGTCCGAAATGCGCATTCACACGGCTTCCATCATCTGTGGCGAACGCTACTTTCACGGTGCCCTGCCTCCCTTTGCATTAACAGATTCCCTGCCTTATTACTCCATTCCATTGCTCCCCGGTACCCGGCCGAGACGGACATGTAAGCGCCAAGCTCATTCCAGACCGGGAACCCGGCCGGCATGAACGCGGCACCGATCCGCTGTGCCCCGGCGATCCCGTGGGAATTGCTGATCCAGAGATCCGCTCCCTTGCCCAGCACCTCGGCATCATCCAGATCGCCCACCCACACCTCGCGCTCCATTCCGGCAATAAGCGGGGTCTCGAACGAGGTGATCAGCGCCTTCTGCTCTACGCCCAGCTCCTCCAGCCACCCCGAGACCGAATGCAGATGATCCGGTTCCAATGCGGCAACAACCGACATTCCGGCAAATTGAAAATGCGCGTCCAGCATGCTGTCGAGCAGATTCTCCCGCTGCCAGCAATACCGCAGCGGCACCGGCTCCCCGCTGATCTGATGCAGGAAATGCAGCAGTTCATCGGTCGCCTTAAGCCCCATTGCCCCTTCGAATACCTTATACGGGGTCCCTATCGCATTATGCAGCCGTCTGGCCGGACGTTCCATGCTGCCGCCCACGGCAATCGTCAGCCCGGACTGCAGGCTCTGAAGCATAGAGTCCAGCGGAACCCCGCCGCGCGTCAGCGGCGAGAACCCGGTCAGTAGATGGCCGGACAAGGAGGTCGAGATATCCGGCAGCGCAATCACCTCGAAGCCGAAGGAGGAGATGATCTCCTTCAGTTCCATCACATCGGCCGGGGTTAAGAACGAGCCCGGCAGCAGGGTAATCTGCCGGGTATTTACGCTTCTTTGCCCCCGGTGTCCTGCCTGCTGGATCATCTCGTCAATCATGGCCTCCACCGTAGAGCTGAAGCCCGATTCCAGCGATCCGCGAAAATCAGGCAGCACCACGGAGAAGGCGAGACCTCCGCGCATATTCCGCTCTCTTTTATACGTCTTAAGCATGTTCTGATAATCCACACCGGCTACATCGGTCAATTCCGTCCCAATGATGCCGATGATATCCGGGCGGTGCTTGCTCAGCACCAGATTCAGCGCCTCCTCCAGATTGCGGTTGGCATCGAAGATGACATCCATCTCCTGCAGCGCCGAGGTCTGCACGGCTATCGGTTCCCGGAAATGCCGGGTCAGGAGCGCCTTCGGAAAAGCGGAGCAGCCCTGGGAGCCGTGAATCAGCGGCATGGCCCGGTAGCAGCCCTGCAATGCCAGTACGGCACCCAGCGACTGCCCGATCTTCATCGGGTTAACAGATGCGGGCTTTTTTCTCCGGTTAACGGTCATAGGGCGGTGCCTCCTTATCCCAGGGAGCGGGGCTTGCTGCCAGCTTCCAGATCGGGTTCGCAAGTGAATAGGTCAGCTCTTTGGCCAGCCGCAGCAGCCCTTCATATCCGGCATACGCCTTGTGGCGCTCCTGATTAATATCAATGAAGGGAATCTGCTCTTTCATCGCCACATACATATTGCGGCCGCCGGCAATCATAATATCCGCCTTGCGCTCTCTTACCGTCTTAATAATCCGGCTGGCCCCGCCCTCGGGAATGTATTCTGTATCATCACCCACACGGTCGGCAATCCGCCGCACATCATCCTCCGTGCTCTTGTTCGTCCCTACCCCGACGACCTGAACTCCCAGCTCCTTCAGGGCCGAGATGACGGACCAGCTTTTGACGCCGCCCGTATAGAGTACAGCCCGCTTCCCCCTCAGCAGCTTGCGGTAAGGCCGCAGCTCCTGGCTTAAGCGGGCTTCCTCCCGCTCGGTGAGCCGGTCCACCCGCCGCTCCATCTCCCGGTCATTCATCAGATAGGCCATCTGGCGCAGCGAATAGGTCGTCTCCTTCGCACCATAGAACGAGCCTTCGAAATACGGGATACCGTATCTCGCCTCCATCTCCTTGGCAAAGCCCAGCAGCGCCCGGCTGCAGACCACCATATTCACTCTCGCCCGGTGCGCCCACGTAATTTCTTTATAACGGGCATCCCCCGTAATCCGCGAGGTTACGGCGATCCCGGCGCTGTTCATCAGCTTCTCAATATCCCACATCTCACCGGCGATATTGTACTCCCCGATCAGGTTGACCCCCAGGGCCGTCTCCGGCTCCGGCTCCCCCGTCCCGATGACATACTGCAGCAGCGCATCCCCCGCCAGCCGGTTCCCGAGATTCTTGCTGCCGACGAAGCCAGGGCTGTTCACCGGGATAACAGGAATCCCTATCCGGTCCGCCGCCTCTTTGCAGACCGCATCCATATCTTCGCCGATCAGCGCGGTCACGCAGGTTGAATATACAAATATTGCCGGAGGCGCAAAGCGCCCGGCAATATAATCAATGCTGTCCTTCAATTTCTTCTCGCCGCCAAAAATAATATCAGAATCCGTAAGATCCGTAGCGAAGCCGTATCGGGACAGGGAGGGGCCGCTGGATAACGTGCCTCTGCTCTCCCAGCTGTTTCCGGCGCAGGCAATCGGTCCGTGAACCAGATGCGCCGCATCCATAATCGGCAGCAGCGTGATCTGGGCTCCGTCGAAGGAGCAGCCTCCGGCAGCTTCGCCCGGCTTGGGCCTTGGACAGGGCTTCGCCTTAGGCGCTATACTCCCGCAAGCCTGGGAATCAAATTCATCTTGCCGTAAAGGGTCCATCGGCTCTTCATCTCCTTCGCTTAAGAGGCTTGTGTTCCACACGAATCTTGCGCACTTCTATCTTATTAATGGCTAAAGACAAACGGCTCTAGCGCACCAGCTCAAAATTAAAGCCGGAGTTATGATCATCAAGCTGCTGCAGAATCGTGTTCACGATCAGGCTGAGCAGGTTGAGTGTTCCCTGATACCCGATAATCGGATAACGGTGCATATGATGGCGGTCGAAGATCGGGAAGCCGACCCGCACCAGCGGCACCTCCGCATCCTTGGCGGCAAATTTCAGATGGGAGCTGCCAATCGCCAGATCCACCTTGTCATTCAGCAGCAGCGAGCGCATATGCCACAGGTCTTTGCCGACATGCACAGTAGCTTCGGTGCCATACGGACTTGCTGCCAGCAGCGCTTCGGCTTCGTCCTTGAACTTCACTTCATTGAAGTCCACATCACCGTTCGAGCAGATAATGTGCACCGGCTCCATTCCGGTCTCGAGGCAGAACCCGATCAGGCCGATGAGCAGGTCCGGGTCACCTACCAGCGCCACCCGCTTGCCGTGCAGGTAAGGGTGACTGTCCATCAGCGCATCCACGACACGGCCGCGTTCTTCGGTGAGTATTGCTGGAATCGGGAGACCGGTCAGTTCGCTGATCGTATCCAGCAGCGTATCTGTGCCCTTAATGCCCAGCGGCGTGGATAACGCTGCCAGCTGCTGGTTCCAAGTGCCGCTGATATATTCCTGGGTCTTTTTCAGCGTATACTTTTGCAGGGACAAGGTGGCAAGCGCATTGGCTGCCTGCGGAACATCCGCAAGCTTCGTGCCGCCGTAGTAGTATTCATACTCTCCGGTTGCCGGTGAATCGTAGTTCCCGCTGTGGTCTCCAAGTATGGTGTACTTCGTATCGAAGGCACCCAGAATCTTGCGCAGCTCTGCAAAGTTGCCGGTGTATGGCTCGAAGCCCAGCATCACATTCAGCTTCTCTCCGCTCTCCGCGCCGCTCCCCGGCTTGCTCTCAATACCCGAACGGGTATAGAGGTAGCTCAGGATACCCTTGATCATGGCGTCGTAGCCAGTGATATGTGAGCCGACGAAGCTCGGCGTGTTGCAGTAGGCCACCGGATATTCCTCACTGATCACCCCTTTAATGCGGGCATTGCCGATAAAAGAGTTCAGGTCATCCCCGATGACCTCAGCCATACAGGTGGTACAGATCGCAACCATCTCCGGTTTGTACAAGGCGACACTGTTCTCCAGACCGTCAATCAGGTTATTCATCCCGCCGAATACGGCTGCATCCTCTGTCATGGATGTGGACACGGACGGCGTAGGCTCCTTGAAGTGGCGGCTGAGATGGCTGCGGAAGTAGGCGTTGCAGCCCTGCGAACCGTGTACGAACGGCAGCGTCTTCTCGAATCCGAGTGCAGCCATGACCGAACCCAGCGGCTGGCACGCTTTATGCGGATTAATCACCACATTCTGGCGGCTGAAATTCTTCTCCATATATTCTGCAGACTTGGAGTACGCGAGTGCTTCGGCGGTCTCCTGCTCGCTGCAGGGCGCTTCGAACTGCTTCTTGTTCTCCCGCTGCTGCACATAACGCTCTTCCTTGAACAAGCTGGTATTATCTTTAATGTTCAGTTCATCCCTGCTCATACGCCCGCCTCCTTCGGCTCCATTGTTCCTTGTCTGCTCACCAGAGCCCATACAGGGCTGTTCACGGTCATATCCATATCCTTCGCGAACACCTTAAAGCCGTCGAAGCCGTGATACGGGCCGCTATAATCCCAGGAATGCATCTGCCGGAACGGCACGCCCATCTTGTGATAGACATATTTCTCCTTCACGCCTGAGCCCACCAGATCAATGTTCATCTTCTTCGTGAGCTCTTCCAGCTCATAAGCTGTAGGATCATCCATGACAATGGTTCCCTCGGCAAGCATCGGGAGCATCTTCTCATAGTCATCCTTATGGGCGAATTCATAACCGGAGGCTACGATATCCATCCCCAGATCTTCATAAGCACCGATGGTATGGCGGGAACGCAGGCCCCCGATCATCAGCATGACGGTCTTATTTTCCAGGCGAGGTCTGTATTTGCGGATCACTGCATCCATGACCGGCTTGTATCTGGCAATCATCTGCTCGCAATTCTCTTGAATTGTCTCATCGAACAAGGCTGCAATCGCCCGCAGGCTCTCATACGTCTTCGTAGGCCCGAAGAAATTGTATTCCAGATAAGGGATACCGTAGGCTTTCTCCATATGGTCTACCATATAGTTCATGGAGCGGTGGCAGTGGATCAGGGTCAGCTTCGCTTTGTGGGCTACCTCCAGCTCGTTCAGAGAGCCGTCACCGGACCACTGGGCAATAACGCGCAGGCCCATCTCTTCCAGGAGGATACGGGAGGCCCAGGCGTCGCCGCCAATGTTATAGTCCCCGATAATATTGACATCGTAAGGCCCGGTCTCGGCCAGCTCGGCACGGCCCATCACGAAGTCACGGATCGCATCGTTCGCAATATGATGGCCCAGCGACTGGCTGACTCCGCGGAAGCCTTCGCAGCGTACCGGAACAACCGGCATTTCCAGCTCCTTGGACATCTTCTTCGACACCGCTTCGATATCATCACCGATCAGGCCGACCGGGCATTCCGACTGGACGGAGATCCCTTTGGCCAGCGGGAACATCTCGGTAATCTCACGCATAATGACGGCCAGCTTCTTATCCCCGCCGAACACGATATCCGTCTCCTGAAAATCACTGGTAATCTGCATCGCCGTAAAGTTATCGATGCCAAGCGTCCCATTCGCAAAGTTACGGCGTGAGCCCCAGCTATACTGTCCGCAGCCCACCGGCCCGTGACTGATATGGACCATATCCTTGATCGGCCCCCAGACCACCCCTTTGGAGCCGGCATAGGCGCAGCCGCGCGGGGTCATGACACCCGGACGGGATTTGATATTGGACTTCACCGCACAGGTGCTGCAATCAATGGCCTTTTCATCCGCCACCTGAAAATGCTTCTCGCGGTCCTTCCGCGCCTTTTTGGGATAAGCTTCCAGAATCTCTTCAACCAGCTTCTGATTCTCTTCAATATTCAGTCCCATGGTTTGACCCTCCTTCTGTTAATGGCTTACTTAAGAGTTGAACGTTAAGCGTGGTCGTCACTGCGGTGAACATTTGGACTTCCAGCCGCTGTTGTCTCCAGATGTTTTTTATTATTCCGCTTAGCGGATAACATCCGGAGACTGCATATGCTTCCGAAGCGAGCTTTCCTGCGGAAAGCTTTCAGGCGGACGCTACCGCTCCTCCAGTTCCAAATTTCCCCTCCGCTTCTTTACGCTTTTTGTTAAGTTCTTTAGTAAGCCTTATTGCCCGGAAGCCGCCAGCTTCTTGATCGCAGCTTCTTCATCTTCAATGATGCCGAATTCCATCAGCAGCTCTTCCAGCTCTTCCATCGAGATCGGGGTAGGGATCGTCAGCATTTTGTTATTGAGGATTTTCTCGGCCAATATTTCATATTCTTTCGCCTGCTGGTGCTCAGGATTATATTGGGCTACGGTCATTCTGCGCAGCTCGGCATGCTGAACGATGTTGTCGCGGGGAACAAAGTGAATCATCTGTGTGTTCAGGCGGCAGGCCAGCTCCATGATCAGCTCATCCTCACGGTCTGTATTCCGGCTGTTGCAGATCAGGCCGCCGAGTCTTACGCCGCCGCTAGTGGCATATTTCAGGATACCTCGGGCGATATTGTTCGCTGCGTACATCGCCATCATCTCGCCGGAGCAGACGATATAGATCTCCTGGGCCTTGCCCTCACGGATCGGCATGGCGAATCCGCCGCATACTACGTCACCCAGTACGTCATAGGAGACGAAATCCAGATCCTGATAGGCGCCCTCCTGCTCCAGGAAGTTGATCGCAGTGATAATCCCGCGTCCTGCGCAGCCTACCCCCGGCTCCGGCCCGCCGCACTCTACGTTGATAATGTCGCCGAAGCCTGTCTGCAGCACATCCTCAAGCTCCAGGTCCTCTACGGAGCCAAGCTCAGCCGCCAGCTCCAGCACGGAGTTCTGGGCTTTGGTATTCAGGATCAGACGGGTGGAATCCGCCTTCGGGTCGCAGCCTACGATCATGACTCTTTGTTGGAATTTGGTTGCCAGCTGAGCCAGGGTGTTTTGTGAAGTTGTCGATTTACCGATACCGCCTTTACCGTAGAACGCGATTTGTCTCATTGTTCATCATCCCTTCGAAATGTTTAGTTTTTCAAAATAAGAGCTGTACTTCACGCTTTCGAGAATGGCTTCCTGAATGCCGCCTTTGCGGACAAGAGGCAGGACACCGATTGCGTTCAGGCTGGCCCTTGGGGCCTCGCCGATGCCGGAGCAGAGAAGAATACGGCAGTCACTTAGAATTGATATAATTTCTTGCAGCGTAGCTGCTTTGTCACCGTTACAATCGGCCTTGCCATGGCAATAGGCTTGGATCTTGCGGACACCCAGGAGCTGTACATCCGTTCCGTCGGTGTCGTAGACCAGGAACTCAGTGGCATGACCGAAATGCTGATTCACCTTGTCGCCGCCTCTGGTGGCAACCGCGACCCGTGTCTTCGGCCCGCCGGCCTGAATGCGTCTGGCCTGTCTGGCCAAGACGCGCTCGCGGATCTTGGTGTCCAGCTCACGCTGGAACATCGCCCGGGCTTCTTCATTAATGACTGGCTCAGCCTCCATCGCTTCGAGCGGAAAATCGGGATTGCGGTCCTGGCCCAGCAGCCCGATCGCATCGGCCCGGCATTGCCGGCAGTGACGCATCACCTTCATCCCGTCACGGCCCAGCTGCTCCTGCAAATTAAGCAATTCCTTCGGACGGGGTGCCTTACGGCCATCCGCTTCATACTGGCTGCCCGGTGCGAGAATAAGCGGTGTTACATTGTGCAGCGTGGCTCCGAGCTCTTTTACCCGCGCTGACACTGCAGTCAGATGATGATCGTTAATCCCCGGAATCATAATGGAATTCACTTTGACCAGAATCCCCAGCTTCGCCAGCATCTCAAGTCCCAGTAATTGACGGCGGATCAGCAGCTCGGCTGCCTCTCTGCCTTCGTACCGTACGCCTTCATCGAACACCCAGGGATAAATCGCCTGGCCGACCTCAGGGTCAATGGCGTTGATGGTGATCGTGACATGGCGGATGCCCAGCTCCATAATCTCATCCACATGCCGGTACAGCGTGAGTCCGTTAGTGCTGAGACAGAGAGAGACATCAGGCACATGCTTCCTGACCCGGGCGAAGGTATCGAAGGTCTGCTCCGGGTTCGCCAGCGGATCTCCGGGGCCGGCTACACCCACGACCGAGAGCTGCATCAGCCCAGCGGCAACTCCCCGCACCTTGCGTTCCGCCTGCTCCGGAGTAAGCACCTCACTGACCACGCCCGGCCTGCTCTCATTCACACAGTCGAACTTGCGGTTACAGTAATTGCACTGGATGTTACAGGCGGGAGCAACCGGGATGTGCATCCGGGCATAGAAACGGTGGGCCTCCTCGCTGTAGCAAGGGTGGCGGCTAATCTCCTCTTCCGCTTCACTTGATAGACATGACGGCTGCATCATTTCCCACCTCCTAAAAGTTTATGGTTCAAATAGCCTTTGTTTTGGTTAATGTTATTTTATCTAACATTAATTTCACTTGGCCGCTTTAATTAGTTTCATCATATTTTCATTACCGGGGATCGTCAATTAGTCCAACGTTCGTTTTGCCCTTCATTTCCTTTTGTTTGCAGTTTCGCCATATGACATGTCAACTTACATGACTCACACTTATCATGTTTCCGTTTTCAGGCCTGTCATTTCTATTGATAGTTGTTCTTACAAAAACATTGACAACACCTCTTAACTCGGATATGATACTTTTAGCCAGAAACGAATCACCTAAAATTTCATATAATCCCGTAAAGGGGAGTAGCTGTTAGATAAAATCGTCAATACGAGAATATGAGGATATTCTCCGGTTTTATCGGCAATAGATTATTGTTAGCGAGACCTTTACCAACCAGGTTACCTTTATTCCAAAGGCTAATCTGTTTGGTAAAGGTCTTTTTTATATATATTTTTGGTTAAACTAATGGTATCACCGTTAGTTTCTCAAAAAGCAGCTAAACCCACTTGAGGAGGAAACAGCAATGGATTGGGGATTATTATTAGAGTACGGATGGGTATTGCTCGTTCTCGTAGCACTGGAAGGGCTGCTTGCCGCAGACAACGCACTTGTACTCGCAATTATGGTTAAGCATCTTCCTGATGAGGAACGTAAGAAGGCATTGTTCTACGGATTGGCTGGAGCGTTTGTGTTCCGGTTCGGATCGCTGTTCGTCATCTCCTATCTGGTAGACATCTGGCAGGTACAAGCCATCGGTGCGCTATATCTGTTATTTATCGCGGGGAATCACATCTTCCGAAAAGTGTTATTCGCTAAGCCGGTCACGGAAGACGCCGCTGAAAGCGGAAGCCCTGGAGCTGTAAATAAGAAGAAAGCCAGCTTCTGGTTCACCGTACTTAAGGTCGAGGTAGCAGATATTGCCTTTGCTGTAGACTCCATCCTCGCAGCCGTAGCCCTGGCCGTTGCTCTTCCGGCAAGTGGTATCCGCAACATCGGCGGCCTCGACGGCGGACAGTTCCTTGTAATCTTCGCGGGCGGGTTCATTGGTCTCGTGATTATGCGGTTCGCTGCTTCCTTCTTCGTTAAGCTGCTTCACACCCGTCCGGGTCTTGAGGTTGCTGCCTTCTTCATCGTCGGCTGGGTAGGGGTTAAGCTCGCAGTCATCACGCTGGCCCATCCTGCTCTGGGTGTATTGTCTGAAGACTTCGCACACAGCACCTGGTGGAAACTGACCTTCTATGTAGTTCTGATCATCATTGCAGCTACAGGCTGGTTCATGAGCAGTGTCAAGACCGAAGAGAATGTCGGCGAGAATCCTGTCAAGGAAGTCGATAAGCAGCTCGGTAAATAATCTATATTAGAAAGAAAAGCTCTATAAGATGCCCTTAAGATTAGAACTCAAAGCTTGGTCGTCGCTGCGGTGAACATTTGGACTTCCGGCCGCTATTGTATTTGAATTTCCTGATTGAAACCGCTGCTCGCGGTAGAAATCCAAATACAGCTTTTGCTTACGATGCGAGCTTTCCTTCGGAAAGCTTTCAGGCGGTCGCTTCCGCTCCTACAGTTCCAAATTCCCCCTCCGTTTCTTTTTGCTTTTTGTTAATTCTTTAGTTCGTCTTATATAGTCCATAAAAAAGAAATCGCCCCTTTGGGATGGATGGTCGATCTTCCATCTTACCAAAAGGGCGATTTCTTTTTGAGTTTTTGAAACTTAGATGTATTGTATACCGCTTAAACAGCGGAGAGGACGGAACGATTGTGTAGAAGCGGCAGCGGTCGCCTTGGTCTCCGGATTTTCACCACATAGGGGAATAAAAAAAATCTGGAGACCACAGCGATTGGAACAACGGTCCGTTCGCGCAGCGTCCACCCAAGTGCTCACGTTGCTCCCACTCAAACACTATCTCCGCCACTTCATGAATCTGTAATCCAGCACATCCACCAGCAGGAACAGCACGAATCCCACCAGACTGAACAGCATAATTCCGGCATACATCTCAGGGTAGTCCAGCCGCAGCCAGGCATCCATGATAAAGAAGCCCATGCCATGCTCCGTGCCGTAGATTTCGGTGAAAAAGAGTACGGAAATCGCTGTACCCAGCGAAATGCGAATCGTACTGAGGATCACCGATAAAGCGCCGGGAAGCGTCACATTCCAGAATTTCTGCATCGTGCTGGCACCAATACTCGTCAGGACATCATAAGTACTCTCAGGAATAGCCTTCACACCATCGCGTACCGAGATAATGACCTGAAACAGCAGGATCAGCATAATCATCAGCACCTTGGAGGTTTCTCCGAGACCGAAGAAGAGCATAACCACCGGCAGCAGCGCAATTTTGGGAATCGGATAGGTCAGATAGACGACCGGGTCCAATATCCGGTTCCAGAAAGGAGAGCGGCCCATTAGCAGACCGGCCAGCAGACCGAGCAGCAGAGCCAGCAGCACACCTTCAGTGATGCGCATCAGACTGTAGCCGACATTCAGCGCCACATCATGGGCCCCAAGCTGAAACATTGCCTTATAGACCGCGCCCGGGCTGGGAAGAATCGCGTGATTCATGAGCAGATAAGCGACATACCAGAGCGCATTCATTCCGGCAAAAACGAGCAGCAGGCGCAGCAGGTGAACAAAACGCCGTCGTTTTACCATTTCTCCATCATTACCTTTCGGATTCTCTTTGACTGCATAAAGTACTCCTCGCTCTCCCGCTTCTGGGAATGCTTCATGGCAAATACAGCAGCGTTATCGAGAATCTCCGGCGGCTCCTGCTGGCCCGGCAGCATGATGATAATCTTCTGTCCCAAGAGAATCGCCTCCTCCACATCGTGGGTCACGAACAGCGTGGTCGCCGGATGCGCCTGCCAGTTGTCGATAAAAATCTGCTGCAGCTCTTCCCGCGTAATGGCATCCAGCGCCGAGAACGGCTCATCCAGCAGCAGAAGCGTCGGCAGTATGGCAAAGGCGCGGGCAATGGCCACCCGCTGCTGCTGACCGCCGCTCAGTGAGAGCGGAAACCGGCCGGCGAGCTGGGCGATTCCCATGGATTCAAGCCAGTGCATAATTTGCCGGTCCTGCTCCCGCCTACCCCGGCCTGCCCCGCCCGGACGGGCGATCCGCATCGCAATCCCGATATTGTCTTTGACCGTCTTCCAGGGCAGCAGGCCATAATTCTGCGGCACGAGCCCGATTAGCGTGTCCTTGTCATGGACAGATCTGCCATTGAAGAGCAGTTCGCCTTCGTAACCGGGCAGCAGTCCGGCAATCGCCCGCAGCAGCGTGGATTTGCCGCTGCCCGAGGGACCGATCACCGTATAAATCCCGTGCTCCGGCAGGGTCAGGTTCATTTCCCCCAGGGCCAGCTGCCCGTTCTGATAAGCTACATGGAGCTGATTAATGCGGAGACCGCTATTTTTTAAACTGGACATCGGAGATCACATCTTCAGCCGATAGTGTTTTGGTCAACAGTCCTTTTTCACGGGCCCAGGCAAAAGCAGCCTCCACTTCCTTCACATCTACCTGGTTCGCAGGCAGATACTCCGGCACCTTAATCTCATTCTTCAGCGTATCGGGATAGCCCACTTCCTTAATAATCAGGTCGATATATTCCGATTGGTCATGCGTCTTCATATAATCGACAGCCTCATCATAAGCGGCGTACATATCGCGGATTCCTTGACCCTTGGCATCAATGGCACTCTGTGGAAAAGCCAGCACAAACGGATTGATCCCCGCACTATGGGTGGAGCTGAGAACGCGCAGACCGGCAGTACGGCCCATGGTGACAAAAGGCTCCGGCAAAACAGCCGCATCCGCCTTATGATTCTTAAGCAGCTCCAGACGCGTTGGAATCTGCGGCACTTCCGTTACAGTAATATCGGCTTCTGTCAGGCCTGCCTGCTTCAGCATCATGGCAACGGTATACTGGGTTGAGGTGTTCTTGGACAGGATGACGGTCTTCCCCTTCAGATCCTTTACCTCTTTCACTTCATCATTTCCGGTCAGCAGGTCGAATTCACCTGTGGTCGTGCTCGTGATTTTGACATCAAGTCCTGCTTCATTATAGATCGAGATTGCCACCAGATCCGCACTGAGGCCATCTACCTTACCCGCCTGAAAAGCCACATCACGATCCTTCGCGCTCTTGAAGGTCTGGATATCCAGGTTCACATGATGCTTCTGATCAAATCCCTGCTCATGGGCAATAATAAAAGGAATTGCATCGATGGATGGCAGCAGTCCCAGCGATATCGTAACGGCCTCAGCAGCTACAGCTGTAGCAGCTCCTGTATTAGTATCTTTGGCATTTCCTGCCTGATTTGCGCTATCGCATCCGGCAGCTACTACACTGACAGCAGCAGTCAGCACGACTAGCTTCATAAGGTGTTTCCAGTTTCTTGTCTTCATGGATCTTAATTCCCCCATCTCTTATCGGTTACGCTTCATGCGAATTTATTCACATACATAGTACACCCATTGTCCTATTTTGTATATTTATAAATTTAAGTATCAGTTTTCTAATGTCCAATATGTTCATGGAATTCTTTTTACAGCAGCACCCAATAATGACGCAAATATGCTATAATGACCTGTACCTATTCCGCAGGTATCCCCCCTTCAAGCAGCAGTCCTATTCCAACCCTATCTAAGGAGCTGTGCCCTATGAGCGATGTAATTCTCCAGCAGATTCTTGCCGAGCTGCAAGGAGTAAAGTCCGAAATTAACGGAATGAAGTCTGAAATTGCAGGAATTAAGACCGAAATCTCAGGAATCAAGACCGAAATTGCAGGCATCAAGTCCGATGTTAAAAATCTTCAGTCAGAATTCGCTACATTTAAGTCTGAAATTGTTGGCGAGTTGGTTATCATCAAGGATGAAATTGAAAGCATCAAGAATGAAATTGAAAACATCAAGACCGACATCGTTACCATCAAGGATGATATCGAAAGCATCAAGGAAGATACGAAGCTAATCCCGCTTATTCAACAGGCGGTGTCCGAAGTGAATACTGAAGTCGTTGCTGGCCGGGATTCTCTGGAGCGGATCGACCGAAGCCTGCGAGGACATGACGCAACGCTGGATATACTGGCCCGGCGTTCTATAGATCAGGAAGCTGAATTGAAACGTTTAGCTGCTTCCGCATAACATCCCGCCCCGAAGCGACCGCCCTCCCGGCTGCCGCTTTTTTGTTGCCTGCATATAGTCCATCTCACGAGGACATTGTTCTCTTATACAAATACAAACCCAGTTATCACAACATTATTCCTTATTTATTTGTCTTTATCAGGCGGACATTTCATTGCTTTTTGGATTATGTATGCTATAATGAAAGCGTAACCAAAAGAGATGTCCCAGAGGTTCATTACCGTATTTCATCGCCAAGGAGGATGAATGCAATGCTGGCAGGAATTAAGGAACTGAAGAATTGGGTAACCGGGATGTGGCAGCCGGGGATGGCTTCCGGAGAAGAGGATTACCGGAGAATGGAATACAGCGCACACCGCCATCTGCACACACCGCCAACGCCAAGCCCGCTAACTTACGAGCAGGAATCGCGCATCAAGACTGTCAAATTTCACTAATTTCCAGTTAGATGTATATATAGAACACCCTTCACCTATTAGGTTAAGGCCGCTAAGGAACGGGAGCATCCCGGCTCAGGCGGCCTTTTATTTGTTGCAGTAGATAAATTGAACTAATGATCTTTAGGTTTTAGGATTAAACGTGACTCCAGAGAAGTTTTGGACTTCCGGCCGCTGTTGTCTGCAGATTTCTCGATGTATCCCGTTTTTAACGGTTGAAATCCGCATACAAAGACGGACGCTACCGCTACTCCAGTTCCAAAATTCCCCTCCACCACTTTTCCTTTAACTATAATTTTTTAGTCCAATTTATATAGATTCATTATCTTGCTAACCACCGCAGGATCGTCTGTGCCGCTTCCTGATAGCGCTGTCCTACGAGAAGGCCGGTATGGGTGGTGTTCCAAAGACCTGTGTAGGCTGCGCGGAAATACGCTGCATTAGCTCTGCCCCGGTGCTCATCCTCATCACTGTTAATGGCATGGATCACCAGACAAGGGCAAGTAATGAACCCGCTGTCTACGGATACCCCTGCTGCCCCGAAATGATAAGAAAAGGTTCGAAACGCCTTGGCGGACTCCATCGTCAGGTATTTTCGCTGAAACGCTATGTCTTCTACCGTCTCATCCAGGCTGATCTCCTCTTCGCGGACCGGTGCGGGTACTACGTTACCCGGTACTGTCTTAACGATATCCGTATAAGGAACCTCCTCATGTACCTCTCTGCATAGACTCGAATCAATCAACACAAGTCCGGCCAGCCCGGCTGTCTCCGCCACCTTCTGGCTAAGAATTCCGCCCATGCTGAACCCGATTAGGGCAGGAGCAACTCCGCATTCAGCTTGGATCACCCGCATCACTTCATGGATATCCTCCAGATAATCTTCAAAGGTAATTTGCGTCATATCCAGCACCCGGCTCCGGTAATGACTTCTCAGATTCATCACATAACAGGTCCAGCCTTCACGGATGAAATGGGGAATGTACTTGCTCCACATCCAGCTTCCGGTATAGGCACCGTGTACAAACAGTAGGGGTACCTTATTCTCCTGTTCCTGGCCTTTTCCCGCCTCCTCTCCCTTATAAATCTCCAGGTAGAGATCATGCTCACCGACATATTTCTCTGTATGCGGCGGTAATTCATCAGTGTAGTCTCTCATTATAATGTCCTCTCTATAATTAGTTTGATATCAAACTATCACACCAAATTTTTAGAAATTATGATTGATTTTTATTAAAATCGCCAGCAAAATTGTCTGCTCCTCTTCCGTGATATCGCGGTAGAACTGCTTCAGCATAGCAGAAGAGACCGATTCAAATACCGGCTCCAGCGCCTTCCCCTTCCCGGTTAGAGTAACGTATACGTACCGTGTGTCCTCCTGATCCCTCTCCTTCTTAACCAGTCCCAGCCGGACCAGCTTATCCACAAGTGCTGTAACCGTAGATTTGTCCTTATGAATATGTGCCGAGATCCCGGCCATGGTCAGTCTGTGCTTAGACAGCAGCGCATAGAGAATATCTCCGTGAGAGGTGGCAATGTCCTCTACTCCCTGCTTCGCCATCTCTTGAACGATGAAGCGGTTAACCTTCTCGCGGATCTTGGATATAAGTGAAATAGCGTCTCTGGTCTCCATACATGGATTATAGTTTGATATCAAACCATTGTCAATAGATTAGTACATCAGTTCTGCTCCTATTCAGAGTCCTTATCAAGCAGCATGACTTCCTCACCCCGCTTCTGCCGGATCGCAATATTGGTTCTGCCCCAGGAGCACATCAGGTCAATGATTTCATTGGCTGTCACTCCATACTCGGTGATGTAATATTCCACTTTGGGCGGCATTTGGCTGTAGACCACTCTGCCGATGATCCCGTCCCGTTCCAGCTCACGAAGCTGCTGAATTAGAACTTTTTGCGAGATGCCCGGAATACTGCGCTGCAGTTCACTGGTCCTCTTGGTCCCCGACATCAGTATACATATGATCAGCGACTTCCATTTCCCGCCGATAATCTCAAGCGTTGCCTCGATCCCTAAATGATATTGCTTCATCCCCCGTACCTCCTTTGCCCTAATTTGAACACTGCTTCTCTTAGCATGCCATAATATCCGGCAAAGTCTAGTGCACACCTTGAGGTAACCTTGTTACTTTATTGTGTGTATTTACATTTTCGGGGGCTTACAAAATAATAGAAACAGCTGCACAACACAAATTATACACCGGAAAGGTGATCCCTAATGACAACCCTGGTAATCCTGGCACACCCCGATATAGAGGCTTCAAGAGTGAACCGGAGATGGAGACAAGAGCTGCTGCTGCATCCGGAGGACGTTACGGTCCACGAGCTCTACAAGGAGTACCCGGACTGGAGCATCGATGTTCTGCGGGAGCAGCGTTTATTGGAGGCGCATGACCTGATTATTTTCCAATTCCCCTTATACTGGTATAGCTACCCCCCGCTGCTGAAAAAATGGCTGGACGATGTGTTCACTCACGGCTGGGCTTACGGCTCAAGCGGAAACAAGCTGAAGGGTAAGAAGCTGGGCATAGCTATGACCATCGGCGATAAAAAGGAAAACTACCAGCCAGCCGGCTCTGTTTCTTTTACCATAGATGAAGTGATCGCGCCTTTCAAAGCCAGTGCCATCCATGTTGGAGCAATCGCCTTGCCTTACTTCGCCGTGTTCGGCGCTTCCTTCCAGGCGAGTGACGATAAAATTAATCAGAGTGCCGTGGATTATCTGGAGTACGTTCATTCCAGTAATTCCCTGGGTGGCCCACAATAAATAGGACAGCTCCTCCAGACTTAGCGTGTCGGCCGAATAGAAGCGTGTACTTCTTCTCTGCTCTATACAGTGCAATATACTCTCTTTACTCACTACGTCTCTACTAACCTTTGGCAGATCAATAATTTGTGATTCCGCATGAAATGACTTCACAATTGGTGGTTGTGCAATGCCCTTAATCTTGTCTGTTTTGATCTGCTTGAATTCATGAAATAATTTATCATTTGATAAAATTCAGATGGTGATCTAACTCACTCTTCCGTGATTTTGGTAAACAAAAAACCTCCCCTCACCCCGAAGGGAAAAGGAAGGCTTACACGTATTGTCATTGGAGTATGGCGGCAATATTTCCAGCAATTACGTTTGATTTTTGTACGGTACTTGCATTAATCAGGATCAATAAGCGCTTAGATTACCACCTCATCCTCCAAAATCAGCCGGTATCCCTTCTTGCCTTCCCTGGCAGCAAGTCCCCAGGCCTCGGCTGCCATCCAGGCGGGATCACTCCCCAGCCGGACCTTAAAGGCCCGGCAAGCTTCGGCCCGCCTGCGCAATTCTTCGCCGGCCCCGGGTTTAGCCGTTCCGGCAATCTTCTGCCGCAAGGCTCTCCACAGCTCTACATCCGCCAGGGCTCTTTGCAGCCAGGGTTCTGCTTCTGTCTGGAACTTGGAATTCTCCATTTCAAGCAACCGGTAGGAGACGCTCTCCAGTCGGTCGAAATACGCGTCAAGCCAGCGTATATCTCTGCTCTGCACAGCCTCTTTCAATTCCTCATATCCACCGCTATAGAGCTGGCTATTGAGATTCTGGCGGCAGAAGAACATCATGTCGTCTGCCAGCTCTCCGGCAAATTCGCGGACCGACAGCTCCCAGGATAGCTCAAGCATATAACGCTCACTGTTCCACATATAGTGGGCCATGGTGTTCAGTGTAATCTTGGAGCATTCCCACTGCACCATCGGATTCGCTACCACGGCCTGATGTCCGGTCTGGCCAAGCCGGGAATAACGCCCGCGGACCGGGTCCAGAAACAACCGGTCATAGTCGGCATCATTGACAGGTATGTTGTCCCACAGCCACAGCTCATGTCCGTAATGGCTGTAATTATCCCGTGCATGCCTGCTCCCGACTTGCCGGGCAAAAACGGCAGAGCCAGTCCAAAATACCTTGATCTCCGAATGCAGCTTCTCACCGATATCCCGCTTATATTCGGTATCCCAGGAGGACCAGTACTCAGAGGGGCACATCACCAGCATAACCTTCTGCAATTGACGGCTTAAATAGTCGTAGACACGGTTGGCCACATAAGCGTGTGCCAGTCCGGAGCGCTCAAGGTAATGAAGGTTCTCCCCTGACAAGGCGTAGTCGATGTCGTCCATCAGCAGGACGAAATGCCGCACCCCCATGGCGATCATTCCCCCCAGCTTCGCTTCCAGACTGGCAAAATCGTCTTCACTGCGAAACTGCAGATCGTTCCCCGGACTAATGCAATAATAGAAGTCCACCAGCTGCGCATCGCACTCCTGCTTCAGCTCACGAATCTGCTCAAACATCGCCTCAGGATAAGGCTCACGCCACAGCTCGCGGTGATAAGGATCATCCTTGGGAGCATGCATGAAGGTATTCATTCGATGAGCCGCCAGATAACGCACAGCATCCATCCGGTCCTCGAAGCTCCACGGTGTGCCGTAGAAGCCTTCAATAATGCCGCGGACTGGAAAAGAAGGCTCATCGTGAATGGTCGCCACAGGCAAGCGGCACCTGCCTTCATCTAGGCTCAGCAGCCGGTGCAGAGCATCCATTCCATACCGTAGTCCCCTCTTATTAGAGGCAGCTATCGTAACTGTGCCGTCCTTACGGATATCCAGCAGATAGCCATCCGCTTTAAGCGATCTCTCATATTTAAGTTCCAGCTTGATATTTCCAGGTTCAGGTGTTTCCTCATTTTCTCCAGACGGCTCAAGGATCACAATCGGGCCTTCGGCGGCAAGCGGCCACTCCCACTTCTGGATCATGGAGAACTTTGAAGTCAGCTCGATTCTCAACTGCTGCCCTTCCACCACCAACTCTTCACCCTGATCGTAATAGTCCCGAAAGTAATACTGCCGTTCCCTTAACGGCATCGTCATATGCATACCTCCTTAATCCGTAACCTTTACATTTCCAAACACGGCCTTGTTCCGCGAGTCATTCCCGGGGTTGCTGAGGGCAATCCCGATATACACCTTGCTTTTCATCGGGATCTGAATGGTTCCGACCGTCTGCCAGCTGCTCCCATTTGCCGAAATCGACCCTTTGAACGTATTGCCGGTTCTTGTCAGCTTCAGCCATTTCGGAGCTGAGGCAGTTGCCGTATGATCGGCCATAGTTCCCGCAGTTTCTGAACGATACTGGAAGGTGGCCCCATTCGATGGGGTAAGCATCATATCCGCGTGCTTGGAATTATGGCTCAGGGACTCCCGGATCATAATGCCGGCCTTGGCCCAGCCGTCCAGCCAACTGGTGGACTGCACCTTAACCACAATCTCCGCATTGCCGCTCACGGGTTGGTAGATATAATTCAGCTGATCCCCATTCCCCCAAATATCCGTAGAGCTGCTACTGAGTGTAAACTGCTTATTGGAAGCATTGTAGGTGGCGTTCCCCGGCATGGAACCGATATTCCGCGCCTTCCATACCGCAGGCAGCTGGGCCGGATAGTCCTGCTCTACCGGAGCCGTCCAGCCCGGCGTCGGCCAGGTCTCACGTTCATGGATGTTTGCCAGTTCCTCTTCCGGCCAGGCCCCGTAGGCAAAGAACGACAGGCGCTTCACACCCGGATAATTCTCGCGGATGCCCTTGTAGACCTCCTGATATTGATCATCGGACCAGTCATTATCCAGGGTAGCTACAATATCCACATCACTGCCGCTGATCGCGTCACTGGTATCCTTCAGGATACCGTAGGAGGTGCTGTATACCCAATCACTGTTGAATTCCCAGTCATCGAAGTACGCCATCGGTGCGACAAAGTCGATCTCATCCTTGAACTTGGCTACATTCTGTCCAACCTCGGTAAATTCCGGCGGCAGAATATATACACCGAGCTGCACATCCGGATTCGCGGATTCGGAAATATCCTCACGGATATCGCCTACATACTGTCCGATTTGTTCAGTTCTCCATTCATTCCACTGCTGACGCTGCGGCGAATCCGTATTGAAGTCAATGCTGAGCGGCGAATACCCGAACTGCGCCTGATACTTGGCAACCGTATAATCACTGACATCCATGTTGTAATTGTCGAAGCGGATCCAGTCCAGTACAACACCGTCCACATCATAATTCCCGATCACTTCCTGAATGATGGAGCGTTCATACTGCTGCACTTCATGGTGAATCGGATTGACGAAATATTCGTTGCCGTTAGAGCCCGTAAACGGAGTCTGAACCCCGTTCACCAGCGACTGCATCTGCCATTCATCATGAGCGAGGAAGGCCTGCTGGTCATGGAACTGGGGAATCCAGGCATGAACCTTGATGCCTGCGGCATGAGCTGCCGTAATGACAGCCTGCAAAGCATCGAAATTCTGATAGCCCTGGGCAATAGGAGCGATATCACTCTGATAAAATACACTGCCGGACGGAACCTCATCATCTTCATCCTGCTTCACATTCATGCTGATGACATCGACCCCGTAGCTGGTGGACAGCGCGATGAAATTCTGCACATCCGCCAAGTTCTTGAACTGGTTAACAGTCCGTACAATCACTTCCGTCTCAAATGGGGGATTGCTCTGCTCCTCGGCCTGTGCCGGAAGGGGAAGGGAACCCCCCGCTACCGAAGAAACCAACACAATGCCTAACACTGCCATGAACCTCGATCTCAATGCAAATGCCATAATATCGCCTCCACATCATAGTTTTATTTGGCCAGTTGCCCGTACGGCAGTTATTTCGTCAGGTTCATTTTCTTCACATTTTCCTGCCATTTTTCAGTTCTGAACTCAAGCAGCTTATCCAGCCCGGCTTTTTCGGTGTTCTTTCTGGCGGTATCCAGTGCTGCCAGCACCTCTTCATCCGATTTCGCCTGAACCATCTGGGCGTAAGCAAGAGTGTAAATATCTGCGATATTCTGTGCGATAATGCCGGTCTCCGTATCCGGAAGCGGATCGGTATTTACGAATTGTGTAATGTCCAGCGCGGTTTTCCAGGTCACGGTGGACTGGGCCACGGTCTCCCAGGATTTCTGGTTCGCGGAGAGCAGCGCCTCGAGGCTCATTTTGGCCGTATCAATGAAGGTCGTATTCCCGGCCCAGTTGAAGTCCTCGAATTTCCGCATCGTATCCGTACGCTCGTTAGCAGGCGTTGTCTTGTATTTCTCGTTTGGAATCGGCGCTCCATCCGCATCCTCCTCATCCCAGTACAAGCCCTTGGGGCCGAAGAATAGCACCTTCTGTCCCTCCGGACCCGTAATCCAGTCAAAGTAAGCGAAGATAGCCTCCGGGTCCTTGGCTTGTTTGGTAATGACGCTGACGTTCCAGCCCAGCGTCTCAAAGCCGCTTACAAATACTTTGGTCTTGTCTACTCCTGCTTTGTGGACAGGCCAGATAATTTCATAACCGCTGTCCGGATTGCTTGCTGTCAATGCCCGGTGTCCCTCGGCTCCATACGTAGTGATATTGGATTCGACCATGACTGCTACCCGGCCGGTATTGACCTTTTCCTTGACCGCATCCTGGGTTTGCTGCAGCGCATCCTGTGTAATTAGCCGTTCACGGTACAGCTTATTGATGTACAGCACCATCTCCTCGTAAGCGGGATCATCCAGGATCGATGACAGCTTATCGCCATCCGGATATCCCATGAGTGTAACGAACTTGCTGGTGGAGTTCTCCTTGAAGCCGCCATACATGATCTCCAGACCTGCACCCTTCTCCCCAACCTCCAGAGGGACTACATCCGGATACTTGTCTTGCACCAGGAGCAAATATTGATACAAGTCATCAAAGGTCTCCAGCGCCGGCCTGCCGAGTGCGTTATAGATATCCTTATTCACCATCCATCCGCCGTTGCCGAATTGCCCGGAGGTATACCAGTTCGGGATTTGATAGATTTTCCCGTCGTCGGAACGGAGCAGATTCAGGGTCGATTCCTTCACATATTTCTTGAAGTTCGGATATTTCTCATAGTAATCATCCAGTGCAACGAGCTGCCCCGCCTGCACCAGCCTCTCCACTGAGGACCCCCGGTCCGTAAAAATGACATCCGGCAAATCGCCGCCGACGATCATCGTGTTCAGCTTTTCTCCGGCCGCTCCTCCGGATTGGATCGGTTCAACCGTAACCTTGCGGTTCTCCTGAATCCACTTCGTCGCCTCATTCTCCCCCCATGGTGATGTCGTGAGCCAGTCGTAGTTGCCATAGAAGCTGAAGGTCACAGGCTTGATCCCGCTGCCGTCATCTGTAGCGGCCCCGGTATTCAGATTGTTCCCGCTTGTGTTCTGTGAAGTGTCAGAATTCCCCCCTCCGCTACAGGCAGCGAGCAGCAGCACCAGCGAAGTCAGCAACAGAGCTACCCATGTCAGGCGTTTGCGCATTCTTTTTCCTTCTTTCTACGTAAGATGGGGACTGCTATTCTTTCAATGAACCGACCATCACGCCCTTCACAAAGTACTTCTGGAGAAAAGGGTAGGTCAGGATAATCGGAATAGTAGCGATCATCATCGTAGCCATAGTCAGTGACTTCGTGGTAATCGTCCGATTCCGGTTCATATGATCCAGCGCGATCGCATTCGAGGAGCCAATCTGGGTCATGATGTTGGAGTTCATTACCTGCCGCAGCAGCGTCTGTATAGGCAGCAGGTGATCCTCGGTAATGTAGATCGCTCCCGTAAACCAGTCATTCCAGTAACCGACTGCGGTGAATAAGGCTATCGTGGCCAGCACCGGGCCGGAGACGGGAATCACGATCCGGAAGAAAATGCCGTAGTTGCTGCTGCCGTCGATTTTGGCGGATTCCTCCAGTCCCTCCGGCAAAGCGCTGAAGAAGGTGCGGATGACAATCATGTTCCAGACGCTGATGATGCCGGGGATAATCAGCACCCAAAAGGTATCCAGCATCCCCAAAGAACGGATGAGTAAATAACTGGGGATAAGCCCTCCGCTGAAGAACATCGTAATCATGAAGAACACCATGTATTGCTTGCGGAAAAGTAAGGTCTTCTTGGACATGCCGTAAGCTAGCAAGGCCGTAAAGAATACGGATAATGCTGTGCCGCAGAGCGTTCTGAGAATGGTGATCAGAAACGAATTCAGCAGGCGGTCATCCTGAAACACAATATAATAATTTTCCAGGGTAAAGGCTCTCGGCCACAGGGTTACACCGCCGAGCGCCGTATCGCTCCCCAGATTAAAGGAAATGACGAGCGCGTTCCAAAACGGGTACAGCATGAGTAGCGCCAGCAATGCCAAAAGGATATAAATACTCCGCTGCATCATTTTGTCGCCCAGGCTTAGTCTCATTGTTCGGCCCTCCTAAAAGGTTTATGGAGCATTGTTGTGGTATCTACCAGAGACTTACATCTGCCCGGCGGGCGATTTTGTTGGCTGTCACCAGCAGAAGGACACTGATTACCGCTTTGAACAGCCCTACCGCTGTCGCATAAGAGAATCTGGCATTTAATATCCCGACGCGGTACACATAGGTGTCGATCACATCGGAGTAGGGCCTGAGGATTGGATTGGTTGCAAGCAGCAGAATATCCTCGAAGCCTGCACTGAGCAGACCGCCGATGGCAAGAATCATAAAGATGACGATAATGGGGGTAATGCTGGGGAGTGTAATCAGGTGAATTTGCTTAAAGCGGCTTGCTCCGTCTATAGATGCAGCCTCATACAGGGTCGGATCAATGCCGGCAATCGCCGCCAGATAGACAATACTTCCGAATCCGACCTCCTTCCAGACATTTACACTTACCAGAATAGACCAGAAGTATTTCGGTACGGCAAGGAAGTTAACCGGCTCCTGGACCAGATTGAACCGTTCCAGCAGATAGTTCACCGTTCCGTTATCAACGGACAACAGCGAAAATACGAAACCGGATACAATAACCCAGGACAGGAAATAAGGTAGGTAGCTGACGGTCTGGATCACACGTTTGAAGCCCATATGCCCGACTTCATTCAGCATCAGGGCAAGCAGTATCGGGGCAGGAAACGAGATAATCAATTTTAACAGGCTAATCACAAGGGTGTTGCGCATCACATTCCAGAACTCCGGCGCCTCGAAGAACATTCTGAATTGCATCCATCCCACCCAGGGGCTATTCATCATACCGCCGAAAATATCGTATTGCTGGAACGCCATAACCACGCCATACATCGGAATGTAACTGAAAATGAATACAAAGATAATTCCCGGCCAAACCATAGACTGCAAATCCAATTGACTGTTAAACTTCTTCCACCTGCTCGGTTTCCCGGCCGTATTCATCCGCTTGACCTCCTCTGGACGATTCTATTGAAATAACGGCAAAAACGGTTTGTTCTTCTCCAGCATTTCATCCAGCAGCTGTTCCGCTACGGTAACCGAAGGCATGAGCGGATGATGAACCATCGCCTGCAGGGCCACATCCCGGTCTCCGTGTACAGCCGCCTCAATGGTAAGGCTCTCGTATTGCTTGACGGCAGCCAGCAGACCTCTGACGGATTGGGGAACCCTGCGCAGCGGAATCGGCAGCGGACCCTGCTTGGTGACTATACAATTCACCTCAATCGAAGCATCGTCCGGCAGGAAATCAATGATTCCGTTATTCCTTACATTCAGCGTCTGGATATCGCGCGAATCATTATGAATGGAACGCATCAGCAGCACTGCCGCCTCCGAGTAATAGGCTCCGCCGCGCTGTTCCAGCTGCCCCGGCTTCTCCTTCAGCTCAACGTTCCGGTACAGCTCAAACAGCTCCTCCTCCACCTTCTTCACGACTTCAGCGCGTGATCCGGCCGTTGCTGCGGCTTCCTTCTGTTCCGCTAGCATCGCATCAGTCATATAGTAATAGCTCAAGTAATAGGAAGGGATAGCTTTCAGACTGTTCAGAAACCGGTGGTCCCAGGAATCAAACGGCACATTGCTTGCCTTATAGCTCTCGGGGTAATCAATAAGCTCCTGCAGCTTGCTCTTCCCGTCAATCACGACATCGGATACCCAGTGCAGATGGTTGATGCCGACAAACTCCGCATAGATCTTCTCTATGGGAAGTCCGAAGAACCCGGAGAGCCACTTTTGAAATCCGATTGGCGAGTTGCACAGGCCTACGCTTCTAACCGATGAATATTTGTGAACTGCTTCAGTCACCATTCCGGCCGGATTCGTAAAATTCAGCAGCCAGGCATCCGGTGCCAGCTCCTCGATATCCCTGCAAATATCCAGAATGACCGGGATGGTCCGCAGGCCCTTCATCATGCCTCCGGGACCCGTCGTCTCCTGACCGATGACACCGTATCGAAGCGGAATCAATTCGTCCCACTTGCGTGCTTCCAGCATCCCTACCCGGATTTGCGTGCAGACGAAGTCCGCTCCGGCAATGGCCTCCCGGCGGTCAAGCGTCGCTGCAACGGTAATCGGCAGTCCGGATTCAGCAATCATGCGCTTGCTCAGTTCCGTAATCGTATGTAACTTCTCTCTTCCTTCTTCAATATCCACCAGCCATATTTCGCGGACAGGAAGCTCCTGGTGGTGCAGGATGATCCCTTCAATTAATTCAGGCGTATACGACGACCCCGCTCCGATAACAACCAGCTTCAAGGTTTCCCCCATGATAATTGCTCCTCCTTACCCTGTGATAGATGATCAAGAACCTCCTGATTCACATGCAACCCGCTGCTTTCCATTGCCAGAACGACCGACCCTACAACCGGCTCCCGGGTTAAAATCCTTAATGTGCCGTTCGGCGCCGCCTGCTTCACTCTTCGTTCAATGGCCCGGCGGATGATACCCGGGCGGTCTCCCTTGGTCAGCAGGCTACCTGCAAGCACGATGTCGAAGGATTCCTCCTCCATGGCCAACCGGCGGACAGCCGAGGCAGCCGCCAGACCCAGCTCATCCCCTTGCTTGACCAGCAGCCCGGTGGCCACCGGGTCCCCTTCCTTTGCCGCCTGAAACAGCAGCTCCGCAATTTGGGGAGGCAGGTCTCTGAAATGATCGAGGTAATCCTCTCTTAGCTGCGGGACATTGGAATAGCCCAGCAACTGAGTTAAGCGTTCGCTTAGGACCGTCTTCTGCTCTCTTCCGTCATCCGCCCTGAGGACACTGCGGAAGACCTCCATACTCAAGTCGTAGCCGCCGCCGAAATCCCCGAACCGGTACCCGAATCCGCCGCACTGATAGGTTTCGCCCGCCGGATTTTTGCCGCTGCAATTCACGCCGGAGCCGCAAATCAGCACGATCCCGTAATTCTTCTCTGTACCTGAACGCAACGCATTCCAGGTATCACAGGAAATCTCCGTCCGGGGAAGGCCGAGACGGCCGATGATCGGCCGTAAAATCCTAAAATCAGCCTCTCTGTCCGCTCCCGCCAATCCGAACCAGGAATAATCCAGTTGCTCCCTGGTCAGCCCGGATGCTGTAATGGCTTCCGCTACAGCCTGCTGCAAGCTGTTCTCCGCCTGCTCACGGTTCAGCTGATGATTCCCGTTCCCGCCCTTGCCTGCACCGAGAAGCCTCCCCTGTTCATCTGCAATCATTGCGTAGGTCTTACTGCCCCCTGCATCCACTCCCAAAAAATACTTCACAGATCATTCACTCCTAAATTTCAAGTTAATCGAACAGAAGCGGTAGATTCACGGATGAGAAGCTGAGGAGCAAGCTTCGTTACCGCAGGGGGCATCACCTCCCCATTGATCAGCTTCAGCAGTAAGTCAACGCCGATATTGCCCATCTGCGCCTCTGGCTGTCTGACCGTTGTGAGCCGCGGGTAGAATTCACCGACGAACTGCTGATCATCAAAGCCGACCACGGAGATATCCTGAGGCACCAGAATCCCCTCCTCACGCAGGGCTTGAACAACTCCGAGGGCAATAAAGTCGTCTCCCGAAAAAATGGCTGTCGGCAGCTTATCCTCGCGGACCCATCTCTTCGCCACCTCATAACCGCTGCTTACCGTAAAGCCGCAATATTCCGTGCCAAAGGGCGTTAGTCCCGCTTCATCCAGCGCCTGGACATAACCCCGTTTGCGCTCCATTACACTCAGGAACTCCGAAGGGCCGCCGATATAGGCGATCTGGGTGTGTCCAAGACTAATCAGGTGTCTTGTTGCTTCATACCCGCCCTGATAGTTATCGACGACGACACTCGGAACATCCTCATGCTCGAACTGGTTATCCAGCAGGACAACCGGGATGTTCTTTCGCTTCAGCTCCTCCACATATTCCTTCTCCTCCAGCGGAGACAGCAGGATAATCCCGTCCACGCGGTCCTTCTGGAACAGGAAGTTCACCCCATCATCATCGTTCTCGGCTATGGACAGTGCCAGAAAGTACCCCTGCTCAGCCAGCTTCCGGTTCACCACGCGGATCACACGGTCATAGAAAGAGTCATTAAAGTTGGTAATCGACATCCCAATGACTCCGGTCTTGCCGCGCACAAGGCTCCGTGCTGCTGAATTAGGCTGATAATTTAATTCCTCTATCGCTCTCAGCACTTTCTGGCGGTTGCCTTCACGTACAGAGGGGGAATTGTTAAGTACTCTGGATACGGTCACTACAGAGAGCCCCGACTTCTTGGCTACATCATGAATATTCATCTAAGTATCTATGCCTCCACACTCAAAAGTTTAAACGATTTAACTTTCAAAGAAATAAAAAAGATTTACTCAGCACGCCATAACTTACAGCCTGACTGAAAAATCGAACATTGAACGTCAGCTTTGCATTTATTAAAAGTATCAAAACCATTCCAAAAGTTTAAAGGTTTATACTTTACACTGATTTTACAACCAATTCCCCCGGCCGTCAATCCATAAAATGCAGCCGGACTTGACTTAATATTTCGGGAGGTTGGATCGCCGGGACTAGTAAGAGCAAAAAAAATCTCATCCCGAAGGATAAGAGAAAGCTTAATGATGCGCAAGCTGAAGCAGAGCCGCTATGATATACTAAACATATGATAAGCCAAGTGAGGTGAAGCCAATGAAGTGGGGAGAGATTACAGAATTGCACCCAAGCCGCTTTGTACTGGTGGAAGCAATTAAAGCAAGCTCAAGTAACCGCATGCGTCATTTAGAAGATATGGCAGTCATACAAGATTACGATAACCCGCAAGAAGCGTGGAGCGGCTATAAAAAGCTGCATAAACTTCATCCAAACCGTGAACTGTATGTATTCCATACAAGCAGAAATGATGTTGAGTTTGTGGAAGAGTTTTTTTCAGGAGTAAGGCAACCGATATGAAGTTACACCTCCTCCATGGCCTGACTATTATTTCTTTGACACTAACTCACCAAGGTAAATCCATTTCTCTTAGAAATCTTTTATTTGATACTGGCTGTGCTGCAACCGTTTTTGATTCCGATATACTAGCTGTAATAGGTATCGATATTGATTTTATTAACGGAAGAGCCAAGCGAATGTATGGAGTAGGAGGAACGAGCGAAATTTGTTATGAGCAGCAGATTCCCGACTTTTGCATTGAAGATATCGATTTGAGTGATTTTCCCATACTGCTTGGTTCGATTCAAGAGCCTTACGGCTTTGATGGAATTATTGGCATTGATTTTATGATGAGCGCCAAATGCAAGGTGAATTTTGAAACCATGACCATCGAACTTGATAAATAAACCAAGCGATGCCCCATCAGAGGTCAGCAAGCGCTTGGTTTATTTTTGCCCGCAACAAAAAACCTCCCCTCATCCCGAAGGATAAGAGAAGGCTTAAACGCATCACCTCTGAAGCATGGCAGCTATATTTTCAGCTCCCCAAGCTTGATCAGCTCGACAACCGCTTGCGAACGGCCTTTTACGTTTAATTTTTGCATTACGTTTGAGATGTGGTTGCGGACGGTTTTTTCGCTGATGAATAACAGTCCGGCAATATCCCGTGTAGTTTTGTCCTGCACAAGAAGCTCGAATACTTCGCGTTCACGATGCGTCAGCAAAAATTTGCTATGATGTTCGTTGCCCTTCAATGGTGTCACCCCTCCTTGCCCTGGGTTTGTTTGGTATAACAAGGTAAAGGGATACAGTCAAAACATACTATGTGGAGGGGCAGTTAATGGTGCTGTCGCAGCATTAAATTGGGCGGGGGCAGGCGCGGAGCATGGACAAACCCGGTACTTCTGACCCGAATGCACACAAAAAACGGCTGCTGCTCCTTAGTCATTAAGGCGGCATCCGTCGGGCAATGTCTATAGAAACCACGCTGCTAAAGGGTTGCTCAGGAAAAAAATATTGCTGAACATCCTTCCTGCCCGCAGCGTGAAACGGCTAACGTTACCGGTCCGTCACGCCCTTGCGGTCACGCCGGTTTCTCCGGTAAGGCTTGTTGCACCCCCAGTGTAAAGTATGAAATGGATTCCATAGCAAGCTTTTTATCGGCCGAAAAGCTGTTCATTTCTATGTTAGAATAAGGTCATACCAGTCTCACACAGGAGGCGCAGACGAACGTGGCTAATATTAAAGAAATCGCCCGGATGGCCGGAGTGTCTGTAACGACCGTCTCACGGGTGCTCAATAATCATCCGTATGTCAGCAAGGACAAAAGAGCCGCTGTATTGCAAACGATTGAGCAGCTCGACTATACCCGCAATATGAACGCCGTTCATCTGATTACCGGACGTACCGGTGCGGTGGCGGTGATTCTGCCGTATATTCATGCTTTTTATTTCTCGATTATTATGAATGGACTTGCCCACGAGGCGCTGCTCTCGCAATACCGGCTGATTCTGTGCCAGAGCAATTACCTGGAGGAAGAAGAAATCAAAGTGCTGGAGATGCTGCGCCATAAAGAGATTGACGGTGTTGTTATTGTATCTACTGCGCTGAAACCGGACATCATCGAGGAGTATACGGCCTACGGTCCAGTTGTCACTTGCCAGGACAGCGGAGAGCGGCGCTATTCCTCTGTCTATATTGAGCATTATGCGGCTTTTCGGGAGGGGCTGGAGTACTTGACCGGCAAAGGGTACCGCTCCATCGGGTATTGCGAAGGAAGGAGTAACGGCAGCAGCGCCGTGATCCGGCAGGCTGCTTACCGCGAATTCATTGCTGAGCATAAGCTGGCTTTTGAAGAGGAATGGATGATCTATGACTGTACAACGGAGGAAGACGGCGCAGCCGCTGCACAGTCCCTGCTGAAGATGCCACAGCGGCCGGAAGCCATAATTATTACTGGAGACCATGTAGCTGCCGGGCTGATTATTGAAGCGCGTAGAGCCGGCCTCAGCATCCCTGGGGACCTCGCAGTTATGGGCTTCGATAACCAGCCGATTGGACGGCTGCTTCAGATTACCACCATGGACAACCACCTGTATGAGATGGGGGCCGCCGCCTTCCGCATTATCCATGAGCAGATTCACTCGGAGCGCCCCGAGCCGGTCTACCGCAAGCTGGACTACCGGATTATTGAGCGGGCCACGGTGTAGAATCCGATCAGCCGGAAATTTATAAATACGAACTGCGTCTTCCGCCTGCCGGGAGGCGTATTTTTGCATTTTATTTGTGCGGATCAGTATGAATATGATAATTATCACTTTTTTATTGACAGCCAATAGGGGGAGATTTATGATAAGTCCATCATTGATAACGATTATCATTTTCATAAATGAAAAGGGGTATCCATACAGATGAAAATAGGCTATGCAGTACCCGCAGGTTTGCTTGCGGCTTCCCTCCTGTTTGCCGGCTGTGCGGGCAAGGACAACAGTAATAACGATGGCAACAACGGCAACAGTGGTAACAACTCAGGGAATAATGCTGCAGCCCAGGCAGGCAGCGGGGCAGAAAGTGTAGCGAAGGCCGGAGGTGAGACGAATGCAGATTTCACCACTGCCATCGACGAATACCGCAAATACGTCATTGAACAATGCGATGCGTTCGTTAAGCAGACCGAGGGCTTCACGGATGCTGTCAAGGAGGGCAAGCTGGATGAAGCCAAGACGCTGTATGCTCCGGCACGCATGCATTATGAGCGGATCGAGCCGATCGCTGAAGCGCTTGGGGATCTGGACCCGAATATTGATGCCCGTGAGAATGATGTAGATGCTGCGGACTGGCGCGGCTTCCATAAGATTGAACAGGCTCTCTGGCAGAACAATACAACGGAGGGCATGACGGATGTCGCGGACCGCCTGCTGAAGGATGCGCAGCTGCTGCGCGCCAAGGTGGAGACGGCCGGAATCGATGCCAATCTGCTCGTTACCGGGGCTGTTGAGCTGCTGAATGAGGTCTCCTCCTCCAAAGTAACGGGGGAAGAGGAGCGTTATTCCCATACGGATTTGTATGATTTTGTGGCGAATGTGGAGGGGGCCCAGAAGATCTATGAGCTGCTGAAGCCGGAGCTGGCCAAAAAAGACCCGGCCCTTGAGCAAACCATCGGCGAACGGTTCAACGCCTTAATGAATGAGCTGGCGCCGTTCAAATCGGGGGAGGGTTACGTCTCTTACGAAACGCTCAAACCGGAGGAGGTCCGCAGGTTAAGCCAGAACCTCGACGCCTTGGCTGAGCCGCTATCCAACATGGGAACGATTCTGGGAGTGTGACGATATGAACAAGAAAGATAAGAATTCCCGGAATAAGGCTGACGCGGATCACGGGATTCCTGCGCCGGAGACCAAACTGTTCAACACCAAATTCAGCCGCCGCGATATGCTGCGGCTGACCGGTGCCTCGGGTCTCGGGCTGCTGCTCGGCGGAGGCGGTGTGGGCGGCATTATGGCGGCACGCCAGGCAGCAGGACGGGCGGTCCCGGCCGCCGCAGCCTCCGGGCAGAATGAAGAGCAGGCGGATACGATCCCCTTCTACGGCAAGCATCAGGCGGGGATTCTTACCCCTGCGCAGAATTTTCTGTGCTTCGCTTCATTTGATGTGACGACTACCAAGGTCAGTGATCTGAAAAAACTGCTGGAGGACTGGACTGCCGCCGCTGCTGCCCTGACCTCGGGTACGATGATCGGCACGGCGAACGACAAGCCCAATCTCCCGCCTACTGACACCGGCGAGGCGGACGGCCTCACTCCTTCGGGGTGCACGCTTACCTTCGGGGCAGGTCCGGCCCTGTTCGACAGCCGCTTCGGCCTCTCCGGCAAACGGCCCGCCTCCTTCACCGAGCTCCCGGCATTCCCAGGGGACAGCCTGGAGCCGCAGTGGTGCGGCGGCGATCTCTGTGTGCAGGCCTGCGCGGACGATATGCAGGTGGCGTTCCATGCCATCCGCAATCTCGCCCGTATCGCCAGGGGTACGGCGGTGCTGCGCTGGACCCAGGAAGGCTTCCAGCGCAGCGGCAGCGCCGATCCGTCAGGCGGCACCCCGCGTAATCTGCTTGGCTTCAAGGACGGCACGGGGAATCCGGACGTCACCGATGAGGCGCAGATGCGAAATATCGTCTGGAGCGGCAGCGCCGATGGCCCGGCCTGGATGAACGGGGGCACGTATCTTGCGGTGCGACGCGTACGGTTCCGTATTGAGGTCTGGGACCGCTCCTCGCTGAGCGATCAGGAGGCCACCTTCGGGCGGCACCGGCAGAGCGGTGCACCGATTGGAGCCGGAGATGAATTCGCCGAGCTGAATCTGGCAGCAGCCGATGCCAGCGGCAAGCCCGTCATTCCGCCGGATTCCCATTCCGCCCTCGCTCATGGGGACGGCTCGGTCAAGATTCTGCGCCGCTCCTACTCCTATTCCAGCGGCATGGATCTCAAGACCGGACAGCTTGATGCCGGTCTGGTGTTCATCAGCTTCCAAAAGGATCTGATGAAGCAGTTCGTCAGCATCCAGCAGCGCCTTGCGAAGAATGACCGGCTGAATGAATACATGGTTCACACCGGCAGCGCCGTCTTCGCCTGCTTCCCGGGTGTACTGGAAGGCGGATATATCGGGGAGCTGCTGCTCGAGGGATGAAATGCCTAGGTTGTGACCGGTGACGCTGAGGAAGCAGGGCTATGGGGATTGCGAGGCCGAAAGCGCAACGGCGATTCGGGGACCGGAGAGGACGGAAAGGTAGCTGATCGTTACGGACTGAGAGGCCTTTATTTTCTCTTTTCGAGCATATTCAGCTACTCCAACGGACTGCACGGCGCTTATTTCCGCTACAGCGGGCGTTTTCCTCCCAATTATTTGTACATAAGCTCCACTGAGTCCGTTTAACTTGCAGAAACGTTAATATTACTAAAATAAGCGCAGCTGAGTCCGTTGCAAGTGACCCCTCCTCGCTAAACTTGAAGGGAATGATCCCGATGATGATCACGGTTACACAGAGTCCATGGCGGCCGATCAGGGCAGCGCTGCTGCTCCTCTGCCTGCTTGTGCTGCTGCCCGGCGCGCCGGCTTCTGCGTCAGGCGCGCCGCTGGATGAGCTGCTGCCGCCTGTAGGCAGCGCGCTGGTCGAGGCCGGCCAGAGCCGCTGGGAGGCGGCGGCGGCCGATGTTGAATCGTTCGCGGCGCTGTGGCGCAGCGCGAACGAGAGCAAGCCGGACCCGGCACTCGCCGGTCCGGCTGCTGAGGTGGACGCCGCGCTGGCCGCCGCGGCGGAAGCCTTGGCGGGCGGCGGCGGAGCGCCCGCCAAGGCGGCCCTGTCCACGCTCGCCCGCAGCGTGGACGCGTTCGTCACCGCCGCCGCAGGCGAAGGCGGCGGTGACACGGGCGCCGCCGGACGCGCAGCGGCGGCGAAGCTGCTGCCCGCGGCGGAGCGCACGCGGGATGCGGCGCGCAGCGCCGACTGGGCCGCGGCGGCGGAAGCCTACCGCGCCGTGGTGAACGGCTGGACGCCGGTGGAACGCGGCATCCGGGCAGACAATCCCGCCGTCTACGGCTTGCTGGAGACGAAGATGAGCCTGCTGCGCATTGCGCTGCAGGCAGAGCCGGTCCGCGGAGAGGCAGCGCAGGCGGAATCGGAAGCGCTGGTGACGCTGCTGTCCGGCTACAGCGAAGGCAAAACCGTCGATACCGGTGGCGCGCCAGCGGAGCCGGCTTCCATTGAAGGGCTGATCAGCTATCTGAAGCAAGCTTCCGCCTCTGCCCAGGCCGGCGACAGCGCAGCAGCCGCTGATATAATGGAACAGTTCATCGCTGCCTGGCCTTCGGCCGAAGGCCAGGTCCAACTGGCCTCGTCCAAGGTCTATGCCAGCATCGAGAACAAGAGCACCGCCGTCACCGGTTATCTGCTCTCCAGCCCTCCGAAGCTGGACCAAGCGCTATCGCTTATGGACACAATGCTCTCTGAGCTGACGCCGCTGGCCGGGGAACAGACTTATACCGCATGGGATGCGGCACTCATTCTGCTGCGCGAGGGGCTGGAGGCGATTCTTGTACTCGCCGCCCTGCTTGCCTATCTGCGCCGTGAAGCAGTACCGGCGGCCCGCCGCTGGGTCTGGTCCGGCGCAGCGGCAGGTCTGGCTGCAAGCATCGGCCTCGCCGTATTGCTGACCTATTCCCTCTCCCAAGCCGCCTCCGGCGGCGCACGCGAGCTGATCGAAGGCATCACCGGCCTCGTCGCTGTGGTCATGATGCTCACCGTCGGCCGCTGGCTGCATGGGAAATCCAGCACGGCAGCCTGGAATAAATATGTGGACCGCCAGATGCAGGGCGCTCTGGCCAAAGGCAATCTGTGGTACCTGTTCTTCATCGCTGCGCTGGCCATTTTGCGCGAAGGGGCCGAGACTACGATTTTCTACGCAGGAATGGCACCGGCCATTAATACCTCTCAACTGCTGCTCGGGATTGGCAGTGCCCTTGTGATCCTGATTATCCTCGGCTATGCCATGATTGCACTGAGCGCCAGATTGCCGGTTGCCGCCTTCTTCCGCGCTGCTACAGTGCTGATCTACTATCTGGTGTTCCGCTTCCTAGGTGAGAGCCTTCACGCCTTGCAGATCGCCGGCAAGCTGCCCGCCCATAACGGGCACAGTCTGCCTTCCATCGGCTGGCTGGGCATATATCCGACTTGGGAGACCACCCTCCCGCAGCTGCTGATTCTTGCCTTCATCCTGTGGGAGCTGCTGCGCGGCAGACGAACTGCAAATAGGACAAAGGCTGCAAACGGGATCACGAAGTAACTATACTAATTATGTAAAAGCTGCAATCTGTGCGTGTGCCTTCAAACACGCAGATTGCAGCTTTTTGTATCTCTGCCCTAATCCGAACTTGTAAGGAATATTTACAAGTTCAGATTAAAGAATCAACAGAAGTTGAATGCCGTGTCAAACACTAATCGCTGAGCGTGCAAGTGCAGAAAAGGACCATATAGGATTACCTGCGCGTCAGCACAATGTATGTTGTTTTCCACATACATTTGGCCCATGTGCCTGCGCGTCAGCATAATGTATGTTGTTTTCCACATACATTTGGCCCATGTGTCTACGCGTCAGCACAATGTATGTTGTTTTCGACATACATTTGGCCTATGTGCCTACGCATCAGCACAATGTATGCTGTTTTCCACATACATTCGCATTTGGCCCATGTGCTTACGCGTCAGCACAATGAACGTTGTTTTCCACATACACTTGGGCCGCAATTATATACATACTTTATCCAAAATCCACCTCCCTCCCCCTTAATTCAGCCCCAGATCAGCCTTAAACCAAACTGCCTATTGCAACCTTCCGCAATTTGTTTTATCCTGAGTATGAAAATAATTTTCTTAATAAACATATGAATTGTGTAAAATAATTTCAGAAAGCGGTGCATTCGGCCAGATTAAGTATTCATTCTACATGTACATCTTATAAGTAGAGAAAGCTACATGAATCTGAATCTATAGAAAAGAAGGTGAACGCTTGTCTCCCATTCTGCATGCTCTGGAGCATGACAAGCCCAAGCTGTCGCAAATGGAACGCAAGCTGGCTGAGCGTATTCTGGCCTCGCCCGGGGAGATTGTCCATATGGGCATCACCGAGCTGGCGGAGGAATGCGGTATCAGCACAGCGACGATTACGCGGTTCTGCAAAGCGCTGCACTTCAAGGGGTATCCCGATTTCAAGCTCAAGCTGGCGGCTG
This sequence comes from Paenibacillus sp. FSL P2-0089, assembly GCF_038595095.1. Classification (NCBI taxonomy): domain Bacteria; kingdom Bacillati; phylum Bacillota; class Bacilli; order Caryophanales; family Paenibacillaceae; genus Paenibacillus; species Paenibacillus sp. FSL P2-0089. Next base: position 5,892,244 of record NZ_CP152006.1, read on the forward strand.
AGCTGGCGCATAGCGATGGCTCGCCGGAGACCGGCAGCTCCTCTTATCAGGACATCGTGGCCGGCAATCCGCTGCAATTCATTGTAGAGGCCATGCAGGCCAACCACCTGGCCTCGATCCGGGATACCACCTCGCTGCTGGATCTGAGCCGGCTGCAGCAGGTCATTGATCTGCTGTGCCGGGCGCGGCGGGTTGATCTGTACGGGATGGCAACCTCATCCATCGTAGCCCAGGATTTCTATCAGAAGCTGATCCGCATCGGCGTGAACTGTACCGCTTTTGCCGATTCCCATATGCAGATTACTTCCGCTTCCTCACTCTCTTCCGGCGATGTAGCCTTCGCAGTCTCTTATTCAGGAGAGACCCCGGAGACGGTGGATGCCTTAACCTGTGCGGCCGCAAGCGGCGCAGCCACGGTGTCGTTAACCTCATACGGAAGCAGTACTCTCGCTACACTCGCTGATATTCCGCTGTTCTCCTCGTCTCTTGAGCAGGGCATGCGGCGCGGTGATATGGCCTCACGGATCGCACAGCTGCACATTATCGATATTCTGTTCACCGGCATGGTCAGTACCCGGTTTGGAGATTTCATCCCCAAGCTGGAGCAATCTTATCTGAACGTCCAACATTACCGTCATAAACGGGGAGGTCAAATCTAATGAACATTTTGAAATTTCAGCATGAAGAAGATTTCGCAGCCACAGGAGCCAACCTGATCGCCAGTCTGCTGCAGAGCAATCCCAGAGCCGTTCTGGGGCTGGCTACCGGAAGCTCCCCTGTCGGGGTATACGAGAAGCTGGTGGAGATGCACCGCAAGGGCAATGTCAGCTTCGCCAAGGCATCATCCTACAATCTGGACGAATATGTCGGACTGCCTGTGGATCATCCGCAGAGCTACCGGAGCTTCATGAATGAGCATCTGTTCAATCACATTGATATCGACCTGGCACGCACCCATGTGCCTAACGGAAATGCTCCGGACCTTGCGGCCGAATGCCGTGCGTATGACAAGCTGCTGGAGGATAACGGTCCGGTGGATCTGCAGATCCTCGGCATCGGCAGCAATGGCCATATCGGCTTCAACGAGCCGGATGCCAGCCTGAGCAGCGGAACACATGTGGTCGATCTGCTGGAAGAGACCCTGGAAGCCAATGCCCGCTTCTTCGAGCGTGTAGAGGATGTGCCGCGTCAGGCAGTAACAATGGGCATCGGCGGAATTCTTAAGGCGAAGCAGATTGTACTGCTTGTCCGCGGGGAAGAGAAGGCGGAAGCGGTTAAAAATGCGCTGGAGGGCCCAATCACTACCCAGTGTCCCGCCTCGCTGCTGCAGAGCCATCCGAATGTGGTCGTCCTGCTGGATGAAGGAGCTGCGAAATGGCTGAAATAAACGGTGCGCACGGAGAATTGTTGTACGGCAAGGTGCTGACTCCTGACGGAATCACCGAGCAGGGTGTAATTGCCGTAGCGGACGGCTTGATTCAATATGCCGGAGAAGCCTCCTGGCTGCCCGCAGCCTATGAGAGCTGGCAGACAGTCACCCGGGAGCCGCAAGGTCTGCTGATCCCCGGATTCGTCGATGTGCATGTGCACGGCGGAGCCGGACATGACTTCATGTACAGCGATGCAGATGCGCTTGACGATATCACACGGTTCCATGCCTCACACGGGACGACCTCTATGCTTGCTACAACCATGACGGCTGCCAAGGCAGACATCGATCAGGTGTTAGCTGAGGTGGATGCTTATCGTTCCCGTGAGGGCGGCATGCCTTATGCAAGGCTGGCAGGTGTACATCTGGAGGGACCGTTCATCAGCGTGAGATGGCCAGGAGCGCAGAATCCTGAGCACATTGTTCCGGCTAATATAGAATGGCTGAAGGAATGGGAGGACAAGTATCCGGGAATGATCCGTCAGGTCACCCTGGCTCCTGAGCGTGAAGCTGCCCTGGAAGCTATCCAGTGGCTGCGCAAGCATGGCATTACGGCTGCGCTCGGCCACACAGATGCCACATTCGAGCAGGTGATTACCGCTGCAGATGCCGGGCTGAACCATGCGGTGCACATGTTCAATGCCATGACACCGCTGCATCACCGCAAGCCGGGAACAGCCGGTGCCGTCCTGTTCGATCCCCGGATCAGAGCCGAGGTCATTGCCGACGGCATCCATGTTCATCCGGCAGCCATCAGCCTCATTACCCGGCTCAAAAACAATCATAATCTGCTGCTGATCACAGATGCCATGTCAGCAACCGGACTCAGCGACGGAGAATATGCCATCGGTGATCTGCCTGTGATCGTCAAGGACGGCATAGCCACGCTGAAGGAGCACCCCGAAGCGCTGGCCGGCAGCACACTGACGATGATTAGCGGGTTCCGTTATCTGGTTCAGGAGGTTGGTCTCAGTCTGCTGGAAGCCTCACAGGCTGCCAGCCTTAATCCGGCGCTGTCGCTCGGCATGCAGCGGTCTATCGGAACGCTTGAGGCAGGGAAGCGCGGCGATATTCTGCAGCTGGATCAAGACCTGAACCTGCGGGGCGTATGGATCGGCGGACGTAAGCTGGAGGCCTGATCCGGATAAGACACAGCTTCGTATTCGTATAAACACAACAATGCAGCCCTCTCACCGGAAATCCGGGTGAGAGGGCTGCATTGTTTGCGTCTGTCGTCATTCACTTTTGCCCTTCTGTGCCGTCATTTGAATAAGCCTCATATCCCTCTGGAATACTATCTTCATTCAAAGCACTATGCTTGTAGTGCCTGCTTACTGTCCGCTGCGCGCAGGGAAAATCCGTTCCGCCATGATGCGGAATTCATTCGCGAAGCCTCTGAGCGGATGTCCGGCACGGAATTCCCGGGCATAATAATCGGCCCGTTCCACGAAATCCGGGTTCGCCGAGACATAGACATTGCTGACGTATGTGTTGCCTTTTTTAACCTCTGCGGCGATTTTGTTCTTGATCTCCCCGGGAAGCGTGTCTTTATCCTCCCCTATACTGCTTCTGGACATCAGCCCGTTATTGCCGTTCCCCGGATAATCTTCGGGAGCTGCCATACCTGTACCGCCAATGGTTCCAGTGCCTGTCAGACTTCCCGGAATGCCGGCCATGGAGCCGCCTGTTCCCGTCATTCCCGGCACCCCCGCAGCAGTTCCTCTTCCGGTAGCTTTCTCGCGGGTGGTACTCCGGGTGTGAACCTTGCCCGAAGCATCCTCCAGCATTACAGCGACATAAGCGCTTCTGCCAACCATAATAACGTTAGCTGAACGGACTTCCCGCATCGCCGCAACACGGTCAGCCAATTCCTTGCTCATCTCCATGCTGCCGAAGTCATCGTCACGGTTCATGTCCCGTGCGGAGTTCACGTGGATTCGCCCGTCTGTCCCCCGTACACTTTTCGTCTGCATATTGCCGCTATCTGCCGAATGGCCGGCACCGCAGCCGGTCATACTTATGGTGCCGAGCAGCAAGGCTGCAGACACGGACAAGCCTAATTTCGATCGCAACATTCCTTCATCCCCCATCACAGAATAATATAGTGTAGTGTGACAACCCTTAGCATGGCTCCTCCTCTGCCCGGTTATCCAGAAAGGATTTGGCAGAGCTGCCTCCACAGTCACATGTAAGAGAACTCCGGCGTATCTTATATAACAGCAGACTGTGTTTCTCCGCGAGAGTCCAGATCAGGAGGGGTAAGCTTGAGAATTCTATTTACGTTTTATGTACCGAGCGGCGGGGTTGAGACCCTGAACAGACTGCGGTGTGAGAGCCTTCAGAAGAACGGCATCGAATGCCATGTGCTCTATCTCATGCCGGGGTCCGGCACCCACAATAGTGTAAGCTTCCCGGTATTTGTCACGAACCAGGATGAAGAGATCAGAACGGTACTGAATACCCATCATTATGACGCCATTATCGTAACCTCCGATTATCTGCTGCTCGAACGCCTGCGCCGGCTGGGGTATGGCGGCATCCTGATCTACGAGTCCCAGGGTCTGGGAACACGAAGCGAAGCACGTAACGTGATTATAGAGTCCGTGCCTTATCTCCAAGCCTTCTGCAATGCCGTGCTGATTCCCCCCACCGATCATTTACTGGAGCTGTTTATCGAGATCTGCCCCTGGCTACAGCGCTATGTTATTCCGAACCTCGTGGATGTACAAGGATTCCGCTATATCCCGGCCGAAGCGCCCGTTGATCCTGTTATCGCCTGGGTAGGGCGGCTGGAGCCCAACAAGAACTGGAGCGAGTACCTGAAGATTGCCTATCATATCCGCAAACAGAGGCCTAACCTTCATCTCTGGATGTTCCATGATCCGAGCTTGGCCTCAGATGACCAGAAGGCGGCATTCAATGAAGAGCTGCAGGCCCTTGGCCTGAATGACCGGCTGAATGTGTTCACGAACATGCCTAACCAGATGATGCCTGTCTATTATTCATCGATTGCCGCTTCAGGAGGCTTTCTGCTGTCCAGCTCAGTCACAGAAGGCTTCGGATATGCTGTAGCTGAGGCTGTCTGCTGCTCCTGTCCGGTACTCAGCACGGATTCCGACGGAGTCAGATCCTTCATCACCCATAATATTACCGGCAAATTCTATCCGCTTGGCAATGTGGAGGCTGCCGTGAACGAAGGACTTGAGCTGATGAATAACACTGCGCTGCGTGAAGCCATCTGCTATCAGGGCCGTCAGCATATGGTTACGCATTTCGGATTCGATCAATACGCACATTCCTTCCGCGAGATGATGAACTCCTTCTCTATCTTCTAACTATTGCAAGCAAGCTTCATATATCCTATCTGCAGGCCAAAAAAACCTTCAAGCCCCAGCGCCAGCCGGGGCTTGAAGGTTTCTCTGTGTTTGGCGTTCTGCCTGGAGGCATCACACGCCTTGTCTGGACACCATCTCGAACAACTCGGCCTGGAAAATCTGCACGCTTCTCTCCCAGGTAAACTGCAGTGAATCCTGCTCTCCCCTGGCGGCCAGACGCTGTCGAAGCTCTCGGTCCTCTATCAGCGTCACTATATCCGCAGCAAGACGGTTCTCATGACGGTATGACATCAGACAGTTCTGCCCGTGTGCGCAGTATTCAAGATTCCCCCCCGAATATACGGTAACCAGTGCAGCACCGCAGCGCATCGCCTCCAGCCCCGGCAACGAACCGGCATCATTAGTACTTGCGCTGACAAAAATATCTGTCTCATTGTAATGAAAAGCCAGCTCGTTGTCATTGCCGGGTGTCCGAAGCTGATAACGCCCGGTGTTAAGCAAGGCCTGCAGACTATCAGATGCGGCATATTCAGCAGGGGGAGTCATGATATAGATCTCCACCTCTGGATGAAGCCGCTTGACCATATCGAGCTGCTGAATCAGGTATTCCTGTTCCCGGTGGCCGGAGAATCCGCCCTCCGGACGCCGCATGATGGCCGAGACGATCAGCGGCCAGTCTGCGTTGTCGCGTAAATGCGTATTCTTGAAATCCGGAGCAACGCCGACCGGAACAATTCTGCCCTTAATGCCGTGATTGATCCGTATGACCTCCTGCTGCCAGCGGGACAGCAGAAGCAGGTTGCGGGTAATGCTGTAGGAAGCGAACGACTGGTTATTATCCGGCAAGAAATTCGGCTCATAGCATAAGGCCAGCCGGATATGCAGCCCTTTGCCCTGCCGGCTGGCCCGCTCGGCAACCGGAACGGTTGTATAATAATTGGAGATAATTACATCCCCATAGGGAAAATCATCTTCGGTAAGCACCGGAGCGGGCGCAGTGATAATCGGACATTTCATCTCATATTCAACAAAACCATGGCTGGGCAAAAGAACAACGACCTCATGGCCAATTTCAGCCAGACGGTTAGCCAGCTCAGTTATCATCCGCTGCGCGCCGCCTCTGGATAAGGTCAGAACCGGGAAGGTCAGTCTCAATTCCTTGTCTCCTTTCTCAGCAGCTGCGTCAAATTGCCCCTGTGCATGAACTGCACCCTTGCAATCTCCCGGTTCTGCGCCTCGCTGTGCAGGACCGAGCCCATCTCATTATGCACACGGTAATCCAGCAGCGGCTCTTCTATATATGACCACTCATAATGCGGAAGAATCCGCAGCCACATATCATAATCCTGTGTATACAGGAGGCTCTCATTAAATGCTCCCACCCTGGAGAGGATCTCCATATCAAACAGCACCGTGCTGCCGTTAACCGGACAGCTGGACATCATGGTCTGAATGAGGGCCGGCCTGCTGCAGGCCGGCATCCGGACGATATCCTGAAACCGTTGCCCGTGCTCATTAATATAGTAGTAAGCCGTATGATTGAAGGAGGTTCCCGAGCTGCGGATGACTTCTATTTGCCGTCTGATTTTATCGGGATGGAACAGATCGTCCGCGCTTAACCAGGCAAAATAAGCTCCGTTTGCCACCTCAATTCCCCTATTGAGCGCCGAGCCGGTTCCTCCGTTGGTCTTGCGGACATACACGATCCGGCTCTTATAGGCTTCAAGCTTCTCCGTATGGAGTGTGGAACCGTCATCCACCACGATCAGCTCGATATCCGCGTAGCTCTGGGCCAGCACGCTCTCAACCGCCAGATGCACGTAGGGACAATTATAGAACGGAATCACCACCGAGACCTTGGTCTTCTGATTCATGCCCCGGCCTCCTCCCTGAGTTCATTTATACTGTCTTGCAGGCGAGCAGGGCGTCCAGCGGCGCGTGATTCTCACCGAAGGCTTCCCGGAATGAAGGATTCTCCGCATGGTGAAATCCCTTCAGTACGGTTACCGCGTAGCCCAGCTTCAGAAAGTCCTCAGGCTCCCAGCCGCTCCAGTGCTTCTGGTAATACTCCCCATGCAGATTGAAATGGTCCTTCCCCTCCTGCGGGAAGAAGCCCCGTGGTGTAAATACGATGACACGGTTCGCAGCGATAAGCTCCGCCTTACGCAGCAGCTCTATGCCTTCACTCATCGAAAAATGCTCCAGAGAATCGATCAGAGTGACCGCAGAGAAGGTTCCCGGCAGGAACAGCTTATCGATATGGCCGGCATCGGCATGAACCGGAATGATATGAGGGGACTTGTATTTGCGGTGCAGCAGATAAGGCCTGTGGATATCCAGCCCCAGCACTACAGCGGCCTCATACCGCTCCAGCAGCGTACCGGTACCGCTGCCGATATCCAGAATACTCTCGGAGAATTTCAGCTGCTCCAGCAGGACCGGCAGGAAGTCTTTCACTTCAATTTCCCGGTACATATGCTCTCCCTCCTAAGCGTTAGTTGCTTGGTCTTGGGCTGTGCTGCAGTGCCGGCTATGCGCGCTCCGGCAGCTAGCCGCCCATGGAAGCAATCAGGGCGCTTAAGGGAGCGTGATAACGGGCACTGGTTGCTGCAGCCTCGGCCATAATGACATCGTAGTGTCTGAGCGTGCCCATTCCCTCATGCCGGCGGTAAGCCGTCAAGGACTGGTTCAGCATCACCGGTGCATAACCGTTTAGAATTGCCCGGTACCACAGATCATAATCATGGGTATACGGCAGTGCTTCATCGAACATTCCGATGGCTCCGAAGATCTCCCGCTTGAACATCACCGTACAGCCGTTGATAGGATTGCCGTACAGGAAGCAGCGCAGATATTCAAGCTGGTTCGGGAATACGGCCGCAGCATTCAGCTCCATAGCCTGCGAGTTTCCGTTAATGTAATTGAAGTTGGTGTACGAGATCAGCAAACGGTTCTGTTCCATGAACAGAACCTGATTATTGATCTTGTCACGATAGAACATATCATCCGAGCTGAGCCAGACTACATAATCTCCCGTGGCATGCGCAATACCGTGGTTAAGTGCCGAAGCGGTGCCGCCGTTGGCCTTGCCCAGATAGTGAATGTAGGGCAGATAAGGGGTAATCCGCTCTGCATGCAGAGTTGAACCGTCATCCACTACGATAATCTCATAAGGCTGCCAGGATTGGCTTATGGCGCTCTGCAGCGCCTGCTCAATATAAGGGCAATTGTAAAAAGGAATAACTACGGATACTCTGGGCTTCATAACAACCTTCCTTCCTTACCGGCCCTTGCATAGCCGATAATATCCGCCAGCGAACGGTCCAGCGCAATCTCCGGCATCCAGCCGGAAATAACAGCATAGTCCCCCGATTCTTCAGGCGGTACCTTACTATCAGCAGATTCAAATGGAGGCTTCGCCGGAACGGCAGGTGTCGGGGAAGGATTGCCCCGACTGTGCTCCTCCTGCGGGCCCCAGTCCATCGCAACCGGAGCTGCGGCATGGGCCAGCAGCTTCGCCGCAACCTCCCCCAGCTCCCGCTCTGTCCCGGAATCAATGCGGTAGATCCTTCCTGTCTCGCCCGAATCCAGAATGAAGCCATAGGCCCTGACCGCATCACGCACATCCAGAAAGTCACGCAGCGCATGGCGCGAGGAGAGCCGAAACGCAGCAGGTGCGGCCGATCCGGTTACAGCGGCTGCTTCACTGCGCACAATATGCTGTGCCAGCAGGGAACAGAAGCCGGTGGACGGACCCGGACCAATCAGGTTCGAGGGCTCCGCCATCAGCACCGGCTGTGCAAACAGCTTTGCCCAGGCCAGCGATACCAGCTCCTCCAGCGTCTTGCTAAGGCTATAGGGATGGGGCGGGTCTGCCGCACCCGGTCTATACTTAAGCCGGGAGCCGGCCACCAGAATACGGCTGGCCGGCTGGACACGCAGCGCCTCAAGCAAATATAGAGTAGCCATTACATTGGTCTCCATGTAGAGCAGCGGGTCCCTCCAGGACTCCGGGACCGAATTCTTGCCTGCCAGGTGCAGCACCTGATCCGGCTTCACCGCTCCAATCATTGCCGCCACAGCCCTGCGGTCCCCCAGGTCACAGACATACTGCTGAACGCCGTCCGGGAACAACTCCGCAGCTGGCTTGCGTCGGACTACAGCAGTCACCTCCGCTCCTCCGGCGGCAAAGTAGGCCACGGCATGCCTGCCGGTAAAGCCGGAAGCTCCGGTAATAAGGAGACGCCGCCCGCTCATGTCAGCAGCTCTGAGCTGCGCATAAAGTCGGCAAGCTCGCTAAGCATCCGGGGATAGGAAGGCAGCTCAATCGTGACATCGCTTCTCGTGCTGATCAGCGTCCGGTCCTGAACCGGCGTCTGCTGCGGGATGATCTCAACATCCTCTTTATGAAATGCGGTCTGCATCATCTGCAGCAGCTGATATTTGCTTACGGGCTGCGGGTGGGCCAGATGAATCAGCCCGGAGAGATCCGAGTCCAGCAGGGAATCGATGGCTTTGGCCAGCTCCAGGGTGGTGACTCCATTCCACATCACGCATTCATATCCGGTTACCCGGCCTTTCTGGGCCAGAAACCATTCCATGAGGCCGATTCCGCCGGAGCGGATCTCGGGCCCGATAATGGAGGTACGGATCGTGAGATGTCCGGGATCGCGCACTTCTCCAAGACTCTTGGTGAGGGCGTAGACCGAGGTTCCATCCGCGGCATCCTCCTCCGTATATCCGCCGCGTGTTCCTTCGAACACGCAGTCGGAGCTGATATGGATGAGCCGGGCATGAATCTGGTCTGCTGCCCGCCGCAGGCGGTGGGGCAGAAATCCGTTGACATGATACGCGCCGATCCGGTCCCGTTCGGCGAATTGATTGAGTACCCCCATCGCATTAATAATGCAATGGGGGGAGACGATTTCAACCAGCTTCTCTACACCGGCGATGTCGTCGGCGTCTACATACAACCCTCCAAGATCCTTCTTATCCCGGGTTGTATGGAAGATGTGGTGCTTGCCCTGGCGGCGAAAATACTCCGCCAGCATATGACCTGCCATACCATTTCCGCCGAGAATCAGGAGCTTCACTGGAGGAACCCTCCCCGGATCAGGATATCTTTGATTTCAGCCTGCTCCATCAGATGATTCTCCGAGCTGAAGCTGCTGAAGGACACATGGGGGAAATGACGGTAATGCTCCTTCAGCTCCGGCATATCGAGTGTGGGCAGAATAACCAGGTACTGCTCATCGTAGACCACCGTAGTCAGGCTCTCGAAATCGCTCATCAGGATCTCATGGATTTTCTCACCCGGGCGGATGCCGGTCTCGATCATACTGACATCCGTCCGGCCGGAAGCTTCAATCAGCACATCGGCCAAATCCACGATCCGGCAGGTCGGCATGGTCATGACAAAGATCTCTCCGCCGATACTGACATCGGAAGCCTTGAACAGCAGGGTAATGGCATCGCGCAGGGTGAAAAAAAACCGGGTCATGTTCATATCCGTAATCTTTACCTGTCCCTTGTCCTTGATCTGCTTCATGAACAGATGGACCACGCTGCCGTTCGTGCCCAGCACATTGCCTCCGCGCACGGTAACAAACTTGGTGCCTGAACCGATCAGATTGGCATAGACGAACAGCTTCTCACCGATGGCCTTGGTCATACCGTAGAAGTTCGACGGATTGGCCGCCTTGTCGGTAGAAATGTAGATCGCCTTCTCCACATTGTTGGCAATCGCGGCTTCGATGACATTTTGTGTGCCGACCACATTCGTCTTGAGCGCCTCGTACGGCTGGTCCTCGCAGACGGGTACATGCTTGAGCGCGGCCAGATGGAAGACATAATCCACACCGCAGCAGGCAGCCACCAGCGCATCCTTGTCACGGATATCGCCGATGATGAAGCTGAGATGCTTATCTTCAAATTCACGGCTCATGGCTACCTGTGCAGACTCACTGCGGGAGAATACGATGATTTCTTTGGGATGCTGCGGCAGCAGCTGCCGGATCAGCTCATGCCCCCAGGAACCGGTACCGCCTGTAACCAGAATCCGTTTATTATTGAACATGCAGGTTCCCTCCAAGCAGAAATTTAACTACCTTTACCGAGACACCTTGGGCAAGATACCCTTCCGGCGCCTCCCAATCGGGCTTAAGCGACGTCATCAGCACGGTGCAGCGCAGAATGCTGTTCTGTTCTACCCCGGACACTACATTACTTCCGCAATCGATAGTTTCCGGGCGTTCTGTCGTCCGGCGTATGGTCACCGTAGGCACTCCCATCAGGCAACATTCTTCTTGAACGGTGCCGCTGTCGGTAATGGCGCACAGGGCATAACGTTCCAGATGAACAAAGTCAAAAAATCCGAAAGGTTCGTGAAACTCCACCAGCGGGTTCATACTCAGCGGGAACTGCTCCGTAAGCTTGGAGCGTGTACGGGGATGGATGCTGCAGATCAGGCGGAGTCCCAAATGCTCAGCCACCAGGTTCAGCCCGGACATAATCTGGAGCAGCGACTCCGGATCATCGACATTCTCGGCCCGGTGGGCTGTTACCAGCAGATACCGGCCGGCTTCAAGCTTCAGCCGGGACAGGATGTCACTGGCCGCGATCTGCTCTTCGTAATGCGTAATCACCTCATGGATGGGGTTGCCGGTTAACACGATACGCTGGCTGGGAAACCCTTCGCTGAGCAGATGTCTCTTACTCTGCTGGGTATAGGGCATATTTATGGTGGAGACGGCATCTATGACACGGCGGTTTTTCTCCTCCGGCACTTTCAGATCGTAACAGCGGTTGCCTGCTTCCATATGCACCACAGGGATGCCCATCCGCTCGGCCAGAATGGCACATAGCGCACTGTTGGTATCCCCCAGCAGCAGCACGCGGTCCGGCTGCTCTTGAAGCAGAATGCTCTCCAGACTGCCGAACATGGCGGCCAGCTGACCCCCGAGTCCGGCCTGCTTATCCTGCAACACGTAGTCCGGTGCGCGGAGTCCCAGCTCAGCGAAGAATACCCCGCTGAGACTGGCCGTGAAATTCTGTCCCGTATGCACCAGCACATGCCGCTCCGCATACCGGTCCAGCAGCGGAATGATAACGCTAAGGCGGATGATCTCGGGCCGCGTGCCCAAAATCGTCATGATCTTCATGGGTTCACTCCCCTTTGATTATGGCCTGCCCTTAGGAACCGGGCAGGCTGCTCAGGATGCCTTACGCCGCCGCTTGCTCCGGCGGCTTCCGGCCTGGCCCGCGCGGCGCTTCTTGCCGCCGCTGGCCCGACGGCGCGCGGAGCCTGCCGCGCGCTTCTTGCGGCGCGGGCGCGTTCCCGCCGCGCCGCTCCGGGACTTGGCGCGGCGCAGCCTGCCGCGCCGCAGCTTCGCGGCCCGCAGCCGTGCGGCGCGGCGCCCGGTCTTGCCCCGCGTCGGCTGTGCCGCGGGGGCGCTCTTTCCGCCCGCCGGCGCAGCAGCGGGCGGGGCTTCCGGGCCGCCGATGAGCTGCGGCGGCTGGAGGCAGTAGCGGAGATGCCACCTCTCCGCTAAGCCTTGCAGCCGGACGCGGTAAGCCGCCGGGCCGTAGACGGCCTCGATGCGCTCCCGCGCCTGCCGGCCAATGCCGGCCGCCATCGCCTGGTCGGCCAGCAGCGCGTTCACCCGCCCGGCCAGCGCATCCATGTCTCCCGCAGGCACTAGCAGCTCGCCGCAGCCTGCGGCGTCCAGAATCTCCCGCAGGCCGCCGGAATCATAAGCGACAACCGGCTTGCTGAAGGCATAGCCCTCCAGGGCGGTCATGCCGAAGCCTTCCCGGATCAGGCTGGGGACAACAAGCAGATCCATCGCGCAGTAAGCGGCCGGCAGACATTCTTCGTACCCGACAAACCGGAAGCGTGAGGTCAGACCCTCCAGCTTCACCTTGCGGACACAGCGCTCATAGTAGCTTTTATCCCCGGGAGTCCCCACTACGAGGTAGCGGGCAGCCGGATGCTGCTCATGCACCAGAACCGCCATCTTGACGAAATGCTCCAGTCCCTTCTCCTTATTAATGAAGGAAGAGACATAGCCAATCAGCGGGTCCCCCGGGGCGATCTTCAGCTCACTCCGCCGTTCCCCGCGCAGCTTGCTCCAGGCCTCGAACATCAAATCCGCGTCACTCCATGACGGAGGAAGCTGGGTCACCTTGCTATCGCGGATCTCCTCGGGGAAGCACGATGCCGCTGTCTGTGAAATCGCCAGAATCTCATCGCTGTTGTTGTGGATCAGCTCTACGCTGATCGGGGTGAACTCGTTGTCTGTAATGGTCTCCGAGATCTTCCAGATCACCGGTATGCCCAGTGTCTTCGCCGCGATGGGCGGCAGGGCATGCACACAGGTGCTGGTGATCACGAAGGACGGACGGAGCTCCGCAAGCCAGTGAGTCAGCTCATGATATTCCCGGCCCTCCTGCAGCTTGCGGATATCTGCCGGAAGACCGGCATAGGGAGTGTATACTCCATAGACCAGCGGAATAGACATCAGCCGGACTTGAAGGCCGTAGCTCCGGGCCAGCTGTGTCAGCTTCCCGTCCTGCGGGGCTACGAGGATACAATTGAAGTAAGGAGACAGCTCCCGGCTGAAGAATAACAGCAGCTTCTCCGCACCCGTAATACTGCGCGTGTTGGAGACATGGGAAAAGAGGACGATCGTCGCTTTGTCGGCCATGGTGTCTCGGCGCTCCCCTGCGAAGGGCTGTGGAGCAGCCATTCACCTCCTAAATTTTGAATGCACACAATCTGTTATCACTCAGCAGTGCTCCTGCTTGGGACGGGTATATTAGCTGACAGGCTAACATCTCTGCCCGGTACTCCAGTATATTGAGGAGGCACAGATGCCGGCACGACACCTGTCCCCTGTGATACGCACATTTTGCTGACAGCCTGTTCTACGATTGCCCTGCTGGCTTACCCGTAAATAACCCTAAGCAGCTGGCTCAGACGTCTGGTATACGTATGATCCCTCAGTGTCCGTTCGAAGGCGCGGAGGGACATCTCCCGGCGCTCTTCCTCGTGCGTCAGATAGTACTGGATTTTGTCCATCAGCTCGCGGGGGCCGGAGAAGGTGTCGATCTCTTCGCCCACCTTGTAGAAGGAGCCGAGATCATCACGGGCATCGCAGAGCTGCAGCGTGCCGCTGGCAGCAATCTCGAACGTGCGCGGATTCGGCGATACAGCCGGAATATACAGCGTGTTATTGTTGACGGCATCGTCGATATGCGAGCGGTGAAGGTTGATCACAATCTTCGAGCCGCTGTAAGCTACAGCCGTCTCCTGGGGGGACATCCATTTGCCGATCTCAATCCGGTCGCCATAGAGCGGTGCTTCCGGCAACCGGTCCCACCAGATTCCGTTAATGACCGTGTTATAGCTCATCAGCTCCGGCATAATATCGCGGAAGAAATTAATCCGGTTCCAGTAGGCAGACCCGATGAAGCTGACATCCCGGCTGACCGGCGAGCGTCCGGTAGTCGGACGGTAATGCTCACGGTGTGCGGCAAAGGGCAGATAGTGGACCTCCGTGCAGCCAAGGCCGCGGTAGATCTCTACGCAATTACGCTCCAGTGTGAATACATAGTCATAGTGAGGCACAATCTTCATTGTGAAATCGGTGTAATACGGATCATCGGTCAGCCAGATCGCGGTCTTGATGCCCTGACCGCGCAGAATAGCCACCTGCTCCAGGGGCAAATCCAGGCCATCCAGCACAAGCACGAGGTCGGGACGCTGGGCAGAAGCCAGCTCTACCAGATTCTGGCGCACATCGGTAATCGTCACGTGAGTGGTCAGTCTTTGCAGCGCGAAGAGCACAGCATCATCAATCGGAGAGTACGGATACCCTTTGCCTGAAGCCACGTACATCACATGGATATTCCTTACCGGCTGCGGCTCCTCCGGGCGTCCGTCCAGAACAGCCAGACGTCCCCGCAGATATCCTTCGTCATAGCCTCCCTTGAAGCCGGTCAGACGTCCCCGCAGCTTCTCTTCCTCCGCAGGGGTTCTCGGCAACGGCGGGGCAGGCATAATAAATTCGTTGTTCATGAGTATTCGCTCCTTTTGATCCATAATGAAATTCACCCTCTTGAAGTAAGAACACCCAATAAATGAGGCAGACGCGAAGTAAAGGTATGCCGGCGCAGCGTGGTCTGCAGTCCCCGCAGCGCATACTGCCGGCGCTCCTTGTCGTGCTTCAGGTAATAATCAATTTTGCGCTTCAGCTCATCGGCAGAAGCGAAGGTCTCCAGATCCCGGCCCGGCTTGTAGTGGATATCCAGATCCTGCCGGATATCGGTCAGCTGCATCGTCCCGCAGGCGCTGATCTCATAGGTCCGGGGATTAATGGAGAGGGACGGAAGCTGGAACGTATTCCGGTTGTCCATCCCTCCCTCCCAGGGCCGGTGGATATTAATGACCAGCTTCGCGCCGCTGTAATAATTGGCGGTCTCCTCCGGCGGGATGAAGCCCTCTCTGATGTACGGAGACAGCTCCTCGAAGTGGGCCAGCCGCTCCCAGAATCCGCCGGCGATGAGCACCTTCTTTCCCCGCAGGAAGGGGACCAGTTCATCGAACAGCTCCGTACGGTTGCGGAAGGCGTTGCCGATGAACACGACATCATAGTGATATTGCGGTCCGGTGTGGCGCGGGTAGAACATCTGGGGGTTGACGCACAGCGGAAGGTAATGCACAGACGCCGTCCCCAGCGAACGGTAGAATTCCACACAGCCCAGCTCATGCGTGAACACATAATCGTAATGCCGGCAGATGACGGATGTGTCCTCGGTGAAATAAGGATCATCCACAAACCAGATCGCCGCCGGGATACCCAGCTGTCTTATTGCCGTAATTTGTTCCAGATGATTCTCCGGAAAAACATGCAGCCCGTTCATCACCAGCACCGCCTCAGGCAATTCGCGCGATGCCACCTCCAGCATAGTTTCCGGAGGACAGATAATCAGCTCGCTTACCAGCAGCCGCAGCGCTTCTGCGACTCCCGCATCGATGGCCTGAAACCCCTGGGGAACATACATCAGTTTTAACGGCTGACATTCCCCCACTTCAAGGGTATTCAGGCGCTTCACGGCTTCGCACAGGCCGAGATGGTACCCTTGCAGATAGCCATCCCGGTAATCCTGTGGAAGCCCGCCTCTCTTTTTTGTTTTCACGGCCTTCACCCTGCCCCGTTATATTCTCAAGACAGTAGTACTATATGCGGAGTCAGCATCCGCCTCATGGACATCTGTCTGTATCACACCGAAATTGGCATATGCCCCCGGTCTTTCGCCCGCTTGGCCCGAACATCTACAGAATCCGTCCACTCTTGTCCATGCAGAGGCAGGGTCTGCACTTCGAAGCCTACTCAAGTCCTTTGCGGGTAAGACGGGAATCATCTACAATTAGAGGCATCACCTTTCACAAGAAAAACCTACTGAGGAGGCACTAAGATATGAGTTCAATCTATGACCCTATGCTGTATCTGCGCCATGTCGAGCTGCTGCGCGATGCAGTCCCTTCCTTTGGAAGCTATCCTTTTAATCTGCCGGTGGTACGCACCCTGGACCGGCTTGCTTTTCAGAAGCAGGTCACTTTTCTGGTAGGAGAGAACGGTAGCGGGAAGTCTACCTTGTTAGAGGGCATTGCTGCTGCCTGGGGGTTCAATCCGGAAGGGGGGACGCTGAATTTCTCGTTTAATACCCGCGCCTCGCATTCCAGTCTCTACGAATATTTGCGGATTGCCAAAGGAGTGAAGCGGCCGAAGGACGGCTTTTTCCTGCGTGCGGAGAGCTATTACAATGTGGCTTCTTATATCGATGCGCTGGATGAGGAGCCGGGCGCGGGGAACCGGATTAAAGACTCCTATGGAGGAAGCTCGCTGCATGAGCAGTCGCATGGAGAATCCTTCTTCTCCACATTCGTTCACCGCTTTGGCGGACAGGGCATCTATATTCTGGACGAGCCCGAAGCCGCTTTGTCTCCCCTGCGGCAGATGTCACTGCTGGCGCGGATGCATGAGCTGGCTGCGCAGAATTCCCAGTTCATCATCGCCACCCACTCCCCCATTCTGATGTCCTATCCGGGTGCAGAGATTCTTCTGCTGAAGGGAGAGAGTATCACGCCTGTTGCGCTGGAAGACACGGATCATTACACAGTCACCCGCGCCTTCATGACGAACCGGGAGAAGATGCTCCGCGAGCTGCTGGGCGATGAGCCTGATCCCTTATAAGCAGAAACGGCTCGGCCGTCCTGTTAAGAACGGCATTCGTTTCAGCGAGAACGTTAGGATTAAAACATATAAACGCTTAAATTTTAAAAAAAGACACTCCGCGGCGTTAACCGTCAAAGTGTCTCTTGTATTTGCATAGCTGCTCTGTATTTCTCTAATAAAGCTGGTCATCCTTCTCCGTATTACAATCACTGTATTCATTCAGGAGCGCATCCAGCTTCACCGATTGGCGGAGTACCCGGACATCCTGCATCCCGTACTCCAAGGCCAGTTTGTTCAGTTCCTGTCTTGCCTGTTCAATCTTATCCTTGTATTCTTCATTCCCCATAGCGGCCCCCTTGTAGGATGAGGCTGTATCAAGCCATTTCCACTCTTTTACTAAAGTTCCAAACACATTGTATTCTATAATCCGCTAGGGGTCAATTAAGGGTTTGACTTGACAGGTTATTTCAGCAGCCTCGACAGCTTATGCAGCGTCCAGCCCAGCATCGCCACCGCCATCATATCGAAGCAGACATTGAACAGGAACAGATGCTTGCCGATATCCGCGCGCCCGTCACCGAGAATCGGAACCAGGAACGAGAACAGGCCGATCAGTCCCAGCAGCATCATCAATTCTCCGGCAATCCGCCCTGCCGCCTCCCGCGTACGGAAGTATTGATAGAACACTCCGGCGTAATACACTAGATAGAAAATAACCAGGAACCCGAGGGAATGGGGCAGATGCTTGTTCTTGAGCTCGCTCCACCCGCTGTACATTCCTGCTACCGCGCCCGCAGGCTTGCCTTCGCTTTTCTCATAGCTTCCGAGATAGTAGGGACGGATAGACATGCTGTTAGCAGCCGCATACTTCATATTCTCTATTAACCGGCCGGGATGCTTCATATAAAAGAAAAGCACATCCTTATGCGAGACACGGTCATAGAAATCCGGACCCAGCGATGGATCATCCTGCTTGATCGCCGTATCCCCCTGGAAATAATTCGTCCCCGCCAGTACCTCGAGGCGCTCCGGCAGCCCCAGGTCGCGCAGATCGCCGCGCACATCCGGAGATTCGTTCAGTATGCCGAAGAACACCGTCTGATACAGGTTGATATGCTTAAGCTCCTTCGGCGCCGCCACATACATAATCACCGATACCAGCGCCGTAGCTACCGCAAGACTTAGCGCCAGCTTGCGCCAGCTGCCTGTTCCATTCAGCGTCCGCAGGCGCAGGAAGATCAGCGCGAAGGCGAGGCCGACCGGGGCATTCTGGATTTTGGAGCAGATCAGGAACAGCACGACAATGAAGAACAGCGTAAGTCCTTTGGAGGACGGCTGCTCCTGCCCGGTAAGCCTCAGACCCAGCGCGAACGTAAGCAGCATGAAGACCATCGACACGGGTTCGCCGAACAGAGAGTTGAAATAAGCCAGATAGCCGATATCGTAGAACACAAACAGCATTCCCGCACCCAGCAGCAGGCCTGTGGCATAGGAGCTCTTCGCACCCAGCTTGACGATCATCCACGTGGCAGCCAGCAGCAGCACTGCATATACAACTGCCAGAAGACGGATATCGAAGTAGCTGCCGTGAAATAAGCCCGCAAGCAGCCTTGGCACCAGCACCAGCAAAATTTGCGAGGACGGGTAGAAGCCCTTGAACAGATCATCATAAGCAAACTTAGAATGACTGTAGCTGAAGAAGCGGTCGGCATAGTCCTCCCCGGCATCAAAATAATTCAGCCCGACCGTATTCATCATCCGCAAAAAATCGCCGTTATCGGCAACGCCTGTGAAGGGCCGCACGAACAACAGATAGAGGATCAGCACAGCGCCGGCCAGCGAGATGAGGTATTCGGGTTTCCATAGTCTTTTCATAACATTCTCCTAACGCTGCGGAAGCAGCTTCACATATTCGTCAGATAAGCCCATCAGCTTCAGGATATAGTCGTAATCGCTCTGATAGGCACTGAAATCCTTCACCGGCTCATGCGTATCCAGCGAGACCGCCTCACCGTCCGAGAAGCTCTTACCGGGCACAAACAATACTTCATCATTAAAAAACGAGCCTGTCGGCAAATAATAGCGCATGCCCACCACATTACGGTCCACATTCAGCAAATCATGCCCGAACGCCGTGAACCCTTCGTCCTTCAGCGATACCCCGAGCAGATTGGCTACCGTCGGCAGCACATCCAGCTGTCCGCCGGTCCGCTCCACAACCTGTCCCTGCTTCATACCGGGCACGTGGATCACGAGCGGAATGTTGAACCGGCTGATCCGGTCATCATACTTGATGCCCAGCGCGTCCTCCACCTGCTCCGCCGGGACGTCCTTCGGCTGCAGGCCGAAATGGTCACCGTACAGCACCAGCACGGTATCCTCCCACATGCCCTGCTGCTTCAATCCGTCAATCAGTGTGCCTATCGCATAATCCGTATAGTTCACCGCGCTCAGATAATCGCCAAGCATCGTGCCCTGGAGCTTGTCCGGCACCTGAATGCGGCGGAAGCTGTCCGGCACCTTGAACGGATGATGGCTGGAGGCCGTCACCAGCTGGGCATAGAAAGGCGTGCCCTTCTGATGCAGCACCGCCAGCTTCTCCACGGCAGTAGCATAGAGCTGCTCATCGGAAGCCCCGAACGAATTGAAATGGTCATTCTTGAAGGAGCCTTTGTCATAGTAGCCGTTGAAGCCAAGCGCCGGATAGAGCTCATTCCGGTTCCAGAAGCCGACCTTATTCACATGGAACGTGTACGCCTCATAGCCCTTATCCCGCAAAAGCCGCGGCAGTCCCGGCAGCTCCCGGTCCCCGAAGCCTGTGGACATGGCCAGCGAAGCGATCGGATAAATCGAGGTGTTGCTCATAAATTCCGCATCCGAGGTATTGCCCGGACCTACCTGCTGATACACATGCGGGAAATAGAAGCCCTCTCCGGCCAGACCATTCAGCACCGGGGTCAGCTCCTGACCCTCCAGTGACTGATGCAGCGGGAAATTCTGGAACGCCTCCAGTTGGATGATGATGACGTTTTTCCCTTTTTGCGATCCGAAATGCTCAGGCAGACCGCCTGTCACAGCCTTGTATGGATAGGTAGCCTCCAGTGACTTCACCTTGGCTATCGTCTCCTGAAGATCACCGGTCCCGATGAGGCCGTTATCCTCCCGGGCCTTGATCGCTGCCACCACCTCATAATTCAGGAATCCGGCCGTCTCCGCCTGAACCAGCTCATTGGTAATTTCCCTGGCCGAATGAATCGAATACGCCGACAGCGAGCCGCCCCCTATGATTGCCACCAGCAGCACCACCAGATAGATGCTCCGGGTTCTGCTTGCAGGCTGACTGCCCCGCTGCCAGCGCATAGGGCCTCTTTTCCATCTACGGAAGAGCGAATAAATTATCACTATCAGCAGATCGGCAAAAAACAGATAATCGACCCACTCAATCGTAGATTCCACACTCTCTTTTACCTGAAAGACCTGGTTCAGCTCATAGAGCGCCAGATAGGTAGGCACCGAGCCGAAGTGATTGAAGTACACACTGGCCGCGAAGAGCAGCAGCGACAATAAGCCATTGAAGGTCCAGAAGACCCCTTTTCTCATCCGCCGAGGCGTAATTACAGCCAGCACACCTAGCAGCAGGAGCACCGGCGCCAGATCCGCAGCGATCCACTCCCAGGCAATCCGGTCAAAGAACAGCCCTCTCAACAGCAGCAGCTTCAGCCACAGCAGTCCCGCCACGATATAGAAATGCACCTGCGCAGACGCAGGTTTGCCCTCTCTCATTGCCATCCCCTCTTACTCTCTTCATTAATAGTGGTGTAAAATTAATTCCTTATTTCTGTAAAAAGCTCACGTTGCTCTAGTATAGCAATACTTGTAAAGGGAATCAAAAGAGGGCCACCCTATTAAACAACTGAGCGGGAGAAAAGGTTCATTAAGGTCATTATCATTATCCGGACAAAAAAAGCAGAGGCGCGAAGTCCCCTGCAAGGATACAAATTGAATCTGAGATGCTTCTGGTCCAGGCTGCAATCATGCCTCCGGTCACTATAGTCAGTTTGTCTGGAACAACTGGCATGGAGCCCCTACCGCTCAGGATAGCCGCGCGCTGCCCAGTAATCTTTTAATCGAAAGGTTCGCTTCATGGAGCACGACTTCCTTGTCGATGGTCTTCAGCAGCCCTGTGTGCATAAGAATCTCACCGTCAACCATCGTTGTCTCCACATCGGCACGGGTGGCCGAGTAGACAATCCGCGAGATCGGGTCCACATCATAGGAGGGGAAGGTATGGAAATTATAGAGGTTAAGGATAGCCAGATCTGCCTTCTTGCCGACCTCGATGCTGCCGATCTGATCCTCCATCCCGACCGCCTTCGCCCCCCCGATGGTCGCCATCCGAAAGACGCTCCGGGCATCCATCGTAGTCGGGCCATGCGCGGGCTTTTGGATGACTGCTGCCAGACGCATCTCGTTGAACATATCCAGGTTATTGTTGCAGGGCGCGCCGTCTGCACCCAGGCTGAGGTGAATATGGTCATGTAACATACCAGGCGTATCAGCAATGCCGGAGGCCAGCTTGAGGTTCGAGCCCGGACAGTGGCTGACATGAACACCGCGGTCCCGCAGAATCCGCTTTTCCTGCTCATCCAGCCAGACACAGTGAGCTAGAATCAGACGTTCGTTAGCCAGCCCCAGGTGATCCAGATAGACGACATTGCGCATACCGGTCATCGCCTGCACAAGCTCGATCTCGCCCAGATTCTCGGAAGCATGGGTATGCACCTTCACCCCGTAACGGGCCGAGAGGCTCTGTACCTCCCGCAGCAGCGGCTCCGTACAAGAAATGACAAACCGCGGGGAAAAAGCATACTGAATCCGGCCATTCGCATATCCGTTCCATTTCTCCAGCAGATCCACACTCTCCTGCAGCGAAGCCGCCGTCTCCTCCTGCAGGGCCGCCGGTGCATCGGGGTTCTTCCGGTCCATCATGACCTTCCCTGACAACGCGCGGATACCGCTCTTCGCAATCGCCTGGAAGGCATAATCCGTATGATGTACCGTCTCCATATCCACGATGGTCGTTGTGCCGCTGGTGATTAATTCCCCAATGCCGAGCATGGCAGAATAGTACAGGGACTCCTCGTCATGCGCCGCCTCCAGCGGCCAGATCCGCTTGCGCAGCCAGTCCATCAGCTCCAGATCATCCCCTTTGCCGCGGAACAGCGTCTGGCACAGATGAATATGCGTCTGGATAAAGCCGGGGATAACCGTCCGGTTCTTAGCGTCTATGACAAGTTCATCCCCATTCCCTTCAAGGCCGGTGCCAATCTCCACAATCAGATCGCCCTTGATACGGATATCGCCATATATAATGTCCTCCTGCTTGTTCATCGTAATAATCTCCGCATGCTTGATCAGGATATTCGCCATTGTCTTCTCCCCCTAGTCTTGTTGATATCCGGCTGCCTGTAACACAAAAAGGCCACAAAAATATGCCTCAGCATATTTTCGTAGCCAGAAATTTACGGTTCCCGGTAGAGACCCTTAAACCAATTATTAAGGATATACGAAAAGGACTATTCCAATGCTTATGAATAATCCCATCATAATTGAAAGACAACTTTCCTGTCAATAAGAGTTATTAAAGTTAACACAAATATTCGATAAAGTGAGTTTAGGGCATGAATCAACATTTTAACAATAGAAAATCAGACTTCAATGTAATGTTAACTCACTTGATCGGAAGTTATCTCTCCATATTCTCTGGCAGCACCTTCTCAAACACCGGAAAAGCAGCGGTACGGCCGGGAAAACAAATCTCGCCTCTCTGCGAATACCCGAGCGAAGGATACAGCTTAAGCACCCTGTCATTCTTCGCATATGTATCAAGCCGGATGCTTCTATGCCCGCTGCTGCGGGCGAATTCCTCGGCAAAGGCGATCAGCCGCCGGGCAATCCCTCTGCCCTGAATCTCGGGATGTACCGCGAGCCGGTGCATGATCAGATGCGGCCCCTGCTGCTGTTCCCATTCAATGCCTGCATATTGCTCCGCCTGGTTCTCATCCAGCACAAGAATCCCGGCAATCGCCTCATGCTCCAGGCAGACAAATAAGGTGCCCTTACCGATATCTTCACTAATGACTTCCCGGTTAGGGTACCCTTCATCCCATTGATCGCTTCCGCCTGCCTGCATAACTTGTACACATTCGGCAATCAGATTCATAATCTCCTGGATTTCCTCACTCCGCGCTCTTCGTATCTCATTACCCATCATGTGTGTTCCCCGCTTTCCTGCCTGAATAGTGACCCCGGTAAAGATTCTGTTAAGAAGTCTACCATATCCGGCCGGAAATTCCGAGAGCCCGCCTTATCCCAAAGTTCCCCATGTGCTATAGGGGCGGCGCAATATGCGCCAGCCCCTATATAACCGCAGCCCTGGTCCGCTGCTGTTCCTGCGGCTCTGTCAGCCAAGCTCCAGCTTATGCCCGTCCTCGAAGCCCTTGGCGAAACCGGCGTCGAACCCCACGTTGTATGCTTCGGTGTAGCCCTGCTGATAGGCGTCTCCCGGCGGCAGTTCCGGCGGGACGCCCAGCTCCGGGGGGAGCGGAATCACCTGCGGCACCAATGGTGTTTCGATTGCCGGTATGACCTGCACAGCGCGCACCCTGCGTAACCGGCGGCGTAGCCTTCTTTTTTTGCGCAGCTGCAGGGATTTCTTCCCCGGCTTACCGGGCAGACCCTTGCGCGATTTGCGTCCGGGACCTTTGCGTATCCGTGTCTTCCGCGACAGCAGCGGTCTGCGTCTCTTGCCCTTGCCCGTGGAACCAAGCTTGCCCAGTCTCTTTCTCTTCATCATCTACGCCTCCTGTACTTCATCTACTTCTGGCGGTCCCCTCTGAGCAGACCTTGCTCAGCCAGGGGGCTGCAGGCACTCCTTCTTTGGGCTCATGCAGCGAAATACCGGATATCATCCGGCACATCGAACTCTGGTACCCGCTAAGAATCCTGATATTGTCGCTCAGCTTGCGGGCTGTCAGCTCCGATTGCCCCGTCACTTCAGCAATACTCTCGAGGATGGCTGCAAGCGCTGCCTGGCTGCGGGCGATCGAGCGGATCATCTCCAGCTTGACGGCGTGTTCGGAGAGCAGCCCGCCGCTCATTTGCTGTCGTCCCCGAAGCTGAAGCCCTCGCCATCCCCGCCGAAATCGCCGCCCTCGTCTTCCCCGCTGCCCAGCACCGCCTTCAGATTGCTGTACAGCCCGTTCTCCAGCTTCGTCAGCCCCTCTACCATTTCCACGATTACCTCGTGAATAGAGATGGATTCCTTCAACTGGTCTTCGTGGGAGTCGAACGCTCTAGCGTGGATATGATGATGGGTCCACTGCTTCACTTTTTCCGCTTCCACCGCTTTGGCCTCGAGAATCATCGCGATGTTCCACTGGATGGCAGCGGTCGACTCCAGCATTTGCAGATATGCCTTTTCTCTGCTCATCCTCCGCCTCCTTGCTCAGATTACACGTTACCCTTACTCTTCTTCCTGACCGTTTAATTCCTTGATGACCCTGCCTACTCCCTCAGCCATCGCCTCTTCGAGATCAGCAAGTGCATTGAGATAAGCAATGATATTTTTGTTGACTTGGCCTGAGCTTTCCACCAGCCCACTGAATCCGCCGAAATCAGGGTCCGCATCCGGCAGATCGTGAACTATTTGCGACATACGGACGGCTACGTGGCGTTCGGCGTCGAGAATCCGTGCCATTTGTTCGTGCGTATGGGCCATGTGCTGCAGGACTTTTGTAATTTTACTCTGCACCTTCATGTCTCCTTTGCTCAAACGCCCTGCTACAGCATATGCGGCATCCGCCTTGACGGTGCCGGAGAAGCGCCGCAAGTTGGGCTGGGACATGTCGCAAGATGACCATTAATTTCAATGTTTGAATCCCCGTGTCCGCTTCCGCTTCAAGGTACGGAGAAGGCTGCATGCTGGAGCATATTGACAAGGGACAGGACGGCAGACTATGCTTGGCTGAAAACACATCCTAATGGTGTATGTCCGCATCTATGTACCCGGATTAGAACTGGAGGCAATCTATGAAACTTACAGGTGAACACCTGGACCTATCTCCTCTGAGCGCACCCGAGCTGGCGTTAGCCTTAGAGAATTACGCCGGGCTGGAGCAGGCGCTGGGCCTGAACGTGACGGCAACCGCAACCCTGATGGACGATGAAGAGATGCGCTATGCGATGCGGGTCAGGCATGCGAAGGTACTACAGGATGAAGAGAATTACTGCTGGCTGACCATGTGGGCCATCATCCACCGGGAGCAGCGGCAGCTCATCGGCTTCCTGATTCTCAAAGGCCGCCCGAACGAGCAAGGAGAGGTCATCGTTGGTTATGTCCTGGACGAGAGATACTGGGGCCAGGGCTATGCCACAGAAGCGCTGCGGCAGATCACCGCCTGGATCTTCAGCCATCCCGGCGCACGCTGGGTCATTGCAGATACCGAGAAGGACAACCTAGCCTCCCACCGTGTCCTGCAGCACCTGGGTGCAGAGCTGTACCGCGAGACCGAGGATTTGTTCTGGTGGAGAATCGCCCGGTCAGCAAGCAGCTGATCGTGATGAGTTGGGTGGCTGCCAAGCTGGGGGCTGCATGCTAAGGGCGATAAGCTGGGGCTCATGCTGAGGCGATAAGCTGCGGACTACGGGCGATAAGTTGAAGGCTGCAAGCTGGAGACTATAAACCCAGGGCTGTATGCTACGGGGGTTAAGTAAAAGGCTGCAAGCTGAAACGGCTGCACTGCCCGCCGGGGGAGTTAGAACCGACTTTCGACCCCTGCGCCCGCTTTCGGCGGATTCAGGGGCATTTGTGCTCTTCATTTCTGCCGAACGCTGACTTTCACCGGATTCAGGGGCATTTGTGCTCTTCATTTCCGCCGAACGCCAACTTTCGCCGGATTCAGGGGCATTTGTGCTCTTCATTTCTGTCGAACGCCAACTTTTGCCCGATTCAGGGGCATTTGTGCTCTTCATTTTAGCCCAGCGCCGACTTTTGGTGAATTCAGAGGGATTTATCCCTCTCCTTCCAGCCGCCAGCCCACTTCCGGCGAATTCTATGGGATTTATCCCTTTAGTTACCTTTTACCACTCAAGTTTCCTTCAATCCTCTTCCTCTTCCTCTTCCTCTTCCTATGTAGACCAACTAATTACTCTTCCCTCTCCCTCTCACCCGCTCTCCCCCCCTTCCACCCCGTTCAATAATCGCCCTCACCTACCAAAAAAAACGCCGCCCCTCAGGGCAGCGTATCTCTCAGCTTATCTCCGGCTTCGCGCAGAGACTGGAAGGTTCCCGCGTCGCTCCACCAGCCTTGCAGCACATCATAGCTTAGCTTGCGCTCGGCAGCATACAGGTTGTTCACATCAGTAATCTCCAGCTCGCCCCTTCTGGAAGGCGAAATCCGGCGGATGATATCGAATACAGCTTCATCGTACATATATATGCCTGTAACACAGAATTTCGTCTTCGGCTGCTCCGGCTTCTCTTCAATGTAAGCAATCAGGGAGGCATCGGCGCTGTCAAACACCGGAACTCCGTATCTGCGCGCATCCTCGACAGGCTTCAGGAGCACCTTCGCGGTACCCGCCGGCTGTTGCAGATAACTCTTCACGTAAGGCTCCAGACTATCCTTGAACAGATTATCCCCCAGCAGCACGACAAACCGTTCCCCCGGCAGGATGAATCCTTCCGCCAGCTCCAGCGCTTCCGCGATGCCGCCTGCCGCCTCCTGGATTTTGTAAGTCAGGGATACGCCAAATTCAGCGCCGCTGCCCAAAAAGTCAGTGTACTGTCCTGCGGACTGTTTGCTGATGACCAGGAGAATATCGGTGATCCCCCCCTGGCGCAGCCGCTCGATCCCGTAGCACACCATAGGGTACTTGCCGACCGGAAGCAAATGTTTGTTCATCAGCCGGGTGAGCGGGTATAGCCTTGTTCCTGTTCCGCCTGCCAGTATGACTCCTTTCACTTACGTTCCTCCTCTTTCTCTACGTCTTTTGCCTTCGGCCAGCGGCCTCAGATGAACTGCGCCGGGTCCACTTGCCATTTCTCTATAAAAAACCTGCGGTTGCGCTCCACCAGCTCCTGCAATGAGGCGGAATAGACCTCCTTGAAGCTGGCGCTGCCTTCATGATGAACCAGGCAATCTCCGGCAATCAGCAGCCGGTATCCCTGCAGCCGGGCACGGTAGCAGTAATCGTCATCCTCATAATGGCCCGGCGAGAATCGTTCATCGAGCAGGCCGATCGCGTCCATAAGCTGTCTTTTGAATAAAAAGCACAGACCTACAAGCCTTCGGGTCTCCACCCACTTCGCTGCATCAGGAATATTGGCCCGGAGTGCCTCGGCATGGAACCCTGCAATATCGGTATAGCCGGTCTGTACCTGCTGCTGTCCGCTGGCATAATTCGTCACCGGTCCGACAATCCCTATATCGGAGGCACTGTACAAAGCGCTCTTCAGATTATCCAGCCAGCCTTGCGACACAATGACGTCATTGTTCAGCAGCAGCAGCTCCTCCCCCGCAGCCAGCTGAAGCCCAATATTGCAGGCCAGCGGAAAACCGCGGTTCTCCGGGAGGGAAATGAACTTCAGCTTGCTGGCACGGCAATAGGCTTCGGTACCATCATCCGAGGCATTGTCCACTACAATAATCTCATAGGCTGACCGGGTATGCGCTCTGATCGATTCGACGCAGGAACGCAGCAGCCCAAGCCTGTTATACGTAGGAATAATAATGCTCGTCATTGTCATAACGCGTTCCTCCAGGCGGCAATCTGCCGGCGGTGCTCCAGCAAATTATCGGCCGACAGCTGCCCGCTGCTCTGCTGGTGGGCAATCACACAGACCAGGGCTTCCGCGTGATCACCGGCAATCAGCTGCTCCATAGCATTCCCGGCACCCGTGTTGCCCTGGCGCAGCCGGTTCTGCTTGATCACATTCACCCCTCCGGCCTTCTCCACCCGCAGGCGGCCCAGAATGGAGAGCGCCAGCGCCCGAGGCGGCACCATCAGCTCGCGGTAGCCGATTCTCTCCAGCGCCCGGCGGGATAAGGCATGCGGAACCGCCGTCATGGAGCTTGCTCCAAGATCAGGGCGGCCCAGAACCTGATTCAGGTAGAGCTTGCAGCGGGTAACCGCATCACTTAGCCCGAAGGGCGGCAGCAGCGGATCAAGGTCATTGAGCGCCACATCCACCCCCCGGTCCACCGCAGCCACAAAAGAGGACAGCTGCCCGGCGGAGATCACCATATCGCCGTCCAGAAACAACAGGATATCTCCCCGGCTAAGCTTGGCGCCAAGAGAACGTCCCACATCATGTCCGGCAGATTCCGGAATGTACACTATACTTGCCTGAGCGCATAGCCGGGTCCGCTGAAAGCTGCGGTCATTACATCCATTGAGCACAACAATAATTTCTTGCGGCTTCAGGCGTTCCACCTGCTCCAACAGCTTCGGCAACGTCTGCTCCTCATTCCTGGCCGAGATAATGACCGACAGCGAACCCTGAGATGCCGGCAGGGACAGGCCCCTACGCCCGGAAGCGGGCTTCCGCTTGGACCGGGAGAGGCCAGGGCCCGCCGCCGCAGGCTTGTTGCGGCGCTTCGCGGACCGCCGCTTAGCTGCGCCTCCACGCACTACTGCGCTGCGTCTGGCGGAGCGGCCTGTAGAGCCGCTGCTTCCAGGAGCAGTACGCCCCGCTGAAGACCGGCCGCTGACGGATACTTCCCGCGCTCCCATCATCTCACCATCTCCCTTCGCCGGATGCCGTCCCCGAAGCCAGCCCGGCCGCCCTTGCGTTCCAGCACCATTGCTACAGCATCCAGGTGGTCTCTGAGGATAGCCTCCTGCAGAAGATCACTGCCGCTGTGCTTCCGGCGGACCGCATTCATCCTGCCCACAGGCACGTTATACACCGCCGTCACAACCAGACCCTCCAGTACTGCCTGCGCATGTGCGAGCGGCGGCCTCGACAGCAGACCGCTGCCCAGAACATCTAGCGCCCTGCGGCTAATCGCATGAGGAACGGCGGTCAAGGAGCAGCCCTTCAGCTCAGACCTTCCGAGCAGAAGATTCAGCACATGCTTGGATAACACCACCGGATGCGGAAATCTGCTGCGGACCGGGCCGGAATAATCATTCAAGGCCAGATCCGCTCCGCCGCTGACCGCGTTCACGAAGGGACGCAGACGCGAGGCGGGGATCACCAGATCCCCATCAGTGAACAGCAGAACCGCTCCCTTCGCCGCCTCCGCGCCTACGCTTCGCCCGACATCGTGTCCGAGCGGCTGTTCATACACAATTACGTTAGCTCCGCAGGAGCGCGCAATATCTGCGGTCTGATCCGCAGAACCGTTAACAATCACAATAACCTCACAGCGGGGATGAACGCCTCTGGCTCCGGCAATCACTGCGGCAATCGTCGCCGCCTCATTCATGGCCGGAATAATAACCGACACCTCAGGCTGCGGATGATTCACCGCAGGCGGCAGTACAGCAGGCCGTACCGGCCTTGCCACCGGCCGCCGTGTTGTCCGGGTTGCCCGCCGCCCCGTGCGGCGGGCAGATGCTCCTTTTCTTTTCATGCTCATCCACCTTCCTTCACAGGGCTGCTCCCGGGCTGAGGGTTACACCATAGTCTATGTATCCCGCCACCCCCGGTAACGGCAAGTGTCTCCCTGAGCGCAGATAATTGGACAAATGCCGCTATGCGCCTCCACCCGGCAATAGGCCGCCACAGGAGAGCGCTTACAGGAGGAGGAACACTTCCGATCATCAGCAGCAGGAGTATATTAAAGCAGCTACAACACTTCTCCCGGCCTCCCTGCTTGTACAATTAGCAGAAATGAATAGCGTGAAGCCTATAAATGCTGGCGTAATCATGCACAAAAGGCGCAACCCACGGCTGCGCCTCATGTACAATCTATTCTGCCCTCAATCAATCAAAAGCACGATGCTCCACAGCAGGTTTGACCAGCGGAGTACCGAGCGCAATCCACGACAGCACGCCATAGAAATGCTGGGTCTCGCGCAGCCGTACCACCTCAATCGTCGCTCCTCCGCCCGTTCTGTTCTTAAGCGAGGCATGGAAGTACGGCTGGTTAGCCATGGCAACCAGCACATAGCCGGTATGGCCGAAGCTCTCGTCAAAAGAAACCGTCACCTCCACACTCTCCGCCTCACCATTGAACATGAACGCCGTCATCCCGAACTGCTGCAAAACCTCGCGGTTCCCGACACTCTGCACCGGATGGAAGGACAGATGCTCCGCATTGACTGATCCGGGCGCCAGATGATCCCCGTTCACTGCACCCTGAGCAATATGATGGCTCTGGATGCTGTCTTCTTCCAGATGCCGGGACTGGACGGCAAAGGGAGCGATTTTGGCAGCCTTCACCGCCTCATCCTGCAGTTCAGAGCTTCCTACCGCACCTTCAGCCAGATGGCCGGTGCCGACGCTGTGAATCGCAAGCTTCGCTCCGTTCACACTATGGTCCGGGAGCAGCTCGGAGGTCAGCGCATCCCCGGCCAGATGCTCAAGGCCTATACTACCAGGACGGATATGGCGTCCGTCAACGATTCCGGGAGCCAGATGGCCTCCGTAAATGCTGCCCGGAGCCAGATGATTAGGCCCCACCGCTCCTGGCGCCAGCTTGCTGCTGTCTATACTGCCCTCACCCAGCAGCTCGGAGGTCAGCGTGTTCTCGGCCAGATGCTCACGCCGGATGCTGCCCGTGCGGAGATGGCTGCTATCCACTGAATCAGGCGCCAGATGATCTCCGTTCACTACACCCTGAGCAATATGATGACTCTGGATGCTGTCTTCTTCCAGATGCCGGGACTGGATGGCAAAGGGAGCGATTTTGGCAGCCTTCACCGCCTCGTCCTGCAGCTCAGTGCTGCCTACCGCACCTTCAGCCAGATGCCCGGTGCCGACGCTGTGAAGCGCAAGCTTCTCTCCGGTAACACTATGGTCCGGGAGCAGCTCGGAGGTCAGCGCATCCCCGGCCAGATGCTCGAGGCCTATACTACCAGAACGGATATGGCGTCCGTCAACGATTCCGGGAGCCAGATGGCCTCCGTAGATACTGCCCGGAGCCAGATGATTAGAGCCCACCGCTCCTGGCGCCAGCTTACTGCCGTCTATGCTGCCCTCACCCAGCAGCTCGGAGGTCAGCGTATTCTCTGCCAGATGCTCACGCTGGATGCTGCCCGCGCGGAGATGGCTGCTATCTACTGAATCAGGCGCCAGATGATCCCCGCTCACCGCATTCTGAACAATGTGGTAGCTCTGCACGCTGTCTTCTTCCAGATGCCGGGACTGAATGGCAAAGGAAGAGATTTTGGAACCATCCACCGCCTCATCCTGAAGCTCTGAGCTTCCCACTGCCCCTTCCGCCAGATGCCTGGTTCCAATGCTGTGAGGAGCAACCTTCCCCCCTGTAATACTGTCATCCTGCAAAAGCTCAGAGGTCCGGGCATCCTGGGCCAGATGCTCCAGGCCGATGCTGCCGGGACGGATATGACAGCTATCCACGGCTTCAGGCGCCAGGTGACCTCCGTAGATGCTGCCGGAAGCCAAATGGATAGAGCCCACAGAACCTGCGGCCAGCTTGCTTCCACTAATACTGCCATCCGGCAGCAGCTCCGCACTTCTGGTTTCCTCCGCGAGATGCGCCAGCCGGATAATTCCCGGCGCCAAATGGCGATCCCGGATTACTCCGCCTGCAAGATGTTCTGCGTTCACGCTCTGCGGCTGGAGATGCTGCGAACCCACTGCGCCTTCAACCAGCTTGCTTCCACCTATACTGCCATCCGGCAGCAGCTCTGCACTTCTGGTTTCCTCCGCGAGATGCGCCAGCCGGATAATTCCTGAGCCCAAATGATGCTCCTGGATAGCTCTACCGGCAAGATGCTCTGCGTCCACGCTCTGCGGCTGAAGATGCTGCGAATCCACTGCGCCTTCGGCCAGCTTGCTTCCACCTATACTGCCATCCGGCAGCAGGTCCGCACTCTTCGTCTCCTCAGCCAGATGCGCCAGCCGGATAATTCCTGAGCCCAAATGACGCTCCTGAATTACTCTGTCTGCAAGATGCTCTGCGTCCACGCTCTGCGGCTGGAGATGCTGCGAATCCACTGCGCCTTCAGCCAGCTTGCTTCCACCTATACTGCCATCCGGCAGCAGCTCCGCACTCCTCGTTTCCTCAGCCAAATGCGTCAGCCGGATAATCCCCGCCCCGAGATGACGCTCCTGAATTACTCCGCCAGCAAGATGCTCTGCGTCCACACTCTGCGGCTGGAGATGCTGCGAATCCACTGCGCCTTCAGCCAGCTTGCTTCCGCCTATGCAGCCATCCGGCAGCAGGTCCGCGCCCCGCGTATCGGAAGCCAGATGACTGAGCTGAATGCTGCCGGCGCGGATATGCCGGCTGCTTACTGCATCCGCAGCCAGGTGGCCGCCATACACACTGCCTGCAGCCAAATGGAAGGCCCCTACCACTCCCGCCCCCAGCTTGCTGCCTGCGATGCTGCCATCCGGCAGAAGATCCGCGCTGCGTGTCTCTTTGGCCAGATGGGCCAGCGTAATCTCTCCGGCACCGATATGCCGGGCTTCCACCGCTGCCTGCGCCAAATGAACGGCCTGAACACTCGCTTCAGCCAAGTGAACCGACTCTACAGCACCCGCTGCCAGCTTCTCTGCGCCAATGCTTCCGTCGGGCAGCAGGTCTGCACTGCGGACCTCATCTGCCAGATGCGCCAGGCTAATGCCTCCATCCGCGAGATGCCGCCCTTCCACTGAGGCATCAGCCAGCTCGCTTCCGCCTACACTGCCAGGAGTGAGATGACGGGAAGCTACCGCCCCCTCGGCCAGCTTGGTGCCGCTGATGCTGCCATCCTGAATCTGGATCGATGAGACAGAGCTTGGAATAAGATGTCCGTTGCCGATCGACATCGGCCGGATATGTGCTCCGCCCACACTGCCAGCCGCCAAATGTCTGCCTTGCACAGACGTATCCTTAAGCGAATCCGGGCCGACCGCGCCTGCCGACAGATGCTCAGTCTGCACTGCTGAGGCTGCCAGCTTTTCCGCGCTTACACTGCCGTCCGCCAGCTTAATGGAAGTGACGGCCAGATCACCGAGTTTATCCGTTGAGACACTCTCCGGCGATAGCTTCAGCGAAGTGACGGCATAGTCAGCCAAATGATGCGGCTGTACAATCGCAGCAGTAAGATGGGCCTCCTTGACGGCACCGGAGGACAGCTTATCTGCCGTTACCGAACCGGATTGCAGCGCGGATGAAGTCACACTGCTGTCTCCCAAATGCCGGCGTTCGATGGCGCCGGATGCCAGATGACTGGCGTCTACAGCCTCCTCCTGCAGCACCCGCCCGCTGATGCTGCCATCCGCCAGGTGCTTCTCCTCCACGGCGCAGACCGCAATATGCTCTCCGCTGACCGCTTCTTTTGCCAGAATCGTACTCCCGACCGCGCCCATGGCCAGCTTGGCGGTAATGATGCTGCCGTCCGCCAGCTTGGCTGCGGTAATACTCTGGGGGCTAATATGCTCTCCTGTAACGGATTCATACCCCAGTTGTTCTTCCGTAACTGCCCCTTTGGCCAGATGGCCGGTCAGGACGGATTGCTCCTGCAGCTGGGCAGAGCCTACAGATTCTGCAGCCAGATGAGAATTATCCACAGCTTCGCGCTGCAGATGAGCCGAAGTGACAGCCTGCGCGGCAATCTGCGCACTGCGCACGGCAGATTTCGCAATATGGCGCGTCATCACGGCTTCGTCAGCCAGCTTATGAGCGAGAATGCTCTGATCCGCAATTTTGGAAGAGGTGACCGCCTGCTCTATCAGCTGTGCAGTTCCTACCGCGCCGTCCGCCAGCTTCACAAAAGAAATGCTGCGGTCTGCCAGATGACGGCTGCCAACTTCACCTTCGGCAATATGGTCGGCATGGATGCTCTCCGGGTTAATGTGCTGGCTGCGGATAGCTTTCGCCGCGATCTGCCGGGACCCGGTTGCCCCATCTGCGAGATGCCCGCTCTCAATAATACCGGGCTGAAGCTGCTCCTTGCCGATCAGGCGCGCCGCCAGCTGTTCCCGTCCAATGGCACCCGGGGCCAGATGCCTCGCGGTAATGACGCCTTCCCCCACATGACGGCTCTCGATCACTGCATCACCCAGCTTGACACCGCTGATCTCACCATCGGCGATTTTGTCGGCGGACACCGCTTCGTCAGCCAGCTTAGAGCGGTCAATACTGCCGTTACTGAGATGGCGGCTGTCAATACTGCTGCTGAGAATCTTCTCACCAGTCACTGCCCCATCATCCAGCAGCTCCGCTGTGATAATGAACTCACTGAGATGCCGGCTGCTGATGGCACCATCGGCAATATGTCCTCCGCTGATCATCCGGTCTGCCAGCTTCTCCGGACCGACGCTGCCATCCTTCAGCTTCTCGCCGCCGATGGAGTGATCCAGCAGTTTGCCCCCGCTGACACTGCTCTCCGCCAGATGCTCACCGGTAACGGACTCCGGCGCTATCTTCGAGGAGGTAACCGCCCGGTCCGCAAGGTTGATGCTCTGCACTGCATAGTCCTGCAGCCAGGGTGTGCCGATGATGCCATGCTTTAGCCTGGACCCGTCAATGG
The DNA here is from genome assembly GCF_038595095.1 of Paenibacillus sp. FSL P2-0089. Taxonomy (NCBI): domain Bacteria; kingdom Bacillati; phylum Bacillota; class Bacilli; order Caryophanales; family Paenibacillaceae; genus Paenibacillus; species Paenibacillus sp. FSL P2-0089. Next base: position 5,926,962 of record NZ_CP152006.1, read on the forward strand.
TCCGTGGAGCAATCTTGGCGCCGGTGACGGCGCCATCGGACAGATCATCGGTGTATACGGGCTGCAGGCGTTCTTTTTCCGGCGGAGCTGTTACCTCCGCTTCTAGCAGGGCAGCAGGGCCTTCCTGCTGGCGCCCCTCTTCCGTCACCGCTCCCTGATTCCCCTCCGGTGCAGGCACAGTCTGCTGGAGCGGCGCGGTCACTTCCAGCATCTCCACCCCGCTCACCTGCAGGGCAAGGTCTTCCCCCTCTGCCACTTCCACCCATTCCAATTCCTGGTTCTGTTGTGTTTTGGGACTGCTGTCCAACATGCTAAGTTCAGTCGTATCGGGATTATCCACGTAATAGAGCGGTCTTTTGGAACTTCGCTGCTGTTTTCGTTTGGGACTCTTCACAAGCAGTCTCCTCCTTCCATCTATTGTATCTTCTAGGCATCATATGCAGCAGCATGGGCGGATGACACCCTTCCCCTAGCCGGTAATCCAATCTTCTCCTTTCAAAAAAGGGCATCTGCCGCCGCGCATCCGTCCAACCCTTACGGGCACGTACATACATACAATGACAGGAGACATAAAAACAGCCGGGAAGTACTTCAAGATAACAGGAGGAACGAACATGGGGCAAAAGCTCGTTGGGATACTGCTAAATGCCGCTATGCACGGGGGCGTTCCCCGGTTAAAAACCGGACAGGAATCTCTGGCCAACTATGAAGAGGCCGCCGCTGCATACGGATTAACCCCTTGCTTTGTGAAGCTGTCCGACATCGACGTAGCGTCCGGCTTCAGCAGTGTCTATATGAAGAAAGGTCTGCAAGGCTACCGCAGACAAATCGTCCCTACGCCGGAGGTCATCCACAACCGGGCAATCTATGATCCCCGCAGCACTGGCGTCGAGCGCCTGCTCCGGCAAGGAATTCAGGTCTATAACAGCTGCAACCGCTACGGCAAGGATCAGATTCACGGCCTGCTGGAGCGCAGCCGCGAACTGCAAGCTTATCTGCCGGTCACTGCAAGCGGACTCTCCGGCCTGAGGGAGATGATGAACCGCTACCCGGATCTGATCCTCAAGCCTTGCCGGGGCAGCGTGGGTAACGGCGTGATGCGGCTCACCCGCAGCGGCGAAGGACGCTGGCTCTGGAGCTACTCTCTCTCTGGCTCAAGACGCAAGGTTAGCAGAGCCGTTAACCCGGACGCCCTTCCCCGGGTCCTCCGCGCCCGGCTCTCTTCTGTGCCCTATCTGGTCCAGGAACGGATTCCGCTGGCCGAGATTAATGGACGCCCCTTTGACCTGCGTGTTACGGTACAGCGGGGCTGGGGCGGAGCATGGCAGGTCACCGGCCTGTTCGCCAAGCTCGCCGCTCCAGGCGGCTTTGTATCGAACATTGCCAGAGGAGGCGAAGCCCTGAAATCCTCTTTTGCCCTGGAGCAGGCATTCCCTGGAGAAGAGGCGGCCAGAATCCGTATGTCCGTCCTCTCACTCAGTCTCGCCCTCGCCCGTGAGCTGGAGAAGAGTCTGCCGGGGCTGGCCGATATCGGTCTGGACATCGGTGTCACGAAGCACGGACAGCTGTATTTCATTGAATGCAACGGGCGCGACCAGCGTTACGGCTTCCAGAAGGCCGGACTGCGCGGGGTATGGAAAGACAGCTACCGCCAGCCTATGGGCTATGCCAGATATCTGTACGAAGAAGCATTAAGAATGAACTCTTATTGATTTGTCTCCTATTCTATGTCAATATAATGCAGAGCGGGTGGAGTCCCTTGGCACAGGATAACACTGCTGCATGATGGAAGGGAGATGGGCATGGTTAAACAATTGCTGCGGCTGATGACCGAGCTATCCTCGCACAGATGGCTTTCCAGGTTGATGGGGGCTTTATCCCACAGCAGACTCAGCCGCCTTATGATTCCGGTATTTATTCGTTCCTATCAGATTCCTGCCGCCGAGGCGGAGAAGGCTGCCGGAGAATACCGTACACTGAATGAATTCTTCAGCCGCCGCCTGAAGCCGGGGATGCGCCCGGTGGCCAGCGGTGAGCATGCCGTAGCCAGTCCTGTAGACGCGATGATTACGGCAATGGGCGAAATCAACTGCGGCACGATAATGAATGTGAAGGGGCAGGATTATACGCTGGAGGATTTGCTTAATCACTCGCCACACCTCGAACTGTACAAGAAAGGCTATTATTTCGTCCTCTACTTAAGCCCTACCGATTATCACCGGATTCACTCCCCGTTAACCGGACAGCTGAGGGAGAGCGATTATATCCGCGGACGGGCTTACCCCGTGAATGATTTCGGCATGCGCCATATGAAGAGTGTCCTGAGCCGTAACGAACGGCTGATTACTTATATAGCCGGCAGCTATGGCGAGACCGCCGTGGTCAAGGTAGGCGCAATGAATGTGAGCAGTATCCGCTATACTGATGAGACGGCCAAAGAATGGCAGCGCGGCGACGACCTGGCATATTTCGAATTCGGTTCCACGGTAGTCCTGCTGATGGAGAGCGGCACCTTCACCCCGCGCCCCGGGCTGGCCCCGGATACGAAGGTGAAGATGGGCGAGCTGCTGGGAGAGATGCGGCGGCCGGTCTAGTTCTGCCGGACCTGATCCTGCACGAACGTCACAACTGATAATAGGACAGGATTACACTTTCCGCACAGCACAAAACCCGACTAAGGACACGAATTCGTGTACCTTGGACGGGTTTTTTTGAACTCTAAATGAAGCTTCCGGGTTAGCGCATAGGTTGCGTTCGTCAGGCTTTTTTACCGGATAAAGGTGTATCTTACGCGCTCCGATTTCCGGAAGTAGGCTGTCCATATCACACAGGTGAATAACGCTCTAATCAGATCACGCATACTGCTTCCATCCTCCAGCTCACTGGCAACAGGAATATTCATCACGAGCACATAATCAACGATCCCGATCAGCAGGTTGACGGAATAGAGGATAATCATCATACGCGGCAGAAGTGCCTTTTTTTGATAAAACAAAATCAAAGTAAAAACAGTAAGCAACAGCAGCACTCCGTTCGCAGCCGCTTCAAATATAATCACCGGCGCCCAGAGCGGATGGTACATTTCCCCTTGCGGAGATGCCAGAATCCCCCAATACTCCTGGCTGAAGCTGGGAATATTGTAGTTCAACAGCTGATACGATACTTGAATTAACGTTGCGATTAATCCGATCTGCACCAGCACCAGCCAGCCTCCGAGACCTGACGGGCGTAGCGGTGGATAGTTTGGGGGTGAAGACGGTTGTACATTGATTTCCACAATTTGTTCCTCCTCATATAGTATAACCTTAACAAGAATATACATAATCCCCCTTATACTCAACTACAAATTATGTTTCATAAAAAAGGAGTATCCCAACCCCCTATGACGGCTGGAATACTCCCTTTATTATCATATACGCTAAGCTATGCTGGGCACAGCGCCGCTCCGTTTACTCCGTAACCTTACTCTGATTCGCCACCTCGCGGGCTTTCTGCTGCACCTCTTCCGGTTCGCCGAGGTAGAAGCGGCTGATCGGCTTCACATCGTCATCGAGCTTGTAGACCAGCGGAACGCCGGTCGGGATATTGAGATCCAGCAGCGCGGTCTCGTCGATATCCTCCATATACTTGATCAGGGCCCGCAGCGTGTTGCCGTGCGCCGAGATCAGAACCCGCTCCTTCTTGCGGATGAGCGGCACAATCCGGTTGGTCCAGAAATCTCCGACCCGGTGCACGGTATCCTCCAAGCTCTCGCCGCGCGGGATGTCACCCGGCCGGACTTCCTTGTAGCGGATATCATGTCTGGCATAACGCGGATCATCCGGCTCCAGCATCGGAGGGCGGACCGAGAGGCTGCGCCGCCAGATATGGAGCTGCTCCTCACCGTATTGAAGTGCGGTTTCACTTTTGCTGAGGCCCTGCAATGCACCGTAATGGCGCTCATTGAGCTTCCAGGATTTCTGCACCGGAATCCACAGCAGATCCATCTCATCCAGGATATAGTTCAGCGTCTTGATCGAACGCTTCAGCACCGAGGCGAATGCGAGATCGAAGGTATATCCGGCATCCTTCAGCAGCTTGCCCGCCTTCTTCGCCTCTTCAACACCCTTCTCCGTTAGATCAGGATCACTCCAGCCCGTAAACAGATTCTGCCGGTTGTATTCACTCTCTCCATGCCGTATCAGGACTATTTCGTACATAAGTATTCTCCTTCTCCCGTGTATATTTTGGCTGTGATGCTTTCCTTTATTTTGTCACAGCGCAGTGTCCGCTTCAACTTCAGGCCTGCCTTGCGGACTGGGGGGCCGCTATTTCAGCTATTCTGCCAGATCACGCAGGGCAAGCGGACTCAGATGCTCTTAAGTTAGCCCATACGCCTCCATTTCGGCCCCAATCAGCCTGATAACGGCTCCTGAGTCCGCAGCAGGGGGAATAAGTGACTTTTTCGCAAAATAAGGTCCTCACGGTCCGCATAGCACCGATGGCACACATGGCACGCATAGCACATACGGCACATTAAGCACCCGTTGCATACACAGCACATCTAGCACCCGAAGCACCTATACCACACTCAGCACAATACTCCCCCGCCGCTTCAGCGAATCTCCGATGGGCTCTTCCCGGTATGCTGCTTGAACTGGCGGCTGAAAAAGAAGATGTCCCTGTAGCCGAGCGCATCCGCCACCTCTGTGACGTTCATGCCCGCATACAGCAGCAGATGCTGAGCCCGTTCGATCCGTGCGCGAATCACATAGGACTGGACCGAGGAGCCGGTGATCTCCTTGAACTTGATCGAGAAATAGCGAGGGGACAGCCCTGCACGGGCGGCCAGATCCTCTACCCGGTGCGCCGCCCCGGGATGCTGGCTGACATAGTTGGCGACCTCGTGGATCACCTCCGCCAGCTGGTTGCTGACATGGCGCTCGACCGGCCTTGCCTGATCCTGCCGCAGCAGATGAATCATGAGCTGCTTCAGAATCAGACGGCCCTCCTCCTCCGCAGCGTAGGTCTGCACCAGGAACAGCCGGACATAACGGGCCAGCAGATGCTCGAATTCCACCGTCTCGCTCAGCTCGTGGTAGAACGCCGGTACCTCGGTCACCTCTTCGGCAACATCGAAATGAATATATGTAAGCACAAGCGGCTTTTGCGGATTATGTGTGGCGCTGGTATAATCCCCCGGGCGGAACAGGAAGCAGCTTCCCTTCCCTACCTGATAGGGCACTCCTCCGCGCACAACAGTCCCCTCCCCGCTCCAGACGTAGAATAAATCGTAATTTTGCAGCGGCTTCTCTCTTTTTTGCCACTTCCAGCCCGGTTCACAGACAATCTTCGCCAGAGCCGGGAGGATTACAAAAGAGGATGGCGATGCATGCAGCATATGATTCCCTCCTATAGATATAGCTTAAGCTTACTTTTCATAATACCTTGTCCGGTTCCCATTTGTACATCTTCTGGGCTGCGCATGGGGACGGGACGCCGCTTCGTTTCCAAAACTATTTATGAAAACGCAGCATTCCTAAGTGACGGGGGCAATCCACGGTGTTATAATGTTAGGCAATGTTAGCGTATATATCCCAGAAGAATACCGGAAGGATGAAACTGATGAATCCACTGGCTGGACAATTGAATGACAGCATCAAGGCAGGCAATGAACATGTGTACAATATGCTCTCTGGTCTCGGTAAAGCGATTTATTTTCCCAAAGAGGGGATTCTGAGCCAATCCGCAGAGGCAACGGCTCATGCTAAAAAGTATAACGCCACCATCGGGATTGCTACCGAGAACGGGTTGCCGATGCACCTTGGCGTAATCCAGGATAAGCTCTCCGCCTTCAGCCCCAAGGACCTGTACGGCTATGCACCTCCGGCAGGCAAGCCTGAGCTTCGCTCTGTCTGGCGGGAGAAGATGCTGCGGGAGAATCCGTCGCTTGAAGGCAAGTCCTTCAGTAATCCAATCGTCACGAATGCGCTGACCCACGGGCTTAGCATCGTTGCCGATCTGTTCGCAGAGCAAGGGGATGCCGTCATTTATCCGGACAAAAACTGGGAGAACTACGAGCTGACCTTCGGCATCCGCCGCCAGACTGAAACCGTGAATTACCCGCTCTTCACGGAGGACATGAGCTTCAACAGCGAAGGGCTGCTGGATGCCCTGCTGGCCCAGAAGGACCGCGGCAAAGCCATCGTCCTCCTTAATTTCCCGAATAATCCAACCGGATATACGCCAGGCCTTGCAGAAGGCGAGGCCATTGTTGCCGCTATCCTGCGTGCTGCCGAAGAAGGCGTTAATGTGGTAGTGGTCAGCGATGACGCTTATTTCGGACTTTTTTTCGAGGATTCACTCAAGGAATCCCTGTTCGGCAAGCTGGCGAATCTGCATCCTCGCGTGCTGGCGGTCAAGATTGACGGAGCCACCAAAGAAGAATTCGTCTGGGGCTTCCGCGTCGGCTTCATCACCTACGCTTCGGAGAACAAGGAGCTGCTGGCTGCGCTGGAACAAAAAACCCTGGGCATTATCCGGGCCACCATCTCCAGCGGCGCGCATCCGTCGCAGACCTTCGTGCTGGACGCGCTGAAGGCGCCGGAATTCTCAGCCCAGAAGGAAGAGAAATTCCTCATCATGAAAGGCCGGGCCAACAAAGTGAAGGCACTGCTGGACAGCGGTAAATACGGCGATGATGTATGGACGTATTATCCGTTCAACTCCGGTTACTTCATGTGCCTGAAGCTCTTTACTGTCTCTGCGGAGGATCTGCGGCTTCACCTGATTCACACCTACGGCCTGGGCACCATCGCCCTTGGCGAGAGCGACCTGCGCATTGCCTTTTCCTGTATCGAGGAGGATCAGCTGGAAGATCTGTTCGATCTGGTCTATGCGGGCATCCGTGATTTGGAGAAGGCTTGATCATCCGCCTGTGCATACCTGCGTCAGCCCCGGAAGGCCGGGGCTGATTTTTTTTGCCCGGTGCTACGGCATTGGCCTATACACGTTCTGCCCTCCGCACATACAATACGATGTACTCAAGTACAACAACTCACACGCGAAAGGGGAATGAACATGAGCGAAGAAGTTAGAGGCGGATACGGATACGGCGGCGGGTTCACAAGCACTGGAGCGATCCTGGTTCTCTTTATCCTGCTGGTCATCATCAGCCGTTCACTCTTTGTCTAACAGGGAGTGAGTCCCCTGGAGGGAGCTGCGTGCTCTCTCCGATCCACGTGTTATAGCATTCCCTGCTCCACCTGATATGAAGAGGGAATTCCCTTTTATACATTCTTATCTTCTAAAAATGGCCTCAGACTCCGCATCCGCGAGAGTCTGAGGCCATTTGTGTTACGCACACCCGCTTGCGGGTACGCCTTGTCGGCTGCTGCAATCTGTTCTACAGGTCGTCTTCATCCATACGCGCTTCCTTGCGGGTGGAGTTGGCCTTGAACAGATACGCCAGCAGGAATCCGCAGGCGAAGGTGCCTAGCACTTCCAGCGGGCGCTGCCCTAACTGAAGCAGGAGCGGCAATCCGGTCAGCAGCGCCAGGACCAGATGGGCCCGGAATACAAACTGGATCGTTCCCTTGCCCTTGCTGCCCTCCGGCAGCGGGTAGACGGTCAGCCAGAACGATTCGCTGTGCAGCTTGCGCAGCGCCGTCAGCTGAATGCCCATCAGGAAGAGGAAGAATACATAGATGCCGCTGCCGAGATAGCTGTCCTTCATCATCCACACCAGGAACAGATCCAGCACAGCCATCCGCAGGACGATGCCGAAGACGTCACCCCGGGCGAAGCTTTTGGTCAAGAGGAACCGGTAGGCTGAATCCCGTTGCCAACTCAGCCCGCTGCCCCAACGCGACAGATAACGGCGGGCATATACCCGCTGCTCGCGTCCCGGAACATCGACGAACCAGCCGAGGACCATCAACGCCCGGGTCCCCTGGTTCTTCTCCATGGTGATCAGGCGTTCCCACGGAACAGCATGCCGTCCGGGAACGGCCAGCGCGGCCGCATAGGCTGCGGCCAGAATCAGGATGAAGATCAGGGCGCGCATGGACGGCTGCCATAGCCATGCCCCGACCATTAGACCGCCGACCGCCCAGCGCAGCAGGTTATAGCCAGCCGCAGCGGGGCGGGAGAGCATCGCCGTCTCCCGCCATAACCCGTAGCTGGATAACAGCTTGACCAGAATCAGCACCAGCAGGGTAGCCAGCAGCCCCCGCGGTGACTCCTCGGTGCGTATGTACAGCGGCCATAATGTAATGAGGATAAAGGCCAGGCGCAGAATCTTCCACACATTGCCGCTGACCCAGGACGGGGCGAAATACTCTCTCATCCGGTGGCCCTGCGGCAGCAGGAAGATCGTATCCGGGGTCTGCAGATACGTCCGGAAGCTGCTGTGCACCGCCGCAGGCACCAGCAGGACGAACATAATCCAGCGGATCGGTACGCCAGGCGGAATATCGCGCAGCAGCGCTGTATACCAGGCGGAGAAGATGATCAGCACCAGCAGGAACACCATGGCGACACCGCTCTGAATGATATATCCCATATAAGGGACAAGGCTTCCTGTGAACCGGCTGCGCCGCTGCCGGCGCAGCTCCTTCAAATCCATATCATTTCCCTCCTTGAACCAGCTCGTAGAACAGCTGCTCCAAATTCAAGCCCTGCCGCCCGGCCTTCGCGGTCATCTCGGCGAGGGTTCCCTCCGCTATCACCTTACCGCCGTGCAGCACAATGAACCGGTCACAATAGTTCTCAATCGTAGAGAGAATATGCGAGCTGAGCAGAATTGAAGCTCCGGACTTCTTCAGGTCCAGCATGAAATCCAGCAGGGAGCGGATACCCAGCGGGTCGAGGCCGAGGAACGGCTCGTCGATGACATACAGGGCCGGGCGCGCTACGAACGCGCACATAATCATCACCTTCTGCTTCATGCCTTTGGACAGATGGGAGGACAAGGTATCCATCTTGTCCTCCATATTGAAGAGTGCAGCCAGCTGGCTGGTGCGTGATTCATAATCACTGCGCTCCACGCCATACGCTCTGGCAGTGAATTCTACATGCTCACGAACCGTCATTTCCTCATAGAGCAGAGGGGACTCCGGCACGAAGGACAGCGCACTGTGGTAGCTCTCAGGATCGCTGCTGCGCGTCTTCCCTTGTACCGTAATCTCACCCTTATGCGGGGACATCAGCCCCAGGATATGCTTCATCGTAGTGCTCTTGCCTGCACCGTTCAGTCCGATTAACCCAACCATCTCACCGGGCTGCACCTGCAGGCCGATGTCATGCAGCACCGGCTTGTTCAGGCTGTAGCCTCCGCTGAGGCCCGTAATTTCCAATACGGGAGCTGTATTCATTGACCGTCACCTCTCGGGGTTTTGTTCTTGAGCCATTTCGGGGCTCCCTTATTCTTGCGGTTCTGCTCCCGCTCCGCATTGCTGCGGGCCTTGCCGCCGGGCCCCGCCGCGCTGCGCGTGCCGGCGCTCACTCCCGGCCGGTGCTGCTCGCGCCGCGCCGTAACGCCACTGCCGCCAGCCGCTGCGCCCGGCTGGCCTGCCGGCGCGTCGCCGCCTGTCCCTCCGGCTGCTGTTCCAGCCGCCGAGGTCCGCACCTGCGGCTTGCCGGTGCGCGGCGCTGCAATGCCGCCGCGCGGTTCAGCCCCTTCGCGGCGCTCCTTCCCGCCCCCGCCGCCTAAATCACTGCGCTCGCCTTCCGCCAGCGCCTTGCCGAAGGCCATGGCCCGCTCGTCCAGCTGGATATCCAGCTCGCGGGCGAATTTGCGCATGATGAACGTCTGCTGCTCCGTAACGATCGTTACGGATAAGCCGCGTTTGCCCATGCGCCCGGTCCGTCCGGCACGGTGGACATAGTGCTCAGAGTCAAAGGCCGGATCGAAGCTGACGACAAGCGTCAGATTCTCAATGTCCAGGCCCCGCGCCGCTACGTCACTGGCGACCAGCACCTTGAGCTTGCCGTCCCGGAAGCGGGTCAGCACGTTTGCGCGCGTCACCTTGTCCGCATCTCCATAGAGCGCAGCAGCCGGAAGCCCCAGATGGTTCAGCTTCGCAGTCACTTCAGCGATGTCGTCCGTAGCGTTCACGAACACAATGGCCCGGTCCGGCTTGTAGTGGCGGATGACCCGGCGCAGCATATCGATCTTGTTCCGCTCCTCGCACACCACATAGTGATGCTCCAGGCTCGCTGCGGTCATCATCTCCGGCTCAATGCCCACCTCCGCCGGATTCTTCATTTCCCGGTTCGCCAGCAGACGGGTCTCCGGTCCAATGGTGGCTGACAGCATGACCAGCTGCCGCGTACGCAGCGCACTGCTGACGATCTTCGTCACTTCGCCTGCACCGCTAAGCTGGAACATCTGATCTGCCTCATCGAGAATAATCGTGCTCACCTCGTGCATCTTGAGCTTGCGCAGCCCGATCAGCTCACGTATGCGTCCCGGGGTGCCTACCACCAGATGCGGATGCTCCCGCAGCTTGTCAATCTGGCGCTTGATCGCCGCCCCGCCGATCAGCCCCATGGCCCGGATGCCCCGGTGTGCCCCGTAGCGCTCCGCTTCACGGAGAATTTGCATCGCCAGCTCCTGGGTTGGGGCCAGCACCAGCTTTTGCACCGATTTCGAGTCCGGGTTAATCCCTTGCAGCAGCGGCAGCAGATAAGCCAGTGTCTTGCCTGTTCCTGTCTGGGATGCGGCCAGAACATCTCTTCCTTCCAGCAGAAGCGGGATCGTCTGCTCCTGCACAGGGGATGGTTCGGTGATGCCGAATTCAGACAATCGGGCAGCAAGGTCTTCCTGGATGCCGATAGCCGCAAAAGAAGCTTTATTCATAATAGGGTTTCATCCTTTTCACTTAAGATAATATGTTCATTATATGCCAAAAAGGCCTCTCCACCAAATGGAAGGCCATAAAATCTAAGTTGGGGCCGTATTTAACACGGTCATACCATCCTGTATACCAAAGGGGGACAAGCCGTTCACGCCACAGACGGTAACTATGATCTATACTTCTCTGGTCATTTTCTGTTCATCAGGTTATAGGTCAGCTTGTCTGCCAGCCGCGGAAACAGGCCATAGAGCCGGATGCCGAAGCCTGCCAGACCGGGCAGATCCACTTCCTCTTTGCCCTTGTCCATCAGCTTGACGATCTTCGCGGACACATGCTGCGGCGTCATCATGATCCGGCTTACGCTTCGTTCATAATTGCCTGAAGGGTCGGCGGTCTTGAAGAATTCGGTGGCGATAGGTCCGGGGTTCACAGCCGAGACAATAATACCGCTCTTACGAAGCTCCTGGCGGAGCGCATTGGTGAAGCCGAGAACAGCATGCTTGGTGGCCGTGTAGGACACTGAGCGTGCTGTTCCGATTTTGCCGGCCATGGAAGCCACATTCACGATCTGACCGCTGCCGCGTGTAAGCATATGAGGAACGACAGCCTTGGTGCAGCGCACAATTCCCATATAGTTAACATCCATCATGTCGGCGAACTCTTCAGACTCCATCTCTGTAAAAGCCGCAAACTTGCCGTAACCGGCATTATTGAGCAGAATGTCAATTCTGCCGTATTGCTCCAGGATCTCCGCAAAGGTATGCTTAACTGCTGTTTCATCGGTCACATCACAGACGAACAGCCCATGCTCCCCCTGAATGCCCGCCGCAACAGCCTGCAGCTTGTCCCTGGACCGGGCCAGCAGAACGGGAACTGCCCCACGCTCGCTGAGCATCTGTGCCGTTAGCGCTCCAATCCCGCTGGAAGCTCCTGTAATCACCACAATCTTGCCTTGTACTGCCATGGAATAGGTTCAACTCCCGATTATTTGCCTAAGAGATCATAACCTGAATATCAAGCTCCCCGATGCCTTCCATCAGAAGAGGAATACTCAATGCTTTGCGCGGCAGGATGGACATACCCTCGGACTTCATCAGCTTCGGCGGGGTAATGTCTACCGACACCCCTTGATTGGAAAGAATAGTACTGGCATTGCCGCTGATCATATTGCCCAGCTCGGAAATGGCGCTCTGGCCCATCTCATCCATCTCTGTTATCACATAACCGCCCATCATGGCCGACACCATCTTAAGTGCTACCGGTTCGGCAATCCCGAAGATAATATTCCCGCTGAGCTGACCTGTCATTCCTACTTGGATCCATATATGATTATCGATCAGTTCAATATCCTTAATCCCCAGCATACCGGTGGACGGCGAGACTTGGATCACCTGTTCAATTACAATGCGCGCAGACTCTAAAAACGGATTGATTACTTCTGCTTTCATGAAAGTGCTGTCCCCCTCGACCAGTCTTTAGTCATATACCAAAAGTCCTAAGCAATAAAATTTATTATACTTCATATATCGGCATTATTCACCAAAAATTAATGGTCTTGTCGAATGATTTCTGAAGATAGTTTGGAGCGCAACATTGCCCTCCCGGGAGGAATCTCCTATAATTTAATCAATAAACGTAAGATCTGCGGCGTCACACCCTCCGAGTGCAGCACTCACAGCGACCCTTGTACCTATCTGCTTTGTCAGAATCCGCGGCTTGCAGACTCTAATTCTGGAAGCCGGCATGTGCGCATACGCCCTCCGGAAAGCTGCGGCTTTCCCTGTTTGTACAAATATACGGCGGCACCATCCGGTAGCCATAAGGGGGACAGTCCATGAATATCAGCCAGCTCGAAACATTGATCACCATCTCCAAAACCATGAGCTTCCGCAAGGCGGGAGAGCTGCTCAACCTGACGCAGCCGGCGGTCTCGGCCCAGATCAAAAGCCTGGAGGAAGAGTTCAAAACGCAGCTTGTTGACCGGAACCAGCCGGTGACGCTGACGGACAGGGGCAAGGTCTTCCTCGCCCACGCGGAACAGATTGTCGGAATCGTAGATGAGCTTAAGCAGCGCCTTGCCGATCTCGAAGAGAATCCCCAAGGGCATATTATTCTCGGTACGACCACCTCCATCGCCATCCAGATTCTCCCCCGGGTGCTCTCCTACTTCCAGGATCAGTTCCCTCATATCAAAACCTCGATCTCATCCATGTCCTCCTCCCAGATCTACCAGCAAGTCGAGAACGGGATTGTGGATGTCGGCATCGGCTATCTGATCGGCCGCAATCCGGGAATGACGACCTCGGTCCTGTATTATGATACTTTTGAACTGGTGGTTTCGCCCCGCCATCCGCTGGCCCAGGTCAAAACAGCCGGGATCGAGGCACTGGGCACCATCCCGCTCATCCTGCTCTCACCGGATACGGTCGGCCGGAAATTTGTCGATGAGGTACTGGCGAGGCACGGTATTCAGCCGCTGGTGATTATGGAGCTGACCAGCAGTGAGGAAGTGAAGCGGATGGTCGAGCTTGATCTGGGAGCGGCGGTCATCTCCAAGCAGTCTGTCACTGCCGAGGTCAGAAGCGGAACCCTGCGGATCGTCCCGATCATCGAGCTTGAGGTTACCCATCCTGTAGGTGTCATTACCAAGTCGGGCAAGTATGTCAACTCTGCGATGAGACAGTTCCTGAGCGACCTTAAGGGAATGCCCGAGACCCAGTTCATCGGCTCAGAGTAACCTGCACCCTATTTCGCCATATTGGCCTAAGGAGATGTTCCCATTATGAAGTTCGACCTGCATACCCATCATTTCCGCTGCGGCCATGCTGACGGCACGATCCGGGATTATATTGAAGCCGCAATAGCGGCGGGGCTGGATGTCATCGGTATTTCCGATCATTCGCCTTACTTCGGAAGCCCGTCCGAGCAGGCTTTTCCGCGCATTGCTATGGCCAAGTCCGAGCTGGTCCACTATGTAGAGGAAGTATTGTCGCTGCAAAAAGAATACGAAGGCCGCATTGATGTTCTGCTCGGTATGGAATCCGACTTTTTCCCGGAGCATGCGGAGCTGTACCGCAAGACCTACGCCGCATACCCGTTCGATTATATAATCGGCTCCGTGCATCATGTTGAGGAGGTCAGTATCTTCAACCAGGGCCGCTGGAAGGGGCTTGACCCCGCGCAGAGGCTTGCCTCCAAAAGCGAGTACTACCGGCTGATTGCCGAATCCGCACGCAGCGGCATCTTCCAGATTCTCGGCCACATCGATGCCATGAAGGGGAACTATCCGCCGTTCTCCGAGATCGCTGCCCCCAAGGAGATTGACGAAGCCTTGCGCGTAATAGGCGAATGCGGCCCGGCCATCGAGATCAACACCTCCGGCGGCACCAAGCTGTGCGGCGGCTGGTACCCTTCCGATGAGATTCTGGAGCGGGCCCTGCACTTCGGCGTGGAGGTCAGCTTCGGCTCCGATGCCCATCTCCCTGCCCGCGTTGCCGACCAGCGCAATCAGGTGGCTGCGCGGCTGAAGGAGATTGGATTCGAATACTGGGTCTATTACAAGCGGCGCGAGAAGGTTAAGGTCGCGTTGTAGGCAGTAAGTGGGCGGGAATTCTCCGCGTACAACCAGCACCGCGCAAACAGGCAGCGTAACGGGACACTCCCCGTCACGCTGCCTGCTGCTGTGGTGCTTTTTTGCGCTGTACACCTAATACTGTGCTTATTCCTTATTCAGATTCTCACAGGTGAAGCCCTGCTGCTTCAGGGTACGCTGCGAGTCCCCATACTGCGGATTCAGAGCGTAGAAGCGGGCAATCATACTAGTCCAGCTACGTTCCGTCAGCCCCTGGGACTTGAGCAGCTCCCGGTGAGTCTCATTATATTCTTCGATCAAGTGTTGCTGATCCGGGTTATAGACCTCTTCATGGTACACAGCTGCTATAGGCAGGCGTGAACCCTTCGGCTGTTCCCCCGCCGGATAGCCGATGCAGAGGCCGACCACCGGGAATACATACGCTGGCAGCTGCAGCAGTTCAATCACCCCTGCCGTGTTACGGCGTACGCCCCCAATCGGGATAATCCCCAACCCGAGCGACTCGGCGGCAGCTACTGCGTTCGATAGTGCAATGCCGACATCCGTAGCCCCAACGAGCAGCGCGTCTATATCCGCAGCCGTTTCGAACGGTTGGCCTTCCAGCTCCGCCGCAAGCTTGGCCCGGTGAAAGTCCATGCAGAACACCAGGAATACCGGTGCTTCCGCCACATGCTTCTGGTTACCGCTCAGCGCCGACAGCTGCTGCCTGCGTTCCTCGCTGCGTACCACAATTATCGATACTTGCTGGCCATTCACCCACGACGGTGCCGCCTGGGCTGCCTCAATAATCGTCTTCAGCTTCCAAGGCTCCACCGCCTGCCCGCTGTAGTTCCGGAATGAACGGTGGTTCATAAGTAATTTAATCACATCATTCAAAGATTCATTGCCTCCCCATCTATACTTGTCCATGTACCATCTACACTATCATAGCTCAATCCCCTTGGAGACTGCCAGCACACAATGTTTGATGCCACAAGTATGGTGGCTGCAAATTCAGGTGCACTAATGCTCCTCATTCAGCCATTTAGCCAACTATCTATGAATTCAGGGGCATTATTGCTCTTCATTCGGACATTTAGCAAACTATCTGCAAATTCAGGTGCACTAATGCTCCTCATTCGGCCACTTAGCCGACTTCCAGCCGCTTCAATGGGATTTATCCCTCTCCTCGGGAGCCCTGGCCCGCACACGGCCAAAAAAAATGGACCCGAATCATCGGGTCCCAACAGCAGTTATATTTTCAAAAGGGGGTCATGTACTTAGTTTAACCGCTGACTGTTAGAGTTTGATAACGGCATTATTTCAATTGTGTAACAATGTGAAGACTTTCATTACGTCGCCCGAGCCGTCCGCCATCGGCAGGGTCCGCTCCAGGGTCAGGCCGTTCCTCAGCATGACCTGAGCGGACCGGTAATTATCCCCACGGCAGCGCCCCTCGACCTTCCTCAGGCCGAGTTCCCTGAAACCGTAGGCCAGCAGCAATCCCAGTGCCTCGGTTGCATACCCGCGACCCCACCATAACGGATTCAGCATATAGCCCAGCACCGCCTGGCCCTCCTGCCGGTTCCAGTTCTGCAGGGAGACTGAACCGATCAGCTCCGGCTGGCCTAACATATAGATTCCTGCATGCAGCGCGCCGGGATCATAGCCGTGCAGCATCCGGTTCACCAGCTTATCCAGCACACCCTGCCGGGAAGTCGATCCATGGCGCAGCTGAATATGCGGCTGCACCTCAGGGTGGGAGAGCAGCGACTTCAGCAGCGCTCCGTCGCCGGACGCCATATTCTTCAGTTCTACCTTAGAACCTTGCAGTGACATCCCCATGATCATCTCATAAGTGCTCATGAACTTCTCCCTCTTCTTCTCCCGCCTATCGCGTCCCTCTCTTGCAGTCCGGCTACCCCCGGCGCAGAGTCAGCACGGTAAGCTCCGGGCGGCACAGGAAGCGCAGCGGCATCAATGTCTCGCCGAAACCCCTGTTCACATACACTGGCATGGCCTTATTCTCTGTATAATACAAGCCGTCTATGTATTTCTGAGATCCGTAGGGCGTGAACGGCGCGCCGACCAGCGGCAGGCGAATCTGACCGCCGTGGCTATGCCCCGAGAGCTGAAGGTGAAACGGGTACGCTTCCGCCACATCGGCGTAATCCGGCTCATGCATCAGCAGCACCGTGAAGATGCCGTCAGGAATATCCCGGATGGCTGCCTCCGGGTCCGGCTTGCCGTGCAGCATGTCATCCAGTCCTGCTACGGCAATCGTCGCTCCGCCTTGCTTGATCAGATAAGACTCGTTCCGCAGGACGCGGAATCCGGCCTCCGTCAGCAGACGGGTCAGCAACTCCGTATTCTTGTAATCATGATTCCCGAGGATGGCATACTTCCCAAGCGGAGCCTGTAGCTCTGCCAGCAGGGGGACTGAGTCGGTCAGATCCTCGGCATAGCTGTCTACGATATCCCCGGTGAAGCAGATCAGATCCGGCTGCTCTTCCTTGATATGCTTCGTCAGCCGGGCCAGATCCTTCGCATCCTTGTTGAAGCCCAGATGCACATCGCTGAAATGGACCAGCCGGGTCCCGGCGAACGCGGACGGCAGCTCCGCAAGCGGCAGCTCCCGGCGGGTCACCTCTAACCAGTTCGGCTCCCCCTGCCAGGCATAGCCGCCGGCGAGGAGACCCGCCCCTACCACCGCTCCTGCTCCCCGGGCCAGGAACTGGCGGCGGGTCATCTTGCGGCCGCTTCGGCCTTCCGGCTTCGGGGGGCCTGTTCCCGCGCCATCGGCAGCAGCAGGAACTGTACGCTCGGGAGAGCCTCCGAACGATTTTTTCATAGGGAGATTCTCCTCTCTGTCTTGAATTCTAATCGGGTTATTGCCGATCCGCTACGGCTTCATCCACTTTGTCATCAATATCTACTTCAATGGCCGCCTCAATCTCTTCCTCCGTGGTATTTACCCCAAGAATCTTGCGGAACAAGCCCAGCATGGACAGCGCATAGGCGACCGTAATGAAGCTGAAGCAGATCTGCATAACTACAACCAGCCTTGAGGTATTGTCTATGGGAGCTATATCTCCGTAACCGACGGTCGTAAAAGTAGCCACGCTGAAATAGAGGAACGTAATCAACTGGCTAAGCAGATCCTGGCCCAAGCCTTCTCCCTGGAACGAGGACTGTCCAAACAGCTTATATATCGATGTATATACGACTGTAAAAAAAAGAATGCAGGTGAACGCAGCGATGCTGATCCGGACCAGCGTCTGCTGCATTCTGACTTCCTTATTGTTGGAATCCCTGATTTCATGGAAAATAAACAGAATATAAAACAGGACTGAGGCCAGGACAAAAAACAGAATCAGTCCGCGCAGTCCCCGGTTGCCGGGCACAATCGTCCCCAGATCGATCAGGTTCAGCAGATCCTCCACCGAGATCAGCGCATAGATCAGAATAGGAGCAAGCAACACGCCTCTGCCCATCCAGTTCAGCTTCAACCGGGCAAACCTCACTACCAGGAATACAATGACAATGATATTAAAAGCCCAGATCCACCATGCCATGGCTTTTACGCTCCTGTTCTATGCTCCCGGCTTCCCGCCGGGAAGGTCCTTATCCGGTCCGCTTATGACTCTGATCCGGCATTCTTCCTCAGGAGCCTCGCGGTAGGCAAGGGCAATACCCTTAGCCTGAATGTCCTTGCGGCTGACCCGCCGCTGCTTGAAGCTCACTTCAACCTCCTGTGTGAACGGGAACGGGGTCAGGGTCAGCGTAGCACTGTCCTGCCACTCCGCCTCAATGGCACGGCCGGAGGTGAAGCTGAACTCCTCACTGCCGGAGAAGCCGTCTGCGAACCAGGGGTGCTTCTCGGATTCGGCGCTGCCCGGCCTACTAAGCGCCAGGAACAGCGACAGATCATCGCAGAATTGCAGCAGTCTGGCGTCATAATACAGCTCGCCTTCTTCAAGCGGTTTGCTCTGCTCCAGCGCCCGGTGGATACGGGCACGTCGGTCCGCTTCATCCTCCAGATATTGCGTCAGCTCCGGGCATTCCTCACCCGACACCTCAATCAGCCGTTCAAAATGCGAGCTGCACAGCAGCGCCCCGTATGGCGTCTCCGCTTCCACCTCATCGATTCCCCGTCTATAAAAGGTCAGCTTCGGCACAACCGGGAAATCGAGGAAGCTGTAAGGCAGCCCCTCCGCATCATTCCAGAACGGTGTCTCATCCAGATCAATCCAGCCCCGGTCATGGTTACTTACTGCCCACAGTACCTCAGCCCGGCGGCCTTCCGCGGGCGTATGCTCTTCCTTGAACCACTTAGCAAATTCTCCAGCCAGCAGACCGTGCTCATGCTGCTTCGTCATTACAAGCGTTCCATCCTGTTCACGGCAAATCACAGTCATTCCTCCCCGTTATCCGCTGTCAGACGGTTATCTTCAGCTATGTAGATTATAACATATTCACCTATATTTATCGGAACCTGTGGACGTATGGCTATTCTATGCAGCTACAGGCTTCTCATTACAGGCTGTCTACACATGTACCCTTTTTCCAGCCGGCCAGAAACATCCTTGACCTGTTACTATGCCAGACGCAGCCAAACAGGCCACCCAGGATTGACACCTGAATGGCCTGCTACAATTCTGATTATAGAGAAATGGGCTACATTGCCTCAGACACCCAGCCAGCGCTTGAACATATGCTTCGTCGTCTGCTTGTTGATCTCGGCAATGGAGGTCGTGAGCGGAATGCCCTTCGGGCAGGCCCGCACACAGTTCTGCGAGTTGCCGCAGCCGTCGATCCCGCCGTCTTCCATGAGCGCATCCAGGCGCTCTTCAGCGTTCATCTCACCTGTCGGGTGAGCGTTGAACAGCCGCACCTGCGAGATGGCTGCCGGCCCGATGAAATCGGTCTTCTCGTTGACATTCGGGCAGGCCTCCAGGCAGACGCCGCAGGTCATGCATTTGGACAGCTCATAGGCCCACTGGCGCTTCTTCTCCGGCATGCGCGGTCCCGGACCGAGATCATACGTGCCGTCAATCGGAATCCAGGCCTTGACCCGCTTCAGGGCA
Organism: Paenibacillus sp. FSL P2-0089; assembly: GCF_038595095.1. Lineage (NCBI taxonomy): Bacteria > Bacillati > Bacillota > Bacilli > Caryophanales > Paenibacillaceae > Paenibacillus > Paenibacillus sp. FSL P2-0089. The sequence goes on from NZ_CP152006.1 coordinate 5,946,458, forward strand.
TTGAACATCCGGCTGCGGTCAATCACCAGGTCGCGGACGACCGGGAAGGTCTTCATCGGCTCAATGCGCACCGGCTGCTCCAGATTGTCGATGAGCGCTGCGCAGGCCTGACGGGGTTTGCCGTTGATGACCATGGAGCAGGCGCCGCAGACCTCCTCCAGACAGTTGGATTCCCAGCATACAGGAACTGTATTATCGCCTTTCGCGTTCACCGGATTACGCTGAATCTCCATCAGCGCGCTGATCACGTTCATCCCCGGACGGTAGGCAAGCTCGAACTCCTCCGTATAGGGGCTGGTCTCCGGTTCATCCTGGCGGGTAATAATAAATTTCACATTTTTGGGAGCTGCTGCTGTTTCCGCCATGTCAGTTACCTCCTAGAAAGTTTGGTTAGTCTAACCTGTCAGTCCTTCGAGTAATCCCGTACGCGCGGAGGAATCAGCGATACATCGACTTCCTCGTAGGAGATCTGCGGACCGTCTGCTGTCCAAGCGGCTTTGGTGGTCTTGAGGAATTCCTCATCATTGCGCGTCGGGAATTCCGGCTTGTAATGTGCGCCCCGGCTCTCATTGCGCAGGAGGGCTCCAAGCGTCATCGCCTCCGATAGCTCCAGCATGTTCCACAGCTGGCGGGTGAAGGCCACGCCCTGGTTGCTCCAGCGCGAAGTGTCGCTCATATTGATATTCTTGTAGCGTTCCTTCAGTTCTTTGATTTTGCCGATGGTCGCTTCCAGCTTCTTGTTCTCACGCACCACGGTCATGTTCGCCGTCATCCATTCGCCAAGCTCCTTATGGATCACGTAAGCATTCTCTGTACCAGTCATCCCCAGGAGAGACTCATATTTATCGGTCTGCGTCTTGTGGAAGCTATCGAACACCGTCGAGGAGATATCCTGCACTGATTTCTTAAGGCCCTTGATGTATTCCACAGCCTTCGGACCAGAGACCATCCCGCCATAAATGGCAGAGACCAGGGAATTCGCGCCCAGACGGTTGGCCCCGTGGTATTGATATTCACATTCCCCTGCCGCGAACAAGCCGGGAATATTCGTCATTTGATTATAGTCGACCCACATGCCGCCCATCGAATAATGCACAGCCGGGAAGATTTTCATCGGAATCTTGCGGGGATCATCCCCCATGAACTTCTCGTAGATCTCAATAATGCCGCCCAGCTTGACGTCAAGCTCCTTCGGGTCCTTATGCGACAGATCCAGGTAGACCATGTTCTCGCCGTTAATGCCCAGCCCCTGATCCACACACACATTGAAAATCTCACGGGTAGCAATATCGCGCGGCACCAGGTTACCGTACGAAGGATATTTCTCTTCAAGGAAGTACCACGGTTTACCGTCCTTATAGGTCCAGATCCGTCCGCCTTCACCGCGCGCCGATTCCGACATGAGCCGCAGCTTGTCATCGCCGGGAATCGCCGTCGGGTGAATCTGAATAAATTCCCCGTTCGCATAATGCACACCCTGTTGATACACGGCGCTTGCGGCGGTTCCTGTGTTGATGACCGAATTCGTGGTTTTGCCGAAAATAATTCCCGGACCGCCGCTGGCCAGAATGACCGCGTCCGCCGGGAAGGTCTGAATCTCCATCGTCTTCAGATTCTGGGCGCTGATGCCGCGGCAGACCCGCTCATCATCCAGAATCACCGAGAGGAATTCCCAGTTCTCGCTCTTGGTCACCAAGCCTTCCGCTTCCCAGCGGCGCACCTGCTCATCCAGCGCATACAATAGCTGCTGGCCGGTAGTCGCCCCGGCAAAGGCTGTGCGGTGGCGCTTCGTTCCGCCGAACCGGCGGAAGTCGAGCAGCCCCTCTGGGGTACGGTTGAACATTACGCCCATCCGGTCCATCAGGTGAATAATGCCCGGTGCCGCTTCGCACATGGCCTTCACCGGAGGCTGGTTGGCCAGGAAGTCGCCGCCGTAGACGGTATCGTCGAAATGCTCCCAGGGCGAGTCGCCCTCGCCCTTGGTATTCACGGCGCCATTGATGCCGCCTTGAGCGCAGACGGAATGTGATCTTTTGACAGGGACCAGTGAGAATAGATGTACATGCGCGCCGGATTCAGCGGCCTTAATGGTAGCCATCAGGCCGGCCAGACCGCCGCCCACGATGATGATATCGGCTGATGCCATGATTGTTCCCCTCCTACAAGTTAATAGTTCTCTCTTCTATTACTAAATAAAGCTGCGCAGCGACTGCATCGCCACGGCTGCCGTTTGGAATTCATCGTTACGGAAGGTAACCAGCGACAGGACGAACATGAAAGTAACGATAACGAAAATACCTAGGCAAAGTACGGACGATACTCTCTGCGAACGCGGCCCCACCGTGATTCCCCAGCTGATCAGGAACGACCATAGACCGTTGGAGAAGTGGAAGCAGGCAGCCACGATTCCGACAATATAGAGAGTCATCAGCAGCGGCTGGGTCACAATGTTATGCATCACTCCGCCAAGCTGATCATGCTCCACCTTGCCGAGCGCTACCTGGACGCGGGTGTCCCACAGATGCCAGACAATGAAGATGAAGGTGACAACTCCGCTGATCCGCTGCAGCGTATAACGCCAGTTGCGCTCAAGATTGTAGCGGTTCAGGTTCGGCTTGGACTGGTACGCGATGTACAGGCCGTAGACTCCATGGTACAGCAGCGGCAGCCAGATGCCGAACAATTCCAGGAAGAAGACAAGCGGCAGGCTGTTCAGCCACAGCACACTGTCTGTGAAACCAGAAGCGCCACCCTCTACTGCTGCGAAGTTCGTCAGCATGTGCTCAAGGAAGAATGCCCCGAGCGGGATAACGCCGAGCAAGGAATGAATCTTTCTGGAATAAAATCCTCTCATGCAAAGTGTCCCCTTTCCATATAAAACAGCGTTTTCACAAGTCTTTTTAAAGAGCATACACCGCCGGGAGTACAGTTGAAACAGGGCAGCGGCAGACTTGATTTACCGGCTAATAGTCTGTTTTCACCACTATCCATTGTTTTCCCGGACTTTGCTGAATAATTCACAATATGTGAATATCTTGTGTCACTTTTCATGTTACTCTTTTTTTGCTTATAAGGGAATTGCAATCTAATTATTAATCGTTATACAATAATTGCATAAGAATATTTTTAATATGATAATAATTCTCATTTAGCTTCATTAATAACTTACAATTTAGGGTTGTCTTCCTGCTCATCAGGAGAACCTTGGATCCTCGGCTATACTTTTTATCACAGTTGGATGGGAATTTGGGAGAGAGGAGCACTTTGAAATGTATGATGATTTAGATGCGTTTGCTGCGGTGGTGGAGCACTCCAGCCTGAACCGGGCCTCACGCCAGCTCAACCTGTCCCAACCTGCCCTCTCCCGCAAAATCTCCAAGCTGGAGGAGCGGCTCGGCGTCGCCCTGTTCAACCGCTTCGGCAAGCGCCTGGAGCTTACAGAGGTTGGCCGGCTTACCTACACCTATGCGCTGGAGCAGCGGCAGCAGCGTTCCAAGTTCCTGGAAGCGTTATCGAAGTTCAAGGAGGGCGAGCCGCAGCTCGTAACCCTGGGTGCCAGCCTGACCACATTGCAGACCACCCTGCCTCCTCTGGTAAAAGCGTACACCGAGAAATATCCGGCAGCCGAGTTGAAGCTCATCACCGGGAAGACCCATGAGATGGTTACCGCTGTCAGCGAAGGCAAATGCGATGTCGCCATTATCGCCTCCCAGGTCCGGGAGCCGGGGCTGCGCTGCATCCCGCTGTTCGAGGACCAGCTCCGGCTGGTCGTCTCCGAGCAGCATCCGCTGACCCTGACGACGCGGCTCACCATGGAGCATCTCTCCCGGCTGCCGATGATTCTTTTCTCCAAGGGAACCTGGTACCGCCGGACGACAGATGATCTGTTCCAGCGCTGCGGGGTTGATCCCGATGTACGGATGGAGATCGATTCCTTCGAGGCCATCGTCCGTCTGCTGCCCACCATCAAAGCTGCGGCCCTGCTGCCGAATTCGTATCTGCGCCCGGAGCTGCTGAACGGCGGGGGGCTGGTCTCCCTGCACATCAAGGAGCTGGAGCAGACGCAGCGGACCACTTGCCTCATCTACCAGAGCAGCGGCGGACTCAGTACGGCAGCGCGCTGCCTGGTGCAGGTGACGGAGGATGTCTTCCTGAACAGCCGCGAGTAGCGGCGGGGAACACAGCAATCACCCGGCAAGCCTCCGTAATGCTACGGATCGGCCTGCCGGGTGAGGATACTGCCGGGTAATTCTTTTGCTATACTAAGCCAGGCTTACATCGAATTAACGGAACTTGCCTGCATCAATTGCCGCCTGCTTCTCATCGAGAATCTCCTGGTAGCCTGCCTCCAGATACGTCTTCTTGGCGGCTTCATACGTAGCATCGAATTCTGCCTCCGGAGCGAGCACCACCTTCACGTACAGCTCCTGGAACAGCGTATTCAGATCCGCCTTGTATTCGTTCACCTTCTCCAGCACTACATTGAACAGGGCATCCGGTGTACGGAATTCGGCAACCTCGTCATAATACTTCACCAGATCATCCGCCAGCGGCTCATAACCGGCCGGTGCCCAGTTGCGCAGGTTGGCCTTGCGGGTCTTGGCTTCATCCGGGTACTGGGCAATTTCTGTCACCAGACCCCAATAGTCCTTGTTATTGTTCTGTGCCAGCACCGCTTCGCCCTTATAATCCGGGTTCTTCAGCGCAATGCCGTCTGCGTCAAGCGTATAGTTCTCCCCTTCGATCCCGTTCTGGAACTTGAACAGGTTCTCCGGCTGGCTGAGCCATTCCAGATACATCCATACCGCTGCGCGTTCTTCAGGCGTAGACTCATAGTTAATCCCCATGATGAAGCCGAACGGCCAGTAAGCGCGTCCCTGAGGCTTGTTGCCTTCCGGAACTCCCGCATACGGAGGCACTACGGCAAATTCAGCATCCGGATTATTCTGCAGCGTAGCCGCAAAGACATCGGTGTTGTTCGCCAGATAGAAGCCGAAGTTGCCGGTTTTGCCTGCCACGAATTCAGCCTTAATCTTCGGTTCATCGTTGCGCAGATAGAATTCCTTATCGATCAGGCCGTTGTTATACTGATAATTGAGGTTACGCAGGTAAGCCTCAGTCTCCTCCGTAGTCAGATCGGCCACGCTGAGATCGGAATACAGCGCACGATATTTCGCATCCACCGGCCATTTACGGAACGGATAGTTGAAGTTGAAGAAGTTCTGCAGCAGATTGCCGCCGCTTACCCCGAGTCCGGCTTCCTTCCACTTGGCCAGCATCTCGTTATACTTCTCCAGCGAGGTCAGATCCTCAACCTTCATGCCTACCTTTTCCACCCAGTCCTTGCGGATAATGTTGACGAAGTTGTCGGCTTCAGGACGCGCAGCGAAGAAGAAGGTCTTCTGATCATCCACGGTACCATACTGTTCAATCGTCTCACCCATACTTTTCCAGTAGGTCGGCGCATAATTCTGAATCTCTGCATAGTCGAGCGGCTGCATCACATCCTCACCATAATAAGTAAGCGCTTGCGGCATATCATAGTGGAAAATAATATCCGGAGCCTTGTGCGAAGCCAGCAGCTGTTCGAAATCCGTTACTTCCTTGGAGCGGGTGATCGGCACATAATTAACCTCTATATTATATTTGTCGCCGAACTCCGCCTGCACCCAGCGGGTATAATAGTTATCGGACACGTTCCAGCCTTCATAGGCACGCTCATAGACCGGAATGTCGAGCGAGACTTTTTTCTCGAAGCCCTTGGAATAATCAGGATAGGCTCCTTCGGCTTGGTTCGTAGCAGCGGCTGTCTCGGCCGGCTTATTGCTGGATTCAGCTGTATCCTTGGTGTTATTTCCCCCGGAACACCCGGCCAGCAGGCCGGCCGTCATGACGGATGCCATCATTAACGAATACACGCTTCTTTTACTCATCGCAATTCCCCCATTTTTTGAATTTTCGTGATTCCAAAGAATGACTATATACCAGGGACGCAGGATTACTCCTTGACGGCTCCAAGCATAACACCTTGAACGAAGTATTTCTGGACGAACGGATACACACAGAGGATAGGCAAGGTAGCGAATACAACGACTGACGCCTTCAAAACTTCGGGATTGCTGAGCTGCACCTGGCTGGCCTCCAGCTGGAAGCTTTCACTTGCCTGAATGACCAGATAATACAGCTTGAGCTGAAGCGGCCGGAGCGAGGTCTCATGCTTGATATAGAACAATGCGTCCTGATAAGCATTCCAGCGTCCCACTGCATAGAAGAGAGCGAGTGTCGCCATAATCGGCTTGGATAAAGGCAGCACAATGCTGAACAGAATCCGGAAATGCCCGGCACCGTCGATCCGCGCAGACTCTTCCAGACTTACGGGAATCCCGTGCGTTAGAGAAGTCTTCATAATCAGCAGATTGAAGGCACTGAAGGAGAGGGGCAGCACCAGTGACCAGATGGTATCCATCAGCCCCAGATTATTGATGTTCATATAGTCGGGAATGATGCCCCCGCTGAAATACATGGTGAACAGGAAGATGAAGGTGATCACCCTGCGGCCCTTGAACTGGGTTCGGGACAGCGGATAGGCGGCGCAGATGGTCAGAATCATGCCCAGAATGGTGAACAGCACCGTCACGATGACCGAGATATACAGGGAACGGAGGATGCTGGCATCCGCGAAGATTTTGTTATACGCTTCAATGGTGAAGCCCTGCGGCCACAGAAAGACCTTGTTGGCAATGACAAAGGAGTCCGAGCTCAGCGATTTCGATACGACATGAATGAACGGCAGCAGGCAGATCAATGAGATGATAATAATGACGAGGCGGATCAGCGTTTCCCAGATATCAATACGTGCTTTATGGGGTGCAGCAGTGCCTCCGGCAATTGCTTTCATGGTTCCTCTCCTTTCTACAAAATCCCATCCTCACCAAGCTTCTTGGCTACGCGGTCTGCGGAAATAACCAGAATAATCCCGATGACGGACTGGAATAATCCGATGGCAGTCGCCCGGCTGAAGTTGCCGCTCTCAATCCCCCAGCGGTACACCAGAACGGGAATGGTGGTGGTGTACTCCGTGGTGGCCTTATTCTGCAGCGCATAGATACGCTCGAAGGAGCCGTCCATTACTTTGCCCAGCGCCATAATCAAGAGCGTCACAATCGTTGCCCGGATCGATGGAAGGGTGATATTCCATACCTTTCTCCAGCGCCCTGCCCCGTCCACCGTAGCCGCTTCATACATCTCAGGGTTGATGCCGCTCATCGCCGCCAGGTAGATAATCGTGCCCCAGCCCATGCTCTGCCAGACCCCGATCACGAGATAGCTAATGAGCCAATTCGTATCCTGCTGCAGGAACGGAATCCGGGTACCTCCCATCAGCTCTATGAGGTTATTGACAACGCCGCCCCCCTCACTGAGGAGCTGATACGCGATGGCTCCGATAATGACCCAGGAGAGGAAATGGGGCAAATACAGCACCGTCTGATTGATTCTTTTGAACCGTACACTCTTGATCTCGTTCAGCAGCAGAGCCAGCACAATCGGCATCGTGAAGCTGAAGCACAGGTCAAGCACGTTCAGCAGCAGAGTGTTGCGGACGGCCCGGATGAAATCAGGCTTGGCGAACAGGTCCTGGAAGACCTGCAGCCCGGCCCATTCACTGCCCCAGAAGCCTCTGGCGATCTTATAGTCCTTGAAGGCGATTACAAGTCCGGTCATGGGCAAATATTTGAATACGATGACAAAAGCCAGCGGAAGCATCACCAGCAGATAGAGCTGCCAATCCCGCTGTAAATAATAGCTGAACCCCTGTTTCCTTCTTAATAATGGACTGTGATTCGTTTGTGAAGCGCTTGCAGCTTTCAACATATTCACCTCCTGCCTTGAATTCTTCTTGCCGGCTGCCGGCTCGTGTTCTCCGGCCTGGCTCCTATGCTACCGCCTTCGCCGGGGCTTGAATATCATGAGTATTGATGATCACCTATCACAATTGATTCACAAATGATTGTTGCCCGGCGCACCAAGCTTCAGGCTAAGGTGAATAATCAAAACTGATAGGCATTCCCAAAATCAATAAAGCGCTTTCACTTAGGAGAGCAGGTACAAGTCGGATAGCGAGGGATGGGGCCGGGGGTGATTGGAGTGATTGGGGCGATCAAGGAGCAATCAAGGAGCAATCAAGGAGCGATGATAGCTAACAGGGAGCGATTCGGGAGCTATGAGAGCTATCAGGAATGATTAGGGAGCTACTGTTGCTCGCCCCGCCCGCTTTTACTAATATAGATTTGAACACTCCTACTTTCCACGAACTCAGGGGCACTTGTGCTCTTCATTTACTCAGTTGGCCAACTTTTCTGAAATTCAGGGGCACTTATGCTTCTCATCCGCTCACTTTCGGCTCCATCAGAGGGATTTATCCCTTTCTTTTCCGCATCCAGCTCACTTTCAGCACTATCAGAGGGATTTATCCCTTTCTTTTCCGCATCCAGCCCACTTTCGGCACCACCAGAGGGATTTATCCCTCTCATTTCCACCGCCTGCCCACTTTCCACCGACAAGCCGAAAAACTAAGATCCTTGAAACGAGATACCGGTCCGCCGGGGATGGGTTTCTAATGGTTTCTACGGGTTTCCATGAGCTTTTATGGGCTTTTATGGGCTTTTATGGGCTTTTATGGGCTTTTATGGGCTTTCATCACCATCTATGAGCTTCTAAGAACTCTTGCTCTTAGCCGATTTGTAGCCGCTCGGCGGCATGCCTTCATACTTGCGGAAAAAGCGGTTGAAGCTCTGCACATTGGCGTAACCGACCTCTGCGGCAATCTGCTTGATCGTCAGTCCCGAATCCAGCAGCAGCTCCTTGGCCTGCTCGATTCTTAGCTGGTTCACGAAATCAATCATGCTGCTGCCGGTCTGCTCATAGACAAGCTTGCGCATATAAGAGTAGCTGATGCCAATCTGCTTGGCCATGTCCTCGAAGACAATCTCTTCGCGGTAGTGCTGCTTCAGGTACTCCATGATCCGCTGCGCATAATTGGTCTCATGGGTGCTTCGGTCCAGGCTCTGTACAATCTCACAGTAAAAATCATACAGGTACTCCTCCAGCTCATCCAGCGTATCCATCGCGGCGAGAATCGAATACACGTTGCCCCGGCCCATAATCATCCTTCCGGTTCCGAGGTGGTTCTCCCGGAGATGCTTGATCGTCGCGCCCATCAGCTGATGATAGATGAACATAATATTATCGTAGGAGATATGTTCCTCTGCAGAGATCTGGCTGCGGATGCTCTGCAGCTCCTTGAAGATTCCCACCAGGTCGCCGGCATCCAGGAAATTCAGAATTCGCCGCTCGCTGCTCTCAGAGTCAACATACTTGCGGCTGTTATCCTCCCCGTCATGCCAGTACATGATGCTTCCGGCCCCCTTGATCATCCTGCGTTTAATCACCTCCATCGCCTCGAACAGCCGCAGCGCCACCCTCTCCGGAGCATCCGTCCGCTCACTCACCCCAATCGTGACCGAATGCTCCAGCAGCTCAAGAGACTGATCGCGGATCTCCTCCAGCGCCTGATGAATCAGAGTACTATGCGCCTCCCCCTCCTCCGGGGCAAAGTTCAGTACAATCACTGTACAGCCCTCATTATGGTAGATACAGCGGGCCACCAGCCCCTCAGCGAAAACATTCTCATACTTGGCACTCAGCAAATACCGGTGATAACTGCGCGTCTCCACATTGGTATGGCCCACGTATCTTCTATATTGGTCGATGGAGACCACCACCACTCTGTAACAGGCATGCGGAAAAACCTCCGTAATCCGCGGCGGAATCTCACCGCGCAGCAGACGGTGCACGGCAAGACTGCGGGTATCCTGTTCGCGCTCCTGCAGCAGCTGGAACAGACTCTCTTCCTCCTCCTGCATCCGTTTGAAGGCCAGATCCAGGAAGGCCAGCTCATTCTTGTTCACTACGCCCAGATCCAGCTTCGAGCGCATCGTCTGCACCAATTGCCTCAGGGGCCTGGATAGCCAAGTGGCAAGGAAGATGGCCAGCAGCGTCCCCAGTACAATGATCGCCCCCGTCAGCAGAATAATATTTCCCTGCATCTCCCGGGACTTGGTCATTAGCTCATCCATGGAGCTCCAGCTGACATTCCACCACCCGGACAAGGAGGAGCGGCTCCAGGCATACACCGTCCGTTTGCCCTCCAGCTTGCGGAAGGTGTAGCCTTCACTGGCTTCCTGATTCAGAATCTCCTGTAAGAACGGCAGCTTACGGCTGTCGGAGAGCAGCATGGACCGGTCATTGAAGGAGATCACCGTACCCGCAGCGTCCAGCAGCAGGTAGTTGCTCTCACCCACCTCGGTAGCATGCAGATATTTGCCGATCTGGCTCTCCTTCATGTTGACGACAATCACTCCCCGGGTGGTGGTGGACAGGCGGTTGAGTGGGTACACATAAGACACCACATTCTCGCCCGACGCAAGCTTACGGGGCACCCATACCCCGCTGATCCCCCTGCGCCCCTTAAGCGCTTCTGTGATCCATCCGATAGGCTCATAGCGGGCAAGCGTCGTGATGCTGCTGTCGGTAGAGAAGACATAATCGGAATCCTCCAGGACAAAGAATGAAGAGTACACACCATCCACCCGGCGGTTCAGGTTCAGCAGTTCCTTGGTCACGGACAGCGCCAGACTTACATTGTTATAGTTGGCGTTAATCTCATCGTAGGTCTCGAAGCTGCGGATGCGGTCAAAAATATTCGTCGCCGCCAGACGCGATGTATCCTGGGCCAGATTGGCCAGCGCGTTCTCGTTCAGCCTGCGGTTGGCATTAAGCCCGGCCAGCGTGGATTCCCCGATAGCCGCTTCAGAATTCTGTATAATCTGTGACCCGCTGTACCAGGTCAGGACTGCTGTAGGAATAGCCATAATGCAGAATAGAATCAACGCCAGCTGCAGGATCATCGGTGTTTTTTTCATCACATATCCCCCTAAGCATTTCTATGTTACCGCTTACAATATTTTTATTTTATCATTTCAGGATACATTTTACATATGTGTATAGGAAAATTTTTCAACCCCCGCGCGGCATGTTACAGGCTGATATGCAGGCGTTCTAATGTGCGGCTGCAGGCTTACGCCGAAACAGCAAAAACGCCTGGATGCATTGCCATCCGGGCGTTTGTAGCTTTCTTTTATCGGGATAGGCTGGCTGGCAGGAAGTCCTTACTCCGCATTCACCGCTTCATCCTCGAACTCCTCGATGCTGTCGTTGGAGCCGATTACCACCATGATGTCTCCCTGATGCACATGATCATGCGCGGTCGGGGCAACGATGATGCCATCCTCGCGGTTCAGGGCAATGATGCTGCAGCCGTATTTGGCGCGGGTGTTCAGCTCAGAGAGGCTTTTGCCGTTCATGCAGGCGGGCACCGTCAGCTCAACGACCTTGTAATCCTTGGAGATCTCGATATAATCGAGCAGATTCGGCGTCACCAGCTGATGAGCCACGCGGATACCCATATCCCGCTCCGGGAAAATCACCCGGTCTACCCCCAGCTTCGACAGCGCGCGGCCATGCAGAATGGAGATGGCTTTGCCGACCACCTGCTTGACGCCCAGCTCCTTCAGCAGAATCGCGGCCAGAATACTCCGCTCCATATTATCGCCGATCGCCACAATGCCGCAGTCGAAGTTACGCACCCCGAGCGAGCGCATAATCCCTTCATCCGTAGCATCCGCCATAACTGCATGCGTCAGCCGTCCGGTCATCTCCTCCACCCGCTCCTCCTGGTGGTCAATGCCAAGCACCTCGTAGCCCATGGACATCAGCTCCAGCGCCAGACTTGAGCCGAAGCGGCCCAGGCCGATTACAACAAACTGCTGTGGTTTCATGACTTGATTCCCCTATCCAATTATCATTTTGCCTTCCGGATATTTATATAATGGTTTACCCTGTCTCGGACCGAGCGCATACGCCAGCGTCAGCAGTCCCAGCCGTCCGGCGAACATGGTCAGGCAGATCAGGATCTTGCCGACCTGTGTCAGCTCAGGGGTCAGTCCCAGACTCAGTCCGACATTGGCAAACGCTGAGATCGTCTCGAACAGAATCATCAGATACGGCAGCCCCTCGGTAGTCGAGAGCATCATCGAGACCGTAACGATCAGCAGCAGCGCCAGCAGCGTAATGGTCAGTGCCTTGAACACGCGCTCCTGAGCCAGCCGGTAACGGAAGAGCACGATGTCTTCGCGGCCGCGCAGCATGGAGATGACAGCTCCGATCATCAGCGTGAAGGTTGTGGTCTTAATGCCGCCGCCGGTAGAACCGGGGGAAGCCCCGATGAACATCAGAATCACAATGAAGAACTGTGTGGCCTGACGCAGTCCCGTGATATCCAGCGTGTTGGCCCCTGCCGTACGCGGTGCCACCGATTGGAACAGGGAGGCCCATAGCTTGCTCCCGAGGTTCAGCGGTCCCAGGGTCCGCGAATTGGTGAACTCGAAGATGAAGATGACCACCATTCCGGTCACAATCAGTCCGGCTGTCATCGACAGCACCACCTTGCTGTGGAGCGACAGCCGGCGTGTGCGGCGGTATTCGGCCAGGTCGGAGATGACGATGAAGCCGATTCCCCCGGAGATGATCAGGAACATAACGACCAGGTTAATGACAGGGTCTCCGACATAGCTGATTAAGCTATGATCATGCCCGCCGAACAGATCGAATCCGGCGTTATTGAACATCGACACCGCGTGGAACACCCCGTAGTAGACCGCGCGGCCCAGCGGCATATCCACCGCCCAGCGGATGGACAGGAGAAGCGCTCCCGCAGCTTCAATGACCAGGGAATAGAGCAGCACCTTGCGGATCAGCCGCACAATCCCTTCCATCGAGCTCTGATTCATGGCTTCCTGAAGAATCAGCCGGTCACGCAGTGAGATTCTGCGCCTGAACACCAGCGCAAACAGCGTGGCCATCGTCATGAACCCGAGCCCGCCAATCTGGATCAGCACCAGAATGACCGCTTGTCCGAATCCCGTAAGATGGGTACCGGTATCCACTACAGCCAGTCCGGTCACACAGGCGGCAGAGGTGGCCGTGAACAGCGCGTCCATGAAGCGGAGCGGCTGCCCGGGTACGCTGGATACCGGAAGCATAAGCAGCAACGTGCCGATGAAGATAACCGCGGCGAAGCTCAGCACCAGGATTTGCGGAGGAGCCAGCTTCAGGAAGCGGAAGCCGGTGATCTTGGAAGACGGTGACGCCAAACTTCTCATCCTTTCAGGGTTCCATATTAGAAGTTACGAATCGGTCAGTATCAGATAAGCATACAAAATTATATACGTTATTGCCTAACTTCACAAAGACTCATTTTGATAAGAAGACAAAAATAACAAGCCTTTAAGCATAAGCCGGGACTTCTTCACGTAAAAGGATAATAAGGCATTTCTTTGTACCTGCCCGGCATGTAATACTATAATGGATGGATGAGAGCATTTTATTTCAAGGAGGCGTTCCATGAATCCCGTCGGCCAGCCCCTGCATCAGCGGCCCCTTACTACCAAACTTATCCTTGCCGGAATTCTCGGACTCATTCTATTTGTCATGTTCCAGATCGCTCCCCAGCTTCTCTCCAGTTCAGACGGGGATACAGCCATTCTCAGCAAAAGCGAAATCCGGGAGAAGGCCGCCGCCTTCGCCGCCGGGCAGCTCGGCTATGAAGCCGCAGCCGGAGATGAATGGGTGATCCTGTACAAGACGGACTCTTCCTTCTACGGCTATATGTCCCGTGAGAAGCTGCTTCCGGACTATTCCAAGAATAAGCTGGACCAGCGTTATCCGTTCGATGTGTACCATGCGGTGCTCTATACGTCCGGAGAGGCGGCAGCCCGGCTGGCAGTCGATCTCAATATGTATACCGGCAAGCCTGCGGCTTTTGCTGTTGGCGCCGATGCCGATGCTGCGTCCGGGCTGAATTACGGGGAGCGGCCCACGGCGGCAACCAAACGTACCGATCCTGCCAATCCTGTAAGCAGCATACCGGAGCTGAGTCTGGAGGCAAAAGAGAGGCTTGCCCTTCCCTGGCTGAAGCTATGGGGGGCCAATCCTGCCAAGCTGAAGATTGAGGCTAATCTTGAGGGATACGGGCTTGTCTATTCCGACAACTCCGTCACCATAGGTGAATTACCGCTTAAGTACCAATTCAATTATCTGAACGGCGAGGTCTCGTACTTCCGTGCCGGATTCTCGGCTCCTGCCTGGCATGATACTTATGTGGACGGGCAGACCTCGCTTGCCAAGAAGCTCACCTTGTTCGGCTACGGCCTACCTACCCTGCTGCTCGGCATCCTGGCGATGATCTACGGCATTCTGCGCAGGAAGCATACTTCCTGGAAACGCGGAATTTTCCTGAGCTCCGTCCATTTCCTGATCATGATGGTCAGCAGCTACAATGTGGTATCCGAATCCGGCAGCGGCAGCGCTGAAGCCAGGGTTACAGCAGTAGTCATGTTCATCATCTACGTTCTGTACAGTCTGCTGATGTCGCTCCTGCTCTACTTCTCTCTGGTCGGAGGGGACGGCTTGTGGCGCTCTGAGGAGAAGCTGAATCCTTGGCCCCGGGCCTCCGAGCCCGGCTACGGCCACTATGTACTGAAAAGTATTCAGGCTGGTTATATCTGGGCCTTCATCCTGCTTGGCGTACAGACCGTCATGTTCATTATTCTGTCCTATACGCTGGATAACTGGTCCACCACTGACGCCAGCCAGTCGCCTTACAATATGAAATATGCCTGGCTGCTGCCGATTGTAGCCTGGCTGGCCGGGCTCTCGGAGGAGGCGGTCTACCGTCTGTTCGGTATCCGGATGCTGAAGAAGCTGGTCAAGAATACGCTCATCGCTTCACTGATCACGACCCTAATCTGGGCACTCGGACATACGCTCTACCCGATCTATCCCGTCATCTCACGGCCGATTGAGCTGACGGTCATCGGTCTTCTGTTCAGCTATATTTTCATCCGGTACGGGTTCATCGCGGTGATGTTCAGCCATGTGGTATTCGACAGCATCCTGATGGGCGCGACACTGATCTTCATGCAGGATAAGGTGAATATCGGCGCTGGCATCGTGACCATCATCCTGCCGTTCATCGTCGGTTATCTGGTGTATCGCTTCAACCCTCCACGGGAGCCGAAGCAGGCCGAACCGAATCCTACTCCATAAACACCAGAAGCGGCTGCGCCTCCTCCTCCGGGATAGCGCAGCCGCTTCTGTATTGTTATGCTGTCCAGACTGACTTGTGCATTCTGTGCATTAATAGACGGACAATTCCCATAAAGAGTAGCCATATTGTGTGCCGCGCTGCGTCCCGTTCACTTTCACGTACCGCGCGCTGACCGGGTTGAAGCTGATATCGTCGATGTCCCCATCCCCGGTTGTTGTGGAATAGGCCGTTGTCCAATTCGTGCCGTCTGCTGACGTCTCGATTGTGTAGGCTTTGGCGTACGCGCCCTCCCAGTTCAGCAGGACACGGCTAACCGTCTGGGCAGAACCCAGATCCACCTGAATCCACTGCGGATCACTGAAGTCCGACTCCCAGCGGGTGCCAAGATCTCCGTCCACAGCACCGGCTGCGGGCTGCTTCGGATTCTCCGAAGCGGTCACCGCCTTGTTCAGCGCAAGGTTCACAGTTGGCGTTGTGCCGCCGGTAATCACCTGCTGCACCGAAGCATCATTATATCCGGCTGCAGTGACTGTAATCGTGTAAGTTTTCCCTGCAGGGAACAGCGCAGGGTTCAGGGTGATTGTACCGGCTGCCACGGTATAATTCGCTGCCGCTGCTGCCACTCCATCCACCCTCACCGCAGTAATTGCATTTCTCCAGGCCGCATTCTCCGTGAACGTCAGCTCAATCGGCTGGCCTGCTGCGTTCCCGGTGGTATCGGCTGTCATGGCAGGCGGAGTAAGCGGTGTTACAGCGCTGCCGCTGCCGTACACTTCCAGTTCCCATAAGGAATACCCGTACGGCGTACCGCGCTCTGTGCCATTAACCTTCACATACCGCGCGCTGACCGGGGTGAAGCTAATGTCATCGATGTCCCCGTCTCCGGTTGTTGCCGAATAGACCGTTGCCCAGTTCGCTCCGTCTGCCGACGTCTGGATCGAGTAGGCTTTGGCGTACGCGCCCTCCCAGTTCAGCAGCACACGGCTGACCGTCTGGGCAGAGCCCAGATCCACCTGAATCCACTGCGGATCGCTGAAGTCTGATTCCCAGCGGGTGCCCGGGTTCCCGTCCACAGCTGCGGCAGCGGGCTGCTTCGGATTCTCCGAGGCAGTCACCGCCTTGTTCAGCGCAAGGTTCCCTGTCGGCGTTGTGCTGCCGGTAATCACCTGCTGCACCGAAGTATCGGTATATCCGTCTGCCGTCACTGTAACCGTGTAAGTTTTTGCCGTGGGGAACAGCGCGGTGTTCAGCGTGATTTTACCGGCTTCCACAGTATAATTCGCTGCCGTTGCTGTCACTCCATCCACCTTCACTGCAGTGATTGCATTTCTCCAGGCCGCATTTTCCGTGAACGTCAGCTCAATCGGCTGGCCGGCTGCGTTCTGAGTGGTATCGGCTGTCATGGCAGGCGGAGTAAGCAGCGTATCTGTGGTGACCTTCGTCGGGTCCACCTTCACCAGCTTCTTGGCTTCGACTACAGCCGAGCCTGTCACTCCTCCGCTGTTGCGGAACGTAACGGTTATGGCCGCATTCGTCGGATTCCAGACCAGCGCGCGGTAGGCGGAACCTTTTTTATACACCGTTGCACTGTAGCCGTTCTCCGCCCAAATGTCCTTGGTGCGTGATCCAAGCGTGGCCATATTGTGCACGAACCAGTACGTGTTGTACAATTCGTTCTGCTGCGGCAGTGCCGGATTCCATTTATTCAGCACCGCCTGCGGATCGCTCAGCGCCTGAATCGGCCAGACAATATGGTACCAGTCCGGTTCCGGCCCGCCGTTATCGGCCACGAAGCCGCTGTATAATCCAGCCGCCTTAGCCGTATCGAACCCGTAGCTGGTTAAATATTCTGCTGTAGGCAGCCAGTGAATGCCATAGACATACACCGGATTCCCGTTGAAAAAGGTGCCGAAGAAATTCGAGCTTCCGTAAATCTGGCCCACCGTTTTATGCGTATAGCCCGGCAGCCAGTTATCCTGGTCGTAGTTGAACCAGTACTGCTGTACTGCTCTAAGCTCCGTCGTGAAGCCCATAATGGACGCATCGCGGAAGGCTGTATTGCCGGTCAGCGTGCTCCACATATATTGGCCGACCCAGCCGAACAGCGATTCCCCTGCTGCTTCCTGGTTATTGCCGCTGTCATTGTCCGCATACCCGCCGGCCCAGGAATGACCTTCATACGGGTCGAAGTTGCGGAAGTACGGGTACTTAGGGTCTGTCTTCGACGGATTGGCATAATCCCGGATCAGCTCATCGACCATTCCGCTGAATTTATTTCTGAAGTCGGTATCATAGGTGGCGAGCACGGCCGATGCAAAAACATAATAGCCATACGTGAAATGATGGTCCGTGATGCCGGAGTTCGCGCCGAACTCGCTGTTTTTATAGATCAATGTTCCCCAGTCAGAGTTGTAGTCGAAATAATAATCGGTTTCCCCCGAGGTGTACGTATACCAGTCTGTAAGCACCGTCTTCATCCGGGAGAGGAACAGATTCTTGTAGCTCTCATTGCCGATCTGATCGGCGATCAGCACACCCATGGCCAGCGGATGCAGCTTCTTGCCCTGCCAGTACGCATCGGCCTGCATCAGATTGGTGGCAGTGTCCGTATCCAGCAACGCCAGGTAATTCAGCAGATCCTGACGGGAATAGGTAGAATCGCCCGGCTCGGTGAACTGCGGCACAATGCCGTGGAATTTATCCGTAGTGGCGAACGAATTGCCCTCTGTCACCTTCATCGTTCCGCGGATGGACGGGAAGGAGACAGCGGTCAGCGGTGTTGTGGTCACCTTCCACTGGTGGGGAAGCTGGGCCATCAGCGTGGTATTCGGGAAGCCTGAACGCTTGAGTTCTGTTACCGCATTGAAGGTAGTTGTGACATCTGAGGTCGTCTCGTTGAAGGTATAGGCCACCTTCGTGTCCGTCACGAAGGCATAGCCGTGCTGGTAGAAATAATTCAGATTGGACGGTGCCGGAAGAGCCGACAGGGACAGGTAATTCTGGCCTCCTCCCAGCTGAATTTTGAGCTTGGCGCCGACCCGCTTGAAGGTTGTACCGGCCGGAGCATACAGCCCATAGTGTCTGGTTACCATTTCAGGCGTTGGCGCCCCGTTGGAATTGGTAACCGCAATGCCGATATGGTCTGCAGTCACGGTGTCGCCGTCTGCAGCCAGAATCGTAGTATTGCTGTCATTAAAGAAGCGGGCCCCGGCGGGCAGATACACTTCAGGACTGGACGGATCACTGAACTGCGAGTAGAGGTAAGGCGAGCCTTTGACGAACGTTGTCTTCAGCTTCTCCGCAGCGCCATCGCTTAACACCGCAGTCGCCGACCAGTCGCCGTAACCGGTAATCCGGTTCGACATCCCCGAAGTATTAATGTTGCCGGCCATCAGGAACAGGTCCGGGCTTCCCGCCGCTTCCTGCGCCTTGCCGTCGGCGCTTAAGTAGCCTGCACCCGGATTCAGAATGCTGAGGCCCTGCTTGGTATATTTCGATTTGAGCGGAAGCGTGATAATGCCGTTGCCGAGCTGATTGATCATAATGGACTGCCACCAGTCATTGGAAGGCAGCGGCGCAGTCAGCGCATCTGATTTGTACAGCGGATATTTAGGCTGGGGAACCGAGAGGTCATTCGCGGCATGGCTGCCTTGGCCTACGGGTACTGTGGTCAGTGTAGGCAAGGCCGGAATGTTATAGACCGGCTTGGGATCGCCTGCCACATAATCATAGGCTTGGAATTCAAAGATCGAGTACCCGAAGGAGGTGGCTCTGCTGATACCCTTCATCCGCAGATAGCGGCCGCTGGCATAGACCGGCAGATTAAGTGTGCCACCGTCGCCGTGAAGCTCGCGGTATACCGTAGTCCATGTGCTTCCGTCATTGGAAACCTGAATATCATAGATCCGGCCGGCAGCGGCCTCCCAATTAATGACCACCCGGCCCAGCGTACGTACGCTGCCCAGATCAACGCTCAGCCATTCATTATCGGTCGCGTTGGAAGACCAGCGTGTGTTCAGGTTGCCGTCTACCGCCAGTGCCGGCAGGGTAGAGCCGACAGGGAGATAGTCGGCCACCTGATAGGATGAAGCCGTCGCGGGCTTGTTCAAGGCCACATTCGGACCCAAAACTACCGGAGGAGGATTAACGCCGCCAGTGCCGTATACTTCAAACTCATAGAGGGAAATGCCGTATTGCGTCAGGTTCCGCTCTGTGGCGAATACCCGGACATAACGGCCGGTGCCGCTGAGTGTAATGTCATCCACACCGCCGTCTCCAGTAGTTGTGGAATAGATATCACTCCAATTCAATTCATCTGCGGATACCTGGATCTTGTAAGACTTGGCGTAAGCCCCTTCCCAGCGGAGCACAACGCGGTCTACCGTTGCAGTTGCCCCGAGATCCACATAAATCCAGTTCGGGTCCGTCCCCCATGAACTGCTCCACCGGGAACCTGTATTGCCGTCCACCGCCAGATCCGGGGTATTATTGCCCTCCGTGCCCGATGCATACGCGGGCCGGTCTGTGGAGAGCAGATAAGAGTCCGCGGCATATGCCCGTCCGGGCGGAAGAACCTGCACGAGACTCAGCAGCATGACGATGCTTAGAATAAGAGCGGTCCCGCTGATTCCCCTCTTGCGTCTTACAGATTTTGAATATACCATTCCCTTTATCCTCCTCTTTACGATTGGATTGCAGCTCTTCAGCCTGTAAACCTGACTTTTTCCGGAGTCCATTTCCCGGAGTCTGCATCAGCCCCTTACCCTGGTTCTGGAAGTCCACAGCTTTCACACAAGCGCTTTCATAGATTCATAATAAGCGTACCCCTTACCGAAACCGGTTGCAATTGGTAAAAGCGACGATTTATGCAAAATATGAAGATTTATCTAATTGTGCAGCGACAGATTACGGAACTTCACCCCATTTGCGCATTATGTTCGGTTTTCCGCACACATTGGCCTTCCGGGAATGTAGCGGGATTTCTGAGAATACCATCCATTCCTGACCACAACCAAAGAAGCCGGCCCATATGGGGCCGGCCTCTGTTCCGTTACCGTTCAACTCTACTTTAGATTGACGGCTCCTCATCCTTCAGCGCCTCCAGAATCTGACCGGCCAGCTTCTCGCCGATGGACAGCACCTTGAAATCCTCGATGGAGGCTTCCTTGATCTTCTTGAGTGACCCGAAATGCTTCAGCAGCAGCTTCCGGCGCTTATCCCCGATGCCCGGAATCGAATCGAGCTTCGAGGTGACCATTGACTTGCCGCGCTGCTCCCGGTGGAACGTGATCGCGAAGCGGTGAACCTCATCCTGGATACGCTGCAGCAGGTAGAACTCCTGGCTGTCTCTGGCGAGCGAGACCGGCTCGGCGGAGTCGCCGACCAGCAGCTGGGCGGTTCTGTGCTTGTCATCCTTGACCAGACCGCAGACGGGAATGAATAACCCCAGCTCATTCTGCAGAATATCGATCGCCGAAGAGATCTGGCCTTTGCCTCCATCGACTACGATCAGATCCGGCTGCGGCAGATTCTCCTTCAGCACCCGTTCATAACGCCGCCGGATCACCTCGCGCATCGTCTCATAATCATCCGGCCCCTGTACGGTGCGGACCTTATACTTACGGTACTCTTTGCGGGCGGGCTTGCCATCGATGAAAACCACCATGGCCGAGACCGGATTGGCCCCCTGGATATTCGAGTTATCGAACGCTTCGATCCGGTTCAGCGAGTCCAGCCCCAGGCTCTGCCCCAGACTGCTGGCCGCGCCGGAGGTGCGCTCCTCGTCCCGCTCGATCAGGCGGAACTTCTCATTCAGCGCGACCCGGCTGTTCTGGCAGGCCATGCCGATCATCTGCTTCTTCAGCCCGCGCTGCGGCACCAGCACCTTAATGCCCAGCCATTCCTGCAGGGCGGCTGCGCCTCCGGCCGCATCTACGGTCCCTTCGGCAGCCGCCTCCTGCTCTGCCTGCTCCTGCACAGCTTCGGCAGCCGTGGAGAGATCAGCCGCAAGCATCTGACCAGCGGCGTCCAGCTCGCGCAACTCCTCTCCGGCCTCCGTCTCGTCCTCTGCGCCCAAGGCAGCCATCAGCGCCTGTCCGCTCGGCATTCCTACAGCCTCCGGTCCGCCGCTTCCCTGACCAGCGGCGCTGCCTGCTTCCGGCGGAAGCATTCCGGCGCTGGCCATATCCGGCAGCAGGATTTCCTGCGGCAGCGCGGGATTGTCGCTGTAATACTGCGTCACATAAGACATGAAGTCACTGTACGCCTCTCCGTAGAACGGAAAAGCCGACGAGTGGCGCTGAATCATTTTCCCTTGCCGCATGTACAGGATCTGCACACACATCCAGCCCTTGTCTACCGCATAGCCGAAGACGTCGCGGTCCTTGGTATCGGCCGTATTGATCTTCTGCTTCTCCATCACGGCATCGATATGCTGGATCTGGTCGCGCAGCTCCTTGGCCCGCTCGAAGTACAGCTCCTCCGCCGCCTCCTGCATCTTCTTCTGCAGATCCTTCTTCACCGCATCATGCCCTCCGCCAAGGAACGAGGAGATGTTCTGAATAATCTCCTCATAGGCTGACTTCGGCACTTCCTTCTCGCACGGAGCCAGGCATTGGCCCATGTGGTAGTACAGGCAGACCTCCTTCGGCATTACCCCGCATTTGCGCAGCGGATACATCCGGTCCAGCAGCTTCTTCGTCTGCTGGGCGGCGTAGCTGTTCGGATATGGTCCGAAATATTTCGCTTTATCTTTCAGCACCCGGCGGGTAACCTCCAGGCGCGGATGGGCTTCGTTCGTGATTTTCAGATAAGGAAAGGTCTTGTCATCCTTCAGCAGCACGTTGTAGCGCGGCATATGCTTCTTGATCAGATTGCACTCCAGAATGAGTGCTTCCATGTTGCTCGACGTCACGATATATTCGAAATCAACAATATTGGCGACCAGCCGCTGCGTCTTCCCGTTGTGACTGCCGGTAAAATAAGAGCGTACACGGTTCTTCAGCACTTTGGCCTTGCCGACATAGATGATCGTACCCTCTTGATTCTTCATCAGATAGCAGCCGGGCAGATCAGGCAGCAGCGCAAGCTTGTTGCGGATATTATCCATATAATCCATAAGTTCTCCCCCACCTGTTACTACACGGTTATAAGGTAAGTTTAGAATAGAATGTACTACACATTCAAGCCTTAATATAGAACATCCGTTTCTATAGGACAGACAAAGCGCCTTCGGTAATCCGAAGGCGCTTTGTCTGAAGGGCCGCATGGCCCTGGTTACAGCAGGTTATAATCCATTATTGATGCTTGGCTACGATATTCTTAAGGGAGTCCTTGGAGTTCAGTCCTACGACTTTGTCGACAGGCTGGCCGTCTTTGAAGAAGATCAGAGTAGGAATACTCATTACTCCAAAACGGGAAGCTGTCTCAGGATTCTCATCGACATTCAATTTAGCAATCTTCACATCGTCACCCAGCTCGGTGGACAATTCCTCGAGAATTGGGGCAAGCATTTTGCAAGGGCCGCACCAAGGTGCCCAGAAATCTACTACTACAGTACCTTGACCTTCCACTTCATTCACGAAGGATTGGTCAGACACGTTCACGATAGCCATGATATTGTTCCTCCTTAGATAAGTTTTGTGAGCTTAAGCTGTACGAAATAACTTCCGCTCCTATAGCCTGAGCCAAGTCCGCAGAATTTACTCCGAGATCATAGCGGGATAAAATGCTTCATGTAATATGATAACCAGATTATCATTTACCGACACATCCACAGTATAACATAAATACAATGCATTTGTTATATATTTCGAGAAATTATATTGCATAAAATTAATTTGTCTTTTAGCGGTTTAGACTTTGTCCCTGAGATTCAGCTTCATCGTCCACGAGGTACCGGCTGTCCCCACATACTCGAAGCCGAGCTTGTGATATAACCGGACGGCCGCCTGATTCTCCGGATCAACGCTGAGCGAAAGTGACGGGTATCCATCGGACACGGCTTGCTGTATGATGCCCTCCATAAGCCTGATTCCCAATCCCTGCTGCCTGTAGTCAGACCGAATAGCAATGCCTAACTCCGGGGTTGTGGCATCCACAAATCCGTAGCCCTGGTTCGTCTCGTCAAACAGCCTGTACCAGGCAGCACCTGCGGGCTGATTATCCACCAGTGCGATTACCGCCCTGTCGCCTTGTCTCCCCCAATGTTCGTTGTACTTCGCAATCCCCGGGGAATTCAGCAGCTTACTTCTGGGAGGCTTACCTTGTTCAATATGAATGGACTCATAATGCATATCCATAAGAAAATCATACTCCTGCGGTTCCATAGGTCTTATATTTAGCATAGAATCACCCTTTTGGCATACGATCTTATCTTTACAACTTCCCTGCATCTTCGTATACTTGAAGAAAGCGCATTAATTGTCAATGACTTCTCTCACATGTATAACTGTAACCCACTTCATGCAGTCATGCAACAGCAAGGAGGAAGAAGCGAATGGACGTCAATGTCAACGCACAGGTCCGTGACCCGCGGGAGCATATCAATGAGGAGCCCCGCAACGATCTCGGTGATCTGATGGCTGGTTTCTTCGGGATGACCGGCTTCATGACCGTGGTCTTCTTCGGAATGGTAATCATCAAGTATTTGTCCGAATAGCTGCTTAGGTGCAGTGTCCGGTATTCTTCGCCCAGGCCTGGGCGGGATGCCGGATTTTTTTGCGTTCATTTTGCGATCCGTCAAGTGCCGTTAAAAATAACATAAATTTACAATTTAATAAAAAGAAAACACATTTTTGTTTCACAGGAGCCGTGTTACTCTGTATGCGAAAGCGCTCTTATACCCTATTTTGAGGAGGAAAGAAGAATGAAAAAGCTTGTCAGCCTTGCTGTCGCAGGCTTGTTGGCATCGGCGCTGTATTCCCCGGTATCGTTCGCTGACAACCCTGTTGTACAGACCATCTACACGGCAGACCCGGCCCCGCTTGTATACAATGATACGGTCTACCTGTACACCGGACATGACGAAGACAACTCGACCTACTATACGATGAATAATTGGAGGGTCTACTCCTCCAAGGACATGGCGAACTGGACCGATCACGGGTCACCGCTATCCTACAAGGCGTTCAGCTGGTCGAGCGGAGAAGCTTGGGCCAGCCAGGTGATTGAGCGCAACGGCAAATTCTACTTTTATGTCACGGCAAAAAGCACTTCGCTCGGACGGCCCGCCATCGGCGTCGCCGTTTCTAACAGCCCGACCGGCCCGTTCGTGGACGCTATCGGCAAACCGCTCGTCTCCAGCAGCTGGGGCGACATCGATCCTACGGTATATGTAGACAGTGACGGCCAGGCCTATCTCTACTGGGGGAATCCGACACTGAAGTATGTGAAGCTGAACCCGGATATGATCTCCTACAACCAGAGCACAGGGATTGTCCAGGTACCTATGACCACAGACAGCTTCGGTGTGCGAAACGGCAATGCTGACAGACCAACCCTCTACGAAGAAGGACCCTGGTTCTACAAACGCGGCAGCTTATACTACATGGTCTACGCCGCAAGCGGTATTCCAGAGAATATCGCCTATTCCACCAGCTCTTCGCCTACCGGCCCATGGAAGTACAGAGGGATCATTATGCCCACCCAAGGCGGGAGTTTCACGAATCACCCGGGCATCATCGACTTCAAAGGGCGCTCTTATTTCTTTTATCACAATGGCGCGCTGCCTGGCGGGGGCGGCTTTACCCGGTCAGTGGGGGTAGAGCAATTCACCTACAACGCAGACGGAAGCTTCCCGGTCATCAACATGACAACCGCCGGGCCGCAGCCCATCGCCACCCTTAACCCCTATGTCAGAACGCAAGCCGAGACCAGTGCATGGGCGGCCGGGGTAGAGACCGAGACCACCTCAGATACGGACGGGGGAATGAATGTCGGCTTCATAGATCACGGCGATTATCTCAAAATCAAAAATGTGAACTTCGGCGCCGGAGCCGCAGCCTTCGAGGCCCGGGTAGCGTCAGCAGGCAGCGGCGGTAATATTGAGCTGCGGCTGGACAGTCCGACAGGAACGCTGGTCGGCACCTGTGCAGTGCAGAATACAGGGGGCTGGCAGAGCTGGGTGACCAAGACCTGCACGGTCAGCGGAGCAAGCGGGACTCATGACCTTTACCTGAAATTCACAGGCGGCAGCGGATACTTGTTCAATATCAACTGGTGGAAATTCAACGCCAGCTAAATCTAAGCGCAGGCAAACAGGGGACCCCGGCCAGATGCTGGCGTGGTCCCCTATTTTAAAATATAGAATTTATAGGTTTCACCCGATAACTTATCCGAAGCCGTTTCCGCTTGTATTAATAAAAATTCAGTCTCTGGCCCTGCCACGCTGGTTCTCCCCATGCAGCGGAATCACCTCTACGAACGGGGCAATCCGGTCCATCAGCCGCTGACCCTTGTAGAGCTCTTCCCCGTCCTTGCTGGTGATGCTCAGATGCTTCTCCAGCCCGTCCAGCGGATAATTCGAGGTATAGAAGGTCGGCTTGCGGTTCATCCGGTAGTTCAGGATCGCTCCGAGCACATGGTCACGCGCCCAGGGATTGAGATTCTCGGCGCCGATGTCATCGAAGATGAGCAGATCACAATTCTTCATCGTATCGACCATTTCCTTCAGCTTCTGGTTGTCCATCATGATCAGCTTCAGTTCCTCGATGAAATCCGGCATATAGACAATCACGCCGCTGTAGCCCGAGATAGCCAGCTCATGGAGCAGATAGCACATCAGGAAGGTTTTGCCGGTCCCGAAGCTGCCCTGCAAATAGATACCCCGCGAAGTCAGGCCCTCTGCCCGCACAGTTGCTATATAGTCAAATATCTTGTTCACGGCTGAGGCCCGCCGGGGGTCCTTGCCCATAATATCCATCTCATCATATCCGCCGTTCAGCACCCGCTCATCCACATAGAAGCTGCGAATCCGCTTGCGGACATTATCCTGATTATCCTGTGCAATCTTCAGCTTGCACGGTGTCTTGCGTTCGTACAGATCCGTTACACCATTAACCGTCTCTACAGTAAGCTTGCTGTAATGCCCCTGGAAATCATTCGGGCAAGCCGCCAGGCCGGGGCAGTTCTTGCAATGCCGGTCCTCTTCGACATACTGGTATAGCCGGCTCAAGTGCAGCCGCAGCCGGGACTCGTCCAGCTCGGGATGCTCCGCCTGAAGCTCCTTGACCAGGGGATGGTTCAGCAGGGTCTGCTCCAGGTCACGGGAGCGCTGGCGCAGAGCGGGGTTGTTCATCGAACGCAGCACTTCGCCCATGGACTCCATCGCTGCACCTCACTTTCTTCAGGG
Organism: Paenibacillus sp. FSL P2-0089; assembly: GCF_038595095.1. Classification (NCBI taxonomy): domain Bacteria; kingdom Bacillati; phylum Bacillota; class Bacilli; order Caryophanales; family Paenibacillaceae; genus Paenibacillus; species Paenibacillus sp. FSL P2-0089. The sequence goes on from NZ_CP152006.1 coordinate 5,973,034, forward strand.
CGTTCTCAGAACGCCTTTTTTCTTGCTGGCCTTGATCTCGGCCGCTTTCTTCATCATCGCCGCGAATTCCTCTTCCGATACGGTTCCGGCGCTGCCGTCATCAAGCACAATCGGAATCTCCTGCTTGCCGGACCGCCCGCCGCTCTTCGTATACGAACGCTGGCGGGCTCCCGCAGTGCCTGTGCCGGAGGAGGCGGAAGCCGCCCCCTTGCCCTTCACCTTCGACTGGTCACGGATATAGCGCACGGCCTTCTCGTAAGTATTCACCTGCTTCACCAGCATATTGGAGGCAATCGCCTCCACGAAGTTGCGGTTCATCCGCTGATCGCCGCCGGAGGCCACCATCGTCATCAGATAATGGATCAGGACATTGATCACTTCGCCGCTGAGCTTATAGTTCAGATCAATCTTCTCGAAGATATCCATCAGCTGGCCCGGAACTGCCCCCGGGAAGAACGTCTGTAGGAGCCGTGTATAAGGCTCGTTGCGCAGCATCATATTATATTGGTGAATGTCGCATTTGGACAGAAATTGCGGAGGCACTTCTACATAGAACTCCATTTCGACAGCCTGCTCCACCGGCACTGCGGAGGGATCACTCTCTTCCTCAGCGGCGGATCGCAGCGACACTACCTTGGCGGCAGCAATCTCTCTTTTCTCCTGACGCTTCCTATCCTGACGGAAATGCTGGCTTGCCTTGTACTGCAGCGTATCCAGAATCACCTCTCCGTCCGGCGTGAAGACATCATCCTCATCCAGCAGACGGCATACATCCTGCGGGCCAAGCTCGTATTTGCGGGCCACATAATTAATGACACCCATCTGGTTATGGTCAAAACGCAGCTTCTCAACATGCGCACGGTTCACCGATTCACGCGGGAAGCGCAGGATAATATCGCTGTAGGCTATATTCGGCTCAACCGCCTGAGTGGTGCCGGGCTGACGCACGGAGGCTACCTCGGCCAGCGCCTGCTCCAGCTCATAGTCGATCACATGGGTATTCAGCTCAAAAATATCATAAAAGGGCAGTGATATATTCTCTTTCCCGAGCGACCGCCCGCTCCATTCCTCCGGTTCCCGGTGCCAGAACTGCTCACGCAGCGACAGCACAGCGAACTTGCCGATCTTATCCCGGAGCAGCAGCGTCAGATGCTGGGTTGCAAAGAAATCAGCCGGCGACAGCGGCGGCATTAACTCGTATTCGTACATATAATCATCATTCTCCGCGGCATACAGCCGGCAGGTCTGCAGCAGTCCCACCGCCTCCAGCCGGGAAGCCTGGTCTACCATATATTTACGGCCCTTCTCGTTGGGTTCAACGCCCAGGGTCATAAAGAGCCTGCGCTGCTGCTCCACACCGGAGTAACCGATAGATTCAGCCGGAATATGCTCGAACAGCAATCTGTACAGGCTGATGGCGAACGCGCCTACCATTGGCTGATAGACTGAGCCCAGCATACGTCCATCCAGCTGGCTTAGACCGAATTCGCGGGACACGCAGTACCGGTGATGTTCAGTGAAATGATGCAGGTTGCTCATACGCATCTGCGGATACCTCCCCCTCTTCTATACGAATTCATATAGATTTCTATTCTATCACAAAACACCCGGCCGAAAATGTAAAATAAAGATGAATCCTTGGCTCTTCTGGCGGAAAAAGAAAAAAACGGCTCCCCCCATTACAGGAGATTAGCCGTTTCTTGTTGTACCGCCCTTCAGGCAGCGCTTAGAACATCTTGTATCCGCCCAGCCGCAGCTTCTGAATGGTCCAGCCGCTCAGCACCGCTCCGGCAAGACCGGCTACCCCGGTAAGATAATCCACAATGTGGAAGGTAGAGAGGTGCTCCCATAAGGACATCGCGCTCCGGTCCCAGATGGAGTAGACCACCACCGGAAGAATGACAATGACGAACAGATAGGCAGGGAACCAGGTAGTCTTCATCAGCATGTTAAGAATGAAGCCAATGCCGAACATCATCACAAAGAATAAAACGGCCAGAACAAACACCGGAATAAAGCCCATCGTACCGCCATCCCCTCTCTCTATAAAGAACCGCACACCTAAGCTTATATAATAGTAAGTTTACTAGAAAAAATGTAGCGAAGCAATGAACATTATCGCGCTCAATACCGGAATTCGCGTGAATGGGGGCCTTGGCGTTTGCTCTCTGCCGCCCGCTGCGCTACAATGCAAATAGCACCCGACCTATGTTCATACATATTTAAGGTATGCGGACCAAGAAGATTTTACGCGAGGATATTCCACCGATAACCTATAAGGAGTGAACAACTTGAACGAAGCCGCTTTGACACTGGAAGGCTGGTATGCGCTGCATGACTTCCGCTCACTGAACTGGACAGCCTGGACGGCAGCCGATGACGAGGAACGGGCAGTGGCCCTGGAGGAGCTGCATGCCTTCATGCAGGAGTGGGGACCTGTCGAGGAAGCGAAGGAGGGCAGCACTGCTGTCTATTCCATCGTGGGCCAGAAGGCTGATTTCGTGATGATGTTTCTGAGAGAGAGTCTGGAGGCGCTGAATGCGCTGGAGACCGCTTTTAACAAAATCGCCTTTGCCCAATATACTACGAAGGCTTATTCCTATGTAAGCATCGTTGAGCTCAGCAACTACGCCGCAGGAGGAAATGCCGGTGACGGCAGCGATCCGATGCTGAACCCGCATGTCGCTGCCCGGCTGAAGCCTGTACTGCCGCAAATGAAGCATATCTGCTTCTACCCGATGAACAAGAAGCGTGAGCTTGCCGACAACTGGTACATGCTGGATATGGAGAAACGCCGGGAGCTGATGTATTCGCACGGCCTGATCGGACGCAGCTATGCCGGCAAGGTGAAGCAGATCATCACCGGCTCCGTCGGCTTCGATGACTGGGAGTGGGGCGTGACTCTGTTCGCCGAGGATGCCCTGCAGTTCAAGAAGCTCGTCTACGAGATGCGCTTCGATGAAGTCAGCGCCCGCTACGGAGAGTTCGGCCCCTTCTATGTCGGCAACCTGCTGAACGAAGAATCGTTCGAGGAGATGCTGAAGCTGTAACAGCATAAACGCAAATAGACCGCCCCCTCTAGCAAAGGTATGCGGTCTATTTCTTGACTACTTTTCCGAAAGCCGCCGCCCTTAAAAGCGGCTATTGCACCCGAGAGCCGTGTTGCAAGCACGGCTCTCTTTGCATTGTACGTCTTTTCTACTTCCACTTATGCCGAAGGTTCCTTATCGTCCTCTTCGTCTTCGTCTTCGTCTTCGTCTTCGTCTTCGTCCCCGTCACGCAGGCTCTCCAGGTATTCCGCTGTCGCCCGGTCACGCGCGCGTCCCTTATCCTTCAGGCGTTCGATGGCCGGAAGAATGAGAATATCGATTTCCTTCTGGATATTGTAGGCCAGATCATACCGCGTCTGATCCTCCAGATAAGAGCCTACCTCAATCAGAGCATTATAGCGGTCGAGCTCCTCGCGCGTCAGCAGTCCGCGTACTTGCACGCTGCAGTGGCGCATCTTAGAGGAATCTTCCTTTTTTGAGCACGAGCGGGATGCCGCCGATGATGAGCAGGTAGCGCATATCGACAACCTTCTTCAGCTGCGCTGCCTTCCAGCCTTTGTAGGTCTTCTCGCCGACTACGGCAATTCCCTGGCCCTTGCCAAGTGAAGCTACGGTTCCCTTGTTGCTGAAGGCGAATTTCTTCGGCTGCTGGCTGCGGATGGCCGCTACGAGATTATGCGCACAGCATTCTCCCTGCTGCATAGCAATCTGTGCCGTCGGCGGGTAAGGACGCCCTTCCGGATTAATCATGAGGGAGCCGTCACCTATGATGAAGATGTTCTCATGTCCCGGAGCCCGCAGATATTCGTCTACCTTCACCCGTCCGCGCATCGCTTCGAAGCCGGCAGCCTCGATCAGACGGTTCCCGCGGATACCGCCGGTCCATACAATGGTGGAAGCCTTGATCTCTTCACCCGTGGCCAGAATCACGCCGCCAGGCAGGCATTCCTTGATCGCTACGCCCATCTTGAAGGTTACCCCCTTCTTGGTGAGTACGGTCATGGCATGCTCAACCAGCTCAGGCGCGAACCCCGGCAGAGCCGTAGGCGCAGCTTCTATATTATAGATGTTGACCATGCTTGGATCGACATCAAATTCTTTGCATAGTGCAGGAATCCGGTCAGCCAGCTCCGCAACAAATTCAATCCCGCTGAAGCCCGCGCCGCCAATGACGAAGTTGATATGCTCCTGTGCATTATTCTCATTCTTGTATTTGGCGAACTGGTACTGGATATGCTCCCGGATCAGCCGCACAGAGTTGATGCTGCGGATGGTCAGCGCATATTTGTCGAGTCCCGGAATCCCGAACGTTTCAGGCTCACCGCCAAGGGCAATCACAAGGTAATCATACGAGAGCGTTCCGTCCTCCAGAATAACCTTCTTCTGCTGGGTGCGAATCTCTTGCACCGAGGATTTGACAAGATCGATCTTGAACTCATCGATTAATTTGGAGATAGACACGCGTGTATGCTCGATGCTGTCCGTGCCCGCTGCAGGCATATGCAGATGGGTCGTGAAATAGTGATATTCATGGCGGTTAACCAGGGTTACATCGGCTTCATTATAATTCAAAGCTTTCTGCAGCCGCTGGGCGGTCAAAATCCCTCCATACCCCGCGCCTAGAATAACGATTTTGGGAATACTGCTCATGTTCCGGCTCCTTCCAACAGGTGAATCTGTCTATGTGTTATTTTTTGTAAAAAAATCAGGTTTCTTTTGTGAATTTATACACTTAAATTCAGAAGAATTTCCAATAAAACTTAAAGGATTTCTAAAATAACCATATCCATTGTAAACCTTAGTATCGTTTTAATCAAATATAATCATACAACAAAATGTCACACTTTTTCTTTGAAATCAAGGCCTTTGCAGGCAGGTGAGACTATGTTTATAATGAGTAGGTACGCTTGTATGGCAAATTGAAACTATCAACTCGGAGGTGTAATATTACGTGACATTAGAGCAAACCGTTCCTATGAGCGATCTGCTGATTATAGGCGGAGGACCAGCCGGTATGTTTGCCGCTTTTTACGGCGGTATGCGCCAGGCTTCAGTAACCCTTATTGAGAGTATGCCCCAACTCGGAGGGCAGCTTGCTGCTCTGTATCCTGAGAAATATATTTACGATGTCGCCGGCTTCCCCAAAATTACCGCACAGGAGCTGGTGGACAACCTGTCCCGGCAGATGGAGCTGTTCCAGTCCGATATCCGTCTGGAGGAGAAGGTCGTATCGGTTGTGAAGCAGGGTGAGCGCCATTTCACCGTCACCACCGACAAGGCTGAATATCACAGCAAAGCCATTATCATCACGGCAGGCGTAGGCGCATTTGAGCCGCGGCGTCTGGAGGTACCGGATGCACAGCGCTTCGAGAAAGCCAACCTGCATTATTTCGTAAATGATCTGAATGCTTATAAGGATAAAAAGGTGCTGATCAGCGGCGGCGGCGATTCCGCTGTGGACTGGGCGCTGATGCTGGAGCCGATCGCTGAACAGGTAACCCTGATTCACCGCCGCGATAAATTCCGTGCGCATGAGCATAGTGTAGAGAATCTGATGGCCTCTAAGGTAAATGTGATTACGCCGTCCGAGATCACTGAGCTTCACGGTGAAGAATTCATTACCAAGGTCACCTTGTCCCATATCAAGACCAAGGAAACTCAAGAAATCGCAGTAGACAGCGTTATTGTCAATTTCGGCTTTGTCTCCTCTCTGGGCCCGATTGCCGAGTGGGGAATCGACATTGAGGGCAACTCCATTGTAGTTGACTCCCGCATGGAGACCAGCATTCCGGGAATCTTCGCCGCTGGCGATATCACGACTTATCCGGGTAAGCTGAAGCTGATCGCTGTAGGATTCGGAGAAGCGCCGACAGCAGTCAATAACGCCAAGGTATATATTGATCCGGATGCGAAGCTGTCTCCGGGACACAGCAGTAATCTTAAGCTCTAGGTTGTCTATAACCTTATAGCCATAATAAAAGGGTATCCTTTCAGGTTGATTCCACCTCAACTTGAAAAGATACCCTATTCCTTGATGCTTGCGGTTTAAAGAAGTCCAATGCTGCAGGATGTGCTCTGATCTTTAATGCAGAACCGCATGGTCTGGAGAGTGTAAGTTCCGTTTGCGAATTTCAGCGAGAAGCAGGGCGATGAAATCATGCTCCAAATGCAGCTCTATCGCTCTGTGATAAGAGTCAAGCAGCATCTCATCCGACAATTCAACCATAACGTTCACCTACCTTTCCTTTATTTGGATCTGAATCTATCATAGCAAACTATCATTTTTCGAACAAGCGTTCTCATTATCCACAAGCTGCTGTGGAAATCCTGTGTATAATATGTGAGTAAGGGTTATAATGTCAGCAATTGCGCAGTGGACTATGGGGATAACAGTTATGCACAGGGCTGAAACCTGACATCTCCACACAAAAACTTTTTTAGAATGTTCATAATTGGCTGGGATATTTCTTGTTTTATTACCTCTGAATCTAAACAACTAAACGCAATATTATCCTATTACTGTATTTATCGTCAAATATAAAAATTTTATTAATCATTTAGGTCTTGTATTTACTTCCAGAATCCAAATCTTCCCCCGATGATCTACAGCATAGTCGAAGCCCAGTTCACCGATCCCCGGGAAATGCCGCTCCAGCAGCTCGGTACAGATTAGGGTCAGCCTGCGCATTTCCGCCTTTTTGGATGAGGTCCCCACTCTTGGCAATGATCTTCGCAGTCCCTGGCGGCAGCTGAGCATCGTACCTCCTTTGCAGAGATTCGTAACGAACAATCCCGGCCGGGCGACTCTCCCTACCATAGATCGGAACTCCCAGTGCTCGCCGTTCTTCACTACTTTGACCCGGTAATCAATCGGACGCCCGGAGATCCGTGCAAGGGAAATTCCCTGCTGGATCAAATATTTCCGTTTCACCTTGAATCTGTCCAGTGCCTGGCGCATGGAAGTAAAGTCTCCATAGATACGTGTGCTCTGCATATACGTGAAGCCATACCCCCTATGATCCCGGAACACCTTGATGACACCATATCCTCCTCCGCCTACAACCGGCTTGATGACAACATTGCCGTATCTTCCAAGCATCGCGGACAATCCGGCAGCACTATATTCCCGCGTTCTCGGAATGTAACCGGCAACCCGTGAATCGCTAAGCAGCGCCGCCGTCTTCAGCAGCTTGCTTGCCAGTTCTCTCCCCGCCATTATTTGCCCTCTCCTTTCGCATTCCCAGCCTACCCTATAGATTACTCACGAAAGGCCGTGCCCTCCTGTATGATTGTCCGTGGTATAGCAGGCCACAGCAAAAAAGGGCATATGGCTGCGGGGCCTTATGTCCCTGATTCATTTGACTGGAAAATCATTAAAATTCGTTGTATTATTGCCTGAAAGGGAGGGTTTCCTAATGGCTGAGTTTTTTGAAATCCTGTATTGGTTTGCGATGATCGGCATGTCTGTTGTACTGGCAGGAACGACAATACTCGTCTGTGCGCTTGGCTTCAAATTCATCAAGGACCGGCGCAGAGTGCTCGGTGCCGGCTGCATCGCCTTTTCCCTGGGGGCCTCCGCCCTGATCGTGTTCATGATTAACCTGAAATTTATTATCCCCGCCTGAAGCTTGTTCCCGGCAGCAGTGGCCCAGGAAGCGGATTGCGCGTTCCCCTGCCGTCATTGCTGCCTTCGGGCGGAACTCTTAAACGTCCATTCTTACATGATTCATAGATTCGCTCCGTTACCTTATTCTATGAAAACTGCAGCAGGCCGGCCTGTGCAGACAGACTGCTTCATTCGCTGAGCAGGTTCCGGCCTATTCCCCACTTTTTCGTTCCCTCCCTCTCCTGCAAGACACTCCAATCTTTGAAATTTCCGTTCAGACAACAACTTTTTCACTTTATATCCGTAATATGTATGTGCAATAAATTGGAAGACCTACTATTTTGAAAAAGGAGATTCTATCGTGTCGAAACCTGTGTACGGAAAACAGGCGGCTTCTGTCAAAGCTACGGACAAGCTTTCAGGGGCAGCTTGGATGATTTGCGCTGCGTTCCTGCTGTTCCTGGGCTGGGCCGCTTTTCAGATCGGATTGTTCAACGGAATGAGGGCGGAGTTCGAGAAGCCTATCTATGTAGCTGCATTGGTGAGCGGGCTTCTGATGCTGGCCTCTGCGATCCTGTATCTCAGAACCTTCAAGCTGGAGAGTCAGCGTGACCTGCTCACTGCAGCGGCCATTCTGCTTCCCGTAACCTATGCCCTGTCGCTATTCGGCGCAGCTTCCCGTTACTCGGCTATGAACATGCTGTTCACCCAGTTCACCTATGCCGCAGTCTTCATCATCAGCATCCTTCTGCTCCGGCACAAGCGGCTCAATTCCGCCGTCCAGCATGGCGTGCTTACCCTCGCTTACTTAATCGTAGGCTTTGGACTGCTCAACTGGCTCGGAAGCTGGAAGCTGGCTGGCAGCCTGGTGGGCTGGTTCTCAGAGACCGTAATTAACGGCAGGTATAACGATGCAGTTATGACTGATTCGAACGGCCTGCGCCTGACTTCCATTTTTCAGTATGCCAATACATATGCAGCCTTCCTGATGGCGTTTCTGTTCGTGGCCGTCTTCGCGCTGATCCGCTCCCGCAAATGGGCCGGACAGCTGTTGCACGGCTTCATGCTGGTGCCAATCATTGTCTCGCTGCTGCTTACCTTATCCCGTGGCGGACTCGTGCTGCTGCCGGTAGTATTCATCCTCCTGCTGCTCTTCCTGAAGCCTGTGCAGCAGATTCTGTGGATTGTCCATCTTGCGATTGCCGGCCTATTCTCTCTGCTGATTACCAGCCCGGTCACACGGCTGGGCCTGGAGCTGAATACGGAGTTCACCTCGTCCTCTGCCCTTAAAGGCTGGGGCTATCTGCTGGGAGCATCTGCCTGTGCAGGCGTGCTCTGTCTGGTGGTTCAGCGTTACCTGGCACCTTATCTGAGCCGCAAGCTTAACAGACTAGAATCACGCCGCATGAGCGGATTGTGGATTCCAGCCGTCTCTGTGGCTGGCGTCGCGATCATCGCCTTCCTGTTCATCGGCACCAGCGCGCGTAATATTCTCCCGGCGAATATCGGAACACGGCTGGAGAATATCAACTTCAGGCAGCACAGTGTCCTGGAGCGTTTTACCTTTTACGAGGATGCCATGAAGGTCGTCAAGGATTACCCGGTACTGGGCGCGGGCGGCGGCGGCTGGGCTACACTCTATGAGCATTATCAGAACAACCCTTATCTGAGCCGCCAGGCGCATAACTTTTTCCTGCAATATCTGATTGAAGTCGGCATTGTCGGCTTTCTGGTGTTCATGGGCTTCATTCTATTCATCTTCTACAAGTTCAGCAGAGGATATCTGAAACGGGAGACCGATGACTATAACAACGGATTCTTCTATCTCATTATCGCCTTGTCCATTCTCGTTCACAGCCTGCTGGATTTCAACCTCAGTTATGCGTTCATGGGGATGCTCGTCTTCCTCTCTCTGGGGGGAATGGCTGTGGCCATGGAGAGCAAGCCGCTCCGCTTTACGTGGAACAAGCTGTGGATCAGGGCTGGCTATTTCACAGTACTCGGAGTCGGCACAGGCTACCTGCTCTTCCTGTCTCTAGGGTACATCCGGTCAAGCTCTGAGGCTTATGCCGCCAAGAAGCTGATCCAAGTGAGCCAGTCCTATGAGGAGATCAAGGCTCCTTTGGTAAAAGCACTCAACATCCGCCCCTACCACCCCGAATCCGCTATGTACTTGTCCTTGCTGGATCAGAAGGTGTATGAGCAGACCAAGAACGAGCAGTTCCTGGACGAGGCCTATGCGGTATTGACCCGTGCGCTGAAGGATGAGCCGTCCAACAAAGAGCTGCTGACCCAGCTCGCAGGCTACTATGACCTGAAGAGCGAGAGCGATGCCGCCTATCATGTCTACCTGGACAACGCGGACAAGTTCATGTGGGATATCAACTGGTATGCCCAGTTCATCAGCCGGGCTTCACTCCTTGGACAGCAAGCTTATTCCAAGCAGGATGAAGCCGGGCAACAGACGTATTTCGCTTCCGCACTTGCTGCCTACAGACATGTAACGGACGGTATAGCGCATCTAAAAAGCCTCCCTCCCGAGCAGCTTCAGGGCCGTGAATTCTTCGTTACACCTACGATCGGCCTGAACATAGGGAGAGTACACCTCCTGTCGGGAGACAAGGATGCGGCGGCCGCTGCTGTGAAGCAGGGCTTCGTTGGCGGATACGAGGATCTGACCGACAGCGAAAGCCTGTGGACGACCGCCTGGTACAGCGGAGTGATTGCCCGGTCGCAGGAGCTGGGAGCCGCAGCCCTGAAGCGGTCGCAGGAAGCGGCGGCCGAGGGCAAGCTGGAGCTCAAGGACCAGGAGACGCTTAACAAGCAGCGGTATTTCAAAACCGGCTTGGATGCGTATACTTACGCCATTGCAGACCGGGATGCGAAGCAGCAGGATGTCACCGTCACACCGGAACTGCTGCTGAATACCGCGAAGATCCAGTACATGTCGCAGGACATGCAGGCCGCAGAAGCCACACTGAAGCAAGGTCTCAGTGAGGACTACAGCAACCCTGTCAACCGTGAGCTTGCCCGGTGGCTGCTGGCCGTTCAACAGAGACTGCAAAGCGCCCAGGATCAGGCGGTCTATCAGAAGCTGATCGCTGCTGATCCGGAAGAAGCGGCGAGGATTAATGAAGTGGCGGGAATGCCGCTGTAACCGCATAGTATCACTTATCCCTTAATTAACAACAAAGAGAGCGCCTGCCTGCGGCAGTGCGCTTTTTGCTGTGTACGGGGGCTGAGCCGCTATGTTATGTCCATTGGCAACTGACAACTGCGCTCCCATGTGCCTCCTTATTTTTGCTAGTAGACCATCAGAATTAAACAAGTGATTTCATTCCATAAATGTGGTAAGGAATGAAGCCGTGTTCGTAGCGAAAAAACTGGGATAAGTGTATTCTGCGCAACTAAAAACAGTGAAACGGGTGAACTTCCTCTTCTAATTGTAGTCTGTACAACTAAATTTGCCCGGATGGGCGAAAATCCAGGTATAGGGGCATTTTAATTGCACGAACTACATCTAAACTGAGATTTGGCGGCACATCGGACGATTTAGTTGTACGAATTGCAATTAAGCCTGCAGCTGCACCCTTCAACCCTACAGCCCGGCACGCGGGCGCAGCCCCTTATACTCCTCCTCCAGAATCGAATATTGGTAGGAGTCCATCCACTTCTCTTTATGATACATATGCCCTCTAAGATGCCCTTCGTATGTCATGCCAAGCTTCTGCATTACACGCGCGGAGCCGATATTCTCGGGGCGGCAGGTCGCATAGATCCGGTGAAGCTCCAGCTTATGAAAGCCCAAGTCCAGCGGTGCAGCGGCAGCCTCAGTAGCATATCCCTGTCCCCAGTACAGCCTGTTGTAGCAATAGCCGATCTCCCCTTGCCCTGTTCCGGTAATATGCAGGCCGCAGCCGCCGATCAGCAGCCCGTTCTCCTTCAGAACTACCGCATACTCGAAGCCCTGGCGCGGCTCCTCCTGCTGCAATATCAGCGTATGGCGGATATATTCGCCGGTATCCTCCAGAGAATTGGGCCCCCAGATCGAATGCGTTACTACTGCCGGATCAGATGCATACTCGTGTACCTGCCCTATATCCTCTGGAGTGAACTCTCTGATGATCAGACGTCTGGTCTCAAATTCCATATCTCTGCGGCCTCCTTACGCTTCTATTTGTCGAACAACCCTCTGCCAATCAAATTAGCTGTCACCGGCGGCTTGCCGATCTCCCGCGCCCATACCGAGAGCTGGCCGATATGATGGATCTCATGGGCGATCACATGCCGCATCACTTCCCCGTAGGGATGGGGCTCGCGTTCCCCTTCATCCGTAATATCAACCATAATCCGGTCTTCCAGCTCATCCGACCAGCCGTAGACAAACGGAGCCAGCTCCGCATGGCAGCGGGCGGAGAAATCCTGCACAAGCTCCAGGCTGGCGATTTCCCCGAATGCTGGAATTTCAATGGCTCTCTCCTGAATGCCGCCGCAGATCCAGCCGTATTCAACCGCTACAATGTGATACAACGTGGGCAGGATATAGCCTAAGCCCCCGGCGCGCGGCTTCATCAATTCGTCCCTGTCCACCCCGCTGCACCAGTTGAACCAATCCTGGCGCACTTGCCAGTTATACTCAAATAGCTTCTGCATCCGCTGCCTCCATTCTCCATATATTCCCTTACTCCATTCTTGTGTCACACTTTAACATAAAACAGGACAGGCCCGCTACCGCTAATTGCGGCAACAGCCTGTCCCCTAAGCTTGTCCTGCATTTATTCAAACACGTACTCGCCTTCGCCAACAGTCAGCGTCTGTCCCTTCAGTTGAGGGGAGTTCGTGCGGAACACGATCCGGCTGAGCCGGTTCTCCTCCCCTGGCGTGAATTCAAACGTCTGGTCTCCGGCCTTAAGGCTGTAGCTGCCATCCGAACCATCCGCAGATGCGCTCACCGGAAGACCAAACAGTTCACTCCAGTGGCTGGCGGCAGCGGCCGGATCGCTGACCCGGAAGCCTGCACTGACGACCTCCACCTGGCCTGCAGGGTGAGGACGGTTGATTCCCGCACTGTTCAGACTAGCCAGCCGCTGCTCATCCCTCTCGTTCCACTGAATAATGAACGGATAGGGCAGTCCCTGGAAGTCACCGTCAATGGTCATCATCCGCCACTCGATCCACCGGCCCTGATCATCCAGACGGCGGCCGTCAATGACCGGCGACAATAACAACCCCGCTTGCCTCAGGGTTGCCTCAACAGCTTCAATATCATCCGTGCGCAGCACCACCCGGCTAAGCACTTCATGCTCCGGCAAAAGCGTGACGGCATCCCGCACCACCACATTATGCTTGGTCGCCCGTGCCAGCTCCAGGTTCTCGATGCCGAGGAACTCCAGGTAGGTGAGCCCGAAATAACTGAGGGCGTTATACGTTCCCCAATCCTTATGCGATCCGCCCCGGAAGGCTGTTAGTCCATGCTCCGCGAAGAGCTGAACCGGCTGGTCCAGATCATTCACATAATGTACAAGGTGATCCCATTTCAGTACGGCCATTACTTCTTCACTCCCAGCTCCGTGGTCCTCTTCACCGCGACCAGTACACTCCGCTGCAATCCGGCAGCGAAATCACTGTTGTTCAGCTCATACAAGCCGTGCATACCGACGCCGCCAGGCGAGTTGTTGATATCCAGCAGTTGTCTTGGATGCAGTCCGGTCTGTTGCAGCATAGCCACCGCTCCCAGCATATTTTCCAGCGCCACCTTCCAGGCTTGCTCCCGCGGCAGTCCGGCAAGAACTCCGGCATCCGTGAAAGACTCAATGAAATAATAGATGTAGTTCGGTCCGGCTACCCCGAAGCCTGTGAAAATATCAATATAGGATTCCTCCAGAACCTGCACCTTGCCGAAGCCCAGCAGAAATGCTTCTACCTGCTCCAGAGAAGCGGCAGCATTCAGAGCTACACCGCTGTATCCATAACCGGTATCGGTCAAGGTATTCGGGATCACGCGGACAATCGGACGTTCTGCTCCGAAATAATCTCCAAGCTGGGCAATCGTTACCCCCGCTACAATCGATACAATGACCGCAGACGGTGAGGCAGATTGCTGGATCAGAGTTCCAAGTGCAGCCAAATTATCCTGCGGACGAACAGCGATAACGATCAGCTCTGCCCCGGAGAGGCCCTCTTCTTGCGTGCTCTCCGTGTTTACATTATATTTGGTTTTTAGAAGCTCAAGCCGGCCCTCATTAATATCTGACACACTGATCTGTCCGGCAGCCAGCGTGCCTCCTGCCAGGCAGGCCCGGATGATCGCTTCCGCCATCTGCCCGCCGCCAATGAAATGAATCTTGCCTTTTGACACTTCCATTCACTCCCTGATTAGATTAGTTATTGGCCCAAGCCTCCGGCAGAATGAACCCGGCATATTTCTCCTGTCCCAGGATGTATTCCTCGAACTCCTTGGATTCATACGCAGCCTTCAGATCCTTGGCCCACGGGGTATCCTGGTCCTTCTTGTTCACCGATACGATGATTCTGTGCTGCATAGGCGTATTCTCAATCTTCAGCGCATCTGTAATCTTGCGGTCGGGAGCGTTAGCGATATAATTCCCGTTCACTACACCATAATCAACGTCCTGCAGCGAGACCAGAATCTGTGCCGGGTCCAGCACTTTCAGGTCAATCTTGAACTTGTCCGGCTCCACGCTGTTGACATTGAAGTCCGCTACCCCGGCGCCCTCTTTGATCTTGACCCAACCCAGCTCCTCTAGAATCCGCAGCGCGCGCTCCTGATTAACCGGGTCGTTCGGAATCGCGACGGTAGTGCCGTCCTTCACATCGTCAAGCGTCGTGTGGTTAACCGAGTACAGCCCCTGCGGTGCACCTGGAACATAAGCAATGCCTACCATATCGGCGCCAATTTCCTTATTGATCGCATCCATATAGGCCGTACTCTGGAAGATACTCGCGTCAATCGAGCCTTCCTTCATGGCCGGGTTGACCTGCATATTCTGCGAGAAGGTTTTGATATCCACAGTATACCCTTTCCCTTCCAGGATCGGGAGAATGGATTGCCGGAACTGCTCCTCATACGTACCTACGCCGAATCCGACTGTGATTTCCTTTTTATCCCCGGAGCTTGCCGCTTCCTTATTGTTACCGCAAGCCGCCAGCACCGCCATCGAACTAATCAGTAGAACCGCCAGTAATTTTCTCATCACTCTCATCCCCTATCCTAATACTGTGTTTTTAAAATGCACTAATGCCTCGTCTGTAACCGTCAGCGGAATGGCGCAGTTGGGCGACAGAATAAACGGCTGCCCCTTCATCTTGGCCATGGCTTCCTTAGCCTGCTGTTCAATCTGCTCCAGATGATTTCCGGCAAACAGCCCGTGATCCACTCCGCCCACCTTCGTAGCCTTGAGATCGGCGTCCAGCCCGGGATTGCCTTCGGCTACCGTATCCCAGCTGATCCCGTCAATCCGGTAATCATTGAATTTCTCAGGCTGGGCATGAGCACCGCAGGTATGTAAAATATTCTTGCCATAGCTCGCCGCCTCCAGCACGATGGAATCATACGGTCTCGACAGCTCATCGAACATCGCTTCATCAAATAAGCCGGGGTGGGCTGTGCCTGTCACCGCATAGAACAGTCCATCTGATCCCGCCTGCCGCAGCTCCTGCACATAATCGGCCAAGGTTAAGGCAATCGCATGCAGGGCATGATGCGCAGCGGCACGGTGTTCCTTGAAGAGCGATTCCAGCGTCACCGGCTGCTCAATCCCGAATACGGTCTCCGTAACATAAGCAGAACGTCCTACTATGAACAGCAATACCGTGAGCGGTGAGAATACCGTCTGAATCAGCGGCGTATCCGGCAAGCCCTGGCGGATCTTCCTTACCGCCTCCAGATGCTCCAGCAGCGAAGGGGTTTGTGCGGCTTTTTTCACCTCAAGATCCCAGAGATTCGCGGCTGCCGGAACTGCCGTAGTCAGCTGTCTCGGAAATACCGTCCGGTAATCTGCGAAGTTATACTCATTTCCCCAGGCTTCCGCCAGATAGGTCGCTCTCGGGTTGATTTTCACCCAGTCCCAATCATATTTCTCCGTAAAAGAAATCGTAGACGACGCCAAGTCCTCAGCGTTCTGCTCCTTGTCAATAAAGTGGCGCCATCCGCTGATCATCGGCCGGTCCGCAAGTTCCCCGGATAAGATCGCCTGAAAACGCTCCTGCTTGCTCCATACACTCATCTGCCTATCCCCTTTGTCTCGTAATCTCTAGTAACGGCGAATCTTGCGCGCCAATGTGTTGCCCAGGGACTGAATACCCTGCACCAGAATGATCAGAATAATAACGGTAGCAACCATGACCACCTTGTCAAAACGCTGATATCCGTACACGATAGCCAAATCACCAACCCCACCGCCGCCTACGGTTCCGGCCATTGCGGTTGCCCCGATAAGCCCGATGGTCGCTGTGGTCAGGGAGAGGATCAGCGAGCCAATCGCTTCCGGCAGCAGGAAGTACCATATGACTTGTAACGGCGTAGCTCCCATTGCTTCCGCTGCCTCTAGAATACCCGGATTGACCTCCAGCAGAGAATTCTCCACCAGCCGTGCGATATAAGGTGCGATGTAGATAATCAGCGGAACAATCGCGGCACTGGTCCCAATCGAAGTATGAACAATTGCCCGTGTTACCGGAATGATAGCGACAAGTAAGATAATGAACGGAAGCGAACGGATAATGTTGATCAGCGGATTGAGCACCGTATAGAGCGCCTTATTCTCCAGTACCCCGCCTGGGCGGGTAATGACAAGCAGGATGCCAAGGGGGACCCCCAGAAGCGAACCTACAAAAAGCGACACGCCCACCATCTGAATCGTTTCAATAATTGCCTTCAGGAATTGCTCACTTGTGATCGATGTCGAGAACATAGGACTTCACCTCCTCTACCCGGACCTCATGCTGCTTCATGTAATTCAAGGCCGCTTCCATCTGTGCCGGATCACCTTGCAGTTGAACGATAATCGTACCGAGCGTCGTCTCTTGAATCTCTGTCGTATTCGCAAACAGAATGTTAACCTTGACGCCATAGGAGCGGATGATCTCATACAATACAGGCTCAGAAGCGCTCTCTCCGGCAAAATTCAGCTTATACACCCGGCTCCCCTGCTCAGTCTTCAGAGTTCTGCGGACGCTTGAGGTCATACTGTTCTGAATGACTGTTTTGACGAAATTCTGCGTCGTCTGATGCTTCGGTTCTCCGAACACATTCAGCACGCTGCCCTGCTCGATAATCCGTCCCTCTTCCATCACCGCTACCTTGTTGCAGATCTCCTGAATCACCGACATCTCATGCGTGATGATCATCACGGTGATGTTGTATTCCGCGTTGATCCGCTTGAGCAGCTGCAGGATGGACTGTGTCGTCTGCGGATCCAGAGCGGAAGTAGCTTCATCGCACAATAGTATGGAAGGGTTCGAGGCAAGCGCCCGGGCAATTCCAACCCGCTGCTTCTGTCCCCCTGACAGCTCGCTCGGATAGCTTCCAGCCTTGTCGCTTAGCCCGACGAATTCGAGCAGCTCCTCCACCCGCTTGCGGATTTCCGCCTTGCTCTTTTTCAGCAGAACGAGTGGAATGGCCACATTGTCGAACACCTTTTTGGACTCCAGCAGATTAAAATGCTGAAAAATCATGCCGATGTTTTTCTTGGCTGCCCGCAGCTCTTTGTCGCTGTACGCGCCCAGATCGTACCCGTCTACCAGCACCTGGCCCTCAGATGGCCGTTCCAGGTAATTGACCAGGCGGATTAACGTGCTTTTTCCGGCTCCGCTGTAGCCGATGACTCCGAAGATATCGCCCTTCTCCACCTTCAGGCTAATCCCCTTCAGCGCTTCTATCTTCACCTCTTTGCGGGTGAACGTCTTGTACACATTCCGTAGTTCAATCATAGTTGTTCCCCTCAATCATCTGGTAAATTTAGGATTCAGGATTCAAGTCTGCTGTTTCAGCTTCGCAAGCGCCTCTTCTGCCAGCAGGGCGAAATACTTAGCCGCCGGCAGGATGGCCGCCTCATCGACATCGAAACGGGGATGATGCAGCGCATGGTTCGGGCCGGTACCAATGTTCACAAAAGCACCCGGGATCTGCTGCAAATAATAGGCGAAATCTTCTCCGCCCATCTGCGGCGGAATATCATGTACCTCATAGCCTGATTGTGCCGCGACCTCTTTGGTGAAGTCTGTCCATCCTCCGTGATTGACCGTAGCGGGCGGGCCGGGATACCAGTGCAGCTTCGCCTCTGCTCCGGCTGCGGCTGCAATCCCTTCTATGATCCGCGTCATTTGGGCCGGGATGCTGCTGCGGATCTCTTCGTTATAGGTACGTACTGTACCTTCCAGCTCCACCTTCTCCGGCAGGACATTCCAGGTGAAGCCCCCGTTGATCCGGGTCACACTGAGCACGACCGGCTCTTGCGTGTTATTCAGGCGGCTGACTACGGTTTGCAGCATCGTAATGATCTGCGCGGCAGTCACAATGGTGTCTACCCCTTTCTCCGGTGTAGCGGCGTGAGCGCCGACCCCTTGCACCGTAATCTCAAAGCGGTCCACCCCCGCCGTTAAAGCTCCCGTTCTTGTGCCGAACGCCCCGTTAGGCAGGTCCGGTGAATTATGTAATCCGAAGATGGCCTCCACCCCGCTTAGCCCGCCGGATGCCAGTACATCCTCCGCACCGTGTCCCGTCTCTTCAGCCGGCTGGAACAGGATTCTGACCTTGCCCGGCAGTTCATGCTCACGCTGCTTCAGCAGGCTGGCCGCGCCCAGGATGACAGCGGTGTGGAAGTCATGGCCGCAGGCATGCATGGCTCCCGGAATCTCTGATGCGAACGGCAGGCCCGTCTGCTCCTCAATCGGCAGGGCATCGATATCGCAACGGATCGCTACTATGCTGCCATCACCTTTCCCCACCTCTGCGATCAGCCCGGTCTTCAGAGGAAGGTCCAGCACACGTATTCCCGCTTCATTCAGCCATTTACGCAGCTTCTCCGTGGTTCTGTACTCCTGATTGCTAAGCTCCGGTTCACGGTGCAGGTTCCTCCGCACTTCGGTTAGCCGGGCTGCCAGTGCTTCTTCCGTCTCATGCTGTGGTCTCATATTCCTGTTCTTCCCCCTTCATTACGTATGTTCAATTCCTCTAATCCGCTCCAGTGCAGTCGCGAGGCTGCTTAAGATATGCTCCCGCATCGCCCGCTCTGCCCCCTCCTCATCCCTGGCTACAATCCTCTGCAGAATCACAAGATGCTCCTCATCCGCCTGCGTATTCCAGTCCCCGTGCAGAGAGACATAACGGCAATACCGGAGGGAACGGTCTCTTAGCTGGTTCAGCACCTTCTCAAAAGTCTTCAGCGCGCTGATCTCCCACAAGTAATCATGGAATTCGAAGCCATAGGATACAACATCCTGCTGATCCCCCATCTGGAAGGATTGCTTCAGCTTCTCCAGAATCAGCGTTAACCGCTGAATATCCTTGATAGTAGCGTTTCTGGCAGCGCTTCTGGCGATATGGCCTTCAAGCATGCTGCGGATCTGGAAGATCTCTTCGACCTCCTTAATCGTTAAAGGGGCTACCCGCAGCCTGCCGTTGGGCTGGCGCACCAGGAAGTCCTCATTCTCCAGCCGCTGAATCGCTTCCCGTAACGGAGTCCGGCTGACCCCGAGAAGTGCCGCCAGGCTCTCTTCGTTAACCGCCTGATCCGGCTCCAGCTCGCTATCTATTATTTTTTGCTTAAGTGCATAGTAGGTATTATCCTTCGACAATCTTCGTGAACGCATTTCCATAGATTTCATTGCTCCTCGCCACTCATTTGCGGGTCGCCCGGTCAACTGTATAATTGTATACAATTAATAAGAGGAGAGAGATTTAAGATAAAATGAAAGTATCGGTTGAAAATCTCTCTGTGCAATCAAGCTTTTTTCATACTATAATCCCATTATCCCCACTAGTCAAGTATGTTTTATAGGGGAATTGCGAATTGACACTAATTGGACAAATAAATAACCCTCCTGCACCTAATAGGTGTCGAGGGCTATTCACCTTACTAAAGTTCAAATACTATCTCATCACTTGCCTCACCCATCTTGAACGGGTGACTGTATTCTTTGAACCTAAATTGAATTCCTGAAATCTCATCAGGTAAGGGTGGAGAGACTACATATTTATATGATGCATGATCTGATCCGCTTCCACCACTAATCATTCGGCAATCATATTGGCCGTTAATATCTAGTTCGTAATGCCTATGTTGATGAGAGTTGGATTCAACTTCCGGCTCATCGTCCCAATCTATATTTAGTGTTAATACACTTGCATTACTGTATTGTCGTAAGGACGTTAGAGTATAGAAACGCTCCCCGTTCACGACTGACTTCAGAATTGCAATGTGTTGTCTAAATCCGGCTGGTTCAATCATTGGTTTATATTGTTCTTCATTCATCATACTTCCAAATAACGACATCAAGAATCCTTCATAAAGCCCAAGTTCCTCTGACCATTTAGAAATATACTCTAACGGAGGAAATCCTGGATTATTATCCGCCACTTCCTTTCTCTTCTTGATCAAAGAGCAAATTTCTTGATCGATATCAATAATCCGTTCATCATAATGCTCTGTTGGACGTTCAAATGGCATTCTCATTCGTATCATTGTTACCCTCCTCATAGCTCCATTAATTATTTCATCACCATATTTTAACATATAATGGTTTAATTCAACATAAAAAAACCTCCCGACCGAAAGAAGCTCCTTTCTATATTACGATTAAAGTTGACAAATAATTGCCTTTTCTCCCATATTTATTTGGTGTCAGGTATAATAGATATGTTAAAGTCGATAATATTTACCACTAAATCCTGGAATGAAAAGAACCCTTCAACACAAAGTTGGGAGGAGTGTACCAATGATGGAGAAGAATTGGTTTGATTTATTGTGCAGGCCTTATAAAGAATTGGAAAAAGACCAACAGGAGAGCATCTACAAAAAATATCGCATTTTTATTTATCCCTATCTATATGCTCTACTTTCCGATCACTCACTTACTGAAGATTTGATTCATGAAAGCTTTTTAAAAATTTCATCAAGAGCACCACAGCTACAATCCATGCGGAATATTCCTGCTTGGATCAAACGTGTTGCTTATACTACCGCAATTGATTTTATAAGGAAGGCAAAAAAAGAAGCTGAGATTTTTAACGCCCTCGTTCCCCTTTATGAAACTTCTATTGGCTTTTCTGTAGAAACGGTATTAGAAAAAAAATGGCTGCATGAGGAATTGTATGATGCTATCGGAGAATTACAAAATAACCACCGTGCAATGGTGGAAATGTTTTATTTGGATGGGAAAAGTTGCAAGGAAATTGGAGCAATCGTGGACATAACGGAATCCACTACCTTAAAGAGATTGCAAAGAGCTAGAAATCATCTCCGACAGCTTATGTCACAGAATTAAGTTCAGTTATTTAAAATAGAAGAAAGTACCGGATGTTATCATTGGTGAATATATATTAGACCACAATAAACGGCAAACCCTTGTCCTAGACCTTGCATTCTCCCTTGGGAAACGATGAGCGCTTGAGTCTATTTTCATAAAATCAAGATTTCCAAAAAATATTTAGCCCATTTCCGTAGTTAAACGAATGTTCTGCACATAAAGAAAAGCGCCAATGCCCCCAAGGCGGGGCGGCGCTTTATTTACTGTGGAGAGGGCTATCGAGGACCATGAGCTTGCCTTTAGTCGCTTACCTGAATAGACTTTCGAGCCGTTTCTATTTTGAAGACCTCATTCTTTCCTCCGCCTTTAACCGAAAATTCTGCAATCGCGGAAATCTCGTAGGTGCCCGGTTTTTTAATCCGGTATTGAGATTTTTCTGAAATGACAGCCCCCTTCGGCATTGAAGTTGTAAGTCCAATATCTTTTCTTGCAATCGAATTAATCACCTTGCCGTTACTGTCCCGTACAACATAGTAAAATGCCGTGCTTCCCGTTGTAATCTCCAGATCCCGTCCAGTTTCATTTTTCAACTCAGCAGAAATAACAAATTCCTGATTTGCTTTCACCTGCTTCGGAATAGAGATCTGAACTGAAAAAGGTTCACTTTTCACGTTTTCTGAGGCAGATGGCGTGGGACTCGCCTTGGCAGCTATGGATTCATTCGGTTCCGAAGAATGATACAAAATTACGGCCATCAAAAGGAGAACAATCAGCTTGTTCAACATAAACACCTCCAACCTAATTGACGTCACGACAGATGGTTTTGTTTCGCTAAAATGGGTATGAATTCTAAAAAGAGATGTCAGGTTTCGCCTTAAACCATCGTTATATATTCAGTAGCCCCATATAGGAGAGTGAACTGCAACTTGATCTGCATCGGCTACAATCCGGGAGTTGTTGCAGAGCGCAAAATTAAAAGGAAGGGAGAATGGAGTCATTATCTACCGTCCGCTTTGCCACATTTCCCAATCACCCCATTTCAATACGAAGGGATGTTGATGAGGAATGTTTGTAAGAAAGTATATACTCCCTGTTTTCCTGGCAGCTTTACTCCTTTGCAGTTCAATCACTTCTGTACATGCAGAAGGAAGCTCTAATGCTGAAGCAAAGGCTTTTTTCGGAACAATCTCCGAAATCCAGGCTGCCACGCAAAAACAAAATGAATTGAACGAGATTCCGTATCCGATAGAATTGAGCACTCCTCCAGAACAATTAAAGAACAGCAAAGTTCTTGCCGATTATGTCGAGAAACAGCGGGTGAAAGCAGACTTACCGACCATTAAGAAACTAATTGAAAATGATCCCTCCCGTTTCTCGGGCCACTATTACGATGCGGATACCGGAATGGTAACCGTTCAGATCACGGAAGATTCGGAATCTTTGAAGGCATTAATAAGAAAAGCCTCAAAAAACGGAGATAAAATAAAATTTGAAGTAACAAAATACTCGTGGTCGGATATTACTGAAGCGAAAGAAAAAATCAAAAAAACAGTCCAACCGGGAACAGTACTTGCGCTCATACCGGATACAATGAACAATAAGCTTATTATCGCCTTAGACGAAAAATCTGGCATACAATCAAAGCAAACAGTTTCATCACTGCTTCTCGAAAAGTCAGATCTGCTTGTCTACACAACATTGCCAGCCTCAGCATTTAAAACGGAAACCGATAATACAAATTGGGGTTCCACCATTCCAATGGGTGCAAAAATCGGTGGCAATTACCGTCCAAACCCGAGTAACCCCTCACAAACGATCTATGGCGTATGCACTAACGGATATTTTGGCGTAAATGCTTCTGATCAAGCTGTAGTGGTGACTTCTGGCCATTGCCAAACAGCAGGCACCGTTAGTGCATGGTATCAGCCGACAAATGCAACGAGTTCGATAGGTGATTACACATTCAGGACTACATCCCCCGGTGACGGTTCAGCAGGGGCTTCCGATTCCGGATATATTACTTTAAATTCTGGATTTTCACCATGGGCACGAGTACCATACCCTTCTTCAACTAATATGGCTATGATAACAGGTACCTACGTAACCGATACGGTTGGGGATACCATCTACATGAGGGGCGCAAATAGTGGAGCAACGACTTCTGGCACGATCAAATATTCAAATGTTGATATTTGGTGGGGCTCAGATGGTTATGGTTATAACACTAACGAAGTCCTTGCCTCTGGCTACACCTCAGTAGGAGGGGATAGCGGCGGGCCTGTATTAACTAATTATGCTTATAACAATAATCTTTCTGGCTGGACCTTCAAACTGGCAGGAACTCATACAGGATCGCTAACAATAGACCAAGATTTGGCGAGCGGTATTAAAGCAGGCACCTATAAAGTATACGAGGCGTTGTGGTCAACATTTTCTGATTTAGGTCTTACTGGACTTTATCTCATTTCTCCATAACATCGACTTCCCGACAAAAAGCCGCAGAATCCTGTGTCTAGGATCTGCGGCTCTTTGTTGTATCTGGCCTTGTGGGTTCCTAATAAGTACAGTTTGCACCATACATAATTAAGAGGTCGCGGAAGCCGCAATCCACGCTTACTTTATCAATAATTCAGCATTCACAGGTTTAGCAAGGCTCCGCCGCCGGGTTCCCTGCTTCTTCCTTCGTACGGAACGAGGAGCCGCAGCCGCATGTAGCGCTGGCGTTGGGATTATTGATGGTGAAGCCGCCGGTCATGCCGGATTCCTCGAAGTCGATCTCCAGGCCGTTGAGGTAACGGATATCGTCTTTGCTGACGACCACCTTCAGACCTGCAACGTCCATGTAGATGTCCTGCTCAGTCTCGGTATCATCGAAGCCCATCGCGTACGAGAATCCGCTGCAGCCCCCGGCGGTTACGCCCAGACGGAGGAACATATCCGGCACTTCCTGCTCCGCAAGCATGGCCTTCAGCTGGCCTGCCGCTGTCTCACTTATGTTAATCATAATAACAACCTCCTTAGGGTTCATTGTATTGGAATCAAGCAGCCTTCAGGCTGTACGTAATGAAATCAATGCCTTGCCGGGAAAAGAATGAGTATGATGTATATCATTTTCATCGGCTCTTTCAATCAGTATACTCCACTATTCTTCTGCCCTCAAGTCGTAAACCGGGCGCAGGTAAGCCATTTATCCCGGAAGACCTGCAGTTTCTGGCGGTTGCTCACCCTACGGGAGAAGTTTATAATGAGAAAAGCGATAAATTTTCGAAAAATTGTCACGGGGGTTGCAGTTAACCTCTATTTATAATGCCGGCTGTTGCCGGATATTCTCAGGTACACGATTATGCGATGCAATTGCCTCGCCAACCTTCAGGAGGAACTTATATGTCTACCCTTATTACACCCCACACAGATGCCCGGATGGCGAACATCATTGAGAAGGTTCGCGGCGGAGAACGATTGAATTTGGAAGACGGCGTTTATTTATATGAGAGTAACGATCTCTTAACGATCGGACAGCTGGCTAATGAGGTCAATCTGCGAAAGAACGGGAATAAAGTCTATTTTATCGAGAACATGAGTCTATATTTCACCAATGTCTGCGAATCCCGCTGTGCCTTCTGCAATTTCCGCAAGGATGAAGGCGAAGAAGGGGCCTACACCCTCTCCGGCCAGGAGATGGTGGAGTATGTGCAGCAGCATATTCATCCCGGCGTGCGCGAGTTCCATATTGTAGGCGGGCATAATGATAATGTGCCCTTCCAGTACTATGTTGATTCGCTGCAGGCTCTGAACGAGCATTTCCCCGAAGTGACTCTCAAGGCCTATACAGCGGCAGAGATCGACTTCTTCACCCGCATCAGCGGACTTAGTATCCGTGAAGTGCTGGAGCAGTTGCGCGCCGCCGGACTGAAGACCCTTACCGGAGGAGGGGCAGAGATTCTGTCTGACCAGTACCGCAAAAAAATGCGCGTCGACAAAGCCAATGTCGAGGAATATCTCGAGGTGCACCGCACCGCCCATCACCTTGGCATGAAGACCCATACCACGATGCTGTACGGGTCGATTGAGTCCCGTGAAGACCGCATCCGCCATATGCTGCAAATTCGTGACTTGCAAGACGAGACCGGCGGTTTTATGGTATTCATTCCGCTGTCCATGCAGCCTAAGAACAAGAATGCAGGCATTATGCGCCGCAACTCCGCGAATGAGGATCTGAAGACCATTGCCGTCAGCCGCCTGATGCTGGACAATTTCGATCACATCAAGGCCTACTTCATTAATATCGGGCCCCAGTTGACCCAGGTTGCCCTGAACTTCGGCGCTTCCGATGTGCACGGAACGATCCTGAAGGAACGGATCAGCCACGCTGCCGGCGCGCTGACGCCGGAGGGCTTGACCCGGGATGAGCTGATCTGGCTCGTGAAGGGCGCAGGACGGATTCCTGTAGAACGGGATACCTTCTATAACGAGATCAAGGTATACGAATAAGAACAGAACAAGCTTACCTCAGCCAGTGAACGCAGAACTGCCTTGTCCATTATGTACCCGAAAGGAAGATCAGTTGGCATGAGAACCCTACTTGTCTTGGGCGGCGGCTACGGCGGTCTTGCCCTCATTCAGCAACTGCTGGATAATCATCTTCCTCCTGATGTGGAAATCATCCTGGTGGACCGGATGCCGTATCAGGGGATCAAGACCGAATATTATGCACTGGCCGCAGGCACCGCCACCGATTACCATCTGCGGATTCAATTCCCGGTACACCCCCGCCTGACCGTACGTTACGGGCAGGTGGGTTCCATTGATCTGGAGAGCAGGCTGGTCCTGCTCGATTCCGGGGAGCCGGTAGCCTATGATATCCTGGCGATTGCCCTCGGCTGTACGGATAATTACCATAACATTCCGGGTGCCGAGGAATACACCTGCAGTATTCAGAGCTTCGCCGGAACCCGGGAAACTTACCGCCGGCTGAACGATGTGAAGCCTTATGGAACCGTCAATATTGTCGGCGGGGGACTGAGCGGCGTAGAGATTGCCTCGGAGCTGCGGGAGAGCCGGCCGGATCTGAATATCTCTCTGATGGACCGGGGAGAACGTATTTTATCTTCTTTTCCGGCCAAGCTGTCCAGGTATGTCGAGGAATGGTTCAGTGAGCATCAGGTGGAGACGATTGGCGGGGTGTCGGTCTCTCATGTCGAGAAGGATGCCATCTTCAATGGCACCCAAGCTATTCCGGCGGATGTGACGGTATGGACTGCCGGTATTCAACCCGTGAAGGTCGTGCAGCAGCTGGAGCTTCCGAAGGACCGTGGAGGCAGGCTCATTGTGGGGGAATATTACAATATCGCTGAATATCCGGAGGTCTATGTGATCGGGGACTGTGCCAGCCTGCCCTTCGCGCCCAGTGCACAGGCGGCGGGTGCCCAGGGCGAGCAGGTGGGACAGATATTACAGGCGTTATGGCGGGGGGAAACCCCGAAGCTGAATAAGATTAAGCTGAAGGGAACCCTCGGTTCACTCGGTAAAAATGCCGGCTTCGGCCTGATGGGCCGCCGCTCCGTCATGGGCCGGGTTCCGCGCCTGCTGAAGAGCGGCGTCCTGTGGATGTCCAAACGCCATTTCGGCTAAAGAATCCCGGCTTGAATCCAGGCGGCTTAGTCTATCTCCAGGTTGTCCCAGGCCTCTGCCTCTCGTATAGCGGCTTCTATGGCCTCTTCCAGAGCAGCGGGGGAATCAGCCTCAATGATCTCCCCGTCAACCATGGCGAACGGCTGGAGATAACACTCTCCGCAGTTGTTCAGACAGCCGTACTCCACTACATCATATTCAGGGTTTTGCTCCAGCTTAAGCTTGAGCGGTTCAGTGCCGTGGCCGATGTTGCTGGCACAGAATTCTATAATTGGTCTCATGATAATCTCCCTATTCTGCCTTAACCATTTTATTTTTTAACTTTTTGTACTATAATAAACATACGAAAGGAGTGATTGAGAAATGAGTGAGAATGTACAAAGCGCAACCATGTACGATGAAGTACTGGAAGTCCTTGATAAACTTCGTCCGTTCCTGCAGCGCGATGGCGGTGACGTGGAACTGATTGATGTTGAAGACGGCATCGTTAAGCTGAAGCTTATGGGTGCATGCGGCAGTTGCCCAAGCTCCACGATCACGCTAAAAGCCGGGATCGAACGCGCCCTGATTGAAGAAGTAGAAGGCGTGGAAGAAGTCGTTCAGGTATTCTAATCCCGTTTCATAAACCATCCCGGCCTCCGCTAAGAGGCCGGGATTTTTTTTATTATAGAGGATTTCGTCTGTAGGATCAACCACCCGGCGATTCAAAAAGACCAGAAGCCGCTCCGCCAGCCATTTCTGGCTACGGGCTTCTTCTGGTCTCATTAGATTATTCCGCTTCCCTAGGCTTAAGCTTAGAATGCCGGGATAATTGCTCCGTCATATTGCTTTTCGATGAATTCCTTCGCTTCCGGGGAAGTCAGCGCTGCTGCCAGCTTCTGAATGGCATCGGAATCCTTATTGTCAGGACGGGCTACCAGCAGGTTAGCATACGGGGAATCTCCGCCTTCGATGAACAACGCATCCTTCGTAGGAGACAGCTTGGCATCCAGTGCGAAGTTGGTGTTGATCAGCGCCAGGTCCACTTCATCCAGCTGACGGGGCAGCATGGCTGCATCCAGCTCAATGATGTCAAGCTTCTTAGGGTTCTCGGTGATATCCGCTTTGGTGGAAGCAATATTGGTGTCATCCTTCAGCTTGATAAGACCGTTCTTCGCCAGCAGAATCAAGGCGCGGCCTCCGTTCGTTGCATCATTCGGAATCGCAACCTTCGCACCTTCTGCCAATTCATCGATCGATTTGATCTTTTTGGAATAGGCGCCAAATGGCTCTACATGAACAGCAGTTACAGATACGAGATCTGTGCCGTTCTTGGTGTTCTGATCATCCAGGTAAGGCTTGTGCTGGAAGAAGTTCGCATCGAGCTGCTTCTCGGCAAGCTGTGTATTGGGAAGAATATAATCTGTGAATTCTTTGATCTCCAGCTTAATGCCTTGGGCTTCAAGCAGTGGGGCAATCGCTTTGAGGATCTCCGCATGCGGTACAGGAGAAGCACCAATCACCAGGGTTACCGGGTCCGCAGCAGGCTCTGTAGTCGGCTCTGCAGCAGCCGCTTCTGTAGGTGCCGTTGTCGCAGCAGAATTCGTGGTGTTATTCGCCTTGTTGTTTCCGCAAGCGGCAAGCACCAATATCAAGGTCAGGCTGAAGAATGTAAGCAGTACTTTTTTCATCTGTAAATCCCCCTCTAATCCATATGGTTTATTGAATAAGGCTATATGTGGACGTACCTTATTTCCGTGTAAAATGTCTTACCAGCCGGTCACCGGCCATTTGCAGCAGCTGCACCAGAATCACCATCAGCGCTACCGAGATAAGCATGACTTCCTTCTCATAGCGGTAATATCCGTAGCGGATCGCCAGGTCACCCAGTCCGCCGCCGCCGATCATGCCGGACATTGCGGTATACGAGACAAGGGTCACAACAGTAATGGTTACACCGGCAAGCAGACCCGGACGAGCCTCCGGCAGCAGCACGCGCATAACGATCTGCCCGGTGGACGCTCCCATGCCCTGCGCCGCTTCAATAATTCCCCGGTCAACCTCCCGCAGTGCCGTCTCCACCAGTCTGGCGAAGAATGGCGCCGCGCCGATTACCAGTGCCGGAATCGTTCCAAGCACACCAATCGAAGTGCCCATAATGGCCTTGCTGAACGGAATCAGGGCAACCATCAGAATGATAAAAGGAACCGAACGCAGGATATTCACAACGAAGGATAATACCGAGTAAACCACCCTGATAATAACGTTATTTGACTTGCCCCATAAATATAACACAATTCCAAGCGGTAAACCAAGGATTATTGTGAATATTCCTGAAATAGCGATCATTTTGAGTGTAGCAATCGTAGCTTCCAGCATTTCTTCCCAATTAATTGTGCTAAAGTCCATTACAAAATCACCTCCACATCAAGACCTTGCGCTATGAGCTCAGTGAGCGTGGCTTCGACCGCACCCTCAGGTCCTTCGAACCGGACGATCAGCTGGCCGTAAGGAACATCCTTGATCGTAGAGATGGTTCCATGAAGAATGGCGAAGTGAACCCCGGTTCCCTGAACCACCTGTGAGAGCGTCGACCCGTAAGTCTTTTGTCCGAGAAAAGTGATTTTGACCGACTTCGTGTAACCTGGCTGTACAGCATCAATCGCTTGCCGGAGCGGTCCGTCCGACTGGGTCTCACTGCGGATGAATTCCTTGGTAACCTCATGCTTCGGCTTCAGAAAGACCTCGGCCACTTCACCCTGCTCCACAATACCGCCGCCATGGATCACGGCAACACGGTCGCAGATGCTCTGAATGACATGCATCTCATGGGTAATCAACACGATGGTCAGATGGAATTTGCTGTTGATATCCATCAGCAGGCGCAGAATGGAGTCTGTCGTCTGCGGATCAAGCGCCGAGGTCGCCTCATCGCATAACAGAACATCCGGATCACTTGCCAGCGCCCGGGCGATTCCGACACGCTGCTTCTGTCCGCCGGATAGCTGAGCCGGGTACTTATTCCAGTGCTCCTCCAGCCCGACCAGGGCGAGCAGTTCCTTAACCTTTTGTTCAATCTCGTTCCTTCCGGCTCCGATCAGCCGCAGCGGAAACGCGATATTATCATAGACTGTAGCCGATGAGAGCAGGTTGAAATGCTGAAAAATCATTCCGATCTTACGCCGCTGCTCCTGCAGCTGTCCCTGGCTGAGCGCTGTCAGCTCGACACCGTCCACCCACACCTCGCCCGCAGTCGGACGTTCCAGCAGATTAATGCAGCGGATCAGCGTGCTTTTGCCGGCCCCGGAGTGACCGATCACCCCGAAGATTTCCCCCTTCTTAATCGACAGGCTCAGCGCAGAGAGTGCAGTTGCCTGCTTACTGCCTTTGCCATACACCTTGGTTATATCCTTCAATTCTATCAACCGCTGCGTCCCCCTTCTGTTCTAGCTTCCATCATTGCAAAAAAGACCCCCTACGATCCATGCAGATCGCAAGAGGCCCTGTGTGTATAATGACAATGCCTTCTCATCTGCCAAAACCCCCGAATCCGGCGGCATTGTAGGAATTAGCACCATGACATTTGGATGCAGCGTAAGGCTGTATTCAAACCGGTTGCCGGGCTTCATCGGGCCTATCCCTCCGCCGCTCTCGATAAGATCATAGTATGAAGTTATAGACTCCGTATCCTGTCAGAAGTTAATGTATGCCTAAGTATAATTCAGTTTCGAGATTTTTGTCAAAGGTAAGTTTTTACGGACGGGCTTGTCCGGATTTCGGGCCTGGGGCCGCTTTGTTCTTGTGCCATTGTTCATTCCCGTAGCTGTATGCGGCGGCCAGTGATTGGCATACCATCTCCAGGCTCTGCTTCAAATCCTCCAGGTGGCTGTCGAGATCCTCCAGACGAATCTTGTCATGCAATCCCTGGTGACGCTGCCAGAGGTCGTCGGTCATCTCCGCGTTCATGTAATGGATCTCAGCGTTGCGCCGCTTGCGCAGATTCTCCACTGGCTCCCGGTAGGAATTCCTGATTCGCTCCAGCTTCTCCGCCAGCGGATGATGCGGGTGAAGCAGCTGAAATTGCCTCAGCACCGTGAAATAAGAGAAATGCGTCTTCACCTTGCCTGTATTGAGATTGTACAGATTATTCAGCACCGTGCCCAGCTTGTCCAGCAGCGAGAAGACACGGATGAAGCCATCCTTGTAGAAATACACATATCTGGCGTACTCCCCCTGCTCCGTGGACGACATATCATCCATATAACCTGCGATCACTGACTTCCGGAAAAAGGCTGCTGCGAACCAGCTCTGCTCCAGCTCATCCAGAGAGGAGATCAGGCCGCGTGTCCAAATTTCCAGCTTGCGGTATTCATGGTCATGGTCTTCATGTGCCGCCATCTCCTTGCGCAGCATGGAGGCTGCCTTCGCCATGGACTCCATAGCTTCAGCCAGCACACCGCTGTTCACGCGGGGCGGCTCTCCAAGTAACGTCCGCAGCATATTTTGACCCTCCTTAAAGTTCACTTTTACACTAGAGGAAAATAACGGTTCCAGTTGCGGTCTACCCGCTTCGCAATATCCTCGCTCGGAGCCAGTTCCTCCGGGTATCCCGGCTTCATCCGGGCATCTATAATGATCGGCAGTGTATAGCTGACGCTGCCCCGGTGTACCCCGGCCGCCGAATAGATATCATCCGCCGGATTGAAGCGGGTGAATACGGTCCACAGGAAGGAGGTCTGCGTGCTTACCGCCTCTTCTGCCTGATCCACCAGCACAATCAGCGGCCAGGCGGTCTCCCTCTCCTTGAAGGCAGCCACCAGCCGCTCCGGCAGCTCCGGGTCCTCTTCATAGGATGCACCGGAAACGGCTAAACATCCTCCGCAATAAGGCACAGCGGCGGTGATTGATGGAAGCAGACCCTCTGTATAGGTCCGTGGCAGCTCACGGACCGGGCTGCCAATGCCCGCCATCACCGCCTTACTGCCATGATTCAGCTTACGTCCGGTATAATCCAGTGTATCCATGGAGGTATTGGCAAAGATCGTCAGATCCGATTGCGGATTGAAGCGCTCAAGCACAGTTTCCAGCAGCTTGGGGAAATCCGTTAGCTCCACCTGCACATTAGTCAACAGCAGGAATTTGGTTAAAGAGAGCTGACCTTCCCCTAAGATACGAAACGCTGACACCATATACTCACGGGGATAGCTCTCCCTAACGACCGCTGAGGTCAGTGAATGCGAACCGGATTCGGAGTAGGACCACAGCGCTTTGACCGAAGGGATCAGCAGAGGATAGGCTGGAGCGAGCAGCCGCTGCAAATAATCCTTCAGATAATAATCCTCCTGGCGCGGCTTGCCGGTGATGGTCGCCGGGTAGATGGCATCCTTGCGGTGCCACATCCGCTGAACATGCATGACCGGGAAATTATGCTGCATGGAATAGTAGCCGGACTGGCTGCCGTAAGGCCCTTCCGCTCTCCGCTCCAGCGGAGACACGCGTCCCCGGATGGAGAATTCCGCCTCAGCCGGAATCCGGTGCCCGCCCAAGGGGTCCTGCACCATGGGAAGCTTGCCGCCCAGCATCAGCGAAGCCAGCATCAGCTCCGGAATCCGTTCCGGCACCGGTGCCACTGCCGCTGCAATTAGGGCCGGCGGCCCGCCGATGAAGACAGACACCGGCAGGGTCTCGCCGAGAAGCTCTGCCTGCGAGTGATGGAAGCCGCCGCCCTTGTGAATCTGCCAGTGAATACCTGTGGTGCTGTCGTCATACATCTGAATCCGGTACAGTCCGAGATTATGATCCTTGGGGTTGGTGATATTCTCCGTATAGACCAGAGGAAGCGTGATGAATGCCCCGCCGTCCTTAGGCCAGGCCGTAATCCGGGGCAGCTCCTTCAGCGGATCACTGCTGCTGCAGACGCCGAGTACCGGAGCCTCTCCTTGCGGTATATTCTTGGTTCCTGCCCTCAGCAGCTCCAGCAGCACCGTCTTCTCCCGCCATAAGCCGGCGCCTGAAGGCGGAAACAGCTGGTCCATCGCCGTTGTCAGCGACTTCAGCAGCTGCTCCGGTCTTGTCCCAAAGGCCTTGTTGACGCGCTGAACTGTACCGAACAGGTTCGTAGCGACCGGGAACGGTGTTCCTTGCACG
This sequence comes from Paenibacillus sp. FSL P2-0089, assembly GCF_038595095.1. Taxonomy (NCBI): domain Bacteria; kingdom Bacillati; phylum Bacillota; class Bacilli; order Caryophanales; family Paenibacillaceae; genus Paenibacillus; species Paenibacillus sp. FSL P2-0089. Next base: position 6,005,935 of record NZ_CP152006.1, read on the forward strand.
TTCGTGAACAGCAGTGCCGGGCCTTCCTCCTCCACCACCCGGCGGTGAATTTCGGCAAGCTCCAGATAAGGATCAACAGGGGTATCTATCACTGCCAGATCCTTATCCCTGCGGAGCTGCTCAATCCATTGTCGTAAATTACCGTATCGCACTATAGCGTTCCTCCTCAAACAGGACCTTATGCTTATCCCGTCCACCGTTGCCGTTTACTTATTACTTGCTGCCCCTGCCGGCTCCGCTTAACTGCCAGACCCTTACACTCATGTAGCACAGAACCCCGAAGAGTCCGGAGATCAGCACGATATGAGACAACGCAGCAAATATGTACAATCTTTCATTATTCAATGTGTATACTACTGCGGCTCCGCTGAATACCTGCATCAGGCATAACAGAACTGCCGCTACTCCCAGAGCCCTCAGCTCCGGCAGCTCCTTATGCTTCCAGAAGGCCAGATGCCCAAGTATAGCCGTCAGCAGGAACAGAATCGCCGCCGCCATCCGGTGAATGAATACAATCCCTACTCCGCCGCTCATCTCCGGAATCCATTGTCCGTTACACAGCGGCCAGCCGGAGCACCCGCCTTGGGAGCTGGTATGGCTTACGTAGGCGCCGATGTAGACCACGATATATGAATATACTGCAGTAACCCAGGTTAAGTTGCGGAAGGCTGGGCGGACTTTGGGACTTCCTGTGCTGAATTCCGCTCCTGGAGCGAATGTCCGTCTGGTCCCAAGCGCCAGCATCAGCGAACCGGCGAAGGCAATCAGCGAGAAGCCCATATGCAGGGCCATAACCGCAGCCGACTGCGATTTCACTACTGCAAGCGCTCCCATCCCGCCTTGAACGATGACGAAGATCAGGGTCAGCAGGGCATAGGCCAGCAGATCTCTGCGGTGCCTGGCATAACGCCAGAAGGCAACCATGGAAGCCAGGGACAGCAGGCCAGCCAGGCCGCTGAACAAGCGGTGGGTATATTCAATCAGAGAGCCGATGGTATAGGCCGGAATCAGCTTCCCGTGGCACAGCGGCCACTGATTTCCGCATTCCAGTCCCGAGCCGGTCTTAGTCACCACAACCCCGCCGAACAGCGCCATGAACATAATGAGACAGGTCAGATAGCTGAGCCATTTTAATTGATGTGTCGTCAATAGTATCACCCGTATTGTATTGGAATGAGTATGAAACATATAAATGCTTATATGATTAGAAAAAAAGCACCGCTTCTGCTCGGATAGGGCGAAAGCGGTGCTGCGGAATTACTTGTGAATGCTGAGATAAACGTCCAGCGCCGTATCAAGAAACTTCTCGATTTCCTCCCGGGACTTCCGGAGCTTGTTCACAAACCGGACCAGTTCCCGTCCATCGGTGTACGCGACAAAGCTTGGAATGCCCAGAATATTCTGTTCCTGGCTGACATCGCCTACGGCATCGACATCCACTTCGACTAGGGTAAGACGCTCTGCATATTTCTGTTCCACATCCGGCATGAACGGATCAATGAATTTGCAATCCACACACCAATCTGCCTTGAAGACTGCCACCGTCAGGCGCGGAGACTGAATTGCCACCTGGAACTGGGCAGGCGAGCTGATTTTGTCCATTTATTGACCATTCCCTTCTATCAGAAAGTTACACAAGAAGCTTGCTCTTTAAGTGAAGCAAAATGTACGGAATAAGTCAAACATCATTATTCACCGGCACGAACACGGGCGGGCTGCAATTTCATTAAAGGACCCAGCAGCTTGCGCAGCGGACGGGGATAACCGGCAATCTCCTGGCTGCTGAGTACACCCAGAATAATCAGGAGAACCAGATACACAATCACGACTGCCGCTCCAACCACCAGACAGGTGATCAGGAAGGCCAGACGGGCCGGCATCAGATCAGTCATCAACAGGCCTGCTTCATTCAGACCATAGCCGATGCCTGCCGAGGCCAGAACCGCAATGGAGAAGCCTCCCCAGCGTTTGCCGAGAATGGAGAAGGGTACGATTTTTTTGAGCATCCGCAGATTCAGCAGTGTAATGACAATGAAGCACAATGCCGTAGAGCCGATAATGCCGTAGATGCCGAACCACTGGCTGAACAGGAAATTGGAGCCAAACTTCACGAGGATACCAACAAGTACATAATACATCGATATCCGCGATTTGCCCATTCCAAGCAGGATCGAGTTCGTGGTCATCATCGTAATCTGGAAAATGGTACCCAGCGTCAGCATCGCCACAATGCCGCTTCCATCGAGTGTCTTGAACAAGAGGCCATTCACAGAATAAGCAGCCACGACCAGGGAGAGCACAACCGGTGTGCCGGTCAGAATGGACACCCGCATGGCAAGTGTGACCTGACGCTGCAGGTGCTGTTCATCTTTGCGGGCGAAGGCGGCAGATATAATCGGAATCAGCGATGCACTTAGGGCGATCGACAAGACCGGAGGAATCCCGGCCACGCTCTGTGCCCGGCTGCCGAAGATCCCCAGTGTCCACGTGGCTTCCTTCAAGCCGATTTGTCCGCTAAGCAGCGGCACAATAAAGGTAGTATCAATGAAGTTCACTACAGGCACCGTAACGGAAGACAATACAATCGGTATGGACAGCTTGAAAATATCCTTGTAAATCTTCAGCAGCGGGATACGGGCCTCACTCGATTCATATAATGCAACCTTCTCCTCGCTGCGGCGCAGCTTCATGGCATAATACAGCATCACGCCAAAGGCGCCGATACTGCCGAGCACACTCCCGAAGGATGCGCCTGCTGCCATCCAGGTGTTGCTGTAGCCCTGGCGCAGCAGAATGAAGGCAAGCAGAATGGCCGTGGATACCCGGGCAATCTGCTCAACAATCTGTGAGATGCCGCCGGCCATCATATTGTTACGCCCTTGGAAATACCCGCGCATCATCGCGATCGCGGGGAATAGCAGCAGCGCCGGGGCAATCGCCCGTATGGCCAATGTACTCTCGGGAACCTTGCTGGATTCCGCATAATAAGGAGCAGCTATGTAGAGCGCCACACTCATAAGCACACCAACCACAGCCGCAAAAATCAGCGCCGCCCGGTACACCTGCTGTGCTTCCTGCGGGCGGTTCAGCGCATAGCGCTCGGACACCATTTTACTAAGTGTGCTGGGAATTCCAGCTGTCGCCAGCGGCAGCAGCAGCAGATACACGTTGTTGGCTTGTGTAAACGCAGCGTTACCGACTTCATTGAATAAATGCTCCAGCGGCACCCGCTGGGCAAGCCCGAGGACACGGGCCACCAGTGCGGCTGCCGCCAGAATAAGCGTGCCTTTGACAAAGGATTCTTTCTTGGTGGACAAGCTGTTTCGCCTTCTTCACAATAAATTTAGTAACGCCCGATCCAGATAAAGAAGAGGACGATCATAGCAATCTGCAGAATAATCTTGACGACTGTGCTGCTGAACAGCCCCAGCAGAGCGCCGAAGCTGACCTTAACCGCTTTGCCGGCCTTCTCGCCAGCAATCAGCTCGCCGATGAAGGCACCTGCGAACGGGCCAATCAGCAGGCCAAATGCCGGAATCACAAACGGACCGGCAATCAGACCGATGGTGCTGCCGATCACCGAAGCGCGGGAGCCGCCGAACTTCTTGACGCCCCAGGCCCCGACCACGTAGTCGGCAACGAACAGAACGACAACGATCAGGGTCTGGGCAATCCAGAACCAGGGACCGAAGGAGTCGAAGGAAAAGAACCAGCCATATACAAAGAAAGCCAGGTAAATCGCAAGCGCCCCCGGCAGGATCGGATATACCGCCCCCGCCAGCCCGATTGCGAACAAAGCAATGATCAGAATCCAGCCCAGAATTGTCAATTCCCTCAACTCCTTAAGTTTAGATAGCTATCAATGGTGCGGGTCGTAACTGCGGTGAATGTTTGGCTTCCGGCCGCTGTTGTCACCAGATTTCTTGATTCAAACCGCTGTTAGCGGTGGAAATCCGGTGACTGCTGATGCTTCCGAAGCTAGCTTTCCTACGGAAAGCTTTCAGGCGGTCGCTACCGCTCCTACAGCTCAAACTTCCCCTCCGTTACTCCCACCTATATTGTTGTCTCTCAGTAATCTTAAGCTCGTTTCGACACTCTACCGGCCGAGGTTCCGGCCTCTGTCAGGATGTACTTCTGGATCACTTCCGCGATCCCGTCTTCATTATTCGTAGCTACTACCGCATCCGCTTCCTGCTTAACAGTTTCCTGCGCATTGCCCATAGCCACTCCGAAGCCGGACTGCTGGATCGCTGCCAGGTCGTTGAGGCTGTCGCCTACGGCAACAACCTGGGACATGTTAATGCCGAGCAGCTTGCATACTTCAAGTATGCCTGAAGCCTTATTGACGCCAAGCGGATTAATCTCCAGGTTGAACGGCGAGGAGTTGGTGATCTCCAGCCCGCCCAGCTCCTGCAGGCGCATCAGCAGCTTATGACGGATATCGTTATCCTCGGTGGAATAGCCGAATTTCAACCATTCCCTGCTGTCAATCTCCCCGTCCCAGCTATCCCGGTTGTACACTTCATCTACGGAGTAGGCCCAGAACCAGATATCGAATTCTTCAGCGATCTTGTGCATCTCCCGGACCAGTTCAACATCCATCAGGGACCGGCGATACAGCTCATGAGGCGCACGCCAGACTTCACTTCCGTTGACCATAATCATCGGAGTGTTCAAGCCAAGCTGTTCAGCATACGGCATCGCACTGCGCGAGGAGCGTCCGGTAGACAGGCAGACATGTACGCCGGCTTCCATCGCTTTTTTGATCCATTCCACCGTAAGCGGGGTAATCTTCTGTTCGTCGTTCAGTAGGGTTCCATCCATATCCAATGCTAGCAGGCGGTATTTGGCAGTCATTTGCCACCCCTCCATTCTTGGTTGCTCTTTCGTTTGAAGGCAACCGTATATTTGGTATTACGCAGATCCATCTCCTACTCGATTATAATATCATCAGTTTGTTGCAGGAGTATTATCGGCACTGTCACCGGAAGCAGCGCCGTCATTTGAGTTCGCTGTTTTCAGGCTTTTCTTAGGCACACCGTCCAGTCCGTACTCCCAATCATAAGCATCGAAAATTTTACGCGCAACCGGAGCGGCACTGTTGGAGCCGAAGCCGCCTTCCGGAATGACCACAGCCACCGCTAACTTAGGATTATTACGCGGGGCGAAGGCAATAAATACCCCGTTATCGCGTAATTGCCCTTTTCCCAGCTGCTGTGAGGTCCCTGTCTTACGGGCAAAATCATAAGGGAAATCTGCGAATGCGGAGACCTTACTGTTCATGCCCTTTTTAATCTCTCTCCAATAGGACTTGTCAAAGGTCGTCACTTCATCCAGCACCTCGCGCTCAAACTTCTTGACCACCTTGCCCGCTGAATCCGTAATCTTGCTGACAAGCTGCGGCTTAATCCGCACCCCTTCATTCGCAAGCGTCGAGGCATACTGGGCTAGCTGCAGCACCGTATAACGGCCCTGCTGTCCGAAGGAGGCATAGACCAGCGCGGCTTGCGCACTGCCCGCTGCCTTAGTATCTGTGTAGTTGATCTGTCCCAGGTATTCATTAGGCAGACCGCTCTGCGTAGATACGCCCAGGCCGAATTCTTTCATATACTTATCCCAGATATTAATGCCCTCACCCTTGTAATGCTCATAAAGCTTCTTACCGACCATATCCACCATGAACACGTTGGAGGAATCCTCAATCGCCTTAGCCGGACCCATCCGGCCGTATACGTGACCCGAGGAATTTCGGACAGAGGATTTATCATCCTTACCGAAATAAGCAATCCCTTTGTCAGTGTACGTAGAGGAGGTACTGAAGAAGCCTTCATTCAGACCAATCAGCACCGTCAGAGGCTTAATGGTGGAACCGAGCAGCACTGTGGAGCCGAATCCATGACCGGACAGGCCGGAAGAATACGGGGTGATCGTCCCGTTCTGGTAATTGCCCATGATCTTGTTCCAGGTATCTGAATCCAGCTTCTCCGCTGTCCAGACATTGGTATCGTAATCCGGCATACTGGCCATGGCCACAATATTGCCGGTATCGACCTCCATCGCCACGGCGTAGCCTGTCTTGGCGTCAGGATGAGTCTTACCCTGTACAGAGTTGCGGTGCAGCCAATTAATCTGTTCGGTGATGGCCTGCTCCGTCTTAAGCTGAACATTCTTGTCAATCGTCATCCAGATATCATTACCCTTGACAGGCGGCACTACCTCTTCCACCTTCTCGGCCATGTTCTGCGGATTCACCGAGATGACCTGATAGCCGTTCTTGCCGCGCAGCTCCCGCTGGTATTGCAGCTCCAGACCGTCGAAGCCGACGAATTCATCGTCTTTATAATTCAGGCCGGGATCTGCGCCGATCTTCTTCATCGCGCTCTGAATATTCTTGTAGATGTTGAGCGTGTTGGAGGATTTGAAGGGCTTGATATAGCCGACCGTCTGCACGGCAACGGTATCCTTGTCGTAATGACGCACGCCTTCTTCTACGATCTCCAGACCGGGGAACTCGCTTTTGTGCTCCATGAAATAGGCGATTTCCTTGGTGGTCAGACCGGATTTGATCTTGCGGGCCATATAGCCCGAATATTTCTTGAAATATAAATCCAGAGAATTAATCACTTCATTAACGGTCAGCTTCTCGCCGTTCGGGTCGCCATATTCGTCAAATTTCGCAACCAGATTATTCGCCAGCGCATACGCATTGGCTCTTGCCTCCGGCTTCAGCGAGCTGATCCCCGTCTCCTTGTCCACCGCCTTGGCTGTATATTCTTTCGTAAGCGTAACATACAGCGTTTGAACGGAGGTGGAGTAGGCAATTTGCTCGCCTGCAGCTGCGCGGATGCCTCCGCGGATGGAGGCGAGCGGGACACTTTTGGTATCCCGGCTGGTCTCTACCTCGGTCAGCGTCGGTCCTTCCACAAATTGAATAACTGCGAGGCGAATAATAATGACACAAAAAATAACAAACGTGCTGAAGAAAAACACGTTAAGCCGCAGGCCAAGCGAGCTCTTGCTGTCCTTCTCTTCCGGGGGGGAGGCCTGCTTTCGGAAAACACCCACAGTTTTTCACTCCTCTACATCAAAATAAACCGTTTAATCCACCCTTGACTCTGGCACATTCTTCTTAGGGACTCCATCCAGTCCATACTCCTGGTCATAGGCTTCAAAAATCCGGCGGGCTACCGGTGCGGCACTGTTCGCTCCAAAGCCGCCTTCCGGAATAATCACGGCCACCGCAAGCTTAGGATGCTCACGCGGAGCATAAGCAATGAACACCCCGTTGTCACGGATGGCCCCGAAGGCTTCCATCTCAGAGGTTCCTGTCTTGCGGGCGAAGTCATACGGGAATCCGTCAAACGCCTTAACCTTAGTATTCATCCCGCGCTTGATCTCCTTCCAGTAAGAAGGGTGAAACGAGATGCTGTCCAGGACTTCCCGTCCAAATTGCTTAACCGTCTTCCCATCGGGATCTGTAATCTTACTGACGAGCTGGGGCTTAATCCGCACGCCTTCATTCGCAAGTGTTGCCGTATACTGGGCAAGCTGCAGTGCGGTGTATTTCCCCTTCTGGCCGAAGGAGGCATAGACCAGCGCCGCTTGGGCAGAGCCTGCCTTCTTGGGATCAAGATAATCGGCAACCCCGGGACTTTCACCCGGAAGCCCGCTTTGCGTAGATACCCCAAGCCCGAATGCCTTCATATATTTATCCCATATGGCAATGCCTTCTCCCGGATACTTCTTGTACAGGGCATTACCGACCCACTCTACCATAAAAGCATTCGAGGATTCCTGAATCGCCTTCGCCGGACTAAGCGGGCCCAGGACATGGCCGGAGGAATTCCTCACGGAGGAGCTGTTATCTTTACCGAAATAACCAATTCCTTTATCCATGTAAGTATCACCGGTAGTGAATAAGCCTTCTTCCAGACCGATCAGGACGCTTAACGGCTTAATCGTAGAACCCAGGTAGATCAATGACTTCAGTCCGTTGCCGGAGATACCGGAGGAAATATCGGTAATCGTCCCGTTCTGATAATAGTCCTCAATTTTGGCCCACTCTTCTGGCGGTAGCCTCTCGGCATTCCAGACATTCGTATCATAGTCCGGCATATTCGCCATTGCCACTACATTGCCTGTATCGACTTCCATCGCAACGGCATAGCCGGTGAGCGCATCCTTATGAAGCTTCCCCTGTACAGGGTTGCGGTGCAGCCAGTTGAGCTGATCCATAATCGCCTGTTCTGTGCTCATCTGCACCTGCTTGTTAATCGTCATCCAGATATCGTTGCCCTTGACGGGCGGGACCAACGCAATAACCTCTTCGGCCATATTCTGGGCATTGACTGAGATCGTCTGATACCCGTTCTTCCCTCTAAGCTCGCGCTGGTATTGCTGTTCAAGACCATAGATGCCGACGAACTCATCTTCCCTGTAGCTAAGTCCCGGGTCCGCACCCGTTTGTTTCATGGCGCTGCGGATATTTTTGTATAAATTATATCCTGTTTCTGTAGAACGGAATTGCTTCATATAACCAACCGTTTGGACAGCCACCGTGTCCTTGTCATAATGGCGGATACTCTCCTCCACCACTGACACCCCGGGATAACGCTGCCTGTTCTCCATCAGATGGGCGACTTCCTTCATCGTAAGACCGGCCTTGATCTTGCGCGGTACATACCCCAGTGACTTCTTGTAATCAAGGTCCAGCAGTTGCAGGATATCCTCCTTGAGCAGCTTCTTCGCAGAGGGATCCCCATACTGTTCAAAAACGGATGACAGCCCCGCCACCAGCGCCTTCGTATTCTCCTTGGCTTCAGCGGTGGGTTCATATAAGCCGGTGTTCTTATTCTTGACCTTCGCGGTGTATTCTTGGGTTAACGTAACGAATAGCGACTGAATCGGTGTGGAATGGGCGATGTCTTCCCCGCCCGCCGCGTGAATAGTCCCCCGGATCGCCGCAAGCGGAACATCCTTGGTCTCCCGGCTGGCCTCCACCTCGCTAAGCTCGGGACTCTCTACAAACTGCAGTCCCGCAAGCCGGATCATAATGATCACAAAAATAAAAAAAGTGCCGAAGAAAAACAGATTTATGCGTAAGCTCAGGTAGTTGCGGGTCTCTCCATCACCCGGGCCGGAGCCCGGCTTACCGAACCATCTCACAGCAAGTCCTCTCCTTGTATGGTTTGCAGTACTGCTTATCCGTCAGATCACGGGCAAGAGCTAACAGTACCGTCCTTTGAAAAGACGGCACAGCCGTTTCCACTTGCCCGCTGTTATTGTACCATAGATACAAGAGCGTCCGCTTCCTTCTCAGAGGACGTTTTCCTTGATATGCGTGGAGTCGAAATCCCCCGGATTGAACCAGTTGCCGCTGCTGGCCCAGGTGGAATCGAGCGGAATCCAGGCTGCGCTGCTGCTGATATAGATCTCATTCCAGGCATGCGGGCCATAACCGCCTTGACCGTCATAGCCCTTGCCGGTGACGACACGCACCTGAAGACCTTGCGAGCGGGCCATCATGGCATAGAGCCGCGCGTAATCAATGCATACCCCAAGCCGTGTATCCATCGTATCCTGCGGGGTCTGCTCGTGCCAGATCCGTCTCTCTTCATAATTCTTCGCCTTGTTATAGTCGTAGGCAATACGCGAGCCTACCCAGTCATAGAGCAGCCTGGCCTTCTCTTCATCGCCGCTTGCTTGTCCGGCGATCTCTGCGGCTGCACCGGCAATATCCGCCGAAATATCATGGTCAATCACCTCATATTTACGACGGAGAATGTCACTCATCTCGGCGGCTACCGCCTTGGTCAGTACCGGAAGCTTGCCTCTGACCTGTTCACCGGCCAGCGGCTCAAATACCGCTTCCGCACTCTGGCTGTAGACCGGTGATGATTGCACATAGCGGCTGAAGCCGCTGTCCGGGTTCAGGGCGACACTGATGAACAGGACAAAGACCAGCACCATGGCCCGGGTAAGCCCTGCGGCGGTGCCAAGCACTGCCCCGACCAGCCGGCTGGCGCCTGTGATCCGCCCCGAACCCCTCCCGGACTGGCGCGGCAGGCGAAACGGCAGCAGCAGGAACAGCAGACCCAGCAGCAGACGAATCAAGGTATAGCACAGCAAGAGCAGCAACAGAAACCGCACTACCGGTGAATTCGCCAGTACAGAGGCACCGGTATAATATAGCTGCTGCCATTGGCTTAGCTTGTCCTCCGGCGGAGTAATGCCGGAAGCCCAGTTCCCGGCAGCAGGCGAGAGGTATACGGCTGCGGGAATCGCCATCACCAGCGAAGCTGCCGCAAGCACTCCTGATCCGAGCATGCCGAACAGCCCTCCGGCTGCTCTGCGGAAGCCCCGGCCCCAGCCCTGCAGTGCAGAGAAGAGGACGATCAGCAGCAGAACAATGGAGATGATATTGGCTTCACGAAGACTTTCTATCCAGGTATTCAATGAATCACTCCTCCTTCTGCTGCTGCAGGTAACCCTGAGCCCGCTGCACTATTACTTGCCCGCCTGCTTCCGGGCTTCGTCGATGAAGGTCTTGGTTGTATCCGTAACGCTCCACTTCCCGAGGCTGACTCCGCGGAAGACCACTTCCACCTTGTCCTCTGCAGCAGAGCCCTTCACCTCCAAATTAGGAGTAGTGATGGTGAAGGTGCCGTCACCGCCAGAGGTATAGACCGCCTCCTGCGCTTCTTTGAGCATAACCTCCTGCGCCTCATTCTTCAGCGTGCTGACTGTCCCGTCCGCCACTTTGTTAACGGCATTACCGATCTGATCCATGGTCACCCCGCTATAAATGAATAACCCCACCACAATAACGACGACGATAGCCCATTTCAGCATAGTCTTAACGATGTTAACGACTGCGAACAGCAGGACAAGCGCAATAACGATAACAAGCCAATTCTCTCTGATAAACTGTGACCACACTTCCGGATTCATCAATTTCACAACACCCCAATCGCAAATTTCGCCACTCCGGGACGCTGTCCCGTCAGACATTTCATTAATATTAATTATTATACATGAATGACCTTTATAATTCATGGTTGCCGGAATGCAGAACTGCATACAGAGGCTGGCCAAGAAAATGGTATAAGCCCCCGCTGCCGCACGTAAAGTACAAGTAGGCTGTTCCCTCTGCTGGAATCCGTTCCGTCATCAGCGGCTGGCCGCTAATCTGGAGGTGTTATCCGTGAAAACTGCAATGTGGCTGTACCTCTTCATGTTCCTGGCGTTCTTCGATTTACATGCCCAGTACCCTATCCTGACACCCTTTGCCATGTCCCTGGGAGCGGGCCCGGCCTTCATCGGCTGGATGATGGGGATGTATTCCCTGACCCACCTCCCGGGCAATCTGCTGGCCGGTGTACTTGTAGACCGCAACGGCAGCCGCCGCTATATCGTATTCGCCCTTACTGTAGCAGGTCTGATCCTGCTTCTGCAGGCGCATGCCCAGCTGCCCTGGCATCTACTCCTGCTGCGGGCAGCGAGCGGGTTCGCTCTGGCGTTCCTCTCCCCTGCCTGTATGACCCTCTTGGCCTCGCTCTCGTCTGACCCTGCGACCCAGGGTAAATACATGTCAGGCAACGGAATTATTCACACGCTAGCTTCGGTTGTCTCCCCTGCCGCCGGAGCCTTCATCGTCGCCAAAGCCGGTTACTCCGGCACGTTCAGTACATTGGGGTGGCTCCTGATCTTCACCGGTGTGATGGCCTTCTTCAGTGTGCCGAAGCATAATCCGGCCCTGGCCCTGCCGGGGCCAGTACTCCCGGTGAAGGAGAATCTGCCGTCTGGGGCGGCCGCTACCGGCCAGCCTGCTGTCTCCAGGCGTTACTATCTGCTGCCCTTCTTCGTATCCTGCTCCCAGGGCGTACTGTTCTTCGAGCTTCCGCTGTCACAAGGACAAGACGGGATGGTATCTACCGGAATTCTGCTCTCCCTGCTCAGCCTTGGAGCGCTGGCGACCCTCTGCCTGTTCTTCCTGAACCGCCTCTCGCCGGGCATCCGGATTGCCGCTGCCCTGCTGGGAATGGCTCTCTGCTTCTTCACCCTGGCTGCCTTCCGCAGCATCCCGGCCGGAGTGATTCTCTTCCTGCTCGGCTCTGCCAAAGGCGTGTTGTTCCCGGCTATGGCCTCCCTCTTCATCAGTCTGGGCGGCGCAGGACGGCTGGGCCGGACCTTCTCGCTGCAATCCATCGCCATGTCCCTCGGAGCCTTCGCCGGACCCGTCGCTGCCGGGCAGCTAAGGGAGTACGTGTCCCCGTACTTCATCGCCTTCGTGCTGCTGATGACAGCCCTTATGCTGCTGCCTCCGGGCAGATCCGGCCGTCTCTCTTCCTACGCTCCCGGCTGGAACAGCCCGGCCGCCTGAATGCGACATTTCCCGGGGAATGAATACATATTGTTCCGCCAAGCTGTTAAAAATAGCGCAGCTTAGGTACAATATCGTCATAACAACTAAGATCCGGGGGCTGATTGCATATGTCCATCACCATTATTGTCGAAGGCAAGAACGACCGCAGCAGACTGAGGCGGCTGCTTGAACCAGAGGTCGACATTCTGTGCACCTTCGGTACGCTGAATACCCTGAAGCTGGAATCCCTGCGGAATACCATCCGGGACGGGGAAGTCTACCTGTACATGGACAATGACAGCTCAGGCAAAAAAATCCGTGCAGTCCTGCGTGATGCCTTTCCCGATGCCATTCATATGTATACCCGCAAGGGTTATGCCGGCGTGGAAGGGACTCCGGATGAATATAACATCACCCAGCTGGAGAAGGCCGGACTTGAAGATTTCATTATTTACCCCCAGCCGTATCCGCAGGGTATAGAAGGATAATTCATCGCATGAAGCATATACATTCTTAACCTTTCACCACAAAACGAGGGTGTCCTGTGCAGCAGCTCCACTGCTCCACGGACACCCTCGTTTATTGCGTTCCTGTGCTATTCACGGGCCAGCTTCTTAACCGTTCTGGCCAGGAACTCCGGCGTTACTTTCTCCGTATCCCCGGCATCGTACAATCCCCGGAGCCGGTTGTTCTTGTCCACCAGGCCAATAAGGTTCGCGTGGGCGAAATCATCCTTGCTCGTGCCATAGATCAGCACCTTGAAGGACTCCGCTGCCAGCTTGCGTACCTGCTCCTGATCCCCCCGCAGGAAGTACCAGCCGTTATAATCGGCATGGAACTTGTCGGCGAAGGCCTTGATCGCTTCCCTTGTATCATTCTTCGGATCGAAAGATATCGAGACGAATTCAACGTCTTTGCCGAAGCTGCCGTCTTTAACCAATATATCCTGCGTCTCTGACAGCATATAGGTGGTAATCGGACACACATCGGGACAGACCGTGAAGAAGAAATAGACCAGCCTTGCTGTGCCTGCCGTATCCGCCAGACTGATCTGCTTCCCGTCCACATTCTCCAGAGAGAAGTCCTGTACCTGACCTATGACAGGCAGCTTCTTCTCACCGAACCCAAAGGATTGGACTGCCAGATAGCCAGCCATAATTATTGCAATCAGCAGCAGCAGCCAGGTCCACTTGTAGCGCTTCAAGGTCTGCACAGGACGCCCTCCCCCTCTATCCTAAGAATACTTACACGTGAATGGTATTCAGCACCAGGGCAATCAGACTTAAGGTCAGATAATTAATGGAGAAGAGGAAGCTTTTCTTCGCCCATACCTCATCATCCTTTGCCTTGAATCCGATTAGAGTTAAGTAGAGCCATGCCACCGACAGTCCCAGTGATACAATCAGATAATATATACCTGCATAATCATAGGCGTACATCAGCACAGGCACCGGTAGCAGCAATGCCACATAAGGAATCATCTGGAATTTGGTGCGGCGCGTCCCCTTCACAACCGGAAGGAGCGGAAATCCTGCTGCTCTGTATTCCTCCTTGCGGCGGATGCCAAGGGCCCAGAAATGGGGCGGCTGCCACAAAAAGAGCATTGCGAACAGCAGCCAGGCGCCGAGATCCACTGTTCCTGTAACAGCCACATAGCCGATGACAGGAGGCATGGCTCCCGAGATCGCACCTACCGAGGTGCTCCAGGTGGAGGTTCTTTTGAGCCAAAGGGTGTACACTACAACATATACGAACATGCCGACTATGCCGAATAATCCGGCTAGTACGCCGCAGAAGGCGAACAGCACGCCCAGCCCGGCAATGCCGAGCCCAATGCCATAGATAAGAACCGTTGTCGGCTTCAGCCTTCCTGTAGGCAGCCCGCGTTCCCGGGTCCGTTCCATCTTCATATCCAAATCGCGGTCAAAATAATTATTGAAGACACAGGCTGAAGCCATGACCAGCATGGTGCCGAGCAAAGTCAGAATCAGGCGGCCATACTGTACATCCCAGCCTGATGCCACCCAGTAGCCTGCGAATGCCGCAATCAGATTGGAGCGGATAATCCCGGGCTTTGTAACGGTAATAAAGTCGCGCCAGCTTGCACCTTCCGGTGGAGACTTGGCAGACATTGATGCGGAATCAGAAGAAGCTTGATATCTCAATTGATTGTCCACGTATCGGGTTCCTCCTTCTAGGGAACTTCTTACACTCCGCTATTAACTTTATCATAGCAAACTGGGAAAGACTTTGACAATCATTGACCAAGATGTTCATTAATTCGACAATTACGTGACGATATTTATTTTCCCGTCCTTAAATAACTTAGCCCAATAATGGGTAGTTATTAATAGAGAACTTCCGTACAAAGGAGATCTGACTAATGGATACTGCCACACATTTTGTTATGGGACTTGGACTTGCAGGTCTGTCCTTCGTCGATCCGCTCGTCGCTTCGAATGGAACGCTTGCCGGAGCGGTGATGGTAGCTACTGTACTGGCTTCTCAGGCACCGGATGCCGATACCGCCCTGCGTCTGAAGGATAACGCGGTATACATCCGCAATCACAGGGGGATCACCCATTCCCTGCCCTTCTTACTGCTGTGGCCGGCATTGATCACCGTGGTCATCGGGCCGTTGTTCGGCTTCACGGACCTGAGCACCTTAAGCCATATCGCACTCTGGAGCTTCATCGGCGTTGCCGTCCATGTATTCTCCGATCTGTTCAACACCTACGGGACTCAGGCCGCACGCCCGTTCACCGAGAAATGGATCGCCTGGAACATCATCCATATTTTCGATCCGTTTATCTTCGGCAGCCATGCAGCGGCGATTATTCTCTGGATCAGCGGACTGGTGCCGCCCGCTCCCCTGTTCATCACCTTGTATGCCTGCATCGTCTTGTACTACATCTGGCGGACCCTCGTTCATGCCCGCATTACCCGCAGCATCAAGAACAAGGATGTTCACCATAATGCAGGCGACCGTTACTATGTGATCCCAACCATTTCGCCAACGCGGTGGAATCTGGTCAAAGCTAAGCCGGACGGAAGCTACAATGTCGGGCTGCTGAACAGCGGACGGCTGGAATGGTTCAAGCATGCGGTGTGCTCCACTCACCCCGCTGTCGAGCGTTCCAAATCCCATCCGGATATTCAGGCCTTCCTGTACTTCACCTCGTACGCTGTCGCGGAGGTGGAGGAGCTGCCCTCTGGTTATATTGTACGCTGGGGAGATGTCCGTTATTTACACCGTAAGCAATTCCCGTTCGTGGCTGTGCTGGTCATGGACCATGAGTATAGAGCGCTGAATACTTATGTCGGCTGGCTGAGCAGCGAGAAGCTGGATGAGCGCTTCGCCGTTGATCCGGGCACCGTCAAGCTGTAGGAAGTTTTTTGAAGACAGGTGGCATCTGCCGGGGCAGGTGCCTTTTTTTAATTACATTAACTACCTAAAATACATAAACGAATTAAAACTACAACCAGCTCCAGACAAGCAAGCCTTCAACACTTAGTAATTATTTGTAATATAAGTGTCTTCATCACGGACAGTCTGCTGTTGCAGGGAATGGAGTTAAGCCCACCTGTGCGGTCAAAGTTCACGCCGAGATGTTGTAAATATTGCAACTCTGGAACAGGGATTAAGATGTCGCTGTAGGGATTGTTGCATGAAATGCAGGAATTTCACCGCTCCGCCGTTTGGGGGAGGAAGATTGTGGCCTTTTGTGCAACATTATTTGATTTGGAGCGATTTATTAATCGAGATGTTGCAATTTGTGCAGGATTATGCAGCTCACCTAATACGTTATAGACTTTATTTAACGGGGGATCTATTCTCTTGCCCCCTCTTGACGTAACGGGACCGCATAAGGCACAATCAACAACAAAAGCGGTTACAATTCAAAGCCTATTTACGCTCACTTTACGTGAAATCCCGGCATGCTGCGAGCACACCGGGATTCACTTGTACATTATTTGAAGCAGAAAGGAAGGCTGGAACATATGGGTAAAGGTCTGTCACTGTGGTTCGCCTGCTCTTCAATTCTACTCCTCACAGCAGCTTCCATCTCGATCAGCTATAACATTTGGCTGGCGCTGCTGCTCGGCGCGCTGTGCGTGCTTAACATCGGCTGGGGCTTCATCGTCAAGGCCAGGCTGAGACGCAAGGCGGAGAGCAACCAGCCTACCCCTTAACTTAACGGGTAGGCAGGAAGCCCATCCGTTCCTTCACGCCCTCCAGGGTACGGGCGGCACTTATACGTGCACTTTCGGCACCCTGAGCCAGAATATCGCTGAGCATCCCTGAGCTGCGGATATCCTGATATCTTTGCTGGATTGGCTCCAGCAGCGCTACGACCACTTCAGCCAGCTCTTTTTTGAAGCCGCCGTACATTTGGCCTTCATATTTGTCGGCAATCTGCTGCAGGCTCATTCCCGAGCACTCGGCATAGATGCTCATCAGATTGCTGATCTCCGGCTTAGCCGCCGGGTCGAAAATAACCTCACGGCCGGAATCCGTTGTGGCCCGGCTAATCTTTTTGCGGATTACATCAGGCGGGTCCAGGAGTCCGATTCTGCTGCCGGGGTTGGGATCGCTTTTGCTCATCTTCTTGGTGCCGTCATCCAGGGACATGATCCGCGCCCCGACCTCCGGAATGTAAGGCTCAGGGACGGTGAAGAAGTCACCGAACCGGTGATTGAAGCGTCCCGCCAGGTCACGTGTCAGCTCCAGATGCTGCTTCTGGTCTTCGCCTACCGGTACCAGATCCGCATTGTAGACCAGAATGTCGGCGGCCATCAGCGACGGATAGACGAACAGACCTGCGCCTACGGATTCTTTGCCGGCCGACTTATCCTTGAACTGTGTCATCCGTTCCAGCTCACCCATGGCAGTGAGCGTAGTCAGAATCCAGCCCAGCTCGGCATGCTGCGGCACATGGGACTGCATGTAGACATGCGCGATCGACGGATCAATGCCTGCTGCCAGATACAACGCGGCTACCGATTCCGAATTCTCGCGCAGGGCTGCGGGGTCCTGGGCTACCGTAATGGCATGCAGATCGACCACCATGAAGTAACATTCGTACTCCTTTTGAAGCTTGACGAAATTCTTGATTGCCCCGATATAATTACCGAGTGTGAGTGAACCGCTGGGCTGTATGCCCGACAATACTTTTTTAGCCATCCTCTTATCCTCCATCATCATTATAATTGTCCGCTGGTGCAAGGAACGCAAAAAGGCCCCACATCCGCAAGGGACGTGAGACCGTGGTACCACCCTTATTCGCTGCCTGGAGTCCCCGGAGGGATCTATTCAAACAGCCTTGGCTTCCGTTAACGGGGAAGAGACGGCCGGTCTACTTAGGGCTTCTGCAGCCTGTTCGAGCGCGGCGCTCAAGGGTCCATTCAGTCAGAGGTGCACCACCGGTTCACATCAGCCACCGGCTTTCTGGAGGTACAGTCCATGCTTACTTGTCCCTGTCATCGCATTACTTGTGTTAATTGATGCCTCCATCATAGATCGGCCCGGAGAAGTTGTCAAATCCCTAACCTCCGCCGGATAAATCTGGTATGATAAAGGTATTCGTGTGTATGTAATCCGATTACAGCTTATCAAAGGAGCATATCTCTTATGAAACAGGTGACCAAAGGGCAATGGAACGGTTATGATACGTATATTTTGCATAGCCGGGAACTGGAAGTCACGCTTCTGCCCAGGCTGGGTAATAACGTAATTTCATTATGGGACCGCACCATGGAGCGGCAGATCCTCCGTCAGCCTGAAGAAAGCGACTTGGCATCATATATGCAGAAGCCTTATCACTTCGGCCTTCCGCTTCTTGTGCCGCCTGGCCGCATACGCGGCGGAAGCTTCCTGTTCGACGGAACAAGCTACCAGTTCGACCGGAATGCGGGAGGACATCATATTCACGGGCTGCACCGCACCCAGGCTTGGTGTGTCAGTGATATTGAGGAGGACGAGTTCGGCTGCGCGGTCACCACTGAGTTCATAACCACAGATGATCCGGAGTGGATCAGACAATTCCCTGAGCCGCTGAAGCTTGAAATGACCTTCCGGCTTCAGGATGACCGGCTGCAGCAGACGCTCAAGGTTACTCATCTCGGCAGCAAGCGTGTTCCTTTTGGCGCAGGCTACCATACCTGGTTCATGCTTGACGGAACGCCGTCCCGCTGGAATGTTACCCTTCCTGCCGGAGCCGTCTGCGAGCTGAGTGAGGATCTCCTGCCTACCGGACAGCTATTGCCGCTCGGAGAGCTTACGAGCCTGCATACCCGGCTGAATCTTCAAGGTGCGGACCTGGATACCGTCCTGCGTATAGCAGAGGGCCAGCCTGCCGAGGCCGTGCTGATGCGCGATGATGGATACGGGCTGCGTTACTCAGCCGATACTGACTTCTTCCGCCACTGGATTCTCTATACCAAAGGCGAGGCCGACCAGTTCCTGTGCATTGAACCGCTCACCTGGCTCCCGGATGCGCCTAATCTCCAGCAGGACGCCTCCGCTACCGGGCTGATCACGCTTGAACCCGGACAGACGCTGGTGCTGGGGGGCACCCTGCAGATGATCTACCCGGAACAATAAATTTCATAATAATTACCATCCTATAAAACTTCAACATCCGTGCATGAATTCTCCCTCCCGCGCTCATACTATCTTCACAACGGGCGAAGGAGGTGAGCACACATGGGTCAAGCAGGTCAACAAAGTCGTGGTAGCCGTTCTAACAACCTGGTCGTTCCTCAAGCGAATGCAGCGCTGCAGCAGTTGAAATATGAAGCAGCACAAGAGCTTGGAGTAACTATCCCGGCTGACGGTTATTATGGGAACTATACTTCCCGCGAAACAGGTTCTTTGGGAGGATATATCACCAAACGTCTGGTGCAACTGGCAGAGCAACAACTGTCCGGTCGTTCGTAATCGCTACCTTATCTTTACAAACCGTCTAAGCCGTGAGGCATAGACCGAGCAGCTTCACAGCCCTCCCGCGCTTCTCGTCGAAGCGCAGGGGGGCTTTTCTATATGTATATAGAATCAGCCGAAGGATTGATCCGAGACATCGCCGTGGTTGCTGCGCGGATAGCGGATCATCAGATTCGCCATATTGTAATTGGACTCCAGCGTGGCATCCACCACCACCATCCCCTGGCGTACAGCAAATTCATAGCTGATCTCTCCATGTGTCCACCGTTTCTTATATTTCAGGCTCTCCAGCGCCATGACGCGGAATGAGGATTGCTGGCCTGAAGTCAGCCCCTCCTGCCCGGCTGCGAAGCTTCCGCTGCGTCCGGCGAGCGGATTGTGGCGGACCCCGAACTTGCCGATGATATTATTCCTGATCTGTACAAATACGGTCCCTGAATTCAGTCCTGACAATTCCTCCTGCAGCTCATGAAATACCAGATCCATCTGTCTTGCAAGCGATAATTGTTCCGTCCTCACATGCATTTCCTCCTAAAAGTCTTGTGGGTGATGCAGCCTCATGGCTCTGCCTCACACAACACTTGCTTCGTAAGCAGTTGTTTGAATTTTGTGGGTCTAGCAGCGCTTATATAAGGCTTTAGGCTCATTATAGGGTACTAATTAAACACGCACAACATTATTCAACATAATTGGGTTATAATCCCTATAAATGCGCAAATTATTTAGTATTAATAGCAATATACAAGCTTTTGTCGCCATTTATCGACAAATAAACAGCATAAAAAGACCCCTAAACCGGGGTCTTTGCACATTCACACCATATTCAACCGCCATCATTTTACTGTAAAAAAGCAATTCGTCTCATTTTCGACAAATTCTTAGCCGCGTTGTTCCGTCATTTCCAGGAATTCATTAATATCGGCAACGATTAAATCTGCAGCCCCCTGCCAGAAATCCGGCTTGGACAGATCAACGCCCAAATGCTTCGACACCAGATCCTCCAGCGTCATCACTCCGGTATCCTGCAGCAGGCTGTCATATTTACCGGCAAAGGAAGCCCCTTCCTCAAGCGCGAGCCGGTATAGACCGGTGCTGAACATATACCCTACCGTATACGGGAAGTTGTAGAACGGCACATCTGTGATATAGAAATGAAGCTTGGACGCCCAGAAATGAGGATGATATTCGGAAAGAACCCCGCAGAAGGCTTCCTTCTGGGCTTCCTCCATCAGCGCGGACAATTCCTCACTGCTTACCAGACCTGCCTTGCGCTTCTCATAGAAGCGGGTCTCGAACAGGAAGCGGGCATGGATATTCATGAAGAACGCCACACTGTTCTGGATCTTCGCTTCAAGCAGCGCCAGCTTCTCCTCACTGTCCGTCGCAGATTTCACCTGCGCATCCGACACAATGACCTCCGCGAAGGTGGAAGCCGTCTCCGCCACGTTCATCGCATAGTTCTGGTTGAACAGCGGCTGGTCCTCCAGCAGGAAGGAATGATAGGCATGGCCCAGCTCATGCGCAAGTGTGGATACATTGGACGGCGTACCGCTGTAGGTCATGAAGATGCGGGATTCCTTGCTCTCCGGGAAGGAGACGCAGAAGCCCCCCGGACGCTTCGCGGCCCGGTCTTCGACCTCGATCCAATCCTTGTCGAAGGCGCGTTCGGCGAAATCCGCCAGCTTCGGACTGAATTTGCGGAACTGGGTCACGATGTCGGCGGCTGCCTGTTCATAGGGAATTTTGCCGGAGGACTTGCCGACTGGCGCATCCACATCGACCCAGGCGAGTGACTCCAGACCCAGAATCTCCGCCTTGCGCTTCAGATAAGATACCAGGGCAGGCTTACTCTTCGTGATTACATCCCACATGACATCCAGGGTCTCACGGGACATACGGTTGATGCCCAGTGGCTCCTTCAGCACATCCTCCCAGCCGCGGCCCTTGTACAGCTTCAGGCGGAAGCCTGCCAGATGATTCAAGGTATCTGCACAATAGTCGGCCGCGCCGCCCCAGGCTTCTTCCCATTTGCGGAACATCGTACTGCGG
This sequence comes from Paenibacillus sp. FSL P2-0089, assembly GCF_038595095.1. Lineage (NCBI taxonomy): Bacteria > Bacillati > Bacillota > Bacilli > Caryophanales > Paenibacillaceae > Paenibacillus > Paenibacillus sp. FSL P2-0089. The sequence goes on from NZ_CP152006.1 coordinate 6,027,291, forward strand.
ACCTCAGGATTCTCATCCGCCAGCTTGTTGAAGGCTTGCCCGGCAGAGAGCAGCTTCTGCTCCCCGTCTTCTTCACAAGGAATCTGGATCTGTCCGACAATCGTCTCATAATGCTCGCTCCAGCCATGATAGCCGTCAACTGCAAGCTCAAGTGCCAGGCTCTCCAGCTCCGGGCTCATCTTCTCACGGGCCAGATTCCGGCTCTCACTGAGCACGAAATTCAGCGGGGCAATCTCCGGCCGGGCCATCCACTCGGCCCATACCGCGTCAGAGGTCTGCCGGAGCACGTTATCGAAGGCAGAGCTGATGCCCTCATAACCGGCGCGCAGCCCCGTTACCTTGGAGGACAGTCTCACCGCCCCTTTGTCGAGCTGATTCTGTGCACCCAGACAGCCGGCGAATTCCGAGGCCTGTGTAAGGCGTCCGGCACAGCTCTGCAGCAGCTCAATGACCGGGTCCAGTCCCTTCGTTGAAGCCGCATCAGCCGGTGCGGCAGCGGCAGCCACCTGTGCGCGCAGGCGCTCAATATCGGATTCGAGCTGGCTCAGGAAGCTCTCAAACTGCGGGGAGGCCGAGCCTCCCGGAAAAATCGATTCCAGCTCCCATGTCAGTGATAACGGTTGTTTCATATATACTCACCATTCCTTCGTTATAGAGTAGTTTTCTTTGTATTTGCGGTACAGCCATGGTAAAGTGAATCATGATACTCCACTAATTGTAAGGAGGGCATCCTGATGAAGCCACTGCAAATATCGCCGGAGACGGCCATCACCTTATCGAAACAACTCGGCGTTCCGCTGGAACACCTGATGCATATGCCCCAACATATCCTGCTGCAAAAGATCGCTGAATTATCCAAGAAGGCCGCTAGCGAGACCCCCGAAGGCAGCGTGCCTGCTCCCTCTGACGAGAAGGACAAGCAATGATCCCCTTCAGCCATACCTGGCCTTATGACATTATTCTTGGCGACATGTACGTGCAATACTGCCCCTTCTGCGACCATGAGAATGTTCTTCTGCCGATGAAGCCGCGGGAGCTGCAGCACGTGCGTGACGGCAAAAAAAAGCTGCTGGTCTTTCCCTGCTGCAGTGCAAGTCCCACCGTCATTGATAATGACAATGACTACCTGTTGTTTGACCGGGCGGTCCGCTAAACGCGGTTGTCCGGCAGTTCGCCCCGCTTAAGCGGGCAGAGGCGTAGAAGAGGCATCCCTTCTACGCCTTTTTGCGTTCCGGTATACCGGATAGACACTCTAACACCCTCACTCCGCCTTCTATGTACCTGCGGGAAGCCCGTCCGGATCAACGTCCAGCCCGCGCATCTGCTCACGCAGAATGGCCCATTGCTCGCGAGAAGCCCGGATCATGGCCGCATCCGTAATCCGCTGGTCATTAATGACCCTTGAGAACCACCGCACAGCAGCGGCGAACTCCCCGATCCGGCGGTTCAACTCACCAATCAGATACATCAGCCGCGCATCATTACCACCGGATGAATCATTCTCGAACACCTTCACATACTCATCCAGCGAATAGGCCAGGAAACGCTGCTCCTGCACCGAATCCCCTTGATAACGGTACAGCCAGGCAATATGGTGAAGCAGGCTGGCTATAATACGTTCCTTGTCCTTAATGCTCTGCGCGCAGATCAGCGCCAGCTTGTACGTCTCCAGCGCCTCCTCCCAGCTACGCTTCTCTCCGAAGTCGCGGGCTTGCCACCGTCTTCCTACTTGTGCATCGAAGGACTTGCGCTGCCAGTCAGCCAGCTTGTCTGCAGAATTCTCCGTGGAGGCAAAGCCGCACTTTGGACAGACCCGAACCACATAATAATCGGGATTCTCCGCCTTGTAATAGGAGCAGAAGTCCGCATCGCGGCGGATGGCCTTCTTAAGGCTGGGACGTACTCTTGAGGTTGAAAATTCATGTTCACAGTTACAGCAGGTAACCTTAATCGAGTAAAGCGGTATTAATTCCGGCACGGGTGCCCTCATCCTTTCACAACTACACTTTATTCATGGGGCATATTGACAAAATGATGGGCGGGACCCGCCAGCCGGCTCAGGACAAACGTACGCAGGGACTCCTCCACACCAATCTCCTCCAGCGCCGCCTTCATGCAGGCGAGCCAATCCTCCGCCAGAGCAGGAGTGATGGGGACATGCATATGTCTGGCTCTCATCATAGGATGGCCGTGCTGCTCGGAGAACAGGGCAGGGCCTCCAAAGAATTGGCTCAAGAACTGATATTGCTTCTCCAGCACCGGAGTAATATCTTCAGGGAATAACGGGCTGAGCTGCGGGTGAAGCTGCACCTTGGCATAGAACACAGTCACCAGACGGTGAATTCCCTCAGCGCCTCCCAGGCTGTCATACAGGCTCTCTTTCGGATTCATTTGGAGGTTTCGCCTTCTTCCATATTAATCTGATAAGCAGTTGCTTATCATTATACCAAAAAACAGGCCGCACAGTTATCCCTGCCTTAAGACATGCCTGCTAAGCCTATGAAAATAAAAATTTGAACAAAAAAAGGCGCCAAACCGGAGTTCAGCGCTCGTAAGCTAATCAGTATGTTCTAAAATCTTCATCACCAGGCGGGACAAGGGAGACCCGGATCACATATACAAAAGCACAAACGAGCACTCCGGCAACTACACTCATCACCATCACTCCATCCCTGAAAATCTATCTCAACAAGATGTGCATTAATTAAGTTTATAATACCATAATTTCAATGAAAAAGCACCGGTAAATGTAACCGTTTTCCTCGTTTTTTTGTGCTGTTTGTCCAGCTTTCGGCATACAACTAAGCATAGAACTGGAGGCGAGAAACCGATGACTCTGAACAAAATCGCAAGCCCGCTGCTCGGGATCGTGCTGGCGGGCTGTATGCTGCTGATGCTGGTCCATCCCGCCAGCTCCCTGGATGCGGCGCTGCGCGGGCTCGCCGTCTGGTGGGATGTGCTGTTTCCCTCGCTGTTCCCATTCTTCGTCATCTCTGAAATTATGCTGGGCTTCGGCATCGTCCATCTCTTCGGCGCTCTGCTTGATCCGCTGATGCGCCCGCTCTTCAATATACCCGGCAGCGGCGGCTTCGCCCTAGCAATGGGATATGTATCAGGATACCCTGTCGGCGCGAAATTAACCGCCAAGCTGCGCGAGCAGGGAATGATCAGCAGAATCGAAGGCGAGCGGCTCGTCGCCTTCACGACCTCCTCGGACCCGATTTTCCTGCTGGGTGCTGTCTCAGTCGGATTCTTTCACGATGCCTCTCTGGGGCTTGTGCTTGCCCTTGCCCATTACGGGGGAGGGCTCATCGTAGGTCTGCTGATGTCCTTCCATGGCCGGGGCAGGCCGGAAGCAGCAGCTGTGAACACCGCCCTCCCCCATTCAGGCAGCTCTTCTGCATCTTCGGAAGGACAAGGCCCCGGCAGGCTGCGGACTGCCCTGAACGCGATGGCACATGCGCGCCGGGTAGACGGCAGAAGTCTCGGCGAGCTGCTGAAGAGTGCCATTACCTCCTCACTCCAGCTTATTATTGTTGTCGGCGGCCTGGTTGTCTTCTTCAATGTGCTGATGGAGCTGCTCGCCCGTGCCGGCGTAATGTCCGCCCTGTTCAGCATGACCGGACGACTGCTGTCGCTGGCCGGCTTCCCGCCTGAGCTCTCAGCCGCCTTGGTCAGCGGCTTATTCGAAGTGACGCTCGGCGCCCGGTCGGCTGGTGAAGCTGCCGGAGGCGTGCCGCTGCAATTCAAGGCTGCTGCGGCAGCGTTCATCCTCTCCTGGGGCGGCTTGTCGGTTCATGCACAGGTCGCCAGTATCCTGAACGGTACCGGACTGCGCTATCTCCCGTTCATGGCCGCCCGCCTGGTGCATGCCCTGCTCTCAGCGGTTCTGCTTCTCCTGCTATGGAAGCCGGTAGTCAGCTCGGGACTGGCCGGTCAGTGGTCCGCACTACCCGCCGCCTCCGGGCTAGCCGCTCCAGAAGCCGCTCTAATCAGCAGCATCAGTCTGCTCTGCCTTCTGCTCGCAGTCATGCTGGCCCTGTCGCTGGTGGTCTTTCTGCTGGGGAAGCTGTGGCGGCAATCTTATGCGCACCGCAGCTAATTCGATATGTCACGGCTCTATTGATGCAGCACTGAAGCGGATTCCGGCTTTTCACAGCGCTAATATTGTGTTCCGGGTCAAGATTGATTATGATCGGTGTATGACTGAATTACACAAAGGAGCCTGTACACCTTGAGATATTATGTTCTGGACCGCGGAGATGAATTATCCATCCAACTAGCGGAGCAATTTCACAAGCTGGCGCAAGGCCGGAATCTGGAGCTGGATGCCAAGTCACCGGAAATCGTGATCTCGATTGGCGGTGACGGCACGATGCTGCACGCTTTTCATACGTTTATCGATCAGATCCCGAACCTCGCATTTGTAGGCGTGCATACCGGCCATTTGGGCTTCTATGCGGACTGGCAGGCCGAAGAGCTGCCGTCCTTGATTGATTACATGTGCGGAGAGGTTGGGCCGCATAAACCCCGTATCGTACAGTACCCGCTGCTCGAACTGGAAATACATAAGAAATCCGGCTCCAGCAAGCACATTGCCCTGAACGAATTCACCCTTAAGGGCGTGGACGGGACGGTTGTGATCCAGGTGGATATTAATGATGTGACCTTTGAAATGTTCCGCGGGGACGGCCTGTGTGTATCCACACCTTCCGGCAGTACCGCTTATAACAAAAGTCTGGGAGGTGCTATGGTACACCCCTCGATCGAGGCGCTGCAGATTGCTGAAATTGCCTCCATTAATAACCGGGTATTCCGCACCATGGGCTCGCCGCTAATGCTGCCTAAGCATCATCACTGCGATATCTTCTCGCGCAAGGATCAGCGCCTGCTGCTGACCATTGACCATAATAATATTCCGGTGGATGATCTGATTTCGGTACGTGCTCAGGTCGCTGACCACAAAATCAGCTTCGCCCGTTACCGCCCTTTCCCGTTCTGGAACCGTGTCCGGGAGGCCTTCTTGGTCTAGTTAGTATTTGCCGATAAAGCCGGAGATGCCCCCGATCTCCGGCTTTATCATGCCGGCTGACGGGAACTCTACTGAGCCTGGCAGTATCCCGTAGAATAAATAGACAGACGGAATTTCCAAATGGTATAATGGTTCTATTTTACAAAGTTTTCTATTTGAAGGAGCGAATCTATTGAAGAAATTAGTATCCCTGCTAGGCATCAGCCTGCTGGCCCTTGTGCTGGCGGTTCCCGCTTTTGCCGCAGACAAACCCATTAAGGTGTATATTAACGGCAGCAATCTTGCCTTCACAGCAGGGACTTCGTATCTGAAGAATAATACGGTGCTCGTGCCTTTCCGCGTTATTTTTGAGAAGCTTGGCCTGCAGGTGCTGTGGGACTCCAAGACGGGTACGGTAACCGGCACCGGAACAGGGCTGGATATCAGCCTTAAGGTAGGCAGCAAGCGGGCCAGCGTCAATGGAACCGTCAAGCAGCTTACAGTCGCTCCTGTATCGAACGCCGGGACCACTTACATACCCTTGCGCTTCATTGCCGAAGCCACCGGGGGCACAGCGGTCTGGGATGCAGCCAGCCGCAGCGTGAAGATCACCGTATCGCCGTCCTCCGCCTCCAGTGAGCAGGAGATCAAGGCTATCATTCAATTAGCTAACCAATATTATAATGAAGAGAAGGCCAGCAGCTTCTATTCGCTTGTCGATGCAGGGGCAGACAAACCAGAAGCTGTAAGCAATATGAATTCCCAGTTCGAGCTATATGACATCAAGAACACGATTGAGAGTCTTAAAGTCCTCAGTGTTACAGGTAATGAAGCTACAGTCTATACTGTCGAAAAAGCAGTACGAACCGGCGGTTATTATACTCCGGATGAGCAGTACGAATATTTATATACACTGATCCGTCAAGACGGCGCGTGGAAGATCTCCGAAATGGAGCTGCAGGAATCCTCTGTGCTGCTGACGCGCGAACAAGGCATGAAGCCCGCTGTGCTTCCACAGGGCGATCAGACCGGGATTAAGGATACGCTGAGCAAATACTACCAGGGTATGAATGCCCGCAATGCAGATGCAGTCCTTGCCGTGATGACCTCGTACGATAAGGAAGAGGATGACTCTTACAAAGAGGAGCTGCGTGATTATTTCAAAACCTACGATCTGAGCTATGCGGTGTCTTCCTCCAATGTCTTCTATTACACTGACTATGAAGCCGCAGTCTATACGGAAGTGGTGATTACGGACGGTGAATCGAAGGAGACCTATACCCAGTCTCTGATCCTCCTGCTCTCGAAGCCGGAGAGCGGTGCCTGGACGATCGACACTACTTATCATATCGGCTTCGACGCGCAGTCCTAAATTCAAAAATTCATCTAAAGGATGTAATGAACTCATGAAATCAGCCAAAATCGTTACTGCACTCTTAAGCGGCTGTCTGGCGCTATCCATCGCCTGGGCCCCTGCTGCTTCAGCGGCAGATGCTGCTGCCTCTACAGAAGCGGCGCAAGCCTCGAAGACGGAGATCATCAATGAAATTATGCAATATCTGGAGTATTACAACGTTGAGGGTGTGGACCAGGATACACTTATCCGCGGTGCAATTGACGGTATGGTAGGCACATTGGAAGATCCTTATAGCCAATACTTCACGAAGGAGGAGGCTGCTGACTTCGGTCATCAGGTCGATCTGGAATATGTCGGCATCGGTGTCCGGCTGATGTATACGGCCAAAGAGCTATATATTGAAGAGGTCATGAGCGGTTCCCCGGCCGAGGCCGCGGGGCTAAAGCGCGGCGACTCCATTCTCAAGATCAACGGGGTGCGGGTGGCTGATACGAACGGCGATGAGCTGAGCGGCAAAGCGGGCACGAAGGTCTCTCTGCTGATTCAGAGAAACGGAGCTAACAAATCCTATACGGTAACCCGCAGTGAAATTGCTACAAGCTCCGTAACCAGCAAGATGCTTAACTCTAAAATTGCTTATATCTCCATCAACGGCTTCACCCAGACTGCCGATGAGGAATTCTCCGCAGCGCTGGACAAAATGCGTTCAGGCGGCATGAAATCGCTGGTTCTTGATCTGCGAGATAATACGGGCGGTTATATGGACAGCGCCCAGAATATCGTCTCGAAGTTCATGGATTCCGGCATTATGATGTACACCTCCGATCAGACCGGTACACTGAAGCCGGTCGCAATTACGAACGGCAGCAAGATCGGCGTGCCTGTGGTCGTATTGACCAATGAATATACGGCCAGCGCCTCCGAAGCCTTAACCGGTGCACTTCGTGACAACAAGCTGGCTACAGTTGTAGGCACGCGCTCATACGGAAAGGCCCGGATTCAGAGCCTGATTCCCATGTCCGGCGGCGGCGAGCTGAAGCTGACCACCATGAAGTATCTGACTCCGAACAAGGAGGACTTCAACCATATCGGGCTTGCTCCTGATATCGAGGTTAAGGGCAAAACTGCCCAGTTGATTACCGCTCTGCAAATTGCCGGCATGAAAGAGATTGTCGCGTCTGGTGACCATCATATCCTGGATATCAACGGCACTGCTTTTGCCGGAAATGTAGGTCTGATCAAGCAGGGCGATAAGGTGTATGCTGCCTCCCGTGTCCTCGCCGCACTAGTGGAGAATGAGGTCTCCTGGGATGCCAAGAATAAAAAGGTAATGCTGACCACCGGCGCCGGTAACGTATTCGGGTTCACCCTGGCCTCCAAGGAGGCGCTGTTCCAGGACGGAGAGTCCTTCATCGAGCTGAATGCCTTCAAGAAAAAGTTCCCTGCGCTCGTATGGAGCTACAATGCTTCACTGAAACAGCTGAAATTAGCTGTGAAATAGAATCGTCAGCGGTTTTTCGCATACCTTTGGCCCGTGCCCTCTCGCCCGCCCATAGAATTAGAAAAAGCCCCTTCAGCTAGTGTGCTGAAGAGGCTTTTTGAGTTACATTGAGAAACCGGGGGTACATGCTGTCCCCTTGGCTATCGTTCTAGTTGTCCTGCTTGTTCTGGTTACTATCCTGTCTGCTCTGGTTGTCCTGCTTCTCCGGTCTATCCTGCTTATTCTGATTCGCCTGCTTGTTAGACCGGTTGGAATGGTTGTCTTTGTGTTCTCTGTTCTGCCGGGCATTATTCGGTTGGCCTTGCTGGCCTCTGCCCTGGAACTCTTTATGGTTCTTCTTGCCCTGGCCTTCTTTGTTACGGTGATTGCGGCTCTGGTGCTCACGCACCGGTCTGTCTTTGGTTACATGCTCCCGGCCTGCACCCTTCGTCTGCGGCTCCCGGTGTTCTTTTACCGTTACCACCTGTTCAGCATCCTGCTCCAGATCCTCGTCTAGCTCCGGCTCCGGGATTTCCTTGATCAGAATATCCTTGAAGCTTCCCTCCTGCGGGGACTCCTTCAGCTTATGCAGCACAAAGTACGCACAACCAAAGTTACAGTATTCGTTAATATAATCCACCATGCCTGAGATGGCCGTGTCCCGGTTCACTTTAGGGTGATTATCCCGGTAAAAGCCTTTGAGGCGCAATTGGCTGTAGCCCCAGTCACCGATGATATAATCGTACCGGTCCAGCACTTCGCTGTATCTTCCGCGAAAAGCCTCAGGGTTCCAGCCATCCTTATGATCGAGCATCAGCTCGTAACCTTTTCCACCTATAACGATCAAGCGTGTGTCGCCTGCCTTTCAATGATATCTAGGGGGGCGTTGATAAGCCGTCATTGCGCGGGATTTTGAATTACCGGACGCTGCCGCTCCTACAATTTCAAAATCCCTCTCCATGACTCCATCAACGTGAGGGTGGGAAACGTCACCCAAGAACCTCGCCGGCTATCGCGGCATTGGTTCTTTCGACCCTTCAACCCCTTTTAAAAACAAACCTAAACCTTAAAATCTAAAAACATTAAAAACCAAAACCTATCTACTGTGACTCCGTCACGCGGCAAACTTGTTTACACAAATTTGTATAAAATCGAACCCAACGCAAATAGACTAAAAGACCTACCTATGCCTGTGAAACGGAACGCGCCTCACGGGCCACCGCAGCAGACTTCACCTGCTCATGGGCACGATAAGAGCTGCGCACCAGCGGGCCGGCCTCCACATGGCTGAAGCCGCGCTTCAAGCCCTCTTCCTTCAGCACCGCGAACTCCTCCGGCGGATAGTATTTCTCCACATTCAGATGCTTCGGCGAAGGCTGAAGATATTGTCCTAATGTCAATATATCACAATCTACGGCTCTAAGGTCATCCATCGCCTGCAGAATCTCATCCCACTCCTCACCGACGCCAAGCATAATGCTCGATTTGGTCGGAATCTCCGGCTTCATCTCCTTGGCCCGGCGCAGCAGCTCCAGGGAACGGCGGTACTTGGCCCTGGCCCGGACACGGTCGGACATCCGCTCCACAGTCTCGATATTGTGATTCAGGATATCCGGACGGCTGTTCATCACGGTCTCCAGGCTCTCGCGGTCCCCCAGAAAATCAGGAATCAGCACTTCAATGCTGCATAGAGGAAGGCGCTTACGGATCGCGGACACAGTCTCGGCAAAAATCGCCGCACCCCCATCCTTCAGATCATCGCGGGCCACGCTCGTAACCACACAATGCTTAAGCTGCATGCCTTCGGCAGCCTCTGCCACTCGTTCCGGCTCCAGCAGGTCCAGCTCGGTCGGCAGGCCTGTATTCACCGCACAGAAGCGGCAAGCGCGCGTACAAATATCCCCCAGAATCATGAAGGTCGCCGTGCGGTTAGCCCAGCATTCATAAATATTCGGGCAGCGTGCTTCCTCGCATACGGTATGTAACGTCTTCGAGCGCATCATACCCTTGATTTCCTGATATTCCTCACCGGTGGTTAACTTGATTTTGATCCAGTCTGGCTTGGGCTGTTTGGCTGTTCGATTAGTCAAAGTGATGAGACCCCGCTTTCGAGCTGAATGTCATGTCAATTTATTTCACAGTCAAAAGTTGCTGCCTCATATTATAGCATGTGAAGTAGTCCTTTGCCTGTTTTTGTGAACCTTGGAGCAGTCATGGATAAAAAAAGTCCTTTTGCTTCAATCTAAAGAAAAGCATCTGGCCCGAGTGCCGCTTCCGCAAACCTATATGCAATTCATGCGCCCAAACGCAGGAGGATGAGATCATGCTGGCTTTAATAAAGAGCCCCTACACCCGGAGAACCTTGATGTGTATGTCTGCCGCCGCCCTGCTCTGGAGCGGTAGTCCTGCCGAAAGTACCCAAGCTGCCCGTTATCATAAAATTCCCGAACTGAGCTCGGGCAGTCCTGCTCCCGCAGACAGCAAAGAGACTGCCGCCGCTGACCGCAAGCAGCTCTTTGAGCAGATGGGTGCGGCAACCGGCATTCCCTGGTACCGCTTCGCTGCCATCGATCAGTATGAACGGTCCATCGCCAGGAAAAGCAAAAAAACAGCCGCCGCAGATAGCACTTCTGCAGCGGCTAAGCCACGGCTTACCGGAATTATGATTCCGGCGCCCGTATGGTCCGGTCCGCTGAATCCGGATCAGGACGACAAGCAGCCGGAGTCGATCCGCTTTTTCGGCGGCTTCGGGCTGGACGGCTCGGGAGACGGCATCGCCGATCCCGAGAGCGATGCCGATGTGCTCTACAGCATGGCCCGCCACCTGCTCAAGTACGGGGATTCCGCTACGGATTTCAATATAGGGATCTGGGAGTATTATCATAACGGGCGGGCCGCCCAGCGCGTCTCCCAGTTCGCCAAGCTATATGAGCATTTCGGACGGCTGGACCTGTCCGGCAGCGCATTTCCGCTGCCGATCGGGACTAATTATGCCTACCGCAGCACCTGGGGCACCGGCCGGAGCTGGGGCGGCGCGCGCATTCACGAAGGTACGGATCTGTTCGCGCCGCATGGCTTGACGGTGCGCAGCACCTGCTTCGGCATTGTCGAGACCAAGGGCTGGAACCGCTACGGCGGATGGCGCATCGGTATCCGCGATATCGAGAACCGCTACCATTATTATGCCCACCTGATGGGGTATGAGAAGTCCCTGCTGCGCGGGGATATTGTCACTCCGGGACAGACCATCGGCTGGGTCGGCAGCTCCGGTTATGGCAGCCCGGGCACACAGGGCAAGTTCCCGCCCCACCTGCATTATGGCATCTACCGTGACCGCGGCATTACGGAGTGGGCCTTCGATCCTTATCCGCTGCTCAAGCAATGGGAGAACAAGGAATTCCGGCTGCTGAGACAAAACAAAAAGAAGAAATAACACCCGCTTGCTGCGTCCCTCAGAGTCCGTTACTCTTTTACCGTGGACAGAGGTTACAGGTTAGTGCAGCATCAGACAGCCAAATGGCTCGATCTCCACAAGAAGCTTGCTTGAGCTGCGGAGGGTGAGTCCGCTTAACAGCTCAGTCAGCACTTTGGTGTCCGAACGGTAGGCGGGCAGCTCCAGATGGTAGCGGTTGGGGGAGTTATTGATAATTAGCCCCATCCGATCCTGCCCGCTGCGCCGGACATAGCCAAGGATCACCCGCGTCTCATCTGTGAACCAGGGGCGGAAGGCCCCACGGCGCAGCACCTCATGCTCTGTTCTCAGCGAGATCAGCCGCTTGTACCAGTCCAGCAGTCCGGTATGCTGAGCCTGCTCCTCCCAGAGCATCGGCTGCCGGCAATGCGGGTCTGTAGCGCCTTCCATTCCAACCTCATCCCCGTAATAGATCATCGGCAGCCCAATATAAGTCATCTGGAAAAAGACAGCCAGCCGCATCCGGCTCATTGCCGTAGCTTCCCGGTCCCAGCCCCGGCCCCCCTCCTTGCAGGCGGTCAGGAAACGCAGCGTATCGTGGCTGCCCAGCAGCTGGAACATCGCCGAATTGGCCTGATCATTGTACAAGGCCTCCTGGTGCAGCAGCTGCTCCATGAACCGCGACGGCCCCGCAGACTGCGCTGCAAAAAACTCCAGCACCGCATCCCGCAGCAGGTAATTCATCCCGCCGTCGAACTGGTCTCCCCGCAGCCAGGGCCCGGAAGCATGCATAATCTCGCCGATCAGCAGAAGGTCCGGGAATTCCGCCTTCAGCTCCCGACGCAGTCTTGTCCAGAAGGCCGGAGTCACCTCGTTGGCCACATCCAGCCTCCAGCCGTCGATCCCCGCTTCCCGCACCCAATACCTGGCTACGTCCATCATGTAATCTGCTACCTCGGGATGATCCATATTGAGCTTAGGCATACTCGCCTCCGCCTTGGCGAAGGTCTCATAGCCGGGAGCCGGCGCCCCGCTGACCGGGAAGGAATGGATATAGAACCAGTCCTTGTAGCGCGAAGCCTCCCCATGCTCCAGCACATCCCGGAAGGCAAAAAAGGTATCGCCGGAATGATTAAAGACCGCATCCAGCAGAACCTTCATTCCCAGCCGGTGGGCAGTCCCGACCAGCATCTTCAGATCCTCAAGCGTCCCGAATCCAGGGTCTACCTTATAGTAATCGGAAGTATTATACTTATGCCCGGAAGGCGATTCAAAGATTGGCGTCATATAAATAGCAGTCACGCCAAGCTCTTGCAAGTATGTAAGCTTGTCTGTAATGCCTTGAAGCGTCCCCTGATGGTAGCTCTCGGGGTAAATCTGATAGACCACCGTGTCTGAACTCCAGGCAGGCAGCGCAATAGCCTGCGGGCGGTGAATATAGGCATATTGAAAGGCACCCGCCTGGTCCCTGTTCTCCGAGCTTCCCCGCTCCCCATACCATATGTATTCACCTGCGGGATTCCCGATGTGGAACAGATACCGGCATTTGCCAGTCTCGGCAGGAATAAGGGCTTCATGAATGTCATACGCTCCGGCACAGCCGATCCGCTCCATCTCTTGCGGAAGCTCATGGCCGGGTGAATCATAACGGTCAGCGTGGACAACCGTGCAGGACAAGGACTGTCCGCTCTGCACGAATAGTCTGAGTTTAAGCAGGCGGGGGCCTGCCGGGAAGGCAAAAGGGTCCTCCGCTGTGTGATATACGAATAACCGGGTAAGCATACTGTATAGTCTCCTTTTATGCCGCATAGAGCAGTCTCAGCAACTGTGTTATTATGACAGGTAGAACAAGGTTCGCCATTAGGGCGTACCATACCGTAAGGACGGGAGGGAAAGCTATGAAAGTTACTATTAAGGATATCGCCCAGGCAGCGGGTGTCGCCAAATCCACTGTATCCAAGGTCATGAACGACTCTCCCAAAATATCCGAGGAAACGAAGGCCCGGGTCCGGGACATCATCAAGCAGATGAACTATACCCCAAGCAGCATCGCCACCGGACTTGCCAGACAGAGCAGCAATACGATAGCTATCCTCATTGATATGTCCAAGGAAAGCGAGTTTCTCAATCAGTTCTTTTATAACATTATCGGCGGGGTGGAGAGCATCATTGGTCCTCTGAAATATGAGCTGACCATTGCCAATATCCAGCATGACCATGCGGAGGGGCATTTCCTGCAGAGGCTGGTGCTGAATAAGCGGGTGGACGGCATTATTGCCAACACCTCGGTGCTGACTCCTGAGCTGTGCGCGGAGCTGAACCGGCTTGAGTTCCCCTATATCTCCATCGGTGAGATCAACGCTCCGGGAATCTGGGTCGATTGCGACAATGAGCTGGGCGGATTCATGCTGACCCGGCATCTGCTGGACCAGGGCTACCGGTCTGTAGCCTTCATCGGCGGCGAGAAGGATGAGCCGCTCTTCCTGCGCCGTGCAGCCGGCTATCAGCGGGCACTCAGCGAGGCGGGAATGGCTGTGCAGAGCGGCTGGATCATCAATGGCCGGGCGGTGGAGGAGGATGGCTATCAGGCAGCCAAGCAGCTCCTGCAAAGTGCGAATCCCCCCGACTCCATCGTCTGCATGAGTAACTTCTCTGCTTACGGCGTGCTGCAGGCGGCCCGGGAATTGAATATCTCCATTCCTTCACAGCTGGGCATTGCCACGTTCGATGAATATCCCTTGTCCCCCTACACCACTCCTCCGCTGACTTCACTCGATATGGATACCTTCCAGCTCGGCGCATCCGCAGGACGATTATTAATGGACAAGCTGGATAACAAAGAAGCTGCTGTGAGCGGACAACTGCTGGAGCCGGAGTTGATTCCCCGGTTATCTTCCAAGCGAAGCGGCGGAGATGCTGCGGAATAACTAACGGAATCACGCAATAACGGAATAGAAGAATAGCGGGAGGACGGTAATCATCCTTTTCAATAGGAAACCGGTTTCCTTAAGCTGAAAATACCACGCCCCCTCCTCAATGTCAACGTATAATCATAAAAGCAGCGACAGACCGAAGAACCCTTTCCAGCCCTGGAAGGGTTCTTCGTCTACCCGGAATCGCCGGCGCGGCGGATAAACCGGAGCACTTCATCCATCATGGCGGGACTCTCCGCGCTATGGCAGACCATATGTCCGCTTTGCTCCATAATCAGCACCTGTCTGCGTTCCGAGGGGATCGTCTGCCGGAGATAGTCCGCACTTTTGAATTTCACCAGATGATCCCGCCTGCCCTGTACAATCAAGGTCGGCACCTTCAGCTGCGGATAAACCTCGAAGCTCTCACGCACCAGCCGCTGGAACTCCCGCGTGGCTCTCATGGGTGTAGAACCCCATTTGCTGAGATAATTCCGGAGCATCTCCGGGCGGACCAGTGTGCGCAGAATCTCGGCCGGGTTGAGCGGATACACCGGGGTTGACAACAAGGTGAGCGACTGAATCCTGGAAGCATACTGAACGGATAGCCGAGATGCAATCAGCGCTCCGGTAGAGAAGCCGATCAGATGCACTTTTTCGACGCTTGAGAATAGCTGCTTCAGCTCCTCCTCGGCGCTTAGCTGCCAGTCCCCCCGGCTTGAATGGAGCAGCTCCCTTCTGCTGCCTCCATGTCCATGCAAGGTAAACATTCTGGCCGCATATCCGTTCGCCTCCAGAAACTGCGCAAGCGGAGAAATCTCGTATTCGCCTCCGGTGAAGCCGTGTATAAACAGACAGCTCTCCATGCTTCCTCCTCCCAATCTTCTAATTCATCCATTTATAGAAAAATAAACCTTAACCACGCTGAAGTCAAGTGGGCACGGTTTTGCATAGCGTGAATATACCCCCCTTACAATTTCAAAGTCTATTCTCTCAAAGCGGCTATAGAGGTACTGAAGCATTGGCCCGCTATCTCTCCCACCAGTTCAGGCTTAGCGCAGATATAATCGTCCCGACTGCCGCGCTTGATGAACTTACGCTGATGCTGATGACATTGTTCGGAGGGACTATAATACTGCCAGTAAAAGCCGGACTGAACACTCCCGGAGCAATCTGATAACTCGCCAGCACGTTGCCCCCGGAAATAGCTGCGGTGGAGGACTGGACCGTCATGCTGCTTGCTGCCGCGCTGGCCAGATTATTATTTACCGGCGTCACCGTGGACGGTGAAGAAATTGTGCCTCCTTTGACAATGGTAAAGCTGCCAGAGATCGAGGTCAGCACCGAGGTGCCGCCGATACTGCCGCTGATCCGGGACAGATACAAGGTCCGGCCGCTGCCCGCAGGATTACTGATGCGGACTGAAATAACAGCCGAGAGAAGCGACAGCACGATCGTTGCCGAGTTCGAGGCATTCGCCGAGAATAATACGGCGGCCTGCGAAGCGCTGATCTCTGGCGGGGCACTGATATCCGGGGCACGGAAGGTGTTCGTCATTTCCACATAGACCGGCTGGTCATTGTCATTGATTACATAGTTGTTGGGCATGGTTCTTCTCCTCCTCTTCCGTTCTAAAATTCCCACCAGCTGATGTTGCCTGTTGCCGCAGTACTCCCTGACGCAATGGTTACCGATATCGTAAGAGAGTTGCCGGGAGGCAGGATCATCCTGCCGTCCATATTAAGGATGACCGGACCTATGGCCAGCAGCATCGACATTAATGTTGCCGGAGAACCTGTAGGCGCAGCCGTTGCGGTCCGGGCAGTGCCGACGCTTGTGACCGAGCTCCCGAAATTATAGTTGACCGGGGTGACTGTTGATCCACTCACCGTTGCATTACGCAGCAAGGTTAAGGTGACCGACGCTGTTCCCGTGCTTGCGATGATGCGGGAGATATACAAGGTACGTCCGCTGCCGCCGGGATTAGCTATCTGCATGACAAGCGGGGTTGAAGTACCCACCGTGGAGGCAAAAGGAATCCCAAACAATAAACCTGACATCGCGGCTCCCGCTTCAGGCAGAGTATCGATCCCGGGTGCAATATAGGTGTTAACCTGCTCGGTATACAGCGGCTGGCTATTCTGATTAAATACAGTCTCATTCGGCATATTCTCACTCCTTCTGTCGGTCTAGCATATTTTCATAGTATGCGAAGCTGTCCGGCAGGTTGTTTGGCGGCTGCGTATTTTTGCAGGGCTAACCCAGTCATTCTCTTAAAAGCTCCATATCCTAATATCACACCATTCGAATGGTCCTGTCCAACTCATGCTTCTCTCTATTAACCCGGCAGCCTATACATGCTTATGGACCCAGACGACGGTTTGGGTCTTTTCATGAGCAGGCTGACGGCAGAAATCGCCCACAGAAAGGATGACTCCATTTGCCAAATTTCAGTTCATTTCAGGCCAATCCGGATAATTTGCGCACACTTATTTTTGGGCGGGACCCCTCGACCCTGATCGACCGGCCGCTAACTACGGATACCAGCGGGAACCTGACCACCGTCATTTTGAACGGCACCATCTCTAGTATACTTGGTGCGACTATCACTGCTGGTACTTTAACATCTGCTGGTACGGTGACCAACCTCTTAGACGGTACGATTACTAGCGTGCTTGGTGCGACTATCACTGCTGGTACTTTAACATCCGCTGGTACGGTGACCAACCTCTTAGACGGTACGATTACTAGCGTGCTTGGTGCGACTATCACTGCCGGTACTCTATCATCTGCTGGTACAGTGACCAACCTCTTAGACGGTACGATTACTAGCGTGCTTGGTGCGACTATCACTGCTGGTACTTTAACATCTGCTGGTACGGTGACCAACCTCTTAGACGGTACGATTACTAGCGTACTTGGTGCGACTATCACTGCTGGTACTTTAACATCCGCTGGTACGGTGACCAACCTCTTAGACGGTACGATTACTAGCGTGCTTGGCGCGACTATCACTGCCGGTACTCTATCATCTGCTGGTACGGTGACCAACCTCTTAGACGGTACGATTACTAGCGTGCTTGGTGCGACTATCACTGCTGGTACTCTATCATCTGCTGGTACAGTAACGAACATCCTCGCTGGTACCATTACTAGCGTGCTTGGTGCGACTATCACTGCTGGTACTTTAACATCTGCTGGTACGGTGACTAACCTGTTGGACGGTACGATTACTAGCGTGCTTGGTGCGACTATCACTGCTGGTACTTTAACATCCGCTGGTACGGTGACCAACCTGTTGGATGGTACCATTACTAGCGTGCTTGGTGCGACTATCACTGCTGGTACTCTGAGCAGCGTAACGTCTATTTCCCAGCGCAGCTTCATTGAGCTGCCTACAACGGCAATTGCAACCTCGGATACCTATACGCCGCTGCCGGCCAACAATACCAGTGTCCTTGGCACCTATTCCTACTTCATTGTGAATACCGGAGCCAATCCGGTGAATACACGGGTCGAGATCAGTGCAGACGGAACCAACTATTTCGTCGATACGACCGGAGACAATCCGCTGCCAGCAGGTTCTGTAGACGTTATTGTGCCTGCCCGGTTCCTGAAATACACCCGCCTCTCCTATCAATCCGCCACGCCGGGTGCGGCTTCTACGCTTAATGTTATTTTTGATGCACAAGGAACGTAAGCATAATTTCCGTCATACGATGCAGGAGCCAAGAGTGCATGGATACCCATGTACTCTTGGCTGTGCGTTATTCCGCATCTACATAAGACGGCAGCAACGCATGTACATTCTTATTTTTGCAGAATACCCGGAGGAATTAAGGCCCGCGAAGGAGGAACGATCTTGAATCAATCTGCCAAACCTACACTAGGAGTACAGCTCATAGTCAACAATGAAGCCGAGCTGCTCCCACGTTGCCTAGCTAGTCTGCAGGGCGCCGATGAAATCATCGTGGTCGATACCGGCTCCACGGACCAGTCCGTGGAAATCGCCCGGAGATACGGGGCAACGGTCATTGAAGCCCAGTGGAACCACCATTTCTCAGACGCACGCAATACCGGTCTCTCCCATGCGGCCAGCAGTTGGATACTGGTCCTGGATGCAGATGAAATCCTTCAGACTTCCATAGATTCAATCAAGGAGATTCTCGGAGGCAGCACAGCCGAAGCGTACACGGTGCGCATAGAGAACCTGCTGGGAAGCAGGCCCGAGGATCGTCTGTATCACCATCCTGTGCGGCTGTTCCGGGGTGGGCAGGGCTATCTTTTCAGCGGGAGAATTCACGAAAGTGTAGAGTCCTCTATTCTCACAAAACATGGGTCCGCCTCCATCGAGGCCAGTCCAATAGAGATTCTTCACTTCGGCTACCTGCCCCCGGTCATGCGCGCCAAGCATAAAATCAGCCGCAACGAGCACCTGCTGCGGCTTGCGCTTGCGGAAGAGCCTGACGATGTGTTCAGCCGTTATAATCTGGCAGTCACCTGCTGTCAGGACGGACGGCTGGAGGAAGCCGGAGAACTGCTGCGCCAGAGTCTTACCCTCGCTCCGCTTCAGGCTTCTTACCGTCCCTCGATCATTCGCGATCTGTGCAAAATTGATCTGGCCGCCGGTAATGTGAAAGCGGTCGACAGCCTGCTGACCCGCGAGCTGACACGTTATGGAGATTATCCCGACCTGCATTACATGCAGGGCCAGTCGTGGGAGAACCAAGGATTCTATGAGCGCGCCGTCCAGTCTTACCAGCACGCCATAGATACCTCGTCTGCCCCGACTCCGCGCAGAGCATACGTCACTGAACAGGGCATGGACAGCTTCCGCCCGCTGCACCGGATGGGGGCCATTTTCCAGCAGCTCGGGAAGCAAAAGGAGGCCGCGCAGTTGTATCATCGTGCGCTTCAGCAGCACTCCCTGTATCTCCCCGCTTTGGAGGGGATCGCTGCTGCTTTTCAGGAGCTGGAGGTGCCGGAGGGAGAGATCGCCGCACTCTTGATACAGCTGACCGGCACAGCACAGCGTGCTGCCAGAACCGCAATTATCGGTACTTTATATCGGCTGGGCGCTTATAAGGCAATTGCAGAGCTGCCGCCTGCGGTCTGCCCGCTGGAGGAGGACACCTTGCTGTTCCTGCTGTCTTCCTGGATCATTACCGGAAAATATCATTCGTTCAGGAAGACAGCCGACAAGCTGCGGGCCGGCACTCTACAGCTCTCAGCCGGAGGATTGAACACAGAAACGGTGCGGCAGCTATGGCTCCTTGAAGCCATGGTGACATGGGAACTGGGCGAGAAGCTGCAAGAGGAGCTCTGGCTGCAATCACCTGCGGAAGTGCGTTCCGAATTGCTGGAGATCGATGCAAGGTTGTCGTCCGATGCTGCCGTGCAGCAAGCGGAGTTCGCCGCCTTCGGGGAATCCCCTCTGCTTGCCGAGGTCATCCGGCTTGCTGTGAAGCACCAGTTCATCGCCCTGGGCAAGCGGCTCGTTGAACGCTTCCCAGCGCATACAAGCACTCTGGCAGAGGCGCTCTATGAGGAAGGCTGGCGTGCAGAAGCGGGGGAACTGTTCATTGGCCTTGCAGGCAGCAAGGAAGCTTCAGGGGCAACCCTACGGTATCTCGGAGAACTGCTCATCGATAAAGGACATTATGCGGAAGCTGCCAGCTGGTACCGGCTTGCCTTGGGGGAATCCCCTGCAGACGATGCAGTTAGCACCGGACTAGCGCTCTGTTATCTTCATCTGGCGGAGCAGCGTCTCGCAGAAGCTGTAGAACGACTACAGGGGAAGGGGCAACCGCCTCATGGCCCGCTTCAGGAGGACAGTGCAGCGGTGGTTCAATCCATCGCGGTGCTGCGCCGCACCCCTTGGCATACGAAGTGGAATTACACCCAACGGCAGAGAGGAGCAGGTCTGAGCTAATGACCACGAAACCACACCAACCGCTGATTTCCTTATGCATGATTGTCAAAAATGAAGCCGACAACCTGGCCCGCTGTCTGCGGAGTGCGCGCGGGGCTGCGGATGAAATCATCATTGTGGACACCGGCTCCACCGACGCCACCCGATCCATTGCCCGCAGCTTCGGTGCCCGGATCATCGATTACCCGTGGAACGGGGATTTTGCCGCCGCACGCAATGCCGGTCTGGCCCTGGCGCAAGGCACCTGGATTCTGGTGCTGGATGCAGACGAGGAGCTGGAGCCGGGGAGCCGGGAGGAGCTGCTGGTATGCGCGAAGCATACGGAGTATGAGGCTTTTTTTGTGCGGATTCATAATCATCAGGGGACGGAGCGTGCTTCGCAGACTCTTACGGTCAACCCGATCCTCCGGATGTTCAAGAACCGCCCGAATTATCGCTTCAGCGGCATTATTCATGAGCAGATTGCGGCTGTCATTGTGCAGGAGAACCCGGATGCCGCGATGCATATGGGCACCGTCATTGTCCATCACTACGGCTATGCCGACGGAGTCGTGGAGCGGAAAGATAAAATCAGCCGTAATCTCGGATTGCTGAAGCAGCAGCTGGAGCAAAGTCCTGGAGATGCTTTTCAGCATTTCAATCTGGCGGTTGAATATATGCGGCTTGGCGATTACGGGCAGGCGCTGGAGCATATCGGCACCTCGCTGAACATGGCCCAGCCGGGTACCAGCTATGTTCACCTGCTCTATAAATACAAAGTCCGCTGCCTGGCGGTAACCGGTGATTACCCGGGTGCGCTGGAGACCTGCGGGCAGGGAAGCACGCTTTTCCCGGATTATCCCGATCTTCACCATCTCAAGGGGGCGCTGCTGCTACAGGTGTCTGCCTTAGCCGAAGCCAAGACCGCGCTGTTCCGGGCACTGGAGATCGGTGCCTCGCCTCCCCTCTACCATACAGAATCCGGGTTAGGCACCTATCTCACCCATACGCTGCTGGGGCAAGTCTGCCAGCAGATCGGCGAAGCGCATGAAGCGGCAGCCTGCTTCACCAGGGCAGCCCAGCTCCAGCCGGACCCCTGGCCGCTGATCCCCCGGCTCACGCGCCTGTTCAAATGCACGGGCCGCGAACCTGAGCTTCACGGCTGGCTGGCCGGGCAGCTGCCCGGCATCCTGACGGAGCAGCGCCAGGAGCTACTGCGCCTGCTGGTAAGGGATGGCTGTTACACAGCGGCGGCTGATATGCTTGAGGGCGGTGTGGGATCTGGTGTGGCGGCGGAAGAGAGGGATGCGGCGGCGCAGAGTGCGGGTGAGATCGATGGCGTGATGCAAGATGCGGGAGCGGTGGATGCTACGGCGCAGAGTGCGGGTGAGATCGATGGCGTGATGCAAGATGCGGGAGTGGTGGATGCTACGGCGCAGAGTGCGGATGAGATCGATGGCGTGATGCAAGATGCGGGAGTGGTGGATGCTACGGCGCAGAGTGCGGGTGAGATCGATGGCGTGTTGCAAGATGCGGGAGCGGTGGATGCGGCGGCGCAGAGTGCGGGTGAGATCGATGCTGGGGTAGGTGCTGGAGCGGTAGATGATGCAGGGCTGGAGGTGCCGCCTACTGCTGATTTGTTGGAGCTGTTGCAGCGGGCGGAAGCAGCTTCCGCAGCTGAGCTGAGCTACGATGATATCACCGGGCTGCTAAATCATCCTGCAGTTAACCCGGCGGACGGGAACACCTCACTCCCCTTATCTGCTATTGCTGCGGCTGTGCAGCCCTTGATTCTTTTGGCTGACAAGGTTCTGGCTGCGCTCGTAACTTCGGCCATATATTCACCGGCTGCTGCGGCTGCGCGTCTCACTCTTCCGCTTCCCAGATCAACCGATTAGTATGTCATCAGATGATCGGAGTTGCGATAAGCCTTAATTGTATTTGGTACAACTAAAACGCCTGATTGCTCGCCAATTTCCGGTTTAGTTGTACTTCGTACATTTAAACATCCGTTGATTCTTCCCTCTCCCCTTTTTGGGCAGATTTAGTTGTACAGACTACAGTTATCCAATGAAAGTGTGCCTTTTCGCTCGTTTTAGGTGTACGTTCTGCAACTATCCCTGCATAGTCCGTTTTTATTCAGCAGAGTGTCAGTTGCCTGGGCGTTGCGGACTGAGGGGCGTTTATTTTGGAGAAAACGCATGACTGGGAAGAGTTACGGACTCCACGGCGCTTAAAGGCGGATATGCTGCCTTAAATCATCGGTTAGAGTGATAATAGGTTCCTCTGAGTCCGCAACTCCGTAAAAAGTGCTGTTTTTTTGAAAATAACGGCTCTCCAGTCCATAAGGGGTATACCCGCTTGCTTTGCACCCCTACTTTTTCAATCAGATGCTGTTAGGAAGGAGCTTACAGACCATGGATACTCCCGGGATCTCGCTCTGCATGATCGTAAGGAATGAGGCGCAGCATCTGGAGCAATGCCTCCTGTCTGTTCAGGGTATGGTCTCGGAGATTATTATCGCGGATACCGGATCAGAGGACAACAGTATGGCTATCGCCGGCAGGTTCGGTGCCCGGGTAATCAGGCTGCCCTGGGAACACGATTTCTCCAAAGCCCGTAATCATACCCTACAGCTGGCCTCCTATGGGTGGATTCTGGTGCTGGATGCAGATGAAGCCCTTGCTGACTGGATGCCAGAGGAGTTAAAGCTTCTGCTGGAATCGGAGCATGCGGACGGGTATTTCCTGCCTTTTATTCATTATGTAGGTGATGCCTCCGGGCGCGAATACGTGACAGACAATGTTTGCAGACTCTTCCGAAACGATGTACGTATCTGTTTTCGCGGCAGCATTCATGAAGAGGTAGCCTCCAGCATCTGGAGCCTCCCCGGAGGACATATTGCTTATGCCCGTCTGCCTGTCCACCATTACGGCTATCTGGATGATGAGCTTCAGCGCAAAAATAAAGCCAGCCGCAATCTGCAGCTAATCCACGCTGCTCTGCGGCTTGAACCGGATAGCGTTCCTCTGCGGTACGCACTGGGCACGGAATATTACCAGCAGGGGCAATATCAGGCTGCGGCGGGCCTGCTGCTGCCGCTGCTGGAAGAAGCTCAGCCCGACTCCGGCTATACCGCCGACCTGTATCTCAAAACAGCCTTTGCCCTCCAAGCGGGCGGGCGGCCTGCGGACGCGGAGTCTGTCTATCAGGCCGGGATTGGGCTGTACGCAGATTTCACTGATCTGCTGGAGAGCTATGCGGGTCTGCTGCTGGAGCAAGGGCAGGTATGGCGGGCATACCCTCTGCTCCAGCAGGCGCTGGACAGCGGGGATACCGCACATAAATACCCTTCCTCCTCCGGCAGCGGAACCTACCGCACCCGCCTATCCGCCGGGCGGGTCTGCGAGCGGCTGTTCCTCTACGAGGAAGCAATGGAGCATTACAGACAGGCGATCGGCTACGCGCCTGATGACGTAACCGCCTGGGAGCAGCTGGCCACGTTGTGCCTGCTGTCCGGGCAAACGGAGCAGCTGACGGTGTTCACGCGTCAGCTGCTTCCTGCCCTGCCCCGACGAGTGCTGAGCAGGCTGGTGCCTGCCGCACTCAATGCCCGCGCCGCCTCGTGGATGGCGGCGCTTCTCGCAGCACCGCATCTGCCGGAGGATATCCGGCAGGTGCTTCAGGTGCTGCTGGGGACGCTGTTCCGCGACCCGGAACAGCCCGGGGCCGCATCCGCTGAGCTTGCGCGGATGCGGGAGGATGCGCCGGATGACCCGTGGGTATCCGGCTATCTGTGGGCCTTGTCCTGCCGCAGCGGCGGAATCGCCGCGGCAAGACAAGGCCTGGGGCGGCTGGCGGAGCTGCCGCCCGGGCTTGCAGCCATGCACCGCCGGCTGGCGGGGCAGCAGCCCGGCCCGGCGGAGCATCGGGCAGGCTCTAACAGCATGCAGGAGCACCAAGTCGCCTCCCCCCATGCTGAAACCAGCCATTCCAAGCTGCCACAATGCCAAACCGAAGAACAAGAAGACCCTTCTGTTCCGGCAGAATGTTCCTTCCCGGCCCCCGATATCGGCAGCTTAGCCGATTCGGAACACCGCGCAGACACACCGCGTAGCTCTACAAATTTTTCTTACGCAGCACAACTGCTGCTTCAAGCAGGCGCTTGGGACACATTGCTCCTGCTTGGCAAGCCCTTTGGCGCTGCACACTTTCTCTGGAGCAGACTTCCCCTGCCGCTGCTGCAAGGAATGCTGCATGCACCTGCTTCATTTAGATTACAGTGGTGTGCGGAATATACCGGGCAATCTCAGTACCATAGATTGCCCGGGGATGCTGCCGAATGGCTGCTCTATGCAGCCATAGCTCAATCCTGCGGGCAAGCTCCACAGCTTACGTCAGACGATGAACAGACGCTACTGCAATCCGGCAGCGCTGCCGCAATCACTGGCCTCAGTTATTACATGCTGCTGCTTGCAGCGGAGGTTCACCCGGAGGGGAGCATCGCCGCTACTGGCAGCATTCCGTGGCTGCTGCTTGTGAAGTCGGTGCTTCAGGGTGGGGGATGACAGAGATAACAATGTCTGAAGCTGCGCTTGGTTTCAAAGCTTTACTCATTCTCTTAACTCATAGGCAAAACGAAAGACCCTGAGGGGTAGCTCCCTCAGGGTCAACTTTAGACCTTTCTGCTCAGTTATAAATATTATACTCTTTAGCAACTACCCACCCATTAAGACCATACGAAGCGGAGATCGCATAGTAGTTATAATTTTCATGTAGTAAATATTCAAGCAAATCCTCTCTTTTTTCATAATACATCGGCCAAGCGGAGTCCTTTTGGTGCTCTAACAATTCCTTATTACTTTTGACAAATCGACTTATTTCGAATTGGCTGATATCAAGAAGAATACTCCCTTGCAACTGCGTTTCAAACATATGCGCCAAGACATCAATGAACTCAATCATGACGGGAACTGAATTGTCTTTGCCGCCCAATGTTTGGAATGTAATTTTTGACTTTTGCAAATCAACCTTATAAGAAATAATTTCATTATCATGAATATTTTGCATTCGTCCCCAACCTCCCAGTGAAAATCCTGCTCAAAATACAACATTACCCTGCTCATCCCGGCTACATTTCAAAGTTACTGCATAAAAAGCAGGATTTTTCATCCTCCAAACGCTCAGCGGGGGGCAATTCTTGCATTTTATACAACAACTCTATCATATCCCCGGATATCCCGGTTTCCGAGTTGCAATTTGTACAACATTATGGGAATACAGGGGTAATAACATTAATTGAATGACGCATTCCTCTCCGGCACCACTACAAAAAAGGCCCCGTCATAAGCCAAGGCCTCATTCCTCCTGTATTCACCTACGATAAGCCGACAAGCTTACCACCGGTCGGTCATCCTTACCGGCTTGATAACGCCTGCACCGAGTTCCAGTCTGTCGATGCATAACATGCGGTTGCCCGGCTCCCGGTCTCCGATGAGTCTGCGGTGATAGACGATCAGCCATTCATCGCGGTCCGGCAGATGCAAATATCCGTGATGGCCGGGGCCTTCCGCCACCGGCTCCTGCCTCTCCAGTATGGTCCCCAGGTTCGGGAATGGACCAAGCGGGTTGTCGCTTACGCCATAAGCGACCCGGTAGGTCCCGTTGGTCCATCCGCCCATTGACCACATCAGATAATACAGGCCGTCCTTCTTGATCATACACGGCCCCTCCACATAACCCGGCGGGGTGACGGAAAGGATGACCTCTCCGTCCGGGAACGGAACAAACCCCGTCATCTCCTCATTCATCCGGGCCACGTTGCAATGCCCCCAGCCCCCGTAATACAGATAGATTGCACCGTCATCATCCTTGAACAGATGAGCGTCGATCGGCTGCGCGCCGTGAACGAACCCGCCGATCAGCGGCCGGTGGAGATACCCTCTGTAGGGGCCTTCGGGAGCATCCGCAACAGCAATCTCCAGCCCGCCGGCTTCGCCGTCCTTCTGGATATCGTTCGAGGCAAAGACCAGATAATGCCGGCCGTGATGCTCAATCTGGGTCGGAGCCCATACCGCTCTCCAGATCCAGGGGAAATCATCCATTTCGATGATCCCCTCGTGGGTCGTCCAGTGAACCAGATCCCCGGAACTGAAGGCATCCAGATTCATCTGCCGGGTATATTCCGTGAAGGATCTGGTGGCATACACATAATGCCTGCCCCCATATGTTCTGGCCTCCGGGTCAGCATACCAGCCCGGGATAACCGGGTTCGTAATTCCGCGCAAGCGAATCTCCTCCTTTGCTCTGCACTAGCGAATTCAATAGCCGTACAGGCCACTTCCTTCCCGTTCCCGCACCCAGACCTGCATGAAACCAGGCTCCCTGTTGTCCCAAGCATAATAGGGGATGAACCTGAGCGGCCTGCCGTCTGCATCCCGGCTCTGCAGCACCGTCACCCCGCCCAGCAGCTCCGGCAGATGCTTCACCCGGAACCTCGCTCCGGCCGGCAGGGAGAAGGCATCATAGGAACTGCCGGGATGGTCCGTCTGCTCCAGACAATATACAACGGGTCCCCGCTGCACGGCAACCCTCCCTCTGTCCGCCTCCACCTCCGGTCTGGCCCGCACCTTATTCACGGGCAGCTCCAGCTCAAGCACCACCGTATCCCCCGGCGACCAGTTCCGCTCGAGCACCATATACCCCTGATGCGTCAAGGCTTCCGCCTCCCCGATGCTGATGCCTCCTGCCTCCACCCGGTACCCGCTGCACCACTCCGGCACCCGCAGCCGGATACTGAATTCGGCGCTTGCAGCAGGGTTCACCTCAAGCTCTATCCGGCCATCCCAGGGATAACGGGTGCTTAGCTTCAGCCTGACGCCCAGCCCGCTGGCAAGCCTAAGCTCCGCTTCGCTGTTCATATATTGATTCACCGCCAGGCCATCCTCTGTAACAGCATAGGAGTACTGGCCCAGGGATGGCAGAAAGCGGGCCAGATTGGTCGGACAGCAAGAGGTTTCAAACCATGGGACACGATGATGCCCGCCCTGGGAAGCCAGCGGATTCTCATAGAAATATTGATCCCCGGACAGGGAGATTCCCGACAAAGCGCCATTATACAGCTCACGTTCTACCACATCGGCATATTTACCGTCCCCGAACGTCAGATTCATCCGGTGATTCCAGAACACCATGGCAATGGCGGCGCAGGTCTCGCAATAGGCTGTCTCATTAGGCAGGTCATAATCGGAGGTGAAGCCTTCATTGTGCCTGGACGGCCCGATGCCGCCCGTTACATACATGTTGCGCTCAACCGTATGTGTCCAGACCCTGTGCAGAGCCTCCGTATAAGCGGAATCTCCTGAAGCATGGACAATATCCGCCATGGCCGTATACAGATACATGGCACGGACGGCATGGCCGGTGACCTGCTTAATCTCGCGGACGGGGACATCGTCCTGGCAATAGGCCGGTCCCCACTCCGGATTATCCCAGATCGCGCCAACACCATAGCCATGGCCTCGCTCCTCCAGCAGCCAGAGTGCCAACTTCCAGTAGCGCTCACTCTGCGTCACGCGGTACAGCTTCACCAGTGCCAGCTCGATCTCCTCATGCCCCTCCACCCAGTGCCGCTTGCCGGGGCCGAAGACCTCGTCAACATGATCGGCCAGACGGCAGGCCACCTCCAGCAACTCGCGCTTGCCGGTGGCTGCATAATAGGCAACCGCCGCTTCGATCAGATGGCCGCCGTTGTACATCTCGTGCTTCTCCATGTCTGTCCACTTGCCCTGGGGATTCTCCAGGGTAAAGTACGCACACAGATAGCCGTCTTCTTCCTGCGCAGCCGAGATCAGCCCGATGATCCGGTCAGCCTCAGCCTCCAGCGCCGCATCCCGCTCTGACATCAGCGCATAGGCAATGCCTTCAAGCACCTTGTAGACATCTGAGTCGTTATAATATTTGCCTTCGTAATGCCCTTCCAGCAGTCCTGCTGCCTTGGCGAAGTTATTGATGCGGCCGGTCTCCTCACATTTGGACAGGCAATCCGGCAGCGTGGTCTGCCTCAGCACCTTCAGGCGCGGCTTCCAGAACTCGTCATTGATAGTTACACAGGTGAAGGACACATCTTGCCAGGCATGAATCTTCGCTTGTTGCTCTGCCATTTCCGTTCCCCGCCTCCTTTATCCTTTTAATCCCGTTAAGGTTATGCCCTCCAGGAAGTAACGCTGTCCGGCCAGAAACACAATGACACAAGGCAGAACGACAGTGGCCGAGGCCGCCATCAGCAGATCCCACTGCGCGGTATAGGTGCCCTGGAACATTTGCAGGCCCAGCGCGAGGGTGAACCATTTGTCGCTTTTCAGATAGATCAACGGTCCCATGAAGTCATTCCAGGAGGCCAGGAAGCTGAACAAGGCCACTACGATAATCGCGGAACGGCTTAGGGGAAAGATGATCCGGGTATAGATCTGCCAGTAATTCGCCCCGTCCACATAGGCAGCTTCATCGAAATCGCGCGGAATGCTCAGATAGAATTGCCGGAGAAGGAAGATGTTGAAGATTCCCCCGCCGAAATAAGCGGGCACAATCAGCGGATACAACGTATCGTAGAACCCCATCATTTGCCAGCCCAGAAAGCTTGGGATCATCGTCACCGCCGCCGGCAGCATCATGCTGGTCATCAGGACCGCGAACACCGCATCCCTGCCCTTCCAAGGAATCCGTGAGAATCCGAAGGCTCCGATGCTGCTCGTAATTACGGTTCCCACCAGCACGGTGACCACGATGATGAGCGTATTCTTGAAGAAAACATCGAACGGCAGCACCGTAAGCGCCTTATGGAAATTGCCCCATTGAAACGGCTTCGGTATCCATTCGGGGGGCATGGTGAATATTTGCGATAAATTCATCAGCGAGCTGCGGATCAGCCAGACAAACGGAATGATGAACATACAGGAGATTAGGATCAGCGCCCCGTAACCTGCGGTAAGTGAAAGCTTCGATGGCCTCAAGCCCGGTCCCCCCCTTCGTAATACACCCATGACTTCGAGGTTCTGAAGACGATGAAGGTGAAGAACAGAATAATGACGAACAAGATCCAGGCCAGCGCGGACGCATACCCCATCTCGGCATCCCGGAAGCCTGTTCTCCACAAATAAAATACATAGAACAAACTCCGGTTATTCGGTCCGCCCTGCGTCAGAATGTAGGCTTCGTTGAAGACCTGGAAGGAACCGATAATCGTCATGATTGTATTGAAAAAGATTGTCGGGGTGACCATCGGAACCGTCACATGGCTCAGCTTACGGAACCAGCCCCCTCCATCCACCTCAATGGCCTCATAATACTGCCGGGGGATGCCGGATAGTCCGGCGAGGAAAATAATCACCGTGCTGCCGATCCCCCAGAGCGTGGTAAGTACGACTGAGGGGATCACGCTGCCTTCCCCGTACAGCCAGTTGCTGGTCGGCAGATGCAAGCGGCTCAGCAGCGAATTGATGAGGCCCAGGTCAGGGTTAAGCAGCCACATCCAGATCATGGCCGAGGCCACCGCCGGAACAATACTCGGCAGGTAGATGATCGTACGGAAGATAGCCCTTCCCTTCACATTGAGATTCAATAGCAGCGCGATCCCGAAGGAGAGGAGAATCACCGCAGGCACACGCAGTATGACGAAATAGAAGGTGATCCCCAGCGATTTATAGAACAGCTCATCTTCACCTGAGAACAGCCGCAGGTAATTATCCAGACCGGTGAAAGCGGTCTGCTCTTTGAACACATTATAGTTAGTCAGGCTGAGCACCAGGCTGGCGATCATGGGACCCAGCGTAAAAATGGCAAACCCAAGGATGGCGGGGGCGGTGAACAGCAGCCCGTAGAACATTCCTTTTCGCATACTGGCCTCCAGTCTTGTTGATTATTCCTTGATATCGCGCCGTCCCTTAATCTGGGCCTGGACCTTTGCCGCGATGGAGTCCATCGCTTCCTGGGCAGTCTGCTGGCCGAGCCACACCTTATCCAGCGCAGGATTGACCAAGTCCATAATATTGTTGAAATTCTTCACATAGCCGGTCGGGGTCTGATGCCCTTTGGTCAGAATCACATCGACAATGGCTTCCTTATAGCCGGACGGTCTGGCGTCCAGATTCTCCGTCCATTTGGCCAGTAGCGCAGGATCGGTGTACCAGTCCTTGGGAGATGGCATCCAGGTTCCGGCTGTAAGCATGTCAATGGAGGCTTCGGGATCGAGCAGCGCCTTCAGCAGCTCCCAGGTCTCCTGGGGATGCTTGGTGGATTTGAAAATGGAGAACATGCCGCAGACCACGGTGGTGACCGGCTCCTTCATTACAGGCATGACCCCGACATTGAAGTTGAAGTTCGACTGGGCGAGGCCTGCGCTTGCCCATTGCCCGTCTACAGTCATCGCCACCTTCTTGGTCTGGAGCGCTACATTCGTTGCCGGAATATTCTTGGACTGCACGGGTGAAGGGGAGACATGATGCACATTCATCAGATCGGATATTTTCTGAAGGGCTTCCACCGCCTCCGGCTGGTTCAGCCCGAAGGTTTTGCCGTCCGCTGAGATGAAATCCCCGCCGTTGGAATAGATGAAGTTGCTGTACACCCCCCACCAGGTGGAGATATTTGCTCCATATTGCTTGATTCTGGTCGGATCGAAGCCTTCCTGGTCCGCTGTTTTGCCGTTCATGTCCACCGTCAGCTTCTTGGCCACCTCAACGAATTCATCCCAGGTCCAGGCATCCGCCACATTCGACGGAGGAGGTTCAATGCCGGCGTCCTTGAAGATATCCTCATTGTAGAACAAGGCGAAGGATTCGGGGCCGGGGCCGATTCCGATAACATTGCCCGGCTCCAGGGAATAGGTAATATTGGGAACCAGTGTATCCGGACTGATATCGGCATCCGTATCCAGGAATTCCTGAAGATTATAGAATTTGCCCTGCTCCGCCATCGGAAAAGCAATGGTGCCCGATTCCATCATGGCAATGTCCGGAACATCATTCCCGGCGACCATAGTCGTCAGCTTGGTATCATAATCGGCGGCAATATGCTGAAGCTCGACCTTAACGCTCGGATGCTTGGCCTCGAAATTCTGAATCGCTTTTTTATAAGGAGCCACTTCCTCCGGTGAGCCCCAGACCGTCATCCGCAGCTTAATATTCTCCTTCGATCCGGAATTCCCGGAAGATGCGGAAGTGTCAGGGCTTGCAGTATTAGACTTCGAGCACGCAGACAGCACGGCGGCAAGCATCAGAACCAGAGCCAATGTGATGAAGACTGATTTCCTGGGTTGCGACATATTCGGAAGCCCCTCTCGATTTCTAAGTTCAACGGGTTCATAGCTGCAGTCTATGATGTCTTTATTATAAAATATAAGATAGCGCTTACATAACCCTAATCTCTTTGGATTGGTGGACCGGGATTGGCTTATAGCGGCAAAGTAATCACTACCTTCGTGCCTGCTCCCGGAGTCGAGAAGATGGATATCCCGTACTCGCCGCCGTAGGTCATCTGAATGCGGTCAATAGTATTCTTAATACCCACAGAGGAAGACTTCTGATACAGAATTCTGTGTACCGTCTCCGCACTCATGCCCCGGCCGTTGTCGGCCACCTCGTAATGCCGGGTTCTGCCGTTAATCCAGCCGCGGATTCCAATGAGTCCTCCAGAGCCGGTCTGATCGAAGCCGTGAAGAATCGCATTCTCCACAAAGGGCTGGAACAGCAGTCTCGGCACATCGTACGCCAAGAGCTGCGGGTCCATATCATACTCCACGGTGAACTTGTCCTCGAAGCGGATCGACATAATATAGAAGTAATTACTCATCCAGCTCATCTCTTCGGACAACGGTACGGCGTCCCATGTCTTCCGGGAGGTATAATGCAGCATGTTGGATAGACAGACAAGCATCCTGCTAAGCTCCTGCTGATCATTCTCAATTGCCGTCCAGTTCATCACATTCAGCGTATTATACAGGAAGTGCGGATGCATCTGCATATTCAGCGCCTGTATCTCAGCCTCTTTCTCCTTCAGCTTGATCTCGTAATTCTCCGTCACCAGCAGCTGAATCCGGTCATTCATCCGGTTGAAGCGCTGCGTCAGCACGCCGAACTCGTCATGGCTCACCACATCCACGCGGGTCTGGAAATCTCCCTCGCCCACCGATCTCATTGCGCTGAGCAGCCGCTTGATGGGCTTAGTGATTTTACCTGCAATGAAATAAGCGAAGATCAGAGCCACAATCCCCATCACAACAGCCAGTACAGTAATAGATGTCCGGATCACCGGCACCAGGCTGCTCACCAGCCCTGCCTCCGGTATCCACACCACAGACATCCAGCCGGTCACCTCCGAACGGTCGAAGCAGACGATCACCGCTTCGCCGTCCAGCTTCATTCTCCGTGCCCCGCTGTTCTCCCGCTGCAGCTTGTCCAGTCCTGCCTCCTTATAGATCTGTGCAACCTGACCCGGCTCACTGCTGGCGACTACCCTGTCCTGCGGATCAAGCACCATGTAGCGCGAGTTCCCCGGAAGGCTGTCTGCATACAAGGATTTAAGCACCTCGGATTTGAAGCTTATGGCAAGTACGGGGCGTTCCACTCCGGCATCCATTTTAGCAAGCTTCGTATTGCTCAGATAGGTGAAGTCCAGCAGACGTGTAGCCGAGAAGAGATAACGGAACTCCAGATTTCCGCCTTGCAGATAGGGCTGGTTGAACATGGACGCGAACTCATAAGTCGGTATCCACACCAGCTTCCCTCCCGCCTGCCGGGCCATACGGTATATATCCGATTGCGTCGGTTCTCCTTGAGGCAGGGGTTGTCCGAAGGTGAAGTAGGAGGTCCATAGCTGGTAGGCAAAGATATCCTGGTTCTGGGAAAAGGTTTTGCCGAGCACAGCCGTCACCTGCCGGTCGGCTGCGAACAGCTCCGCTTCATTCGCGGGGTCCAGCTGGTTGAAGATGCGGAACAGATCCTTATCGAGGAACAAGGACATGCTGTTCTGGTCCACGATCCGCAGCTTGGTGTCCATGACTTCATTATTCTTCCTGACAATCTCATATACATTCTTCTGCGCCTGCTCTGTGATAATCTTCAGGCTGGTCCGGTAGAATAAAGCCCCCAGAACGAGCAGGGGAATGGCGATCAACAGAATATAGCTGGCCAGCAGCCGGTAACGGAAGGTGATCTTCATGCCTCACGTTTCCTTTGCGACAGCGCATGCTTATAGGCTTTGGGCGACATGCCGTAATACTTCTTGAATACGCGGCAAAAATATTTCGTATCCTGAAATCCGCATTCCAGGGATATCTCATATATTCGGAGCGGCTCCCCGGCAAGCAGTACCTTGGCCCGCTTCATCCGGGCCGCCGTCACATGCTCCGAGAACGTTTTTCCCGTCCTGTTCTTGATCAGTGTACTGAAATAGGAAGGGTTAAAATGGAAATGCTCAGCTGCCCGCTCCAGTGTAAGCTCCTCCTTCATATGCTGCTGTATCCAGCTTAGGCATTCAGCGATCATGCTCTCCCCCTGATCCTGCCGGGATACGGTTAAGGCCAAATGCGCTTCCCGGAGTGCCTGCCCCAAATGGGCCACCAGCTCCGGGTACGAGCGGCATGAGCGGATAAGCATCGTAGCCGTACCGGTCAGCATCTGCTGCGCTCTCTTATCCAGAATGTCCTGATGCTCACTCCGGATCTGCAGCAGCATTAGCGATGCCTGCTCCTTTAGCAGCATAGGGCTGGCATGTCCACCGTCTGCAAGCTGGCAGAGGGCTTCCACACAAGCTTCCAGAACAAGCGCAGCATCATCCATTTTCAACGCCTCATAGACCTTGCTCCAGTCAGGAACGGCCTCGCGGGAAGAAAACCTGATCTCATCTGAAAACAGCAGCCCCTGCCGGAAATCATAGAAGTTGTAACTGTTGGCCGTTCTGGCTGCCAGATAGGACCGCGGCGCTTCCTCCCGGAGGGAACGGCATTCCGGGCCAATCCCGTGGGTGAGCTGTCCGGTATGCGCCCAATCCGCCGCCAAGGAACGGGCAATGGACCGGGCTTCTTCCCGCTTGTCCCCGGTAAGGGCTTCCAGGGAAATCAAGGTAACGGCGGCAAGAGAGCCGTCCTCCGTCATCCCGCTCAAGGGAATGGTGATGGCTTCCCCCCACCTGCCCCAGGCCTGCTCCAGAGCACGGATGAACACGCCGCTGTCCTGCCTCTCCCCGCTATCCTGGCAGGAGTTCAGCTCCGAATACACAGCGACACCGCTCTCCCGCAGCCAATCATAACCGTCCAGCTCCGCCAGCTCGGCCAAGGACGCACTGCCGTTCAGCCAGGACAGCATGAGCCGGTTCAGGTAGGCGGAAGAAGCGAGCTTAAGCCGGTGCTGCATTTCTTCCTCTTCACGGCGCTGCCTCTGTTCCGCTGTCAGCAGAAGGTCGATCCGGCTTAGGACATCCGCTACCTGGTCAATCTCCACCGGCTTCAGCAGGTAATCGTAAGCCCCATAATGAACTGCCTTCTGCGCATACTCGAACAGATTGTAAGCGGATACCATTACGACCTTGGTCCGGATACCTTCAAGCTTAAGCCGTTCCAGAAATTCAAGCCCATCCATTCCGGGCATACGGATATCAGTCAATATAGCTTCCGGGCGGTGGGCTTTCACCATTTCCATAGCGGACAAGCCATCCTGCACCGCCACCACCTGATCCTCCGGCCGAAGGCGTCCGATCAGATTGACCATCCCTCTAAGATGTCTGGGCTCATCATCCACGATCAATATTCTCATTATGCTAGCCCCCCAAGATTGGCTTACAGCCCCTGTCAGCCGCAGTGTTGCCCTTATTATAGAAGCCATTCCGGTTCATTCCTAGTGGATTCATATTGGAAAGGTGGATTTGAATTGAAAAATATGAGCTCAATCCTGAAAACAAGTAGAAAAATGTAGCTTAATTACTCCACTTCTGGCGGTTACAGGACAATAAGTGGATTAACAGCATCTGCTAATACCGTTCTGACCACTAGTGGAGAAATTACGAAAATTTAAATGCTGTTTTTCCAACTCTTGTCGCAATATCCGCCATTCGTCCATTAACAAGTGTCCTAATTCCACCCACTTCCCTCATCGTCCTCATCGCACCGGCAGCCTGCCAACTAATTCCGAACTTTATCCGCATTAGCCTGTATCAACCTCTCCGGCACAATAAAAAAAGACCCCCATTTAGCCATTAAATGACCACAGGAGCCCTTACCCCGACATTATCCCCGCTTCTCCCCTACTCCGGCCCATCCCCCGTATTTCCGCTTCCGCTTTCCGCATCCGGCGCATTGTTGCTGCCTGATGCAGGCGAGGGGCTCTCCCCGCTGCCCGCATGTCCGCCTGATCCGCCCGAGCCTGAACTGCTGTTGCCGCCGCCTGAAGGCGTGCCTTCCGCGCCGGTGCTGCTTTTCTCCGTACTCAGCGAAGGGGCCGGGATGGCGATGCCCGGGGCGCTGCTGCCGTTCTCGCCGACAGGCTTGCCCTGATTGTCATAGTAGTACATCGGAACGTCACCGACTACCATCAGGTAGGAGACGGGGATCTCTGTGTCCACCACCTGCGGCTCCATGTCAAAGGGGATTACGACCGCTACCTCGGTCACAATGTGAATATAGACCTCAACCAGAATCATATTGATTCCGGCATTTTGCTGCCGGGTATTCAGCTCCACCTTCACGGCCCCCTGAGGTTCGATCTTGATCGGAATATCGGGTCCAAAGGAGGCAATCAGCGGGCTGCCAAGCGCCTGGCCCAGCGGAATACGCTCGCTGCGGTTATGCAGTTCCTGCAGTGTGGACTGTATCACCTCGGCGGCTTGCGAGGTAATCCGCATATGCTCCTTATAGTTGAGCATGAAGCCGGAGATTTTGCCGCTCTTATCCGTCTTCCAGTCAATCAGCGCCTCAGCATTCCCGCCGTCCGCCACCTGGGACGTAATTGCCTTGTTAATGGATTCCGTAGCGATCTGCTTCACCCGGATCTGCGCCAGATGGAGAATCGGCGGCTTCAGGTGCTGCTCCACATAACGCAGCCCCTGCAGCACCGCCAGAAGCAGCAGCAGGCTCAGAACGATCCAGAATCTGCCCCGTCTGCGCGGCTTCCGCCCCTTGTCCCCGTCAGCTTCCTGCCGCTTCCCGTCCCTGCTGCCGAACAGGCGGAACCCGCCGCCCCCGCGCCCGGCCTTGCGCCAGACCCGCTGGCCCGGAGCGCCCGCTGTTCTCCCGGACGGCTTCGCTGTCCCGTAATCCGCTCCGCTCCCGTCCAGCCGGCCGCCGGACCTGGAGGGCTTCGCCACGAAGCCCCCGCTCCGTCCCCAGCTCCGGCCAGGCAGACCCGCGCCGGGTCTTGAAGGCTTCGCTTCGAACCTTGCTCCCGAACCCGCACCCGGCGGCCGGATTCCCGCTCTGGACGGTTTGGCCTTGAAGGCCTGGCGGCGCCCGACCGGCCCCCTCAGACCGCTTCCGCTGAAGTCCGGCAGCCGCAGACGCCCGAAGAGCGGTACGCCTGCGCTCCGTTTCCCCCATTTTCTGATTCTGCCCATGCCTGCAGTCCCTCCCGACATTCCTGCGGTCAAG
This sequence comes from Paenibacillus sp. FSL P2-0089, assembly GCF_038595095.1. Lineage (NCBI taxonomy): Bacteria > Bacillati > Bacillota > Bacilli > Caryophanales > Paenibacillaceae > Paenibacillus > Paenibacillus sp. FSL P2-0089. Next base: position 6,064,007 of record NZ_CP152006.1, read on the forward strand.
CCGCTCCCTGTACTAATAGGCTATTCGGCGCACACGCAAAATAACCCCACAATGTGGGGTTTCCGCTTTGATATATCTGGTCCATTCTGAGGGTTGTCTCCCTCACCGCCGCTTGTACGGAGCAGCATTGTTGCAATTCTTGCAGGATTTCTCGAAATTTGTTACTGGCTGTGGCCACATGATATTCGCTTTTACTCATACATCCGCCCACACGCCTTCGCACTCGCCATTGTATTCGGTTTTTCATACACATGTTGGTTTCTCTTCCAGATAATTCACATAATCCTCCTCCCAACCCTATCCCCACCATAAAACAAGAACAAAATGCCTGCGGCATCCCCATTGTGATCGGTTTTTCGACCATATCCGGCCCACACGCCTCTGCCGCACCGATTGTAGCCGGTTTTTCGACCACATCCGGCCCACACGTCTCTGCCGCACCGAATGTAGTCGGTTTTTCGACCACATTCGGCCCACACGCCTCTGCCGCACTGAATGTAGTCGGTTTTTCGACCACATTCGGCCCACACGCCTCTGCCGCACTGAATGTAGTCGGTTTTTCGACCACATCCGGCCCACACGCCTCTGCCGCACCGAATGTGATCGGTTTTTCGACCACATCCGGCCCACACGCCACTGCCGCACCAAATGTGATCGGTTTTTCGACCATATCCGGCCCACACGCCTCTGCCGCACCAAATGTGATCGGTTTTTCGACCATATCCGGCCCCGAATATAGTCATCCTGCCGATGCTCCAAGACACTTACCCCCAACTTTATGCACAACTTATCCACATCGGACGCAAATCATAATTTCCTAATCCACAAAAAAAAAGAACATCCCCGCGGCAGCACACCGCAGCAACGTTCTTCTAATGCCCCGCCCGCTTGCGCTTATCCTCCTGAAGATGCCCCCAATGCAGCCGGACAAAGATAGCAAGCAGAATCAGCATAAATACGCCATACCACAACAGAAAACCGTTCCAGTCCTCACGCGGGACAATGAGCGAGGAGCTGAGCGTACCGAACAGCCAGATAAAAGACAGATTGCCGAGCACCGTCCCCCAGACAAAAGCCGCCGGCTTCATCGGAGACACGGCTGACATCAGGTTGATGATATTGCTGGGCACAATCGGAATCGTACGCAGCAGCACCAGGGTCCAGATGCCGTATCGGTCCAGATAGGTCTGCCATTTCTCATACTTCTTGAGCTTGTAGCCCCATTTGCGGTCGAACCAGTCGAAGAGATAGCGCCGGAAGAGAAAATAGACAATTACCGCGCCCAGGTTGCAGGCCAGCCAGCTGACAGCCATCCCGCCGATCACTTCGAATACAGAGACATGCAGCACAATCAGAATCGCCAGGGGGAAAAATCCGAACAAGCTTTGCAGCACGGCGAGCGGAAAGGTAGCAAAAACAATATACGGGCCGCTAAGTCCCAGACTTTGCAGCAGCCAGTCAATCCAGGCATTGATGATCTCGGTCATAGAGCGCTCTCCTTCCCTGACTCTTAGCAGCATGTAAAGGAACCGCTCATTAATGTTGAAGAAAAACACCCCTTGCGGGGTGTTTATTGAACATCTAACTATAGATTCTGCGACATAAGCGTACAAGTTACAGAATTGTTGCTTATTTTCTCCCATCATAGCACACATCGGTCATCGCCGCCAGATCACTGAACCCTACAGAGTTCACTTAAGCAGAGATACCAGCCGTCCACTCATTAACCTTGGCTTCATTACTCTCTACCCATTCCTTGGCCGCTTCTTCAGGCGATTGTCCGCCCTGAATCTTGACCATAACCTGCTCCATATCCTCTGCGGTCCATTTGAATTGGCTCAGGAACTTGTGCACATCCGGCATATCTTCCTTCAGACCTGAGCGGACCATGGTATGAATCTGCTCAGCTCCGCCGTAGACATTCTTCGGATCGTCCAGGTACTTGAGGTCCATGTTGGCGAACATCCAGTGCGGAGTCCAGCCGGTGACCACAATCGGTTCATTCTTGTCAAAAGCCTTCTGCAGCTCCTGCGCCATTGCCGCCGACGAGCTCTCCAGCAGCGTATAATCGCTCAAGCCGTAGGCTTCGAGCGCTTTTTCCGTGGCCGTCATAATTCCGGCCCCCGGCTCAATTCCGATAATCCGCTTATCGAGCGTTGCCGCTACTTCCGCATTATTCAGATCTTCAATGGAGTTGATCTCCATATAGGCGGGAACGGCAAGCCCGGTCTTCGTTCCATCCAGATTCACACCGGCATCCTCAATGTCCTTGCCGTATTTCTCCAGATAAGAGGCATGCGTGCTTGGCAGCCAGGCGGCTACCATGGCGTCTGCGCTTCCGTCAGCAATCCCGGCCCACATCGGCCCGGCATCGACCTGCAGCATCTCCACCTTCACGCCGAGCTTCGTTTCCAGCACTTCCTTGACTACGTTAGTACTGGCGATCTCGGAATCCCAGGCCACATAAGCCAGCTTCACCGTACTGTTATTATTGGACGAACAACCAGCTACCAGAATTACTGCCATTAGCAGCATCAGCAGGACCAGTGGTCTGCGCTTTATCAATTGGATTCTTTTCATATTAATCATACACTCCTATTCTTGTGGTTTGGATTTGAAGAGCTTCTGGGTCAGACGATCCAGCAGGATGGCAATAATAACAATCGCAATCCCCGCCTCGAAGCCCGCACCCGTCTTCGCCTGTGATACTGCACGGTATACATAGGCACCTACACCCTGGGCACCGATCATGGACGAGATGACGACCATAGACAGCGAGAGCATAATCGTCTGGTTAATCCCGGCCATAATAGTCGGGAGCGCGATCGGCAATTGCAGCTTGAACAGCTTCTGCCCTGCGGTTGAACCGAAGGCATCCGCCGCTTCCACCAGCTCCGGTGAGACCTGGCGAATCCCCAGGTTCGTTAACCGGATGGTTGGCGGAATCGCAAATATAATAGAAGCAATGACGCCGGGAACAACGCCCAGCGAGAAGAACGACACGGCTGGAAGCAGATATACGAACGCCGGCATCGTCTGCATGAAGTCTAAGATAGGGGTGGCAATGTTCTGGAAAGTCCGGCTCTGTGCACACAGCACTCCGAGCGGAACCCCGATCACTACAGCCAGCAGAGAGGCTGTCAGTACCAGGGCCAGCGACTGCATCGACGGTCCCCACAATCCAAGATTGTCAATCAGGAGCAGTCCGACCACCGCAAACAGCGCCATCCGCCATTTGCCGATCCAGTAGGCCAGAGCTGCGATCAGAAGGGTCAGCACCATTGCGGGCAGGAAATTCAGCGCCGCATCAATCCCGCTCACCATTCCGCCAATCACAGCATGAATGATATCAAATATAGGGCCGAAGTAGGTCGTGAGCCAATTTTCAATCCATTCTACGCCCTTTCCGAGCGGTATTTTGGGTAAATTCATGAACCAATTCCTCCTTCAGGAACCGCGTTACCGGCCAGGGCAGACAACACGGCCCCTTTGATAACAATGCCCTTCAGCTTCTCGCCTTCCCCCACTACAGCAACGGGCAGATGCGTCTCCGACATCAGCTCGAACAGATCATTCAGCAGGGTATCCGGCTGAACCCGGGGAATGTCGCGCAGCATCACATCCAGAATACTGCGGTTCTCCTTCAAGGCCTGTGAGGCATTATCCGCTGTCAGCAGACCTTGCAGCCGCATCTCATTATCTGCGACATACAGGCTGGAGACCCCGCTGTCCCGCATGAGCTGCAGGGCTACCCGGGGACCGCGTTCCGGGCGGATCATCTCCGGCTGGCGCATCACATGGGAAGCGGTCAATACTTTGGACAGATCCACATCCTCCACGAAGCGTTCCACATATTTGTTCGCAGGCTGAATCAGAATTTCTTCCGGCGATCCGATCTGGACAATGACCCCGTCCTTCATCAGGGCAATACGGTCCCCGATCCGCAGCGCTTCATCCAGATCATGCGTGATGAAGACAATCGTCTTCTTCACTCTGGATTGCAGCTCCAGCAATTCCTGCTGCATATCCTTGCGGATCAGCGGATCAAGCGCACTGAAGGCTTCATCCATCAGCAGAATGTCAGGATCATTGGCCAGACCGCGCGCCAGGCCGACACGCTGCTGCATGCCTCCGCTGAGCTGATCCGGGCGGTGGTTCTCCCAGCCCTTCAGCCCTACAAGCTCAAGAGCCTCCATGGCCAGCCGGGTTCGTTTGCTTTTCTCCACGCCCTGGACTTCCAGTCCGTATTCTGCGTTAGCCAGCACACTGCGGTGCGGGAACAGTGCGAACTTTTGAAAGACCATGCCGATATTCTTCCGCCGGAATTCCCGAAGCTGCTCCGGATTCATCTTGACAACATCCTTACCCTTGAACAGCACCTGTCCTCCGGTAGGCTCAATCAGCCGGTTCAACAGACGGACAAGCGTGGATTTACCACTGCCCGACAATCCCATAATGACAAATATTTCTCCCTCTTCAATGCTGAATTCGGCTTTATTCACACCGACCGTCAGCTTGGCTTCCCGGGCGATCTTTTCTTTGGACCAGCCTTGTTCTAATAATGGAAGCGCCCGTGCTGCATCATGACCGAATACTTTGGTTAACTGTTTCACCTCTATAATTGCCATGTTGACCTCCTTCTCTCCTTTTACTTTCGGGTTAACGCTACTGACCTAGTGTAACGGACTTACGAAAAAATACGCAAAGCTCATATTCGCTAAGAATTGAGTGTACAGTTTTAACTTTACGTACTTTACGTATAGAATACTCTGTTTAACGCCGGATTCCGTTCCGGATGAATTCTTTACTTCTTGCCGGGGATTTGATTACAATACACTAGGAGAGACATGCAGAATGTCAGCCTATTCCTCAGGAGGGACATCATGAACGATTTAGAGGGGCTTTTGCCCGAGCAAATAGAAAAAATCAGCAAAGCCCGTGAACGGGTCATCGACTCTATCGGCAAAAATATGGATTTATACGGCATCACCCTGTCCATCGGGCATTTATACGGTTACATGTACTTTAATGAGGGCCCGGTTACACTGGATGAGCTAAGCAGCACCATGGGCATGAGTAAGACCTCCATGAGTACTGGAGTACGTACACTGCTTGATTTGAAGATGATCGATAAAGTCTGGGGCAAGGGCACCCGCAAGGATCTGTTCGAGGTGGTTCCCGACTGGCATCAGAACTTCAGCGATTACTTCTCTATTAAATGGAGAAAAGCAGTTGAAGGGAATATGACCGCCCTTAACAAATCACTCGCCGAAATCCGGCAAATGAAAATCGATTACGCGGACGAGCCCGACCTATCGCGCCTGCTCCACACCGACGAGCTCAAGATTGAAGAAGCCATTAAATATTACCGCTGGCTGCTGAAGCTGATCGAAGCGCTGGAGACCGGCAAGATCTTTGAATTAATCCCTAAAGAATAATATCAGCTATTGGCGTTCAAACTATTCTGCTCATGCTGAAAAGGCTGTTCCAAAAGGGGATGTTCCATAAGCCATGAAATGGCAGGGACACCCCGTGTTTTGGAGTTGGATGGACGTTTGCGCTCGGTGAGGACGCTCCGCGAACGAAACGTTGTTACAATCGCTGTGCTCTCCAGATTTTTTTCATTCCCCTATTCGGTGAAAATCCGGAGACCAAGGCGACCGCTATCGCTTCTCCACAATCGTTTCGTCCTCTCCACTGTTTAAGCAGGAAATGGAACTACCAAAGACTTCAAGGGAACCTAGCCTCGCATACATTTGAGCCATCGCCTACGTTTGAGCACAATGTATGCTGTTTTCCGCATACATTCGGGCCATCACATGCGTTTGAGCACAATTTATGCTGTTTTCCGCATACATTCGGGCCATGCGCCTGCGTGTGAGCACAATGTATGTTGTTTTCCGCATACATTTGGGCCATGCGCCTGCGTTTAAGCACAATGTATGCTGTTTTTCACTTTCATTTGATCCCATATGATGCTTTATCAGGGAAACTATAGTTTCCATATAAGTATCAAAACGGCCGCGACCCTTTAATTCAAGGATTGCGGCCGTTTTCGCATGCTGATGTGCTGTCTTTCGGCAGTTATACTTCCGGCAAATCACACCATCTTTCGTTAGCTTACGGGTTCTCGATCAGACTGACATCATCGATGTAGATATGATTGCCTGCTTCGATAGCCGCATTCGTCTCTGCGCTGTTTCCGGGATTCAGCCCCAGCAGAAAGACCAGATGAACCCCTGCATCCGTTCCGCCGTTCATGGTGAAGGTGTAGCTGAAGCGCTGCATTTCGCCAGTTAATGAAGCGGCGGTTGTCTGCAAATATTTCGTATAATCTCCTCCGAAATGCTCGACTGCTACTTCAATCTGCCGGTTGATATCCGAACGGGCGCTGAAGGCCAAGGTATAGCTTTTACCCTGAGTCAGCTTCAAATCTCTGTAATCTACCTGAGCGGCGTAGTTGGCAGATCCCGTGAAGCCCAGCGACACCTCAAGCTCCCCATTCTGGACTGCGGCATTTCCGGTGCTCTCGAAGTACTGGGTCCAGCCTTTAAGGGCCGGCTGCGCATCGAATGTGCCGTTATCCAGTGTGCCGCTGGCAGGCTCGGTGTCCGGTCCGTCTGTTACCTTTCTAAGCACGATATCATCCAAAGAAATCGTATGCGCCGTATGGTTCGCCGTTTTATCTTCACCCAGCGTGGCGCCGATCAGATAGTTCAGCTTCAGCGGATTGGCGTTCGTCACACTGAACTGAGTGCTGTAAGTCGCCCATGTGGCTGTAATGTCGAACTTCGCCTGAGCCGCCTGGGCAGAGGTTCCGCTATATTCCACGATAATCTGCCGGGGAACGGTAGATTTCGCTCTGAAGCTTAGCTCATAGGTTGCGCCAGCTTCCAGCGGTATTTTCTCCTGATAGAGCTGGGTGTGCCAGGCTTGTGACCCGGCCGCCGTGATCAGCACCTCCGCTGCTCCGTTCACCACTTGGAAGGACGAGACTCCGCCTTCGCCGGACCAGGTGGACCAGCCCGAGCTGCCGCCGGTGAATGATCCGTTGACGACCAGATTGTTATCATTCGCCAGTATAGTCTGAAGCACACTAGCATTGACGTACCCTTCGGCTTCCACGGTAATGTTATAGCTTCCCTCTGCCGGGAAGGCGGCAGGCTGAATTGTGATTGCTCCCGACCCTACATTGTACAGCTCCGCCGCAAGCGTGACGCCGTTCACTTTAAGAGACTTAATGCTGCCGGACCATTCTGCTTTCGGGATGAAGGTAAGCTCAATCGGCTGTGATACCCGGTTGGCTGTGGAATCTGCGAGCAGCTCCTGCGGCTTCGCCGGGGCATCCTTGATCTCGAATCGCACATTGTCGATGATGATATCATGACTTTGCGGAACGCTCACACCCCCTACCTTGCCAAGCAGGAATTTCAGCGAGAGCATATCATTCGCCCCCTGCCGGAATTCGAACCGGTAATGCTTCATCTCTGGTGTCAGCTCCACCGTCTTATCGATGGAAGGGGAATAGCTCGCATTCTCTGCCTTCACATTCATCTGCCGGGCCACGCTGGCACTGGCATCGAATTCAACCACATAATCGAGGCCCGCCGCTGCCTTGAGGTTATTCTGGAAAAGCATCACCGAATACGCCTGATTGCCGGTATTCGTAATGCTGAATTTGGCTGCTCCATCCACCGCAGCGGCAGTGCTCTGGCCGCCGTCTTCTGTCAGCAGCCGCTCCCAGCTCGTAAGCCCGAAGCTGAAATCCCCGTTCAAGAGCGGGTAATAGGTCAGATCAGGATCATAATAGGAGCTGGTGCGTACCAGCGCGAATTGATCCAGAAAGACCGTTCCTGCTGTCCCGTCAAGCCGCAGTACGAATTGTCCAAGATGATCCGTGGCCCCCGCGAGATTCTTGAACAGCGCTTCAACCTGCTGATGTCCTGCATTCAGCTGAACCGGCTCCGAAGCATAGACTACGCCGTCATTGCCTTGCAGTTCGACTACAGCTGTCCTTGCGGAGAAGCTATCGGCCTCGAAGGTCAGCTTATAATCCTGGCCTTGCACCAGGAAGATTCCCTTCTGTTGCAGCGTAACCTCGCTGCCGCCGGTGTCTGCGTCTGTAATGTCCAGCTTCAGGCGGCCGTCAGCCTCAACCCGCGGAGTAACCTCCGCACCTCCTGAAGCAGCAATATGCCAATAGCTCATCCGGTCCGGTTCTCCCAGATCAAAGCTGCCGTTGTAGAGATGGTTGCCGCTGCCGAGCGGCGCCTTGGCGCTGTCTTGATCGAAGGGAATGCTATCGATTTCTTCAAGCCGTGCATTGCCAAGCCAGACCGGAGAAGCATTGGTCCCCAGATTGAACTCAATCCGCGCAGCATTGTCCGAGCTCTCCTTCATCTGGAACATCGTCTCGTAATGCTGAAGCTGCGGGGTCAGCACCGCCTTGAATGCCGGGGAATAGGACGGGAAGCCCAGCGGCGCGCCACCGGTCAGCCGTGCTGTGAACTCCCTCGCCGTATCTGTTCTGGCGTCGAAGCTCAGCTTGTAAAATCTGCCCTTTGCCAGCGAGACAATGGCTTGCGGCTGAATCGAATAGGTGTTGCCGCCTGGCTTCAAGATGTTTACCTTGAGCAGATTCACGCCGCCTGCCTGCTCCAGAGACAGAGCCGCATCCGCGCCTTCATCTTTGTAGAGTACCCAGTGGGCTGTATTCGGGATGCCCATCCCCGGATCTCCCTCCACCTGCTGCGTGAATCCGCTGTTATAAATGAAGTTCCCATCTGCCAGCGGCGGCTTCGCTCCCTCCAGATAAGGCTCCTTCGCCAGCTCCACCGGTACCGGCTGCCGGTATTCGCGTCCGGTCAGCTCATAGATTCTGACATAGTCAATCTCCATGGAACTCGGAAATACGGTCTCATCCGTAGGGTTACCGTCAAAGTTGCCGCCGACTGCCAAATTCATCAGCAGGTGGAACTTCTGGTTGAACGGTGCCGGATACGCATTGATAGCCGGCTGTCCGCTGCTCTTGCTGTACCAGTCATTCTTGGTCGAGAACAGCACCCCGTCCACATACCAGCGGATCTCTCCCGGCTCCCACTCAATGGAGTAGGTGTGGAACTCTTCAATGGTGGAACTGCCAGGCAATACATACTCCTTGCCGGAATAGACATTATCCGGCCACTGGGAACCATAATGGATCGTTCCGGCAACCACATTCGGACGGCTGCCCCAGCCTTCCATAATATCCAGCTCCCCGGAGGCCGCCCAATTGCCGTACACATAATTCTCCGGCAGCATCCAGATCGCCGGCCACAGCCCCTTGCCAGCCGGAGCTTTTGCCCGGATCTCGAATTTGCCGTACATTTTGCTGTACAAGCCATTGGTCTTAATTCTGGTGGAAGTGTACGGCTTGCCGCCTATTGCCTCCTTGCGTGCGGTAATGATTAGCTTACCGTCCTGCTCTTTCACATTCTTCGGATCATTGGTGTAATATTCCAGCTCATTATTGCCCCAGCCCGGATTCCCGACAGCGGTGCCGTCTCCGAGATCATAGGTCCACTTCGCAGGATCAATGACATTGTCATCGAATTCATCATTCCACACCAGACTCCACGGATCAGTGCTCGGCGCGGGTGTTGACGTGGGTGTCGGCGTCGCTGTCGGTTCCGGCGTAGGCTTCGCTGTCGGTGTCGGCGTCGGTGTCGCTGTTGGCTCCGGCGTGACCTCTGGTGTTGGTACTGGCGTCGGCTCCGGCGTAACCTCTGGCGTCGGTGTTGGCGTCGGTGTCGGCTTCGCTGTCGGTTCCGGCGTAGGCGTAACCACCGGAGTCGGCGTCACTTCCGGCGAAGGAGTGACAGCCGGTGTAGCCGTCGCTGTCTCTCCGCCACCGGCGGCCACAGGCGGCTGGCTGGCCTGCGGCGAGGCCAGATTGAGATTGCTGCGGCTGCCTGGCATGAGAACAATGCCCCCGGCCGTTACAGCCTCGGCCTGATTCAGCACAGTACCTAAGCTACCGCTGCCTGTAATTGTAGTGCCCCGGGCACCGGCTGTAAGGAGCAGCTCAGCCACCTGCGCCTGATTCATCAGCACCAGCTTGCCGGGAGTGCCCCAGATCAGCTTGGATAGCTTGCCTGACAAGCTCAGCGTGAGGTTGCCTCCGGCCGCATCAGCGGTGGATACAACCCCATAATTGCCAATAAGAGTGACCGTCTGCTCACCTGCCGGGAGGACAACACCAGCGAATCCCTCCCCGGTAAGCGCAGCTTCTTCAAGGATAGCACCGGAATCAAGATGTACCGTTCCGGCGGATGTTGTCCCGCTGGCAACGATGCGGACACTGCCCTTCGGCTTCGCCACCTGCACAGCCCCAAGGCTGCTGTCCGTAAGGCTCACGCCCTGCCCTCCACCGCCGCGAATATAGGTTGTGCCGGTAACCTGCACCCCCTGAAGCCGGATCACTCCTTCCCCGATCCCCTCGGTAAGATAGAGATTTCCTTCTATGATAGTGTCCCTCAGTGTAATATCCTCATGGCTCAGCACCACATTGCCCTTCACCTTGCCCAGCTTCACTTCCCCGGCGGCGGAGCGCAGCTCCGGCACCAGTGTATCCGCCAGCTTCGCCAGCTCGGCACGGGTGATCCTCCCGTCCGGCTTGAATAAGCCTCCGGGATAGCCCTGCATATAACCGGCTGCCGTAAAAGCATCCGCCGCAGCGCTAACTGCACTATCGGCTCCCGCCAGGTCGCTATACCTCCCCTGCGCTTGACGCTCTGTCTCCAGCCTCAGTATCCGCTGGAGCGCAAGGACCGCCTCCCCGCGTTTCAGCGGAGCCGCAGGTTCGATTCGCTGATGTGCGTCTTCACTCAGATACCCAGCTGCTACCGCTTTGGCGATATCGTCCTTGTACCAGGCCGCCGCCGGGATATCCGCCGGTAGCACAGCCGCCATATCCTTATAGCCGAATATACGGTTGACGATTGCCGTGAATTCTGCCCGGGTGACCTGCTGCTCCGGCCGGAAGCTGCCGTCCCCGTAGCCGGAGATCACCCCGCTGCGGCTCCAGCGCTGCACCGCATATGCCGCCCAGCTGCCCTCTTTTACATCGGTAAACGCTTTCAAATCATTAGCAGCCAAGCTCCCGCTCTGCAAGGCGGCTGTGGTCTCCGCAGACGCTGTCAGTCTGCTCTGAACAGACTTCGCCTCAGCCCCGCCGCTGCCCAGCGGCGATAGAAGTCCCGTTACGATGACAGCGGCCGCTAACAACGCTGATATATTTCTTTTCATTCCGTGTATGCCTCCTCAGGATTAGAGTCTCCTCTTACCGCATTTCCATCGCCCCGCTGCCTTCAAGTTGCTCTCAGCTCAATCTAAAGTACTCTCAGGCCCCCTGACCGAAATCGGTTTCGATTTTCTCCGTGCCATTCCTCTAAACGCAATTAACCTTTGACTTGTTTCGGCAAGTTGAATAGACTCTAGAAAGGACTGCTGTTTGACAGCAGAGAGTGTCCAAGTGAACGGTCAGTAGCCTTGAGAAACCCTGGCATACCCGTCTTTTGGCCCTGTTATAACTATGAAGCGGGGGTGAGCATAGCCATGCAAATGAATATCAAAAAAATCGCCGAAATGGCCGGGGTCTCTGTATCGACTGTCTCCAAAATCATGAATAATTACAGCGATGTTTCCGAAAAAACGAAACGAAGAGTGCTCGAAATCATCGAACAAACCGGATATACCCCCTCAAGCTCCGCCAAGACGCTGGCTACCAAGAAATCGAATCTGATCGGGGTTATTTTTGCCGGTGAGCTAAATGTGGAATTTACCCATCCTTTTTTTGTTGAGGTGCTGAATTCGTTCAAGAAGCAGATGGGGGTTCTGGGGTATGATCTGATTTTCTTCTCGAATGAAAAGTTCATTAACAGCGGCGATTACTACTCGCGTTGCCTGCATTTCCATGTGGACGGCTGTGTCATTATCTCGGGAGAACAGATGGAGCCTGCGATACAGGAACTCGACCAGAGCCATATTCCCTGCATCGGCGTTGACCTGGAGCTGACCGGCAGGAAATCCGGCTATGTCATGTCAGACAATTACCAGATTGCTTCCAAAGTGGTGGAGCATTTCTACCTGCTCGGACACCGGGAGCTTGGTTTCATAGGCAGCAGAGCGGATTCGGATATCTCCAACCGGCGCGAAGCAGGGTATGTCAGAGCCATTGCCGGCTTCGGCCTGGTCATGAATCCTAAGTGGTTCGTGCATGGTGATGATTTCTTCGAGCCCAGCGGGTATGCAGCAATGAACTCGTTAATTGCATCAGGAGATTTGCCAAAAGCGGTCTTCGCCGCCTCCGATCTCCTCGCCCTCGGTGCAATCCGCGCCTTGAAGGAGCAGGGTCTGCGTGTTCCTGAGGATGTAGCCATCATCGGCTGTGACGATATCGAGGCCTGCCAGTATACCAGCCCTACGCTGACTACCATCCGCCAGAACAAAGAACGCCTGGGTGTGCTCGCCGCCCATATGCTGTTCGATCTCATCAATAACCAGTCTGAGGGTGGCTCGTTTGTGGTTGAACCGGCGCTGATCGTCCGTGAATCCTGCGGCAGCGGGCTGAAACACTTGAACCGCTGAACGCCTAAACCACCGGATCGCCGTAACGCTGAACTTCTGCCTCTCCCGGATTTGCCCTGCGATCCCTCCCCTCCAGCTCAGAACTTCGCTTGGCTGCATGATGCACCCACCCGAAAACGCTTTCGATACTATAATCGCTCATTTAACGGGCTGCTTCAAGGCACCGTTTTTCTGGTTTTGGGGACCATTTTTCGGCTTGGCCCCCACATTGGCCTGTCCTTGCTTCTTTAGCCTGAACCCATCACAGCGAGGTAGGCTCAGCTACCTGAGGGTCCAGCGACAGTCTGACCAATTGACCCGCATGACTAAGCCCCGCACCGAATCCGTACAACAGCACCTGGTGACCGCTGCGCACCTTCCCTTCGCGGATACCCAGATCCAGCGCAAGCGGAATACTGGCAGCCGAGGTATTACCGAAGGCTTCAAGACTGTACAGTGCCTGCTCCAGAGGATAGTTCAGCCGTTCACAGATGGGTTCAATCATCCGCAGATTAGCGCTGTGCGGGATGAACCAGTCTACTCCCGCAATATCTGCTCCGGCGTTCTTCAGCACCTGCTGTACTCCCTGCGGAACCGTACGGACCGCCCACTTGAATACTTCCCGGCCATTTTGCACCAGCAGCCCTGTCCCGGAGAGCTCCACTCCGTTCACCTTCTCCGACAGCCCTGTGCGATAGACATGCTGCGCTCCGCTTCCGTCACTGCCGAGATGGTATCCCATGAAGTCGTCCTGCGCCCCGCCGCTCTCGACCAGCACAGCCCCTGCACCATCCCCGAACAGAATACAGGTACTGCGGTCCGTATAATCTGTGATCTTGGACAGCGTATCGGCACCAATGACCAGCACCTTATGATGCAGTCCCGAGGACACCAGCGCGTGAGCCGTATGCAGAGCATATACGAATCCGGCGCAGGCGGTACTCAGATCCATCGCTCCCGCAGTCAGCGGAATGCCAAGGGTATTCTGGACAATGGACGCTACAGATGGAAAAGAGAAGTCAGGCGTGCTGGTCGCCACAAGCACCATATCGACATCCTGCATGCTTTTGCCATAACGCTTCATCATATCCCGGACGGCAGCAGCACACAGATCACTGGTATATTCATCCTCGCGGCTGATCCTGCGCTCCCGGATCCCCGTCCGCTGCACAATCCACTCATCATTGGTATCCACCATCTGCTCCAGGTCCTGATTCGTAAGTCTCCGGGCCGGCACGTAAGATCCGATCGCTGTTATTTTTGCACCTGTCATTAGATCCACCTCAGCTTTTGATTTTATTAGTATCTGATATTAGTACTTGGTACTAATTATAACCTGCTCCAAACTATTTTGCAAAATGTATACCCGGAAATGCCGAGCGGCAATCACATCTTAACATTGTAAAGATCACAAACACATGCTACAATCTTTACAATGTTAAGATGACAAGCAAGTATGAAAGGAAGAATGCATACCTTGAAAGATAAACCTTACCACCGCGGCAATTTACGCAACCAGCTGATCGAAGCCGGCATCAAGCTGATTAACTTGGACGGCATGAATAGCTTTTCCCTGCGCAAAGTAGCCGCCGAATGTGCAGTCAGCCATACCGCCCCCTACAGCCATTTTAAAAATATAGATGAACTGGTAGCCGCCATGGGGGAGCATGTCACGAGCCAGTTTATGGACACTCTGCATGCCTCGGTTCAAGGCCAGGAGGGGAACCCTGATACGATTATTCTGCTGGGGCAGGCCTATATTGATTTTTTCATAGAGCATCCACAGTATTTCCAGTTTCTGTTCTACCATTCAGGCATCGTCATTGATCTGGACAGCTACGATTCTGACAGCTACCCGCCATTTGCCCTGTTCCGGACAACGGTCTATGAAGTGTTCCGCAGCAGCGGGCTGCCGGAGCCGGAATTCACCAAGCACTTAGTTACACTCTGGTCCATGGTGCATGGAATTACAGCTTTGCTTACCAATAACGGAGTGCGGTATTCGGGCAACTGGCGCGATCTGCTGGAGCTTAAATCTATCTTTTAGGGAGATGAAGTCTTGAGAACGATCATACACGATCTGCAGGAGCAAGAATTCGCGGGCTGGCTGGGGGATACGGCGCAAGAGGAAGTAACAGTCATCTCGGATAGCGGTGCGATCCGTTCGTGCATGGGCTGCTTCGGCTGCTGGACCCGGACTCCCGGGACATGCGTCATTAAGAGAGATGGCTACGACAATCTGGGGGAGTTGTTCTCCCGCAGCGATGAGCTCATGATCATCAGTAAATGTATGTACGGCAGCTATAGCCCCTTTGTGCTGAATGTGCTGAACCGGAGCCTCTCCTACATGCTGCCCTATTTTGTCACCACACACGGGGAGACACATCACCGGCCCCGCTATAAGCACCAGCTCACATTATCCGTACATTTCTATGGCAATGACCTTACGGAGGGTGAGCAGCATACGGCCCGAATGCTGGTCGCGGCAAACGGCCTGAATCTGTATTCGTCAGAGAACAACGTCTATTTCCACACCAGCCCGCAGCACATTAAGGAGGCCCTCCAATGAACATCGCGCTGATTAACGGCAGCCCCAAGCCAAACGGCAGCAACTCGGGCATACTGCTGTCCATGCTCGAGCCGCTGATTGCGGACGGGAACGAACTGCACCCCTATACGCCGAATAAAAGACCGCTCACTCCTGAAGAGTACAGCGAGCTATGCCGCATGGATGTGCTGGTTCTGGCCTTCCCGTTGTATTATGACGGAATTCCGTCACACTTGTTCCAGCTGCTGGTTACCCTGGAAGGATATTTGAAGACCGAGCGCGAACGGGAGATTTACGTCTATGCGCTGATTAACAACGGCTTCTACGAGGGACAGCAGAACCACATTGCGGTGGAGATCCTTAAGAATTGGTGCGCGCGCGCCGGTGTTCACTTCGGGCAAGCCATAGGCCAAGGCGCCGGGGAAATGCTAGGCTCCCTGGATAAGGTGCCTCTGGGCCGGGGGCCGCTGAAGAATCTGGGCCGTGCCATGCATAGCCTGGCCGAGAGCATCCAGTCCAGAAGCGCCGGGGAATCCCTGCTCTTCAGCCCGAACTTCCCCCGCTTTGCCTGGAAATTCTATTCCACCCGTTCCTTCTGGCACCGCACAGCCAGGGAGAACGGACTGAAGCCGAAGGATCTGCGGCGGCGGATGTAACGAATACTGTAACTAATTGCATACTGGCGGTGGGGGCTGCCGTACCCGATTACGATACGAGTGGAGGACTTAATTTAGGACTTAATTGCACTCCGTACATCTAAATCACCTGATATTCCTCCGATGATATGTTTAGTTGTATTTCGTACACCTAAATTCCACCAATACCGGACTTATCCCTCATTCGGGCAGATTTAGTTGTACAAACTACTGTTAGAAGCGGATACACCTCCTTTTCACTGTTTTTAAATGTATGGAATACAGCTATCTCCTCTATTTTTTTAAATAAATCATAGTATAGAGTACCTGTTACATAGTCTGCTGAGAAAGGGGATGCCTATGCACAGGATAGGAAAGTTATTGTTAGCACTTGTTCTTATAGTGATGATCACCGGGTGTAGTAGGCTTAGCTCCATGCCTTTACCCGAAATGAGCGCTACTTTGGATACTGGTGAAGTTGTTCCTGTGGAGATTAGTACGTATAGTTGGGGTGCTAAAGAGTTATACGGAGGTCCATGGGAAGCTATGGAGGAGAAAGATCCCGAGATCATTCCTGGCGGATCTACAATTAATATACAATTTGACTCTACACCTGATTCCATACTAATAAGAGAACACTTTAGTAAATACAAGTTCAAAGATATAACCGATTCTAACCAATTTAATATCCCGGATGATAAAGGGACCTACATTTATGGAGTAATGGCTACTTGGAAGAAAGGTTCCGCGATTTATGCCTTAAAAATTCAAGTTGAATAAAAAGCACTTAAGTTTTGAACTTGAAGCTTCACCGTCACTGCGGTGAACATTTGGACTTCCGGCCGCTGTTGTCCCCAGATTTCTTGATTAATATCGCTGTTCGCGAGTGAAATCCGGTGACAAAGGCGGTCGCTACCGCTCCTACAGTTCCAAATTTCCCCTCCGCTTCTTTTGCTTTTTGTTTATTTCTTTAGTGCTTTTTAATATGAATAGTACAACTTTTATTATCCCCAAAGAGCCCGGACCCCCTAACAGGACCAGGCTCTTTGGCATACCGCTATCTTGCTGAATTTAGAGTATTTCATCTCCAGTAATTCGCGGCCCATTGGCGTTACATTCTCACTTCACCGGCAACTCCACACCAGCCTCCTCCACCAGCTTCTCCGGCTTGACCGTGTTCCTGGAGCGGCAGTTCAGAAATTCCACTTCTTCCCCATTCTCAACATAAAAGGCCGGGCCGTCATGGTTCTCAATTGTGACCTGCTGGAACTGCACCTCGCGGACATTGCCGAGGAAGAAGCCCCGGCGCTGCATGTCCTGAAGTCCTGCCATCATATCCGGCTGGCCGGGCACCGCGTGCTCCGCCATCGAGATATCGATGTTGGTGAAGGTGATTTCCGAGACGGCCTGCTCCGCCAGCCCGTACAGGAATCCCGCCGCCGCATGGACATTGCGGGCTGTAATATTGGCATAATGAATCCGCCGGAACTGCGGGGTCTCCTCCGTCACCGGATACGGGTTCTTGTCCCAGACGTATTTCTCCTTGCCCCGGGGTCCGCAGAAATAATAGAGATTCAGCGTGAAGGGACAGATCACATCCTCCATCACAATGTTGCTGATCCGGATATCCTCAATAATCCCGCCCCGTCCCCGCCGGGACTTCATGCGGATGCCGCGGTCCGTCTGCTTAAATACACAATTGCTGATCGTCACATTGCGGATATCGCCGCTCATCTCACTGCCCAGCACCACCGCGCCGTGGCCGTGGACCATCACGCAGTTCGTAATCGTGATATTCTCGCAGGGAATCCGCTCCCGGGTATCCTCGGTGCCTGCCTTAATGGCAATACAGTCATCGCCGACATCGATATGGCAGTTGCTGATACGCACATCGCGGCAGGATTCGGGATTGATTCCATCGGTATTCGGGGAATCTGCCGGATTCAGAATCGACAGATTATCGATCATCACATTGCTGCAATTAATCGGATTCACCGTCCAGCTTGGGGAATTTACCAGCGTCAGATCGCGGAGCGTCACCCGGTTGCAATCGTCGAAACCAATCAGTCTTGGACGGGGATACTCCAGCTCTTCCGGGCGGCTTCGGTGCTTCTCCCACCAAGGTTCTCCATTCCCGTCAATGGTTCCGCTCCCGGTAATAGAGACATTAGTCAGGCCCACTCCGTAGATGCAGGCTGCATGAACCTCCTGCTCCACCCCTTCCCACCGTGATTCCACGGCAGGATAATCCGCCGGATCGGTACTGAAGGACAATACCGCACCGGGGCTGACATGCAGCTCAATATTGCTGTATAGACGGATTGCGCCGGTCAGGAAGGTACCGGCCGGAATATATACCGTTCCGCCACCGGCACTGCGTGCTGCTGCAACCGCGTCCGCAATCGCTTGCGTTGCTGGTACTCCGCTGTCCCGCTGCGCTCCGTAGTCTATTATGTTATACACGGTCCGCCTCCATTCTTGTCATCCGCTGCCGGGCTGATCCAGGCAGCTTCCGGCTCTATTGTGCCTGTGTCTGAACCGGCAGCCCTCTAACTCCACTCCGCTTATGCCGGATACAAACCCTGCATCTCCACACAGGCCATCACCAGCGCTCCCACGCCGTGCAGATCATTGCTGACCTTCGGACGGGTTACATAGTTACGGTAATCTCCCGCCGAGGTCCCGATGCAGATATCCGGCAGCAGCAGCCGGCCCTGCTCATCCCACTGGAGCACCTGAATTAAGCCTTCGTAGCCTTTACGCGCGGCTTCCGCCGCTTCATCCGCAACTTCAGCCGGAAGGATACCCAGCTTCACTGCTCTGGCAATCGTGTAGACGAACAGACAGGAGCCGGAGGTCTCCAGCCAATTATCAGGTTCATGTCCCTTATCCACCACCTGATACCACAGGCCGCTCTGCGGGTCCTGATAACGGATCAACGCCTGTACGAATCCGCTTAGCTCGGCTGCAAGCTCGGCCCGTCCAGGATCAGTCTCCGGCAGTTCATCCATGAACTGTGAGACGGCAAGCCCGTACCAGCCAAGCGAGCGGCTCCAGAATTCCGGCGAGCAGCCGGTGGCGGGATTCGACCATGGCATGCGGCGGCTCTCATCCCAGGCATGGTAGAGCAGGCCGGTCTCCTCGTCCTTCATGTATTTGCGCATCAGGCGCTCCTGGTGCAGCACCTCGGCCCGCAAGGCATCGTCTCTATAAGTATTCGCGTATTTCAGCGAGAACACCCCGGCCATGTACAGCCCGTCCAGCCACATCTGGTGCGGATATTTGTCCTTATGCCAGTACCCGCCCTCGGAGGTCCGGTTCAGCGTCAGCAGCAGATGGCGGAGCTTGAACGCAGCCTCCCGGTATTTCCGCTTACTGGTCCGTTCATACAGTGTGAAGAGCAGCAGCCCCGCCTGCACGGCATCCAGCTCATCCCGGGCAAAGTCGAAATTCCCCTGTTCATCCACCAGATCATCCACATACTGCTGGATATAATGGATGTAGCGGTCCTCCCGGAGTGTCTTCCACAGCAGCTCCATTCCGCACAGGAAAACGCCCTGATGATAATGCCAGCGGTGCGCAGGCGGGAGTTCTCCCGCCTGATACGTATCCATTAATGAATCACAGGCCTTTTGTGCCCATTCAATCGGTGTTTGCGGCAGACTGCCTATCATCGTAATCCCCCTTCAATTGGTCAGAATATCCGGCGGCCCCTCTATCTCAACGACCCTCCTTCCATCCTTCATCCTTCAGCCGTCAGTCATCAGCCGTCAGTCATCAGCCCTTCATCGAGCCCAGCATCGCACCCTTGGCAAAATGCTTCTGCAGGAACGGATACACCATCAGAATCGGCAGCGTAGCGACCACGATAACCGCCATCTTGATCGTCTGATCCGGCGGCGGAACCGTGCCGTCCAGTGTCGCACTATGATCCATCCCGCTGGCCAGCACGACAATCTGCCGCAGCAGGACCTGAATCGGCCATTTGGCGCTGTTATCAAGATAGAGAATGGCGCTCATATAAGTGTTCCAGTACGTCACAGCGTAGAACAGAGAGATCGTGGCAATCGCTGGCAGCGACAGGGGCAGCACGATTTTGAACAGAATCCCGAAGTCATTGCAGCCGTCAATCTTGGCCGATTCCTCCAGCCCCTCCGGAATGTTCTGAAAAAAGTTCTTGAGTATAATCATATTGAACGCACTGATCGCGGAAGGAAGAATCAGCGCCGCATACGAGTCAATCAGCCCCAGCTCCTTCACCACGAGGAACGTAGGAATCATCCCCCCGTGGAACAGCATCGTGAACACCACCAGGAAGTTGAACACCCGGCGGCCGTCCAGATCCTTGCGGGAGAGACCGTAGGCCATCAGCGCCGTGATGAACATACTGAACAGCGTGCCTATCAGCGTGACTCCAATCGATACCCCTAGGGCTCTGAAGATCGTATTCGTGGAGAAAATAAATTTGTACGCCTCTAAGCTCCATACCTTCGGAATCAGTACAAACTTGTTGGCAGCCAGCTCAGCACTGGTTGTGAAGGAGCCTGCTACAACGTGGATGAACGGCAGCACCGTTACCAGCGCGATAAGGGCAAGCAGTATAAAGTTGACGGCAGAGAATAGTCTGCCGCTGAACGTGCGGTCTTCTACCATTTGAATTCCTCCTGCGGCATTTTAATATACGCCTTCTTCTCCTATTTTCTTGGACACCTTATTGACGGTCATGACCATGATCAGGCCCACAATCGACTTGAAGAAGCCGATGGCTGTACTGTAGCTGAACTGCCCTTGCCGCAGACCGGCGGTGTAGACATACGTATCGATAATTTCCGCAACCTCGCGGTTCATGGAGTTGAGCAGCAGGTAGACATGCTCGAAGCCCAGGTCGAGAACGGAACCGATTTTCAGAATAAACAGGGTGATAATCACTCCCCGGATGGCCGGAAGCGTAATATGCCAGACCTGTCTGAGCCGTCCGGCTCCGTCCATGCGCGAAGCTTCATAGAGCCCCGGATCAATAGCCGCAATGGAAGCCAGATAGATAATCGTGCCCCAGCCTGCTTCCCGCCAGATGACCTGAAGGATATACATCGGCCGGAACCAGCCTGGACTCAGCAGGAAATTGATCTTGGCGAATCCGAAGTAAGCGAGCAGCTCGTTGATAATCCCCCCGTCCATCGTCACCATGACGAAGGAGATTGAGACGACGATAACCCAAGACATGAAGTGCGGCAGATACACCAGGGTCTGGAAGAATCTTTTGAAGAAGGTGCCTCTGAGTTCATTAAGCATCAGGGCCAGAATAATCGGAATCGGAAAATAAATCAGAATATTCATCCCGAACAGAATCAGCGTATTGGCTAATATGTTCAAGAAATCAGGCTCGGTGAACAGCCGGCTGAAATGCTTCATGCCCACCCATTCGCTCCCGGTAATCCCTTGGTAAGGCTTGTAATCCTGGAAGGAAATAATCAGTCCGTACATCGGCAAGTATTTGAAGATAATGAAATACAGCACGCCGGGGATGAGCATGACATAGAGCAATTTGTTGCGCCACAGCCGCTTCTTCAGCTCACTGCTGCTCTTGTATTTCTTCGGCTGCGGTTCGGGAACTACGCGGGGCGGGGCGGTTACTTCCTGCATGATTCTCTTCCTTTCTCTGTAAATTATTCTATAGTAGAAAAAAAGGCTGCCGGAGCGCTAACCCGGGGCAGCCCTCTTCCTGTGTTCAGTCCGCTGTTATCGCGGCTGCGCTCTGTTTATTTTTTGTACGCGGCATTATATTCTTCGATGATCTTCGCCCCGCCCCGGCTCTTCCAGTTCTCGACTTCCTTCTCGAAGCCGGCCTTATCAAGCTGACCATACATGTACTTGTAAGTCGCATCCGCAATAATCTGCTGCAGCTCTACGCCCTTGGACGTATAGGTTGCCGAGTCGAGCGCCGCCGTAGGATCTGCGACCCCGTACTTCACGTTCTCCAGCACCAGCTCCTCTGCATGAATCCGGCCCGGCAGCACGTTTAAGCTCTGGTACATACCGTTCGTTTCGTATTCGCCGATGACGCTGTCCTTGAAGCCTTTGACTTCGCGTTCAATGAGCTCTTTATTGTCGGTCGCTTTGGCTTTGCCGTCCACCACGGTATAGTGTGTGCCTTCAATGCCCCAGTACATCAGGTTCGATACTTCAGGAGTCATCATGTAGTCGAAGAACTTCAGAATCTTCTTCAGCTCCGCTTCATCCTTCACCGCCGATTTCGGGAACAGTACGACATTGTTATAGCCGGGAATCATCCACTGGGCGAACTTGCCGTCAGGTCCAGCCACCATACTATGCGTATCCAGCACGGCATCCGGCACGTTCTTGATCAGGTCCTTGTTCAGGGAATCGATATCCTGCATCGAGCCGCCGATATAGAGCCCGGCTTTGCCGCTGGTGAACATATTGACCGCATCCGTCTTGCTGGTTGCTGCGAAGTCCTGGTTCATGTAACCGCCTTCACGCAGCTTTTTGAAGAAATCCATAGTATCGATATATTGCGGAAAAGTGAACTCTGGCGCAAGCTGACCGTCCTTCTCCGCCCAGTTGTTCGGGGTGCCGAACCAGGAGGAGACGGTTTTGAACGCACCATACACCAGCTCGTTGCGGTCAACAACACCGATGGTATCCTTTTTCCCGTTGCCGTCCGGGTCCTGCTCGGTAAAAGCCTTAGCCATCGCGAACAATTCCTCCGTGTTGGCCGGCGCTTTCAGTCCCAGCTTATCCGCCCAGTCCTTGCGGTAGATG
Organism: Paenibacillus sp. FSL P2-0089; assembly: GCF_038595095.1. Classification (NCBI taxonomy): domain Bacteria; kingdom Bacillati; phylum Bacillota; class Bacilli; order Caryophanales; family Paenibacillaceae; genus Paenibacillus; species Paenibacillus sp. FSL P2-0089. The sequence goes on from NZ_CP152006.1 coordinate 6,086,579, forward strand.
ATGCCCTGGCGGGCCAGCGGGCGGCCGATATACAGGGTATACAGCTTGCCGTCTACCTTGGTGTTATTCAGGATCTCCGGCTTCAGCTTATTCAGGTTAGGGAATTCGCTGAGCAGCGGCCCGATCTCCCAGAACTGCCCGTCCTTGATCGCTTCCTTCATCTGCAGGAAGGTCGTCTGGTTCTTCAGGTACGTCACCTGCGGCAGGGAGCCGGTGGCGAACGAGGAGTTCAGCTTCTCTTCATACGTATCGGCCGGGAAGAACTGGTAGGTCAGCTTCGTATTCGTCAATTTCTCCACTTCATTCTTGATCGTATCCGGTGGAGTATCTGTCGTATTCAGCGGCAGCATAATCTTGATCTCTGTCGGCTTCTCCGGCTCTGCGGCCGGGTCCGTGGTTGCGGTTGTGTTGGTCCCGGTGCTGGCGCCCGGGTCTTTCGTGGCTGCCGCCTCTTTGTTGTTGTTACCGCCGCAAGCGGACAACATGCTGAGTGTCAGCAGCGAGCTCAGGAGCAGGGTGAAGGATTTTTTCGTCATTCCTCTTTGACCTCCGTTTAACTTGTATTGGTTACAAGCCTCACATTACGCTCTGGAGGGAATTACGAAAACAATCATTTGCTCATAAAGGTGCGCAGCGGCGGGAGGTGTGGGTTAATGATTATCGTGTGATGGGGGGATAGGCCGTGGGGAAAAACCCTTAGGGAGCGGCGGAGGGTGGGACTGAGGGGCGGCGCCGGGCGGTGAGACAAGGGGAGCGGCGGCGGGCGGGACTGCGTGAGCTTTGGACTTCCGGCCGCTGTTAGATTTGGATTTCCTGATTCGGACCGCTAGTTGCGGTAGAAATCCAAACCTAAAGGCGGACGCTACCGCTCCTACAGTTCCAAACCTCCCTCCGTCCCTTTCTGCCGCTCCAGTTAGGGGGCTTTCAAGGCCTATCCTTGAAAGGGGAGCAATGGGAATAGCCCCGCCGCTTCGCGCGGCGGGGCCTTGGAAGGTTACCTACTCCTGCAGGTAGCAAGTGGAAAAATGCATCTTAATTAGGCTCATTTCCGAGAAAAGGCGGAAGCAGGTGGAAAAAAGGCATCTAATTTTGTTAGTTTTGCCTACTGCGGCCGAATTGGGCGAATTTAAGTGTTGTTTTTCCAATTGTTATTTTAGCAGCGTTTATTTGTTCATCAACAAGTGGAACAATTCCAACTATCTCGGGCCGCATGATCCGAGTACGTACCGATCAAGAGATTTTGAACAAGCTTGATGCTTGCACCGAAAAGCTCCAAACGACCCGTTCCAATGTTATTCGCATTTCACTCTCAAAATAATCTTCCCCTTAGCCCGGCCGGATTCGGAATACTGCATCGCCTGCTGGGCTTCATCCAAAGGAAAAACCCGGTCAATAACAGGCTTGATTGCGCCCGATTCCAGATATGCAGTGATGATGTCCAGTTGCCTGCCGCTTGGCTTCATGAACAGGAAGCTGTATTTGACATTGTACTGTTTCTCCAGCTTGGTTAGCTTACGGGTAACAAGCCGGAGAGCCGTTGTTTTCAGAAAACCAGCACCATACTCTGCACCAAAACGGGCGTTGGGCAGACCCGATACGGATACGACCTGCCCTCCCGGTCTGACGATGCGGAATGCTCGCTCCAGCGCCTCACCACCGAGAGTATCGTATACTCCATCATAATTGTGCAGCACCTGATCGAACTGCTCTGTTTTATAGTTGATGACCTGATCGGCCCCAAGGGATTTAACGAGTTCAGTTCCAGCTTCACTGGCAGTCGTTGCAACGTAAATCCCCATCGCTTTGGCAAGCTGGATGGCAAAGGTGCCTACTCCGCCCGCTCCCGCCTGAATCAATACCTTTTGCCCAGCCGTTAGCTGCAGAATATCATGTAGTGCCTGATAAGAAGTGAGTCCGACCAAAGGAATGGAAGCTGCTTCTTCAAAAGTGAGGTTGTGGGGCTTCAGCGCGATATCATCCTCATGAACGGCAATATACTCCGCGAAGGTGCCAATTTTGCTTTTTCTGGGCCGGCCGTAGATTTCATCCCCTACCCTGAATTTCTTCACCTTGTCCCCCACCCGGGTAATGACGCCCGAGAAATCATTGCCCAGAATAAGCGGCATCTCATATTTCAAAAGCATCCGCAATTTGCCATCCCGGATTTTAAAATCAATCGGATTAATACTGGCCGCACGGATTTCAGCAAGCACCTCATGCTCGCCGACGTCAGGCATTGAGCGGTCCGCTAATTGAAGCGGGGTTTTTCCATATTTTTCAATAACCATTGCTTTCATGATGGACCCTCCAGCTTTTGTCTAATAGAACCGTTCAATGAACTCATCGATATGAGTGACTACATTCCTCAGCGTCCCGAGGTTGGTTCTGACGTCCATGTAATAAAAGTTCTTGGCCCCTTCCTCCCTGACCCTAATAATCCCTGCCTCTCTGAGAATTCTAAGATGATGCGACACCGCCGGGCGCGACAGATGGGTTAGCTCCGTAATCTCGCCTACACGCAGGCCGTTTGTACATGTAGTCTCCATAAGTGCCGTAATAATCGACTGGCGTGTATCATTCCCAATGGCAGACAAGATCTGCTGGCATGTTTTAAAATCTTCTCTAATCCTTCGGACCGCTTGCTGCTTATCCATGTTACTCCCCCTCAATCCGCTTCCCCGTTCAAAAAAACGAACCTTTTGCTGATGAGTATGCCACACCCGGTTACACGCTGCAATATTGGGAAAGAAAATCGAGATCACCAGGTTTTACACACGCCTTAATCTTTCAAGCGGCTGCATTCGAAAAAATCCAACTACTTCAGTCTCTAAAATACGTGTGCTTGTATAGTTCTATAGTTTCATCGTAGTTATCCGCATTCTTTGTATGAAAAAGCAAGGTAACCATGCAGGATCTCATTGACTTTTTGTCCAGGCAATAATATATTATTGTCAGGGCAAAAAAGGGGTGATGAAATGTCCGCTAAGAAGATGGGGCGTCCTCTATCTGACAATCCCAAAAGCAAAAAGATTGAGATACGTGTTGATCAAGAGATTCTGAGCAAGCTAGATGCTTGCACCGAAAAACTACAAACGACCCGTTCCGATGTGATTCGCAAGGGAATTGAAAAGGTGTTTGACGAGCTCCAAAAATAAAGAAGGAAGCAGCGTAAATCCCGCAAAGAACACCGCTACTTCCTACCCACACATCCGCTTGGATAAGCAGACTGCATAAATATCCTACCATGTGCAGGAAGCTCATTCAAGCGATGCGATGAACATAATGGGAGGACAAACATGAAAACAATTTTGGAAGCCTTGTACCATGGGAAGCTTCAACCCAATATGACCATTGTGCCGTCACATCCAGAATACCGCTCAGCTTGCAGACAAGTGGCATCAGAGACACAGCAATGGCGCGAACGGTTAGGTGAGGATGTGTTTCGAGAACTAGAGGAATATTTGGACTTGTGCGACAGCGTGAACAGTATGCATGTGGAAGCTGCCTTTATTGAAGGGTTCAAGTTAGGAGCAAACCTACTGATTGAAACGATGAGTAGTCGGCCATAAGCCGTTGAGAATATATTCGGATTAGTCCCATATCTAAGCCCCACCGCTGAAGCGACGGGGCCTTCTTTTGTATCAACATCTCCATTCTGGAAATGAGGATATTTCTGCAAATCGTTCAGGGTGTGTGCTTGAAGTCTACTGGGAGTGGGCGACGACGGTGATTGGATGCTTAGATTCAAGCCCAGTACAACATTTACTTATCACCATAATGAGTTCGAAAAGCATAAAACTCAATCACTCCACTTTGGATACGATATACTAAACGGTTGGTGTCATCAATGCGACGGCTCCAATATCCAGAGAAATCGCCACGCAGGGCCTCGGGCTTTCCTATCCCCTCATAGCCGTTTCGTTCAATATCTTTTATGAGTTGATTGATCCTTCTCAGTGTTTTTCTATCCTCGGTTTGCCAATATAAATAATCTTCCCAGGCATTGTTTGTAAAAATAAGTTTACTCATCAGCCATATTCTCTAATTCGTTCATTGTTTGAGTCACAGTGTTTCCTTGCTCCATCTGTTGAATGGATTGCTTTAACCATTTGAGGTTGGATGGATTATAGAAAGGATCAGTCTGAGTTGTGATTTCAAAAGGAATTCCACCTTGGCGTAGTGACTGTCTAACAAAGATATTTATCGCCGTTGTCATGTTTAATCCCAAATCTGAAAAAAGCAATTCCGCTTCTTTTTTTAGGTCTTCATCAATCCGAATATTGATATTGGTTTGAGCCATTCTCAACACCTCTTTCATAAGTATTGTTTACATCGTATTATATTTTACTCACAAGGTAAATACAACGTGCGCATATTTAGTGAGGATTGAGTTCGGAGAACAGAGACAACTCTCCGAATACCCTTGAGGTGAATGGTTAGCGATGCAATAGCTAAATTAAAGCAGGATCAATCTGCTGCAAAGGTTCACCAATAAGGCGGATCTTTTTTTATTAAGATGTACAATTTAGCCAAATGATCTTTCGTAGATTAGTCCCATATCTAGGCCCCACCGCTGAAGCGGCGGGGCTGCTTTTGCATCAACAGCTCCATTCTGGAAATGCCGATACTTCTGCAAATCGTTCAAGTGTGTGCTTGAAGTCTGTCTGCTGGGAGTGGGCGACGACGGTGATTGGATGATTTTTGGATGAAGATCAGCAGTGTAGAGGTAATGGTTCGTTTGAGGGTTGTAGGAGAAATAGCTTGTTCATCTGTTAACCTGTACTGCTTCGGGATTGATTAAGAATGTTGGTGAAAACGCCCAGAATCTTATGCTTCTCATCATTGATCAATTGATACTGCTGAACCGACTTCGTTAGAAATTCTAGGCCGCTGTGATATTCACCTCTGTCTAGTAAGTACTTAGCCAATTCCAGTAGTAAATTAGCTTGACGGTCAAGAACTAATCTGCGCGAATATCTCACCTGGACCAGATCAATAACACTCTTCTCTAGGTCCTGCTTAAATTGTTGTAAGATAGCATCGATATTAAAGTTGTATTTATTAGCAGCCTTAAGCATATACAACAACCCGGTAATTCTCTCCTCTTGATGTGCGTTAAGGTAGGCAGAATATTGCTCAATGACAGTAGAATCTCCACTTACCAGCTTTGTCAAAAGAATATTAGCTTTGGACCACTCCATGAACAAACTCTTCCAACGCTCGACCTCATCCCCTTGCTCTCTAACCCAGCTCAAATCAGCATAACTCGTTACATAACCCAAAGCCCCCTCATAATCACCCAGCTCATCGCAGACATTTCCACGCAGCAAATTACTGTACGCAATGTAAAAGAACAGCGGTCTGCCGGGAAGCTTGACGGGTTCGGATGCTCTGTGTTCGTCCAGGACCTTCAGGTCATATTGAATTCTGGCTTTATGGCCCATCTTAGCGGCGTATTCCTCAACTTTGTTCCAGCGCTGTAAGGAGCGGTATGTATTGGCAAGCTCTTTGAGTGCATTCAGCTGATCTACTTCATCCAACCGTTCGACAAAAGGCTCGAACGGGTTCGCAGCCCACAGGTTCCGGTTCTGATCATCGCTGAGCGCAATGGTAAACAGCCTGAACTGGCATAGCGCCAGCCGTTCTGAATGCTGATAACGTTCGGATTCGGCGACAATCTCGTAGATTGCGGTGGCGGCATCCCTTTTCCCGGCTATGAAGAGTTCTTCTGCACTATCAAACAACAGGGAAGCGTACATCAGATTGTCCATAATATGGCAGGCCATTCGCTCAATACTCTCCAGCTTGTTCAGTTCGGCACAGCGGAGCAGCAGCGGTCCAATCCTCCGCCAGTCGGAAGATCCGCCGATAATATAGTCATTAATGTACAGATCGTAGAAGAATCCCTCCTCCTGTCCCATGGCCCGGGTGATCCGGTCCAACTGCTGCATCGCAATAGGCCGGTGCCCGCGAAGAATATTGCTGAGTGTTCCGGAATGAAGCTGAGAACGCTTGGCAAATTGGGTAATCGTCAAACCAGTCCTCCGCAAATATTCCTCCAGTTCCGATAATACCGTAGTCGTTGCCTGCAAGTCCTAACCACCTTTCCTCTTTAATTTGTTATTTATAGAATAATATCCCTTTTATATTACACAAAATATATCAACGGAAGATTCATTAATCAAGTCTTTATTTATGTATTTTTCCTATATTTTAAAAATTTGGAATTTCGATTACCATTCAAATGTGGTACCACATTTTTCTCCTTCCACCTGCATGATGGCTGAGTCTGGACCAGCATTCGGCCTACATCCACCAGCCCATTGTGTTCGGTTTTCCGCATACATCAATGCTCCTCACCATTCTCCTTCAGCCACACTCATTCCAAGCTTATCATTGAAGCCGAGACAGCTTATTTGTCCTCAGTAAAATGCAAAATACCTGCGAGTTCCAATGAGGAACTGCAGGTATTTGCCTAATTCTTTTCTTATAGCGACTGGTACCCGGCTGAACAATTGTGGAGAACCTCACATCGTATAAGCCAAAATAATATCCCCGTTGTCCTCTAACTCCCCAGTCTCGGTGAATCCCACATCCTTATAGAGCTTATTGGCCGTTAGATTATGCGGAATATGCGATACCCTAATCTGTGTGCAGTCCTCGCGGCTGCTCAGCATCTTAATGACCTCTTTAATTGCTGCTTTCCCGTATCCTTTACCCTGAAATCTCCCGTCAATCATAAATCTCAGAATCCAATAGTAACCGTCTGTATATCTTTCATTATCAAAAAGGATAAATCCAACCATCCTTCCTTCAGCAAAAATACCGTAGGGTACCGATGTAGGCTCATTTACCGCATGCACAAGTGAATCTGCATTACTTGCAACCAAGTCCAACTGCTCCGTGCTCACGCTCAATTGAGTACATTCGTGTTCCAGCTCGGGGGTAATCTTATGTAATTTAACAATAGTCAAAGTGTTCACAACCTTCATTATGAATTGATCTTCAGTCAAGCTGAATGGTATAGATGATCTCCCCATCCTGGTTCAAGCGCTGCTCGCTGGTGAATCCTAATTCTTCATACAACTTCATTGCAACTGAATTTCTTTGTTCCACCGTTAAGGATATTAAGCTGCACTTCGGATGGATTTCTTTAATGAATTTAATGATTTCTACCATAGCTTGTTGCCCATAGCCTTTTCGTTGGTGCTTGTGGTCAATCTGAAACCCGCCAATCCAGTAATTATCTGAGCTTCCGGGAGTAAATGAAAGATAGAAGAATCCGATAATTTTTCCATCGATGGATAGAATATACGGATCTAACGCTTCATCCCACGGCTTGATATAGGCATATGCTAGGGACTCCATCACAGAAGGAACGAAGTTGCGCTGCTCCTCACCAACAGATATCTCTAGAGCTTCTTCCCAATTCTGGGCGTTCACAGGTTGGATAACGATTGGTTTCATGTTTTCTCCTTATATCAACAGTTGAGGTATAAATATCATCCTATCATAATATTGGTAAATTATCCTCTCACTCCTCCCCCTCCCGCGCCTTCCCCTCCGCCTCCCCGTACTCCTGAATAATCAGGCTGCCGCCGCTGGCGTGCCATTTCTCGACCTCCCCGGCGAAGCCGGCGGCGTCGATGTTGCCGAGAATATAATTGTAGGTGGCATCCACGATGATCGCGGACAGCTCGGCGTTCTTCTCGTCATAGGTCGGCGAGGTTAGCGACACGGTAGGGTCATCGACCAGAAACTGCTCGTTATCCCGGCTGAGCTGGTCGGCCAGGGCGGTGAGCTGCTCCTTTTGTGCGACCTCCTTGATATGGGTATTGCCTACATCGGCGATCATCAGGGAATTGAGCGGATTGACCTCATACACCCGAAGCTGGGACGTTTCTTCCGGAAGAATCACTTTGCCTTCCCCGTCCAGCTTATAATGGCGGCCCTCGAAGCCGTAAGCCATCAGGTTGGCTACATCCTCATCCATCGTGCGGTCGAAGAATCCCAGCACCTGCTTCAGCTCCTGCTCGGTAGCAATGGCTTTACGTGAAAAGAGGTACAAGCCGTTGTACTTCGGTATGGACCATACCTTATATCCGTCCGGCCCTTTAATCCTGTTAATCAGCGTCAGCTCTGCTTTGGGGTTGATCGCCTTGGCCTCAATGGAGAGCCGCTGCACATCCGTCATGCTCCCGATGAAGATCCCGGCCGTTCCCCGGATGAATTTGTCCCGCTGCACTTCCTTGCTGGTCAGGGCGAAATCCTGGTTAATGATCCCTTCCTTGTATAATTTGCGCATGAAGTTCATCGTGTCCATATATTCAGGGGTGGCGAATTCCGGGATGAACTGTCCATCTTCGATCTTCCAGTTATTCGGCGTGCCGAAATAGGAGCTTAACGTCTTGAATACCCCGTACACCAGATCGTTACGGTCCACCAGTCCGAGGGTGTCTGCCTTGCCGTTGCCGTCCGGGTCATTCGTGGTGAACTGCTTCATCACCTCATAGAGTTCCTCCAGCGTTCCGGGCGGACTGAGATGCAGCTTCTCCAGCCAGTCCTTGCGGATAATAATGCCCTGCCGGGAAGCCGGTCTTTCTGTATAGAGACCATAGATTCCCCCGTCCACCGAAGTCTGCTTAAGAATCGCCGCATTCAATTGACTGAGATTCGGAAATTCCGCCAGATAGGGACCAATCTCCCAAAAAGCGCCCGAGCGGATCATATTCTTGACCGGATTATAATCGGTGAATTTCACGAACGTTACTTTGCCGAGGGAGCCGGTGGTCAGTGCGGTATTCATTTTGTCCGTGTAGACGCCTTCCGGCACCCAGGTAATATCGAGCTGAGTCCCGGTCAGTCTCTCAATCTCGGCAATCAGCTCCGCTGAAGGCGTCTGCGGAAAATGCAGCGGTGCCAGAATCGAGATCGGCGCCGGGGCACCCGCTGAATCGGAATGCTCAGACTTATCCCCGCTGCAAGCGCTTAATATAATGAACAATAAGAATAGGATGAAGCACCCTGCAAGAGCTTTCTTCCTGCCCGTTAACCGGTTGAACATTCCATAACCCCCTGAAGCGTAATATTTATCTGCCTTAGAAGCCTATCTATTGAATAATGCAGCTTATGTATGAATGATTAGAGAAAATGATTATTGCGGCACCAGATGATTATTGTTATTATCCTTCGTGATGCATACACTTAAGACAGTGATTTTCCTATTTCATGCAAAGGTGCTGAACGCTGTTGAAACATCTTAGCTTTCTCAGTAAATTAACTATGTTCGCGTTCGCCATCAGCATCCTGCCGGTGCTGTTCATTGGTTCGTTCTCCTATTTCACATCCTCCAGCGAGATTCAAAAAAATGTTAATGAAAGCAAAAAGGAACTCATTTTACAAATTACCTCAAATGTAGAGCATAAGCTGAATACTGTCAACCAGACACTGAACCAGGTCGTAAACTCTTCGGTGCTGAAGAAGGCGCTGAACAACCCGCTTAGTGAAAACGATTTCATTTTATATAACGACATTCGCAATGAAATCCGCAATATGCAGTCCTTCGATACGAAGCTGGAGGATGTCATCCTGCTCAATCAGCGCCAGAACTGGATGATCAAGAATTCCGGGCTCTACCGGCTGAATGAATACCGCAATTACGGGCAGCTGACGAATCTGCTGAATGTGGAAGGCAGCTCTTCTTGGGTGCTGAACCCCTCCTCCCTGTTCTACAGTGAAGAGAGCATTAACGTGACCGGCTGCAATTACAGCATCAGCCTGATTAAGAAGCTGCCGACCACCAAGCTGCAGAAATACGGACTGGCTCTGGCCAATATTCCGGCCTGCAGTCTCCAGGACTTCATTAATCCCGATATGCAGCCGCTGGACAGTATTATGGTGCTGGATAAAAGCGGTCGGATTCTGCTGCATCCGGACCGCAAGCTGATCGGAGAGCCTGCCACAGCGGCCGGATTCACGGGATTCGAGCAGATCGCCGCTACCACTGAGCCATCGGGACAATTCAAGACCAAGCTTAATGAAGCCGATTACTCGATCACCTATATGCGTTCCCAGCTGAACGGCTGGATCTATCTGTCGGCCACCTCCATCAAGAGTCTGACCCGCGAATCCGGCAAAATTGGCACTTACACGGTATTCGTCTGCACGTTCATGCTGCTCTTGTCTGTGCTGCTTGCCTGGCTCGGCTCCCGGCGTATGTACACACCCATCGAACGGCTGTTGACCCAGATTGGACTGCGCCGTCCCGGTCTGCGGGCAGGGCGTACGGATGAATTCCAGCTCATCGGTGAGCAGGTCCATTCCCTGTTCCAATCCAAGTCACAGCTGGAGAAGGAGGTTAGCCAGCATCTCGGACAGGTGCGGACCTTCTTTCTGATTCAGGCGTTCGGAGGCAATCTGAGAAGACGCGAGCTGATGGAGGAGCTTGTGCAATACGGGTACGGTAAGCAAGTCGAGGAATGGAAGACGATGGCTGTCATTACGCTGAGCATCGACTTCTCCGAGGAGAATAGCTATGAGAAAAAGGATCTCAATCTGCTCTTATTTGCAGCGCATAATATGACTCAGGAGCTGGTCTCTGCGCATCACAGGCTAACCCCTGTGATGATGGGCCATGCCCTGACTGTCGTCATCGGAAGTGAGGAGGAGAGCACGGAAGCTTTTCACCGGATGCTCTATGCGCTGACGGAGAAGCTCCAGCAGGAGATTAACGGGATCCTGAAGCTGCAGGTCAGCATTGGGCTGAGCCTGCCGTTTCATTCGTTTGACAAAATGTCCATTGCCTACCGGGAAAGCCTGGAGGCTCTGAAGCACCGGATTACCCTGGGCAAAGGCATCATTATCCAGTACGAGAATATCAATTCCGGCAAGCATTATCTCAATTTGAACTACCCGACCCACACGGAAAATGACCTGATGGATGCCATCAAGCTGGCGGACAGCGATAAGGCGAAGGAGCTGCTGCATAAGCTGTTCAAGTGTATTTTTGCGCTGGGACTGTCGCCGCAGGAATATCAGATTCCGCTGACCCGGCTGCTGAACAATACGCTCATTATGATGCAGGAATCGGGAATTACGCTGAATCAGATCTATCACGCGGGCGGTTCCCTGTTCGAGGAGCTGACCGATCTGCATATCGTGGCCGAGATTGAAGACTGGTTCTGGACCATTGTGATTCAGCCGGTCATCGTCATCTTCCACAGCAGGCAGAACGCCCAGTATCATAATATCTCCGAGAAGCTGATCGACATCGTCCAGCATGAGTATGACCAGGATCTGACGCTGGAGGAGTGTGCTTCCCGGCTGCATTATAACGCCAACTACATCAGCAGTGTATTCCGCAAGGAGACGCAGTATTATTTCAGTGATTACCTGACCATGTACCGGTTCAAAATGGCCAAGAAATGGCTGGAGGAGACCGATATGCCCGTGAAGGATATCGCCTCCCGCCTGAGATACAATAATTCACAGAATTTCATCCGTTCCTTCCGTAAGCAGGAGGGGATGACCCCCGGGCAGTACCGGGAGAGCTTCCACACGAAGCTTAGAGCGGTCCCGGGCGATGAGTAGGGGCCTTGCCTTCAGGCGGGGCCTCGAGCCTCTTCAGCTTTCTTTTTCTGATAAACCATGTAAGAAGTACAGCCAGAATAAGCAAGATGCCGCCTGCAGTAATCGCAATATTCCTGATATCTGGTACATAGACTACCAGCTGAATCGGCTCGGAATCCGCAAGGGACACATGCCAGGTTAACGTGTTGCCGTCTTGCTCGGCCGCATTATTAGCCCCGTATAGATCATAGGGAATCGTTAATTTGAAATCGACGGAGAAGCTGCCCATCAGCAGCCGCACCAGGGACTTAGGGACATTCAAGCTGCCGATGCCGTGGATAATCTCATCGGAGTAGGCGTTCAGCTTAGGCTGGGCCATCACATCGTATTTGGTATACAGCCACCTGTCCGTCTGTCCCACCTTAGCCTCTACAATATCAAAGCCGCTGCTGCTATTCTTCAGCTCCTCCATCGAAGCATACGATTTATGAAATTGATATTCCGTTGATTTGCCGCTTGCTGTCTTCTTCAGCTCTATGCCTGCGGCCGCCAGCCGGGTGGTTAGAAGCTCCTCCACTTTGCCGCTGACCAGCTTCTCTGCCCGGGCATCCAGCATAAGACTGAAGGCCAGATCCAGGGAGCCGTCCTTCTTCACGGTTACATGGGCGGTGCCTTGCGCGCACCCTGTAAGCAGCAGGACAAGCATAAGCATCATCAGTATTGCCTTAATTCGAGTCCCGTTCAACCTGCGTTTCTTCAACCTCTGTCCCTCCATCCGCTGACTGTTGCTACTAGCTTAACCGTACCTTGAAGAAGCGAATCTTCTCTTATGGAGTCAAGCTTAACACATCCCGGGGAGGTACAGAAAGCCCCCAGCCTGCGGATATCCGTAAGCTGGAGGCTTCCATGTGCATAATCCTGTTATTTTTTCAAATGATAAGGGACGGTAGTGATAATTACATTACGCCGGTACAGCAGATGCGCGCGGATCAGCAGGCTCGATTGGTTATGCAGAATGTTATGCCAGCCCTTCTTCGGTATGAATTGAGGGACAATGACGGTCACCTGATAATTCGACTCGCTGGCCTTGCGCTGAACCGTATCAATGAACTTGGTCAATGGATGAATGATGCTGCGGTAAGGTGAATACAACGTTACCAGCCGTACTTCAGGATGGAATTTCTTCCACTTCTCTTCGAAAATAGCGTCATCCTCCCGCTCGAACGGGATGTGGACGGCGATAATCTGCTGCGCACTCAGCGACTTGGCATACCGCAAGGAATTCTCCACCACATGGGTAATCCCTGCTACCGGCAGGATGATGATATTCCCTTCAATCGCAAGCGGCGGCTCCCCGCAGGTGGCTACCCGCAATTGATCGGCGACCGATTCATAATGCTTGTAGATGCGGTAGAAGAACAGGATAATCAGCGGCAGGAAGACCAGGACCGGCCAGACCTGCGTGAATTTGGTCAGGAAGAACATCATCGTGACAATGAAGCTGATCAGCGCCCCGATTGCATTGATGATCAGCTTAGGCAGCCAGCCCTCTGGCTTGTGCCGGAGCCATTTGACGATCATGCCTGTCTGCGACAGGGTGAATGGGATGAAGACCCCGACTGCATACAGCGGAATGAGATGCTCCGTCCGCCCCTCAAAGGCAATGATCAGGATAATCGACAAGATGCCCAGGCTGAGAATTCCGTTCGAGTACCCCAGACGGTCTCCGCGCACAGTGAACATCCGGGGAATGAATTTATCCTTCGCCAGATTCACAGCCAGCAGCGGAAATGCGGAATATCCGGTGTTCGCCGCCAGAACCAGAATTAAAGCTGTCGTTCCCTGCACAACATAATACATGAAGTTGCGGCCAAAGACATGCTCGGCAATATCGGACACCACCGTAACCTGTTCACGCGGAGCAATGCCGTAATAATACGCCAGGAACACGATGCCTGAGAATAACAGCGCGAGCAGAATTCCCATCGCCGCTAAGGTTTTGGCTGCATTATTCGGTGCCGGTGCCTTGAAATTGGGGATCGCATTCGATATGGCCTCCACCCCAGTCAGCGCCGAGCTGCCCGAGGAGAACGCCCGCAGCAGCAAGAACAGGCTGATTCCGGCCACCGGTGTTCCCAGTGAGGTGTGAAGCTCCGCCGGTACTCTTCCGGTCAACACATTGAACAGGCCCAGCCCGATCATAATGAACATCGCCAGTACGAACAGATAGACCGGGTACGCAAGGAAAGAGGCCGACTCAGTAACCCCGCGCAGATTCAGTGTCGTGATCAGCAGGACGAAGATGATGGCAATTATCACGTTATAAGGATGCAGGCTCGGAAAAGCTGAAGTGATCGCATCCGTTCCCGCAGAGACACTGACCGCTACGGTAAGTATATAATCGACGAGCAAGGAGCCCCCGGCAATCAGACCCGGATATTTACCCAGATTCTCCTTGGATACAACATAAGCTCCGCCGCCCTGGGGATAGGCGAAGATGATCTGCCTATAGGAGAGTATCAGGGCCAGCAGCAGCACCAGTACCCCGCCTGCAATCGGAATGGAATACCAGAATGCGGCTGTACTAACCGTGATCAGCACCAGCAGAATCTGCTCCGGGCCATAGGCCACAGAGGACAAAGCATCTGAGGACAGTATGGCTAGGGCCTTGGTTTTGTTAAGCTTCTGTTCTCCCAGCTGATCGGACTTCAGCGGCCGTCCGATCAGGAACCTTTTTACCGAAGACATCATCATCACTCACCGACTTTTTTATTGTTATATTACCCCTGGTGCACGAATAAAATCTGGACCTTTAATTGGATACAGACACTATTTTTGCTGCCGTTCGATACTACATTAATTCTTTTATCACCATCTGTATATATGCAGATATCCTAGACAAACCCCAAACCATGAATAACAAATGATATTCGCCGAAAGACACAGCAAAAGGGACCAAGCAGGCTTTCCGCTCGGTCCCTTTTGCTTATTTCAGCTTTTTTTGCTATATTCAGCCATTTTCAGGAGGTCTTAGAGCCAGTCCTGTGTAAGCAGCGTCCGCAGCAGCTCCACCTGCTCCCTGCCGATCCGTGCCGTGATTTCGGCTTCAATATTCTGCTTGATCTCCAGCATACTCCGGCAAGCCGCTGTCCCCTTCGCCGTGAGCACGATAGGCTTGTCCCGGCTATTCCCTTCCTTAGCAGCAGTATCCACGTAACCTTCATCCAGCAGATTGTTGATCGTCTTTTGCGTCCCCTGGCGGGAAATGCTGATCAGCCTGCTGATCTCCGAAATGGACAGAACGCCGTGCTGCTCCAGCATCGCCAGAATATGCGTCTCTGTCTTATTCAGCGGCTCGCCGCTCATCTGGTTCACCTTGTCCCGCAGCACCTTATGCTTCTCGCTGATCATATCGACCAGATTCAACCCGCTCATATATTCCTTCATTTACAAGACCTCCATAGATAGAAATGCAGTTCCGTCTAACCGAGAATTACTGTCGCTCCAATTGTCAACCAGGTTGACAATAATCCATCCCACTGCTACTATAAGTGAAGTTTGACAAACTTACATTTAAGGGAGTTCGGAAACATGGGCAGTAACAAAAAGGAAGCTTTAATTTTCACCAGTATGATGTGTTTTTGCATGGTCGTCTTTATGTCTTTTTACAATGTGATTATAGCGAATGGACTCAACAGCAGACTGCTCACGGATGTGGCTGTGGGCTTGCTCCCGGCACTTGCCGTTGCCCTGTTCTGCGATATTGTGGTGGTTGGCAGAATTGCCAAAGGGCTGGCCTTCAAAATAGTGAAGCCGTCCGCACCCCAGATCCGCAAAGTGCTGACGATCTCGTGCTTCATGGTCTGCGGCATGGTCATTCTCATGTCTCTATACGGCACACTAGCACACTTCGGATTCGGGGACAACTTCTTCCGTCATTACTTCTCCATCCTGGGGCTTAATTTCATCTGCGCCCTGCCGCTCCAGCTCCTGGTGGCCGGTCCGCTGACCCGCTTCCTGTTCAGCCGGATGTTTCCGGTCCGTACGGCAGCACCAGGCGTCTAGGGCTGGCTGAAACCAGCCCGCCGCTTTTACTCGAATACGGGCATGGCCTCCAGCCATGGCTGCGGTGTTCCCGCCATACCAAAAAGGGTGCTCAGCAAGCCATGACCTCATGGCTGTGCGGAACACCCTTGTCCGGGATTCATTCTATTGATTATTTATTCCATGAAAGACAGGCGCCCGCCCTGGAGCCGTACACTGCCGCCCTTAGCATAGAAGCTTAGGCCCGAGCAGATGCCTCCAGGGAAGACCAGGCTGGTGATGGCGGCAAGGCCGTCATTGGCGAATATCTCCACCGAACAGGCATCCAGCAGAATACGCAGGCTCTTCAGGCTGCCGATTCCCCCGGTGCTCTGGAGATCGGGAAATATTTCTGAGAAGCCGGTCTCGCCGGACTGATCTCTGTGCAGGGTTAGAGTGTCTTCAGCAGCAGAGTAAATGAGTTCAGTATACTCAGTAGCTGTATGATGAATAATAAGACCGAATTCTTCCGCTTCATTGTCCGTAAGTGTAAGCCGCAGCTCCAGGGCTGAATCCTTGCACTTGATATCCTGGCGCTCGCCCGGTATCAGCAGCATCTCCGGCAATGCCGCAGACTTTGCCGCGAAGTAACGATCCAGCTCTGCTACCGGCTGCTGGCGGATCATCATCCGGCCGTCTGCCGCATCATGCAGCGTCAGTACCCGCGGAATCGTCATCGCTCCGCGCCAGCCCTGGCTTGGAACCTGATTGGCATACCGCCAGTTGCTCATCCAGCCGATGAAGATCCGCCGCCCGTCTGCAGCCGGAATGTCGGAGAAGCTGACCCCTGCGTAATTGTCTTTGCCATAATCCAGCCAGCGGATGTCGCTGTGCTCCGGTGTGAAGACGGAGCCGTCGAAGCCACCGACGAAATATTGCGTCCGCGAGCCGTATCTCGCCCCGCTGTTATCACCGATGCTGACCAGCAGCACCCACCTGCTGTCTCCTGTCCCTTCCACCGGGAGCTCGAAGAGATCCGGGCATTCCCATACTGCATCATGAGAGCCTGCACCCTCACCGAATTCACTCTCCAGGCTCCACTCCCGCAGATTCGGGGAGGAGTAGAACGTGATCGTCTGATCGGTCGCCAGCACCATCATCCATTTCCCGTGAGCTTCAGACCAGAACACCTTCGGATCACGGAAATCGGTCTTGGAAGGATGCGTCAGCACCGGGTTGCCTGCATACTTGATCCAGGTCCGGCCATTGTCATGGCTGTAGGCCAGGCTCTGTCTCTGCACGGCAGGCGACGATTCCGTCGGCTCCTGATGACTGGTATAGATGGCAACGATACCCGGCTTCTCCGGGAATAGCCCGCTGGTATTATTCCAGTCAACGACTGCGCTGCCGGAGAACGCATAGCCGTGATCATCCGGGTACAGCGCAATGTCCAGCTCCTCCCAGTTAATCAGATCCTTACTGACGGCATGACCCCAGTGCATCGGCCCCCAGATGGAGGAATGCGGATGATACTGATAGAACAAATGATATTCCCCTTCGTAATAAACCAGTCCATTTGGATCATTCAGCCAATGCTGCTCCGGCGTAAAATGCAGCGCCGGCCTGTGTTTGGTTCTCCCGATAATTTCCACTCCATTACCACCTTTATCTATTTATAAGTTCATCATGTTCCGCGGCTAGTGCAGTCTCAGCCTTTGTTCTTGAGATAGCTGTCATATCCTCTTTGCTTGATCTCCAGCCATTTGTCCAGCCCGAGTCTGGACAGCTCTGCCTGGTAATCCTTCCATTCCTCTTCCACTTTACCGGTCTTGGTCCATTCCGCGCGCTTGCGGTTCACATAAGCGAACAGGTCCGTCTCAATGGCGGTCAATTCCTTCTGATCCTCCAGGGAGTAGAAGACACGCGGGAAGTTGTTATCGGCCTTCATATAAGGCACCAGCTTCTCCTTCATGAGGTCCAGCCGCCAAGCAGCATCATCCGGCTTGGTAGTCACCTTACCGTAGTATTCATCCAGGATCGCCAGCGGACCGCCGATGCTGGTTTTCTGGCGCAATTCAACCGGAGCCGCGCCTTCCAGCGGCAGATGCTTCAGCATTTTGGCCGATTCATCGTATTCAAAAATATTCTGCTGCGTCTCATCCCCATACGTTCCCCAGTTGTCCTCAACCGACTGCTGCGGCTCATAGAGCTGGTCAATCCACTTGGCGGTAAGCTCCAGATTCTTATTTGAACCGGTAATAACCATCCGTCCACGGTCAAAACCGAAGTTGTTCGTACGGGCTACATTGACCTCTCCGTCCGGTCCGGCAAGCGGCTGCATCAGATCATATTTATCGTTGAACCCGGTAATATTGGCTTTATCCCACTGGAAATAGAGACCGTAGCGCCCGCTCTGCCCTTTAGCCAGATAGGTGTTGTAATCCTGTTCAAACGCCTCTTCGTCGATCAGATCAAGCTGGTACAGCTCGTTCAGATACTTAATGCCCTCTTTATATCCGTCCTGGCCTGCGGTGAAGACCACTTTGCCGTCATTGGTAACCACCGTGTGATCGCCGTTATCCCCGAGACCGAACGAACCGAACAGGAAGTTCATATCCTCATTGCCGTTATTCAGCACAAAAGACAGCGGGATCTCATCCTTCTGGCCGTTCCCGTTCGGATCATCATTCTTGAAGGCAACCAGCACCTTCTTCAGCTCCTCCGTCGTAGTTGGCATAGCGAGTCCCAGCTTCTTCAGCCATTCCACATTGATCCACGGCATCCCGTTGACCGAATGAATGCTCTCCTTGCCGGAGCCCAGCTCTTCAATCCATGGAAAAGCATAGATATGCCCGTCCTGCGCAGTCATCATCGATTTGTACTCCGGCGCGGCGGCCAGCACCTTCTGCAGATTCGGCATGTATTTCTCGATCAGCTCCTCCAGCGGCACAATCGTTCCGTCCTTGCCCAGGGTCAGCAGATCATAATCCGAATACGCGGCATCGATGATTGCATCCGGCAGGTCCCCGCTGGCTACAGCCAGATTTCTTTTCTCAATAAAAGCGTCGTTCGTGTAGTTGGTGAAATCGATGTGGACCCCGGACTTCTCCTCCAGCCGCTTGTAGATCAGCTTCTCGTTCGGATCGGCAGGCGCCAGCGCTGAGCTCTGGGACATGAAGTGCAGCGATACCTTCTCTTTAAGAGGCAGCGTCACATTCTCCAGCTTGTAATCCTCCGAAGCCGAGGAATTGCCGCCCCCTCCGCCGCAGCCCGCAAGCACGGAAGCCGAGAGTGCCAGCACAGACAAGGTTTGCAATGTTTTTTTCATATGAGATTCCCCCTAATATTATTTAATGGAGCCGACCATGGCGCCCTTCTCGAAGTATTTTTGGAAGAACGGATACATCACGATAAGCGGCAGACTGGAGATAACAATGGCAGAATATTTGATCATTTCAGACAATTTCTTAAGCTCCGCCTGGGCCAGTGCATCGGCAATCATGCCGGGCTGCACCTGATTCTGAATCAGGATCGAACGCAGCACCAGCTGCAGCGGGAACAGCCGGGAATCGTCCAGATAAATCATGGCATCGAAATAAGAGTTCCACTGCCCCACGAAGGCATATAAAGCCAGCACGAAGATAATCGGTTTGGACAGCGGCAATACAATCCGGAAGAAAATGCCCAGATCAGACGCCCCGTCGATACTCGCCGCCTGAAACAGCTCCTTGGGCAGGCCCTGGAAATAGGTCTTCGCCAGAATAATATTGAACACGCTGATCGCCCCCGGCAGGATCACCGCCCACACCGTATTCAGCATCCCCAGATCCTTCACGACCAGATAGGTCGGAATCAGACCGCCGCCGAAGAACATCGTAATCAGGAAGAAGATCATTACCGGCCGCTTCCCGGCCAGCCCCTCAATAGACAGCGGATACGCCGCGAAGACGGAGAAGAATACCGTAGCCAGCGCGAAGGCGGCAGAGTAGAACAAGGCGTTGAAGAAGCCGCGGATCATCGCGTCGTTGCTGAGAATTTTGACGTAGCCTGTAATGGTCCAGTCCGACGGCGCAATGGCCAGCCCCTTGGTAATGAGCACATTCGGTGTTAAGAAGGAGGCCAGCACGACATACACCAGCGGAAACAGAATGACCAGGATGAACAAACCAAGCAATATATACGTGATAACAACCAGAATCCGGTCCTTCCCGGAATATTGAATATCCATACTTACCTCCTTTTAATACAGCCCTTCCCCTTCGTTCAGCCGTTTGACGACCGTATTGACGAAGACCAGCAGGATTACGTTAATGACGGAATTGAATAATCCGATCGCGGTGGAATAGGCATAATCGCCGGCCTGCAGACCCACCTTGTAGACATAGGTCGCAATGATCTCCGAGGTCGGGGTATTGAGCGCCGTCTGCATCAGGAAGGCCTTCTCATAGCCGATGGACATGATGCCGCCTGCGGCAAGGATGAACAGCACGGCCATCACCGGCCTCAGCGCGGGCAGATCGATATGGCGGATGCGCTTCAGCAGGGAGGCACCGTCAATCGTCGCCGCATCATGAAGCTGCGGATCTACACCGGCCAGCGTGGCTACATAGATAATCGAGGACCAGCCTGCCGTCTGCCAGATGCCTGACAGAATATATACGGTACGGAAGTAAGCGGGATCACTCATGAAGGACACCGGCTTACCTGTAAAAGTAGTAATGAGCGCGTTCACCACACCTGTCGGCGACAGAAAGACAAACAGCATCCCTGCGACAACCACAACCGAGATAAAGTTAGGTGCATACACAATCAGCTGGATGTTCTTCTTCAGCTTCGCGCTGCGGATCAGATTCAGCATAAGCGCCAGCACAATCGGCACCGGAAAACCCAGAATCAGCCCGTAGGCGCTTAATTTAAGCGTATTCATTAGAATATCGTAGAAATTCGGCGAGGAGAGGAACCGCTCGAAATGCTCGAAGCCCACCCATGCGCTGCCCAGGATGCCTCTGCGCGGGCTGAAATCCTTGAAGGCAATAATAGCGCCGTACATTGGAACGTATTTGAATATAACGGTAAGAATTACGGCCGGAGCCAAGAATAAATACAGGATATAATTCCGGCGCAGATAGCTTAGAATTGATTTACGTGATTTGAGTTCAGTACCCCTTTGTTGAACCATCGGATTTGCCAATTTTCCCCCTCCTTACAGTGCGGCTGTGCTAATGCTGCTGTGCAACAGGGCCGCTGCTAGCTTGCCATTCACATGGCATAGGTCCGCCCGGATCTGTCTATCCTCCTGACGGTTAGGTTACCCACCTCCGGTCTAACTATTAATTTACATTTAACAAAATGAATAGGTTTTCAAATTTACATTTGAACATGTTTTGCCTTTACAATTTATCAGAGATGGTGATTATAAGTCAATACATTTTGCACAAAAAATAATTAAAACCGTGCATTATACAGTGCAAATGTAACATTAACATAGATATTAGTATTTATCAGTGCCTTTAATTTTTGAATTGTAAAATAAATTTGTGCATTTGTAAAATTACGTTGTCAATATTGAGTAAATGCTATATATTAGGTAGCAGAGGTTACTAATACGGGGAAACAAAGGTGGAACACAGTGATGAAGAAAGCAAAGGTCACCATTCAAGACATTGCAGATGCGCTAGGCATCTCCAGAAATACGGCCTCCAAAGCCCTGAACGGTGCAGAGAGCATTCCTCCCGAGACCCGGGAGAAGGTCATCAACAAGGCCATCGAGCTCAAATATAAACAATTCTCCTATCTGGAAGCAGCAGGCAGCGCCTCTGAGAATCAGGGTAATATCGCCCTTTTGACCAGCAATCTCCCCAACAGCTCCCACTTCGGTTCCCAGCTGCTCAGCGGACTGGAGAAGCGTATCAGTACCGAAGGCTATACCTTGTCCATTTATTTTGTCCGGGAGAACGATATTAACGGTATGACTCTGCCCGGCAATTTCGAGCCTGCGAACGTGGACGGCATCATTTGTATTGAAATGTTCAGTAAAGAATACAGCGGGCTGGTTACCGAGCTCGGCATTCCAACGATCTTCATTGACTGCGCGTCCGACATTATTTATCCGGAGCTGAAGGCAGATCTGATGCTCATGGAGAATGAGCACAGTGTGTGTTCCATGACCCGCAAGCTGATGGATCAGGGAGTGCAGAGCTTCGGTTTTGTAGGCGATTACAACCACTGCCGCAGCTTCAATGAACGCTGGATCGGCTTCAATCGGGCACTCTCCGCGGCCGGTATCCCGCTCAATCCCGAATTATGCATTGTGGGTCAGGACCGGGACTACATGCTGGAGGCGGACTGGATGGATCAGCAGCTGGACGCCCTTGACGAATGGCCCTCCGCCTTCATCTGCGCCAATGACTTCATCGCAATCCGTGTCATGAAGTCACTTAAGAACAGAGGAATCAAAGTGCCGGAGCAGGTTGCGGTCTGCGGCTTCGACGATGCCTCGGAATCCCGGATCATCGAACCCCATCTGACAACGGTACATATTTACAGCGGTCATATGGGGATTGTCTCTGCCGAAATGCTGCTCTCCCGGATCAAGGACCCTGCCAAGCCCTATCAGGTGACACATGTCGCTACAGACGTTGTATTCAGAGACTCTACCCCCGCTCTTAGCTAATACCAACCCATTCTGCCTGGAGGTTATTTCACAATGAAACTACATGGTTCAGTCCTTTGTGCGGGCGAGCTGCTCATTGATTTCTTTTGCACCGATGTTGACGTCAGCCTGACCGCAGGGCGGCATTTCTCCAAGCAGGCCGGCGGAGCCCCAGCGAACGTAAGTGCAGCCATTGCCCGGCTCGGCGGCCACTCCGCCTTCCTCGGCAAAGTCGGAGCCGATCCCTTCGGCTTCTTCCTGAAGCAGACGCTGGAAGAACAGAACGTGGATACCTCGATGCTGCTGCTTGATCCCGCAAGCCCGACCACACTGGCTTTTGTCTCGCGCTCAGCGAACGGGGAACGCGATTTTGTGTTCCACCGCGGGGCAGACCGGCTGCTCAGGCTGGAAGAGCTTGACCGGGCAGCCGTCCGTGAGGCGGCCATGCTTCATTTCGGCTCGGCGACAGCGCTGCTGGCTGATCCCTTCCGCGAGGTCTATATGACGCTCATGGATGAAGCGAAGGCGAACGGACAGTTCGTCTCCTTCGATCCCAACTACCGGGGCGATCTGTGGACCGGGCGTCAGGAGGAATTCATCACGCTGTCCAGAGCCGGTATCTCCAAGGCCGATCTGGTAAAGGTCAGCGACGAGGAGCTGCAGCTGATTACAAGCGAAGCGGACCGTGATGCCGCCCTTGATATGCTGCATGAGTGGGGAGCCGGAGCAGTAGCCGTTACTCTGGGCAAAGACGGCACCCTCATCTCCTCCCCGGACTCCCGGCTGCTGATTCCGAGCATCACCGTGAAGTCCATCGATTCCACGGGTGCCGGCGATGCCTTCATCGGAGCGCTGCTCTGCCGGATCAGCCAGCTGGCCCATCCGGCGGACTTCACCCGCAGCGCGGAGCTGCAGCAAGAATTCGTCACCTTCGCCAACCGGGTGGGGGCGATGGTCTGCACCAAGGTCGGGGCGATTGCTGCGCTGCCGACACTGGACGAGGTCCAGGAATTTGCCGGGTAAGCTGCGGAGCTGCTGTTAAACCAATCTTTACCTGCTGTTTTCATCACAGACAGGGGAGCATGGCACGTAATATGATAAGCACATTATCATATGGTTGAAGGAGCAGCTTTTGCATGACGATGAAACAAGAATTCGATAATCTCATGGCGTTTGCCAAGGATTTAATCATTGAGAATCTCGGCTTTTATTATGATATCAATTATGGTTATTTCCAGCCCGAGACCCATCCGATTGTGGACTTCATCCGGCTGATAGGCAGACGTATTCAGAGCCAGCTCATGCTGATGCCCGCGCTCTACGGGGAGGTCGACCAGATGGAGCGGATGTTCTCGGACAACCTGTTCTTTGATGAATGGGCCGAGGTGACGCTGGACGGACGGAGCTTCCACTTCCTGATGCGGCAGATTGACAACAGCAGCAGAATCATCAAACTGGCACGTGACCTGGTCTTCCCCTCCCCCTGGATTCCTCGCAAGCTGCGCGACAGTCTGATCCGCATAGGTGAAGGTACCCTGAACGGAAGCTGGCGGCAGGATAAGGATCATCAGGTTACCCTCTGGCTCCCTCTTGGCATCTCCTTCGTGGAAGGCTCAGGGCATCATTCCATAACGGCGGGGATCGCCAAGGGCGAAGGGGAGCTCTACCCCACCTCGGTGTATGACATCAGCCTCATCTATGATCACGTGTATACCGACGGCAGATATTACTACAGAACGCATGACCATTCGATTATCTCCGAGGTTCATTTCGTGGAATGCGCCGCTATCTTTGAGATCGGCCGGATCATGGCGGCGCAGAAGATTATTTTCTGAGGGACGACAAACCATAATTTCCCAAACAGCAAAGAAGCCGCGAACCCGCCCAAATCGGACGGTTCACGGCTTCTTTAAGTAGTCGCTCTCGGCACGAGCTGGAACCCCAGCGGCTCCTGCTCCGCCTCTTCCCCCTTCAGCTTGCCGAGAATCAGATGCAGCGCATTCTGCGCCTGTGCGCCAATCGGATTATTAAGTGAGGTGATCCCCAGCGTATGGGCCAGCTCCGTGTTGTCGAAGCCGACAATCGCCAGTTCCTCCGGTACCTTCACCTTAAGTCTGCGGGCTTCGCTCAGCACCCCTGCCGCTACCATATCATTGGCGCAGAGGATGGCATTCGGAGGCCCGCCAGGAATCAGCAGCAGCCTGCGGATCAGCTCCTCACCCTGCCGGATGGAAAAGATCCCTGTCTGCGACCATTCCTGGTTCACCTCCAGATGATATTTGCGGGCAGCATCCTGGTACGCCTGTATCCGCCCGGAGGTATTCATACTGGCCGGCCTGCCCCAAGCATTGGCAATCCGCGTATAACCCCGTCCGATCACATGCTCAAGTCCCAGCATGTACCCGTCATATTGATTCATGGCGACACTCTGAATCTCAGGAAGCTCCATCCGCTGCCAGGAGACAATCGGCCCGTATTTGCAATAGGAGCCCAGGAGCGCCTGATCGTTAACGCAGGTGCTGATGACCAGCGCATCGACTCTTTTGCGCCGCATATCCTCGAAGGCTTGCAACTCTTTGGCCGGATCACCCCCGGAGGTATAGATAATCGTCTGATATCCGTGCCGGCTCGCAGTCTCCACGAAGCTGTTCAGAAAAGGCAGCATTACCTCGTTGATCCCCTCCGTTACCATCCCGATCTGCATCGTCTCTCCTGTGGACAAGGAGATGGCATTGCCGTTCGGCACATAGTCCAGCTCTTCCATGATCTTCAGGATGATCTCCCGCGTTGCCTGGCTCACATGGGGAGAACGATTCAGCACCCTCGATACTGTAGCTTTGGAGAATCCCGACAGTTTAGCGATTTGATCCAGATTCGACATGATGGCTCTCCTTACATAATTTTTCATCTTTATAATAATACTTGACATGTAACGCGTTACAACATTTAGCATTGAATTATAGGACCTATGAACAGCTTACCATATCTGAATCCATAACTAATAGAAGGCGGGATTATCTATGAACACTCCATTTCCTGAAGGCTTCCTGTGGGGCGGCGCAGTCGCTGCGAACCAATTGGAAGGCGCATACAACGAAGACGGCAAAGGCCTGTCCACTCAAGACGTAGCTCCGCAAGGAATAAGGGGCCCTATCACCGAGGTGCCTACCGAGGATAATATGAAGCTGGTCGGCATCGACTTTTACCACCGGTACAAAGAAGATGTTAAGCTTTTTGCCGAAATGGGCTTCAAGGTCTTCCGTACCTCCATCGCCTGGTCGCGAATCTTCCCGAACGGCGACGAGCTGGAGCCTAATGAGCAAGGTCTGCAATTCTACGATGACCTGTTCGATGAATGTCACAAATACGGCATTGAGCCGCTGGTGACCCTCTCCCACTACGAAACTCCGCTGCACTTGTCCAAGCAGTATGACGGCTGGGTGAACCGGCAACTAGTCGGCTTCTATGAACGGTATGCCAGAACGGTATTCACCCGCTACAAGGATAAAGTGAAGTACTGGCTGACCTTCAACGAGATCAACTCCATCCTGCACGAGCCATTCATGAGCGGCGGGATCTATACACCGAAGGACAAGCTGAGCAAGCAGGATCTGTACCAGGCCATTCATCACGAGCTGGTCGCAAGTGCTACAGCGGTCAAAATCGGACATGAGATCAATCCGCAGGCCCAGATCGGCTGTATGATCCTAAGCATGCCAACATATCCGCTCACGCCTAACCCGGACGATGTCATTGCGGCAATGAAGTCAGAGCATATGAATTACTTCTTCGGAGATGTGCATGCGAGAGGCGTGTACCCTGGCTATATGAAACGTTACTTCAGAGAGCACGGCATTGAGATTCACATGGAGCCTGGCGATGCGGACATTCTCAAGCATACCGTTGACTTTATCTCGTTCAGCTATTATGTGAGCATCTGCGAGACCGGAGACAGCAGCAAACGTACCCAGGAAGGCAACCTGATCGGGGGCGCACCTAATCCATACCTGAAGGCTTCCGAATGGGGCTGGCAGATTGACCCGCAGGGTCTGCGCTATGTGCTGAATATGTTCTATGACCGTTACCAGAAGCCGCTATTTATTGTGGAAAATGGACTCGGAGCCAAGGATGAGCTGATCACCGGCGAAGACGGCGTGCCAACCGTCAATGACGACTACCGGATTGAGTACCTGAATGACCATCTGGTGCAGGTGGGCGAAGCCATCGAGGACGGCGTTGAAGTCATGGGATACACCTCTTGGGGCTGTATTGACCTGGTCAGTGCGTCAACCGCTGAACTAAGTAAACGCTACGGCTTCATCTATGTAGACCGCCACGACGACAATACAGGAACCCTGGAGCGCTACCGCAAGAAATCCTTCCACTGGTACAAG
The DNA here is from genome assembly GCF_038595095.1 of Paenibacillus sp. FSL P2-0089. NCBI lineage: Bacteria > Bacillati > Bacillota > Bacilli > Caryophanales > Paenibacillaceae > Paenibacillus > Paenibacillus sp. FSL P2-0089. The sequence goes on from NZ_CP152006.1 coordinate 6,113,216, forward strand.
GATGTTATTGCTACCAATGGACAAAGCCTGCGGCGCTCAGGCCAATAGAATAGCCAGACAATACAGGTTGTCCCGAAAAGCCATAAAAGGCTGCTTGGGACAGCCTTTTTTTCATGGAAAAAGATAGCTTCTTGCGTTCTTCATGCGCCCAGCCTGGGTTAGACTGTAGGAATGGTAGCGACAGCGGCCCATTCCGCCGGTCTTTACCTGCCCCTCCCCCCCGATAACTGAAGATATCAATTTCAGTTGAATAAGCCATTAACAAAAAGCTGGGAAGGAGCAGAGGGGAAATTTGGAACTGTAGGAGCGATAGCGACCGCCTTTGTATACGGATTTCAACCGCAAACAGCGGCTTGAATCAAGAAATCTGTATACAACAGCGGCCGAAAGTCCAAATGTTCACCGCAGCGACGAGTTTAAGCTTTGCGTTACCGTTACTGCCATTCCATCTCATATTCCATCTCATATTAATATCTTCAGTCAGCTCCTTTACCATTTTGAAACTAATTGCCCGAAAGGTTAGGATATACTAGCCACAGATGAATCCTAAGGAGCGTAACTGTAATGAACAAATATACCTTCGGCCTCAGCAGCCTCTTATTCTTAAGCCTGATCGCCTCCGGCTGTGGCACCATGAAGACACCGAGCGATCTGCTTCAAGCCCCGGCACAGGGGAATAGCGACGGCAATCTTACCGGAATCGTCAAATCCTTTCTACCGGCCAACGCGCATTTAACGGTTCCCATCCACTCGGAATCCGGCAGTGCGATTCAATTACAGGATCTGGACAAGGACGGGCAGGGGGAGCTACTGGCCTTCTACAAGACAGACAAGACCGATTACGAGATCAACACCCTTCTCCTCTCACAACAGAACGGCAAGTGGACCAAGCTGGCTAACCTTACCGGGGTGGGCAGCGAATTGAATGAAGTGTCCTTCACAGATGTTACCGGTGACGGAGCGGAGGAGCTGCTGCTCGGATACGGCGGCGGGGAGGGATTGAGCAAAGAGCTGGCGGTCTACAGCCTAAACGGCGGCAAGCTGACCGAGCTGCTTAAGCAGCCTTACGACCAGTTGGTCCTTGGCGACCTGACCGGGAGCGGGCATACCGACATTGCCTTGCTTCAGAGTACCTACACCACAGATAACCTACGCGAGACCCATCTCCTGTTGCTCCGGCTCAAGGACGGTACGCTGCAGACCTTATCTGACCAGAAGCTCGATGGTAATGTCATCGAAGCCCAGTTCGGCAAGGCGTCCCCTACCCGGGAAGCAATCGTCATCGATGCCGCCATTGGCGCACATGCTTCCTATACTTCACTGCTAACTTGGGAAAAAGACAGGTTTACTGATATACTGGCAACAGATGATTATCAGCGTACTGCGCTCGCTGCAAGCAAGGATCTGGTGCTGTCTCCGCCAGCCGTCTCTCCTGACCTGCTTGGCAGCAGCAGTATTGCAATTAAGGACTACCCGCAGTCCAGCCTGGATGTGAATAATGACGGGATCTTGGAATTCGGCTTCCTGGTGCCGCCAGCCGGTACGGAGAGCATGGCTCCCTTGGCGACCCCATTCATCACCAAATATTATCAGTGGGACGGACAGACCGGCCTGACCTTCGTGCAGGAGCAGTTCGACCGCTGGGGCTTCAACTTCCGTATTCCCAAGTCCTGGGCGGGCCAGACCCTGCTGGAGGTTCCGGGAGAATCACCCCAGCCCTGGGAGAAGCTCCAGTTCAGCTACAAGAATACCGGGTCTGCTGTGAAGGCTCCGCTGCTGGAGCTTCGCCTGCTGACGAAGAAGGCCTGGGCTGCCGCAGAGGTCCAGCTGAAGGCTGAGAATAGAGAGTATAAGCTGCTGTATGAGCAGGGGAACTCTAACAATGACACGGAGCCTACCCTATTCGTTGCCGTAATGCCCGCAGCGGATGCCGCCGGCAAGCTGCAGGGGGCCGATCTGCAGAATTATAATCAGCTGAAGCTGACATTAGATGAAGTCGTTCAGCTGGCCGGCACACCTCAGAAGCCCCGGCAATAAGAAGGAGAGCTGTTCATGAAAGTGCTGATACTGGAAGATGAGAAGCCTATCCGTGATCTGCTGTGTATCAACCTTAAGCGGGCAGGCTTCGAGATCGCGGAGGCTTCTACCGGTGAAGAGGCGCTGCGCATTGCAAGAGAACAGAGGGATTTTGACATCGCGATTCTCGACCTGATGCTGCCCGGACTCAGCGGGTTCGAGGTGTGCACCCTTCTGCGGACACACTTCCCCCGGCTGGGAATCATTATGCTCACCGCCAAAAGCCAGGAAATCGACAAGGTCATGGGCCTGGAATCCGGCGCAGACGACTATGTGGTCAAGCCCTTCAGTCCGGTGGAGCTGGTCGCCCGGGTGCGCTCGCTCTACCGCCGGATGTATCCGGGAGAAGTGCTGCCGCAGGAGAATCTTATCGAGCTGCCGCCTTTTACACTATTGCTGGATGAACGGAAATTATTGAAGGACGGGCAGGATATCCCGCTGACCCCAACCGAGTTTATGATCGTTAAGCTGCTGATGGAACAGCCGAACAAGGCCATGAACCGGGATGATATTTTGACAGCCGTATGGGGGCAGTACTTCATGGGGGATCTTAAAATTGTAGATGTGAATATCAGCCGAATCCGCCAGAAGATCGGACAGGAGTCCTCCGGGCCGCAGTTCCTCGAGACCGTGTGGGGATTCGGATATATTTGGAGGGGCTAATTGTGCTGAAGGGAATCAGGTCCAGACTTATCGTCTATATTACCCTTGTGCTGCTCCTGATCGTGCTGCTGCTGGAGGGAGTGTTCATCGCTGCTGTCCACTATTATTATCTGGGCAGTGCGATGGAGACATTGAATACAAGGGCCACGACTTCAGCGACCTTTTTCAATAAGTATCTGGAGAGTTATAGCTTGAATGAGCGGGCGCGTTATATTCTGGAGAATCTCTCCCCTGAGGAGAGCAGTAAGGTGGAAGTGCTGAGTCCAGCTGGGCACGTGGTCATTAATTCCTTCGGCTTCTCCAGTACAGAGCAGGTGAGTACCCCTGATGTGAGAGCAGCTCTGACCAGCGGCAAAGGAAGCTTTCAGAGCATCAAGCCAGTGAACGGGGAACGAATTATGGCGGTCTCTATCGCGCTGAAGGAGTCGGGGAGCACAATCGGCTTGCTGCGGTACTCGGTCTCGGCAGAGCCTTTATATCATGTTATTATCCGGATCGCACTCAATGCAGCCGTCATCGGGCTACTCGTCATTGGATTCGGCTTCATGCTCAGCCTGATTATCGCCAAACGGATCGTAGGGCCGATCCAGCAGCTGACCGGGGTCGCCAAGGAAATGGCCACCGGTAATTTTGCCGTCCGGGCAGCGAGGCGCTATGACGATGAAGTCGGCACCCTTGCGGTAACGCTGAATTATATGTCGGAGGAAATTCTCAAGAGTGAGAAGCTCAAATATGATTTCATCTCCTCCGTCACCCATGAGCTGCGGACCCCGCTTACCTCCATCAAAGGCTGGGGGGAAACGCTGCTGGTCGGTGATTTATCAGATAGGCAGGAGATCCTGCAGGGGCTTGAGGTCATGACCGGGGAGACAGACCGGCTGATCGGACTGGTGGAGGATCTGCTCGACTTCTCCAAATTTCAGGCCGGAGAGATCCGCATTGTGCGCCAGCCGTATGATCTCAGAGGCCTGCTGGAGGATCTGCTGCTGCAGTTCAGATACCGGGGGCAGACGAAGCAGATCCGCCTCTACGCCGACCTTCCCGATCAGCCGCTGCCGGTGGACGGTGATTTTAACCGGTTGAAGCAGGTGTTTGTCAATTTGCTGGATAATGCGTTCAAGTTCACCCCTGCGGAGGGTGAGATCCGCCTTACCGCAGTGCTCGAAGGCGAACGGATAATCGTCACCGTGGCTGACAACGGCGAAGGCATCGAGGCCGCGGATCTGACGCAGCTTGGCACCAAATTCTTCAAAGGCCGCTCCCGTCAGTCCGGCAGCGGCCTGGGCCTCGCCATCTGCAAAGAAATTATCGAGCTGCATGACGGGCGTCTGCGGATCGAGAGTGAGTTCACCAAAGGAACCTCGGTAATTGTTGAGCTGCCGCGCTACGAGGTGGAGCAGCATTTTGCATCACCAGTGCAGCTCTAGCTCTGTATCCCCCTGTGCTTCTATAACTCTACCCGGGCTTGTCCGCTCCCGTGCGCGATTTCCACAACTGGCTTAGTCTCTATAGAGACATTACCGGCCACGGCTCTGGAGATCATACAGGAGGCTTCAGCCTTATGTGCCAGCCGCTCTGCCATCTTCAGCTGCGCCGGTGTCGCACCAGCCTGGAGCACAATGCTAGGCTTGTGCACGATCTTTTCGTACGTGAACACATTATTCGTGACATCTACTGTCGCTTCAGACGCCAGGGTCAGGGCCTCTGGAACAATCTCCGAACGCTCCAGCATTGCGGCCAAAGTAATCAGGTAACAGGTCGCTGCTGCACCCAGCAGCATCTCATCCGGGTTCGTGCCGGTTCCCGGCCCGCCCATCTCCTGCGGAATCGATATAACCGTCCGCAGTCCGCCCGCATCAATATGCCCTTCGCTGTTCCGCCCTCCATTCCATACCGCCTTCAGGTGAAAAGGATGCTTCATCTCACTCCGTCCTTTCTTTTCTGCTTAGCTGATTTTACAGCCATCTCTACACTTCTACTGCAACTTAATCTCGTCAAAAAGCCCCGTCTGCTGATCAGGCTGATCCAGGTATGCAGTCTCATTCGCTGGACAGCTTCCGCCCAGGTACGTAGCAAAAAGCGCCTCTACCTGGGCCATAGTGACCGGCTTTGCGGAATCCTGTAATTCATATCCGAGCTGGCCGTTAGGCTCAATCGTCGCTGTTTTGACATCGCTGAGCCTGGAGATCCCCTGTCCCCGCAGGCTCATCTCCAGCTCATCGACGGTTAATCTAAGCTTCCTCAGATTCTTAGGCTGAAGCTGTCCCTCCGCAATAACAATAACCGCAGGCCCCTTAATTAGCCGCTCAAAAGCATTCCACCGTACCTGCAGCCATTCCACTATAATTAACACTATGATGAATACGGCTGCTGCAACTATAGTAATCAGAATACTATGATCGGCGATCGGCTGCACAATAATCGTCCCAATTGAGATCATGGCGATCGTCGTAGGAATCGTCATCTGCGAGATCGATTTGCGGCCGGCTAGCCGCAGCACCAGCATCCCGACAATGATCAGCACCAGCGCCTTCCAGATTTCGCTCCAGATTTCATTCATCGCTCCGTCTCCTTTTGACAGTAGATAGGCTAGCTTTTGTCTTACAGGAGGCGAATATGCATATCTAGAGAATCGGAGCCCGGCACACGCCCGCCGGAATCCCCAACCGGTTGTAATGCTGCTTGATGTTGACAAGCGCATGCCCGCTGAACACCTGCGCCACTATGTCCTCCAAAGGTCCAGCCTCCACCTGCTCCTTCCGCAGCAGACGCTCCACCGCGCTCTTGATCTCCAAGGGGTATAGATTTCCCGCCACACTGGAGAGGCCATTGCAAGGGCCTGCGGCGAAATTCTCCACAAGCCTCATATCCCCTGCTGCAAAAAGAATGAACCCCTCCGGATACTCCACTCCCACATGCCGCTGCAAATCGCCTGTTTCCTTGTAGCCGACAATATTCGGATGGCGCAGGATTAACGTGTACAGCGACTCCGGGGTCAGATCAAATCCGGTCCGGCCGGGATTATTATACAGCGCTACGGGCTTGCTCGTATGACTAAGCAGTTCCTCCACATAAGCAACCGCCTGTTGCTGCGTAGGCCGGATATACGGGGGAAATCCGATCAGCAGCACATCCATCACTGATGTCTCCACCGCCTGCACCAGCCGGACAGCATCACGGGTTCTTATCGCGGACACGCCGAAGATCAGCTCCATCCCCGGAGAACGCTTTTGATTGAAATATTCAATAATTTCTAATCTTTCCTCAATACTCAGCGAATGCTGCTCGCCAGTACTTCCTGAGATCAGCAGGGATTCGATGCCGTTTTGCTGCTGGTAAGCCACGATAGGCGCAAATCCGTCAGTATTCAGACCCTCATCCCCATGAAAAGGCGTTGGAATCGCCACATTTAATCTTTTCATCCCCTCACCCCTTTCTGTCTTCTCTCTAATGTAACAAAAAATCCCGATGAATCAAGAGAGACTTGATCATCAGGATAAATTCAGTTCTATAGCAACACGGCTTCCCGCTTACTTAGCCTTACCGGCAGGCTCATAGATCAGACAACGCAGTTGTTTACCCGGATAGCGGAATTCCGCATTATATTTGCTGCCATCTTCCAGTAATACATCCACGGCCACCATCCCGCGTTTATTGTTTACCTCAGTGCCCGTCAGATACGCCTTCACTATCTTTCTTTTCTCTCCCTGCTTGTCCTTTACAATCCGGGTAGCTTCCTTTACCCAGCTGTCATCCTTCTTCATGGCAGCCGCAGCTGCCGCGTCGATAGGGGTTCTTTTCATCACAGAGTTAAAAGCTGTCGTATCAACCACCACCCCGGTGTCAGGATCGATCTGCACACTATATTGCCAGTATTCCTGACCTTGTCCAAGCAGAGTAAGCGACTTATATGGTTCAGAGTGAACCGACCAAAATGAAGGTATGCCATAACCCGGTTCCACCAGCATAACATTTGTTTTCAGCTTGGAGACATCGGCATCGAACAGCTTGCGCACACTTTCAGCCGCCCGTGCCTGTACTTCAGCCTTGCTGAATTTCTGCGGTACGGCAACGGCCGGAGCAGTGATATTACGTTTGGATGCCACAAGATTAACCCGGTAGGACCAGTCAATCATTTGCAGCAGCTCTTCATCCGTCCAGGTGCGCTCCGGTTGATGATACGTATTGGTCTTTATATCGAGATACAATTCTCCTTGACCCGCCTCTAGCGGCAGAGGCTTCTGCGGCCGCACACCATCATACACATACTTATCCTCCAGCACCCGCCTGCGGTTGATCTCCGCATCGCTCATCGCCCGGCCTGAAATATGGGGATCGCCTGGGAGCTCTAGATAGTAGTAGATTTGCTGAATTTGTTCCTCTGTCATCTGCTTAATCAGATCATCATTCACGGTAGATACCGGCACGGGTGCCTCGACCTTCAGCACAGGAACAGCACTTCCTGCCGGACTTGCCTTAGCACTAACCGGAGTTGCCGTACTGTACTTTGCGATGACTGCTGAGTTCGCCAGACTGGGGACAAGGAGTCCGCTGAATGCGAACATACCGCTTGAGCATAGGACAACTGCCATCGTAACAGACCACTTTTTCTTGTTCAATTGTATTACCTCCATCGGGATTCAGGATATTAACTCTATCCATAGCTTAATCCCGGGATATTATAGAGTAGAAGTGCAGTTGTTATGGAGTTGTAAAATAGCTTCACAAAGTGGAGCTTAAAAAAAGCCGGATGCTCGTCCCCTCACCAGGAGCAGATTGCAGCTCAACTCTGCCCTGATGCGCTTCGGCAATCTGGCGGCATAGAGAGAGACCGAGACCTGCGTTGCCATAGGCCCGTGAACGGGATTGGTCTACACGGTAGAACGGCTCAAATGCCCGCCTGCTCTGCTCTTCTGTCATTCCACTCCCGCTGTCCTGTACTTCAAGTACCCCTTCTCCGTCCTGCTGATAGGCCAGCAAGCGGATTGTGCTGCCTGGCGGGGACGCAGGAATGGCATTCTCAATCAGATTCACCAGAAAAGCTGCCAGCAGATCCGCATCTCCCCATACGGCAGGAATGGTGCTATCCAGCTCCAGCCGTAATCCGTTATCTGTTACCCTCTGCTGCTCGGTCTGGGCCACAGTGTCGAATAGCGAAGCCACATCTACCTCTGCCAACACCAGCGGCTGATGCCGCAGAACGGACAGATCCAACAGTTTAAAAGCTAGATTCTTCAACCTCACCGTCTCGCTGAGAATATAGCGCCCCGCTTTGACCTGATCCTCCTGATCTATGTTAGCCGTGGTCAGCAGCTCCGCAAATCCCTGCATACTGGTCAGTGGTGTCCGCAGCTCATGAGCTAGATTATCGACCATCCGCTGTTTATCCTCAGCCATGCCTGCGAGATCGCTCATCCGCTGCTCTATCACAGTAGCCATCTTGTTAAAGTTGAAGGCCAGTTCCCCGAATTCATCCCTGCTGTTCAGCTCCACACGATTGGAATAGTCGCCTTCGGCAATCGTCTTCGTCGTCTCCGATAACAGCTTGAGCGGCTTGGTCAGATTCCGGATCAGAAGGTAGAGCAGTACCACAAGAAGCGGCCCTACAATCCAGTTAATCATCACAAAAAAACGGTTAAGCTCCTCCTGCTGAGCGTACAGCCCGCTGATATCGCGCTTGTATACCAGTTCCAAATGTTGATAGGGAGCCGGGAGCGGCATCGCTAACGTCATGATATGTTCTTCCTGTGCTGCACGCGTCTCCTCCTGACCGGGACTCACCCCGTCCTCAATGGGATACAGCAGCCGACCATTCTCACGTAGTTCCAATCCTATTCCCTGTTTGCGGTAATGCTGACCATAAGATTGAGTCACGCTTACCAGCAGTTCAGGGTTGAGCGACATCCCTCTGAACCGATTGGATTCCAGATTCTCATATATACTGTTTGTAATCAGCAGTTGCTCGCTGGCCGCGCGTTTACGCTCACTCGCCATGTTCAGCTGCCAGCTTTTTTTCAACACCATCACGACACTCACATCAAGGGCCGCTATAAACAGCACCAGGACAGCAAGAAGAATCTTATGCCAGAACCGCATGGCTAGACCTGAACTTCCAGCCGGTAGCCCAGCTTGAACACGGTTTTGATCCGTTCTTCCCAGCCCAGCTTTTTGCGCAGCTGCCGGATATGTACATCCACAGTACGGGTATCACCCGCATAATCATAACCCCATGCCAGCTCCAGCAGCTTCTCTCTGGAAAGAGCAATATTCCGGTTACGGATCAGCACTTCAAGCAGCTCGAATTCTCTGGCCGTCAGATCCACCAGCAGCTGATCCACCCACACCTGACGCTCCGTGAACCGGACTTCAACCCCATCACATACAAAAGCAGAGGCGGCCTGCTCATTCCTCCGCAGCACAACATTAATCCGGGCCAGCAGCTCCAGAATCTCAAAAGGCTTAATAATATAATCATCCGCACCCAGCTCGAAGCCCCTGATCCGGTCAGAGAGTGCACCCCGGGCCGTAATCAGAATCACCGGAATCCGTAGTGGCGCAATCTGCTCCATCACCCCGAACCCGTCCAGTCCGGGAAGCATGACATCCAGCAAGATTAGATCCGCACGCTCCTTCTCCAGCATGTCCGCTACCTCCGAGCCGCTATAGGCTTTGGCATACGTATGTCCCACCAGCTTAAGATTCATCGTTATTAAATCATTAATCGCCTGTTCATCCTCAACAACAAGTATATGAGCCATCTGTCGAATATCCTCCTAACTCTGTAGCCACAGAATACCCTTTCATAGGTAACCTAATCTTAATCATACCAGATTCCAAAGCATCCATAACCTATAAGCCGAACCTGACCTTACACAACCGCCTGCCAAAAAATCCTGACAAATCAAGAACTGCTTGATCGTCAGGACTAGTTTGTTCATTGAACATAAGCTTCCCGCTTATTTCCACTTATCGGCAGGCTCATAAATGAGGCAACGCAAAATCATACTCGGATAGCGAAATTCCGCATTATATTTGCTGCCGTCTTCTAATAACACATCTACCGCAACCATTCCACGTTTGTTGTTCACTTCAGTATCGGTCAGATAGGCCTTTACGATCTTCCTTTGCTCTCCTTGCTTGTCCTTAACAATCCGTATAGCTTCCTTGATCCAGCTAGGATCCTTTTGGACTGATTTAGCCGCAGCCTCATCAATAGGCGTTCTTATCGCTGCCAAATTAACTGCTGTCGTATCCACTACCACTCCGGTTTCTGTATCGATAATCACATGGTAATTCCATACCTCCTGTCCTTGTCCCCGCATGGTCCGCTCCTTGTAGGGAGAAAAATACACCCACCATTGGGAAGGAAAGCCATATTCCGCTTTTCTCAGATTAGTTGCCATTTGCATCTTAGACACATCGGCATCGTAGAGCTTACGCACACTTTCAACCGCACGCATGATGAATTTAGATTCGCTGTACTTTTGAGGAAGAACAGGTTTTTCCGGAAAGCGTAGAGAGGCTGCAGACGCCTGGCGATAGTTCCAGTCTATAAGCTGCAGCAGTTCTTCATCGGTCCAAGTTCTATCTGGAACGTAGAGCGTATTGGTCTTTAGATCCAGATATAAATCTCCTTGTCCCGCCTCGAAGGGCAGGGGCTTCTGAGGCCGAAGGCCATCATACTCATACTGATCTTCCAGCACCCATTGACGCTTAGTTCGAAGGTTAAGCTCAGATTCGGTTTGATCCTGGCCGCCAACTACCGTGGGCTCAGGTGCTTTACTCAGAGAATCATAAATTTGCTCCATTAGCTCCTTGTTCATATTCTTCCGCAGGTAATCATCGACAGTAGATACTGGCACAGGTGCCGCTACTTTCAATACAGGAACTGTACTCTCCGGCAGTGTCAGTCTGAGATCATTCTGTGCTGCTGCGCTGCCTTTGGTGACAACAGCAGAGTTCACTAAGTTCGGGACGACAACAGCACTGATGGCGAATAACCCTCCTGCACATAACAGGACTGCTATAGAAGCAGACCACTTCTTCTTATTCAACGGGATAACCTCCACAGGAGTATAGTATTTTCTCTACCATTACCCTACTCTCAACATGTTATAAAGTAGAGTGACAGTTGTTATGGAGTTGTAAAAAGAGACCCTCGCCCGGAATAGAACAAACTTACCCTGCGGGTGAAGAATGCTGGTACCTCAACGCCTTCTGGTAGAATACATCCAGCCCATAGGCTATTTTCTCTCTCATCGGCCGCTTGTAAGGAGCAGCAATGTTGCACTTTTTACAGGAATTCTTTAAAAAAGTTACGGGCTACGCTACATTGTTGCATTATTTGCACAAATTTCGGTGGTTAGAGCAAGTTAGCGCTGAATTTGTTGCATTTCGTGCAGGATTTCAGCATAGACCGCTTCTACGGGGCAGCATTGTTGCACTTCTTGCAGGATTTCTTTATAAATGTTACTGGCTGTGAAGAATGGGACCCATCCCTCGGCGCAGCAGCACCTATTGTGTTCAGATTTCCTAAAAATACAAAAAGACCACTGTCGAGTAATCAACAGTGGTCTTGTGTGCTTGGCAACGTCCTACTCTCCCAGGACCCTTCGGTCCAAGTACCATCGGCGCTGGAGGGCTTAACGGTCGTGTTCGGGATGGGTACGTGTGGAACCCCTCCGCTATCGCCACCAAACGGGCATTTGAATATCAAATGCTATTATTCAGGTCTCAGCATCGCCAAATGCTGAAAACAAATCTTCTTTACAGAGCTACTTGAGCTCCATAAATTACAATTTGATTCCTGAAAACTGAATCCGAAACGAATCTGCGAATTATTTTTTGGATAAGCCCTCGACCGATTAGTATTGGTCAGCTCCATGCATTGCTGCACTTCCACCTCCAACCTATCTACCTCGTCGTCTTCAAGGGGTCTTACATACTGGGAAATCTCATCTTGAGGGGGCTTCACGCTTAGATGCTTTCAGCGCTTATCCCGTCCGTACGTAGCTACTCAGCCATGCTCCTGGCGGAACAACTGATGCACCAGCGGTACGTCCATCCCGGTCCTCTCGTACTAAGGACAGCTCCTCTCAAATTTCCTGCGCCCACGACAGATAGGGACCGAACTGTCTCACGACGTTCTGAACCCAGCTCGCGTACCGCTTTAATGGGCGAACAGCCCAACCCTTGGGACCTACTTCAGCCCCAGGATGCGATGAGCCGACATCGAGGTGCCAAACCTCCCCGTCGATGTGGACTCTTGGGGGAGATAAGCCTGTTATCCCCAGGGTAGCTTTTATCCGTTGAGCGATGGCCCTTCCATGCGGTACCACCGGATCACTAAGTCCGACTTTCGTCCCTGCTCGACTTGTAGGTCTCGCAGTCAAGCTCCCTTATGCCTTTGCACTCTGCGAATGATTTCCAACCATTCTGAGGGAACCTTTGAACGCCTCCGTTACTCTTTAGGAGGCGACCGCCCCAGTCAAACTGCCCGCCTGACACGGTCCCCGTACCCGATGAGGGCACTAGGTTAGAACCTAGATACGATCAGGGTGGTATCCCAACGGCGCCTCCGCAGAAGCTTGCGCTCCTGCCTCCACGGCTCCCACCTATCCTGTACAGATCGTACCCAAATTCAATATCAAGCTGCAGTAAAGCTCCATGGGGTCTTTCCGTCTTGTCGCGGGTAACCTGCATCTTCACAGGTATTAAAATTTCACCGGATCTCTCGTTGAGACAGCGCCCAAGTCGTTACGCCATTCGTGCGGGTCAGAATTTACCTGACAAGGAATTTCGCTACCTTAGGACCGTTATAGTTACGGCCGCCGTTTACTGGGGCTTCGGTTCACAGCTTCGGATTGCTCCTAACCGCTCCCCTTAACCTTCCAGCACCGGGCAGGCGTCAGCCCGTATACTTCGCCTTGCGGCTTCGCACAGACCTGTGTTTTTGCTAAACAGTCGCTTGGGCCTTTTCACTGCGGCCCCCTCGGGCTATTCACCCTACCGAGGCACCCCTTCTCCCGAAGTTACGGGGTCATTTTGCCGAGTTCCTTAACGAGAGTTCTTCCGCGCGCCTTAGAATTCTCTTCTCGCCTACCTGTGTCGGTTTGCGGTACGGGCACCTTCTCCTGGCTAGAGGCTTTTCTTGGCAGTGTGAGATCATGACCTTCGCTACTATAATTTTCGCTCCCCATCACAGCCCAGCCTTAACGATGTGCGGATTTGCCTGCACACCAGCCTCACTGCTTAGACGGACATCCATCAGTCCGCGTCACTACCCTCCTGCGTCACCCCATCGCTCATAGCGGATTACGGTGGTACAGTAATTTCAAACTGTTGTCCTTCGACTACGCCTGTCGGCCTCGCCTTAGGTCCCGACTTACCCTGAGCGGACGAGCCTTCCTCAGGAAACCTTGGGCTTTCGGCGGATCAGATTCTCACTGATCTTTTCGTTACTCATACCGGCATTCTCACTTGTGTAGTGTCCAGCGCTCCTTACGGTACACCTTCAACCCCTACACAACGCTCCCCTACCCCAGATGCAAAGCATCTAGCCATAGCTTCGGTGGTGTGTTTAGCCCCGTTACATTTTCGGCGCAGAGTCACTCGACCAGTGAGCTATTACGCACTCTTTCAATGGTGGCTGCTTCTAAGCCAACATCCTGGTTGTCTGTGCAACTCCACATCCTTTCCCACTTAACACACACTTGGGGACCTTAGCTGATGGTCTGGGCTGTTTCCCTTTTGACAATGGATCTTAGCACTCACTGTCTGACTCCCGGCAAGAAGTAAATGGCATTCGGAGTTTGACTGAGCTTGGTAACCCTTGCGGGCCCCGCACCCAATCAGTGCTCTACCTCCACCACTCCATTCACCGAGGCTAGCCCTAAAGCTATTTCGGGGAGAACCAGCTATCTCCGAGTTCGATTGGAATTTCTCCGCTACCCCCACCTCATCCCCGCATTTTTCAACATGCGTGGGTTCGGGCCTCCAGTGCGTGTTACCGCACCTTCACCCTGGACAGGGGTAGATCACACGGTTTCGGGTCTACGTCCACATACTTAGTCGCCCTATTCAGACTCGCTTTCGCTGCGGCTCCGGCTTCTCACCTTAACCTTGCATGTTAAACGTAACTCGCCGGTTCATTCTACAAAAGGCACGCCATCACCCATAAAGAGGGCTCTGACTTTTTGTAAGCACACGGTTTCAGGTTCTATTTCACTCCCCTTCCGGGGTGCTTTTCACCTTTCCCTCACGGTACTGTTTCACTATCGGTCGCCAGGTAGTATTTAGCCTTAGCAGATGGTCCTGCTGGATTCATACGGGGTTTCACGTGCCCCGCACTACTCGGGATCCGTCTCGGAGAGAACACAGTTTAGGCTACAGGGCTTTTACCTCTATCGCGGGCCTTTCCAGACCTCTTCGCCTACTGAATTCCTTTGTAACTCCATGTGAGACGTCCCACAACCCCAAGAGGCAAGCCCCTTGGTTTAGGCTGTTCCGCGTTCGCTCGCCGCTACTGACGGAATCACTATTGTTTTCTCTTCCTCAGGGTACTTAGATGTTTCAGTTCCCCTGGTCTGCCTCTGCATTTCCTATGTATTCAGAAATGAGTAACTGCGAATTACCACAGCTGGGTTTCCCCATTCGGACACCCCCGGATCAAAGCTTGCTTACAGCTCCCCGAGGCAGTTTCGTTGTTCGCCACGTCCTTCGTCGGCTCCTGGCGCCTAGGCATCCTCCGTGTGCTCTTAGTAGCTTAACCAATACGTTTTCCCTAAGGAAAATCGCTAGTATCGCCATTAATATGAAACTTGTTTACACAAGTTCAGCTTAAAGGAATGTTCTAAAACGCAAATTCGTTTCGGTATCCAGTTTTCAAGGATCAAGTTGCTGTTATTACGGGACAATCACGGCTGTGATGTTCGGAATAACAGACAGTGTTACTTGAGAGTTTGAGCTCTCAAAACTGACCAACGAGTGAGTATTCGAACCCAAGGGTTCTATTTTGGAAGCGAAGCTTCCGATTTGAATGTCTCCATTGCAGAAGACGATTCTCCATAGAAAGGAGGTGATCCAGCCGCACCTTCCGATACGGCTACCTTGTTACGACTTCACCCCAATCATCTACCCCACCTTCGGCGGCTGGCTCCCTTGCGGGTTACCCCACCGACTTCGGGTGTTGTAAACTCTCGTGGTGTGACGGGCGGTGTGTACAAGACCCGGGAACGTATTCACCGCGGCATGCTGATCCGCGATTACTAGCAATTCCGACTTCATGCAGGCGAGTTGCAGCCTGCAATCCGAACTGAGACCGGCTTTGCTGGGATTGGCTCCACCTCGCGGCTTCGCTTCCCGTTGTACCGGCCATTGTAGTACGTGTGTAGCCCAGGTCATAAGGGGCATGATGATTTGACGTCATCCCCACCTTCCTCCGGTTTGTCACCGGCAGTCACTCTAGAGTGCCCAGCTCAACCTGCTGGCAACTAAAGTCAAGGGTTGCGCTCGTTGCGGGACTTAACCCAACATCTCACGACACGAGCTGACGACAACCATGCACCACCTGTCTCAACTTTCCCCGAAGGGCACCTGATGCATCTCTGCTTCGTTAGTTGGATGTCAAGACCTGGTAAGGTTCTTCGCGTTGCTTCGAATTAAACCACATACTCCACTGCTTGTGCGGGTCCCCGTCAATTCCTTTGAGTTTCAGTCTTGCGACCGTACTCCCCAGGCGGAGTGCTTACTGTGTTAACTTCGGCACCAAGGGTATCGAAACCCCTAACACCTAGCACTCATCGTTTACGGCGTGGACTACCAGGGTATCTAATCCTGTTTGCTCCCCACGCTTTCGCGCCTCAGCGTCAGTTACAGCCCAGAAAGTCGCCTTCGCCACTGGTGTTCCTCCACATATCTACGCATTTCACCGCTACACGTGGAATTCCACTTTCCTCTTCTGTACTCAAGTCACCCAGTTTCCAGTGCGACCTCAGGTTGAGCCCAAGGTTTAAACACCAGACTTAAATAACCGCCTGCGCGCGCTTTACGCCCAATAATTCCGGACAACGCTTGCCCCCTACGTATTACCGCGGCTGCTGGCACGTAGTTAGCCGGGGCTTTCTTCTCAGGTACCGTCACTCCGGTAGCAGTTACTCTACCGGACGTTCTTCCCTGGCAACAGAGCTTTACGATCCGAAAACCTTCATCACTCACGCGGCATTGCTCCGTCAGGCTTGCGCCCATTGCGGAAGATTCCCTACTGCTGCCTCCCGTAGGAGTCTGGGCCGTGTCTCAGTCCCAGTGTGGCCGTTCACCCTCTCAGGTCGGCTACGCATCGTCGCCTTGGTGGGCCGTTACCCCACCAACTAGCTAATGCGCCGCAGGCCCATCCCCAAGCAGCAGATTGCTCCGCCTTTCATTCTTCTCTCAGGAGAAAAAAGAAATTATCCGGTATTAGCTACCGTTTCCGGTAGTTATCCCAGGCTTGAGGGCAGGTTGCCTACGTGTTACTCACCCGTCCGCCGCTAAGTTTGAAAGGAAGCAAGCTTCCTCTCAAACTCCGCTCGACTTGCATGTATTAGGCATGCCGCCAGCGTTCGTCCTGAGCCAGGATCAAACTCTCCAAATTGGTATTTAGAAAGAGCGATTGCTCATTTTGAAACATCTGACGAGATTTTACATTCTCATTTTTGGATCTCACCGAAGTGATTTCCCACTCACTCGTTGTTCAGTTTTCAAAGATCAAGCTCGTTGTCAGTGTCGATTAGCTCGTCACCAGCAACTTTTATAATATAACATGGATCAGACAACTATGCAACTATTATTTCAAAAGTTCTTGCTGAAGCAATACCATCAGCTCTTCCGCAGTATCCCAAACCAGAGGACGTATCTCCTGAAGATGGATCCTTAATGTATCTGCCTCATCGCCTCTGACCGTCCAGATTACCGGAATGTTCAGCCCAAGCGCATAGCCCGCTGCCAGATACACCTCAGATGACTGGCCTGTGAGGTCCGCAATAACCAGCTTGCTGTCCGCCACAGGCTCCAGCGAATTCGCAGCTTCGTTCTTGCTGGCAAGCAAACGGGGAAAATAGCCCAACTGCTCGATTTTGGCCCACAGCTTGTCCTGCCACTCCGCCTGCAGCTTCTCATCATCCGGCAGAAGAACGGTGCATTGCTGTAAGGTCCGGCCTCCTGAAGTAGCCACTGCTTCTTCCCACCCCAGAGAGGTCAATGTGAAGTTCATACCTTCCCGGACTAACAGATTCTCACCTTGCAGCCTGTCAATAATATAGACCAGCTCCTGCAGATTGGGAGAGTATGTCAGATTGTAGCTGCGGGACAGGGGATGAATCACTACGGGCTCCCTGGGGCCACTACAATGCCTATATAGATACTGCAACAGCCGGCCTCCTTTATCCTCAGCCGTTACCGGAATACCCGGGGCATTCACAATATCCTCCAGATCGCCGAACGCAAGGATCACCTTCTCGCCACAATCCGTCTTTTCGCGGATATAACCTGAGATCAGATGCAGCATGTCCCGCTTCTGCTGGAACGAGAGCGCAAGAATTGATTCATAGCTGTCTCTAATCAGGCCGTAGCTTCCGCCAGGAGAGCAGGAGCAGTCAATATACTGATCGTACTCACCGTCTGCTGTAATGCGGACAATCTGATCGCAGAATGCACAATGTTTCTTTTGCATAATCATCACCTCTTCAGAATAGCAGTCCCCCTACCTTACCAAGAATGTATTGAAAAGTGGACCGGAAATTCCTTCCTCCCCGACAGCTTGACATGCCTGATTTCGGAATTATGCCAAGGAGATTGCCGAAGCGGAGCATGCGGAGTTCACCACATTTTAATTAAACTGCCAGCAGCTCAAGCTTAGATTACCATACTGATAACTCCGGTGAAGCAGCTGCGCATTACGCCCCGGGTCTCCCGCTCCCATAGCGATGAGCAGCGGAATAAAGTGCTCACTCGTCGGGACCGCCATCTCCGCATAAGGAGCAAGCTCCTCGTATTGAAACAGCGCTTCTGTATCCCATGCTTCTACCTTCTCCTGAATCCAGCGATCAAACTGCTCGGCCCACCCGTTGATCTCATCCGAACTCCAGTTCAATCTCCGCAGATTATGAACGGTTCCCCCGCTGGCGATAATCAGCACATCCTGTTCACGCAGCGCCGCCAGCGCCTTGCCGATCTCATACTGCTGCTCATTAGGCAAATCACGATTCACAGACATCGCCACAACCGGAATATCCGCTTCCGGGTAGAGCAGCTTCAGCACAGCCCATGCGCCGTGGTCGAGCCCTCTTTGTTCATCCCTGACATTCTTCACACCACCCGCGGTCAAAAGCTTCTGAATCTGCTCCACGAGAGCCGGATCACCATGTGCGGGATACGTCATCTGGTACAGCTCGTCCTGGAATCCGCCAAAGTCATAAATGGTATCATACGTTGCCGCCGCGCCCACTGACTGCACGGGTTCCTCCCAATGCGCTGAGAAGAGAACGATGGCTTTCGGTTTGGGCATATGGTCCTTGAACTCTTTTAACAGCTTGGTGTAGGCATTATCTTCAAGAACGATAGATGGGGCTCCGTGTGCAAAAAAATAGGAAGGCATCATAGTCAATCACTCCTTATTAATGGTTAATCCGGCATCCTGCTTGAGCCATTGCAAGAAATCACGCTGGTTCTCTTCAGTTACGCCATGGTCGGACGGATAGAGTCTGAAGGTCAACCGTTCGGTTTGCCCCTCCAGATAGGCGGCAGTCTCATGTCCAATGCGCACCGGGAACACCGAATCGTATTCACCATGTGAAGCGAAGACAGACACGTTCTTAAGGCTGCGGAGGTTATACTCCATTTTCACAAATTCAGGAATATATCCATTCAGTGCTACAATCCCCTTCAGCTGATCTCCCATCGTAAGCGCAAGCGTCATAGACAGAATGGCCCCTTGGCTGAAGCCGAGCAAATAACGTTTGTCCGGATCGATCGGATACTGCTGCGTTGCATAGTGAATGAAGGTCTCAAGATCGCTGACAGCTTGGTCAAACATCTCGCGGATAGGGTTGCCCAGGCTTTTCAAATCATAATATTGATACCCCATACCCAGTGGCAGATTCCCGCGAACCCCGATAATAATGAACTCCTTAGCCAGCGGGGCCACCAGACCGAACATATTGCGCTCATCAGAGCCTTTGCCGTGAAAAGTAAAGATCACCGGGTATTTCCTGCCCTGCTCCAGCCCATCCGGTAGGTGAACATCATATGAATACTTAGGATTCATCTTATTTTCCTCCATAACTGAAGATTATCACTTGAATATTAGTTATAATAATATATTTTCTATATGAGTAATTTATCGCAATGCACATTGACTTGTCAACAATAAAATTGTTAATATGAAAATAAGTTTAGTATTACAAATATTATAGAGGTGTGATCCTATGGATATCGGCGCTACAATACGGGCAATCCGCAAGCGGAAAAATATCACCATCGCGCAAATCTGCGACACTACCGGCCTCTCCCAAGGCTTCATGAGCCAGGTCGAAACCAATAAGACCTCACCTTCCATCGCTACACTGGAGAATATCGCCCAGGCTCTGAAGGTTCCTCTTGCTTATTTGCTGCTCAAAAAAGAAGAACGCATGCAGATTGTCCGCAAGGATGAACGGAGAATCACCACCAGCGGCGCAGCTAAGCTAAAGGTTGAGCACCTCAGCTCCACCCAGAACGTCCGGATGTCGATCGTCGAGTTCCCTCCTGGTGCCATGATTGGGGATGCCCCCCATGCGCATGAAGGACAGGAGGTCCATGTCGTCATTAAAGGAAACATCTATGCCCAGCAAGGGGAAGATGGAGCTGAATTTACTGAGGGTGATTCCTTTAGCTGGAACGCCTGCACCCCCCATTCCGTCCGAAATACGGGTGAGGACACCGCGATTGTACTAATCTCCATCTACACTGAAAACGAAAACGGACAGGATGTCCTCTAAACAATTAAAAGCCCGTACTCTGGCCTTATAGGCGGAGTGCGGGCTTTTATTCACATATTCGCTATCTCATTATATTCAGCATGCTTCTCAATCTCCGTCACGATCATCTGCTGATTGATCTCTTGTATCTTATAGGCCTTGGCCTGTTCTCTGGAGGAGATCACTTTATACCCATCATCTTTGTAAATAATGGCACAGTGATTCTCAATGGCTATGCCTGTTGTATTCATTCCCTTAATCATCTCCAAAAAATCTGCCTCGCGGTTGTCTTCATTATAATGAGGACAGTGAATTCCTGGTAAGATCCCCATCGCCTTCAATTTGATATAGATCCATTTCCCTTCATTATCGAACGCCTCTGAGTCACTATGACCGTATTCGTACCAGCAGATCGAACCCGCACTCATTCCTGACAGCACAACCCCCGAGTCGTACGCTTGCTTCAGCAAAATATCCACACCATGCTCCCGCCAGATGTCCAGCATCTTTCTCGTATTACCGCCACCCACATAGATTAAATCGGCGGATAAGATCATGTTTTCGATCTCTTCTGGTGCATATGTATTCTTCGTCAGTAGTAAATGCTGGACCTCACACCCTAAGTGGTCACCGTACACTAATTGAAAAGAGTCACAATATCCTTCCGCATCCATACTGGCTGTAGGAATGAACAACGCTTTGGGATTCTTTTTGTTCGTTAGATCTACAATCGTTTGATCGATTGCCAAAGTCTCCAATTCGCTAATCTCTCCTCCGCCAATCGCCACAATAATCCCCATCTTCATCACTCCTATTTATAATATTGAAGCAAAAAAAGAATACAAAAAAGTCCCGGATGCATTACGTCTTATTCAGACATACCGGGACTGACTTTGTTGTGAAAGTTATATAGGTTGGTTAAGATAATTCCCCCGCTGCCGCATCCCCTCAAACAGCAGGATCGTTGCGGCCATCGCGGCGTTCAGTGATTCGGCGCGGCCGGCCATCGGGATGAGGATGCTTTTGTCGACTAGACGGGCTGTCTCAGGTGAGATGCCTTGGCCTTCGCTGCCGATCAACAGCCACTGGCTGCCGTGGAAATCATGGGTGTAGCAGGAATCCTCCGCCGTCAGCGAGGTGCTGACCAGCAGCGCACCACGCTCCCGTGCCTGTGGCAGAATCGTGCCGAGCTCGCCCTCCACTACCGGGAGATGGAACATCGAGCCCATCGTGGACCGGATGGTCTTGGGATTGAAGAGGTCGGCGCAGCCCTGGCCGAGGATCACGCCGTCCGCGCCCGCCGCATCCGCGCTGCGGATGATAGTGCCTACATTACCGGGGTCCTGGACCCCGTCCAGCACCATAACCAGGCTGTCCGGCTTCGCCAGAATGGCCTCTATCCCCTTCTGCTCCTTCCGCACAATGGCGAACACCGGCTGCGGGGTGCCCGTGCTGCTGCACTTGGCAACCACCGCCGCCGACACGCCGATGACCTCCATGCCCTGTACGGCCTGAAGCAGCGG
Organism: Paenibacillus sp. FSL P2-0089; assembly: GCF_038595095.1. Taxonomy (NCBI): domain Bacteria; kingdom Bacillati; phylum Bacillota; class Bacilli; order Caryophanales; family Paenibacillaceae; genus Paenibacillus; species Paenibacillus sp. FSL P2-0089. Next base: position 6,134,469 of record NZ_CP152006.1, read on the forward strand.
CTTCAGCTCAGACGGCATCCCTTTATCGAGGTCGTACGCTAGGCATTCCACATCCACTTCCGCCTGCAGCGCTTCCTGCACCAGATGAATGCCTTCCACGATATATTTGCCGGACCGGTCACGGTGCTTCTTCTCCTGCAATCCGGCCCATTCCTTCACCCGCGTGTTCTGCGGCGACATAATTTCCATAGGGTCCTACCTTTCTGTTGCTTACAGATTCCTATTGATAAGCCATTTCCAGCTTCGTCAGATTATCCTTCCGTCCGACAATGACAAGAACATCACCATCGGTCAGGCGGTCCTCCGCTCTGGGGGAGATATTCATTTCCTCGCCCTGACGGATCGCCATAACATTGCACCCATATTTGGCGCGTATGTCAAGCTCCTGCAGGTTCTTGCCCAGCATCGGTCCTGAGACCTTCATGTCGAGAATGCTGTACTCCGGTGACAGCTCGATGTAATCGAGGATGTTCGGAGAAGCGAGATGATGCGCCACCCGCATCCCCATGTCCCGCTCCGGGTAGATCACCTTATCTGCTCCGATTTTCCCCAGCACCTTGCCGTGCAGCTCACTTTTGGCTTTGGCGATAATGGCAGGTACGCCCAGATCCTTCAAAATCAGCGTTGTCAGAATGCTGGCCTGAATATCCTCCCCGATGGCGACCACCACCACATCGAAGTTACGGATGCCAAGCGCACGCAGCGCCTCTTCATCCGTGGAGTCTGCAGATACGGCATGGGTCACAATGTTGGAGATTTCCTGGGTGCGCTGTTCATCCGCATCAATGGCCAGCACCTCATAGCCCATCCCGCTGAGCGCTTTGGCCACACTTGAGCCGAAGCGGCCCATACCGATGATCGCATACTGTTTTTTTGCCATTAAGCCTTGTCCCTCCCGCCCATATAATACATCTCACACAGTATAGCATAAGCCGTTATAAACTTGAATGTTCAGCGCTCCCGCAGGGCACCTTATAAGAAGGCTGCTTACCTGACTAAGCCCCTGCTTTCGAAGTCAGTTTTGCGATGCTGATTCAGGAAGCAGATGCTCACAAAACTTTAAGGAGGCCGATTATGCCAGTCACCCTTGATTTGCGCCAGGCCATCATTCACAAGGTGCACGGCCAGTCCGAAGAAGGTCTGCGGGAGGTTATTGAGAATTCCGTGGACGGGCCGGAAGCCGCGCTTCCCGGACTGGGTGTCGTCTTTGAGATGATCTGGAAGGACCTCGACCCTGCGAAGCAGGACCGGGTTCTCTCTATGCTGCACAGACATCTGGACAAGCTTACCCCAGGGTCCATCACCTCCTAGAGGAGGCCCATCCCGTCAAAAACCTCCGCACCCCACCGTGCTGCTGCACAGGTGGAGCCGGAGGTTTTTTTATAGCCTAATCGTACATATGCTTAACTGCTCATCTTACTTCTATTACACCCATCAAGGTGCAGTCTCCAGGAACTTCGCGGTCGGATTCTTCTCCATCGCGGTCCGCATAGCGTATTCGTTCTCGAACAGCACTACGTAATTGCCCTTCTTGTCCGTAACCAGAGTGGAGTTGATCCGGAACTTGCTGGCATCCGGCTTGTTCTCATCCACAATCCAGCGTGCGAACTGGTAGCTCATGCGCTGAAGCTGCACATCCACGCCATACTCACCCTTCATGCGGTATTCGAACACCTCGAACTGCAGTTGTCCGACTACACCCAGCAGAATATCATCGAAGTTGACGGTACGGAACACCTGGATCATACCCTCTTCGGTCAGCTGGTCGATCCCCTTCTGGAATTGCTTCGACTTCAGTGCATTCTTGATGGTGACTTTGGAGAAAATCTCCGGCGAGAAGGTCGGCAGCTCATCGAATTCGATATCTCCGGCCTGACTTAGCGTGTCGCCAATCCGGAAGATGCCCGGGTCGAACAGACCGATAATATCCCCCGGATACGCCTCTTCAACAATGTCCCGGTCCTGGGCAAGGAACTGCTGCGGCTGGGATAGCTTGATGTCTTTGCCGGCACGTACATGCTTCACACTCATCCCGCGCTCGAACTTGCCGGACACGATACGCAGGAAAGCGATACGGTCACGGTGTGCAGGATTCATGTTCGCCTGAATTTTGAATACATAGCCGGTGAATTTCTCATTCGTCGGTTCTACAGAGCCCGCTGTACTGCGGCGTGGTTCAGGCTTCGGCGCAAGCTCCAGGAAATTATCCAGGAACGTCTGCACACCGAAGTTGTTGATAGCACTGCCGAAGAATACCGGAGTAATCTCTCCGCGCAGCACCTTCTCATAGTCAAAAGGATCGCCCGCTACATCCAGCAGCTCCAGATCCGCGCATAGCTGATCATGCAGGTACTCCCCCGCCATCTCACGGATAATCGGGTCGCGGTAGCTCTCCACCTTCTGTACTTTAATTACGGAATGGTCATCGCCCTGGAACAGCTCAACCTGATTCTTCATCCGGTCATAGACGCCGCACAGCTCACGCCCCATCCCAATCGGCCAGTTCATCGGCACCGAGCGGATGCCCAGCACATTCTCCAGCTCCTCCATCAGATCAAACGGGCTGCGGCCTTCGCGGTCCAGCTTATTAATGAAGGTGAAGATCGGAATGCCGCGCTTCGCGCAGACCTGGAACAGCTTGATGGTCTGTGTCTCCACACCCTTGGCTACGTCGATCAGCATGACCGCGCTATCAGCCGCAGTGAGCGTACGATAGGTGTCTTCACTGAAATCCTGGTGACCCGGAGTATCCAGAATGTTCACCCGGTGGTCCAGGTAATCAAACTGCATCACAGAGGACGTAACCGAGATTCCGCGCTGCTTCTCAATTTCCATCCAGTCACTGGTGGCGTGCTTGCTTGCCTTACGGGCTTTGACTGTACCTGCCAGACGGATGGCACCTCCGAAGAGCAGCAGTTTCTCTGTCAGCGTAGTTTTACCCGCATCCGGGTGGGAAATAATCGCAAAGGTTCTGCGTTTGTCGACTTCACTCTGAAGCTTATGGTCCGTTGCTTTATTCATTGCACATATCCCTTCATCTATAAATTCATGCTTACTTCTGCCTCTATTACCGGATCAATCAAATCGGTCTATTCATGGATTCAGATCCTTTCCTTAGAGAATCAACAGAGAATCAACGTCTATTTCTTGAACGTAACGTTTACCATGTATAGGATCATCTATAGCGCTAGGCTTAGAAATCTTTATGTTGAAAGCATCCTTCTCAGTATAGCAAAATCCGGCAGAGATTATCTACAAAAAAGCGCCTGTAGTGAAATATCTTGTAATATAAATTCACGATTCAGCAAAAAGATCCCCCCGCAACGAGATGCAGGAGGATCTGTAACAATTCTTCTTCAGGGACTAGCGGTTAACCTGCCAGACCACATTGTCTTCATCCTGGCCGTTGACCGGCCACCAGTGGAAGCCTTCTCCGGCAAGCAATTGGTCGGCTTCAACCGGACCCCAGGAGCCCGCAGGATAGGAAGCCAAGTCGTTGCTCTCTTCCTTCCACGCCTTGGCAATCCGGTCCACGAAGGACCAGGCCGAGGACACTTCATCCCAGCGGGTGAAGTAGGTGGAATCGCCGCGTGCAGCATCATGCAACAGACGCTCATACGCCTCCGGCGAGTTGATGCCGATCATGCAGCTCTGGCAGAAATCCATGGCCAGCGGCTGAATCTCGGATTCCGAGCCCGGCTTCTTCGCATTGATCTTCACATAGATGCCTTCCATCGGATTGACGCGGATGACGAGCAGGTTCGGCTCGAGCTTGTGCTTCTGGCCCAAGTAGACGTTGGTCGGCATTCCTTTGAATTCTACAACCACTTCGGTGGTCTTCACAGGCAGGCGTTTGCCGGTACGGATATAGAAAGGAACTCCAGCCCAGCGGAAGTTATCCACGAACACACGGGCTGCGAAATACGTCTCTGTATTCGATTCCGGGTCCACTTTGTCTTCCTGGCGGTAAGCCGGAAGCGTCTTGCCCTTGTAGAGACCTTGAGTGTATTGGCCGCGGACTACGTTCTCGCGAACTTCATCAGCGGTCGCGTAAGGACGCAGCGAACGTAGAACCTTCACCTTCTCATCACGGATATCTTCAGCCAGCAGACGGCTAGGCGGTTCCATAGCGATCATCGTCAGCAGCTGCAAAATATGGTTCTGGCCCATATCGCGCAGCGCCCCCGCATGATCGTAATACCCGCCGCGTTCTTCCACGCCCACCGTCTCGCCGAGTGTAATCTGAATATTGGCGATATGCTTGTTGTTCCACAATGGCTCAAAGAAGGCATTGGCGAACCGGATCACTTCAATATTCTGAACCATTTCCTTACCCAGGTAGTGGTCAATCCGGTAGATCTCCTCTTCCTTGAAGACTTGGCGGATCTGTTCGTTCAGTTCCTCAGCGGATTCGAGATTGTAGCCGAACGGCTTCTCGATGACCAGACGGTTCCAGCCTCTGGCCTGCAGCATCCCGCCTGCCTTGAGGTTGAAGGATACGCTGCCGAACAGCTCAGGCGCAAGCGCCAGATAGAACATGCGGTTGCCCGGAATATGGAATTTCTCTTCCAGACGCTCCGTCTGCTCATTCAGCTCACGGAAGCCGTCAATATTATTGATGTCGAGTGACTTGTATTCAAAATGCTGTACGAACTCGTTCCATTCCGCAACATCTCCTGCCTGATAACGGCAGAACTCGCGAATGGATTCCTTCACATCTTCCCGGAACTCATCCTGGGTACGGGGACGCCGAGCCACGCCAATGACCGCAAAATCTTGGGTCAGCTTGCCTTCACGGTACAAACTGTAAATCGCCGGGAAAAGCTTACGCCGGGCCAGATCTCCGGTTGCCCCGAAGATAAAGAATACAGCACCGGGTGTATGCAGTGCATCAAGGGTTTGATTTTCAGCCATGGCTCCTCATCTCTCTGTATGTAATATAGTTGACATTCATTCTCATCGCCTGGTATGAAACAACATACGACTATAGGCGTGATGTCATTTTATCATAATTGCACGGAGGATGCCATCACATTCCTGACAGTTTTTCTCGGGATTTCGCACTTTTCCATTACTCTTTCTTATGCCTTCACCGGATTACGCTTATATTAAGTCATTTAACTTCAGTATTCGATTGTAATTAATGGCATTCCAAGGGTTATCCGGTTCACGTCTGCATTGACGTTCTTGTGAACTGCCAGCTGGAGGGCCAGGCTGTGGTTACCGCTGCTGACTGTGCGCTGAAGACCCGGGACACTATACGAATGACTGGATGTAGAGATATCGGTGTAGCTCTCCTCTGCCTGAATACCGGGAAGCTCCGCAGCCATTAACTGCTCCGTAGCAAGGAGTGCTGCCTGCGTTCCGCCCTGCTCCTTCGCTGGTGCCTGCAGCGAAGCATTCCACTCCGCAGCAATTCCCGCCTGCAGCATCGCCTCTCCGGCGTCCGCCGCTGCGGCCGGCAGCTCCGGGGAGCCCAGAAGATCAGCCGTCTCCAGCGTAACAATACAGTAGCTGCGGCCGCCGCCAAGCTCACTCCAGAACAGGGACAGCTGTGTACCGCCACTGAGCTGCGCGGCAGAACGCCAGACCCGGTGCCCATCATCATCTGCGCTGCTAATTCCATCCAGTCCAAGCCTAGTGGCAAGGTGCTGTACAGCAACCTCATCAGTCTCTTCGCCGCTGTATTCCCCCTGCCATTTCAATACGAGCCGGAGCGGCGCGCCGGGAGCGGAGGCCTGTCCGCCCAGTGTGGTCAGCAGGGCAAGGGATTCCTGAAGCTCTCCGGCAGCTGCAGAAGCATCAGCACTCTGTACACCGCTTCTTCCTGCGGGTTCCGCGCTTCGGAATCCGCTCAGGAGCATCAGCGCACATATCCCCGCCAGCGCCAGCACCAACACCAGTATCCCCTTACTCTGCCCTTTATTCCCCACTCCGCATCTCCCTCTCAACCGATCTAGTAATCTACTAGACAGGTTATCCAATTTCAGAGAAAGATATACGAACGCATGCAAAAACACTTCCAAGATCATCCGGGCGGACTCACTTGAAAGTGCTGTGTGGCTTCAATAGACCGGGCTTACTCCGCCAACCCGTTCTTATATGCATAAATAGCCGCCTGGGTCCGGTCTTCAACCCCCAGCTTGGCAAGAACATTCGTGACATGGAATTTCACGGTCTTGATTCCAATAATTAATTGATCAGCAATATCCTGGTTGGATTTGCCCTGGGCTAACAGCTTCAGCACTTCCATCTCGCGTTCGGTAAGCTCTTTGTAAGCCGGTGCCTCTCCTCTTGCATTGGAACGGAACCGGTTCATCATCTTGGAAGCCACCTGCGACTCCAGCACTGACTGGCCTCTGGCGGCTGCCCGGATCGCATCAGCGACTTCGCTGGCCCGTGAGGTCTTAAGCAGGTAACTGAAGGCTCCCGCTTCAATCACCGGATACATCTTCTCATCATCCAAATAACTGGTCAACACAATCACCTTGCAATCCGGGTACAGCTTCAGCAGCTGTCTGGTCGTCTCGATTCCGTCCATGCCGTCCATCACCAGATCCATCAGCACCACATCCGGCGTATACTCCTGGGCCAGACGGATGCCCTCCTCGCCGCTTCCCGCTTCGCCGACGACTTCAATGCCATCCTCGGTGCCAAGCACCGCAGCAAGTCCGATCCGGACCATCTCATGATCGTCTACAAGCAGGACCTTGATTGCATTATCTTCTTCTATCTCCATTGTTACACCTGCCCCCTATTCATTGACTACCGGTACGGTAATATCAATCCGCATGCCTTTGCCGGGAGCAGTGATGAACTGGATCGAGCCCCCGATCTCTGTAATCCGCTCCTGCATATTCGACAGACCGTAAGAGGTCTGCTTGCTGTCATCCATCTCGAACCCGATTCCATCATCGCGCAGCGTGAGCCGGACGGTATCACCCCGGCGGTGCAGGCGGATCTCCATCTTCTCCGCTTTGGCATGGCGGAGCGTATTGGAGATAGCCTCCTGCACAATACGGAACAAATGATTCTCCACGCCCTTCAGCAGCTCTACACCCTGATCCATCTCGAACAGAATATCAATCGGCACCTTGATCTTCAGTTCCTTAATCAGCTCCTGCAGACCTTCTTCCAGCCCCTTACCTTCCAGGTACACCGGTCTCAGGTGCAGCAGCAGCGCCCTCATCTCGGACTGGGCTACTGCAGACATCTCCTCGATCAGCGCGATTTGCCGCTGTGCCTTGTCGAAGTCCTTCTCCAGCGTCCGGCCTACTGCCGTTGCCGTCATCGAGATGGCGAACAGCTGCTGCGATACCGCATCATGCAGCTCCCGTGCCAGCCGCTGCCGTTCCTCTATGATTGCCGTGACCCGGGCCTGCTCAGCAAGCTTCGCGTTATTGGTGGAGAGCCGTTGCAGCGTATTCACCTGATTCTCCCACTTGCCGCTGATCCGCCCGAGCTGTTCCCCGAGCCGCCCCAGCTCATCGTTGCCCAGGTCCGGCATAGCCGGGGTAAGATTGCCTTTCTCCCAGGCGACCAAGGTGGCCCGCAGTAATTCCAGCTTGCGCTTGCTGCGGAAGCCCTGATAGAAGCCGTACCCGATTCCGAAAGCCATCGGCAGCAGAATCAGCGTCAATCCTGTCCTTATGCCAATCCGCCAATCCTCGAACGGCCGTAGTAGCCCATATGTATACATAATATATGTAATAACGAGCAGCATGAACAAAGAGAACAGAGCTCCCTCACCCATACTGCGCGTTACCATATTACTGCTTTTTTTGTCCATGCCGGGAGCTCTCCCTTCTCTCTTGGCCCTAACATACTCTTAGGGGAAGCGTATGTCCAGATCCCCCATTAGATAAGAAATGTTAAACTTCACTTTATGCTCACAGCTGTCATAGTTAGGTGACTTCCAGTTCAGCCGGTTCAGCATCCCCGTATCGCGGTTACTACCGGACTCAATCGAGCCGAACAGTACGAATGCCTCAATCTCCACTCCGTAATCCTCAGACAGCAGAATGTCCACATCGCCAAAAATCCCCTGATACAGCATAATCGTCTCCTGCTCTTCCGCCATGGCCAGTGAAAGATCCACATCCACCTCGCCCAGCACATGCCAGGCGCTCAGACTGCGCATCACCCACGGCGAGAGATCCCAGTCGAATCTGGAAGAAAAGCTTTGCTTCTGCACAAACCCCGCCTTGCGCTGCATTCTTTTCGATTTGACAAAGAACATCCCCAGCGAAAGCAGGCAGATGCCAAGCACCAGCAGCAAATGATCCAGCAACAGCAGGACTGCTCCGACTCCCATTAGCTTATAACCTTGCTTGACCTTGCCCGACGTCGTCTGGTAGATTCCCAGCAGCAGGAACAGGAGTGCGACAATGGAGAAGAAGCCGATCCATTTGCCAAATATCATCAAGCAGCCTACACCAATCAATCCGATGGCAATCAAACGGTTCCGTTTATCCATTTCCGCACCTCCTTAGAGTTTTGCAAAGCAAAACTTACTTCGTAAGCATTGGCTGAGTTTTGCGAAGCAAAACTGACCTCGTAAGCATTAGCTGAAGTATCGCGAAGCTACATCTTCAACATACTGCATCCGCTACAAAAGCCATACCGGTATGGAGAATCCATACCGTATGGCTTTACCTTGATCAGCATATCATATCCGGCTGCTCTTTAGGAACAGGGATTATTGTTCTTTTTTATTCAAAGGAGGGGCTGCAGGAGTTGAGTTCAGCTTGTTCTTGAGTGCGGCAAGCTGCTCCTCCACTTTCAGTTCCTTCTCAGGATCTACCGGCTTAGCATATGCGGTTGCCGAAGGGCTATACGGAGCGCGCATCACATCTGCTTCCGCTTCGAGCTGCATGATCTTTTCTTCCATGCGGTGGAAGCCAAGGGAGGCACTTCCGCTCTCAATGGAATGTACGCTGCTGATCTGGGACATTTGCTTCTTGGCCTTAGCCATCTGAGCGCGGGATACCAGTTCATTGCGTTTGTTGCGCATTTTGTAGAACTCATCCTTCATATCATGAAGCTGCTGCACCAGTTCCTTGGCCTGTACTTCAGCCTGTGCGTGAAGCTCGCCATACTCGGTAAACTTCTGGTCGAAGTAGATTTTCTCTTCCAGCAGCTTACGGGTAACTTCCTCCTGCCCGTTCTTGAGTGCAAGCTCAGCCTGTGCAGCACGTTGTCCGGCAACCTTGGCAGCTTCGTCCACACGCTGTTTCATACGGCGTTCATTAGCCATCTGCTTCGCTACCGTTACTTCAGCCTCATGAATCTCAGCCTCCATATCGCGCAGATACTGATTAAGCATCACAATCGGGTCCTCTACCTTATCCAACATATCATTTACCGACGCCTTAGTCATATCTTTAATCCGTTTGAATACTCCCATAATTTACACTTCTCCCTTCTCGTATTTAGCAAGTTTTTGTTTGAGCTCTTCCACTTCTTTTTGCAGTGCCTTCTTCTCGATATCCTTCATCATGGCATCCAGGCCGGAATCAGGAGCCGCATGAGCGCCTGCCTTCTCATAACCGGGATTGTAGCCCGGCTGTCCGCCATAGGGGCCATATCCCTGAGGTCCTTGGTGCGGAGCCTGTGGTCCGCGGCCATATTCAGGTCCGCCGGAGTAGGGTCCGCCGTACGGGCCGCCCGGCCCACCAGGTCCGGGACCGAAGGGATTGTACTGGTTAGGCTCCTTGGCAATCACCATCGCTGCGATAAAGTATACGAGGATTGTAGCTCCACCGCTAAATGGAATACTGATCACCAGCAGAATCCGGAACAGTGTAGAGTCAATGCCGAGAGTCTCGGACAATCCGCCTGCCAGCCCAGTCATTACTTTGTCTCTTGTTGAACGATACAATCGGGTCATACTACTACTCCTTTCTGCCATCATTGTTCAGCTTCTCCTTTAGACGGGCCATTTCTCTTTCGAGTACGGTTGCCACGGTCTCTCCGGCCTGCACCGCATATTCCTGTCCCATCCGGCGCAAGTCGCTCAGGCTTTTGGCTTCTAGCTCCCAGTCGTTCATCTTGTCTTCCAGACGGCCGAACATTTTGGGAACATCTCCGCCGCCGCCATAAGCACCGGCTCTTTGATTCATGCGCTGCTGCAGCCGCAGCGACTCCATCCGTGCTGCATAGAACTGGCGTTTGCTGTATACCGTCTGATACTCCATTTTGAGCTCGTTCAGCTGGGATTCCAGTTCGAAAAGTGATTGCTGGCTCGTCTCCAGCAGCCCGCTGTATTGCTCCAGCTTTTCCTCGTGGATAATTTTCTCCTGCAATGCCAGCTTGGCCAGATGATCTTCGCCTGCCTTGAGTGCGAGGAGCGCCTGCTCTTCACGTTTGTTCCTCATGGCGGTGGCCTGATTCACCTGCTGCTGCAATTGCTTCGTATGAGAAGCGTACTGCTGGTACAGCCGTTCGGCCTCCCCGATCTCTTCACGGGTTGAATGTAGAAATTGATCAATCAGCTTCACCGGATCTTGGCTCTGCTCCAGTCGTTCATTCAAGTTGGCTACGGTGATGTCCCTCATTCTGCGAAAAACACTCATGATTTCCTGCTCCCTCCCTGCTTCTTAATAAGTATGGACTGTGTGTATTAGTATGTTCTGCTTTGTTTGCCCCTCAGTACCGAGATGCCCCACACTACCAGAGCAATACCCAGCAGTGGACCGATAATCCAGGAAAGCTTGGAGATCAGAGACATGACACCGATGAACAGCACCACCCAGCCGATAATCTTGCGGCCGCTCTTAATTCCGTAGTATCCGAGCACAACCAGCACTGCCGGGAACAGGATACCGAAGATTCCTGAAATCAAGTGAGGCAGAATGCCAAGCAGCATTACCGCTCCGATTACAATCAGCGCAATCGCAAGTCCGTTACCTTTGTTTCTTTGCATTTGTTATCACCGCCTTTCGCTGCTCTCTTTCTTATACCCTTATTCTAGGGCAATCCCGCATCTTTCAAAACAGACTGTGGACGGTTTTATGTACTGGACCTTAGTCGGGGATGGTTGCAGGACTGGAAGCGGCTATACATCCTGAAATATATTCTATTGCTGCTTCCTGCAGATGCGGAGAAGTTTAGCATGCTGAAGAGAAAAAAAGGCTGCAGCGATGTAAGCAACAGCTCATGGATGTACAAATATGTAATGAAGATCGCTGCACTGGGGTTTGCTGAGGGAGATACAAGTAGTCCAAGGCTTTGGGAACAAGAAGTTCAAGGTGGATTTCTACCATGGAGATGCCCTTTTTATTGTCCGACGAATCAAGACTGCACCGCCCCACTTGCAGGATATTCCAGGGTTGGCCATAATATTGGGAGAATGCCTGATTACTAAAGGAGTCATGCCCATGAAGACACTACTCATCGTTGAAGACGATCAAAGCTTGAACAAGGGGATAGCCCTGTCACTTGCCCATAATGAATTGCATATTGAACAAGCCTATTCACTGGCAATGGCTGATCAGATTATCTCCTCAACCCCAATCGATCTCATTCTGCTGGATGTGAACCTTCCGGACGGAAGCGGACTGGATTACTGCGAAAGAATCCGCGGAACCTCGCAGGTGCCGATTATCTTCCTGACGGCCAACGACATGGAGCCGGATATTGTAACCGGGTTTGCTCTGGGGGCTGATGATTATATCACCAAACCGTTCAGTCTGATGATTCTGCGGGCCAGGGTAATGGCCGTCCTGAGAAGAAGTGATGCGCTTACCAGTGAGAGGATCGTTATAGGCCTGCTTGAATTTGATTTTGGCAAAATGGAGTACTTCAAGAACGGCCAGCCGCTGCTGCTGAGCAAATCCGAACAGAAACTGCTGCGCATACTGGTAACGAATAGGGGAAACATTCTGACCCGTGAGCAGCTGATCGACAAAACGTGGAGCCAGGAGGCGGTATTCGTGGATGAGAATGCACTAACGGTAGCCATCAAAAGATTGCGGGCCAAGATCGAAGAGGATCCCTCTTCGCCTCAATATATCAAAACTGTATATGGTTTAGGGTATACATGGACAGAAGGTCCTGTTCTATGAAGAGACAAGAACGGCTGCCGCTTAACCAATTGGTGAATCTGGCATTTGCTGCAGCTTTTATCATTCTGGTGCTGGTATATGTGACTTGTATTATATTACTGGAGATCACTGCTTCATCGCTGCTTGGACTCTCTCTTCTATTCATAATCTGCATACTGATCCTTGGAGGTGCCTGGTCCCGATCGCTCCGGAATATGGTTACTTCTTTCATGGGAAAGGTAGAGACATTGGTAGACAATGCTACTCACGGGCGTGAGCCCACCTATAATTATGAAGAAACCCTGCTCTCCTCCATAGAACATAAATTAATGCGGTACATAGAGATTGCAAGAGTCAACGGACAGAATCTGGAAACGGAAAAGAACAAAATTAAAGAACTGATCTCCGACATCTCCCACCAGACCAAAACACCCTTATCCAATATTATGATCTACAGCCAGTTGCTTGAGGAAAGTCTGGTGAATGATGAACATGCGCTTCAGCTTACTGTACAAGTTAAAAAACAGTCGGAAAAACTCGACTGGCTAATCCAATCCCTGATCAAACTGTCCAGGCTGGAGACGGGCATGATCTCTTTGCGCCTGGAGCCTTGTCCTGTGATCCGTGCGGTTTCTGAAGCAGTCTCCCAGATCCTCATCCAGGCAGAGAACAGCCGCATCACTATCAGTATAAACTGTGAACCTCACATCACAGCGTGCTACGACCCCAAATGGACAACGGAAGTGTTATTCAATCTGCTGGAGAATGCTGTGAAATATTCAGAACCAGGGGGCAGTATCCATATCACTGCGGAAGCAAATGAGATGTTTATACGCCTGGATATCGCAGATACCGGCCGTGGAATCTCCCAGGAAGAGCTGCCCCAAATCTTCAAGAGGTTCTACCGGGGAAAGAATGTGCGCGATTCAGAAGGTGTGGGAATTGGGCTATTCCTGGCCCGGGAGATCATCACCGCTCAAGGCGGACATATGAAAGCTGCTTCTGTTCCCGGACAAGGCACTGTGTTCTCGATCTTCCTGCCGCTATTCTGAATATGTCCATTCCGTCAGATTTCAGACACTCTCCTGTTAGATTTGTCTGATACCTTGTAGAGGTGGATACAAACATACGCACAGGAGGAATATAACATGTCTATTCTACGAATAGAGAATCTCAAGAAATATTATGGAAAAGGAGAGCATACGGTCAAAGCCCTGGATGACGTGTCTATAAATGTAGAAAAAGGGGAGTTCGTGGCAATCGTCGGGACAAGCGGCAGCGGAAAAAGCACGCTGCTTCACATGCTTGGCGGTCTGGACCGGGCTACAGAGGGCAAGGTTTATGTCAACGGGCATGATATTTTTCAGATGAGTGATGAGAAGCTGACCATCTTCAGACGCCGTTCTGTAGGATTTGTCTTCCAGAGTTATAACCTGGTGCCGATCCTGAGTGTGCTGGCAAATATCGTCCTGCCCATTGAGCTTGACGGTGGCCAGATTGACCAGGAATATCTGAACCTGATCATCACAAGTCTGGGGCTTCAGGAGAAAGTTGGTAACCTGCCTTCTGCGCTCTCCGGAGGCCAGCAGCAGCGTGTAGCTATCGCAAGAGCGCTTGCCACCAAACCTTCCATTATTCTGGCCGATGAGCCCACCGGCAATCTGGACAGCAGGACCAGCCAGGAGGTACTTATCCTGCTGAAACAGCTCAGTGTCAAATTCGACCAGACCATTGTAATGATCACACATAACGAGAGCATTGCACAGATGGCGGACCGGATCATCCGCATTGAGGACGGCAGGCTTGCCCTGGGATCGGCGCAGGCCCACGGGGAGAGCCGGTTATGATCGCGACGAACAACCGGAAGACCATATTAAATCTGGCGATGACTAGCCTGAGAGCCAACCGGCTGCGGAATCTGGCTGCCATCTGCGCCATTATACTGACTACACTGCTCATCACCTCCATTTTCACCATGGCTCTAAGCATTAACCAATCCATGCAATACGCACAGATGAAGACAGTCGGAAGTGACTTTCACGGAGGGTTTAAATATCTTAGCCCGGAACAAGTGGAGACGCTGCTGAAGCACCCTTCCATTAAACAATCCTCTCTCTCCCTTAATTCCGGCATATTGCATAATAAAGTGTTCGACCAGGACCGGGTTGAGGTGCTGCAGGTTGACCAGAATTACGCTGATCACGGCTTCATAGAATTTGTTGAAGGGGGATTGCCTGCCGGAGAGAATGAGGTTGCCCTGAATACCTGGGTTCTGGGCAAGCTAGGGGTGCAGCCGGAGCTCGGGAAGGAAATCACACTGCAGATCGATACCGGAGAACAGATCATTAACCGCAAATTCACCTTGGCGGGCTATTATGAAGCGGACAAGCAATTGGCGATGGCGGGTCTGGCTTTTGTCTCCAAGGCCTTCACCGATAAAAACCTCTCAGACATTGATCCCGTACAATCGAAGGAAAGCGGATCCTACGTAAACACCTCAGAACTGAGTGTCATGTTCAACAATTCATTTCATATTGAGAAAAAAATGAACAGGATTCTGGCTGATACGAGAATTACGGCTCCTATCGGGATCAATTGGGCCTACTCCAGCGTATCTTTGGCGGAAAATGTTGAGAATATCCTTCCATATGCCGCAGTTATCTTTATCATTATGCTTAGCGGCTACCTGCTTATTTACAATATTTTTTATATTTCGGTGGTCCAGGATGTGAAGTTCTACGGCCTGCTGAAAATGATTGGCACCACCCCTAGACAACTGAGGAGAATCATCGCTATTCAAGCCAGGCTGCTGTACCTCATTGCTCTGCCATTCGGCCTTAGCTCCGGTTATATGACCGGCAGATGGGTTACACCTCTGACTACTTCGCTATCAGGGGAGATTAAAGGAAATTCTCTATCATCCAGTCCATGGATATTTGCAGGGGCAGCCCTCTTCTCCTTCCTGACCGTGTGGATCGCAGCGCATAAGCCGGGCCGGCTGGCAGCGGACATCGCCCCGGTGGAAGCCGTTAAATTCTCAGGCGTTCAGAATAGCGGAAAAAGAACCCTCAAGCCATCCAAGCATGGAGCCAGACTATACCGGATGTCGTTCTCCAACCTGTTCCGGAGCAAGAAGAAGCTGAGCCTGATGCTATCCTCGCTCTTCTTAAGCATTCTGCTATTTAACACGATATTTACGGTGATCTCCTCTATGGATGTCAATAAATATCTCAGTGCATATATTCATGGAGATTATATGATTCACAACAAGGGAATTGTCCAGCAGGAGGGGGAACGCTCAGTCAATGAAACCGAGCTGTCCGAGGAACTGTGTGCGAAGCTGAAGCATCTGGACGGTGTGGAAAGTATCGATAAAGTATATTATACCCTCTTCTCTTATCCTCCGGATGATTCCGTCCGTGCTTCAGCAGAGTCTTCAGCCACTCCCTCCGCCATTCCCGCCAAAGTTCATACCCAGCTCTACGGGCTCGATTCCGGCTGGTACGATCTCGCTGATCAGGATATACTTGAAGGTCACTTTACCAAGGAACAATTCGATTCCGGAGATTACATACTGGTGGCGGAGACTCTTACAGGGCCAGGTGCTTATACAAGCTACTATCATCCCGGGGATACAATCAGCTATTCCGGATTGAAGAGGAGATACGAAGTGATGGCCGTGCTGAAATATAATGCTTTCTATGCAGCAACCAGTCAAACGTATTTCGGTAACGGCTACAATGCCTTTTTGCCTGCAGCCGAACTCCGGCAAGCCACTTTGGAGAGCGGGACTCCAGCAGACATCCTCTCGCTTACCCTGAATGCAGCCCCAGGCAAGCTTGATGAAACGGGGCAATTGATCAGGGAGGCTATCCGCCCGCTGGATGCTCTGCAGCTGAAATCAAGAGAAGATTACAGGAAGGAGTTAAGCGATAATATCCATATTTTTCAGATTATAGGGTATGGACTGAGTCTCGTAATTGCACTTATTGGCCTGCTTAATTTCATTAATTCTGTCCTGACCGGAGTGATCGCACGCAGGCATGAATTTGCCGTTCTAGAGAGCATTGGAATGACCAAACAGCAGCTCAAGCGTATGCTCGTCTACGAAGGCATGTACACCGTGCTTCTCACTGCGCTGCTTACCTCTACTATAGGTGTGCTGCTGACTTACTGCACCGCCAGGGGTATTGCCGCAGGGATGGCCTACATGGAATTCCGGATGATGTGGCTGCCGTTTATTCTGATCATCCCGATCCTGGCAGTCCTCTCTTATCTCATCACCTTAAGCGCCTATAAGCCGCTCGCCCGCAGCCCGATTGTCGAAAGGCTCCGTGAAATGGAATAAAGGCATGCTGAAACAGCCGGATGCTCTAATAGAGTACCGGCTGTTGCTGTTATAAGATATGAAATACAGTTTAATAATAGCGTACCTGAACAGTCAGCAGAATGTGGTTATTCGCTCTCAGTGTACCGCCGCTGCTGCGGTTGTATATCAAGCGCTGCTTGAGTAACCACAGGCTGTGGCTTACTTCGGAAAAGAGTCACCAAAACCACAGCCCCGATAATGATCACGGCAGCGATCAGGGTGTTCAAGGTAAGCTGTTCGCCTACCAGCAGCCAGCCAAGCAGCACAGCGACTACCGGATTAACGAAGGCATACGTGGAGACGAGGGTAGCGTCAGCATTCTTAAGCAGCCAGATATAGGCTGTGTAGCCGACAATGGAGCCGAAGGTGATCAGGTAGGCCAGAGCCAGGTACGAGCGCATAGAAATGCCGGAGAGTTCAATCCTGGACCAGTCGCCGGTAAAATAAGAGAATATCACCAGCAGCGCGCCTCCCGTTAGCATCTGCGCAGCTGTCGACATCAAGGGTGAACCTGGCATGGTTGCGCTTCGGGAGTACATAGACCCTGCCGCCCAGCTTATGGAAGCTGCCAGCAAGGTAATAATGCCAATCATATCGGTAGCGGTACCGCCCTCTCCCTTCCCCGGCTGGAAGACCAGCACGGCGATGCCGAGCAGTCCAAGAACAATTCCTGCGATGACTCCGGTATTCGGCCGTTTGCCGCCGCGTCCAAGCCAGCCCATCAGCATCATCCAGACAGGCACCGCCGCTACGATGAGCGAAGCGATGGAGGAAGAGACTCTTTGCTCTGACCAGGCTACTACCCCGTTGCCCCCAAGCAGCAGCAAGGCACCTACAATCGCGGAGGATCGCCATTCACGCCCGGCCGGACGCTTCGCTCCGCTTACTCTGGCAATGAGGTACAGGACCACACCTGCCGTGAAAAAGCGGACCCCTGCCATCAGAAAGGGCGGCATCGTCTCGATGGCAATCTTCATGCCTACATAGGTGCCTCCCCAAAATAAATAAACAAATAAGAGTGCTATTCCCACCACATATAACTGATTCATTTTCCCCTTATGCTTCAAGCCGCGTCATCCCTTTTCCCTAAAAACAGGTTTATGAGGGGTCTCCCGTTCTATCATTTATAAGAACATCCCCTGGGCAATATTATAGCATGATCCCTCCCCGTACATTGACTAATCGTTAGAGTATCTCAATGTTAGCGGCTGGTTCTCGTCAAGCCCTACTTTCTCAACATCTCCCTCTTCAATAGTATTATTAATAAAAAGTTTCCAGTGCTTCTCTTTATCATTTTTAATATCACCTACCTTAATTATTTGTCCTTTCTGATCTTTTTCGATTAGCATCCCCTGTTCAGCATTGTCTGAAATGGCCTGAAGTGCTTTCCAGACTGTGGGGTTATCATCAATAATCTTAACGGTCTGAAGAAACAAAATATCATCTTCATTATAAATAACTACATTAACTTTTGTTTCCACATCTCCTTGACCTGTGTATTTTACGCCATGATACTCAGGAGAAATCCCATCCCCCTTTTTACTTCCGCATGCTGTTAACGATAATGCAATAACCATTACCACAACTAATATACTGTAAACGGGTTTTGTAGAATTCACTTTAGGTTGAAACACTATTATTTCCCCCTCCAAGATTATATTAAACTATTTGCTGTCCCTCGCTCATTCACTAAACCGGATTCGTTCCATCAAGCTCTCCTTGCTTAAGCGCCACTGCATGTAGAAGGTAGTCCCTATTTGAACTGTGAAATAGGCGAATAATAGGGTCAGCATGGCTGTCATTGGCAGTTGATATTGGACATAGGCGGAGGATTGCTTGAAAATTTCAACGCCAAAATATCCTGCTGGAATGCCCAGTGAAAAAGTGAACAACAGACTGATTAGGATCACCATTAAGCCTTCACTGCCTAATTGTAAAATCAGCTGACTCTGCGACAGTCCAATAGCTTCAATTAAGCTAATTTCCCGCTTTCTAGAATTCATACTCGTTAAATTGGAATTTATTAAATTAAATATGCTAATAATCATCAATGCTGAAATAAGACCATTAGCCGCCAACTGAAGCACTTTCTTCATCCCATTGAACTCTTGATATATTTCTTGAAAAGAAGTGAATGTTATTCTTCGATCGGCATTTGCAATCCCTTTGAGGGTTTGCTCTACCTTCCCTTGTTGGCCTTGATCGACTAAAACACTAATCTGCTTAATACGTTTATCTAAGTCCAATCGCTTAAACAGGTTCTGATGCGCAATAAGAGCTCCACCCTCTGAAGTACTACCTTTATACGTAACATAATTGGGCAATACACCGACAATAGTGAATACATGTTCTTTCTTTCCTTCTCCATACTTTGCCAATCGTATTTTATCACCCACTTGGTACCCTCCATCTTCCGCGACCGCAATGAGATTATCACCATTTCTCAGTTCCATAAGCATAGAATCATCTTTCCCAAGTCTTTTAAGTGTATTTTTCATTAAGGCATCATCGTAAGCATAAATATCCGTTCGAATTTCCGGGTTTTTCATACTCGCCATGTCCTTGAGATGAAGGTTTGCATCTTGTTTGTTATAGATCAAGACATCATACATTTCTGTTAATACTGTCTTGACACCAGTAATAGCATCTACTTGGTTTATAACTTTGTTATTTAACAGATCTAGGTTTACATCAGTTCCACGGTAAGCAGCAGTACTTAATTTATAATCACCAGGCACCATACTTCCAGCCATATTATTAATATTAATACTACTAAGAATACTCCCAGTGACCACAAAAATAAGTCCTGTCAGGGTAATCGATGTTATGGTAACCCAAGTGCGTTTACGGTATCGGATCAATTGTGCCAATACCAAGGTGAACCCGCTAAATGAATTTTTGAATTTTTTTTTGGTCTTATGTCTTTTCTTTCCTAAATCTTCAGCGGGATTGTAACGAATAGCTGCAATCTCCGTAATTCCTCCTACTTTTTTAGCAGGAATATAAACAGAAAATATAACGAGAATCAGACCTGTAATAAAAGCAATACAAGCAATGTAAGGAGTCAGTTGAACATATAATTCGGAGCTACCACTAGCCGTATTTCCTAAGAAGGGAATAAATGCTGCACTTCCCCCTACCCCCAGCAAAAGCCCCATAAAACTCCCAACCAGCGAAATCATAAGTCCTTCAGTAAGAATCATCTTTCGCAGTTGATTAGGAGTCATTCCTATTGCTTTCATCATCCCAAATAAACGGATCTGTTCTGATATATATATATTGAATATGTTATAAATAACCATGGCTGCACTAATTATAATTACAAACACAACAATGGTTACTTTCAGAATAGATAACGGATTCTGCTCATATGCGCCATTGTAACGTTCATTGATTTGTATTTGATCATCTTTTAGCTGAGAGCCCTCACCAATTTTGTGAGCCGTAGATGAAGCATTAAAGTCTGAATTCAAAAGAGCAAATAAAACAACATCCGGGTTAGGACTATATTGCCTGGAAAGGTTTTGAGAAATAAACATCAGACCAGCTCTAACCGTTTTACGTACGGCGATATCATCAATAATGCCAACTAGCTTAAATTTTTTTGTTATATGTTCTGTTTCCCCTGCATTCATAACTTGCAAATTCAATGGAATTACTACTCCTATGTTAGGAGAAAAGCCAAGTTCGTCAATCACCCATTTATCCAATACAATTTCGTCGTCAGTGACCGGAGCCCTCCCTTGCATTAATTGAATCAGTCCTTCATTAATTCCCTCTATATAACTTATAGCCATATTAATATTCAATTTTTCAAACGTGTCCGACTTAACATTTTTACTGATATAGGAAACATAGTGCTTTTTTATCTTCGGATTATTCTCAATAGCTTGTTGCTGCTCCGGCAACAAATGCTCATACTGCACATGATAGGCACCTAGCTCATTAATCGCTTCTCGCTTGCTCCTCTGGTCGTCAGAGTAGAAATAAGTCAGCACCACAAAAATTAAGGCTACGGCTAAAGCTACTGTACCTACAGTCAATAAGGTCCGGCTTTTGTGATGACGTAAATTTTTCAGGGATACATTGTGGACAGTAATCGTATTTTTCATCCTTCTACCTCTACTGCTATGGAACCGTCCACCACTCGAACAGTCCGACCTGCAAGCTTAGCCACTTCGTCATTATGCGTTACAACAATCAAAGTCTGATTATATTTCTCTACGGATAAACGCAGCAAATCCAAAACGTTGTTGCTAGAACGGCTATCGAGATTTCCTGTGGGTTCATCTGCGAGCACAATAGCCGGTCTAGCTGCCAATGCACGGGCAATTGCCACCCTTTGCTGCTGGCCTCCAGACAATACTGTGGGCAGACTGGCCCGCTTTTCATAGATCCCCAGAGTATTTAAAATATCTTCAATATAGCTAACATCTGCTTTATTCCCATCCAGCCCAATGGGTAAAATGATGTTCTCCCACACATTAAGTGAGGGTACCAAATTAAAAGCCTGAAACACAAATCCGATTTGGCGGCGGCGAAATACGGCTAATTGACTCATTGGCAATGTGTAAATGGAAGTCCCATTTATGATAACCTCCCCGCTTGTAGGCGCATCCAAGCCCCCAATGATGTGCATTAATGTACTTTTGCCTGCACCAGACTGTCCAACAATAGAGATAAACTCACCTTTCGCCACTGAGAAATCAACATTGTGGATTGCCTTCACTTGACCTTCTCCGCTGCCATAATATTTACATAACTTCTTTCCTTCCAGAATCATATCGGCGCCTCCCTTTATACGTGGATACAAAAATATCCTCCCCTAAGTGGTTCTCTAGGAAAGGATATCCAATAGTTATCTATTATTTATCAACTCTGGTGCAGCAAAATCGAAACTTTCACACAGGCGCCACCTGACTTATTGTTCGTTAGCTGAATACTGCCCCCTTGCTTCTCAGCCAGTACCTTGCAAATATTCAACCCCATGCCATAATGGCTCTCCTCAGCTTCCGCCTTGCTTGTATAAAATGGCGTGGTAGCAAGCTTCAGATCCTGGCTTGAGAACCCTTTGCCATCATCACTGACTGTAATTGAAAAGAATCCTTTAACAAATTCAAAACGTACAGAAATCGTCTGACTTGCATAACGAAGCGAATTGGCAATCATATTTTCGTATATCCTGGTAACCATTCCTGTATCAATGTTCAACGATTGTTCAGCGATTTGATTTTCAAATGATAATTCCAATGAATGTTCCCGTGCCAGAAATTCAGCCAAACTGCTTAGTTGTTTCAAAAAAACGGAAACCTCTACTTTCGTCAGGGCTACCGAGATATCTTCGAGTTTTTGCACCTCGCCCATAATTTGCACATAATTCTCCAGCCGTAATATATGTATACTCATAGTTGTTATCGTATCCAGCAGCTTCTCCTTGCTTATTTTATCTCCTGGCAGATATCTATTTAAAAAATCCGCGTAACCTCTTAATACTGTCAGCGGTGTCCGGAGATCATGTGAAAAAGCTGCATTCAACTGTTTTCTGTCCTCTATAGAACGCCACATCTGACGGTTGTTATCCTCCAAAGCAGCTCTCATGCTCTCAAAAGACCTGCACAGCTGCCCCATTTCATCTTCGCTATATTGCGGAATATGAAAATCCAAGTCATTATTGGATATTTTAGCAGAAGCTTCGCGCAAAATCCCAATCGGTTGTTTGAGCTTATTGTGGTAAAACAACCAGGATGCCGACAAGGTAGCCAGCCCAAAAAATATCAAAATGGACCAGGAGTCCAGAAAACTGCATAACTTAATAATCTGTTCATCTGTATAAGAATAATCTGTATTGAAGTCCTTCATGTTGTAGACAATGGCTGGATTCTCAATGTCCGCTGAGGTGTACGAGTCGTTATACTTCAGAAACATATTATTACGTATCTGACCTGCCCCAGTAATAGTAATCACACTAAGGAGTCCGGCAATAAGGACAAATACAAGCATATAGATCATAAATGTCACCCTAATGGATAAGTTACGCCAACCTTTTATTACCCTACCCATTTATAGCCCACACCCCATACTGTTGAAATGTATATGTGATCACTAACCTCATTAAATTTAGACCGAATTCTTCTGATATGCTCTGCAACAACGATGCTATCCCCTTCATGATCCAGGCCCCAGACTTTTTCATAGATATGTTCTTTATCAAAGACTTGACCGCTGTTCATGGACAACAACTCAATAATACCAAATTCTTTCTTGGCAAAAGAAAGTGCGCGTCCTTTGTAATACACCCCTCTGGCGGAGTAGTCGATCACTAAATCATCTGAAAATCTGGTTTGTGTCTTAACAGATTGTCTTCGTTCACGGCGCAGATGTGCCTCTACCCTAGCTCCAAGCTCATCAATGCTGAACGGCTTCACAATATAATCATCCCCGCCCACTCGAAAGCCATTAATTTTATCTGACTCTTCCACTTGCGCAGTCAGGAATATAATAGGGCAGGATACGAAATCCCGTATACGAGTGCACACCTCAAGACCATCAATCTCCGGCATATTAATATCCAGTATAATAATGTCTGGATTATACACTACTTTGCGTAATGCCTCCCCGCCGCTCCGCGCAGTTAAGACCTTATAACCATTTATCTCAAAATAATCTTTCAGCAGATTAACTATATCCGCCTCATCATCAACAATAAGAATTTGATTATTCATAGCTCATAATCCGCCTTCCTCGCCGGTACTTCCCCGTTCCCCGCCGAATATCGCTCCTTCCGCAAGCCCCGACACGAACCGCTGCAGCCAGGCATAGTACTCGGCCGCGTGCTCCAGCTTCTCCAAGTCTCTGAGGCAGGCCTGCCGCTCCTCTTCGGGTGTGTCTGCTGCATAGGCCAGTGCCTGGAGGCCCGGGACCGCAGCTCCCATCGCTTCCTGCATCACATCGATCTCCCGCTGAAGCTTCAGGGTGAAGAAGTTCCGGAAGGCCTCGAAGAAGTCCGTCTCCGCTGCATACAGCTCCTTCCGCTCGCGCTTCTCCGGCAGCTTCGTAACCATCCGGGAGGCGATCAGGGAGCGGACTCCGTAGCTCATATTGCTTTTACTCATATTCATGACCTGCTTCATTTCCTCCAGCGTCATCGGCTTGTCCTCGAAGAACATCACTCCGTACAGCTGACCGAAGGAATAATTCGCTCCATATAAATCCATGGTCTGGGCTATGGCATCGATAACCGGGCCGAGCAGCTGCTCCCGGGGCGAACGGTGCGGATGTTCCTCGCCGAATGCGGCCTGCTTCATCAGGTGGCACCTCATTTTCACATAGAATCGTTCTCTCTACCTTACACAATACCGCAGCTTTACCGCAATCATCCTACAAATTTTACACAAAATCCGACCGGGTTTTACCCCCGCTTGACCACAAGCCTGCCTCATGAGTGTACAATTTTTTTTGAACAGAGGAGCTGTCCTCTGCATTATACCGCATCAACCAATATGAATGAAATGGAGAATATGGACGAAAATGACACGTTCAAAATTATTCAGCGGCTTGAAGCCCGTGCTGTTCACTCTGCCGGCCATGATCCCTTTCGCCGTATTCTGGCTCGCGCCGCTGCTGTATGTGCTGTATCTCAGCTTTACGGAATGGGATTTCATGAGCCCGGAGAAAACCTTTGTCGGCTGGCAGAATTATACCGATCTGCTCAGCAACCCCGCTTTTTACAAAGCGCTGAGGGTGACCGTTCTCTTCTGCCTCGGCAGTGTGCTGCCGGTGATCCTGCTCGGACTGGGTCTGGCCCTCCTCATGAACAGAAAGCTGAAGGGCTCGGCCCTCTATCAGATCCTGCTGTTCTCGCCTTGGGTGACGCCGACCGTCGCTGTGTCTATCGTCTGGTCCTGGATTTATCAGCCTGAAGCCGGGCTTGCCAATGCGGTGCTGAACTTCTTCGGCCTGGATTCCATCGGATGGCTGCAGGACCCCAAATGGGCATTAATCGGCGTCCTGCTGGTCACGATTTGGAAGTCGGTCGGCTGGGCAATGATCTTCTATCTGGTGGCGCTGCGCAATGTGCCTTCCGACCTGCTGGAAGCCGGGGAGCTGGACGGGGCAAGCCCGGTGCAGAAGTTCCTGCGGATTACATGGCCGCTGATCTCGCCGACTACTCTTTTCTTATTCGTGGTGCAGTTAGTCTCGGCACTTCAGGCCTATGACCAGATTAATGTCCTGACCCAGGGCGGCCCGTCCGGCTCCACCCGCACTCTGCTCTATCTGTATTATCAGTCCGCCTTCGAATCGTTCCAGATCGGAGAGGCCTCTTCCGTTGCTGTCGTCCTGGTCTTGATCTGCATGCTGCTGTCTGTCCTCTCGTTCGGGATCAGCAAGCGGACCACTCATTATCAATAGAAGCTTTACTATCAGCCCTTAAGGAGGTCTCACCGCTTGCCTATATTCACAACTATCAGCAGGCTGGTCCGCCAGATTTTTTTCGCCGCGCTTGCTCTTCTGATGGCCTTCCCGTTCTATTGGATGGTTACGAGTGCCCTCAAGACCAATGATGAGATCTGGCGCTCCCCGCCCACACTCTGGCCTGAGGTGCCGCTGTGGGGCAACTTCGCCGCTGCCTGGAACGAGGCGCCGTTCGCCAGATATATGGGTAACAGTATCTTCGTCGCTGTCTCCATTGTCCTCCTGCAGACAATCAATTCCGGGATGATGGCTTATGCGCTGACGCATATGAAATTCCGCCTGAAGGGCTTTTTTGCCGGAGTGATTCTGTTCGGTTATATGGTTCCTGCAACGGCAGTCTACCTGCCCGGATACCTGGTCCTCTCCGAGTTACACTTGCTGAACTCCTATGCGGGCCTGATTCTCTCCAACTGTGTGAGTATCTTCTCGATCTTTCTGATCAGGCAGGCCTTCCTTCAAGTCTCGCATGAGCTGGTGGAGGCCGGTGAAGTGGACGGTGCCTCGCATATGCGGATTCTCTGGACGATCCTTGTGCCGGTCACAAGATCCTCATTCGCCGTACTGGCGCTGATTACCTTCATTGACCAGTACAACAATTACTTCTGGCCGATGCTCATTACGAAGGACCCCAGCCTGCAGCTGGTCTCGGCCGGTCTGCGCAGCTTTTTCGTGGAAGGAGGTGCTTACGGACTGAAATGGCCGCTCATCATGGCCGCCAGCGCCTTCACGATTGCCCCGCTGCTGCTAGTCTTCCTGCTGGCGCAGAAAACGATAATGCAAAGTGTCAACATGACCGCAGGCTCAAGTAAAGGCTAAACCCTAAACTTCAATACCCAAAAGGAGAATGATGATGAACGTATCAAGTAGAAACAGCTTCGCAGTCCTTTTAAAGGACGGTACCGTTCCAGCGAGAAATTCTTCTATTTTCAAAAGGTTGTCTGTAGTATCCCTGATCGCCGGACTTTCCGTGCTCACCGCTTGCGGCGGAAATGCCGCTCCCGGCAATGCATCCACTACGGACGGCGCAGCCGCCGCAGTCCCTGCTGCCAATGCCGCTCCGGCTGGAGGCGCACCGGTCACGATTGAATTCTGGTATGGGCTCGGCGGCAAGCTGGGTGAAAATATGGAATCGCTCATTCAGAAATTCAACGCCTCCCAGCAGGAGGTCATCGTCAAGGGGATCGTGCAGGGGGATTATACAGAGACCGAACAGAAGCTTCAAGCAGCGATTGCTGCCGGGCAGGTCCCGGCGGCGGTCCTCTCCTCCAATATCGATTGGGCGCGCAAGGGTTATTACGCTGCGATGGATGAGCTGATTGCCGAGCAGCCGGACTTCAATAAAGAGGATTTCGTCCAGACCTTCCTGAACCAGGGCCAGGTTGACGGCAAGCAGTATTTCCTCCCGATGTATGGATCGACCCAGGTGATGTACTACCGTAAGGATGCTTTTGCGAAAAGCGGCATAGACGCCAGCCAGATTAAGACCTGGGAAGACCTCGCTGCAGCAGCGAAAAAGATGACCGTCTCCGAAGGCGGCAAAACCACCTTCTACGGCTGGGAACCGATGTGGGGCTCCGGCAATATGGTTGATGCCGCTCTCAGCAAAGGAGGCAGTATTCTTAGTGAGGACGGCACCAAGGTCACGATTGATTCCCCGGAGTGGATCGACGCCTGGGAGTTCTTCCGCAAAGCAATTCATGAGGACAAGACGATGCGCATTCATTCGGGCGGGCAAGGCTGGGAGTACTGGTACAAGACGATTGACGATGTGATGAAAGGCCAGGCGGCCGGATACACCGGCTCCAGCGGCGACCAGGGCGACCTCGATTTCAGCGTCGTCTCCGCTATGGAGCAACCGGGCTGGGCCGGAGCCGGCGAAGGCAAACCTGTCGCCGGGGCGAGTATGGCCGGTATTCCTGCCAAAGCCGGAGACGCCGAGAAGCAGGCAGCGATGAAATGGCTGACCTACTTCACAAGCTCCGAGAATACGGCCTTCTGGTCCATCCACACCGGCTATATTAGCGTCCGCCAGTCTGCGCTGGAAGATCCGGCATTCGTCGCTTTCAGTGAGAGCAACCCGCAGATCAAAATCCCGCTGCAGCAGGCGGCTCATGCTTCCCCTCCGTTCCAGGACCCGACAGGCGGCAAAATTAATGATGCCTTGACCATCGCAGCGGATAAGGTGCAGATTGAGAATATTCCGGCAGCCGAGGCGCTGAAGGAAGCGCAGCAGATGGCTCAGGCGGCACTGGATAAACTGAAATAGAACGGCTGAACAAATTTCTATAAATGAAGGGGGACGCTGCGTGATTGAGCTTAACACTCCGCAAGGAAACTATCCCGTATCGGCCATCCTGTTCGATAAGGATGGAACCTTACTACAGTTCGTATCCCTCTGGGGAAGCTGGGGCGAGTGCTTCCTGGACCAGTTCACCTGGAGGCTTGAGCAGCGCGGACTGAGCTTCCCTGAGCAGCACCGGGCCTCCCTCCTGGGAACAGTTCATGATGACGCAGGGAAGATCACCGATTACGACCGCAACGGTCCGCTCGCCATGGGCACGATGAGCGATCTGTACGCCATTGCGTCCTGGCAGGGTTATTCTCTCGGCCTATCCTGGGCCGAAGCGGTCGAACTGGTGGACTCCTGCCGGAATGCAGCGGATGCGATGCTGGAGCAGAGCCGTCCGGTCCGCCCGCTTCCCGGGCTGGCGCCTTTTCTGGATGCGTGCGCAGCCCAGGGCATACCTATGGCCGTAGTGACTGCCGATGAAACGGCGTCAGCCGAGAGTCATCTGCGCTGGCTGGGCATCCGCCAGTATTTCACCGCCGTGATCGGCACCGATCAGGTGGAGCGGGGCAAGCCCTTCCCCGACATGGCGCTGCTTGCCTGCGGGCGGCTGGGGGTATCTCCGGCTGAAGCCGCCGTGATCGGCGATACGAACGGAGATATGCGGATGGCGAAGGCTGCGGGCACTGCCGTAGCCATTGGGATTGCCGGCGGAATTACCGCCGGGCTGGCGGCTTCAACTGCTGCGAAAGGACCGGCGGTAACGGCGGGTGGAATGGTGCAGACGGCGGCGAGCCGGGTTACCGCTACGGCAGACGCTGCAGGAAGCGAGGCGGCTGATGCGGGACGAAGCGGGCTGACAGCAGACATGCAGGCTGCCGGGGCTCTTTTGCCGGATGCAGATTGTGTAGTATCGTCTTATGCGGAGCTTGGCGTACGAAGGATGGTACGATGAAGGCCGAAGGGGCCTTGGCCTGGGTATTTCTTGCCTTAGCTATTGTCTTCGAGCTGTCCGGAACGGTCTCCATGAAGCTGTCGCATGGCCTCACCCGGCCCTGGCCCTCTGTGCTGATGTTCGTATTCTACGGAATCAGCTTCACCTCACTGAGTGTCGCCCTCACCTCCATCAAGGTTGGAGTCGCTTATGCCGTATGGTCCGGAGCGGGTATCCTCCTGATTTCTCTGGCGGGGGCATTGTTGTTCGAAGAGAGGCTGACGGGCTCCTCCCTCCTATGGGTGACTGTGATTATAGCCGGAATTATTGGTTTGAACATTAGTACCAAAGGGCATTAGCCTAACGAATATAAAATATTTCAAGGAGGCTTCGCTTGCCTATGAATACATTTGCCACACCCGACGTTACTGAACCGCTGTTGACGTTCCAGATTATTACCGACACCCATGTCACGGCCGATCCCGAGCATGAGTACAATCAGAACTTCGGACGGGCGCTTGAGGATATAGCGGGACATACTCAAGGCAGCAGCGGAATCATGCACATTGGAGATATAACAGACAATGGCTTCCCGGAGGAGTATGAGGAGGTCCAGCGTATTCTTGAGCTGCATCAGGCGTCCTTGCCGCAGCTTCGTTACACCTTGGGCAACCATGATGTCGGCCTCGGGCATTGGGAATCCCGCCTTGGGATGTATACTTCCCGGATGGGGATGCCAGGTCCTTATCATGATCACTGGATCGGCGGGTATCATTTCATCTTTCTCGGCACAGAGGAAGGGCTGCCTACGTTCTGCAGTCTATCCGCTGAGCAGCTGCAGTGGCTGGACCGCAAGCTTGGTGAACACGCACCGGACAAAGCCAAGTCTAACGGGCAACTGCAGAAGGACCTGGAACAGACTCACCTGCCGGATCAGCCCGTCTTCCTCTTCCTGCACCAGCCGCTGAAGGATACGGTAGCCGGTTCACTGGAATCTCAGGAATGGTACGGGGTAACACAGGATCAGGAGCTGCGCACTATTCTGTCGCGGCATCCGCAGACCTTGCTGTTCACCGGACATACCCACTGGGAGCTGGAGGTCAGCAACACGATGTTTCCCGGCAACGGGCAGACGGCTACAATGTTCAATGCTGCTTCGGTGGCCTACCTCTGGACGGATGCAGATGAACACAAGAGCGGTAGCCAGGGCTATTATATAGAAGTCTATGCTGATAAAGTGCTTGTACGGGGACGGGATTTCACTACCGGAACCTGGATTGAAGCGGCGCAATATGAGGTGGCGTATCCCGTTAACGCTCTACGGTAAATTAGGGAATCATTGATGTATCAAGCAGGAGCAATGTGCTTCCTGCGCAACAAAAGACGGCCCTCTCTCCCAAGAGAAGGCCGTCTTTCGTTTACTTCGGTATAGGATGTAACCCGTTTATCTTCTATTTAAAAGCAGGAAGCGCGATGTCCGCGTAATTATCCTCCAGGAACTTCTTCACTTCCGGGCCGCTGATCGCCTTCGCCAGCTTCTGGATGGCTTCGGAATCCTTGTTGTCCTCACGGGCAACGAGGGTGATGGTGAAGGCGGAATCTTCACGCTCGGTGATCAGCGCATCCTTCTTCGGAGTCAGACCCAGCGGGCTCGCGTAGGCTGGCGTCATCGCTACCAGATCCGCATCATCCAGCATCCGGGCCAGCATCAGCAGATCGACCTCCTCGAACTTATAGTTCTTCGGATTGGCAGTAATGTCAGCTTGGGTAGCCTGAATTCCTACCCCATCCTTCAGCGTAATCAATCCGGCATCTGCGAACATTTGCAGGGAGCGTCCAATATTGGAAGGATCATTCGCCATCACAAGGGTTGCTCCCTCGGGCAGATCAGCAATATTCTTGAAGCGTTTGGAGTACCCGCCGTAGATGGCATCATATACAGGCTGGACCGGCACCAGCTTTGCCCCTTTGCTGGCATTGAACTGTTCCATGTACGGGACATGCTGGAAGAAGTTCGCATCCACCTCTTTATTCGCCAGTGCTTCGTTCGGCTGCACATTATCAGACAGCACGACAACCTCCATATCCACGCCTTCTTCCTTCAGAATCGGCTTCACGATGTCGAGGATATCCGTCATTGGCGGAATCAGCGAGGCTACTTTGATCTTCACAGGCCCGGTGCTGGTTGCCGCCGGTGTCTCTTCCGCTTCTTTGCTGTTGCCGCAGCCTGCAAGTGCAAGCGTCAATACAAGCAGTACCAGTGCAAACGTGGTGGTTATTCTTCTTCCTGTTCTCTTCATGATATCTCTCAAGCCCCCATTATTGTATAGTATTCTAGCGTTTGTCGAGCAGTCTGGCTATCGTGCTTCCCGTGAATTGGATGAGCTGCACCAGCACAATCATCACGAGAATGGCATAGATCATCACCTCGGTCTCGAAGCGCTGATACCCGTAACGGATGGCGAAATCGCCAACCCCGCCGCCCCCGACAACCCCCATTACGGTTGAAAAAGAAATGAAGCTGATCGTAGACGCCGTGAGTCCCAGCACCAGCCCTGAACGGGCCTCTACATATAGAAATTTGAAGATGATTCCCAGCTTGGATGCTCCCATCGACAATGCCGCTTCAATCGTTCCCCGCGGAACCTCCAGCAGTGATTGCTCTACCAGCCGTGAGTAATAAGCAATGGCAACGATGGACAGCGGCACCGTGGCCGCCAGTGTGCCAATCGACGTACCTACGACCAGCCGCGTGAACGGAATCAGCGCCACCACCAGCAGCAGGAACGGAAACGAACGGATGACATTGACGATGCTGTTCAGCACCAGAGACAGCCCTCTATTCTCATACAACTGGCCTTTGCGGCAAAAATACAGCAGTGTCCCCAGCGGAAGACCCACCAGCAGCGCAGCGCCTATGGCAATGCCGACCATGACAAAGGTCTCGCCGATAGACTGCCACATCTGATCCTGGTATTTCAGCATACTCTCAAACATGGGATGCCCCCGTTCTGCCGGTGATTCTCTCCCGGAAGGAGCCTGAATGCGTTCCCGGCGGTAGGAAGCCGCCCTCGCCGCGGGAGAAGGAATCTACGATCCGTCCGCCCTCCATGACGGATACCTCGGAACAGATGCTCCGCACAACGTCCAGCTCATGGGTAACGATCACGATGGTTACGCCCAGGGAAGCATTGATATGGCGCAGCACCTCCAGAATATCCGCAGTGGTGCCCGGATCAAGCGCAGATGTCGGCTCATCGCACAGCAGCAGCTTCGGATTGTTCGCCAGTGCGCGGGCAATCGCTACCCGCTGGCGCTGTCCGCCGCTGAGCTGGGCCGGATATTGCCCGGCTTTGTCCGCAAGGCCTACGAATTGCAGACATTCCTCCACCCGCTTCATCCGCACTGCACGCGGCACTCCGGCAAGCTCTAGAGAGATCGCCACATTCCGGCTGACGGTAGCATTACCGATCAGGTTAAAATGCTGAAAGATCATACCGATTCTCTGCCGCTGCCGGCGCAGTTCCTTGTCCGGCAGCTCCGTAAGCTGTTGCCCGTCAACCGTAACCGTTCCTGCATCGGGCCGCTCCAGCAGATTCATCAGCCGCAGGAGCGTGGACTTCCCCGCCCCGCTGGCGCCAATAATACCGTGAATGGCACCCGCCTGTACTTCAAGTGATACCTGATCGACAGCCGTATAAGGGCCGTCCTTCAGAGTGAAGCTCTTGCTAACCTGAATCAGCGAAAGAATATGAAGCCCTCCCCTACAGACTGCCTGGACATGCTCCCTGAACCTCAGGACTTATTGTACTATAATTATTTAAAATCTGTTTCATTAAAAATCTCTTTAAATAATAAGGTATTTCTTCCGCTGTGTCATCATTTTTTTCAAAATGATTGCTAAGCCCTTGGAAGAGCAGAGCATTATAAGGATGCTCGCGGCTCTATGGGATTATTCAAGGGAAGCAGGATAGTACCACAAAAACGGGTGCAGTCCCTGGTAGGACTGCACCCGTTTTGCTATTTTGCATACATAAGTCTATTCGCTCTGAACGCTTATTCTTTCACACTGCCGACATTAAGACCCACTACGAAATACTTCTGCATGAACGGATACACCAGCAGTATAGGTACGGAGGCGACCACTGTGATAGCTGCCCGGATCGAAATCGGCGTGACCATCGCCCGTGCTGAATTCTGATCCATCCCCACCCCGTTGGTTACGGTAGGGTTCCCGTTAGAGTTCATCGTTGAAGACAGCAGCTTCATCAGCTCATACTGCAGTGTACTCAGATGTTGCTTGGAGGAGGTGTAGATGAAAGCATCGAACCAGGCATTCCAGGCTCCGACCGCCACGAACAGTGCAATGGTCGCCAGCACCGGCTTACAGAGCGGGAAGACGACCCGCATGAAGATTTTGAAATCCCCGGCGCCGTCGATTCTGGCCGATTCCATCAGACTCTCCGGTATAGTCCCGATGTAAGTGCGGATGACGATCATGTTGAACGCGCTGATCATCGATGGAATAACATAGACCCAGAAGCTGTTCAGCAGGCCTAGGTCCTTAATCAGGAAGTAGTTCGGGATCAGACCTGCGCTGAAATACATCGTCAGCACGAAGACTACAGTAATAAACTTACGGAATACGTACTCCCTGCGGCTTAAGGTATACGCCAGCATGGTAGTCAGAAAAATATTAAGCAATGTAGAAATCACTGTACGTGCCACTGAAATCAGGAAAGCATCAAAAATCGTTCCGGTGGCAAAGATCGCTTTATAATTCTGAACGGTCCATTCTCTTGGCCATAAATAAATGCCGCCGCGGATCGTATCATTCCCTTCATTAAATGAAACAGCAATCGTATTGATGAATGGATATAAAGTCACAACCACCAGACAGACCATGAAGACCGTATTGAAGGAAGTGAACAAAAACGGTTCAAGTCTGCCGGTGCCTAGGTTTCTTTTCGCCGTAAAGCCTGCTTTATGCCCAGGGCTAATCTGCCGGTTATCCGCCATTATAACAACCTCTCTTCCCCAAGCCGCTTGGAAATCCCGTTAGCCATAAGCAGCAATGTCACGCTGACCACCGTTTTGAAAATCCCGCCAGCGGTTGCGAGTGAATAATTCCCTTGTGCAAGTCCATATTTAAGCACGAAAATATCTATCGTTTCGGCCCAGTCTACTACCAGTCCGTTGCCGAGCAGGTACTGCACTTCAAAGCCTGCTTCCAGCACATGTCCTATGGACATAATCATCAGAATAACAATGGTTGCCTTGATGCCAGGCAGGGTTACGTGCATCATTTTCTTGTAACGGTTCGCTCCGTCAATCTCGGCAGCCTCATACAGGGCAGGGTCAATGGAAGCGATGGCTGCCAGATAAATAATCGTATTCCAGCCTACTTCCTTCCACACATGTGAAGCCCCTACGATTCCCCAGAAATATTTGCCTTCACTGAGCCACAGAATCGGCTCTTTAATCAGATGCAGCTTCATCAGAACGATATTTACAATCCCGTCATTGATGGACAGCGAGGTGGCCACAATACCGGTAACGATAATCCATGACAGGAAATGGGGCAGATAGGAGATTGTCTGCACGGTTCTTTTCCAGAATACTTTCTTAATCTCGTTAAGCAGCAGCGCCAGCACGATGGCTGTAACGAAGCCGAGGATCAGATTGATAACCCCCATAGCCAGCGTATTGCGCAGGACACGAATGAAGTTATCATCGGTGAACAAAAACTTGAACTGCTTCAGTCCCACCCATTCCTGCTCACCGAAGGACTTGGCCGGTCTGTAGTTCTGGAAGGCCATGGTCCAGCCCCACACAGGAACGTAGGCAAAAAGGATAATGTAGAGCATTAAAGGCACAGACATCCAGATCAGCTGTTGTTGATTCTTAATTACGCGCCAGGTAATCGGCTGTTTTTTCCTCTTGTTCTTCTTCGGACGCCGGACGCCAGTATCTATTTCTAAGGTCTCATCCATATTCGTTGTCTCCTACTCCATCAAATTAATGTAAGGCGGAAGGCCGGTTGACGGCCTTCCACCTTCTAAAACCCGGTACCAGACCTTACATTATTTACTCCAGTTCTCAATTCTCCACTTAATCTGCTCATTGATCTTGTCTTCGTAAGCCTTCACATTGGCTTTCTCGATCTGTTCCGTATAATCGGTCCATACGGAATCGAATTCGGCCGGCTTGGCAAGAATGGCTTTCGGCAGGAACTTGGTCTGCAGCTCATTTAGCTTGGTACTGGCGATTTTGGCATCCGAGCCTTCAATCAGGTCGATGGACCAGGCAGGATAATACACAGGGTTTGGCGGCGGATCGCTGAAGAAGTCCACGTAGGAATTGAAGCCATAGGCATCCAGAACTTCCTTATCGTACGGCTTCAGACCTGCTTTGTATTCTTCCGGCTGTGCAGCGGCATCCGTGGAGTTGCCGTCGCTGTAGCTTCCTTCGGTCTTAGGCAGATATTCGAACAATGATTTGGCCTTGTTGGCCAGCTGCCAGGTTGCATCGGCTGCATCATCACGCTGCTTCTGGGTTCTCATGAATCTGCCGTTCTCAACAATATAATCCTCGCCTTCTACACCCCAGGAGAACAGCTTCTGCCACTTCTCATCCATCAGGGTGTCGAGCAGCTTGATAATCTTCACCGGATCTTTGGCATTAATGCTGATGCCGAAGCCATTGTTAAGATTGAGCACCGCAAGATCGCGGTAGTGGTCTTTGGTCGACTCATCGTATACCAGCGGAAGACCTACATAAGTGCGTTCAATTTTATTCTGGGTCGTCAGTGAATCCTCAGCAGCGTTGAAGTTCCAGTGCTGGTCGAACATCCCCAGAACGGTTCCGCTGGACAGCTTTGCCATATACTGGTCGTAGTTCTGCACAAAGGTTTCTTTGTCGATAATGCCCTTCTCGTTCATCTCATTCAGCTTCTGATAGTACTTCTTGGCATAATCCTTATTGGCAAATACCTCGGCCACGCCGTCCTTCACGACTACGCCGCCATCATTCGGATGTCCGATCAGATGCTGAGGTGCGTTGAACAGACCCCAGTTTTTCCAGTCATAGTTCAGAATTTCGAACCCGATGGTCGGGCTTCCGTCGATTTTGGGATACTTTGCTTTATATTGCTCAATCAGGTCAAAGTACTGATCCAGTGTCTTAACCTTCGGATAGTTGAATTCCTTAAGCACTGCTTTTTGAATCCAGAAGGCCGGTCCCGAATACCATGAGCTGTTGACCTTACCGTTATATACACCGTAGTTAGGCAAAATATAAATATGTCCGTCATTCGGGTCCTTCATCATGTTCCAATATTCTGCATAATGCGCTTTCAAATTCGGCGCATGCTCTTCGATCAGGTCTTCAAGCGGGATATAAGCCCCTGCTGCTGTAAGCTTGGTGCTCCCGGTCATAAGGTCCGGATAATCCTGGCCGGCAATCATAACGCCCAGCTTCTGGTTAATATCACCTGCCAGGAATTCCATATCGAAGCTGGCACCGGTCTCCTCTTTGATCTTCTTGTAGATCTTGTTGTCCGGTGTCGGCTGTTGCCCGGCTACCCCGATAAATGCGCTAACCTTGAATGGCTCAATCTTTCCTCCCGTGTTAGCTGAAGCAGAATCCGCTGCTGTAGTCGCCTTTGCTTTGTCAGTTGTAGCAGAATTCTTGTCGTTGCCCCCGCCGCAGCCTGACAGTGCGAAGCTAAGGGTTAATAGCGCAACCAGGGAATACTTAAACGTCACTTTCGACTTGCCCCCCATTAAAGCACCTCCATAGTGTTTGTCTTTAATTTGTAAGCACTTACACAAGTAAATTATAGAGGTGAACTATCCGCTAAAATACGACCGAACTAAAGGTGTACCCCCGAAAATTTTAGAACTTGGCATGCCGGTACTCATTCGGGCCCATGTGCAGCTCCTTCTCGAACCGCTTCAGAAACTGTCCGTAATTGGCATAACCGACACGTTCGGCAATCTCTGAGAGCTTCAGCCTGCTCCCGCGCAGGAGCTCAGCCGCAGCCTGAATCCGCAGATGATGCAGCTGCTCATTGAAGGTCATCCCGTTCTTCTTAATCAATAATTGCCCCAGGTATACCGGATGCAGGAAGAAGATCTCGGCCAGCTTCTGAATGCTCAGACTCTCCTGATAATGCTCCCCGATGTACTGGTTGATCTCCCGGACAATCCCATGCGACTTATAATTCTGCTCTTGCACCAGCAGATCTATGGCCTTCCCGCCGTAGGACAATAAGCGGCTGAGGAGCCCGCTCAGCGGGGTCATCGCCTGCTGAATCTCTGATACCTCAACACCCGAGGCCACTCCGCCCTCTTCGCCTGCGGCTTCTGCCCCAGGTGCGAGTGCGAATATCCGGTACATGAGGTGGATTACGAATTTGCGCACCACCTCCGGCGCCACCTGCTGTTCCCGGAAGCTGCGGGCCGCTGCCTCCAGTGCCTCGCGGTAGCCAGCCGCGTCCAGGAGATTCACGCAGTCCAGCAGAGCATCCATCAGCCCGATATGGTCATAGTGATAACTGAAGGGCTTGTCCTGCACCGCGCTGTAAGCCAGCGCCCCTGCCTGCTCCGGCTCGTAAAAGAAATGTAGAAGAGTCTCTTTGGCCCGGCCATAACTGCCCTCTATGGACAATAAGGAGTCTTCGGGGGTTCCCAGAGCGACATGGACATTCTCTCCCCCGTACTCGCTCGGCAGGGCATCCAGCACTTCAGCTATTCCGGCAGCGTCCCCGCTGCCTTCCGTCATCCCGTACACGATCCCGAGCAATCCCGCCTCCAGATCCATCGTTACCAATGCTTTATATCCGGTCAGCAGGGAGACTGTGCGGCTCCTCACCTCTGTATACAGCTCCGGGACTGTCCGGATCAGGCAGATGTTCCAGGAAGTGCTTTCCTTGAAGCCGGGCAGAGTCTCCAGCCATTCCATAAGCTCGGGTTCTCCCTTTTTGCCATATAACAGCCCCTTGATTAAGGTTGCCGCCTCTTCCCCGGAAGCGGTCTCATGGATTCTTCTGCGGTTCGCCTCCTGCTCCAGCTCCAGGCGGATCTCCCGCAGCTCCTCGGTAGCCTCCTCCGGGAAAACCGGCTTCAGCAGATAATGATTGATTCCATAGCTGATTGCCTTACGGGCGTATTCAAACTCACTGTAGCCGCTCAGAATGACGAACTTCGTCGAATCCGTCCCCTCCTGCCGCCACTCCCCGATCATCTCCAGACCATTCATCAGCGGCATATGGATGTCGGTAATGACCAGATCCGGCTGAAGCTGCTTCATCATCTGCAGCCCCTCCCGGCCGTTGCCGCAGGTTCCGCACAGCTCGAAGCCCAGCTCCTGCCAATCGATCCACATCTCCATACCTTCCAGAGCGCTAGGCTCGTCATCGATTAATAGAACTTTGTATTTCATCGTCTATACCTCTCTTTCCAGGGAATAATTCTTCTCAAGCAGCTTCAGGGGAATGCCAAAGGTCACTACGGTTCCCTGATCCGGCGTACTGGATATCTCGAAGCGCACCTGATCTGCGTAATTCAGCTCCAGTCTGCGGTATACATTGCGAATCCCGATGTGGGTGCCCGAGTAATCCTCCTTGCGGACCGCGAACATCAGCTCCTTCAGCTTCTCCGGCTCCATGCCCTTACCATTGTCGGATACTGTAATCTGCAGCCTGTTATCTAGCACGACCGCAGCCACTTTGATTACGCCCAGCCCCTCAATCGTCTGCAGGCCATGCTTGCAGGAATTCTCGACCAGCGGCTGCATACTCAGCTTCGGTATTTTATAATCCAGGGACTGCTCATCGATCTCAAAGGTATAATCGAATTTATCCCTGAACCTGAATTTCTCAATCCTCAGATACATGTCGATAAATGCGATCTCCTCGCGCACCGGCACCAGATCCTCCTTCCAGCTCAATAGTCTGCGCAGCAGCTTCGACAAGCTTTTTATAATATCGGTGACATCGTTATATTTGTTCTTGGTGCAGACCACCAGAATCGCATTCAGCGTGTTGAACAGGAAGTGGGGGTTCATCTGGCTCTGCAGAAAATTCAGTTCCGCCCTGACGCGCTCCATCTCCAGGTTCTTACTCTGGATCTCCAGCTTGTATACATCGTTGATCAGGGAGTGGATTCTGGAGGTCATCCGGTTAAAATTGTGGATTAGCCCGCCAATCTCATCCCGGCCCTCATCGATGGCGATCAGCTCGAACTTCTCGTTCGTCACCTTCTGCATATGCCGGGACAGGCGTTTCACCCGGTAGTTGTAGGAGCGCAGCATGATATATATGAATATGCTGGTCAAAAGAGTAAGCGTGGTGGCTAGGCCCGCTGCGTACAGCCGGATATCGAGAACCGCCTGGGAGATCCGCTCCCCCTGCGTAATTCCGACAATCCTCCAGCCTTTGAGATAATTCGCCGTCCCTACAGCCATTACCCGAACCCCCTCGCTCTCGTCCTGGCTGTCCCCCCACTGATCGAATACCGGATAGGGATCATCTGTAATATGCTGATAGCCGCTGTCCGCTGACATCACGATCTTGTTCTCCCCATTGATCAGATAGAGGCTCAGGTAATCCCGTTCCCGGACGATAATGTCATAGATCTCACTAAGGTCCAGATCGATCCGCAGCACCTTCTCATAGTTGTTCAGATTACGGTAATTGTCCATGGTCTCAATAATGCTGAGCGTCGGGGTGGATGAAGCCAGATTCTTGTTCTCCATGATCCGGTAAGCAGCAACATAGACCTGGGTAGTGGCCTTCTTGGCCTGCCGGTACCAGTCACTGAACCATACTTTATCGTTCATTACCTGATAATTCCCCCCGGATACAACCGTCTGGTTGTTCGTGAATATACTGATTCGTTCCAGCTGGTTATTGACAGGCATATAGCTGTTCATCCGGTCTCTCAATTGTTCGTTGAACATACTGTAGAATTCGATAGAGTCCGTATAGGTCCGGTCCAGCATCTCGTACAGATTCTTATCCGCAGCCAGCGTGTAGCCGACAGAGACTCCCCCTTCAATAAAATCATGGATGTCCTTCCGCGCCCGCTCCATGGAAATCTCCAGATTCTGCTGCTCCCGCGATTTGATGAGATCTGTAATCCGCTCCAGGAATACCAGATTCAGCACCATGATCGGCAGGAGCACACCCACAATGTAGATGAGATAGAACTTGTAGCTTAGCGGAATATCATTGACGATGGTGCCGAATTTAAACCGTTTTGTCGCCATCCCTCACACACACCCGGCTTTCTTAAGATTTCGGGGATCCCACAAAGCACCTGAGTAGCCTTCGAAGCCAAAGATCCCCCTTGTGGGGTTACTTTAGATTTCGGGGTCCCCGCAAAGTATCTGAGTAACCTTCGAAGCCACAGCCCCACTTTGTGGGGTTATTTTAGAGCTGTTTATTGTTGTGGGCATTCTTGTACACCGAAGGTGATGAACCCACCTTATTCTTGAACTTGTCGATGAAATAATCGGTATTGGAAAAGCCCACCTGCACCGCGATATCCGATATCTTGAGCTGGGTGCGCTTGAGCAGGCTTTTGGCCGCTTCGATCCGCTTCTCATTCAGATAATCGCTGAAGCTGCGCCCCGTCTCCTTGCGGAACAACTGGCCCAGATAGGCAGAATTCATGTGGAACTGCCTGGCGAGATCCTGGAGCTGCAGCTTGCTGCGGAATTCCAGATCTACATATTGAATAACATTATAGATGGTGTTCCCCTCGTTATGGGCCCGCAGCTCGGTGAGGTACGCTGCGGTCTCCAGGCAGAGCCGGTCCACATACAGGCTGAGCTTGTAATAATCCCTGAGCCCGCCCAAGTTGCCGTACTCCTTATGCATCGCACACATGATCTGGTCGGGGTCTCCCTGCATCTCAGCAATACTCCGGCATAAGGTCATCTCCAGATGGGCTACCTCAGCCTGTGCAGCGTCAATACTCACCCTCTTGGCGGTCATGGCTGCGAAGGCTTCCCTGGCAGCAGCCCGGATTCTCTCAGGCACGCCTTCCTTCACCTCATCCAGCACACGCGTAAAGTGCCCGTCAGTGAATTCGGGAGACAAGCGGGCCATACGCAGATCATTGTAGTAGAAAATTCCGCCCCGCTCCTTCCGGTATTTAAGCCCCCAGACCTCAAGCGTCTGGGTGTACAGCTCCTGGACGGCGCGCAGGCCGTTCCCCCGGCCGCTGATCATTACAGCCACCGGTACCCCCAGCTTCGCTGACTGCACCTTCTGCACCTGAGCGGCTGCTGCCTCCAGTGCTTCCGTGGACAGTCCGGCTGAGCGAATCAGAAGCCCGGCCCTTCCGGCCGGGTCCTGGAACACATAGCCCAGGTGATCCGGGAAGCCTTCGGTATCCCCTTCATTCAGGCTCACCGTACCTGAACCTGAAATGGCAGCAGCAAGAATGCATTGCAGCTCTGTATCAGGCTGAAGCCCCAGCAGACCGCAGGCGGCGTGTTCCAGCTCCTGACTCCAATCCCCCTGGACACAACGGCTGATCAGATTATGCACCAGAATATTATGCTTCTTCCGTTCCTCTAGTCTGGAAGCGGTTTCATAATGGATAATAGCTCGGATCTTCCCAAGCAGTTCCTCGATCTCCTCCTCATCCACCGGCTTCAGCAGATAGCCGTCCACCTTATGGCGCAGCGCGGTCCGGGCATAGTTGAAATCGTCATACCCGCTCAGGATCACGAACCGGGGCGGCGGGTCTACCGTTTCCTTCACCGCCGCAATCAGCTCCAAGCCGCTCATCACCGGAAGATTGATATCCGTCAGCAGCAGATCCGGCCTGTGCTCCCGGATCAGCCGCAGGGCCTCCCCGGCACTAAGCGCTTCAGCGCATACCTCGAATCCGGCTTTCTCCCAGTCCACCATCGTCCGGAGTCCTTCCAGAACCCAGGGTTCATCGTCCACAATCATGACTTTCAGCATGAGCTCCGCTCCCCTCTCAATAATCAAAATTTGGTAAGTACTTGAATTACAAGTAATGCTAACATACAAGTTCAATCATGTGAATGTTAAGTTAAGCGAGGCTTTCTTTAAACGAAACAGGGAAGTCCGCAGCCAGTATGATCTGGCTATAGACTTCCCTGTTATCAACTTACCTTCTTAACGGCCTATTGTATTCGGTTTTTCACCTACATTCGGCAAACTTTCCTTCCCATACGAGAACAAAATGCCTGCTGCATCCCCATTGTGATCGGTTTTTCGACCACATTCGGCCCACACGCCTCTGCCGCACCGAATGTAGTCGGTTTTTCGACCATATCCAGCCCACACGCCTCTGCCGCACCGAATGTAGTCGGTTTTTCGACCATATCCGGCACACACGCCTCTGCCGCACCGAATGTAGTCGGTTTTTCGACCATATCCGGCACACACGCCTCTGCCGCACCGAATGTAGTCGGTTTTTCGACCATATCCGGCACACACGCCTCTGCCGCACCGAATGTAGTTGGTTTTTCGACCATATCCGGCCCACACGCCTCTGCCGCACCGAATGTGGTCGGTTTTTCGACCATATCCGGCTGTTCGGTGAAATCAGCGAAGTCATTCCTATGACTGATCCAGAATATAGTCATCCTGCCGATGCTCCAAGACACTTACCCCCAACTTTATGCACAACTTATCCACATCGGACGCAAATCATAATTTCCTAATCAACAAAAAAGCCGCCCAACCGCACCGGATGTTTTATGAGAAAAACATCCGGTGCGGGGCGACTTCATAAAAAGCGCTCAACTATAACTTTAGTATCTGTCTTAACCCTATTCCTCTTCTCCCAGCTCCGCCCGCAGCTTCAGGAACACCTGATAGCTCCGCTCCGCTACCTCAGAGATGGCGATCGGGTGGAAGCCCGGCAGATCCGCATACAGCAGGTCATTCAGCGGTGTGGTCCATTGGACCGGCAGCTTAGCAGCCCCCAGCTTCGCTCCCATAATGGAGCCGACAGTGGCCCCGTTGCAGTCGGTATCCATTCCGGCTGATACGGAGGTGACCACCGCTTTCTCGAAGTCATCGCCGCCGTAGATCAGCGAGGCGGCTACAATAGCAGCGTTGTTATTCGTATGCACCGGGTCGTAATGGCTGAATTCGTCCCAGAGGGTGCTGACCAGTTCACGCTCACTGCTTGCCTGCTGTGCAATTTCAACTCCCCGCAGCACATCTTTAGCCAATCTGCTCGTCTGCGGAATCTCACTCAACCCGATCTGGACAATCTCCTGATTGCTGAGGCCTGCGAACGCCGCTGAGATCATCGCGGCATTGAACATCTCGCCGTAGATCCCGTTCTTCACATGCGAGAAGGAAGCATCCCGCCAGCCCAGCTCTGCCGCCAGCTCGGGATGTCCGGCCGCTCCATAAGCCAGGGCATCTGCGCGGATTGCTGCACCGATCCATTCCCGGTACGGATTCAGATGCATCCGTACCCGTTCCTGCCGCAGCGGCCAATCCGCCGGCTTCTCCCCGTGCAGATGGGAGGTCTCCTGAGCAAAGTTCATATAGCTCTGCGTTTCCGCCGTGCAGACCTGACTGTAGGTCAGATGCCCGTGCCACAGCTTGCCGATATCCCAGGAATCCCAGTTCAGCCCTTTTTGCTCCAGCAGCATCAGGCCAAGCACGGTATAACGGATATCGTCATCGCTCTCCATGTAGCTGATCTTCTCACGCGTGCTGGTGAAGGACCAGTCGCTTAAGCCGAGGCCATATTCCTCGCGTGCCGTGGAATGTTCAGGAGTATAACCTGTAATCGGCCAGGCATCCGCACCGCGGAACCACAGCTCGATATTCTCCCAGCCGGTCCGGCCATCCTTCCCGTACAGGTAATCCCAATATTCCAGCGGCTTGCCCAGCGCGCAGCCTACACTCCGCCCGAGCCAGGCCCCGTAGAACCTGTCTCGCCACTGGTCCGGCGTCCAGTCCACCGCTAGCTTGCGCGGACCTTCCGGACGGAGCTGCCTGATCCCCGCCAGATCCGAAGGCTCCTTATAAGGGAAATCAGCGGATACAGGAAGTGCCATCAGCTCCCGGTATACCTCCATCAGCTTGTCCTCATCGTTCCCGGCCGTATCCAGCTTCTCCGCCAAATTGCCCGGCTGGCAGCCTTCCTCGATCCGCTGCTGCAGCTCGAACCTTACCGTCTCCTGCAGACGTTCCCAGCCCGCCATCCGTTAGGATTCTCCTGCCGGAGACCCCAGCTGCCGGTCTAACCGTTCCAACGAATCGAACAGCAGCTTGATGAAGGCTTCGCGGTCCACACCAAGCAGTACCTCTGTATTCGCAGGCTGGTCCGGCTTCTTGCGGCGGTCGGCCACGGTCATGCCGCGGGTAAGCTTGCCTTCGGTCTCTACCGTTACATACAGGTGCTCGGATTCGAACAGCTCCGGGTGCAGCAGCCAGGCAATGGCGCAAGGATCATGCAGCGCATTGCCGACAAAGCCCATTTTCTTCCCGTAGATCGAATAGAAATCCAGCAGCTCGCCGACCATGACGGACACGGGACCGCGGGTCTTCAGCTCCTGAATCTCCTCTTCGAAGATCGCCGCTTTATCTGTCACATCCAATCCGCTCATGACAATCGGAATGCCGGATTCGAAAACGATCCGCGCCGCCTCCGGGTCTACATAAATATTGAACTCCGCTGTCCGAGTCACGTTGCCGTAAGCCAGTCCGCCGCCCATTAGAGAGATCTTCTCGATCCGCTCCTTCACTTCCGGGTACGCCGTAATCAGCAGGGCGATATTCGTCAGCGGGGCGGTAGGCACCAGAGTGATCTTCTCTTCCGAGGCGCGGATAATCTCCAGCATGAATTCTACTGCCCCCTGCTCTACGGGCTTGAACTTGCTAGCCGGCAGCGCCGGGCCATCCATGCCGGACTCCCCGTGGGCTTCCTCCCCGGTAACAAGCTTGCCCAGCAGCGGCGCCGCAGCGCCCTTGGCTACCGGAATATCTGCATTTACAAAGCTGAGAATCTTGAGCGCATTGTCGGTGATTTTATCCAGAAT
Source organism: Paenibacillus sp. FSL P2-0089 (assembly GCF_038595095.1). Classification (NCBI taxonomy): domain Bacteria; kingdom Bacillati; phylum Bacillota; class Bacilli; order Caryophanales; family Paenibacillaceae; genus Paenibacillus; species Paenibacillus sp. FSL P2-0089. The sequence continues at coordinate 6,178,628 of NZ_CP152006.1, forward strand.
CTGGTTGCCGCCAACGGTTGTAATCCCCCGGATATCCAGCTCTCCCGGATGTGCCAGCGCAAGCAGAATGGCAATCGCGTCGTCATGCCCCGGATCGCAGTCAATAATGATAGGTGTTGGCATCGTTGTCGCTCCCTTAGGTTAGTTGTGAGTGGCTAGATAAGACGCACTAAAGAGTTGAACTTGAAGCTTGGTCGTCGCTGCGGTGAACATTTGGACTTCCGGCCGCTGTTGTCACCAGACCGCTTCTTTTTGCTTTTCGTTAATTTCTTTCATACGCCTTATCTACCTTGTTTATTTCGTAACAGTCGTCTTAAGCTTCTTATTCTTCTTCCGTGTCTCGGAGATGGCGTAGATAATCAGACCGATCACCGTTGCCACATAAGGCAGCGTAGCGATCAGCTCCGCCGGAATCTTCAGCACCTGCAGGGCATTGGATAACGCGTCAGCTGCGCCGAAGAGCAGCGAGGTCAGCGCTGTGCCCACGGTGGTGCTCCGGCCCATGGATTCAGCAGCGATGGCAATCCAGCCCCGGCCGGCGATCATATCGCGGGTGAACAGCGACAGGTAGCCCATCGACATATAGGCTCCGCCCAGACTGGCGAAGAAGCCGCTGAGCAGCAGCGCGCTGTACTGGATACGGACTACACTGACACCCACCGACTGGGCCGCATGCGGATTCTCGCCTACAGAGCGGATACGCAGCCCCAGCGGTGTACGGTTGAGCAGATAATAGACTACGAGTACCGACAGTATAGAGAAATACGTCAGAATGTGGTGCCCCGACAGAATCGGGCCCAGCACCGGAATATCCTGCAGGAGCGGAATATTTATACTCGGCAGTACTTTACTCGCTAAGGAGGTGGAAGATCCCTTGTCGCCGCTCAGCAGGTACAGAATGAATACCGTACCACCAGAGGCGAACATATTGATCGCCACCCCGCCAAGAATAATGTGGGTCTTGAATTTCAAGGTGAAAAAAGCCAGAATGCCCGCAATCAGCGTTCCCGACAGCACCGCCCCAAGCAATCCCACCCAGGCGCTCTGCGTATAGGCGCTCACAATAACCCCGGCCAGCGCCGAGACCAGCATGATCCCTTCCATCCCGATGTTGATGATTCCGGCACGGTTCGAGATCAGCGCCCCCAGTGCAGCGAACAGAATCGGCGTGGTTACACGCAGGACAGAGAAGGCAAAATCCGTCGTCAGAATGACATTCAGCAGACTGTTCATGCTTCCTTCGCCTCCTTCAGCAGCATGCGGTTCTTCCAGAACTTAAGGAACTGCTCAGCGGATATCAGCAGAATAATGACAGCCTGAATGATCGAGATCATCTCGGACGGCACATCGGAGAGGCGCGACATCATATCGGCGCCAATGCGGATATAGGCCAGGAAGAGCGCCGATACAATGACGGAGAACGGATTATTCTTGGCCAGCATGGCCACCAGCGCACCATCCATACCGTAGCCCGGCAAGGACGTCCACTGGAACCGGCTGTACATCCCGAGCACTTCCACCGAGCCGCCCATACCGGCAATGAACCCGGCGATCAGATGGACCAGAATGATCACCTTTGCCGTCTTCATGCCTGAATAACGGGCGAAGTCGCGGTTGACCCCGGTCATCCGCAGCTCATAGCCCCATTTGGTCCGGTAGAGGAACAGATGGGCCAGCACAATAAGCACCAGCACGATAATAAGTCCGGTGTGAATCCGCGTCCCTGCAAACAGCTTGCTGAGCTGTGCGGTTTTCTCGAATTTAAAAGAAACGTTGGCAAAGGCCTTGGCGTCCCGCAGATGATAGTTCAGCAGGTACAGCCCGACCCCAAACAGGATGTTATTGAACATCAGCGAGGTTACCAGCTCATTGGCGTTCCACTTCGCTTTGAGAATACCGGGGATGGCTGAGAGCAGTGCCCCTACGATCGAGCCCGCAAGAATCGCCACTACCGGATGGAACCAGCTGTTCAGGCTGAGATGAATCGCCAGCGCAGTAGTCACGACACCGGAGAAATAGAAGATCCCCTCCGCTCCCAGGTTGAACATATTGGCCCGGAACAGCAGGGAGACCGCAAGACCGGTGAACATCAGCGGAATCGCCATCTCAATGACATTGCCGATATGGCCCTTCGTGGACAATGGCTCCCAGAGGAAGATTCCGATCGTCTTCACCGGGTGGTCACTGACCAGCGAGATAATCAGGAACGCGATAATAAGTGCAATGACGATGACCGCCGCTGTGCGGATCGCCTCGAAATATTTGACTTTAAACATGATATGCGGCCCTCCCGGTCTGCTCTTTGTCCTGCCGGTTAATTCCCAGCATGTAGAGCCCCAGCTCTTCCTCACCGACTGCTGACGGATTATCGAAATAGGCAACAATCTGGCCCTCATACATCACGAGAAGACTGTCGCTCAGCTCCAGAATTTCATTCAAATCCGCGGATACCAGCAGCGTGGCACAGTTCGCTGAGCGCAGCTCCAGCAGCTTCTGGTGAATGAACTGGGCAGCCCCGATATCAACGCCCCGGGTCGGCTGCTCGGCGATCAGCAGCTGCGGATTCGTGGAACATTCCCTGGCTACGACTACCTTCTGCATGTTACCGCCGGACAGCATGCCGATCGGCTGCTGCGGGCCGGAGCAGCGCACCTTGAATTCCTCCACCAGCGCAGAGGCCAGCGCAGCAATTCTTGACCCGTGCAGGAAAAGCCCTTTATTCATATCCTTCTGACGGTAGCGCGTAGAGATCAGATTGTCGGCAATGCTGGCTTCTCCGGCAGAGCCCTGGCGCATCCGGTCCTCAGGGATATAGGATACCCCCAGGTTGCGGATGTCCAGAATATCCAGCTCACGGATGTCCTTCCCCTTCACCTGTACCGACCCGCTGCCTTCAACCCCGCGCAGGCCGCCGGTCAGCGCCTCGATCAGCTGCGTCTGTCCGTTCCCTTCAACGCCGGCGATGCCGACAATCTGGCCTTCACGGACCGAGAAGCTGATCCCGGAGAGCAGCGCTTTTCCCTGGCTGTCTGAGACGCTCAGCCCTTCCACCGCAAGCACCGGCTTGCCGTAGGGAAGATCGCTTTTGTCGTACTTCAGCACCACATCCCGCCCAACCATCAGCCGCGAGATCTCCTGCTCTGTTACTTCCTTAGTATCGAAGACGCCTTCACTCCGGCCGCCGCGCATGATGGTAATCCGGTCACAGATGGCTTTGACCTCCTTCAGCTTGTGCGAGATGAACACAATCGTGTGTCCCTGCTCCTTAAGCTGCTGCAGCTCATGGAACAGCTCCTCCGTCTCCTGCGGAGTCAGCACTGCCGTTGGCTCATCGAGAATGAGAATCTTGGCCCCGCGCACCAGCGCCTTCAGAATTTCCACTTTCTGCTTCATGCCGACACTTAGGTCCTCCACCTTCGCCTTGGCATTCACTGATAGATTATATTTACGTGCAGTTGCCTCCGTCAGGCGTACGGCCTCTGCATAATTGAAGCCAACGCCCTTCTTCGGCTCCATACCGAGCACCATATTCTCCGCCACCGTAAAAGAAGGCACCAGCATGAAATGCTGATGCACCATACCGATACCGCGGTCAATCGCGTCCTGCGGGGACTGCAGCTTCACTTGTTCTCCCCGGATGTAGAGCCCGCCTTCGCTTGGGCTCTCCATTCCGAACATAATTTTCATCAGAGTCGATTTACCGGCTCCGTTCTCACCCGCAATCGCATGGATCTCGCCTTCGCGTAGGGAGAACTCAACGTCCTTGTTGGCAACCACACCGTTCGGATACACTTTGGTGATTCCCCGCATTTCCAGCAGAGCATTTGCCATGGTTCATCAACGCCTTTCAACCAAAGATTCTGTTCATGTCCTTAAGGTTTAACAGCATTACGGATGGCTTCCACTTCAGAAGTCTCCATACCCATTGCGTTATCCACCTTAATTTCCTTATTGATCAGCTTCTGCTTCACTTCTTCAATCTTGGTCTGCAATTCAGCCGGGAATGCCGCCTTGTAGATCTCGTTCTCGGCAATGCCTACGCCGTCTTCGACGAAGCCAAGCACATCGCGTTTACCCATTTCAAGCGTGCCGTCCTGCAGTTTCTTCACTGCGCCAAGGATGGCCGAATCAATCTTTTTAATCGCAGAAGTAACGATCAGGTTGGCTTTCACACTATCCGTATCCTTCAGCAGCATCGCCTGGTCAGAATCGACGCCGATCGCATATTTGTTCTTTTCCTTCGCTGCATCGAAGATGCCAAGGCCCGTACCGCCCGCTACGTTGAAAATAATATCCACACCCGAGTTATACTGGATCAGCGACAATTCCTTGCCCTTGGCAGGGTTTACGAAATCTCCGGCATAAGAGACAGCTACCTTCACTTCTGGATCAACATACTGTGCTCCCTGAATGTAACCAACCAGGAAGGCATTGATGCCGGGAATGTCCATTCCGCCCAGGAATCCGATCACATTGTCCTTGTTGGCATTAGGCATATCAGACTGGGTAGCAAGCGCCGCAGCCGCTCCGGCCAGGAAGGAGACCTCATTGGTCGAGTAAGACATATTGTACATATTGGCAGGCGCTTCCTCGATGTCGGTGTCATAGTTGATGAATTTTTTATCGGGATTTGCTTCTGCCGTTGCATTGAACATTTCTGTAATTTCCGAGCCGCCGGAGATGACAACATCCCAATCCTCAGCAGCGATATCATTAAAAGTCGGCTCCCATTTCGTCTTGTCAGCGCCCATTTCCACAACCTTCGTCTCTGCGCCAAGCTCGCTTTTCACCTTCTGCAGACCATTGTTCGCCGCATCAAAAAACGACTTGTCCCCCAGCGTTCCCGGAATCAGCAGCACCACCTTGAGCTTGTCCCCCGCAGCCGCGCCGCCTTCCTCATTCGTTCCCGGAGTTGCAGTCGCACCATTCCCGTTCCCGGACTTGTTGTTCCCGCATGCAGCGACCAGTACCATAACTGCCAGTAACATTAAAGTGAGCATTTTCTTTTTCATTTTCTAAGTTCACACCCCTATTTGTAATAGATCCACCCTGCCTGAATAGCATAAAATCCCAATTACACGTTTTGTTGGTCCCATCGAATCGGGCAGCATGAATAAGCGACTGTTGAAATTCTGAAAATAAGCATTTTACTCTGAAAACCAAACATTTCATGTTACATTTCGCTAAAAAACCGTAAAATATCCGAACAAGATGGCCAGTCAAGTTGAGAATCTTCGGTTTTATTGATAAGATCATATCAAATGAAAACATAAATATTTATATATTTTCGGTCATGTTTTTGTACGATTCGGCTAAATGACGATCAAGGGAGGCTCATCATGGATCGTGTCCTATATATTGTAAATGCAGAACATGAAGCAGGTACCTATATCCCTCCGCACCAGCATGAGTGCTTCGAGCTTGTCTATTACATCCACGGTCAGGGCACCTGCAGCATCGGCCAGCGCAGCTATCACTTCCGGCCCTCTACCTTCGCCCTCATTCCGGCTGGCTTCAAGCATGATGAGAATCATCAGCCCAGCCCGGAGGTGCTGTTCGTCGGCTTCCACTGCGGCAATCCAGTGATCAATTCGCTGTCCGGTGTGTTTGACGATGATAAAGAGCACACAGTGCTACAGACCCTGCAACGGATGAGCGCTGAGTTCAAGCGCAAGCGCGACGGGTTCAGCGAGCTGCTGAATCTGCAGATGAGTGAAATTACCGTCTATCTCCAGCGGCTGCTCAGCGCCTCCGATTTCCATTCCCCGGCAGAGGATCAGATGCAGTATGTACTCAATTATATGAACGAGCATTACCGCCACAAGCTCTCGGTGGCCTCGCTGGCAGAGATGTCCGGTTACAGCTATGACCGCTTCCGGCATCTTTTCAAGGAGCGGTTCATGCACTCTCCCCACCGTTATCTTTTACTAAAACGCCTGGATTATGCCAAGTCGCTCCTCCTGCACAGCCAAATGCATATTTCCGAGGTCTCGGCTGCAGCCGGATTCGTCAACGACGCCCAGTTCTGCAATATGTTCAAACGGGAGATCGGCCTCTCCCCGCGCACCTTCCGCATTCAGAGCAGAGTCATATAGGGAATAATCCCTCCCCTGTCACAAGTAGCTTTTGTACACGAATCTTGCATTTGTTCACTGCGCAGGGGTCCGGCCTGTTCACAGTTGTAAGCTTGTTCTACTGTCCTGTTCATAGGCTGGAGCTTATAATCGTACTATGAACATTTAAGACAAGGACGGTACCCGCAAGAATACACAGTGAGTCAGGGGGCTACTTTGGATGAGACTGAACAAGATCGGCAATCAACGGGCATTGTACAGCAGACTGCTAGTCAGCATTACGCTTTGCGTCTCCTTAACCTTTCTGGTCTCCACCATCATTTATTACAACTACTATATCGGCGTAGAAAAGAAACAGACCTTCCAGTCCGACCTAGGCAACCTCACACAGACCAGCCGCGAGGTCGTGAACATGACGGATGCTGCGCAATCGCTTTCTTTTCAAATCTACCGCAACAGCACCATCTCCAAAATCGTGTTCTACGATAAGCCGGACATCTACGATGTCACCGCCGCCATGTCCGAGCTGGGCAACTATCTAAGCTCCATGCCTTATATTGAATCCATCTATGTATATAATCCCAAGGGCGGGCAGCTGTATGTTGCCTCCTCCCATGGTCAGAACGGTGTGTATACCGAGAAGGAGCTGGTCGATACCTCCATTCTGGATATCCTGAGCCACTATCAGAACTATAAGGCGTTCACTCCCATTCCCAGAGTCTATTCCAACGGCGCACAGGAGAACGATCAGGTCCGTGCCTACACCTTCCTGTGTCTGGATGCGATCGGCTGGGACCGGGCCATTAATTCGGCGGTGATTGTGAATATTTCGGCTCCGTGGATCAACAAAGAGATCGCCAGCCCGGCGGATTCCACCAGCGCGACCTATATTCTGGATGATCAGGGTGCTTTCCGCTCCAGCAACAGCCTGAAGCAGCAGGAGCTTACCCCGGAGGAAGCAGGATTCATTGAGCAGCGGATCAAGGGCCGGGAGGCCGGGTATTTCATCGCTCCCTTCGGGGGCGTGAACTCGCTGATCTCTTATACGGCACCGGATGATTTAAGCTGGCAGTATGTACGAATTACGCCGTATGAGATCATTACGAAGCAGACCAACAACATCCGCAACACCACCTTGCTGATCGCAGGTTTGGTGCTGGTGGCCGGCATCGGCCTCTCCTGGATCATGTCCAGAAGCCTCTACCTGCCGATGAACCGGATTGTCAGCGAGATGCATATTCTGGAGACCGAGAAGCGCGACAGCATGTTCATGATCCGGCAAAATACACTGCGGGACCTGATCCTCGGCCTGAAGCCCTTGCAGTCCATGCAGCAGGTAGAGAAGCTGCGCCAGCTCGGCATTCATTTCACCTTCAATGATGATTACCGGCTGATCCTGCTGCGGATTGACCGTTACCGGGAGTTCCGGGAAGCCCGCTCCTCTTATCTGCTGGCCTCCAAGTTCGCCATTATGAACATCGCCTCCGAGATCTGCGGCCAGACCTACCGCGTGGAGACCGTAGATATGAACGATGACGGGATTCTGGTGCTGCTGAACATTATCGATCCCGTGGAATATACGGATACCGGCCTAATCGAAGCCCTGCTCCGGCAGATTCAGCAGGCCTGCTCCGACTATCTGAAGATCAGCCTTACTCTGACCTACAGCCATATTGACCGTAATGCCAGCCAGCTGCATCAGCTCTATCAGCAGGTCCGCGAGGCGTCGAATCACCGCCTGTTCTATGGGCATGGCTGTATCCTGAATGCCCAGGACATCTGTGCGCTAGAGTCCAGCACTTATCATTATCCGGCGGACAAGGAGAAGAGGCTAGCGGATGCGCTGCTGAGCGGCAAGCTGACGGACGCCGCCGAGCAGTTCAGCGCGATGATCCGCGAGACCGGAGCCTTCCCTTACCAGACCGCCCAGTTAACCGTGTCCAGGCTCAGCGTCACTGTAAGAGAGATCGTGAATACTATTCAGAAGCGTAACCGCTTACAAATCGATGGAGTGGCCGAGCTGCCCAGCCTTGACGCCATCGAGACGATAGACGAGCTTGAGGAGGCTTTCGCCGCCCTCTTCCATACCCTGCAGGAGCAGCTGGCCGGCAAAAAGAACACCAAGCAGCACGACCTCATCTGCCAGATCAACGCTAAGATCAATGAAGATTACATGAAGCCTCATCTGAGCCTGAACCAGATCGCCGATGAACTGGACATGTCACCCATCTATATCAGCCGCCTCTACAAGCAGCAGACCATGAACAGCATCGTCGATGTCATCCTGGAGGTGCGGATGCGCGAAGTGTGCGCCCTGCTGGAGAACACCGACCTGCCCGTCACCGCGATCGCCGAGCGCTGCGGCTTCACCAGCAGCTCCTACCTGCACCGGATGTTCAAGCGCAGCTTCGGTACAACGCCTACCGACTACCGGCGTTTAAAGAGCGTGCGGACTATATAAATCGTATTTGTAAGTTTTCGAACTGGGGCCGTAGCCCCAGTTTAGATTCAACTTGTTAACATTTTCACAATTGAAAATGTTAAAAAACACGATATACTAAAATCACATAAGATTGGTTTGCTAACTGAGGAAATTGTACAGCAAGCAAAAATCATATCTTCTTATTTATCCGGGAGGTGTCTTTTTTGGAAGACGTTATTAATTTTGTCCAAGCTTTCAAAGGTCTGGAGGAGCGGATCGATGAATTTATTAATGAGGATTCATTCCTGGAATATTTAGAGGGATCAGAAGCAGTTGTTGAAGGAGGAGCTTATGTGTGGTCCAAATTAAAACCTGCTGAAATTAGTAAACAGGATCACATTAACTCAGATTATATGAAATTAGCAGAAGAGGTCAGAAATGTTTTGACCAATGAACACAGTCCGCATATTGAAAAGTTTGAACGGAGTTGTGCCATAGTATTAAACTATATTCGGCAAGACACTCTGCTGTGGGTTCCTGGACTGAAAAACGTAATTGAAAATATAAAATCAGAACTGGACTTACAGCAATTTTTCATAGAATTAACTAGATAGCACACTTTATCATCCATGGTACAGTAACGCTTTGGTGGAACACCAAGCCTTCTTTTAATCGCTTTGGTGGAACACCAAGCCTTCTTTTTTCGCTTTGGTGGAACACCAAGCTTCTTCTGGTTTAATCGCTTTGGTGGAACACCAAGCCTTCTTTTGTTCGCTTTGGTGGAACACCAAGCCTTCTTTTAATCGCTTTGGTGGAACACCAAGCCTTCTTTTGTTCGCTTTGGTGGAACACCAAGCCTTCTTTTAATCGCTTTGGTGGAACACCAAGCCTTCTTTTGTCCGCTTTGGTGGAACACCAAGCCTTCTTTTGTCCGCTTTGGTGGGACACCAAGCCTTCTTTTGTTCGCTTTGGTGGGACACCAAGCCTTCTTTTGTTCGCTTTGGTGGAACACCAAGCCCTTCTCCGTGTGCACGGAGAACTAGGGTACGCTTCACCTCAAGCCCGTCTCCAGATTCGTGGAGACGGGCTCTTCTGCTCTCCCCAACTGCCCCGGAAGCCGGGGGCTGACGCGGCAAGAGGGCCGGGGTTGACGCAGGTGTGCCCAGCGCTTAAACAGCGGAGAAAACGGAATGAATGTGGAGAAGCGGAGCGTTCGCCTTTGTGTCCGGATTTTCACCGCTAAGGTAGAATAAATAAAAATCCGGACACAACAGCGATCGGAACATCGTTCCGTTTTCGGAGCGTCCACCCAAGCGCCATCGCCACTCCAGCACCAACTTCGGCTCCAGCCCCACCCCAGCACCCCCGGGCACACAAAAAGCCCCAAAAGCCATTCGGCTCCAGGGGCTCCCTTCATTATTTTAGACCTTTCTCAGCCACATAAGCCTCCCACTGCTTCGTCCACTCCGCCTGAATCTTCTCCAGGCCCGCCTGCTTGGCCTTCTGCATGAAGGTCTCCAGGCCCTTATCCACATCATCCACCAGTCCGGCCTCCAGCGGGAACAGGTACTGCTTCTCTACCTGCTCAAGCGCAGCCTTCTCTGCCTGATAGGAGGTGTAGTCCTCGGCGAAGCCCAGGAACAGGTCCGGCTTCTGGATTTTATCCAGCTCATCAAAGATCGCCTTGACCCCGTCGAAGCCCTTGTCAAACAGCATGAACTCCGGATTTCTCCACGCCCAGCCGTTCATGCCCTCACGGGTGAAGCCATTGGAGGTACTGGTGCCGACCAGCTTGTAATAGCCGTCTTCTACTGTGTAGTTCTTGCCTTCAATACCGTATTGCGTCAGCTGATTATACCGTTTGTCGAGCACCATCTTCTGATAGAAGGCAAGCGCCCGCTCCGGGTTCTTGCTGCTCTTCGGAATAGCGAACCCGTTGTGAATCGGATGTACAGGGGTCGCATAGCCGGTGGTTAAGCCGAAAGGAGAATACGCCAGCTCCCAATCCGGATGAGTTGTGCTGATCTTCATTTTCATATCATTGAACCGGTTAGGATTGTCCCCGAACATGCTGGCCGCTTTACCTGAAGTGACCGGGTCCTGCATCGTATCCTTAATATTCAGCACATTCTTTGGAATAAAGCCTTTATCGGCCCAGCGCTTCATCATCTTCAGCTCTTCTTTTTGCTCCTCGGAGCCCCAGTAGGAGTAGACCGTGGACGGAGAATCATACTTCACACCCATGCCGTACGGCAGCGCGCCGACCATTTTATGCAGCTCCGTATAGATATAATGAAGGTTGTTACCCACATCGCTGTTGAGGGACATCGGCATCATATCCGGCTCGTTTTTGACAATGCCGTCCATATAAGCCTCATAGCTGGCCAAGTCCTTGGGCTCCGGGAGATTGTATTTCTTACGCAGATCTTCGCGGTAGACGAACCCGTTGGTTACATACTCCTTGAAGGTCGCCGGAACCGTATAGATTTTACCGTCAACCTTAACGTCCTCCCACATCTTCTCAGGGACGAATTTCTGGAGCTCGGGAGCCGCCTTAGGTAGCAGATCATCCAGTGCCAGGAAGGCACCGCGCTTCGCATAGGATTGATATTGCGTCCAGTCCGCCGTAAAAATCAGATCTATCGCCTGCCCGGAGGACAGCAGCAGCTTATACTTCTGATCCCAGTCCGTCCAGCTGGTGAAGTTGAACTTCACCGTGGCGTTCAGGTCCGCTTCAGCCATTTTGTTGACCTCCGCCTGGATGGCCGGAAGATCCTTAGGAGCATCGCCGAGCATATAGAATTGCAGCTCCACCTTTTTCGAGGTGTCGATCCCGCTATCCGCTGCCGGAGCAACTCCCTCTGATGCAGGCGGTGTGCCTGCGTTGCCGTCCTTCCCGGCGCTGCCGGTATTGCCATTGCTGTTCCCCCCGCCGCAACCGGCCAGGAGCGATAGAGCGAGCAATCCAGTTGTAAGCGTAACCAAAGATCGTCTGCCTGCTTTCTTTCTCATGAATGAACCCTCCTAGAATTTGTTGTAAGCCCACGCTTCCCCGATGCCCTCGTGCAGTTCTCTACCCGGAAGCATACCATCCTTGTGTCTAACTCTATGTTAGCCGATATAGCAGATGTACGGTAAAGGTACAGTCTGCCAGCCGGTTCTAACCTTTCACCGCTCCGATCGTCAGACCCTTCACGAAATAACGCTGGATGAACGGATACAGGAACAGAATCGGTCCTGTGACCACAATCGCCATCGCCATCTTGGTGGATTCTGTCGGCAGATCACTGCCTAAGCTGACCCCGGTACCCGCGCCCATATTGGCGATGAAGGAGGCTGAGTTGATGACATTGTACAAATGGAACTGCAGCTGATACTTATGCGGATCATTAATGAACAGCGATGAGGAGAACCAGTCGTTCCAGTAAGCCAGCGCAAGGAACAGGCCTACCGTAGCAATCCCGGGCATCGAGAGCTGCAGTACAATGCGCCAGTATATTTTGAAATCCCCCGCCCCGTCAATCTTGGCCGATTCGAACAGCTCCTCCGGCACCGCCGAGCGGATGAAATTCTTCATCAGAATAATCAGGAACGGCGTCATCAAGCCAGGGAAAATCAGCGCCCCGTAAGAGTCCGTCAGATGCAGATACTTGGTGATCATAATGTACCAGGGCACCAGCCCCCCGCCGAACAGGGTCGTGAAGTAAATATAGAACGAGAAGGTATTGCGGTATTTGAAATCCTTGCGGGCCAGCACATACCCGGCCATCGTCATGAAGAACAGTCCCAGCGTCGTCCCCGTCACCGTAGTAAACAGCGTCACCCCATACGCCCGCAGTACCTCATCAGGGAAGGTGAATACCGTCTTGTAGCCCTCCAGCGAGAACTGCGCCGGGATGAAATGATAACCATCCTTGATGATGGACTCATTAGCTGTCAGGGAAGCCGAAATAATCAGCAGGAACGGAATCAGACAGGCTAAGGAGCCCAGTATAATTACGGTGTAAGCCACTCCCTGGAGTAGTCTGGTGTACGAGTCGTCTTTGATTTGCATGCTCTTTCTCTCCTTCCGCAGCAGGTTCCGCACAACCTAGAACAAGGCGTAATCGTCATTTATTTTACGGATGATATAGTTGACCGTCATAATCAGGAAGAAGCCGAACAGTGATTGGTACAGGCCGGCCGCCGTGGCCATCCCGACATCGAAGGTCACCTTGAGCGAACGGAACACGTACGTATCCAGAATATCCGTTGTATTGTACAGCACCCCGTTATTGCCAATCAGCTGGTAAAAGAGGTCAAACTGCCCCTTCATAATACTCCCCAGCGAGAACAGCAGCAGCATGACGAAGGTCGATTTCAGCATCGGCACCGTGATATACCAGATCCGCTGAAAAATGTGGGCACCGTCAATTTTGGCCGCTTCATAGTATTCCTCACTGATGCCCGTGATGGAGGCCAGGTAGATGACCATGCTGTAGCCGAGATTTTTCCAGAGATAAAAGAGAATGATCAGGAAAATCCAGATAACCGGATTATTATAGACATCCACCGGATTCGCCCCGAACTGCGTCAGCAGCGTATTCAAGAAACCGTTATCATAATTGAACACATTGTAGACGATAACGCTCAGAATAACGAACGATACGAAATACGGCAGGAACATGACCGATTGGGTCAGCTTCTTGAACCACTTCACCCGCAGCTCGCTGAGCAGAATCGCACAGATAATCGCCAGCACATTCCCGAGTAAAATAAAAGCCAGATTGTAGCCGATCGTATTGAGCGTCAGCTTCACCAGCGTGCCCGACTTCCAGAGGAATTCAAAGTTCTTGAGCCCCACGAAGGGAGCGTCGAACAGCCCGGAATTGAAATCAAACTGCGTGAATGCATAATAGACCCCGACCATCGGAAAATACGAGTTAATTAGAAAGAACAACAGCGTAGGCAGCAGCATCAGGAACAGAATCCGGTTATGGACCAGCTCATACACGAAGCCCTTCTTCCTTGTCTTCCGGGTGCCGGACTCAAGCTGCGTGGACAGCCCGCCTGTTCCCTTCAAGGGAAGCTGGGTGACGAGCGGTATACCGGTCTTGCGTTTGCGGTGTCTCAAAGCCTTCACTCTCCTATGCCTATAGATAAGTTGCCGCGTCACTGGGTTCGAAGCCTCTGCCCTTGGGCCTTGATGGCCCCTGCGGCTTCGTGAAATCCAATGTATGACCTGAGTATAGAAGAAGCCTCCTGCGGCTGAACAGTGAAGCTTCGGGATATTCCTGTACTTTACGGCTAACCGCACTGTGCACTTATCATACATTTGTGCAGTAATCGCAAGTTCAACGCAAATAAGCCCCCGGAGTACTCCTTAAGGAGAAGAATCCGGGGGAATTCGGGTGGTCGCGCTGGACCTATCCACAGCCTTACGATTTAAACTTGCCTGTAATAAATTATAGGTGATATACTCTGGGAAATGTACTAATTCTCCAACCTAAACTTTCAATATCCAAACTTTCTTCAGGAGGCCAGCCCATGAACCCGCTTCTGTTCCGCATCCCTCCCCTGCCGCATTATATAGCCAGCGGCCTCAATCACTGCCAGCCCGGCTATCAGCACCGGAGCCGCCAGCAGATCAAGGTATTTGACTTGCTCATTGTCCAGCAGGGATGCCTGTATATCGGCGAGGAGGAGCAGCGCTTCACCGTGAAGGCAGGCGATGCCTTGATCCTTCGCCCCGACTGCCACCACTTTGGAACCGAAGGCTGCAAGGAGGATACGGCCTATCATTGGCTCCACTTTCAGACCTTCCATGACCTGCCCGCCTTATCGGTGACAGGGTCCGCTTCCGGCACTCTGACTGAGACTACAGGAGAGCATCCCGCTTCTCTATTCGATATCAGCTCCTTCAATCTGGTGTTATCGCAGTTTGTTAACTTACTTCTGCCGGACAGAGCTTACGAGGTATTGGAGCAGCTCACGCAATTGCAGGCCACCGCCCACCTCGAAGCCGTCCGCTTCAGGCAGCAGCTCCTCTTCCAGGATCTTCTGCAGCAGCTGGCCGCTTCTGTGAACCCGGAGCACCGCAGCTCCCAAACCACCCTATGTGCCGAGCAGGCCGCCTCCTATCTCCGCACCCACTACCGTGAAGAGATTACAACCGCCATGCTGGGAGACAGCCTCAACTTCCATCCGGTCTATATCGCCCGTTGCATGAACAAGGTATATGGCTGTTCACCCATGGAATATCTGCTCCGCTACCGTATCGGACAGAGCAAGCTGCTGCTAATGCAGACCAGCTTCCCGATCTCCCGGATTGCCGAAGAGGTCGGCTTCAACCAATCCTCCTACTTCAGCTCCAGCTTCATGAAGCTGGAGGGGTTGTCGCCGCGCGAATACCGGCAGCGCTTCTCATGAAACAGGCCATCAGCGAAGAATACGCTGATGGCCTGTTTACTTAGTGATGATTACGCCTCCGGCAATGCCGCCGTCAGCGTGAACTCGAATTCCAGCTGCTGACCCGCTGCGATCCGGTATTCCGGATGCACCGGCGCTCCCCAGCTGTCATCCCCGCCCACACCCATCTGCTGTGCAGCGAGGGTGACAACCGTATAGTGCACCTTAGGCAGCTCATAAGCATGTGCTGCCTGCTCCAGCTCGAACGCTGTATACGGTGACAGCGTACATTCCAGCGGCTGGCCCGCAGCCGCCTGAACTTGCAGCCCATACCCTCGGCTGTCCGTGATGCTCACCTCACGGACGCCCGTCCGGTTGCCGGATTCCTGCGGTACCAGATACGGTGACGGCAGCTCCGTCACCTTACGGCGGAAGCGGGTGAGCCGCGCTCCATATGCGCGGTCACTATAGTTCTCTTCCGGTCCGCGGGCATACCACTCGGAGGCCTCGTAGTCTGCCGGCATCCGGAAGGATACCGCCACTACCGGCACATCCGGCAAGCCGTCTGCTCCGGTGTAGACCATCCGGACACGGACGCTGCCGTCGGCATGAACCGTGTATTCAATGCTTGCCTTCAGCTCACTGCTGATGCTGAAGGCGTAGTCGAAGCTGACCGTAGCCCGGTCTGCTTCGGTGTGCAGGCTGACCGCCGTACACTGGCGGGCCAGACTGGCCGCGAACCAGCCGCCGGCATGGTACCCCAGGCCAGTCCCTTTGTCATTGTCGGTGGTGGCCCGCCAGAACAGCGGAGCCGGCGGAGTCGCAATCATCTCGCGCCCCCCGTAGCAGAGCGACACCAGGGAGCCCGCCTGCTTGGAGAACAGGGCGGAGAAGCCGCGCCCGGTGACCCCGATATTTACATCCCCTTCAATGACGCCGAACTCCCCGGACGCAGGCAGCAGTGCCTTTTTCCCGCCTGCTGTTGCCCCGGCTGCTTCTACGCGGAACACATGCTCTCCATAAGCGGTCTCGAACCCGGAATCCGCCCATAGTTCAGCTTCCTTCAGCGTAAGACTTACCGCCAGCGTGTACTCCCCTGGAGCTGTGGATACATCCGGCAGTTCCAGCGAGATTCTCGCCTCTTCCTGAGCCGCAACCGCAAGCTCCTGCTGCCCCTTGAAGATTTCCCGTCCTTCTCTGAGCAACCTGAACTCCAGCAGCAGCCGCTCCGTTCCCTCGAACAGATTGCCGTTGATCACCGTCACGGCATCCGCTTCAGGAACCAGCCGGATGTTCTGGTAGAGGAACTTCACCTCTTGCATCTTCGGCGTAAGGGTCCGGTCAGCGAAGACGATCCCGTTACCGCAGAAGCTGTAGTCCGTCGGCCGGTCATTGAAATCCCCTCCATACGCCAGATACTCTTCACCGTACCGGTCCTTGGCTACCAGCGCCTGATCGATGTAATCCCAGATGAAGCCGCCCTGATAGAGCGGATAACGGCTCTCCAGCTCGATATATTTATGGAGTCCTCCAACCGAATTCCCCATAGCATGCATATACTCACAGCTGATATACGGCTTATCCGGCTGATTCTCCAGGTACTCCACAATGTCGGCGGGCTTGGCATACATCCGGCTCTCCATATCACTGCTGTCATTATATTTGCGGTTATGGAAGACTCCTTCATAATGCACCAGCCGTCCCGGATCAGCCTTGCGGAAGTAATGGGACACCTTGAAAATGACCTCACCCGCATACGATTCATTGCCGCAGGACCAGATCAGGATCGACGGATGATTTTTATCGCGCTCCAGCATCGATACCGCCCGGTCCATGACAATCCCCTCCCACTCCGGCTTATCCCCGGGGATGTTCCAGGACGGCTCAACGGCGCCCATCTTCTGCCACGAGCCATGGGATTCCAGATTCATCTCATCAATCACATACACCCCGTATTCATCACACAGCTCATACCAGAGCGTCTGATTCGGATAATGCGAGGTCCGCACTGCGTTGATATTATTCTGCTTCAGGATGATGATATCCTTAATCATATCTTCCCTGGAGATGTTCCGTCCTGTGCGGGGGTTGAACTCATGGCGGTTGACGCCTTTGAACATGATCCGTTGGCCGTTCAGCAGCATCAGCTTGTCCTTCAGCTCGAACACGCGGAAGCCCGCCCGCTGCACAATCGCCTCCACCAGTTTCCCTTCGCTATTACTTACAGAGATACAGACGTTATACAGGTACGGATTCTCCGCGCTCCACAGGAACACCTTGCCTGCATCCATACTCAGAGCCGCCTTGCCCGCCACAGCCCGTCCTTCTGCTGTCGCCACCACAGCGCCTGCCGCATTCTTCAGCTCCATTCGGATCATAGCCTCGGCCTCTGATGCCATGCGAAGTTCAGCCGTTAACTTGCCTTCCTCATAGGAAGCATCCAGCCCCGCCTGAATCCGCAGATCCTGTACATGCAGCTCAGGAACCGTATACAAATACACCTCACGAAAAATCCCCGAGAACCGCCAGAAATCCTGATCCTCCAGCCAGCTCCCCGTGCAGCGCTGATAGACCTCAACCGCGAGCTTATTGGCTCCTTCCTGCAGATAGGGTGTCAATTCAAATTCCGCAGGGGTGAAGCTGTCTTCACTGTAGCCGACGAAGTGCCCGTTCAACCATACATAACAAGCCGCCTCTACCCCCTGAAAAGAAATAAAGACCGGTCCCTTCCCCATATTCTCCGGCACCTCAAAAAACTTCACATAGCTGCCCACCGTATTACTGCTCACCGGAATCTCCGGCGGTCTTACAGCATCCAGACCGTCCCAAGGGTACATCGTATTCGCATATTGCGGCCTGCCGTACCCCTGAAGCTGAATATGACCCGGTACCTGGATGTCCCCCCAGCCTCTCGTATCATATTCCGTCTTATAGAAATTCTGCACACGGGCTGCGACATTCACTGCATAACTGAATTTCCAATCTCCGTTCAGAGAGTGGCGCAGCGCCATGGGGGCTTGTCTCTCCGCTTCCTCCATCGTTCTATAATACCGGTGGTCCGAATGCGCTTCCAACCGGTTCACCTTAAATACAGATACATCGCTCAGCCAATCCAGACTAGGTTCATTGCCTGACATTATAGTGTCCTCCTTCATCTTCTTGAAGTGAATCTGTTCCTTATTCTACCCAAAGTTTGCCCCGGCTCCAAGAAGCGGATCACAACTTCGGTGCAGATAACTTACTTTTCAGGTGGTTTTATGATTTCCGGAGGCTTTCGCTTCATTCTCAAGGGAGGCGAAATAAGCGATCTTATGGTCAATCTTCCGGGCAAAGCTCTGAAAGAACTTAATCTTCTCATCGATATGCTGTTTATGCTCCTGCAGCAGCTTGCGCTGATCGGGCAGACGGTCCCTGCCTTCCTGCGAGAACGCAATGAATTGCTTAATGTCCGCTATAGCCATTCCGGTATCCTTCAGGCAGCAGATTAGCGAGATCAGCTCCAGATCCTCATCATTGAAGCAACGGTTACCGTTCACATCCCTTGCCACAACCGGCAATACACCCTCCCGTTCGTAGTAACGCAGCGTATATTGGCTCAGTCCGCTTTTTTGTGCTATGGTTTTGATGCTGTATCCCATCATGCAGCTCCTTTCTGCCAACCATGGCTGGCTTCACCTATATGTAAAGGTAACACCAATCCGTTTCTATGAACAGCCACTCTATGATTCTATTGACTTACACCTAACTCTAAGGTCTAAGCTTACACTATACCTTCATTTAAGGAGTGAATAATTAATGGTAAAAAGAATTAATGTGGCTAACGGTACACTTGAGGTGTCCGAGATTTCACTCGGCTGTATGCGGATCGCTGATTTGTCTCCCAAAGAGGCTGAAGTCCATATCCACAGCGCCCTTGAGGTCGGCATAGACTTTTTTGATCATGCGGATATTTATGCCGGCGGCAAAGCGGAGGAAGTATTCGGGGATGTACTGGCTGCAAATCCCGGCATGCGCGACCGGCTCATGATCCAGGCCAAATGCGGCATCCGCAATGGCTTCTTCGACTTCTCCAAGGAGCATATCGTGAGCTCAGTAGAGAACAGCTTGAAGCGGCTGCAGACCGATTATGTAGATGTCCTGCTCCTCCACCGCCCCGATACCCTGATGGAGCCGGAAGAAGTAGCCGAAGCCTTCGATGATCTGGAGCGCAGAGGGCTGGTCAAGCATTTCGGCGTCAGCAACCAGAACCCTCTACAGATTGAGCTGTTGAAAAAGAATGTCAAGCAGCCCCTCCTCTTCAACCAGCTTCAGCTCAGCATCATGGTTACCGGCATGATTGATGCCGGCTTCAATGTCAACATGACCAATGCGGGTTCCGTAGTCCACGATGGCGGAATCCTGGAGTACAGCCGCCTGCACGATATGACCATCCAGCCCTGGTCGCCGTTCCAATATGGATTCTTCGAGGGCGTATTCCTGGGCAACGAGAAGTTCCCTAAGGTGAATGAAGTGATTAACCGTCTTGCCGCAGAAAAAGAGGTAACCGATACCGCCATCGCGACCGCTTGGCTGCTTCGCCATCCGGCCAAAATGCAGCCGATTGTCGGCACCACCAACACCGCGCGCCTGCTCGACATCGCCAAGGCCTCAAGCATCACCCTCAGCCGCGAGGAATGGTACGAAATTTACCGCGCAGCGGGAAATGTGCTGCCTTAAACCAGACCATCTGTATGAAAGACCTGCAAATCCTCTTTAGAAAGGGGGTTGCGGGTCTTTTTGTATTGCACCCATGACTTCAAGCAAGTTTTATAATAGGCTCTTGCAAAAAATTTTATATCATAATACGCTTTTCACAGACATCGATGTACTTATATTTAGAAGGAGAACAACTATGAATAACAGAATTCTAGATTTCGAGAATCTGATTAAAACAGAGTATGGCAATATTGCTGGTATTGTAGTACTGCTCGGCAGCGAAAAGGTATATGAAGGCTATTTTGACGGCTACACCGCTAACGATCCGATACATATTGCATCGGTGACGAAGAGCGTTGTGTCTGCACTGATCGGCATTGCCATAGACAAAGGCTATATTAATAGCATTGACCAGAAAGTATTGGAATTTTTTCCTGATTACACGGTCAAACGCGGTGAAAAAATGATACAGAATATCACAATTAAAAATATACTGACAATGACCGCACCATATAAATACAAGTCGGAGCCATATACAAAAGTCTATACCAGCGAGGATTGGACCAAAGCTGCGCTGGACTTGTTGGGTGGCAAGGACGATCCTGGAGGATTCAAGTATTCCACAATCGGCCTACAGGTCCTGTCGGGAATCCTCACCAATGCAACCGGCCAATCTGTACTTGATTTTGCCACAGAACATCTGTTTGAACCGTTGGGAATCAAAGCGCCCCCTAATGCGAATATACATTGTAAAGAAGAGTATTTGGCGTTCCTCAAAGATAAATTTGTTAATGGTTGGATCATAGATCCCAAAGGAACGAGCACCGCCGGTTGGGGACTTACCTTAACCCCCTTGGATATGGCAAAGATCGGTCAGCTATACCTAAATGAAGGTTTGTGGAACGGTAAGCGAATGCTATCCGCAAAATGGATCAAGGACAGTACCCAAGAAAACAGCCGATGGGGAGAGTTACCTTACGGGTATTTATGGTGGATTGTTAACAATGAGGGACAAGGTTGTTATGCGGCTTTGGGCGACGGCGGAAATGCGATTTACGTAAATCCCAACAAGAAAATCGTAGTTACGATTGCTTCTCGTTTCATGCCGCGTGCGAAGGACAGAATTGAATTGATTACAAAGTATATCCTACCGTTGTTTGAGCCGACAAAGGAGTAACCGATATCGCCAAAGCCTCGGACATCACCCTCAGCCGCGAGGAATGGTATGAGATTTACCGCGCAGCCGGGAATGTTCTGCCTTAACGAAGAAGGCAAAAAAACACCGCCAGACTTTAGACCTCTTTGGGCTAAAGCTGGCGGTGTTTTCTTTAACTACCTCGCGATTGGGCTTGCTTTTTTACCCATCTTATAAATTCCAATCCAGGCTAACATTAATATGATCTGAGCCAGAACGACCAGCCACAAGACTTCCGTGAAACCTCCTATAAGGCAAAAAATAGTGTTAACCAGAGGGAAACCTAAGAACGTAAACATGATCGGAAAATCTTTTTTGGGAGTGATTGAATAATTAACCTTCCGGTCCCAGAGCTTTAGGAAAGCTAATGCTAAAACTCCGATTGTAATTACAGAAAGTGCAATCAAATTCACCCATTGCATATTAGAGGTTCTTTCGAAGAACGGCCCCATATAATTAAAGAAGTTAGATAACGGTGAGAACATACAAGCCAATGACGCAAGGGCCGCCAGAAACGGATAGATGTAACCAACGGTTTTACTGTAGCCTTTCTTTTTATGCCACCATTCCCCTATCAGAATAAAGACTGTCCAATACCCCGCGATATAAATCCATCCTGTAAAATTCATCACGGGTTCCCCATAGATCTGAGGTTCCCCGGCCAGCGGATAATACGTCCATCTTGCAATGGTTCCATCCATGGTCTCAAAAATCTGTTTAACGGCCACCGGATCGAGTGAAAAGTCAAATACCATAGCGCTCAAGCCCGTAATAAAGGGTTTAGTCCAGGACGGTATATTTACAGACTTCAGAACACGCAAAGTGGAATAAATGATCAGAAACTCAATAATAGGAACAGTAATCGGTATATTAAATAACATTAAGATACTCCGCCCATAGGCGTAGAAACCTTCCCCAAGCGATGAAGCAGTAATTTCAAAAACGGCGGCGTAAAAAAATACAAAACCAAGAAATTGCAGCAGAACTGTTTTGGGATGCGTTTCCTTATCAAGGATATAAAAAACCATTAGAACAGCAGCAATTAAGACGCTAATATCTTGAATTATCCATACAGGTACGACAGTTATATCACCCATATTTTACCTCCATTTAAGTTGAATTTGAATTGAACGTTCAAGTAAATTATAATTTCACTGTGTTACTTAAACAACAGGCTGTTCGATTGAGATATGTTAGTTATCATACAAATCACATTAGATTTGTTCATTTACTATTTTATTATTTTAAATTGGGAGGATAATATGGAAGACAAAAAAACAGATCATAGAGTGAGATATACAAAAATGGTGATCAAAGAAAGCTTGTTGAAGCTGCTGACAGAACGGTCAATCAATAAAGTTACAGTGACCGACATTTGCAGAGAAGCAGGGATTAACCGCAACACCTTTTATTCACACTATGCGAATCAGTTTGAGCTTCTTGCAACGATCGAAAATGATCTTTACGAAGAAATTAAGCAACTTGGAATTAGTTCTTCAAACCCTCAAAAGCTATCTTATGAATTATGTAAGTATATAAAAGCGAATAAAACAATATGTGAGGTTCTGTTCTCCGAGCATGGCGATAAAGAATTATTAGAAAGGATCCTTTATATCAGTCACGATTTAACGATTGAGCGATGGAAGCAGGAATTAAAATATTTTGATCCGCAATTATTTGAGTCCTGGTATACGTTTACCGCTCATGGCAGTATAGCCATTATTAAAAAGTGGGTGAGTAGTGGCCTGAAGGAAAGCCCGAGTAAAGTTGCAGCTTTTATTGATAAAGCCACAGAGGCTGTATCCAAGGCTTTTTATTCCGAGGAATTATAAATCATAAAAAATGAAGCGGTCCCTCTTTTTTGCGGGCCGCTCCCCTGCTCTTTTGCCAACATTCAATTTCATTCCGACTGATCCGGTTGATCTTTTGCTGCTTGTAAAAGTGCGGCCTCTTTCGCTGAAAGCTCATTTATCTATTAGGCTGGAAGGGCCATTCATGGCTGTAGACATCGGATATCTTTTCCAGCACTTGCTTATCATATTATGTGAATTTCAATTCACGACTGAGGTTGTCCGCCGCAAGGACTGCGCCTTATTCGTACCGGGTCAAGATATGCTTGAAATCCGGCTGATGTACCATCGCATCATAAATATAGAGCACATTTCCGCCAGGATAACCGAGTACGCACTCTACGCCTTCCTGCAGCAAGCCGCGCAAAAGCACCTCCGAACCGGTGATATATTCCCCTGCTGGCATGGTTGTTTCATTCGTCATTCCTAATTGCTGTTCCATGGGGCAGCCTCCTTTGCAAAATAAAAAGTTAACCCCTTTATGCTCAGATGAGAGGTAAGTTAGCGATAGAAGTCAACCATATCTCCAAACAACTGTTTAATAAATTCAAGCTCGCTTTCGTTATATTTCCCCAAAAATTCGTACATTCTTTGCTTTTCCTTCGCATGAAGCTCATCATGAGCAGCAAATAGCTTTTTGCCGACAGACGTTAGCCGAAAATACACTTCCTTTTTGTTGTCGTTGAGCTGGGCTTTTCGAACCCAACCTGCCTTTAGTAATTTATTTGCAATTTTGGAGGTATTTCCTTTGCTTAAATTTATTCTCTCCGCGATGGAAGTGAGATTGATCGGCTCCTGCTCACCGATGCACGCAATGATGTGCAGTTCCGTCATATTCAAGCTGAATTCCGATTCAATATGTTTCCGGATATCCTCCAGGTATGTGGCAGTTATTCGGGTTTCATATTGCTCTTTTTGCTCAAGAAACTGAACGAAAAATTTATGAATGGCGGTTTTGTTCTTATTGGCAGTATCCATGATTATACTGGCTCCTAAACTTGTTTTTATTATTATATCATATATTGTTCTCTGTGAAACAAATGTTCATACACTTATTTATATTAGGGTTGACAGAACAAATAGCAACAAAGTAAACTGATATTGTTTCATATGAAACAAAATTAGAATATAATTTTCATCACACTTGTTTTAACAGGCAGTAAAAAAGGTTCCAACGAAACAATAATTGATGAAGGAGGTTTACTGGAAATACTTGACCACTTTTCAAGAGAAGATTTATAAATATGGGAATGGAGCCTACCTGCCTATGGAAATTGTGAATCCGAAGATATTGACGGACAAGGTTACATCTGTAATTTCTCATGTCGTGGTAACTACTGCCTCAAAACTGGCTTTCATCTCAGGTCAGGTTTCTGTAGATGAATCAGGAGCATTGATCGGTTCAGGGGACTATTACGCGCAAGCGATTCAAGTGTTCACCAATCTTAAGTATGCATTGGAAGCCGTGCAAGCGGATCCCTTGTGCATTGCAAAAATGAATATTTTTGTTGTTAACCACAGCCCGGATTTGATTTCGATTATTTTTGACGCCGGATTTCATGTGTTTGGCCCTAACTGGCCGAAGACAGCAAGTACCTATATAGGCGTTCAAGCACTAGCCGATCCTGAATGGCTTATCGAAATAGACGCTATCGTGATCTTCCCATAATGTATAAGGAAAGAGGTTATTGATATGAAATATGAAGTCATCCTGATCGGTGGCGGTCCTGTCGGCATGATGTTGGCTGGAGAATTGGCCTTAGCCGGTGTAAAGGTATGCGTCATTGAGCGACTAAAGGAGACAACCCCATATTCACGTGCGCTTACCGTACATCCACGCACGCTTGAAATATTAGATATGCGTGGAGTGAAATCACAATTAATCAAGCAAGGCCGCTTACTTTCGAGAGGACATTTCGCCGGATTAGATACTCCTTTGGATTTCTCGGTGTTGGATTCTTCTTCCAATCATACCCTCTTTTTACCGCAGAGTGAGACGGAGAAGGTCCTGGAGGACTGGACTGTTAGTCTTGGCGCGGAGGTCTTGAGAGAGGTTGAGGCTCTGTCTGTGCATCAGGATGAGAATGGGGTCAACGTTAAGATCGCGGGACCGCATGGAGAAACAACGTTAAGATCAGCTTATGTGGTAGGTACGGATGGAGCCAGAAGCTTGGTTCGCAAACACGCAAATATATCCTTTGAAGGTACAGATGCGACCTTCACGGCTATTCTGGGGGATGCCGTTCTATCTGATTTGGCTCCTATGAGTGTCATATCCCGAATTACAGAACAAGGATTGGTCAGCATCATTCCAATACATGATCATATCTATCGAGTCTTGATGATCGATATGGAGAGACGTAACGTCTCCAAGGATGAGAGCGTTACATTGGAAGAGTTTCGTTCATCGCTCATCCGTACGACCGGAAGCGACCTGGGATTGAACGATGTGAAATGGATGTCCCGATTTGGAAATGCTACACGGCAAGCGGGACGCTATCGGAATGGTCGATTGTTCTTGGCGGGAGATTCGGCGCACATTCATTTTCCCGCTGGTGGACAGGGAATGAACGTCGGCTTACAAGAAGCGATGAACCTAGGCTGGAAGCTTGCAGGAGCAATCAAAGGCTGGGCTCCAGACTGGCTATTAGACAGTTATCATGCCGAACGTTTTCCATGGAATACGGCCTTGCTCCGGAATACCGAGGTTCAAACCCTGCTTCTGGACGTGACGCCTCTCATCACGGAACTGCGAAGCATGCTGGCTAATCTGATTCAAATACCGGAGGCTAATTATCAAATCGCTGCACAAATTTCCGCCCTGGACGTACATTATGCACCCGACGCCGAAGCGCGTTCCCATCCTTTAAACGGGAAACGTTTCAAAGATCTAAGCTTAAAGCTGAAAGATGGGCAATTAATTAACTCCTATCCACTCCTGCACAAAGGTACTTTTCTTCTGTTGCATTTCCATTCTAATGAACAGAATAGCGGTCAATGGGAAACGTATAGCAACCTTCAAGTTGTACATGCCTCTTTAGCTGAGGCTGACGCGGATTGGAACGACGTCCACACGGCGCTTATTCGGCCGGATGGACATATTGCCTGGGCGATTTCTCTATCCGATCCAAATCCAATTCAAACCATAAAAGAAGGAATCATTCGCTGGTGCGGAGACATTACCGTGTAGTAATTCGGGATAAACTAAAATCACGCAGTGTTGTCTTGCTAGGATCGAAGCCAAGGAACTCCGGTGGCGCTGGTTATCCTTGACCGGCCGGCGGAGCTGGCGACTGGAGGAACTTTTGCGGTAGGGAAATGATCCAGAAAAATAAGAACAGCCCATTAGATGAAAAATCTAATGGGCTGTTCTTACTAAAAATAATACCGGCGAGAGGACTCGAACCTCCACGGTTTCCCACTCGATTTTGAGTCGAGCGCGTCTGCCATTCCGCCACGCCGGCGTACACATATATAAATTCCAGAAAAAAAATAATGGAGGTGCCACCCAGATTTGAACTGGGGATAAAGCTTTTGCAGAGCTTTGCCTTACCACTTGGCTATGGCACCACATGAAATGGAGCGGACGACGGGAATCGAACCCGCGACCCTCGCCTTGGCAAGGCGATGCTCTACCGCTGAGCCACGTCCGCATATAATGGCTGGGGATATAGGAATCGAACCTATGAATGACGGAGTCAAAGTCCGTTGCCTTACCGCTTGGCTAATCCCCAATATATTTTTTAAAAGAAAATGGGGCGACCGATGGGTCTCGAACCCACGAATGCCGGAACCACAATCCGGTGCGTTAACCCCTTCGCCACGGTCGCCATGTGAAGCTTTTAAGTTGTATTGCTATGTAATTCTTATAAAAGAAATGGGGCGACCGATGGGTCTCGAACCCACGAATGCCGGAACCACAATCCGGTGCGTTAACCCCTTCGCCACGGTCGCCATATGATTCTTTTATATGAAATTACTTGGCAGGGGCAGCAGGAATTGAACCCACACCAACGGTTTTGGAGACCGTTGTTCTACCTTTAAACTATGCCCCTAAAAAATGGTGGAGGCTGATGGATTCGAACCACCGAACACGTACGTGAGCAGATTTACAGTCTGATGCGTTTGGCCACTTCGCTAAGCCTCCACGGTATGGTGCCGGCGAGAGGACTTGAACCCCCAACCTACTGATTACAAGTCAGTTGCTCTACCAATTGAGCTACACCGGCATATTAAGTTGTGTATGGTGGCGCGGGAGGGAATCGAACCCCCGACACAAGGATTTTCAGTCCTTTGCTCTACCGACTGAGCTACCGAGCCATAAAAGTAATTTTGTAAAGATGGCGGAACCGACGGGATACTCTTCACTCCGTTACGAGATTGCGAAGTATTCCTTACGATGCCTATGCTTCAACGAACCCAGGGATTTCTCATCCCTTACGCCATTAAAAATGGCGGAACCGACGGGATTCGAACCCGCGATCTCCTGCGTGACAGGCAGGCATGTTAGGCCAACTACACCACGGTTCCAAATTGGTTGCGGGGGCAGGATTTGAACCTGCGGCCTTCGGGTTATGAGCCCGACGAGCTACCGGGCTGCTCCACCCCGCGTCATTGAACAAAATCTATTCGGTTAAGATAGATGGTGGAGGCTGAGGGGTTCGAACCCCCGACCCTCTGCTTGTAAGGCAGATGCTCTCCCAGCTGAGCTAAGCCTCCATGTATCAGTTCCAAAAAAATGGTGACTCGTATGGGATTCGAACCCATGTTACCTCCGTGAAAGGGAGGTGTCTTAACCCCTTGACCAACGAGCCATGCTGTGTAAAAAGTATTCAGTGAAAAGTAACGCTACGGAGAGAGAGGGATTCGAACCCTCGAGACGCTTGTGGCGCCTACACGATTTCCAATCGTGCTCCTTCGGCCAAACTCGGACACCTCTCCATATGGCTCCCCGAACAGGACTCGAACCTGTGACAACTCGATTAACAGTCGAGTGCTCTACCAACTGAGCTATCAGGGAATATACATATCAGGCTTGATCGCCTGAAAACTGAATCCGAAACGAATCTGCGTGTTAAAAGTTTGGATAAGCCCTCGACCGATTAGTATTGGTCAGCTCCATGCATTGCTGCACTTCCACCTCCAACCTATCTACCTCGTCGTCTTCAAGGGGTCTTACATACTGGGAAATCTCATCTTGAGGGGGCTTCACGCTTAGATGCTTTCAGCGCTTATCCCGTCCGTACGTAGCTACTCAGCCATGCTCCTGGCGGAACAACTGATGCACCAGCGGTACGTCCATCCCGGTCCTCTCGTACTAAGGACAGCTCCTCTCAAATTTCCTGCGCCCACGACAGATAGGGACCGAACTGTCTCACGACGTTCTGAACCCAGCTCGCGTACCGCTTTAATGGGCGAACAGCCCAACCCTTGGGACCTACTTCAGCCCCAGGATGCGATGAGCCGACATCGAGGTGCCAAACCTCCCCGTCGATGTGGACTCTTGGGGGAGATAAGCCTGTTATCCCCAGGGTAGCTTTTATCCGTTGAGCGATGGCCCTTCCATGCGGTACCACCGGATCACTAAGTCCGACTTTCGTCCCTGCTCGACTTGTAGGTCTCGCAGTCAAGCTCCCTTATGCCTTTGCACTCTGCGAATGATTTCCAACCATTCTGAGGGAACCTTTGAACGCCTCCGTTACTCTTTAGGAGGCGACCGCCCCAGTCAAACTGCCCGCCTGACACGGTCCCCGTACCCGATGAGGGCACTAGGTTAGAACCTAGATACGATCAGGGTGGTATCCCAACGGCGCCTCCGCAGAAGCTTGCGCTCCTGCCTCCACGGCTCCCACCTATCCTGTACAGATCGTACCCAAATTCAATATCAAGCTGCAGTAAAGCTCCATGGGGTCTTTCCGTCTTGTCGCGGGTAACCTGCATCTTCACAGGTATTAAAATTTCACCGGATCTCTCGTTGAGACAGCGCCCAAGTCGTTACGCCATTCGTGCGGGTCAGAATTTACCTGACAAGGAATTTCGCTACCTTAGGACCGTTATAGTTACGGCCGCCGTTTACTGGGGCTTCGGTTCACAGCTTCGGATTGCTCCTAACCGCTCCCCTTAACCTTCCAGCACCGGGCAGGCGTCAGCCCGTATACTTCGCCTTGCGGCTTCGCACAGACCTGTGTTTTTGCTAAACAGTCGCTTGGGCCTTTTCACTGCGGCCCCCTCGGGCTATTCACCCTACCGAGGCACCCCTTCTCCCGAAGTTACGGGGTCATTTTGCCGAGTTCCTTAACGAGAGTTCTTCCGCGCGCCTTAGAATTCTCTTCTCGCCTACCTGTGTCGGTTTGCGGTACGGGCACCTTCTCCTGGCTAGAGGCTTTTCTTGGCAGTGTGAGATCATGACCTTCGCTACTATAATTTTCGCTCCCCATCACAGCCTAGCCTTACGATGTGCGGATTTGCCTGCACACCAGCCTCACTGCTTAGACGGACATCCATCAGTCCGCGTCACTACCCTCCTGCGTCACCCCATCGCTCATAGCGGATTACGGTGGTACAGTAATTTCAAACTGTTGTCCTTCGACTACGCCTGTCGGCCTCGCCTTAGGTCCCGACTTACCCTGAGCGGACGAGCCTTCCTCAGGAAACCTTGGGCTTTCGGCGGATCAGATTCTCACTGATCTTTTCGTTACTCATACCGGCATTCTCACTTGTATGCTGTCCAGCGCTCCTTACGGTACACCTTCAACCTACATACAACGCTCCCCTACCCCAGATGCAAAGCATCTAGCCATAGCTTCGGTGGTGTGTTTAGCCCCGTTACATTTTCGGCGCAGAGTCACTCGACCAGTGAGCTATTACGCACTCTTTCAATGGTGGCTGCTTCTAAGCCAACATCCTGGTTGTCTGTGCAACTCCACATCCTTTCCCACTTAACACACACTTGGGGACCTTAGCTGATGGTCTGGGCTGTTTCCCTTTTGACAATGGATCTTAGCACTCACTGTCTGACTCCCGGCAAGAAGTAAATGGCATTCGGAGTTTGACTGAGCTTGGTAACCCTTGCGGGCCCCGCACCCAATCAGTGCTCTACCTCCACCACTCCATTCACCGAGGCTAGCCCTAAAGCTATTTCGGGGAGAACCAGCTATCTCCGAGTTCGATTGGAATTTCTCCGCTACCCCCACCTCATCCCCGCATTTTTCAACATGCGTGGGTTCGGGCCTCCAGTGCGTGTTACCGCACCTTCACCCTGGACAGGGGTAGATCACACGGTTTCGGGTCTACGTCCACATACTCAGTCGCCCTATTCAGACTCGCTTTCGCTGCGGCTCCGGCTTCTCACCTTAACCTTGCATGTTAAACGTAACTCGCCGGTTCATTCTACAAAAGGCACGCCATCACCCATAGAAAGGGCTCTGACTTTTTGTAAGCACACGGTTTCAGGTTCTATTTCACTCCCCTTCCGGGGTGCTTTTCACCTTTCCCTCACGGTACTGTTTCACTATCGGTCGCCAGGTAGTATTTAGCCTTAGCAGATGGTCCTGCTGGATTCATACGGGGTTTCACGTGCCCCGCACTACTCGGGATCCGTCTCGGAGAGAACACAGTTTAGGCTACAGGGCTTTTACCTCTATCGCGGGCCTTTCCAGACCTCTTCGCCTACCATATTCCTTTGTAACTCCATGTGAGACGTCCCACAACCCCAAGAGGCAAGCCCCTTGGTTTAGGCTGTTCCGCGTTCGCTCGCCGCTACTGACGGAATCACTATTGTTTTCTCTTCCTCAGGGTACTTAGATGTTTCAGTTCCCCTGGTCTGCCTCTGCATTTCCTATGTATTCAGAAATGAGTAACTGCGAATTACCACAGCTGGGTTTCCCCATTCGGACACCCCCGGATCAAAGCTTGCTTACAGCTCCCCGAGGCAGTTTCGTTGTTCGCCACGTCCTTCGTCGGCTCCTGGCGCCTAGGCATCCTCCGTGTGCTCTTAGTAGCTTAACCAATGCGTTTTCCCTAAGGAAAATCGCTAGTATCGCCATTAATATGAAACTTGTTTACACAAGTTCAGCTTAAAGGAATGTTCTAAAACGCAAATTCGTTTCGGTATCCAGTTTTCAAGGATCAAGTTTAAAGATGAGAGCTTAAACTCTCAAAACTGACCAACGAGTGAGTATTCGAACCCAAGGGTTCTATTAGTGGAAGCAAAGCTTCCGATTTGAATGTCTTCATTGCAGAAGACGATTCTCCATAGAAAGGAGGTGATCCAGCCGCACCTTCCGATACGGCTACCTTGTTACGACTTCACCCCAATCATCTACCCCACCTTCGGCGGCTGGCTCCCTTGCGGGTTACCCCACCGACTTCGGGTGTTGTAAACTCTCGTGGTGTGACGGGCGGTGTGTACAAGACCCGGGAACGTATTCACCGCGGCATGCTGATCCGCGATTACTAGCAATTCCGACTTCATGCAGGCGAGTTGCAGCCTGCAATCCGAACTGAGACCGGCTTTGTTGGGATTGGCTCCACCTCGCGGCTTCGCTTCCCGTTGTACCGGCCATTGTAGTACGTGTGTAGCCCAGGTCATAAGGGGCATGATGATTTGACGTCATCCCCACCTTCCTCCGGTTTGTCACCGGCAGTCAGTCCTAGAGTGCCCAGCTTCACCTGCTGGCAACTAAAGTCAAGGGTTGCGCTCGTTGCGGGACTTAACCCAACATCTCACGACACGAGCTGACGACAACCATGCACCACCTGTCTCAACTTTCCCCGAAGGGCACCTGATGCATCTCTGCTTCGTTAGTTGGATGTCAAGACCTGGTAAGGTTCTTCGCGTTGCTTCGAATTAAACCACATACTCCACTGCTTGTGCGGGTCCCCGTCAATTCCTTTGAGTTTCAGTCTTGCGACCGTACTCCCCAGGCGGAGTGCTTACTGTGTTAACTTCGGCACCAAGGGTATCGAAACCCCTAACACCTAGCACTCATCGTTTACGGCGTGGACTACCAGGGTATCTAATCCTGTTTGCTCCCCACGCTTTCGCGCCTCAGCGTCAGTTACAGCCCAGAAAGTCGCCTTCGCCACTGGTGTTCCTCCACATATCTACGCATTTCACCGCTACACGTGGAATTCCACTTTCCTCTTCTGTACTCAAGTCACCCAGTTTCCAGTGCGACCTCAGGTTGAGCCCAAGGTTTAAACACCAGACTTAAATAACCGCCTGCGCGCGCTTTACGCCCAATAATTCCGGACAACGCTTGCCCCCTACGTATTACCGCGGCTGCTGGCACGTAGTTAGCCGGGGCTTTCTTCTCAGGTACCGTCACTCCGGTAGCAGTTACTCTACCGGACGTTCTTCCCTGGCAACAGAGCTTTACGATCCGAAAACCTTCATCACTCACGCGGCATTGCTCCGTCAGGCTTGCGCCCATTGCGGAAGATTCCCTACTGCTGCCTCCCGTAGGAGTCTGGGCCGTGTCTCAGTCCCAGTGTGGCCGTTCACCCTCTCAGGTCGGCTACGCATCGTCGCCTTGGTGGGCCGTTACCCCACCAACTAGCTAATGCGCCGCAGGCCCATCCCCAAGCAGCAGATTGCTCCGCCTTTCATTCTTCTCTCAGGAGAAAAAAGAAATTATCCGGTATTAGCTACCGTTTCCGGTAGTTATCCCAGGCTTGAGGGCAGGTTGCCTACGTGTTACTCACCCGTCCGCCGCTAAGTCTGAAAGGAAGCAAGCTTCCTCTCAAACTCCGCTCGACTTGCATGTATTAGGCATGCCGCCAGCGTTCGTCCTGAGCCAGGATCAAACTCTCCAAATTGGTATTTAGAAAGAGCGATTGCTCATTTTGAAACATCTGACGAGAATTTACATTCTCATTTTTGGATCTCACTGAAGTGATCTCCGATACTCACTCGTTGTTCAGTTTTCAAAGATCAAGCTCATCTTTCGTCGCCGTTTTTTGTCTCAGCAGCGACCTTTATAATATATCACAGCGCCCTCGTTTTAGTCAACCTTTTTTTTAATTTCTTTTTTCGGCTGATTTACGACTGCATTGCTGCGCATCGTTATGTCAGAGGGACGAGTTATAATTTATCATAAGAACTGCACCCTAGTCAACCCTTAATATTCAGTTTCCTTTCAGCTCTTCTGCAAACCTGGACAAATAAAAAAAGAGAGTACACTCACCCTCTCCATTCTCCCGCTAATGCTATCTATATAGAGCTGTTACCGCCAGTAGGCGATTTGTTAACTTAAAGGGTATAACGAATGGCATGACCATCCCCGGCATCCACTGCCCACGAGGCGATCTCCCGAATTAATGAACGGGATACCAGCTTGCGAAGCACAAGCGGCAACTCTGCCTGGAGCGGGCTGAGCCCCGAATGCTGCAGAAGCTCCTTAATGCTCCACGCCTCCTTACGGCTGCCCAGGATATGAAGCAGCATGATACAGCAATCCTCCATTTTTGACATAAGGGCAAATTCACAGGCGAGCAGAATCAGTTCAATTCTCTGGTCCAGTGTCTCTGTGCTGATAGTCAACTCTTCATATAGCTTATGGACCGGGGAGTTCAAGCTTTTCACCTGTCCCCATACTGCCGGTTCCGGGAAATACCCCGCTTCACTCACTTCAATGCGCGCCCAATGATACAAGGCAATGAGTACGCAATTATAGGCATCCATGGTGCAGCCTGCTTCAATATAACGCTTGGACTTAATATACATATGTAAAAAACGGGAGAATTCCATGAACAGCACCCGTTCTTTGAGCGGGCCCTCAAACTGGGTGAGCTGCTTACGCATCTCCGCCAAGATCCCCTTCGGGTCCCAGAGTACCTCTCCGGATATCAGGCTGCTAAGAAGCTCGTTGTTATCTCCGGCCATAACAGCACGTTCCAATGCAGATAGACCTACATGCACCGATTGTGTCCGCTTATCACCAGCAATGCTATGGGTTATGATGCGTTCCGTCTCCTGTTCCTCATGCAGCAGAAGGACCACCATATCAAAATCGTGCAGCAGCGCACTTTGAAACGTGGCGTCTCCTCTTTGCCGCCAAGCAACGGCTCCAAGAACATTCTCTTCAAAAGTCTCCCCGCTTAATAGGGTCAAATTGGACAGTTCCATGCTTCCCTCCATCAAATTTGGCGATTTTGCGTCCGTCAGTTATAATCTCTATACATAAAGCTTATTCTACATATTCATGCCAGTTCCTCCTGAACAACCGAACTATATTTCAGTTAGGAGATCGTACTCATGAAATTTAAATCGGCCAAAATCAATGCTTTTCGCACCTGGGGACTGCTTCTGACCATGCTTGGCATGGGTCTCATGATCATGGGAACCGCAGGTATTGTATTCTGGGGCTCTGCCGGCAAAGTCGTTGCTGCTGTCGGTCTTGTCATTGGACTCGTCTCCATGATGGCCAGTCTGGCTATTTATTTTTGGGCGGGCATGCTCTCAACCAGTGCGGTTCAGGTGGAATGTCCGGAGTGCCATAAGCTGACCAAAATGCTGGGCAAAACCGACCGCTGCATGTTCTGCCACACCATCCTCACCATGGACCCTGCACAAGCTACCATTACTGCCGAAGAGCTTGAAACCCAGCAACTGAAACACTAATCCTCTCCAAGCAGTGCTTACTGACATTATGCATTTATTTAGAGACAAGGTAATGTAAGAATAGTATTGTCTGCCAAAAAAGGTGTTGTCCACTGTAGGACAACACCTTTTTTTAATGAAATCATCTTATTTAATAATTCCCTTCAATGCTTCCCATGCCTCCGGACTGGCAAAGCTACGGTTCCAGGCTGCCACACCGCCCAGCTTCAAGGACTGGGCCAGCTCTACCCGGGCTGTGAGCGAGGTGGTGTCCTCGATCCAGATTTTGCGGAGAACATCCTCTTCCTTATACTCCACGTAGTTCTGTCCGGCTTCCTTATCGAATACCGGTGTCAGCTTCTTCTCAGCGATGATCTCCTTGACCGCATTCATACTGACGGCCTTGGAGCTTACTTTGGTCTTGCCCTTCTCGGTGGCTTCCGTCCAGATCCGCGTATAGAGTGGCACTCCCAGAATTAACTTCTCTGCTGGCACCTTATCCTCCTCGATAATCCGGTTCATAGAGGTCTTAACCCACGGTAAAGAGGCTACTGATCCTGCAACCGGACTGGCTGCCCAGTGCTCGTCGTAGGCCATTACAATCAGGAAGTCGGACACGGCGGCAAGCGCCGGACGGTCGAGAAACAGGGACCACATCTCGCTCTTGGACTTCGGCGTAACATCAATAGAAACAATCAGATTACGGCTCTGGGCCATCGGCTTCAGTTCCCGCATGAACTGCGTTACGTTCGGTCCATCCTTGGTGTACACATTCTCGAAGTCGATATTAATCCCGTCTAAATTGTACAGGTCTGCATACTTAAGCATCTGCACAATGGCATTCATCCGATTGTCATACGTGGATAAGGCTTCAGTGGTCAAATCGGGTTCAAAGCTGTTGCTCAGCAGCCCCCATACCTCCATCCCCTGATTATGCGCCCAATCTACATAAGAGCGGTCCGCCTGGCTACGCACATTCCCCTTCACATCAATAATGCTGAACCAGGTGGGGCTAACCACATTAATTCCAGGCAAGGCTGCGAATTTGGCGGGATTAGGCTTGCGTTCATACACGGCTTCCCAGAACATGTTTACCGGCTTATCCTTCCAGCTGCGCTCCGCGCGCGTAGGTATTGCGGGCTTTTTCTCTACAGTTCGGGTACCGTCTACGGTAATATCATCCGCCTTGGCGTAGCCCGAATAACCATTATCAAGCTGAGCGTATACCCAGTCCTTGGTGTCCGTGTTCCAGATCCGTACAACATCCCCAGGATTCATATCCGCCAAAATCGGTGCATGCACCGAGGGCTCACTGCGCAGGGCTTTCGTTTTCCCGCCTTCTTTGCCCTTCACCTTGCCAAGCGGCACCGATTCACCTGCAGTCATTAGCAGCACTGCACCGGTATTCGTATCCTCTTCGATCTCGAAGCCGTACAGATTCTCCAGTGTGTCTACCGGAAGATAGGTCACTTTATCTTTAACCTCGGGAGCAAGCCGAAGCTGCAGAGGTTCATTGTTCAGAGCTGCGGCCTTGGATTCCTCCTGCATGTACAACAGACTGCTGTCCGTTGAGAGGATGACTGATTTGCTCTCTTTTTCATAGCGGATAGAAGGATCTACATATTCCTGCAAAAAAGGCAGCGGTAACAGCAGTCCGTCCCCCGTACCCGATGCTGAATAGCCTGTAAGCTGTCCCTTCACAAAAATCGGCTTGTCCAGCCCCTTCCAGTCCGGGTCCAGATGCTGGCGGTTCGGCAGTACATAATAAACAACCCAAAAGGCTGCGGCGGCTATGATGACAAGTCCCAATAAGCGGCGAGTAAGACTTCCACGCTTTGTGACGCGTCTTTGTCTCTGTCTTCTGTCCAAAATAGGTCCTCCAAACCATTCGTTGAATTTTAAAAGCAGGCAACACTTCTGTTAAGTATACGCCATGCAGGCGAGCTTGGTTGCGCGAATCTCTTGGAAGGTTTGTATTTTTGTAACAGCTTGATTCTCTCTTCATATAAAAAAGCGTGCAGAATCCGCATTCGGACTCTACACGCTTATAGGTATCATTCCATTCAGTGCTGCTTCTCGCCGCAGCCTTTGCACACACCGTACAGCTCCATACGCAATCCATGAATCTTGAAGCCTGTGGCCCGTTCGGCCTGCTGCTCTACCTCATGAAGAGTGGAATAGCTGAAATCCTCAATCTTGCCGCATTCCTGGCAGATAACATGATAGTGATCAGATACATTGGCGTCGAAACGGCTGGAATTATCACCGTAGGTCAGCTCACGGACCATACCTGCTTCCATGAACATCTTAAGATTGTTATACACAGTTGCCACACTCATGCTCGGAAACTGAGGCTCAAGTGCCCGGTAAATATCGTCTGCTGTAGGATGATTCATCGCTTCCATCAGATACGTTAGAATCGCATGACGCTGAGGCGTAATACGGACACCGGTTGTCTTGAGTTGCTCCAATGCATGCTGTACGCCACTACCCATCCATGCCACCGCCTTTAATTATACAACTTAATAATAATTCTAATGTAATTGTATGACTCTGCTTTCAACGTTGTCAATGAAGTCATTACATTATATTCATTATTATATAATAAAAATTCCTTATTTCAATATTTGCTCACATTTAAATTGCTGTTTCCGTCTACACGCAGCTTGAATTCACCGGTTCCAATCTGGCCGGAAAGCACTTTTTTGTCAATCACGAGCCCTGGCAGGTCTGTTACGATATCTCCATATCCGCTGGAGCCCTCCACCGTATAATTACCTGTTAGCGGCAGGAACAGTTCAATATCCCCCACTGCACTGTACACATCCCAGTCTCCCCCGAAATCCCCGGAGCGGATGCTGATCCGGCCGTTCAGGGATTCGGCATGCAGCTTGGATCTTGCTCCGGATACCTCCACATTGCCATTCTTCGTGGACAGATCCAGCACATCCCCGCTGTCATATGCCGTGATGTTGCCGACCGCCGTTGACAGCTTCAGGGCACCTCTAACGTCCCAAGCCCCCATATCGCCTCCGCTTGTCCCCAGCTCCACATTGCCCAGGACATCTCTGGTGCGCACCGCACCGTTTAAGGTTTTACCTTTTACATTGCCGTAAATGCGGTGCAGAATCAGCTCCCCGTTCCCGGTCTCCAGCGAGATGTCGGCAATGGCTTCCACATTCTGCAGGGTAATTCCGCCATTCATCGTACGGACGTTCAGGTCGAACCGCCGGTCTTCCGGCAGGGAGATATCCAGGTTGATCCGCGGCTGGCGTTTGCCGGATTCACCGTACGCCTTACTCTGGGGTGTGATCTTGATTGTCGTACCTTCCGTCACCTCGACAAAGGACTGGTCCGCTATGGCTTCCGCCTGCACCCCGTCCAGCTGGTCTACCCAGACGGTTGCCGTAATCTCAATATCCTCCACAGCAGCCCGGTGAATGAGAATGTCTCCATTAATAGCGTCAATATTGACCTTGGAGGTGTTCAGTTCCACCGGAACCATCAGCGGAGCCTTCTGATATGAGCTTCCTTCCGCTTCCCCGTAATCGACTGCCGCCACGGTCAGGTTAAGACTCACCTTGTTCCACAGATGCAGATAGTGCTCCTGCTCGGTTACAATAAACACACAGGCAGCCAGTATTACCGCAGAGAACAATCCCCGCAGATCCATCCGCGCTCTTCCGGCAGTACCGCTCTGCTTCAGACGGCGGAAAAGTATATAGATCAGCAGATACTCTACTCCCCATAATACCGGAATGATAGGCCACCATTTGAGCAGCAGCATCATATAATCTGTTCCATCACGCCAGTCCAGGAGAAGCAGGATTCCGACAGCAGCCAGCGTTACTGAGGCTGTATATCTGCCGATCCGCCGCTTCTTCCGCTCCTTGTCCTGACGCGCTATGGAGTCCCTGGCCATCTCTCTGATCCCCATAAGAAGGCCGAGGCCTATCAGCACCACTGCAACGGCAGCACCGGCAGAGGTCTCAATGAATCCCCGAAGCCAGGGCGGCTTTTGCTGGAAAAGAAAGAGCATCGCCCCGCCGATAAGCAGCAGGAGGCCAAAGGAAATCCCCGGCTCGCTGATCCTTACCCGGCGTCTTGAGGTTGTTGTACCGGACTGGATGGTCTCCAGCTCTTCAAGATCATGCTCAACAGGAAACCGCAGAATCAGGTCTGCGTTCTGAAGCGCGTCAAACACATTATAGAAGTATAACACCGGAATCAGCAGCCCCAGTAAAATCAGCAGCGGTACATTGATTTGCATCCCGATAGATGAGAAATACAGCAATGCCACAATATCCAGCACAATAAGGAAAATGACAGAAACCCCTTTGCGGAGCAGCCCGAGATAGAGATGTCCCGTGCCGGGAAGCACTGCAGCAAGCAGGCCGGCTATAAATTTACGTTTACGCGGACGGCGTTTGGGACGGGGAGGGATGTAGGGATGGTTCAATTCTACGTCAGCTTCAGACAGCGGCAAGCCTGCCTCATTCTCTTCTTCCCGCACGGAAAGCTCCTCATGATTCTGATGGCCGGAACTCATTCTCGGTACTCCTCCTTTCTAAATTGGGATGTACTTGTCATTTCAGCCTGCTTGTCCGGTGGAATTCCAGCAGCTCTACTCCAGGAACCACCTCTTCGGACCCGACAGGAATGAACCCGTGCTTGGTATAGAGCGTCACTGCCGGAAGGTTCAGCTTCCCCGTAGATACGATAAACTGCTCCATCTCCGCGTAACGGACAAAGATAAATTCTAACAGTCTTCCGGCCACGCCTTGGCGGAAATGGTCCGGGCTGACCATCATCCGGGTAACGGTTAGCTTGCCGGGAGACTCCTGGGTGACTGCAACAGCGCCGAGCAGCTCCTCCGTCTCATCGAAGCAGCCGTAGAACTCCTCTGTAACCCGGCTGAGCATGTCCCTCGTCTCCAGCAGCGGCGGTATGTCACGAAACCCGATGATCTCCGCCTCCAGGCGGTATGCCTTATGCTGAAGGCTCCATAGCTCATCCAGCGTGATCTCATCCTGCAGATTCAGCTTCACTATTGTATCCATCCGTACATTCCCCTTATATACTGCACAGGGGCCTGCCGTTGCCGACAAGCCCTGTGCCCAAGATTCTATAATCTATTACCCAATCTAGCTGTTCAGCACTTCTGCTAGCAGTGTGTTCACAAGACCCGGGTTAGCCTTCCCTTTGCTCGCCTTCATGACCTGTCCTACAAGGAAGCCGATCGCTTGTTTCTTGCCGGCCTTGTAGTCTTCGACAGATTGCGGATTAGCAGCGACCACTTCCTGTACGATTTTCTTGATCGCACCTTCATCACTGATCTGCACCAGACCCTTTTCTTCAACGATAACTGCCGGCAGCTTGCCGCTCTCCAGCATTTCTTTGAACACGGTCTTGGCAATTTTGCTGCTGATGGTTCCGCCTGCGATCAGGCCGATCATCTCGCCCAGCCCCTGCGGCGTAATCTTCACCTGGGATAACTCCAGATTATTGCTGTTCAAATACCCCAGCAGATCGCCCATCATCCAGTTGGCGACAGCCTTGGCATCCTGCGTGAAGGCAAGACTGCCCTCGAAGAAGTCCGCAAGCGGCTTGGAGGAAGTGAGCACTCCGGCATCATAGGCAGTCAGACCAAACTCCTCACTGTACCGGGCCTGCCGGGCATCCGGCAGCTCAGGGATCGTGGAGCGGATCGCTTCCTTCCAGTCCTCGCCAATATGCAGCACAATCAGATCCGGGTCCGGGAAATAACGGTAATCATGGGCTTCCTCCTTGCCGCGCATGGACAAGGTCTTGCCTCCCGCTTCATCCCAGCGGCGGGTCTCCTGTACAACGATTCCCCCGTCATCCAGAATCTCCCCCTGACGGAACTGCTCATACTCCAGCCCGCGCAGAACCCCGCGGAAGGAGTTCATATTCTTCAGCTCGGCCCGGATGCCAAATTCCTCCTGCCCCACCGGCCGTAGGCTGATATTGGCA
Organism: Paenibacillus sp. FSL P2-0089; assembly: GCF_038595095.1. Lineage (NCBI taxonomy): Bacteria > Bacillati > Bacillota > Bacilli > Caryophanales > Paenibacillaceae > Paenibacillus > Paenibacillus sp. FSL P2-0089. The sequence goes on from NZ_CP152006.1 coordinate 6,218,847, forward strand.
TCACAGCGCATCGAGCCTTCTTCCATCTTCACATCCGATACATCGCAATACTGCATAATGGCGCGGATCTTCTCCAGGTAAGCACGCGCTTCCTCCGGTGAACGCAGATCAGGCTCCGAGACAATCTCAATAAGCGGAGTGCCTACCCGGTTGAAGTCAACCAGTGAAGCAAATCCTCCATCCACGTGAGTCAGCTTGCCCGCATCTTCCTCCAGATGAAGACGGGTGATCCCGATCCGTTTGGTCTCTCCATTCACTTCAATATCAATCCAGCCGTTCAGGCCGATAGGCTGATCAAATTGCGAAATCTGGTAGGCCTTCGGGGAATCGGGGTAAAAATAGTTTTTGCGGTCAAACTTGCTGACATCGCCGATCGTACAGTTCAGAGCCATTGCCGCTTTCATGGCATACTCTACCGCCTGGCGGTTAAGCACCGGCAGTACACCGGGGTGGCCGAGACAGACCGGACAGGTATGGGTATTAGGCGGAGCGCCGAATTCTGTGGAGCAGCCGCAGAAGATTTTGGACTTGGTATGAAGCTCCACATGAACTTCAAGCCCGATGACCGTTTCATATTTAGACATAGATAATCTCATCCCTTAAAAGTTTTGTGGGCATATACTCAAACTATATAAGAAGCACTAAAGAAATAAACAAAAAGCAAAAGAAACGGAGGGGAAATTTGGAACTGTAGGAGCGGTAGCGACCGCCTTTGTCACCGGATTTCAACCGCGAACAGCGGTATTAATCAAGAAATCTGGGGACAACAGCGGCCGGAAGTCCAAATGTTCACCGCAGTGACGATGTAGCTTCAAGTTCAAATCTTAAGTGCATCTTAATATAAAAGCTACATTTGCGGGCGGGCCTTGTGATGCTCTGTATGTTGTTCAAAGGCATGCGCAACGCGCAGTACCGTACTCTCATCAAACTCCTTGCCGATAATCTGCAAGCCGACAGGCAGACCTTCAGCGAACCCGCAAGGGATGCTGATAGCAGGAATACCGGCCAGGCTGACAGGAATGGTAAGGATATCATTCAGATACATGGTCAGCGGATCTTCGGTCTGCGAGCCCAGCTTGAAGGCTGTGGTTGGCGCAGTCGGGCCGATCACGACATCATATTTCTTGAACACTTCATCAAAATCCTGCTTAATCAAGGTGCGCACCTTCTGCGCCTTCAAATAATAAGCATCGTAATATCCGGAGCTTAGCGCATAGGTGCCGAGCATGATCCGGCGTTTGACTTCAGGGCCGAAGCCCTGGCTGCGGGAGTTATGGTACAGATCCAGCAATCCACCCCCATCATCCACACGCACTCCGTAACGGACACCGTCAAAACGGGCCAGGTTGGAGGAAGCCTCGGATGAGGAAAGGAGATAATAAGCGGCTACGGCATATTCGGTATGCGGAAGGGAAACCTCTTCCCACACTGCGCCTAGGCCCTCCAGCACTTTGAGTGCTGCGAGCACCGATTCGCGGACCTGGGCGTCCACACCTTCACCCAGGTATTCCTTCGGTACGGCAATCCGCAGACCTGAGATGTCACCAGTCAGCGAACTCAGATAATCAGGTATGCTGACCTTGGCCGAGGTGGAATCCTGGGCATCATAACCGGCAATCGCCTGCAGTACATATGCAGAATCCTCAACGCTGCGGGTAATTGGACCAATCTGATCCAGGGAGGAGGCAAAAGCCACCAGCCCGTAACGGGAGACCAGGCCATAGGTAGGCTTAAGGCCGACTACTCCGCAGTAGGAAGCCGGCTGGCGGATCGAACCGCCGGTGTCGGAACCAAGTGTAAAGAATACCTCTCCGGCCGCAACCGCTGCTGCCGAACCGCCGCTCGAACCGCCTGGAACACGCTCCAAATCCCATGGATTGCGCACAGCGCCGAAGCTGGAATTCTCATTGGACCCGCCCATGGCGAACTCGTCCATGTTCAGCTTACCTATAGTTACGGCATCAGCCTGACGCAGCTTGGAAACTACGGTAGCATCATAAATCGGCTGGAAGTTATTAAGGAACTGGCTGGCACAGGTGGTGCGCAGACCTTGGGTCACAATATTATCCTTGATTCCGGCGGGCAATCCGAATAACAGACCACGCGCAGCTCCGGTTGCCAGCTTGTCATCAAGCGCACGTGCCTGATCGCGGGCCCCCTCTTCATTCAGTGTCAAAAAAGCATGAACCTTGCTGTCACGTTCCGCAATGACGGACAGGGATTCTTCAGTCAGTTCACGGACCGAGACCTCTTTACTGTGCAGCATGTTATGTACTTCAGGTAGTCGATATTGAAACAGGCTCAACTTGCTTCCTCCTCTCAGGGTATGGTTATTCCAGAACAGCGGGAACCTTGAAGTGTCCCTCTTCATGTTCCGGTGCGTTAAGCAGCGCTTCCTCTTGGGTCAGGCTCTCCTTCACCACATCGTCACGCATCACATTGCTGACTTGCAGCACATGGGTGGTCGGCTCTACATTCTCAGTATCCAGCTCATTCAATTTCTCGGCATATTGTAAAATAGCATTCATTTGTTCGGTGAAGGTAGCCTCTTCTTCCGGGCTTAATTGCAGTCGGGCCAGCTTGGCCACATGCTGCACATCTTTGACGGTGATGCTCATAATGGATATCCCTCCTGTTTAAAGGGCTAAAGCGCCCGGATAACGTTTTTAATTATAGGGTAGACGGCCTTACAATTCAATGCGCTTGTCGATTGAGGGGGATATATACAGCAAAAGACCCGCACCTGCTGATTGTGGCAGCAAGCGGGTCTTGAGTGCTTAAGCTTAATCCGGCTAATGATTCATCCGGTAATACAGATCATTCCAGCGCAGCTCATTCTCAAGTGAAATCAGGGTGCTGGAGGTGTCGATGACAAGGCACTCGACTCCTGCCATGCGCGCCCAATCCCGGAGCTGTTCACTTGTTGTATGGAAGGAAAAGGCGAAGTGATGTGCACCCCCGGCTAGAATCCAGGCTTCCGATGCACGGGTCAAGGACGGCTCTGGCTGCCAGAGGAGGCGCGCTACCGGCAGATGAGGCATTCTATGTTCATTCTGTACGGCATTCACTTCATTGACGATCAGACGGAACCGGTCGCCCATATCCACCAGGGTAGCATTGATTCCTCTGCCGCTGGCTCCGTTAAAAATCAGTCTCGCCGGAGCTTCCTTGCCGCCGACAAACAAGGGATGCACTTCAATTCTTGGTCTGTCCGCAGCCAGGGACGGGCAGATCTCCAGCATATGGGAACCCAGCACCATTTCATTACCCTTTTGCAGATGATACGTATAATCCTCCATGAAAGAGGTCCCTTGATTACCGGCCATAATCTTCATCATCCGTACCAGCGCGGCCGTCTTCCAGTCGCCTTCACCGCCGAAGCCGTAGCCTGCCGCCATCAGCCGCTGAGCCGCCAGCCCCGGTAATTGCTTCAGTCCATGCAGATCCTGGAAGCTGGTCACGAACGCTGTATATCCGCCCTCCTCCAAAAATTCGCTCAGCGCAATCTCCATCCGCGCCTGTTCACGAATGGCTTCCCGTTCAGCGCCATCGGCACGTCCCTGATCCGTAAAATCGTACAATTCGGCGTATTCATCCATCAGCGTACGCAGCTTGGCATCACTTACACTCCGAACCCGTTCAGCCAGATCACCGGCCGGATAACCGTTGACCGTCCACCCCAGCTTGATTTGCGCCTCCACCTTATCGCCTTCCGTCACCGCAACATCACGCATATTGTCGCCGAATCTGGCGATCCTCATCGTCTGGCTCCCGGTATAGCCCGCCGCCGTCTTCATCCACCCTCCGATTCTTGCACGCACCTCTTCATCCTTCCAGTGGCCTGCAATAATCTTTCGGGCCATGCGCAGGCGGGCGCCGATGAACCCGAACTCACGGTCGCCGTGCGCCGCCTGGTTCAAGTTCATAAATTCCATATCTATACTGTCCCAAGGAATCTCGACATTGAACTGGGTATGCAGATGCAGCAGCGGCTTGCGCAGCTGGGTCAGCCCCGAGATCCACATTTTGGCCGGTGAGAAGGTGTGCATCCATGTGATCACCCCCGCGCAGGTCCCGCTGGAATTGGCTTCAAGACAAACTCGCAGAATCGCTTCCGGAGCCGTGACCGTTTCGCGGAATTGGATCGGATACGGAAGGCCCCCTTCGCGGTTTAGCTCCTCCACCATTTTCCTGGAGTTCTCCTCCACTTGCTCAAGTACTTCCTCTCCGTACAAACCTTGGCTCCCTGTTACAAACCAGAATACATAAGGCTTAGCCTGCAGCATATCAAATTCCTCCGTTTGTTCAGTTCGTTTTGAATTTCAATTCAATCTCATAATGAACGGCTGCTCCAGGCTCCAGCAGCTTCAAAGCATGCGCTCCGCGCTCTTCCGCTCTCCCCCGGGTCCAGCAATTGGACGGCTCGAGTCCCAGCACATGCTCGCCAGCTCCCGGCATTCTCCACTGCACCAGTCTGGGGAGCGTCAGCCGGTTCCACTTCAGCTCTGCCGTCAGACCGCCCGCAGAATAGGATAAGCCGGGTACAGGAAAAGAAGGGCTGCAGATTTGTGCGCAGATGTACGTTTGCTGCTCCAATGGCTCATGGTAGTACACTTGTTCTTTAAAACGCTGATCCGGCGCCTGCCATTCATGTATCCGTGATATCTCCATATCATCATCACGCGGAGCACAACTGCTCTCCGGCATGATGATCCTGGTATCCTCCGCAAGCAGCGGAAAGCCAAAGTTGAAATGATACAGCATCAGATGCGGGGCCGGTGTAAAGCCTACATTCTCCACGCAATCGTTAAGCTGCAAACTGTTCTCGCCAAGCCTGCTTGTAATCGTGCGGGTCAAACGCAGCTTATGTCCAAAGATGGACGTCTCCTCTACGACTCCCCGCAGGCGTATCTCATATTCATTACCTTGCCATTCCGCCTGATAGGAAGCCTGGCGTGCAGGCGTATGATGAATCTGTCCATGCAATCCATAAGCTCCGTAATCGTCCCGGCCGGCCGCACCTGCCTGCGACAATCCGCAAGTCATCAGCAACCCGCCGGAAGCTGTCTGCAGCCAGTGATTCCCCTCTTCCCGGAAATAAGCGGGATGGGGATCTCCGTTGGCGGCAGACCAGCTAAACGGAATGCCGCAAAATTCAGCCAAAGAGATATCCATTCCCTTGCCGGGATGCACCCAATAGGAGAGGCCGGAGCCGGTCCGCACACGGAACACTTCCTGACCGGCCTCCGGCCCCTCTCTCATTACAAAGGGCTGCACTCCCGCAAGCTGCTCTATCCGGCCAACTCTGGCCTCCAGCTCACGCCGGGTCCATTCTCTGCCATAAAGTCTTGCCATACTGCCATTCCTCCTGCACCCGGGAAGGAAAGCCTCAGGCTTGTCCGGCACTCCCGAAAATTCTCATCGTACGAACAATATCCTGCTGCACTGCTTCCATAGCCCATCTGGATAGATCATGATAATAGCTTTTGCGCTGCTGCGCACTGTTGGCCGCCAATTTCGCCTGGAGGGTATTGGCCACTTCATGCGCCATATTGGAATAATAGTTAAGCTTGCGGATGCCGCACTGTATGGAGGTGATATAGGCGGCTTCATCCAGTCCAGACCCTCCATGCATCACCAGCGGCAGGCCGGTAAGCTCTTTGATGAGCTTCAACCGCTCAAAATCCAGAACCGGTTCTGTCAGATAAACACCGTGCGCTGTCCCGTAAGCAACGGCAAGGGCATCAACATCGGTATGTGCAATAAAAGTTTGGGCTTCTTGGGGATTGGTGTAGACATCGTCCGGATCATATTCTTCTATTTCTTCCTCCGCTCCTCCGCCCTCCGGACGCAGAATCTTGCCAAGCTCGGCTTCTACGGAAACTCCGAGCGCCTTGGCGATTCTGCTGATTTCATTGGTCTGGCGGATATTCTCCTCCAGCGGCAGATGCGCGCCGTCGAACATCACCGACGAGAAGCCGAGCTGCATCGCCCGGATCAGAATTTCGTGATCCTGGCCGTGGTCCAGGTGTACGGCAACGGGAACCCGCGCTTGCCTCGCAGCCGCCAGTATAATGGGAGCGATCACCTCCAGCGGAACAAGCGGAATATGCACTTCCGCAAAGGCAGAATGACCGGTGAGCGTGCCTCCTCGGCCCCGGCAATGATTCCCCGGATCATCTCCAAATTAATAACATTGTACGCGCCGACGGCATAACGTTTGGCTTCGGCATCCTTCATTAACTCTTTCAGGGTCACTAATGGCATTCTTCAGCATCTCCTATAGGTTTGACATGGCGCTATTAACCGCTTGATACAACCGTTTATATTTGGCGTAATTCTCGTCATAGTGCTTACGGTTCTCCGGGCGGGGATAGAAGGTAGTGCCCGCCTTCACCAAACGGCGGGCAGCTTCTGCATAGGAAGGGAACACTCCCAGCGCCACCCCGGCCAGAATAACCGCTCCGAGAATACCTGCCTCTTCGATATCAAGGGCGATGACGGCCCTGTTCATGATGTCCGCCTTGATCTGCAGCCACAGGGCGGACTTGGCACCGCCGCCACAGGCTTTTAGTTCCCTGATACTCATACCTGCTTGCTCCAGGCAATCCAGATTGAGCCTCATCTCAAAGGTGACGCCTTCCATTAAAGCTCTGTACAGCTCACCCTTTGTGGTATTAAAATTCAAGCCCGCGATGACCCCAACCGCAGCCGGGTTCATGTATGGAGTGCCTGAGCCGGCAAAATGCGGCAGTACCAAGATGTCCGTGGGACCTTCTCCGGCGCTCTCGCCCATAATCTCATAGACACTCCGCCCGGACTCATCTGCCGCACATTTCTCTTCATAACCGAACTGGTCCCTGTACCACTTCAGCAGGGAGCCGCCGGTGAAATTAAACGCATAGGTGGTATAACTCCCCTGGATATAAGGAACCAGCGCCAGCTTGCTGAGCGCAAGCGCCTTATCATCGACCTGCATGGTATGGAAGACCGGCGTGATGCACTCTACAGTGCCAATACCGTCTACAGCCGAGCCTTCTTCCGTGACTCCCGCGCCGATGGCGGCGCATACCTGGTCATGTCCGCCGAGCACCAGCTGAAGGTGGGCAGGCAGCCCCAGCGCCTCAGCCGCTGCGGGTGAAATCCGGCCGAGCTGTGATCCAAGCTCCAGCGCCTGGGGAAATATCCCGCTCCTTAAGCCTGACGCCCGGATAATCTCCTCATCCCACTTAAGCCGGTGAACATCAAAGGCCATCGTTCTGGACGCCAGCGAGTAGTCGATCACGGGTCTTGCACCCAGCTTGTAGAGAATAAATGATCCAAACGGCAGAAAGGTATGAAGACGCTCATAAATGTCCGGCTGCTCTTCCCGGTACCACATCAATTTGGAGAGGGTGTACATCGGATGGGGGTGAAGGCCCGTCTTGCCAATGATCTTCTCTTCTCCGATATGCTCCACCAAAACCTCCAGTTGCCCGCTTCCCCGCTTGTCGATATACAGCAGGCTGTTTCCAAGCACGCAGCCCCCGCTGTCGAGCAGAACGGCAGCCTCCCCAAAGGAAGAAACGGACAGTCCGGCAAGCATGGCAGGCGGTCTGTCATACTTAATCATTGCGGAACTGATCACAGCTACCACCGCTTCCCACACCCGCTGCGGACTCAGCTCATAACAGCCGCTTTCCGGCGATTCCATGGGATATTCCCTGTATGCCTGGGCCAGCACCTCACCCGTTGGAGCCATAATCAGGCATTTCGTGCCTGTTGACCCGATATCTAAGCCTATGAGATCGACGGCCATGTCCCCGATTCAGCCCCTCTCCCCATCCGGGACGTATTTCACACCGGCTATACTATAGCGCTCAGAGATTATGTCTTGTTCCTCTATGCTCAGACCGCCTTCTTGGGTCACCTTAATTGTGGCAAAAGGCAGGCTCTCAGAAATCTTGGAATAGCTTACTGCATCATCACATAAAAGCGAGCATTCCCCTGCTTCCGCACCGTACAGAACAGGCTCTATATTAAAAACGGTGTCGTCCCGGACACATAGAACGGGCTCTGCCCAAGGAATTAGCGCGCCCTGTTTGATATACACAGACACTTCATCCTCTGGAACCTGACGCGTGATCCATTGTCCGCCATCCAACCACTCGCCTGTCAGCCATTCATACCAGCGGCCTCCGGGTAAGTAGATCTTACGCGTGTCACCATTGCCGTAGACAACGGGAGCAGCCATCAGATCGTCTCCCACCATAAACTGGTCGAAGCAATCCAGCACCTCGCGGTCCTCCGGATAATCCATCACCAAGGGACGGATGGGCGGTACCCCTTGTTGACGGTATTTGCCAAATGCAGCATACAGGTAGGGAATCAGGCTCATCCTGAATTGCATCAGCTTTCTGCATTGCTGCGCGAGCTGCGGCCAGTCCTCAAGCCACTCACCGGCATGGTTACGGTCATGATCGAATTGTTTCCAGGGCGGCGATGGGATCATATAACAGTTAAGTACAGCCATTGGTGAGAAAATCACAGCACCGATCCGGCGCAGCAGCTCCTCCCTCGTAGCGGTCTGACGAACCTCCGGCGACCAGAGGAGACCTGAGAAGGATGCGGTGGCCATTCCCCGTACAAAGTCTTCATGGTCGTACAGGTCGCTGTACAGTACATAGGGATAGGGCGCCGCAAGCGCGTGGGAAGCGCGCACCTGTCCATAGGTCCGGCGATCCGCTGCCTTGAACGGGGCGAGCATCGTTTGCTGATAGAGCTGGCCGAACAAGCTGTGCATCTGCTCCCCGTCCGCCCCTCCCGGAAAACGGGCGAAATCGGGAAAACCCCAGTTACCGATATAATCGCCGTTATCACATTCATCCAGCTTGAAGCCTGACAACCCCGCCTCAATGAAGGGCTGGTGGATGTCCGTGAAGGCTTCCCGGGCCTCAGCTTGCGTGAAATCCGGCACCAGGCCGTCCCACACATAGCTGTCTGCCGAATGGGGCTTCAGCTCCGGGAAGACAGGACTCTCCGGATGCACATAAGCATGTTCCCAGAGATTGAGCCGGTAGCCCATTTCATTCAGATCCCGGATAAGCCCTTTTTCATCCGGGAATCTGCTTTTGTCCCACACATAAGTGCAAGAGTAGGCGTTCGTCTGCCAGCCCGGCTCCAGACCGAACATGTCACAAGGCATTTCATCTGCCCTGATTTGCCGGGCGAGCTGCAGGACATCTTCCTGATCCGCATGCCAGTCGGCGCGGTACATGACACCCAACCCCCACATCGGAGGTAACGCCCCGCCGCCGCTGAACAGATTATAACGGCTGACCGCGTCCTTCATATCCCCGCCGCAAAACACATAAATATCTACTCCTTGCGCCGCAGGGATATCTACCAGCATATTGCCGCTTCCCTTTTTCACTTCCCAGTGCCCCTTCTCGGTGCCTGCCGATTCGAAGCCTTCCAGATCCTGCTTGCTGCCAACTCTCTTGCACCCTCCGCTGAAAAAAGTCGCGTACCGTGCCGTATCCACCAGAATGGCATAACCGGCGGTGCTCACATAAAAGGGAACCGGCGCATGAGAGTCGCCCAGATCCGCGGACGGGTCGGAATTCGTGCGCAGCTTCTTCTTACTGCCGCTCTGTCTGAACGATTTAAGCTGTAAGCCCAAACCGTATACTTCCTCTTCCGGCTCCAAGGGAATCTCCAGCAATACGGAGCCTTGGCGCGGTTGAAAATGAATGTCCTCCCTTAGAAAGGGAAGCGGATGATCTTCAAGCGCATTCAGCGCTTCGAGACATGTGACGGGCTTCAATACCGATACCGGTGTAAATTCTTCGGGTGTTCCGAAGGTCAGCTTAAAGATTCCACTGGCAATTTTCTGCATAATCCATTTCTCCTACTCTACTGTAAATAGTTTTTGGAACTATCCCTTCACGCTTCCCAGGACGAGACCAGACACGAAATAACGCTGTAAAAAAGGGTAGACGCACAAGATGGGCAACGTGGCCAGAATGATCTGCGCGCTCTTGGTCGTGCGCGGTGAGATGCTGGCCAGGAGTGCGGCATCCTCAGACCTCACATTGCTGAAATCGAAGCTGACAATAATGGAGCGTAAATAGGTGGCGAGCGGATAGTTCTCGGTCTGGTTCATGAAGATCATTCCGTCAAACCAGCTATTCCAATGCCCTACCATAGCCAGCAGCAGGATGGTTGCAAAGGCAGGCAACGACAGCGGGAAATATAACCGCCACAGGATGGTCCAGTGTCCGGCTCCATCTATGCGGAAGGACTCATCCAGTTCCCGGGGCAGTCCTCTGAAGAAATTGATCATCAGAACGATGTTGAAGACCGCCAGGGCTGTCGGCAGGACCAGTACCATCATGCTATCCAGCATGTGTAGGGATTTCACTTGCATGTACAGGGGAACAATGCCTCCGCTGAAGAGGATGGTGAACATGAAAAACCAAACATAAAACGTCCGCATGCTGAAATCCCTGTTCTCCCTGGAAAGGGGATAAGCCGAAATAAAGGTAACCAGCATTTGCAGGGCGCTGCCCACAAGCACCCGGATCACAGCCACGCCCAAGGATCTTAGGAATTCCGGACGGGTAGCGATAAATTTATAAGCGTCCAGTGAAAAGTCCGACGGAAAAAACCGCACCTTCCCCATCGCCACCGCCGAGGCGGAGCTGAAGGAAATGGCTAACGTATTGACAATCGGCGCAATGCAGAGGATTCCCAAGAGAATGAGAAACACTTTGTTGAATACTGCGAACACGGTGCTGCCGTTCAAACGGTATTTCACCCTTGCTCCCCCTTTCAAAAAATGCGGTAATCGGCAAACTTATAAGCCATATAATAGGAAACTGAAATAAGTACTCCGGATACCAGCGATTTAAACAGTCCTACGGCTGTCGCTACGCTGTACTGCGCCTGATTGAACGCCAGCCGGTAGACCAGCGTATCCAGGATATCGCCGGAATCGACCACCAGCGGATTGAGCAGCATGAATACCTGTTCGAACCCGGCGTTCAGCACATTGCCCAGACTGAGAGTAGCCAGAAGAATGATTGTGGGACGAATGCCGGGCAGCGTAACATGCCAGATCTGCCGCCAGCGGCTGGCTCCGTCAATCATGGCTGCTTCATACAAATCCGGATTGATGGAGGTTAGCGCAGCCATATAGATAATCGTATTGAAGCCAAAGTTCTTCCACACTTCAGTAGTGACCAGTACGCCGGGGAACAGCCGGTTGCTGGACAGGAAGCCCACCGGCTCTCCGCCAAAGGCCTGGATGAGGCTGTTAATCACCCCCTCCAGACTGAGGACATCCAGAATGATGCCGCCGAGCACCACCCAGGACAGGAAATAAGGCAGGTACATCGCAGTTTGCAGCACCCGCTTCAGCCTCTGGCCGCGCATTTCGTTCAGCAGCAGCGCAACAACGATAGGCACAATCAATGAAAATACAATTTTCAAAATCGAGATATAGATCGTGTTATACATGACCTGCCCGAAGCGGGGCATGGAAATAATATATTGGAAATTGTCCATCCCGACCCACGGACCGGCAAGCCAGCCCTTGAACACGCTAAAGTTCTGGAAGGCCATGACAATCCCCATCATCGGGATATAGCAGAATAGAACAGCCAGTATAATTCCCGGTATCAAAAACAAATGGTACGGTAATTCATGTCTGAAGCGGCTCTTCAGGTGCAAAGCTCTCACAATAGGCTACCCCTTTCATCACAAGCTGGCGTTGATCTCGTCCAGAATCTGCTGGCCGCCCAGCTTGTGCCACTCGGATACGAAGGTATCGAAGGCGTCAATAGGCTCCGCACCCATGATGATCTTCGTGAAAATTTCACGTTCATAATCGCCCAGAATGCCCATTTTGTTCAGCATCGTTTCCGTGGTGCCTCCATAAGCCTGGGGAATCAGATGATCCGTGCCATAGCCCTCCACAATCGTTTTGAAGGCTTTGACCTGGTGATATTCCATATAGCCGGTCCCCTTGCCGTCCAGATAAGCTACGCTCGGTTCGTATTTCCCCGTCTCGGTCAGAGCCTGATCCAGCTTGCTGGGATCGCGCTTCTCGATGGCTTCGATCAGGTATTCCAAAGATTTCACGGTGGCATCATCGGTCGTAAGGGTCCGGGCCAGGGACAAGTGCCCCTGTTCCACAATGGTCTGCCCTTTTTCGAAAGCAAAGAATTTCTTGACCTCGGGATCGTTCCGGTTCGGACCGTAAGCCATCTCGTTGTAATCATTCAATAATTGGACAAGAATTTCGGGATGCTTATAGTCTTTGTTCACCGCGTAGTAACTCACCACGGTTGTGCCTACATTGGCAAATACATCCTCGCCGTCGGCGCTTGGGGCCGCCAGTGGAGTCCAGACCATATCCGGCTGGCCCTCCAGGCCCGTACCGTACATGTATACGTTCCAGCAGCGTCCATAGCTGATGCCGTATTTGCCGCCGCTTACCTCCTCCGTTACCTTGGTCGTATCCTTCATGCCAAACTCAGGATCAATCAGGCCGGCCTGATACATTTCTCTGAGCTTAGCCAGGGCATTCTTCATTTCAGGCTGCACGCTACCGTAGGTGATTTTGCCGTCATCTCCTTTGAGCCAGCTCTGCGGATAGGCATGATATCCGTTGAAGAATCCGGTGGTGGAGGTAATCCCGTCGAATAGCCAGTTGCTGAACGCCAGCCCGCCGGTGTCGTCGATGCCGTTGCCGTCCGGGTCCTGTTCCTTGAAGGCCTTGGCCACCGCAATCACATCGTCAATGGTCTTCGGCACTGGTAAGTTCAGCTTATCCAGCCAGTCCTGCCTCACCCATAGCAGACTGGGTTCATAGATGACCGAGGTCGTGTAGGGCAAAGCCATGAGCTTGCCGTCAAAGGTTGCCGAATCCATCGCAAGGCCGCCGTCACCGGTGAGAATCTCCTTCGTCAAATCAGACGCATGCTCTTCGAAAACATCGGTCAGATCCGCTGTCATACCGGCCTTCACCATGGTCTCCAGCTGGTTGGTGGAGGCTTCGATGACGATATCCGGAATCGATCCCGAGGCAATGACGATGTTCAGCTTCTCATTGTATTCATTCTGCAGAGCTGTCCATTCGTGTATGACGTTCAGATTGAACTTGTCAGCATAATGCCGGTACCAGATGTTGTTCGCAAAATCATCCCCTGCGGGATACCCCCAGGTGGGCAGGGAATAACGGCCTACCCGCAGGTCAATGGGTTGCTTGGGATCGGCACTGGAGCTGGCAGTGTCTTTGGTATTGGTATTGGATGGTGAGCTGCAGGCTGTCAGGGCCAAAAGAACGGTACTAATAGATAAAGCGGCAATTTTTCTCATGATTTTGCTTCCCCCTCATATTCGGTTTCTGCATGATCTCTTTATTGCACAATCAGAGCCGGCTGGCCCCAGAAGGCCCTGTCATATCCGTAGTCGCCCAAAGAATCAGTGATCAGGGTGATGATGACCGAAGTTCCGGCATATTCGGCCAGCGGGATACTGAACGGCGTCCAGGCCCCGCCCGGCATGATATCCTGCGACCACTTTACCGTTCCGTTCACCGCTATGCGGAAGCCGGCGCCCTGGGAGTCATCCGATCCGTCCTTAATGCCGGCGAATCCCTGCAGTACAGCCTGCGTGTCTGCGGGCAAATTCAAGGCATATTCAATATGCGTCTGCCCGTGCTGCGGCGGGTGGGCATCCAGCCCCTGCTTCTCAACGCCGAGTACAGAGCCGCTTCCCGGGAATCCGCCGAACGGAGACTGGGCTTGCCCTTCGCTTCCGTCCTCGAACACCAGGCTCGAATGATATGGAGCTCCGGGTAACGATAACGGCAGCTGCACAGGAGCAGACACGTTGTGAATCAGATACACCGTACCCGAGGCAGGTGCTGTAATTTCGTAGTGATTGTTACCTAGACTTACAGACGAGGCTGCTCCATAGCTGGATTGCACCACAGTTAAGGGCAGCGGGCTGTTCACCTTGAAGTTTACGCTGCGATTGCCGCCGTAAGTTGCGACGGCTACCGTAGGTGCCACCCATACGGCAGAATCATTGTCCACCGTCACACCGGGATGCGTCTCCAGCCGGAGGGTCACTTCTTTGCCTGCTAATTCCGACAAATCCAGCTCCATGGCTGTGGGTGAGGCACTTCTGCTGAACTGCTCTTCACTCAGCACCGTACGGTCTTCAGGCGCTTCTGCCTTATCCCAAGCGGATACCTTGAAGGTGACACCGTCACTGCTCGCAACGTTCTGCTCGGAGCCCAGCTGTACACCCGTTTGAAAGCTCGCTGCCGCTGCTGCGGGCAGACTGATATCAAATTCCAGCCAGGTATGCCCGCCCTGCCACTGTCCTGCGTAAGGCGGATGGGCCAGGATCCGGTCGCCCCAGTGCTGCACAGTTCCTCCTCCGGGGAAGGAGTAGGAGAATCCGCCCGTGGTAGGGAACGGGGCTGCGGTTGTATGGACGGTGCCGTCTCCCAGGACCTCTCCTGCTCTGACCGATCCTTCGTAATTCAGCAGATCTATATCCCCGGACTGAAGCTTGTCGTCCATAACGATGGTGGTGTGGGTGGACCGGCTGGACAGCCGTTTTAACGCCACATCCTCCGGCCACTCATAGACATGGAATCCCTCGGGGTCGCGGACCTGGTTCAAATACAGATACGTTTTGTCCGGGTCCAGCCCGAACAGCTTCTGTTCGTCATAGAGCAGCCACCCCGGAATGCTTCCCGGCAACGGATAGGTCTCTGCCCCGTACAAATAACGCATGATGTCGGTGCCCCCGCCGGAAGGGTTCCCGTCGTAGGCGGTCAGCTTCTCACCATAGGAATCGCGCACATATTTGGCACTGCCGCCGTTTGCTGTCCTGAAAGCAAACAGAGTGGGATCTGACATATTGCTGAAATCAGCTGTAGGCTGTGCGCTCTGGTACCAGCCCGCTTCATCCAGCAATTGTTCCATCAGCGGGGTAGGATTGGCGATCTGGCCCAGATTAGGTCTTGTCAGCATCGGAATGGCCCCGAGCCGGTTCTGAACGACCTTATGCCAGGCCATGAAATAATCCTCCGTGATCGGGTTCGCATGATCTGGATGACCGTAAATAGTCGTATACGGGGCAAAAATCGCTGAGCTGGCCGGAACCACCTGATTGATTTTGCTGTCATCCCACGTTCCGCTCGCGGAGAAGATGCCATAGGCATGGCGCTGCGCAAAGGACTCATACCGTGTCGTGATTTCGTTCAGGCTCTCCCCGCCCAAGGCGATATCCGGCAGCGCTTCTCTAAGCTCGCGGTGCAGGGCGATATTGCCTTGCATCATGTTGTTGCCGTCAATCAGGCCGTTGGCATCGTTATACATGAGCAGCGACTGGTCCAGATGCAGCGCGTCCGGTCCGACCTCATTCACCAGGGCAGTCATCTTGTTAACGAAGAGTTCCCGCCATGCCTCCGCCGCCGGATTAATAACGGCAAATGAAATCTGTTCCGATCCTGCTGTATACTCCCAGCGCTTCCGCTCCAGCGTGAACGGATCTTTCACCTGATAGGGCTGCATCTGTGTGTAATTCTCGTTGTTAAATGATGTTCCAAATATATTGACATACAGCATCACTCGGAATCCCAGCGCCTGAGCAGCGTCGATCCTGGCTGCGATATCCGGCTTAGGCTCATAATTTGGAAAATTCACATCATAGGGGTCCGCTCTCCAGCCGGGAACAACCAGCAGCGTCCGCTCCGCATCTACCCGCTGTGCAAGCTCCTCAAGCATCGGCTGGTCTTCCAGATCCGTCAGTACCGTGAATCCGATATCCTTGGCCCAATCCGGTGCCTTCGCGGAAGATTCAGCTAACCCGAAGGCGCCATCTGCCCACTCCCGGTACATTGCCGATCCTTTTGCCCAGTCACCGGCGTAGGCTTTGAGCCGCCAATCGGTGGATACCGCCTTGGTCGTCTGCTGGAATGGCGCCGGCGCTTGCGTCTCTATTCCTACATAGAAGCTGCCATTCTCATGCTTCACATGCAAGGTTTTGAAGAACCCGGCGTTGTCATCCGCATGAACCAGCAGTCCGCCATTCGCCCCTTGCACAAGCAGCATCTGCGCCTCCCACACATCGGGATAGGAGAACTGGGAGAAGCCATAGGCGGCGTCCGGTGATTCGGCAGTGAGCCGGATGCCGCCCAGTGCGGGAATAATCAGATCATACGTATCCGGGACAATGAATCCCCACTGCACACCGGATATGCCGGGCTGCGCTGTCTCTGCATACTGGCTGACGGTCAATGTACCATCATATTTACGGGCAACCGTCGTCTCCAGTTCAGCCAGTGAAGAGCCTGAACCCCATTTGTGTTCGAAGGTGACATGCCCCCGCTTCGCTGAAACCGTAGAGGATGCCGCATCATTCCACAGATTGTTCTGCGCCAGATGGCGGATGCCGGTCAGCTTACCGTCGTTGCCGCCGCGGGCCAGCTGTACCGTGCCGTAAGTGAAGTTGATGGCGGCTGTGCCGGAATCAATCGTTACCTTCCCATTGACTGGATCTGCAGCACTGAAGCCCGGCAGAAGGCTATACAACAGCATACACGCCACACACACCATCACTGTTCTTCTGACAATATTGATCATTACCTATCCCCTCTCTTGATCCGGATTGGAATGAATCTGCATTTCAAACTGGCTGAACCTGAATTCCGCACTCCCCTCACTAACGAACAATCCCTTCCCTCCCTGCTTAAAATCATACAGCCGCGTGCTTAACGCAATCTCCCCATTCACATAGACTACGCAAACCTGATCTTCCAGATAGACGCTTAACGAGCACGGGGTTCCAGGCAGCAATGGCAGCGGGCGCTCCATGCCGATAGCGTAAGGGACATCTCCCTTTCTCGGCCACTGGTCTACGACAATTCGGTTACGCCCGGGCTCCAGCCGGATCATATACCCCTGCCCGAACTCCTGATCGGTCCGCAGAATAATGCCGCAGCCCCGGGTGCCGGCAGCGAACGTTATCGTCGCCTCCAGCTTGCAGGCGCCGTCCGGTAATAACCCCGCATAGGCACCGGCGAAGGAATCGGTTGCCGTAACCGCAGCCGTGCTGCCGCTGAACTTCCAGCGTCCGAGCACTTCGGTGAAGGATAAAGCGCTTTCTTTATTGAACGCAGCATTCAGGGTATCCGGCACTTTTACAAGCAGCGCACCATCCGTGCCCTGTACGACTTCATGCACAACCAGATGTCCGCCCCATTGCCAGGTGCCCCCGTCATGCTCGCCTTCCCGCGTCGGATTCCATCCGAATGCATAACGCCGCTCACCGTCAGTCCAGGTCTTGGCGGCATAGAATGCCCGGGTATCAAGTGCATCGTTCTCGGGCGCCAGCCAAGGCCCCTGCAGCGAGCGGCTCATCCGGTAATGCGTGACCGTACGGTCCGAGAATGTCGAGTACAGAAGGTACCACCAGTCCCCCATCCGGAACAGGTCCGGGCATTCATGAGTCGTATACAAGTAGGGAGCCCAGAACGGATCGCGTACCTCCCAGCTGGTCAAGTCCTTGGAGGCGCATAGGGCAACGCAGCCGCGGCGACCCGCGGGGCCTTCCTTCAAACGGGCGGCAAGGAGCATCCAATATTCCCCCGCCTCCTCGTTCCAGAACACAAACGGATCACGCCAGTCATGCTCCTCATAGCCCTCCGTTGGTGCGTAGAAGGCATCCTCCGGCCGTTTTTCCCAATGTACAAAATCGCTGCTGACCGCATGCATCACTGCCTGCTGCGCCTTACCCTGCGCCGGATAATGAAAATTGTTGCCGGTATAGAAAATATGATACAGTCCGTCTTTTTTCAGCACGCATCCCGTATAGATATACAAGTCCTGCTCGGATACCCCGCCCCTCGGCAAAACCTCTCCGTATTCCTTGTAATGAATGAAATCCCGGGTCCCCAGCAGAAACCAGGGTGTGCCTTCACCGTGTCCTTCCCTGTCACGCCAATCTTTCAGATACAGCAGCTTGAACTCGCCGTCTTCATAGAACGGGATAACGTCGGCCAGCCAGCCGTCTTCAGGCTTGTAGAATAATTTGCTCATGCTGCACGTTCACTCTCCTCCATACGGTTCATTAATTTCTTCCAGGATCGCCTTACCGCCAAGCCGGTTCCATTCCTTTACGAATCTATCGAATTCATCAATGGAAACCGCACCCATAATAATTTTGGTGAAGGTTTCTTTCTCGAGCCTATCCAGCATGGCCCACTTCTCGGTCATCGTAGGGGTCTGTCCGCCGAAGGCAGTCATCAGCAGCCGGTCGCCGCTATAATGATCCATGGTTGTCTCGAACCCGAAATATTGATGGGCAACGGCCCAATTGTCCATATTCCCGGTTGTCAGGTAATCAAGGGTAGGCCCGTATTTGTCGGTTTCGGTGAGCGCATCCTTCAGCAGGCTTCCATCCTCGTTCCTGATGGCCTCGCGCAGTAACGACAACGACTCTGCCACATCCTCGTTGGATACGCCGGATTGGACAAAGGACAGCCTGGAGGTGTTGATCCGTCCGCCGGCTTCTTCCACGGTAATGAATTCGCCTTCGCCGCGTCTGGAGCCGTGAACCACCTCTTCATGCAGGTTCAGCATTTTCACCACAGCCTCCGGGTGCTGATAGCCTTTGCGCACTACGACATATCCGCTGGCCGAGAAGCCTACGCTGGCCTTGGCCGGCACGCCATCCACCGAAGGCACCGCATACGGCTTCCACTCCATTCCGGGGTTTTGCCGTACGGCATCCAGAAATACATAGGGATTCCAGTTGGCGCCGAACGTCATGCCGAGCTTGTTCGCGGAGATATCCTCCACCACCTGGTCGCTGTCCTTGACACCGAATTCCCGGTCCAGCTGCCCGTTCCTGTACATCTCCTGAAGCTTGCCCAGCGCACGCTTCATCTCCGGCTGAATGGAACCGTACATCACTTGACCGTTCCCGCCCATGATCCAGGTCTGCGGATAAGCGTGGTATGCATTGAAGAATCCGGTAACCGAGGCAATGCCGCCATACAGGTAATTATTGATGGCCAGGCCAAAGGTATCCTGCCGGTTGTTGCCGTCGGGATCTTGCCCCGTAAATGCATCGGCAATCGCAAACACCTCCTCCAGCGTTTTGGGCTCAGGCAGACCCAATTTGTCCAGCCAGTCCGTTCGCACCCACAGCAGATTGGCTTCGTAGATCGGAGCATTGACGATGGGAATCGCCAGCAGTTTGCCGTTGAACGTAGCGGAAGCCAAGGCCGCACCGCCGTCTCCCAGCTGCAGTTTTTTGGTGCGGCCGGAAGCGAAGCGCTCGTATACCGCCGTCAGATCTTCCAGTTGATCCGCATCCGCCAGCTGTTTGAGCTGGCCTGCGGAGACGGAGAACATCTCCGGCAGACTGCCCAATGCAATCAGGACATTCAGCTTGCGGCTGTACTCCCCCGGCAGGGCGGTCCAATCGTGTTCAATTTCGATGCCCAGCAGGCTGCGGTACTCCCGGTACCAGATATTATCTTCAATGCTGTCACCGCCGGGATACGTCCAGGTCTGATCGACCGGACGCGCGATATGAAGCTGAATCGGCGGATCGTATTTTCCAAACGGGTAGACTTCATGTTCCGCAGAGTTCAAAATTCTGCCTGTTCCGGGACTGCTCGCGCTCAGCAGCAGCGACAGAACGATTCCGTAAGACGTCAAGACTGCCAATCTCTTTCCCTTCACTTCTTATCCCCCTTCAATCTTGGAGGAGCTTCGTGAAAGTTCGCCTTATTTAGCATTATTATAGGCTCGCTTCCCCTGACCCCTCTACTCGCCGATTTTCACTTTTGATTATCCGATTTGGATAAGGTATGCCGCTCTCTGTATTCCTGGGGAGTAATGCCGGTCTCCTTCTTGAAAAAGCGGTAGAAGGATTGCTCCGTCATAAAGCCGACCGCTTTCGAAATGTCCTGCACAATCAGACTGCCGCCCTCCAGCAGCTTCTGGGCTTCAGCTAACCGGGAGGAAGCCACGTAATCCGGCAACGACTGGCCCGTTAAACGCTTATACAACCGGGTCAAGTAATACGGATTGTAGCCGACGACATCACCGATCCGGGTCAGTGAGAGATCGCCGGCCAAATGGTGCTCCACGTACAACCGGACGCGGGTAATCAAATCATGCTCGCGGTAGACCTGGTCATCTTGCTTTTGTTCAAACAACTGCATGGCCAGCGCCGACAAATAATCTTCCGCGCTCTCCCAAGAAGGGTGGGCCTCATAGCTTGTAAGCTTGTCCAAATCAATGGACTCTCCGATGACCTCATGCAGTTCCCAGCGGTTCATATAAGACAGCAACAAACACATGAGCGAATAGTAGATCTCCAGCTTCAGCCGGTTGTCAGTGCCACGCGCAGGGGAGGCCAACGCTGCCAGCTTGCCGAATTCGAGAAAAAAATGCTCCTGCTGTCCGTTGTCCAAATAAGCCGCCATGGCTCCCAGCTTCCCCAATTGGCTGCTAATTTCATGATTGTGCAGCTCTGCCTGCTGCGCCTCCTCTCCGGCCTCCTTGCCCCGTTCGATCAGGACAAGCTCCTTGCCCATGCCAAGTCCCCGTCCCAGCAGCGCCTTCAGGGTGCTGAACTGCCGGGGCGCCTCCTCCCAGGGGCGAAATGCTGCACCGGCCGAGAACGACAGCCGCAGCTTCAGCAGCCGCTTGCAGCTCATGGCGATCGTCTCAAGCGTCCCATGGATGAACCGGAGCGCCCGCTCCCTGTCCTCCGGAGCGTCTGCCATAGGCTGCAGCAGCCATAGCAGCTTGCTCTTCTCATAACGCAGACTGAGGCAGCGCACGGAGGGGAGCCAATATTCTTCGGCAATATTCCGGATAGCGTACAGCATCAGCTCCCTGTCTGCTACACTAAGCTCGTCCCGCCAATCGTCCACACGCCCGATGGTGAGCAGTACGCCCCGGGCAGCATTCAGCGGGCATTCCAGCTCCTGGAATTTATGTGCAAGCTGGCTTACGCCCGGGCTATCCCCCTGCATCAGCTCCAACAAATAATCGCCCAGCAGCATCGGGCGGACAAGCTGTAGCTGCCGGTGTGCGCGCTCGATCAGCTCTTCTGCTTCCACCGCCGCATCCAACTGTGCAGCAGCCTGCTCCACAGCGCGAAGAATCGCGTCCTCGCCTTCTGTCTTTAACAGATAGTCCACCCCGCCGCCACGCATGACTTGCTGTATATAATCAAATTCGTTATATCCGCTCAAAAAAATAATTTTGCACCACGGCCAGTGACGTCTGATTTCCTGCTGCAGCTCAAGCCCGTCCATTCCCGGCATACGGATATCGGACAATACAATATCGAACTTCATCTTCCCCAGCTGCTCCAGTGCCTCCGTAGCGGAATACGCACCGTATACCTCCAGCTCGAGCTTGTCCCAATGCCCGAACAGATCAAGCAGGTTCCGTACAATCCACCGTTCATTATCGACAATCAGCAGTCTGATCATGGCTGTCTCCCTTCTTCCGTCTTATCATCAGCAGCACCTTCAATCCGCCCAGCCCGCTGCGTGACACCTCAATTCCGAACGCCGGACCATAGTTCAACTGAAGCCGGCGGTGCACATTGAGGATTCCTGTCGTCTCCATAGCTTCTTCAGCAAGAGCCAGCGTTCTGCGCAGCGCATGCAGCTGTTCATCATCCAGCGATTCGCCGTTGTCTTCTACCCCGATGACCAGCCGGTCCGCCCCTTCCTCCCGGAAGGTTACCCGCAGCATCCCTTCTGCCAGCTTGTTCTCCAGCCCGTGGGCATAAGCATTCTCAATTAATGGCTGGACAATGAGCCGAGGCACCATGGAAGCCTCCCACCCCTGCGGTATGGACTCCAGTTCGGCTGTGACCGTACCGGCGAAACGTATATTCTGAATCTCGACATAAGACCATGCGTGCTTCATCTCTGCAAGCAGACTGACCTGCTCTGCTCCACTACGTGTAATAAACTGAAAATAGCCGCTGAGATGGTGAAGCATCCGCTCGGCTACTTCATGTTCCCTCATTCGGACAAGACCCTGCAGAATGAAGAAGGTGTTGTAGAAAAAATGGGGGTTAATCTGCGATTGCAATTGCTTAAGCTCGGATTGCTGGGATCTGATTCTCTGCTCATACACCTCATGAATCAACTCCTGAATCCGCTCCAGCATATGGTTGAAGTGGTTATATACATAATTGAATTCATCCTGATTGCCGTGATAGAGCCTGACACTCAGATCACCCATCTCCACTCTCCGGAAGGAAGTAATCAGCCGCCTCATCGGCTTATGAATAAACCTGTATATCCAGTAAGAGAAAACTACGGCGAGCAGCAAAGCGA
Organism: Paenibacillus sp. FSL P2-0089; assembly: GCF_038595095.1. Taxonomy (NCBI): domain Bacteria; kingdom Bacillati; phylum Bacillota; class Bacilli; order Caryophanales; family Paenibacillaceae; genus Paenibacillus; species Paenibacillus sp. FSL P2-0089. Next base: position 6,241,234 of record NZ_CP152006.1, read on the forward strand.
CCAGCGACTCTCCCCAAATCCAGTTGCGATGCTTGTTCAGCGGCTCGAGCACCGTCTCCGCAGGAACAAACACGGCCAAAGTCGTCCCCAGCAGTGATGAATATTCACTGGCTCCAAAATAGTCAATGCCTGCTGACTCCAGCCGGTATTGGCCGGACTCGCCGCTGTCGTCGAGCAGTTCTCCCCGCAGTGTTTCCCCGAACGCAGCCAGCAGCGAGTCCTCCACGCCGGAGGCAATCTGCCACTGGCCGCCGGTGTCCATCCATACAGCTCCGCCGCCCTCGCCCTCCGCCATGCTGGAGAGCGAGCGGAGAATCTCCGGGCGTGACAGCATAATTTCGATGGCCAGCACAGGCGGCCGGCCGGCGTACACCGCATCGGGGTACACGCCGCTCATCAGCAGCTTCTCGCCCATGCCGAAGATCGGCGATTTCATGTGAGCCGGGTTCAGAATGCCCTCCAGTTCTTCAAGCGGCATCTCACTGTCGAAATTGTTGGCATTGATGCTTCGGTCCAGGGAAGGAATATACAGCTTAACGTTCTCCACGAACGGGCTGGAGCTTTTGAGCAAATACAATTTACTCTTGGCGGATAACAAGGCGCGGGTCCGTTCATAATCGTTCAACTGGTTCGGAACCGTCGCCAGCAAGAGCAAATCGTCATCATTGACATACTCCAGCTTCAGCCGCGTAAGCCGGGTCAGCTCTGTCTCCAGCGAAGTCAGATAGAAGTGGACACGGCTGGCCATGGATTCCGAGATTTGCTTCTGGACAACCTCCTGTCCGGATTGATTCATGACCAGACCCCACAGGTAGAGCGGAATAATGACAAGCAAGAAAGCCATAACAAGTTTGGGATAAATTGAAAGCGTTCTCATAAACCTGATCAACAGCATCTCTCTCCTTCCACAAGCCTCCCCTGTAGTCCCATCATACCTCTGCAGCAGGCCCTTAAACAATAATAAAGAGAGGCGGTTAGCCTCTCACATTTCAAGCAGAAATTGTATGGTTTTGTCCTCGAAGCCCGGCAGCCGTTCATGGATGAAATCGGGATAGATCTCCAGTTTCTTCTCGCAGCGGATTCGGTTGTAGGCGGCGAATTGTGTCGAAGGCGGACACACCGTATCCAGCAATCCCACACCCATCATCACCTTGCCGCTGATCCGGTCCGCCAGATGTTGAACATCAATATAGCCGAGCCGTTCAAAAATCTCATCCTCCCGCAGGTGCTGGGGATCGCGGTGACGGAAAAACGTCCGCAGTTCCTCGTAAGCATCTCGGGCCAGGTCCATTTCCCATACCCGTTTATAATCACACAGGAACGGAACACTGAGTGCAGCCCGGTTGATCCGCGGCTCAAGCGCCGCACAGGCCAGCGCCAGCCCTCCTCCTTGCGATCCGCCGATTGCCGCGACACGGGCAGCATCCACTTCCGGCATGTCCATTACAATTCCAGCGAGCTGTGCCGTATCAAGATAGATCTGCCGGAACAGCAGCCGTTCGGGCGCATCATCCAGTCCGCGAATTAAGTGCCCTTTATGTGTGGTTCCTTTGACCCCGCCAACATCTTCGGACAGTCCTCCCTGGCCTCTGCAATCCAATGTGGCTATAGTAAAGCCCAAGGATGCATAGATTAGCTTGTCGGCCCAGTCATCCGAATGGTGGGCGTACCCATGGAACTGCACTACCGCCGGGTGCGGACCTGCAGCATGCTTCGGCTTGATCAGCTTCGCGTGGATACGCGCTCCGCCTGTCCCTGTAAAATACAAATGGAAGCATTCGGCGAATGGAACCTGAAATTCGCTCCTCACCAGTTCAACGCAGGCATCCGTATTTCTCATCTCTTGCAGTGCCTGCTCCCAATAAGCCTCGAAGTTGGCCGGACGGGGATTCCGTCCCTCATAAGTTAATAATTGCTCTAGCGGCATATCAATTAGCGGCATTAAAAAGCACCTCCGTCACTCTTTGTTTGTGTGTCCTATATCAAATACAGTACAATGTTGCCAGCAACGCAGATCCACCGGAAGAAGAGGAGGCCGCACCATGAGCTTGTTGTTCAACCTGCCCGAAGTCAAGGAATTACTGCGCAATTTCTATACATTGACCGGTATTCGCACCGTGATTTTCGACAATTCCTTCACTGAGCTAGCTGCCTATCCCACCCGCCATTCGACATATTGCCATATCATCCGCAGTGATCCGCGCGCGGAGGCCCAGTGCATCCTCTGTGACCAGGCAGCCTGCACCCAAGTGAAAAAGGAGAAAACCCTCTACACCTATCAATGTCATGCCGGACTTACCGAAACGGTGGTTCCTATTCAAACGGACAATCAGGTCATCGGATATATTATGTTCGGCCAATTGCTGCAGACCGGGTCCCGTGATGAGTTATGGGAAAAGGTCTGTGAGAATATGAGTCCCTATAATGTGGATATGAATAAACTGTACAGCGCCTTCCAGCGCAAAAAACACATCTCCAAGGAAGTCATTGATGCTTACGCCAAAACCATGGAGATGAGCGCCAGCTACCTGTATCTATCCCGAATGCTGGTTCTGAAGGAGGATACGCTGGCACAAAAGATCGACGGTTATATTACAGAGCATATCCAGGAACCGCTCTCCGTTCCCGTTCTGTGCAAAGCATTCAGCATCAGCAAATCCCATCTCTATAAGCTCTCGGAGCAGAACTTTGGCATGGGCATTGCAGAATATATCCGTAGCCTCCGTATCCAAATGGCCAAAAGGCTGCTGGGTGACACCGACAGTCCGATTTACGAAATTGCGGAGCAAGTCGGCATTCCCGATTATAATTACTTTACCAAAGCCTTCAAAAGGGTCACCGGCACATTGCCCAGAGTCTACCGCAAAGAAAACACTTTACAAGGACGCACTCTGGACCGGTTCTAATTATAAGTGGAAGCGTATACAGCATGGGAGGCGCCATGGCTGTCTCCCGTAAGCAGCTGATTTTTATCCCCCCCGGTTTATAGCTATATTGCCCTGCTCTTTGCTGATCTTATCATCCATTCCTGGACCAAAATAGTAATATTCGTTTGAATTAATAGTCATTTTGTTTCAAGGGTGTGGATTATAGGCGGCGTGCCTATCTCATCACAAGACAAAAAAAAGCCGGCATTCGCCGGCCCTTACTTAAATCCAAGCGCGAAGATTCACCTGCTTGATGAAATCCGCCTGGGACAAACCTTCTTGGGATGTTGTCTCTATCTCTTCCACTTCAACTTCTTCGCCGTTCATCAGGTGATGGAACAGCTTCTCGTTGTACGTTGACAATGCATAATCTATCAGCGCTTCGTGCGTGGCTCTCTCGGCTTCTGCTACCAGCAATTGCTCCTCGGCCTCAATATCCTCTGCCGTAACATAGAAATTCCGGTTAGCTTCGGGAACACGAATGACATAATCAAACGCATTATCAGGATTGCGGTCGTAAGCAATCAGGTAGCCATAGTCTCCGATAGGAAGACTCTGCTCAAAAGCGTCCGCGACAATGACAATCTTCTCTCCTAAACGCAGCATCATCCTACCTCCTGACCAAATCTATCATGGATCTGCTTGTTTCAACAGTCTACTAAAAAAAGATAGAGCTGTCCAGCAGCAGGATGATGGTACGATGAATTTCCGCAGAAAACAGTCTGAAAATTCATGAAAGATCGCTTACTTATTGCAAAGCTTGCTATACTGGCAATTTATTCCTCCCAGCCAGCAGTGAGGCACCGGCAATACAAATAATAATCAGGAGCACGGCGGAGACAATGGGCGCCAAGCTTACTCCGGTGCCTCCATCTGCAAGCACACCGGCAGACATTCCCGGCAGAGAAGCAGGCATCCAGTTCAGCTTAACCGGCAACAGGCCATGGACGAGGCTCATGACCGCTGCCAGCAGGAGAGATAGACCGGCAGCAGCAGGCCCGCGCAGCCAGGCACTGAAGAGCAGCGTAAGCGACACCGCACAGAGCAGCCACAGCGCATACAGTCCGGACGCTGCAATCACATCCCGCCAGGATAAAGCCCCCATAAGCTGTACTGTATAATAAGCCGCTCCCGCTGCCCCCAGCCCAATGGCAATAACCAGCACTGTGAAGTTCGCGGTCCATTTGGCTGCAACAACGGATATAGAGGAGACCGGCTTCGCCATTAACAGTTCAGAGGTACCGCTGCTGCGCTCACCTGCCAGGCTGTTCATCGTTCCCAGCACCAGAATCAGCATCCCAATTGTTCCATACTGGCCCAGGGCCTGAGCCATTACAGAGGACGCGGCCGGTCTCTCCATATTCTCCATCAATCCAGCCGGGACATTGGAAGAGAACGCCAGGATATCCGCCATATAAAAGCTGACCAGCGGCTGCATAATTCCCAGAACAATAAACACCACCGGAATCCAAATCAGCTTATAGCTGCGCACGCTCTCCAGCATCTCCTTCAAATATAGAGCCCAAAGCTTCTTCATGTTCCCACCACCTTCATGAACAGGTCCTCCAGTGTCGATGAGCCTGCTTCAAATTGCAGCAGCGGAATATCCAGCTCCACAGCTTCCTGCAAGAGCGTCCGGCGGGCGAGTTCTACATCTGTGACGTTGAACACGGCCTTGCCCTCCGAAATTAGCGCTTCTTCAATAAAATCCTTGTGTCTAAGCGCTTCAAGCCAGCGGATAGCCGAATCTTCTTTCCCTGTAGTGAGCCGGATTACCGGCAGACTGTACTCTGCGCGGAGACTGGACAAGGTTCCTTGAACGGCTATAGTCCCCTTGTTCATCAATACGACATCATCGCATATCTCTTCCGCATCATGCAGCACATGCGTGGAGAAAATAACAGTTGTCTCCTCCCGGATGTCCCTGAGCAGCTCCATGACTTCCCGGCGTCCGATAGGATCAAGCGCGGAAACAGGCTCATCCAGCAAAAGCAGGCGCGGTCGGTGTACCAGGGCCTGGCCCAGCCCGAGGCGCTGCTTCATCCCCCCGGAATAACCGCCAATCCGTCGCCGTGCCGCAGAGCTTAGCCCCACACGCTCCAGCACAGCGCCCGATGCCGCCGCAGCCTCCCGTGCATTCATGCCGCTCATCCTGGCGGCAAATAAGATGTATTCGTGACCGCTCATCCAGTTGTAAAAAGCCGGGGCTTGGGGGAGATAACCCAAATACTGACGGTAATCCGTCCCCGGAGAGCTCCCGCCAAAAGTGATCGATCCGGCAGACTGCGTCAGAAGACCGGCAAGCATACGCAGCGTTGTAGTCTTCCCGGCTCCATTGGGTCCGAGCAGCGCGACACAGCGTCCTGCTTCAATTCCAAAGCTGATGCCGTTCACCGAGGGATGCCCCTTAAAGCTCTTGTGAAGATCCTTGACCTCAAGCAGCGGCATCAGAATTCTTTCCTTCCAAGAGTGAAGTAAGCCACGCTGCCCAGCAGGTTGCCAAAAATCAAGAACAGAACCCACATCCATTTCGGTCCGCGTACTTGCTCTGTCTTGCTCAATGAAATCAGACCGATTATTGCCAGCACTACCTGCAGTGCAAGCAGCGGCCCAATCAATCCCCAATTCAAATCCTTCATAAAGGTATCCTCCTTGTCTCCCTGGCAAGGGACGATTGTCTCAGCGGCTCCTTCCAGCCTTCCGTTTGCGCTTATCTGGAAGAACTACAAACAGCAGGTAACATACTGCCGGTGACGGTGCACCGGTAAGTCCCCAGATTCCCCAGAACCAGGCCTTCATCCCCTGACCTCTGTCCCTGGCATCACGGAACAGCCAGGTTCCCTGCAGCAGCAGCACAACTGCAAGAATTATCCAAATCCAAACAGGTATCTCCTGCAGCTCCTTCACGATTATGATTCCTCCCGCCCGTGTCTGATCCGCGCTGCTCCCAGGCTGCCAAGTGCGCTCAGAATGAACACTGCCTGCAGACTCCAATACAGCACCGGCGCCGTACTTAGAATAGAAATCACTATGGTAACCAGCACAAGAGCCACTAGAATGAATAGCAGCAGTTCCTTACGGCGCCGCTTCCTCCGGCGGACAGCTTCCCCGGCAATTAGCTGCTCCAGCTCCGGCAAGGAGGGCGGAGTAACATCGGCGTACAGCATATCCAGATGATCCAGTTCTTCGGACAGCTTACCCAGCAGCTCCTCGTCACTCTTAAACCTCATCCTCATTCAGCTCCTTTCGCAGTTGACCCAGTCCGGCAGCTACCCGTGATTTGACCGTTCCGGAAGGGATCTCCAGCATCTCCCCGATCTCATCGTAGCTGTATCCGTAATAATGCTTCAGCAGCACAGCCATTCTGTGCGCAGAGGATAGACGCGACAAGGCATCGAGCACTTCACTCCACTCCATATTCCGGCTCTCAAAGCTCCAGCGCAGACTGCGGTTCCCCTGCTCCTGCATCTGCCCTTCCCGCCACTGTGCCTCCCGGCTCCAGCGCCGCTTACGGTCAATATACAACCGGCTGCCAATGGTAATTAGCCATGAAGAGAATGCCGAGGTCCCATTATAAGTCCCGATCTTCTCCATGCATCTGACCATCGTGTCCTGAGCAATCTCTTCCGCAAGCAAAGGGTCAAGTGTCGCTTTGATCAGATACTTGTACAGGAAGGGATAATGCTCCCGCAGCAACACCGCCAGTGCGGCAGCGTCACCCTGCTGTGCCTGACTGATCATCTCCAGCGTCGTGTCGCCCATAGCCCCTCCCCTTATCTCTTCTGTCACACCTGTAATACGTCTATGTAATAGTTATCGTTCATTCCGAGTCAGAATTATTCTGCAGCTCCCACAGTCTGCGTCTCCATGGCTGAATAGCCCCCTTGCCTCCGGGAAAGCTCCAGAACAGCGTATACTTAGTATCACTCTTCCCGGCCAGATCATTCACTTCATTCCGCTCCGCTATCAATGAATCTTTCGCTTCTAATTCCCCGTAATCCAACTGGCAATGCATATTATCCTTCATTCTGCTTCCCCCAATAAAATTCATCTCTATAGGCAAAAAAAAGAACGCAAACCGGGATTATTCCACAGTCTGCGTGCTTCGCGAGGTAAATGTTACATTTAATTAACCATATTGTAACAATCTGGCCCCGGCTTGTCTACCTCTAATTTCCCGGTTTGTGTCAAATCCGGCCAAAAGATGTCGTTACACGGCAAACGGAAACGGCTTTGGCGTCCTCTTACATCGGGACATAAGGGTTGTGAAGCTTCTCATAGCCGATTGAGGTTCGCGGACCATGTCCGGGAAACACTCTCACTTCCTCATCCAGCCGGTAGAGCTTGCCGCGGATCGAGTCAATCAGATCCCGTTCTCTGCCGCCCGGAAGATCGGTACGTCCCACTCCCATTTTGAACAAGACATCACCGGCGAACAAATCATTCCCGCACAGGAAGCTGACGCTTCCCGGTGAATGTCCCGGCGTATGCAACACCCGGAAAGAAAGGCCTAGCAGCTTCAGAATCTGGCCTTCCGCCAGATCGTATTCTGCCGGATCTGTGCTGACGGGAGGCGTGGTATCAGGCCACATCAAGGAGCCGTTCAGCTTCGGGCTGCCCAGCCACTCGCTCTCCAGCGGATGGATATAGACCGGGCACTTCTTCGCTTTGCGGACCTCGTCCAGCCCGGCAATATGGTCAAAATGGGCATGCGTCAGCAGAATCGCTTCAATCTCCATTCCCTCAGCGCCGCGGAGCAGACCCGCAGGATTAGCACCCGGATCAATGATGACACCGCGCTTAGGGTCTGCCCCCGTCAGAAGGTAGGCATTGGTCTGGAGTGCCCCCAGATTATAAGAACGAATATTAAGCATCGGCATTAGAATCCGGAGATCAGACTGCGCAGCTCTTTGGCGATAACTGCGTGTGATTCCGTTCCTTCTCCGTAGGCTTGCCCCATTGCTTTGCGCACTTCGGTAATTTTGCTGTCATAGTCCGCTGCTTCGCGGTCCGGGTTCTCCCGTTTGAATTCTCTCATCAGGGTCTGGACATGCTCCGGACGCGGTCCCCACTGCCCCAGTACATAACCTCCGGTGTCTGCAAAAATCACGATGGGAACGGAACGACCGCCCATGGTCAGGAAGTTATCCATCAGGTCCTGGTTCTCTTCGAGAATCAGCACTTCCGTCTTGATACCCGCAGTCTCCAGAATCCGGAAGACCACCGGGACATTGCGGACCACATCTCCGCACCAGTCCGCAGCCAGAATCAGCACACGCAGATCATCACGGTGATTCAGGCTCTCGAAATATTCTCGGTCACTCTCGTCTTCCCAGGTGAACTTCTCGTACCAGGATTCAAAAGCCTGCTGGTTCTTCGTCATGGCTTCCACGAACTGGCGCGGAGTCAAGCCTTGGCCAAATTTGGATGCTACATTCTGCTTCATACTGCACTACCCTTCTTTTTGGATTTGTACCACTTGAACAGGAAATACAGAATAATTACCGCAATAGCGCCAAGAAGAATCTCATGAGTGTACTTGGCTGCGACCTCATCAATGGTCTCCCACTTGTCTCCAAGCGTATAACCCAGATAGACAAACAACGCGCTCCATGGAATGACTGCAAGGGTTGTCAGCAAAGTGAATTTGCCCAGCGGCATGCGGGAAATACCGGCCGGGACCGATATGGCATGGCGGACAACCGGGATAAAGCGGGCGGTGAAAATCACACCGGTTCCATACTTTTGAAACCATTCTTCAGAGTGGTCAATATGCTTTTTGGAGATGAAAATGTACTTGCCGTACTTCTCCAGCACAGGCCTGCCGCCATAACGGCCAATCCAATAAACAAAGATCTGGGCGATCACTCCCCCGACGGTACCGAACAACACGGCGCCAAAAAAGTTAATATCGCCTTGTGAGACCAAATAGCCGCCAAAAGCCAGGACAATCTCACTTGGAATGACTTCAATCATGAGCCCGATCATAATTCCAAAGTAGCCCAGAGACTGAATCCATTCAAACAAATGTGAAATGACATCAGATATAAAGTGCACTGCAGGTCTCCTCCCGTATGGCGTAATAGCCTGGTATTCTGCTGGCAGAACCCATCTGCTTAACCGCTCTATGTATCCAGCTTCTCCTAGCCTATTCTAGCATATGCAGGCTTACGACTTCTAGTTGAGGGAAATGAAGCAGAAGGATTCCTTTGATTCAAGAGTGAAATCTGCAATTGACAAAGGCTGGAAACGGAACGAATCGTTCAAAGCGCTCGCAGACCCGACCCGAAGGCAAATTCTCCGGCTGCTGCGTGAAAAGGACCGGACGGCCGGGGAAATCGCCGATTTTTTCAATATGACGAAGCCCAGCATCTCTCACCACCTCAATGCGCTGAAGCACGCGGGGCTGGTGCAGGACGAACGTAACGGGCAATTTATCGTCTATTCGCTGGACTCCACGGTACTTGAAGAGGTGCTTGGCTGGTTTCTCGAATTGACGGGTACAGGCAAGGGCAGTACGGACAGCCAACCCGAAGAACATGCGGATGTTGGCTCAAAGGGTTCAGGACCCAAAAGGAAAAAGTAACCCGCACGCTATTAAACATACGGAGGATGAACATTGATGAAGAATTTCACATGGAAGTGGCAGGATACGCTTATTGTCATTCTCGGGTTCCTCTCACTGGGCTATGCGCTGGTGAATTACGGCAGGCTGCCGGATCAGCTTCCCGCCCAATTCAGTCTTACCGGCAAGGTCAACACTTACTGGAGCAAGGGTTCGGTTATTGCTTTGTTCTCTTTTATGGGATTGATTTTTCCTTTGGCGATACAGTTTATACGTAATATTGATCCCAAGGGAGAGAATTATAATAAGTTCCAGGGGGCTTACAAAATGGGCCGTCTCACCATTGCCGTCATATGTGATGCCGCCCTTGTGCTGTCGGTGAGCTACGGGCTGGATGAGCATTTCGCCGCCGCGAAGTGGGCTACTGTAAGTGTGGGACTGCTGCTGGCTGTAATCGGGAATTTCCTGCCGCAGATCAGGGATAATTATTTCACGGGAATCCGCACGCCCTGGACGCTGCATGACCCTGCCGTATGGCGGAGAACCCACCGCTTCTCCGGGAGGATGTGGGTGAGCGGCGGTCTGCTAATTGCGCTTGCGGCCTTCATGCCCGTTACGCTGTCGATCAGCATGATCATCACTGCTCTGGTAATCATGATTATTCTGCCTATTGTGTACTCTTGGCTGATCTCACGGCGGGTTAAAGTCTGAGATTAGTCCGGGGATGGCTAGAAACTGTGGCTTGGGTGATGGGCGACGGCGGCAGTCCTAGTACAGCGTCAATTAAATTTATGGATTGGGTCAGTAAAGCGATAACACCTACTATTGTGTTCGGTTTTCCGCATACATTGGGCCCAAGGACTGCACTCTTTTAGTCCTTCAGGCCTCATCATGCCCACCCACTATTTTTAATCTGATGCGCTACTAGCACAGTGTCAGGTTTAAAAGGGTGGATAAGCTTGTTAAACTCCACCCCGAAATCTAACGGAACGGAGAGACCTTATCCCCACGAAAACGCCACTTTTTGCAGCGTAACGGACTCAGGCGGCCTTATTGTCTCCCTACGAGACGTTTTGGAGCCGAAGTGTAAAGGATAAGGCCCATGGAGTCCGTCACTCGCCCAGTTGGCAACTTTCTTCCCAAATAAGAGCACCTCAGTCCGTTACGCTAAGCCAAACGCCCCTGAAGAACAATCCCCGCTTGGAAAAGATGTAATTTGAAGGGTAATTGCTTCTTCTCCACTATTTTAAATCTGATGAGGTACTAGGATGAAGCTGCAGTCATTATGCTGATATGTTCACCACCTCAGATCAAGCTCCGGTTCCAATATGAGGCGCGTCTTATCTATTACTGGAGCTGAGGGCCGCCTGGGACTGTAAATGTGTTAACTGAAAGTAGATCCCTGCACTCTGCGGAAGCAGGGTGAAGTTGCGGTCATTGTGCTGCGGTCCTCTGTCCTGCTCCTTGGCGGTCAGCAGGCTGTACTGCCGCAGCAGCTCTAGTCCCGCCGCCGCGCTGTCCGCCGCTATACGTCTGTCTCCCTCTGCCAAGCTGCGTTCCCCCATCTCAAGCATTCCTCTTAAAGCAGCAAGCCTTCTGGCAGCATTAAAGTGATCCGTCTCTTGACTGCGGCGGACCCAGTATAACGCTTCTCCAGGATCACTGCCCCGCAGATAACTTGCCGCAAGCTCCCCGTGCAGGGCAACGTCCCCCGGAGAGAATGACAGGCTTCGCAGGAGCAGATCAACCCCCTGCTTCTGTGGAAGCAGCCGCGATAACGCAACCGCAGTCTGCGGCTCTCTCGGATTCCAGCTCAGTGATTGCTGCAGCAGCGTAATTCTTACGGCAGGATCACTCTCCCTGACCGCCTGCTTGAATAGGGCGGCCCCCTTCATGGCCTGGAAGGAAAGACTGCTGCATAGAAGGGTCAGCCCGCAGAGAACGGTTATGCCTGCGTATCTCCATAATCGGCGAAGCCGGTTCTTTCGCTGGCCAGCCGGCTTGCTGCGCCGCCAACGGGAGTCATGCAGAACTGTAGGGACAGCCGTCCTAGCGGTCCGGCTGTTTGCTTCGGCAATTGCCCAAGCGGGCAGCAGGAGCAGCAGCAAACAGACCAGTCCATAGCTCCAGTCGAAATCGGCTGCGCTATGCAGAATAATCACCAGCAGAGGCGGAAGCAGCCTTGGTGATGCCTTGAATACCAGCCCTCCTGCGGCCAAGAGCAACAGGAGGACCGCAGCCAGACCCGCCATCCCGAGGTTCAGCAGGATGTCGAGGTAACCGCTGTGCACCTGGCTGCCCACGTAGGGGCGGGACTGAGCGGCCAGGTACGTATGCCGCCAGGTCTCGCCCCCGCTCCCCAGCCAGGGCGCTTCTGCCGCGAGCTTCCAGGCGTCGCGGTAGAACAGCCCGCGCGCGCGGCGGCCGTCGGTGACGGCCCGGTGATCCGCGCGCGTACCAGCAGCAGGATGGCGCTGGCCGCCGCCGTCCAGCCCGCCGCCGCCAGCGCCAGCACGGCGGCGCGGTGTCCGCCCGCCGCACGGCAGCTGCGGCGGTGCAGCCACAGGCCGGCTAGCCACGCGCCGGCCCAAAGCCCGGCCAGCAGCAGCAGGCCGGGCAGGGGCTCTGCCGCCAGCCCGGAGCGGGCCAGCTGGCGGTAGAGCAGCGCCGCCGCGGCAACGGGGGCGGCGCCGGTGATTAGAAGCGGCACGAACAGTTGCCGCTTCAGGAGAAGGGCTGCGGCACCGGCGGCAGCCGCAGCCAGCCATGCGCCGCGCGACTCGCTGAGCAGCAGCGCGGCGGCGTACGGGAAGAGCGGCAGCAGGCGCGCCGCTCTTAGCCAATACAAAGCGGACCAGGTTCTGGTCCGCTCCCAATTGATGCCTGCATCTCCTGTACCTACCTCACCCTCTCCACTGACACACATAGGCTCAGCATTATTGCCCGCACCCGTGCCTTCTGCATCTGCCTCACCCGCTCTGCTGACACACATAGGCTCAGCATTATTGCCCGCCCCCGCGCCTTCTGCACCTACCTCACCCGCTCCACCGACACACATACGCTCAGCATTATTGCCCGCACCCGTACCTTCTGTACCTGCCTCACACGCTCCCCTGACACCCGAACGCTCAGCATTATTGCCTGCACCCGCACCTTCTGCCCCTACCTCACCCGCTCCACTGACACTCGCACGCACCGCACTGCTGCCTGCACCTCCCTTATCTACTCCGCCTACAGCCACGCCTCCAAACGCACCGTTCTTCTCCCCATCCGCTGCTTTCCCAGAACCTCCAGACCCGAAGCTATAAGCGGCAGCAAACAGCCGTTCCAGCAGATACACCGCCATCACCGCACCAAAGGCATTCGGATACTGAAGCAGCCCGGCCAGCCTCGCACCAGTGGCACTGACCCCGGGCGACTCAGTGTATGCCACCGCATAAGGAATCGGCAGACCTCCGCAGACCGCCAAAAGGGCCGACAAACTAATAGTGATTCCAAGCAGATGCCACACTGCTGCAAGAAGAGTTACTCCCCGGCGGGTTCGCGCCGCCAGCAAAGCGAATGTCACAAAGCTAGTGTAGAAGCCCCAGCGCAGCATTTCATTGAGTGTTCCTTGTGCGGATACGGGGCTGCCCAGTGCCTGGATAGCATACAAGAGACAGATTAGCACACAAGCGCTGAGTAACCCCCAGACAGCCAGCCCCCTCCCTCCACCTATACTGCCAGCCAACTCCCGAATATGCTTTCTACGTTCAGGCTGCTCCTCTACTTGCGCGCCCCTACCAGCCGCCATATAGATAACTACCAATCCCAGCAAGACTCCGCACAAGCCAAACCACACCGTCAGGAACAAATACATTTCCCCGGTGAAAAAGAACCCTCTCAGCACACACGCCGCCGTCCCCGCTGCTAATAACGCCAACCCGCAAACCAAAGTAACCAACCAATCACTTTGCCGTTCATTCCTGTTCACCCGCATCCTAAATCTCCTATTGCTCATGATGCTTAACAGTCTGCCCATATTTACCGGAAAACAGAAGAGCAGCTGATCCACCCGAGTAAGCTCAAATGCACAAATGAAGAGCACTTGTGCACCTCATTCCACCAAAAATAGCTCGAACACGCAATTGAAGAGCACTTATGCACCTGATCACACCCAAACGCAGCTTACACGCTCAATTGAAGAGCACTTGTACACCTGATTCCACCAAAAGTAACTCGAACACGCAATTGAACAGCACTTGTGCACCTCATTCCACCCAAAGTGGCCCTCCGCCAATTCTGGAACACTATTGTCTCTCAAAAGCTATCTATAACCATCATCCTGCCTACTCACCTTCGCGTCAGCACAAATTGTGTTCGGTTTTTCACATACAGCCCCGAACCCGCAAAAAAACAGCCGCCCCCATCAGGAAGCGGCCGGCCGGTCTGTCATACCCTAAACTATTCAACACATGAATTAAACTTCCGTACTGCCGGCGGGCAGCAGGTCGGAGCAGACGCGTTCCAGGTAAGGCTTGGCACCGAGGAAATCGCGGAATGCGGTGTATTCACGCCATTTGGCAGCCCGGTCACCGCTGTCGCTGCGGACGGCACGGATCAGGATGTTCTTCGGGGTGTGCTCCATATCGATGAATTCCAGCAGCTGGCTGCGGTATCCCATCAGGTCCAGCAGCTTCGCCCGGATCGCATCGGTGGCGAGCGCCGAGAACCGCTCCTTCAGGATGCCGTGTGACAGCAGCGGATTCAGCACCTCGCTCTCTACCTGCGCGAACAGCTCATGCTGGCAGCAGGGCACCGAGAGGATCACCGATGCGCCCCAGCGTACGGCCTTCTCCAGTGCAGCATCGGTGGCGGTATCACAAGCATGCAGCGTGACCACCATGTCCACCTGATCCAGCTCATTATAGTCGGCGATATCGCCCACCAGGAACTTCAGCCGGTCATAACCCAGCCTGGCAGCCAGTGCATCGCAGTGCGCAATGACATCCGCCTTAAGGTCAAGGCCGACAATATTCAGCTCCCGCTGCTCGCGGACCGCGAGATAATGGTACAGGGCGAAGGTCAAATAAGACTTGCCGCAGCCAAAATCCACAATCGTCAGCGGCCGGCCTGCCGGCAGATCGCCCAGCACATCCTGAACCATCTCCAGGAACCGGTTGATCTGGCGGAACTTATCATATTTCTTGGCCAGCACCTTGCCTTCGCTGTTCATAATACCAAGCTCGACCAGAAACGGCACCGGCTCCCCCTCATCCAGCACATACTGCTTCCGGCGGTTATGGGCCAGATCCGGCGCTTCCTGCTTGCTGGCTGATTTGGTCAGAATAGATACCTTGTATTTCTTGCTGATCAGCACCTGATAGTCGGCACCGGCAGTACACAGCAGACCTTGGCGGAAGGTGTCCCTCAGCAAAGAGAGCATCTCTTCAGCGGCATCCTCTGCGGGAATGTTGCGGTGTATGGCCTTAGGGCCGATGTAATAGGCAAACTGATAATGCAGCTTCCCTTTTAGCTCAACAGGCTTAACCTGTACTTTATTGTAGGCGGCATCGCCCTTGCTGCGCAGCTGGCTTAGTGTAGCCGTAATCAGAGTGCGGCCGGTTATCACTTGCTCGATCAATTCCTTCAACGCTTCCAAATGGGTACATCTCACTTTCGGGTTTATAAAATAGAGCACGTTGTCTCCTGAATATCGTTACATTATAGCATTAACCGTGAGCTTGCTCCATTCTTCCCTGCCCTGCTGCACTTCCTCCAGAGGAAGACTGCCCTGGGCTAACTGCTCCGGACTTAACAGCAGCAGCCGTTCATACAGCTCTCTGCCTTCCTCCGCTACATTCTCCCCCTGCTCCCAGAGCCGGTAGAGACTGTTCTCCGCCTTGGCGTAATGTCCCCGGGATTCGTGGTAAGCCATCAAGAGGCATTCGGTCTTGGCGGGAAGGCGGTACGGCTCCACTTCCTCCAGCAGCTCATTTATCTCTTCTGTCATGTTCAGCAGCTCACGGTCCGCGCCATGAAGATCGGCATAAATGAATAAATGCAGGGCACGCATCGCCCTGAACAGGGCCGCATCCCGATCTCCTTTGGCCGCGTAAATCCCGCCTTCCTCCTTCAGCAGCCGGGCTACTCCTTGCAGCTTGTCGGCCTCCAGCACGCCTCCGAGACGAAACATATCAATAATATCCTCTACGGACAACGAATTGAGCAGACGCGAATTCAGGCGAAAATGCCGCATCAGCAGCTCATCCACTTCCCACAGAGCTTCCGTTGTTTTTTTATCCTGCTTCAGGGTCATTACTTTGGCGACCATAGCTGTCATATCCTCAATCATCCGTACAATATAATCCCTCCGGAACATACCCGTGCTCCTTTCGTTACGCAGTTGCTTCTCTTCTGTATCCTATGCTTGCTGTTGGACTCATCGTGAACTACCATCCACCTAAGAGGTGGCGGCTTCTTGGTCAATGAAGCTACTGCTCCAAGTTTACCCAAGCTCAAAGGCTAGTCCCTAGCCCAATCATTGCCATATCACATGGCTAGTTTGAGTAGGTTTTGAGCAGCGTTTACATCGCGATCATGATGCACGTTACATTCTGGACAAGTCCACTCTCGCAAGGCGAGATTCTTCACCTCTGCGTTCTTATAACCGCAACAGGAGCAAAGCTGACTGCTTGCATAGTGCTTAGGGGCAATAATAAGTTCTCTGCCATACCATTGAGCCTTATATTCAAGCATCGAACGGAACATACTCCAAGATACCTCGCTAATCGCTTTTGCAAGTTTGTGATTCTGCATCATATTCTTTACACGTAAGTCTTCCATCACGATGACTTGGTTTTCGTTTATCATTTTGGCAGACGTTTTATGCAAGAAGTCTTTACGCTGATTCGCTATTTTTTCATGTAACTTGGCAGCTTTCAGCCTAGCCTTATGACGGTTATGGCTTCCCTTCTTCTTCCGCGATACATCCTTTTGCAGCTTCGCTAATCGCTTTTCAGACGTACGCAAGTATTTAGGATTGGATATGATTTCGCCATTTGAAGTCACAGCAAAGTCTTTCAGCCCAAGATCAACGCCAATCTTCGTATGCATTTTGGGCAACTGGACGATATCCGTTTCAACCAATACGGAAGCATAATACTTTCCCGTTGGTGTTTTTGAAATCGTGCATGATTTGATCAGTCCCACGAATGGGCGGTGCAGCTTGATTTTAATGCCCGTTTTTTGCTTTGGAATCTTAAGATATCCATCCTCTATAGCCACGGTTCCATTTTGGTTATTCGTTGTGAAGCGATGATTACTCGTCTTCTTGCTCTTGAATTTAGGAAATCCCGTTTTCTGGTCCCGAAAAAAATTCTGATAAGCCTTGTCTAAATTCAGTTGTGCATTCGCTAAGGCAAGGCTATCGACTTCTTTCAGCCAGTCGAATTCCTTTTTGTATTGTGCGGGTGTATTCCTCAGCATCGTTTCCGTTTGCTTGTAATGTTCAATTTTATCTGCAAGCATTCTGTTGTAGATGAAGCGAACGCATCCGAACACTTTAGCGAAGTAGTGTTGTTGCCCATGGCTAGGATAGATACGGTATTTGTAGGCTTTCAGCAATGGCGATCACCCTTTCACCCCTTGGGTTTCGATGTATTTTTGAATGACGTCTATTGGCGCTTCACCCGTGGTAAGCAAGCAATAGGAGCGTGACCAAAAGGCCTCTTTCCAAAGTGATGTTCGGAGGGTAGGAAACTCCTTCTTGATCAACCTAGATGATGCACTTTTATAAGCGTTGAGAAATTTAGAAATGTCGGTATTAGGATGAGCTTTCATTAGGATATGAACGTGATCCCTGTCATGATTCCATTCCTGCAAAGTCACATTGTAAGTAGGCTGAATGGATGCAAATATCTCTTTCAGACGTTCGGATATGGGATCTGTAATGACTTTCCTACGATACTTGATGACTAGAATAAGGTGGAAGTGAAGGGAGAACACTGAATGGTTATTCGAGTCTAATTTCATTAATTTCACTGACCTTTCCAAGATACGACTGAATACTTTAATTATAGCATCTTAGGCGGTTAGAAACCATGTAGATTAGACCGTTTCCATTCATCCCCCACTTAAAGAAGATGGGAGAATTCTGTCAACTGAGGGTTAAACCATTCGTCTCTCCGGCGCCACTGTGCGGAGTTAAGTCTTGACCACACTATAATGATGAACTATAATTCAGTTACCCAATCTGTATTACAGATTGAACTATTTAGCAGATTGGAATTGGATACAGACTGTATACATGTTAATACGGACCCTACATAGGAGGTTTATTGATGACCAAGCCAACCGGCAACACGCAAGACTCCATCACAGCAGCCGTTTCAGGTCAACCGGATCTGCAGTCAAGCAACCGGATTTTGAACGTTACGCCGGAACAGGATAAGCTGCTGGAGAGCGCCTTACGGATTAAGATTATGCACACGCTGTCGGCAGAGCCGCTTACATCCAAGCAGGTTGCGGAGAAGCTGAACAAGACTCCGGGTAATATTCACTACCATATCGTCAAGCTCTATGAGGGCGGTCTGCTGGAGCTTGTCCGTACAGAAGCCTCAGGAGGAATCATCCAGAAATTTTACCGTTCCAAAGGTACGATGTTCCACTCGGAGGCGCTTCGCAGCCTTCACTTCCGCGAAGAAGACCAGACCCGGCATTTCAATACCAGACTTACTCTCTCTCCTCAGGAGCTTGCGGAATTCCACCAGGAGCTGCTGGAGCTGATTACCGCCTGGGAGTCCAAGGTAACGGAAGGTGACGAATACGGTGTGGAAGTGATGCTGGGCCGTCTGCAGTCTGCCGATTCTGCTGCGCAGCCGGAAGAGGAGGCACATTAATAGATGAGCACCGCTGGCCCTTCCGGACAACCGAAGCATCATCCGCTTGAGGGCTTCGCCGCCCCTTTCCGGCAATCCCGCGCCTTTCCTTACCTGTGGCTGGGACATTTAGTTTCTTTTTTAGGCAGCTCGGTAACCATGGTTATCCTGCCTGTCCTGGTCTATTCCCTGACCGGCTCCACCACCATTATGGGGATGGTCATGGCCGCCTACATGCTGCCTAATGTAATCATGCTGCCGGTATCCGGACATATTGTCGACCGCTACGACCGTGTACGGATTATGATGCTGGCCGATATTGCCCGGTTCATCGTTATGATTACGACTGCTGTGCTGTCCTTGACCGGAGTGCTGAGCATTCCGTTGCTCTATGGACTAGTTGCCTGTTACGGCCTGCTGGACGGCTTATTCCAGCCCGCCTACGCTGCCGTCCGCGCTACCGTATTCACTCCGGATATCCGCGTAGCAGCGAATTCTTTAACTCAGATCACAACCCAGTCCGTGCGGCTGATCGGTCCCGCGTTAGGGGGACTGCTGATTACCCACCTGTCCGCGGGCATCGGCTTCGGAATTGATGCCTTCACCTATCTTATCTCCCTCCTCTGCCTGGTCTATCTGCGCAGAGCGATGATGACCCGGCTGCAGGCTGCCGCCACTGAGACTGACATCCCGGCTAAGCCTGCTGCCGGGACCTCTCCCGCTCCGCACTGGAGGCAGGATTTCGCCGAAGGAATACATGTTCTGCGCAGCCAGCCCTGGCTCTGGATTACAATTCTCGCCTTCTGCTTCGTCAATATATGTTATACGGGCGTAATCAGCGTCCTTCTTCCCTGGCTGTTCAAGGTCCATCACGGCTGGCCTCCTTATCTCTATGGCCTGGCCGTTACGTTCTCCGGTGTCGGGGCCATAGCGGCCGGCCTGCTGTACGGCCTGCGGCCGAAATGGAATCACCGCGGCATCCTGGCTTACGGCGGCGCACTGATCAGCGGGGCTGCTCTGCTGCTGCTCCCGTTCGCAGGCACTCCGGCAGCAGCTGTCACCTTATTTGCCGTAGAAGGCTTCGGACTAATGATCTTCGGGCTGATCTGGGAGATCAGCCTTCAGGAGCTTGTTCCGAAGGAAGCCTTCGGACGGGTAGCCAGTCTGGATATGTTCGGGTCCTTCGCCCTGCTGCCGGTCGGATATATCTTAGTCGGCTGGCTGGCCGACCAGATCGGAGGAGTGCCGACCATTATTATTTTTTCCGGCCTGGGCCTCTCCTGTGTTGCCCTGGTGCTGTGCGTTCCGGCTATCCGTAAGTTTCAATAAAATCCTTAGACAGCAAACAGAAGGCAGCACCCGCCGGAGAGCGGAAGTGCTGCCTTCTGTCCCTATTGCCTGATGTAATTTACTTCTGCACAGGGGCCTGAACGAAATCCTTAATAATCTTCGCCAATTGCTCCGGTGCTTCAAACATACCCATGTGGCCTACACCCGGCAACGTCACCTTGGTGATATTCCGGTTGTCTGAGGTGAACGTCCGCTCCGGCGTCACCTTCGAATCCTCAGCTCCGGCAACGAGAAGCACCGGCAGCGCCGTTGCCGAGATCACATCTCGGCGGTCCGGGCGCTCACGCATCGCCAAGGACGCGCCAACCGCGCCTTGCGGCGGAGTCTTGTAGCCGATCTCCTTGGCCCTTTCCAGCAGCCGGGGCTCCGCTCCAGGAGCAAACAGTCCAGGCACCAGCTGATCCACAAAAGCAAAAATGCCTTCGCTCTGGATCATGGTGACGCTCTTCAGCCGGTTCTCCTTGGCTTCTTCACTGTCGGGATAGCCCGAGGAATGAATCAGCCCGAAGCCCTTCAACCGGGAGGCATGGCGCTGGGCAAACGACAGGGTAATATAGCCTCCGAGCGAATGTCCCAGCAGATAACATTCCTGAATCTCCAAGGCATTCAGCAGCGACAGCACATCATCAGCCATCTGCTCGATGGTATAGGCTCCAAGCGGAGCATCGGAAGCCCCGTGCCCGCGCAGATCCGGGGCAATGACCCGGTAATGGGCAGTCAGGCTTGGAATCACCTTTTCCCAGTACTCGGCACTCCCGCAGAATCCATGCAGCAGTACGATTACATCCCCTTTGCCTTGATCACTGTAGCAAATGTTGCTTCCCTCGCATCGAACATTTTCCATGGCTGCTTACCCTCTTTCTATGTAGTGGTCTATATTAATAAGCTAGAACAGGCTGATTTGAAACGCTCTCAATCCGTAAGTCCGAATCCCTGGGCGGCTGCCTTGGCAATCTGGTCGGCCATAACCATTACCCGGTAGAGCGGGGTAGTCTGGATGGTCCGGTAAGGACGCGGACTGTTCACATCAACGATCGCGGCCAGACTGTAATTCCCTACAGCAGGCAGGAGTCCTCCTACCGATTCTGCCGGACGCAGCGGCTGCGCTGCCGCAAAGTAACAGCCCAGTGCGGCCGGCGGTCCAAGGCAGGCATCGACAGCGACAATAATGTGCCCTTCCGGAATCTCTGTTATCCGCTGAACCAGATTATCCGCATCACAGGGCGCCGGAAGCGTACCCGTTACATTCGGAAATCCGTACTCCAGCAGGCGGCTTCCCGTCAGCGGCCCCAGTGCATCTCCGGTGGAGCGGTCTGTTCCGATACAGAGGAAGGTCAGCTGCTCAGCGGAATACTCGTCTGCGATCCCGCGGAAGAAAGCCGCCAGTCCCCCGGCATCCATTTTACGCCGTTTTCTGCTCTCTTCTTCTCTGATGGCCAAAGACTCTCTCCCCCTTGCTAAGCAGCCAGTTATATTTACCTTTAATTTAACATGTTTGCGTGATCTGGACAAAAAAATGGTCATCCCCTGCCCAAACATGATAAGATATTTGAACTATACCAGTTCACATTCTATATTACTCAGGGAGGATGGTTATACTCAATGGATTTGTCAAAACCAAGCCAGGAGAACGTTGAATATATGATTGAAGGCATCAAAAGCAAGCTGAAAATGGCCAGTGCCGCTGCAATGCAGGCGTCCGCCTTTTCGGTGGAGCAGTATGAGGATATCCAGGATATTTATGAGGTTGCGATGGGCAGTGACCGGCTCAGTATCTCCCAGGTGGAAGCGCTCGTCTCAGAGCTTGGCCGCCTGCGTAAGAAATAGCACCAGCAGTTCGTATACAATATAAAGCCCTTCAGCTTCATTGTCCGTAAGACGGGACGTTGAAGCTGAAGGGCTTTTGTATACTCCAATAATAATCTTACTGTCATGCTCCGGCCTGCTACGGGAGATCAATCAGAATGAATTCTGCATCTCCTGAGCTGCTTATGCCTTTGAGCGTAAGCTCGCAGCTCTTGCGGATACGCGCCGCATCCCCCTGCTGGAGCTGGAATACACCGTCCGCGCATGATATCTCCAGATTCCCGGAAATGACATACAGATGAGTTCGCCGCTCCTCCTGCTGGGGATAGCGCAGCTCCCGGTTCGTCTGCAGAACAGACAAGTAGATGTTAACATCATTGTCCAGCTGCAGCGAGCCTTGAGTCCCTTCCCCTGAAGCAATAGGCAGCAGGTGGTTGAGCTTAAGCTCGGCCGGATAGAACCGGGCATCCCATTTCGGGGTCTTACCGGGCCGGTCGGGCAACAGCCAGATCTGCAGGAACCGGACATCCACATGGTCTGACGGATTCGTCTCCGAATGGTTAATGCCTGTTCCTGCGCTCATCAGCTGCACGCTGCCTGCCTGCAGATCTGCATGATTCCCCAGATCATCCTGATGCTTCAGCACACCGGATACCACATAAGTGATAATCTCCAGATCATGATGCGGGTGCTCATGCATGCCTTGCTCCGGCTTCAATTCATTGTCGTTATGCGCCAGCAGTGCGCCGAAATGGGCGTTGCTGGGATCATCATAATCGGCAAACGAGAAGCTGAATTCACTGTGTATCCATTCTCTATTCGAAGTATGACGCTCGGCTGCTGTAACTACTTTTATCATAATGTTGCACCTCCATAGATGTTGGAATCTTATCAATATCCTAAACAGGGGAATGAATGCTCTTCAATATGGGATGTATAGATGCGCTATGATTAACTATTTCTTACCCCCTTCCCTTCGAGATCAATCAAACTTGTAAAGCCGCATATTCACCGAATTAGGTATGAAAAAACACCTTTTCGGCTGTGATGCTCCCTTATGCTCCGGCAATCTTTGCCAAGCTATTCCGCTGTTTCAGCACATAGCCCAAAGTGTATATACGAAGTAAGAACATTCAGGCTCACCTGAATTTGAATAACAATTCTGATAAGGAGTGATTGATAATGAATAAAGCAGAGAAGGAATATCCGGTAGAAAGCGGCGGCACATTCTTAAAAGGGATCTTCATCGGCGGACTCTTGGGAGCGGCGGCAGCATTGCTATTCGCACCGAAGCCTGGACGCGAGATGCGCAGTGACCTGTCCGATAAGCTCACAGTAGCTACGGATAAGACAAAAGAGGTTGCGGGAGCAGTAACTGACAAGACCAAGACGATTGCTACGACCGTAGGTGAAAAAGCTACAGACCTGGCAGGCACCGTATCGGCCAAGGCCTCCGATATCTTCACCACCGTCAGTGACAGCAAGCAACAAATTGCAGCTACTCTGGCGGAAACCGGCAAAAAGATTGGCGAAACGGTAAGCGATGCCTCCAAGGACATCACGGGCAGCGTTAAGGACGCCTCCCAGGACATAGCGGTTGAAGCCAAGGATACCTCCCAAGAGGTTGCCGACAAGGCGAAAGACGCTTCCAAGGAAATCGCAGGCGCAGCGAAGGATGCCAAGGACGAAGTTAAATCCTCTTATTAATCCCGGATGTTCAGGCTGATTATACATTGAAGGGAGCGGCCAGATCTTCCGTAGCTGGCCGCTCCCTATTTATGCATGTCTTATATCTCAATAAAGCCTGATTCAGGCTACAGAAAGCAGGTACGCCTTATGGGAGAAGCGGACAACAGAACCAAAGCTTATGACGTAGATGAGCATCCCTTCGAGCTGCGGCATGAGGTAAAACGCTTGAATGCGAGGCTCGACAAGATCGCCGACTCACTGGAGAAATCCGAGTTCAAGGATATCCTGGAGAACTATACAGACCCCAAGAAGCGGATTATCACCAACCTGATGGCCGGGATCTCCAGAGGCCTGGGCCTCTCACTCGGTACCTTTGTCATTCTTGGTATCCTTGGCTATATCCTCAGTTTGTTTCTCAATGTACCGGTTATCGGGGAATATCTTGGAGAAATCAAAAAGTATATAGATGCTAACTAAACACATTTCCCGCGCATCCCTCCTGCAGCCTACTCTACCGCGAATAGACTGCAGGAGGGATGTTGCTCTTTAACCCCACAAAGTGGGGCTCTAGCGTAGGTGATGACTCAGGTACTTGGCGGGGACCCCAAAACATATAAATTCTTATCTACCCAAAAAAGGGCAGGCTCTATCCCTTACGGGATGGAACCTGCCCTGATAAATATAATGACCTTGATCCTTAATAGGATGAATTAGCCATGATCTGCTTCAGCTTCTCAGTGGCCCGCTTCTGGATGCGGGATACGCTCATCTGCGAGACACCCAGCTTCTGGGCAATGGCCCGCTGGGATTGGCCATCCTGGAAGGCCAGCAGCAGCACCTGCTGCTCCTGCTCCTTCAGTTGTCCGAGCGCCTGCTGGAGATCCATACGCTTCTCCACTGTCTCGTAGTCATTCGCATCGGAGCTGATCAATTCACCGAGTGTGGCCCCACTCTCTTCCTGGGAGAGCGGTGAATCCAGGGAGACATAATGATAACATTCTCTGCCGGCCAGTACTTCCACAGTTTCCTCTACGGTGAGATCCAGATAGTGGGCAATCTCTTCAACCGCCGGAGAACGTTCGAGCCGAATGGTCAATTCATCAATGGCCTGCTGAACAAGCGCGCCCTTTTCCTTAATCCGCCGTGGAACCTGTATGTACCAGGATTTATCACGCAGGTAGTTTTTCATATGTCCAATCATGCTCTTCATCGCATACGGCTCGAAGGGAATCCCCAAGCTGATGTCGTATTGCGCTAGCAGCCGGATCAGCGCCATTTGCCCTACCTGATACAGATCCTCATAGAGATCCGGACGGTTACGGGCAATTTTGCCGGCTGCCATCTTTACCATAGGTTCATATTTGCGGATGAGCACTGTTGCGATTTCATTGTCTTTCGTCTGCTGGTATTCCCAGATCAGGCTTACTGCTTCATTCATGGACTCTGGGGGAGTCACTTTGTCATTCATACTTTCTCCTCGCTGAAATTGAGCCGTTTAGTCAGGGTAACGACTGTCCCTTTCCCTGATTCGCTAACAACGCTAACGTCATCCATCAGCGCCTGCATTAGATAGAAGCCCAGTCCGCCCACTTGAACATCATTCAGCTCCTTGTCATGAAGCGTCAGACGTTCCCCGGACGCATCCAAACCGTCAAAGCTCTCCCCCTCATCTTTGACAGTAATGGATAAGACACTTGATCCTACCTCAAAGATTACATCAACCATACCGTCCGCTTGCCCATAGGCATAGAGCACGGAGTTATTACATGCTTCCGAGACGGCTACCTTCATATCTTCAATGTCTTCATAAGTAAAACCCATTTTGGAGGCAATGCCGTATAAATTAAGTCTGACAATATCGACATATTCTGCACTGGCGGGTAACTGAAGAACTACTCTTTGTATGTCATCACTCATTCTTAGTTCGATCCTTTCCTAGTGGGAATTCTCTTGGGAGGCAAAAAACTTGGAAATGCCGGTCATGTCAAAAAGCTTCTGAATTTGCGGGGGAACTTCAGCAACGGTGAACTTGACGTCCATTCCATGTCTTGCTTTGAGGATCGACAACAGGATTCCGATACCGGTGCTGTCAATATACTTCAGATCCTTCAGATTAATCACGAGATCAAGCCCCGTGTCTCCCACTAGCGGTTCCATCACCAGACGAAAGTCAGGTGCCACAGACAGATCGAGTTCACCTGTCAGATAAACAGTACATACCGAACCAACGGTTTCGGTCTTTGCGTGAAACTTTTCGCTTTTATGTGTATTCATAGACAACTCTCCTGGTTAAATGTTTTCTTTACCAATAACCCTAATAGCCTAGGGTTGAAACAACAAATAGACAATACGGCACTGGTAATTCATGGATCATGCGTTGAAAAGCGAAGTGTTCCGCGCGGTTGCGGGATTATCTCTGCCTGAATATCTGGAGATCATTTGTTTGATGCTGCTTAGCTTGAGCGGCTTGCTGATGTAGCCGTCCATTCCGGCAGCGGTGCAGCGGTCCTGAATCCCCTCCATCACATTCGCAGTCATCGCAATGATCACCGTCTTGTCAGGCGAACCGCTGCTCTCCTCACGGATCAGGGAAGTGGCTTCAAGACCATCCATCACAGGCATCTGCAGGTCCATGAAGATAAAATCGTACTCGGATTGCCGGGCCAGTTCTACAGCCTGGTTCCCGTCCTCAGCAACATCGGCACGATATCCGAGCTTATCCAGCATGCTAACCATAAGGCGCTGATTAATCGGATGGTCATCTACGACCAGCACTTTGCTCCGGCTTGCTTCATCTAGCTCGTCCGCTGTACCGTCCTCTTCCCGGCAGCCGCCTTCCAGCTCTTCCTCCGGCAGGGCAACCTGGATAGTGAATACAAAGGTAGCCCCCTTCTCTTCCATCGACTCTACACGGATATCTCCGCCCATCATGCCCACGAGGGACTTGCAGATGGCGAGGCCGAGGCCTGTGCCTCCGTATTTACGCGTCATGGAGGAATCAAGCTGGGAGAAGGGCTGGAACAGCCGGTCACATTTCTCCGGTGAAATTCCAATGCCTGTATCCTTAACGGTAAATTCTATTACCAGCTTATTATCCGCTGCAGGCAGAAGGGAAGCAACTAAATAAACGCCGCCCTGGTTGGTAAATTTCACCGCATTGGATACGAGGTTGATCAGCACCTGGCGCAGCCGGGCCATATCTCCATAAATCAGCCGCGGCAGCTTCTGGTCGATGAAATAGGCCAGCTCCAGATTTTTTTTGCCGGCTTCCGCCGAGAACAGACTAAATACCTCCTGAACGGTGGTATGCAGCTCGAATAATTGCTCTTCCATTTCCATTTTGCCCGATTCCATCTTGGTGAAATCAAGGATATCGTTAATCACGGTTATTAGTGTGTCCGCACTTTTACGGATAATCTCTGTATATTCCTTCTGCTCAGGAGCAAGCTGGGTCTCCATCAAAAGATCAATCATGCCCACTACACCATTCATCGGCGTGCGGATCTCATGACTCATCATCGCCAGAAATTCGGTCTTGGCCTTAGCCGCGATCTCCGCCTCTTCCTTGGCTTTGATCAGTTCACCGTTCATGCGCTCAAGCTCCAGCGTCTTCTGCTGCAGCTGCATCGCCTGAATCTGCTGCTTCTTGCTGGTCAGATGCATATTCACAAAGCCTTCAATCTTCGACTTCAGAATCTGCGGGATAAACGGTTTGACCATATAATCAATAGCGCCGGCAGAGTACCCTGCGAAGAGATGCTCCGACTCCCTGCTGTTGGCAGAGATGAAGATGATCGGAATATCCTTGGTTTTCTCCCTGGCTTTGATTAACTTGGCGGTTTCGATCCCGTCCATACCCGGCATCTGAACGTCCAGAACAATCACGGCGAATTCATATTTCAACAAGCACCGCAGTGCTTCTTCTCCAGAATTGGCTTTGACAAGCTTGTAATGCTGACTCTCAAGGACAGCTTCGAGTGCCAGCAAATTCTCGGGACGGTCGTCAACCAGCAGTATATGAATCGGTTCCTGAACCCCCATAGGTCCCTCCTTACCCGCTATTTATTTTTGCGGTATATTTTTTCTACCCTGTCCAGCGGCTCATAGCTGTCACTGTAGCGTGTGAAATGAATAGATTCCTTGGAACCGAGGACCAGCACTCCGAACCGGCTGAGGCTCTCATGGAACAAGCCATGCACATGATCGCGGAGCTCGTCGTTGAAGTAGATCATTACATTCCGGCACAGGATCACATTGAATTCGTTGAAGGAAGTGTCCGTTGCCAGATTATGCTCTGCAAAAATGATGTTCTTGCGTAAATACGGCTGCAGAATCACTGAGTTATATTTCGCTGTATAGTATTCCGAGAAGACGCCCGTGCCTCCGGCCTCAAGGTAGTTCTTGGTGTATTGCTTCATCTTGCCGATCTCGTACACGCCTTCTTTGGCCTGCTGCAAGGAACGGGCGTTCATGTCCGTGGCATAAATTCTAGCCTTGTCATATAATCCTTCCTCATGCAGCATAATTGCCATCGAGTAGACCTCTTCGCCTGTCGAGCAGCCGGCATGCCAGATCCGGATATAAGGATAGGTCCGCAGGAGCGGAATGACCTTCTGACGGAAGGTCAGGAAGAGTCCGGGATCACGAAACATCTCTGTCACAGGGATCGAGAGACTATACACGAACCGCTCGAAGCAGGCACGGTCATGCAGCACCTTTTCCTGCAGGGCAGAAATAGTAGGTAAGCTCTCCGCATGGACATGATGCCAGATGCGCCGCTTCAAGGAAGGCAGGGCGTAATTCCTGAAATCATATCCATACAAACGGTGTACTCCGTTCAGAAGCAGCTCAATCTCAATCTGTTCAAGCTCCTGCTTGCTCTCCGGCGGATTCCCCTGACCCTCATATCCGTGCTCCATCGCTGCCATTGTCATCAATACTCCCTTGCCTGCGCCTTATTTCCGTACTTGGTTTGAACCTGCTGTATAGCTATTACCCCGAAATCACCCTTACGAATACAACCAGACGCGCATTAACGAAAGAAGCTGATCCGTGCTGATCGGTTTCTTCATATAATCGGAGGCTCCGGCTTCAATACACTTGGCCCGGTCCTCCTTCATAGCCTTGGCTGTGAGGGCGATAATCGGCAATTTCTGGTACTGCGGCATCTGCCGGATGCGGCGCATAGCTTCATATCCGTCCATCTCCGGCATCATCATATCCATCAGCACCAGATCATAATCACTCTGTTCGACAAGCATGTCGATGGCCTCGCGGCCGTTCTCGGCAAATTTCACTTCCATGTGATAGCCTTCGAGCACGCTGGAGAGAGCAAAGACGTTGCGGATGTCATCATCGACGAGCAGTATTTTTTTTCCTTCAAACAGTTCCTCTTTATTGTGCAGCTTTTGCAGGATTTTACGCTTATCTTCCGGCAGATTTGCTTCTACCCGGTGCATGAACAGCGTTGTCTCATCCAAAAGCCGTTCCGGCGAGCGGACATCCTTGATGATAATGGATTCCGCATATTTGCGCAGCTTGGTCTCTTCCTTGCTGTCCAGATCCTTGCCGGTATAAATAATAATCGGCAGATCGTTCAGCTCCTCATCGTCGCGGATCTGATCCAGCAGCTCGAAGCCGGTCATATCATCCAGCATCAGATCAAGCACCATACAGTCATATCTCTGCTTGTGCAGCTCATTCAGCGCCTCTTGGCCTGAAGACACCGCCGTAATCACTACATCGTCATGTCCGATAAGCTCCTCGATGGAACGGCGCTGGATATCGTCATCCTCGACAATCAAGAGATGCTTCATCGTGCTGGCGGTGTAATTCTCAATCTGCGAGAAGGCCCGGTCCAGCGCTTCACGGGAGGACGGCTTTCTGAGGTAGGCCATCGCTCCCATCATGAGCCCCTGCTTCATCTCATCATTCACAGAGATTACATGCACCGGAATATGGCGTGTCTGGGAGTCGCTCTTGAGCTCTCTCAGAATCGACCAGCCGTCCAAGACAGGCAACTGGATGTCGAGGATGATCGCGTCCGGAAGCAGGGTCTTGGCCATCTGCAGGCCGATATCACCCTGCAGGGCTACCAGCCCCTTGAAGCCGCGTCCGCGGGCCATACCCAGCAATATCTTGGCAAAGCTCTCATCATCCTCAATAATCAGCAGCACCTTGTCGCCGCTGGCAAGGGATTCCCGGTCATCTTCCACAACTACAGGTTTAGCAGGTGTAGGCGTGATGTCCCCTGCCTTATCCCATGAAAGTTCCTCCCGGAACTCCTCAAGCTGCAAGGGCTCCCCGGCAGGAGCGGCTTCAACCGCTCCCGGCAGCAGGCTAAAGTTCCCCTGAACCGGCAAATACAGTGTAAATACGCTGCCTTGCCCTTCACGGGACTCCAGTCCGATGGCCCCGCCCATCAGGCGGGCTAATTCGCGGCTGATCGACAGGCCAAGCCCCGTGCCGCCATATTTGCGGCTCGTCGTACCGTCAACCTGCTGGAACGCCTCAAAGACGATATCCATCTTATCTGACGGGATGCCGATCCCGCTGTCTTTGACGGATATGGCAATATAATCATATTCATGCGGCAGATAGGCAGGCAGCCGCTTGACGTCCGCACGGCTAACAGAGAACTCTACATACCCTTCGCTCGTGAATTTGAAGGCATTGGACAGCAGGTTACGCAGGATCTGCTTCAGTCTGTGACTGTCGCTATATACACTGTCCGGAAGCGGCTCGTCAAAGGACAGGCGCAGCGACAGCCCCTTCTGCGCAGCCAGTGGAGCAAAGTTCTGCTTCACGAAGGTCTTCAGCTCGACGAGCGGGATTTCTTCATGATTCAGCTCCATTTTGCCGGCATCGACCTTGGACAGATCGAGAATCTCATCAATCATTTTAAGCAAATCTGCACCTGACATATAGATGGTATGGGCGAATTCGACCTGCTTCTCGCTCAGATTGCCTTCCTTGTTCTCCGTAAGAAGCTGGGAGAGAATGAGCAGGCTGTTCAGCGGAGTACGCAGCTCATGGGACATATTGGCCAGAAACTCGGATTTGTATTTACTGGTTACTGCAAGCTGCATAGCCTGCTTCTCCAGCTGCATACGGGCATGTTCAATCTCATCCTTCTTCTCTTCAACCTCTTGCACCTGATCCTGGAGGGCACGTGTCTTGGAGACCAGCTCTGTATTGTAATGCTCCAGCTCCTCCTGCTGGCGCTGCAGCAGCTCCTCTGAGCGCTTCAGGGCATCCGTCTGCTCCTCCAGATTCTCGTTAGAGCGGCGCAGCTCCTCCTGCTGGGTCTGCAGTTCCTCCGACTGGCATTGCAGCTCTTCCGTGAGCGCCTGCGATTCGCGCAGCAATTCCTCAACCACAAGCCTGCGGCTGATGTTGTTCAGAATAATCCCCAGATTATTGGAGAGCTGATGCAGCAGTTCATTCTGCAGCACCGAGAATGGTGTGAAGGAAGCGAATTCCACAACACCCAGAACCTCATCCTCGAATAAAAGCGGGTGGATCGATATATAACTTGGATGCGACTCCCCGAATCCCGAAGACACTGAGATATAGTTGTCAGGCGCCTCCGTCAGCTTGATCGGCAGCTTATCCAACGCGCTCTGTCCGACCAGTCCCTGACCGATCTCGAAGCTCTCCCTGGGCGTAACACCCTCCTCACCGGCATAAAAAGCGCTGCTGACCAGCAGGTTCGGATTATCCTGGCTCTTCAGATAGACGGCACCATACTGCGCTCCAAGCACAGGCGTGAACTCACTGATGAAGGTCTGGGCTACCTGATCCAGTGAGCTGACGCCGCGCAGCAGCTCCGTAATTCGGGCAATATTGGCATTCAGCCAGGCCTGATCGCTCTGTGCCTGGGCATAGGATCTCTCAAGCTGCTGCTTCTGCTCAAGATCCTCGGCCATCCGCTGGAATACCCGGGCCACATCGCCGATCTCATCCTTCGACTTCACCTTGATCCGGCGGATCGCCCGCATTTTACCGTTGCCGAAGCTGGTAATCATCATGGAGACGACACTTAGACCGCGCGTGATGCTCGGTATCACCCACAGAATGACACCCAGCCCGAGCAGCAGCCCTAAGATCATGATCAGGGTTACCATCTGAATCGATCTGCTCGAAGCCTCTTGGGCGTTAGCAGTCTCCTCCGTCATCCGGAAGGCATTGTAATCAGACAATGCATTCAGGCTGTTAAGCACCTCGTTCTGAATATCCTGTCCTTCTGCATTGCGGTACGTGTTGGCATTCTGAAAGTATCCGGCACTCAGCATCTCCAGGACCTTGTCCTGATACTTCAGATAGCCGGAATAGGCATTCTCAATCCGGGATAACATCTGCAATTCCTCTGCCGTCTTCAGCGAGGCCTTAATATTCTCCAGATGCTCCGCAGACTTCAGGACCTTGCTGTCAATTTCCGCCTTCTGCGCTTCCAGGGTTACAGTATCAGCATTAAGCATGGAAGTGGTCAGTATCCGTGCCATGTCGTTCACTTCCCCGCGAAGTCCCGAAGAAGCACGGCCTTTGCTATATCTCTCCTGGTAGCTGTCCAGCTGATTGCTCATATAATGGAGCCTGTCATACCCGATCAGGGTAAGCGCCAGCATAATCGCCAGCATGGCACTGAATCCGATCAGCAGCTTAGCCTTAATCTTCATTCCTTATCGGTTCCTTTCTTCAGCGAGATCCACACCAGGCATTTATCGTCATCACGTTCCGAATTAACCGGCTCGCTCAGGAAGGCAGCGCGCACCAGGTCTTCCTGCCAGTCATGAGTGGCATTCAAATGCCCGATCATGAATTTCAGCTGCTCTTCCTGCTCGCCCTCCACCATCTCCATGAGGCCGTCCGTGAACAGCACCAGATGACCCTCGTCCTCGTAGCTGAGGCTCTGCTGCTGGATATCGATCCGGTCAAACAGCCCGACAGGGTGGCCGTTGCTCTCAAGCAGTACAGGCGTCTTGGCCTCCCCTTCAAAAAATAGCGCCGGCGGATGCCCGGCATTCACATAATTAATCCGCTTCATGCGGGTATCAATGACAAGATAGATCGCCGTGAAATAATACTGGACCAGTTGCTTCTCAATGTATAGCTGGTTAAAGCGTCTGTTAAGCTCCTGAATAACCTTCTCCGGTTCCACATAGGTCGTTACGGTATCCTTCAGGACCGAGGCCAGGAACATGGTAAACAAAGAAGACGAGATACCGTGGCCCATCATATCCAGCAGGATGACCGCATAACGCCCGTCTCCCAGCGGATACCAGGCATACAGATCCCCGGCCAGCTCGAAGGAAGGCTGGTAAATCGCATGTACCTCCAGGGTCTCCTCGGCAAGCGGCAGACTGAGTACCGCATTCTGCACCAGGGCAGCCAGCTTCAATTCATCCTGAATCCGCTGGTCCCGCTCCTTATGCCAGTCCTTCTCGCGCTTCAGCCGCAGCGCGAGGCGGATACGGGCCATCAGCTCCACCTTGTTAATCGGCTTCGTAACATAATCCACCGCTCCGGCATCCAGCGCCTCTGCGAGCTTCTTGGAGTCACCTACAGCCGTAACCATAATAATAGGAATATCCTTTAGATGCTCATATTGCTGGACCACCCGGCAGGCTTCAATTCCGTCCATTTCCGGCATCATCATATCCAGCAGAATCAGATCCACATCGGACGGCCGGGGCTCTTCCCCCACACCGACGCCCAGCAGCTTCAGCATATCTTTGGCGGACGAAGCCGTTATGAAATTCCGGTAATCTTCCTTCTTGAGGATCTCACGGATAATAATTACATTGGTAGGATTGTCGTCTACGATTAATATTCTCAAGCTTCCTCACCTCACGCGAATATTGTGTTAAGGCCCTAACCCGCAGCTCTGTCATTCTATCATACGATATTTACACGGCCTGTTACCAACCAGCTAGATATTGGCATAAAGCAGGTCCCGGCTTCAACAAAGTAACCTCCAGCTCCACTAACGTCTAGTGGGACTGGAGGTTACGCTATTGTACTATTAAGGTCAGCGAAGCCGACCCGCGATTATTGTGGGTTTCTTTTGGCAATGACCAGAACCTTGCCTGTATCAAGCTCTTTCTCGTAAAATGCCGCCTCCGCTGCGCTGAAGCCCAGTGAAGTCATCTTGAAGCGTAAAGCGTCGCCGCGCGAACGGAAAAGGTTGGCAATGGCACCGAACAGCCCTTCTTCACTCAGCCCCACTTCATTAGTATCTGCGGCGTCCACGATACGCCCTTCGCGGTCTTCATCGTGACTGATCACATAAAGATCCTCTCTGGTGTAGCCGCTGCTACGGAGCCGATTCACTTCTTCGATCGCCTGAACGCCGTTCTCCAGGAGCTTGGCATAAGCCTGTGTACCTGTTGAATCCATGAGATCACTCTCCTTCATAATGAATAAAGGCCCAGCCACCGGATGGATGACTGAGCATTCATTAACCCAAATCGCCGCGCTTGAAACAGCTTCAGAAGGAATACGCGTCGAATAAATCCAGCCCGGCCCATTCGCCGCTCTCCGTATTGCG
The DNA here is from genome assembly GCF_038595095.1 of Paenibacillus sp. FSL P2-0089. Lineage (NCBI taxonomy): Bacteria > Bacillati > Bacillota > Bacilli > Caryophanales > Paenibacillaceae > Paenibacillus > Paenibacillus sp. FSL P2-0089. The sequence continues at coordinate 6,274,978 of NZ_CP152006.1, forward strand.
GTAGATCTTGAGCGCAGCCTCTCCTCTAATATAAACATCCCCATCCTCAGCTTCAAAATCAGGCGCTCCCAGCATATCCTGCACGTTCATGGCCTGCGGATTAAGCATCCGTCCATTGAGGCTCAGACCATATTGTCCGGCCTGGGAAGGCGAAGCATGAACATACAGGACAACACCGCCGCATACCCCCGCCGAGCTATCGGCATACTGATATTCAAGACACCCGGCCCAAGGATCTTCAACAATCTGCTGAGGGGTTCCCTTGATCTGCAGCAGCTCCTCTTCCGTCATATATAAGCTAATGCCGGACAAGGAGTCGAAGCTGCTTATGTAGAGATCGGCAGCTGCGCTATGCTCGAAGGCGAACATTACCGGCAGCTGTGCAGCGGTACCGGGAGCGGGAGAAACAGTCTCATCCTGCGGCGGTGCAGATATGAAGGGAGCAAGCAGACTAAGCAAGAGAATAACCATTTTCATAGGGTTCCCGCCTTTCATGAGCTGGTATTGCCCCGTCCTGAGCCCCGCCGTATTTCATTCCATCGTATTAATGGCGGAATTTCTGCCAGATTGCAGCGGCTGCATCCACGCCTTTGAGGGCTGAGGCTATCTTGCCCTTGGATTTGCTTGAACTCACTGCCTCATAGGATTGCACGGTTCTCTCCTCGGCCGGTGTTAACGGGGCTTCTGCGATGGATACCGATTTTGCCTTATCCTTCAGTTCACGTGATTTACGGAATTTCTCAATTACCGTTACAGATACCTGCTTCACGGTCAATGTCAGCTCGTTCATGACATCGCCCAGATTCTTTACAGAATCCACGATCGGGTCAATCTTCTGAATTTTACCCTGCACATCCGCTGTGATGTCATTGGCATGCCGGACTGTTGTTTTGACTTCATAGGTAAGCTCATCAATAGTCTTCTGAACCTCCTGCAGAGTCTGGCTGACCTTGTCGAGCGATTCCTTCGCTGACTTCAAGGTTTTGATTAAAAAGAATACGAGTACTGCGAATGCGATAGCAGCCAGTGCTACGCTAAGTTCAATGATCATTGTAGATAACCCCTTCCGAGTGTGTAAATTATCGGTTTGCACTGTCTGATACTGCATAGTTACCCTTACAGAATTGGGCCGAAACAAAGGTCAAGCCCCTGGAATCCTCTTCCTTTCCTCCCTGTTTCAAATGGATACGCCCCGTTTAAACAATGACTACATCAACGCACAGAAAGGATGACATCTCATGCTAAGATGGTCAATAATTCTGCTGGTAGTCGCCCTGATCGCCGGTATCTTCGGATTCTTCAATATTGTGGCGGCGGCTGTCGGCATCGCCAAAGTATTGTTCTACATCTTCCTGGTCCTCTTCGTGGTCTCACTCTTTATGGGCCGCAGGGGACGATCTATGTAGGCAAGCACGCCGTTAGCTGACTGCCGGACAGGCAGTGCTGCAGGCCCGGAGGCCTCCGCCAGGAGATCTCCGGGCCTTTTGCTGTTCCCGCCAGTCTTATGTAGTGTTGAAATGGGCTTCATTCCCCTTCAAAAAGTATAGGCCTTTCCGCTCAGGTTGTCATCCGTGATTCAGTCCGTAATGAGGCGTTCCCCGCTAAGGCCGGACAAGAAAAATAAAATTTATTGATGCCGCTGGTTCATTCAATGCAATTTATGTTTACATCCTTATTAGCACAGCATGAACATAGAACATCTCACCATCATACCTAGGAGGAATCATCGATGAAAAAATTAGCCAGTTTAACAGTAGCAATGGGTCTTATGGCTTCCTTGGCAGCAACAGCTTCCGCAGCTGAGGTAGTAACAGGAACAACAGAAACTACCAAAACCACTTCTTCCGATGCAGTAACTACTGTAACCGGAGTAACTTACCTGAATCCGGCAGACCCTATTATCACCCAGGCTGATATTAAGCCGGCAACACCTCAGATCATTCTGACCAAACTCACAGCATTCCATCTTTCTGCGGGAAGCACAACTGCTATTGGCTGGTTGGGTGCACAGACTGTTGATACTACTGGTGTGATCACGAAAGACGCTATGGGCAACGAATGGAGAGAAATCTACACTTGGCTGGGTAAAGCCTGGATCAAGGTTCCTGCCTCTGCATACGTAATCAATCCATAAGCGATTCGACATATAGGAGTCATAGCTGCTCCACTCATATGCTGCAGCTATGACTCAACGGATGTACCTAACAAGGCACGTGGACGCCAATCCAAACGGCCTTTTTTTGCGTCTAATGGATGCTAAATTCCCCCACCAAAACATATAAAAAGGGTTATCCCTCCAGTAGAATCTTCTACTGGAGGGATAACCCCGCCATACACCCGCTTGTAGTTCACCCGTCACAAACTTGTACTGCCTGTCGCTTCTTGCTGTCCTAGCTGTATATATTAGCGGATGACCGAGCCTCCGTACAGGAAACGGTTCATCCAAGAAGCGCTAAGATTATCCACTCTTACACCGCCGGAGCTTACTGAATAGGTATGCAGCAGCTTCCCGTCACCCAAATACATGGCGACATGCGTAATTCTTGCCGTAGATTTGTTGATTCCGGCATAAGCAGAGGGAGAAGTTCCTTTATAATCCATGAAGAACATCAAATCGCCCCGCTTCAAGCCGGATACATCCGTAACTGCACCACTGTTCTGCTTCACCCAGTCCCCTTGCTGCCGGGAATCGGCAGGCAGCTTCAAGTTCGCTGCATCCATGAAGATCTGGCGGATGAAATCAGAGCAATCGAAGGTACTTGTATTATTGCGGTCAGAGCCATATTCATATGGTGTTCCCAGATAGCCCATGCCCGCTGATATCACTCGTTCAATCACAGCAGTCTGCCCGGCTGTAGGTACAGGTGCCGGAGCTGGTGTTGGAACAGGTGCCGGCACCGGTGTCTGAACAGGTGCAGGTGTTGGAGCTGGAGTGGCTGGAGCAGGCGGCGATGAAGCACCCGCTGTAATATATTGATCGGATGAGCTTGTATAACCCACCGTCCCGTTTGCCGTTCTTATTTTGTACCAATAGCTGTTGGTCTCTTCAAGAATGGTTACCTGGTCATTCTTATAGAGATATCCAACCACTTGCCCGCTGGTTGCTGGGGTCTCTCTTACACGGACCGTGGCCTGAATCACCGCTGTCCGGGACGCAGGTGCGGAAGCTGTACCTACCCGGATATAGGAATCCCCCGAGCTCATATACCCCACAATTCCCTCTGCCGTTCTTACTTTGTACCAGTAACTGTTCGCAGCTTCCAAAATAACAACCTGGTCGCCTTTATTCAGATATTTCAATACCGTGCTGCTGGTAGACGGATCTGTACGCAGCCGGACCGAAGCTTCAATAATGCCTGTCTGTCCAGCGGACGCCGCAAGCGTTGTAATCGAAGAATCGGTTGCAGCGAAAGCCTGCCCGGGACTGAACACTCCCAAGGATAATGCCAGTGATGCGGAAACCCATAACGATGCTGTAATTTTCTTGCGTGATACGATCATAGCGTTCCCCCGCTTAGCGTATTAAGAAAATCAACAACGGCGCGCGCTACGTTTGTTGCTTTCTGCCCTCATTATAGGCTGGCCCGGGATTTGGAACATGCTCCAAATTTCACAAAAAACCTTTCCATCTTATGGTAACATACAGGTCTATAGTCTCGATTTCTCCTTGGATTTGGTGGAAATTACAGCTAACTAGGAGAAATCATGGAATGTTAATCCTTGGGCTCCACGTGAACTTGCACATGCATGATGTTGTGCAGCTTGGTCATCCGTTCTTCAATCGAGTCGCTGATCTCATGCCCTTCCATGACTGTCATGCGGGCATTCACCTCTACGACTACATCCACCAGCACATGATTGCCGTGTACACGGGCCTTCAGATCCTTGATGCCCTCTACGCCCGGTGTCCGGGCAATGGTGCTGCGCAGGTCCAGCAGCTTGTCTTCGTCAAAGCCGTCCGTCAGCCGGTACGTGGAATCGCGGAAAATATCCCAGGCGGTCTTGATAATCAGCAAGCCGACTCCGATGGCAGCCGCGGAATCGATCCACGGCAGTCCGAATTGTGCCCCTACAATCCCTACAGCTGCACCTACGCTTACGATAGCATCCGAGAAATTATCCTTGGCAGCAGCCATCAGAGCATGGTTATTGATCCGCTTCGCCAAACGCTTGTTATATATATATACCCCCATCATCGCTACGGCACACACCAGCGCCACTCCGGCCGACCAGAGCTGCGGTACAGCCTTGCTTCCCTCAAACAAAGAGCGTACCGCTTCCACTATAACCTGGATGCCCACCAGCGCCATAATGAAAGAAGCCATCAGCGCGGCAACCGTCTCGGCCCGGAAATGTCCGTAGGTATGATCGGAATCCGGCGGCTTCCGCGAGATGCGCAGCCCGATCAGCACCGCCAGCGAGGCCACAATATCGGTTAAATTGTTGAATCCGTCCGCCAGGAGCGCACTGGAAGCGAACAAGTAGCCGCAGATCAGCTTGAAGGCAGACAGAACCAGATAAGCAGCAATGCTGACCATCGCACCCTTTTCACCCTTGCGTATATCCTCATAAATATCGGTCATTTCTGCCGCCCCTCCCATCCTTTGCCGCATAATTACAGGAAAACTTTCTTTGAGTTATTCTTGCCCTTGTAGCAGCATTTAAAAACAATTAGAATAAGGAATAAGGACTTGCTGCCTAAGGGGGTAACATAATGAGCGAGAACAATGAGAAACCAAAAATTAATTTGGCTGATGCGATCCGCCAGAAGCTGGAGCAGAAAAAACAGCATGCTTCAGGAAAACCGGGTTCAACCTTCCAGGCCGGCTCCGCGAAGCCGCTGAAAAGCCAGAATAACAAGAAGCCTAACAATCAGCGCCGCCGGACTGGCGGTTCCTAGACTTCTAGGTTGTTGTATATGGTGAACATAAACGGCTGCGTAATCCCTCCGGGGACGACGCAGCCGTTTGTATATGAACTCATAACTGTTCATTCTGCCTATATCTAGTTCTTAAGCCTCTACAGGGTACATCCGGGCACGCATTTCCTTGATCTCCGGGTTCTCCAGATACTCGTCATAACTCATCGTACGGTCAATGATTCCAGCCGGAGTAATCTCGATAATGCGGTTGGCAATCGTCTGGATGAACTGATGGTCATGGGAGGTGAACAGGATCGTGCCGTCAAAGTCGATCAGGCCGTTATTGAGTGCGGTGATCGATTCCAGGTCCAAGTGATTGGTAGGCTCATCGAATACCAGCACGTTGGCTCCGTTCAGCATCATCTTGGCCAGCATACAGCGGACCTTCTCGCCCCCGGACAATACGCTTGCCTTCTTCAGTGCTTCTTCGCCGGCGAACAGCATCCGGCCCAGGAAGCCGCGCAGGAAGGTCTCGTCCTGATCCTTGGAGTATTGGCGCAGCCATTCCACCAGGTTCATATTCACCCCGTCGAAGTAGCTGGAGTTATCCTTAGGGAAATACGCCTGGGTAGTTGTCACTCCCCAAGTGTACTCACCCGCGTCTGCTTCCTTCTCGCCCATAATGACATCGAACAGCAGGGATTTAGGCTGGGAATGCGGTCCTACAAAAGCGATCTTATCCCCTTTGTTGACTACAAAGCTGATTTCATCCAGTACCTTCTCGCCGTCCACTGCCTTGGTCAAGCCGCTGATCGTAAGCAGCTGCTTGCCGGCTTCACGCTCCGGCTTGAAGTTCAGGAAGGGATATTTACGATTGGACGGACGGATGTCATCCAGTGTAATTTTCTCGAGCTGCTTCTTACGGGAAGTCGCCTGCTTCGATTTCGAGGCGTTCGCCGAGAAGCGCTGAATGAAGGCTTGCAGCTCCTTCATCTTGTCTTCCTTCTTCTTGTTGGCATCGCGCTGCAGCGCCTGGGCCAATTGGCTGGACTCATACCAGAAGTCGTAGTTGCCGACATACATCTGGATTTTGCCGAAATCGATATCCGCAATATGCGTACAGACCTTGTTCAGGAAGTGACGGTCATGGGATACCACGATAACGGTGCCTTCGTAGTCCATAAGGAAATTCTCCAGCCAGCCAATCGATTCAAGATCCAAATGGTTGGTAGGCTCATCGAGCAGCAGGTTGTTCGGACGTCCGAACAGGGCCTGGGCCAGCAGGACCCGCACCTTCTCGTTGCCGCTGAGTTCGGCCATTTTCTTGTCGTGCATCTCACGCATGATACCAAGACCGATCAGCATGGCGGCTGCGTCAGGCTCGGCGTCCCAGCCGTTCAGCTCCGCGAATTCGCCTTCCAGCTCACCGGCACGAAGTCCGTCCGCTTCGGTGAAGTCGCTCTTTGCGTACAGGGCGTCCTTTTCCTTCATAATTTCATACAGGCGGGTATGACCCATGATTACGGTCTCCAGCACCTGGAACTCGTCATACTCGAAATGGTTCTGTTTCAGTACGGCCAGACGTTCACCGGGTGTGATGTGCACATCGCCGATATTCGCTTCGATCTCTCCGGACAGAATCTTTAGGAAGGTCGATTTGCCGGCGCCGTTCGCGCCAATCAGACCGTAGCAGTTGCCGGGTGTGAATTTTATGTTTACATCCTCAAATAGTGCGCGTTTTCCGTAGCGGAGTGTTATACCGCTTGTGCTAATCATTAAGCATTACCATCCTTTTCACATAGGTTCCGGCTCATTATAGCATAAAATCAAGCAAAATGGCCCTTATTACGGCTCTTATTTAAGTAGAAGTGTTTAATACAAGCCTTGTATGGGCTATTGCCCCGCCGGGCGTTCCTCGGGCTGTACGACCAGCGTCTCCCCGTACCCGAGGGTACGGATACGCTCCTCGCCAAGCCCCTGCGCCACCCTCGCCTGCTCCATCCGGTCCAGCGCTTCGCGCGCGGTATCATCGGCCAGCCTGAAGGTTCCGAAGTGCATCGGAATCATCAGCTCGGCCCCTACATCAAGGAAGGCCTGCACCGCCTCCTCGGGATTCACATGCTGGGAGTTCATGAACCATTCAGGCTCATAAGCGCCAATTGGCATCAGCGCAACATGCAGCTTGAAGCGTCTGCCGATCTCCTTGAAGCCCGGGAAGAAGCCGCTGTCTCCGGCAAAATAGAGGTTCGGCGGAAGCAGCTTATGCTGCGCCTTACCCTCCTCCCCCTCCGGGTGCTTCTGCGGGTCTGCCGGCTGAAGCACATAACCGCCCCAGTGCGAGGAATTCGTATCGAACGGCGTTCTCCGCGTCCAGTGCTGGGTCGGGACAAACGTCAGCTTGACGGCGCCCAGTGTAATCTCCTCCCACCACTGCATTTCCTGACAGTTCGGGAAGCCCTTGCGGAGCATTTTGCGCTTAAGTCCGGCAGGCACCACAAGGGTTGTTCCTGCCCGGTACAGCTTACGGATGGACGCGATATGCAGGTGATCATAGTGGGAATGAGAGATCAGAATCAGATCGATGGGCGGGATATCCGCCAGCGGAATGCCCGGCTGCCCGATCCGTTTCTCGAAGCCCAGCCGCCGCGCCCAGATCGGGTCGGTGATGATATTAAGCCCTTCGTATTGCAGAAAAAAGGTAGAGTGCCCGATCCACGTAATCGTTGTCTCCAGCCGGTTCCCGGCCAGATAGTCGAGCCGCGGCGGATGATTCGGCACTTTATAGGTGTAATCCTTCTTCTTCCGACGGCGTTCCTCACGCCATTGGCGGAATTCCTTAAGTGTTTTATCGGTGCTTACATTGTCGATGTTGTTATAACGTATTCTGGCCATAGCAAGAACCACTCCTTATAGCAGATTTGCCATTTCTGTTGCCGGCGGCAAACCACATATCTTAACTATAGGGTTCCGCAGAATCATTTGCAAAATTACAGGGCCCTGCGGGACGCTTCATTACAAATTGTACCCAAATGGCTAAAGGGGAAACGTCCGGGCATCAGTTGTCAGGGATCAGGCGGATTTAACGGGCGGTATGGGGCGGCATGAGGCGGTATCGGGCGGCATAAGGAAGGATGAAATCCTGCACGAATTGCAACATTCCCTCCCTATCTCAGCCTCATACCCAAGATTGTTGCATATATATCAGCATTTCTACCCCACCGTGCGGTCTTAGTGGGATATTTCCTGCATTCCATGCAACATTCCCTCAACAACCCGGTTATTTAAGAAGTTAAAATTGCAAAGTGTGCAACATTCCCGTTTGAGTTGCTAATTCAACAATATTTTAAATTTTAGCGGGTTCGCGTCCGCCCCTTTGTATTCACTTGCTTAAATGAGGTAAAATGCGGGTAAAGCAAACGGTGCTTATGCTACTTAGAAGAGGAGCTGACATATGAAGATTACATTTATTGAACCGACACCGAGTCCAAATACCATGAAGCTTCATCTGGACGAAAGCCTTGCACCCAGTATCCGCCGGACCTATACCCCGGAGACCCGGCGCTCCGCCCCTTCCTGGGCGCAGGAGATGCTGGAGATTCCAGGCGTCACCAGTATTTATCATGCCACTGACTTCGCCGCGCTGGAACGCAAGGGTAGCGCGGACTGGGCAGCGATTCTGCGCGAGGTCCAGAACCGCTTCGGAGCGGACGGCCTCAGCGCGGAATACAGTCTCGGCGATGAGAATGACGGCACCCACTACGGGGAGTCCCAAGTGTTCGTGCAGATGTTCCGCGGCATCCCGATCCAGATCCGCGTCAAGACCGGCGCGAAGGAGGAGCGCATCGCCCTCTCCAGCCGCTTCACCCAGGCGGTGACCGATGTGGCCAGCGCCGTGATGATCAAGGAGCGCAAGCTCAGTGATTACGGCGTACGCTACGGCGAGCCGCCTGAGATTGCCCGCGAGGTCGAGCAGGAGCTGGAGGCGGCGTATCCGCAGGAACGCCTCGACTCCCTCGTGCAGCAGGCCATCGCGCACGGGGCTGCCGGCGAGTTCGTCGAGCAGCGGCACAAGAAAGAGCAGGCCGAGCTGCTGCGGGACCTGCACGATGCGGATTGGCGCGTGCGCTATGCCGCGCTGGAGGATCTGGCGCCGGGCGAGCAGCTCCTGCCGGAGCTGCGGGCGGCGCTGCACGACCCCAAGCTGCAGATCCGCAGATTGGCGGTCGTGTACCTGGGCGATATCCGCACGCCAGGTGCGATGGAGCTGCTCTATGAGGCGATGAAGGACAGCGCCCCGGCCGTGCGGCGCACAGCCGGGGACACGCTCTCCGACATCGGCGACCCGGCGGCGACGCCGGTGATGACGGCGTCGCTGAGTGATGCCAGCAAGCTGGTGCGCTGGCGGGCGGCACGCTTCCTCTACGAAGTCGGGACCGCCGAGGCCCAGGACGCGCTGAGCGTGGCTGCCGAAGACCCCGAATTCGAGGTAGGTCTCCAGGCCAAGATGGCGCTGGAGCGAATTCTGTCCGGCGAGGAAGCAGCGGGCACTGTCTGGCAGCAGATGTCAGAGCGCCGGCGGAGCTGACGTGAACCTGCCGTATTTTGTCATTGCCTGAGAAGCCGGTATGCCTTATACTGATTCCTGTTGTTCATATCGTTCAAAGATAGCCTCATCATACCTAGGATGAGGTAGAGGTCGCGGATAAGAAGAGTAAGCGCGTGGAGATGCCTAAGAGCCATCAGTGATACGCGCCCAAAGGAATATCCGCCGAAATCGTAACTGCTGCTCTTAGTCCGCAGCTACGATTGGGGCCGTTTGCCGAAAGGCGCGGAACTGTCACTGTGTATTGCCGCCTGTCAGGAGACTGCGGGAGCTGCACTGTGTTGCGCTATCTTAACAGGGAGTATGATGCGGAGCCTATAATCAGGAAACCGCAGCGTCCGTCTGCGGTTTTTTTGCGTGCAGCATGCCGGGAAGAAGACACCGGCACATGCAGGCAGCGGCACTCCCCCTGTGAACAGAACTATCAATCTAAAGGGAGTGTCTTATTCATGCAAGCACAGCAGCCTAAACGGCCGGCAGTACAGGCGGGCAACGCCAATACGCCGGGCCTGCGCAAATCCTTCAAAGCAAGACATCTGACCATGATCGCCCTCGGCGGCTCGATCGGAACCGGACTGTTCCTCGCCAGCGGCGGGGCCATCGCCTCCTCCGGTCCGGGCGGAGCACTGCTCGCCTACACGGCCGTCGGCATTATGGTCTATTTTCTGATGACCAGCCTTGGGGAGCTGGCAACCTATCTGCCCGATTCCGGTTCCTTCAGCACCTACGGTACACGGTTCGTCAGTCCCGCCTTCGGCTTCGCTATCGGCTGGAACTTCTGGTACAACTGGGCAGTAACCATTGCAGCTGAACTGTCAGCGGCCACCGTTATCATTAAGTACTGGTTCCCGGACAGTCCTTCGTTCCTGTGGAGCCTGCTCTTCCTGGCGCTCATGTTCGGCCTGAACTTCCTGTCTGCGCGGGGGTACGGCGAGTCGGAATACTGGTTCGCCATTATCAAGATTATTACGGTGGTCGTCTTCCTGACGGTCGGCGTCCTGATGATCTTCGGGATTCTGGGCGGCAAGGCGGTGGGCTTCAGCAACTTCCAGCTCGGAGGCAGCTCGTTCCATGGCGGCTTCTTCGCCTTCGTGGGGGTCTTCATGGCCGCCGGGTTCTCCTTCCAGGGAACAGAGCTGGTCGGCGTAGCCGCCGGAGAGAGCGAGAATCCGCGCCGCAACGTGCCGATCGCGATCCGCCAGGTGTTCTGGCGCATCCTGATCTTCTATATTTTCGCCATTGCCGTCATCGGTATGCTGATTCCTTATACGAATCCCGATCTGCTCCGCGGCGGTATTGATGATATCGGCGTCAGCCCGTTCACCATCGTCTTCAACAAAGCAGGGCTGGCGATTGCCGCCTCGGTCATGAATGCCGTGATTCTCAGCTCCGTGCTGTCTGCCGGGAACTCCGGGATGTACGCCTCCACCCGTGTCCTGTACGCCATGGCCAAGGATGGAATGGCACCGCGCGCGCTCGGCAAGCTGAACCGCAGAGGTGTTCCTGTAGGCGCATTGCTCGTAACTACCGCTGTCGGCATGCTCGCCTTCCTTGCCTCCTTCTTCGGAGACGGCGCGGTGTACAATTGGCTGCTTAACGCTTCCGGGATGTGCGGCTTCATCAACTGGCTCGGGATTGCCGTCTGCCATTACCGGTTCCGCCGGGCCTTCGTGAAACAGGGCCATTCGCTGGAGGAGCTGCCTTACCGGGCAAGATGGTTCCCGTTCGGTCCGCTGTTTGCCTTCGCTCTGTGTATGGTCGCCGTATTCGGCCAGAACATGGGCGCTTTCACCGGTGCGAAGATCGACTGGTACGGCATTCTGGTCTCCTATGTCAGCGTGCCGCTGTTCCTGCTGATCTGGCTGGGCTATGGCTGGTTCCGCAAGAGCAGCCTTATCCCGCTGGAGAAGTGTGATCTGAGCACCCACGCAGACTGATTCATTGCAGCAGCATATAAATTCTTATCTTTCAGCAAAAGACCGGTTTTGATCCCGCAAAAGTGGGCCAAAACCGGTCTTTTATATATTGCTAGTACCTTATCAGATTTAAAATAGTGGATCAGACGCAAGTCCCCTTCAAATAACATCTTTTTTCCAAGCGGGCCTTGTTCTTCAGGGCGTTTGGCTTAGCGTAACGGACTGAGGTGCGCTTATTTGGGAAGAAAGTCGCCTATTGGGCGAGTAACGGACTCCACAGGCCTTATCCTTTGCACTTCAGCTGCGAAACGTCTCATAGAGAGACTCTAAGGTCGCCTGAGTCCGTTACACTGCAAAAAGTGGCGTTTTCGCGGGGATAAGATCTCTCCGGTCCGTTAGATTTTGGGTTGTAACTCTGACGCTTTACTAGCTTAAATTTGCTTCTCTTCGTGGGAACCCCGGCAACTGCTGTTTATGCCCAGGTTGTGATCGTTTCAACCGGCAGACGGTAGGATGGATACCCCTCTTTGGCGGCTTTGCCTATCGAGATCAGCATGACCGGCTGGAACCGTTCTTTGTCCAGGCCGAACACTTCTGCAATATGCTCCTTGTCATAGCCGGCCATCGGGTTGGTATCGTATCCGTGGGCGCGGGCCACCAGCATTAACTGCATCGCTACAAGCCCCGAGTCAATCAGATTGACATCCCGCAATTCGGACGCGGAAATGTTCGCATAATAAGGCTTGACCTGCTGCAGCTGCATGTCCATCACTTCGCGGGGCATGTACCCAAGCTCCACAGCCTTGCCGAAAATTTCGTCAATATATTCAACGTTGTCCGTATCATAAAATACCGCAATCACAGCCGAGGAGGTGAGCGCCTGGGTCTGGTTGAAGGAGGCCAGCGGTGCAAGCTTCGCTTTGCCTTCAGCGCTGTCAATGACCAGGAAACGCCACGGCTGCATGTTAATGGAAGAGGGGGCGCGGGAAGCTTCCGCCAGAATCTCTGTCAGTTCCTCTCTGCTGATTTTCACCTCAGGATCATAGACTTTCACGGAACGGCGTTCCAGGACAATTTCATTGAAATCATTGGTTTTATGGTATTTCCCCATCATTGTGCTCATGTACATTTCTCTCCTTTTATATACGGAATGGTACGGATGAACGTGAACGTATCATCACTAGAAGAATTGTAAACTATAAAGTATACTTCATAGCAAGAACAATAAATGGGGGGATTGCCATGAAAACCAGTGAAGTTGCCAATAAGGCTGACCTTCCGATATCAACCCTGCGCTACTATGAGAAAATAGGCCTGATTACGGAGGAGTACATCCTCAGAGAAGAGAATAATTACCGGAATTATGCCCCGGAGATTATTCCGTATCTTGAAGTCATAAAGAATAGCTTAGCTGTTGGATTCTCAATCCAGGATATTAAATCGATGATCTCCAAGCAGGGAATATCGAAAGAGGAACAAAAACGGATCATCGCCGACAAAATTACGGAAATTGAAGCTGCGCAAAAAAACCTGGAGGCTTCCAAGCAGTCTCTTTACGAGCTTCTCGAAATGAATATTACCTGTGAGAACGGGTACGGAAAATACTAAAACCCCAGAGCTGTGCTCCAGGGAGTCGTATAAAGGCGCGGGGGCCGGGGGACGCTAACCTGTAATCCCAGTTCAAGGAGGCCTTTATGAAAAAAATATGGACAGTAGCCTTGTTGACGTTAGCCCTGGTCCTGAGCAGCCCGTTAAGCTGGAGCTCCGCTGCACCTGACTATGCCCGGTGGGGAACCATTGCCGTGAAGGAGACGCAGCAGAAATACAACGCCGAGATCATCGATTACAAGCACATCGGCCGGACCCAGATCAAGCCTAAGCTTGCAGAAGAGAAGTTCAAGCTGGTGGTCCGGAGCAAGGCAGGCCGGGAATTCGGCGTATTCGTGATGGTCCGCTTCAACCCTTCAACAAACAAGCTTCAGACCATCCAATTCCTGGAGACCAAGGCCTGAAGTGCACCCTGGCTGGTTCGCCGGGTAGCTGCACGCTTTTATTTCCAGGTCACATATACCTTAAGATCTCCTGTATTCTCGAACCGCGAACTGTTGAAGGCCAGGTTATTCAGTCCCAGCCCGTAGAGCACCTGCAGATCCTGCCTCAGCAGTTTGTCGCTTCCGCGATAGCGGAAGAGCAGCGACTGCTGTCCGGCCTCTGCCGCCTGCTTCGCAAGCTTCTCGAGCTGTTCCGCTGACGAGACCACCTGATTCTCCTCGTACAGCCAGTAATTCAGGTCTTTCTGCAGCCTCTTGTATGCCTCCACCCCTTGGCCCCCTTGATTGACCAGCTTAGTCAAGGTCTGGGCATAACTGGTGGAGGCCGCCGGATAGGACTTCGTCCAAGTGTGGTCAAGCCGCATCTGGGCATCGGTCCTCATATAATAGACCGTGCTGATTCCGCCCTCCGGACTCGGGTCCGGGTCATCCCAGGTGGTGTCGAGATGATACCATGCCCCGTTCAGAAGTACCAGATTCCAGGCATGCGACTGGGTCACACCGTCTGCCGCCCTGGCCGTCCCTTCCACAATTCTGTTCGGAATCCCCGCCCCCAGCAGCAGCTTATAGGTTAGCAGCGTATAGCCCTGGCAGACCGCACTCCCAGTCTGAAGTCCCTCATAAGCGGTGTATTTGCGGTGCGAGTGATCGTATTCCAGATTCAGCACGACCCAGTCGTGGATCGCTTTTACCTTCTGGTGATTGTTCATCCCCGGTGTTATGATCTGCTGCAGAATAGCCTTCACCTGCTTGTTCACATAGGCCGTCTGCTGCAGCGTCTCCCGGTATTCCACCTGAACCGTCACATGAACAGCGCGCGTGCTTCCGCGGTAGGAGAAGGCATAGCTGTCAATAATATAATACAGGTACGGATCGCTCCCCATCGCCTGATTAATTGCCGTCTGGATCTCACTCTTCAGCTTGGCGGTCTTGCCCTGATAAGTGAAGGTAATCGTCTCTCTGCGGTTACTCATCGCTCCGGCCAGCTTCTGCGTCATTCCTTGTGTCGTCTGCACCACCGCCGAATCCGCTGCAGCATACGCATGCTCGTATCCCCAGTACGTCGCAGGCGGTAAAGCAGCAAACACAAGCATAAGTCCAACCGCCGTCTTCAACAGCGATCCCTGTCTCTTCCCCATATGATCCGCGCGCCTCCTGCAATCTATATCATCGGCCGTAGCCGTATGTACTCTATAGTAAATGCCAATCATGCCATGTTTACAACTTCAACCTCAAGAACGTAAATTTGTGCCAGCCTGACCTATTCATTATATCATCTCTGACCGTCCAACTAGTACAGCATCAGATTTAAAATGGTGAAATCAGGGCCCTCTCTGCTGGAGGACTCAGTGTAATAGATGGAGGAACTCATATTTTGGATGGAGTAAAGAATGCACCCGGGTTGTAGCGAACCATCAGAGATTAGTGTATTCTGTGCAACTAAAAACAATGAAACGGATGGCTTTCCTCTTCTAACTGTATTTTGTACAACTAAATCTGCCACGTTGGGCAAAAATCCAGGTATAGAGACATTTTAATTGCACAAAATACAGCTAAACTGAGATTCGGAGGCACACCGGGCGATTTAGTTGTACAGATTGCAATTAAGCCGATCCCTTACACCCTAATCGGGGCGCGGCAAACCCTCAGCAAGCGATTAGTTAAAGTAATTTTCACAGGTTAAAATCTGATGCTCTACTAGGCGTGGATAGCACAAACAGGTCAATCATGGTGGTATCTGACCATAATCAACCTGTTCATTGTATCGGTATTGCGGGAATTGAGTTATGAAAATAAAGCTTTTAATGCAGGTACAACCGAAATGAACAAATCTTTATACAGGTATTACATGGGTTTTGGGTAGCCCCCACCAATAATATCGTCAGCTCTGTATCTTCTCCAGAAAAGCTTCAAATACTTTTTTTGTCGCTTCCCCTGAAATGGGAATTAACTCATGAATCTTCTGTAGAATTGAAGGGTTTTTTAATATCAGTTTTTTACTTTCTGAACTAGTAAAACTTCTTAATGCATCAATACAAATTTCGAATAACTCTTCATCATCAGTATTTAGCAGTATCAATAACATATTCAATTCATCCATGCTAGATTCATTATGCAAACAATATGCTAATTTTCTTTGCCACTCTACTGGCTTATTCAATACTCCATTTGATAATTCCCCCCAATCCCGTGGGGAGAATTTCAGCAGCATCTCCTGTGCAATTAAAAAACCTTCATCATACCAATAATCATCCGTAAAATATCCTGAAAGATAGTCATCAAATTCTATAAACATTAAAAATCTCCTTCGAATTAGATTACAAGTTAGGTGCTGTAAAACCACTTAAAAGTTGTGTAACTCCCCCACCTGTTGGATAGCCCGATACAACATTGTCACCTATTTTAATAACTTCAACTTGAACGCCATTAACCGTTCCTCTATGAAGAGTCGCACCATCCGAGGTACGAACTCCAACGGATGCTGTGTTACCAGTATCTTTTATACTATTAATAATTTGCGAATCACTCCATGAATCCGGGAATAAAGTACTCGTTTTAATATTAGATAAATTACCATCAGGATATTCAGTAGTAAACTTAACTTTTCTTGTTCCATCTGCATTAACTGTTATTTCTTGAACTGCATAATTAGGATTTGCATTATTGATGTTCGGAGAATGACCACCGATCAATTCATTTTTTGTAGGAACTTTTCTCTGTCCATCTAATATTTTCTTTTCCATTTCTATACTAATTATAGAAGAACCTACCCCTTCAATTGAAGGTACAGCCTGTTGGTGTCCTGGCTCACCTGACCGATCTTCGTCTGCAGGCGCCGGACTTCATCTTCGTTAAATACTAGCTTCGTTGATGCCATAGCCACCCTCCCCGCCGGACACTAGTAGAGCATCAGATTTAATTCTGTGCATAAGTTTAATCCCGGAAGTTCCAAAAACGGAACTACACCGGCTAGACGAGTGTGCTCCTAACGGACCTGAGGGACTCTATTCCCAGGAAAACGTCACTTTTTGCGGTTTAACGGACGGAGTGGACCTTACCGTCTCTCTACGAGAGGTTTAAGCGTAGAATTCCAAGAATAAGCGCCCTGCGGTCCGTTACGTTACCCAAGTGGTGACTTTCATCCGGAATAAGCGCGCCTCAGTCCGTTACGCCGGGCCAAATTCCCTAATGAACAACTCCCATCTTGATCTGGGAATGGCATCTGAAGGGGGTAGCCCACTCCTGTACTCCTTCAGGCATTATAGAGCCCCATCCACTTGTTTAAATCTGACTTTGTACTAGAACTCTGGCTTCCACTTAAACCAATAAATATCCCTCAGTTATACAGGTTTCCTCCTATTATTATCGGGTTTATTTCCCACTAGATTTATAGTTTTCCATTTTTCCTTCAATTCTCCTAATCATCACACCCCCACCGAGTAAACCCCGCCAGCCGTAACCTCAAGCGCACCGTTCAGCGCCTGGACACTCCCGTCTCCAAGCAGCAGCTTCAGTGCTTGAGCATAACTGAGCCGCAGCATCCCATCGCACTTCACTGTAATCCGCGCGGATACCAGAACCCCAGCCTGCCATTCGATGTCCACCTCATACCCGCCGCGCGCCTTAAGACCCCGGATGCGGCCATTCTTCCAGGCTCCCGGCAGCGCCGGAAGCAGCGTAAGCTCCCCCAGATGACTCTGCAGCAGCATCTCCGCAATGCCGGCCGCCGCGCCGAAATTGCCGTCAATTTGAAACGGCGGATGCGCGTCGAACAGGTTGGGATAGACGGAGCGGGTTAACAGCGCGCGAACATAGCCGTAAGCCGCATCGCCGTCTGCGAGCCGGGCATAGAGGTTAATTAGCCAAGCACAGCTCCAGCCGGTATGTCCCCCGCCGGAAGCAACCCGCTGCTCCAGCGTTAAGCGGCTGGCTTCCAGCAGCTCCGGCGTGTCCCGCCGATTAATCCGGCTGCCAGGATACAGGCTGTACAGATGGGAGACATGGCGGTGCCCCGGCTCGGCTTCAGCGAAGTCATAGAGCCATTCCTGCACCCTTCCATCCTTGTTAATCCTCAGCGGAGACAGCCGGGCAAGCGTCTGTTCCAGCTCCTCCTGTAGCTCAGCGTCCACGCCGAGAATGCGCGCAGCCTCCAGGCAGTGCTGCATCAGCTCAGCGATCAGGCTCATATCCATGGCCGAACCCATAGAGATACTGCATGCTCTGCCATCCTCCGTGATGAACCGGTTCTCCGGCGATGTAGACGGACTGGTAACCAGCCGGTCCTCCGGTCCTTCCACCAGCCAATCCAGGCAGAAGAGGACAGCTCCCTTCATTAGCGGATAAGCGGTCTCACTCAAAACCTTCATATCCGGGTTGAATTCGTAATGCTCCCACAGGTGACGGCATAGCCACACGCCGCCCATGGGCCAGAAGGCCCAGCTGGCATCTCCGCCGGACGGTGTGGAGGCCCGCCACAGATCAACATTATGATGGGCTACCCAGCCGTGCGCCCCGTAATGAATAGCAGCCGTTCTGGCCCCGGTCTCACTAAGCTCCTTAATCAACTCAAGGAGCGGCTCATGACATTCGCTGAGATTGCAGACCTCCGCCAGCCAGTAGTTCATCTGTGTATTGATATTGGTCGTGTAATTGCTGTTCCATGGCGGCTGAACATGGGCATTCCATATCCCCTGCAGATTCGCTGCCTGTGTTCCAGCCCGTGAGCTGCCCATCAGCAGATAGCGGCCATATTGGAACAATAGGGCCTCCAGCGCCGGGTCTTCTGCCCCATCCTGATATGCGGCCAGACGTTCATCGGTGGGCCGCTCATCCGCCTCGTGACCGCCAAGCTCCAGATCCATCCGGCGGAAGATCGCCTGATGATCTGCAACGTGGCGTGCGTACAGCTCCTCATAAGTCTTACCGGCCACAGCGCTTAATCTGCTCGCGCACAGCTCCGCCGGACTTAGCATAGCTGCGGAATACGGAGCTGACGCAGCGGATCTATGACTTGCTCTGGACCGCACCTCCTCATAGTCCGTTCCGGCAGCCAGCAGCAGCAGCACACGATCTACGCCGGATATCACCAGCTTGCCTGCGGAATACCGGACACTTCCCCCGGTTACCTGTGCGTGCAGGTGCAGCTCGAACGCAACTCCAAGCCCCTCTTCATAGAGCACCGCAAGCGGATGATCCTGGTGGTAATTATCTGCAATGTGCGAGGGGCAGCGCCCCTGCATTACCAGCCGAGTTCCCTCCCCCGGGCTAACCCTGTGCTGTAATTGGCTGTCCAGTTCCAGCTCTAACTGAATTCCCCCCGGCTGATCGCTTGTCAGATGCACGACTCCGACCTGGTCCGGGGTACTAATAAATACTTCACGGGTGCAGGCTCCGTGCCCGGTCTGATACGTCACTTTGGCAACTCCGCTATCCAGATCCAGCTCTCTTTCATAGGCCGTACCATTCTCTGCGCCCGGCTGCGTAAGAATCAGGTCCCCGAGCGGCATATAAGCCTGGGCGTTGACCCCCAGCATATGGGCATTCACCATATCCTCGGCCTCCCCATACTGGCCTGCAGCGATTAGCTCCCGGGTTCTTTTCAAATACCTGAGCGCTTCGTAATTATTGGTATCCCGGGGGAACCCGGACCATAAGGTATCCTCATTTAGCGAGATCAGCTCTTTATCCGTACCGCCGAATACCATAGCCCCCATATGCCCGTTCCCGAGCGGCAGCGCCTCTTCCCAGACAGCTGCGGGCTGACGGTATCTGAGCTTCCATGCGGATTTCCTTTGTTCAGTTTCCATATTCTCCTCACCCTTCGTGCTAAGTTCTGAATACAGCAAAAGGCCCTGACCTAAGTCGGGCCCTTCTGCCTTCTGCTGTACACTTGATCAACTACATCCCGTTAGAATTTACAGATTTTTTCCTGTCCACAGGGATACTCTCTTCTTCACCAGATCAGTGAATTCTTTTTCCATATCCTGAGCGCCGGCTTTGTCCAGCTCGGCCAGGAAGGCATCATAGACTTTATCGAAATCAGCCGGTTTGGACAGAATCGCTTCCGGGATACGTTTACGTACGATATCCTGGGTCTTTTTGAAGATGACCTGATATTTACCGTCTGTCGGAACCGGCAGGTTGTACAGGGCACCTGTTTCTTTTACAGGGAATTCATCCTCTTTCGGGAACAGGTCCTTCCAGGTAGTCGCCTTATATCCGGCAAGGGATTCCTTCTCAGCTTCGGAGTACGAAGCAACAATCTGCTCAGGGAAGCTTGTGGTGTAGTAGTTGTCTGTTGAATCCTTCACCCCGTCGCCATACCGTGCACCGAAGATCAGGTACTGGCCGATCCCGGTTGTTTTTTGAGTGTTCGCTGTATCATTGGCTAAGCCGTCACGGATCTCAGGCAGAACCTCGCGCTTGCCATTCGCATCCACAGTATAGTGCTTGTCTTTAATCCCCCAGGTTCTCAGCACCTGGCCTTCATCGGAGGACATCCAGTCCAGCCATTTGATGATCCGCTCAGGATCTTTGGCAGCCGTAGTGATTGCAATGCCGTAGCCGTCGATACCGGTCTGCATGAAGGAATGGTCCTTATACTCTTCGGTCAGGGTTACAGGGAAGTGTCCATAGGTATACTCGTCTTTGCCGGCAGCCTTCAGGGCATTCTCACCGTCGGAGTATTCCCATTCCTGGGAGATCAGACCGAGTACACGGCCGCTGGCCACTTTCGCTTTGTATTGGTCATCCTTTTGTACGAAGGTGTCCTTGTCGAGCAGGCCTTGATTGTACATGCCGTTCAGCCAGCGGAAATATTCCTTTTCTTCGGCGCGTTTGTAGTGAAGCTTCGCTTCGAAGGTCTCAGGGTCCACATAATATTCACCATCATCCGGTGCGCCGGTTGTAGTGAAGGCCGGGTTCGTCACGGTGATCATAATCTTCCAGTCATCGGCGTTCAGCGTCAGAGGAATGGTGGGCTGTCCATCGGTTTCCGGATGCAGCTTCACATAATCCTTAAGCACCTTTTCAAAATCAGCTACAGTCCGCACCTTCGGATAGCCAAGCTCTTTAAGCACACGATGCTGAATTTCAAATCCGCCTGTGGCATCAAAGGATTTTTGGCCGACACCCACATTCGTAGGGATCTGATAAATACTCTGGTCGTCCAGACTGTATTTCAGACGGTTCATGTTCTCGCCGTAGACTTTCTTGAGGTTGGGGCCATATTTGTCAATCAGGTCCGTCATATCAATGATCAGTCCCGCATCCACCAGGGTACTCAGACTTCCTTTAGCGAAAATAATATCAGGAACGTCGCCGCTCGCCGCCATCATCGCAATCTTCTGATCGCCGCCGCCGCTGCCTACATCGAATTCAGCTTCAAGGGTAACTCCTGTCTTCTCAGTGATCGCTTTACCTACATCATCCTGCATCTTGTTCCAGTTCGGACTGGCATCCGCACCGAAGAAAGTGAATGTAGCCGGTGAGGTATCTAGAGCCGTATCATCTGCTGCGGCAGTAGCGTCAGGTGTATTTCCTGAGTTGTTAGGAGTCGTATTGTTGGCTGCATTATTGCCGTTGCCTCCACAACCGGCGATCAGCATCGAGCTCATCAGCAGGAGTGTGAAGATCGTCTTGGTACTCTTGCGGTTCATTGTGTATCCCCCTTGTATCTTAGTATGTTGCCTCTATGCATATCAGGTGAGACCTGAATATACCATTGTGAACGCTTGCAAAACTACTATAAATATAAATTACCACTAATTAACACTTCACCCTAAGCGGGTTAGCTGCCCGGCTCTGCACTGAACCCGGCAGCTTCTCCCCCTGTCGCTCTGGGTTAAGGCCTAAGCCTTGACTGCACCCAGCGTCATCCCGCCGACAAAATACTTTTGCAGGAACGGATAGACCACGAGAATCGGCACCGTTACGACAATGGTAATCGCCATCTTGATCGACTCCGGTGAAATCTGCGCCATCTGTCTGGCCATATCATTCGCATTTGCCATGCCGCTGCCCTGATTGGTCGAAGACAGGACCTTCATCAGCTCGAACTGCAGCGTAGTAAGATGCGGCTTGTTGCCGTTGTAGAGATAGGTGGTGAACCACTCATTCCATTGCCCCACGGCCAGGAACAAGGCGATAGTCGCCAGCACCGGCTTACAGAGCGGAAGAATGATTTTGTAGAAAATCATAAAGTCATTCGCCCCATCCAGCTTAGCGGATTCCTGCAAGGCAAACGGCAGGCCGTCCATGAAGGAGCGGATAATGAAGACGTTGAACGCGGATACCATACCCGGCAGGATGTAGATCCAGAACGTTCCGATCAGATTCAGGTCCTTCATGAGAATGTACATCGGCACCATACCGCCGGAGAAATACATGGTCAGGGCCAGGAATACCGAGACGAATCTTCTGGCTCTGAACTCCGGACGGCTGAGCGTAAAGGCCAGCATGGAAGCACTGATCAGCCCCAGAAGAGTACCGGAAAGGGTACGCAGAATCGATATTTTGAAGCCTTGAATCAGCCCTGTATAGCTGAAGATCCGCTGGTAATTCTCAAGAGTCCAGACCCGCGGGAAGATATAGATGCCGCCCCGGACCGTATCTGTAGATTCATTGAAGGAAATCGCCAGCACGTTCAGAAAGGGATATAACGTCACAATCATAATCAGGATTAGAGCGATGTAGAGAAAAATATCGAAGACACGTTCACCTTTTGACATTTGGAATGCCTTGCCACCCATGGATGATCCCCTCCTTACATAATGCTTTCTTTGGCAAATTTCTTCATCAGACCGTTGGCGGTAAACAGCAGGATGACACTGACTACCGAGGTGAACATGCTTATCGCGGTACCGTAGGAGAAGCGTCCAATCTGTATCCCGTATTTAAGCGCATACAAATCCAGCACTTCCGAATAATCGGTAACCATGTTGTTCTGCAGCTGGAATTGCTTCTCGAAGCCGATGCCGACCAGATGGCCGATATTCATAATCAGCAGCACCATCACCGTTGTGCGGATACCCGGCAGCGTAATATTGAACATCTGCTTGACCCGTCCTGCACCATCGACTTTGGCCGCTTCATACAGCTCTTTATCAATGCCTGTAATCGCTGCCAGATAGATGATCGCGTTCCAGCCCGTTTCCTTCCAGATGTCAGCAGCCGTTAAGACTCCCCAGAAGTATTTCCCTTTGGCCATGAACTGAATCGGCTCATCAATCACATTCATCCAGAGCAGCAGATCGTTCACGATCCCTCCATCGATGGCAAGCGTCTTGTAGACAATCCCGCCTACAACGACCCAGGATACAAAGTGGGGCAGGTAAGATATCGTCTGAACCGATCTCTTGAAGATGTTCCCGCGCAGCTCGTTGAGCATCACGGCGAACAGGATAGGAACCACGAAGCCGAAGATCAGTCCCAGCATGCTCATCGCCAGTGTATTTCTTAATACGAGGTAGAAGCGTTCATCCTGGAACAGCTCCCTGAAGTTGTCCAGTCCGACCCATTTCTGCTCGCTGAACGACCTGACCGGCTTATAATTCTGGAAGGCCATTAGCCATCCCCATATAGGCACATAGCTGAATATAAATACCCAGATTACGAATGGAAGGGACATCAGGTATAAGTACTTTTGCTGGAGTACGCTTTTCCAAAATCCACTATTCCGTTTCGCAGGTGGGCGGGGGGTTACGCTTTCATTTGCTGTAACACCGCTTTCAGTGAGCGCTTTCACGATCATTATTCCCCCTTCGCTTTGATAGCTTTATCTTATCCCAGCGCCGGGGGCGAGAATACCCAACAGATTTCACGTAAAAACCTATAGAAATTAGACATTCTCCCCGCCTGTATCCCCTTAAGCCTTCAAACCACTGTCCTTAGGGATTGAAAATGTAATCCGGGTCCCCTCTCCCTCCCGGCTTGAGATGTTCAGCCCGTGCTCCGCTCCGTAATACAGAGTCAGCCTTTGCTGCACATTGCGCAGCCCGATCCGGCCCTGGTCCTCTTCCTCCGCCTTGGTAATGACCTCCATAATCTCGGCCAGCCGTCCTTCCTTCATGCCGATCCCGTCATCCATTACAATCACCTGAATCTCCTGATTCTCCGTGAGAGTGACGGCGATGCTGACATGCACCGTCCCTTCCTTGTTCTCCAGACCGTGAACGACGGAATTCTCCACCAGCGGCTGGATAATCAGCGGCGGAATCATCACCTCAGCGGCGGCGGGATCGAAGGCAATCTCATACTCCAGCCTGTCCTCGTACCGGAACTTCTGAATCTCCAGATAGGAGCGGATCATCTCAACTTCTTCCTTGATCGGCGCCCGTTCCCTGCCTACTTCCAGGTTCTTGCGCATCAGCTTGCCCAGCAGCCGGACAATATTGGCGATCTCCTTCTCTCCCCGCAGATGGGCGTTCATCCGGATCGACTCCAGCGCGTTGAACAGAAAATGCGGATGAATCTGGCTGGCCATCATCTTCAGCTTAATCTCCCGCTGCGCGATCTCCAGCGTACTGTTCTTCTCATTGCTCTCTATCACCTGGGTAATCAGCTGGTTGATGCTGGCTACCATGTAGTTGAACTGGCGCGACAGCTGGCCGATCTCGTCTGTTCCATCAATGTGGGAGACGATGTTCAGGTTCCCGAGGGCGACTTGATTGAGCTGGCGGCTCAGCCGCAGCAGACGGTTGCTCGTCAGCAGCGAGATAGTATAGACCAGTACAAGCGCAACCAGCAGCACCCCGATTACGATAAACAGGCCCAGCTGACTCACCTTATTAGCATCGCTAAGAATGCTTTTAGTCTCAAATACCGAGATAATCTTCAGCCTGCTGACACTCAGCTCAGGGATCATCTCATCGATGATAACGTAGGAATCCTTGTCCTTCACCTGCGTTGTGAACACGCCCTTGGACTGCGCTTGCACATCAATCCCTATATCAAAAGCATCCACCGTGCTGCCCACCAGCTGCGGATTTTTGGCGGATACAATATAGCCCTGCTCATCGATAATGATCGTCTCGAACGGCTCCTGGTGCAGCATCTGGTTCAGCTCATCCTGATTCACCTGCACCATCAGAATTCCTGACTTGCTGTATTCAGGGTAGGGAACCTGGCGGATCAGACTCAGCTTGTTGATGGTTCCTTTGGGGCTGTTGATATAAGGATCCTTGTCGTGGATATACATCCAGTAGATCTGATTGTTCTGCATAGCCTGTGTATACCAGTTTCTCGTACGGATCTCCGGCGTTACCGGCGCGATGGACATATCGTCCACCAGTGTGGGATTATCGATGAAAAAGCGGATATTGGAGATTTCCCGGTACCGCAGCACATATTCCTTGAGGTCGGTATAATTCAGATAAGCCTTGGTCAGCTCCAGAATACTCGGATAATGCGTATTGACCAGCCGCTCCAGATCCTCATCGAAATAGAGCAGATTCGAAATATCTGTAGGGACACGCAGCTTGCTGTACAACTGGCTTTTGATCTTTTCTACGTTGTTGGTGGCCTGATCAATCGCTCTGTTCAAGGCTCCCTCCCGAAAATAATTCGTCAGAATCACCCCTGCAATCAGCACAGGAATCATCACCACTATGATATAAAAGAAGATCAGCTTGTATTTCAGCTTCATGTTATTGACCATCCGCACCAGCTTCTTGATATCAATCTCCCCTCTCTATACAAACAGGCTGCTCCCGGATCTTCTGCAAGAAGGGGAACAGCCTGTATATCATAAGCCTCATACCTGAATCTCTGCAAGCTAACCGCGACCTACAGTTCCAAATTTCCCCTCCACCTCTTTTTGCTTTTCGTTAAATGCCTTAAGTCTAGTTCTCCTTGCGGTATGCGCTTGGGGAGACGCCGACATATTTGCGGAATTTGGCATTGAAATAATCGGAGTTCATGTACCCGACCTGCTCGGCCACCTCATAGACCTTCATGCCCTGGGTCAGCAGCTGCTTGGCCTTCTCGATCCGCACCTTATCCAGATATGTGTTGAAGTGCTCGCCCACCTGGTTCTTGAACATTTTACCCAAGTAGGCGCTATTGTAGTTAAAAATCTCCGCAAGTGTGCCCAGCTTCAAATTCTCCTTATACCGGCGCTGGATCAGATCCGTGATCCGCTTAATCTCATCGCCGCGTCCGCTTCCGCTGCCCGTCAGCCTGGAGAGCTGCTCCATATAGCCCGACACCAGCCGCTCTGCATCATGCAGGTATCTGCTGCTGTAGACCTCGCCCATCGGCGAGGCTTGTCCGGCAATCAGCGGGCGCAGCTCGGGACTCGCTGCCTCCAGCCGGGCAATCGTGCTGCTGACAATCCGCAGCAGCTGGTCCTTGATATAGGTCTCGTCCCGCTGGGTATGCACGAGCTTGCGGATAATCTGCAGCGTAAGCTCCCTGGCTACCTCGCTACTGCCAGCCTCTACTGCCAGCAGCAGCTGCACCTCGATATCACGCTCGGGGTCCAGCTCCTCCTCCGGTTCAACCGCGCCTTGTGCAGGCTCCTCCCACAGGTCCGGCATTCCACAGAGCAGTGTGTTCTTCTGCCCGAAGAAGGCATCCTCCAGCCGGGCGCGCGCAGCCCCGAAGGACTCTCCGGCCTCTTCCGGCCGGACAGCTGCTCCGCCCGCTGCGGCCACGAACTCCAGCCCCTCCTTCGAGATCAGGTGGTGCAGCTCCTGCCAGAGCGCCGCCCGGGCGCGTTCATCCGGGAGCGGCTCCTTCAGCAGAATTCCCATGTACGGGGGAAGGGTGAAGAAGAAGCCGTGCCCCTCCTGCTCCTGCCAATGCCGCTCCATCAGCCGCTTCACCACATCTTCGCGGGCATCCTCACCCTTGTTAAGCCCTTTCAATTCCAGCAGCACCACTTCGCAGCTGCTGTCAGTGAGGCCCAGTTCAGCCGCGGCTTCCCCGCCTTCCTTCGAATTCGACTGCAGCAGCTCCCGCACCAGCACCTCGGTAGTTCTTGCCGGCTCCAGAGCCTGCCATTCGTTGATCCGTTCCTCCAGGCTGATCTTCTCCCGCAGCTCCTGCAGATAGCTGATCAGCTCCTCCTCATCCACCGGCTTGAGTAAATATCCGTCAATATGATAGGAAATAGCCTGCTTCGCATATTCAAAATCGGCATAGCCGCTCAGAATCAGCACATGGCAGCCCGGACTTTCCTTGCGCAGCTCAGCGATTAATTCCAGTCCGGTCATTCCCGGCATACGGATATCCGCCATCACAAGTCCAGGTTGCAGCTCACGGAATTTGTCCAGCGCTTCATAACCGTTAGCCGCTGTCGCCACCACGGTATACCCCTCTTCCTCCCAGGGAATCAAGGTGCGCATCCCTTCCCTCAGCTTGGGCTCATCATCCACAATCAGTACTTTGATCAATTGGGGCCTCCCTTCATGCCGTACTCGAGCTTCCGAGCCGGAATTTATCTTACTAAATAAGGAACACTTAAAATTGTACTTGAAGCAGTGTCGTCACTGCGGTGAACATTTGGACTTCCGGCCGCTGTTGTCACCAGATAGTCTTCTTATATAGATCTTATACCCTAAAGAAAACAAGCTGCCACCCTTTACAGGATGGCAGTCATTCCGTGCGGATATTCTATTTACGGTAAGAAGCCAGCTTCTCATTCAGTTCGCGGGTCTGGCCGTATACATCCTGATACAAAGCGAAGATCCCGTCATATAGCGCCGCCTGATCTGCATTAGGGGTATAGGTCTCTGCCGGACGGATGAAGGCTTCCGCACATGCACCTAGGGACTCGAACCAGCCTGCGCCATAGGCTGCCAGCATAGCTGCGCCCATAGCCGGACCCTGCTCGCTCTCCAGCTTGATGATCGTAGCGCCGAAGATATCAGCCTGCATCTGCAGCCAGGCTTCATTCTTGGCCCCGCCGCCGATCGCCACGACCTCGGTAATCTCTTTGCCGGATTCACGCACAATCTCAATCGATTCACGCAGCGAGAACGTGATGCCTTCCAGCACAGCCCGGGTAAAGTGGGACAGGGTATGTCCGGAATCCATACCGATGAAGCTGCCGCGGATGCTCGCATCCGGGTGCGGGGTGCGTTCCCCGCTGATGTAAGGGGTGAACAAGAGACCGCTGCTGCCAGCCGGGATTTCGTTCACTCCCTGCAACAATTCGTCGAAGCTCTTGTCTGCCGCAAAGGTCTCCTTGAACCAGGTCAGGCTGTGTCCTGCTGCCAAGGTAACACCCATGATATAGAAGGCATCCTTCTCACTGTGATTGAAGAAATGCACCTTGCCTTCGAGGTTAAGATCCTTGTTGCTCTCGTAGGACAATACCACACCGGAAGTCCCGATGCTGCACATCGTCCGGCCTTCACCCAGAATGCCGGCACCCAGTGCGCCGCAGGCATTGTCTGCCCCGCCGGCGAACACCTTGGTGGTAGGAAGCAGGCCGGAGGCTTCGGCAACTGCCGGAAGCAGGGTTCCGGTCTGCTCGAAGGATTCCACGAGTCTCGGGCAGAGGGAGACCGGCAGATCGAACGCTCCGGCAATCTCTGCACTCCACTGCTTCGCGCCAACGTCGAGCAGCAGGGTTCCGGCGGCGTCGGAGTAATCCATAGCATAGTCACCTGTCAGGTGGTAGCGCACATAATCCTTCGGCAGCAGGAACAATTCAGCCTTCGCGAGCACCTCAGGCTCATGCTCCTGGACCCACAAAATCTTTGGAAGCGTGAAGCCTTCGAGCGCGCGGTTGCGGGCGATATCGATCAGCTTGCTGCCGAGCTTCTTCTCAATCTTGCGGCATTCCGCAGTCGTACGTGTATCATTCCATAGAATGGCGGGACGCAGCGCCTTGCCTTCGCCGTCAACGAGCACAAGCCCGTGCATCTGGCCGGAGAAGCTGATACCGTCGATCTGTCCAGGCTCTGCACCCGATACTTCCATCAGACGCTTCAGACTGGCGATGGTTCCCTTCACCCAATCCTCCGGATTCTGCTCACTCCAGTTCGGCTGGGGTCTGCTGAGCGGATACGCTTCAGAGTGCTCGAAAGCCACCTTGCCCTGAGGATCTACCAGTACAGTCTTTACCGCACTGGTTCCAAGATCGACACCAATTACATATTTCATAGTTATCCTCCTAAAAGTTATATGAAGCATTACTTCTCTTGGAACATCTCCGCAATATAACTCGCTTCGTAAGCATAATCTTAAGTTTTGCGGGGTTCCGCATCCTGTATTCTCTTCAAGCAAAACTCGCATCGTAAGCATCAGCCGTTCCAACGGTTTCAATCCACTGAAGATGCGGCCGCGATTGTATTTCCTGCAATAGATTCTCGTTAAATCGGCCGAAAATCGTAGGCAATTGCACTTTGTACACTAGAATTCCATGAAAAGGCTGTTTTGTACGGTATCCTCAAATATCTGTTGTACGGAATACAGCAGAATGCTATTTTCCAGCCAAATTAGAGCATTCTACTGCACAAAATACACTCACACAGTCCTAGTAGAGCATCAGAGCTAAACAAGTGAATTTATTCAATAAACAAGGTAATGTATGAAGATGCGTTTGAACCGAACCAATCGGTGATAGTTGTATTCTGTACATCTAAATAGAGTGAAAAGAAAGGTTCTCCTCTTCTAACTGTACTTTGTACAACTAAATCTGCCCGAATAGGCGAAAACCCGGGTACGGAGGCAGTTTAATTGTATGAATTACAACTAAACGGATATTCGGCGGTACATAAGATGATTTAGTTGTATAAAATGCATTTCCAGTATTAAAAAAGGGGCTGCCGAAGAATGCTCTCTTCAGCAACCCCCGTTGCGTGTCTTCTCTAATGAATCTGCGGGCAATCCCGTAAATTCGGCAGCGTCTTACTCAGCAGTCAGGATGTACTGGTTAAGTGTAGCTCTCAGCAGTTCCTGACGTCCGGATTTGTTCGGACGCGGGCTCTCATTGTTCAGCGCGTAGTCAGCCAGCGAAGCCAGTGTCGCTTTGCCGGATACGATGTCAGCGCCAACGCCTTCGTTGAAGCTGCTGTAACGCTCAGCGATGAAGTTCTCGAATACGCCGTCTTCCAGCAGCTTAGCAGCTACCTTCAGGCCCTTAGCGTATACGTCCATACCGGAGATGTGTGCCAGGAACAGATCCTCAGGCTCGAAGGAAGGACGGCGTACTTTGGAGTCAAAGTTGATTCCGCCTTTGCCCAGACCATCGTTCTTCAGTACTTCATACAGCGTCAGTGTAGCATCGTAGATGCTTGCAGGGAATTCATCTGTATCCCAGCCGAGCAATGGATCGCCCTGGTTCGCATCGAGTGATCCCAGCATGCCGTTGATACGGGCTACATGCAGTTCATGCTCGAAGGTGTGGCCAGCGAGTGTAGCATGGTTCGCTTCAAGGTTCAGCTTGAAGTGCTTATCCAGGTTATACTTCTGCAGGAATGCGATGCAGGTTGCTGCATCGAAGTCATACTGGTGCTTGGTAGGCTCTTTCGGCTTAGGCTCAATCAGGAACTGGCCGTCGAAGCCGATTTCCTTCGCATAATCCACAGCCATGCTGAACAGGCGGGCAATGTTGTCTTGCTCAAGCTGCATGTTGGTGTTCAGCAGTGTCTCATAACCTTCACGGCCGCCCCAGAATACATAGTTGTCAGCGCCCAGACGTTTACCCACTTCCAGACCTTTCTTCACTTGTGCAGCAGCGTGTGCGAATACGTCAGCGTTGCAGGTGGAGCCTGCACCGTGCATGTAGCGCGGGTTGGTGAACATGTTGGCAGTGTTCCACAGCAGTTTTTTGCCGGAAGCCTTCATGCCTTGTTCAAGGATGTCTACGATCGTATCGATGTTGCTGTAGAATTCACGCAGGGACGCGCCTTCAGGAGCGATGTCCACATCATGGAAGCAGTAGTACTGCAGGTCCATCTTCTCCATGAATTCGAATGCTGCTTCTGCACGGGCCTTAGCCTTGTCCAGCGTGCTCAGTTTGTCCCAAGCGCGGACTGCAGTTTCAGCGCCGAACGGGTCGGAACCGCCAGCTGTTAATGTATGCCAGTAAGCCATTGCAAATTTCAGGTGTTCTTCCATTGTTTTGCCGGCTACGATTTCTGTAGGATTGTAGAATTTGAATGCATAAGGGTTGGTGGAACGGCTTCCCTCGTAAGAGATCTTGCTCACTGTTTCAAAATAAGCCATTTGTAAAATCCTCCTCGATATTTTGCTTCGCCCGCAAGCGTTTACAGCATCATCTTAACACATCTCTTTGACTTTGTATATTGGTTAAACAAAGTTTTTTTATTTTTATTTTTCCCGCTGTTTCGCGTGTCTACCGGAGCTTATATTCACCTTCATAAGTTCCAGTTATTTAAAAATATGTAACGTTCGGACCGTCCAGCTCCAACGGATATAGTTGCATTTTTACGCTCTTCATTCTAGACTAGGGGGCATACCCGCGCAGCGGAGAGCGTCTTCACAGCCACCCTCTTCCCGCCTGTGCAAGGGCCCAGTAATCTACTCGGTTCTATTCTGATAAATTCTTATATTGTAAAAGGAAGTGTGCTGCTTGAAAGTTACCGGTGATCAGGCGCTGGTCAAAAAAATAAACAAATCGATTATTTTACATACCATCCGTATGCATTCCCCCATCTCACGGGCCAAGGTGTCCGAGGTGACAGGATTGAATAAAGCTACCGTCTCCAATCTGGTAGCCGAGCTATGCGGGCAGCAGCTCGTAACCGAGGCTGGACCCGGAGAATCCAGCGGCGGGCGTAAGCCGCTGATGCTGCATTTTAACGAAATGGCGGGAAGTGTGATCGGGATCGAGCTGCGCGTGAAACAGCTTAAGGCCGTACTCTGCAACCTGGGGGGCGGCATTCTTCATGAACGGGACAGTGTGCTGGAGAACCACGACTTCCCTTATGTGCTCGGGCAGATGCAGCAGATGATTTCGGAGCTAGTCGCTACGGCCCCGCCTTCACATTATGGACTCGTCGGCATTGGTGTCGGCGTCCCGGGAATGGTCGATGAGCACGGCGTTGTCCTGTTCGCGCCCAACCTGGGCTGGGAGATGGTAGACCTGCGTTCGATTCTGGAAAGCGCCTTCGCGGTGCCGGTCACCATTGATAATGAGGCCAACGCAGGGGCTCAGGGTGAGCTGAACTTCGGGGCGGCCCGCGATGTGCGCCATCTGCTGTATATCAGCGCCGGCTCGGGGATCGGGTCGGGGATTATTATCGGCGGAGAGTTGTACAAGGGCGCGCGCGGCTATGCGGGTGAGACCGGACATATGACGATTGAAGCGGAAGGCAAGCCTTGCAGCTGCGGCAGCCGGGGCTGCTGGGAGCTGTACGCCTCCGAGAAAACCTATGATAACCCCGGCCTCTCCCTCCCGGCCCGCACAACGACCGGACTGGTCAAGTATGCGCTTGAGGGGCAGCCCGATACGCTAAGCCATTTCAACTCCATTGGAGAGTATCTGGGGATCGGAGTTACCAATCTGATCAACAGCTTCAACCCAGAGCTGATCGTGATCGGCGGCGCTCTATCGGAGGCGGAGCCGTGGCTCGGCGAGCCGCTGCGCCGGGTGGTAGCTGAGCGTACCCTCCCCTACCACAAGCAGCAGCTCGAAATCACCTTCTCCAGGCTGGGAAGCCGGGGAACCATGATTGGAGCGGGTTTTTCAGCGGTGATGCATTTTCTGGGCAACATCCGCGTCACTCTATAGACCCTTAAATTCTTATATTTCTTAAAATCGCCGCATTTTTTTCTGCATTTCCTGCTCTATAAGGAGTGGCTATCCTATATAATAAGGATACTCGTGTGACATTTGTCACCACACCCCTTTTTCTGAAATGGAGAGAGAATCCATGACTTATGTTGATACGTCTGATATTTCGGCGAAGATGTTCATCGCAGTGCTGCTGCTGCTGCTCATCATTGCTCCGCTCGTCAGCCTCGGTGTCCTGCGTCTGTTCCAGTCGCGGAAGAAATCGGGATTCCTCCTTATCGCAAGCGGCATTGCCGTCTATGCTGTCTTTCAGATGTTCATGTCTCTTACCTGAGGTCTGCAAGCAGACAGAAATGACGTAAGCAAGTGGAGAAGCAGCATTTAAGATTGTTCATATTCGTTAAAGCAGATTAATGGGCAGATTTAAATGTTGTTTTTCCGCCGCCGCACGCAAAAAGCCGCCTCCCAAAGGGAAGCGGCTCTATATATTTCAGGACTGCCGGCTATTATTCCGTCGCAGCCAAAGCCTTGTCGAACTTGGTCTTGTTCATACCGACGATCTTCATATCCCCGATCACCGTAATCGGCACAGCTCTCATGCCCATATCCCACACCTGCTGGGCATACTCTTCATTCTGCTCGATGTTGCGTTCTTCGTACGCTACCCCTTTATCGCTCAGGAAGCTTTTCACCTGACGGCAATGCGGGCAATTCGTCGATGTGTACACAATTACATTCTCCATAGTATGATTTCCTCCTCGTATCTAAGTATTAGACTCTGAGCTCTATTGTAGCACCGGAATCCCTGCTTCTCCAACTGCCAGACTTACATAATTACTGCGCTGTGCTCCAGGCTCTCGATATATTTCTCGGCATCCATAGCCGCCATACAGCCGCTGCCCGCAGCCGTAATGGCCTGTCTGTAACGGGTATCCTGCACGTCGCCGCAGGCGAATACACCGGGAATGTTCGTCTCGGAGGTGCCGGGATTCGATACGATATAACCGTTGGCATCCGTAGTGATCTGTCCGCCCAGGAATGCCGTATTCGGATGATGGCCAACCGCCACGAATACCCCGCTGGCTTCAATGAACTCTTCTTCGCCAGTCTCGTTGTTGATCACCTTCAAGCCAGTTACACCCTTGTCTTCGGCAATCACTTCAACAGGGGTACGGTTCAGTCCCCAGGTCACTTTGGCGTTATCGCGGACACGGTCCTGCATAATCTTCGAGGCCCGCAGCTCTTCGCGGCGGTGCACCAGGGTTACCTTGGATGCAAAACGTGTCAGGAAGCCCGCTTCTTCAAGCGCGGAATCGCCGCCGCCGACCACCACGATCTCTTTGCCGCGGAAGAAAAATCCGTCACAGGTAGCACAAGTGCTGACCCCGCGGCCAATATTATCCTGTTCCCCGGGAATTCCGAGATACTTGGCTGTGGCACCCGTGGAGATAATCAGCGTATCCGTAATCAGTGTGCCCATACCCTCCACGTTAAGCTTGAACGGACGGTCGCCCAGCTCCACGCTGTTCACCCAGCCGGTCACGAACTGTGCGCCGAATCGCTCAGCCTGCTTGCGCATATTATCCATCAGATCGGGACCCAGAATGCCTTCCGGGAATCCCGGGAAGTTCTCGATCTCCGTTGTAGTTGTAAGCTGTCCGCCTGGCTGCGGACCTTCGATAACGAGCGGGTTCAGGTTCGCACGGGCCAAATATATAGCAGCTGTCAATCCGGCCGGTCCAGTACCGACAATAATTGATTTGTACATGATGATATCCCCCTTGAGATGGACGGAAAAGACGCCATTCCTTATTTAAAATAATTATAATCTAGTATTTATTATGATCACCTCAAGGGGAGTTGTCAATATGCCAGACCCGTTGTAAACGCTCCATTTTGTGAACAATTCAATTTTAAGCAATCTAAAGTGTTATCGCAAAAGACGCAGGCCGTTAAGGATGACGAGAATCGTACTTCCCTCATGCCCGACCACCCCGAACGGCAGCGCAATCCCCTGCACAAAGTTGCTGATCATCAAGGTGGCAATGACCGTTACCGCAAAAATCATATTCTGCTTCACAATCCGCTGTGTCCGGCGCGCCAGGGCAATCGTCCCGGCAATCTCCTCAATGTTGTCATTCATCAGCACCACATCAGCAATCTCCAGGGCAGCCCCGCTGCCCTTCATCCCCATGCCCATGCCAACCGTTGCGGTAGCGAGCGCAGGCGCATCATTCACCCCATCGCCTACCATGATGACATGCCCGTATTGCTCCCGCAGCGCTTTGATGTGTGATACCTTATCTTCCGGCAAAAGCCCGGCGAACACGAGATCGACGCCGCTCTCACCCGCAATGACACGGGCTGTAGCCTCGCGGTCACCGGTCAGCATCGCTACCTTGATCCCCAGATCATGCAGCTTGCGCACGGCAGCCGCCGCCTGGGGGCGAACGGTGTCCCGCAGGGCAATCATTCCGGCGATCGTCTCTCCGGCAAGGATCAGCGATACCGTTTTGCCTTCCTGTTCCAGCCTGCTGCGCAGAGCCTTCCAATTGTCCGTATCCCCCCCGGCAGCCGCCCCTTCCGCTTCATCCAGCAGATTCGACTTGCCGATCCGCCACAGCTGGCCGTCGATGACGCCTTCAATTCCCCAGCCGGTGACCGACTGGCTCTCTTCAATATCCCGCAGTCCGATCTGTTCCGCTTCCGCCAGCGCGACAATGGCCTCTGCCAGCGGATGCCCCGACAGCTTCTCAATAGAGGCGCTCACGGCCAGCAGCTCTTCCCGCACATAGCCTTCTCCGGCGATGAAGTCCGTGACCTGCGGGATGCCTTCCGTCAGGGTACCCGTTTTGTCAAAAGCAACGACCGAGGTCCGCGCCATATTCTCCAGATGTACCCCGCCTTTGAACAGGATGCCTTTGCGGGCGCTCTTGGAGATGGCCGACAGCATGGCGGGCATGATGGACGATACCAGCGCACACGGGGAAGCCACGACCAGGAACACCATTGCCTTGTAGAACGTATTGCTCCAGCTCCAGTCCAGCACAAACGGCGGCAAGGTGATCAGCAGGACCGTGGCAGCCACGACAACTCGGGCATATACGGATTCAAGCCGTTTGATAAAACGCTGCGAATCCGGCACCTCATTCTCAGCCTCTTCGACCATGCGGATGATTTTGGCGAACAGCGTATTCTCGGCCGTCTTCGTCACTTCTATATAGAGGGGGCCTTCTCCATTGACGGTACCGGCGAATACTTCACTGCCGGCAGCTTTGTCTACGGGAAGCGATTCTCCCGTGATGGAAGCCTGATTCACAGAGGATTCCCCCCGGCATACCTTGCCGTCAGCGGGAACCAGCTCACCCGGACGGATCAGCAGCAGATCTCCGAGCATGAGCTCATCAATCGTTACCTCACTCATCGCCCCCTGCTCAATCCGGACCGCAGTGGCAGGCTTGAGGGCCAGCAGAGCGGAGATGTCCTTTTTGCTGCGCTCCATCGTGTAGCTCTCCAGTGCTCCACTTAGGGCAAAGATGAAGATCAGCATCGCCCCTTCATTCCAGTAGCCGATGGAGGCGGCACCCAGCGCTGCAGCGATCATCAGCAGGTTGACATCCAGGTCACGTTCCTTGACCAGCGTCTCCACGCCCTCCTTCGCCTTCATCCAGCCGCCCAGCGTGTAAGAGATCACATAGAGGATGACGGATAAGACCTCCGACCAGCCGCTGGTGGCCCAGGCTATGAGCATAATCAGCCCGCTTCCCAGAGCGGCCTGCATTTCGGAGTTGCTGAGCATCGCCAGCGGATCGAAGCGGCGCGGTCCCGGAGTGCGGGGCTGCTGCGCCCCTCCTTGACGCGCTATGGATTTGGGCATTGATTTCGAGGTTGCTTGCATGAACAATCACCTTCCTGAATGGTTTTGGTTAAGCGCACACTTGAGAATGAGAGCCATTATTAACACCCTTAAAATGACACATGCTGCCCCGGCATCGCCGGGACAGCATGTTGAATGGGTATGGTAGTTGAGGATAATGACTGAGAGATAAATGAGAATGATAATCATTGTTGCAATAGAGCAACTATATTTCCTTCGTGCAACTTATAACTATACTATACCACGCCAGGCGTAAAAGTAAACCCGGGGGCAAGCCTGATTTTTGGGAAAGAGGGGGTTGCATCAACCGGCTGTCGTTGAACACTAACAAAAAGTCCCGCCGGGGCGCTGCTACAGCCGTTAGCGGGACACTTTTTATACACTGCTTATATACTCTGAATCTAACTTAGACACTCTGTCTATACAGAAAGCCTATCGTTATAATATGACCTCCACTTTCACTGATTGCTTGTGCGGATATGCGGGAATGACTGTTCCTTCGAGACGCTCGCCGTCCACCCGGATTTCTTGGACGCCTGAGCAGACATGGCTGTTGTTCTTCACGGTAATCTCATACTCGCAGCCACGGAACCGCCGGGTGACCGAGAAGCCCTCCCAGGCAGACGGGATGCACGGGTTAATGGACAGTCCGGCCAGCACCGGCTTGATGCCCATAATGTACTGTGTAGCAGCTACATACATCCACGCAGCCGTCCCGGTCAGCCAGGATACATTCGCCAGACCGAAGCGGTCGGACTCTGGCCCGAACAGGTTCGAGGCATAGACATACGGTTCTGCCTTGTAGCGCCAGATTCCGGCTTGCCCCATGGCGATGTTCGGGATCAGCTGGCGGTAATATTTGTACGCCTGATCCCCTCTGCCCAGCATGCACTCCGCAATAATGGCCCAGGTATTGGCGTGGCAGAAGACGGCCCCGTTCTCTCCGGTTCCTTTGTTATAGTTGGTTAACGGATCGGCGGGATCGGGGAAGGTGGTGATGGACGGATGCAGTTTTTTGATACCCAGCTCTGTATCGAGAATATCGCGCACACTGTCCATAGCCTTCAGTCCCTTGTCAGACTCGGCCATCCCGGACAGGGTCGCCCAAGTCTGGGCGTTGAGCCAGATCTGGGCCTCCTCATGCTCAGCGGTACCCAGATACCGCCCGTCATCCATCACCGCCCGCCGGAACCACTTCCCGTCCCAGCCCAGCGTGTTCACGAGCGACTTCTGCTCCCCGTAGAGCCGGTCATAGTACGCCGCATGCTCCGGGTAACCGGAAGCCGCCGCCAGATCCTTCATACGCAGCAGCACCGTCCCGAACTGCATTGCTGTCCAGAT
The DNA here is from genome assembly GCF_038595095.1 of Paenibacillus sp. FSL P2-0089. NCBI lineage: Bacteria > Bacillati > Bacillota > Bacilli > Caryophanales > Paenibacillaceae > Paenibacillus > Paenibacillus sp. FSL P2-0089. Next base: position 6,312,336 of record NZ_CP152006.1, read on the forward strand.
GCTCTCCCCCCTGCCCTCACGGCATACGCGAAAAAGCTGGTCATTCCAGTCCGAGCGCAGCATCAGCGGGAAGCCGTTCGGCCCCAGCCGGGAGACGGTGAAGTCCACCGCCCGTTTCAAATGATCATAGAGCGGCGCTTCACCGCCATCATAGAACGGAATATTTTCCTGAAGGAATGCCGCGTCTCCGGTCTCGGCAAGAATGTCCCAAACGGCCAGCGCCGTCCACAGGTGATCATCCGAATGGATGCTGGTGACCGGGTCCCAGCCCTCATTCGGGAAAAAGTAATGATTCACATGCCCGTCCTGATACTGCTGTCCCAGGAGCAGGCGGACTTTATCCTTGGCTGCTTCGGGATCGTACGGTACGACTGCCAGAATATCCTGAGCGGTATCCCGGTAGCCTACGCCCCGGAAGGTGCCGGTGGCATAGTACGAAATATTGCGCGAGAAAAGGAAATTCCGCTGCGACTGGTACGGATTCCAGGTGTTGAGCATACGCTGCGCATCCTGATCCGGCAGCTCACAGCTCCAGGCCCCGAGGTAATGCTCCCAGTTCTCCTGAAGCGCCGCATAGGAACGGGTGACGAAATCCGCCTCCCGCGAATGGCCGATGGCCCGTTCAATCTCGGCTTCGTTCATGGCTGTCCCGAGAAAAAAGTTCACGGTGCGGGTCTCACCGGGCGCAAGCCTTACCCGGACCTGAAGTGCGCCGCAGGGGTCGCCTCCCAGAATGGCCGAGCCGGTGCAGCCCCCCTGTTCTATAGCAGCCGGATTGGATTCGCTGCGGTAGCTGCCGATGAATTCTTCACGGTCGCCGTCATACCCGGCGAGCGGCGCATCGGACATCATATAGACGAGCGGAGTTTCGTCCGGCTTGGGCTGATTTTCCGCACCGTATTTGTAGATCAGCGCTTCCTTCTCATGATACTGCACCGACACCTGATGCTTGTTATAGCATTGCCATTGCAGCTCGCGCATGAATTCCATCATCCCAAATTCGGCATAGGCATACACGTTCAGCTCCTTGACCTTGCTGCTATTATTCGTCAGCGTCAGATTCCAGATCAGGGAATTCTCATAGGGCCCGACAAAATAAACCGTCTTCACCGCCAGCTCATCCGCCTGCGCTTCAAAGCGGGTATAGCCCATGCCATGGCTGCTCCGCCACTCCTGCGGCTTCCGGAAGGCCGGCTCATACGTGGGACACCAGTAGCTGCCTGTTCCGGCATCCTGCAAATAAATATACGGGCCGGAGCGGTCGGTCGGCAGATGGAAGAAACGGTAGCGGGTAATCCGCCAGATCTGCGGAGACTTATAGAAGGCCAATCCCCCGCCCGCATGGGACAGCATGGTATGGAAGGTTCCGTTGGATAAATAGTTCAGCCAGGGGGTCGGCATATCATGCCGCTTGAACTCTACCTCCCTCGCGTCATCATTGAAGGCGAAATACTGGTCCAGCTCTGTATCGCGGCCGGGAGGGCCTGCGGGTGGTGCGGATGATGTGGATGGTACGGATGATGTAGTTGATGCGGATGGTACCGGTTCATTGGCATTCATTATCGTTTTGCTCCTCTCCATTGATCTTGCTCACTTGGGCTCCACCTCATCCATCGTCAGGCGGAACTCCAGATCATTCATATACGTGCCGTCTGTATTCAGGAACACCATGCCGAAGGCAATATCCTCCTGCGCTCCCCGGACGATGGCGATCAGGCGGTTGATCCCGCTGGCCAGCGTAATCTCCTGTTCAGGATCTGCCACCAGCCTGCCATTCATATAGATCTCAAAAGCACAGGCCGAGTTCACCCGGAGTCTGCCGGTTCTCGTTCCACCCGGCTTCCCGCTGCCTGCGGCTGCTTCGGTTGCATCCCCCGTCTCCGGCAGATGCACGAAGCAGCTCAGGAACAGGGGCCGGCCCTCCGGTGCGGGGATGAGGAAGGTTCCGTCCGGGCGCCGTTCTTTTTTCTTCATCCAGCCGTATAGGCCTTCCCCCAAATTGTTCAGGGAGAATTCGGGGTCTGTATAGTAGTCCTTCATCGCCTCGTAGTCGATGTGCGGCGGACAGAACAGCGTCATTGCGGCCTCCACCGCCCACTGCGCGTCCCCCTTGTCATGGAGCAGCAGTTCATCTTCAAAAGCGGCTCCCAGATTAGCGAGCAGGCGGGTGTAGAGCCTGAGGCTCTTGTCGCTGTCCGGGTCGGCGAGCAGCTGCGAGCAGAGAATCTCTCCCGCTCCGGCCGCCTGCCGGATCACAAAAGCTCCCGGAGCAGCGGCCTGGCGGCGGTTCAGCTCGACCAGCGCCAGCCTGCTGTATTCCGCCGTATGCAGCCCGGCGAAATAGTCCTTCCAGGCTGTGCCTTCGACGCTGGTGCACAGCACCTCCGCATCTGGCACCTCCAGCCTGTACCCGGCCAGCTCCCGGTTGACGACATCCCGGGGCGAGAGATGCACCTTATCGAAGCCGAACAGGTCAACCGGGCTGATGCCGTGCACGGCGGCGTGCGCATAGTCCGCCGCCAGATGATACGTCCCGTGCGGCGCAATACGCACGGGAGCGTCCAGCAGGCGGGCGAGTGCCTCCTGCCCGCCGGGCTCTGCCGGCAGCACCAGCACGCTGCCGCCGGCCAGGGCTGCATGGCGCACGGCTTCCGCCGAGCCCGGCGCGCCCAGCAGTGCGGCCTCCACGACGAGGAGGCCAGGGGTCAGGCCGGACAAGCCTGCGGCGCTGTCCAGCCTCTGGCCCTTCAGGCGGAGCTTGCCGAGCAAGGCTGCCGCCGGACTGTCGCTGCGGACCCAGACCGCAGCGGATTGTGCCGCGGCCGGATCGCCTGCTGCGGGCTGCACCGCAGCCCGGGCTGGAGCAGTTACGGCTGCGGTAAGATCGGTGCAAGATGGAACGGTAGCGCATTGCTCCTCTACGACGGACCAGGCGGCGGTGGCAAGATCGGCTGCTGCGGTCTCCGGCGCGGCGGACCGCAGCGCAACAGCCGCCGGACCAGCGGCCGCGTGGACTGCGCGGCCCGCATACTGCAGCAGGCTGCGCAGCAGCAGCTGCGCCTGGGGAACCCGCTGGAGATGGTCCATAATCTCCAGCTGATTCGCCAGAAACATGCCTGCTCCGCTGCGGTATTCGAGCAGCGGCGACCACAAATCGCCGCCGTCTCCGAAGTCCCCTGCGCTGCATTCCAGCAGCAGGGTGAAGTCGCCGATTACCGGCTTCTCGAACGCCGCATGGATGATCGGCAGCGGCCCGTCCTCGCGCAGCTCCTCATGCCAGTACATCAGATCTTCCGGGCCTAATCCCCGGAGCACCGGATGCCCGTAATCCCCGGCATGTGCGCGGATGAATTCCCGGCGGGTGAGCGGCAGTCTGCCGCAAGAGAGATGAAGCTGCTCCAGCAGCAGCAGCCGGCCGCCCCGCTGCACGAATCCTCTCAGCCTCCGGTCAAGCGACCCATCCTTATCCTCCATTTTGCTGCCGGCAATCAGCAGGCTTCCAGCCGCAAGCTTATCTACCGCTTCCGGCTCTGCCCGGACCAGAGCGGGCACCAGCGCGTGAATCGCCTGGAAGTCCCGGTCAGAGCCGATGTATGCTGCGGACAGGGCAATCTCTACCGGCTCGGTCCGGCAGCTGCCGGACAGCAGGCGGTAGCTTACCTCAAGCTCATGCATCAGCTCTCCGGCATGGAACAGCCGGGCGGACAGCGTGGCTTCTCCTTCACCTAGTGGTGCTCCTACTGGTGCTCCTACTCCGGCCCCCTCTCCTCCTTTTGCCCCTTTTCCTACTCCTGCCCCATCTTGTACTGATGTCCCATCTCCTGCTCCTACCCTATCTCCTACTGCCACCCCCGCCCCTTCGCCATTGACCGGGTCCGGCATCCACTCCAGCCGGATGCTCCGGCGCTGAGCAGGCTCATGACGGAAGCGGAAGGTCTCGCTGTGTACCCTGCGCCCGCCCTGCATGACCTCACATTCGATCGTCACTTCCTGCGCGGACAACGTATCGTTATAGACATCGAAGCTGCGGGAGACCGGCGCATCATCGAAGAAGCAGCGGTTGTATTCGGCGGCAATCAGCGTTACCGGCTTGAAGGCCGCGGCCATAATGGCAAAAGCCGGATTAGGCCTGTAAACCGGATACTCCTCCGGCAGCAGCCCGTTATTCAGCGAAAGCGAGTAGGCCGGAATCACAGCAGGCTTGGGGCCGGGTGTGGTCAGATCAGCCTGCGGCAGCTTCAGCTCCTGCTCCGGCATCGCCCGCATGAAGTAATGGACAAAGTTAAAGGTAGAGATGCCTGAGACGCCCTGCCGCCGTGCATATTCCACGAACAGCCGCTCCTTGTGGGCCAGACCGGCAGCACTTGCGTCCGAATCCTTATATACATCCATTCCCGAGTACATGCTGCTGTTCTGCGGACAGATGTACCACCAGCCGCCATGCTCGCCGAAGGTGAGCGGAACCTGCCGGTCCCACTGCGCGATGGTGCCGTCAATGTTGTAATGACGGCTCTCTACCTCGGTCTGCTGCTTGGAGACCAGGCGGTTATCCCCTTCAACCATGACCGGACGGGTATCATCCAGTGCCTTCATCAGCTCAATCAGGCCGGGGATATGCTGCTTGTATTGATCGCGCCCGTCCACCCAGCGCATCTCGTTCTGCACACTCCACAGGATGACCGAAGGGTGATTCTTGTCCCGCAGCACCAGCCGCTGCACATGATCGCGGCAATTGCTGATGAAATCGGGATGGGCGGCATCCATGCTTTTGCTGGAGCCGTAGATGGCCGTCTCATCGACAATCAGCATCCCCTCCTCATCGGCAATCCGCAGATAGTCGGACGGATACGGCTGTGCGTGGAGCCGGATGCTGTTAATGCCTGCCTGCCGGCACATCCGGTACCAGCCCCGGATATAGTCCTCTGTCTGCTGGGCCGCCCCCTGAAAATGCCAAGAGTCCCCCCGCAGATTAACGGGAATCCCGTTCAGCATAAACTGCGGACCTTCGCACCAGAACTCCCGGAAGCCAAAGGTCTCGCTCCGGCGGTCCAGAATCTCACCGTCCGCTTGCAGCACAAGCTCCAGCTCATACAGGACAGGGGAATCCGGGCTCCACAGCAGGGCTTCCTGCCAGGGCAGACTGAATGCCGCTCCGCCCCACTCCCGGCTGCCGGTATTAACGCATAACTGTCTTCCTGCCGCAGCCTCCGCAGGGCGAAGCGCTACTGCGGCTTCCGCTTCAAGTACGGGCAGCGGATGGGCGGCCGCCAGCTTCTGCGACAGATGGGGCGGCTCTGCAAGCGAGGCCGGAACGCCAGTATTCCGCTCCCTGACCTGCAGGATCACCCGCAATCCTTCGGGTGGGGGGCCGTCTTCTGTGCCGCTGATCAGAGCGTCCACTTCCAGCCTTCCCTGCCGGACAGAGGTGCGGATCGTAAGATCCTCCAGCGATACCGGCGGATACGCCTCCAGGAAGACATCCTGCCAGATGCCACGGGCGATTCTGCCGAACCAGGAGCCGGAGAGTCCGGTGATTTTGGTCTCCCCGGAGGGAAGCACCGCCGTGTCGAAGCTGCCGCAGACCACGTGCAGCTGCTGCTCCCGGCCGGGCTTCACCAGCCCGGTGATATCCAGCCGCAAGGGCAGGAAGCCGTCCTCCCAGAGCGCAATCCGCTCGCGGTCCAGATAGATGGCCGCTTTTTGCATAATGCCATCGAACCGAAGTACGACCCGCTGCTCCAGCATTGTCTCCGGCACCTGAAAGCTGCGGTGAAGCACCCCGGCTTCGGCTGCATTCCATTCCTCCGGGTAGCTGTACACATCGAAGGGCTGAAAATTATGGTCGGCGACTTCGCCGAATTTGCTGCCAGAAGGCGCAGTATAGCTGTAGCGCCAGCTCGATGGAACCTGTATTTTACGGGCCACGTATTTCAATTTCTCCGGAAGGGCGCGAGTGCGCGGCTGGTCATAGAGCGGCATGAAATCCCACTCACCATTGAGACATATGGATGTACGTAGCATAATCATTCTCCTTTTTCCGCATAGGGGCGGGGGATGGTTAGGACGAGCGTAAGCTTTTTCCAAATGGCCTGATCCGGCGGCATCTCACTCCATTTCCTGAAATGCGGGTCCATCACCTCACCCCAGTTGTCCGGCCGGAGATTCGTGGCAAGCTTCCCGGCGTACGGGGCTGGCTCCACCGTTGCAGGCAGCTCGGAATAAAAAAACAGAAGGTTCTCATGCAGCCCGATAATCCCATATTTGTCGCCGTCCCCCGGATGCTCCTCCTGATACTGATAATGGTGATACACATAGCTTGCGACCTGCTCCGGCTTCAGCGCCGCCACTCTTCCGTAGGGGGTTCCCGCCGCATGACTGCGCTTCCAATGCTCTGCAGAGACCGGCTGCTGATAATGGAAAATATCCATCATAGGCACCCACAACCGGGGCTGCTCCCCTCCCGGCCATTCCTTGAGCATCTCTGCCGCGCCCTGAAATAGCTGCTCCGGCTCCACCTCCCGGCTGGTGCACTCATAGTACAGAAACAGCTCCTTACCATCCTGAAAAATACTAAGCCGTGCCAGGCCCAGCCTGTCCATGCGTTCATTCAGCAGTCCGGTCTGTGCGCCCCAGAACACTGACGGATTAGCACCCTCCCGGCACTCGGCTCTATATAAACAACGCTGCATCGTATCCCTCCAACCTTATGTCATCTCCCCTTTAGAGTACCGTATCCGGCGGGCCGATTCCTTGACGATCATGCCCTTCTTTAGCATAATAACGACATGCAAAAATGCAGCTATACGTGCACATGATGCGGCAACCGAATCCGGGCTTACTGTCAGCGCTGTGCAGACTACCCGCCGATGTTTCAGAATAAAGGAGAGGCTTGTTCCGGGAGAAAAATGCGAGGGGATAGTTACACCTGAGCGACTCGTGCGGCAACAATGCAATTCCAGTAAATATGGTGTATTTATCCCTTCATCCGTGCGCCAACGGTGAATTTGCGAAAATGTGGTGTATTTATGCACTTCATTCGTGCGCCGATGTTTTTTTCCAGAATGGCAGCGCCTCAGCAGCAAGCAGATGAACAAGACGGCCGGAAACCCCGGCCGTCTTGTTACACACCTATACCCCGTAGCTTCGCCAACTATAACCGGCTAATCGCTGTGCGCCCCGCTAACATCACATGGCCACATGAGCCTAACTCTCCCCATCACCCTCACTATCACCACCATGCAGGGGACTCCCCTGGGCTTTGCGGTATTCGCCCGGCGTGATGCCTTCGAGCTTCTTGAAGACGCGGATGAAGGACATGGGGTACAGATACCCCACACGCTCCGCGATGCTCTGCACTGGTTCGGAGGTTCCGGTCAGCAGGCGCTTAGCCTCCTCCATACGCAGGCGGGCCAGATAATCGACGAAGTTCTCGCCGATCTCCTCCTTGAAGATCCGGCTTACCGTCTTGGTGTTCATGGCGAAGCTGTCGGCAACATGGGTCAGGGAGAAGTCGGGGTCTGCGTAATTGCAGCCAATGTATTCGCGCACCTTATTGGCGAGTGTGTACTGCTCCCGGTTCATCCGCAGGCTGCTCAGCGCCTCCTCCATCTCCTCCAGCGAAGAGACCAGTTCCCCGTGCAGCTCCTCAATCCATTCAAAAGACTCCGGTGAATGCGGAATGCCCCGCAGCCGTCCGTTATTCCAGATCCCCTTCATCTCCGGCGGCAGCTCCTGCATCTCCCGGGACAGCCCGTTCTCCAGCAGCCTCAGCAGCCGGACGATATCCTCCTTGGAGTAGTTGCCGCCTGCCAGCAGTTCAAAAATCCGCTCGATCAGCGGCTTCCACTCTGCGTTCCCCAGCCGGTACAGCTGGGGAACGGCACCGATGGCCTGGACCAGCACATCCATTCCTTCAGCCGGAGGCAGCGGGCCGGCAGGCGCCGCATAGACGCGGCCTGGGCCAGCGGTTATTTTGCGGTCCAGCGCCCCCAGGGCCTGGCGGTACGCACCCGATAAGCCGCTGAGACCGGCGGCAGGTCCGCTGATGCCGAAGGTAGCCGTGAACTTGAGATGCTGCTTCACCCAGGACCGGGCAGATTCAGCAATGATCAGCGTCTTCTCTGTGATGTCCGCTTCCTCCTCATCCGCAGATCGGCGGAACAGCAGTCCCAGACGGACCGGTCCGATCCACTCAGTCCACAGGGACACTCCTTCCTTCTCGGAGATCTCCTGAATCACACTGCGCAGGGTGAATTTGAACAATGCCTGATCCCGTGCCGAGTAACCTGCGGCAAAAGCCTCATAGAAATCAATCTCGGCAATGCCCACCACCGCACCTGCGAATTCACCGTCCATCCCGATCCGTTCCGCTTCCCTGCTCCAGTTATCCGCCGACATCTGGCCGCTGTTCTCCAGCAGCTCCTTGAATAACTGATTCCGCCTGTGCAGAATCCCCTCGGCCTGCTGCTTCTCATAGCTGTTGGTCTGCTCGATCAGGCTCTCCAGCGCATGCCCGATGAAGGCAAATTCGTCGCCTTCCTTGCTCTGCGGCTTCCAGCCGAAGGCACGGTCCTCTCCGAACCTGTAGATCCGGCTCATGACCTGCTCAATCGGACGGTAATTCCGGTGGCTGATATAGGTCATGGCCGCAATCCCGCCAACGACAGCCGCAAAGCCCAGAATGGCCCAGATATTGGAGAAGGCCGACAGCAGCGAGAAGGCCTCCGCCCGCGCCATTCCAACCTTGATCGTCCAGCCGGTATAGGGGGACATCCGGCTAACCGCCCGATCCTGAACCTGCGGGTCAGAACAGGTATCCGCACCTGCAAAAGCAATTCCTCCGGCATCCTTCAGACAGATCTCCGTATTCGCCATGTTCATATCCTGAATCAGCGTCTGCAGAGATTCCTTGCGCACATTAATGACAATCAGTCCCTGCTCACCGGAGAAGTAAGGCACCTGCTCCACAAGTGAAATGACCGACTTCGGCTGGTCCTCCCCGGAGAAAAGCTGCAAGTCACGGATTCCGCTCCAGGTATAGCTCGGGGCATTCCCCATCGCAGTCTTAATAAAGCTGCGGTCCCCGAAGTCCGGCAGGCGGGAGGCGAAATGCTGCATCAGCACCTTGCCGTCGGCTGCGCGGTATAGATAGACCGAATCAATCATCGGCAGCGGCGACATGAAATCCAGCAGCACCTCCGCGACCCCGTAATCCTGATAAGGGTCAAGCTTCCCCGGCCGGTCGAAATAACTGCCAACCTTCTCATCCAGCAGCAGGCTTTTGATCGTGGTGTTCTCCAGGTTGCGCAGGGTGGTGTCCACAATCTGCAGCACATTTTCCGCGTACACGCCGTTTGCCTGAGCCGTCTGTCTCTCCATCGCTTCATTTAAGGTCAGGAAGAATAGAATAATGAGGCAAAATACTACGGCAAACAGAATCGGCAGGTAGGAAAGAATCAGTCGGTACAGCCATTTCTTATGCATCGGTGTCATCCCCTGTAAGTCCAGATGTTGGCTATCTCATTAATGATATGGGCTGCGCACCCGGATTCATAAGCTTATGCTGTCAATCTCCCAGCTCCGTGCTCGCATTGCGGGAGACCAGCCCGAAGTACCCCGCTTCGCCAATCGCCCCTGCGGCGGTATCCAGATAATTAAAGATCTGCACCCCGTCTACCTTCAGGATCAGACGCACACCCCCGGACTCTTGAAAAGCGCCCAGCTGAACGCGGCTCTGCACCCCGAAGGTAATGGCTGTATTCGGAATCGCCGGCCCGCCGAGGCTGGTCAGGCCGTCAATCTTGCCGTAGATCACAGTTCGTACCCCCTCGTTGAAGCGGTGCAGCTCGATGCCCGATGTCCCTATGACCACCAGATACATGCTGCCGGTGCTATAGCTCAGCTCCTTGCTCTGGTTATTGAGCATCAGGGCGTACCAGTTGGTAGAGGCTGCGCTGTCATTGATCTTCATCTTGAAATCCAGCAGCTCATTCTGGTACTTGCGGTTCTGGTAGATGACATGCCCTCCGGGGGCCCTCAGCGTAAGGCTGTCTTGCCCGGTCTCCTTCAGCCCGTTCGCCGTTGCCGATACATACCAGCCATCAGGGTCTTGCAGTTCCGCCGTCAGGGGATGTTCGTATTGGCTGGCCTCATTCCACACCTTAACTTCATATTGCCCCTGGGTCACGGTGCCCAGATATTTGGCCGATAACGTGAGGGTAGCCGAGCCGGTCTGTTGCCCCGTCAACAGGCCGGTGCCGCTGACGCTGACGATGGAAGGATTGCTGCTGGTATAGGTGACTTCCTCCAGCTCCTCGCGGTTGCCGAACAGCGTCTCGCCGTAAGGCTGCAATTGCAGGTCGGTGCCTTCACGGATATACGCCACATTGCCGTCATGCCCCTCCAGGCGGACCGTGGCTAAGGTATCGCCCACAAATACATCCGTTGTGATTGTCCGCAGAATGGAGCCGTTAATGATGTTCACGATAAGCTTCGTCTGTCCCTGGGTCAGTCCGGTGACCACGCCCGCGCTACTAACCGAGGCTACGGCCGGATCGAGAATGCTGTAATAGAAGCTGCTGGTTTCCTTGCCCAGCGGCTGGTCTTTGCCGTTCATGGCATGGACGGAGACCTGTCCGCTGCCGCCTGCGGCCAGCTTGAGCGGATCAAGCTTCCAGCGGCTGACCTGCCCTTCTGCTGCAGAGGCATATTCCGGCTCCAGCCCGGCCTGATCAATGATCGAGCGTGCCGCCTGAGGCCACTCTGCATCCGGCCGGACCGTATTGTTCTCAAACAGAACATTGCGCCCGTTGTTGGTATAGCCGTCTGTAGTTGTATAGTTGTTCACGAAATCCACATCATGGATGGTTGGCACATACGCCATCGCCCAACGGAGCGATGAATGCCATAGCGGAGCATCCTTCAGGTCGATCACATTATGCTCAAATTTCCAGTAGGCGGAGCCTTCATCCGTGTAAAGGGCGGAATTGCCGTCCATCTGGTTGCGGATGTAGTTGCCGCTGACCAGATTTTTGTCCTCTGCGGTGGCTCCGGTTGGTCCAAGACTGTAGATAGCGCCTCCGTCACGCAGGCCCATGCCCATGCGATCATAGATCAGGTTATTCTGAATCTTCACGTTCCGGGTAGCGGCATCGAACAGCTTATCCCAGCCATAACCGATATGGGTCCCGCTATAAGGCAGATTGTACATTTCATTATGGCTGATATCCATGTCCACCGGATACCCGGCAGATACGGCGGAAGCCGATTTGTAGTCAATACCGATGTCGTGGATCACATTGTTGAGCACATCATTATTCTTCATCAGCAGCCTGGGGTCTGCAGGATGGTAGATATTCCGGTCGGAGGAATTCGGCTGCCCCACATTCAACGCACTGCCAGAAATATCATAGAAGCGGTTGCCTTCAACCTGGCTGTTCTGAACCCCGTTCTGCATCCGCACCGCCGTAATGCCGAGCTTGGTGAACTCATTGTTGCGGAAATTCACCGTGTTGGCCAGCTCCAGCATTACCGCCGCATCGGTCAGCTCATCGGGGATGGAAGGATAACGCAGATGGTTATTCTGTGAATCGGAATGTCCCGCTGCCGTACTCGGGCGGTTCCAGGTGGTGTACATAAATTTCAGGCCTTCAAAATTCAGATTGCGCACCGGTTCGTCAGCAGATACACCATACACTGTGGCGAGCTGCTCCAGTACAGGAACCACAACCCCGGCCGTGGAGATATCCTCCCAGGCACGCGGTTTGTAATACAGCATACCTTCATTCCGGTTATAGTACCATTCCCCGGACTCATCCAGCAGCTCCATAGCATTCTCGTAATAGACGGGCACAGTCGCCGAGGTTAATCCCCGGTTAAAGACCGCGCTCCGGCCCGGCTCCTGCAGGACTATCTGTGCTTTGCCGCCTGAAGCGGTTACCGACTCTACCTTAATCCGGGAATTCGTCCACAGCTCATTGAATACCAGCTCCATATCGGACGTATTGCTCCACCCTGCCAGCTCCGTATTATCCGAGGTATAGCCGGTTGCCGTCTTCAGCGGATTCACGAGTCCCGCTGTGCTCCGGGCCCGGACTGCCCGGATACCATCCACGAACAGCTGCCTTGTCTGAAGGCCGGTTCCGACATTTGCCCGGTAGATGCCCTTGGCGCTGTCAAACACCGTCCAGCCTGTGACGGACCGCCCGCCGCTGATGGCCGCCTGCTCCCCGGGATAGCTGCGGTAGGTGACAAAATATCCGTTCGTCCCGGAATCCTCCGGTGTGAATTCCAGCGGTTCCGTCAGCGTGTAGGTCCCTTCCCGCAGATTGACGATGATGTCAGCGTCCATATCCTCATTCAGCTGCCGGACCTCGGCCTGCGCCCGGGCAATCGTCCGGAAGGGCGAGGCTTCCGTGCCGTCATTGTTGTTGTCGTCCCCGCCCGGAGCGACATACAGCTCCTGTCCGGTTGTCCGTCCGGTTACGGTAACGGATGTCTCGGCCCGGACGCTTCCGGTCTCATCCGTGACGAACACGGTAGTTGTTCCGGCGCTTACCCCCGTCAGCTCTCCGTAGCGGTCAATCACGGCGATGCTCTCATCCTCCGTTCCCCACAGGATGCCTGTATCCGTATTGTCTTCCGGTGTTACTGTTGCCTGTAACAGGACACGGGAGCCTGCGGGAACCGCCCGCTGAAGCGGAGCCAATACAATATCCGTGATCGGATCTTCGTAGACGGCTACCGTAGCGGTTACCGCCGGAAGCGCTTCGTTCGGCTCAGCCGTAACGGTCGTCACCCCCTCACGGATGCCGGTAACCAGACCGTTGGCGTCCACAGTTGCCACCTCCTCGCTGCCGGTGGACCAGGCTGCAGTCTGATCCGTTGCATCTGCAGGTGTGAACTGGAGCGGCAAGGACAGCTTCTCCCCTCTTCGCAGCCCGTAAGACTGCTGGGAGAAGGCTGCACTTACCGCCTGCTTGTATCCGCTTACAATAAAATTGTCAAAACCTATCTTGCCGATGCTGTCCTTATAAAAACCCATGTAGAATAAGGCTAACGCTCCTCCCTCGGCCATTGGCTCCTTCGTCAGCAGACGCTTGCCGTCAATGGACAGATCGAAGGTATGGCTGCCGCTGTCGAGGGCAACCCGTACGTCATACCACACCCCTGCCGATATTGGCAGTACGGAGGTCCATGATCCGGCACCTTTTTTCATATAACTGAACGCACCATTATTAATGGCGAATTTCACCAGCGTCACAGAACCGCTCTGCGGGGTGGGCAGGTAGATCACCGCTCCGGTCTGCTCCGCTCTGAACGAATAGCTTAACAGGCTTCTGTACGTAACATCCGTAACGGATCTGCTTATAATGTAGCTGCCCGCTGTTTTGGCTGCCTGCTGAATCTCCAGCAGCTTGCCGGCGTAGCCTTCCCAGGTCTGTACGGCAACGCTCACCCCCTGCGGCGGCGTCTTGATGGTCCAGCCGGCCGGCTTCGCACCGGGACTATAAGATTCAAAGGTCTCCTCCAGCTTATAATTACTATCCGCCCGGGCCACAGAACCAAGGTCTGCCGGGAGCAGACCCATCAGCAGAACCAAAATGATAGCGTATACAAAACACGGTTTCCGACTTGATTTTCTCATAATAGCCACCTTTCCGTATGGAAGCAAGTATAGTGTTACGGTGGAGCATCCGAAGTTAAGCAGTGAATTCATTCCATAGATGCAGCCCATAGATACGGAAATAATTAAATGCGGCCTCTATGGAGTTGCGTTCGACGCGAACATTCAGCGATAGTTGTAATTTGTACATTTAAAAACGGTGAACAGGCAGGATTTCGTCTTCTAACTGCAGTCTGTACAACTAAATTCACCCAAATGGGTGAGAAGCGGGGTATAGGGGGATTTTAGTTGTACGAAATACAGCTAAACGTATATTCGGCGGTACATTGGGCGATTTACTTGTACAAAGTGCAATTAAGTATGGTGCTCCCGCCCCCGTTTCCGCTTGCATCTCAATCGGGGCACGGCAAACCTTGCCGCTTGAACCGCGTGGTTAAGGGGCGTATGGATCAACGGTGAGCTGAACCGGGGGCTGGTCGCCCGCAGTCAGCACAATGCTGCGTATAGAGGCCCACGGCTCGCGCGGCACCTCCCGGTCATCCCTCACCGTATCCTCAATCGTCACCGTATCGAGCAACCTCTGGATATCCGCTGACTCCGCTGCTTCGTCGAGACATATCACGGCCCAGCCCGCTTCCAGGCGGGGCTGCGCCAGGACGGCACTGTCCCCGGAATAGAGCACCTGGCGGAGCTTGATCCTTCCCTCCTCGCGTACAACAGTGACGGGCAGCGCAGCTCGGGCATCTGCCCCGGCATCAATGCCTTTGAGCGCCGTGACCGCCACCGCACAGCCCGGATAACGCAGCACGAGCCATTCCCGGTCCCCCGCGGCATTCACTACCCGCTCCACCTCACCGTCATAGCGGTGGATGACCCATTCATCCGCGATCTCCGCGGCCCGGTTATGCAGCCGGGTCATAGAGCGGACCACCACCAGCGCATTCGCCTGCTGGGCCGAACGGGTCTCCACCTCCGGATAGAGCGGTTCGGCGAACAAGGCGGGCATCAGATAGGCGGTCCGGTAATCCTCCGCCGGATGCGTCCGCACGGCGGCGGAATCATCCACGTACCACCGCAGATAGGATACCTGCTGATCCTTCACGCTGAAGCTGACCGGAAAGCTCTGCCAGCCCAGACCCCAGGCGGGGTGCTGGTAGCTGCCCGGCATGACCGGAAAGCGGTTGATGCTGCCCAGCCGCGTATGCCGTCCGATCCAGGTATAGGAGCGGGCAGCATCGAATATCCGCTCCTCCAGCATCCGGGGCACGGGCAGCGCGGCCAAGGGGTCACCCCCTTGAAGCAAATCCTCTTCGAACAGGAGCAGTGCCGCCACATCATTAAGCGAGAATGTCTGCTCTGCCAGACGGTCCAGCCCCGTCACACCCGCAATCACCCACAGCAGGCTCGGCCGCTCCGTCTCTCCCCGGAAGTTGTAGCTGCGGATGGTCGGAACCAATTCCTCCCCGTCATGGAATACGAGAATGCTCTTCAGGGTATCCATCCGCTCTGACAGCTGCCCGGCCAGCTCCCGGTCATGCTGCTGAAGCACCGAACCGGCAATCCTCAGCGCATTCATCATCACTCCCTGGTAGACGAGGCTGACATTCTCCCCCCAGCCCCAGCCCCGGCGGGCCGTATATTCCTCCCATCTGGCGAAATATCCGATTGCGGTCTGCAGATACTCAGGTTCCTCCAGAAAGTGGGCGATGGCCAGCAGCATGGCGCCGTCGCTCATCGTCTTGTTCGGGTAAAACAGCTCTGGTGTCCGGCATTCTCTGGAGAACCAGGCTGCCGCATGACGGAACATCCGCTGCATCACCTCCAGATGACTGGCCGGGAATACATCCGGCTTGCAGAGGCGTACTGCCACAAGCGGCATAAGGATAAAGAATGCCGCATTCGAATCCTGAATGACGCTCTCCTCCCGGTACCAGAGGAACCCTCCGTAATCGGGATGCTCCGGATCGGTGAATTGCAGCCCGGCGATGGCTTCAAGCATCTCCAGTCCGGCCTGCTCCTCCAGCCGGCCCAACAGTGTACCATAAGCATAATAGCCTGCCGAGAAGCGGGCTTCATGGCAATACGCCAGCTGTGAGACCTGCCGGGTATGTCCGGGCCAGTTATAGCGCACCAGCCCTTCTTCCACCACAATATTCTCCGCGGCCGCCGCCCAGCTCTGCTCCAGAATGGCTCTAACCCCGTTGTTCAACTCTGCTCGCCCCCTAAGCTGTGACTCCATTTATTCAGCCGCATCCAGCTGCTTGCCCATCTCATAAATATCCTTCAGCATGATGGCATCCGCTTTATTGTCCTGATACCAGGCTGCGTAGAACTCATCGACCTTGGGTCCGCCCGCCTTCTCCCAGATGCCCTTGGCCTCCGCAATGAACTGGTCCACCGAAGCCGGATCGGAGCTGACAATGGCCTGCATGGCCCGGTCGAGAATCGTTTTATTCGCGTTCGTGTTGATCTGGGTCAGATCCTGCGGCAGCAGCGGCAGGAAGGCTTTTTGCGTAATGCCGACAATCGGGCGGTCAGGGTCCATGTACAGCTTCTCGGCCATTTCATAGATTTTGATTAAATTCTGCTCGGCAGGTGTAGGGTTGACCTTGTTCTTCAGCCCGTAATTCTTGCCGATCAGCGGAGTCAGCATCCCCATATCGCGGTTGTATTCCAGCTCCTTCTTGTTTTTCTCCGGATCAATCACCGCGGCGCGGCCGTCGGCGGTTTTGTTGTAATGCACCCCTTCCAGCCCGTTCTGAATGGTGGTGGTGTATGGGTCCGCAACCATGAAGTCGATCATCTTCATCACGGATTCCGGATCTTTGGCTGCAGCATTCACCATCCCCGTCATCTGGATCGGCGTGGTCAGGGTCGGGCTGAACTGCCCGAATTCCGTCGTCGGCAAGGCAATCGGAATGACCTCAGCTTCAGGAGAATTCTTCTTCAGCGTCTCATAGGTGCCGATATCGGCACCGTTGCCCCCGTAAATCCCCAGCTTGCCGGAGATCCAGTCCTGCTTCTGCTTCTCGCCGTTCTTATCGGTGACGAAATCCTTATCCGCCACACCGGCCGCATACAGCTGCTTCTGGAAGGAGAGCGCCGCCTGAATCCGGTCCCAGTCATGCACAACCTTGTCGTTCTCCAGCACCCACGGATACTGGTCTTCCCCGAACAGCGTGAACCCGGTGCCGAACATGTTGTTCAGAATAATGCCGGCCACGAAGCTGAGCCCGGTCCCGTACGTATCCGCCTTGCCGTTGCCGTCGGGGTCCTGCTCGGTGAACGCTTTGGCCACATTCAGCAGTTCCTCCGGCGTAGTGGGCACCTGCAAATTCAGCTTCTTCAGCCAGTCATTGCGGATAAACAGATAATGCTGCGGACCGAACTGAACCGGGCGGCCCACCGTGTACAGCTTGCCGTCCGCCATGGTGCCTGCCTTGCGCAGCGCCGGATACTTCTCCAGCATTGCCTTATATTCCGTACTGCTGCCTGCGATCAGATCATCCAGCGGAAGGAGCTGCTTCTGGTTGTAGAGCTGTCCCTGGTAAGCGGTATCAAATTCAAAGATCAGGTCGGGGGCCGACTTCGACGCGAACAGCACATTGAACTTCTGCAGGGATTCAAAACGCGGAACCGTAATGTATTTGACATTCACCGGCCCGTTCTCATTGACCCATCTCGTCCAGCGGTTGTCGCTCATCGTTCCTTCCTCTGCAGGTACTGTGCCCCGGTCATATAATGAGACGGTGATGGACCCGCGTTTCCCGGAGGTGCCTTCCTTGCCCCCGTCTGCGCCCTGCGTGGCGGCATTATTGCCGCCGCAGCCTGTGACAGCGATTGCGAGAATCAGTGTAGCTGCACCGGCAGCGCTTTTTTTGCTAAGCCAAAGTGGTTTGGACATATGAATGACCCTCCTATTGTGGTGTTCTTGTACATGCGGATATGAAGAATGATGGCTTAGCCCTTGATCGCACCGATCGTTACGCCTTTGACAAAATACCGCTGCAGCAGCGGATACACGATCAGCATCGGAATGACCATCACCATAATCCCGGCAGCCTTGATGCCCTCCGGTGTAATATTGACTACCTCCTGCGAGTTCATGGTATTCAGCTCCTGCAGGACGGCCTGGCTCTTCACCATCTGCTGGATCAACACAGTCAGATTGATTTTCTCCGGGCTGTTCATATAGATCATGACGTTGAAGAAGGAGTTCCAGTAATACACGCCGTAAAAGAGACCGATTGTCGCCAGCACAGGCAGGGACAACGGCAGAATAATGCCCGCCAGCAGCCGCCATTCGCCGGAGCCGTCAATTCTCGCCGCTTCCACCAGCTCCTCCGGGATGTTCTCAAAGAAGGAACGCATAATCATCATATTATACGTGCTGACCAG
Organism: Paenibacillus sp. FSL P2-0089; assembly: GCF_038595095.1. Taxonomy (NCBI): domain Bacteria; kingdom Bacillati; phylum Bacillota; class Bacilli; order Caryophanales; family Paenibacillaceae; genus Paenibacillus; species Paenibacillus sp. FSL P2-0089. The sequence continues at coordinate 6,330,358 of NZ_CP152006.1, forward strand.
AGCCGGCAGCCACAGGGCTGCATAGGAATCGACCAGACCGAGACTGCTGACCACGAGATAGGTCGGGATCAGTCCGCCGGTGAACAGCATGGTGAACACAATCGCCAGCGTCAGCGTGCGTCTTCCGTAGAAATCACGGCGGGACAGAGGATACGCGGCGAAAATGGTGAACAGCATACTGGCCGCCACACCGACCAGGGTAATCAGCAGGCTGTTGCCGAAGGCGCGCACCACCGGCGTTCCTTCAAAGAGCATCGTATATGAGCTTAGCGTGAAATCCACCGGCCACAGGGTGACAAAACCGGACAGCACCGCATCCTTGCCGCTGAGTGACAGAGAAGCCAGATGGAGCAGCGGCAGCAGACACAGAATGCCTGCCAGGGTCAGGAGCAGATAATTGAAGCTATAGAATACTTTTTCACCGTTTGTACTTTGCATAGTGTCCCTCCTGTTACCACAAGCCTTTATTGAAGCGCCGGGCAATGGCGTTGGAGATCAGCACCAGAGTCAGCGCGACCAGGGAATCGAACATCCCCAGAGCAGCCGTCAGGCTGAACTGTCCGCCTTGCAGTCCAATCGCGTAGATGTAGGTGCTGATGACCTCGGAGATCCCCGATACAATCGAATTCTGCAGCACGTAGACATGGTCGAAGCCCACCTCCATCACCCGTCCCATGGCCAGAATCAGCATAATGACGATGGTCGGACTGATCCCGGGTAGCGTGATATGGCGGATCTGCTTCCATTTGCCTGCTCCGTCCATACTCGCCGCCTCATAGAGACTGGGGTCGATGGAGGTCAGCGCAGCCAGATAGATAATTGCATTGAAGCCCGCATCCTTCCAGATTCCCGAGCCGAGGAAGATCGAGACCCAGGACCACTCCTTGAACAGGAAGGGAAAAGCCTGGCCGGTCAGCTTCTCAACTACCGCATTGGCTACCCCGGTCTGGGCAAAGATCGTTACTACCAGCCCGCCGACAATGACCCAGGAGAAAAAGTACGGCAGGTAGACGAGGGTCTGGACTGATTTTTTGAACCACTTGTTCCTGACTTCATTCAGCATAATCGCCAGGGCTATCGGGAACGGAAAGCTGACCAGCACGGATAATATACTGAGCACAAGCGTATTGCGGATAATCTGCACCGACTGTGCCTGGGTGAACAGATTGGTGAAATTGTCCATGCCGACCCACTGGCTGCCCCATACCCCTTCATAGAAGGTATAGTTCTTGAAGGCGATAACCAGCCCCAGCATGGGGGTGTATTTGAAAATCATATAAAATGCGATAACCGGAACGAACATGACCCACAGGGGAACATTGTTCTTGAACCGCCGGGTCTGCCAGAAGCGCTTACGGCTGCTTCCGCTCTGCCGTGAAGTGTCCAGCCGCAGCACCGCTTCACTTCTTGTATTCGCTTTCATTTTCGGTGCCTCCTTTCGCTTGCATGTTGTGCGTGATCCTGCTCGTGCGTGATTAAGTCTTGCGATGGAGCTGAAATGGCCGATTTCATGTCCTCACCATAGCCGCTTCAGCGGGTTAGGGCAATATTCAGTTTTTCTGTTAATCGGCGCGGACCCTTATACCGCCTGGGGTTACAGAATTCCGACCAGCTCCCGGGCCAGATTCTCACCCATCCGTATATGTCCCTCATCCCCCGGGTGAATCAGGTCGCAGGACAGCCCGGCCAGATCATCCAGCACCCGGCTTCCCTCGATCAGGCTCAGCTTGGGGCGGGAAAGACGCTGCACATGACTTCGCAGAATGTCGTTGAACTGAAGATCCTTCTCCGCTATTCCACTGCCGAGGAACACCGCAAAGTTGGGATACATCGTGATCACCGCTACCGGCTTCCCGGGATGTCTGCTCACCAGCTGGTCAAGCAGGTAGCCGCTCCGCTCACGGAATTCATCCGGCGACAGGTGGTCACGCATATTCACGCCCAGCTCCAGCGTCATGAATGACCAGTCCTCCTGCGCCGCAAGATAGTTGCTCATCTCCCGTTCACAATGGCAGGAGCCGCTCATGCCGAGATTGAGTACATCGGCCGCCAGCCTTCTTGCCGCGTGGGCAATATACGGCAGGCTGCTGTTCTCTCCATACGTGATGGATGAGCCGTAAGCAATCCAGCGTGTGCGGGGAATCTCCCCTTCCACCGGCGGGCGGAGCGGATGGCCGAAGGTCTCGATGCCACAGACCACACAGGCATACCGTCCGAAGCAGATCCGCCATACCTCCGGCGCGAAGCCCGCTTCCATCAGCAGCTCACGCTCCGCCATCGCCAGACGCGGCGGTTCGCTTAGCTGGAGGGTGCGTATGCTCCCGGCCTGAAGCTCATGCCTGGAGTGGAACAACCCGCCCTTGTATACCGTTACGCTGCCACCCGTCTCCGGCAAGGTCAGCGTGACACGGATATTCGGAGCCGGTGTGACGAACCTGAGCTCACAGCCGCCCGCTTCCCCGGCGATGAACCGGCCCCGCTCGTTCAGATGCTCCCTGACGCTGCGGGGAATGCGGCGGAGGTGCACGCCGTAGCCCGCTGCCGGCTCCAGCTCGGCCACGTTATGGAAGGCAATCCGGTCCAGCCCCGGCAGCCCCTTGGTGGCGGAATTGATGCTGGCAGAATGGGTGCTGGCGGGATTATACATGCTTCATCGCCTCCACCAGCAGCAGCAGGGCCATGGATTGCCCGTAGGGCATCGGGCAGACCGGAATCTCCCGGTAGTCGTCAAGCGTAGCGCCCATCCCCGTGCCGTAGGAGACGCCCTGCACCACCCCTTCTTCATCGATCTGGCCCAGCACATAATGCAGTGCCGCCATTGCAGGCTTGCGGCAATCCTCAGGCAGCAGTCCTTGCCGCACCGCCTTCAGCATCCCGTAAGCAAAAGCGGCGGTGGCCGAGGTCTCCAGATACGAGCTGCTGTCGTCCAGCAAGGTATGCCATGCGCCTTCCGGGGCTTGCAGCTCTGTCAGCTTGCGTACCTGCCGCGCAAGGGAGGACAGCAGGAAGCTGCTCACCCCTGACGGCAGCTCCACCATCTCCAGATAATCCACGAGCCCGGCGGTATACCAGGAATTGCCGCGTGCCCACAGGGCCCGGGCAAAGTGATGGCCGCCCTCGAAGGTCCAGCCGTGGAAGAACAAGCCGGTCACGGGATCGGTCAGATACTTCAGGTGGACGAGAAACTGGCGGATGCTCTCCTGGATACACGCCTCCTCCTTCAGCACGATCCCCATCCGGGCCACAAACAACACCGTCATATACAGCGTGTCGTCCCAGAGCTGCCCGGTATTCGGACTGCCGGTCACTTCATGCTGAAGACCGCCTTCCTCCGTGCGCGGCATATCATGCAGCGCATACTCCAGCCATTCCCGGCACAGCTGCATATAATCCGCGCGCCCGGTCTCCTCTGCCAGATAGCTAAGGGTAAGCATCGGACACATCGTATTAACATTTTTCGCCGGAATGCCTCCGGCAAGCTTGCTGTCGAACCAGCCCGTCAGGTAGTGTAGAATCTCCTGCTCCCCGGTTTCCCGGTAATATCTGTATAAGGCAAATAATCCAACCCCCTGGGGCCACTCCCAATTGTCCATAGAGATGATGCCGATGGGTGCGGTTTCCTGAATGGAGCCTCTCATATCCTTCATCCGCTCAATGACGCGGGCGATATGGCCTTCGAGTACTGTCCGTGATACTGCTTCCATAATGCTCCTCCTTCTACAATGTCCTGTTCTGAACCGGAAACCTGTAGCCTGAAACCTCAAACCTCAAACCTGGAGTCTGGAGCCTGTTCCCGGCTGTTTAGCCCTGTTCGCAACCCCAGTGTAGTCAAGCGCCGCATTGCCGTCCATTAACAAGAATCTTGCTAATCGCTTTCACTTCTGGCATTGTTCATAATAGAGCTGTATTCCTCAGTTGGAGGAGTACATGAGTAGAAGGAGTACATGCTCACGTTCTAATTCTGTATAAAGAAATCTGGGAGGGTAACAGGAAATGAGAATTAAGTTTGATCTTTTTCCGGGCGGAGTTTCTAAAGCGCTAACAACGAGCTGGGATGATGGAAGAACCTACGACCGGAAGCTCGTAGAGATTCTGAATCAGCATGGGCTAAAGGGGTCTTTTCATCTGAATTCGGGGTTGTTCGGCAAGGAGGGATACATCTCACAGGACGAGGTGGCCGCGCTCTATGACGGGCATGAGATTTCCGCGCATACCAGCACACATCCTTTCCTCACCATGACTCCGCGCGAGGGGATCGCCGACGAGATTCTGACGGACCGCAAGGCGCTGGAGGCGCTGGCCGGTTATCCGGTCCGGGGCATGTCCTATCCGTTCGGCAATTACGATGATCAGGTGATCGCCTTGCTTCCGGCTCTGGGTATTGAATATTCCCGCACGGTGAATTCCCACCGCAGCTTCAGCCTGCCGGACAACCTGCTGGCCTGGCATCCTACCTGCCATCACAAGGAGATGCTGGCCCTGGGCAAGAAGTTCCTGGAGGAGAAGCCCCGCTTCTCATATATGCAGCTTCTCTATGTCTGGGGACACAGCTATGAGTTCAATGACGATGACAACTGGGGAGAGCTGGAGCAGTTCGCCGCCATGATGGGCGGCCATGAGGACATCTGGTATGCCACCAATATCGAGATCGTAGACTATCTGTCCGCGCTGCAGGGACTGCGCTTCTCCGCTTCGCAGGAGATGGTTTATAATCCGTCAGCTACGGAGGTGTGGGTCTCTGTGGGGGATGAAGCCCGCCGCATCCCGGGCGGGGTGACGGTGAAGCTGGGGTAGGATTGGAGTGAGACTCGGGAGCTGAATGAGGGCTAGAGAGCTGAATAGAGAGAAAATTCGGGGGAGACTGTGGCTAAACTTGGACGGTGGCTGGGCTGAGATTGGGGCTGGGCTGAGACTTGGGGCTGTCGTTGAAACTGAGATTATAGCTGTAACTGGGGCTGTGACAATGCAGTCAAATAGTTCCAATCCCGATCAGCTCCCACCGAGCCGCCACAAGAGCCCTCAGCACAGCCCCAGCTATAACCATAACCGTGCCGTGCCCGAGTAATGTGCATTCGGCATACTTAATTGCACTCTGTACATCTAAATCGTCTGTTGTACCGCCGAATATTCGTTTAACTGTATTTCGTACAATTATATTAACGCTATAGCTGGATTCTTGCTCATTCGGGCTAATTTAGTTGTACCAACTACACTTAGAAGAGAAAAGTCTTCCTTTTCGCTGGTTTTAAATGTACAGAATACAACTACCGCTGAATGATCGCTGCGAATGAAAACTTGGAGCTCCAAGCATAGCCGCATTACGCCGCAAAATGGAGTGAGCTTCCCTAATCATATGAATTTAAAACACATTACTTAAAACACATGAGATAAATCATACGACATAAAACACACCTATAAGTTAGTTTAAAAACCCGATTCCGCGCAGCCCCAGGGCTTGGCGAAATCGGGTTGTTGTGGGTTTTCGAGTGTTTTGCGGGTATTTCGTTGGCATACGTTTGTGCAGATGGTGGAGAATAGAGCGCTGTATCAGTCGTTGCCTGGCCGATCCCGCTACTCGCGGCAGACCAGACAGTGTAGTCAGGCCAGGCCGCCGCTACTTCCAGCTACCGCCAGATACTTCCACCTACTGCCAACCTCCGGCGGCAGCATCAGGATGCTCCTGCCTCGCTATCCAGGTGAGGCAGGCCGCCCGCAGCAGCGCGTCGGTCCGCTGGGCCGCGCCGCAGAAGACCCCGCTCAGGCCGATCTCATACAGATCGGCCAGCGCGTACGCCGCCGGTGCCCCCGCGGCGAGCACTGCCGCCGCCGGCCGCACCCGGCGCACGGCGGCCAGCACCCCAGCCGCCGCCTGCGCGAAGCCCTCGGCGGCGTTCTCCCCGGGCGCGGCCTCCTCCGCCGCGCCGTCCAGCACCAGGAAATCGGCGATACGCGCGATTTCCCCTGCGGCAGCCGGCCCCACATCGGGCGCGAGCAGCGCCCCGATGCGGCAGGCTGCCGCATAAGCGTGGCCGATAGTCTGCTCGGCCACGCCCTCAATGAATTCGCGCTGCGCCGCGAATTCCTCCAGGCTGGCGGGGTACGGCGCCAGCAGGTCAATGCGGCTGTCGCCGCCCAGCCGCTGGCTGTGCAGGGCGGCGGCGAACAGCGCGCCAAGCTGCGCATCCTGCAGCGTGGCCAGCCGGTCCGGGCGGGCGGCGAGCTCCGCCGTGTAAGGCAGAGTGACTGCGGCCCATACGCCGTCCGCCGACTCCAGGAGGTCGGCAGCAGCAGCCCGCAGCCGGTGATAGATCCGCTGCAGGATACGCTCAGCCTGCACCGGCTCCTCATCCCCGCACGACATCCAGCGCGAGTAAAGCGCCGACAGTTCCGGCTCGTGCAGCCATTCCTCGCCCCGGATCAGGCAGGGCCCCGCAGGGTAGACGCCGGGCGGCTCACGGCGGACAGCCCCGTCCCCCCTGCCCTCGCGCAGCACCAGGAAGGCCTGGCGCTCCCCGGGACGGCGGATATACGTGCGGCTCGTACTCACGTTACTCTTGCGCCGGTCCCCCTCAGCAAGAAATTCCGCTGCGGCGGAGGCTACAGATGCGGACTGGCTCATCTCTGCACCAGCCGCCCGGCCACCGGGGTCAGACTGGAACGGATGCTCCTCATACTTTGGACCCTCATTCTGCTGGCGTTCAACCTTCATCCTCGCACCCACCTTTTCTCACTAGGATTACTGCCGTGCTGTTCCTCTCAGGACTGCTGTCAACACCTCACATGCTTCATTCTATAGTTACGGGCAATGATGCTGAAATATGCAAACGGTATCAAATGAATGCGGCTGCGGCACCTTATCCGAATGGGTAGTGGACACGGTGGGGCGACGAGTTGAGGGAAGTACGCGAGTTGGAGTAGGCGGGCGAGTTGAAGTCGGTGAGTAAGCTGGAGTAAGTCGGGCGAGCTGGAGTGGGTGAGTAAGCTGAAGTAAATCGGGCGAGCTGAAGTGAGTGAGTAAACTGAAGTAAGTGGAGCGAGCTCAAGTGGGTAGGAAATAACTTTCACATATTTTGTTGTCAGTCTCTAATGGCTTTGAACTGGGGTTCGGGTTCGGGTTCGGGTTCGGGTTCGAGCTAGGCTTCGAGTTCTGCTTTTGCTTGGCGCGCACAGTGATCTAATGTATTTACTACAGCAGATCTTCTCTTTAGCGGTTGTAAAAAGCGATCTGTTGCAGTTTGTACAGCAGATTTTTGCGGGAGAGGTGTTTTGGGGCCGTATGCCGGAAATCTGTTGTATGGAATACATTAGAACGGATTTTAACGCCGAAAATGGCCTAATCCATTGCAGAAAGTACAATTGCCGTGCAACTTCAGCGCGAACACATACCTCACCAACCGTTTTACTCACAAACGATTCCCCCGCTGACACTCCTCTCTCTTCCCATTACTCCCAAACCCACCTCCTGCTCCTGCTAAAAAAACAAGACCACTGCCTAATGCAGAAATACGCTGCATCAAACAGTGGTCTGTAATTCCTCTTCCTATGCTGCAAGGAACAGCGCCTAAGCCTGCTGGCTGGCAGCGATCGCCTGCTCCAGATCATAGAGGATATCATCGATGGATTCAGTACCGATGGACAAGCGCAGCAGCTCCGGTGTAACACCGGCGGTAATCTGTTCTTCGTCCGACAGCTGCTGGTGAGTGGTGCTGGCCGGGTGGATGATCAGCGACTTGGAATCGCCGACATTGGCCAGATGGGAGAACAGCTTCACGTTCTCGATCAGCTTCACCCCTGCGGCGGCCCCGCCCTTAATTCCGAAGGTCAGAATCGCGCCCTGGCCCTTAGGCAGATATTTCTGTGCCAGCTCATACGAAGGGTGACTCTGTAGTCCAGCGTAGCTGACCCACTCTACCGAATCATGCGCCTCCAGATACTGGGCAACCTTGAGTGCATTCTGGCTGTGACGCTCCAGACGCAGGTGCAGCGTTTCGAGACCCTGCAAGAGCATCCACGAGTTAAACGGTGAAATGGCCGCGCCCAGGTCACGAAGCAGTTGAACCCGCGCCTTGATGATATAAGCAATCGGACCGACCGCTTCAGTGTAGACTACCCCGTGGTAGCTCGGGTCCGGCTCGGTCAGGCCCGGGAACTTGCCGCTGGCCTTCCAGTCGAACTTGCCGCCGTCCACGATGACTCCGCCGATAGAGGTACCGTGGCCGCCAATGAATTTGGTCGCCGAGTGTACGACGATATCCGCCCCGAATTCAATCGGACGCAGCAGATACGGACTTGGGAAGGTGTTGTCTACAATCAGCGGAATCCCGTGCTCGTGGGCGATGGCTGCAACCTTTTCGATATCCAGAACGTTCCCTTGCGGATTACCAATCGTCTCAGCGTAGAGCGCCTTGGTCTTGTCCGTAATAGCTGCCCGGAAGTTCTCCGGGTTATCAGAATCCACAAAATTCACCTTAATGCCCAGCTTGGGCAGCGTCGTGGAGAACAAATTATAAGTTCCGCCGTACAGGCTTGCGGAGGAGACAATCTCATCCCCTGCCCCGGCAATATTCAGAATAGAGAAGGAAATCGCTGCTGCTCCGGAAGCGGTCGCCAGTGCCCCTGCCCCGCCCTCCAGCGCGGCAAGACGCTGCTCAAACACATCGGTGGTCGGATTCATCAGCCGGGTATAGATGTTGCCGAACTCCTTGAGCGCGAACAGATTAGCAGCATGCTCCGCATCCCGGAAACCGTAGGATGTAGTCTGATACAGCGGCACGGCACGGGCTAAAGTAGTGGGATCAATCTCCTGGCCTGCGTGGATGGCGAGGGTTTCAAAGGACAGCTTGCGCTCTTCTGACATGGGTATTTCCTCCTCTAAAATAGGTAATGTCAAATGTTAACTCTATAAGATTGTACCTATTCTCTCACAAACCATGTCATTTGAAAAGATAAAATTCTTATTAATTCACTGTGTTTTATTAAGTTTAGTAAGCCCCGGCATAGCCTCATGGCTGCTGCGCTATCCCCTTCATGAAGCTCATGAATTTCTCCGCAATTTCTTTGGGGTGGGAACGGTACAAATAATGATTGGCATCCAGCAGCTCCATGTCTGCATGTACGGAATTCTGGATCAGCTTCTCATGCTCAGGAATCCATTGATCGGTTGCCGGATGCTCTGCTTGAACAAAAAGAAGGACAGGAAGATTAGGAGGGAACGTTACCCCTCGCTGTTCAGCCCCTCTAAAGCTGGAGTACATGTTTTCTGCCTCATTTAACAGAGTGGTGTTATACATATTTCTCTGTATCAGCAGTTTCAATTGTTCTTTGGTATGTTCATCATACGGCAGTCCCTCATAAGGGTCAGCACTCAGCTTCAATTGCAGCCGGGCGAAGCCCAGATTGCGGAACCATTTAACCATGCTTGTCTCTGAAGACTCTATTTTCTTCTCGCTCAGCGAGGGTACACTGCTATCCAGTCCGACAAATGTACTTACTTCATCTGAGTATTTATTCACATAATCCAGACTGTAAATTCCTGAAATAGAATGGCCCATAAGGATATAACGGTCAATATCGAGCTGCTGCAGCGCTTCATGGATTTCACTTACGATATTCTCTGAGGTTCGTTCTTTCTTCGTTGCGTCGCTTAAGCCGTAGCCGAAAGGCTCAACCACTACAACCTTGTAATGCGGAGACAGCTCATCGATGAGCAGCTTGAAATCAAGCGCCGGTGAAGCTGTTCCGAAGCCGGGAAGCAGCACGACCGTGTCCGGGCCATCTCCTTGAATGAACACATTCATATTCTTGCCGTCTACGGATACATGCTGGCCGTAAGGCTCTATCCTTTTGGCCTCCGCATTGCTGCTGATTACATTCGTGATATACACAATCCCCACAAAAATCACAATAGCGAGCAGGATGGCTCCCAATATTTTAAGCAGAATCTTGCGCAGTTTCTTGAGCCCCGTTTGATTTCCCATTATGTTATTCGCCGATGGTCTCATGTTCATCTTCCCCTATCTTAAATGGTAGTAAGCTTGCTTCATTGACGTTAATGCAAGCTTACCGAACGAAGATGTACTCTTTATGACGACAATATGAACAGAATATGAACCGAATATGTACTATCAGGCGGACGCTACCGCTCCTACAGTTCCAAAATTCCCCTCCGCCACTTTCCCTTTCCGTATATTTTCAAGTTCAATCTATATAAGCAAAAATGCTACAGTTACCTACAAGCGAGCTTGTGTGCAACCGTAGCATAGAATGAGAGTGACGAGCCTCAGGTGTCGTAGCTGACCAGATAATGATGGAGCTCCGTATTATAGCTGCCGATGCTGTGTTCGATCAGCCTGCCTTCCCCGTCATAGGAGTTGCGCAGGCGCTTCAGCACAGGCGTCCCCGGCGGAAGCTTCAGCAGCAGGCATACCTCGGGTGGTGCTGACTCGACAAAAAACCGGTCCCTGAAGTTCTCCAGCACGATGTCGTTCTCCTCCAGCGAGTCGTACAGGGACTGGATGTCCTCCCCCAGCTCTGCCGACCCTCCGCCCGGCAGGGCTGCTGCCGTCAAGAAGTGCACCAGATGGATATAAGGCTGTCCATCCAGAATATACAGACGTTCAATCCGCTGGCAATACGGCCCGTAGCGGCTGTATTCCTCTGTCCCAGTCTCATTGGTGACCAGACTTGTGCTCAGCAGCTTCTTTTCCAGCTTATGACCTGCTTCAACCAGCAGCTCTGTGAACCGTTTGCCCTTGGAGAGCTTCTGATAGGCGGTATTGCGCATGACAATGGTTCCGACACCGCTTTTCTTCTGCACATAGCCTTCCTGGGCCAGCTCCTGGACCGCGCCGCGGACCGTCATTTTGCTGACACCGAACTCTTTCTCCAGCTGCGGCTCGGAAGGGATAATGCTGCCGAGCGGGTATACCCCGTGCAGAATCCGGTCCTTGAGGATCTTCTGGATCTGCTGGTATAAGGGGCCTTGCTTGCGTTTCAGAGACACCTTACGTTCACTACCTTTCAACATCTGAGGTATGGCCATCCAGCGCGCGGAGCACCTCGCTCTCGGTGAACAACGCTGTATCGCCCGGGATGGTATGGGCCAGCATCGCTGCGGCCGCTGCCATATCCACCGTCTGCTGCTGCGGATAATCCTGCAATTCACCATGAATAATGGCACTGGCAAAAGCATCCCCGGCACCGATCCGGTCATACACCGGAAAGGTCAACTTACGGGAGAACGCGAACGTACCTTGACGGTACAGATATCCTGTAAGGGAATGCGTATTGTCTGCGTTAATCTCACGGTGGGTGCCCGCTGCCGCTGCAATTCCGAAGCGCTCCGCCACAGCGGGAACCGCTTGCTTCAACTGTGTTATTCTATCATAATCTCCGGCACTCTGGCCAAGAATGTACAGCGCATCCTTCTCGTTCATCAGCACCAGATCCGCAAGCGTGAGCAGCTCCTCATAATGCGGACGGGCCTTGGCATAACCCTCCTCACCCCATAACGCCGGACGGTAGTTGCAGTCGAATACCACCTTGCCCCCCGCACGCTTCACCTCCGCCGCAAGCTGCTTCATCTGCCCGCGCACCCCGTCATTCATTGCCAGCGTAATGCCGCATAGATGAAGCACATCCACCCGGGAAGCCAGCGCCGCCATATCATACTGACCAGCCTCAGCGGTATTGAAGCTGCTGCCCAGCCGGTCGGTATACGTGACTCTTCCGGGACGGGCACCGAACCCGTTCTCCAGGAAGTACATCCCGAGGTGCTTGCCGCCCCGGCGGATCAGTGACGTATCTACCCCAAGCTTGCGCAGATAAGCAATCGCGGCTTCCCCTACCGGAGTCTCCGGCAAGGTCGTGATTAATGCTCCGTTATGGCCATATCTGGCCAGCGCTGCCGTTACATTTACCCCGCTGCCCGAAAAAGAGTACTCCAGCCTGCTGCTCTGGGCCAGTGTCTCCACCCCCGGAACCTGCAGCCGCATCATCACTTCGCCAAATGCAGCGATTCTAGGCATAACGGTCCACCAGTGATTTCATCGCGCTGAGCAGCGTGCGGACATCCTGGATGTTCGTGTTCCCGGTCTGCGGATCGATGATCGAGGAATAGACATGCGGGATCACCTGCGGTACACCCGCCTGAAGCGCAATCTCCAGAATGGGCGCGAAGTTGTCCAGATCGATGCCGCCCGTAGGCTCAAGGGCAAATCCCTCTTCTCCGCAGGCCTTGGCTACCGCACGATACTCTTCTTCCAGCTCCAGCCCCTTCATCGGATAATATTTGAGCGCATTGCCGCCCATGTCCCGGACCAGGGCGATGGCAGCGTGCACCGGAACGATGGCCTGCGAAGCATTCCCCGCGCTGAACGGGCCGGTGGATATATTGACATAGCCCGGCTGTCCGCAGGGAGAGACCAGGCTGTTAATCCAGCTGTCCTTGGCTCCCAGATTGGCCCGGGTCGCGCCTACAGCCGGAAACACCTGATTGATATGGCTGCCCGCATAGCTTGAAGCAATCTCTGCGACTACCGCCGCCTGGCGGTTGTCCCCGGCTCCAAGCCCGATGGATACGGCGTCCTGAATCACCTGTCCATATTCCGTCATAGCGGCGGATGCTTCCCTGGCGTTGGCGTAATTTTTGGAGAGTACGCCTACCAGAACATGCCCTTCGGCAGCCTCGTAAATATCCTTGGCATTCCTGATACTGCCGGCCAGTACATTCAGTGCCGCTCTGTTCTTATAGAATCGCTCCTGAATCTTGCTCATTATGATCTGCCCCCTATAATCTCATGAATTCTGCTGACAATAACCTGGAGATCATCTCCTTGGAGCGGCCTTGGATCAATATCGAAATACCCCTGCTTCACCCCATAGTCCCGGGTATACACCGCAATCTCGCCTTCCCGCAGGCGGTCATTGACCTCCCTTGCATCCATTCCCGCAGCAGCGGCATCAATCTGGATGCGTCCCCGGTAAATCGCCCGGCCTGCTTCATCCTGCACGGTGCGGACCGACACTCCGGGAAGACCCGCCAGCGGCTGAAGCGCCTCCAGCGCCTGCTTCTCCTGCTGGCTGTTGTCCGCCTTGTCCTGATATTCGTCCAGAGCCTGGAGCAGTCCGAAGGTCGTCTCTTTGCCGACCTTCATGCTGCGGCCGATCCCGTGCAGCTGCACCTTCAGCCAGCCGATGTATTTTTTCCCGCCGGCTACAATGCCTGAAGTAGGACCTTCCACCGCCTTTGAGCCGCTGTAGATGGCCAGATCAGAATACTGGACATATTTGCGCAGATCCTCCTCCGCAGCCGCATCGACAATCATCGGCACGCCCCTGCGCTGTGCAACCTCCCAGGCTTCCTCTACTGAGATCATATTCTTCTGGACGGCGTGATGGGATTTCACATAGAGGATCGCTGCGGTACGTTCCCCGATGGCCTGTTCAATATGCTCTGCGCGGCCTTCGTTGGCATATCCTACCTCGACCACCCGGCCGCCGCCGAGGAAGACCATCGTCTCAACAGGCGCTCCATACTGCACATTATGGCCCTTCAGCATAATGATCTCATTCTTCAGCACCGGCTCCTGGTGCAGGCGCAGACTGAGGCGGGGATCTCCGGCGGTCACAATGGCTGCCACCGACAGCGCAATGCCGCTGGAGGCCGAATTCACGACAACAGCCCCTTCCGAGCCGAGCAGACGGGCGATGTACGCTCCCGATTTGTCCACCAGATCCGCAATCTCCACGTACTGCTGCCCGCCCTGCTTCATTGCCTCCATCACCGAATCTGTTGGCGCAGATACACCAAGGATGCTCATTCTTCCACTGGCATTAATCACACGCTTCAATCCATATTTAGCTTGTAATGAGTGATCCATTGATAAAGACTCCTTTTGCTTCAATATAGTGATTCGCGGTCCGGACATCGCCCTCCGAGTCCATAAGCTGCTTCTCTCCGGCTTCCATGGAGAATAAGGTCAGATTCGCCTGCTCCCCTACCCGGATCTGCCCAAGCTCCGGCTTGCCGAGCCACGCCGCGGCGCTGCTGGTGACTGCACGGATGACCTCTTCCAGGCTGTAGCCGAGATAGAGGAACTTGGTCAGTACATCTGCCATACTGTACACCGGACCGTTCAGCCGGTTGCCCCGGTAGATGTCTGTGCTGATCGTATTCAGCGCAATCCCGGCCCGCTTGGCCTGCTCCGCCACCCGGAAGGAGAAGCTTGCTGTGCCGTGTCCTACATCCAGCCGGACGCCCCGGGCCACCGCATCCAGCAGCTCCGGCAGCGGGGTGCCGTCTGCCCCGAACAGATTATTGGCTTTGCCGTTCAGGTAGTGGGTAATTACATCGCCTGCCCGCAGCAGCTCCAGCACTTCGGAGATCGCAGGCGGAGCGGAGCCGATATGCACCATGAGCGGGAGCTTCATCTCATCCGATAAGGTACGCGCCAGCTTAAGCGGCTGTATGCCGCTGTCTTTGACGACGCTTTGGCTGATGCGGGCTTTCAGGCCGACGATGAATTCAGGATAAGCCTCTACTGCTGCAAGTGCGCAGTTTCGGTCAATCCAGTCCAGCTTGGAGAGCTCATCGGTCCGCGTAAGGCCGATTCTTGAGATATTGAGCAGCGCGAATACCCGTGTATCCGCCAGAAGACTGGCACTATAAAAAGCCCCGATCCGGTCTGCCCCGCAGCTTCCGGCATCCACCACTGTCGTCACTCCCTGCTTCACCCCGATCTCGTCGATCACATCACCATAGGGGTCAAGCTCCGGCACAGCATGTACATGCAGATCAATCCATCCGCTGGAGCCGTATAACCCGGAGCAGTCCAGCAGGGTCCTGCCTTCTGCCTGGCCCGGCGGGGTAATCGCGGTGATGATCCCATCCTGAATGGAGATATCTACCGTCCGGCCGTCCACCAGCCGCAAATTGCGCAGCACGTTCTCTGTGCCCACTTGTCCCATCTCCTTTTTTCCAAATACAGATTTACAGGGGAATTACAAAAAATGATTAATGACATGAACTCCATACATCCTTATATTTAACAAGTAGTAACGGACATGCCGTCCTCTTAGAAAAATATAAAGCTGCTTCACTCCAAAGATTATAATGTTATAATGTTTATAGTAGCACAAGTGTAATCCAGAAGAGAACTGCAATTTCTAAGTCAAGAGGTTCCATCCTAGATTTCTAGTCCGAATATCTTAACACTGGAGGTACTGCTGTATGGCTAATTCCGCACCCAAGCCATCCTTGCTGAACCGGTTCCGGCTGACCTGGAATCATTTCAAGTCAAGGCTGCTGCTGAAATACGCTTTTTCCTATATCCTCATGTTCCTGATCCCGCTCACAGGTGTTACCATCTTCGTCTATGAAAACGCCGTCAAGGGCCTGCGGGTCGAAATTGAACAGTCCAATGTCAATCAGCTCAATCAGGTGAAAAGCACCATCGACGGCCGGATGAACGAGCTTCAGGAGATCGCCGGAAGAATCGCCTATGACAAGCATCTGACTCCTTATATGGTCCGGCATCCCTATTACAGTCTGGAGGCGATTCAGGCACTGGCCAATTACAAGGCCAGCAGCAGCATCGCGGAGGATCTGTTCCTCTACTTCCACGGTGATTCCAATATCTATTCTTATCGCGGCCTGGCTGATCTTCATGTCACCTTCGATACCCTCTATCAGTTCGAGCGCTGGACCTCGGAGGAGCTGCGGCGCGACTTGAACGAGACCCGTCAGCCGCTCGTCCGTCCTGCCGAGAATGTGACCGTCAATTCCCGGATGGAGCCGATGCTCGCCATGCTTGTCCCGGTGAAGCCGAATGACCCTTTCCCTTACGGGACGGTCGTCTATCTGATGAAGGAATCCAATCTTACCGGCGTTATGGATTCGGTTCTGAGCGATTTCTCAGGCAGCAGCTATATCTTCGGCCCCTCCGGCGAGGTGCTGACCGCGAACAGCCATGGCGTCAGCTTTCCCCAGAACGAGCTTCAGACCCTATCCGCCCTTGAGCCGGGGATACACAATCTGGAGCTGGACGGGGAACAGTACTCCGTCGTGTCCGTGCAGTCGGAGGAGAATGGCTGGACCTACGTCACCACGATGCCCAGCTTCCAGTTCTTCAGCCGGGTTGCCCATGTCCAGACACTGATTCTGATTGTCTTCTGTATTACAGTCGTTACCGGCATAGCGGCCGCGCTGCTGCTGGCCAAGCGGCAGTATCACCCGATCCGCGATCTGATGGAGTTCGCCAAGCCGAGAGGCAACAGCAATGAGGCTCCGAAGCTGCGCGATGAATGGGAGTCCATCCGGCAGACGCTTCATGACTACAGTGCCCGGATTGATCTCCAGGAGCCTTTTGTCCGCAACCAGTGCATGCTGCTGCTGCTCAAGCACGGCCAGCCGGATGATCCCGAGATTGAACAGATGATCCTGAGCGCAGGCTTCCGGCATCCGCAGGGACAGGGTCTCTACTTCTCGGCCATCCTGTCCTGGGATGATACCGCTCCGGGCGGCAAGTCCTGGCAGGAACGCCATCTGCTGCAGGAGATGCTGAGCAATATCTGCCTGCCGGGCCCGGATGCGCAGATCTTCGGGATTGAATTCTCGGTCAAGGACCAGTTCGCCCTGATCATCTCCCTTCCAGGGGAGGGAGAACTGCCCGTTCAGAGCCGGATGGAGCAGGTGATTGAAGCGATTCAGGATGTGATCCGTGAACACTCGCAGCTTGCGCTGAGTATCGGTGTCGGTATGGCCTACCGTGATCTCGCCCGGCTGAACCAGTCTTTCATTGAAGCCGCCGCCGCGTTGGAGCACCGGATGATCCGGCGCAGCGGCCAGGTCACCTACTTCGAGCAGCTTGCGGAGCTGAACCCTGCCGCTGCCGAGAGCTTCTGGATTCCGCGCAAAACCATGCTGAAGCTGGAGCAGAGTCTGAAGCAGGGCAACGAATCGGTAGCGGCCCAGATGATTACCGACACCATTGACACGATCAAGGACGAGCCGCTGCAGGTTCATCTGTTGCGGTGTATCTGCTTCGATCTGCTGAACGCTTTTCTGCGCACCGCCTCCGAGCTTGGAATGGATGAGGTGTTCACCAATATGCCGGAGCTGACCTCCTTCGAGACATTAGAGGAGCTGGAGAGCCGGCTGCTCTCGCTGGCTTCCGCCATTTGCGCGCAGGTCGAGCGGAACACAGAGACCAGTGAGTCTTCCCTGATGGATGACATTCTGGAGTATGTGGACCAGCAATTCGCAGACTACACCCTCAGCCTGGAGCATGTAGCGCTGAAGTTCGCCATCTCGACCTCTTATTTAAGCCGGAGCTTCAAGGAGAAGACCGGCAGCAATTTCTCGCAATATATCTGGCAGCGGCGTGTGGACGAGGTCATCCGGCTGCTGGAGAACACCAGCGCTCCGCTCAAGGAGATCATCGAGCAGGTCGGTTACCTGGATGCGCCCAATTTCATCCGCAAGTTCAAAAAAGAAACCGGTCTGACGCCGGGGCAATACCGCAAGGAACATGCCTTGAAGGGGGCCGCTGCGAAAAGACCGGTTTGAGGCGGGGCTTCCGCCCTGTGGATAGGCTGAACCGTGGATAGGCTGAACCTGAAATTGCGATGTCCAAGCAATTATTTATCCTGTGAATAGTTAATAGCCTGAACCCCTGAAATCTGGTGAGCACCCCTATAATTCTGCAACAAATGCAACATTTCCCGTATCGGTTTGGCCCGAATCCGCGATTGTTGCAAAAAGGGCAGGATTTCACCTTTTTCAGGCCGCTTAGCAGGCAGATTGTTGAATTCTATGCAACAATCCGCCTGTACACCTGGCTACGTACGAACCGAAGCTGCAAAAAGTGCAACATTTATGTCCTCAATGCCTTATAAAGGAGTTCCCTGGCAGTTGGGAGTGAACCCCTCGCCCGTAGGGGAACTGGGACTGGTTGCTCCACTTCATTGCCTACTCCGATTTCTGAAGCTGCCGCCTACTCCGCTTCCTTCAGAATATGCTCCACCAATTCATCCAGCGGCACCGTGGCGAGCGCGATCGCTGTGTCCGTTACGCCGTAGTAGATATAGAGCAGACCGTCCTTGACCACATTGCCGGTCGGGAAGATGACATTTGGAATCTGGAAGCCGAATTTCTCGTAATACGTCTCCGGCTCCATAATGAAGTTATGGGTCCGGGCAATGATCTTCTCCGGCTGCTCCAGATCCAGCAGCATCGCCCCCACGCGGTAGACGATCTCTTCATCTACGCCGTGATAGAGCACCAGCCAGCCCTTGTCTGTACGGATTGGAGGCGTAGAGCCGCCGATCTTCCGCGATTCCCAGGACAGGTTCCCGGCGGTGGCGAGCAGCTTGGGCTCTTCCCAATTCACGAGATCCTCGGAATAGGTAATCCACATGGCGGCTTTCTCCGTTCCGTAAGCCTCGCCCACATATTCTTCGGGGCGGCGGAGCAGCACGAATTTGCCGTTTATTTTCTCAGGAAACAGGATGTTGTCCCGGTCGTTAATGTCCAGCGGCGTGGTGTCCGCGACGAACTCCCAGTCCAGCAGATTGGTTGACTTCAGAATCGAGGAGCGGGTCAGCCAGTGGCCCTCCTCTTCCCCCCAACCGTCCGGGTAGGTCGGAATGGAGCGCTCAGGGACGCCGCGCCCGGTAGGATAATAGCTCATGGCGCAAGGGCGCAGGGCGTAGTTGAGGTAGAAGGTTCCGTCAATCTTCACAATACGCGGGTCCTGCACGCTACCGTACGGGAAGCCTAGCATATCCGGGGTGACAATCGGCTCATCCTTCACATGGGTGAAGTTCACGCCGTCCTCGCTCTCCAGTAGACCCAGAAAGTTCTTGCACGGAGTCAGGGACCCGGCTGTACGCTCAATCATATAGAACTTGCCGTTATCGATGATAACCGCAGGATTGAACACGGTCACCTTGCGCCACTCATAGCCGCCCGGGACGACAATCGGATTATTGGGATGTCTTGTAATTTGCATGTCTATTCCTCCTGCGAATGATGTTCGTGGTATATAGGAAGCACTGTGGTATACAAGAAATACTTAGGATTTGAACTTGAAGCTTGATCGTCACTGCGGTGAACATTTGGACTTTCGGCCGCTGCCCGTATACAGATTTCTTGATTCAAGCCGCTGGTCGCGGTTGAAATCCGGTGACAGCTTATGCTTCCGATGCTAGCTTTCCTACGGAAAGCTTTCAGGCGGACGCTACCGCTCCTTCAGTTCCAAATTTCCCCTCCGCTTCTTTGCTTTCAGTTAATTTCATTCGTGCTTCTTATATAGCTTAAGCGTCTGGACCTCATAAGGCCGGAAGGACAGCGGAATCACACCGCCGGATGTCTCCACAGAGCCGGTCTTGCTCTCCAGCAGGTTGACCCTGCAGGCGAGGACGTCCTCGTCCTGCCAGTCCAGCGTGGCTGTCTCTCTGCTGCCTGCCGCCTCATACAGCCGGACAATCGTGCCGCTGCCGTCCTCGGCAGGCTTGATCGTGTCGAGCATGACGTGCTGGCTCTGGAAGGCAAGCCAGGCATGGGTGCTTGGATAGCGGCCGGAATGTGCAGCTTCGCTAATGGCCAGCAACGGCTCATTCAGCTCCGCCGCTTCCCGTACCACATCGGCCTGACGCCATTCTCCGCTGTGCGGATAGAGCGAATACGTGAATTCATGCTCCCCCTGGTCGGCATTACGGTCCGGCCAGCGCGGGGAACGCAGCAGCGAGAGCCGAAGCACGCCGTCATGGATGTCATAGCCGTATTTGCAGTCGTTCAGCAGGCTGACGCCATAGCCGCCCTCGGACAGATCAGCCCAGCGGTGTCCGCAGACCTCGAATTGCGCCTGCTCCCAGCTGGTGTTGCGGTGGGTCGGCCGCTCCAGCGCGCCGAACGGGATCTCATACGAAGCCTTCGCGGCCACAATGTCCACCGGAAAAGCGACCTTCAGCAGCTTATGCTGCTCCCTCCAGCTTACGCTGGTGCGGAAATCCACTCTCAGGCTGTTCCGGGGCAATACAATCTCCTGCTCAATCTGTGATTCACCGAGCTGCCAGCGGAACTTCAGCACGGTCTGCACGAGTCCGCTGCTGACCACACAGCGGTCCAGCAGCTTCGCCTTGCCCGCAGGCTGCTGCTCATAACGCGGGTCTATATCCCAGGCATCCCACAGCGGCGGGGTGTCATGATAGAACTGAAGCTGGTTGCCGGTCTGGCCGGGCTGGAGCAGCTCGCGGCCCGCGCTTGTGTCATACCAGCGGCTGATCTCGCCGTCTTCATTGAACTTCAGGATATAATGGTCCGTCTCCCATTGCTCCGGGAAGCCGTCTCCCGCGGCTGAATCAACCTGCCGCTCAAGCCTTACTCCGGCTGGTTCCCCAGCCTCCCGCAGCCAGACCGTCCGGCAGCCGAAGGCCGGGACCTTACGGACCTGCACAGCCAGCGTGTAGCTGTCTCCTCCAGCCTCCGTGTTCCAACACTCACTCGGCAGCAGGCCGTCTTCATCGAAGGCCTGCATAGCAGCCAGCTCAGGACCACCCTCCAGCCGGATGACCTCCGTCCGCTCCCAGCCCAGGCTGTTGAAGACCACATAAGGACGGCCTTCGCCCGAAGTATTCACCCGGCCTGCCAGAGTGTGCAGAGCAGTGTCCAGCACCTGCCCGCCCAGACGGAAGATCTCAGCGTATTCCTCACGCGAGGTTGTATACACCTCCGGGATGGAAGTCCCCGGAATGATATCATGGAACTGGTTGAGCAGCAGTAGCTTCCAGCCCTCGGCCAGCTCCCCGGCGGGCAGCAGACGCTGCACATCCGGCTGATCCGGTTGCTCCAGCTCCAGCGCACCGTCCTTCTGCGCCAGCACACTCCAAATCTCCGCCTGCCGGTACAATATCTCCGCCTTGCGGTTGCTGCGCTTATTGAAGGCATGGGTCGTGAAGGTGCCCCGGTGCAGCTCCAGATAGAGGTCGCCGTGCCACGCCGGAAGCTCCGGCTGACACGCACCGATCTCCGAGAAGAAGGCTTCGGCCGTAGAGAATCCGCTGACCGGCTGGCCCGGCGCGAGATCAGTACGGGCCACATATTCCAGCATCTCATGAGTGACTCCGCCGCCTCCGTCTCCGTGGCCGTAGAGCAGCATCAGCTCATCATGCTCTTCCTTCTGGGCGTAGGCCTCCCAGTGCTCCTGCACATCCTTCGGGTGGGTATGCTCGTTCACCCCATGGTTCTGATAGGCCACAATCTTCGTTCCGTCTATGCCGACCCAATGGAATAAGGTATGCGGGAAGGGATTGGTATCATTCCAGCCCAGCTTGGTGGTCATGAAATAATCGATGCCCGCCTGCTTCAGCAGCTGCGGCAGGGAGGCGCAATAGCCGAAGGTATCCGGCAGCCATTCAATCGTAGAATGCTTGCCGAATTCCTTCATATAAAAGCCCTGGCCGTACAGCATCTGCCGGACCAGCGACTCCCCGCCGGGAATGTTCAGATCCGGCTCTACCCACATGCCTCCGACCAGCTCCCACCGGCCTTCAGCGATCCGCTCCTTGATCCGCCCGTACAGCTCGGGATAATGCTCCTTGGCGAAGGCATAGAGCTGGGGCTGGCTCTGCGAGTACCGGAAGTCCGGGTACTTGTCCATTAGGGTGCAGACGGTGGAGAAGGTCCGGCTGACCTTGCGCACCGTCTCCCGGACCGGCCACAGCCAGGCCACATCAATATGCGACTGGCCGACCATATGCATCGTCCCGGGGTTCAGCCCTGCGGACCGTTCCGCAGCCGCAGCCGACCTTAGCTGCTGTTCCGCCGCAGTCACGGCCTCAGAGTCCAGCAGCAGCTCCTCCTTCATATAGAGCGCGTCCATCACCCGCTCCAGCGCCTTAAAGCTGCGGATGCGGCGCATGTCACCCTCCGGCAGCAGGAGGGCTGCTTCGTGCACGATTCGCACCGTATGCAGCAGGCTGTATACCGGGCGATTGACGCGCACAAGCTTAATTTCAATGCCCGTCAGAGGCGGCTTAATCACTGCCTGCCGGTTCAGCGGGTCCTCCGGCTCAGGCACCGGATCATACAGCTCGATGTCCAGATTCAGCCGTTCACCCGGAGCATAAGACGGCAGCGGAATGAACCAGTGATTGCTGTCCAAGCCATGATACGGCGCTCCGCCCAGCTTCAGGAGGCCTTCCCCGCGTCCCAGATAGAGCAGCGCTGCTTCTTCCGGTCCCCAATCCCCCGGAACCGTAATCTCCCGCTGAAGGAAATACGTAGTACCATACCCGCCATCCAGCCGGGAAATGTTGTACTCCTGATGCAGTTCCTCCTCATGCTCATAGCAGCCCGGAGTGAGGTAACGGGATTTGCGCATCGTCCATTCCGCAAGCTCTATTTTCTCAGCCCACTGCCGCTTGGCCAGCCATCCGGTGAACCGCTCCATTCGCTTCATGACTTAGCCCTCCTCTCTGACCTGGAGCGGCGCGCTCAGATACTCTGCGGAGTGAGGGCCTGCCATCACCGCGAATTCTCCCGGCTCGACGATCCGCGTCAGATCCGCTGATACATATTCCAGCTCCTCCCGGCCTACACGGAACGTTACCGTCTGCGTGTCTCCCGGCTGAAGGCTGATTTTGCGGAAGCCCTTCAGCTGCTTCTCGGGCCGGGTAATGGAGGAGACCAAGTCAGAGATATAGAGCTGTACCACCTCACTGCCCGCCCGGTCACCCCTATTAGTCACATCCACGGAGACAAGCGCTTCTTCATCCGCAGAGATTACAGGAGGTTCCACCTTCAGGTTGCTGTACCCAAATTCAGTGAAGCTAAGACCATAGCCGAAGGGATATTCGGCGTGGAAGTCTGTCTCCAGATACCTTTTGCCTCTCGTCCGCCGCTTATAGTAATACACAGGAAGCTGGCCGACATGCTTCGGAACGCTGATCGTCAGCCGCCCCGAAGGATTCACCTCGCCGAACAGGATATCGGCAATTGCATGTCCGCCCTCCTGGCCCGGATACCACGCCTCCAGAATGGCGTCGGCGTGCTCTACAATCCAAGGCTCGGCAATCGGACGGCCGTTGATATAGACCACAATCAGCGGCTTGCCCAGCTTGTGAAG
Organism: Paenibacillus sp. FSL P2-0089; assembly: GCF_038595095.1. Taxonomy (NCBI): domain Bacteria; kingdom Bacillati; phylum Bacillota; class Bacilli; order Caryophanales; family Paenibacillaceae; genus Paenibacillus; species Paenibacillus sp. FSL P2-0089. The sequence goes on from NZ_CP152006.1 coordinate 6,353,484, forward strand.
CTCCTGCGCCAGCTCAAGCTGCACACCCATCAGATTCAATGTGGACCGGTCGATGCCCTCCCCGCTTTCCATATCGCTCCAGGAATGTTCCGTCACGACAGAAGCGCCGGTGAGCAGATCAATCGTCCCCTCACCGAAGTCTCTGGCGCTAGAGCCGCCGATCGCCAGCACCACCGCATCGGCTTCAGCCGCACAGGCCAGCGCAGGGGCGAAGCCTTCGCGGGAATCGCCCTTGATCCGGCAGCCGGGTGCGTACTGGACCTTGTCCGCTTCGCCGCCCAGCGCCTGCCGGATGCCGTCCAGCACGGTAACAATCGCGCCTGCGGGCTGTGGCGAGGTGTAGTCGCCAAGCTGGTTGTACGGCGCATCCGCATTGGGACCGATTACGGCAAGCTTGCGAATCTCCTTGCTTAGCGGCAGCGCTGCGTTCTCATTCTTCAGCATGATGATGCTCTCACCGGCGATACGCCGCGCCAGCTCCCGGTGCTCCGGCTTGCCGATGATTTGCTCTGCCTGCTCAGGATCGGCATAGGGACGGTCGAATAACCCGAGCTTGAACTTCAGCTCCAGAATCCGTGCTGCCGCGCGGTCCAGATCGGATTCCTGCATCCGTCCATGCTCGATCGCGGACGCGATATGCTGCTCGAACATCTCGCCCGACATCTCCATATCGATGCCGGCCAGCAGTGCCTGGGCTACAGCCGTTTCTCCGCTATCTGCGGTGTTATGACCATTCGTCAGCATGCCCAGCGCTCCGCAGTCCGTGATCACGAACCCGTCAAAGCCCCATTGCTCCCGAAGCACATCCTGCAAAAGATAACGGTTCGTCGTACAAGGTACGCCGTCAATCTCGTTGTACGCTGTCATAATGGACAGCGCCCCGGCCTCTACCGCCTTACGGAACGGCAGCAGATCGACCTCATGCAGCTCGCGCAGTCCCATATGCACAGGCGCGGAGTTCCGCCCGCCTTCCGAGCTGCCGTAGGCGGCGAAGTGCTTCAAGGTGGCCAGCACGGAATCCTCCGCGTCCAGCCGTTCCCCCTGCAAGCCCTTCACGGCTTCTACACCCATCGCCGCGATCAGGAACGGATCTTCGCCGAAGGTCTCCTCCGTCCGGCCCCAGCGCGGATCACGCACCACATCAAGCACCGGCGAGTAGGTCGCCGCTCCGCCTTGGCTGCGGGTCTCGAGCGCCACCACCCGGCACATCTCCCGGTACAGCTCCGGGTTCCACATGCTGCCCAGCGCAAGCGGCACCGGAAATACAGTGGCGCCGATAGCCATATGCCCGTGGGAGCATTCTTCCCCGAACAGAATCGGTATCCCGAGCCTGCTCTCCTTCATCGCGTAAGCCTGAATTGCATTAACAGCCTCCGCCCCCTCCTTCGGGGACAGGCCGGTCTCCAGCGTGACCCCGGTCCACGGGTCGGCACGCAGCGTCCCATACAGGGAGCCGACGCCTCCGGCAGCAACCTGGCGCTTGAAGGCTTCCGTCATGCCTGTGGTTCCGTCCGCGTGCTTCTCATAGCACTGCCAGCCGAAAGGCTGGACTAATTGTCCAGCCTTCTCTCCAATCGTCATGCGCTGCAGCAGGTCCTGTACCCGATCCGCCACAGATTGTGTTTTATCCTTATAGATCATTTTTACAGCACCTTTCTGCCGGGCCTGATTTAGTTGGTTTTCCAGCGGTCATAGGCAGCCTGGTTAATCTCGGCTACACGTTCTCCGCCCATCTTCTTGACAGTGGCCACATAGTTATCCCAGCCGGTCAGCGGCTCGGCTCCGGTAATGAATTTCGCTTCCATCTGCTTCACATAGGTGCTCAGGTCCGAATTCAGACTGCTGATTTCCGTCTGCTCTTCCACCGTGAGGAACAGGGCCGGGAATGGAATCCGCGCGCCTTTATCCAGCAGCTTCTGCTTCGTCTCCTGCTCTACCCAGAGGTCGAAGTCTGTCTTCAGCCCCTTGTTAATGTCATCCATGGACAAGGTTGGGGCAGGAATACCGTAGTTCGGCGTCAGGGTGGCCCGGAAATCCTCCATTTCCTTGCCGTCCGGTACAGGCAGATATTGCTTCACGCGGTTCTCTTTGTCAGTGTACTCCCAGAGCGTACCCTCCGGCCCTTTGTTGAAGAACAGAGCGCCTTCATAGGAATAGAGGTAATCTACCCAGCGCAGTGAGGCTTCCGGTGCAGGATTGCTGTTCGTAATGGCGAATGCGCCTGTCGTAATTCCTCTGTTCTTGGCAATCGCCGGAGCGGACACCGATTCACTGCGCACCGGGGCGAACATCGGATCTGACGTGGACGGCTCTCCACCCTTCGTCATATAAGCGTGCCAGTCGGAAAAGAGCGCCACGCGGTTATTCTGCGCCTTGGCCTTCTTCTGCTCCGCTGTCTGTGAGAAGCTCTCATGATCCAGCAGCTCCTCGGACCACAGGCGGTTCATATACGTCAGGTACTCCTTATAGCCTTCTTCAAGCGGTGTATAGTGGACCTTGTCCGCATCGTCTACATAGATTTCTTCTTCATAGATGCCAAAAGCGCCCAGCAGCCAGGTGCGGATATCGCGGAGGTTCGCGGCCGTTGTCGTCACTGAAGAGATCGGAATTTCATCGGCGGTTCCGTTGCCGTTCGGATCTTCCTCCTTCACGCGCTTCAGGTAGGTGTACAGCTCCTCGGTCGTTTCCGGCAGCTTATCGATGTTCAGCGCCTTCAGGAAGTCGCCGTTATACCACATCGGGTTGCGGTACCAGTGCTGGCTCATTTCCACCACCGGCAGGGAGTAGATATGACCGTCCGGGGCGGTAATCGATTTGCGCACATCCGGGTTCTCTTCCAGCAGCGCCTTGAAGTTCGGGGCATACTCTTCGATCAGGTCCTCCAGCGGGATCAGAATCCCCTGTTCGCCGTAATTCATCTGCTCGGCAGTCGTCAGACCGGCCGCGTAGAAGATATCAGGGTAATCGCCGCTGGCGAACACCAGATTCTTTTTGGTATCGAAGCTGTCCTTCGGCGCATTTTTATATTCCATCGTAATCCCGGTCTTCTCCTTCATCTGCTGGAGCACCGGCATGTTCTCCCAGTTCTGGATGCCCACATCCGGGGCCATCATGGACAGAGTGATCGGCTCACTCACAATCGGGAAGCCCTCTTTGTTCACTGTAGCCTCTCCGGTACCCTTGTCCGTTTTACCTTCATTTGCCCCCGAGCTCCCGCAGCCTGCCAGCAGTCCAACAATCACAGCCGATGACAGCAGAATCTTCCATGGTTTACGTGTGATCTGCATTAATAATTCCTCCCTTAGGTTCATTACATTTTAACCTTTAGCCTTTCACAGAGCCAATCATGACCCCTTGGACAAAATAACGCTGCAGGAACGGGTAGACCGCTACAATCGGCAGTGTCGACACAACGATAACTCCGTATTTGACCAGCGAGGCTGTCTCTGCCTTATTATTCATGGCCATAGCTACCTCGCCGTTGATCGCAGCGCCTGTAGTTTCGGCCGACATCTCCTGCAGGACCAGGATCTGGCGCAGCACCATCTGCAGCGGATATTTGGCTTCATCGTTCAAGTAGATCAGGGACGGGAAGTAACTGTTCCAGTGTCCAACCCCGTAGAACAAGGCCATCACGGCGACAATCGGCGCAGACAGCGGCAGGATGATGCGGATGAACAGCTTCAGATTCGTACAGCCGTCAATGTGGGCCGCTTCCTGTAGTTCTTTTGGAATGGTGGACTGGAAAAAGGTGCGGGCGACCACGATGTTCCACACCGATGCGGCCACCGGCAGGATCAACGCCCCCATGCTGTTAATGAGGCCAAGGTTCTTGACGAGCAGATACGTCGGCACCAGCCCGCCGCTGAAGAACATCGTGAACAGAATGAGGCCCATGAACAGCTGGCGTCCGACAAAATCAGACCGGCTGAGCGCATACGCAGCAGGCAGTGTAACCGCCAGATTAAGCAACGTGCCCACCGCTGTGTAGATGATGGTATTGAGATATCCGTTCCAGATCTTCGGGTTCTCGAACACCAGCTTGTAGCCGTCCAGCGTCACATTCTTCGGGAACAGCCACATGGCGCCCGAATTGACATCCTGCGGCGAACTGATGGACGCGCTCAGGATGTAGATCAGCGGATAGAGGACCACTACCAGCGCAAGGCACAGATAGATGTAGGTGCTGATCAGAAACAGCTTATCTCCCCTGGATTCTTTCATCGCAGTAACCATAGACTTCAACTCCTTTCTACCAGAGGCTGTTCTCACTGGTGCGTTTGGCAATCCGGTTCACGGTAACGAGCAGTATTACATTGACTACCGAGTTGAACAATCCGACAGCTGTCGAGAAGCTGTATTGGGCGTTCACCAGACCGGCGCGGTAGACATAGGTGGATATGACATCGGAGGCTTCCATGTTGAGCGAATTCTGCAGCAGCAGGATTTTCTCGAAGCCCAGGCCCAGAATGTTACCCATGTTCAGAATCAGCATGATCGTAATCGTGGGTATAATCGTCGGCAGATTGATATGCAGCACCCGCTTGATCCGGCTCGCTCCATCCACGATGGCCGCTTCATGCAGCTGTGGATCTACGCCGGACAGCGCTGCGAGATAGATAATCGTCCCCCACCCGGTGCTCTGCCAGACGCCTGAGAAGACGTATACCGTCTTGAACCAGGCCGGGTCGGTCAGGAACTGTGCGGGCTGGAAGCCCAGGAATTCAATCGCCCGGACAATCATTCCGCTGGAGGGCGACAGGAAGGTAATAATCATCCCCGCCATGACGACCACTGAAATGAAATGCGGCGCATAGGTAACCGTCTGGACCGACTTCTTGAACGGGCCGTTGCGGACCTCATTGAAGGCCAGGGCCAGAATGATCGGCAGCGGGAACCCGATGGCAAGCTCATAGAAGCTGATGCTGAATGTGTTCCACAGCAGATCCCAGAAGAAATAAGAATTGAAGAACCGTTCGAAATGGTCGAAGCCTACCCAGTCGCTGCCCGTAATTCCTTTAGAAGGTACGAAGTTTTTGAAGGCAATCTGAATGCCGTACATCGGACCATAATGAAAGATGAAGAAATACAGTAACGCGGGAAGCATGAACAGATAGAGCTCCCAATTCTGCCAGATTCGTTTGCCAAGGGACTTGTTCCCCTTCATTCTCCCACTCCTCTCTATGTTAGTTTTCATTACACATAAATCTGTATCCGCTTCGCATTCTTGCAATGGCCTTGCCTGCTAACGCTTACATCCCAAATTGTAGTGAAACTAAGCTGACACCGTAAATATGTAGGTTGTGCATTGTCATGTTAACGGAGTGTAAAACCGCGCTGTTACGGGGCTTACGGGCTTAATAGCTTGTATGTGCCGCCGCTGGCTGTCTGCCGTAAATGTGTGAATTATGAACCCTTCTCCCCCCTGCAAAAGTTACATATTGTGATCCCCGGGCAGGTATGCAAACATTTGCTACGAATGCCGACACTACAACACCCTACTGAAGATATAGGAGGTTTCTGTCATGACCCGTACAACTGCCCACCTGATCTCACACACCCACTGGGACCGGGAATGGTATATGCCTTATGAGCGTCACCATGTGCTGCTGGCGAAGCTGATGAACGAGCTGCTGGAGACGCTGGAGCAGGACGAGCGCTACCGGTATTTCCACCTGGACGGACAGACCATTATTATTGAAGATTATTTGCAGGTGCATCCTGAGAAAAGAGAGCAATTGGAGCGGTTCATCCGCGAAGGCCGGATTGTCATCGGTCCCTGGTATGTGCTCCAGGATGAATTCCTGACCAGCTCCGAGGCCAATGTGCGCAATCTGCTGATCGGCCATCAGGACGCCGCGAAATATGGCGTGATCTCGAAGCTCGGGTACTTCCCCGATTCCTTCGGCAATATGGGACAAGCCCCGCAGCTGCTCAAGCAGGCTGACATCGAGACTGCGGTGTTCGGCCGCGGCGTGAAGCCGACAGGCTTCGATAACATGGTCGGCGAGCTGAACAGCACCAGCTATGAGTCGCCATACTCGGAGATGTACTGGGAATCCCCGGATGGCTCAGCCCTGCTTGGACTACTGTTTGCGAACTGGTACAGCAACGGCAATGAGGTGCCTGTAGATGCTGAGGATGCCAAGGTCTTCTGGGACCGAAAAATCGCGGATGCCGGCAAATATGCCTCCACCCCGGAGCTGCTGTTCATGAACGGCTGTGATCATCAGCCGGTGCAGCGTGATCTCGCGGATGCGCTGGAGACAGCCCGGAAGCTCTACCCGGACACGGACTTCGTCCATTCCAGCTTCGAGCAATACTTGAAGGCGCTGGCCCCTTCGCTGCCCGAGGATCTGGTTACCGTGCACGGCGAGCTGCGCAGCCAGCATACGGACGGCTGGGGGACGCTGGTGAATACCGCTTCCGCCCGTGTCTATCTGAAGCAGCTTAACCAGCAGGGCCAGACGCTGCTGGAGAAGGGCGCCGAGCCGCTGGCGGCACTCGCTTATCTGGTCAGCGGGCAGGCCTACCCCCATGCCCTGCTGACCTACGCCTGGAAGACTCTGATGCAGAACCACCCGCATGACAGCATCTGCGGCTGCAGTGTGGATGAGGTTCACCGGGAGATGATCAGCCGCTTCGAGAAGAGCCGCCATGTTGGCGAAGCTATTATTGAAGAGAGTCTGAAGGCGGTATCCGCACAGATCGGAACCGGGAAGGTTGCGGCCTGGGGCGAATCGGCCCGGCCAGTGACGGTGTTCAATACTACCGGCTGGGAGCGCAGCGGAACAGTTAGCGTGGAGGTGATCTTCGCCAAACGTTATTTCAAGGAAGGGCCGAATCCGGCGGCGATTGCCGAAGCGCTGGATCAGCTTACGCTTGAGCTTGCGAACGGACGGCTGCTCGACGCTGAAGGGCAGACTGTGGCTTGCCGGGCGGAGGATCTGGGCACCCGGTTCGGCTATGAGCTGCCGGACGACCAGTTCCGCAAGCCTTATATGGCTCGGATGGTCCGGCTGACCTTCGAGGCTGCACAGGTGCCGCCGCTAGGCTACAGCACCTACGCCTGGGTAGAGTCGGCGGATGAGTCCGCCGGGACTGCTGCTGAAGGTCCGCTTAAGCTGCTGGAACGTGGGATGGAGAATGAATTCCTGGCCGTTCAGATCCGCGAGGACGGTTCTTACGATGTGGCTGACAAGCGGACGGGCCGCAGCTTCACCGGACTCGGCGTCTATGAGAACTGCGGCGATATCGGGAATGAATACGTGTTCCGCCAGCCCGAGGGCGATGCTGCACTGACGACCAAGGGCCTTGCCGCCCGGATCTCGCTGGCTGAGCATAAGCCTTACCGCATCACGTATGAAATCGTGCATGAATGGGCGATTCCCGCTTCCGCCGATGCTTCGTTCGAAGATGAGAAGCGCAGAATGGTGCCGTTCCGGCAACGTAAGGCCGGACGCTCTGCGGAGCAGGTACCACTGCGGATCGTGACCCGGATCAGCCTGGAGACCAGCGGGACCGGCGTTCAGATCTCTGCCACGTTCAATAATCAGGCTAAGGACCACCGGCTGCGTGTGCTTGTCCCTACCGGGCTGGCGGCTTCCACCCTGCGGGCCGATTCTATCTTTGAAGCTGCTGAACGCGAGATTGAGCCGGCAGCGGACTGGATCAATCCGAGCAATGCCCAGCACCAGCAGGCTTATGTCAGCGTGTCAGACGGCCGCGCCGGACTGCTGGTGGCCAACCAAGGGCTGAACGAATACGAGGTGCTGCGGGACGGCAGCAATACGATTGCTGTCACCCTGCTGCGCAGCGTATCGGAGCTTGGTGACTGGGGCGTGTTCCCTACACCGGAAGCCCAGTGCCTTGGTGAGCAGACCGTAGAGTTCGCGGTCCGTCCCTTTGCCGGGGATGCGGAATGGACGGAGGCTTGTGCCTGGGCCTATCAGTACCAGGTGCCTTGGTTCGCGGTCCAGACCGGCTGGCAGGAGGGCTCCCTCCCTGCGGTCTATCAGCCGCTGGAGTGGCAGGGCCGCACCCTGGCGCTGTCGGCCTTCAAAATGTCCGCAGACCATGAGGACATCATCCTGCGCTGGTACAATCTGGCGGGCGCGGAGCAGGAGCTCGCGCTGACGCCGCATTTTCCGGTGAAGGCTGTCCATGCCAGTGATATTCTGGAACGGCGCAAACAGCGGGAAGTCCTGGATGAAGGTACTCTCCGCCGCTCTGTCGGTAAAGCTCAAATCGTCACCTATGCCCTGCAAACCGTACAACCCTAAATTGACTATGCCAGGAGGAGTTACACCATGAATCTGCCAGCTTCCATTACCGCCTATCTGAATGAGGCCGATGAACGGCTAGCGCATCACCCGAAACTGCAGCAGTTGTTCCGCAACTGCTTCCCGAACACTCTGGAGACTACAACCAAGCTGCTGGATGACGGCACGACCTTCGTGTTCACCGGCGATATTCCGGCCATGTGGCTGCGCGATTCGACGGAGCAGGTGCGGCATTATATTCCTTTTGCCAAAAACGACCCTGAATTGCAGCGGATTCTCCGCGGCCTGATTGCCCGCCAGATGTTCTATGTGAATATTGATCCGTACACCAATGCCTTCAACGAGACGGCAAATGACAAGCATTACCGGGACACGGACGACTGCAACCTGAACCCGTGGATGTGGGAACGCAAATATGAGCTGGACTCCCTCTGCTTCGTCGTTCAGCTCGCTTATATGTACTGGAAGGAAGCGGAGCAGACCGATATCTTCGATGCCGCCTGCTACCAGGCGCTGACCTCCATCGTGAACACGATCGAGACCGAGCAGCACCACGGGGAGAAATCCCCTTACCATTTCATCCGCCAGACGCTCCAGGATACGGAGACGCTGCACAATAACGGACGCGGGATGCCGGTCAACTACACGGGGATGAGCTGGTCGGGCTTCCGTCCGAGCGATGACAGCTGCGAATTCGGCTACAATATTCCCTCGAATATGTTCGCTGTGGTCATTCTGGGGTATATCAGCGAGATAGCGAGCGAGGTCTACCAGGATGAACGGCTGGCAGCGAGAGCGGCGAAGCTGCGCAAGGAGATCGACTTCGGCATCCGTACCTATGGCATCGTGACCCATCCGAAATACGGCAGAATCTACGCCTATGAGACGGACGGCTACGGCAATTACTCACTGATGGACGATGCTGGTACTCCAGGGCTGATCTCTATTCCTTACATTGGTTACGTGGGCGTAGAGGATGAGATCTATCAGAACACCCGCCGGTTCGCGCTCAGCTTCGATAACCCGTTCTATTTCGAGGGCAAGCACGCCAAAGGCATCGGCAGTCCGCATACACCGGGCGGATATGTCTGGCATATGGCGCTCTCCATGCAGGCGCTGACGGCGGATAACGATGAGGAGATCAAGGAGCTGATCGATATGCTGATCCGGACCGATGCCGATACAGGCTACATGCACGAGGGCTTCCACCCGGATAACCCGGCCGACTTCTCGCGCGAATGGTTCGCCTGGTCCAACAGCCTGTTCGCTACGCTGATCGGTAAGGCGATGGATAAGGGGCTGGTTTAGGGGATTGGTCTAGGGGGGCTGGTCAAGAGCATGGCAGCCTCGTCATCCGCGCGGACTCTAACTGTAGTTTGTACAACTAAAATGGCGCAGAATCCGGCTTGAATCGGTTTAGTTGCAGTTTGTACAGCTATAATTCCCTACTTTCCACAAAAGACGGCTAACCGCTGTTTTTAATTGTACGGAATACAGTTAAACCACTAAATCGGAGGTTTCAGCACAGTTTAGGTGTATGGAATACAATTAAGCATACGCTCCAAGGTAGCCGCCTGCTCGAATAAGCGGGTAAGATCGCCATATCCCCAGGAGAACCCTAAGCGGATAGCTTATCCTGCAACAAGCAAGTGGAATAACGTATCTTAATTCGCCCATTGGGCTGGAGTTACCGGCAACAGGTGGACAAACAGCAACTAATATAATTAGTTTATGCTACTTTGGATGAATCGGGAGAATTTAAGTGTTGTTTATCCAATTGCTGGTTCGGCAGCGCTCATTCACTCAACAGCAGGTGGAGGAAATCCATCTATTATACTTCTCTCAGCAGAAAACGGCTGCGGCTCCTTAACATCAAGGAGGCCGCAGCCGTTTCTATGTGTTTAACTCACCTCAGCTTAGTAGCCGCTCTGGCTCTGCTCGCCCTTGGCAATCGCTACGCCGCCGCTGGTGCCGATCCGGCTGGCGCCTGCGCCGATCATCACGAGCGCGTCTTCCGCGCTGCGGACACCGCCGGAGGCCTTCACGCCGATCTCAGGGCCGACGGTCGCCCGCATCAGAGCGATATCTTCCTTCGTTGCCCCGCCGGTCGAGAAGCCGGTTGAGGTCTTCACGAAGTCTGCGCCCGCTTCTACAGCAAGCTTGCAGGCACGGACCTTCTCCTCTTCAGTCAGCAGGCAGGCTTCAATAATAACCTTGGTCAGCGCTTTGCCGCGCGCGGCTTCGACTACTGCAACCATATCGCGCTTCACCAGCTCGTCATTGCCGTCCTTCAAAGCGCCGATATTAATGACCATATCCACCTCACCGGCACCATTCGCAATGGCATCCTTCGTCTCAAAAGCTTTCGTCTCAGGCGTCGATGCCCCCAGCGGGAAGCCGATTACTGTACATACCTTCACTTCCGGGGTATCCTTCAGCACGGCATGCGCCGTAGCCACCCAGGCCGGATTTACGCACACAGAGGCGAATTTGTAGGCTTTGGCCTCTTCGGCAAGCTTGATAATATCGTCTTTCCGGGCATCCGCCTTCAGCAGCGTATGATCAATAATCCCGGATATTGTAGTTTCACTCATGTTCAATTCCTCCATATAATCGGTAATAGATGTTCACATCCCTTGTATCATACCAATAGTCGGACGCTTTTGAAAGCTGGAGGGCATAACCGCTGCTAATCCTGTATCCGCTCCGGGCAGTATAGATCAAGCGCACCGAACCCTTAGCCCTATACATTCACCTGCCGGATGGCCTCCCGCAGATCGCCTGTACTCGCGCTGACGCTCAGCGAAGCCTCGTAGACTTCTTTGATTCGCGCCAATTGCAAATCAGTCAGCTCACGGATCTCCCGGGTCTGCTCCGAGACCTCTCCGGCAATATCGGCCATGCTGCCCACCGCTGCCGCAACCTCCTCCGAGCCGGCGGAGAGCTGCTCGGCGGTCGCCGACACATCAATGATCTGTCCGGCTACCTCACGGAAGGCAGTGGAAGCCTCCAGCAGAGCAGCCTCCGCTTCGGCTGACATCCGCACCCCTTCCTTCACTTCAGCGGACGCTTCCGTCATCTGAACCCCGATGCTTGCCGAAGCCTGGCTGATGTGCAGCAGCAGCTCGGTCACCCGCTCGGCCGAGGCTGCGGAGCCTTCCGCCAGCTTGCGTACTTCACCGGCTACGACAGTGAAGCCTCTGCCGTGCTCCCCCGCACGCGCCGCCTCAATGGAAGCATTCAACGCCAGCAGCTTCGTCTGATCCGCAGACTGCCTGATCGCAGCCAGCGCACCTTCAATCTCATCCGTGTACCCTTGCAGCCGCAGCACAATATCCAGCGTCTCCCCGGTGGATACAGAGATCGATTTCATCTGCTGATTGGTGTGGTTCATCGCCGTCTGTGACGCCTCTGCAATGTCCAGCGCCTTGACTGCGAATTCCGAGACCGCAGCCGAGGCCTCCGAGATGCGCGAGATGCCCAGCGCCATCTCATCCATGGCTACTGCGCTGCTCTGAGCGCCTTCCGTCTGCGAGTTAGCCCCGGCATGGATATTGCTGATTCTGCCGCTCACCGTCTCACTCATCTTCAGCACATCATCGGCATTCCTGGCGAAGGTCTCGGAGGAGCCGTAGAGACTGTCAGATGCGGTAGACACCCCGGATACCATCCCTTTCACTCTGGTATTCAGATCCCCTGACATCTGGAGCATCGCCTGATAAGCCCTGCCAATCTCATCCCGGGAGTTGACCGGACGGGCATGCAGGATACGGGCTGCCCCGGCGAGATCCCCTTCAGCCATCGTGCCCGCACTTTCTGTAATCGTCACCAGCGGACGCAAGGACCGGGAGACGAACCAGGCCAGCACCGCGAGTGCGCCCAGAGACAGAGCTAGAATAATACTATAGAGCGGCAGGCTCTCCATCAGCACATCACGGGTCAGCGTACTCAGCACAGCAACATCGGTATCAATGCCCAGCGCCCCGACCAGCTTCCCGCCGCTGTCCTTCATAGGAACGAATGCTGAGATATAATCCCCGTATTCGGGATTGCTGATCAGCGGCGTGCTGGCATTCTCTCCGGCAAGCACAGCTGTAACTGCGGCCGCTGGCATATCAGTACTCTCATTAATCCCCGAAGCCAGCGGGTCTCCCTCCGGCCTGCCGTCAATCATCAGCTGCGGCTGGCGGGCATCATCAATCCGCACAAAATATACATAACGGGCACCAATCGACTTCCGGAACTGATCCAGTTCATTGCGGAGCGACCAATACAGGTCCGACTCCTGCGGATCGGCCAGGAATTCACTGTAGCGCCCGGCATCAATCTGCGTCACATAATGGCTGGCAATACTCATGTTGTAGCTGCTGATCGTCCCTTTGACCGCTGATCCGGTGTTCACCCACTGAATGGCGGCATTGCCTGCTGTAATGCAGAGAATCACTACGGTCATAACACAGAGAATGCGGGCAATCAGTCTGGTTCGGATAAAAGAAAACATGGAGGCCTTCCCTTTCGCGCATCACAATTGCGTGGTTATAGTAGGGCCATCCGAAGAAGCAATGACAAATGTCCCTCTACCGGAAAATTTCGACAAACTTTTCAAAAACCCTTTTCCAAAGACGGCGTAGACGATTAAAATTTGTAGGATGAATCCTTTACATTATTATATTGTCAAAAAAAGACTGCTTCTGAAGCCTAATCGCTCCAAAAACAGCCTTCTGTCCTTGATCCGTCAATGGCCGCCCGAAGACGACAATCCAACCCGCTGCACCAGCCGGGCACTTTCTTCATTTAGACCCGTGAGAGTGACCTTAGTACCCAATGCCGCGTATTTGTCCATCGTCTTGGCAATGGCCCCCACTGCCGACTGATCCCACACATGGGAACGGCTGAAATCGATAATGACCTGCGCCGGATCACTGTCATACATGAATTCATTCACGAAATGGCTCGTGGTTCCAAAGAACAGCTGGCCCGATACCCGATAAGTCGTTACAGATGCCGTAGTATGAACATTCAGCTGAAGGGAAGCGATTTTCCAGGCAAAAGACAAAGCACTCAGCAGCACGCCGAACAGCACGCCGATCGACAGGTTATCGGTAGCTACTACTGTAACCACAGTGACCACCATGACCAGGGCATCGCTTAGCGGAACTCTCCGCAAGGAGGTCAGGGACTTCCATTCAAAGGTGCTGATGCAGACCATAATCATTACACCGACCAGTGCGCCCATAGGAATCTGCTTAACAACATCACCCAGCACAAGAATCAGGAACAATAGGAAGATCCCGGAGACAAAAGTGGACAAGCGTGTCCGTCCGCCCGATTTCATATTGACCATCGACTGGCCGATCATCGCACAGCCAGCCATGCCTCCGAAGAAGCCGGTCACGATGTTGGCCAGCCCCTGCCCCTTCGCTTCCCGGTTCTTGTCGCTGCCGGTGCCTGTGATATCATCAATCAGCGTGGCTGTCATCAGCGATTCCAGTAATCCGACGACCGCGAGTGAGAGCGAATACGGCAGTATAATCAGCAGTGTATCCAGCGTCAAGGGAAGGCTCGGCAGATGGAATACCGGCAGCGCTGAAGTAATAGTCCCCATATCGCCCACGGTTCTTACATCCAGACCCAGCACAATGCTGAGGACCGAGACTACGACAATGGCGACCAGCGCCGATGGCACCGCCTTGGTGATCCGGGGAACCGTATAGATGATGACCAGCGTAAGAGCCACAAGTGCGTACATGATCCAGCCCTGTCCCTCAAAATGCACGAGCTGAGCCATAAAGATCAGAATCGCCAGCGCGTTGACAAAGCCGGTCATGACCGGCTGCGGCAGGAAGGTGATGAACCGGCCCAGCTTCAGCAGCCCCATCACAATCTGCAGGATGCCAGCCAGCACCGTAGCCGCGAACAGATACTCAATGCCGTGCGACAGCACCAGACTGCCGACCAGCAGCGCCATCGCTCCTGTCGCCGCCGAGATCATCCCCGGCCGCCCGCCGGCGAAGGCTGTTACAATAGCGATACAGAAGGAGGCGTACAAACCAACCATAGGGCTTACGCCAGCAAGGATGGAGAAAGCAATCGCTTCAGGAATTAAGGCAATAGCCACGGTCATGCCCGATAAAATATCACTCCGTGTGTTGGAGAACCAACCGTTGTTGTATGAGACGATTTGCTTCAAAATTTCAGTTCCTCCTGTTACCTGAATTCACCCTGTTTCACTTAACGGTATAATCCGGAGGCCTTCACCTCATTGAAGAAGGTGTTGAACTCCTCAATATTAAGCTGCTGCGCCGCATCAGACAAGGCTGTAGCCGGATCAGGATGCACCTCCACCATAATACCGTCGGCTCCGGCAGCAAGCGCAGCCTTGGCACACGGGATCAGAATGTCCTTGCGTCCGGTGGAATGGGTGACATCGACCAGCACCGGCAGATGGCATTCCTGCTTAAGAATCGGCACCGCCGAGATATCCAGCGTATTGCGCGTCGACCGCTCATAGGTGCGGATACCGCGTTCAATCAGCATAATCTCCATATTGCCGCGGGACATAATATATTCTGCCGCATGGACGAATTCATCCAACGTGGCGGATAGTCCGCGCTTCAGCAGCACCGGCTTGTTCACTTCCCCTACCGCCTTAAGCAGCTCGAAGTTGTGCATGTTCCGCGCGCCGACCTGAATGACATCCACATAATCCAGCGCTTCTTCAATATGCCGGGGATCGACAATCTCACTGATCGTCAGCAGCCCGTATTCATTCGCCGCTTCACGCAGAATCCGCAGCCCATCCATGCCCAGTCCCTGGAAATCATAAGGGGAGGTCCGGGGCTTGAAGGCGCCGCCGCGCATAACCTTGACGCCCGCCTTCTGCAGGGCCGCAGCCACCGTACGGGTCTGCAGCTCGCTCTCCACCGAACATGGGCCAGCTACCATCAGGGAGGATAACCCGCCTACTGTAACGCCGCCCGGCAGCTCAATAACTGTATCCTCCGCATGGTCTTTACGCGCTACCAGCAGGGTCTTCTTATGCTCCGTACTTTGCAGATCAAGCGAAGCTGAGAAAATCTGCTTGAACAGCGTACGGATGGTTCCATTCGTGAACGGCCCCTTATTGCCTGCGACCATTTTCTCCAGCATCGCCTTCTCCCGTTCAGGATCGAACTTCGGCACGCCTTGCTTCTCTTTGAGCACCCCAATCTTCTGAACGATTCCGGCACGCTCCGAGATCAGCTCCAGCAGCTGACCGTTAATCTCATCCAATCTTGCTCTCAGATCATCCAATTCCACATTACTCATTCCAAGACACTCCTTTGTGTAGTTAATAGTTAAAGCTATGAACGAACGCAAAAAGACCCCCCGCCGCAAGGGACGAGGAGCCGTGGTACCACCCTTATTTAGAACTGAATCCTGCTGACGCATCAGCACATGACGGCATACCTGAAGGATACCGGCCAGTCGATTCATTCTGTCTTACATCCGTTAACGCAGGAAGCGGGCCACCCTACCCATAACTGCTGCAGCAGTGTACTTCAGGGACCGACTCGGAAGTGAACTTCGGCACTAAGCGTCTAATGGGGGTGCTCTCAGTCTCCGGCACGCCTTCCCTGTTAAAATACGCTATGAAGTGCTTACTCTCTTCGTCATTGTCATTACAAGGTATATCGGTGCTGCTTATGCACCAGTTTCTGCTATCTTAATCAAAAAGACTTCCATATGCAAGACATCACAGCACTGCATTGCAGCTTTAACTCAGCATTGTGATTATTTTATGAAGAGAGGTCTGCTTATTCCTGTTCCGCAAAAAATTTCCCGATTACTTTGGCAATGCTGTCGCTTCTCAGCGGCTTGCTGATATACTCATCCATCCCTGCTTCAAGGCATAGCTCCCGGTCGCCCTTGAGCGCGTTGGCCGTCACTGCAACAATGACCGGCTGCTGGTCTGCCGGCTGCTCTGCCCTAATGGCAGCTGTGGCCTCCAGGCCGTTCATCCCGGGCATCTGCACATCCATGAAGATCAGATCATAGCCATGCCGGGCCGTCATATCGACCGCCTGCCGCCCATCCTCGGCCACATCGACGGCGAAGCCGCGCTTCTCCAGGATTTTGCGCAGGACGATCTGGTTGATCACATTGTCCTCGGCTACCAGAATATGCAGGGACCGGCCTTCGGATTGCGGCTCCGGCAGGTTCCCCTCCGGCCCGTCAGCCGGAAGCGACTGCGCTTGCGTCCGGAGGACCACGGTGAACACAAAGGTCGCCCCCTGCCCGGCTGCTGTATCCAGATAGATCTCTCCGCCCATCCGCTCGACCAATTGCTTGCTGATCGCCAGCCCCAGACCGGTGCCTTCACCCTGGCGGCCCCTGAAATGCTCCATCTGATAGAACGGCTCGAACAAGCGGCTGCGGGCCTCCTCGGGAATCCCGCTCCCCGTATCCGCCACGGTGAACTGGAGCGTTACACCTGCCAGGCCATCGGCAATGCGCTTCACGCTTACCTTTACCCCGCCGGTACAGGTGAATTTGACGGCATTGCCGGCCAGATTGAGCAGCACCTGCTTCAGCCGCTCCCCGTCCCCGATCAGCCGCTGCGGCACATCCGGCTCCGTCTCCACGCTGAGGGTCAGCCCTTTGCGCTCCGCCTTGAGCTGAAGCAGCTCCAGTGCGGAATCCATACAGTGCTGGAGGATGAACGGCTCGTCTTGGAGTGAGATTTTGCCTGCCTCAATCTTGGAGAGATCGAGAATGTCGTTGATGATATTCAGCAGGGATTCACCGCTCTGGCGGATAATCTCCAGGAACTCCCGCTGCTGCGAACCCGGCTCACTGCTCTCCAGCAGCAGGTCGGTCATCCCGATCACCCCGTTCATCGGAGTACGGATTTCATGGCTCATCATAGCCAGGAACTCACTTTTGGCGCGGTTCGTATTCTCTGCGGTCTCCTTGGCAATCAGCAGCTTCTTCTGCTCGGTAATATCCTTGACGATAATATAAAAGCCTACGGTAGACTGGTTGATAATAATCGGCGCAAGGGTAGTCAGGACCTCCACAGAATGCCCGTCCTTATGCCAGATCAGGTTGATATCCTGTCCCACGGAGCCGCTCCGCCGGCGGGGACCGAGTACATTCTGCAGCTGCCGCTCGCCGATGATCCGGCTGACACTCATGCCCACTATCTCAGAGATCGTATACCCCGTCAGCCTTACCGCCTGTTCATTCCCGTTAATAATATGGCCTTCCAGGTCCAGCGATATGATCGCGTCATGATTATATTTCTTTAGCGAGGTATAACGCTCGACCGATTCCTGAAGCTTCTGCTCCACAATCTTGCGCCGGGTCACATCGCGGCCGACAGCCAGCACCCCGCGCTCCCCGCCGTCTTCCACCGTTCTCAGAGAGAATTCAATCCAGATATATTGGCCGTTCGCATGTAATATCCGCAGCTGGACATCAGGCGAGTCAGCCATCTGCTGCGCACTGATTAAGGCCAGATCCTTAGGATGAACCAGTCTGCTGTTATCCCGGCCGATCAGCTCCTCCGGTCTATACCCGAGCACCTCCTCCACAGAAGGGGAGCAGTAGCGGCAGACTGAACCGGGCGCAGCATAGTACACAATGTCCCTGATGTTGCCGGCAATCAGCTGGTACAGCCGCTCAGACGTCCCGGGAAGTGCCTCCACCCGTGCTTCAAGCGGCCTTCCAGCCAAGTGAACGATATAATACAGCCCCTCTCCCGTCGAAGGCTCGCTCACCCTCGCCACATGCAGCAGCACCGGAACCGCAGAGCCATCCGCATGGCGCAGCTTAATTTCGGCTTCAAAAAAAGGGGCTGCTCCTGTCCTGAGGCTCCCCATCCTGTAACTATGTATGTGCAGGCTATCTTCATCCCAGAACGCTTGGAAGCTGCGTCCCAGCAACTGCTCTTCGGAATATCCGAGCAAGAGGGTTACCGCCGGATTCACTTTCATCCATTCTTCAGCCATGGAGAGAAAGGCTACTCCGGCAGTTCCTGTCTTAAATGCCTGTTCAAATGGAGAAGACGTCTCCGTATGCTGCCCTAGCATAAGATCCACCGCCCGTTTGTGAAGTATTAGATGCAATTCCTTTATATTAAATCTGCAATATAAATATCTTGCATAATCGGGCGAAAGTCAAATCATTATGTCGAATACAGACAATTCCTTATTCAGCGGATTACAGCAGCCCGTGAACCCGCCGCCAGACAGAGATCTCCCCAGCTCCCCACCTTAATGAATCCCCTGTTGCTATTTCAAGCTAAATCTTCTGCAGGTCTTCTCCGTAGAGCAGCCTCTTCACGGTTTCGGTGAACGCTTTAACCTGAAAGGGCTTGGTGATATATTCGGCAAAGCCCTTCTTCCGGGCCTTCTCAATATCCGAGCTTTGCGCAAACGCACTCGTCGCCAGCACCGGAATATGACAAGTTGCCTGATCCTGCTGCAGTATTTCCAGAGCTTCATACCCGTTAAGTCCGGGAAGCCCGATGTCCAGGATAATCAGATCCGGCAGAGCTTCCCGCGCTATTTGCAGTCCAAGCTCTGCCGTTTCAGCCTTCAGCAGCAATACGGAGGGCAGATTTCTTTTGAAGATATGGTGTACTAAGGCCATATTGAGCTGATTATCTTCTACATATAATACCGTCCACTTACACTCCTCCATCCAGCTTATCCTCCTAAAAAGTCTCAGCACCCCTAACGGCAGATGGGCAGAAAATAAAAAAACCGAAGAAAGGGACGATTCCCCCTTCTTCGGCTCATGTTCGGCTCATTTGCATGTCCGACTCATTTCCACCTCATATATGGTTAGACTTTAGTGAAAAGTATAGGCTATCACGCTGGTATCTTTGTCGAAATCCCAATCCACATAAATATCCGCCAGCTCTTTGCCGAGCATCTGGGCTATAGTGGTGGTATCATCCAAATAACGCTTCTCCATCTTGCGCTTGGTAGTCTTAAGCGTATTCTCATAGCCGAGGCCAATCAATTCCTTCTCCAAAGGAATCATGATGCCTTCACGCTTAATAATCAGAATGCGGGGTCCCAGCCACCAGGAGTCTGTATGGACCGGTTCCTTTTGGACCTTCCTGGTCACCTCGTTAATCTGGGTATGGACTTCTTCGCGCCCGGCATAATCATCAATCGGTACGTCGTCATTCTTGATGAGCGCCACGATCATCCCCGATGCGTTATGAATGCCCCAATCATAAAAAAGCTCGCCGACCTCAATAGCCAGGCTCTCCTTCAGGTACGCTGCAAGCTCGGGAAGCAGGGACTTCATCAGAAGCTCCCGTGTATAACGAAACGCCTGTTCTTCTTCCTTATTCAATAAAAACCTCTCCACAGGTCCGATGAAATTACGGATATGCAGTGCTATACATTGCTCCCCGATAGAGGCATGTATCGATTCAGGTCCCTTCCCGAAGCGTTCCCGCAGTAGCCTTCCTGTGAAACTGGAAAGTTGGCTAGTAAGTTCTGTAATGCTCATTCAATTTCCTCCAGCATAATATTGTAGTGTCTATGTGTAGATTTGGGGAGACGCTCCGCCTGCTGAAGAAACGGTTCGTTCAACTTAGTATAATCGGTAGCCGCCCAGTTAGTATATATTAAAATAATTTATATTTTTCTGCAGCAGCTTAGCCTGCTTCTATATGTATCGGCGTGCTCCTAGTATTACCCAAATTATGTCATATTACTTAGACACGGCCGAAACGTACAAGAACATGCACCCGTCAGTCAGAAGCGATTATATACAAAAAGGTGTTCCGCTGCCGGCATGGCTGCGGAACACCTGTGAATTCACTTGCTTATCTCTTGCTACTTGCCGCGGTAAGCTTCGGTGAAGACCTCGAAGAACGGTGTCGTGTCCCGCTCTGCCATCGTGTCCTCCGCCCCCGGATTCCAGCCGATCTCCTTCCGCCAGCTGCCCAGCCGGCCGGATTCAATCAGCTCCTGCTCATCCGGGTTCGCAGACTTATCTGCCTGCGGTGCCACATACAATGCATCGACAGGACAATAAGCTTCGCACATGAAGCAGGTCTGGCAATCCTCCTGGCGGGCAATGACGGCAAGCTTGCCCTCCATCGCGAAGACATTCGTCGGACAGACCTTCACGCACAGCCTGCAGCCGATGCAGCGGTCCTGGCTAACCAGCTCAATCATATGGCCCGCTCCTCTCCCGGAATCCGCAGCTCATGGGCATGAGGCACACTTTCCGTGCGGATACCGATCGTATTAACGCCGGAGAGAATCAGGCGGTGGGTCTGGCGCGGGTCCAGCGCCGGATACTCGGCCAGGCGCTGCAGGCCGCGGCTCTCCTTGCGGGCCAGCGCAGCGGTGTAAATCCAGCGGCCGACATTCAGCATAGCGGCCGCTTCACGTGACTGCACGATGCCCTGAACCGTGGCAGGCACCTGCCCGCCCAGCTCGGGCATCAGGCGGTTCAGGCGCTGCAGGGCGGCAGCGACTACGGGCTCGCTGCGGAAGTAATTGATCCGCAGCGGCAGGATCTCCTGCTGGACCGCCGCGATCAGCGGCTTCGCGTCCAGCGTCCGTGAGGTGCCGGCGCCAGCCGGCATCCCGTAGCGGCCCGCCGCGCGGAGCATCCGGCGCTCCGCCGGATGCGGCTGCTGCAGAGCGAGCCGCGCCGCGCTTCGTCCTGCCCAGCTGCCGCTGCAGATGGCCCAGGATGCATTGTAGGCGCCGCCGCCGGAGATGGCGCCGGTCACTTTCTCGCGGGAGGCGGCGTCGCCTGCCGCATACAGCCCCGGCACCGAGGTTTCACACCCGGTGCCGGTCAGGCGCAGGCCGCCCGTTCCGCGCATCGTGCCTTCATAGCGGAGCGTAAGCGGAAATTTATCCTTGAACGGATTAATCCCCGCCCGCTCCAGCGGCATGAAGAAGATCGGGTGGGCATTGCGGAGGAATTCCTGCTTCTCGTTCGTATCAGCCAAATCCAGAGAAGCATAGACCGGGCCCTTCAGCATCAGCTCGGGAATGCTGCCGAAGGTGCGGTCGCCCCGGTGCAGCGGCCTTCCCGCAGCATCATACAGCGTGGCCCAAGCCAGCATGCGCCCGCGGGTGACCGTTCCATCCGCGAAGCTCGGAGCATATTGCCGGGTGAATTCCATGCCCGACAGCTCGGCACCGGCTTCGGCTGACATCAGCAGCCCTTCACCGGTAAGCACATTACAGCCCAGCCCCTTGCTGAGGAAGGCGCAGCCGCCCGTAGCCATAATCACCGCATTCGCCTTCACTTCCCAGCTCTCTCCGGTCAGGCGGTTGATTCCGCGGGCGCCACCCACGCCGTGCTGATCATGGAGCAGCTCCAGCGCCGGCGATTGATCCCAGATGCGCACTCCCGCCTTGCGCACCACTCTGCGCATAATCTTCATGTATTCGGGGCCATGCAGATGCGTCCGCAGCGGCCGGCCCTCCTCATCCTTCGGGAAGGGATACCCCCATTCCTCTACCAGCTGCAGATTCTCCTCGACCTGATCCAGCACACGGTATATCCAGGCATTCTCTGAGAGATAGCCGCCGGCCTTAAGTCTGTCCTGCACGGCCTGCTCCCGCAGCTCGGCTACCGGCGGAATCACCAGCAGCGTCGTTCCCCCCGGCGCGGTAGCCCCGCTGGTTCCGAGATATCCCTTATCGGCCAGAATCACCTTCGCTCCCTGAGAAGCTGCACTCCATGCCGCCCATGCTCCGGCCGGGCCTCCACCCAGCACTAGAACATCTGTTGTAGCCTGCTGTTGCTGCGGCATTCCGCTTCCTCCTCTTCACGGTTCTTTGAAATGTAGAAATAAGCTCAGGCCAGCTTCTCCTGCAAAAATGCTATCGTCGAGGTGACAGCCTCATTCAGCGCAGAGGTGGAGCCTTCGTACGGATCTACCGTTCCGAAGGTATGGTCTGCACCCCGGATGCTCAGGTACCGGTGCTGCGGCGCTTGCTCCCTGAAGACTGCATGCTGCAGCAGCAGGGCATCACGGTCCTGATCACCCTGAATCAGCAGCGCAGCAGCCGATACTCTGCTGAGCGCTTCCTCCAGATTGAAACGCTCCTTATTCCGCAGCTGATCCTCCCTGACCGCCTGCTCCTGCGGCGTAAGCGCCACAGTACCTTCACCCTGCCGTGGCTGCGGTGCAGCACCGCCGTTCCAGACTGCCAGCGCCTTCACCTCAGGATGCTCTGCCGCGAACAGGATGTTGCTCCCGCCTGCACGGCTATGCCCCAGAACCGCTATCCGCTCCGTGTCGGCTAGCCCGGCAAGCGGCAGCCTGCCTTCAAGCAGGCTATGGAGCAACTGCTCCAGATCCGCCAGCTCCCTGCTCAGCGTGGCCGCTTCGGCTGCTTCCTCCGGGCTGATCCCGTCAGCATCACGGGCAGCGATACGCGAGAAATTGAAGCTTACAGTGTAGAACCCGCTTCCGGCAATTCTGCCGGAGACCTCCGGCCAGAACGCCCAATCTTTATGCCCTCTGAAGCCATGGCTGATCAGGAGTACGGGCTTCGGTGCCGTTCCCGCAGGGACCCGTACCTCACCTTCCAGATACAGCCCATTCTCCAGCGGCAGCTTGAAATGTTCAATAGTTAAGGTTTCATGAGACATCGGCATTCCCTCCGTTTCCCTATGTTGAATTACTTGAGCTGCCAATCGCTGATATTGAAATCCTTCTTGGCCAGCTTCTCATCGACGAGGAAGTTCTTGGTGCCCTCCAGCAGCTTAATGCCGTCATCTGTGAAGGCTGTATCCTTGATATCACTGATTGGATTGACCTGCTTCGCGAGTTCCGGGGTGGTATCTCCGATCTCTGCCAGGAATGCATAATATTCATCTTCATGCTGCTTCAGGTCGGCCAGTGCCTTCTCCCGGGCCGCATTCCAGACCTTGGGGAAATCCGGGAATTTCGCAAGGTACTCCTCTGACACTACGGTAGCGCTGCTACCGAGCAGATCCGGATGCTGCGAGGCATCATCCAAATGGGTGTACCCCTGCTCAATCTGCTTAAGCGCCGCCACACCGTTATTGGTGGTCGCGTCTACATCGCCGCGGGCCAGTGCTGCGCTTGCATCGGGAATCAGCATGTGAACCAGCTTATAATCAGTTACGCCCTCCTGCTTCAGCAAGCCGACTACATAACGGTGCATAAACGAACCTTTTTGGATGGCAATCGTCTTGCCCTTCAGGTCCTGCACCGTCTTCGGCCCGTCCTTCTTGCCGATCAGATAACCGACTGTATGCGCTGAAGTCTGGGCGATCAGCCGGGTCTTGGCTCCTGAGGCGTAGGCGATAATCGCCGGGGTATCCCCGAGGCTGCCGAAATCAAGTCTTCCGCTGATTAAGGATTCCGTCTGATCCGGCCCGTTCGGGAAGCCTGTCAGCTTGATTTCGGTAATTCCGTATGGTTTCAGCTCTTCCTGAATAATGCCCTTGTAAAGGCCCCAGCCTTCCGCGCCTCCCGGCAGATTCAGCTTATTGGAGCCGATGTAGCCGAAATTCAGCACGGCCGGAACATTGCTTGCAGCCTTACCTCCAGCCGCTTCAGCGGTATTGGTACCTCCACTGCCTGCTGCCGAGTTGCTCCCCGAGCCTGTATTATTGCCGCAAGCCTGTAGTACCAGCATGATCATCACCACACCTGTAATCAGCGTGAGGCGCCCCCTTTTGTTCCATACACCCTTAATCTCTCTGTACAATCTGCTCATTGCTGTATTCTCCCCTCAGTCGTCTACTGGATGTTGTTCACGCATATCTGAAATCAGAATCCTGCCCGGGCCGCCAGCTTCACCATGAAGTCATGACTAGCCACCGGCTGTCTGCCCTTGCCCCAGCCCACCTTCTCGCGGTAGCCGCCAAGCAGGCCTTGCTGCTCCAGCTCCGCCTCTGTAATGCCGGTAATCTCCTCGGAATCCGGAGCGACATACAGCGCGTCCACCGGGCAATACAGCTCACACATGAAGCAGGTCTGGCAGTCGCTCTGCCGGGCTATCACGGGAATTCCGTTCTCTACCCGGTCGAATACGTTGGTCGGGCAGACGGATACACATTGGTTGCATTCTACGCACCGCTCAGCGCTGATGACTTCAATCACAACAATACACTCTCCTTCGCTACCTCTTCTGGCTTCACCCATACCTGATCCAGTCCGCCGCTGATTAAGCGGTGATGCTGGCTGTCATCACTTCCCTTGAAGTCCTCCCGTTTGTGCATTCCCCGGGTCTCGGTGCGGGCCAGTGCAGAGTTGTACATCCAGCGTGCCGTTGCCGTCATCGCTTCAGCTTCACGCGCCTTCACGCCTTCCGGCGTGCGCTGGATTTCCCGGCTGCGCTGCTCTTTCCATAGTCCGTCCAGACGTTCCAGCGAAGACGCCAGCCCCTGCTCTGTACGGAACAAATTGATATCGTACGCTTTGACTTCTGCCTGCACAGCCTCCACATATTCTGCAGTTCTGGCCGCCGCTCCCGCCTTCACCTCCTGGTGAACCAGCGGTGAAGAGGATAACCCGACAGGTGCGCGGTGATCCGCATGCCGGCCGAGTCCGGCTGCATAGGCGGCTGCCCCTTCTCCGGCAAAGGAGCCGGAGGACATCGCCCAAGCTGCATTATGGCTGCCGCCTCCGGTGAATCCGCCGCAGATCAGCTCGCGGGTGGCGGCATCCCCCGCTGCGTACAGGCCGGGAACGCCTGTACCGCATTGCTCATCCGTTATTCTGATGCCGCCTGTCCCCCGGACGGTCCCCTCCAGCCGCAGAGTTACCGGGAAGAGGTCCTTGAAGGGATTGATCCCCCGCCGGTCAAACGGCAGGAAGAAGTTGGTCTGCGCCACCCGCAGCAGCGGCTGCAAAGCCTCGTCAGCTCCGTCAAGCTTCGCGAACACCTGGCGGCCCGCCAGCAGATTCCTGGCAATTACCGAGCGGCCCTTCTTAGAGCCCGCTCCTTCCACCACGCTGCCGTCCTCGTAATAGAAGCTGGCATAGCTGTAATACGCCGTCTTCGTCACCGAGGAGAAGGTCGGGCAGATCGCATAGGCATTGGAGAACTCCATGCCGGACAGGCTTGCCCCTGCTTCAGCAGCGAATAAGTAACCATCACCCGTCAGGACGTTGCAGCCCAGCGCCTTACTGAGGAAAGCGCAGCCCCCGGTAGCGATAACTACCGCCCCGGCATGCACACTCCAAGCTTCTCCGTTCTGGGTCTGCACGCCGGCCGCTCCGGCTACCCCGTGCTCATCGGCGAGCAGCTCCAGCACGGGACTGTGGTCCAGAATCTTCACACCTGCCTTCTTCACCAGCTTGCGCATCAGACGCATATATTCAGGTCCCTGCAGGCCCCGCCGGTATGGATTGCCTTCCTCATCCACCGGGAACGGATAGCCGCTGACGCCCAGTCTGTTCATATTCTCATAAGTACGGTCCAGCACCCGGTCCATCCAGCGGTGCTCTGCCAGCTTACCGCCCATAGCATAACGGCTGGCCTTCGCGGCCTCGCGCAGCTCCTCCTCCGGCTTCACGTACCATACTCCTGTGCCCGACGGGGCAGTCGCGCCGCTGGAGCCGCAGTATCCTTTATCGGCCAGAATCACCTTCACTCCCTTGGCTGCGGCTGTAAGTGCAGCCCATGTTCCTGCCGGACCTCCGCCGATTACCAGTACATCTGCCGTCAGTTTCAATGCTTCCTTCAGTGCCGGTTGGCTCATGTGTTGTTGCCCCCTTGGTTTCATTAGCGTTAGCGTTTCATTAGCCCGTCTTCAACCTTGATAGCTGTCACGCCAGTACAGGAATTTGCGTTCGATGACGCGGAATAGAGAATCGATTAGCTTCCCGACCACGGCGAAAATAAGTATTCCGACAAAAATCACTGCCGTATTGGAATTCTGCTTCGCTTCATTAATGAGAAATCCAACCCCGGACTGTGATCCGATCAGTTCAGCAACCACCAGACCGATCCAGGCCACAGCCATCGACAGGCGCAGTCCCAGGAGAATGCCGGGCAGCGCAGCCGGCAGGATCAGCCGCCGCACCTTCTGCAGTGGACTGAAGCCCAGTACCCGGGCCACTTCGAACAACTTGTTATCCACTCCCCGGATGCCCATGAAGGTATTAACATAGAGCGGGAAGAAGGAGCCGCTCATGATAATCACCACCTTCGAGATCTCGCCGAAGCCAAACCACAGAATAATTAGCGGGGCAATCGCCAGATGCGGAACCAGCCGCAGAATCTGAACACTCGGATCCAGCAGATAGGCTGCGCTGCGGAACAGGCCGGTCAATGTCCCCAGCAGCAAGCCGAGAATACCTCCAATCAGGAACCCGACGCCCGCCCGTCCAATGCTGACACCCACATGATGGACGAGTTCTCCCTTAACGGTCAGATCCGCAAATGCAGAGAGGATCGTCAGCGGTGCCGGAAGAAACTCCGGCGAGATCCAGCCTGCGCTCCCGGCAAGCTGCCACACGGCCAGCACCGCTACGGGAATGGCTGCCCCGGCTCCCCAGTCATACAGAAGCTTTTTCCAGAATACTGAATCTGTCTTTCTCTTGTTGTTAGCCGTAGTAATTGAAGCAGTTCCGCTATAATCACGGGCTTCCCTTACCCCCTTGGCTGTCTTGATTATGGCTTCGATCCCTTCACTCATGCTGTTCTTCCCCTCCTATCCCTGATAACTGTCCCGCCACCGGAGCAGATGCTGTTCAATCAGGCGGACAATCGTGTCACTCAGCAGTCCGACAGCGGCAAATACAATAATTCCGACAAATACAACAGGCGTATCGGCAAACTGGCGGGCATCTGACATCATGTAGCCGATCCCCGAGGTAGAAGCAATAAGCTCCGCAACCACCAGTCCCAGCCAGGAGAGTCCCAGCGACAAACGTACGCCGAGCATAATATTCGGCACCGCCGCAGGCAGCACCAGCCTTACAATCTGCTTCCCTCTGCTGAAGCCAAGCACTCTGGCTACCTCAAACAGCTTGTTATCCGTCCCGCGTATACCGATAAAGGTATTGATATAGACTGGGAAAAACGCCCCTTTGGCAATCAGCAGCACCTTGGATTCTTCGCCGATGCCGAACCAGAGAATGAACAGCGGCACCACGGCAAGGCTCGGAATCATCCGGATCATTTGCAGCGAGGGGTCCAGCAGCTTCTCCGACCGGCGGAATAATCCGACCAGGATGCCGAAGAACAGACCGAGCCCGCCCCCAAGCAGAAATCCTGACAATGCCCGCACGACACTAATTCTCAGGTTGCTCCATAAATCCCCGGTAGACGCCAGCGTAATGAACGACTGGGCAATCGTATAAGGTGTCGGGAACAGCATCTCCGAGATCACTCCGTAATAGCCCAGAATCTGCCACAGGATCAGCACCCCTGCCGGAAGCAGCAGCCCCAGACCGGCAATGACCACTTTTCCAGGTCCATCAGGCTGTCCGGTTTTTCCGGCATTCCCTACAGCTACAGTCCGCTCTGCCATGGCTGTCCCTCCTTCTGAATTAATTAATATATTCGCATGGATTAAGTCGGATATAAATCAACACTTACCCTCACTTTTCCATAATAAGCATTTGGATTCACTTTATATTCCGGCCCCGTCCTTCAGCTCAAGCTCCTCCACCTTCTCGAAGTAATTCAATACCTTGAGCCGCAGCTCTTGAAAGGAGGTTGTTGTTTTGGAGCGCGGATACGGCAGGTCTATGGGAACGATCTTACGGATTCGGCCGGGACGAGGCTCCAGAATCACCACCCGGTTCCCCAGGAACACGGCTTCATCTATATCATGGGTCACAAAAATCATCGTCGTCCGGTTCCGCTGCCAAATGTCGAGCAGCACCGACTGCATATGCGCCCGCGTAAAAGCATCCAGCGCACCAAAGGGCTCATCCAGCAGCAGAACCTTGGGACTGCGCAGCAGCGCCCGGGCAATCGCTACCCGCTGGGCCATCCCGCCCGACAGCTCACGGGGATAGGACTTCTCGAAGCCGCCGAGCTTCACCAGCTCAATCAGCTCATCTACCCGCTGCCGGATATCCGGCCTGCCCAGCGGCAGATCCGAGGCAATATTCTTCTCTACCGTAAGCCAGGGAAACAAGCGGTGCTCCTGAAAAATAAACCCCTTATCGATTCCCGGCCCGCTGATCGCTTCCCCCTCCAGGGTAACACTGCCGGTATAGCCGGTATCCAGACCGGCAATGATGCGCAGCAGGGTGCTTTTGCCGCAGCCGCTGGGTCCAATCACCGTGATGAACTCCCCCTCCTGCACCTCCAGCTCGACATCCTCCAGCGCCTGCACCTTGCCTCCAGCGGTATCAAAGTGCTTATTCAGTTCTGTGATAGACAACAAAGCCTCTCCCATCTCTGCTCCTCCTTCTGGCTGAATTCCCTTAGCAACAAAAAAACAGAGGGACCTCGCGCAACAATCACGCAGGCACCTCTGTATGAACAGTCGGTAAAATATAATCCAAAGTAAGTTGATTGGAATTTGTAAATTTAAAATATCATCCATCAGGTAATCTGTCAATAAAAATACACAATATCCAGGCGGATTAATTTGATTTACTGCTGACATTCTTCTGAAACTATGAAACAGTAACGATGAACCAGACAATGTTAATAGCTAATCGCAAACTTCCACTCATATACTTACAATTAGTAAGTAATTGTGATATACTGGGCTATATCCTTGCACTAACGGACAAGCTTAAAAGATAACTGCTGCTCACCATTCTGGATGATAAGGGGTCTGTACCATGAACAATCAAGGGAATACACAAGCTAATGCGCAAGCAAATACACAAGCGGATGCTCAAGAAAAAGAAGCAAGCCTGCCGGAGTTTGAATTCGGCATTTATACATTGGGCGATATTGTTACCGACTGCCATACAGGGCAGCGGATCAGCCCCGCCCAACGCCTGCAGGAAGTCATTGCAGCCGCGAAGCTGGCCGATGAAGCCGGACTGGATGTATTCGGCGTAGGCGAGCATCACCGGCTGGATTTCGTAATCTCATCGGTGCCCGTTGTCCTGGCAGCTATTGCCCAGGTTACACAGCGGATCAAGCTTACCAGCGCTACGACCGTGCTAAGTACCATTGATCCGGTCCGTGTCTTCGAGGATTTCGCCACCCTGGACCTCTTGTCTGGCGGTCGGGCCGAGATCATTGCCGGACGCGGCGCTTTTCTGGAATCCTTCCCGCTGTTCGGCTACGAGCTGGAAGATTACAAGCAGCTGTTCAGCGAGAATCTCGACCTGCTGCTCACACTGAACCAGCATGAAGTCATGAACTGGAAGGGCAAATTCCGCTCCCCGCTGCATAACGCCGAGATCGCTCCACGTCCGCTGCAGCAGAGACTGCCGCTCTCGGTCGGCATCGGCGGTTCAGCCGAAAGTGCTGAGAAGGCCGGGGCCCTTGGCATAGGCATGGCTATCGCTATCCTGAGCGGCAGCCCGGAGCCCTTCCAGAATCTGGCCGGCACCTACCGCCGCGCCGGGGCAGCCGCCGGCCACCAGCCGGAGGACCTGAAGATCGCCATCACCAGCCATGGCTACATCGCCAAGACCTCTCAGCAGGCACTGGATGAGTATTACCCTTATTACTACAGCTACCGTAATGCGATCAGCCCGCGCCCCGGTCAGGAGTACCGGATCTCCCGCAGCGAGTTCGGCCGGTTCACCTCGCCGGACAACACCCTGGCCGTGGGCAGCCCGCAGCAGATTATCGAGAAGATTCTCTATCAGCATGAGCTGTTCGGCCATAACCGCTTCATGACCCAGCTCGACATCGGCGGCCTGCCTTACGCCAAAGTAGCCGCCGCTATCGAGCTGCTCGCCACCGAGGTCGCCCCGGTGGTGCGCCGCGAGGTTGCGAAGAAGCAGCGCGGAATTTCCTCCGCGCAATAGGGGCCATTGCGCTGGATGGGGCGCCGCCTAACTGATTGGCTCATTTAACTAACATCTGTTGGATTCAGGGGCACTTGTGCTCCTGATTCGCTCATTTAGCCAACTTTTGCTCGATTCAGGGGCACTTGTGCTCCTGATTCGCTCATTTAGCCAACTTTTGCTCGATTCAGGGGCACTTGTGCTCCTGATTCGCTCATTTAGCCAACTTTTGCTCGATTCAGGTGCACTTGTGCTCCTCATTCGCTCATTTAGCTAACTTGCACTCCTCATCCAGCCCACTTTCGGCGCCACCAATGGGATTTATCCCTCTAATTTCCTCGTCCGCCCCACTTTCAGCACCACCAAAGGGATTTATCCCTTTAATTCCCCCATCCAGCCCACTATTCAGCGTCATCAATGGGATTTATCCCGTTAATTCCCCCGTCCAGCCCACTTTTCAGCGTCATCAATGGGATTTATCCCTTTAATTTCCCCGTCCAGCCCACTTTTCAGCGTCATCAATGGGATTTATCCCTTTCATTTCCCCATCCAGCCCACTTTCAGCGCCACCAATGGGATTTATCCCTTTCATTTCTCCATCCAGCCCGCTCCCAGCGGAGTCCACATATCACCCTAATTCCTTATATTAGTTTGAGTTCAAGACCCGGCTGACGGAGGATGCCACGGATGTGAGTGAGCAAGCCCATCAGGAGAGCGCATAACTTCGCATTCCCTAAGTCGTTGGCCGCCGTTCCTCAAACAGCAAAAAAAGCCCCCAGCGATTGCTGGGGACCTGTTCAATAGTATGATTTAGCCAATGTTCAGGCAAATGAAGGCTTGTTATTATCCACTTTACCGCTGACCAGCTTCTTGTACTCGTCGTCTCCACCCTCCACGGATGGTGCCAAATAGACGCTTGACGCTGAGGGCGTAAGCTTGGGGCCGGATTTGCGTCTGGAGCGGCCTTTGCCTCCCGCGCTGTTGCCGTCACCGCTTGCAGACCGGCGGACAGTACTGGATACACTAACGGCATTCTTCATATTCTTCATCCTGTTAGTCCCCTCCCACTAAATGATTGACGGTGCGGAACAAATCCCGGTTATAGGCCACGACTGCTGTAATATCCTCTCCCGATAATCTCTGATTTCCCGAGAAGTGCACGGACAGCACATGGTTCTCCCCTAAAGGATAGCATAGGATATATACCTCCGCAACTTCCGTACGCTGTAAAAAAGTCCATTCTTTTGCCAGAAAAGCATCCAGCACCCCCGGCTTCACACTTCCGTCCTCGAAGGCGGCGAACGGATACATCTGCCCGCGTCCCACATTGCCGCCGACCTGCTTCAGGCCCGCTTCCGCTTCGGCCCGCCACATGGCGGCTCCGATGACCCGGCAATCCTCCGGGGGCAGGAATGAATTGCGGACGGCTTCGCTCAGTGCCTGATATTTCTCGGCTGCCTGGGGTGGCGTTACATTATTATTATATTGCCAAAAGAAGTGAAGGATACTTTCTTTTCGCCTAAGCTCTGCCCGAAGCTGCAACATCTCTACAGCCGGGTCGTGGTACATCCCCTGCGCCTGAATACTGTCGATGATCTTGCCGCAGCTCACATCCACCGCTGCTGTAACATTCTCGTGCTGCCACTCATATTCCAGCGGGGTTAGTCCCGACAGATCCGACAGCAGATGATACTCTTCCACATTCTCACCCGGAATCAGATCACTGCGCGCGGGTACCTGATCCGGCAGCAGGCAGAAGACCCGGCCGCGCCGCAGCCGCGCCCAGAACAGGCCCATTTCGAACTGGGTGTTGTCCCGGGTCACATAATAATATTTACCCCTAATCCGGGCTACATCATCCGGCGAGAACACAAAGACGGCAAAATCGCTGATATCCAGATTCCGCTCCAGCGCTTCCATGGTGTATTCATTCGGCCGGAAAGCAGCGGCATACCACGGATGGACCTCAGCGGTCCGCTTCAGCTGTTCGTGGATAGCCCTGGCATAGCGGATAGATTCTCTGGAAGAACCAATGAATAATCTAGGTCTGATCACGGCGGCACTCCTTTGTCTGTTTCCCCAATATGTAATAATTATACAGACATTTCCTGCCAACGAATAGGGCTTCAAGCGATATTCAACAGCCGTATGGGAAGATGAGAGTACTGTAATCATCATCGTTGTTATCGGTAGTTGGAATAGGTATTTATCTTCAATTTTAAATTTTCGGTATTCTCCTGCCGATGAAACGGGTAATAGATTGTTATCTCTCCGGGAAATGAGGATTTATTTGTATGCGACAAAAATTACATACTGCAGTCCTGTCAGCCTGTCTGCTGACTTCATCCATACTGGCACCTGTCCTGCCGTCTTCTACCGCTTATGCTGCAACTGCTTACACGGCCAAAGTGTTCGCCAGCTCTCTGAATGTACGCAGTGAGCCTGCTGCAAACGCTGCGGTCACAGGCTCTCTGGCTGCCGGAGCCACCGTTACCGTCACTGAAGAGCAGCATGGCTGGCTCAAGGTACGGGCCGGTGCTGTCTCCGGCTGGGTAGCCGGTTATTATCTGAAGCGTACCAGCGGAAGCTCGTCCACCAGCACTTCTTCCGCCAGCACCTCTTCCAGCTCCACCGCCTCCAAGGCATCTGCCAAGACGGCGGTTAAGACCACCTCGGCCTCCAGCGGAACGGCTGTCGTGACCGCGTCTTCCCTGCGCATCCGCAGCGGGCCGGGAACCGGCTATGAGGTGGTCGGTTCCCTGCAATCCGGCAACAAGGTGACACTCCTGCTCCGGCAGGGAGAGTGGTCGCGGGTCCGCACCGCCGGAGGAACGGTCGGCTGGGTATCCTCCGGGTATCTGTCAGGCGGAACCGTCCGCAGCGCAAGCACGGTCAGCTCAAATAGCCAGACTCCGAGTGTGGTACGGAAATCCGGCAGTATCCGGGGCAAGCTGATCATAGTGGACCCCGGCCACGGCGGCACCGATCCGGGCATGCTCGGGACAACCTATAACACGATGGAGAAGGATCTGACGCTCCAGACCTCCCTGTATCTGCGGGATTATCTGACCGCCAAGGGAGCCAGAGTGGAGATGACCCGGACCCGCGGGGACCAGAAGCCTGCGCTCTCCCAGCGGGTGCAGCTTGGGCGGCAGCTCGGTGCGGACGCTTTTGTCAGCATTCATTATAATTCATCACCGAAGAATGTCTCCGGCACGCTGACCTTCTTCTATTCGCAGCAGAACGACCTGCGGCTGGCCCGGGCAGTGGAGACCCGGCTGGGTGAGGGCATCGGCCTGCGCAGCAACGGCCTCTCCTTCGGCGACTATCATATTCTGCGGGAGAACCCGCTGCCGGCCACCCTGGTAGAGCTGGGCTTCCTGTCGAACCCGTACGACGAAGCAATTGTACGCAAGGCGTCTTATCAGCGGAAGGCGGCTCAGGCGGTCGCTGAGGGAGTGGCCGATTATTTCAACAAGTAGATTGGAATCAGAGACTGATCTCCCGGATGTTAAGCTCCGTTCTTTTGCTGAGGTCAATATATTCATCCCCGATGCGGATCAGCGGAGTCTCGATGTCATGCGGGTTCAAGTAGACAATCTCGCCGACCCGGCCATCGGTTAGGACCACTTCACGCCCAACAGACCGCTTCACGATATTTTCCAGAAAAACGGTTACAATATGCGGGTCCAGCGCGCCGAAGCTGCCTCTTCTCATCTGATCCACAATCATATGGAACGGCGTCGGTTCATGATACGGGCGCTTGCTGGACATCGCATGAAAAATATCCGCCACGGCCACAATTTTGCTGTACGGATCGATCTGTTCGTCCTTCAGCCCCAGCGGATACCCCTTCCCGTCATTTCGCTCATGATGCTGAAGCGCCACCAGGGCAATGCGTGAATTGGCTCCGGTGGTTTCTTTGAGGATCTCGTAGCCGTAGACCGTGTGCTTCTTCACCTGGGTGTATTCCTCGTCCGTCAGCTTGCCGGGCTTATTCAGCAGCTCTGAGGGTATCTTCAGCTTGCCGATGTCATGCAGGGTTGCAGCCATGGAGAGCACGGACAGCTCCGCTTCACTCATCTCCAGCCATCTGCCGATCAGGGTAGAGAGCACTGCAACGCCGATGTTATGCTCATATGTATAATCATCCTTGCCCTGCACCGAATGGAATAAGGCGAAGATATCCGGGTTGCGCGAGATCTCCTGGATGACCGGAAGCACCTCCTTGCGGATATCCGCCAGCGGGATTTTGCGGGAGATTCGGTAAGATTCGAATAATTCCTTGGACAGGTCCACTGTACTGTTGACCATCTTCTGATAGGGGGGCGCCTGGTCAGCCTCATCTGCAAAAAGAATGTCGAACCTGTCGATTTTTTGTTTGCGGATAAGCTCCAGATGCTCGGCATTCAGCCGGCTTCCCGCCGGAATTACAGTCACTCCGTAGGCATTAATCAGGTCATTCTTAATCGTTCTTCCCAGATCATTGTCCATACTATCCAGCCCTCCCCAATAACCGCAGCTATGTATTTATTGCCCATATAGCTATTATCGGTTGCAGGCCGGGAAATGCTGACAGGCAGTCCGTGAACCTTACATACTCAGGCTTCTTCCTCCTGCTTGCGGTATTCTCTTGGCGTGATGCCGGCGTTTTTTTTGAAGACACGGCTGAAATACTTCTCATCCTCATAGCCCACTAGCTCCGCGATCTGCGACAGCCGCAGATTCGTATTCAAGAGCAGCGTCTTCGCCTTATCCACCCGGAGGCCGGTCAGATAATCCGACAGATTCTCCCCGGTGATCTGCTTGAACTTGCGAGATACATTCTCCCTGCTGATGAAAAAGCGTTCCGCAATATGCTGCAGCGTCATCTCCTGCGCATAGTTCCGGTCCAGGTACTCCCTGATCTCCTGGACGAGCCGGCTATCCGGCGT
Source organism: Paenibacillus sp. FSL P2-0089 (assembly GCF_038595095.1). Lineage (NCBI taxonomy): Bacteria > Bacillati > Bacillota > Bacilli > Caryophanales > Paenibacillaceae > Paenibacillus > Paenibacillus sp. FSL P2-0089. Next base: position 6,388,598 of record NZ_CP152006.1, read on the forward strand.
CTGCGGGCTGCCCTTGGACAAGTGGTGAAGCAGCGTTTTCAGCCGGCACTGCCAGTTCTCCACCGAGAACAGCCCTTCAGCGTCATAACAGCACTCCAGGCTAATCTCTGCCTCCGGCCGCCAGCGCTTCAGAACGTCCAGCATCTCCGTCTGCTGATGCAGCAGACTGCTCTCCGTGAGCAGCGGCAGCCCTGCCAGATGTCGGGCCCACTCCTCCGCCACCCGCTCCATCCGCTCCAGATCGCCGGACAAGACGGCGACTCTAAGCTTGTCCAGCCGTTCCTCCAGGCCGTAGTCGTTTACAGGTCTACTCCCTTCCCCACGCTTCCTGAAGAGATGAATACGCCCGTCCCGCTGCAATAGATTCCGCTCCGCAAGCGCCTGGCCTGCCTGTTCCAAAGCTGGCCGCAGCCCCTCCGGCAACGGGTTCAGCGGACTAAGCCCGATATCCAGCTGAACACCGAACGCCTGGGCGATAGCTTCATTCATGCGGTTAAGTATCTCCTCCGCCTGCGCTACAGCGCTCCACAGCAGCACTACAAGCTCGCCTCCGCCCTGCCAGTTGCGGAAGGCGTAGCCGCTCTGGCCCTCTGCCATCACTTCATTGCAGACATTGGCCAGCACGAAGGCCGTCAAGGCTACATCTCCATGGAATCTCCGCAGCAGATGACAATCTGCGCCTTGCAGCGGGATTACAGCGATTCTGCACTCCTGCGCCCCAATCGGCATTCCCAGCTCTTCACAGAGGGCCAGCTTCAGCTCATGGAACGAGGCCTGCCCGCTCACCAGATCGGACAGCATCTTGTCCCAGTAGAGCGGACGCAGCGCGTTCAGCTGCATGTTCTGGCGCTGGCGCCGCTTCCGTTCCGCCTCCTCCTCCATCCACAGCTTGAAGGCATGCTCCGCAGAGGCAATCAGCTGCTTGCTGTTCAGCGGCTTCAGCAGATAATCCGTACCGCCATATACGATAGCAGGCTTCACATAATTGAAATCCTGATACCCGCTGATGACAATCGTCTTCGTATGCGGATAATGACGGTGCAGCCATTCCAGCAGCTCCGCCCCGTCCATCAGCGGCATCCGCATATCCGTGAAGACGACAGCCGGCTGATGCTCCTGCATAATCCGTGTCGCCTCCTGCCCGTTGGTTGCCTCATAGATCCCAGAGATGTTATAGCTGTCCCACGGAACAAAATACCGGATGGCCTCCCGCACATGCTTCTCATCATCTACAATCAGCACCTTCATCTCAGCCGCTCCTTCAAGAAATAGTCTCTATTCGCAAAAGCCGCCGGAATTAACCGTCGATCTCCTCCAGCGGAATAATCAGCGTAACAGTAAGCCCCTGGCCGTCTTCATTATTCTTAAGCTGCATCTCCGCTGCGCTGCCGAACTGCAGCCGCAGGCGGGCCAGCACATTGTACAGGCCGATCTCCTCCTGGCCTTGCTGGCTGCTGCCTCTGAGGCAGGCCGTAATCTCCTCCAGCCGCTCCGGGCTCATGCCCCGGCCGTTATCCTTCACGGCAAGCACCAGCCTGGCCGCCCCGTCCAGCCTGCACTCTATCTGGATCAGCCCCCCGCTTATCCCGTCAGCGAAGGCATGCTTGAAGATATTCTCTACAATCGGCTGCAGGATCATCTTCGGCAGGATCAGCTCCAGAGTCTCCGGCCCCGCCTCGACCGCAAGCTGCAGATTCTCTTCGCCGAACCGCTCCGTCTGCAGAATCATATAGTTCTGCACATGCTCAATCTCATCCCGCAGCGGCACCTGGGTCCGCTCGGTATTCATCGAATAACGCATCATACTGCCCAGGGAATAGATGAGATCATACACCTTCGGCGCATTATAGCGCAAGGACAGGCTGGCGATGGATTGCAGCGCATTGTACAGAAAATGCGGGTTCACCTGGGCCTGGAGCGCCTTCAGCTGATTCGTCTTGTTCGCCAGCTCCAGCCGGTATTCCTTAACGATCAGCTCATTGATCGTGCGGGTCATGCCGGTGATCTTGCGGGTGAGGAGCCCGAACTCGTCCTCCCGCTCGGCATCCATATGCGCATCCAGCTGGCCGGTCTGCACCTTCTGCGTGAAGTGAATCAGCTTCTTGATCGGACGGGTGAAGCCGATCGAGATCAGCACGGCACTGATGCCTCCGATCAGCAGGAACAGCAATCCGATGCCCATATTGAACCGGGTAATCACTCTCGCGTCTGTGTACAGATCCTCATAGGGCACCAGCTTGATAATGCTTCCGCTGAACAAAGGGGCCTTGATCTGCTTGTACATTACGATTCCCTGGAAGCCGTCCTTCTTCCAGGCGAAATGCCCGCTGTCCTGCTCTGCGGGGAGACGGCTCCAGCCCGCTGCGACCGGCTTCCCGATCCAGTCCGGATCGGAAGCGAACAGCGCCTCGCCTTGCTCATTCAGCACATACAGGCGCTCTGTGTCCGAATTGTACATCGACTCCACGATCCCCTCCAGCTCCCCCAGCGTATAATCGATCGACAAATCTGCCAGTACGCTGTCACTAGGGGTCCGGTAGATGGGAAAATGGGCCGTGAAGACCGGCACGCTCCCCGGCTTCAGATTGGGGAAGCCAGACTTCACTCCGTATTGATGATCCATATGCGTCACTTCGAGATATGGGCGGTAAGTGCCTCCGGCCTGCCCCTCCGCAGCATAGCTGGCATTATCCTCACGGCGGAAAAATCCCTTAAGCAGCAGATTAGACTGCCTGGCGGCCCTCACATACAGATGAATCTGATACGTATTGCGGTCGGAGAGAAACAGATTGTACAGCTGGGTGGAGATGATGGCCCGGGTGTCCGGCAGAATCGTGCCGGGCGGGGCCTGGGCAGCGCTTTTGGCGGTAAGCAGGGTGGTATAGAAGGAGCTGGGAACATTGATCCCGCTGTAGAGCGACATCGCCTGCTGGTTCATGCCGCTGAAATAGCTCCGGAGATTCGCCTCCCCCAGCGTCAGCAGCTTCGTATTCTGCTTCACGGACTGGTCCGTAACCGACTGCCTCGTATAGAGATAAGAGAAGGTCACAGAGATGCCTGACGGGATCACTGACGCCAGCAGCACTAAGGCCATCAGCCGTGTCCGGATGCTGTTCTTGAACATGGGGGAACCTCCTACAAGTTGTGTGAGCCGTATGGCCTGCAATATAATCCACTTTTCCCGGCATGAAATGAAGTGTTAGCGGTGGCCCGGGCTTTCTATAATCAAGCTGTGAACCCGTAGATATCTTACCCAAACTTACCCAAAGGAGAGTCCATATGAGAAAAACTCTAGGTATACAGCGCGGCTGGGGACAGCAAATCGTATTTCTCGGCCCCTGTCTGCTCTTTTTCCTGACCATTGTGGTCACCCCGTTCTTCCTCGGCTTCTACTACTCCTCCACGGACTGGAACGGGCTGGATCTGGACAAAGCAGTCTGGACCGGCGCGGCCAACTGGAAACGGATTTTCATGAATGACGATAAGTTCTGGGAGTCCCTGGTCTTCACCCTGCGCTTCACCGTGATCTCGGTTGTGGCTGCCAACGTGCTTGCACTGCTGCTGGCCTTCATTCTAATGACGACGCTGAAGACGAAGAAGCTGCTCCGTACCGTCTTTTTCATGCCCAATGTGATCGGCGGTATTCTGCTGGGCTACATCTGGCAGTTCATCTTCACCAAGGGCTTCGCTACAATCGGCGAGCTGACCGGGATTTCGTTCTTCCAGCTGCCCTGGCTGGGCACGCCAAGCACCGGGTTCTGGGGTCTGGTAATCGTGTTCGTCTGGCAGACAGCCGGTTATATGATGGTCATCTATATTGCCGGGCTGGCCGGGATTCCGAAGGATCTCATTGAAGCTGCCCGCATAGACGGTGCCCGCGCTCCGCAGCTGTTCAAGAGCGTCTACATCCCGCTGATTATGCCGGCGATCACCATCTGCCTGTTCCTGACGACCTCCAATGCCTTCAAAATGTTCGACCTCAACCTGTCGCTGACCAAAGGCGGACCCGGCACCTCGACTCAGTCGCTGGCCTATAACATTTATGCGGAGGCACTGATCAACAACCGGTATGGCCTCGGTACAGCCAAAGCGCTGCTCTTCTTCGCCGCCGTCTCCCTGATTACCGTCACCCAGGTCTGGCTTACCAAACGAAAAGAGGTGTCCGCCTAATGAACAGCAGCCGCTACCGCCCGGGCAACTTCATCCTCGAAATTGCCGCCATTCTGTTGGCTATTGTCTTCCTGTCGCCGTTCTATCTGGTCCTGAGCAACTCGGTTAAGGGGCTGAAGGACATCCTGATCGATGCCGCTTCCTGGCCGCAGGTGTTCCACTGGAGTAACTATTCCAAGGTCTGGGATGCCATCAACTTCCCGCAGGCCTTCTTCAATTCTCTGACCATTACGATTCTAAGCGTAATCTTCATCGTCCTGTTCAGCTCGATGGCCGCTTACCAGATTGTGCGCAAGCCGACGCGCTTCAATTCCTTCGTGTTCCTGCTGCTGGTCTCGGCGATGATCATTCCGTTCCAGTCACTCATGCTGCAATTGGTCCGGGTGACCAGCCTGCTGGAGCTGCGCGGCGAGCTGTACGGCATTGTGGCCTGTTATCTCGGCTTCGGGATGCCGCTGTCGGTCTTCCTGTTCCACGGGTTCATCAAGACGGTGCCGCTGGAGCTGGAGGAAGCCGCGCGGGTGGACGGCTCGAATCCGTACGGCGTGTTCTTCCGGATCGTCTTCCCGCTGCTGCTGCCGATTATTGTAACCGTCATTATCCTGAATACGCTATGGATCTGGAATGACTATCTGCTGCCTGTCCTGGTGATCGGCGGGAATAAGGATCTGACGACCCTGCCCGTAGCTGTGACCAAGTTCTTCGGACAGTACACCAAGAAGTGGGATCTGGCCCTTGCGGGTCTCGTCATGGCGATCACGCCTATTCTCTTGTTCTTCCTGTCGCTCCAGCGTTATATTGTGGAAGGCGTGACTGCAGGCTCCATTAAGGGATGATCACTCGGCCAGCTTTCCTTTGCAGCAATAATATCCACTTTTTCGAGCAACATATGAAGTGTAAGTCATCTATCCATTCCTTTACGCTCTAAGAGCAAGAACCACAGACCAGGGAGGTTATTCTATGAAAAGAAAGTTCGCGTTCATCATGGCAACCGTTTGCACCCTCATTATCGCAGGTTGCGGGAACAGCGGCAATACGAATTCCGCAGGCAATGGAAGCGCTACGAATGCTCCTAACGCGTCAACCGAATCCGCAGCACCGGAAGCCGGCAAAGCGCCTGCCAAGGATGTCACGATCAAGATGTTCCAGTTCAAGGTGGAGATTGCCGAGCAGCTGAATGCACTCGCCGAAGAATATGAGAAGGAGACGGGGGTGAAGGTGGAGGTCGAAACGCACGGCGGCGGTGAGGATTATGGCGCGCTGCTGAAGGCGGAGATTGCCTCCGGCTCTGAGCCTGAGATTTTCAATAACGGCGGGTATACTGCTCTTGTTCCTTATATGGACCGTGCCACTGACCTGAGCAATGAGCCTTGGGCCGCCCAGTTGATTCCGACAGCCAAGACACCGGCAACCGTAGACGGCAAGCTCTATGGTATGCCTATGAATGTAGAAGGCTACGGGCTGATCTACAACAAGGATCTGTTCGCCAAAGCCGGCATAACGGAAGAGCCCAAGACGCTCCCGCAGCTCAAGGACGCTGTAGCCAAGCTGAAGACCGCCGGCATCACGCCGTTTGAAGCGACCAATGAGTGGTGGTCGATGGGGATTCACCTCGTTAACGTGGGCATGGCGCACCAGCCTGATCCGAAGCAGTTCATTGATGATGTGAAGGCGGGCAAACAGACCATTAAGGGCAATGCCGTCTTCAAGCAATGGCTGGATCTGGTCGATGTGATCTTCGATAATGCCCAAGACAACAAGATGACTACCGATTACGCGACCCAGGTGGCTGAATTCGCCTCCGGTAAGGCCGCTATGATGCTGCAGGGGAACTGGACGCAAGGCGATATCGACAAAATCGATCCGGCTCTGAACCTGGGCCTCCTCCCGCTCCCGATCAATAACGAAGAAGGCACCATCCTGGTAGGCGTGCCTAACAACTATATCGTGAACAGCAAATCCGCACATCCGGAGGAAGCCAAGGCCTTCCTGAACTGGATGGTCAGCTCGGAAACCGGCCAGAAGTATCTGACCAAGGAGTTCAAGTTCATCCCGGCGGAAGCAAATATCACCGCAGACGCCGCTGATATCGGCCAGGTTGCCGTTGCCGTGCAGGAGAAATCCGGGAATGCGCTGGGCTGGAACTGGGATATGTTCCCTGACGGCGTGACCCAGGGCTTCGGCGCTGCCATGCAGGAATACCTCGGCGGCCAGCTGAACCATGACCAGCTACTGGAGAAGCTGGATAAAGCGGTGCAGGATATTGTGAAGCAATAGGGGGCTAATCCTTTAACAGAAAAGAGGTGTCTTCAGAAGCCGGCAAACGGCAATTGAGACACCTCTTTTCACCGACCGATTGTATGGATAGCATTGTTGCACATCTTGCAGGATTCCTCTATTAATAGTACTGGCTGCGATACAATGTTGCATTATTTGCACAAATTTCGGTTTTTATAGCAAGTTAGCGCTGAATTTGTTGCATTTGTTGCAGGATTTCAGCATCAGCCGCTTCTATGGGGCAGTATTGTTGCACTTCTTGCAGGATTTCTCTATAAATGTTACTGGCTGTGGAGCATGGAGCCCATACTTCATCGCAGCAGCACCGATTGTATTCGGATTTCCGCATACATTTGGCCGCTTACCTTAGCGGTAGCATATTGTGTTCAGTTTTTCGCATACATCCAGCCTCTGACCAGTAATATCAGGGACACCTCCTGCTCCTCCCGGCGATCCTTCAGCCACGTTCAGCAACAAAGTCACTCTACGAATCCTTCACCCTTTACTGGGATTAGGTTTGTTCAGAATCCGCTCTATTCATAACAGCGCACTTCATACACCGCCGCAGAGGGGTCGCCGTTCGTAGCTTCGATCACGATCCGCAGCTTCTCCGTCCGAATAGCGTCCGGCAGCTTGTGGCGCACCTGGCGCTGATAATTGTCCACGGCATGAATAACATCGCTCCACGCTCCGCCAGTCCATGCCTGGATACGGTACTCCTTCACACACTGCGGATCACGGTAGAAGGGCCCGTAGGCATGGTACTCACGGAATATATGTCCGGCGAAGGTGATCTCCACCGTACCTATCTGTTGTTCTTTTTCCCAGGATAGCTGCACCCACTGCGGCAACGGCTGCACAGGATCGGAGCGCCAGAGGTTGGTGTAGCGGTAAGGACGGGTAACCCCGCTCACAATATTCTCTGCGCCGAACGGCTGCTGCGGTGGAGCGATGCGGTAGCTCATCGTCATGCCCTTCTCGAAGCGCCGCATTCTGCCGCCGCCCATCTCGAAGGCGCTGATATGGCCGGGGATAATCGTGCTTGCCGCATGCCAGATGACATGCGGATTGGCGGTCAGGTCCAGCCGGACATACCTGCCCGGCTTCAGCCCCTCTGCAGCTCCGGCCGGGCTGGTCCATTCGATCCAGTGCCTGCCTCCCGGCGGAACGGTCAGGGTGCAGGAGGCCAGCCGCCCCTCCTCGGGCTCCAAACGGTAGTCCCATATATGGTCCACCTGGAGCAATACAGCTTCCACCTCCTGCGGCTGGTCCGTAATGTTGCTCAGGCAGACCGCCAGGCTGTCGAGCTGCGGGGAGGACACGGCGATCCATTGGCCGCGTCTTCGAAGCAGCAGCTCATCCTGCCCGCTCCAGTCCTTGCGGTCATTCCATTCGCTCAGCTTCGGCAGGTAAGTCCCGGTCTCCGGCCCTGCGCCGTAGACCGCTACCTCGCTGCTGGCCGAGACCGCAGCCTGCCGGGCCAGATCACCCGCATCGCGGTTCTCCGCATTCAGCAGGAAGCAGCCATCGCGCAGCAGCGTCTGCTGCAATTCCTGCATCGCTCCCGTGGTAACCGCCTTGATCCCTATGCCCTTCTTCAAGGCGATGGCCGCCGCTGTCCCCGCAGCCTGGCCCATCAGGGCGCCGGTGGCCATGACGCGCACGGTCCCCAGCGCGGCGTGCGTCACGCTGACATTGCGGCCGGCCATCATCAGATTATCCACATCCCGGGCCAGCATGATGCGGAAGGGGATGCCATAGGGGCCGCAGTAGCTTTTGACCGCATAGTCGGAAGTCTCGTTGTAGCCTTCGGAGCTGGCATGCTCACTGGTCGCGGCCAGCAGGCCACCCGGGGTATGCAAATCCAGGAACCAGCCGCCGTAAGCGATCTCGTCCTCGAACACCTTGCGGTTCACCGGATCATGCTCGGTCATGAAATATTCGCCCATAATCCGCCGGCTCTCCCGCTTGCCCGGCACCTGCCCGATCCAGTCCAGCGCGTAGTTCGCCGCAAGCTCCTTCGTCCGGGGATCACGGTTTTTAATCCAGTCCCAGATGCCCAGCGTATGCTTAGTCAGCTCATGCCGGATATCCTCGGCTTCCGTAATCGTATGCCAGGGCACGCCGATCTCGATCCACCAGTATCCGCTGCGGATATCGTAGGGTATGCGACCCTGGTCGTAGAAATACGCCGCATCCTCATATTTGGTGGCCCAGTCCGGGGCTGTGTAGGGCACCGGCCGCCCCATATCCTTGGCCTTGAAATGTATCGAGTTCCCCATCGTGTCCCCGCTCGCCTGCTCGGGCGCATGAGGCTCGTTGAACTCGTCCCGCCCTTCGGTGCCCATTCTCCACTCACAGCCGGCGAGATCGGCAATCACGCCATCCCCGGTGCAGTCAATGAACAGATCCGCCGTGATCTCCAGATTCGTCTCCGCATTAGCAACCCGGGCCAGGATGGACTGGATGGTCTTGTCATCCTTCATCACGACCTCATGAACGGAGGTATTCAAATGAAAGGACAGATTCGGCGTGCTTAAGGCCATATCATACATCGTCATATCCCAGACGCTGTTCGTCCAGCCGTTCTCGGTAATCTCCTCATGGTTGCGCGCCCGCTCCTCGATGAACAGCTCGGAGATGATCCCCGTCTCCCTCGCGTACGTATGAAAGGCCGCTGCCCCGTGCAGCGTCACCCGGATCTCCGACGAGCTGTTGCCACCGAATACCGGCCGGTCCTGAATCAGGCAGGTCTTCGCCCCGTGCCGGGCAGCAGCAACGGCTGCGCAGAATCCGGCCATTCCCCCGCCGATCACTGCGAACTCATACTGTTCCTTTTTGTGCATCATAACGTCATCCCTCTCCTGTTTGTAACTGCAAATTTGCGGCACCTCAGTTCCTCATCTCTTAACTCTCCAACGCTCCTCTTAGCTCCAGCTCCCTAGTCCTCCAGCTCTCCAACTCTCTAACGCTCCAACGCTCCTACCCTCCAGCTCCTCAGCCTTTAAGCCCCGTACTGGCAATCCCCTCAACGAACCAGCGCTGGAAGACGGTAACCACGAGCACAAGCGGTGCCAGTGCCGATACGGAAGCGGCCATAATCAGGGGATAATCCGTGCCGTTCTCATCCGTGAAGGTGGTCAGTCCAAGCGGGATGGTGAACAGATTGCGGTCCCGCAGCAGAATCAGCGGATTCTCATATTCATTCCAGTGCCAGGTGAACGTCAGGATCAGCAGGGTGACCAGCGCCGGCTTCGTCAGCGGAAGACAAATCTGCCAGAACATCCGCCAGTACCCGACCCCGTCTACCCGGGCTGCTTCCAGCAGCTCGCCGGGCAGCGTGCTGAAGAATTGCCGCATGATGAAGGTACCCAGCACCGTGAACATCCCCGGCAGAATAATCGCCAGATGCGTATTGACCATACCCAGGCTGTCGAACAATATGAACCGCGGGACAAAGAACACCTGGGCGGGAATAATCATAGTTGCCAGATACAGCAGGAAGATCGTCTCCTTGCCGCGGAACCGCAGCTTCGCGAAGGCATAGCCGGCCATCGAACTGGTTACCAGCGAGCCCAGTACCTGAAAGAAGGTGATTTTGACTGAATTCTTGTAATACACACCGAAGGAAACGGCCCCGTTCCAGACCTTCTCATAATTGGCGGTGTTCAGCGTATCCGGAATCCATTCGATCGGATAGCGGAACAGCTCCGAGGTGTTCTTGAAGGATGCCGAGAGCATCCAGATAAACGGCAGCAGCATCACAATTCCGATCAGAAGGAATCCAGCTGTAATCGATATTTTTGCGGCCACCAGATAAGTACTGCGCTTGTTCAACTACCTCACCCTTCCTCCCTAGAATTGATCCTGCCAGTTTTTCTGCGAGCGCCACTGCACCAGCGTCACAACGAAGATGAAGAGGAACAGCAGCCAGGACACCGTGGCTCCGTAGCTCATGTTCCGCAGCTCAAAGGCCTGCTCATAGATATACAGCGCAAGCACGCTGGAGGAGCGCATCGGCCCGCCACCCGTCATCACCTGCACAGAGGCGAATACCTGAAAGGATGAAATAATCAACGTAACCGCTGTCAAAAAGGTTGTCGGCTTCAGCATCGGTACGGTGATGTACAGAAAGCTTTTCAGACTGCTTGCTCCATCAATCTCTGACGCTTCGTACAAATCCTTGGAAATCCCCTGGATACCGGCCATATACAGAATCATTGCATAGCCGATATACGTCCAGATGGTCATGATTATGATTCCCGTGAGCGACCAGTCCGGACTGGACAACCAGCCCGGCGGATGGTCTATTCCCAGCGCCTTCAGCACCGAGTTGACCGGGCCCTGGGAAGGATTGTAGAGTACCCTCCAGACCACGGAAATGGCCACAATGCTGCTCATATACGGCAGAAAAATCATGGTACGGATCGCTGTCTTCATATATACGAACCTGTTCAACACCACGGCCAGCAGCAGGCCCAGCACCAGCGCCACAGGCACACTTGTCAGGGAGAACACTACGTTATGCAGCAAGGATCTCCAGACAATGGGATCTCCCCCAAGCTTGAGGATATTGTCAAGACCGGCGAAGCTGAAGCCGTCCATTCCTTTGAGGTAGTCCCAGTCCGTGAAAATAAGGACGAAGCTGAACACCATAGGGAAGAGGATGAAGGCGGCAAAGCCCAGCAGGTTCGGAAGAATAAACAGATAACCGGCAATATTCTCCCTCGTTTTTTCTCTCATACACTCAACTCCTTTTACCAGTATTATAGAGGCGGGGCCCCGCTCCCTGAATGTCATAAACTGTGCTTAAACCGTGATATTCTTTGGAGTTGCCTGCTGCTGAACCGGTGGTTCAAAAAAAGCCGCTCCCCGATATTCAGGGAACGGCCATGTATCGTATTCATCTGTCTCAGGGACTGCACCCGGGACTACTTCGCTGCGGCAATTGCCTCGTCGGCCCGTTGTTTAATCGTCTGTACGGTAGTATCCAGATCCTGCGCATCCATGAAGTATTTCTCGGCTTCTTCCATGAAGGCCTTGCGCATCTCGGTCAGCCCCGCCGTCTGGGTGATCTCTGTGTTCGTATACTGGGTGTTCAGCAGCTTCACGAAGGATTCCTTGTCAAAATACTGGGCCTTGTCGCCCATAATGGCTTCCGCCACCTGCGCGACATCGGCCTTCTTGCTGGAAGGAATACGTCCGCCGGGCAGCATTTCGGTATTCCCCCCGGTGAGGAACCAGCTCAGAAACTTCATCGCCGCCTCCTTGTTCGGACTCTTGGCATTGATCGAGGTCATATCGTTCAGCTTGCTGTTGTTGATATTGCCCCCTGCCGTCCACTGCGGCATTGGCGCAAAGGCAATCTGGTAATCGCGGTTCGGGTACGCGGTGTCATCCTTGATGTAGCGGACAAAGTAAGCGGAGGTATAGGTGGAAGCCGCTCTTCCGTTCAGCAGCTCATCCTGCGGCTGGGCTTTGTTCGCTACCCCTTCCGCATAAGGCATCACATTCTTGCCGTCAATGAGCTTCTTCTGCAGCTCAAGCCCCTTGCGGAATGCTTCATGCCCGAAGTTGGATGTGCCGTCTGCGGCATAATAAGCATCCTTCGGCTGGGCAGAATTCAGCACATCGAAGGCAATCGGCTCCCAGGTCGGCGTGAAGAACGCCCCGTACTGTCCGTCCCGGGTCAGCTTCCCGGCCAGTGCTGCGTAGTCATCCCAGGTCCAGCCCGGCTCCGGGACGCTCTCTCCGATAGTATCCAGCGAAGCCTTATTGAAGGCGATGAACTTCACATCCCTGGACCCCGGAAGGTTATAGATGGTACCGTCGACCTTCGTGATGTTCTCCGAGCCGATGATTCCCTCGAGGTCGAACCCGCTGGACTGGATCAGACCCTCCAGCGGCTCTACCATTCCGGCCTTAATGCGCCGTTCCAGATGGGCGTCCGCGTAGCTGACAAATAAGTCCGGAGCATCCGTATTCGACAGGAGCGCCGTCTCCAGCTTCACATTGCCCGGATCATCATTCACGAACCGGACATATTCCACCTGAATGTCAGTGTTCTCCGCGTTCCAGCGGTCTACAACCGCCTTGGGCCCGTTCTCTTCAGGCACGCCGCCCCACCATTTCAGTGTAACCGTTTTCGAATTCCCGGAGGTCTGTGCGCTCTGCTGCGGCGCATTGCCCGGTTCGCCGGCCTGATTCCCGTTATTGCCTCCGCAGCCGCTTAGCAGCACACTTGCCAGCAGGACAGAGGACAGGCTTAATGTGAATCCACGCTTCATTATGATTTCCCCTTTCGTTAGTTGAACAGTAAGCACACCTTAGTTATAACAAAGCGCTGCCCAATAACGAACGGCTTATTCTTTGGTCTTCGAGGGATTTTCCAAGCTGGCCGGTTTGCGGCCGATCACAGTTTTGCGGTATTCCAGCGGAAATAATCCCTCTATCTTCTTGAAATACTTACTGAAATGATTGGAATCGGCATAGCCGACCATTTCCGAAATTTCATAGATTTTATAGGTGGGATTGCGCAGCAGCTCCCGGGCCTTCTGCATGCGGATCTGCGTCAGATAATCCACAATCTTCACACCTGTCTCCTTCTTGAACATGACACTGAGATAATTCTCGGCAAACCCCGTCCTTCTGGCCAAGTCGGCCACCTTCAGTGAACTGGCGTACTCCTCCTCCATGATGGCGATCATCTGCTTCACCTCATCACGGTATACCGGCTGGCTGTTCTGTCCCGTCAGGGTTAAGGCTTCCGGAAGCCAGCCCAGAAACCAGCTGCCGATCTCCCCGAGCGTCTCCGCGTTGCGGATCACATCGAAGGGGTATCTTCCCTGATGCTCGGGCATGACATACAGAATATCCCCGGACTGCCCCATATGCCGGAAGACCAGATGCAGCCACTGTAGCCACTGCTCCCTGACCCAGGCGGCCCCCATCGCCTCTTCCGCCTGCAGCCGGGCAGTCCAGTGCCGTAATTCCTCCAGAATCACAGCCTCTTCCGCCGTTTCCAGCAAGGTATCCCAGTGCCCGCTTCTCAGAATACTCACCTTGGGCTGAACTTCCCCCGCCTCGGCCAGCGGGTATAAGATATGACGGTCTTCATGAAAAAACCGCCGCCCGAGCGCCAGCTCCGCCTGCCGGAAGCCTTCATTTAACTGATACGGGCTGCAGCTGTCCCCAGACACGCCGAAGCTTACATTGACCTTGGCAAAGGTGCTGCCTGCAGCCTTAAGCTCATCCAGCATCCCTTCCGCATAGGAGCCGGCCAGGATCACCAGCTTGCGGTTATGCATATCCACCAGCTGGCACTTTTCATATTTTTTCAATATTTCCGCAAAAATATTGCTGACCGTATAGATGAGCAGCTGCTCACTCTGGAACCGGTTCTCCTCCAGGACCTGCCGGTAATGGTCGACACCCGCCACAATCACCCGGCAGCCCTCCAGGACGAACGCCGGAAGGTTCCCGTCCCGCTGCAGATGGTCCACCTCCAGCCTCGACCTTTGCTTCACAAGCAAATCAAGCAGCGTCAGCTCGGCGGATTTCGACTCCAGCACCTTGATCCGGTAATCCAGCTTATGCTTCTCCGAGCGCTCCTGCTGTTCACTGTGGAAGGACTGCTGAAGCCGCTTGCATTTATCAAGCAGCTCTTCCGGCGTATAAGCCAGCTTCAGCGTATAATCGGCAGCCCCCAGCCGCAGCGCCTTCTGCACATATTCAAAGTCATTATGGTTGGACAAAATAATAAACTTTATATCCGGCCACTTCACCCGGACATGATTCATGAGATCCAGACCGTTCATCTCCGGCATCCGGATATCGGACAGAATGATATGGCAGGCTTCGCGTTCCAGCAGCTCCAGAGCCTCCACGCCGTTCGCGGCTTCCCCTATAATCTCAAAGCCGTGCGCCTCCCACGGAATCAGCGTCTTGAGCGCCACCCGCACCAGAATTTCATCATCCACAATCAACACGCGTGTTGTCATCCTTCCAGCTCCTTCCGATAAGGAATCCGCACGGTCACCTGAAGTCCGCCCCCGTCCGGCCGGGACAGGAGGATGCCGCAGGCCTGCCCGAAGTGGATTTTGATTCTCCTGTCCACATTCAGCAGCCCGATGCCGCTCGTCTTCACATGATCCTGCTGCAATTGATTAGAGATTACCTGCATGGTCTCCTCAGAGATCCCCTTGCCGTTATCCCTAATATGAATGAGCAGGTAGGGACCGGTGCATTCCGCCTTGATGCGGATATGCAGCGGCAGCTGCGAGCCATGGATAATACTGTTCTCCACCAGCGGCTGGAGCGTGAATTTCAGCACCGTGCAATCCAGCAGCTCTTCCGCAACCTGAATAGAGACGGTGATATTGTCGTGGTACCGGATCTTCTGCAGTGACATATACAGCTCCAGATATTCCAGCTCCTGCCCCAGCGTTACGAATAGCGTATTCTGCTTCATGGAGAACTCCATCAGCTTACCCAGCGCGGTGATCATATCGCTGACATTGCGGTTGGTCCCCGAGAGCATGGCCATCAGCTTGATGGAATTGAGCGTATTGAACAGGAAGTGGGGATTAATCTGTGCCTGGAGCGCCTGAAAATGCGCCTCCTCCTTATGCCGCTGCTCCTCTGCCACATGATGGACCAGTTCCTCCAGCTGCGCGACCATTTTATTGAAATGGCTTCCGAGTACAGCGATCTCATCCTTGCCGCGCACCTCAACCTTGGTGCTGAAATTGCCGCTCCCCACCCTGCTCATGGAGCGCACCAGTGCATAGAGCGGCTTCGTCAGGCGCAGCAGGATGTAGATCACGATCATGATCCCCACGCCGAAGAACAGCAGGAAAAGGGCAATGGACTTCGTCCGGGAGTTATCCAGCTGGGCGGAGAAATCCCCGATCCGCTGCAGGGAGACAATGGATATGCCCACCTGCGGGACTGAAGCCGCATTCATTAGATAGGTTTCCTTGCCCAAGGACAGCTTCCTCGTTACAGACGGACTTTTCCTTAAGTCTTCCAGCTGCTCCGGCGTCAGGGAATACTGCTGCTTGCCGTATATATCATAGAGGGCCCCAGCTGTGTCCATCACCAGCAGTTGCGTATTATCGGGCAGCCCTTTGGCGGGGATGCCATAGAATTGACTCACTGGAATGGCTACTACACTTAATCCCCAGTTACGGATGGAGGATTCGAACGCAAAGGAACGCGACAGCAGCATGAACTCCTTATCCGGCGCATTCTCGGTATACCCCAGGGCTGCGGGCAAGCGGTAGACCCGCTCCCAATAGGGATAGCCCTTCTGCTCCATCCCCGCCTTGAACCAGGGTTCGCGGATAATCGTACCCGTTGCCTGGCGGTTGAAATTGTATAAGGTCGTCACCACACTGCCCTCCGCATCGACAAGTCCGATGAAGGCGCTGTTATCCAGCAGGATATCCCTTAAATAGCCCATCTTCTTCTGGATTTGAAAAATAGCCCCCATCGCCTCAGCATTCCCGTAGTCCCAATTGAAGGTATTGGAGCCGAAAGACTGGGCCATATCCGCCTCCAGCAGATAAGTCGCCTGAATCATCCGTTTGGCTTTATCATTAATCGTCAAGGCTGCCTGCTCGATCAGGCTCTGATTGGCAGCATACACTTCCTGCTCCACCACGCTGACCGATGTTGTGAAGTAGCTGTACAGCACGATCAGCGTCGGCAGGGCAATCACGATGAGTACGGTAGCGATCAGCTTGCTGCGGATCGAACGCAGCCCTCTCCAGCTTCCGGTTATGGCGGCTTCCTCCCTGGATCTGCGACCTGTAATCCCGAAATATCTTAAACACATTAATTATAGCAAAGGATAGGCCGTGCGATGAATGGGATATACTGTTTAAAAACAGGGGAATTCTGTTTTGGGTCAGGCACATCACCTGTGTTCAGCAGCGCCTGCAGCAAACAGAGCAGCGACCCTCTTAGGAGGACCGCTGCTCTGTTACAATACACATGCTTCAGGTTCAATGCTTTACACAAACATCTCCACAACCAGGAACAGGTTCAGCGCGACCACCAGGGCGGAGATCATCCAGCCGAGGATGGTGGTGATCCGGTGATTCACCAATCCCTTCATGATCTTGCGGTCGCTGGTGAAGATCACGAGCGGAATCAGGGCAAAGGCAATCCCGAAGGAGAGGACGACCTGGCTCATGACCAGTGCGCTGGTAGCATTAATGCCCATGGCGATGATAGCCAGCGGAGGGATGATTGTAATCGCCCGCCGGAGGTAGAGATTAATTTTTTTATTAATGAAGCCCTGCATGACCACATCACCGGCCATCGTGCCGACCGACGAGCTCGACAGACCTGCGATCAGAAGGCCCAGGCCGAAGGAGACTGCAGTCACGGGACCGGCCAGATTGCGGAACTGCTCGAAGGCGACATCCAGATCCTGCACCACCAGACCGTTCTTGAAGAACAGCGCGGCCGCCACAATGACCATCGCCATATTGACCGCACCGGCAATCAGCATCGCGATAAGGATATCGATGAATTCCAGCCGGAAGATCTGCTTCTTCTCCCGTTCATCAATCCCGACGACCCGGCTCTGGGTCAGCGAGGAATGCAGATAAATCGCATGCGGCATCACCGTCGCGCCGAGAATCCCGGCCGCCAGCAGGATGCTGTCGACACCTTCGAATCTTGGGGTGAACATCCCGGTAAGGATACTGCCTGCATCCGGCTTCGCCATGATGACCTGGAACGCAAAGGCCAGCACAACAATCATCACCATCCCGGCAATGCCGGCCTCAAGAGTACGGTAGCCGCGCCGCTGAAGCTCCAGAATGGCGAATGAACCGACGGCGGTAATCAGTGCGGCCGGCAGCATCGGTATCCCGAACAATAGATACAGTCCGAGCGCTGCCCCGATAAACTCCGCCAGATCGGTAGCGATAATGACCAGCTCACTCTGTATCCACAGGAAGATGGATACGCCCTTCGGGAATTTCTCCCGTGCGACCTCCGGAAGATTCTTGCCGGTCGCAATACCCAGCTTGGCGGATAAGGATTGTATCAGTACAGCCATCAGATTCGAGGCAAAGATGACCCATAATAACAGGTAACCGTATTTCGAGCCTGCCGTAATATTGGTGGCGAAATTGCCGGGGTCCAGATAAGCTACGGAAGCTATAAAAGCCGGGCCCAGAAAAGGAAGAAGTCTCTTCAGTCCTTTGACATCTCCATTAAGCACGGATTGTGCCGAATGTGTATTGATATGACCTTTTAGTATAGGGGATGATTCTACTGCGGTATTTTGCTCCATCATGTTCTGTCCTCCTCTTGCCCGGAAAAAGTTGTCTATACACATGAAAGTTTCCCTGGTGCAACATTTGATCTGGTTTTATTATAATCCTCAAGTTGAGAATTGTAAATGTATTTTCATTGGGTTTTCATGTAATGCCTCGACCCATATTATGTAAGTCCACTCTGTTAAGTGAGGCTCTTGCCTTATGTTATTACCCGCTCCCATTATCGAGTTGACTCCTCTGCCGGGGGTGATTGTACTTTGTGCAGTAGATTACACAATAATTTGCGATAAAACTCACTCTGTTGTATTTCATACATTTGATTTTCGGGTTTTTGTTTTCAATGGCCATTTTCCCAATAATCTGCTGTATAAGCTACAATAGAAGCTGCTTTTTGGTCGATTATAATGAAATCTAATGTACAAAGTGCAGCCAACGCTTTACTCCCAACCCGATATTTCTCCCACTTGTCGACCATTAGCCTGGCAGACGCATACGCAAATCAGCGATCCTCCAGTAACAGGAGCACCGCTGCTTGTGTAACATTCTAAACTTTTTAAGAAGTTAGCCTGGCATAGCCCGCACAACCCGCCAAATTCTAGATTCATCCACTACTTATCCGCTGCTGCTTACGTGTCCTGCGTTGCCCTTCCAGGTGTCCTTAAGCGGAACGATTCGGTTGAACACCAGCTTCTGAGCTGTGCTATGCTTGCTGTCGATGCAGAAATAGCCGTGACGCAGGAACTGGTAGGCATCCCCAGGCTGAGGGTTGCCCGCAAGCGGCTCCAACAGGCAATCTGTAAGCAGGGTCACGGAACCCGGATTGATGTATTCCTCCCAGCTCTCTCCTTCCTCCTTCGGCCCGTTGTTATCCGTCAGCAGCTGCTCATACAGGTATACGTCACTCTTCAGCGCATGAGCAGCCGAGACCCATTGCACAGTCCCCTTCACCTTCCGGCCGCTTAGAGGGCCGCCGCTGCGGGTCTCCGGGTCGTAGGTACACCGCAGTTCGAGGATTTCTCCCGTCTCTGCGTCCTTCATGACTTCATTGCAGCGGATAATGTATCCGCCCTTAAGGCGCACCTCGCCGCCTGGAACCAGTCTGCGGAAGCCCTTCACAGGCACCTCCATGAAATCTGCCCGCTCGATGTAGAGCGTGCCGGAGAACGGTACTTCTCTTGAACCCAGTTCGGCATTCTCAGGGTTGTTAGGGATCGGAAGCAGCTCAGAGGCCCCGGCGGCGTAATTGGTAAGCACGACCTTCAGCGGGTCCAGTACTGCCATCACCGCCGGCACCTTCGCCTTCAGGTCCTGTCTCAGGCAATGCTCCAGCAGCGAGAAATCCACCATCGCCGTATTGCGGACCATGCCGATCTCCCGCACGAAGGCCTTGATGCTCTCCGGCGTGAATCCCCGTCTGCGCAGCCCGCTGAGCGTAGGCAGGCGCGGATCATCCCAGCCGTCCACGAAGCCTCCGGCTACCAGTGCTCGGAGATGCCGCTTGCTTGTAACCACTCCGGTCAGGTTCACCCGGCCGAATTCCCTCTGTCTCGGCGGTTCCGGGGTGCCCAGCTCGTTCAGCACCCATTCGTACAGCGGCCGGTGATCCTTGAACTCGATCGAGCAGAGCGAATGCGTCACCCCTTCCAGCGCATCCTGAATCGGATGGGCGAAATCATACATCGGGTAGATGCACCAGGCAACGCCCGTGCGGTAATGCGCGGCATGAATAATCCGGTACAGCACCGGATCTCGCAAATTCATGTT
The DNA here is from genome assembly GCF_038595095.1 of Paenibacillus sp. FSL P2-0089. Lineage (NCBI taxonomy): Bacteria > Bacillati > Bacillota > Bacilli > Caryophanales > Paenibacillaceae > Paenibacillus > Paenibacillus sp. FSL P2-0089. The sequence continues at coordinate 6,408,106 of NZ_CP152006.1, forward strand.
CGGCGAGGCCATGTCAATCTTGGCCCGCAGCACTTTAGCGCCATTCGGATAGCTCCCCGCACGCATCTCCCGGAACAGCCGCAGGTTCTCCTCCGGCGTTCGGCTGCGGTAAGGACTGTCCTTCCCCGGCTCGGTTAAGGTCCCCCGGTAAGCCGTTACCTCCGCTGCCGTCATATCACAGACATAGGCTGTCCCCTTCAGAATGAGCGTCTCTGCCCTGCGGTAGATCTCCTCCGAATAATCGGAGCCGTAGTAGATGTGTTCCCCCGGACTGCAGCCCAGCCATTCAAGGTCACGGATGATCGCTTCCACATACTCCTTATCCTCTTTGAGCGGGTTGGTATCATCGAAGCGCAGATGGAAGCGGCCGCCGTATTTACGGGCAATTTCCACATTCGTATGGATGGCAAAAGCACTCCCGATATGCAGATAGCCATTGGGTTCCGGTGGAAACCGGGTGCAGATCTCCCGGCTGAATACTCCCGCCTCCACGTCTTCTCTAACCAGCTTATCCATATAATTCTCCGGCAGAGCCGGTCCATTATTGTCCGTCATTCCAATCTCCTCCTGTTCATGGGTGGTACGCCGCCTTATCTGGATACAACAAAAAAGAACCTCACCTCCAAGACCGTAAGTCTTGGGGACGAAATTCTCGCGGTACCACCCCAGGTTCATTAATATGTCACCATATTAATCTCATCAAGTACGGCGCTGCCGTCCGGCAGGGCTTATACTCTAGCTCTGTAACAGGAGCTCCTGTCGTACCATCCCCGGCTGCTGCCTGGTTCCGGTAAGCCGCTCAGAGGCTTGTTTCCATCCAGTCTTCCCTGCTCCTTCACACCAGCCGGAGCTCTCTGTGAGGGAAGAACCTGAATGTACTCTTCTCGTCATCGCGTTTGCGTTATTGGATACAGAATAACAAAACTCACAACGGGTGTAAAGGGCTGCACCGGACTGCCGGGAGCAGCAGCCTAAGCCTCTGCCGGGTCCTGGCTTAGCGCCGCGAGCAGCTCCAGCGCTTCCTCATGCTCCGGCTCAATCAGCAGCGATCTGCGCGTATAATCCAGCGCCGCCTCATCATCCTCCTGCTCGTAGCTGCAGATCGCCAGGCAGTACAGCACGGTAATTACCGGCTCCTCCTCACTGGTCGCCAGCGAATACTCCAGGAATCGGCGGGATTCCCCGTACTGCTCCATCTCGAACAGCAGCAGGCCGCAGTCCAGCGCCAAATCATACTTTTGCGGCATCGGGTAGAAGCCCCTCCACATCCGGTCGATCCCCCGCTGAAGGTCCAGCAGCTCCTCGTCGCTGGCATCCGGCAGCAGCGCAGAGATCCGCTCGGCACTCTGAATGAACAGCTCCGCGTCATAGCCCCCCAGCCGCCAGAAGGCCAGGATCTGCTGCATGCCGATGGTGTCGTAATTCTTGTCGATCCACACCTTCAGGCTGAAGAAATCATCCGGCCCGAACCGCTCGACAAACCGCCGGTAGGCCAGCCGGGTATGCGGATGCAGCATCGGCTCCTCCAGCATCAGGATGCAGCCCACATTGAGATTTTTATAATGATGCTGGGTGAACTGAGACTGTGCACCCCTCCGTTCAAAATAATGCACCAGCGCATGATAATTCGCCGTAAGCGAGATACTTCCGTGATGAATCAACTTCGGCGGCTCGGCGAACTCCCAGTTCTCCAGCCGGTGGTCTCCCTTATCGGCAGTGAGCAGCAGGAAGCTTCCCCGGGAGAGTGCACCCAGACGCTCCATACAGGACAGGGCTGCCTCCGGGAACAACACATGTGAATCCTCCAGCTTGTCCAAATAGAACGAGATCACTTCATGATAAGGATACGAGCTGTCCTCATAGCCCGCTGCACGCTTGTAATGGTATTCCGGCACCAGATCACGGAGCACCTCGGACGGCCCCATGGTAGCAGACTGCTCAGGATATTTCAGCGAGACCTCACATTCATAGATCTTGCCTTCATCCACATAGAGCAGCTCCTGAGGGATACTGTCGAAGAAGTAGTTGGCGATCACCATCAGCGGCTGCCCCAGCTCCCCAGGCTTAATCACCAATCCGCTCTGCGTTAAGCTCAGCTCCGTATCCCGGACCGCATCGAAGCGGGCAAAGTCCAGCATTCCCTGCTCTACAAAAGGCTTCAGCCCCTCATGCTGCTGCCAGCCCTCAATGTTCTTCCACGGCAAATCGCTCATCACGTAACGGAACGGCGGCAGCGGCACGCCAGCATACTGGATCAGCTCACACAGCTGCTGCAGTACATGGAACGCCAGACGCCCCACACCTGCACCCAGCTCCAGTACCACTACCGGCTCTGTAGTGAATCCCTTCTGCGCACGGTCCTGAAGAAAGCCGAAGATGATCTCCGCATACGCTGTTCCAATCATCGGATTGCTTGTAATATACTGCGGAACCTGGTCATTGGCCCAAGCCTGGAGACCCAGCTGTTCATAATAGGTGCGCTGCAATTCCCATATAGGCGCTTCGCTGAAGCGGTAGCGTCCTTGTCCACTTAATGTCATTGGTTCTAACCCTGCTCTCTGATTATCGTACGGATCTTTGTCCGGTAGTCAAATATTATCACATTTGCGCATATATTTTCTTGAAATGCTGTGCGTTCCAGAAAGGAGCCTATGTGATGAATCCTGAGCATCCCCGTTCTCCAGGCCAGCCCGTCATCCCCCAGCCCATACGCAGTGACGGTGCAGGCAATATCGACCTGGGTCCACGTGACGTCATGCGTGACCGGGAGAATCCCGACATGTTCGTTCCTCCGGTCACGGACAACGGGCTGATCCCGAATCTAAAGTTCTCGTTCTCCGACGCCCATATGCAGCTGAATCATGGCGGCTGGTCCCGTGAGGTGACGGTCAGGGAGCTGCCGGTGGCCACTACGCTTGCGGGGGTGAATATGAGCCTGACGCCGGGCGGCGTACGTGAGCTGCACTGGCATCAGCAGGCGGAATGGTCCTACATGCTGCTGGGCAGCGCAAGGATTACAGCTGTGGACCAGAATGGCCGCAACTTTATCGCCGATGTCGGCCCCGGCGATCTGTGGTATTTCCCTCCAGGCATCCCGCATTCCATTCAGGGTCTGGCTGAGGGATGTGAATTCCTACTTGTGTTCGACGACGGAGGCTTCTCGGATCTGAACACCCTGTCCATCTCCGACTGGTTCGCCCATACGCCGCGTGAAGTCCTGTCCGCGAACTTCGGCGTACCTGAATCCGCCTTCGCCTATCTTCCCAACGAGCAGGTATACATCTATCAGGACCAGGTGCCAGGTCCAATTGCGAGCCAGCGGATCGAATCGCCTTACGGGGAGATTCCGCTGAGCTTCAAGCATCGGCTGATGGCCCAGCCGCCGCTCAAGACCCCGGGAGGCAGTGTGCGGATTGTCGACTCCAGCAATTTCCCCGTCTCACGGAATATCGCCGCAGCCCTGGTAGAGATTGAGCCTGGGGCGATGCGGGAGCTGCACTGGCATCCGAACAATGACGAGTGGCAGTATTACCTCAGCGGGCAAGGACGAATGACCGTCTTCGGAGGCAACGGCGATGCGCGCACTTTCAATGTAAGGGCCGGGGATGTCGGCTATGTGCCTTTTGCCCAGGGGCATTATGTTCAGAATACCGGCACAGAGACGCTCTGGTTCCTGGAAATGTTCAAGAGCGACCGGTTCGCCGACGTCTCGCTCAACCAGTGGATGGCGCTCACGCCACAGGAGCTGGTCAGCAGCAATCTTCATGCCGGGCCGGAGCTGATGAACGCCCTGCGTAAGGTCAAATGGCCTGTGGTGAAGTACCCGGAGCAGCAGGAGCAGGGACAGGGAAAGAAGAAGGAATGATCTGCCTTAGATGTCGAAAAAAGAGCGGTCAGACTAGGTCTGCACCGCTCCTTCTATATTATGAATTGCACACGGGATCGTGGCCCCCGGTTCGATTACCAGGTCTCTGATTAGAGCCACTTCAGCTCCAAATATAGACCGAGCAACGTGATGAACAGTGTGGGAACCGTCAGGATAATCCCTATTTTGAAATAGGAGCCCCAGGAGATCTTCACACCCTTGCCGGACAGCACGTGCAGCCACAGCAGCGTGGCCAGTGAACCAATCGGTGTAATCTTCGGACCCAGATCCGAACCGATAACATTGGCGTAGATCAGAGCCTCCTTCACCAGACCCGCGGCATGTGCCGTATCAATGGCCAGCGCCCCGATCAGCACGGTCGGCAAATTATTCATCACCGAGGAGAGCAGCGCGGCCAGGAAGCCCATCCCCATCGTGGCTGCGAACAGCCCGTGCTTCGCAATTTCGCTGATCATCTCTGCGAGCACATCCGTCAGTCCCGCATTACGCAGGCCATACACCACTACGTACATGCCAATGGAGAAGAAAACAATCGCCCAAGGCGCCCCCTTGACCACTTCCATCGTCTTCACGTAAGGACTTCTGCGGGCCATCAGCAGGAAACAGATTGCGATCACTCCCGCTACCACGGATACCGGAATGTCCAGGAATTCACTGACGAAATATCCGGCTACCAGAAGCGCGAGTACGAACCAGGATAGCCGGAACATCCGCTGGTCCTTAATGGCATCCCCCGGAAGCTTCATTCCGGCGGTGTCATACTCCTTCGGAATGCTGCGGCGGAAGTAGAGATATAAGACCAGAATGCTTGCTCCAAGCGAGAACAGGGTAGGCAGCCACATGTGTCCTGCATACTGCATGAAGGTGATGCCGAAGAAATCGGCAGAGACAATATTCACCAGATTGCTGACGGTCAGCGGCAGCGAGGTGGTATCGGCAATGAAGCCGCTGGCAATAATAAAAGGAAAGACTTTGCGCTCGTCTAGATTCAACGCCCGGACCATCGCCAGCACAATCGGCGTCAGAATCAGCGCTGCCCCGTCATTGGCGAACAGCATCGCCACGACTGCACCCAGTACAATCACATAGATGAACATCAGCGTGCCGTTGCCGCGTGCCGCCGCCGCCATATGCAGCGCCGCCCACTCGAAGAAGCCGACACGATCGAGAATTAAGGAAATTAGAATAATCGCTACAAAGGCAAGCGTTGCATTCCATACAATCAGAGTCACATCACGGACATCCCCGAAACTGACCACTCCTGCCGCAAGCGCGAGAATCGCCCCGCCGCAGGCGGACCAGCCAATTGATAAATTCCGCGGCTGCCAGATCACAAAAACCAAAGTCACAACAAAAATCAGGCAGGCTATCACAACCATAATTCAGCCCCCCATTTGATCTGCAGCATTCCCTGATGCACTCCTTACAGTAGATATAAATATAAGCCAATTTATATATACTAAAGCAGCCTCATCCGAAGTACAAGATAAAAATTGCTGGAAGGTTCACCTGCGCTACGCAAGCCTGTTCAGAGACATTGCCGCCCGACCGGCAGCCGTCTGCTGCAATAATATTTATATGCTTAAGTACTAAGTGTATGTATGAATACATAGGCTGGATTATGGGGAACGAAGCAGCTTCTTGGAGAGGAGATGCAGGTCCGTAAAGAGCCATCCTTGTTACGGGATTGGAGGTTCGGACTACCATGAGTACAGACCAGCTCATCGCACTGCTCGTTCTTGTTATTATGATTGTACAGCTTGCCGTCAAGAAGGATAAATCCTGAATCCTGAAGACAGCAGGCCGCCAAAGAGGCCGGGGCAACCCGGTCTCTTTGGCGTGAGAACAAGTATGGACCGCACCCTCGTACGTGCCCAATGTGTTAGGTTTTTCGCCTACATTGGTTGTCATGCTAATCACGGAGTCTTCCGTATACAATAATAAAAAAACAAAAATCGCTTTTTTCACTTACTAAAGTTGAGAAACATTAAAAAGTATAGTAGAATGATGACATGAAGAAAGGGGCGGATGAACATGGCCGATGATAAGAAGATTATGGAAATAGGGATAAGCACGTTTTTGGAGACTACACCTGACCCGGTGACGGGGCAGACGATCAGCCATGCAGAACGGCTGCGGGAAGCTGTCGAGGAGATTGTGCTCGCTGACCAAGTGGGCCTGGACGTATATGGAATAGGTGAGCATCACCGTAAGGATTATGCAGGGAGTGCCCCCGCTGTAGTCCTCGCCGCAGCGGCAGCGACAACCAAGCGGATCAGACTGACCAGTGCGGTCAGCGTCTTGTCTTCGGATGACCCGGTGCGGGTCTATCAGGCGTTCGCTACGCTGGACGGCCTCTCGGACGGCCGGGCAGAGATTATGGCCGGACGCGGTTCCTTCACTGAGTCCTTCCCGCTGTTCGGTTACAGTCTGGAGGATTACGATGAATTGTTCGAGGAGAATCTGGAGCTGCTGCTGGCGATCCGCGCCTCCGAGAAGGTCACTTGGCGCGGTGGGCACCGTCCGGCTATAAATAATCTGCCGGTCTATCCCCGTGCCGTTCAGGACCCGCTTCCGGTCTGGATCGCCAGCGGCGGTAATCCTGAATCCGCTGTACGGGCTGGAACCCTTGGTCTGCCTATCGCCTTCGCGATTATCGGCGGAATGCCGGAGCGGTTCGCTCCGCTAGTGAACTTGTACAAGGAGGCCGCAGCACGCGCCGGACATAATCCGGACAAACTGCAGATCGCCACACACTCCCACGGCTTCGTAGGTGAAACTAACGAACAGGCTGCGGCCTTGTTCTACCCGTCCACCCAAGCACAGATGAATGTCATCGGCCGCGAACGGGGCTGGGGCGGAACCTACAACCGCGCAGCCTTCGACGATGCCCGCAGCTTACGCGGAGCACTCTATGTCGGTGACGCAGAGTATGTCGCCGAGAAGATCATTCTGCTGCGTAAGAATCTCGGCGTAACCCGGTTCTTCTTGCATGTGAATGTCGGCTACATGCCGCACCGCGAGGTCCTGCGTGCCATCGAGCTGCTAGGCACCAAGGTTGCCCCTATTGTGCATGCGGAGTTAGCCCGTACTGAGGGGAAATAACTGCACGCAAGCACAGCAAAGCATACCAAAAACACCTCAAGGCCCATTCGGCGCCGGAGGTGTTTTTTTGACGTCATCTGAAACTTTCTATCTTATCTTCGTATCGTCCGGCGTTCCTTCTCCAGCTAAGATTGCACCAGGGCCTGAATCACAGGATACGAAACCAGATTCCGGTCCCTGTACGCCGCCGTGATTACATCCTGATGAGAGCTTAGAATCCCATTTTGCAGCAGCACCGCCTTGATTCCCCTTTCGGCAGCCCCGTTATAGGTGAACAGAACGCAATGCTCGGCGGCATAGCCGGAGAGAATCAGCAGATCGATGCCTTGCTCCCGCACAATCTTTTCCAGATCCGTCTTCCAAAAGGCATTCGAGTATTCCTTCTTCACGTTGAAATCCGTCTCCTGAATCTCAATTCCGGGGATGATCGCGAACTTCGCTTTCTCAGAGGGCTGCATCCCTTCAATGTCCTGAATATGAATCACGGCATGGCCCTTGGCCCGCAGCAGCCCGGATACATAATTGATATACTCGCAGGCGCGGTCAATCTCCTTCTGCTCCACCCCGCTGACATGGACCTCTTGCAGATCAATAATTAACAGTCCGATTTTCACTCCTGCTTCCCCCTATCCGCTGATCCTTCCACCTTACCTGATGCCGGATGTTCATTCAACCGGCCGTACACAAAAAACTGCAGTAGAATGATCCACCGGAATGGACCTTCTCTGCAGTATGGTTTGTCTTCACAGCTATCCTGATCCGGTTATTCTTTGACTCCGCCCAGTGCTACACCTGCGATAATATAGCGGGACAGCAGGAAGTAGACTATGAACAGCGGCAATGCGGTCAGCGCCAGCCCCATATAGATGGAGCCGAATTCCGTCTTGTAGATGTCCCCGCGCAATAAGCTGACCATGATAGGCATCGTATATTTCTCCTTCTGAGTAAGGAGGATTAACGGCATGAACAAGTTGTTCCAGTTGGCTACAAAAGCAAAAATGGCTTGTGTCGCAATGGCCGGCATCATCAGTGGCATAATAATCCGGTTAAAGGTACGGAACTCGCCAGATCCGTCTACACGGGCTGCCTCTACGATCTCAATGGATAGTGTAGCGAGCAGGTATTGACGCATGAAGAATACCACTGCAGGCGCTGCAATGGCCGGCAAGATCAGTGGAAGGAAGTTGTTGGTCCAGTGCAGCTTATACATGAATTGATAGAAGCCGATCGCACTGGCTTGGGAAGGAATCATCATCACGCACATAATGAAGGTGAAGAACGCGCCCCGCAGCTTCCAGCTGTAGGTTACCAGTCCGTAAGCAGCCAGTGAGGAGAAGTAGACCGTACAGAGTGTTGCACCGCTGGCAATAATGAAGGAGTTCATGAAGCCTTGCAGTGGATCAAAGCTCTTGTCGAGCAGCACCTTCAGATTGCCCATCATGTGGCTCGAAGGGAGCAAGGAGAGTCCGCTCTGAATCTCCGGTGTAGAGCGTGTAGCGTTCACGAACATAATCCAGAACGGCAAAATGCTGAGTACTGCCAAAGCGATGCAAACCACGTAGATAATCGTCTTGTTGACAGTTTGGGTGACTTTACTGCTTTCCCGATTCTTCTCCATGGATTACACCTCCCTAGCCGCTGCCTGGGCAGCATTTCTGTGTGTTTGTTTTTGGATCTTCTTCAACTTGGCTGCGTCCCGGTCACGCATCACGTAGAACAGGAGGCCGGACAGTACAGCAGATATCAGGAACATGATCATACTCGCGGCTGCAGCACGGTTATACATGTAGCTGCCCTTGAACGCCTGCCCGTAGATGAACATGGACGTAGTAAGCGTAGAGTCATCCGGTCCGCCCGCCAGGAATAATTGCGGAATATCGAACATGGTCAGACCGCCGACCATCGAGGTAATCAGGGTGAACAGCAGGATGGTACGCAGACTCGGCAGGGTGATCCGGAAGAAGGTCTGGAACCCGTTCGCGCCGTCAATCGCCGCCGACTCGAACAGCGCCGGGTTAATCCCCATTACGCCTGCAATCAGGACGATCATCGTGTTCCCGTACCACATCCAGAACTGGATGAAAGCGATAATGCCGCGGGCTGTCGTCTTATCCTGCAGGAAGAAGATTGGAGAATCACTCCAGCCCAGCATCTGAAACAGGCTGTTGACCGGACCCATAGGATATGCGAACAATGTACTGAACAGCACGGCAATCGTACTTGCAGTGATGATATTCGGCATATAGAGCAGAACCTTGAACAAGCCTTGTCCTTTGACGTTCAGACGCTTGTTCGTGAACCAGGCGGTCAGCAAAAGCGCAAGGGCCATCTGCGGAATAAAGTTGGTAATCCACAGGAGGAAGGTATTGATCAGGGACTTGCGGAATGAAACATTATCGAACAGGAGATCCTTGAAGTTCTGGAACGGGTTATCAAGGATATGTATAGGCTTCGGAATGAGCCCCTTCATATCCGTGAACCCGATGACTGCTGTATACAGAATCGGGTACAGCGAAAAAATCAGAAAGGCAAGTACAAATGGAAAAGTAAAGATATAGCCGAATTTCGCATAGCTGACATCCTTGCGGCGCATGCTCTCACCTCTTTAGTTGATTATAGGGGCGGGGATAATCCCCCGCCCCCTTCGAATTCCTCTTATTCGCTTTCAATACCCAATTGGTCTTTGACTTGCGACTTGAAGGTTTCGATTGCTTTTTCCTTGGTCTTATTGCCTGCAGTGTACTCACGTACCTGTTCGCGCCAGGCTTTGTTAATCGTTTCGTCGAATTGGGTCAGGTTCTTACCTGAAGCATTCGCGTTGGCCGGAACGAAGATGTCGAACATGTTCTGTCCGCCGAGCAATGGAACTTCACCATTGGACTTGGACATCACCACAGAGGAAGCTACGCTATCCTTCGTGCCTTGTTCGCCCGCTTTCATCGTACCGTTAGCCCAGTAATACTGAAGGCCCGTCTCAGAACTGTCGAGTGTAACCCATTTAACGAAGTCTGCAACGGCTTGCTTCTTCGCTTCATCCTTGGTTACTTCGGCATTGGCCAAGAGCCAAGTACCGCCCCAGAAGAAGCCTGTGGTTGGTTCAGTTACAGCCCAGTCGCCGTTGGTATCCTTCACCTGACCGTTCATCACGTAGTTGATGAGCCAAGCCGGACCGAAGAATCCGAAGATAGGTTGAGCGCCTGCACCGGACATATCGGCATACCATGCTTCTGTCCAGTCTGTTGTATCGTTATGATAGCCGTTGTCTTTCAGCTTTTTGGAGAGATCCATGAATTCTTCACGCTTCGGATCGATGTGCAGCTTGCCGTCCACGATCCAGCCCTTGTCCGAGCTATTCTCGATCGGGTGCCAGATATCGCCGTCGCCGGATACGATACCATAGCCTTTAGCCTTCAGCTTCTTCGCTGCATCGAAGAATTTATCCCAGCCGGGCCCAACCTCTGTTTTGATCTTAGCCGGATCATCGGTTCCGAAGACATCCTTGGCAATGGAGCGGCGATAGATGAAGGCACCGCCTGTAGCCTGGTAACCGAGGCCTTTCAGATGACCGTCAAGGCTGCTGCCGATATCTACAGAATACTGGGCGATGCCAGCATCTTTTACCATTTGATCATCAAGTCCGAGGTCTGCATAATTTGCAGCATAGGTGGATGCATCGCCTTGCGTGTATTTAAGTACAAATGCGGATTCCGCTGCGTAAATATCCGGGGCATCCTTCCCGCCGCCTGCCAGCGCCTGGTCAAGTGCAGGCTGATAAGCACCGTCTGTAGTTGCAATTACCGTAGTTTTGAATTCCACATTCGCATCAGGATGCGCTTCCATATACTTCTTGGTCATGTTCGGAATTTCGTCGGTGAAGCTCCACAGATTGATCGTTACCTTCTCACCGCTACCCGCTTCCGGAGCTTTGGTTGCCTCTGCAGCATTCGATGCGGCCGGAGCCGTTGTCGCGGCTGCGCCGGATGAGCTGGAATCCGAATTCCCGCCGCCGCATCCTGCCAGAGCAGATGACATCACGAGTACTGTTGAGAGCCCCGTTAAAACACGCTTCATACTTTTCATACTTTGCCTCCCCTTTTATATTCATCCTCGGTTTTTTGTAACCGCCTTCATATTATAGTGCTTGTCTCTCCCCCGCATAAGGAACCCCTCATTGGGAAAAATACCACTATTTATGGGTTCTGCTCTAAAAAGTACAAAAAAGACGCCTGGGCTATAGGCCGAAGCGTCTTAACACGCAGGAGAAGAATCAATCGTGATGGATCTCTCTACTCTTCATAATTCTTGCCAGAAGCAGGCCGTCGCTAAAATAGTATGCCTCATTCCTGGCAATGATAGATGGGTATAGGTTGACTGCAATGGTCCAGCCGTTCAAAACGAGGAAAATCAGCGGAAGGAAATAGTTGTCTTCGTTGCCGATTCCCATTGTAATATAAGCCAAAGACACTGCAGCAAGCTGGAACAGTACCCCGCCAAGAGCAAATATGGAAGAACGCAGCCTGCTGACCTTGTCACTGCTCCCCATAAGCGTTAACCCGCCGAAGCCATAGCAGAAAATAAATAAAGTTCCGCAAAAAGATACACGCCAGAACGGCTTTCGTTCTCCAATGGTTACTAATGGTACAGGATAGCCCACGAGTTTCCCAGCCAAATAATGCCCAAGTTCATGAATCAATGTGACCAGATATTTTAACAATGTCACCATAACCGTAAGGAACACCGTATTCACCACTGACGGCTCCTTAATGGATAACAGGAGAATAAAGACGATAAACAGCATCACATATGCAAATGTCCGATTCAAGCAGAACCCTGCCTTTACGAAATATTTTTCACCATTAATGAATAATTATCTGCATTCATTCTATCTAACTATGGCCTATTGGGGTATAAGTAATTAGCCGCCCGAGCTGAGAATAATGAAACTTGTCGTACTATTTAACGTAAATTTGGACCATACAGACAAAAGATAACAAACGGGAGAGGAGCTTGTACCTGATGGAGTATTACCGCCGCAATAGTTCAGACACCCTGGAAGAAGTCAACAGTTCCGCAAGCGGGCTTACGTCTGCTGAAGTAGACAACCGGCTGGCCAAGGAAGGCTACAATGAGTTGAAGGGCAAAGCAAAGGACCCGCTATGGAAGCTATTTCTGGAGAATTTCAAAGATCCTATGGTCATTGTGCTGCTCATCGCGGCAACCGTTCAGATCGTAATGGGACATATTATGGAATCCGTCATCATCTTCGTGGTGCTGATTCTGAATGCTGTAATCAGTGTGGTGCAGACCCGGAAGGCAGAGAGCTCACTGGACGCCCTGCGCAAAATGTCCGCACCTGAAGCCAAGGTCATGCGGGACGGAGCCTTACTGTCGATTCCCGCAAGGGAGCTGGTCCGGGGAGACATCGTCTTCCTGGAGGCTGGCGATTATGTGCCTGCGGATGGACGGATTATTGAATCCGGGAGTCTGCGGATCGATGAGGGCATGCTGACCGGCGAATCCGAAGCCGTGGATAAGCATACCGATCCTATCCCGCAAGAGGCTCCGCTGGGCGACCGGCGCAATATGGCCTTCAGCGGCTCACTGGTCGTCTATGGACGGGGAACACTGGTCATTACAGGAACGGCACTCGGCACCGAGCTCGGGAAGATAGCCGGGCTGATCGAGAGTGCCGAAGCCAAGCAGACGCCCTTGCAGCGCAAGCTGGAGAGCTTCGGCAAAAAGCTGGGGATCGCCGTCCTGTTGCTGTCGGTGCTGATCTTCGGCATTCAGGCCGCACGCGTCTGGCTCTCGAATGATACAGTGGATACCACCGAGGCTATTCTGAATGCCCTGATGTTCGCTGTAGCAGTAGCCGTTGCCGCTATTCCCGAGGCGTTGTCTTCTATCGTAACCATTGTACTCTCCGTGGGCACGAACAAGATGGCCCGGCAGCATGCTATTATCCGTAAGCTGCCTGCTGTAGAGGCACTGGGATCAACGAGTGTCATCTGTACGGACAAGACCGGGACGCTGACCCAGAATAAAATGACGGTTGTGGATTATTTCCTCCCCGGAGGGCCAGAGGAGCAGTTCAAGCTGAAGGCCGATGACTGGTCGGAGGAAGCCCGCAAGCTGCTGCATATTGCCGTGCTCTGTAACGATTCCAATATTAATGAGGAAGGCAAAGAGCTCGGCGACCCGACCGAGGTAGCACTGATTGCCTTCAGCAACAGCAAGGACAGGGATTACCGCGAGATCCGCGATAACTTCCCGCGCGAGGCCGAGCTGCCGTTCGACTCTGAACGTAAGCTGATGACTACGCTGCATACGTTCGAGGGGCAGAAGGCCCTGCTGACCAAAGGCGGCCCGGATGTTCTGTTCAGCAGATGCTCCCATGTCCTGCTGGAGGGCCAGGAGGTTCCGCTGACGGCGGAGGTCCTGGAAAACTTCAATGAAGCGAACGAACAGTTCTCCGGCAGAGCGCTGCGCGTGCTTGCTTATGCCTATAAGAACGTGCCGGATACGGTGACAGAGGTGGGGCTTGACGATGAGCAGGATCTGGTGCTGGTCGGCCTGTCGGCGATGATTGACCCGCCGCGCGAGGCTGTATATGGCTCCATTGCCGAGTCCAACAAAGCCGGTATCCGCACAATTATGATTACCGGGGACCACAAGACTACGGCCCAGGCGATCGGCCGCGACATCGGACTGATGGCGGAGCATGAGATCGCCGTCACCGGCCAGGAGCTGGATGCCATGTCCGACGAAGAGCTGGACAGCAGACTGGAGCAGATCGGCGTGTATGCCCGGGTCTCCCCGGAGAACAAGATCCGGATCGTCAGGGCGTGGCAGCGTAAGGGCAAAATCACCGCCATGACCGGGGACGGCGTCAATGATGCCCCGGCACTGAAGCAGGCCGATATTGGGGTTGCGATGGGCAGCGGAACCGATGTCGCCAAGGATTCGGCGGCTATGATCCTAACGGATGATAACTTCGTATCCATCGTCAATGCAGTGGCCGTTGGCCGGACAGTGTTCGATAACATCAAGAAGGCAATCGCCTATCTGTTCGCGGGCAATCTGGGTGCGATTATCGCCATCCTGTTCGCCCTGATCTTCGACTGGATCAATCCGTTCACGGCCATTCAGCTGTTATTCATTAACCTGGCGAACGACTCCCTCCCGGCGATTGCGCTGGGCATGGAAAAGGCCGAGCCGGATGTAATGAGCCGCAAGCCGCGGGACATCAGCGAGGGCATTTTTGCAGGCGGAATGATGCAGGCAGTGATCACCCGCGGTCTGCTGATCGGGATTGCCGTGATTATCTCCCAGTATATCGGGCTGCAGCATTCGGATGAAATGGGGATTGCGATGGCCTTCACCACGCTGATTCTGGCGCGCACCCTGCAGACCTTCGCTGCCCGCTCCAACAGCCAGACCTCTGTGGAGGCCGGCTTCTTCAGCAACAAATATGTAATCGGCGCGGTCTTGATCTGCTTTGCCTTCTACGGCATTGCGGTCCTGCCAGGTGTCAGAGAGATCTTCTCGATCCCTGCCACCTTCGGGATGAACCACTGGCTGACCGCCACCGGACTCGCCCTAGGCGCAGTCATTGTGATGGAGCTGGCGAAGCTGATCCGCCGTCTGCTGCCTGCGAAGCAGGCTGCTTAAGCTAGGCTAAGTTAACGAACTTAATAACAGCAATAAGCCTGCACTCCCGGCATGGGGGTGCAGGCTTTTTATACTCAATCACTTCTTCAAATGATAAGGCACTGTAGTGACAATCACATCGCTGCGGAACAGCAGACGGGCGCGTATCAGCAGACTCGATTGATTATGAAGGATATTATGCCAGCCTTTCTTCGGAATGAACTGTGGAATAATTACCGTTACCCTATGGTTCAACTCTGCGGCCTTCCAATTCACTTTATCAATAAACTTGGTCAACGGCTGTACAATGCTTCTATAAGGAGTATATAGGGTTACTAACCTTACGTCCGGCTGCCACTTTCTCCACTTCTCCTCGAACACCGCTTCATCTTCCCGCTCGAAGGGCACGTAGACGGCTATAATCTGCTGCGGAGACAGCGACTTGGCATATTCCAGGGAGTTCATCACGACATGAGTGATTCCGGCGACCGGCACGATAATCACATTGCCTTCAATCTTGATCGTTTCCTCACAGGTAGTAATTCTAAGCTGGTCCGCAATGGCCTCATAATGTTTATGAATCCGGTGGAACACCAGGAGCAGAATCGGCAGAAAGACAAATACCGGCCATACCTGAGTAAACTTGGTCATGAAGAACATCATCGTCACAACGAAGCTGATTAGAGCGCCAACGGTGTTGATGATGAACTTTTGCACCCAGCCTGCTGGCTTTTCCCGGAGCCATTTCACCATCATCCCGCTCTGCGACAACGTAAAGGGAATGAACACACCTACAGCATATAAAGGAATCAGCTGCTCCGTTTTCCCCTCAAAGACATAAATCAGAACCATGGACAGAACACCTAATATGATAATACCGTTGGAGTAACCCAGCCGGTCCCCCCGCATGGTGAACATTCGCGGAATGAATTTATCCTTGGCAAGGTTCACAGCCAGCAATGGGAAGGCGGAATAGCCGGTATTGGCAGCCAGTATCAGGATTAATGCAGTCGTTCCCTGGATAAAATAGTACATCGCATTCCGGCCAAAGGTTTGCTCGGCAATTTGCGATACCACAGTGACGTCAGCACGGGGAGCAATCCCGTAATAATAGGCTAACACCACAATGCCTGAGAACATCACGGCCAGTAACACTCCCATGGCGATTAAGGTTTTGGAGGCGTTGGACGCTTCCGGGCTTTTGAAATTCGGTATGGCATTGGAGATCGCTTCGACCCCCGTTAACGCAGAGCTCCCGGAAGAAAATGCGCGCAATAATAGAAATAGGCTGATCCCCGCTACCGGAGTACCCAGTGAGGTATGCAGTTCTGCCGGAACGTTACCTGACAAGATGTTGTACAGACCTGTACCAATCAGGATGAATAAGGCCAGGACGAATAAATAGACCGGATAAGCGAGGACGGAGGCAGATTCCGTGACCCCTCTTAAGTTCAAAATCGTGATCAGAAGCACAAAAGCAATGGCAATCACCACTTTATGCTCATGCAGGCTTGGAAACGCTGAGGTGATGGCATCCGTACCCGCCGAAATACTTACAGCCACCGTTAAAATATAGTCAACCAGCAGCGAACCGCCGGCTATTAACCCCGGATACTTGCCCAGGTTCTCCTTGGACACCACATAGGCGCCCCCGCCGTGGGAATAAGCAAAAATAATCTGCCGGTAGGACAGAATGAGCGCGGTCAGCAGGATCAACACACCCAGCGCAATCGGGATCGAATACCAGAAGGCGGCTGCCCCAATCGTAACCAGAACAATCAGAATCTGCTCCGGCCCGTAGGCAACGGATGACAGCGCATCTGAAGACAGTATAGCCAGCGCTTTCTTTTTATTTAACTTTTGCTCTCCCAATTCACTGGACTTTAAGGGCCTGCCAATTAAAAATCGTTTTAAAAATGAAATCACTCGGTTTCACCACTCGCTTATTATTTGTAGGATCTTGTTTGTACCCCATCTGCTCCCATTCTCGGACACAACAAAAAGACCACAGAAGAATGTTCTGTGACCTTCAACATATCATGTCCGGCATTAATATAGCGTTAAGGATTACGCAAAGACATTAAGATTGCATTAAGATATTGAGGCTGGCTGATGGACCCATAGCCTCCGCTTGTTCAGCTTCAGGTGTGTCCCAGTCCAGCTTTTGAATAAGTGCTTGAATGTCCTCCACGCGCTCCCCCTACTTTGCAATAGTCTATTCCCTCTGTTCTTCCACCCAAGTTCCATCCCTATAGATGAAATAACGGGGATTCCCCTCCCGGTCCCGTGCAACAATCTCTCCGGCAGGCCCTTCCCCGCTCTCCTCCATCACTTCAAATGAAGCCTCATCCCCGGCAGGGAGCTTCCGGTAAACTTGCTCCAGCCCGTCTTTTCCCGTTTTGCTGCGGACAACGTCACTCTTAACGGCAAAGATCATATTCAAGTCTAAACGGATCTCTCCGCCCAAGACAGGCAACACCCCAAGCACCCTTCGCTGGGAGTCGATGACGTCAAACCCCATTTTCCAAAAATCACTCAGCTTGTGAACCTGATAATCCCCGAGCGGATACACCTGAACGGCTGCCTGTGGAGTGAGTGTGAATTTACGCGGAAGCCCTTGTTCCAGTTGCATTAGCATGGCAAGCTTAAGACTGAGATACAGGACAATAAACACAGCACAGCCCGTACTTAGCACCCGTCTCCTGCCCAACGACACCGGAAGCACAAAACTCATAACCCCCACTAACATAGGCATCCAAACCGTAGGATCACCGAGATAGATCAAGGGCAGCGTATAAGCTTCGCTGGACAGCGGATAGATCAAATGGACCCCATGTCCCAAATAATCCACAAGAATATGCCCCAGCACACCCCCCGCTAGACACAGATATAACTGGGTATACGAATATTTTTTCAGCAGCAGCCTGAACAGGAACACAGTCGGAACCATAACCAGCCCCATGACTATAATGGAATGCGACCAAGGAGATACATACCTGTTCCCCAACAGATCCGGCACAATGCCCAGGAACGAGCTCAGTCCGAGCAGAACCACTTTTTCCTTAAAAGAAATCGCCTTGCGCATAAGCACAATCGATACAATAAAACTGCCCGTAAGCAGATGTGTAGCAATATGCATAGCCAATATCATAGACACCTTTAATCCCCCCGCTTTGGTTGCTAAGCCTCACTACTCAGAGCCTGACAAGTTATAAACAAACGGAGCGGGGAAAAGGTTCATTTGCTTAGTTTATTCTTATATGTTTGTACCTTTATATTCATTCTGTACGGTTAGCTTAACGAAGCCCCCGGACCTTCAACCCCTCTAAAGCATCCAGCGTCACTTCACAGACATCTGTCCTGATCGTTAACGGATGCGGATAAGCTTCCTCCTGGTCAGACATGAACCAGACCCGGCCTTGCTTCACAGCAATAATCAGCCCATGCTCGTCACCTGCGGCAGCGAACTGGCTATCGTAATCCTGCCAAGGAACGATCCCTACCCGCGATAGCTTGAGCAGTGCCTCCTCCACATCGGGTACAGGCAGACCAATCTCACTGACACATAACAGACTGGCTGGGGAGAATGCTTCATTGGCGGAATTGTTCAGATTGTGCCGGGCAATCAACTCCACAATATTACCGGCCGGGTCATAGAAATAGATGGAGTCGGCATTCCAATCCTCGAAGTGTACAATCTCCTGTCCTTGGCTTGGAATAATTTGGACCTTCGGAGTAATCCAGCACAACGCTTCATTAATCTGATTCTCAGGAATGTTGAAGGCAAAATGATATTTCGGCTGTCTGCTTGGGTTAGACTCATTGAAGGTTAGACTGGACTCGCCCGCTCGTACACTGAAGGATGCCCGATGTTCCTGGAATACCGCCAGCCCAAGGTTATTCTCATAAAAGTCTTTCATTTCTTTCAAGGAATGAGTCTGCATCTCTACTTCTCTTATCATCTAGGATCACCTCTAATTATGGCTTATCAGCCAAAGCTTTGCTTCCATGGTAGCCATGCAGAGAATGGAAGTCAAACCCGCATCTGCAACTTCTGTGCAACATCCGCGTCCATAACAATATGGAAAATCTATCTATTCTCTGAAAACAATAGGACAATCGAACATTACAGGAGGTTTCTATATGCGCTATACGGCAGCAATTGTGCTGGCGGCAGCTCTGCTCTCAGGGTGTCAGGGGGCAGACAAGGCCGGTGTGAACGGCTCTTCCCCGTCCCCATCCTCACCCGCAGAAGGGTCACCCACGGCTATGTCAGCCACACCTACCACTTCAGCACCTTCAAGCGAGGAGGAGCCGCTGCTCTATATTGAGCAATTGAAAGTGATCGGCGGCGGTGGACAACTGATACAAGTGAAGTCGAACAGCGATATCGATAAAAAATCATTGGAGCAAGCGATAAAGAATAGTCTGCAGACCAGTGATCCCGAGACTGAATTCCGTTACACGCTGGAATGGGAGTCCCCGCGGTTTGTGCAAATCCGCCTGCATCTCGATGAGGGCAGCGTCTGGTCCGGGACGTTCAATCTGGATGAAGCCGTTACCGCAGACGGGCGGAAGTATGCCAGTACAGAGCAGCCATACCGTAACACGGTAGTGGTTAGAGCCCAGGCTGGTCAAGGCAGTCTGCTATTCCAGGGCATCACCTCCGGTACCCGGCGCGTAGTACCTGCCTGGAACACGGGCTGGATCAAGTCCATTCAGACCCGGGAATCGGTTGCCCCTTCCTATCTTTTCTACGGACAGGAGAAGCATCATCTGGTGCACGCCCTGACAGGTGAGGCGCTGGAGATTCCGGTTTTTGCTCAGGAGAAGGGTGCCTACGGCAATGACTATGGTTACCATGAGATGTATTCTGACCGCTTCTATGGGGATTTCACTTATATGATTTCGGGCAATAAGACGCTGTATCGCGTAGACCTGAAGGACTTCACCCGTACGAAGCTTCATGTATTCAGCAAGCCGGTCTACGGCATGTCCTCCTCGCCTGACGGCAAGCGCATAGCAGTATTAACTGCTCATGACGAATACATTGGACCTGGGGCGGACCTGACGGTGCTGGATCAGCAGGGGAAAATACTGCATTCGCAGCAGAACGCCGCCTTCATCTCCCATAGTGACGGCTTCCTGTTCGTCTATTCTTTGACTTGGGAGGACGATTCAAATCTGATCCTTCCCGCAGACAGAGGTGAGCATAACCCGCTTGGACAAGTCCGTTACAACACCGGAAGCGGAACGTCCACGGTGATGCAGGATCAGCGGATCACGGACCAGCTAAAGAAGGATCTCGCAGAGCATGAGCGGCAACCGCATAATGACCTGTTGCTATCCGGGCTGAATTGGTCACCCGACAACCGATTCGCAGCCTTCAAATCCGGCACAGGCGCCATTCAGGTGTACGACACACAGGAGCGAACCTTCACGTTCGTGGCCGCAGGCACACTGCTGGGCTGGATGCCGGATGGAACGCTGGCCTGGGCGGATGCCGGGGATCATGTATATACCTTTTGACTATACTTCTCCCCAATAAATCTCAGTTTCATATTCAAATGGAACCATTCCGTCCTGATTATGCCGGTCAAATATATTCTGCAGTTCTGTCATCATCGGATTGTAATTCGGATGTCCCGGAACAGGGCTATAGGAAGAGGATAACAGCCGGCCGCTCAGACCCTCGAAATCGAACTCCTGAGTCATTTCAAACCGGCTTGTATACATAGTATTCTCTTTGAAAAAAGAGCGAAGCATCGCCGGAGAAATATTTTTATGATTCACTTGTTCATAGTCGGTTCCGTAGGTGTGAAGCAGCTGATCGTACTCTTCACGAAATGAAGTACCGTTTGTAAGCCGGGAATTCCATATGAGTATGACTTTCCCGCCAGGCTGTAGTATTCTGCGGAACTCCGTTTGCGCGGCTACCTGGTCGAACCAGTGAAATGCCTGAGCACAGACAATAAAATCAACCGACTGCTCCGGTAACCCGGTAGCTTCCGCAGACCCTGATTTACTTTGAAAGTTCGGATTGCTGTTGAGCCTTTGCTCTGCGGCTTCACGCATGGCCTGATTGGGCTCGACCGCGATTACCTCGCTGCCGCGTTCCAGAAGCAGCTTGGACAGGCTCCCTGTGCCTGAACCGATATCTGCTATTTTACTGTTCGGGCGCAGACCAATATTTTCGTACAAATAATCAATAGCCTCTTGTGGATAGCTTGGGCGGTACTTCAAATAGGAATCGACCCGGTTCGAAAACCTTTCATCACTGTTCATCGCTGTTCACTCTCCTATTTTGTTTTCTTCGGAAAACCGTATACGAATAGTATCACACCAATTAACGTAAGGATTGGCACAAAGAGATTATCGAAGAAGCCTGCGATATGAGTATTAGGCTGGACATCGTACATTTGCGCTTGGTATAACGCAGAAATTTCATAATTTCGAGCGATTAATGTACCTACACGCTCGATAGTGTAGATTAGCGCGGCCGTAATCAGAAAGGCAGCCCCTAGTTTTCTGTATAAGTCGTTGCCCATGGAATATTATTGCCTCCTCTACCCTTGATTGATTTAGTTACGGTTTCACCACTCCGCCCGGAAGCTCGGAAGCCGGCGGCCAGACGATGGTTCCGCTGCGGTTCATGTACCCTCTGATTTCCTCGCGAGTATCTGGAACCAGCAGGGTGATTTCTGCCAGTTCGCCTTTAAAATCAGCGGCCCAATAGAGTTGCGGCTTAACCACGAAGCGGCCGGAGGTATTAATATAGCCGTACCTCTGCCCCGGGCTGGCCGGAGCCAGACCGCCCTTGAACAAACCTCCAGCCGTGAATCCCTGAATGACCTTGGCGCCCTTCTTATTAATATAGAAGGTGGCTCCATTGCGCTCGACGAACGCCAGCCCTTCCGAGAACGGTTGGGCCATGCTAAACTGCGGCTTAATCAGGTAATTGCCTGTTTTGTCGATGTATCCGTATTTGCCGTTCACATACACAACTGCCGCCCCGCCGGAGAACGGTGTGGCGTAATCATACCGTGGGGTGATGCGAAGCTTGCCGGTGGTGTCGATATAGCCGTATTTGCCGCCAACGGCAAGTGTAACGGCTGCCATGCCTTCCGAGAAATCAGAAGTAAAGCTATATCTGTAAGGAACGATAAGCTTGCCCTTCGTGTTAATGTAACCCGAGGCTTTACCCATATTGACCCGGGCCAGACCTTCGGAGAAATTAAATGCCCGGACATAGATTGGCTGTATGGCCACCTTGCCTTGGCTATCGATATACCCGTACCGGGTCGCCGTGGCCCCGCCGGCGAGTTGAACCTTCGCTGTATACAGCGCGCGGTCATTATACAGAATACCGGCATCTCTCAGCTTATATTCGAACAGCTTCGTACCGGCCGAACTGAAATAATATTGCTTTTTGGCTGCATGGTCCTCGACATACACCGTCCCTCCGGGCATTCCTGAGTAACCATAACTATCATACACCGCTTCAATAACCACCTTGCCCTTGCCGTTGATGAAGCCGTATTTCCCGTTCACTTCAATTGGATATAATTGCTCGGCCGTCTTGGCCTGTACTGCGCCCGCACCGGCGGCCTGAGCCTTGTCCTGCGATGGACCCGCTACGCCTGCACTGAACACCATCGTCGTCATAAGTAGGGTTATAGCCAGTTTCTTTAACACTTGCGGTTCACACTCCTTTGAGACTATTTTCCATTCTTTATGTATAGACGGCGATTGTAGCGGTTTTGTTGTGCATGATTTGGAAGAAAAAAATAGGGTTGCCCCAAGCAGCCTCTCGTGGCTATCGGGACAACCCTGTGTAATTACAATCAGCGAATCTCGCCTCTGGACGCAATCAGCTTCTGATACCAGTAAAAACTCATCTTACGGATGCGGCGCAGCTCCTTCAGGTCGAACTCCTCGCGGTCTACATAGATGAAGCCGTAGCGTTTACTGGAGCCCTGATGCGTGCTGACCAGATCGATCGCTGACCAAGGACAGAAGCCGAACACCTCTACCCCATCGGTAAGCGCGAGCTGAATTTGCTCAATATGCTTGCGGAAGAAGTCAATCCGGTACGCATCATTTACCGTTCCGTCTTCTTCCAGCTTGTCGAATGCTCCCAGCCCGTTCTCCGTAACAATAAGCGGCAGGTGGTAACGGGAATAGATCTGGCGGAGCGTTGTCCGGAAGCCCACCGGATCGATCTCCCAGCCGAATTCTGTGGTCTGAAGGTTAGGGTTCACCGACCCCCGGTATGCTCCTGGCTCGCCAACGATTTCGTGCTGATCGCCTGTGTGGGAGAAGTCGTTGCCGTCATTTTTACTCTCCCCAACGGTCTGCGAAGTGTAATAGTTGAAGGCGATGAAGTCCGGATGGCCTTGCCGGAGGATATCCATATCCCCTTCCTCAATCTTCGGCTCATAGCCCTTCTCCACTAGATAACTCCAGGCAATATGGTTATAACGTCCATAGACCGCCATATCTAGATAGAGCCAATTGCGGATCGCTGCATAGTTATCTGCGGCCAGCATATCCTCTGGCTTGGAGCTTGCCGGATAGATCACTCCGATGTTGGGCGCAGGACCAATCTTTGCGCTAGGCAGCATCTGATGGCATAGCACCATAGCCTTCGCCTGCGCAACGAGCATATGGTGATTCTGCTGGTATAGCTCTTTTTGCGGATCGGTCATATTCTCATTCAAGGTTCCGATCGATCCCGGATGCAGAATCAGCATATTCTGTTCGTTAATGGTCAGCCACCACTTTACGCGGTCCCCGTAATTCTCATACAATGTCTTGGCATATTGTTCAAAAGCATCGATCGTCGCCCGATTGGACCACCCTCCACGCTCTTCAAGCCCGTAAGGCAGATCGAAGTGGTACATCGTGACGATAGGCTCAATGCCGTATTTGAGCAGCTCGTCAATTAGATTGCTGTAGAATTCAAGCCCCTTCGGATTGACAGCACCGTCTCCTTGCGGATAGATCCGGCTCCAGGCGATGGAGAAGCGGTAGGCTTTGAAGCCCATCTCTGCCATAAGGGCCACATCCTCTTTGTACATATGGTAGTGGTCACTGGCTACCTTGAAGTCCGTCACCCCTTCCACATGGTTGGCCAGATCAATCACCGAAGGCCCTTTGCCGTCCTCATCCCAGGCACCCTCCAGCTGATAAGCCGAAGTGGACCCGCCCCACAAGAAATTCTCTGGAAAAGCGTGAAGTTGTTTGTGCAGCATACCTTATTCCTCCTCAGTCTTGTATTAATCCACCAATGTCAAAAGCACTTCATTCTGCTCAATCTGCTGCTGGTTCGTTTCGAAAATCTCGACCTCTTTGGGGGTCAAGGTTACGATCACTGGCGTAATCGTCTGATACCCGGCCGCCCGGATCTGCTCCAGATCGAAGCGGATCAGCAGATCACCTTGGCTCACCCGGTCACCTTCCTTGACCACTGGTGTGAAGTGCTTGCCTTTCAGGCCAACCGTATTAATTCCGATATGAATCAGCACCTCTGTTCCGGCTGCGGACGTGATGCCAATGGCATGACCTGTCGGGAAAATGGAGGTCACCGTCCCGTCCACAGGGGCTACCGCTTCTCCAATTACAGGATCAATCGCCAGCCCTCTGCCCATGGCCCCGGTGGAGAATGCATCATCCGGCACTGTGCTAAGCGGGAAGGCTGCGCCGGTCAGCGGGCTGAAGATCAGTTCCTTTTTCAAGTCCACCACTGGTGCTGCCGGCTTGTCCGGCTGAATCTGTTCAGTTACTGTTGCTGGAGCGGAAGCCTCCAATTTGTTCTTACTCTCATATCCGAACAGCCAGGTCAGCAGCAGCCCGGTCCCCATGGAGACCACCATCGAGACAATAAAGATCGACATCGGCTGCTCCACCGGAATCGAGAAAATATTATGGAACACATACGCCGTATACAGCACACCGAAGTGTCCGTTAATCGCACCGCCCAGCGCCCCGGCAATAATGACGATCGGAATCACACGCTTGTAGCGGAGAATCAGGCCGTACACAATCGGCTCGCTGACACCGGCCAGCAGTCCGGTAATCCCGGAAGAGGCGGCGATACTCCGCAGGTTCCGGTCTTTCTTGGCTCTCAGGAAGATCCCGAAGGCCACCCCGATCTGGGCGAATACCGCCGCTGAAGCCATCGCTTCAATCGGGTCACCGCCGTTCGCAATATTTTGCAGCGTGATCGGGGTGAAGCCCCAGTGGAGTCCGAACACGACCATGAAGGTCATTCCCCCGCCAAGTACAACGCCCGACAGGATGCCGCTTACGCCAATCAGCCAGGTCACACCGGAAGCAATCCAGTCGCCGACACTTGTACCGAATGGACCGAAGGCGATCACCGACAGCGGTACCATAATCATCAGGGAGAGCATCGGGACCATGAAGATTTGCAGATCCTTGTGGATGATCTTCTTCAGCAACTTATCCAGTAAGGCATAGATGCTGATCGCAATGAAAATCGGGAAAACGCTGGAGGCATAACTGACCATCACCACCGGAATTCCGAGGAAGGAATGTCCGCCATCCCCCTCCAGCATCGCCGTAAAGTTCGGTTCCATTAGCGCTGCGCCGATTGCTCCTGCTACGTACGGGTTCGCTTTTAACTTGATGCCCAGGGTAATTCCCAGGAAGATCGGCAGGAAGTAGAAGACGGCATTGCCGGCCGCAGACAGAATCTTGTAGGCATCGCCTGAATCAGACATCCAGCCCAGCAACGTAAGTACCGTCAGCAGTGCCTTCAGCATCCCCGATCCGGCCATTACAGGAATCAGCGGGGAGAAGCTCCCGGAGATAACCTCGAACACCTTCGATACCGCCGAGGTCTTCTGGCCGGAATTCTGCGTATCTGTGGAGGTGCTGGACAGGAAGCTGGTGCTTTTGACAATTTCGGCATATACATTCGCTACGTTGCTTCCCACGACAACCTGGAATTGCCCTCCGCTCTCCACCACGGTAATGACGCCCGGATGCTTCTCCAGCGTCTCCCGCTCGGCCTTCTTGTTATCCTTGAGGCTGAATCTCAGCCGGGTGGCACAATGGACTAGGTCGTTAATATTCTGCTCTCCGCCTACTAGACGGATGATGTCTTCCGACATTTTTCGGTTATCCATGCTGATTCTCCTTTGCTTTACCGCCAAAAATGGGCATAAAAAAAACCTAAACGAAAGTTGTGAGATCACACCGGTGTGATCCACATCTCGTTTAGGTATCGCCTGCTGTAGCAGTAACAATCCTTAGATTTAAGTTGTGACTCCAATATAGCGAATTAAGTAATCGTTTGCAAGCCCTTTTTGACTTCCTTTTTAATCCAACGGGTTCATATCTCTTGAGGTTACCCGCTGAATATGAATCGTCAGATAGACCTTCTCGTCAATGGACATGGCATTCCCGTACGTCTGCTCCAGGTAGCGGTTGATCTTGCCCGTACACGCAAAAGCCTTAGGAAACTTCACCTTAATCTGGTCATACAGGAAGTTGTCGCCCGATGCAGACCGCTCCTGTTCCCCGCTGATCATGCGCTGGAGGAAGTATTGGAGATGGGTTAAGAACCTGGAGTAATTAAACGAATTCTCATTCAGCTTGACCTGATATTCGTCCGCCAGAATGCCAAAAATATCGCTCATCGCCTTGGTCACCTCGACCGTCCGCTGCATCTCCTGTCCATCCTGACGGGCATTCACGAAGTGCATCGCAATAAAGCTCGCCTCATCCTGATCCATCTCAATGTCAAAATGCTTGCGGATCAGGCTTAGCGCCTGCACTCCGATAGCGAACTCCTTGGGATAGAACTTCTTGATCTGCCAGAACAGCGCGTTCTTCAGATTCATCGACTTGCGGTAGCGGGCAATCGCAAAATGAATATGGTCAATTAACGTGATATAGATATTGTCGTTGAAAATGTCGCCCATCTCCGCCTTAGCGTGAGCTATAATCTCATCGGCCAGCGAGAAATATTCAGCAGACGTCTCCCCGATCAGATCAATCAATTTGCGCGGAACCTTCTCAGGTTTGAGCATGAAGGTCTTCTCGATCCGTTCCTCTTCGACCCGCTGCCCCGCCTTCTTCTTAAAGCCTAATCCGTTCCCAATGACAACGTATTCATGTCCGACCTGATCCTCAGCCCGAATCACATTGTTATTGAAAATCTGCCGGATGATCATTGGTGCTTCACCTCTTCTGTATGACTCCCTGAAAATATATCCTAAGATAACACAGTGGTGTTAGAAAAGACAAGGGGTGGGGGCTTCTGTTCATTTGGAACGTATTGGTACTACAATGGTAGCTACGAATTGAACCAATAGAATCAGGAAAAATACGTTCCAAATGCTCGGAATGGATGCCATAGCCAAGTAGAATGAATAGGGTGCCAGCCAGATCAAAGAAATGGCCATGAACACGCGAAGACCACGCCAGATTGAAATGGCCATGACGGCTGAAGGTACAATGAGCATGAGGACCACAATCACTTGGGTGCTGCTGGATACCGCCTGATCACTGTATGGGTTATCAAACAGAAACAGAAAACTTAGTCCAATACCCAGTAGGGATAAGAAAAAGGCCAACCACTTCACCCCTGGACTCAAATGCCTCACCTCCTGTTCAATGTGGATAATAATCAGAGAATCCCGAAATCAGAACTCTAGACCCCTTGGTGACGCTATCCACCTTCCAAGTTCCGTTCGCGAATATTAGCGAGACTGTCCGATCTTCTGCATATTGATCTTCACCTGTAAGACCATTTGCTATTATTACAGATTGTGAAAGTGTGGCAGAATTCTTACTAGTATAAATAGGTGAAGTGACAGGCGTTTCATAAGTACCCGCTGTTTTCAATCCTTTGTTCTGAGTAATAGACTTAATTAATTTATCCGTGAAGTACGGTTTAAAGGTTGAATTTACATTCTTAATTGAAGATACATTTGAGGCTTGATTTAATTTATCAGATAATAGTTTCAAGCGCGCTTCAGAAATTTTATTCTTTTCCGGAATTTGAATAGATGGGGTCTCCATATTAACAACCAATCCTTTATTGCCCATTGTTACTGTCGCTTGTTTAGAGAGTTGGTTCCACACTACCGTTGCTCCTAACGACTGACTAACAAAACGAAGAGGAACATAAGTTGTTCCATTGATGACTTGTGTAGCAGTATCCAAATCAACGTATTTCCGCGATGGTGTATCTGGAGCTTCACTCGATGGAGCAGATTCAATAATCACACGTTTGAAATTTGCTGCAAGCCAAATCGTCGAATTCCCGTTTTTGATTTTAACAACTTTATCTGTTTGAAACCATTCCAAACTTGCGCCAAGATTTTCGGAGACAGCACGTAGGGGGATTAATACTCGACCATTGTTTATTTGACCATTGTTAATCGTTGTAGATGTTTGTATCTCAGCCGCATAACTAGACCCAGTTGTTAAAGATAGCATAAGAAATGCTGATGAAAGCAATGCAATTGTCCATTTTTTTATCATAATATTTCCTCCTCTTAAATAATTCACCACAAATTACTCTCACGCATCTGATTTCTCTATAAAATACAATTCGGTCAAACAGAAACTCCCCACAAAGTATCAGGCCTTATCTCGCCTGTCTACCATATGGGGAGCTAATCAGTACAGAAACACTGTCTTCTTGTGGTGCGAATCAGCCTTTACTATGAAGAGTTATCAGGTAACCGTCCGGATCGGCGAAGGTAAAGGTACGTCCGAAGGGGCCGTCGATGGGAGCGGATGTGATTTTCACGCCTGCTGCTGCGAGTTTATCGTGAATGGATTGCGTATCCGGGGCATAGAGCCATAGCGCAACACCAAGTCCAGGCTGAGTCCCCGTACTGAGTTCGACTCCCGGCATGAGGTCACGAAGTGCAAATGCAATGGGCTTGGTGTCAAAAACCACCGCATGAGGCGGGCCCGCCTGTGAACGGACGAGTCCAAGATAGTGTTGATAAAATTCAGCAGAGCCTTCAAGATCGCTTACCTGAAGTGAGATGAAATCGGGTCCAATAGCTGACATAATATAGCCTCCTAATATTCGCGTTTGTAGGTTAACGTTGTCTTCATTATACTTCCCCTTCCTGACAACGTTATGTCAGTAGCTGATGTTATACATTATTGCACTATACAGAAAATCTGCTGCCCCCTCTTTGAATTGATTGAAATAGTTGTTGAACCGGGCATCGTATTTGTAATTATGGGCAATACAAGCTAGCAACTCCGCATCACACGGCATGAATTGCATTAGAATTATTTTCCACTCTTCAATCAATTGCTGGACTTCATCAGAGGAAGGTTCCTGACCGGAACAAGCCACAATTCGCTTGAATATTTCCTCAAAACTGGAGAAGTATCTCTCTTGATCCTCTGCCGACATCTTGGCTATCACTTCATCATAGGCTTGGTACGCCTCTGTTTCTCCATAAATAATCTCCGCCTCATTCGCATACTGTTCCTTCAAGGGCAGGATCGAAGAATGGTCGAAAATACGCAGAGTACTGACATCACTCCCTGACACATATTCATCCAGAGCCGTCATGATATTTTCCAGTCTTTGTTTTTTTGCTAATAACGTTTGTCTGTGCTTCTTCAATACTTGCTTCTGTTCTTCCCGGGTCAGCTTTACAATGTCCGCAATTTCTTTCAGGGAAAAATCCATTTCCTTCAAGATCAGGATGGTTTGCAGTTTCTCCAGACCGCTGCGGTCATATAAGCGATATCCTTTTTCCGTTAGCTGTGCTGGTTTAAATAAACCGATTTTATCGTAGAAATGCAGAGACCGCGCCGTAATGCCTGTAATCTGAACGATCTCTTTAACCGCTAATAATGGTTTCTTCATCCCAATATCCCTTTACTTCTTCCAGTATTTGCGCAGCAGGCATTATGGTGGCCTCCCAAATTGTCTTGCCTGTTTTTCTCAAGTAATACTTGATTAGATGATACCCGCATGCGTAACCAGCACTGTAAGGCATATTGACCGGCTTAAAGTTCTGAAGCTCCGCAAGCTCGTCACCGTAAAGATACGGGGCAAAATGATGAAATCCGGTTAGTTGAAGCTGCTCGCGGAGCACGGGCTTAATACGCCTGTTAAGGGTTTCCGTATCAGTTCTCGTTACCCAAGGCCCCAGCAATTCTTCACCAAACAGGAAGGTGGCATAATTCTCCGCTAATCCTTCACTTACAATAAGCTCGCCCAGATCAACAGTATGGTCCCACTGAATGTATTGATAGCGGACATTATGGTTGCATTCATGCGCCAGCGCTGTCTTCATCCGGGCAATGGTATGCTGATTGGGCAAGAGCGTAATCCAGATAAACCCGGGAATCCCCCCAAAGCCGCTATACCCTTCGTTTATAGTCAAGGCACGATTCTCTGGATCTCCCAGTTGAACAGTGAATAAATAGTCAGATACAGGAAGACTTATTCCATGTTCGATAAATAGACGGAGGCTTGTGGTTACGGCTTGCTCACACTCGGACCAGAACGAATCCGAAGAGATCCATTCTACCTCAGGTAAAATAATCCGGGTCATCTGATCAGGTGCCCGGTTCATCATACTATTAAACGAAATCACGTCGAAACCTTTTGCTTCTTCAGCTCTAAAAGGAATCTGTTGGATTTGCCATTGTTTCATAAAGGGAGCCAACATTTCGTGTCGGAATAACTCCAGCTTGTCTTCCGGCGAGGCTTGAATCACCTTTTGATAAATGTGGTCTGAACGCAATGCTGTTATATTCATCTTAGTCACTTCCAGTCATCTATTCTTACAGTGAATTATGCACTATGACGCAACGTCATAGTCAAGCACATAGCAAAAACTCCCCATACCGTGAACAGGTTAACCTCTCACCTGCCTGCCATGTGGGGAGCATTCACTTATAGAAGCCTGTTGTTCATGCCGTTAATTAGACTCTTTTGCGCAATTTCTGAAATGCCGAGAATTCCTGATTGGACTTAATATAGTTAAGGATCTGTTCAGCACATTCTGCCGGAGTCAGCTCTTCCGTGTTCACTTCGAGGTCATATTCATCAAAGCTATAGACGCTGTCGAACTGCGCATCCGCTAGTCCAATCTGCCGGTCGCCTCTGGCCTGCTCTCTTCGGATAAGCTCTTCCCGGGAGCATAGGACACCAACAAATAACGTAGTCCGGTCGGCAAAATGATCCCAAAACTCATTAAATCTCTTATCGTTGTCGAATACGGTATCCACGATGACATTGAAGCCCATTTCCGATAACAGCTTAATCGTCGAATAGTACACGGAGATTATGGAGTCATCCAGTATTTGCGAGACCACCTGATGGTCGATTTCGCGTACAGGCTCATCCGGATATTTATGATTAATGAAATCATTGTAATTCATGAAAAAATCATCAATCGACACATGATAAAACGGAATCTCTTTCTGTTTCGTAAGTTCAGCCGAGATGGAGCTCTTCCCGGAGCTTGAAGTTCCATTTAGAACAAGCAACATGCCTTTATTCAATTTGTCCCCTCCTTTTCATCCATTATAAACCATAGACGATAGAGGCAGGAACTCATCATCTGGATCAGTTGAATCCGCCGTTGACGCGAATCGTCTGTCCGGTAATCCAGCGGGCCTTGTCACTGACAAGCAAGTCGATCACATTCGCAATATCCTCAGGCTCGCCAAGCCGTCCAAAAGCATTCATCCGACGGAAGGAATCCACCAGTTCCTCAGATTTCCCGTTCAGGAATAACTCCGTCGATACTTGCCCGGGTGCAACGCAATTCACAACGATATCCTTCGCTCCGAATTCCTTCGCTAACTGGCGGGTTAACTGCTCGACTGCCCCTTTGGTTGCAGCATAGACACTATAGGTTGGCAGCATTGCACCCGATACAGAGGTCGAGAAGTTGATAATTGTTCCGCCCCGCTCCATATGCTTCATCGCTTGCTGGCAGGCGAAATAAGTGCCTTTGACATTGACAGCAAATTGCCGGTCGAACATCTCCTCCGTTACGTCTGTGATAGGCACACATTCCATAACTCCGGCATTATTCACCAAAATATCAATGCGCCCGAATTGCCCGATTGTCTCCGAGAACAGTGCTTCGACCTCACTCACCTTGCTTACGTCACCTTGAATGGCTATCGCTTCCCCGCCAGATTCCTTAATAGTTTGCACGACCTCGTCCGCTTTTCCCCGGTTAGATGAATAATTGACAGCCACTTTTTTTCCTAACCCGGCCAGTTGAATGGCGATTTGTCTTCCAATACCCCGTGACGCACCTGTAACGATGGCTACTTTTCCGTTCTGACTCACTTAGACCACTCTCCTTAAGTTTGCTTAGGCCGGATGATGATCTGTTGGCCTTATGGATATATTGTAAAGCAATCGAAGAGTATTTCGTTATAACAGACCTGTTCACTTCTTGCCTATTTCTCTTCTACTCGCTATGATTAACAGCAAACCCTACGTATATGTAAAAAGGAGGATACTAACTTGAACGATACATTGCGGACCGGCCCGCTTTTACAGCAATTGGCTGCGCTGATCCTTCGCCATGCTCCATCGGCAGGCACCCACCAGACGCATATCCCTTCCTTGCAGTTGATGCACGCCACGGATGCAGCGGAACCGCTGGAGTCTGTCTATAAGCCGTCGATCTGTGTCGTTGCCCAAGGAGCCAAAGCAGCCACCCTGTCCAGCGAAACTTATCATTACGATCCTTCCACTTACCTGGTCACTTCGGTTGAGCTGCCGATCAACGGGAGAATAACCGGAGCTTCGCCTGATCATCCGTTTCTGGGCATCAAGCTAAGCTTCGATCCTGGCACCATCCTGGACATTGTAAAAGAAATGGCGGACTCCACCCTTGTTGCGGGTGAAACATCTCTTGGCATCACCGTGGCCCGAACCTCTGAGCACTTACTCGAAGCCATTGTAAGGCTTATCCAGTTACTCGATGCGCCACAGGATATCCCTGTTCTGGCACCACTCATTATCCGGGAAATTCTCTATCGCGTTCTTCAGAGCGACCAAGGCGCACACCTGCATCAATTCGCCATCATCGGCAGCCATGCGCACCGGATTGCTCAAGCTATCCAAGTGATCACTAAGCAGTACGATCAATCCCTTGTCGTTGAACAGCTTGCAGAGTCCGTAAATATGAGCACCTCCGCCTTCCACAAGCACTTCAAGCGCGTCACTGCCATGAGTCCGCTGCAATACCAGAAGGTCATCCGCTTGCAGGAAGCCCGCCGCCTCATGCTAACCGAATCCCTCCAAGCCTCCGATGCCGCCTTCCGCGTAGGCTATGAGAGCCCCTCCCAATTCAGCCGCGAATATGCACGCCAGTACGGGAGACCTCCGGTGACCGATGTCCAGGGCCTGCTGGGCTCAGCGAAATAGCGAAGTGGCAAGTGAAATTATCCGGTATCTCAACTTATCATAATAATGGAAGGATGAGCTAAATGAACCCCTTTTTAAAAGAATTCGAGGACCATTTTAGAACAGGTTTTCTATCCGATTTGGAACAAACGTTGGCTAAGGTGCAGCATGAAAAAGTGTATGCTTGTGCTTTTGGGACAGACAGTGATTGGGTTACTCTATTTCTGGCGGTAAATACAGAGGAATCCCTGGCCAGGCATATCTCGGATATGAAAGAGCAAGGATTGTATGACAGTGAGGAAGATATGATCTATTACAGATGGGGCTGTTCCGAATACCAGTATGGCGATGACTCGCACTTTAACCACATCAGCCGGCTATTATATGTTACAGAAGATGTTTATAAGTATAAGGATGATATCATTCGAATCATCGCCAAAGTGGTGAATGAGACTGCCGACGATGTTTTTGCCCGCTATGGACAAACCAAAGCAGACATTACGTTCTTCGTGTCGTTAACCGATGACGAACTGGCAGAGGACACCGAGAATCAATCGGTCCGTCTAATGACTCAACCCGGCTTGGCCAATGAATTCTTAAAACGATACGATGGTATGATCTAGCGCGTGGAAACGTAAAACAACGCTCCTTTACAAAATAGGGGCGTTGTTTTCTTATCTAATCCTCAAGGTTCGCTACTTCTGCGTTCAAACTGTATATGATATAAAAATGATTCCATTGCTGTGTAGTGACGATTTCTTCCCTACCGTCTTTCTTAAAAAAATAACCTGATCCCTCCTGCTGACTATATACCCAGCCTTCTCGTTCCATGCGTGACTTTAACAATTCCTTTGGATTACCCTTTTCTTTCGTGAGATAGCGCTCTCGGCTAGGCATCTCGCTATCTATCCGAATAACAGATTTACCGGCTGATTCTAAACGATACATGTGTTTCACATTATTATATCCAATGCTATTGACGTATAATGCTCCTAACACGCCTAAAAGCACACTGGCCCCAATAAAGCTAAATAAAATGATCTTCCATTTCTTCTTCATCCGTTCCCTCCCTTAAATAATACAGCCTTCCCAACTCAGCCGGCCTCTGCGTTTCCAGTCGATGGCATAGAGGACATAATAGGCATGTTGTTCTGATTGTTTGGCAGCAATAATCCTGGTGGAAGGAATAAACTTTTCCCGTTGTCTTCGATTCATTTGAATTACGCCCCTCTTAAGTTTAAGTCAAATATTACTTTATTAATTGGTTAATCTTATGAATTGCTATTTTCATGCCCTCATACAATTCTGTTACTGACCGGTATTCTTCTTTTAATACCGGGTTGTCCCATTCTGTGTCCTTGATAATGTATATAATAAAAACACCGTTAAGAGTAAAACATCTGCCATACCATCCGACATCAATTAAATATCCCTTTGGATATTCGACCATAAACATATCTTCACTTAACCATCTAATATCAGTCATGTCATCAGGACTTAATCTATAAGAGTTCCATTTAACAATGCCTGGTCTGAAATCAAAGCCTTCAAACATATTTAGACCTCCATAGCGTTTCCCGATAGCTTAATCATTTTTCGCTGTACAGAGCATCCGTTATATAGCTTGCTGTGAAGTGAGCGATAGGTGAGTTGATTTCAATGCAACCTTCTGCCCAACCAACTCCTGTTAGTTCATATTTAAACTTCATAACGCCTCCGCTTAAGTATGAAATTTTCTTATCAATAATTCGGAGCAAGCAACACGCAACCCTTCCCGATACTTCAACGAGCAACAGCAACCGGTCGTTTGGTCGGCTGCTGTCATGTCGTGGTGCTAACTTTTCCTGTTAGTTGAATAAGCACGCTTTCTTTTATTACACAATATCTTCGTACTGTTCAACAATCACTATGACGCTCGATGAAAATGCTTCATTAAGCTGACGGGCAGGATTGCTTCATTTAATTGACGAATACTTTATTGTGAATATTTTAATAACGGAGGCAGGGTATGGAAATTAAGATACGAGAAATTATAGCAAACGATTATACTGAAGTTGTTTTCTTATGGAACAATGTACTTGGCGTTCATACTGTTACGGATGAGAACTTTCGCGTTAAGATGGAACAGATGAGAATGGCAGGCAATTACAAAACGTTTGTAGCGTTACTTGAGAACCATGTTGTTGGTTTTATATCTAGCGTTCATGCATTAGCTGTAGGGTCTGCGAATGATTATCTGCATATAACCGGACTTGCTGTACATAATGATTTTCAGCGACATAAGGTAGGCACTAAACTGTTAAGATACACTGAAAATTATGCGAAAGATTGCGGAATATCCAGTATAATTCTATGCACAGGGATGAAGCGAACCGAGGCTCATGCTTTCTATGAACAAAATGGCTATGACAAAGATTCATACTGCTTTGATAAGTTTATTAAACTTGACTAATGAATAACTATTTTGCGTTTAATTAAATCGGCAGCCATTTGCTAATTAGATTGTTTTATGTGCTCTTCACTATTAACTGTTCACGTCTTGGCCCTACTGAAACGTATGTGATTTTTACATTAATTGCTGATTCAATAAACTCAACGTAATGCTTTGCGGCATCTGGCAGTTCATCATAAGATCTCGCATTAGATGTATCACATTTCCAACCTTGAAAGTGCTGCAGAATCGGCTTTACTTTATCTAACTTAGCACTCACTGGAAATTGGTCAGTTATGGTTCCATCTTCTAATTCATAACCCGTGCAGACTGGAATGGTTCCCAAATATCCAAGTACGTCAAGATTCGTTAATGCGACTTCCGTTGCACCTTGAACCATACAGCCGTAACGAGTTGCGACAACGTCAAACCAGCCAACACGGCGAGGGCGGCCAGTGGTTGCGCCATACTCCCCCGCATTCCCCCCGAGCTGTCTTAATTCATCTGCCGCCACTCCATCTAATTCAGATACAAAGGGCCCCGTGCCAACGCAGCTTGAATACGATTTCACTACTGCCAGTACCCTCTTAATCGCAAATGTAGGCAAACCAGCACCTACTGGAGCAAAACCTGCGAGTGTTGAAGAAGAGGTAGAAAAAGGATAAATGCCGTGGTCAGGATCCCGAAGTGCGCCAAGTTGGCCTTCTAACAGTATTGAATCACCGTTTTCGTATGCTTCGTGAAGCATTGAAGTGGTATTGCAAACAAATGGACGAAGCTGCTCTCCCTGGCTTACTAATTCCGGCATCAACTCTTCGGGTTGAACTGGTTGCCGCCCGTACATATGCACAAGCAGCACATTTTTAATCTCCAGCGATTGTTGTAAGCGTGAATAGAGCCGCTCCTCATTGTACAAGTCCGACACTTGAATTCCAAGCTTTGCGTATTTATCAGCGTAAAAGGGCGCGATTCCGCGTTTTGTCGATCCAAAACTGCGTGAACCTAGCCGCTCTTCTTCCAGTTCATCAAATAAACGGTGGATTGGAAGAACGATTTGTGCACGATCTGATACACGTAAACAAGGTTCTGGGACACCTCGGGCAAGCAGTTCTTCCTTTTCTCTCATAAGAGACTCTACATCAAGCGCTACTCCAGGGCCAATTACATTCGTAACGTTTGGATAGAAAACCCCCGAAGGCAGCATGTGTAGCGCAAATTTTCCGTAATCGTTGATAATCGTATGCCCCGCATTGCTTCCGCCTTGATAACGGACCACATAAGATGATTTTGCGGAAAGCACATCCGTCATTTTTCCCTTTCCTTCATCTCCCCAATTCGCTCCTACAATCGCTGTAACCGTCAAATCCACTCGCCTCCACCGCTTGTAATCCTTTACAGCGATTATTATAATTTGAAGGACAGGCATTAGTAAAATTGATTTTGATAATGACTGACATAAATTGAGGTAATGACTATGGAATTCAATATGGAATGGTATCGCGTTTTTTATTGGACGGCAAAGCTTGGGAGTTTGACCAAGGCTGCAGAGAAACTCCATATCACCCAGCCTGCGGTCAGCCATACACTTAAACAACTAGAAGGGGGCCTCGGCGGGCAACTATTTTTCCGTACGACAAAAGGGGTTACGCTAACCGCTGAAGGTGAAGTGCTGTTTAATTTTGTGGAGCAAGCCATGCATTTTATCGAAAGTGGCGAGAAGAAAATTGCTGAGATGCAAGAGTTGTCTTATGGGGAAATCAACATCGGAGCAAGCGATACACTATGCAAGCATTTTCTGTTACCGCACCTTGAACAATTCCACAAACTATATCCAGAAGTCAGAATCCGCGTCACTAATCGAACAACACCGGAGACCATCACACTTTTGAAGGAAGGTAAAATTGACTTCGGAGTTGTGAACTTGCCTGTGTTTGATTCTAAGATCGATTTCCGCACCAGTTCAACGCAGCAGGATTGCCTTGTTGGTAATCAAGAGTATGCAGCTTTAGCAGAAATCCCATTACCTCTGGAGGAACTTCATCGTTACCCTTTGTTGCTGCTTGAACCAGGAGGAAGCACGAGAAATTTCCTCGATGAGTATGCTGCATCTAACGGGATTACGTTACGTCCTGAGTTTGAATTGGGAAGCCTTGATCTCCTTATACAATTTGCACAAAGTGGGTTTGGCCTTACATTTATCGTGCGGGAATACGTTACCACTGAATTAAATACCGGTAAGCTAATTGAAATTCCCCTAACGCCTCCAGTTCCAAAACGCCATGTCGGGATTGCGACACTCAGAAGTGTTCCACTTTCTGCTGCTTCGAGACGATTCCTTGAATTTTTGCCATGAAATTTTAAACTGGGCTATTTATATCACAAGGTTTAAAAAGAGAGCAGCCTGAAAGAATATTCAGGCTGCTCTTAATTGAGTTTTCTTGGATATTAATTTATACAGCTTTAGTTTCCCCTATCCCTTACTCCACAGTAACACTCTTAGCCAGGTTTCTTGGCTTATCGACATCATGACCCAGGGCCAGAGACGCATAGTAAGCCAGCAGCTGCAGGGTAACTACAGACAGTGCAGCAGTCAGCAGCGGCAGGGTCTGAGGGATCACGAATACCTGGTCAACGGAGCGGAGCAGGTCGTCTTTGTGCTCTTCGTGGGTGATGGCCATGACATGGGCGCCACGGGCCTTAACTTCTTTGATGTTGCTGACGGTCTTCTCCAACACGGATTCCAGGGTAGCCAGAGCGATGACAGGAACGCCTTCTTCGATCAGTGCCAAGGTACCATGCTTCAGTTCACCCGCAGCATAGGCTTCGGAGTGAATGTAGGAGATTTCCTTGAGCTTCAGCGAGCCTTCCTGAGCTACAGCGTAATCTACGCCGCGGCCGATGAAGAACAGGTGCTTGTGCTCAGCGATTTGCTCAGCGTAGGCTTTGATCGCGTCTTTTTGACTCAGAATGACTTCTACTTGCTCCGGCAGAGACTGCATAGCGGCCAGAATCTTGGTAACCTCAGACTCAGACTGTGTGCCGCGTACTTCAGCCAGATACAGACCCAGCAAAGTGAATGCGATCAGCTGGGAAGTATACGCTTTGGTCGAGGCTACAGCGATCTCTGGACCAGCCAGCGTAACCAGTACACTGTCTGCTTCCCGGGCGATAGAGCTGCCTACTACGTTGGTGATCGCCAGCACATGGGCTCCGTTCGCTTGACCTTCACGAAGAGCAGCCAGTGTATCAGCAGTTTCACCCGATTGGCTGACTACAATAACCAGTGTCTCCGGAGTTACGATTGGCGAACGGTAACGGTATTCAGAAGCAATATCATTCTCTACAGGAATGCGTACCAGGGACTCAATCAGGTTACGTCCAACCAGACCGGCATTATATGCAGTACCGCAAGCTACCACTTGGATATTGCGGATGTTCTTGATTTGTTCTTCTGTCAGGTTAAGCTCAGGCAGAATGACTTTGTTGCCTTCCGCATTCATCCGTCCGCGCATGGTATCACGGTATGCCTTAGGCTGCTCGTGGATTTCTTTCAGCATGAAATGCTCATAACCGCCCTTTTCTGCGGTAACGGCATCCCAATCGACAGTAATCATTTCCCGAGAAATAAAGTTGCCTTCAATTGTCATCAGTTCGACAGCATCCCGTGTCAATACAGCCATTTCGCCGTCGTTCAGGATATATACGTTCCGGGTGTATTCCAGCAATGCAGGAATATCGGACCCGATAAAGTTCTCGCCTTCTCCAAGACCGATGATCAGCGGGCTGGCTTGACGCACAGCTACCAGCTTATCCGGTTCATATTCAGTCAGTACACCCAGGGCAAACGCTCCGCGCATGTAAGAAATCGCCTGCTGTACAGCCTTAACGATATCTCCCTTGTATTCACGGGCAATCAGGTGGGAGATGACTTCTGTATCTGTTTCCGAGGTGAAGTGGCATCCTCCGGCAATCAGTTCTTCCTTGAGATCCAGGTAATTCTCGACAATCCCGTTGTGTACTACCGAGAATTTGTGGCTGTTGTCAGTGTGAGGATGAGAGTTCTCATCGGACGGCTTGCCGTGTGTTGCCCAGCGGGTGTGGCCGATGCCGGCACTTCCTGTCAGCGGAGTCGCATCCAGACGGGATTCCAGGTTCGCCATACGTCCCTGTGCTTTTACCACCTGCAGACCATCCTTCGTGAATACGGCAATCCCTGCGGAATCGTACCCGCGATACTCCAGCTTCTTCAGACCCTCTACCAAGATCCCCTGCGAATTCTGATTACCAATATATCCTACAATACCACACATTATAATTTCCTCCGTCCAATTTATCGTAATTAGGCGCGCATGAGGAAAGAAACGTGCCGTGCGGCATGTTTTGAAGAAAAGCAAATATGATGTTGTCCATTACAACCAACATGATAACCTGTCAAATCCATCGTTAGTCACGATTATGCACAGTCTTCTCCTCTGCCGTGGCAGAACCGTCTGCGTTCCTGCAAATGCGCATACCCATGATTTGTACATCTTTAAGTTAGCACCCACAAAAGCGTTGTGTGCAAGGTCGCCCTCGCATTTTCCGCTTCCATTTACGGCTCTGGTGCATCACCGGGAGGTCCCCGCCGAACATTTCGAACACCTCCACCTCGTCAGCTTACATCTGCCGTGATCCGTTCAGACCTTCCTGTACTGCTTACGCAGCCACCGGTCCTCCCTTCTCTCCCGCGCAAGATCAAGCTCTGGCGCTTGTGTTGCAATAACCTTACGATCCCCGCTTTCCTTCTGGAATGACACTTAGTCTATTATATGCACCTCAACCCGTTTTTGCAACGATGTGGCGAAGAAAACCTTTTTCATCCATTTCACACTTTTTCCAAACAGCCATGACCACATTAATCATTCAGCCGGTGAACGAATCAGATTGATCCATCCACCGGCTACCCGTTCCTGCTACTTCAGTGAGTGATTACACCAGCTCGCGCTGAACCACTTCAACAATCTGCCCTACAAAAAGATCCAGCTCCGCCTTATCCGGCCCTTCGGCCATTACACGGATCAGCGGCTCGGTTCCCGAAGGACGCACCAGGACACGCCCGTTGTCGCCCAGCTTGCTTTCCACTTCTATGATCGCGGCCTCAATGGCCGGATTGTTCGGATAATTGGTTTTGTCCTGAACACGCACATTGACCAGCACCTGCGGATACTTAGTCATCATGGACTTCAGTGTGCTTAGCTTTTTGCCGGAAGACTTCATGGTATTCACCAGTTGAATCGCAGTCAGAATACCGTCACCTGTAGTATTATAGTCCAGGAAAATCACATGGCCGGATTGTTCCCCGCCCAGATTATAGCCGCCGCGGCGCATCTCTTCCATCACATAACGGTCACCGACCGCAGTCTTCGCCGTATTCAGCGACAGCTTCTCTGTTGCCTTGTAGAAACCGATGTTGCTCATTACTGTAGATACAATGGTGCCATCCTTCAGCTTCCCTGCACGGTTCATTGCATCCCCGCAAATGCAGAGAATGAAGTCGCCGTCCACCTCGTCGCCGTTCTCATCGATAGCGATCAGGCGGTCCGCATCCCCGTCAAAAGCAAGCCCAAGATCCGCACCATGGCGCAGCACCTCTGCACGCAGAGTCTCCGGGTGTGTGGAGCCGAAGCCGTCATTGATATTAAGCCCGTCCGGCTCTGCCCCAATGGAAATTACTTCCGCGCCCAGTTCCTTGAATAATCGTGGTGCCAGCTCATAGGCTGCGCCGTGTGCGCAGTCGAGCACCACCTTCGTACCCTTAAAGCTCTGGTCGATGGTGGTCTTCAGATACTCCAGATAGAGGTATTTCGCTTGATCATCGACCCGCAGCGTGCCCAGACCCGATCCTACCGGACGCGGCAGCTCATCGTGCTCGGCATCCATCAGCTCCTCGATGCGCAGCTCCGTTTCGTCTGTCAGCTTGAAGCCGTCTCCGCCAAAGAACTTGATTCCGTTATCCTCCACCGGATTATGTGAAGCAGAGATCATCACTCCGGCATCCGCCTGGAGCAATCTTGTGATATAAGCAACAGCAGGTGTAGAGACTACACCCAGACGGATCACATCTGCCCCAATGGACAACAAACCCGCAATGAGTGAAGATTCCAGCATTGGACCCGAGATTCGTGTATCCATGCCGATGACCACTTTAGGCTTTTCCACATTTCCTGCCAGCACATATCCCCCGCAGCGTCCAATACTGTAGGCCATTTCTGCTGTTAATTCACGGTTAGCCACCCCGCGTACGCCATCTGTTCCGAAATACTTACCCATCTTTTTTTCTCCTTTAGAATACGCTGCTTCAGCTTAATAAATTATAGTATGAATGATTCGATATTTCGTGTATGTCAGGTGCATATAAATAGACTTTTACATGCCCGGAAGGTTACGTTCCGCCCGTACTGTCGGCATTATTGCCGCTTGCGGGCGGCGTTGGTTCCGCAGTCTCCGGCGGAATATGTGTCGGCGTCGGAGTCTCCTCTATAATCTCGGTGGTGTGCTCCGGGGTTGGCTCTACGAGCGTCTCGTCCCCGGATGCAGGCTCAGCACTGGGCTCCGGCGTAGGCGTCGGGATAGGGCTACTGTCCGGCACGGCAGTCGCGGCCGGAGCAGCAGGCGCTACCAGCTCCACCTTCGCAACAAGCTGCGAGGCGGCATTCTCCAGGGTAATGAACCGGGGGAGCGACACCTGCAGCGTAATATCGTAAACACCGGCCGTAAGCCCCACGACATCTGCAACCACACTGATGCTATCCTGGTCGAGCTGGTCCAGCAGTGTTGGCGCACCTGATAGGGTCAGATCCATAGTGGCGCTTTCAGGGTCTATGACACGGGCTGTCAGCCCGCTGCTGACGCCCTCCAGCTTAATGGGGATAGCAGAGAGGGTCCGCTGGGTAATCTCCGCCGCAGAGACCGCTACGGTCATTGCCGCAGGTTCAATCTTGCCTGTGC
Source organism: Paenibacillus sp. FSL P2-0089 (assembly GCF_038595095.1). NCBI lineage: Bacteria > Bacillati > Bacillota > Bacilli > Caryophanales > Paenibacillaceae > Paenibacillus > Paenibacillus sp. FSL P2-0089. The sequence goes on from NZ_CP152006.1 coordinate 6,450,562, forward strand.
CCTCCGGCGGCTTAAGCTCCAGCTTCATCTGCTCAGTACCCGCATTCTTGATAGCGCTCAAATCCAGGACAGCCTCATACGAGGATAAGGTCTTAAGGGTCTCTGCACTGCCGTACACCGTTACCATATCCTGTTCAGGCGTTACCCTGGACAGCACCAGGGAACCGGGCAGACTGCCGGTGAAGCTGATGTCTAGCGGCAAGGTTTTGGACGGGAGGGTAACAGGCACTTCTACCGCTACTGTAGAGGGTTCAATGACCGCATCCTCCAGCTCATTCCCCTTACTGTCCAGAGCAAAGAGCTTCAGCCTCTTCTCGCTAAAAGTCTCATTCTGCCCCTCCAGCTCCACCTTCCCCTGCACCTTCGCTACCCGTCCAAGATCACTTGCCGGAAGAGTAACCTCCACGGATACCGGGTCAATCACAGGACTGCCTACTTCATAGCCTGCTGCCGGCTCTCCCGTAATATTCAGCGAGACGGGAAAAGACTTCGTCGTCCGCGCCTCGATATGCACATTCACCTGATTCGGGACCATATCATCCAGGGTTACACCGCTTGGAGTCGAATACATCAGCGGAAGCGTGTTATCACCGGGCTTCACATCCTTCAGATCCAGCCATACCCGATAGGCATCGGAGAACTTGTAGGTCAGATCGGACTTCTTGCCCCTTACCTCCATCCTGACGCTGTCCACATCCTTGGTCAGTACATAATTCTCACTGTCGAAGCCTTCAATCTCCACTTTGACATTCTCAATCGTCTTCGATTCGGTATTAACCGTAGTCTGGTACGTTGGCGCTGTATCCACATGCACAATGGTCCACAGAATAATCCCCAGAGCCAGGGCAAGGATCTTGTTGAAGTTATTGTTCTTCATCCATTTATCCATTGTCTTTATTCCCCCTCCGTTTCCAGAAAGCGGAGCTCTTCTCCATCAGGGGCGAGCTGGTTGCGCTCAGCTCTTGGTGCAGCTTCGAGATCAGGGACTCTTCCTTGATATCCCGGACAATTTGCCCATTGATGGCCAGCGAGATCAGGCCGGTCTCCTCAGAGACAACCACAGACACCGAGTCTGCCACCTCACTGATACCGATTGCGGCCCGGTGCCGGGTTCCCAGTTCCTTGCTGATGAACGGATTCTCCGAGAGCGGCAGGTAACAGGCTGCCGCAGCGATCTGGCCTCCCTGCATAATCAGCGCTCCGTCATGCAGCGGCGTATTGGGGATGAAGATATTAATCAGCAGCTCGGAGCTGACCTCAGAGCGCATGGCGATCCCGGATTCCGTATATTCATTAAGCCCCGTGGCCCGTTCGAATACGATCAATGCCCCGATTTTGCGGACAGCCAGATAATTCACGGCTTTAATCACTTCACCGATTAATTTACTGATCTCCTCATCATTCTCCGCATTCCGCCCGAAGAACTTGCCCCGGCCGAGCTGTTCCAGCCCCCGCCGCAGCTCCGGCTGAAAAATAATAAAAATCGCGAGTATCCCAAAAGTAAACACCTGGTTCATCAGCCACCTCAGGGTATACAGATCCAGTAGAGTACTGCCGCCCCAGATGACGACCAGGACCATAATCCCCTTCAGCAGTTGAACCGCCCGCGTTCCGCGCACCATGTTGAGCACTTTATAGATAATGTAGCTGACAATTAGAATATCAATTATATCTTTAATGGATTCTTTCCATGTAAGGTCTGTAAAGTAGCTCATGGCCGAAAACCCCCGTGATTTCAAATTAACTGGGTTTATGTAAATTGTCTGTTAAGCTTGAATCTTATTCTAGGTTATAACGTTACGCCTCCGGTTGCAAGTTTGGCGGCTGGTAAATTGATGAACCTGTCATTTCAGGCAACAAAAAAGCGCCATCTTTCCGGAAAAAGAGGCGCAAATGAGTTATCTGCTACAAGCGACCAACATTTAGCTATCGGTAGGCAACTTCAGAGAACATGTTCGTCACTTTATACCAGATCCAGCTTACGGCTTGGTCTATACTTTTGACTTGCCCGGAGATATGGGCGGTTGAAGCCTGATACAGCGAGCCGTCGATTACCGTTACGTTCCCGTTGACTTCCCCGTAGACTTGAGTCTTACCGTTCTCCACCGTCAGATCGCCGGAGATAATTTTGCCGGAGGGTACAATCACCGTATTCCCCTTGATCACAACCTGGTCGAGGTCTGCCCCTCTAACCACAAGCTGCCGATCCTGATTCCAAAAGGTTACGGAGCTCATCAGCATCACAAGAATGAACATAGACGCCGCCGTCAGGGCCGGATGTCGCTTGATCCAGGTGATGAAGGCTCTTTCCTTCTTGGGTTTCGGTAATGAATCCATAATCCGGCCAACCAAATCCTCCGAGGCCACAGGTGTCTGGTGCATCAGGGAAAACATCAGCATATCGGTCTGTTCCAGTTCTTTGAACCTCGCACGGCACTCCGTACAGGATAAAAGATGCTCCTTCAATTCCCTCTGCTGCAGGTCGGGCAAGTCGTCATCCAGGTAGTCGTGCATCATAGAGACGGCCAGTTTGCATTCCATAGGAGCCAATCCTTTCATACGTGCTAATTTAGTGCATAAGACTTGCTTAACTTACATACGTCCCTGCAATGCAGGAGTTTCATAAAAAATAATCTATTTTTACAATTTGGGTCCTAACTTCTTACGTAAAAACTCACGGCCACGATGCACCCGGGTCTTGATCGTCGTTACAGGCATATCCAGCACATCGCCGATCTCCTGAAGCGACAAATCCTGCAGATAGCGCAGAATCATAACCGACCTGTACTTCACGGGCAGGCTGTCGATGGCTTCATAGATGAGTCTCTGTGTCTCAGAGAGCAGCAGCTCCGTCTCCGGGGTCACATTATCACTCGGAATCATCGAATACCCGTCTATCCCCTCCTGGTCGTTCATCTCGGCATCCAGGGAATAGGTCGGGCGACGCTTACGCAGCCGGTCAATGCAGAGGTTCGTACCAATCCGGTAGATCCATGTCGAGAACTTCTGCTTATCATCATACCTGTCCAAATTTCTGTAGACGCGCAAAAAAGTCTCCTGAACAACATCCTCCGCCTCATGGCGGTTATTCAGCATACGGTAAGCCAAATGATAAATTTTGTCTTTATATAGTTCCACAAGCTCGGCAAATGCCCTTTGGTCACCCTTCAGGGCGAGCTTTGTCAGTCTGCCTTCCAGATTCTCCACCTGTTAACTCCCCCAGACTTGCCGCCCTTGGACTTTCAGCTCTTCGAAGACCACGGTACAAGCATTTAAATCGTAAATCATGTGCTTGCAAAAATCAAGGTTTGTATTGTTACCTTCTATATAATGTGCTGGAAAAGCTTGCTGCCGGGTTGCTGGCGGCTGATCGCTGAAGGAACCCCCTAGCCCCCCTGGCGGCTGATTAGTCGGGGGCTGCGCAGAACATTTGGACTTCCGGTCGCTGTTATTGGCAGATTTCCTGATTGGAACCGCTAGCTGCGGTTGAAATCTGCCAATAAAGGCGAACGCTATCGCTCCTACAGTTCCAAATTTCCGCTCCGCCCCTCCATCAGCCTGGTTCCCCCCACTACTTTTCTTGTTGCCCAGGTATATCTCAGGCAACAATGGGGTGGGGCATGGGCTCAGCCGGGTCTGCGACTCCCGGCCTCCCTGAAACGGCAAAAACCTCCTAGCAGATGAAGCATGCCCGTGCCTTATGCCACTCTTAGGGCAGCACCTCACTTGTTTGCATCCACCTGTTTCATCCTCATTCTATTTCTATTCGGTTTTTCGCATACATTTGGCCCGTGTGCCTTCGTGACCTTCCAATGTATTCGGTTTTTCACATACATTGGCTCATATGCCTTCGTCACTGCCCATTGTGTTCGGTTTTTCGCATATAATGTGCCCCTGTGCCTTCGTGACCGCCAATTCCTATAAAAAAATGCCCACCTCCGGTTAGGAGGTGGGCGGGGAATTCTGAAGCGGCTTAGGGCTTGCTTCAAAGATTCAAGACCGAAAGACCAGGGCCTAAGATCGGAAAATCAAAACCTTAAAGCGGCTTCGCCGACTTTTTAGAGCAACTGCAATAAACCAACCGCTACAGACAAATCAGCCGGTATTCCGAAGACCGGCGGCAATACCATTGATCGTGAGCAGTACCTCACGCAGCAGCTCAGCGTCATCCCCCTCAGCCTCACGCAGGGCGCGAAGCTCGGCGAGGAGCTGAACCTGGAGGTAGCTGAGCGGATCAACATACGGATTACGCAGGCGGATAGATTCCTGAATGACCGGAACATTATCCAGAATATCCTGCTGGCCGGTGATCTGAAGGATCAGCTCGGAGGTCAGCTTGAACTCAGCCTCGATCTGGCCGAAGATTCGCGCACGTGCTTCCTCGTTCTTGCCCATCCCGGCGTATTCCTTGGCGATGACAAGATCCGCCTTCGCAATAGCCATCTGCAGCGTATCGATCAGGGTCGTGAAGAATGAGAAGTTCGCATACATATGCTGCATGATCTTCATATTCTCTTCCTTGCCCTCATAGAAGCTCTGCAGACCGGTTCCGGCGGCATACCATGCTGGAAGCAGATAACGGCTCTGCGTCCAAGCGAATACCCAAGGAATCGCACGAAGGTCCTCGAAGCGCTCGCTATTCTTCCGCTTCGAAGGACGTGAGCCGATATTCAGCTCGCCTACCTCCGGCAGCGGGGTTGATTCTTTGAAATACGTCAGGAAATCTGGATCACGGAAGATCAGATCCTGATACTTGTTCAGCGAGACTTCAGAGATACGGGCAATAATCTCATCCCACTTGGCTTCGTACAGATCCGCTTGCGGCGATCTGGCATGAATAGCGGCCGTAATCAGAGCGGATGTCGCCTGCTCCAGACTGCGGTAAGCAATGCCTTTCATCGAATACCGGGAGGAGATAACCTCGCCCTGCTCGGTAATCTTAATCCCGCCGCCGATGGTGGAAGCCGGCTGGGCCAGAATGCTCCGGTTGAGCGGCATACCGCCGCGTCCGAGGGCGCCGCCCCGTCCGTGGAAGAACTTCAGCTTAATGCCGAACTCATCGGCAGCCGCTGTGATCTGCTTCAGGGCCACACGCAGCTCCCAGTTCGCTGTAACCACGCCGCCGTCTTTATTACTGTCGGAATATCCCAGCATGATCTCCTGCAGATCATTCATCGCACGGACCGCATCGCGGTAGATCGGCATACTCAGCAGCGTACGCATAATCTGCGGCGCATCATGCAGGTCGTCAATCGTCTCGAACAGCGGCACAGCCTGCAGAGTACAGACTACCGTACCGTCGTTGTCTTTGCGGAACAAGCCGACTTCCTTGGAGAAGACCATAACCTCCAGAATATCGCTTGCCGCCTCCGCCATACTGATCAGATAGCTTGTAATACACTGCTTGCCGTATTCCTCCTGCGCCTCATAGATCGCACGGTATACCGCCAGGCACTCCTCTGTCCCTTCACTATACGACTGGTAAGGAGAAGTCAGCGGACGCGGATCATTCAGCAGCTTCTCCAGCAGCACAATCTTCTCTTGCTCCGACAGCTTGGAGTAATCCGGTGTAATATTCATCTTGGCCAGAACCTCTGTCATCGCATTCTCATGCTCTTGGCTGTGCTGGCGGACATCCAGCGTAGAGGTGTGGAAGCCGAAGAGCTCCACCTGACGAATCAGCTTCTTAATGTAGGTATCAGCTACATAATCGGCATAGTGATGCCGCAGGCTGCGGTCAATCACATTCAGGTCGTCGATGAATTGCGCCGGGGATGAGTAGCGCTCTGGTGTTCCTTTTTTCTCATCGTCCAGCACATTCTGTGTCTTGGAGATCATATAGCTGAGCTTAATCCGGTAAGGCTCGTTATCATTACGCCAGGCATCAACCCGGTTAAGATTGATAATATTCCGGTCTGCCTCAATGGATTCCAGCAGCTCCGGCGTCACATTCACAATGCTTGTACTAAAGCTCAGGTACTGCATCAGCTCGCGCATAATACGCTGGTATTCACGAATAGCCAGCTTGCGCTGCAGACGGAGGGTCTGCAAGGTAACAGATGCCTTCACTGAAGGGTTGCCGTCGCGGTCTCCCCCGATCCATGAACCGAAACGCAGATAGGTCGGCACATGCCAGTTCTGGCCCGGATAATACTTGCTCAGACAGCGCTCAAGCTCCTGATATACATCCGGCAGCACTTCAAAAATCGTCTCATGGAAGTAATACATCCCGTTACGCACTTCATCCAGCACCGTTGGCTTACGGTCACGCAGTTCATCGGTCTGCCACAAGGTAATAACCTCGTTCAGCAGCTTCTCCCGAAGCTGTTCGCGTTCGCGGAACGTTAGCGTCGGATTATCCAAGCCCATGACGTCGTCGGAGATCCGTTTGTGGATATCGAGAATCGCACGGCGCATAGCTTCAGTAGGGTGAGCGGTCATAACCAGCTCGAGTGACATGCCGCTCATGATCTCAAGAACCTCTTCGTGGGAGAAATCCCGTTCGCGAAGGTCCTGAACCGCGCTCTCAATCGACCCCGGCTGTACCGTCTCCCCGGCAGAACGCTCGTAGTCGCGTTTCCGGCGAATCCGGTGGTTCTGCTCGGCGATATTCACCAACTGGAAATAAATCGCGAAGGCACGGATCACCTGATGGCGATTCTCCGGGTCCAGTGAGCTGATCAGCTCTTTAAATTCGTTGTGCAGTTCAGGCAAAAACAATGAGCGCAGCGATTTGCTGGTCTCCCGGATTTTCTCCACAATATCCAGCAGTTCGTTGCCGCCTTGGTGTACCAAGACTTCGCCCAGTATGTTCCCCAGGAACCGTACGTCCCGCCGCAGCAGATTGTTGGAGTTGCTTTTGCTAACGGTAGTCGTAAGTTCGGTCATGCTGCTCCCCCCATCCTCTTCCGGATCAATGCTCTTAACATTGTCTATTTGAAAAGCTTCCTCATATCATACAATAAAACCGCCCGGAAATCTTCAACTTTATTGCGCGGTAAAGCAGTGCAGTGATTTCGATTATACACCAAACCGGCCATTTATGCAGTCCCAAAAAATTATGTATTTCTTCCTGGTATATTCTCTCTTTGATATGTACTTTATGCAGTGTTCATGTGAAGTTATATGACGTAAAACGACAAAAACAGCCAGCTCCTCAGAGCCGGCCGTTCATCGCAGGTTAACTTTTATTTCATTGTGTGCCCTGAGCGATTGTTGAATGCCAATTCGAATAATCCGGTAGCCGATAACCCGGCCAATCCGCCTGCCCATAGACGCAAGGTCAACTCCAGCTCTGTAAAAGGATACGCCGCCGCTCCAACCAGCAGCCCGATGCCAAGTCCGATAAAAGGGATGCTGTTACGCGGCAAATGGGTATTATTTTTGATCAGCTGCACCAAGGCAAGAATAAATACGGCCAGGATGGAGGCAAAAGCCAATACATGGTCCAGCAGTTCGCGGTTCATCATGAGATTGCTCCTTTCTGCGGGATGGTGGTGATTTCAACGGTGTTGGCAGCCGGATGGTAGGCAATCTGAGCGCCGAGTGCCTCCGAAATTTTACGTGCAGGAACATAGGTAACCCCATTCTCCAGCCACCCGTCCGCAATCTTCCTCCCATTCACCTGTACTGCAACTTTCATCTGAGTCCTCATCGCTTGTTCCTCCTTGGGCTTGATGCGTTCAACCACCGCCTCCACGGCCGCAGCCGTAGGCTTTTTCCCGGTCCGCAGATCCGCAAGACTTAATCCGAAGCTCATCTGCAGATGCGGGTAATCCTTGAAGCTAGTCCAGTCGCCGCCCCATTCGAACCCGATGGCCTTAGCGTGCTGCACCACCTCCAGCCAATCCCGGGTCCCATTCTGGTTCTCATCCCTGTTCATATCCCAAGAGACACTTGAACCATCCGGAAGCAGCAGCGCAAAATCCGCCGCCAATCCATAATTGTGATAGCTGTACCCGCCGCGCGCATTCGTCACGATTGCTCCCGGCCGGGTTCGCCCCTGGGCATAGAGCGCATCCTGTTCGGCAATCGTCCGCAGGCCTTGCGTGATCAGAATGGGAACTCCAACAGCATAACTGCGTTCAATCAGTGCAGTCGCTGCGGCAAGGACGGCGGGATGAAGCCCGGACAGGCGGGCAGCGGATTTATTCAGGACCTGAGCCAGCGTCAGCATGCGATTCCTCCCCTTTCCTGATTTCAGAGAGGACCACGAACAGATCCTGGCGTCTGGTGTACATCAAGAGGGTTAGGATGACTAGCCCTATGGTCGTTCCCGTCTGGGCAATAGCCCAGGCATCCGATTGCAGCGAGCTTCGTATAGCGTCCGGGACGGGAGCGGAGCTGAATCTGATCCAGAAGGCCACCGCCATTTTAACCGTATACGCCCCGAGGAAAAAAAACGCAGCCAGCATAAACAGACTGACCACGCGCACCCGGAATCTTCGGCGGAAATACAAAAAAAGCGCAGCCATCAGCAGCAGCGCACAGATAAAGGATATAGAATAGGCCAGTAACAACACAATATCAATGCTGCTCATCTTCTGCCCCCCGATCATAGATTAGGAACTCGGCGAACCCGTTGTTCCTGATTTCTTCCTGAATGTCTTTAGAGACATTCTTATACCTGCGGATAGAGAGCGATACTCGGTGTCCTGCCAGCGCCAGCCTCCGCTCTCTGTCCCGGTGCAGGGGCGATAGACGCTTGATCCACGCACTCAGCACGTTATCCCCCCCTGTCTTCTTCATTAGTACTGGTACTACCCGTATGGCTGCCTGCGGAATGGTCTATCTTCAAGCGCTGTAAGACTTCAAGCGTGGGTGCCATGAAGTCTGACCGCTCTTTGTCGAGGATATTCTGCAGCCTGTCCCGGTCTTCCTCAGCACGCTCCAGCAGTTCACGCGGCACCAGATTCCCCTTCACAATTGACCGCAAAAGCACAAGCATAATCATGAGCAGAATCAGAGCGATGATATAAGCCAGTCCATACTTATCCGCAAGCGGCAGCAGCTTCTCCAGATTCGCTACATCGTTGCTGTCCATTGCTTCACTCCCTTCTGTGTGGTTATTAAAGTAGTTATATAAGACGCACTTAAGATTTAAACTTGAAGCTTCATCGTCACTGCGGTGAATATTTGGACTTAGCCCCCGGACGGGTCCGAGGGCAAAATAAAAACGCCCTGAGCGGCGCCTGTGGCAATCTACTCTTCAGTTACAAGAAACGTAAGTCCGTTCTCCACCAGAATCTGCTTGACGGCAGGCTTCAGCGTAGAGGGGATCTCGCTATACTTCGTCTTCCCCAGCGTAACGCGTTGTGCGAAAAATAATGCCATTGCTCTCACCACCTTTCTATTATAGAGGTAATGCGCAGGTTAGACCCGCTGAACGATTACGTGTAGACTTGCGTGGCCATCTCCGCAATGAGATCCTCAATGAAATCCGCCCGTTCGCTGAGCGCGTTATTCTGCGCCTTTAGCCACAGATTCTCTTGCTGCAACTGCTCCAGCTCTGTCAGTACCGGCGGCTTGTTGGCCTCAGCCTCCTGGTACGCTTCCCACGCTACCTGCAATTCAGCCTCTGTCGGCTGTGGCGCGTCCAGATTCCAGACGGCGATATGCGGCCCGCGTTCTACGAGATCATAATCCTCGCCTTCGGTCAGCAGATTATAGTCAATGCCGTGGCGGTAGTGGACGCCCTCTACGGGTTGTTCGTCGATTTCTGGCGGCTTGATCTCGTAGCGTACCCAGCCTTTGGCTTCGGCTCCCGGCCGCAGGACGGGTTCTGGGCCGTTGTTCCATATTTCGAAGTCTTTTAAACTATCAATATCAGGGTAAATATATTTAACTGCATTAGATAAATCCATCTAGATGATCCCTCCTTTAAGCTACTCTAACTATTTCAAGCCTAGATATGTCGTTACCTCCGGTAATAGTTGCTGAATTGGAACTCCATCCTTGAATGATGAAATAATCTCCTAATGGCAGGTAGAGCAATATCTCTCCCGCTAACAATAAATGCATACTAACAGAACCCGCATTTTTCACATCAATCGCGTAAGCCGAAACACCGGCCTGAAGAACTCTTAATTGACATTGAACTGTAGCCGCAACATTAGCAACTAACCCGGAAGCTCTGACTTTGTACCATCCCGTTTGTGGCGAAGTAAACACTCCTGTTGTTCCGCTGTATCCCCCCATTTGATTAGTCGATACGCCGGCATATTTTATCATTGTCCAAGCATTAGCAGATAAGGATTGATCTGCAGCCATCCCTGCCCATACGATCGGTCTTGAGGCGTAGGTATTATCTCCCCAAGGATTGACAACCCCAGACGTTACGCTCCCACTATTTTGAGAAGCTATATCACTGAAAGTTGAACTGGTTGGATAAGTGCCATTGTAAGATAACACCCCACCCTCAGCACCCATTAAAGCCACCTTATTTGCCGTTCCATCTGTACTCCACACCAAGACGTTTGAATTTTGTCCTGCGTAGAATCCAACATATTTATTAGAGACCCTACATGCGTATGAATACAGCTTAGAAGAATGGGCCACAAAACCATGATATGTGGTTGTAGCTGCTGTAGCTTGGCAGTAATAAAACTCTACGTTAGAACAATTTTCAACCATGAATGCATGTGCCGTTGCCGATTGAGCATTTAATCCATAAACAGACACGACCACACCACAATTAATGATACGTAGTGAGTGTATATTGTAACTTGCGCTTAGCGCACGGACTCCACTGTTAATTTGAATTTTACCTGATCCTTTAAAACCGCCCATGTTCAGTACTTCGTTGTATGTCCCAGGTGCTATATTAATAGTAACAGCATGGTTGACAGTCGAGGGTATAACTGAGAATGCCTTCCCAATCGTCCGAAACGCTCCACCCGCCGTATCTGCCGTTCCCGTATTCCCATCATTTCCATCAGTCCGGACATAATAGGTAATATCCGTAATAGTCTGCTGCGGTGTAGTCACCAGATTCGCCTTGCCATTCCAGGCCGTCTTCTCCGCATCGGTTACGAAACGGTTGGACGAGTCCAGTACAATAATCGATGGCGAATGCGTGGAAGGATGCACATAATTATTAGCCCCCTGTGCCACGCTATCCAGCTTCGACTTGTCCCCTGCGGCCATTAGCCCGGCAGCGGTCGTGGTCGCAACCGCAGTAGATGCCTTGGCGTTCCATGCCGTGCGCTCCGCGGCTGTGATGTGTTTGACCGCATCCGCGGCGTGATCCTGCGCGGCCTTGACGGCGGTGTCCAGAATATCCATATTGCCGTTCAGATCGGTGATATCTACAATGTCTGTACCATCGGGCTTTTTCAGCCCCAGATTACCCGTTGTTTTCATCGCTCACACTCCTATTCATATACTCTTAGTTCATTCCAGGTCTTGCCGTGCGCACCGTTCCAGGTGAGGGACTTCAAGGAATCCCACCAGGTGTAGCTGTACACGAAGCTGTAATCCAGATGGGCCGGCTTAATCTCTTCCATGATCTGAATCAGACCTGCCATATTGGCCGGGATGCCCAGCGTGCCGACGAAGCGCACCTCGAAGCTGTACGCTTCGGGCACCTCGACTACCTCCACATCTCCCCCGGAAAAAGCAGACGCCGTCCGCCTAATCATTTCCGGCGTAGTTGTTCCGCTGCCTCGCAGCTTGGCCTTGATCATCTCCCGCCTGGTGGCGTAGGACTTGTTCGGATCTGAGGCCAGTCCCAGCATCCGCTCCCAGCGGGACAGCCCCCAGGTAGCCGACTCCAGCGTCTTCTGATCGTCACTGTCGGCCATGGCGTATGCCACTTCACCGCAGGCTCTACCTGCGCTGGCCTGCACAGCCTCCATCTCAGGCACGCCCTGATAATACTCGGGCAGGTATTTCATTAGATCGGGAGCGGTAATCTCCGGCCCTTCCCCTGTCACATCATCTGCCGAATATGCCACAACGCCATATATACTGTCTCCATAAGCCACAGCTACACCCCCTTCAGCTGGTTCCAGGTCAGCGGACCCTTCGGCATATAATCATGGGTATGTGCAGCTGCCGGATAGACGGAAGGCTTGCCGTCCACACCTGACCACGGAACCGTATCCGCAGCCTGGGCATAATCAACCTTGCCGTTGTTATTCGTGTCGTAGATGCTTTTCAGCATATCGCCTGTGCTTTGGCCTGCCGCCAGCAGCATATTGCTGCTGCCGCTGCCGATGAACAGCTTACCGCTATCCGTGCAGTAGCCCAGCTCGCCTGCGGCCAGCGTACCCAGCGCGCTCTCCAGGCCGCGGCGGATTTGAATCAATGTCTTCCGTGCCATGGTCACCGCCTCCTAGAATGTTCCGCCGTCGATAGTGCTTACCGTGAGCTGGTTGCCATTGGCCGAATCGTAGACGATACTCGAACCGTCGATGTTGACCTCGATTCCCGTCGAGTTTACCAGAACTCCCTTACCCGGCTTGGCCGCAACGCTGGTTGAACCGACAATGATCCCATTGCCTGCCCCGACGGTCAGTGTGACACTGTCCGCCTGCCCGCCGCCGGTAAGACCATTCCCAGCCGTGATCGTCTGTAGCGCGCCGCCCGTCCGCACCCAGGCACTCCCGTTCCAGCTGTAGATTTTCTGCTCATCGTCCACATAGGCCGTCCAGCCGACAGCCGGAACATAATAGGCCCAGCTACCTGCGGCATACTCCGCAATCTGACTGGTTTTACCCGCCCAGACGCCGGTTGCGCCAGAAGGAATGATATACCTGTCAGCTTCCACGGGACTTCCTGGCGGAGCCGTCAGGTGCTGATCCTTCACCGAAGCCTGCGGCTCAATATTATGCTTGGCCAGCTCGATTTCGTTTTTGATTTTTTGCGCGGACCACAGATCTGTAATCGTCGACCCGCCGTCGTTGATAACCCTGTGCTTCGCGGTATCGTTAAGGTGCGTTGCAATTTCTGCGGCAGTCTTCGAATTCGTGCCGTCCGACACTTTATTGGGATGCCCTGCTGTAAGATCCGCCTTGAGCACCTTGGCATACGTGGAGCCGTCAGCGATATCGTCCACCGTTCCGCTCACATCTGTTAATTTCTGCGCGTTAACCCGGCGCCAGGCGGCCCCGTCATCGAAATACAAATACCCGCTGTTACTCCCGCTGCTCACATAGTATAGACGCCCAACCGAGGCTGCCGCAGGACGCGAAGCTTCGGGACCGGACAAGGCCCGGCCCACCATGGAGTTGGAGCTACCGTCTCCGATATAGACCTCCTTCGTATCTGTACAGAAGCCCATTTCGCCCGCCTTCAGCATCCCGTAAGTGGACAGCTCGGCCCGGGTACCGCGTTTGACCTGAATGGTCTGTGCCATATTACACCTCTCTTCTAAAAGATCCGCCGTCAATCAGACCGGCCTGTTTATACCGCTCCAGTTCACGCTGCGTAGCCGTAAGCCCGCCCTGTAACTGGTTCACATCATCCGCTTCCACAGTGTCTCCCGGTGTCTCGTAAGTCACATAGACTTCGGGCACATCCGCATAGATGTTAATGAGCCGCCGCCAAGGAGCCTCGTCCGGGAAAGAGACCGAGTAATTGCGCACCTCTGTCCCGCTGAAGCGTGAGCCTGTGTACACGGCCAGCGTCTGATTGTTAATATTGTCGTGGGCCAGCAGTCCGCTGAATGCACCACCTGTAAGCCGAAGCTTCTCCTCTACAACATGACTGCCGCCGTTTGCCTTTTTGTTCAGCTTATCCTGAAAGACATCGATCTGCTCCGGATATCCCATGCTACACCTCCAGTACGACATTGCCGAACAGCGGCACTTCTGTCTCCAGCAGAGGGATATTTGCCGTCCCGCCGTTCAGCTTCAGCCCGCTATAATCCACAACGCCCTCCGTATTCAGCAGCAATGCGCCAATGACCGATTGACTGATATAGGTAGCGGCAAAAGCCTTCTCCTTACGATACTTCTCCAGGAGCGCCGTAAAAGCTTGAATAACCGGCTGCAGCGCATAGCCGGCCGCCAGCGTAACCTTAGCTGAGACATCAACCACCTTGCCTGTGGCCGATGCCACCGTTACCACCGCTCCCACCGGAGCCTGGCCCTCGCCAAGACCCGGCGCAGGATCAATGAACTGCTGCACCTGGGAGACCAGCAGCGGGGAGGCGGGCTGATGCTCCGCGTTCACAATGACCACCTTGACCGTCTTCGGTCCGGCCCACAGCGGGAAGACCCGCGCTCCCCCTACGCCCTGAATCTGCTGCGCCCACTCCATATAATGATATTTATTGCCGCTCGTTGCAGGCCGCCGGGCCGAATCGAAGTACCGCTGCCGCAGCGCTTCATCCGTCTCCGCATCCGTCCCCGGAACCAGCAGGCCCGTAATCTCCCCCCGGGCCAGTCCCGGGATATAATCAATCGGCAGCAGCGCGCCTGAATACTGATTCCCCTCAGCCCCAGCAGTTTCGCTCTCCAGGCGGTACGTCCCGGGAGCCAGCTTCTCCGCCGCACTATAATGAAGCAGTCCCAGGGAGAAACGGCTGCCCAGCGGAATGTCCAGAGGCTGTTCGCCGCTGGTATAGAACCTCGCGCCCAGCTGCGCTTTGCCTGCCGGATGACGCTTCAATCCCGTCCAGGCAATGGTTCGTTCCAGATATTCGCCATCTGCCGTATCCGGGAAGAACAGATTATTGCTGACCTCAAGCTCCAGATACATCTGGGCCATTTCAGCCGCCGCCGGCGCAAGCGCATCATAGATAATACTTCCCTCGCGCTTATCCAGCCCCTCTGGCACACGATCCAGCATGCGTTCCAGAAGAACCTCGTACGTCTGATCCTCATACATTGCCAATCCCCTCCTTTCTCAGCTCCACATCACCATATATCGTGACAGCGGTACAGCTGAAGCTAACCGTATCTCCGTCAAAAAAAATCTCCACATCCTCAAGCGCCTGAATCCGCTCATCCTGGAGCAGCGCATCGCTGATCAGGCGGCGCAGCTCCGGCCGGGCCAGCAGCCTGTCCTGACCCAGCACCAGCTTCCACTCCGTTCCGTAGTCTGTGCTATAGATCAGGTACTCATATCGGCTGGTCTGCAGCACCTTAATTGCTGCCTGCTTCACCGCTTCAAGCCCGTCTACCTGCCCGCCGATCCGCCTGCTCTCCCAGTCCATCTGGTACGTCAGGCTCGGGGCATTCCCCGGAGCGGTCACATTCCCTTCCAGCGCTCCTGTCACCGGACCGGATTTGCCTATCGCCGGAATCATAGGTCCACCAGCCGATCGAGGACAATATAGCTCTGTCCGCCTTGCATCCGCACGAGCAGCACGCGGTCTCCCGCTTCAAGTCCACGGCGCAGCAGGATCTCCCGGCCTTCGATCACAGCCTTGCTCTCCATCACGGATTCAACCACCACCAGTGCGGCTCCTGTCAGCAGCAGCCGCTGCTCCACCTGAATCTGCAGCGGCTGTGCCAGAACCACTGTCCCATAAGCCAAAGCCACCGGATTCGTATTCGATACGGCCCCGAGGCTTGCCTGTTTAATAATATCGAGCATGTTGTCTACACCACCTTAATGTCTAGGGACATCGTATGCTCCCCTCCGGAAATTTTATGGCTGCATTGATCCACCAGGAACAGCTGCGTCTGGAATTCATCCAGCAGCACATAGATGAAATTTCCCGCCCTCACCCGTATATCGCCAATAGCCTGCACAGAGAGACTGACCTTCTCACGGTTATGCTGCTTAAGCAGATTGCCTGCCTTTTCCTGAATCTGCGCAGCATTCGCATTATCGTCCGCCTTCTGGTAGAGATGCAGGATACCCCAGCGCTTTACATTTTCTTTATCTGTGACCGGATAGAACTCGCGTTTGCCGGTCTTTTCGTTGTCCTGGTAGAGCAGAATCGTATTGTACGTATTATCGTCGATGCTTCTTTTCAGCGAATAATCATACAGGTAATGGCCTGCCCCCAGAATCACCTTCAGCAGCATGGACTGCGGACTGCGCAGCGTCAGCTTGCCAAAATCATCATAGAACGCCATCAACTGGCCTTTATATTGCAGCTCACTGCCGACCGCACCCATAATAATATCGAGCAGCTTTTTGCCGTCTTCGATCAGCGAGGGGATCTTGTACTCCGCCGGTTCCAGTAATCCAAGCCGCAAGCCGCGGTCTTTGGCAATGGTGCTGATCACCTCAGCCGCAGTAACGTCCTGAAGCACATAACTGCCATTGCCCAGCAGATAGCGGATCTGATCGTACGCCGTCAGCTTGATCTCCTGATTCGCCCCCGTGTCGATGCTGAAAACGAAGCCGTAGAATACATCGACTCCGTCTCTGCGGAACTGCACAATATCCCCGTTGCTGATCGCGAACTTTTTATGCTGATACATACCGCTGTCCACCAGCGTAAGCTCAAGCGTCGCAGGCTTGCCGGTCCGGGTGGTTTTCCACGTGATATCCGTAACGATTCCGGCAATATTCCAGATGGCGCCTTCCTTATTAATTATGATTAATTCCATCGCCACGGCCTCCTAAGACAGCTTGATCACTCGGCCAATTTTGAGCTTCTTCAGTTCACTGTCCGTGATATTGTTCAGCTTTTGCAGCGTTTTGGATTTACTGCCGTCACCGAGCAGCTTTTGGGCCACCGACCAGAGCGTATCCCCAGCTTTGAGTGTATAGGTAGCAGGTGCTGCCTTTTCGCTTGCCCGCTTCTGCTGCTTCTTCACTTCACCGGTGCTGCCCACCTTCACAGCTAGAGCCTGATAGAACACATACTTTTTGAGTCCAAGTGTATAATCGATATCCCCCGAGGATCCAGCACTCAGCTTCCAGGAGAAGTTCTCGATGCTGACCGCCATATTAATGCCAATATCCCCGGTAAAAGCCTGCTGCGCCTGCGCCCTGGCCTGCTTCAGCCAATCGGGAGTCTGCGTATTCTGCACGTTCGCCGATTTCAGCCCTGAGAAAACAAACCGGACCGGCCTGCGGCTCAGCATCCACTTGCGGATCAGCTCTACATACTCATAGGGCTTCAGCAGCTTACCGGCATTCTCGCCGGAGTACACCACGAACGGATAATATTGTGCCGGGAACATACTCTCAATCGTAATCTCCGTCAGCTTCGGATAAGCGATCGCATTGATTTCACCGAAATCCACTATGGTATAGCTTTTGCCATCGCTGTTCTCCTTGATCTCCAGCGTCTCAGGGTTCACCGGAAGCCGGATCACCTCTTCATAATTATTGAAGCTAAGATAGAATCCATACTCCTCCATGTTACGTGTACACCCCCTGCGCCGTAGAGACGAACTCCTCTTTCAGCTTTTGTCCGATCTTCGTGATGATGGAGTCAATATCGCCGGAATTATTAATATTTCCGGTTGTTACCTGCACCGTCGGCGTCAGCTCGACAAAATTCTGAATCGCCTGAATCTCCGCCAGCTCCCGCAGCATATCCAGATCATCGCTGGAGACATCGACCTTTTCATTGATCTTGCCTACCTCGCCTACCTTGCCGATATTACTCATGTTCGTGGCAGCAGTCTGGGCATTATTCGGAGAGGTATCCTCCTTTTGCTTGGCCGGCTCCAGCTTGGTATTAAATTTAGTAACGAGATCGTTTGCTTTACCCTTGTATTCCGCCACACTCTTGGAGGTATCCACGAGTTCCTTCTTCGGTGTATTGTATACATCCTTAGTCGATTTAGGTTCTACCAGAGTGCCTTGAACATTCTTGATCATATCACTGAAGACATGCGGGTTCTCCGTCTCAAGGAAGTTAGGCTTGAAATCAGCCAAGAATTCAAAGCCTGGAACTTTGCTTAACCACCCTGCCAGCGTTTGAACTCCTTTAAGCACGAAGTTTATACCCTCGGCTATGGCCTTGACGAAACCGCCTGCAAAGCTTTCAACACCTAATGCCATTTGATACATGAAGCCCAGGAAGTTCGTGGCCAGGTCATAAAACAGCTTTTGCACCGCATACGTCGGATCAATAAATAAGTTACGGAAGAAGTCTGCAAAGGAGACAAAGTTATTGTACAGACCGATTACAAAATTCTCTATGGTTGCCCTCAGCCAGCCAAATGCTCCCCCGATAAAAGCTACTACTGCGTCTACGGATACCCCCGCTTGCTGCAAAATATAAATTAGCAGTGCTACAGCAGCAACTATTAAAAGGATTGGCCACATGCCTACAAGCCACGCGGCAGCAAGACTATACAACTGCACAATCATCGCAGCTATGAAGACAATGGCAATGGCCGCAAGGATCGGCCCTACAACATCCCAATTCTCCTGAAAAGCTGTGAACATATACATGATGCCGTCCACCACTTCGCTAATCACCGTAGCAATGACCAAGAAGCCGTTCGCGATCAGATTTAGCGCCGTAGACATTCCTTCAGACTGAAACGCATTGTTCAAGGTATCCAGAATCGGACGCAGCGCAACGATCGCTTTTTGCCCCATCAATTCAACTGCGTTGTCCATATTGCCCTGCAGCTTGCCCCATTTCGCCTTATCTTCGTCAGAGGCATTGGCTACTACTGCCTTCGTGCCCAGTTCTTTGACCTTATCAAATACGCTTCCAAGGTCCAGTGCACCTAAGGAATCCTTTGCTTTGGAGAGAAAGCCGGGCTCCGCTGCTTTTTTCTCCTTCTCGGCCTTTTCTTTTTCCTTCTCTTCCGCCTTTTCCTTCTTCTTGTCCAAAATATACCCTACTGCTTTTTCACCCACGTACGTGATTAACTCGAACCCGCTGACATCCAGCGCCTTCATTATTTTTTGCACTTTTCCCATGAACCCGTTTTTTGCATCCCGGACATCATTATCACCTGGACCATCACCATCCGAACTGTCAGCAGAGCGGCGGGATCTTGACGAAGCACCTTCCTCGGACAGGCGTCTGGCTGCTTCCTGCGACTGCATGAATCCTTCCATAAAAGACTTGTTCTTCTCTTCATACACCCGCTCCAGGATCTGCTGCAGACCACTGAGCGAGTGACTGGCCCGGTTGAAATTCTGGTTCAGCCGGTCCCACTGTGAGTTTACATTTTGCCAGACTGTTAGTGCCGTTACAGGAACCAGCGCTGTACTTGTAATTTCCATTCATTCACCCCCTTCATCTCTTCTTCCCCTTGCTCCGTGCACGCTCCCGCTTCTCCTTGTCCACGCGTACGGAGATCATGGCATAGATCGCCGCGCGTTCGCGGACGGAGAGCTTCATCAGCTCATGCGGGAGAATATGCAGCTCATGGAGGGCGTAGTAGGCCAGATTCGCCTCACCATCGCCCTCGTTGATTAGTTTTTTACGTCATCCACCAGCTCGTTCATATCTGTGGCGAAGCCGTTCAGCGCCTGTACCCGCTCCCCAAGCGCCGCGAATTCTCCGGGCAGCAGCATTTTTCGCAGCAGCGATTCGGCGCCCATCACCCCGTAGGAGCGTTGAAGCTCTGTGTTCTTCAGATCCGGATGCACAATGCTTGCCGTCATCAGCTTCGCCATATATTCATTGGGATCAATGTCCGTCGTGTAGGTGCCGTTCTTTCCTTTGACCTTGCGGGTAGCCGCCTTACGGCATTCCTGGTTCTCTTCCTCATTCATACTGCGCAGCTTCCAGACGGCAGGGTTACCTTCCTTGTCCTTGAACCGCAGCGAGACCGCAAATTCCTCTGTTGTATCACAAGCCGCATTTTGCGCAAAAAACAAACTTAATTCACTCATGTCGTTCCTCCCGGATTCTTATTTTGTTAGGGCAACGAAGAGGCCCGTCGCAGAATACCGCCGCACAACGGCTATGGCTCCAATGATTATCCGGATACTTTGCGGGGCCTCCCGAACCTATTCATTCAATTACTCTTTTACAAACTGCGGATAGCCCGCTTATGCTTTATTGACCGGCATTTGCCGGAGCCGCGAAGGGCTGCACCAATTCCACATCCTCGAAGGTAAAAGCAACCTCTTCCTCCAGCGCATCCGACTCCGTATCCAGCGAAGCCATAATGACACTGTCCAGGTTGACATCCTTCAGCATGATGCGCTGGGCGCCCACGGTTGAGGACGGATCTTCATTGGTCACGATAATACTGAAGTATTGGTCAATCCCGGTCTTCATGTATTCCAGCATCATCTGGCGGAAACGGCTCGTCATATAAAAAATCGTCATCGTACCGCTGCCCGACCAGCCGGTCGCCTTATGCTGCACCCCGCGGCGTCCAAGCGTCTTCACTTCCGCCTTCTGCTTCTCTACTGTGGCTTCCAGGGTTTTGACATAGAACATCTCTTCTGTCTGTCCGTTAATTGTGGCATAGGCCCGGCCTTCCTGGCCGGACAGCGTATCGCTGGCTCTCAAGAATGTCATCTTAGACCACCTTCACTTTCATATATACTTTTTCTACGGAATCTACCGGCTTCACAGCTACCTCCAGCACTACGCTGTCACTGTCCGCTCCAGGAGTCACTACAATATCGCTCTGTGCATTGAAGTTCTCAATCGCACCAAGGTTCTGCAGATCATTCATATAAGTGACGCACTGCGACCAGAACAGCGCACGCCCGTCCTCATTATTCGGCAATTTGCCAATGAAGTAGCTCTCAAAAATCCGCTTCAAATCACCAGCGATCCCATCCAGCACCCGCAGCACGCGGTTCTTGGAGAAGGCCTTGCCTTTGTCTGTGGAGAAGGAGGTGAACGTGTTAATGTCCTGCTCCACTACTGCACGGCCTCCGCTATAGGTGAACAGCAGCTCTCCGTCTGTAAGTGCTTCTACAGTCTCGGAATGGCTGAAACGCACATCCGCATCTACAGCATCGTCATAGGCCTGATAAGTCAGAGATTCGTTCACAGCAGCGGCGGCAGTTGCACCGGCTACCCATGCCACGGCATGGGCTTTATCCACTACCGTCCCATCGCTCAGAATGACACCGTTCGCCACACTGATGATGCCTTCATGGTCAGCCGTAGCGTAATCGGACAAGACCGCCTGCACCTTCTTGCCCTCTGTATTACGCAGACGCTTCACATAGGCGCTATACAGCGACTTCAGCGTGTTATCCTGCGATACCAGACCTACCGTCTGGAAATCCTGAACCTCCAGCGCCGACAAGAACGCACTATGCTCCGCATTCGTAACCGTACCATTCGCCCCGCCTGCCAGCGGTAGTCCAGCGGTCACCGTCAGCGCACCGGCTTCATTCGGCTTAAATTCTACATAAGCGTTCGCAGCCAGACCGGAAGCAGCGTTTACCGTCTGCTTGTCCACTTCTGTCCCGTCCAGCAGCGTCCGGACATCGAACTTAGTAGCGTCATCGATATTTTTCTCGATCACTACCTTAAGCGCATTCCCGCGTTCCCCGCCATACCGCGCAGTCGCCTGAATTCCGTTATTGGTCACAGCAGCCTTCACACCCTGATTCAGACGATAGAGCAACAGTGTGCCTGCCCGCTTCAGCACCTCTCTTACCGGCAGCAGCTCTGCTGCCGTGAGATCGTAGCCCAGCTTTTGCTGGAAATCATCCTGTGCCGTAAGCTTTAGAATGACTCCCGCAGGCCCCCAAGGCAGTGCAAGTGCCAAGGCAGCCGTACCGCGTTCTCCCATTTTCCCTGCCACAATACCGTTCGAGGCCACATTTACGTATACCCCCGGACGCACCTTGTTTTGTGTTGTCCATGTTCCTCCAGCCATTAGATAACCTCCTTATTTAGATAACGCTCCATTAAGTGCTTAGCCTCTTCCAAGGTGTAGCTCCCGTCCTCTTGCAGAACTACCTCCAGTACATCCTTTTCCTTAGGGCCGAACAGGGCCGAGTTCCTGATCTGCTTTTTCCCAAAAACATCCGGTCCCCCGCTCCAGCGTCCCTGCTCACTTGCCGTCATTTCCTTAGAACTCATTTCAGCCGCGCCCCTTCTGTGAAGTGTCCCATCAGCTCTGCCTCTTCCTCCGGCTGCTTCTGCTTCTGGAGATAAAGCATATAGTCCACGGTGAACAGCGCGCCCCGTTCCTCTGCTCCGGCAACCCAGGACTGGCGCACCACCCGATAAGCGGGATTCACACTTTCTCTTGCGTCCAGCGCCTCACAGAGCCCGTCAGCTATAGCCTCTGCATCCAGCAGACTGCCTTGCTCATAGCGGATACCGAAGCGGTAGACCGCCATGTATCTTCCTTCACGCTGCCTGTCGTAGGTTGCCGAGAGCAGCTCCAGCCTGAAGTAGGCTGACTGCGGCTTATCCCCTTCCACATAGACAGGAATATCCGGGAAAAACTGCTCCAGCGCAGCAGTGATATTCCCCCGTAGATGTTGTACCGTCATGATTTCATTCCTCTCATGATTAGATGTGGTAATCCCTCCTGCCTTTCTTGAAGTCACCCGCGGATTCGATTCAGGAAGAATAGGACCCGTCTTGTATCCGGCAATGACCGAAGGAGCTTTCACCGCGCTTGTCTGCCGGCCTGTCTTAGGCTTCGATGAGGTGGAGCATTCATGCTCCTGCGGTGTCCTTCTGCTTCATTTGCCATGTTATAATCATAGACCCCCTGAGACCTTGCGCAGACGCTATTACAGAGGAATTAGCGATAACTTCCGGTGGTACTAGGGATGGTAAAAGGCGGTCCCCTCATCTGAAACAAAAAGCCGCATCACCCAAAGCGGGCAATACGGCCATGTCGATTACATATGGTAGCTGCATGTTGTCAAAAGGATTTCTGCTCCTTAGGCAGGTTCCCTCCAACCGGGGTCTTCGTGAGCGTAGCCAGAGACAACAGCTGCAGATCAGCAAGTGCAAGCGCCATCTTATAGAACGCCTTCGACCTTATTTTCACATAAGTATCCTTGCTCACCGGAGGATCGAACACATGATTGTATATCGTGTAGTCGTAGCTCTCCTCTCTGCGCATGTATCTCTCCCGCACCAGTTGTTGTTCCCTCTGGGTAAGCCGCTCTACAACCGAATCAATCACAGCACAGTACGCCCGTCTTGCAGCAGGCACATCTACATTATGCGTGGCAATCGCTGCTGTCTGATCAGTAACCGTATGGGTTGCGCCATGGAACCGTTCCGTATAGGAGTACGTAATCCCGGCCTCTTTAGCCTCAAACGTTACAGATTTGAAAATCCGGTACTTCTCCAGCATATTCTCTATAGTGACCTGAGTTCGGCGGCGGTCAAGCTCGGGCAGCGAAGATAGAATCATCATTTATACCACTCCTTAGATGTTATACAGATTTAAGAACTTTGTTGCGGACCTTTCCGGCCAAATGTGTTAAAATTCTACTTGTTCGTATACTGTTCGCCTTTTTTCATAATATACCACTTATCTACCAATTCAGTAAAACCTCATTTTAGCCCGTTTTGCAGCACAAACAAGCTAAATGCATGCCCATTCTTACCTTTTGGCAATAATAGACTCTTTATTGTTTACCTATTGGCATAAATAGCTTATAGTAAGTACAACAGCTTTTTAGGTGATTAGGGATAAGGAGTGGTTATCGATGGCAGAGGAATTCGGATACTATCTGAGACAGCTTCGGGAAGGAAAGGGATTGACCATTAATCAGCTGGCAGCGCTTGCCGGTATCAGTGGAGCCCAAATCTCACGAATCGAGAATGGATTACGGGGTGTCCCCAAGCCGGCTACCCTGCGTAAGATTGCTGAAGCGACCGATGTGTCGTACGAGGAGCTGATGGGCCATGCCGGTTATTTAACCGAGACTGAGAGCAGTACAGAGGGCGCTGTGCCTGCCTGGGCCACCAGCAAGGATAAGCGGGACTTCCGCCAAATGCTGGAGGATGATGGTGAGCTGATGTTTGACGGAATTCCCCTGAACAAGGAGGATAAGCAGCGGATCAAGGACGTATTAACCGGCTTGTTCTGGGAGGCAAAGCAGATGAACAAGCGGACCAAGCCCAAGCACGATCCAGGCAAGGAGTAAGTACCAGGCAATCCAACTACTATTAACATGCTGCGGGTGAAGAATATGGATGAGCTAATCAAGCGTTTGGTCAAAAAATACAATACCAGCAGCCCCTTCGAGCTGGCTGAAGCACTGGGGATTCACATCCGGTTCATGCATCTGGGTGACGGCACCAAGGGCCTCTACTATCGGAAGTTAAGAAGAAGGTTCATCGTCATTCATAACCAGCTGCCGCTGGAGTGGCAACGATTCGTATGCGCCCATGAACTCGCGCATGACCGTCTGCACAAAGGGGTCAACCGTTTTTTTCTGGAGGAGAATTCGTATTTCTCGCCAGGCAAGCTGGAGCGGCAGGCTAACCTGTTCGCGGTTAAGCTGCTATCGGTCGGCACTGCCATTGAGCAGGATGAGTCCCTACAGAGCTATTATGCAAGGATTGGCATCCCGGCTGAGGTTGTCTTTTTTTTAGACGATTAAAGGAACATACGTTCCTTTAATGACGCAACAAAAAACTCTTACCGCAGTAAGAGTTCATTAGCCAGCCATAAGCTGTTCGATCGGGATGACACGATTTGAACATGCGACCCCCTGGTCCCAAACCAGGTGCTCTACCAAGCTGAGCTACATCCCGAAACTATGAGATTATTATGGAGCGGGTGATGGGAATCGAACCCACGCTATCAGCTTGGAAGGCTGAAGTTCTACCATTGAACTACACCCGCAAAGGTGAAATATCGGGATGACACGATTTGAACATGCGACCCCCTGGTCCCAAACCAGGTGCTCTACCAAGCTGAGCTACATCCCGTTAATAATTAATGAAGTAATAATGGCGCGCCCTGAGAGATTCGAACTCCCGGCCTTTTGATTCGTAGTCAAACGCTCTATCCAGCTGAGCTAAGGGCGCAAAAAATTTGGAGCGGACGACGGGAATCGAACCCGCGACCCTCGCCTTGGCAAGGCGATGCTCTACCGCTGAGCCACGTCCGCAAATAAGTGGTGCGCGTGAAGGGACTTGAACCCCCACGTCTTACGACGCCAGATCCTAAGTCTGGTGCGTCTGCCATTCCGCCACACGCGCATGAAGCAATAAAAGTGAGCCATGAAGGACTCGAACCTTCGACACCCTGATTAAAAGTCAGGTGCTCTACCAACTGAGCTAATGGCTCATATTTGGCAGGGGATATAGGATTCGAACCTATGATGACGGAGTCAGAGTCCGTTGCCTTACCACTTGGCGAATCCCCTACAATAGATACCTATATAATGCCCACAATCTCCCTCAAATATCAAGAACATTATGGTGGAGGCTGAGGGGTTCGAACCCCCGACCCTCTGCTTGTAAGGCAGATGCTCTCCCAGCTGAGCTAAGCCTCCATATGTATGGTGACTAATAAGGGTACTAGTTAAAAATGGTGACCCGTATGGGATTCGAACCCATGTTACCTCCGTGAAAGGGAGGTGTCTTAACCCCTTGACCAACGGGCCTTAAAAAATTTGTGGAGCTCTCAACCGGATTCGAACCGGTGACCTCTTCCTTACCATGGAAGCACTCTACCTGCTGAGCTATGAGAGCATGGCTCCCCGAACAGGACTCGAACCTGTGACAACTCGATTAACAGTCGAGTGCTCTACCAACTGAGCTATCAGGGAATATTGTCCGCTTGGCAACGTCCTACTCTCCCAGGACCCTTCGGTCCAAGTACCATCGGCGCTGGAGGGCTTAACGGTCGTGTTCGGGATGGGTACGTGTGGAACCCCTCCGCTATCGCCACCAAACGGGCATTTACAGCGTAAATGCTTCAGGAATTTGATTCCTGAAAACTGAATCCGAAACGAATCTGCGTGTTAAAAGTTTGGATAAGCCCTCGACCGATTAGTATTGGTCAGCTCCATGCATTGCTGCACTTCCACCTCCAACCTATCTACCTCGTCGTCTTCAAGGGGTCTTACATACTGGGAAATCTCATCTTGAGGGGGGCTTCACGCTTAGATGCTTTCAGCGCTTATCCCGTCCGTACGTAGCTACTCAGCCATGCTCCTGGCGGAACAACTGATGCACCAGCGGTACGTCCATCCCGGTCCTCTCGTACTAAGGACAGCTCCTCTCAAATTTCCTGCGCCCACGACAGATAGGGACCGAACTGTCTCACGACGTTCTGAACCCAGCTCGCGTACCGCTTTAATGGGCGAACAGCCCAACCCTTGGGACCTACTTCAGCCCCAGGATGCGATGAGCCGACATCGAGGTGCCAAACCTCCCCGTCGATGTGGACTCTTGGGGGAGATAAGCCTGTTATCCCCAGGGTAGCTTTTATCCGTTGAGCGATGGCCCTTCCATGCGGTACCACCGGATCACTAAGTCCGACTTTCGTCCCTGCTCGACTTGTAGGTCTCGCAGTCAAGCTCCCTTATGCCTTTGCACTCTGCGAATGATTTCCAACCATTCTGAGGGAACCTTTGAACGCCTCCGTTACTCTTTAGGAGGCGACCGCCCCAGTCAAACTGCCCGCCTGACACGGTCCCCGTACCCGATGAGGGCACTAGGTTAGAACCTAGATACGATCAGGGTGGTATCCCAACGGCGCCTCCGCAGAAGCTTGCGCTCCTGCCTCCACGGCTCCCACCTATCCTGTACAGATCGTACCCAAATTCAATATCAAGCTGCAGTAAAGCTCCATGGGGTCTTTCCGTCTTGTCGCGGGTAACCTGCATCTTCACAGGTATTAAAATTTCACCGGATCTCTCGTTGAGACAGCGCCCAAGTCGTTACGCCATTCGTGCGGGTCAGAATTTACCTGACAAGGAATTTCGCTACCTTAGGACCGTTATAGTTACGGCCGCCGTTTACTGGGGCTTCGGTTCACAGCTTCGGATTGCTCCTAACCGCTCCCCTTAACCTTCCAGCACCGGGCAGGCGTCAGCCCGTATACTTCGCCTTGCGGCTTCGCACAGACCTGTGTTTTTGCTAAACAGTCGCTTGGGCCTTTTCACTGCGGCCCCCTCGGGCTATTCACCCTACCGAGGCACCCCTTCTCCCGAAGTTACGGGGTCATTTTGCCGAGTTCCTTAACGAGAGTTCTTCCGCGCGCCTTAGAATTCTCTTCTCGCCTACCTGTGTCGGTTTGCGGTACGGGCACCTTCTCCTGGCTAGAGGCTTTTCTTGGCAGTGTGAGATCATGACCTTCGCTACTATAATTTTCGCTCCCCATCACAGCCTAGCCTTACGATGTGCGGATTTGCCTGCACACCAGCCTCACTGCTTAGACGGACATCCATCAGTCCGCGTCACTACCCTCCTGCGTCACCCCATCGCTCATAGCGGATTACGGTGGTACAGTAATTTCAAACTGTTGTCCTTCGACTACGCCTGTCGGCCTCGCCTTAGGTCCCGACTTACCCTGAGCGGACGAGCCTTCCTCAGGAAACCTTGGGCTTTCGGCGGATCAGATTCTCACTGATCTTTTCGTTACTCATACCGGCATTCTCACTTGTATGCTGTCCAGCGCTCCTTACGGTACACCTTCAACCTACATACAACGCTCCCCTACCCCAGATGCAAAGCATCTAGCCATAGCTTCGGTGGTGTGTTTAGCCCCGTTACATTTTCGGCGCAGAGTCACTCGACCAGTGAGCTATTACGCACTCTTTCAATGGTGGCTGCTTCTAAGCCAACATCCTGGTTGTCTGTGCAACTCCACATCCTTTCCCACTTAACACACACTTGGGGACCTTAGCTGATGGTCTGGGCTGTTTCCCTTTTGACAATGGATCTTAGCACTCACTGTCTGACTCCCGGCAAGAAGTAAATGGCATTCGGAGTTTGACTGAGCTTGGTAACCCTTGCGGGCCCCGCACCCAATCAGTGCTCTACCTCCACCACTCCATTCACCGAGGCTAGCCCTAAAGCTATTTCGGGGAGAACCAGCTATCTCCGAGTTCGATTGGAATTTCTCCGCTACCCCCACCTCATCCCCGCATTTTTCAACATGCGTGGGTTCGGGCCTCCAGTGCGTGTTACCGCACCTTCACCCTGGACAGGGGTAGATCACACGGTTTCGGGTCTACGTCCACATACTCAGTCGCCCTATTCAGACTCGCTTTCGCTGCGGCTCCGGCTTCTCACCTTAACCTTGCATGTTAAACGTAACTCGCCGGTTCATTCTACAAAAGGCACGCCATCACCCATAGAAAGGGCTCTGACTTTTTGTAAGCACACGGTTTCAGGTTCTATTTCACTCCCCTTCCGGGGTGCTTTTCACCTTTCCCTCACGGTACTGTTTCACTATCGGTCGCCAGGTAGTATTTAGCCTTAGCAGATGGTCCTGCTGGATTCATACGGGGTTTCACGTGCCCCGCACTACTCGGGATCCGTCTCGGAGAGAACACAGTTTAGGCTACAGGGCTTTTACCTCTATCGCGGGCCTTTCCAGACCTCTTCGCCTACCATATTCCTTTGTAACTCCATGTGAGACGTCCCACAACCCCAAGAGGCAAGCCCCTTGGTTTAGGCTGTTCCGCGTTCGCTCGCCGCTACTGACGGAATCACTATTGTTTTCTCTTCCTCAGGGTACTTAGATGTTTCAGTTCCCCTGGTCTGCCTCTGCATTTCCTATGTATTCAGAAATGAGTAACTGCGAATTACCACAGCTGGGTTTCCCCATTCGGACACCCCCGGATCAAAGCTTGCTTACAGCTCCCCGAGGCAGTTTCGTTGTTCGCCACGTCCTTCGTCGGCTCCTGGCGCCTAGGCATCCTCCGTGTGCTCTTAGTAGCTTAACCAATGCGTTTTCCCTAAGGAAAATCGCTAGTATCGCCATTAATATGAAACTTGTTTACACAAGTTCAGCTTAAAGGAATGTTCTAAAACGCAAATTCGTTTCGGTATCCAGTTTTCAAGGATCAAGTTGCTGTTATTATGAAACAATCACGACTGTGATGTTCGGAATAACAGACAATGTGCATATACTGTTGTAAAACATGATTGGTGGAGCCAAGCGGGATCGAACCGCTGACCTCCTGCTTGCAAGGCAGGCGCTCTCCCAGCTGAGCTATGGCCCCATATAATCACCCCAAAAAGTGAGGTGTAGCTTCGAGGTTAATTCCGATTACTTTTCGGGGACCCCGGTACTTGCTATTCAATTCCAGATTGTTATATGGTGGGCCTTGGTGGACTCGAACCACCGACCTCACCCTTATCAGAGGTGCGCTCTAACCAACTGAGCTAAAAGCCCATATAACAAAACTTGCATTAGTGAAACAATCAATGAATTGATTGTTCGCTTGGCGGCGTCCTACTCTCCCAGGACCCTTCGGTCCAAGTACCATCGGCGCTGGAGGGCTTAACGGTCGTGTTCGGGATGGGTACGTGTGGAACCCCTCCGCTATCGCCACCAAACGCATACGAAAGAGACTTGCTCTTTCAAAACTGAACACGAGTGAGTGTTCGAACCCGAAGGTTCTATTGTGGAAGCAAAGCTTCCGATTTGAATGTCTTCATTGCAGAAGACGATTCTCCATAGAAAGGAGGTGATCCAGCCGCACCTTCCGATACGGCTACCTTGTTACGACTTCACCCCAATCATCTACCCCACCTTCGGCGGCTGGCTCCCTTGCGGGTTACCCCACCGACTTCGGGTGTTGTAAACTCTCGTGGTGTGACGGGCGGTGTGTACAAGACCCGGGAACGTATTCACCGCGGCATGCTGATCCGCGATTACTAGCAATTCCGACTTCATGCAGGCGAGTTGCAGCCTGCAATCCGAACTGAGACCGGCTTTGCTGGGATTGGCTCCACCTCGCGGCTTCGCTTCCCGTTGTACCGGCCATTGTAGTACGTGTGTAGCCCAGGTCATAAGGGGCATGATGATTTGACGTCATCCCCACCTTCCTCCGGTTTGTCACCGGCAGTCACTCTAGAGTGCCCAGCTTCACCTGCTGGCAACTAAAGTCAAGGGTTGCGCTCGTTGCGGGACTTAACCCAACATCTCACGACACGAGCTGACGACAACCATGCACCACCTGTCTCAACTTTCCCCGAAGGGCACCTGATGCATCTCTGCTTCGTTAGTTGGATGTCAAGACCTGGTAAGGTTCTTCGCGTTGCTTCGAATTAAACCACATACTCCACTGCTTGTGCGGGTCCCCGTCAATTCCTTTGAGTTTCAGTCTTGCGACCGTACTCCCCAGGCGGAGTGCTTACTGTGTTAACTTCGGCACCAAGGGTATCGAAACCCCTAACACCTAGCACTCATCGTTTACGGCGTGGACTACCAGGGTATCTAATCCTGTTTGCTCCCCACGCTTTCGCGCCTCAGCGTCAGTTACAGCCCAGAAAGTCGCCTTCGCCACTGGTGTTCCTCCACATATCTACGCATTTCACCGCTACACGTGGAATTCCACTTTCCTCTTCTGTACTCAAGTCACCCAGTTTCCAGTGCGACCTCAGGTTGAGCCCAAGGTTTAAACACCAGACTTAAATAACCGCCTGCGCGCGCTTTACGCCCAATAATTCCGGACAACGCTTGCCCCCTACGTATTACCGCGGCTGCTGGCACGTAGTTAGCCGGGGCTTTCTTCTCAGGTACCGTCACTCCGGCAGCAGTTACTCTACCGGACGTTCTTCCCTGGCAACAGAGCTTTACGATCCGAAAACCTTCATCACTCACGCGGCATTGCTCCGTCAGGCTTGCGCCCATTGCGGAAGATTCCCTACTGCTGCCTCCCGTAGGAGTCTGGGCCGTGTCTCAGTCCCAGTGTGGCCGTTCACCCTCTCAGGTCGGCTACGCATCGTCGCCTTGGTGGGCCGTTACCCCACCAACTAGCTAATGCGCCGCAGGCCCATCCCCAAGCAGCAGATTGCTCCGCCTTTCATTCTTCTCTCAGGAGAAAAAAGAAATTATCCGGTATTAGCTACCGTTTCCGGTAGTTATCCCAGGCTTGAGGGCAGGTTGCCTACGTGTTACTCACCCGTCCGCCGCTAAGTCTGAAAGGAAGCAAGCTTCCTCTCAAACTCCGCTCGACTTGCATGTATTAGGCATGCCGCCAGCGTTCGTCCTGAGCCAGGATCAAACTCTCCAAATTGGTATTTAGAAAGAGCGATTGCTCACTTTGAAACATCTGACGAGAATTTACATTCTCATTTTTGGATCTCGCCGAAGCGATTTCCCACTCACTCGTTGTTCAGTTTTCAAAGATCAATGTCTCATTTTAGCTCTTCACCGCATCTCAGCGGCGACCTTCATAATATATCATAGTGTTTCGTTGTTTGGCAAGCTTTTTTTTGAAAAAGTTATTTTTCATTATTTCTTGCCTGCGTCTTCTCTTTAAACATTCAAAAGGAGCGCGAGATATAATGTATCATGTCGGCTCCCTTTTCGTCAAGCTATTTCATTCATTTTATTTATTCCGGTTATCAGCCTGCTTCAGCCTAGTGCTTGAACTGAGAAGAACGTCCACCCCATGCATACTTAGACAGCTCTTTCTGTGGAGCAAATCGTGCATACATACGGAAAACTGTTTTATATCGATTGGCAATCGCATGCCTAATGTTCTGATCTAAACGCTGATCACTCATATCCAGCAGCATCTCATCCAGCTCTTTGCGCAAAACATAGTCCAGCTCCTTGCATTCCTTCTCATTGAATAACATCCCCAACATATGCTTGGCCTCCTTCATGAAATTCATAGTTATCCAAAACCATCAAACGCCGTTTCATCTCAATCAAAAAAGCCATTTGATGTGGGAAGCTCTATTGAAGTGCTTACACTAAATTAACCGGAGTATTGAACCTATAACCATTATCATAAGAAAATTCCATTTATGGACTCTCTTTATTCAACCTGGCAGCAGATCCAAATGTTTCGGCTTTACTGTTATGCACAATTCCCCAAGATTTTATGATAAAAGCCAAAATGTAATTGTGCTCTCGATGATTGCTGCCACAAATAACAGAATCACAATCCAGACCGAAGCGGTGAAGGTCTGCCGCATAAAGGCCTGCCAATTCATTGCCCCTTCCCCGCTCCGCTTCATCGCTCCAAAGAGTGCAGAGAGCACCTTACTGCCGAACTTCAGCCCAAAGGCGCAGG
Organism: Paenibacillus sp. FSL P2-0089; assembly: GCF_038595095.1. Classification (NCBI taxonomy): domain Bacteria; kingdom Bacillati; phylum Bacillota; class Bacilli; order Caryophanales; family Paenibacillaceae; genus Paenibacillus; species Paenibacillus sp. FSL P2-0089. The sequence goes on from NZ_CP152006.1 coordinate 6,482,560, forward strand.
CAATGATGATGGCCGGAATCTCAATGATGCCATGCGGCAGCAGTCCTTTTACAATCAGCGTGAACAGATCCTGTCCCTGTATCGCGGACAAATGAATCAGATAGCCGATAACCGCACCGTTGATGAGCAGGAAGAATGCCGGCAAGAGGCCGAATAAGGCGCCCAGATAAATGATGACTACGCTTTTGATACTATTGTTCAGAAAAATGAATACAAAAAAGCTCCACTGCGGATTGGACGACTCTCTAAGGTTCCCGCTAATCTTACTGATCCCCTTCAATTGCTCATTCAGCAGCTGCTGAAGACTACCTGTGCCGAGCCAGCCCAAGATTCCCCCGGCTATGAACAGGATTGTGGCCATTAGGAGCGCGGTGCGAATTGTCCTTAGATCCTTGATAAATGTATTAAAAGATAACATGCGTACCTCCTGATTTGGACTCTGCCGAATTGCATTTCGTATGGAATGATTCATATCTGAGGTCATAAGCGCCCTGTACGAGCATACATTTAGAACAAACAAGCATTTCGCATGGGAGAGGAGCGCTGACATTATGAATTCTTTTTATGTATTTAGCGGCAAAAAGATCAAACGGTTCCTGTACATTTTTGCTGCTGCGCTTCTTACCGCCGGCGTTGTCTATGTGGAGAGGGGCAATATCACCGTATTCTCTGAAGCTGCCCCTTCTGCCATTTACAGTGTGCCGACGGAAAAGAAGCTGATCGCCTTAACCTTCGATATCAGCTGGGGAGAGAAACGGCCTGAGCCGATTCTGAAGGTGCTGGAAGACAAAAAGGTGGATAAAGCGACATTCTTCCTGTCCTCGCCTTGGAGCAAAACCCATCCTGAGATCGTTACAAGCATCAAAGACGCCGGGTTCGAGATTGGCAGCCACGGTCACAAGCATGTGAACTACAGTACGCTAAGCAATGATGAAATCCGCACGCAGATCAGTACTGCCCATACAGTATTGACGGAGCTAACCGGTTCTCAGCCCAACCTGATCAGAATGCCTAACGGTGATTTTGACAAAAGAGTCCTGCAGGTGGCCACCGATCTCGGCTATAAAGTCATTCAATGGGACACGGACTCACTGGACTGGAAGAACATCGGTGTGGATAACATCGTTAACCGTGTAACGAGCAAAGCCCATCCCGGAGATATTGTGCTGCTGCATGCCAGCGACTCCTGTAAACAAACGCATGAAGCCTTGCCTCAGATTATTGATAAGCTCCGCAGTCAGGGGTATGAGTTCGTAACCGTCTCTGAGCTAATCAGCCAAAGCAGTGCAAACGGTAAGGAAGTCCGCGATTCAGCCTTGCTGAATAATGGCCTGGAAGACGCTGCAGGAATGTAACTCCCTTACCTGTGTATGGCATCAGTGACGCGGTGAGATCAGCTGAGAGATATCAGGCGTCGGTGTATTCAGCTTCGGGTAGCTCAGGTCAAGCCCCTCCAGCGTTTTGACCACAATCTTCAGGGCCAGATAGTTGCGGTACCAGCGGTGATTCGCCGGAATCCAGTACCATGGAGCCTTATCTATACTGCTCTCCTGGAAAACGTCCTCATACGCCTTTTGATAATCGTCCCAGTATTCGCGTTCCTGCAGATCACTGGCATCGAATTTCCAGTGCTTCGCCGGATCTTCAAGCCGCTCCTTAATCTTCTCCAGCTGCTTCTCTTTGGAGATATGCAGAAAGAGCTTAATGACCGTCGTTCCCTCTTCCGCCAGCATCTCCTCGAACTGGCGGATGTAGCGGAACCGCCGCTTGGCATCCTCCTTGCTAAGACTGCCATGCACGCGGGGCACCAGCACATCCTCATAATGCGAACGGTTGAATGCGGCAATATAGCCTTTGGGCGGGGTCTTCATATGAACTCTCCACAGGAAATCGTGCGCTTCTTCCTCCAGTGAAGGCTTCTTGAAGCTGGTTACGATGAACCCCTGCGGATTGATGCCGGAGAAGATGTGTTTGACGGTTCCGTCCTTACCGCTTGAATCCATTCCTTGCAGGATGACCAGCAGCGAATGCTTTTTCTGTGCAAAAAGGATATCCTGCAGCTTGACCAGCCGTTCCTTCAGCTTCTCCATTTTGGCTTCGGCTTCTTCTTTGGATTTGAAGTCTCCCCGTTCATCAGGATCGAGGTCCTTCAGGCGTGTTTCACTGGTGTCTTTTATCATATAGCACTTGATGTTCATATATTCCCTCCTCCACTCTGTTCTTTAAGATTAACCTCTTCATCTTCATTCTAACCGCTCCCCACAGGCAATGCCAAAACCCCGCCTCCCTGGTTGTATACAGAGGGGCGGGGTTTTGAGCATGATTGCTATGGTCCGATTGTGGCCGGCTTCAGTACACGGTGCAGCATCAGAATCTGGAAGGCATTACAGGCGATAAGCGGTACAAGAATAAAGATGGTGGCGCTGTCCACGCCGATCCGCAGCACACCGATAATCTCCACTATAGTGATGGCTGTCATGAAAAAAAAGGTCGGGACCCAGGCTGACGCGTTCGTGCTGCGAATTTTGAGCCAAGATACAATAAGTGCAGTGAACAGAATTGCCACGCCTAGCGTCAAATCCGTCCGGGCGCTCTGGTCTCCGCTGACAAAGGTGCGCAGGAACATCAGCTCAAACAACGCCAGCACGGCCAGCACCAGCTGTATGTAACGCCACGCCTTGCGCGGGAACACCCCGATGCCCGTATAGTTGAGGATCAGATATGCAAAAAATCCGAGCTGGGCGTATACGCTTACAAGCACTCCGTAGCCCAAAAGAATGAGGGAGTACAGGAGAAGATCGGCAGTGCCTTTAAATTGTATACCGCCATTCCCTATCTGCAGAGCAAGTCCAGCAATGACAGCCCCGCCTGCACCGATCAAAAGCGTGGTCCAGAACAAATAAAACCATTTTCTCAAGCTCAGCGCTTCCACCTCCCCGTGTCAGATTTATTTTACCAAGGTTACCGTCAAAAAACCATTCCGCTTCAACATAAATGTGCCCTGGCGCGGCATACTACAATCAGTAATTCTATAAAGGAGGGCAGCGCCAATGAAATGGAGGGCTATCTGGTCTGGAGGCTTGGCACTTGGCTTGATAATCACCTTGACGGCCTGCGGGGGCGAACAGAGCAGTTCTTCTTCGGGACAAGGCGGATATAAGGAAATGAAGACGATGGTTGTCGATATATTGAAAAGTGATGAAGGGAAAAAGGCTGTAGAGGAGGCCTTATCTACTCCAAGCTCAGAAGAGGGCGGCAGCGCCGCCAGCGGCTTAAGCATGAAGATGATGCCTATGCAAACCACGGAGCAGATCCGGCTTGCTGTTAAAGATACCCTCACCGCGCCGGAGTATCAGAAGGAAATTGAAAAAATCATGACTGATCCGCAGTTTGCCGGCGATTTCGCCAAAGCGATTAATAAACAGAGCAAGGAACTTCATCTTCAATTGATCAAGGACCCCACTTATCAGAAGTCAGTTGGAGAAATTATGAAGTCGCCCGAAATGACGAAAATGTTCCTCGATCTTACGAAGACTCCGGATTACCGCAAGCAGTCCATGACGATTATGCAGGAGGCTATGCAGAACCCGCTATTCCGTATGGAAGTACTTACGCTTCTCAAATCCGTGGTCCAGGATGAACTGCAGCCTAAGGTTGAGAAAAAGGATGGGGGTAAAGGCGGCAGCGGCGGGGAGGACAAGCAGGGCGGTGACAGCCAGAAGCAGGAAGGCGGAGACGATTCCGGTTCGGGTTCTTAACCAAGTGGAAACGGCATTGCCGTCCTTCTTATATTTTAAAATAAGGCCTTGCCCCGTGGATGGGACATGGCCTTATTTGTTTATGTGCATGGCAAAGCCAAGGATGATTATTGCTCGTACTTGGCAATCAGCTTGTCTGCAATGTCTGCGAACAATATTCCGGTAGCCGTATCCGCCTTATATACTGACGGTGAGAAGTCCGGCTCGGAAATATGGTTGTCCGGGGCACCCAGCGGCACCTGGGCCAGCAGCTCTGTATGCAGCGTTTCCGCCAGACGGGCTCCGCCGCCTCTGCCGAAGATATAATCCTTTTTGCCGCAGGAGGAGCATTCGTAGTACGCCATATTCTCAATGACGCCAAGAATCTCATGCTCGGTCTGCAGAGCCATAGAGCCTGCTCTCGCTGCCACAAAGGCAGCTGTAGCATGAGGGGTAGTGACAATGATCTCCTTGCTGTGCGGCAGCATCTGGTGGACATCAAGGGCCACATCGCCCGTACCTGGAGGCAGATCCAGCAGCAGGTAATCGAGTTCCCCCCAGCCGACATCGGCGAAGAACTGGCGCAGCATTTTGCCAAGCATCGGTCCTCTCCAGATTACCGGACTATTCTCCCGGATGAAGAAGCCCATCGACATGACCTTGACACCGAAGCGTTTTACCGGAATAATCGTTCCTTCTTCCACGATCGGCCCTTCTTCAATTCCCATCATGTCCGGGATACTGAAGCCATAAATATCTGCATCGATCAGGCCGACTCTCTTACCCTTACGGGCCAGTGCCACCGCCAGATTCACGGTTACTGTTGATTTTCCGACCCCGCCCTTGCCGCTGGCGATCGCGATGAAGTTCACCCCTGAGTTCTCGTTAATCAGCTCATGCCCCTCAAGGCCTGCTGCGTGTCCTTTGAGCTTCTCCCCTTCATCTGAATCCGGCTCGTCCCCGCTGCCCTCTCCGCGAAGCATAGCCCGTTCATAATCGGTGGCATCACGCAGGCGGATATGAATCTGTTCTGCCCCGCCCGCCGTAAGCAGGTCACGTACCTGCTGCTCCAGCTCCATCCGCTTCTTCTCATCCGAATCCAGACATACGATGGATAACGAAATACGGTCCTCTTTGATCATGATATCGCGGATTAACTGTAGTTCGATCAGGCTTTTTCCGGATTCCGGGTCTGTAAGCGGCTGTAAAAGTTCCTGAATTTGTTCCCTGGTCTGCATGGAAAGCACCTCTGTTCCTATCCGGCGGTAAGCCCCGGTATTTGTACCTATTATAGCATTACCCCCGGAGGGAAGAGTAGTCCCACCCTATGCTGCTATGGCTGCTCGGAGCTGTACCGCAGGATGCCCCGGTAGATGCTGGTTGCCACCTTCCGCTGATACAGATCATCCCCTAGGAGCAAGGACTCCTGAGGATGTGACAGGAAGCCTACCTCAACGAGCACAGACGGCATCTTTAACACTTTTAACAAATAAATGGTATTCGCTGTCTTCGCCACGCGGTCCGTATTCTCAAGTGTAGCTCTCAGCTCATCCTGAACCAGCCCGGCCAAGGCCTTGTTCCTCTCGCTGCTTGGATAATAGAAGGTCTGCGCCCCGCTCCAGCGGTTGGAGGGAATACTGTTCATATGTACGCTGACAAACAGATCGGCGCCCTTCTCTTCAATGCTCCGCACCCGCTGCTTCAGATCCTCCGTCTTGCGTCTTGCGTACCCCTTGGTGCTGCCCTGGGCCAGATCATAATCGCCTTCACGGGTCATCACCACAATCGCCCCAGCCTGCTGCAGATAATCGCGTAGATACAGCGACACGGAGAGATTGATATCCTTCTCAATCAGGCCTGAGCGGCTCACTGCTCCCCCGTCCGGTCCCCCATGACCTGCATCAATGGCAATCACCTTGCCGGAGAGCGGCAGGCTCCAATAATTGACCGTCTTGGCAGTCGGCATGTCGTAGGCGATGATTCCGATCATTATCGTGAGCAGCACAGCGCCCAGGATACCTTTTTTGATGCTGCGCCAAGAGATCCAGACCGAGACTTTATGCTTCTGCCCTCCAGACATAACAAAGACCCCCTCGTCCCGATAGATTCTACTCATCTATATGGGACAAGAGGGCCAAATAGTACTGGCTCTCAGGAGTTTACAGAGACTTCCGGTGACATACCTTCAATCAGAATCTGCGCCACCTCAGGGCGAGTGAATTCAGGAGGCGGACACTGTCCGTCACGCAGCAGCGCACGTACCTTCGTACCGGAGAGCGTCAAATGCTGGTCTGCCGGGTGCGGACAGGTTTTGCTGGAGGCCATGTTGCCGCACTTCACACAGAAGAAGCTGTGCTCGAAGAATAGCGGTGTAATCCCAAGCTCCTCGGCGGTGAAGTTAGCAAAGATCTCCTGTGCTTCATACGTACCGTAATAATCTCCCACACCTGCATGGTCACGCCCGACAATGAAGTGTGTACAGCCGTAATTCTTGCGCACCATGGCATGGAAAATGGCTTCACGAGGGCCCGCATAACGCATCGCTGCCGGGAAGACGCCTAGGAACGTACGGTTCTCCGGGTAATAATTCTCCAGCAAGGCCAGATAACTCTTCATCCGCACGTTGGCCGGAACATCATCCGACTTGGTCTCCCCTACCAGGGGATTGAGGAACAGGGCGTCTACAACCTCCATAGCGCACTTCTGGATATACTCATGCGCACGATGTACCGGGTTACGCGTCTGGAAGCCTACAACAGTTCTCCAGCCTTTATCTGCGAAGATCTGGCGGGTCTCGGCGGGGTCAAAATAGAATTCAGCAAATTTCTCCGGCTGCGGGCGGTTCAGTACCGTTATAGGTCCGCCTACATAGGTCGCTGGACGGGACAGCAGCTTGCTGACTCCGGGATGTGCGGGATCGGTTGTTTTGAACACATTGTGTGCCTCAACCTGTTGGTCTACTGCGTAGATGCTCTCGATATCCATTAAACCGTAGATGATATCATCGTGTTCGCCTTTGAGTGCCACTCTGTCGCCTATTGCAAGAGTCGCTGCCTGCTCGTCACCTATAGCCAGCGTAACCGGTATACTCCATACGGTTCCGTTAGCCAGGCGCATATTGCTTACTACCGAGTGATAATCCTCTTCGTTCAGGAATCCGGTGAGCGGCGAGAAGGCACCTACACCAATTAAATCCAAGTCAGATAAGGTCCATGTATTGAGGGCAATCGATTGATGGCCTGAAGCTTGCTTCAGCAGTTCTTCTCTCTCTTCACCGTCTGCGATGCGCCGGATCAGCGTTCCTCCGTGAGGAAGTATTGAAGTCATCCCTGTTCTCTCCTCCTGTGCAATGCCTGTGTGTGCTGTATAGAGTGCTGGTAACTTAGTGCGTGCGGGTAAATAAGTTCGGATAAATTAGTGATCATATCTGAGCGATATTTATTTAGGCGTATCTTATTTGTGTAGTCCGCATTCTGTCTTGTCCGAACCAGACCATCTGCCGGCACGCGGATCTTCACCAGGCATAACAGCCCGGGTGCATTGCTCACAGCCGATACTCGGGAAATTGCGGTCATGCAGCGGATTGTAGACTACATCATTCTCGCGGATATAATTCCACACATCCTCTGTAGTCCAGTTCGCAATCGGATTGAACTTGACCAGCCCGAACTTATTATCATATTCTATCTTCTTCGCATTGGCCCGGGTAGGGGCTTGGTCCCGGCGAATCCCGGTAATCCAAGCGTCGTATTGTGAGAGAATACGGGTCAGCGGTTCTACCTTACGGATCGCGCAGCACTGGTTAGGGTCAGTATTCCATAGGGCCTCCCCATACTGCAAGGCCTGCTCCTCCACCGTAATCTGCGGCGACACCCGGACGAATTCCATCCCGTACTTATCAGCCATAATATCTCTAGTCTCATAGGTTTCCTTGAAATGATAATCCGTATCTAAATAGAATACATCTGTCGAAGGACTCACCTTCTGAATCATATCCACCAGCACAACATCCTCTGCCCCGAAGCTGCAGGCAAAGGTTATATTAGGAAAGGTCTCTACCGCCCAGCGGATAATCTCCTCAGGAGAAGCATTCTCCAGCTCTTCCGCTTTCACTTTGATTAAATCCTCTTTCTCGAGCAGGTTCATCTTAGTTTCCTCCATCCGGATATCGTCAAGATCGAAACCTACGAGGTTAATCCCGACTAATTCTATAAGATATAGTATATCCGTTTATCAGGCGAAGTCAATGGGTTTTGTTCAATTTGGAAGAAAGTATTTGTGAACATTAGTATTCTGGAGAAAAACAAAAAAGCTCCCAGCCATAAAGGCCAGGAGCTTCCATTCCTTGAGAACAAGGGAATCTTAACGTTTCGAGAACTGTGGAGCGCGACGAGCAGCTTTGAGGCCGTATTTCTTACGTTCCTAAATAACACAATACGATTAGTTCCGATTCCCGCATATAATAGGTAGTTTTTCGTTTTTAGTTCCGATTAATTCCGATCATTTCTGATACAAATAGAGTCAAAATAGAGTCACGGACTCAGGCTCAATAAGCTGGGTCCTCCACTTTCAAAATGTCTCGGAACGGTACCTTTACAGTATCATTATAACCCTGTCGAATGTGAATTAACTGCTTGTCACCGTCAAGTTTTTCAACAGTCCCCTGAACAGCCCCTTGTTTGTAAACGAGTAAAATTAATGGCTTATCCGTCTGCTTTGCTTCCTGAAGTCTTTCAGCGATTTCCTGCTGTGTGAATTCATCCAACTTGGGGCGGTCGTCATTTTTTCGTTTGCTCGATGGCTTGGGTATAGCTGTCATTTCTCATCACCCTTTCGAACATTTGTTCCTGTATTATATACAAATAAACGTTCGCATATCAATAGCTTGGAGGAATTAATATGAATATAGAATTTATGACGCTCCTGCAGTTTATTGACATCTTTTTTGATCCAAAGGACTACGGAAGCTGGCGTTACTATGATCGCCCCGTTCTCAATCCCCAGCAAGCCGTAGAGGTCGCGCAATGGTATCCTATCGGAATCCCTCATGCTATCGCCTTATACCGGTATGCTGACATATGCCGCTGGGAAGAAGCCGGTGAGTCGTACGGTAGGCCAGTAATTGTAATCAAGCACAAGCCGTATGACATGCTGAGGTAAGGAAAATTTTCCCGAATACTCTGACACGCATAGATAATGCGCAATTATTTGTTGACGCGCATAATCTATGCGTGTTATAATATAATAGAAGGGGGGGGAGATAATGGGGAAGCAAAGAACATTACGGCAAGTACTTAAGACCTTGAGAAAAGAAGGCTTCGCACCTTCACCGAATCACGGTCATGGCGGCAGCCACCAGCGCTGGATACACAAGGAAGACCCTACCCGGTATGCGGACGTAAGCAGCCACAGCAGCGGGGACGTGTTAGCCAAAGGTACTTTAAAGAGCATGGAACGAACTTCCGGGGTTGAGTTTTAACCCCGGGGGTTTCCCCTATCCCCTCCCCAAGAAGCCCACATAAAGTGATATTGATTAAAAGTTTAAAGGAGGTAAAGCGAATATGAAAAACCACTATATCTATCCTATCGTAGTGGAGCGAACAGAAAGCAATCTAAGTATGTACTTTCCGGATTTCCCCGGAACGGCTGTAACCGCAGTTGAATTGACAGAAGGTTTAGGACGGGCGAAAGAATTATTAGCTTTCCGCGCGCAAGAGCTGGAGGAATCCGGGCAGCCCCTCCCTACTCCCTCCGAGCCAGATCAAATCGAGCTGGAGGATGAGAGTGACAAGATTGTTTTCGTCGAGGTGTATATGCCGCCCTACCGGGATGCCGCAGCCAACAAGGCCGTAACAAAGAACTGCACGTTGCCAAAATGGTTACGTGATGCTGCCGATGATGCTGGTTTGAATTTCTCCCTGGTACTGCAGAGCGGATTAAAAGACGCTTTGGGGATTGATAAGCAAGGCCGGTTGTGAACATCTGCCCTGCTTCCTTGTCAGGTCGCATTACCCTTAAACAGCGTGAGATAAAAAGAGCCGCCCGGGATCACTCCTGTGGCGGTTCTTTAACATGCTTAATTGCAGAGGTTATAGGGTAAAGCAATTTTCCCTGAGCAACATCTATTTCATATTATCACTTGTAATACGTATCAATACGTGTTATAATATTATTAGGAGGTGAGGGAAAGGATGAAGAGTTACTCTTCAAGAGAGGTGTTAAGGATACTGAACGAAAATGGATGGTACAAAGTACACTCCGTGGGCGATCACTTCCAATTCAAACACCCGACCATTAAAGGGAAGGTTACCATAACCCACCCGGTCAAAGATGTTGCAATACATATCCTTAAGGATATAGAGAAAAAGACGGGGCTGAAATTCTAGCCCCTCCCTTTTTCCCTTTTAATAAATAAATATATAATGATTTTGATTTTTAAAAATCAAAAAAGGAAGGTGTACACATTGAAGAAAAGCTATACGTATCCTGCGGTCTTGAACTTTACAGATAAACACATTGAAATTTCCTTCCCTGATCTGGAGGAAGCACTCTCCCAAGCCGATAATGTGGAACAAGCCGTTAGACGCGCGAACGAAGTGTTAAAGCTCACAATTGAAAGCCGCCTAGAGGATAAAGAGGAAATTCCGTTGCCTACTCCATTAAATGATCTGCAGCTCGATCCTAACCAGCGGACAATCGTTGCTACAGCGATTTTGAATGAAAAGGTGACTTACGTAAAAAAGACACTTACTATCCCCAGCGATTTAAACGAAGATGCAGAAGTCGCTGGTTTGAATTTTTCTCAAGTGTTACAGCGTGCGCTCCGCGAGGAACTGAGTGGAAAATAAACCGCCCAGTAATGACCGAAAATTATTGAAAATAAAAAGAGCCGCCCAGGATTATTCCTGTGGCGGCTACTTTATGGAACAATATACAAATTTCTATTGAAAAATGATACTATATATGATATTATTAATATATAGAAAGGAGGTCAGACATGGCAAGGGTCGAAAAGCTCATTGAAAAAATGAGAAACCGCCCTAATGGGATATCCTTCGCAGAAGCTGCTAAAGTTCTTGAATCTCACGGATACATACAAGTGAGACAGAACGGAAGCCACTGCCATTTCCGAAACAACGCTGGTGACGTTATAACGGTAAAAAAGGAAAACCCACTCAAGGCGGTCTACGTAGTGGATGTACTGAAACGAATCGGGAGGTAACTCCCGGTTCTTCCCACATCCATCTAAAATTATATCATGACCCTTGTTAAATTACATGGCCGATAAAAACCTAGCGTATTACATGTCTCTGCCCTATACGGCAATTGTGCGGGAAATGGACGATGAAAGCGGACATTACTATTATGGCTCCTATCTGGAATTGGACGGATGCCAATCGGACGGGCAAACTGTGGAAGAGTTGTTTTCCAATCTGGAAGAAGCTCGGGAGGGGTGGCTTTCGGTGAAATTGGAACACGGTGACCCAATTCCTGAGCCGCAAGGCGAATACAGCGGAAAGGTCTTGGTGAGACTACCCAAAACTCTTCACCGCAATTTAGCTGCTGCCGCCGTTCTGGAAGGGATATCACTCAATCAATACATGCTCTACAAGCTCAGTAGGTGATTACGCTACCGCCTGATGATAGCCTGCCGCCCAGGATTAATCCTGTGGCGGCTCTTCCTTATCTCGCTTCATTTTCTCTTCAATGGCTGTAATGATGTAATCATTCAAACTCATGCCGGCCGCTTTCGCCGCTGCTTCATAAATCGCCTTTTGCCCCTTTGGTACAAATGGATATAACCGGTCATAATTGGCTGAATTGTACTTGTTCTTCGCTCGTGTTGAAGATTTCCCTTTTTTATCGTCCAAGGCTTGTCCCTCCTTTTGCATTATCATAGCAGTAAATATATACTTTCACAAGTATAAAAAAGTATTGACTATATAGTTACGTAAGTATATAATAAAGATAAGAAAGGAGGTGAACAACATGAAAGATTGGGCGAACTTAGCAGTCTCCGTAGTGAACTTGGCAACAGCGCTAGTCCTTCTAAGAAAAGCAACGAAGGAGACAAAAGAAAAAGGAACCAAACGCCGCCGGACAGGCAAACGTAAATAGGTTCCCAGAGAGCAGGAGGCGCAACTCCTGCTCTCACCCCAATCATAGCAAAGTGGGAATCAAATAGCCAATACAATAAACGGGAGGAAATAATCATGCTGAATGTAATCACCTGGATTGTTATCGGGGCCGCACTGGTCGTGTCTGTGGTTGCGCTGATTAAAGCCCGGAGGAATCTCTAATGCTGTCCATACACCTGCAACTTGCAGAGCTATACCATTCCCAGCCGTGGACCATGGAACAACTGGTAGAGCTGCAGCAATGCTTACAGATCAACGCCCGGTACTGCTGGGATACACTTAAACTGCGGCAGCTCTCTAATCTTGCAGCAGCTACCCAGGACACTGAATGGCTTAATGAACTGCGCATCCGGGAAGATGCCTTGCGGCTGACCGGGAGAGCGCCCCTCCTATGAGATTAGAGGAGCTGAAGGCGGGGCTGCCTGTGAGGATCACAACGGGCATTCACGCAGGAAAAAAAGGAACGGTGCTGTCTGTTGGTACTTTTGAGGGCGGCCCAAAGCGGATCGGTGCGCTGGTGGATCTCGGACAATCACTGTTGATTATTGTAGAGCCGGAAGGAATTGAAAAAGATGCTTCACCCGCCTGAAGATGGCCGGATGGGAACCGGCCGAAACTTTTCCCCCGAGTTGGGGAGAAGTCGCGGGAACCCGCTACGAGCTGGCCATGCAAGGCTGGCCTTCACATATATTGTTCTTTGTAAAATACATAGATTGATTTTCCTAAATCTGCTAAACTGATTCATAGATCATTTTAGCGGAGGGAATATGATAAAACTAAAATTTTTGGCCTCGGCCTCTATTGTCGTTGCTCTGATCTTGGGTGGTTGTTCAAATGATAAAAAAGAGAACGTTGCACCATCTAATAAAGCGCAAGAAACCAAAATAGCTGATTTTTGGACAGTTGTTGAAGGTGCTACTTGGACTGATGATTTTGACGGATTAAAGACCACGATAAAGCATATTGTTGTTTCGGATAAGGTCCCAATGAATGATGGAAGCTTAGCTTCTGCTGTTGGTGTAAAGTTTAAAATTGAAAATACCACGAATGAGACATTCAACACTTTTCCTGATCAAGCTGAGTTAGTAACATCAACAGGCGAACAGATGCGCGCTGACCTTCAAAATGACGATATTGGCGGGGATATTTATGAAGGTGTTACGAAAGAAGGGAACGTTGATTTCATCCTAAAAAAGGGTCATGCGGAAGACATAAAATGGATTACCTTAAAGTGGTTTGCTAAAAAAGGTGAATCAATGGGAGATGGAGAAAGAAAGAATTACGATGTGAAAATAGAATTTTAATCATTCCCCCGCCAGCATCAACCGGCGGGGCTTTTCATATTCCAAAACGCTTGGGAATCTACTCTTTAGTTGATCCCGGCCGGTTACTCAGCACCAGCTCAAACAGCCCGGTTGCCGATAGCCCGGCCAGCCCGCCGCCCCACAGCCGCAGCGTCAGCTCAAGGTCACTAAACGGATAAGCAGCCCAGCCGATCAGCAGGCCGATGATTAAACCGATCCACGGCAGCAGATTACGCGGTACGTTAACGGTGGTCTTCACGAGCTGGACCAACGCCAGCACGAACACAGAGATTAGAGTTGCAAACGCCAATACGTTGTTTAGGACCTCCATTATTTAGCCCCCTTTGTGGTCAGTGTGACCGTCTTCGTTACGTTGTTCCAGTTCACCGATGCACCTAGCGCCTTGCCGACCGCCGCCAGAGGTACATATACCCGACCCTCGATCAGCACGCTATCATCACCTAACCGATTACCGTTGATTACGGTGGATGCCTTATCTACCCTCATATCCCTTTCCTCCTCATTAAGCTTTAGATTAACCAGTGCCTTGAACTGCGCCCAGCCGGTCCATTTTCCGCCATCGTACATCAGACGCGGGCAGATTTTGCCTGACCAGTCATAATGCCGCCTGAGCCGGTCCACGCCCCAGCCGCGCTCTTTCAGCATTCCCGCTACCAACGTCACCGCATTTTCCAGCGTCTGCGCGTAGTTCCCGCTCTCACAGATTTCAATGCCGATACTTGTCCGGTTGCCGGACCTACTACCGCTGCCGTCTCCAGAGTGCCAAGCAGACTCATTAAGAGGTAGACACTCTACCGCCTCCCGCTCATCCACGACAATGTGATAAGATGCCTGCCGGACATTAAACGGATTCGTTAGCCATGAGCGCTCCCCTGCGGCGTTGCTGGACTCGTTCCCCGTGTTGTGTATGGTAAGCGTAGTGGCGGCCATGGCGTACCCTGGACGGCGCTTGTGTGGTGTATTGCGCGGTATGTGATCCTTACGGTAGATCATTTTATTTCCCTCCTAAAAAGATGTATCCGATAATGACGAATATCGTCCCTCCAAGCACATATTTAAGCAGATCCATCCAGAATTTCCGTTCGGTTTGATTATCCTTACCGGACTGCTGCAACAGCATGAATATCCGGTTTTCTAACTGGTCAAACTTCCCCATGATCGCATTAAACTGGACCTTCATTTCGATTGTGGATTCTTTGATCTGCTTGATGTTCTCTTCATGCCGATGATCGCTCTCCTCCAGTAACCTCAGCTTTGTATTCGCGGTGACATTCTCAGCAGATAGCCGGGTAAACTCCGCAGCCAGCCCCTGCAGTTGTTGCTCGACCTCTTCCAGCCGTTGCATTGGCATCACACCTCCGCTCCCTCCTCTGTGTTGCTCTCCCCCGTCTGATATAATGACAGCTCCCCTTTACCTAAATTCAAATAGCCCCCGGGGATCCGAGGGCCAAAATAAAAACGCTGAGCGGCGCTGATGAAATATCTATTTCTCCATTTCACTAGAAGTGGTCATATTTTATCCCACTTCCTTTTACGCATTTCATAGCGGTGCGGTGTCGTTTAAATTGACGTTCCTTTTATTGTCCATGAGCCCGACATACCGACTGAATAAGTGTTAGTAAATGTAACTGTTTTAGCAGTAAGATTTACATTGATTGCGCACTGCCCAGTATTCATGACAATCGGATTTCCGTCACCAGCAAGGGTCCAAGAACCCATTGGTGAGTAGTTTGTATCTGAATAAAACGCCGCTCCTGTAATCGTCGCAAAGTTCGCGATCGAAATGACTAAAGGAGTGCTCGGAGCAACTTGCACCGAACCTAGTTGGCTGAGTGTTCTGTATACCCCTGCTGTTCCTGTTACTTTGTTGCCGTTAACGTAAGCCGTTTTTCCAGTTTTTATATCTGCAGCTACTGCTGTTGCATCGGCTGTAGAGAAGGTACCCCAGACCTTAACACCATTAACATAGGCAGATTTGTTTGCGGCTATGTCGGCTGATGTTGCTGTAGCGTCTGATGTAGCTGTCCCTGCAACACCAAGAATATACTCATTGGCTAATATACTCTTTGAAAATATATATTCTGCAGTTTGAAAGCGGGTATCCGCATCTATAGCCTGCGGCCCCCCTCCACGAATACCCACTGTCAGATAACCATCATCATTTAACCAGGAAACAGACTCTACTTCTTCACCTCTACTGTCTTCCAAAGTTCCAGATTTCAAGCCTTCCTCAGTCCCTAACGAATAACCTTCAATAACTTGTGCTGCTGTGGCTGTGCCGTACTCACCTCCCTCACCCTGTAAGATAAAATTTACGCCATCATACACAACCGTGTAGACACCGTTCAGCGCAAGGGTAGCGGCATTGCCGTTCAGCTTCTTGATGGGCTTGGCTCCTAAGCTGCTCGGGTTAAATGTCGGGTTGGAGCCGCTGGCTACATGCGCCTTAAAGGTTAACCGCAGACCCGCACTCAGTACCGCCGGAGCAGCAGCGTAGCTCGCTGTGTACGCCGTAGCTGTCCCCGCTGTCACAGCGTACGCCAGCGTGCCCATTGCGACCGTTGGCAGGTCAGACCCGCCCAGCTTCTCTACGTTCATACCAGTCACTACAAGAGCGCTGGAAACCTTAAGCGGCGGACCGTCTGTGTATGTCGTGGTAATCGGTCCAGTTGTTGCTACTCCACCATTTGTAAAGGTCAATATAACGGAGGTGTAATCAGTAGGAATAACTGCTGGTACGGAGGAAATTGTAGGCGTCCATCCTTCCGGGTTTAGTAACTTAACTGTGAAATTGACGAGGGCAACCCCCGCTTTAAATACTTCGATAAATGCCGCATTGCCTTTGGTTATTGGATGATAGACAACGCGAGCCTGTACCAATCCCTGATTCGACGCGGTTGAGCTGGCAACAATCTGTGTAATCACTGGACTAACGTTGTCATTGATGGATACGACAAAAATTGTTTGCCCGGAAGCTCCTCCTGTATTTGACCAGTCTATAATCATAGTAGTTTGACGCTTGACTACTCCAGCAGTGCTTTCAGCGATTCTTCTCCACCCGTTTCCCGCACCCCATGCGGACTGCGCACCAATATCCACAAGCGGAGCCTTGGCATTCCATGCTGTGCGCTCTACTGCCGTGACATGTTTGGTTGTATCGGCAGCATGATCCTGCGCAGCCTTGACGGTCGTATCCAGAATATCCATATTGCCGTTCAAATCATTAATATCAACAATATCCGTTCCGTCCGGCTTCTTCAGCCCAAGATTCCCTGTTGTCTTCAACCCTACGCCCCCCTCTTCCTGAAATAAAATAACCCTCGGGGTCCGAGGGCAAAATAAAAACGCCTCAATCGGCGCCAGCGTATATCTATTCAGCCAGGTATTCCAAGCCACTATCCTCCAGGATCTCCATGACTCCCGGTTGTAGCGTCTTGGGCACATCCTTATAGGCTGTCTTGCCCAAGATGACGCGCTGTGCAAAAAACATAACTACCATGATATCACCTCCCCTCCAGGCCAGCAGCAAATATACTAACCGCCGGATCATTTGTACAGTTGGGTAGCCAATTCGGTTATGACGTCCTCGATGAAATCGGATCGTTCCGATTGTACGCTGAGTTGTGCCTTAAGTAATTGGTTTTCTTTCTCCAGACTTAAAATGCGAATCTCAGGGGATTGGGGAATCTGTCGATAATCGTAATACAGTTTATGCTCTGATACATCAATCATCAATATAGGAAAAGTTCCTGCAGGTGATTTTGCCTTAGGCATCTCATCATCAGCAAATTCTTCTATCAAAACATCTTCAAAATTATAGCCTTCGATTGAAGTGTAAATAGCTGTTATAAGCCCCGTAGTCGCTGTAGTTAATTGATATTGAACGTACACAATGTTCCCTCCTTAGCCATAGACAATCTCACCATTAGCACTCATATATGTGTATCCGCCGCCAAGACTATTCTCAATATAGCAGTAGAATATGATTTGTCCGTTGGTGTTGAAGCCTCCTGGAATCGCTCCATTATTTCCGATATCGGTATACCAACGAGACCAGTTACCGGTATCAGGCGTAACACTATACATAGTGGCATAAGTGGTAATACGGCGTTCTGCCTTATCCAAATAAAAGCCGCTATAGGTTATTTCATCATGATAGTTACCTGTTACATTGCCCCCATGTAATTTGACATTCATACCAGCTTCGTCACGCATATAGAAAAACACCCCTTGTTTTGCTTGCCCGTTTCCAGATATCCCCCAGTTTATGGTGCCCATCATATTAGCATAGCGCCCTCCGCCTGGGAGCCTGAACAGTTCATACCAGCCTCCAGCAGGTGCCCCGGCCCCCGGAGTTGAAGCATTTATAGTGGCATGGCCTACGGGCATCAGGGCACCAACTTGGCCATAAATCCAAACGCCAGAACGGATATTACTTGGAGTGATATTCCCGTCTGCGCGGGCCTGAGCGGCAGTTAAGACAATCTCAGGATATCCAGAACCACTAGGGTTTTGATATGCCCCCTGCGGTATACGCACATACACCTGATTTCCATCCCAAGCGGTAGTAACAGCATAGGTGTATGTTCCCTGCCTTGGCATACTTCCTTGTACACCTAAAATATTTTTGTCAGTAGGAATATTGTAGGGCTGTAAATCAGTTGCCGAGGTAACGACCCAGGATTCCCCACTATACCATCCATTAGGTGGCTGCAAAAAAACTTTATCGCCTGCCCAAGTGGTGGATTGCACAGCAGGCATATGATGATTTTCCGCGGACCGGTTTGGCATTGTGCCGACAGTTCCAGCGATGGTTGTTCCAGCCAGTACGTTAGCTGCTGGAACCGGCACGCCCGCCACCGTAATAGCGGTGTCATAAATTCCTGCTGCCTTAACTTGTGAGTTAGGTCCCGGTGTTACCGTTCCTCCGGTTTGTACGGGCAGTGTGCCGGTTACATCTCCGGCATCCGTTGCCGCCGTTTTTCCCGCGCGGATATCCCCAGCTACTGCATTACCGGAGCCACCCGCGCTATCTGCCAAAAAATCCGTACCCACCCGCCGGAACATATACGGCTTGCCTGCAAGGAGCTTCCCTTGTCCATAGGCCACGCCCTTCTGATCTTTCAGCGCAACAGCTCCAAGTCCATTAATGTTCAACGTAGGATTAGGCCCGTTTGTTATGTTAGGGACGATCGTAATCCCGAACCCCTCTGCGATACTGGCTGGAGCTGGAGTGAGTGTAACCGTGTAAGCCACGCCATTACCTGCCGTTGTCGCATAAGCAGGTTGACGAACATAATCAATAATTCCAGATTTTGCGTCCAACTGCCCCTGAATATTTCCAGTCACTCCGTCAAGGTATCCAAACTCAGTATTGGTAATCCCTGCGGTCCCGATCTTTGTAGCATTGATCTGTGCCGCACTATTAACGTCAGCATCCACAATAACTCCTGGAGTAAGTGTAAATACATTACTACCCGCAGGAGAAGTTACATCACCTGTGGATGCCGGAAGTCGCGCTGCTGGAAGTGTCCCACTGGTAAGGTCTGCGGCAGAACGTGTCGGGAGGTCTGCAAGGGATGCTCCCGACTTATTAAGTTTGCTCCAGGCAATGGCGGCGGCGCTGTTAACGTCAGCATCTACGATAACCCCCGGAGCAATGGCAGTCACCCCATCCCCCGTACTGGTTATATCCCCGGTGTGGTTGGGATGCACATATTTATTAGCTCCCTGCGTGACACTATCCAGCTTCGATTTATCCCCTGCGGCCATTAGGCCGGCAGTAGTCGTAGTCGCAACCGCCGTAGACGCCTTGGCATTCCATGTCGTGCGTTCAGCCGCTGTGATGTGCTTGACCGTATCGGCAGCGTGATCCTGTACATCCTTGACAGCAGTATCCAGGATGTCCATATTTCCGTTTAGATCAGCAATGTCAACGTTATCTGTACCTTCCGGTTTCTTTAGTCCAAGATTACCGGTTGTTTTCATTTGCTCACACTCCTATTCGTATACTCTTAGCTCGTTCCAGGTCTTTCCATGAGCGCTATTCCAGGTGAGAATCTTCAGTGAATCCCAGAAGGTGTACGTGTATGCAAACTCATAGGCTAGGTGAGCTGGTTTGATTTCATCAAGGATCTGAATTAGCCCTGCCATATTGGGCGGGATACCCAGTGTGCCAATGAAGCGAACAACAAACCGGTATTCGCCCGGAACCTCTTCAACCAGTACATCCCCGCCCGAGAACGCGGAGGCTGTTCGCTGAATCATCTGCGGGGTGGTGGTTCCAATTCCGCGTAGCTTGGCAGATATCAATTCCCGTCGAGTCGCCAGAGACTTTGCTGTGTCAACGCTTAGGCCCAACTCCTGCTCCCATCGTCCAAGGCTATAGGTCGCCGTCTCCACGGCATTCTGCGCCCTGATTTCTTCTGCTCGAATATTAAAAAAGGTGATCTCTTCAGACAAAATGTCAAGAAGCTGCCGGAGTTTACCGGCTTTGTTATAC
The DNA here is from genome assembly GCF_038595095.1 of Paenibacillus sp. FSL P2-0089. Lineage (NCBI taxonomy): Bacteria > Bacillati > Bacillota > Bacilli > Caryophanales > Paenibacillaceae > Paenibacillus > Paenibacillus sp. FSL P2-0089. The sequence continues at coordinate 6,502,262 of NZ_CP152006.1, forward strand.
ACATCGGGGAGTTGCTTACTGATATCCGGGACCAGTATTCCGCCGGGCTGGTCTGTGTCAGAGGTTCCAGAGTATAGCAAAGTACCATATTTGGATTCACCGTAGGCCACGGTTACACCCCCTTAAGCTGGTTCCAGGTAAGCGAACCTTTAGGCATAAAGTCCAAATATTGAAATACAGTTGCAGCCTCTGGGTGACAAAAGAATATTTCACTAATACCTATTCTCCTATTTCCGTTAGCATCTGCTTGACCAACCGAACTATCATAGATGGTTATCCGAAACTGCGTAAAAACACCTTGAAAGTTGGGATATAGGGGAATAAGCAATTCCTTTGAGGGTAAATCATTAACACTTTGATCTTTCAGAACCCGCCAGCCTGCGTTATTATAGCTATCGTAACCCTCTATTTTATATTTGGAAGGATACCAATACCTGCATGTCCAGCCAAAAACGCCGCCCGTCTGTGTGTGTACGGCAGGAAGCCCGGAAATGGTAATGACTGTTGGTGTTGAAGCAGGCACACCCAGCGTTGTATATGATGGCTCCAGTCTTCCATTAAACAAAGAGGGTAAATCAAACAAAGCCACACCAGTCTGAGTAAGTGTAATTTCACTGCGCTTCCCTGCATTGAGCAATATATTATACTCGTGTCCCACCATAGTATTAGATGTTGAGGGAAAGATACCATATATACCGCCATTAGTTATCTGAGGGTATCTCTCATCATGTGTATGTGCTGATGGAGCATAGGTAGAAGGCTTTCCCGCCACACCTGCCCACGGGACACTATCAGCTATCGCAGCAAAATCCACCTTACCGTCATTGTTCGTGTCATAGATACTTTTGAGCATATCACCTGATGTCTGCGCAGCCACAAGCAACACATTCCCTGTTGTAGTACCGATATACAGCTTGCTGGTGTCCGTGCAATATCCCAACTCTCCCACAGCCAGCGTGCCAATGGCGGATTCCAGGCCGCGCCGAATCTGTATTAACGCTTTTCTCGCCATATGACCCGCCCCCTAGAATGTTCCGCCGTCTATGATACTAACCATGAGTTGATTGCCATTGGCCGAATCGTAGATGATGCTCGAACCGTCTATATTGGCCTCTATGCCTGTCGCATTGACCAGGATACCCTTGCCCGGCTTTGCTGCTACGCTTGTTGCTCCTACTGTAATCCCGTTGCCTGCTCCCACGGTCAGCGTTACACTATCCGCCTGCCCGCCGCCGGTAAGACCATTACCTGCCGTAATCGTCTGCAGCGCTCCACCGGTCCGCACCCAGGCGCTCCCATTCCAGCTATAAATCTTCTGCTCATCATCTACATAAGCCGTCCAGCCGACAGCCGGAACGTAATAGGCCCAAGCTCCTGAAGCATATTCCGCAATCTGATTTGTTTTTCCCGCCCAGACACCGGTTGCACCGGAGGGAATGATATACCGGTCTGCTTCCGCAGGGCTTGCAGGTGGCGCGGTGAGATTTTGATCCTTCACGGAAGCCTGCGGTTCGATATTATGCTTTGCCAGTTCAATTTCGTTTTTGATTTTTTGAGCGGACCATAAATCTGTAATGGCTGTTCCGGTATCATTGATTAACCGGTGCTTGGTTGCATCATTGATATGCGTTGCTATTTCTGCCGCGGTCTTCGTATTCGTGCCATCTGACACCTTATTCGGATGCCCTGCGGTAATGTCTGCCTTAAGTACCTTGGCATAGGTTGCACCGTCTGCAACGTTATCGAGGGTACCGGTTAGATCCGCCAGAGAGAGAACATTAATGCGGACCCATGCGGAGCCACTGTCAAAGTACAAATAGCCTGTATTGGTTCCGCTCGTGACATAATATAGGCGGCCCACCGATGCAGCCGCCGGGCGTGAGGCTTCGGGACCGGATAGCGCCCGACCAACCATAGAGTTAGATGTGCCATCTCCGACATAAATTTCTTTTGTATCTGTACAGAAGCCCATCTCCCCGGTTTTCAGTGCCCCGTAAGTGGTCAACTCTGCCCGTGTACCGCGTTTAATTTGAATGGTTTGTGCCATTCTTACACCTCTCTCTCAAATGATCCGCCGTCAATGACCCCAGCCTCTTTATAACGCTCCACCTCGGTCTGCGTGGCCGTGATAGCAGTTTGCACAGCGTTAATGTCGTCGGCTTCTACGGTGTCCCCTGGTGTCTCATAGGTCACGAACACTTCAGGCGCTGTCGAGAATATCTTGATTAGTCGCCGCCATGGTGTTGCATCGGGAAATGAAACACTATAGTTACGTATTTCCTCACCTGTAAAGCGGGGGCCGGTGAACACACGAATCGTCTTATTGTTAATATTGTCGTGCCGAAGCGGACCATCATAAGAACCGCCTTTCAATGCAATCCGCTCTTCGATAACATAATCGTATCCAGTTTGGCTTTTATTCAGCTTCTCATTAAAAACATCCACACCATTTGGATAAGCCATATCACACCCCCAAGTTCACAGTACCAAGCAACGGTACCTCTTCGTCAGCAAGCGCGATATTCGCGCTGCTCCCGTTCAGGGTTAAGGCAGAATAGTCCACTACGCCATCTGTGCCTAATAGCAGCGCACCAATCACGGCATGACTGACATATGACACCGCAAAAGCCGCCTTTTGTCGCCATTCCTCGACCCTAGTACGGAAATGGTCTATGACATCCTGCAGCGCATACCCAGCAGCTAAGATTACTGTAGCTGTGATATTAATAGTCTTGGCAATAGCCGCCGCCACTGTGACCACCGCGCCAATGGGTGCTTGACCCTCACCGCGCCCCGGGTCGGGATCAATGTAATTCTGTACCTGCTGAACAAGCGTGGCAGAGGCGGGCTGTTTATCGGCGTTTGCAATAACCACCTTGACCGTCTTCGGTCCGGCCCATAATGGGAAGACCTTCGCCGCCCCTACGCCCGCGACCTCGCGACTCCAACGCATATAATCGGCTTTGTTGCCGCTTGTGCCGGGATTCTGTCTACGTTGCAGCACGCGCTCCCGGAAAGCTGCATCCGTCTCCCGATCTCTTCCGCCTTGCGTCTGCTGGGCATTAGTGACGGATACGACATCCGGGTTAGGGTTGACGACTACGGTTACAGAACCGGCCGACACATTGCCTGCCGCCCCCATCTCCGTGGCCATAATCTCCACGGTCCCGGTTCCAGCAGTAGAAAGCTTGACCGCTTCTGTTGTTTCAAACCGTACGCCGGTATCTGTAGCCATCAGGAACCCTGCAAGCAGCTCATAGCCCGGCGTACCCGTTACCGTAATGTGACCCAATGCGTATTCCTCGCTATAGACCGAAAGCCCGTCATTGCCGCCCAGCTTGTAGAGGTTTGCCCCAGTAGCCGCATTTAGAGAAGCAGAATTGTACACATCCTCTAGGCGCTCATCAGCCTTGCCTAAGTGCCACGCGAACAACCGGAGAATCATACCCATGGGCGACTTTTCGGATGTGTCTAGCTCTTGGCCGTACACCTCCTTGGCTTTATCTGTAACATCGGTAAAAATCTCCGCGAATCGCTGCCGTTTAAAACCTTGTTCATCCACCAATTTCCACCCCCTCTACTGCGATAATCTCACCATTGGTGCCCGTTGCGGTAAACGAGACGACAAGCTGCCGGAGTTGCCGGTTTAAGCTAAAATCTATCGTGTTCACGGTCTGTATTCTCGGCTCCTGGAGTAGCCCGGACATGATTTCATCTTGCATTTCATCGCGGGACACGCCTTTACCCAAAAACTTCTGATGATCGATCCCCAGCTCCGGGTTTAAAAACCACTCGCCTTTTTGAACACCCAAGATCAAACGGCAGGATTGGGCGATTTCTTCCGGGCCAGAAACCAGCTTGAGTTGTCCGGCCTGCACTAAGATATCCCCACTTTCGTCCAGCTTTAAAGTGAACATGGCATTACCCCCACAATGACGGCATCCATGCGGCTGTGTCGCCTGCCGGAATCCGGTGCAGCCACACGGCCAGACAGTGTATTTTTAATCTCAGCATCCGCACAGACGACATACACGGTGTCACCTGGAGATAAGACCGGGCGCATGACGGTTTCAAACTCCTGCAAGACTTTCCCTTTACCCGTGTCGATGTCTAATTTGAATTTGAATTTTTGTCCCGCTACTGGTACGGACATAATCTGTGCCGGATCGCTGGCCGATAACTTAAGCAGCGGCTGCACGGAGGCGGTCAGCGTCGCCGGATCAAAGGTGACCACCTTGCAAGGCAGAGCCACGTTGATACCGTCCGCCTGCTTGGCCCCATGACCGCCCAGCATACGGGCCAATGCTCCAGTCGGGTCTGTTTTACTCACATGATCGCCTCCACTTCGGTCACAAAATCGCCTGTGTTTGAAAACTTATGGCTCCCGCTGCGGACATGCAGCTTACCGGTAAACTCCCGGCAGGTCAGATTAATCACGGATGCCGTGGTAATCCGGCGCTGTAACTGTGCCTGTATTTTAAAGCCCTTAATGCCGTTATCCTCGAAATACTCCGGGCTACCAATCAACCCGGTCGCCGGAGACAGCGCAAAGACTGCATCCGCGCCGCTGCGCAGGTTGCGGACATACAATTTGCTTTGGTTGATATAAACCGATGTGCCGCAGTCCTTGCAGACCTCCGTGATGATGTCGGTGACCTTGCCTTTGGCAGTATATCCGTCCTGGTAGCGATAATCCTGATTCAAGGTCATTTGCGCCACCGGCAGGCCGATATATCCGGCCATCTGCTTGATGATCGCACTGGCCAGCGTCCCTTTAGCGAAAGCAATCTCTGTTACCTCTCGCTTGCTCAGATCCTCACTGTCCAGAACGTTAATGGTCGTCACCTTATCCACGCCTTCCCAACGCGTTCGCACCGCCGATATACGTCCGTGCAAGATCAGGCCAATATCCCCGGTATAGCCCGCATTGACCATCAGCACACCGTTACGCTTGATATTGTTAATGGTGGTCTGCGCCAGATTCCATAGCCGTAATTCCGATTCATTGGGCAGCGCGTCCGCATCAAATGGAATGTTCCCTTCCATCGTGTACTTTGCCAGCGGAAACGACATATTGCCCGTCATAATCTCCGCTACACGGCCAAAGTTAGTTTTAGCCATCGGAACCATCCTCTTCAATCAGCAAATATAAAAAGACGCTCACGCCGAGCGTCTCCCAGGTTACAGCACTGCTATGCTCTGACAGATCAAACGGGACGATAGGGATTTTAGGAAACCTATTATCCTGGACATCATAGAAGAGCGTCTGACCGTAAACCAGTTTCTCCCCATAAACCAAAGTCTCACCGTCCTTGAACAAGTCCACCGTAAAAAAGTCATAATCCGGGTTGTAGTGGACTTCCCAAGTGAACATTTCGTCAGCAATAGAGAGATCAAACCGGTATGGAATTAGGTCCTTCTCAATTTCAATGTACTCCATTCGCTCGGATCACCTCACTTGTTCCACTTACTGCCGGGCTTAAATTTGACCTGTTGAACCTTGTCTTTATCCTTGTCCTTATCTTTGTCCTTATCCTTGCCCGTTCCCTTCCCTTTGTCTTTTCCAGCGTCTTGGCCTTTGGTCTGCTTGGTTCCGCTGTTGACGATAGGCGCAGCCTGGGCCTTAACCGGCGGCGGCAGCGTATCGACATATGAGGCGGCAGCAACACGGATTTCGCGCAGTTCCATGCTGAATGTCATGCCGTCCGCCGTGGTATAATCAGTCGCCGTCGAAAAGTCCGTAATCACGCCCACGAAGGCATTCCGACCAACATAGCTGACAATCTGGCCTTTATCCTTGACCGATATGATATCTGCCCGCGTCTTCGCTGCCTTTGGCCCGGCAATAATTCCGGAGATAGACAGGGTCCGGGCCTGGGCCTGCACATGGTCAATCAGGTTGATTCCCTTTTCAACCGGCTGCTCCGTGACTGATACGGGGAAGCTGGGCGACTCACTCTGAACAGTGATGTACATGCCGTTAATTAGCGCCATTATGCACCATCCAATCCACCGCTACGCATGTAAGATTCAAAGACTTCCTGCATCTCTCTACGAATCGTTTCCCGGAGATTAGCAAGAGTCTGATTATCGGCACTACCCTGGACAGAGATATTAAACACCGGGTTAAACTCCGTTTTGCTTCTGTTGTTAGTTGTTCGGGCCGGGGCCGTCTCAGGAGTGTAGCGGGAGTATTCTTCGTTCTCTTCTGCTGTTAAGACACGTTCCCCTTTGTGCAGTTGAGCTATATAACCATCCCATGGAACCTTAGCAAGTCCATTAGCGTGACTTCCATTGATGGGTGAAGCCCCCAATACCGCATCAGTAGTTTCAACACTTACACTAGCGGAGGCTTTGAATCCAAAGAACTCCTTGACCTTTTTACCGAAATTGACCCCCATTTCCTCGACTTTACCCATAAGGTCCGAAGCCATTGACCCCACACCATTAATCAGTCCTTGAATAATATCTGCACCAATCTGATACAGGTTGATACCACTGAAAAAATCCGTCACAGTACCCCACATGTCAGTAACAGCCTTCAGGAGTTTGGTGCCTATGCCGGTGATCCCGCTGACAATCTGCCCCCATATGCCGGTGATCTTGTTCCAGACCTTCGTCATAAGGGAATTGGTTGTATCAAACACCCGGTTCCAGGCTCCCTTGATGGCACCCCAAACATTCGACACCGCGCCGGACACTGAGCCGGTAATGCTGCCCCATATTGACTTGATCTTGTTCCAGACCGCAGTGAAGATATTGGTGGTCGTAGACTTCACTTTTTCCCAGGCTCCCTTAATGGCATTCCAGATCCCGGACGCTGCACCAGATACGGTACTGGATATCCAGCCCCAGGCGGATTTAAGCCAATTCCAGATAGCCGTAAATACAGCTACGGTTACAGCCTTGATCTTGTCCCAATTTTTGTACACCAGGAGTGCAATCAAGGTAATAGGGCCACCAATGACAGCCAGGATCGTAACGCCCCACTTTTTAAGGAATCCCGTTACCGCATTGAAGGCAATCATAAAGTACTTCGGCACCGTCACTTTGAAGAAATTAAGGGTTGCCATGGTCGCCGTTTTGATCCCGGACCACATTTTGTCTATGAACGCACGGAACTTGTCTGAACGCTTGTAAGCCACTGTCAGCGCCACTCCCAGCCCCACCAGGGCCAATACGACAAGAGCAATTGGGTTCATAGCTATTACCGCGTTAAATGCCGTCTGCACGGCTGTGAACGCCTTGGTGATTCCTGACCAAACTTTTGTTGCAACCCCGGCTATCTTGGTTGCCGTCGATACCGCAATCATCGCTGTTTTGTAGGTTAAGAGTATGGCAGCAATACCGGATATGATAGGGATAAACGGTTCCCACTCCCATATTGCTTTCCCCACTTCAGCCATTTTCCCAGCTATGTTCTGGATCTCGGGCCAAAGGGCAACGGCCGCCGCGACGAGTTGAGTCCCGATTAAGGTGACTATCGGCTGAATGGATGTCCAAAGTTCTTTACCTTTATCCACAAGATAAGTGAACGCCTGCGTTGCCTGAGTACCAAACTCCTGCAGATAAGGTATGGCAGCCTTTACCCAGCCGCTTACTTTTTCAATGGCCACGCCTAAGCCGTTGCCGATCATAGCTCCAAAGGCAGCGATTTCCGACTGATGGCTGGATATCCAAGAACCGAACATGTTCAAATACGGCAGCAGCTTTTGCCCAATGGGGATCAATATTCCCGTTTCAATATGGCGTTTGAAGTATTGGAATGAATCCCCGATGCTGGTAAAAGAATTGAACAGATTGGCAGCCGAATCCTTGTTTTGGTCAAAACTTGTGTTGACATCGTCCAGCGCGGAGAATGCTTTCACGCCTAATTCCTCAAACATCGTGCCAAATAGGCCAACCCCGATGGTATTTTGCTGCACCGGGTCCTCGATGTCCGATATCATAGATACGATATCCCGGAAGGATTGTTTAGCTGCTGGACCGCCTTTGGAAAAGGTCTTCATCATCTTATTTGCATCTAACCCCAATGCCTGGAAGGATGCTTCCGCCGTCCCTCCTGCTTCGATGGATAGGATGCTGAACTCATTCATGGCGTCTCCGAGCAGATCCGTATTACGCGCACCAGCCGCTAAACCATTTTGCAAATAGCCCATGGTATCTTCCATGGTAAAGCCCATACTCGCAAACGCTTGAGAATACTCATTTATCGAATCCAGCAGGTCGCCCTGCGTGTTGGTGCCGTTGGTCTGCCCTTGAGTCAGTAAGTTAAACGCCTGAGTGCTGGTTACACCAAAGTTTTTCATAGCGACAGACACGCCAGCGATTGACTCCGCAACATCCCCGTCAAATTTATCTGAGTACAGCATCGCCTCGCGGGAAGCCGTTTCCAAGGCATTACCTGTAAGCCCCGTTGCCCTTGCTACATCGGATATTTTACCGCCAAGGTCTTCCCAGTTCTCGCCAAAGTTATCATTGTATAGGTTCATGGCGATTCCCCGCGTGGCTTCCATCTGATCTGTGGTTTGCCCGGTTGTGAGCTGTACCTTGGACATCGCGCTCTCGAAATTAGATGCTGCGCTGATTGCAGCAGCTCCGATTCCAACCAGTGCAGCACCGCCGGCCGCCCCCAGCCCAATTACGCCTTTGGTTAACTTTCCAACCTTGGAATCTGCATCATCAATGCCCTTGGAATTAAACTTGAATCCCACGGCATACATAAGTGACCCAATAATTCCGCCTGCCATATGCCCCCTCCTTTCCAGAAGAAAAAAGACGCCCCGAAGGACGTCTATTTCTTGCTCTTATTCAGTTCCTTTTGCTGCTTAATATGAATATCCAGAGCTGCGTTTGCCTCTGCCACATCTTCATCATCCATAATCAATAAATCCGCATAGGTGATGCCCATGTCTGATAGCAGCAAACGCCAATGACTCCAGTTCGCTTCTGCGCGGCGCTTCGCTTCGGTCTTACTGATCCTCGGCATCGTCTTCCAAATCATCGTCTTGGCCCGTAATGAAGGCAAAGGCTTTGCCGACAATCTCCGTCATTTCTCCGTAAGACTCGAAATCATCCAGTCGCATCTTAGGTTCAACAACGACATGTTGCAGCATTTCCTCTGCAAGCCGTTCATCAGATGGAATGCCATGTTTGTTCTTGACCCTGTCCGTGATTTTGGTTACATTGCGGACTCCGGGATGCTGCAAGGTATAGTCCTTGCCGGACTTGGTTGTTACCTTCTTTTGCTGAAATGTTGCCAATTGAATTACCCCTCTCGGATTTCAAATGATTAGTTCATAGACAAATCAAGGCACTGGAACTCATACGATTTATCGCCAGCCTCGCTGCCATATTCCCGGTCCGCAGGCTTTTTGAGATAAGCCTGAGTCGCAATGTTTGTTTCCTTTGGCGTCCCCGAAAAAATAACGGACACTGGAACCAGTTTGCCGCTATTCGCAAGTCCATCCAGATAAGGAACCTGCGGGCTGGTCCGCTGCAGGGTGACGGTGATAGTTCCCAGGGGATTATTCACCTTGTTACGAACCACATCCCCCTGAGCGCCTACCGCTGTCGTAAACTGTTCTTCATCCTTGGCAACCGTCACCAAATCCTCACCATATCCCGTTAGAAAGACGCCATCCACAATCGTGGTGACGTCCATCGAATCGTATGTTTTAACTTCTCCTGCCACTTGTACCGCCTCCTATGCAAATTTAATTGTACCGCGAATGGCGGCCTTGTGAATCGCTCCAGCAATAACAAACTCAAACTGCCCATCTGGATAGTTTCGGGCGGCAACATTGGCTGGATCAACCTGTGAACGCGGCGGGAATGTCGTATTGTACAACGGTACGTTATCATCGTCCGCCGCAATCATGCCCTGCAAGTAAGCCCGCTGCAACACTGTGCGGACCGCGCTCTCAATCTGCGCGATGCCGCGGTTATCGTAAGGGATTTTGCTAAGGGCTGCTTGTGCCTGATTGAACAGGTCTTGAACAGCGTACTGGATGGAAAACACAATGAAATCCTGACTATGAATAAAGTCGATGAACTCCCCGCTGACCGCCCGGCCGTCGCTAGTAACATTGGTTCCGGCCTTGGTCACATAGGTGTTGGCGCCCAGCGTATGAATCGCATTAAGCTCCGTGGCGTCGATGTCCATCGGTGCAATACCCACCAGTGTCCAGCCCTTCCAGGTCACCGATCCCACCGGCAGGCTGCCGACAGCTCCCACCCACGCTGCATCAGGGTAGTTGTTGACGGTTGAATGGTAGATTACTGCTGTCCGGTCATAGACCTTTGCCTTAATCGTCGCAAGGTCCGCCTTGCTGCTGGTCCGGGCGACAAACTGCCGGGATTTATCGGCTTCTACCGCGTCGGCAATCAGGATTAGGTCTTCAACCGTTGTTGTAGTGGTGAGCAGAAAGTGCCAATCCTTTAGAAACAAGGTCGGCAGCAGATCCGCCAGCGCTACCGGGCTTGCTCCGGTCTTGCGGGAGATAATTGCCACCTCTGCAGGCGGATTTTTCTGGGCAAACAGGGCGAAAGCCGCCTTGTATTCCTCTGTGCTGGCCGGATAATCCGCCTTCACCGCATCGATGTCCGCGTAATTCTTGAAGTCTTTACCTGCCGTGCTGCTGCCCAAAATCAAGGGCTTACCGAATCCACCCAGGATAGGCGTTGGCTTAAGTACGGCAATGGTTACTGTAACATCACTAATGCTCAACATAATCACTCCTTTGTATTGGTGCTGTCTCAATCCAGCCGGATAAATCAGAAATCACTAGATCCGTTGCCCGAAGCTCGACATCAAACCCCTGCCGCCGCTCCCATTCTTCGCCTATATTGATATCACGGTTCTGTATTTCCCCGATCTCGATCACAATCACATCCAGTTTGTCTTTCAGCAGCTCCCGGCCTATCGCCTTGAACCAATCCCGCGCCCGCATGGCATTAACCATAGCGACGTCAGAATCATCGGCATAACAGTTAAACGAGGCGGTGAAGGTCACCGTCTCCCGCCTGTGCTGCTGCCCGGCCTGCTGGGTTATGATGGGCTGCCCGCCGGAGGACTCAAATCCACCGATAAAGCTGTAAGTCAAAAAATCACCGGGAGGGATATCCCCGCCACCGTTCATCTCGATCACCAGCCCGCCGGTGGCCGCTTCCACCCCCTCGACAATAGCAACGCGAATATCTTCAAATGGGAGCATTTGCAACCACCTTTCTGAGCAGGTATTGATTGACGTCGCTATACTCACGGTCCGGTGACTCTGCAACGGTGTATTGAACACCCAGGTACTCAATACGCTCCCCGGTAGCATGTATAGCCGTTGTGTAGAGCATGCGGTCCGTCTCGGTGTAGTCGCCGCCCTCTGTGGCCCGCAGGCGGGCGCTGACCGGCTGGATACTCCCGCTCCGCTGCACACGCTCCGCCGGGGATGGAACCCATTTTCCCTTGACCCATGTGCCGCCACTGTCTCGCACCAGGGTATATGGATGGAAATACTTCCGGACCACGCCAGCAAACCTAAAGCTACGCATCCCTATTCCCCCTTTGGTACAACGTCATAGGTCAGAGAGTCGTGCAGTTCTTCTTCACGCTGCAACAGCTTCCGGGGGCCGGTCTTGCGGACTGCATACCGGGCGGACAATGGTGGCTGTTTGATTCGCTCGAAATTCTTCTTCATCCGGTCAAGCCCCGTCTCGCCAATCTCCGTAAAAAGGGATTCCACCGACTTACGGCCGTGAGCGATTTCTGTCACACCGGCGCGGACCAACTTGCCGATAGGCGTTTGGCCTTTCTTTTTGCCGGTCCCGATAAAGGAACGCGCTGGGATATTCATTTTAATACTCCCGTATTCATGGACACCCGCAATCATAGCCAGCTCTGCGTCACCCTGCATCCCAATACGGACCTTCTTTTTCACAAGTGGCTGCAGACGCTCGGCCAGCTCTCGCAGGTTATCTTCGCCGCTGATCTGCACGCCGACCCGCCGCGCTCTTGCTCTTGGACTTGCCATAGCTCCACCTCACAATTCTGGCCTAATATGGGGCGCAATTAGCGCTTTAACGGCCATGGGCATATCTGCTTCCGCCGCTGCATATGCAACCGAGATATCCCCGACCCGCTCCGATGTGACCCCCGGTTCCCGCTGAAGGTGTTTTGCCATCAGTATACAGGCATATTCCAGCGTTTCGGGAAGCGTGGACGGGTTATCCTCGGTTGCATCTTCTGGCAGCACGTAACCGGCGGTGTAGGTCGCTGACAGCCCGCGCTCCCCGCCCGGCCAGCCGCAGTGCCGGAAGAAGATGCCGTTATCCAGTGTCTCCACATCGGTAAAGGGCAGGTCCGGCTTTTCATAGATAGAAATGGAGTGAACGGGATAGTTTGGCAGATACAAATACTGCCCGCGCATCCCATTGACACGGCCGGTGTACTGCTGGAGCTTGAAACTCCGGCGGCACTTCTCCTCAATCGCTGTGGAAGCCACGGTAAGCAGCGCCGTCAGCTCCGCATCTGGCATATCGCCTGCCGGATCAACGCCCAGGAGCCTAGCTTTTTCCAGCGTCGTTAGCATCCGGCGTCACCTCGCCTGCTTTCCCCTTCTTCTCAGCGGGCTTCGGGGCATCCGGTGCCTGCGGTTCAGCCGCCAAATAGCCCGCCCCCTGCAGCTCTGCAATCCGCTCCGGGGAGTCTCCGGGGAATGAAGCGCCCACAATGTAGCGTTTTTGGGTCTCCTTATCCCGGAATACCTTCAATACTTCGTAATTCTCCGTTGTTTTCGCCATGGTTGGCCTCCTTCTGCCGGTTCATCCGGCCATGGATTAAAAAAGGGGCGAAACGCCCCTATACTTCGTCTGAAATATCCAATTGGCCGTAAACAGCCGCGCCCGGGTCCCAAATCTTGATATCATCCCGCATAATAGTCCGGAACTCCGTGGTATCCCGTCTCCAAGCGTCGCCACCCTCTTTCGTGCTGGCCAGCTCGAAGAATTTGCGGGAAAACAGCTTGATCAGTTGTTTGAGATTACCGATAATGATAGGCGCTTTCCCAGTAGTGGTGTCACTCGGCAAATACCGATTCGCAACCACGACAATCCGGCGCCCCTTGTACACCATACCGGTAGGTGAAGTGATGTCCGGCTGCAAGAGTGGCCGTCCCTGGGCATCAACCAATTGATCCAGCCAGTTATAACCGTCCTGGTTAGTCATGATCACGGATGTTTGGCTAATTGCTGGGTCCAAATCGACATTAAGAACGCGCTTAACGTCACCAAAATTGGCTAAATCCACTTTCGGAAGTGTCTTTGCAAGCGTGGTAATCAGCACATTCCGTGTGACTACCGCTTTGCGGCCGATCCAATCCGTAATATATTCAATCAAATTCTGATCACTATCGGCCAGAAGTTCATTTGTCAGTGGCAGGATACCCCCACGTTTCCGAACCTTGTAATCGATATCCTGAAAGGTTGGGTTGTCGATTTCAGGAATTGGTGCATACTCATCAATAACCGGGAAAGGGACCATGTCCTGAATCTTCTCCATTACACGAGAACCGGACAAAGAATTTACCGAAATGACGTCAACATATTGGGAAAGATCATCCAAAGAACGCATAAAGGTATGAATCTTTGTTTGGATATCCTTCGGAACCAGCAAATGCGAATCCCCTGCAGGAATGGCCGGGTTGGTTTCCCCTTCGTTCATCACGGCGCGGCGTTCGTATTCCTTAACCACACTCCGCATGTCCGCCGTCACCCCTTGGCGGCGCAATCCCCGAAGGAAAATGCTCTGATACTCCTTCTCCAGCTCCGCATCTTCACGTTTGTCCATGTCGGTATTCCGGCCGCCCAATTCTTCGCCGCCGCCCAGATTATCGCGCTCCTCATTCTCCAGCTCCTGGAGCATTTTGGCTTTCGCTTGCAGGGAACGGACTTCATCCATCATTTCTTCCGCTTCCTTCGTCTTATCCTGCGCCAAGAAAGAACGCACTTCTGTTTTACGCTGCTCCAACTTCGCGAGCAGCTCACGCAATTCTTTATTCATAGGTTGTAACCCTCCGTATAATGGTTTTTGGTCAAACAAAAAGAGCCGATCAGATCAGCTCCAGCTCAATCAACATTTTCTGTTTTAACAACTGATCGGCGGCACGCTGTTCGCTGGCTTTATAATCCTCCAGACTCCGGGCGGAAACCTCATTTGCCGGATAGGCCGGGAAGGCAACCGGGGAGATCTCGTACAGCTCTGCGTTCAGGATGGACCGTTTGTAGAGCTTGCTTTTATCCTCTCGGGTTTCGGATGCCCATTTCTCCTTAGTGACACGCATCCCGAAGGATACGCCGTCCACATCCCCGCGCTGGATAATGGCAAAAGCATCATTCCCGGATGTAGTGTCCGGCAGGTCCAGCTCAAATCGTAGCTCCTGCTTACCGCTCAGGAGCCGCAGCGTACCGCTCTTGGTATTGCCTAGCACCTGTGAGGTATCATGCGACCATAGGCCGACGACATCCCGGGCAGCTAGACTCTCATCAAACGCACCGGCGGCAATTTGTTCCACAAATTCATCACCGTACCAGTCCCGCATTGTTTCGCTGTCGCTCTCATACTTAATCGCGCCGGTGATGGTTCGCTTACTCGGCTGCTCCTCCGTCGCTTCCGTCTCCCGGATCTCCAGTTTCACCGGCATTGCCCGCTTCTCCTTCGTCGGAGTCGGGTTCGTCTTCTTCTGGCTCAGTTTCTTCACCCCCCTTCACGTATTGCTGGCCTGCCATGGTCAACGGAATCACATTGCCGTTGAATAGCAATTGATCCCCGCCCGGCATCGGTGGTTTATCTTCAGCAGCCCGCGCCTCATTCGGGGTAATAAAGCCCTTTTCAATTCCCTTGCCATGGGCTTCGTACCGGGTTTTTAGGTCGGCACGAAGGATAGAATCCACGTTGAATTTGCAATAATACCCGTCGTCCAGCTCCGAATCCATGAACAGTTTGTAGGAAAGCTCCTGTTCATAAGTGGTAAGAATCGACTGCTGAGTGTCGGAATAGAATGCAAGCTGCTGCTGCTCCACATTGCTGTATGTGGCCTTCGCCAAGTCGTTCAATTGGTGCATCTTGACGCCGAAGGCATTGGCAATCTGCCGAAACGTCAGTTCAGTGTTCTGGAGAAACTGCGCGTCCGCCATGCTGATGGATATCGGCGTGAACTGATAGCCGTAAGGCATCATTGCGACTCGGTGACTGTTCTTAAGTCCCGATGTCATGCTTTCAAAATTATCAATGAATACCTTTTTGGCCCCATCATCCAAGGAGCCGGTATATTGCACCAAGCCCTTCACCTGGAGGCCCTGTTTGTAGAAATTGTTGATAAACTTGCCTGCGGAAGCCGCATTTTCGGCGGACGTTCGCAGGTAATCCATCGTATGCACGCCCACCAAGCCGTCCAGCGTAATGCTGCCCTTGAAATGCAGCACCTCGTCCGGCAGCAGCTTACGCTTTTGACCGTTGCCTATGTCCACCTCGTACCATAACCGGGTCTGGCTGGATACAATGCGCAGCGTCGGGTCTGACAAGATCCCGGCATCATCCACAATCACCCGGACTTTGCTGGCATCCATCGGCCACAGCCCGACCACTCTGCCGGTCCGCTTATCAAATTCAATAGAAGCATAGGCGTTCCCCATGGCTCGGTTGGCTTCGATCGCCTTCCAAAAGTCCGCAGCCGACATATACGGATTCGGCCGCAGTTTCAGCAGCCGGTACAAGTAATGTTTCGCTGACTTGGTAATCCCGGAATCGTCCTCCTGGTACACTTTAAGCGGCAGCTTGGATATAGCATCCGACAGCACCTTAATACAGGCATACACCGTGTCCACCTTCAGGGCGTTCCAGCCTTTGATATTGACTTCGCCCGGCCCCACATCCAAACCCAGCCATTCCAGCAGCTTCCGGTCGTTCAGGCCCACTTCATAGCTTCGCGTTTCCGCTTCGTTCCGGCCAAAACCAAACATTCGCGTTAAAAAATTCTGTCTCACACATGCACCCCCTCCCTCCAAGGCATTAGCCCCATAGTTTCTTTAAGAAATCTTCTTTGCTGAACTCTGATACATCCGATGATGTGTCCTCCGTATCAAACATCGCCCGAACAAATGCATTTATGATAGAGGCTGCGGGGTCAATCCGCTGCCGGGATTTCTGTTTATCCAGCATGATATTGTCATTGTGATCTGCCCGGGCTATGGCATTCCCAAAGGCCCAAGCAATGACAGGATCATTGTCGTGGATAATTTTCTTTTCTAAGACGCTGTCTCGGAAGGACTTGGTAGGTTCGCCAAGCGTCTTTATCCCCTGACGGATCTCAACAGGGATGAATCCCTCTGTTTCCATGTTCTGCGCGAACTGAGTGGCGTTGTACGGGTCGAAACAGTTCTCTTGCACCTTCCACCCGTTCGCTTCGATCTGTTCCAGGACGTAGGCTTGTACAAAGCGATAATCCACTACTGCGCCCGGCGTCGCGGTTAGCCACCCCTCCCGCACCCAACGGCTGTAAGGAACCTTGTCCTTCTTCTCCCGCTGAAGCAGGGTTTCCTCTGGCATAAAGGAATGACCCAGGACCGCATAACGCCTATCGTCCAACGGGAACACAAACCCAACGCTTGTTAAGTCAATCTTTGATGATAAATCCACACCCAAATAGCCCAGCTTGCCGCGAAGTTCCGGGAAGGGAACCTCTTCCGAAGCGCCGCAGGACTTCCACCGGTCAGCCCGCAGATATTTTTTCTCTCCCGTCGCCATCCACACATTCATGTTTTTGGTGAGAAAGTCGTCCATTGCTTCCGGCTTCTCCAATGCCTCATTCATACGCGCCCGGATATTGTTGAGTCCTTCGGGATACGATGCCGCAATAGGGTTCGCCTTGAGCCAAGCCTTTTCATCGCGGATATCATCGATCAGGTTCCCTTCTTCGTCTTTGTCCAGCTCATTGACCATGACAAAATACTGCTCATTCTCGGCTTGGTCGGCCGGATCAAGCAGGCGGGACACATAATCATATTCCACACGGTAGCAAGGCCCGCTGACATCCCCGGCAGTGGTAATGACCATCAGCAAAGGCTGCGGTCGCGCCACCATCCCGGAATCCAGGACGTCGTAAATCTCCGTGGTCAGGTGGGCGTGATATTCGTCAATGATGGCCGCCTGCGGGTTCAAGCCGTCTCCGGTCTTCTGGTCTTCTTTGGACAGGGCGCGTATCACGGAGTCCGTTTTGGTGTGTGTAATCCTTCCGTATGCCTCCCGCCATTTCCCCTTCAGCTCTGGGCAGCCTGCAAGCATGGCCTTGGCTTCCTTGTAAACGATTTTCGCCTGTTCAGACTTGGTAGCCCCAATATAGACCTCGGACATGCCCTCACCAAAGGCCATAGCCTCATACGTTGCAACACATCCCAGCGTCTGAGACTTCGCATTCTTCCGGCCTACTTGCCAGTACGCCTTACGAAATCGGCGGTAGCCTTTGTTCATGTCCACCCAGCCGTATACGTTACCGAAGACAAAAACCTGAATGTCATGCGGCTGCAGCCGTTCGCCTTTAAGCACTCCCTTGGTGTGCCGGAATAGGTTCATCCATTCAAAGAATCGCATCGCCCGGTCTTCATCAAAGACATAAGGGAACTCCTTGCTTCCGGCGCGGTCCATATCTCGGAGGAATCGTTCACACGCCTGCTTGTGCTTCTGGCACGCTGGCACATCGTCATGAATGACATCGTAGCAGTAGCTCATCATCCAGTGTTTCAGGCCTAGCATTATACATCACCAAACTTTTGTTCAAATTCGGAAGGTTCCCCCTTTTCGGGTCCTTCCGGAATTACCAACCGGCACCGCGAAGCAATCGTCATACCCAAATCAGCAGCCGCTTGTCTGCACTGTTTGAACAACTTGTCCTGGTTCAGCAATAAATCTGCATAGACCCCGCTGGCTGCTTCCTTGATGGTTGTATTGGGGATCAGTTCCCCGTCCACATCGTCATTCTCCTTCACCTCATACTGAACAATGGGCTTCCGATTGAGTAGCGCCTCGGTTACGTCAAGATACATCTGCCGGGAAATGATATACCGCGCCAAAGCGTCTACATCCAAATTCGACATGATGCCGATCCGTTCCAGTTCCTTCGAAATTTTGTTGAAATCCCGCTTATGCTCCTTGGACAAATAAGAAGGCGCCCGGATTTTATCGGCGGGCGCCTTCACTTCCTGCTTTTTTCTTGTCTCGATCTCCTGTTTGGTCAGGTTCTTTTTTCCCTTGTACAGCAGCAGATCTATCGGTTGCCTTTTCCCAGCCATTTACAAAAACCTCCTTCCCGAACTTTTCAGTGGGGAACTTTATATAAATTAAACTCCGATGCGGTCTCTTAGGGGCCAAAAAATATTTTTTTTCTGGGGCCCCCGGGGTCTGAAATATTTTTCAAAAAGAAAAAAATTAAAAAAATATTTTATTTCCGAATCCACCGTCTTCTCTGGCTGTCTTCTCACTGTGATGGGAAGCGCAGAGCGGCTGCCAGTTACCACGGCGCCAGAACAGCTTGTCGTCACCCTTGTGCGGAATAATATGATCGACTACTGTTGCAGCTTCTACCACGCCCGCAGCCTTACAGACTACGCACAGCGGGTGTTGCTTCAGATACTCTAGTCGTTCCTTCTTCCACTTGTGGCCATAGCCACGGCTTGCTGCTGTCCCTCTGCGCTGCTCCCGCTCCTGCCGGTGCTTGTCACAGCACCCGCCCTTACTCACCAGTTCCCTGCATCCGGGCTTCCCACAGGGCCGCATAGGCTTGCTAGGCATCCCCTACCTTCCCCCTCTCCTGTTATTGAACACAAAAAAACCCGATCAAATGACCGGACTATTTTCATTATTTGATTGACATACGTTAATCAAAATGCTATAATGTATATATAAGGAGGTGATGATAATGAAGACAAGGAAAGACAGAAAGAGGAAAGGGACAACAAAATCAAGTCGGTGACTGGCATCATCAGCTTGATTGTCCAAATCCTCACCCTCATCAAACTACTCCTGAAGTAGTGCAACCCGAAACCTCGGCCCCGCAAGGGGCCAGGCGGTAGGGGATGAATAACAAGGGCTGTCTTTCTTCCAGTATAGCATAATGACAGGAGTGATTAAATATGACTCAAAAGACCACAAATATGGTAACGTATGCCACACTGGTCATTAGTATCATTAACCTGATTATTCTGGCGGTGAAATGGTAATGACGCCATTTAAAGACCAGCAGGAAATGAATGAATGGGTTTCTGAGAATATCCTCTTCACCTCGGAAGCCATGGAGATTATGAACTGCACACGGCAGAATCTTCATAACTTTGTTCAGAAGGGCCGGCTTGTCCCTGTGAAGACTGTCGGCCGTGACCGCCTTTTCCTTCGCTCTGATTTGCTGGAGCTACAGGAGTCTGTCAGTTCCTACAATCGCAAACCTAAAGCAGACAAGCCCGGTGAATGACGCCGGGCTTTCTTTATGCAAAGAAGCACTTTCAGCAACCTTGTAAATAAAAAAGTCCCGTCAATAGACAGGACAAATCCAAATACATACTTTACAATCGTTAAGTATCGTGGTATAATTAATATATAAAGAGAGGAGGTGATAACATTGAAATCAAGAAGCGAAAGACGCTCTGAGGAAAGAGTTGAGCGCATCAAAGCGGTGACTGCAATCATCGTTTTGATCAACTCATTCCTAGCTTTGGTCCTCTCGATCATCGCCATTGCCAAAGTGCTACTTAAGTAGCACAGCCTGAAACTCGGCCCCGCAAGGGGCTGAGAAGTAGGGAGACAATAAAGAGCGTCTTTCACTTCACATTATAACATAGTTTAAATCTAAGGTTAAAGGAGCTGTCAACATGACCAAAAAGACGTATGAAACTCTTATTCTTATCGCCTTCGCCTTCAGTGTCATTGCCTTGCTGCTCACTATTATCACCCTGGCAAAGGTGGGTTGGTAATGTACACTTTCAACAGTAAAGAAGAATTAGCGGAATGGATCTCCCGCGAAGTCTGCGGCGTCTCGGAAGCGATGGAGATACTGGAATCCTCTCGGCAAAATATCCACGGCTTCGTGAAGAACGGCAAGCTTAAGCCAGTCAAAGAAACAGGACGCGAACGTCTATTCTTTCGCTCTGATCTCCTGGAGCGGAAGGAAGCAGCTAAAGCCTACCATACGAAGAAAATTGCGCCCGGTGAATGATGCCGGGCTTTTTTGTGCAAAAAGAGCCGCCTTCCAGCGACTCCCACCCGTCAAAAACATATTAATATATTATTATCAATGGCTTACAACTATAGGTGGCAACCGTAAGACAGAAAATCACATACAAAATAAAAATAGGTTATTTGCTTTGTTGAATGCTATCTTCTGGTCTGCCCGCTGCAACATTACCTGAACTGAACCCTTCTTGATGTCCATTTCATTCGCTATGCTCTGCATGGACATTCCGATAGCGTGATGAAGCACATAACATTGCCGCTCCCGGTCCGAGAGATTCCGCAGGGCATCTTCAATCTTCCACTCTTCTTCTCGGGTTAATGGCCGGCCTACCTCTGCAGGCTCAAACTCAAATTCATAGTCGGTCAGGTATTCCATCCATTGCGGGTCCCATACCTTCGTCCGCTGTGATATGCTGCGCCGCTCCATCGGCCTGCGGTAACCCGGCGGATATCCGGTCTCCATCCATTCGATACTGTATTCCAAGTCGCTCACGCTGGCCGCTATGGCGTTCTTCTCCAGCTTGATAGGTTCCATTTGCTTCCGCAGCTCGTCCCGCTCCTGTTTGGTCTCAGCTACCTTCAGCCGTTCTTTGAGTGGTTCCAATTCCTTCTCCAACTGAGCAAGCTTCCTGTTCAGCCCCCGCTTAGTCTCTTCATAGCTCGCAAGCAGGTCAGTCATTGCGTGTGCCACGGCGGCGGCGTCCATCTGGCTCATTCTGCAGATCACTCAAAATGAACGCTGCGTTGCCCGGCACAAAGATACCGCTGTGCTCCCCTAAGTTGATCCGGTATCCGTCCCGCTCCCGTTTGGCTCTAAAGGATACGCCAGATACGATGTGTCCTGTAGCCGCTGTAAGGCTCTGTGTGGTCTTTATAATCATAGGGGTATGTTCCTCCTTATAAGGATAAGTTCACAGGCTGGCGGCCCCCGCTACGCTGGGTAATTCGGTCGGTCTCGGAGGCCTCCGGCCCTAATGCATCATTTTCTCGGACTGGGAAACTAAAAATCCATCACCAGCTGCCCAGTTACTCCCTTGATATGGTCGCTCCATACAATGTGACTGCTACAACGGTTTGAATCTGCAGGAACAAAATATGCTTGTTTCAGGTTCTTACCGCATCCATTTGATCCGTACCAAATTGAAACTCGTTTCAATACAGTCCCAACTTTCCAACCATACAGGGCTTCATAATTCGTACATGTATTAGCGATTAAAATATATTCTTCCTGTTCGTCTGGAGACAACCTTTCAGAGGGTTTCACTCTTTCACCTTCCTTCGCTATATACGTCACTGCTGCAGCAATCTACTCCCCATGAATCACGACAGAAGCGATAACCGTCTGGATTCGTTCACCTTCAAAGGTTTCGATAGTGTAGGATGCTCTTTCATCAGGTTCACCGCTGTTATACCAGGGAGAAATTGAAAAAGAGAATTCAGGTCTCCCTTCCAAATATTTCGCAACGGTATCCCAAGCTTGCTGTACTTCAGGCGGAATAGGGGTTGTATTCAATGCATTTCCTCCTTCAATGGTTAATTGCTCCGCTCCCCAGCCGCAGCAGGGGCAGTGGTAGGTATTTGACTTGATTTCCTGCATATCCGTGGCGCACTCCAAGCACACCAGAATCATGATCCTCGATCCGCTTCGGCCTGCTCGCCGGGCGTAAGCCGGTTTCTGTCGATTTGCTCAGGTCCCCGGGCATATAGCGGGGCATAACTGTTCGGCGGGATCGCCTTCGGAACATGAAGATAAGCTGCTGGCTGCTCCCATGCTGCAACGTGCGCCCCGAGCTCAGCGCAGCGGTAACGGGGAAGGAATATCCAACCCTCCGGCCGCGCCGGGCGCCATCCGGGGCCACCTGTGATGTAAACGGGCAGCCCGCAGGCCGTAACCTCGGAGCAGGACAGCCATCCGTTTTGATCAGCCATAGCCCATTTCCCTCCGAAGAATCGGCCAGAGCGGTGTCAGATGCCGGATACGAACGTAGCGGCAGCGTTCATGCTCTTGAAGCTTGCCAGCATAGTACTCTAACTGTTCTTGCATGATGATTTCCCAGCAGTGCCGACACACCGGGACGGTTGCCCATCTCGTTGTGGCGTCAAGCTGACAGGTGGGTACTGAGCACGTTTTCCTCAAAGGATCTTCCTCTCCCCTCTATCCCGCTCTTCCTGCTGGAGCTTCGCTTCTTTTTTTGCCTGTAGCTCCGCAAGAAGCTTCTGCTGCAGGGCGATATCCTCGGGAGTGGGGCCGTCCGTTGTCGGCTTGACGACCTCAATATGTGGCTTACCGCTGTACCCTCCGCGCGGCCCCCTGCCGCCTGTCTGCTCGGGCGGCTTGTCCTTGGTCCAAGGTTCGTCAATGCCCTCGGACTTCCAGCGCTTAAGGATGCCCTGCACATAACCCAAATTCCGTTTCCCGGCTAATACAGCCTTTTTCAGAGCCTCGCAAAGCCACCGTTCGGTATAATCCTGGATAAACTCGTTGATATGCTGTTTGGTCACATCGCTGATGGTACCGAATCCTTCGTTTTCAAACATTCTAAAAGCATCGGGAACCGATGGAAGAGGACCACCACCATAAAGGTATTCATCTTCTGTGGAATCGGGCGCAGCCTCGATGCTGCCTTCGTTTCTGTTCTGTTCTTGTTCTCTTCTCTTCTCTTCTGTTAAGTTCTCTTCAGTTAAGTTCTCTTCAGTTCTATTAAGTTCAGAGGGAATATTCGGGAAGTTCCCGGAAGTTCCCGGAAATGCCGGGAACTTAGGATTCGTTCTCTTGTGCAGCCCTTGCTGATGCTTATCAAATTGGATGATTTGAATGAACATTTCGCCACCTACTTCGTACCAGTGAATCAGCCCATATTCGTCTAATCTCCGCAATGAATCGGCTATTTCTCGCTTCGTTTTATCCAGCATTGGAACCACCAAGCCCTTTACCTTACCCGGCGATCCGGCCAGACGACCAAAATCGTCTGTGTGCGGGATCATCCATGTGAAAAGAAGCATGTCGAATATATCTGGCAACTCATTTACTTTTTCCGAAATAGAAATAACTTTAGAAATCATTCTTTTTTCAGCCATCATCCACACATCCTTTGTCTTCCGTGTCGTTACGAGAATTTCCCGGAGTTTCCGGGAATGAACGGGAATAAAATTCCGTCCTTTTATTTAACGCCCACTGTTTGCCGCCAGCAGTATAGTCCACATAATGGTGGCATGTACCGCTGTTGACACTGGGACCACAGAGCATGGCGACATCATTAACGGTGGTTTCTCCTTCAATCTGCCAGCGACGTAGCAGGTGGGCGCATTGTAGGCCTTCCGTGCTTCCGCATTGTTCGCAGCGGCCGCCGGATCTCTCCAACGCCGCCGAGTATACTTCCTTGCTAATTGCCCCTCGCTGTTTGGCGGTTGGCTTATTACGCTTATGCTTCGGTTTCGGGACAGGATGGAACCCGAAGCTAACCACGGCGGGTACCGCCAAACATGTGCTGATTAAGACATGAATAATTGCAGCAAAGCACATTCCCACAACGTACAGCGGACTGACCGAAAAGGATTAACCGACGGCAATCCAGATTTGCACAGGTTCCGACAATTACAAATTTCTCCTTATCTGCTTTTTTCATTGCTTTCCCCCCTAATCCCTGATAAAATCACGGTAATATATTTTGTCAAGCTACAGTCCACGGCTCCTAACCCGTTGGGCTGTTTTTCATTTGTCCACAGATTATCCACATTGTGCGGCGCTTTCCACTGAGCCGCTCCAGATGGTGAGCAAATCATCCCGGTGCCGCCTAAACATCTGAATAGCATGTTGCTCATTAATTTCATCCCCCCGCATTCTTGCATCTTTGCTGGCTTCCAGCCAAAAACGCATTTGATAACGGCATTCCTTCACACCCTCCATCATTGTCCTACTCCTCCCGCCGGATAGGCACCCAGGCTGCAACATAGTTCATCACTTCCTGCAGATCATGCTTAAGCACATCTTTGTAGCTGCTGACGCTCCAGCGGTCCTTGATTTCCTTATGGAGCTGCCGGAACCATTCCCCGCGGGCTTCTTTAATTTGCTCAATCGCACACACTCGTTGGTTAATTGACCTCTGCAGGCGGCGCTGCTGCCCACTGTCCAGCGTGATTTGAGTCTCAAGCTTGTGCTCTACATCCTCCAGCCGTTCATTGATGATCTCCTGACCTGCAAGCAGGTTATGTGTGGCCGCCATCAAAGAGCGCAACGATTCGCGCGAAGAGGCTTGTCCCCTGAAATAGCTATTCACCAACTGACGTTGCACCTTCCAGGCAAGATCATCAGTGAAAGACTTGACCAACATCAAATATCCAGACTCAGTTAGCAGAATGAGCTCCCGGGTCTTTGATGGGTTTGTGCCGACGATATTCGTCGTCGCAAAATTCGCAGCTTCCTGGTTTTGGAGATGCCAGTAATCTTCCCCGGAGATGAACTTCTCTTTGTTGGCTCGGAAATTGCGGCTTGCGGTTCCTTCTGGCCGCCGATGAAGATCATCAATGTCTTTAAAAGTGACGATCCGTTTACCTCCAAACTCTTTGACGGCAAGTTGTTGCTGACTTTGGTTAACCTGAATTTGTACGATTTGGGTCATGGTGTATATCCCTCCAGTGATGTGATGTAACGAACTTCTAAATCATTGATTACTAATTGCATCTCTTTATACCCTGCGTAATGCCGGCGGTACATGGCGATGATCTGCCGTAGTAGGTCCGGCGGTGCTCCGGCGTCCAAGCAGGATTGCAGGGTCATTTTTATAACGTAGGCGTCATTATTCTGCTTCTGACGCTGCTTGCTGCTCCAATTTCTGTTGAGAATTTGGTGCTGTAATCCATAGATTGAAGCGTTACGAGGCTTCTTGACCATTTCAAAGCTCCTTTCCAAATGTTCCCTCTACCTTTAGAATGAAAGTTGTCCAGACTACAAATTCTGTGGAAGGTGTGATTATATGTTTGAGTGGCTTTTTGGAAAAAAACATCAAAAACTCACAATGAATGATATTGATAGCGATTATCGCGTTGTGGGTGTAAGTTTTGATAACTCAAATGGGACGAATAGGCAGACTTTGTTAAAAAAATGCACCATGAATCAAGAAATCACTTTAAAACGCAAAAGAAGTAAGGAGTATCCCAACGCAATTGAAGTGTGGTCTAAGGTTGGACAACTAGGACACATTGCTGATGACGATGCCATTGATCTTGCAGAGATAATAGACAATGGAACCCGATTGACCGCAAAGATTAAAAAAATTACTGGCGGCACTACAGACAAGCCCTCTTTGGGCTGCATAATTACAATTCAAGAAAAATGATTTATGCTCTTTTGTAATAATTTTTCGTTAAATTCTGGATCGGGGAACGGAAGCTACCCGAGTTTTACCCTTGCTTCATTAGGAGTGAGCTTCCCGGTCCGGATCAACTCCGAAACCTTCGCCGCTTCGCTCTTTAAATTTCGCTCCACAGATTGCTGAACCGCTTTTTCAAATTCTGCAATACCCGGTGGTGTGCCTGGATTCGATAATGAAATGATAATTTTAGGTGCGAAGGTCGTCATTCTGGCGGCTTTCTTTTTTCTGGCCTGTCTTCTGAACATTTCTCTTCCTCCTTCTTGTCTATAAAGTGTGGTTATGATGGCTGATTAACGTATCAGCTTAGAGCGCGACTTATTTAACGCCTCAAAATTCATATCCAGAAACTTACTCATTTCAGAAGCCCGAAACATCCAGCGTCCGCCTTCACCGCCATTAGAACAAAAGCGCATTTCCTGTTTGAAAGCTGGATTAAGCAAAATGTTCGCAATGAGCCAATCGCGCTTTCGGCACGTTTCTGCTTCGAGTCTCTTCATATCCCACCAAATGCCTGAACCTTGATCTTTCATTTGCCGCTTGATCTCAGCTTCAGCAAGTTGCCGGACATAATCGGGATCAATGACAACTTGTATCACTGGTGTTTCCATAATGCCTCCCCTCCTTCGAGAAAAGATATTCAATAGGACATTCTGGAAAAAGAATTCTTTTTATTTCAAATGCTTCTTCCAAAGTGAACTTTGTCTTCCCGTTTGTTTTATCCACTACAGTTGCGTATCGAACCCCTAAAACCTTTTGCAAATCCCCCTTTTTAATTTTTCTTCTAGCCATTTCTGCCTCCAAGTTCGGGAACATATTCTCCCTCCTCTCGATATTCAATTTCGTATCGCAATGTCAGATTATACTCAATTTCGCCTTTAGTCAACCCTGAAAAAGATAAAAAAAACGAAAATGAGTATTTACATTTTATAAGAAGCTGGATATACTAGGATGTAGATACGAAATAACGTACACCACATACGTTAAGGGAGGATTAGCCGTGCGTAGGGCAGAAGTTGTCAAAAGACTGATAGACGAATCTGGACTTAATACAAAAGCTTTTGCAGAAAAAGCAGGTCTTCCATACACAACTTTAAGGTCGATGTTAACGAGAGGATTAGGTGGAGCTGCTATTGACAATGTTCTAAAGGTGACAAAAGCCTTGGGAATTTCAATTGATGAACTAGAAAAAATGTCAAATCCAACCGAGCAAAACAATCAAGGTGATTCATTTATGAGCGCTAGTGATATTGCCGAGTTTGAAGCCTTTATTAATAATCCAGAGCATGGTCTTTTCTTCAAGGATTATTTAGATGCACCCGAAAAACGTAAAAAAGACCTGCAAAAGGTCTGGGAGATAATTAAACGCGCATCCGAAGATGATAATTAATTTCTGTAGCACCAGCTATCAGGCTGGTTCTGCATACCCATACATACGAACATACGATCTCACAGGAGGGTTACCATGTTTAAATATTACAAAAAAACTCATCTTGAATATTTCATAGAACAGCTTTATCTCAACAATCAGATTCTGATTCCTGAAGACATAAGTGCTGACTTCATCGCGCACAAACTAGATATATCAATCAAGTTTTTAAATTCAGAAAGTCTATCTCATGAAACGAAAACCGGAAAGAGGATTATTTTTCTAAATGATCATAAATCATCTTTTGAGCAAAGAGACGATTTTCTTCACGAATTATGCCATTTGTTACGGCACGCCGGTAACCAGGCAACCTTACCTTCTCCTTTTGTTCAATATCAGGAAGAGGATGCAGAATTGTTTGTTCTTTATGCTTCCTTACCCTTCTTCATGATTAAGGAATTAAATCTTCCCCCGGATCATGGACAAGCTATACAACAAATTTCCTCAACCTTTTCAGTAAGTATGGAACAAGCACGTAAACGGTATGAACAAATCTTACGCCGAGAATTTGAAGCACTCATGTGTGCAGAGTCGGCGGCTACATACCAATTAAAAAAGGAGGTGAAAACAGTTATGAGTAAACCTGTGGAGTTTGCCGTCTATTTTGACCCCTCTGGAATATCTGACGGGCCTTCACAACTTGTTGTAACCATAGATGAATGGACCCTTATGAACTGCCGGGAAATTGAATTGCCTATCGGGGAACGTCTTGCAGAGATTGATTTAGAAGAAATGCAGCAAATTGAATGTGTACCTGCCCTCAGCAGCGACGTAATCTGTTTTGACAGTAAAGTTACACTGCAGGTCCATCAGCTTTTGCACAGGCATGGATTAAAGAAAAACTGCTTTGTTATTCACATGAACGATGTAGAAATGAAGATTGCCCGGGATCAGGCTATGACCCGAAACCTATCATGGTAAGGAGGAATTGTTTTGGCTAGTTTTCAAAAATATACGACTAAAGACGGGCCTCGTTGGATGTACCAGTATTATGCTGGAATCAACCCTGAAACCGGAAAACGAAAAAAGTCTACTAAACGAGGATTCAAAACAAAGAAAGAAGCTCAACTGGACGCAGCTCAAACAGAAAAAGAAGTGGCAGACGGGTCATTTGTTTCCCAGGATAAAACAACAACATTTCAGCAAGTGTATGAACAATGGTACGAAACTAATTCACCAAATTTCAAACCAAGCACAAAGAAGGCTGTTTTATCTAAATTCAAGAAGCAACTGCTTCCCCACTTTGGAGCGATCAAAATGCGAGATATCACCCGCTCATACTGTCAGGAAGTCATAAATAAGATGGCGAAAGAGATCAAAACAATTGATAACATGAAGATGTATGCCAATCAGATATTTGAGTACGCCATCTTTATGGATATAAGAACTACCAATCCCATGAAGGGCGTAGTCCTCCCCAAGGGGGAAAATGAACATTTAGCGAATGAAGATGATCTGCAGAGAAATTATTGGGAGAAGCACGAAATAAGAAAATTCCTCGGGATTGTTAAGAATGAATGCTCCCAGCGCGACTACATGATGTTTCATCTACTGATTTATACCGGCGCGCGAAAAGGAGAAATTCTAGCACTCCGTTGGAATGACATTGATTTTAAGAACAAAAGCGTGACGCTAAACAAAACTTTATTTCAAGATAAGACAGGCTTTATGGATCTAACATCTAAGACAGCCGCTTCTAGGCGTATCCTGAGTTTGGATGATACAACCCTTGGGTTGCTCCGAAAGCACCGCTCAGAGCAAAACAGAGGCCCTGTAGCACCTATAGGCACCAAAGACGACCGATACATTTTTGCAAGAGAGGACGGAACACCCACACGGCTAGCATACCCTAACGACAAACTGGCTGAGATAATCCGCGTACACTCGCTACACCCTGTCACAGTCCACGGTTTGCGTCATACCCATGCTTCGCTACTCTTCGAAGCCGGGGCAAGCATAAAGGAGGTCCAGGAACGTTTAGGGCACTCCGACATCAAAATGACCATGAATATATACACGCACGTGACTAGAACTGTTAAAGAAAAGACTGCGGATCGCTTTGAGAAGTTTATGGAGTCAGAGGATAAAATAACAGGCACGGATGTGATGAACAATAATGGCGAGGATAATTAGAGTCAAAATAGAGTCACGGACTACCACAGGGCAAAATTAAAGCCCCTGACCACGAGGGCCAAGGGCTGAAATTCCTTGATGCTATGCGATTCTTAACGTTTCGAGAACTGTGGAGCGCGACGAGCAGCTTTGAGGCCGTATTTCTTACGTTCCTTCATACGTGGGTCACGTGTCAGGAAGCCGGCTTTCTTCAGCGTACCGCGATATTCAGGGTCTACTTTGAGCAATGCACGGGAAATCCCGTGACGGATTGCGCCAGCTTGACCAGAAATGCCGCCACCATGTGCAAGTACGATTACATCGTAGCTGCCCAGAGTTTCAGTCAGGTTCAAAGGTTGTCTTACGATCATCTTCAGTGTTTCAACACCGAAATATTCGTCCATCTCACGTTTGTTAATGACAATGCGTCCTTCACCCGGTACAAGGCGAACACGTGCTACCGAATGTTTACGACGACCTGTCCCATAGTATTGTACTTGTGCCATGAAACTGTCCTCCTTTATTCTTATCCGCGAAGTTCGTAAACTTCAGGTTTTTGTGCTGCATGTGGATGTTCAGCGCCTGCATATACTTTGAGTCTCAGCTTCATGTGATTACCTTGACGAGTCTTAGGAATCATGCCATGAACTGCGAATTCAATCATACGCTCAGGTTTGGTCTTGAGCAGTTCTTCCGCAACGGTAACTTTCAAGCCACCTGGGTGCATCGAGTGACGGTAGTATTTCTTGTTTTGCATTTTCTTACCTGTGAGGTGAATCTTCTCAGCGTTGATAACAATTACGAAATCACCAGTATCAACGTGTGGAGTGAATTGCGGTTTGTGTTTGCCGCGGATCAGGGCAGCGGCTTCGCTTGCCAAACGGCCAAGTGTTTTGCCTTCGGCATCAATGATGTGCCAATTGCGTTCAACTTCGTTCGGCTTCGCCATGTAGGTGGTACGCATGAATTTTTCCTCCTTGTTCTCGTACGAAAATCATCTGTTTCGTATATCTTGTTTCGCGATTGAATTACAATTTAGTGAGTTAAAAAACTTATTTGTTGGCATTTCCTTGATCGGGGCTGTGGGATAGCCATCAAGAAAACACAACTTTTATATTACAGTATAAACATGACAAGCGCAAGCGATTTTTAAACAATCAGTACTTATTTTCATAAAAAATATAGTATCGGCCGTTTAGTCGTCTATCTCGTCATATTCCACACTCCAGAGTGCCAGCCCCTTAGACACAGCCGTAGGTCCGGCCGCTGCACGATCACAAGCCGCAAGAATGACAGGCATTCTATCTGCGCTGATTTTACCTTGCCCCACCTGCATCAGCGTGCCCATAATAATGCGTACCATATGCTGCAAAAAGCCACTGCCTGTAATATAGGTATGGATCACTCCCTGGTCAGGAGAGCCCGGGCGGCACATGCTGCGGTCTACTTCAAGATAAGCCTCATAAATGGTCCGCACATGCGAAGTCTTGGTAGACTTCCTGGACGCAAACGAGGTGTAATCATGGGTACCCAGCAGCGCGCTTAGCCCCAGCTCCATCGCAGGAACGTTCAGCTTCATCGGATGATGATGCTGCCAGCGCCGCTGGAAGGGGTCCGGGAACCGGTTGCCGTTAATCGTGTAGCGGTAGGTTTTACGCTTCGCCCCTCTACGGGAGTGGAACGAGAGCGGAACCTCAGCAGCCTCAGTAACCACGATATCCTGCGGCAGCCTGGCATTCAGCGCCAGACACCAGCGCTCCAGCGGAATCTGTGAGGAGGTTATGAAGTTAAAAGGTTGGCCATAAGCATGTACCCCTGCATCAGTCCGTCCTGAGCCCGTGATTTTGAGCGTCTCACCGGTCAGATGCTGAATAGCATGCTCCAGCTTGTCCTGAATCGTATTGCCCTGAGGCTGGGTCTGAAAGCCATCATAGTGGGTACCGTCATAATTGACTTTCATCAATAGATTGCGCATTTCATTCTCCTGTTGGTCCATATACTTAATTTATTCTCAAAAAAAAGAGCCCCGGCGGGAGCTCCTTCTACTCTATACAAGGTGATTCCCGCGGTTATTTGCACGGCAGGGTACTATGCCCTGCAGTACAATAACGTTAAATACGTAAAGCGTACATCCGGAAATCATGGCTTGTGAAACTACGCGCGGTCTACCAGTTCAAGATAAACCATAGGCGCAGCATCGCCACGGCGAGGTCCCAGCTTCAGGATACGAGTGTATCCGCCTGGACGCTCTGTGTAACGTGGAGCAATGTCAGAGAACAATTTTTGGATTGCATCTTGTTCACCATCTACAGTCTCACGACGAACAAATGCAGCTACTTGACGGCGAGCATGAAGATCGCCCTTTTTCGCTTTAGTGATCAGTTTCTCAGCGATGGAACGAACTTCCTTCGCTTTGGCTTCTGTTGTCTGAATACGTTCGTATAGGAACAGATCCGTTACCATATCGCGGAACAAAGCTTTACGCGCGCTGGAATCACGGCCCAATTTTTGGTATGCCATTTGTTTTCCCTCCTTCACTCAAGTCTCAAGAACTCCGGGGTCCTATTCTTCTGTACGAAGTCCCAAACCAAGTTCCTCAAGCTTCTCTTGAACCTCTTCCAAAGATTTGCGGCCCAGGTTACGAACCTTCATCATATCTTCTTCAGTTTTCGTAGTCAGCTCTTGCACGGTATTAATACCGGCACGTTTGAGGCAGTTGTAGGAACGGACAGAAAGATCAAGCTCCTCGATCGTCATCTCAAGTACTTTTTCTTTTTTGTCTTCTTCTTTTTCAACCATAATTTCGGCGTCTTTCGCTTCATCCGTAAGACCTACGAACAGAACGAGGTGCTCGTTCAAAATTTTGGCTCCAAGGCTAACGGCTTCTTCCGGTCGGATACTGCCATCTGTCCAAATTTCCAGCGTCAACTTGTCGTAGTTAGTCACTTGACCAACACGGGTATTATCAATACCGTAATTCACACGTGAAATAGGAGTGTAGATAGAGTCAACTGGAATTACACCAATTGGCTGATCGTCGCGTTTGTTCCGGTCCGCTTGGACGTAGCCGCGACCACGGCCAGCAAAAATGCGCATGTGCAGTCTCGCGCCAGGTCCCAGCGTTGCAATATGAAGATCCGGGTTCAGGATCTCAACATCGCTGTCCGCACGGATATCACCCGCGGTAACGATGCCTTCTCCTTCAGCATCAATCTCGAACACTTTCTCTTCATCCGAATGAATCTTCAGAGACAGAGCTTTAAGGTTCAGGATGATTTCCGTCACATCTTCCATTACGCCGGGAACGGTCGAGAACTCATGCAGAACGCCGTCAATTTGGACCGAAGTCACTGCGGCTCCCGGAAGGGAGGAAAGCAGGATCCGGCGAAGCGAGTTCCCCAGAGTCGTGCCATATCCACGTTCCAGCGGTTCAACTACGAATTTCCCATAGGTCCCATCATCATTGGCTTCTACGGTCTCAATCTTCGGCTTTTCGATTTCTATCACGAGTGTACCCCTCCTTCAAACGTCGCTCCTATATGAAACAGTCACCCCATCAGGTGTATCATGTAGTATGCCTAAACACCTATTATTAGCAGATGCGTCAGAATTATACCACAATCACAATTCTGATTGTACTAAACGCGGCGACGCTTCGGCGGACGGCATCCATTGTGAGGAACTGGAGTAACGTCTTTAATGAGGTTTACTTCAAGACCAGCGGCCTGAAGGGAACGGATGGCTGCTTCGCGGCCCGCGCCCGGTCCTTTAACCATAACTTCAACGGACTTCATGCCGTGTTCCATAGCTGCCTTAGCAGCTGTTTCGGCTGCCATTTGCGCTGCAAATGGAGTCGATTTACGGGAACCTTTGAATCCTTGACCGCCGGAGCTTGCCCAGGAAATTGCATTTCCGTGGGGATCCGTGATCGTAACGATAGTGTTATTGAACGTGGAACGGATATGTGCCACGCCAGACTCGATATTTTTCCGGTCGCGACGTTTCGTACGTACGACTTTTTTCGGTTTAGCCATTGTCTCTTATCACCTCTTCTTATTTCTTTTTGTTTGCTACAGTACGACGCGGGCCTTTACGGGTACGAGCATTGGTTTTGGTACGTTGACCGCGAACAGGCAATCCACGACGGTGACGAACACCGCGGTAACAGCCGATCTCAGTAAGACGCTTAATATTCAAGGAAATTTCACGACGAAGGTCACCTTCAACCTTAACCTCTTTGTCGATCGTTTCACGCAGTTTGCTGACTTCATCTTCCGTCAAATCACGGACACGTGTGTTAACGTCAATGCCTGTTTCATTAAGAATTTTCTGGGAAGTCGTTTTACCGATTCCGAAAATATAAGTCAAGGCGATCTCAACGCGCTTATCACGTGGCAAATCCACTCCAGCTATACGAGCCATTTTACGCTACACCCCCTTCTTAACCTTGTTTTTGTTTGTGTTTCGGATTTTCGCAAATTACCATAACAGTCCCTTTGCGGCGGATGACTTTGCATTTTTCGCAAATGGGCTTTACAGAAGGTCTTACCTTCATGTTAATTACCTCCTCAAAGTTTTGCGAAGCAAAACTTTTGTTGTAGTTCCCATCTATTTACGGTAAGTTATACGGCCTTTTGATAAATCATAAGGCGATAACTGCACGACCACTTTGTCTCCGGTTAGGATACGGATAAAGTGCATCCGCAATTTCCCGGACACATGGGCAAGTATTTGATGACCGTTCTCAAGCTCAACCTTAAAAGTTGCGTTAGGCAACGGTTCAATAACCGTTCCTTCTACCTCAATGACGTCTTCCTTAGCCACAGTTAGTCTCCTTTCTCATTAGCACTTTTTCCAGCGGGCTGGCCATACTTCATCACTGCAAACCGCAGCTTTCCGTTGGTGACCCGGCCGGTTTCTTCCAAACTGTCTACAATCTCACTGCTGATGAAGGGTATGAGCTCCAAATGCTGAATATTCTTCTTCTTTGGGCTGTCAAACTTACGTTTGTCCCCATCAGCAATATATACAAATCTGCTATCCACAACTGCGATAACAACGGCAGCCTCTCCGGCATCCTTGCCTTTGAGAATTCTCACGATTTGACCAACCTGCGGGCTGCTCCCAGTATTCACGTGAAGATCACCTACGCATTCAGTTTTGTGAAAATTTCCATGCCGTCCGGTGTAACTGCTACTGTATGCTCGAAGTGAGCGCACAGTGAACCGTCTACCGTAACGACCGTCCAGTTATCATCCAGCGTTCTGACATAACGTTCTCCAGCGTTAACCATCGGCTCAATGGCGAGTACCATACCCGGCTTCAGACGTGGTCCGCGGTCCGCTATGCCATAGTTCGGAATTTGCGGTTCTTCATGCAGTTCTGCCCCAATGCCATGACCAACATACTCGCGGACAACGGAGAATCCGGCGTCTTCAATGTATGACTGAATGGCATGGGAGATTGTAAACAAGCGCACATCCGGTTTGACTAACGCCAGTCCAGCGTACAGGGAGCCTTCCGTGACGTCCAGCAGACGCTGAGCCTCTTCGGAAATGCTGCCCACCCCGTATGTCCAGGCGGAATCACCGTGATAACCACGGTACTCTGCACCGATATCCAGCGTAACGATGTCGCCTTCTACCAGTTTGCGTTTCCCTGGAAATCCGTGCACCAATTGTTCGTTGACTGAAGCGCAAATGCTGGCAGGAAAACCGTTGTAGCCTTTGAAAGACGGCACAGCACCCTGACTGCGAATGTACCCATCGGCGATTCTGTCGAGCTCACCGGTAGTAATGCCTGGCTGGATAGCTTCAGCAATAAGACGGTGACTCTCGGCAACAATTCGACCAGCTTCCCTCATAAAGACAAGTTCCTGTTCGGATTTGCAAATGATCATTACATTAACCCCGCAGCATAGATACGATTTCAGAAGAAACGACATTGATTTCGTTTTCTCCGTTGACCTGACGCACAAGACCTTTATCGTCATAAAATGCAAGCAGCGGCGCTGTCTTGTTATCGTACTCATCCAGACGCTTGCCTACACTTTCTTCGTTGTCATCCGGACGCTGATACAATTCTCCGCCATCAATGTCGCAGACGCCTTCTTGCTTCGGCGGGTTGAAAATTAAATGGTAGGATGTTCCGCATACTGAGCAGATCCGGCGTCCGGTAAGACGCGCCATCAGCAGTCCGCGGTCCACATTCAAGTTGACAACGTGATCCAGTGAAGTTCCAAGCCGGCTGAGGATTTCTCCCAGCGCTTCCGCTTGCGAAAGGGTTCTTGGAAAGCCATCCAATAAAAAACCTTTTTCGCAATCGGACTGCTGCAGCCGTTCTTCGACGATTCCAATAGTCACATCATCAGGTACAAGCAACCCTTGATCAATATAAGATTTGGCCTTAAGTCCAACCGGTGTGCCTTGCTTAATAGCCAAGCGGAATGCATCACCAGTCGAAATATGAGGAATACCCAACTCTTTTACAACAACAGCGGCTTGTGTTCCCTTGCCTGCCCCAGGAGGGCCCATGAATAATATGTTCACGATTCTCTTCTCCCCCCGAAAGTTCGCCACCAAGCAAGAAACAGCACAATAGGTACCGGGAAGTTTAAAGCCTTAGGTACTTCTCCGGAACCTATCGCCTATTTATTGATGAAGCCTTTGTAATGGCGTTTGATCAATTGGCTCTCGATCTGCTTCATGGTATCCAGCGCAACACCAATTACGATCAGCAGTGCCGTACCACCAATCTGCACTTGCTTCGGTAACCCGGACAACGATCCAAATAATACTGGCAGTACAGAGATTAATGACAGGAAGAGCGCACCGGACATGGTCAGACGCGACATAACTCTAGTCAGATATTTCTCAGTAGCCTTACCTGGACGTATACCTGGAATGTATCCGCCATTCTTTTTCATATTGTCAGCCATTTGCTGCGGGTTCATCTGGACAAACGTATAGAAGAACGTGAATCCGATGATCATGACTACATACAGCAGCATGCCGAGCGGCTTGGTATGATCCAGATTGGCCGAGACCCATTTAGCCCAAGCGTGGGTGGACCAGAAGCTCGATAAAACGACCGGGAATTGAAGCAGTGAAACGGCGAAGATAACAGGAATTACACCAGCCGCATTAATTTTAAGCGGAATGTGCGTATTCTGTCCACCGTACATTTTGTTACCGACTACGCGCTTGGCATATTGTACAGGGATTTTACGGATACCTTGTTGAACAAAGATCACCCCGACAATAATCGCAACAACCACGATCAGTACAATAACGACTTTAAGAATATTCAGGAACATCTGACCCGGCTGAATGAAGCTTGATTGCGCCGTAGTGGTGATATATCCCGGAAAGGCGGCGACGATTCCCGCAAAAATCAGGATCGAAATCCCGTTTCCTATACCCTTTTCAGTGATCTGCTCACCTAACCACATCAAGAACGATGTACCCGCCGTCAATATGATCGCAATAAGCAGGTAATCCGCAAAGGTTGCATTTGGAATCATCTCAGTGCCATAAATCCGGTTAAACCCGATAGATGTGGCAAACGCTTGGATCAAACCTAGCACTACTGTGCCGTAACGCGTAATTTGCGCCAGTTGCTTTTTCCCGTGTTCCCCTTGCTTAGCCCATTCGGCAAACTTAGGGACAACATCCATCGAAAGCAATTGAACGATGATGGATGCTGTGATATACGGGTAAATGCTGATCGCAAAAATCGAGAAGTTTTTGAGCGCTCCGCCCGAGAAGGTGTTCAAAAGACCCATCAAAGCGTCTCCGCCCTGATTTGTTGATTCCAGTACTTCTTTGTTCACACCGGGAACCGGTACAAACGAACCGATGCGGTAAATGATCAGAACGAACAGGGTAAACAGGATCTTTTTGCGCAAATCTTCAACATGCCATATATTCTTAAGCGTCTTGAACATTAGATCACCTCGGTTTTACCGCCGGCAGCTTCGATTTTCTCTACCGCAGATTGAGAGAACTTATTTGCTTTGACAGTCAATTTAACAGCCAGTTCACCATTGCCGAGAATCTTGATGCCGCTCTTAGTGTTGCTGACAACACCAGTTTCAAGCAAAAGCTCAGGAGTTACTTCTGTTCCTTCTGCAAAGCTATTCAGATCTTCCAGGTTCACAATCGCGTACTCTTTACGGGTAGGATTGACGAAACCACGTTTAGGCAGACGACGATAGAGTGGGTTTTGTCCACCCTCGAAGCCTGGACGTACACCACCGCCGGAACGGGAGTTTTGACCTTTGTGTCCACGGCCCGAAGTTTTACCGTTACCGCTACTTGGTCCACGACCAACGCGGTTGCGTTCTTTCCGTGATCCAGGAGCTGGAGCAAGTTCATGTAACTTCATCGTTTGCACCTCCTTATGTTTGTAAATTTATGCGAGGCTTATTAGCCTTCAATTTCAGTAACGGACAGCAAGTGGCTCACTTTGTTGATCATCCCGCGAATTGCAGGAGTGTCGTTGTGAACCACGGACGAGTTGGTTTTGCGCAGGCCGAGCGTCTTAACAGTAACACGTTGTGTTTCTGGACGTCCAATTACACTGCGTACGAGGGTAATTTGCAATTTAGCCATTGACGTTCCCCTCCTTAACCGCGTAATTCTTCGACAGATTTGCCGCGAAGCTTCGCGACCTCTTCAATGCGCTTCAGACGGGAAAGTCCCTCTAGAGTAGCATTGACCATGTTCATGGAATTCGAAGAACCCAAAGATTTTGTCAAGATATCGCCAACGCCTGCCAATTCAAGCACCGCACGAACCGGTCCACCAGCGATAACGCCGGTACCTTCGGATGCTGGTTTCAGCAGAACGCGTCCTGCGCCGAAATGTCCAGTAACCAGGTGAGGAATCGAAGTTCCTACGATTGGAATGTGGATCAGGTTTTTCTTGGCGTCTTCAATGCCTTTACGGATGGCATCCGGAACTTCGCCGGCTTTACCGATACCAGCACCAACGTAGCCGTTGCCGTCGCCCACAACAACAAGTGCACTAAAGCTGAAACGGCGTCCGCCTTTTACAACTTTTGCAACACGGTTGATGTGTACAACTCTTTCTGTCAGTTCTAAACTGTTCGGATCTACACGCAAGTCGTTAACCTCCTTTTAGAAATATTCTAGAATTCAAGACCAGCTTCGCGAGCTGCGCTAGCCAGAGCCTGAATCCGTCCATGGTACAAGTATCCACCGCGGTCAAATACAACCACTGCATAACCCTTTTCTTTGGCGCGCTCAGCGATCAATTGACCCACTTTGCTTGCAGCTTCAACGCTGCCGCCATTTCCGATTGTAGCACTCAATTCCTTATCAAGTGTGGAGGCCGATACGATAGTAACGCCAGTCACATCATCGATCAGTTGAGCGTAGATGTGTTTCGAAGAACGGAACACATTCAAACGTGGACGCTCAGTAGTACCCTGGATCTTCTTACGAACACGCAGGTGTCTTTTGAGACGAGCCTTGTTTTTATCCTCTTTTGTAATCATGACTTCCCTTTCACTCCCTTCAGTTTGCCGTAAACAGCTTCACTTTAAGATGCACGGGGTATCTTACAATTAAGGTAGAGCTGGTTATTTCTTCTTACCAGCTTTACCTTCCTTGCGGATGATACGCTCGCCTTCATATTTGATACCTTTACCTTTGTATGGTTCAGGTTCACGTACGGAACGAATTTTGGCAGCATAAGCGCCAACGCGTTCTTTGTCAATCCCTCTAACGATGATCTTCGTGTTCGCAGGAACATCGAACTCGATACCCGCTTCCGGTGTGATTTCAACCGGGTGGGAGTAACCAACGTTCAATACGATCTTATCTCCGGATTTGCTTGCACGATATCCGACCCCAACCAGTTCCAGAGATTTCGAGAAACCTTCAGTCACACCACTCACCATGTTGTTGACAACGGAGCGGGTTGTGCCGTGAAGTGAACGATGCAATTTGTTGTCCGACGGGCGAACAACAGTGATTTCGTTATTTTCAACTGTAATCTTCATGTCTTTATGAAGCTCACGAGTCAAAGTGCCTTTAGGACCTTTTACTGTAATAACGGCGTTGTCCAAAGTGACATCTACACCGCTAGGTACTGCGATTGGTTTGCGACCAATACGAGACATGTGTTGCACCTCCTTATCTTGTGACGTTTATTACCAAATGTAGCAGACAACTTCTCCGCCGGATTTAGATTGACGAGCTTCTTTGTCGGTCATAACTCCCTTAGATGTGGAGATAATCGCGATTCCAAGACCACCGAGTACACGAGGCACTTCATTGCTCTTCGTGTATACGCGAAGACCTGGTTTACTGATTCTTTTCAGACCAGTGATAACGCGCTCCTGGCTTGGGCCGTATTTCAGGAAAATACGGATAATCCCTTGTTTGCTATCTTCAACGAATTCAGCATCACGGATGAAGCCCTCACGCTTCAAGATGTCCGCGATTTGTTTTTTCATAGTAGAAGCAGGCATTTCTACTGTCTCGTGACGCACAGTGTTGGCGTTACGAATACGAGTAAGCATATCTGCAATAGGATCAGACATAGTCATGTGTGTAAACCTCCTTCCCGTTTATAAACTTCTTACCAACTTGCTTTTTTCACGCCAGGAATCTGGCCTTTATAAGCTAATTCACGGAAACAAATTCTGCAAATTTTGAACTTTTGCAGTACCGAATGTGGACGACCGCAACGCTCGCAACGTGTATATGCACGTACTTTGAACTTAGGCTCGCGTTGTTGTTTAACTTTCATTGAAGTCTTTGCCACTTAGACTGACACCTCCTAAACATTTTCGGAGAAATGGATGATTCTTATTTTGTGAAAGGCATTCCCAGCTGATTCAGCAGCTCACGGGATTCCTCGTCCGTCTTAGCAGTCGTTACAATAACGATGTCCATACCGCGAACCTTATCCACTTTGTCATACTCGATTTCCGGGAAGATCAATTGTTCTTTAAGACCCAGTGTGTAGTTACCACGGCCATCAAAGGCTTTGCTGGAAACACCACGGAAGTCACGAACGCGTGGAAGCGTTACGTTGATCAATTTATCCAGGAAGTAATACATACGCTCGCCGCGCAGTGTTACTTTAACCCCGATCGGCATATTCTCGCGCAGTTTGAAACCGGCGATGGATTTCTTAGCTTTAGTGATAACCGGCTTTTGACCAGAAATCAGTTGCATATCGTTAACTGCAGCGTCAAGTACTTTGGAGTTTTGAACAGCGTCACCTACACCCATGTTGATGACGATCTTCTCGATCTTAGGCACTTGCATAACTGTTGTGTAGTTAAACTTCTGCATCAAAGATGGTGTGATTTCATTCAGATAACGTTCTTTCATTCTTGCTGCCATGAAGATTTACCTCCTTTCATTAGGACTGTATTAGTCGATAATCTCTCCGGATCTTTTTGCTACCCGAACCTTCTTACCGTTATCTAGTACTTTATAGCCGATACGCGTAACTTTCCCGCTCTTCGGATCAATGTGCATTACGTTGGACACATGGATCGAAGCTTCCTGCTCGATGATTCCGCCTTGCGGATTCAACTGGTTAGGCTTCTGGTGTTTCTTCACCATGTTCACGCCTTCTACCAGGACGCGGTTTTCACGAGGATAAGCAGCGATGACACGGCCTTTTTTACCTTTGTCTTTCCCGCTGATCACAAGCACCACATCATCTTTTTTCACGTGCAGTTTATTGTTATGGGATTCCAGAACTTTTTTAACTCTAGGCATTGATTACACCTCCTATAACTGACCTTTTCAAGTACAACCGAGCATCACTCGGATTTTTAGATTACTTCCGGTGCCAAGGAAACGATCTTCATGTAGTCCTTGTCGCGAAGTTCGCGAGCAACTGGTCCGAAGATACGTGTTCCGCGCGGGCTTCTGTCGTCTTTGACAACAACAGCTGCATTTTCGTCGAATGCGATGTAAGATCCATCTTTACGGCGTACCGAACGTTTTGTACGAACAACTACCGCTCTAACAACATCACCTTTTTTGACAACGCCGCCTGGTGTTGCTTGTTTAACGGAACAAACGATCAGATCGCCGATTGCTGCTGTACGGCGTCCAGTACCACCCAGTACGCGGATACACATCAGTTCCTTCGCACCAGAGTTGTCAGCCACATGCAAACGTGTAAATGGTTGAATCATTATTATTTTCCTCCTTCCGGAAAGGGATCTGCTTCATGTCTTAGATGATTACCGCTTTTTCTACCACTTCAACCAGTCTCCACCGTTTGTCCTTCGACAATGGACGAGTTTCCATGACTTTCACGACATCACCAATTTTAGCTACATTCTCTTCATCATGTGCCTTGAATTTCTTCGTGGACTTGATGCGTTTGTGATACAGATTGTGCTTTTTATAGGTTTCAACAGCAATTACGATGGTTTTATCCATTTTGTCGCTGACTACTTTACCGATCAGCACTTTACGTGCATTACGCTCTTCGCTCATAATTAGCCTCCTTCCTGATTACGGATTATGCATCCGCCGTCACTTAACTAATCCCAAGTACTCTTTGATGGATAACGGTTTTAGCACGAGCTATTTCCTTACGCACATCACGAATCCGAGTCGGGTTATCCAGTTGGCCTGTTGCCAATTGGAAACGGAGATTGAAAAGTTCTTCCTTAAATCCGGCGATTTTCTGTTCAATCTCAGCAGTGGTTAAGTTGCGAAGTTCATTAGCTTTCATTTGCTTCACCACCCAATTCTTCACGTTTCACAAACTTAGTCTTTACAGGCAGCTTGTGAGCGGCAAGACGCATCGCTTCACGAGCGATTTCTTCCGACACGCCTCCGAGTTCGAACATAATCTTACCCGGTTTAACTACAGCTACCCACTTCTCAACGTTACCTTTACCACTACCCATACGAACCTCGAGAGGCTTCTGAGTGATTGGCTTATCCGGGAAAATCTTGATCCAAACCTGACCGCCACGTTTGATGTAACGTGTCATTGCGATACGAGCAGCTTCGATCTGACGGTTAGTGATCCAAGATGGCTCCAGTGCCTGCAAACCGAATTCGCCGAAGTTAAGTTCGGTTCCGCCTTTTGCCATACCCTTCATGTGACCGCGTTGTTGCTTGCGGTGTTTAACGCGCTTTGGTACCAACATGATTAGTTGCCTCCTTCCTGAGCAGCTTGTTTCTTAGCTGGGGGAAGAACTTCTCCACGATAAATCCATACTTTTACGCCGATACGGCCGTAAGTTGTATGTGCTTCAGCTGTTCCGTAATCGATATCAGCACGAAGCGTATGAAGTGGAACTGTTCCTTCGCTATAACCTTCTGAACGGGCAATCTCAGCGCCGCCAAGACGTCCGCCAACCTGAGTTTTAATTCCCTTTGCGCCGGAACGCATAGTTCTTTGAATCGCTTGTTTCAGAGCACGACGGAACGATACGCGACGTTCCAGCTGTTGTGCAATGCTTTCAGCAACAAGAATAGCATCCAGTTCAGGGTGTTTGATTTCATTGATGTTGATGTGTACTTTCTTACCGCCGGCGATAGTTGTAACTGCGCTGCGAAGTACTTCTACTTCTGCTCCGCCTTTACCAATTACCATACCTGGCTTGGCAGTGTGAATTGTAACGTTCACTCGGCTTGCCGCTCTTTCGATCTCGATGCGGGAAACAGAGGAATCTTTCAACTTGCCTTTAAGGTATTCCCGGATTTTGACGTCTTCCATTAAAAGAGTACCGAAATCTTTGCCTGCATACCATTTTGATTCCCAATCGCGAATAATACCGACTCGGAGTCCGACTGGATTTACCTTTTGACCCACGTGTTATCCCTCCTTATTTCTCAGATACCACCAAAGTAATGTGGCTGGTACGTTTATTGATCCGGCTTGCGCGGCCCATGGCGCGCGGACGGAAACGTTTCATTGTAGGACCCTGGTTAACGAAAACTTCGCTTACGAATAAGCTGTTAACGTCCATAGAGTAGTTATGCTCAGCGTTCGCAATCGCCGAGTTCAGTAGCTTCTCAACAACCGGAGAAGCGGACTTCGGAGTGTGGCGAAGAATTGCAATTGCTTCCCCCACTTGCTTGCCGCGAATCAAGTCAACAACCAGTTTCGCTTTACGAGCGGAAATCCGCACCGATCTTGCATGTGCTTTTGCTTCCATTGTTTTCCCTCCTCTCAAACGAAGACGTTAATTATCTTCTGGTTTTCTTATCGTCACCCG
Source organism: Paenibacillus sp. FSL P2-0089 (assembly GCF_038595095.1). Taxonomy (NCBI): domain Bacteria; kingdom Bacillati; phylum Bacillota; class Bacilli; order Caryophanales; family Paenibacillaceae; genus Paenibacillus; species Paenibacillus sp. FSL P2-0089. Next base: position 6,545,676 of record NZ_CP152006.1, read on the forward strand.
CGTGGCCTTTGTAAGTACGTGTTGGCGCGAACTCGCCCAACTTGTGACCTACCATATCTTCCGTTACGTATACAGGCACGTGTTTGCGGCCGTCATATACACCAAACGTATGTCCGATAAACTGAGGGAAAATGGTTGAGCGACGGGACCAGGTTTTTACTACGACTTTCTTGTCTGACTCGTTCAAATCCTCAACTTTTTTCAGCAGGTAGCCATCGATGAACGGCCCCTTCTTTAAACTGCGACCCATGTGTGAATCCTCCCTTCATCCGGTTCTTCAAAACCGCGAATCGACGCTTCGCGCTTAACTAACTTGCCTGAAGCGTCTTATTTTGTGCGGCGGCGAACGATATATTTATCAGATGCTTTGTTTTTCTTACGCGTTTTGTAGCCGAGGGTTGGTTTGCCCCAAGGTGACATTGGCGATTTCCGTCCGATAGGAGCGCGGCCTTCACCACCACCGTGTGGGTGATCGTTAGGGTTCATGACAACACCGCGTACTTCAGGACGACGTCCGAGCCAGCGGCTGCGTCCGGCTTTACCAATCTTGATCAGTTCGTGATCTCCGTTACCTACGGCTCCGATAGTCGCACGGCAAACGCTGAGGATTCTGCGAACCTCACCCGAGTTCAAACGAACAGATACGTATTTATCTTCTTTACCCAGCAACTGAGCTTCAGTACCTGCAGCACGAACCAATTGTCCGCCTTTGCCTGGTTTCAACTCGATGTTGTGGATAACTGTACCTACCGGGATGTTGATCAACGGAAGGCTGTTACCAATTTTGATGTCCGCAGCAGGGCCGGACTCAACTTTATCCCCAACTTTAAGGCCTTTAGGAGCGATGATATAACGTTTCTCTCCATCAGCATAGTGGATCAAAGCAATATTGGAAGTACGGTTCGGGTCATACTCAATTGTAGCAACGCTACCTGGTATGCCGTCTTTAGTCCGCTTGAAGTCGATGATACGGTATTTACGTTTGTGTCCGCCGCCATGGTGACGAACCGTAATTTTACCTTGGTTGTTGCGTCCGGCATGCTTGAACAGCGGGGACAGCAACGATTTCTCTGGCTGGTTTGTTGTAATTTCTTCAAACGTAGACACAGACATGTTGCGTCTTGCCGGAGAGGTCGGTTTGTACTTTTTGATTGGCACTATAGTTTCCTCCTTACTTTAAGAGTATTATTCTACCGCTTCAAAGAACTCAAGCGGCTTGCTGTCCGGGCTAAGCTTCACGATGGCTTTTTTCCACTCCGGAGTATAACCGGAATATTTGCCGTAACGTTTCAGTTTACCAGGTACGCGCATTGTGTTCACACTAACGACTTTTACTTTAAAAATAGCCTCGACAGCTTTTTTGATTTCGGTCTTGTTAGCACGGATATCCACTTCAAAAGCGTACTTCAGTTCGCTCATGTATTCGGATGTGCGTTCCGTAATCACTGGACGCTTGATTATATCACGAGGATCTTTCATTACGCGAACACCTCCTCTACCTTCAGAACTGCTTCTTTAGTGATGATCAGTTTGTCGTACGTCAGTACGTCAAGAACATTGATGCCGTCAGCCGCTACGAATTTCACCCCAGGGATGTTACGAGCGGAAAGTGCTACGTTGTCATCATAGCTAGGAGCTACGATCAGGGCTTTGCTGCCCACTTTAAGGTTGTTCAGAATCGCTGCGAATTCTTTCGTCTTCGGAGCATTCAGAGTCAAGCTATCCAATACGATGATGTCATTCTCAAGCACTTTTGAGGACAACGCGGATTTGATGGCCAACCGGCGAACCTTCTTAGGCAATTTCCAGGAATAGCTGCGTGGTGTTGGTCCGAAGACTACGCCGCCGCCTTTCCATTGTGGAGAACGAATGGAGCCTTGACGAGCACGACCTGTACCTTTTTGCTTCCAAGGCTTACGTCCACCGCCACGCACTTCAGAGCGTCCTTTTACTTTATGTGTACCGCGACGAAGGGAAGCTCTTTGCATAAGTGCAGCTTCATGCAGCACATGTACGTTCGGTTCAATACCGAAAACTGAATCACTCAGTTCAACTTCGCCAACTTCGTTACCACTAGTATTGAAAAGTGTTACTTTTGGCATTTCATGTTCCTCCTTTCTTCAGTAATTATTTCTTAACGGTTTGTTTAACTTTCACGAAGCTGTTCTTAGGACCTGGAATAGCGCCTTTAACCAGCAGTACATTACGTTCTACGTCAACCCGGATGATTTCAAGCTTTTGAACCGTTACGGTCGTGTGACCCATATGTCCTGGCAGGCGTTTGCCCTTAGGAACACGGTTAGCCTGGATGGAACCCATCGAGCCCGGTCTTCTGTGGTAACGCGATCCGTGTGCCATTGGTCCGCGGCTTTGTCCCCAGCGTTTGATGTTACCCTGGAAGCCTTTACCCTTCGAAGTACCTGTTACGTCAACAAACTCGCCTTCAGCGAAGATGTCAGCCTTAAGCTCTTGTCCAACCTCGAGTGACCCGAGGTCAACACCGCGAATTTCGCGAACGTAGCGCTTAGGTGTTGCATTTGCCTTTTTGGCGTGACCCTGTTCAGGCTTGTTGGAGCGACTTTCCTTTTTATCGGAAAAGCCCAACTGCACTGCTTCATATCCGTCGATATTCAGGTCTTTCTTTTGCAGTACCACACAAGGTCCAGCTTCGATAACAGAAACCGCGATTACGTTACCTTCTGGAGTAAACACTTGAGTCATACCGAGTTTTTTTCCTAAGATACCTTTCAATGTTGACACCTCTTTTCTTTTCCTGATTACTTAATGAATTACAATTTGATTTCGATATCTACACCGGACGGTAGATCCAAGCGCATCAAGGCATCCACAGTTTGTGGTGTTGGGTTCACAATATCAATCAAACGTTTGTGAGTCCGTTGCTCAAACTGTTCACGGGAATCCTTGTACTTGTGTACCGCACGGAGAATGGTAATGATTTGCTTCTCAGTTGGCAGCGGAATCGGCCCGGATACACCAGCACCCGAACGTTTTGCTGTTTCAACGATTTTCTCTGCGGATTGATCAAGAATTCTGTGGTCGTATGCTTTCAAGCGAATACGAATTTTTTGCTTTGCCATTTTAGTCCCTCCTTCTATCGCCCAATTTATTATCGGACATACTCCGTGAAAATTTTCTGACGTCGACCTCATGGCAAAGGGGCCGGGTGTGTCAGTAACCTCTCACATCATCGCAACGTCTCAGAACAACATTTATTATTATATCTAATAGGCGGCTATATTGCAAGAGCCTTTGCTAAACAAATCACCTTTTCCAGAAAAAAAGTTTAAAAATACACGGTTTTATCTGAAAATTGTTAATGACTGATTTCAGCGAGCTGAATTAGAGTCTCCATCTCCAGAATATTCACGGTTCTTTTATGCATAGCGATGATCTTCAGCGCTTCCAGCTTGTTCAGCTTACGGCTTAGGGTCTCGGCAGTAGTGCCGATCATCGCTGCCACTTCTTTTTGCGCCGATGGGAGATCCACGGAATGTCTTAAAGCTTGCATTGTCAGAGCTGATTCTGGTAGATTCCTCGTGTACAAGTAGACTAGAAGCCGGGCTAACCGTTTTTCCACTTCAAACATATGCAGTGCCCCTGCTGTTTCTTCCGCCAGATGCAGCTGCTCACTAACAGACATCAGAAAGCTAAACGCCAGGCCCGCATTCTGCTCCAGCAGGGGAATGAAATCCTTCCGGTGCATCCGGCAGACCACTCCACTCTCAATAATCTCCGCCGTTACATCATTATTTTTATTGTGAAGCAGGGCAAACTGACCGAAATAATCCCCCGGGAAAAGAAAACGGACAATATGCTGTTTCCCTTCTTTACTGTTCTTCGTTAATTTGATAAGCCCGCTCTTCACCACAAACAAGGCTTCAGACGGCTCCCCTTCTCGGCAAACTTGGCTACCCTTTTTATATGAATGGGATTCTGTGATTGATTCTATGATAACCAATTCTTCATCGGACAAACTCCTGAATACCGGAACCTGGCGCACACAGGCATGAGAACTGCACGTATTGCATTCCATACATCATTCCTCCTCTACTGTCGCTTATCCCACCATATCAATGATCGAAGCGCTGCCGGGTGACTGGACGCACAAATTTTCATAAAACTTGATCTATATCAAGGATTAACGTGCCGCCTGTCTATACAATAGGTTCATAGAGAGAAAAGGAGTTGATGGGCTTGCAGCAATACACTTTTGAGGACATGCGCCAGATGAATAGAACAACTCTGGGCAATATGGTACCCCTTGAACTATTCCGGACCATCCGTCTAATTGGAATGAACCAGGGATTGCCGTTAGGCGGAAAGGGAACGACTGTGACCATTGGCAGAAAGATCGGCGAGAGCCTGCCTGTCCAGTCCGTGGAAGAGCTGCTGCAGATCTTTGAGGAGCTCAAAATCGGGATTCCCCGAATTGTTCATTCCGATGAGCGCAAAATTAATATCGCTGTTGACGATTGCTTCTGCAAAGGACTACCTTCCCTTGAAGATGAAAGAATGGTCTGTGATCTGGAGGGAGCTGTCATTGAAGGTGCTCTGTGCCGAATTCTCGGCCGCAAGGTTTCAGTGAAAGAGATCAAATGTAATGTCACCGGTCATCAGCACTGCGAGTACGAAGTTAAGCTTTAAATAATACTAATATAATGAAAGCAGGGATTTATAATGGAAAAGAAAACACTAGCTGAGGCTGTACAGTATCAAGAGGAACGCTTTACCAAAAAGATCATTTTCCAAAAAGGCGATAGCGTAGTATTTGTGCTTAATTTCATGCCTGGGCAGAAGCTGCCCGTTCACAAGCACCCCGGAGCAGATGTCTATATCCTCGCCTTACACGGTGACGGTACCATTCATGTTAATGAGGAAGAGTTCTCCTTCATCCAAGGAGAGACCATCTACATTGCCGGTGACGAGTCATTCGCTTATACGAATAATAGTTCATCGCCGTCCAGCCTGCATGTGGTTTTATCCAAGTTGCCAAGTGCGGACTATGCGAAGGAAATCTAATTCTCAATCTTATCTATAAAATAAAACAGGCCCCCTTCAAATGAAGGGGGCCTGACTTATATTCAGTCTATCCTAACGGATAGAGCCTGAATTATTTCTGGATGGAAGCTACGGAACCGGCACCAACTGTACGTCCGCCTTCGCGAATGGAGAATTTAGTACCTTCTTCAATAGCGATTGGGGAGATCAGCTGAACAGTTACAGTGATGTTGTCACCAGGCATAACCATTTCAGTACCTTCTGGCAGGTTGATGATGCCAGTTACGTCAGTTGTACGGAAGTAGAACTGTGGACGGTAACCAGTGAAGAATGGTTTGTGACGTCCGCCTTCTTCTTTAGTCAGAACGTAGATCTGAGCAGTGAACTCAGTGTGTGGCTTAACGGAGTTCGGCTTAGCCAATACTTGGCCACGCTCGATGTTGTTACGGTCAACACCACGCAAGAGTGCGCCGATGTTGTCGCCAGCTTGAGCGGAATCAAGCAATTTGCGGAACATTTCCACGCCAGTAACTACAGACTTCTTAGTTTCTTCGTGAATACCAACGATTTCGATTTCTTCTCCGACTTTAACTGTTCCGCGTTCTACGCGACCAGTTGCCACAGTACCGCGGCCAGTGATGGAGAATACATCTTCGACAGGCATCAAGAAAGGCTTGTCAGTCTGACGTTCTGGAAGAGGGATGTATGTGTCGATCGTTTCGAACATTTCAACGATCTTCTGTGCATACTCGCCATCAGGGTTCTGCAGAGCTTCACGAGCAGATCCACGAACGATTGGAGTGTCATCGCCTGGGAAGTCGTATTCGCTAAGCAGATCGCGAACTTCCATTTCAACCAATTCAAGCAACTCTTCGTCCTCAACCATGTCGCATTTGTTCAGGAATACAACGATGTAAGGAACGCCTACTTGACGGGACAGCAGGATGTGTTCACGAGTCTGTGGCATAGGGCCGTCAGCTGCGGATACAACCAGGATCGCTCCGTCCATTTGCGCTGCGCCAGTGATCATGTTTTTAACATAGTCGGCGTGTCCAGGGCAGTCTACGTGAGCGTAGTGACGGTTAGGAGTTTCATATTCAACGTGAGCGGTGGAGATAGTGATACCGCGTTCGCGTTCTTCAGGAGCCTTATCAATTTGGTCGAATGCTACAGCAGCACCACCGTATTTTTTGGACAATACAGTTGTGATTGCAGCAGTCAGAGTTGTTTTACCATGGTCGACGTGACCAATAGTACCGATGTTAACGTGCGGTTTGTTACGTTCAAACTTTGCCTTTGCCATTTGAACAGTTCCTCCTTATTGTGGGGTCCATATATTTGAGCCGTCCGCCTATTTGCAGTTCTAAGGTGACTTAAGTGTTATACCCGGACGGCATGTTAAAAATTAAGCTTATTCTCCGCCTTTGTTCTTGGCTACGATTTCTTCAGCAATGGATTTAGGTACTTCTTCATAGTGAGAAAGCTCCATTGAGAATACGCCGCGTCCTTGAGTACCGGAACGGAGTGTTGTGGAGTATCCGAACATTTCGGACAAAGGCACCTTCGCACGGATAATTTGCGCTCCACCACGGGAATCCATACCTTCGATTCTACCGCGACGGGAGTTCAGCATACCCATTACATCGCCCATGTATTCCTCAGGAACAGTTACTTCCACTTTCATGATTGGCTCAAGCAATGCAGGTTGACATTTTTCTTTTGCAGCTTTAAGCGCCATCGAACCGGCAATTTTGAACGCCATTTCGTTGGAGTCAACATCATGGTAAGAACCATCTACGATGGTAGCTTTAACGTCAACAAGCGGGAAGCCTGCAATAACGCCGTTCTTCATTTGCTCTTCAATACCGGCAAGTGCAGGAGCGATGTATTCTCTTGGAACCGAGCCACCGACAACTTTACTTTCGAATTGACTGCCAGTACCTGGCTCGAGGGGTTCAAACTCAACCCATACGTGACCGTACTGACCGCGACCGCCGGATTGGCGAACAAACTTGCCTTCTACGCGGGCAGATGCCTTGAACGTTTCGCGGTAGGCAACCTGCGGTTTACCCACATTGGTTTCTACTTTGAATTCACGACGCATACGGTCGATGATGATGTCCAAGTGAAGCTCACCCATACCTGCCAGGATGGTTTGGCCTGTTTCTTCATCAGTGTGAGCACGAAGAGTAGGATCCTCTTCAGTCAACTTTCCGAGAGCAACACCCAGTTTATCTTGGTCAGCTTTGGTTTTTGGCTCGACTGCGATTTCGATAACCGGATCTGGAAAATTCATGGATTCCAGAATGATCGGATGCTTCTCGTCGCAGAGTGTATCGCCTGTGCTAGTGTCCTTCAGACCAACGGCTGCCGCGATATCACCAGCGTAAACGATGGAGATTTCTTGACGGCTGTTCGCATGCATCTGCAGGATACGCCCAATACGCTCACGTTTGCCCTTAGTAGCGTTAATTACATAAGAACCTGATTCCAGGATACCGGAGTATACACGGAAGAACGTGAGTTTACCAACATAAGGGTCTGTCATGATCTTAAATGCCAAGGCACCGAATGGCTCTTCATCCGAAGGATGACGTTCCGCTTCTGTTCCATCCTCCAGATGACCCGTAATAGCCGGTACATCCAAAGGTGAAGGCAAGTAATCAACAACAGCATCCAGCATAAGCTGAATCCCTTTGTTCCGGTAGGAAGAGCCGCAAATTACTGGGAAAATTTTAACTTCAACTACGCCTTTGCGCAGAGCAGCTTTGATTTCCGGAATAGTAATTTCTTCGCCTTCCAGGTACTTCATAGTCAGATCTTCATCAAGTTCAGCAACTTTCTCGATCAGCTCAAGACGCAGTTCCTCAACCTTTGCCAAATATTCTTCCGGAATATCCGTAACTTCAATATTTTGGCCCAAATCATCTCTGAACATATGTGCTTTTTGCTCAACGAGGTCGATGATACCTGCGAAATCATTTTCTGCACCGATTGGCAGTTGAATAGCAACTGCATTGGCTTGAAGACGATCACGCATCGTTTCGATAACGTTAAGGAAATCCGCACCGATAATGTCCATTTTGTTCACATATGCGATCCGTGGAACGTTGTAACGGTCAGCCTGTCTCCATACGGTTTCGGACTGAGGTTCTACGCCCTCTTTCGCACTAAATACACCAACTGCCCCATCCAATACACGCAGGGAACGTTCAACTTCAACGGTGAAGTCAACGTGTCCTGGGGTATCAATGATATTGATGCGGTGACCCTTCCATGCAGCAGTTGTAGCAGCGGAAGTAATCGTGATTCCGCGCTCCTGTTCTTGTTCCATCCAGTCCATTGTAGCAGCACCCTCGTGAACTTCACCGATTTTGTGCGTACGGCCTGTGTAGAATAGAATCCGCTCAGTGGTAGTAGTCTTACCAGCATCAATATGCGCCATGATCCCGATATTACGTGTATTTTTTAAGGAGAACTCTCTTGCCATGAAATGGATCTCCTTTCAAAATAGAAGTTATTTGAACGACTGCAATCCTACCAGCGGTAGTGAGCAAACGCTTTGTTCGCTTCAGCCATCTTGTGTGTGTCTTCACGTTTCTTAACGGAAGCGCCTGTGTTGTTGGAAGCATCGATAATCTCAGCCGCCAAACGTTCTTCCATAGTCTTCTCACCGCGGTTGCGTGAGTAGTTTACAAGCCAACGTAATCCCAAAGCAGTACGTCTTTCAGGTTTAACCTCAATAGGTACTTGGTAGTTAGCACCGCCGACACGACGAGCTTTAACTTCCAATACAGGCATGATATTCTTGATGGCAGCTTCGAAAACTTCCATCGGCTCTTTACCTGTACGTTCTTGAATCAACTTGAACGAATTGTACAAAATGCTTTGAGCGACACCTCTTTTACCACCCAGCATAATACGGTTGATCAAACGAGTAACCAACTTGCTATTATACAATGGATCTGGCAATACATCTCTTTTAGTAACTGGACCTTTGCGTGGCATGGATATCCCCCTTTCTTATATGGTTATTATTCTGATAAGCTCATCTTATTTCTTGACTTTAGGACGTTTCGCACCATACTTGGAGCGAGCCTGCATCCGGTTAGCAACACCTGCAGTATCCAGTGCACCACGAACGATGTGGTAACGAACTCCTGCAAGGTCCTTAACTTTACCTCCGCGCAGCAATACTACACTGTGCTCTTGAAGGTTGTGTCCGATACCCGGAATGTAAGCAGTCACCTCAAGACGGTTCGTCAGACGAACACGGGCATACTTACGAAGTGCTGAGTTTGGTTTACGTGGAGTCATTGTGCCTACACGAGTGCATACACCGCGTTTCTGCGGAGCGCTCAAATTTGTAGCCTCACGCTTGAGGGCGTTGAACCCTTTTTGAAGAGCGGGAGATTTGGATTTTTCGATTTTGGCTTGACGGCCTTTACGAACCAATTGATTAATAGTTGGCATGTTGTGCCACCCCCTTCCTGAAATGATAGTCAATTTACAAACATTAAGTCCACAGACCCAGGTGGTTCATAAAAAGACAAATGAAAAGTCCTTGCTGCCGAAGTGTACCCCGGTACAAAAACGTTCTCTTGCTGCTATTGTTTTAAGACGGCTGCCATCGCAGCACCAACTTCTATACCGCAGGCCTTGCCCAAATTCAGCATCGTGTCCACATAAGTGACCTTCACACCTTGTTTGTTGCAAAGCATTACAATTCTGGAAGTAAGCCGTTGATCTCCGTCCTCTGCCACATAGACTTCTGCGGCTTGGCCCAACTCCACCGCCTTGACGGTTTGCTTGGAACCGATCTTGACCTGAGCATCCTGTAACCCTCTGTCATCAGTCATGAAAATCATTACCTCCACTGAATAAGAATGACAAGACTACTCACGCACCTTAGACATATTAGCATCCTCAGCACATGATGTCAAGAAAAACGACAATAAATTTATTAATAATCACAGCAGGCAGCCGCGTCACGCCAGATTTCTGCGTGACGCGGATACTGCTTGCCATGAGTATTCAATTATTCAGCGGGTACCGGCTCTAAAGCTTCTTCACTGCTCTCAGCATTCGGGTCGCTCAGCTTCACATTACGGTAACGATTCATGCCAGTTCCTGCAGGAATCAGCTTACCGATGATTACATTCTCTTTCAGACCGAGCAGCTTATCCACTTTACCCTTAATAGCTGCATCTGTTAAGACGCGGGTAGTTTCCTGGAAGGATGCCGCAGACAGGAATGAATCAGTTTCCAGGGAGGCCTTGGTAATCCCGAGCAGAACCGGTTTGGCGACTGCTGGTTCATTTCCGGCAAGAATGGCTTCCTTGTTGGCTGCTTCATATTCATGAATATCCGCAAATGCACCCGGCAGGAGACTGGTATCTCCGGCATCGATAATACGGATTTTGCGCAGCATCTGCTTGATCATAACTTCAATGTGCTTATCATTGATTTCAACGCCCTGGTTACGGTATACACGCTGTACTTCTTGCAGAATGTAGTTCTGTACCCCGCGGATCCCTTTGATACGCAGCATTTCTTTAGGGTCAATTGAACCGTCTGTTAATTCATCGCCGGCCTCAATCTCCTGGCCTTCGCTGACACGCAGACGGGAGCCGTAAGTGATGGAATACGTTTTGGACTCTGCTTCACCCTGGACTTCGATTTCGCGGCGGTCCTTGGTTTCGCGGATTTCCTTAACTACCCCGTCAATCTCACTGATTGTAGCCTGACCTTTAGGGTTACGGGCTTCAAACAGCTCCTGGATACGCGGCAAACCTTGCGTAATATCGTCTCCGGCTACACCACCGGTATGGAACGTACGCATGGTAAGCTGTGTTCCCGGTTCACCGATGGATTGTGCGGCAATAATACCGACAGCCTCCCCGATTTCCACGAATTTACCTGTTGCCAGGTTACGTCCGTAGCACTTCTTGCAGACACCGTGACGGGCACGGCAGCTCAGTACAGAGCGGATCTGCAGTTTGGTCACGCCAGCATTCACGATTTCTTCAGCCTTATCCGAGTCAATCAGATCGTTACGGTGAACGATGATTTCCTTCGTCTCAGGATGACGGACGGTCTCGAAGGAATAACGGCCTTCAATACGGTCGTAGAGATCCTCAATGACTTCCTTGCCATCCTGAATCCGGCTAACCATGAAGCCTTTATCAGTACCACAATCTTCTTCACGGACAATAACATCCTGCGCTACGTCAACCAGACGGCGCGTCAGGTACCCGGAATCCGCTGTACGCAGCGCTGTATCGGCCAGACCTTTACGCGCTCCGTGAGTGGAGATAAAGTACTCGAGGACGGTTAGGCCTTCACGGAAGTTCGCTTTGATTGGCAATTCAAAGATTCGGCCCGAAGGTGTTGCCATCAGACCACGCATCCCACCGAGCTGGGTGATCTGCGATTTGTTACCACGCGCCTTGGAGTCGACCATGAGCATGATGGAGTTGAAGCGGTCCATTGATTTAAGCAATACGTTAGTCAGATCATCCTTGGTCTTCGACCAAATCTCGATAACGCGGTCATACCGCTCATCATTGGTAATCAGACCACGGCGGTATTGATTCGCAACCACATCAACCTTAGCTTCGGATTCCTTAAGAATGGTAGCTTTTTCCTCAGGCACGATAACATCCGATACGGCAACCGTAACACCGGAACGTGTAGAGTACGTAAAGCCGAGTTGCTTAATTTTATCCAATATCACTGAAGTCTTGGTGGTGTGATACGTCTCAAAGCAGCGGGCGATAATGAGGCCCAGATATTCTTTACCTACAGCACTGGCTTCCGGAGCTGCCATGATCAGTTCGCGGACATCCGCACCCTTTTCATAGATGAAGTACTTCTCAGGAGTTCCCTGCAGCAGGTTAGTTTTGGTAGCTTCGTTGATATACGGGAAGCTGCTTGGATAGATTTCGTTGAAGATAATCTTACCCACAGTAGTGATCAGCAGAGCATTCTGCTGCGCTTCTGTGAAGCTGGTTTTACCCAAAGCCTTAACAGGAATAGCAACACGCGCATGCAGACCTGCAGTTCCGCGCTGATAAGCAGAGACCGCTTCATTCACGTTACGCAGGATCATCCCGGTACCTTTTTCTTCCTTGTTGTCCATGGTCAGGTAGAACGTACCAAGGACCATATCCTGGGAAGGGGTAACGACCGGCTTGCCGTCCTTAGGGTTCAGGATGTTACCGGACGCCAGCATGAGAATACGGGCTTCAGCTTGAGCCTCAGCGGACAGAGGAACGTGTACCGCCATCTGGTCACCGTCAAAGTCGGCATTGTAAGCCGTACATACGAGCGGGTGAAGACGGATCGCGTGACCTTCTACCAGAATTGGTTCGAACGCCTGGATACCCAGTCTATGCAGCGTAGGGGCACGGTTCAGCAGAACCGGATGCTCTCTGATTACCTCTTCAAGCACATCCCATACTTCAGGACTTACGCGCTCAACCTTACGCTTCGCGCTCTTTATGTTGTGGGCTAGCCCTTTGTTAACCAGTTCTTTCATTACAAACGGTTTGAACAGCTCCAGTGCCATCTTCTTAGGAAGACCGCATTGGTACATCTTCAGGTAAGGTCCTACGACGATAACCGAACGTCCGGAATAGTCAACACGTTTACCGAGCAAGTTCTGGCGGAAACGTCCCTGTTTACCTTTCAGCATATGGCTGAGCGATTTGAGCGGACGGTTACCTGGTCCTGTTACAGGACGGCCGCGGCGGCCGTTGTCAATCAGCGCATCTACAGCTTCCTGAAGCATCCGTTTCTCATTCTGAACGATAATGTCAGGCGCGCCGAGGTCCAGCAGTCTTTTCAGACGGTTGTTCCGGTTAATTACACGGCGGTACAGGTCATTAAGGTCAGACGTAGCAAAACGGCCGCCATCAAGCTGAACCATTGGACGAAGCTCCGGAGGGATAACCGGGAGTACATCCATGATCATCCAGTCAGGCTTGTTGCCGGAGTTGCGGAATGCCTCAATGACTTCCAGACGTTTGATTGCCCGGTTGCGGCGCTGGCCTTGAGCGGTACGCAGCTCTTCTTTGAGGAATTCCAGTTCTTTATCGATGTCGATATCCTGAAGCAGCTTTTTGACAGCTTCTGCACCCATGCCGGCCTGGAATCCGTAGCCATATTTCTCACGGTAGCTGCGGTATTCTTTCTCGGACAGCAGCTGCTTCTTCTCCAGCGGAGTTTCCCCTGGATCAGTTACAACATAAGATGCAAAGTAGATAATCTCTTCGAGCGATCTAGGAGACATATCCAGTGCCAGACCCATACGGCTTGGAATACCTTTGAAATACCAGATATGAGATACAGGAGCTGCCAGTTCGATGTGGCCCATACGTTCGCGGCGGACTTTAGCGCGGGTAACTTCCACGCCGCAGCGGTCGCACACTACGCCCTTATAACGGACGCGTTTGTATTTACCACAGTGACATTCCCAGTCCTTTTGCGGTCCAAAAATACGTTCGCAAAAGAGACCCTCTTTTTCCGGTTTCAATGTACGATAGTTAATGGTTTCCGGTTTTTTAACTTCTCCGCGGGACCAAGAACGAATTTTTTCCGGGGAAGCGAGCCCGATTTTCATAAATTCAAAATTGTTAACGTCCAACAAGGAGCAACCCTCCTTAACCTATATCCTGATTTAGTACCACAGCCCTCTCTTGACGCTGAGGTCAACAGAGGGCATGGTCCTTTGTGTAATGAAATTAGTGGCTTGCTGGTGAACTACTCTATGCCAACTTCTGCGCCTTCCAAATTGAGGCTCAGCTTATCGCCTGACGTCTCGTCCTCATCGTCCAGTTCCTTCATCTCGATCTCCTGCTCGTCACCGCTGAGGATTTTGACATCCATCCCGAGCGACTGCAGTTCCTTGATCAATACCTTGAACGATTCCGGTACACCCGGTTCTGGAACATTTTCACCTTTGACAATGGATTCGTACGTTTTCACACGGCCGACCACATCATCAGACTTCACGGTCAAAATCTCTTGCAGTGTATACGCCGCGCCGTAAGCTTCAAGCGCCCACACTTCCATCTCCCCGAAACGCTGTCCGCCGAACTGAGCTTTACCGCCCAGTGGCTGTTGTGTAACGAGTGAGTAAGGACCTGTGGAACGGGCATGAATCTTATCGTCAACCATGTGCGCAAGCTTGATCATGTGCATGACGCCGACAGTAACCTCACGCTCGAAGCGCTCGCCTGTACGTCCGTCATACAGCACAGTCTTACCATTACGCTGCATACCGGCTTCTTCCATCGTATCGAACACGTCATACTCACGGGCTCCGTCGAATACCGGAGTAGCCACGTGGATACCCAGACGCAGTGCAGCCATACCGATATGGACTTCAAGCACCTGTCCGATGTTCATACGGGAAGGAACGCCCAGCGGGTTCAGGACAACCTGTACCGGCGTACCGTCAGGAAGGAACGGCATATCTTCTTCTGGCAGGATACGGGCAACGACACCCTTGTTACCGTGACGTCCGGCCATCTTGTCACCTTCAGAAATTTTACGCTTCTGGGCGATGTAGACACGAACCAGCTGATTCACGCCAGGAGGCAGCTCATCGCCGTTCTCACGTGTGAATACTTTGACGTCAACGATAATACCATCACTACCATGCGGAACGCGCAGGGAGGTATCACGAACTTCACGGGCCTTCTCACCGAAGATCGCATGCAGCAGGCGTTCCTCAGCAGTCAGCTCAGTTACACCCTTCGGAGTAACCTTACCTACCAGAATATCGCCGGCATTGATTTCCGCACCGATACGGATAATTCCGCGCTCATCCAGATTGCGGAGCGCCTCTTCACCGACGTTAGGAATATCACGTGTGATCTCTTCAGGTCCGAGCTTCGTATCACGGGCTTCGGATTCGTATTCCTCGATGTGGATCGAAGTGTATACATCTTCCTTCACCAGCTTCTCACTCAGCAGGATCGCATCCTCGTAGTTGTAGCCTTCCCAAGTCATGAACGCAACGACTACGTTGCGGCCAAGCGCAAGTTCGCCCATTTCTGTGGAAGGTCCATCTGCCAGGATGTCACCTTTTTTGACGATATCCCCACGTTTAGCCAGTGGACGCTGGTTAATACAGGTACCCTGGTTCGAACGCATGAATTTGTGTAATTTATATTTAACGATATCGCCTTTGACTTCCTTGCCTTCAACTGCCTCAACACGGCGCAGCCAGATTTCATTGGCAGAGGAGCGTTCGATAATACCGTCATATTTGGAGACAATACATACGCCGGAGTCTTTAGCAGACTTATGCTCCATCCCTGTCCCTACAAGCGGAGCCTTAGGAATAAGAAGCGGAACGGCCTGACGCTGCATGTTCGATCCCATCAGTGCGCGGTTGGAGTCATCGTTCTCAAGGAACGGGATGAGCGCCGTTGCGACCGATACGACCTGTTTTGGCGAAACGTCCATGTAGTCTACACGGTTGCTAGGCATAGTAGTGATGTTGTCTGAATCCTTGTTGTAACGAACGATAACCTGGTCTTCCTTAAAGGAGCCATCCTCATCGATCAGTACATTAGCCTGTGCAACTACATAGTTATCTTCTTCATCGGCAGTCAGATAATCGATTTGCTCAGTTACCTTACCTGTCTTCGGATCTACCCAACGATACGGAGCTTCGATAAAGCCGTATTCATTGATGCGGGCGAAGGTGGACAAGGAGTTGATCAGACCGATATTCGGACCTTCTGGAGTCTCGATAGGACACATACGGCCATAGTGACTGTGATGGACGTCGCGGACTTCAAAGCCTGCGCGTTCACGAGTCAGACCGCCGGGTCCGAGTGCAGACAGACGGCGCTTATGCGTAAGCTCGGCAAGCGGGTTCGTCTGATCCATGAACTGGGACAGCTGCGAACTGCCGAAGAACTCTTTGATCGATGCGATAACCGGACGGATGTTGATCAGCGCCTGCGGTGTAATCGCATTGGCATCCTGAATCGACATTCTCTCGCGGACTACGCGCTCCATACGGGATAGACCGATCCGGAACTGATTCTGCAGAAGCTCACCTACAGAACGCAGACGGCGGTTACCCAGATGGTCAATATCATCCGTGTTGCCGATACCATGCAGCAAATTAATAAAGTAGCTGATTGAGGATATAATATCAGCCTGAGTAATATGCTTAACCGATTTATCAATGTTGCCATTGGCGATCAGTTTGATGATACGGCCTTCTTCGATTGGCGAGAATACGTCAATGGTCTGAAGCGGAATATCTTCGCTGTCCATTACACCGCCGGTTACACGGTAGTTTTTGGCAGCCATACTCTTCTCGAAATAAGGAATCAGCTCATCAAGCAGGCGGCGGTCCACCATTTGGCCGGATTCTGCCAGGATTTCTCCGGTAGATTCATCAACCAAAGGCTGTGCCAGACGCTGATTGAACAGACGATTCTTAATATGCAGCTTTTTGTTGATTTTGTAACGGCCTACATTGGCCAAATCATAACGTTTCGGGTCAAAGAAACGTGCGACGAGCAAGCTCTTGGCATTATCAAGTGTAGGTGGTTCGCCCGGACGCAGACGCTCGTAGATTTCAATAAGCGCCTTCTCCGTGGAATCCGTGTTGTCTTTATCCAGCGTGTTGCGAATATATTCATCATTGCCAAGCAGTTCCAGAATTTCAGCATCACTGCCGAAGCCCAGAGCACGCAAGAGGACTGTTACCGGGATCTTACGAGTCCGGTCGATACGGACATACATGATGTCCTTAGCGTCGGTCTCAAGCTCCAGCCAGGCTCCGCGATTTGGAATTACTGTGGCGGTGTAAGTTTTTTTGCCGTTCTTATCCACTTTTGTGCTGAAATAGACGCTTGGAGAGCGAACCAACTGGCTGACAATAACCCGTTCCGCACCATTGATAATAAAAGTGCCGGTTTCCGTCATCAGAGGGAAATCTCCCATGAACACTTCCTGCTCTTTAACCTCACCGGTCTCCTTATTGATGAGACGCACCTTCACACGCAGAGGTGCTGCATATGTTACGTCCCGCTCTTTAGCGTCGTCAACCGTGTACTTCGGTTCACCCAGGCTGTAATCAATGAACTCTAGTACCAAATTCCCTGTGAAATCCTGGATCGGCGAGATGTCCTGGAACATTTCCCGCAATCCTTCCTCCAAAAACCAATCATAAGATTTTTGTTGGATCTCGATCAGGTTCGGGACCTCGAGTACCTCGTTAATTCTCGCATAGCTCCGCCGAGTGCGTCGACCATACTGAACAAGATGTCCTGCCAACTTTACTCACCCCTCATGTCTACTCACTTAAAAATTGATTGCGAACCCTTGTTTGGACCCGTATAATGGAACCATAACACAAGGATTCAGCCATAAATACAGAAAAGCCCCTTATCGAAATCTTTCGAAAAAAGAGCACATCTATCCACGGCCAAAATACTCCTTATCCAGTAGATTTGCCCAAAACGTGCGTATTATACGTCACCAGGCTACAGTTCATGCGCTATTATCTATTACCCCGGCGACCTTCGCCGTGACAGGAACATAGAGAACGGAATTCGCAAAAACCTGCCGTGCGGCATGCGCTTACCGGGCGACAATATATCACTTGACATTTCAGCAAACTAAAGACATGGAGCCTATCTTAATACTGACATTTTATAATAATACCACTACGGACATCGCATGTCAATGAGTATTATTATTTATTTTTGAGCTTTTAAGATTCTATAGCCCTTGTCTTTCCCTACTTCTTCTACCACTGCAAACATACTCTCCAGCTTGGCAACCGCCGACGGCGCACCCTGCTTCTTCTGAATGACAACCCACAGACAACCGCCCTCATTCAAATGATCATACGCCTGTTCAAAAATCGCATGCACTACGGCCTTGCCGGCGCGAATCGGCGGGTTGGTTAGAATCACATCGAAGGTCTGCCCCTCTACTGCCGATAGCACATCACTTTCCATCACCGTAACATTGCGGATTCCATTATGCTGCGCATTCTCGCGGGCAAGCTCTACCGCACGGCTGTTGATATCAATCATCGTTACATGTCCCTTGGAAGCGAGATGCGCCGCACTAATCCCTATAGGCCCGTAACCACAACCCACATCCAGCACCTTCGCATCCTCCGGAATCTCCATCGCCTCAATCAGAACACGGCTGCCATGATCAATATCTCCTTTTGAAAAAACACCGGCGTCGCTGGTAAAGCGTAGGCGTTTGCCTCTCAGCTCCGTATCGATGCTGCGTCTGTCATGACGCGCTTCCGGCTGCTGCGAGTAATAATGCTGCGACATACTATCCTCCCTTTCACGTTGAACTACACATACCTGCAAGGCTCCCTTATAGAGCAACCCCCTTGAACAAGTTCAAGGGGGTTGCGGAAACCGGAGAGAATGACTTCTGCCCCGGGGCAGTACCTATTGAATCAACTTATTTTACTTCTACAGCTGCGCCTGCTTCTTCCAATTTTGCTTTGGTAGCTTCGGCTTCTTCTTTGCTTACTTTTTCTTTGATTGCTTTTGGAGCGTTGTCTACAACTTCTTTAGCTTCTTTCAAGCCAAGACCTGTGATTTCGCGAACGATTTTGATAACGTTGATTTTGGAAGCGCCAGCGCTTGTCAAAATTACGTCGAATTCGGACTGTTCAGCTTCAACAGCTGCTACAGCGCCGCCAGCTGCTACTGGAGCTGCTGCAGTTACGCCGAATTCTTCTTCGATTGCTTTTACCAGGTCGTTCAGTTCCAGTACGCTCATGCCTTTAATTTCTTCTAAGATTGTTTCTTTGCTCATGATTGAACCTCCATTATATTTGAATTGGTATGTGGTCTTGATTATGAAGCTGGAAGCAAAGGCTTACGCGCTTTGTTCTTCTTTCTCAGCAACAGCTTTAACTGCAAGCGCGAAGTTGCGCATTGGAGCTTGAAGCACGCTAAGCAGCATGGAGAGCAAACCATCGCGGGATGGCAGTTCAGCCAGTGCTTTCAGTTGGTCCGCATCGATAACTTTACCTTCTACAACGCCGCCTTTCAGTTTCAAAGCGTCGTTCTTCTTAGCGAAGTCATTTAGAATCTTAGCTGCTACTACCGCATCAGTCTCGCTGAATGCGATCGCTGTAGGACCCGTCAGGACAGCGTCCAGATCAGTCAGCTCAGCTGCCGCAGTTGCACGGCGAAGCAATGTGTTCTTCAGGACTTGAAACTCAACGCCAGCTTCACGAAGCTGCTTACGCAGTTCAGTCACTTGCGATACGTTCAATCCGCGGTAGTCTGCAACAACAGTGGAGACACTGTTCTGCAGTTTGCCAGTCACAACATCAACCGCATCCTGTTTAGCTTGGATTACTTTTGCATTTGCCAATTATATACACCTCCTGAAAATTTATGTCACGGCGGTTACTCCGGAGAAACCCCGCCGTTCCTACGCAGGCATTAGAAAAGCCTCCGCAGATTCACGAAGGCTTGATAAAACGGAAAGTTAATCAGGCGAGCCTGGCACTTTTTGTTTCTATCACAACACCTCGGTAGGAAATTAAGCCCTACGGCACCTACTGTCTACGGTAAGCATATTCACATTTAAGATTGATCACCTTAATGTTTACAACTGTTATAGATTATCAAAGATAACTCTAGGAGTCAACCTTTAATTATCTGAAAGCAGCCGCGTTCACACGAGCGCTAGGTCCCATTGTGGACGAAATAGCGATGCCTTTAAGGTATACACCTTTGGCAGCAGCCGGTTTCGCACGGTTCAGAGCGTCCATAAGAGCTTTAAGGTTCTCGTTCAGTTGTTCAGCGTTGAAAGACACTTTGCCGATTGGCGCGTGAATTTGGCCCGCTTTGTCAAGACGGTATTCGATCTTACCGGCTTTGATTTCTTGAACAGCCTTGGTAACGTCGAAAGTAACTGTACCTGCTTTAGGGTTAGGCATGAGACCTTTACCACCGAGCAGACGACCCAGTTTACCGACTTCACTCATCATATCAGGTGTAGCTACGCAGACGTCGAATTCGAACCAGCCCTGTTGAATCTTGTTGATCATATCAGCATCACCAACAAAATCAGCGCCAGCAGCTTCCGCTTCCTTCGCTTTTTCACCTTTTGCAAATACAAGCACACGTTGAGTTTTGCCTGTGCCGTGAGGCAGGACAACAACACCACGAACTGCCTGGTCTTGTTTACGCGGGTCTACACCCAGACGAACTGCTGCTTCAACGGTTTCGTCGAATTTGGCAGTTGCCGCCTTTTTCACAAGCTCTACAGCTTCTGAAGGCTCGTAAGTCGCTTCGCTGTTGATCAGCTTCGCGGATTCTTGGTACTTCTTACCATGTTTAGCCATGAAATGTTCCTCCTTTGTGGTGTTAGCGGAAATTCCTCCCACATATTGCGGTCATGAATGACCGGTTCATCGAATACATATTAGTCTTCGATTGTGATTCCCATACTGCGGGCAGTACCTTCAACCATACGCATTGCAGCTTCAACAGATGCAGCGTTCAGATCGGGCATTTTGGTTTCAGCGATTTCACGAACCGCTGCGCGGCCCAGCTTCGCTACTTTTTTCTTGTTTGGTTCACCGGAGCCTTTTTCTACTTTTGCAGCGATGCGAAGCAGAACAGCAGCCGGAGGAGTTTTGGTGATGAAGGTAAACGAACGGTCTTCAAATACTGTAATTTCAACCGGGATGATCAGACCAGCCTGGTCGGCAGTACGAGCGTTGAATTCCTTACAGAATGCCATGATGTTGACACCCGCTTGACCTAACGCCGGACCTACTGGAGGCGCTGGATTCGCTTTCCCTGCAGGAATCTGCAGTTTCACCATTTTAATAACTTTTTTAGCCATGAGTGACACCTCCTTGCGTAAATAGTGGTATTCGAATGCTAAACAGCATTCTCCCACAAGAAACCCTTGTGCTTGTTATATCTTCTCCACTTGAGTGAAATCCAACTCCAGCGGGGTTTCCCGTCCAAACATGTTGACATGTACCTTGATCTTGCTTTTGTCTGCCAAAATTTCTTCCACGGAGCCCACAAAATTCGCAAATGGACCGACCATAATACGTACGGATTCCTTAATTTCGAAATCAATCTTCGCTTTAGGTTCAACCATGCCCATATGCTTCAGAATCTGTTCAACCTCTTCGGGTAGCAGAGCGGTAGGCTTAGAGCCCGAACCAGTTGAACCGACAAATCCGGTAACGCCCGGCGTATTGCGGACAACATACCAGGAATCATCAGTCTGAACCATTTCGACCAAAACGTAACCAGGGTAAACTTTGCGCATGACAGTTTTTTTCTTGCCATCCTTGTTTACCAGCTCTTCTTCCATAGGAACAAGAACGCGGAATATTTTGTCTTCCATGCCCATGGACTCAACGCGTTTTTCCAAATTGGCCTTGACCTTATTCTCATACCCGGAATAGGTATGAACAACGTACCATCTTTTTTCCATATCAAGCCACCTGGGACCTCTCTAAATAATCGCTTCAATCACAGCGGAAATACCGATGTCCAGAACCCAGAAGTAAAGCGAAATAACTACAATTGTACCGAGAACGATCAATGTATAGTTCTTCAGTTCTTTACGGCTAGGCCAGCGAACCTTTTTGAGTTCACTCCAGCTCTCAGTGAAAAAGGAAAACAAAGACTTGAAACTACGTTTCACGCCGACTACACCTCCAAAAGACTATCTGGTTTCGCGATGAGGAGTTTGCTCGTTACAGAACTTGCAAAATTTCTTCATCTCCAAGCGGTCGGGGTGATTTCGCTTGTTTTTGGTTGTTGCATAGTTTCTTTGTTTGCAACTTGTACAAGCCAAAGTGATAATTACCCGCATGATGTGCACCTCCCGAAGACGTACTTCTAATCATCAAATTAGAAGACGTAGATATTGATTCAAAAAAAAGCCGCGAATTTAGGCCTACCTAAAACACTTTAGCATAATATCAATGTCTGTGTCAACGAAAGTTTCCCCCATCGCACTGGGTAATTCCGGGTGCTGTAGCCTTTTGCCATAAGTCATCTTTGATCCTGCTTCTTCTTTTACCGCTAGCTGTCATCCATAATCATTATGCTGCAATTCGCTTGTGTATAAACCTGCCATCCTCCAACGCTTCACCCATCGCAAATTCGCCGTATCCAAATCTAGCGGACACTAAAAAAAGACTCGAGTCCCGAGCCTTCCTAGTCATTATATCATTAATTGTCACGCACTTCCAGATATCTTTCCAATTTACGTTTCACTCGCTGCAAGGCATTGTCAATGGACTTCACATGCCGCTTCAAATCCTCGGCAATCTCCTGATAGGACCGTCCGTCCAGATAGAGCATCAGAACCTTGCGTTCCAAATCACTCAGAATCTCAGCCATCTTATCTTCCAGTCCGATGAACTCCTCCTGGTTGATAATCAGCTCTTCCGGGTCCAGCACCTGACTTCCGCATATCACATCCATCAATGTCCGGTCGGAGTCCTCATCATAGATGGGCTTGTCTAACGAGACATATGAATTAAGCGGAATATGCTTCTGGCGGGTAGCGGTCTTAATGGCGGTTATAATCTGACGGGTGATGCACAGCTCGGCAAAGGCCTTGAACGATGACAGCTTGTCACCCTTGAAGTCACGGATGGCCTTGTATAAGCCAATCATGCCTTCCTGCACAATATCTTCACGATCTGCCCCGATCAAAAAATAGGAACGGGCCTTGGCACGCACAAAATTACGGTACTTGTTAATTAAATGCTCCAATGCGCCACTGTCGCCACCACGGAAGATCTCGACAATTTCTTCATCACTTATGAAATCATACTCGGACAGCATTAATTCCTTGAGGTCGACACTCACCAAGAATCCCCCCGGCTGCAACGCAAGACACATCGTTACTTCTCGAAATATAGGAACAGTATATATTATGTTACCTTACACCGTCAACCGGATTTGTCCAAAAACAATCTTCAATAACATATTATGTCATTTCCTTGTGAGGGGCAACTGCTATTTCTGTCCTACTGTCTGCGCCAGTCCTCCAGCCGTTTACGTGTCTCCGGCGGCAGCTTGTCTTCAAGCGAATGACGGGTCCCGCTCACGCTTCCCGGCTCGATCGCCTTCTTCACCTGCTTCTGGTTCTCCTCAATCTCAAGCCTCAGTTCCCTGGCTGAAATCCGGAGTGCGCCCTGGGCAAAAACGACATGCTGCTCCACAAAATCGCTGGTGGCTACCGAGATCTGTCTGCGGCGGTGCGTGAATTCCCCAACCAGCCGTTCGATGCATTCATCTGCCGTTTCCTTCTCCTTGGTGAAGAAGACCTGGATCTTCCCTTGTTCAAACGACCTGCCCAGTCCCGGCACACGGTAGGCATCGAATACGGCAATGACGCGCAGCCCGGAGAATGCCTGATAATCGGCCAGCATATCGAGCAGCCGGTCGCGTGCCCCCTGCATACCGGTCTGCGACAATGCCGCAAGCTCCGGCCAGCCGCCGATCATATTGTATCCGTCCACGAGCAGGATATCGCGCCAGTCTGCCATAGTTATCCCTGTTCTTGGCGGCGGCGGAGTACCTCGTACATGATTACGCCCGCTGCTACTGAAGCATTCAGAGAGTTGATTCTTCCGGCCATCGGCAGCTTAAGCAGCACATCGCATTTCTCACGGATCAGGCGGCCCATCCCCTTGTTCTCATTGCCGATCACCACTGCTACCGGCCCGGTGACAATATCAGATCCGAACAAATTCTGATCGGTATCCACATCCGTGCCGACTACCCAGACTCCCAGCTCCTTCAGCCGGTCAATGGTCTGTCCAAGATTCGTTACGCGGGCCACAGGCACATATTCGACTGCACCAGCCGAGGTCTTGGATACGGTAGCTGTAATCTGCGCAGAGCGGCGCTTCGGCACAATGACTCCGTGCACACCTGTGCAGTCAGCCGTACGCAGGATAGACCCGAGGTTATGCGGATCTTCAATTTCGTCCAGCAGGAGCAGAAACGGCGGTTCTCCCTTGGCTTCAGCAATTGCCAGAATATCAGCAACCTCCGTGTAGGCAAAAGGCGCCGCTTGCGCCACCACTCCCTGGTGCTGAACGCCCGGTGCAAGCTGATCCAGCTTACGCTTGTCTACATGCTGAATGACAATGCCCGCCTTGCGCGCTTCCGCAACGATAGGTGCGGTCAGGTGCTTTTGTGCAGTTTCAGCGATCCATATTTTGTTGAGTGTACGTCCCGCTCTAAGGGCTTCAAGCACCGAATGCTTGCCTGCCAGTATTTCCTCTTCAGTTCTCAATTCTTCCATTGTTTTATCTCCTGTTCTGTATACTCACTTGGGGCGGTGCATCATATATTCGATACTGCTGTGAATAAGCTCCTGGATTCTCGCTTGCTGTCCTGTGTAATATAAATAGCCGATCATGCATTCAAAAGCAGTGGCGTGGCGGTATTCCAGCACATCCGCATTTTTGGGAATGCTGCCGGATTTGGCATTGCGCCCCCGTCTGACCACATCCTTCTCATCCTCGGTGAGCACCGGGTCCAGATAAGCAAGAATGTTACTCTGAGCTCTGGCGGAGACCAGTCCGGTCGCCGACCGGTGCAGATGCTGGGGGCGCAAATTAGGCAGCGAGATCAGATACTGCCGGACTGCAACTTCGTAGATAGCGTCACCTGCATAAGCAAGGACGATTGGAGGCAGCAGATGGGCCGGCTTAGAGGGTTCATACGGGAACCAGGCGCGGTTCAGATCAAACAGCCCGTTCATTTGCGCCGCCACCGCATTCCCTGTGGAGTATCTTCCAGCAGAATTCCCAGCGCATTCAGCTCATCGCGGATTTCATCCGACCGGCTCCAGTTCTTGTTCTTGCGCGCCTCCACACGCTCTGCAATCAGGCGTTCCACCTCTTCGCTTGCCACTTCTTCCTCAGCCTCTACCGTGAGGCGAAGCACCGCATTCATCTCGGCAAAAGCCTTCAGCAGCGCGGCGAAGTCAGCCGGATTCGCCTCAGGATCAGCAAGCGTAAGGTTCGCCAGGCTCACCCAGTCGAACACCGCCGTAATAGCGTCCGGTGTATTGAAATCATCCTGCATCCGCGCATGGAAGCTGCTAAGGATAGCGGCCAGCCGCTCCGCAACCTGCGGACTTGCTTCACCCTTTGTCCCCTCCGCCGCCAGCTCAAGGCGATGCTTCACATTGCCTTCAGCCAGAGCGATCCGCTCTACGCTTTTCTCAGCAGACAGCAATGCTTCCTCGGTGAAGTTCAGCGGATTGCGGTAATGGCTGGATAGCATGAAGTAACGGATAGCACCCTGCTTGAAGCGCGCGCGGATATCCTTCACGAGGAGGCCATTCCCCAGCGACTTTGACATTTTCTCGTCACCGATATTCAGAAAAGCATTATGCATCCAGTAATTCGACAGCGGTTCACCCGTCAGCGCTTCGGTCTGGGCACATTCGCATTCATGATGCGGGAATTTCAAATCCTCTCCGCCGCCGTGAATGTCGATCGTTGTACCCAAATATTCACGCACCATCGCCGAGCATTCAATATGCCAGCCTGGACGGCCCTCTCCCCATGGACTGGACCAGTGCACTTCGCCCGGCTTGGCTGCCTTCCAGAGTACGAAATCCTCCTGGTTCTCCTTGCGCGAATCCACCTCGACACGGATACCGAAGCGCAGCTCCTCCAGATTCTGGCGGGACAGCTTGCCGTAATTGGCAAATTTGCCGGTACGGTAATACACATCTCCGCCGTTCTCATACGCGTAGCCTTTGTCTTCAAGCTCCTTAATGAACTCGATAATCGTGTCCATGCTCTCCGTAACGCGCGGATTCATCGTCGCCGGCTTCACGCCCAGCCCGGCCAGATCCTCCTGGTAGGCGGCAATGAACATTTCGGCAACCTCGGCTACGGTGATATTCAGCTCCTCCGCCTTGCGGATCATTTTATCATCCACATCGGTGAAATTTGTCAGATAGCGGACCTCATTACCAAGCGTCTCCAGGTAGTTGCGCACCATGTCGAAAACAATGACCGGTCTTGCATTCCCGATATGCATATAGCCGTAGACCGTGGGTCCGCAGACGTACATCTTCACCTTATCCGGCTCCTGCGGTACAAATTCTTCCTTCGTGCGCGTCATTGTGTTGTAAATGTGCAAAGCCATTCTTGTCCCAACCCTTTCTATTGTCCCCGGATTTCTGAAATGCCGGTACTCTTAAATTTCGTAATCGCCGATATATTGCTGGCTTTCGAGCCGCCGCTGTTCCTGCTTCTGCTTATCTTCAGCACCCATCTTTTCTCTTAGCTCCTCGATTTCCTTCTGCAGGAACTTGAGGGAATCAATCAGCGGGTCAGGCATCTTGGTATGATCCAGCCGGTCTGATACTCGTTCGCCGTTACGCTTAACCACACGCCCGGGATTGCCGACTACCGTGCTGTTGTTAGGCACTTCACGCAGCACGACTGCGTTAGAGCCGATATTAGAATTATCGCCGATCCGGAAGGAACCCAGTACTTTGGCACCAGAGCCGATGACTACATTGTTGCCGACGGTAGGGTGCCGCTTGCCTTTCTCTTTGCCGGTCCCCCCAAGTGTAACTCCCTGATAGATAATAACATCATCGCCAATCTCACAGGTCTCACCAATGACAATACCCATTCCGTGGTCAATAAACAACCGGCTGCCGATGACCGCGCCCGGATGGATCTCCACTCCCGTCATGAACCGGCTGATCTGAGAGACCATGCGTGCCAGGGTAAACCAACGGCGTTTGTAAAAAGAGTGGGCCATCCGGTGTGCCCAGATCGCATGAAGCCCGGCGTAGGTGAAGACGACCTCGAACCTGCTGCGGGCAGCGGGATCATTGTCGAATACTGCCCGAATGTCCGACTTGATATGCTTAAACATCGCGGTTCCCCTCTTCTTTGGATGCTATATTTCAAGTTACATTCTTATATTTCAACAAAAAACGCCCCTGCAGCATGATAGCTGCAGAGACGTTTAACCGCGGTCCCACTCTGCTTGAACATTCGTATATGCCAGAGCTGTTAAACTTCGCAGCCGCTGTATCCGGTGTTCCTCTTGGTGTCAGTAACGGCGACAGCCCGGCACAGTCTACAGCCCCGCACAAGGACATTCAACCACGCAGCTCACAGGTGCATCTTCAGCGGCAGACAAATGAATAACTCCCAGCCTGCAAGGGCGTTTGCCCTTAAGCGGTTATTCTCTCTGGTAATTGCCCTTATACGCCTACTTTTCCTGATCCCAGCTATTCTTATATTCTTCTATCTTAGCGAAAAGCCGCAGAACTGACAAGGGTCTTCTCCCCTTGCATGTCCCTGCTTAAGCGCCTTTGATTTGTGATTTCAGGCGTTCGATCACCCGGCTGCGGCCAAGCAGCGCAATCGTTGCATTCAAGTCGCGGCCATGCATCTGTCCGGTAAGAGCGACACGAATCGGCATAAACAGCGCTTTGCCTTTGTGACCGGTCTCCTTCTGCACTTCCTTGATCAGAACAGCCATATGCGGGGCGCTGAAATCTTCGGCAGCCTCCACTTTGGCCAGAAATGCGGACAGCACTTCAGGAACCTGAGCTTCGGCAAGCACCCCTGCCGCTTCGGTCTCCAGCTCCAGGTGGCTGCGGAAGAACAGCTCGGAGAGGACGACAATATCCGACGCAGCTGTCATTTGCTCCTGGTACAGTGCAACCAGGCTCTCCGCCCAGCTCTGCTGCTCCTCACTGAGTACCTCAGGCAGACGGCCCGCCTTCTGCAAATGAGGAATGGCAAGTGCAGCAATCCGCTTAGGATCGGCATGCTTGATATAGTGATTGTTCAAATGCGCCAGCTTGTTCGTATCGAACACTGCCGGGCTCTTCGACAGGCGGTCCGCCGTAAAGATCGAGATCAGCTCTTCCTTGGTGAAGATCTCCTCTTCGCCCTCAGGCGACCAGCCCAGCAGGGTGATGAAGTTGAATAGAGCTTCCGGCAGGTAGCCCAGCTGATCGTACTGTTCAATAAACTGAATGATCGATTCATTCCGTTTGCTCAGCTTCTTATGGTCATCGCCGACAATCAGCGTCATATGTCCGAAGAGCGGAGCTTCCCAGCCCAGTGCCTCATAAATCATGAGCTGGCGCGGGGTATTGGAGATATGATCTTCTCCGCGCAGCACATGGGAGATAGCCATCAGATGGTCGTCCACCGCTACGGCGAAGTTATAGGTCGGAATACCGTCCTTCTTCACGATGACGAAGTCACCCATTTCTTTGCTGTTGAACGAAATGCTGCCTTTTACGATATCATTGAAGGTATAAGTGCGGTCTTCCGGAACAAGGAAACGGATGCTGGCTACGCGTCCCTCTGCCTCAAAGGCCAGGCGCTGCTCCTCGGTCAGATTACGGTGTTTGCCGGAATAACGAGGGGTTTCGCCGCGTGCCGTCTGCTCCTCTCGTTCAGCCTCCAGCTCTTCCTCTGTGCAATAGCAGCGGTAAGCCAGGCCGCGGTCCAGCAGATCCTGCCAGTAGACACGGTACAGATCCAGACGTTCAGTCTGGCGGTAAGGCCCGTATTCGCCGCCTACATCCACGCTTTCATCCCAATCAATTCCCAGCCACTTCAAATACTTCAGCTGGCTCTCTTCACCTTCTGCAATGTTGCGCTTAAGATCCGTATCTTCGATCCGGATAATGAATTTGCCGCCCAGATTGCGGGCGAACAGATAGTTAAACAAGGCTGTTCTGGCATTTCCGATATGTAAATGTCCCGTAGGGCTCGGTGCGTAACGCACCCGAACTTGATCCGCCATGGGTTTCCCTCCGCTTCATATTGGTTGAAATCAGGCCTTTACTTGCGCTAAAGCCATCTCACGATGATATCACATCTTGCAGCAGACAAACAATAGATTGGGCGGCAATTCCCTCTCCGCGCCCTGCGAAGCCAAGCTGCTCCGTCGTTGTTGCTTTTACATTCACCTTTGATACGTCAGCGTTCAGCGTGCGGGCAATAATCTCCGTCATCTGCGGAATATAAGGTGCCATCTTCGGTTGTTGCGCAATGATGGTTGAATCGATATTCCCCAGCCGGTATCCGCGCTCACGCGCTAGTGCCCATACCTGCTCCAGCAGCTTCAGGCTGTCTGCATCCTTGAAGGCCGGATCGGTATCGGGAAAATGTCTGCCGATATCCCCAAGGCCCAGTGCTCCCAGTATAGCGTCGCTTACAGCATGCAGCAGCACATCCGCATCGGAATGCCCCAGCAGCCCCTTCTCATAAGGAATCGTTACTCCGCCTATAATACACGGCCTTCCCTCGACCAGCTGGTGTACGTCAAATCCTTGTCCTACAGCAATCATCTGTGTTCCTCTCCCCTGCTTCTTACTGTGAATTCAGCGAAATCCAAGTCCTCCGGCGTCGTGATCTTAATATTCATGTAGCTTCCTTCTACAACTGACACGGTAATGCCGCTGCGTTCCGCCAGACTGGAATCATCTGTCCCGAGAAAACCGTCCCGCTCTGCCTCCTCATAGGCGGACAGCAGATCGGACAAACGAAAAGTCTGCGGGGTCTGAATCGCCCACAGACTTCGCCGATCCGGCGTTGACAGCACCTTGCCTTCACTGTCGACCTGCTTGATCGTATCCTTAACCGGTACTGCAAGCACCGACGCTCCGGCTGACTGCGCCCGCTCGTAGCAAGCTTCTATCTCGCTGTCCTGTACGAACGGCCTTACCCCGTCATGAACCATGACCCAATGGGTCTTAAGTTCATCCAGTCCGCGGCGTACCGAGTGCTGGCGCTCCATTCCCCCGGGAATGACCGCAGCCACTTTATCCAGCTTGAAGGCTTGTACCCACTGCTTACAGCGCTGCACATCCTCTTCCCCGGTGACAAGCACAATCTCGGAGATCAGCTTATGCCGCTGGAATACCTCCAGGGTATGCACGAGTATCGGCTTGCCCTGCAGCAGCAAATATTGCTTGCTCTCTGCCGTTCCCATCCGGGTTCCTCTGCCTGCCGCTACGATAACGACGCCAACACTGTTTGACATGCTTTCGGCTCCTGTCTTTCTTTCACGTATACTCCCATCATAACGTGTTTGGCTGGCATTTCCAAGCCCGAAAGGGTGCTGCCGGAGGCCTGGGCTGAACTTATTGTGCTTTTTCCAGAAGCTTCGGTTTGGCAAAAATCATCCGTCCTGCCGATGTCTGCAGCACACTCGTCACCAGAACCTCCATCGTAGTGCCGATATAATCCCGGCCGCCCTCCACCACAATCATCGTGCCATCGTCCAGATAAGCTACGCCTTGTCCATGTTCTTTGCCGTCCTTAATCACCTGAACAATGATCTCTTCGCCCGGCAGAACCACCGGCTTCACTGCATTCGCCAAGTCATTAATATTCAGCACCGACACTCCCTGCAGCTCGCATACCTTGTTAAGGTTAAAGTCGTTGGTGACGACCTTGCCGTGCAGTACTTTCGCCAGCTTGACCAGCTTGCTGTCCACTTCTGAGATCTCCTCGAAATCCCCTTCATAGATCAGCACCTTAACGTCCAGCTCTTTCTGAATCTTATTCAGAATATCAAGCCCTCTGCGTCCGCGGTTACGCTTCAGCAGATCCGACGAATCCGCAATATGCTGCAGCTCCTCCAGCACGAACTCAGGAATAACAATTGTGCCTTCGATGAAGCCCGTTTTACAGATGTCAGCAATCCTCCCGTCAATAATCACGCTAGTATCGAGGATTTTATGCTCCTGAGTTCCACGATCCTCCGGTTCAGCAGAGCGTGCCCAGCGTCCGGTATTCCAGAGCGAAGCCAGCTCCTCCTTCTTCTCCAGCCCGACCCGCAGGCCCATATAGCCCAGAGCAAGCGTGGCAGCTACCTGCAGCAGCTCACCTGCTTTACCCAGCCAGGACATAGCGGGATACAGCAGCAGAGACAGCAGCAGACCTCCCGTAAGCCCTGCTGCGCCTGCAGCAAGCTCATTCATCGGGATACGCGAGCAATACGCAACCATCTCCCGCAGCTTTGAACTTGCCCATTCCGCGCATAAAGTCCCCGCAATCAGAAAAATAATGGCACCCAGCACCGCAAACAAAATGCTTCCTTCCATAGGCAAGCTATCCTCCAGTTTCCCAAGGCCTACCGGGAACCCTCTTTCTGCCGCGTGATATAGCGAATAACCGGACCAGGCTCCACAACACCCGGCAAGTATCATAACAGACTTTTTCCACATAACCTCGCACCTCCTTTTATTCATCCATCAATCCTCTATACCTCACCAGTATGTTCCAATTTTTAGGACAATAATCCGGGGGGCGCGTTATTTTTTCTGCAAGCCCCGAATTTCGCCCGGCTCTGTTGCCGTAAACTGCTATTCCTGGTTGAAAATGTGGGAGGCCCTGGCATATAATGAATTCAATTCGAACCCAGGGGTGAATGGAAAATGAGCGCACCAAGTTTACAGGCCTTCCAGGATCAAGTCTCCGAACTGCTGCTCCGTCACCGTAGTCTTCTGGATGTAATGTCCAAGAACGGACAGAGCAGTGCTTCCGTCAACCGGGCTGTCGTCAAAGCCATTACCGAATGCGGCTGCATTCAGCTGCATGCCACCAAGCAGGTCTTCGAGCCCACTCTAGGCCTTGAGCAAGCCAAGGAGCTTGCCGGAACCCATCTGGCTGGGGAGCTGTGTGAGAACTGCCGGGAGGTCATTGGCTCCGAGCTGGGCCGCGAGCTGTTCTATATGTCTGCACTCTGCAATTTGCTTGCTATCAATATGGACGAGGTTGTCGCCAAGGAATCGCAGAAATGCGCAACACTCGGGTTGTTCAACTTGTCCTGAGCAGACCGTCCGCGCTCTCCTTCATCCATTCCGCCAGCTCCGGGGGAACCGTATTCCGTATACTTCCCTCCCCGCAGGCAGCAAAAAGGCATTGCACTCTCCTGATATTCAGGAAAGGCAATGCCTTTTGTATATAGCGGTCTATGAATGAAATAAGTTCTGAAGAAGGGCTAACCGTTCTTGGAATGATATACCTTATCCTCCGCGCGTCTTCTGCGGCGGCGTTGCCGGCGGACCTTAAACAGTCCTAAGCTCTGTCTGAAGCCGTACAATGCATACAGCGCCAGCAGTCCAAAGATCAGCTTGGCAATCTGTTCAGGGAAGACCACCGCAACAGCTACAGCGATCACAATAACTACAGGTGCGCCTATAACCGCTTTTTTGGGAAAACCAATCTTCTTGAAGTTGGGATACTTCACTGTGCTGACCATCAGATACGACAGCAGCAGGGTAGCCACAATCATGAATGGTGCGGATACATCCTTATGGAAAAGTGCAAGCGTGGCCAGAACCCCGCCCGCAGCAGGAATCGGCAATCCTACGAAATATCCCGGAATCCCCGGGCGGACATTGAACCGGGCCAGACGTAAGGCTCCGAATACAGGGAAGATCGCTGTGACGGTCCATCCCAGTGCAGGATTCAGCTCCTGCAGACTTGTTAAATACATAATCAGCGCCGGTGCGACTCCAAACGAAACTACATCGGATAGAGAATCCAGCTCCTTGCCGAATTCACTCTCACATTTCAGCGCACGGGCCATCCGGCCATCCAGCCCATCGAGCAGCATCGCGATAATCACCATGATAGCGGCCATGCTCAGCTTGCCGTCAAACGCCATCATGATACCAAACATTCCAAGCATCAGATTACCAATCGTAAAAAGACTTGGAATTGATTTTTGTATCATTTCTTCACCTCAATTTTCCTACTTGTACTGCATGGGACTGCAACATTACGTGATTGTATGGTATTTACATTTGTCTGTCAATAAGAACTTGTTTCTGGAGCCGCTTCAGCCCGTCCTGAATATTGCGTGCGCGGACCTCGCCAATACCGTCCACTTCATCAAGCTCAGCTATGCTTGCCTTCATCAGGTTAGGCAGCATTTCGAAGCGTTCTACCAAATTGTGGATGATTACATTCGGCAGCCGTGGAATCTTGTTCAGCAGGCGGTAACCACGCGGAGTTACAGCTTCTTCGGAGGAAATGGCTGTTGAGGAATAGCCCAGCAGGCGGGCAATATGGTTGTCATCCATCAGTTCATCATCGCTGCTGCGCTTCAGCCCGGCAATGATCTCACGGATCTTCTCCTCCTGCTCTTCTCTGGCATAGTCTCTGTACAGCAGCCATGCTTCTTCCTCTGTATTTCCAACCAATTCTTCCATCTGCATACTGATCAGCCGGCCTTCATTGCCAAGCTCGTTGATGTAACGCTTAATTTCCATTTTGATTCTCAGCACCATCTCCACGCGCTGGATCACACCGACGACCTCGGCCACCGTCACAATCCCCTCATATTCAGAAGCGGACAGGTTGGTCAGCCCTTGTGTCAGAACGGCTCTGTACTTCTCCAGGGTCTGAATCGCCTGGTTGGCTTTGGCCAGAATCGAACCAATTTCCTTGAGTGCGTAACGGATGGAGCCCTGATACAGCGTAATAATATTACGGCGCTGGGAAATGGAAACGACCAGCTTGCCGGTCTGCTTCGCTACCCGTTCTGCCGTCCGGTGCCGGATTCCTGTCTCGATCGAAGAGATGGAGGAATCGGGGATCAGCTGCGTATTGGCGTACAGAATCCGCTTCAGATCCTCGCTCAGAATAATCGCTCCGTCCATTTTGGCCAGCTCGTATAAATAGTTTGGTGAAAAATCGCAGTTAATGGAGAAGCCGCCATCGACAACCTCCATGACCTCCGGACTATATCCGACAACAATCAGTGCCCCGGTCTTCGCGCGAAGCACATTCTCCAGCCCTTCCCGGAAGGGTGTTCCGGGTGCAGCCATTCTAAGCAGATCATTCATATTATCTGATGGATTATATTCTTTCATGTCCCTGTGCCCCCTAATCTAACGCGACCGCTAGTGCCTGTGCTACTGTGCTGACGCCTATAATCTGGATATCCTGCGGATGCTTCCAGCCCTTCAGACTCTTCTCGGGCATAATAACCCGCCGGAAGCCAAGCTTGGCCGCCTCTTTCACCCGCATCTCTGCGCGTGATACCCCTCTCACCTCACCGGTAAGCCCTACCTCCCCGAAAAACACATCATACGGCTTGGTCGGAAAATCACGGAAGCTGGAGGCAATGCTGATAGCGACAGCCAAATCCACCGCCGGCTCATCCAGCTTCACCCCTCCCGCAACGTTGAGGTAAGCGTCCTGATTCTGCAGGAACATGCCCATCCGCTTCTCCAGCACAGCAATGATCAGCGCCATCCGTTGATGATCCATACCTGTGCACATTCTGCGGGGCGAAGGGAAATGTGTTGAAGCCACCAGCGCCTGCAATTCAACAAGAACGGGTCTTGTGCCCTCCATGCTGGCTACCACCGCTGACCCGGCCACTCCGAGCGGGCGCTCAGACAGAAACAGCTCCGACGGGTTCTCCACCTCAGTCAGTCCGATTTCCCCCATTTCAAAGATCCCAATCTCATTGGTGGAGCCGAAGCGGTTCTTCACCGCCCGCAGCAGACGGTACGTATGATGGCGCTCCCCTTCAAAATAAAGGACACAATCCACCATATGCTCCAGCATACGCGGGCCGGCAATAGCGCCTTCCTTCGTTACATGACCAACAAGCACTGTGGCGATCCCCCGGATCTTGGCGATGCGCATGAATCTTGTGGTACATTCCCGCACCTGTGCTACACTGCCCGGCGCACTGGTTACCTCCGGCATAAATACAGTCTGGATCGAGTCAATGACCAGAAATTGAGGCTGAATCTGCTCAATCGCTTCCTCAATGCTCTCCATGTTCGTCTCACATAGAACGTACAGTTCCGCAGACAGCGCTCCGAGGCGGTCGGCCCGCAGCTTGGTCTGCCGCACAGATTCTTCCCCCGAAATATACAGCACGCGCAGCCCTTGTGTAGTCAAGGCATGCGAGGTCTGCAGCAGCAGTGTCGATTTCCCGATTCCGGGGTCGCCTCCGACCAGCACCAGCGAGCCGGGAACGATCCCGCCGCCAAGCACGCGGTTAAGCTCACCGATGCCCGTCAGAATACGGGGCTCCTTGTCACTTTCTATATTTATGATCGATTGCGCCTTTTCTTTACTCTGAAAAATAGGTGCATTCATGCCTTGTGTTTTGACTACGCTTTCCGTTTCCTCTACCATCGAGTTCCATTCCTGGCAGCCCGGGCACTTTCCGAACCACTTCGGTGATTCGTAGCCGCACTCGGTACAGAAAAATTTTGTTTTAGGTTTAGCCATGTGCACTCCTTACCGTCCGAACTTGCTAAAATTGCGGATATTTTACTCTTATTCAAAGTTTACCATTTCTGCACACTGAACGGAAGGACACTTAAGATCTAGTTTTCATTTGCGTCTTCCTTTAGGCGTGTTTGAGTATGTCTGAGGGACGAAAACAAGTAAAGCTCCCGCCCCTCTATACGGAGGAGCGGGAGCTTTGTTTCATTTTCCGGAACAATTATTCAGTTTCGACTGTTTTCTCCAGGGAGACCTCGGACGGTGCTTCAACGGTGGTTACGACCAGTTCGCCGTTCACCTCATCAATGTTCAGGGAATCCCCCTTCTTGATGTTGCCCTTGAGCAGCTCTTCGGAGAGGCGGTCTTCGATATGCTTTTGAATCGCCCGGCGGAGCGGACGGGCACCGAAGGCCGGATCATAGCCCTCTTTGGCCAGGAATGCTTTGGCGCCGTCAGTGAGCAGGAAATCTACATCGTACTCACGCAGACGCTTGCGCAGCTCCTCGGACATCAGAGTCACGATCTCTGCGATATGCTTCTCATCCAGCGAGTGGAAGACAATAATCTCGTCGATCCGGTTCAGGAACTCAGGCCGGAAGCTCTTCTTCAGCTCTTCCATAACCTTGCCCTTCATGTTGCTGTAATCCGCGCCCGCATCCTGTACTGCGGTGAATCCAAGCGTCGAATTCTTCTTGATCGCCTGTGCCCCTACGTTCGAGGTCAGGATGATCAGGGTATTGCGGAAATCGACCACGCGGCCCTTGGAATCGGTCAGACGACCGTCTTCCAGTACCTGAAGCAGAATGTTGAACACTTCAGGGTGGGCCTTCTCAATTTCATCCAGCAGTACAACCGAGTAAGGCTTGCGGCGCACCTTCTCTGTCAATTGTCCGCCTTCTTCATACCCTACATACCCTGGAGGCGCTCCGACCAGCCGGGAGGTGGAATGCTTCTCCATATACTCCGACATGTCGATGCGGATTACCGCATTCTCGTCACCGAACATCGCTTCGGCAAGCGCCCGCGCCAGCTCGGTCTTACCAACCCCAGTTGGTCCGAGGAAGATGAAGGAGCCCATCGGACGTTTCGGGTCCTTCAGACCCGCACGCGCCCGGCGGAGTGCCCGGCTGACCGCCTTAACGGCTTCGTCCTGGCCAATTACACGTTCATGCAGCAGGGCTTCCATATTCAGCAGGCGGTCTGTCTCTTCTTCCTTCAGCTTGCTGACCGGAATGCCGGTCCAGCTGGCCACCACCTGTGCGATATCCTCAGGTGTAACCTGGGAATCGGTGCGGCCCTGCTTTTCTTTCCACTGGTTCTTCGTAGTGTCCAGCTCTTCACGAATCTTCTGCTCGGTATCGCGAAGTGCAGCAGCCTTCTCGAACTCCTGGCTTTGTACTGCGGAATCCTTCTCCTTGCGGATATCATCCAGACGCATTTCCAGTTCCTTCAGATTCGGCGGGATGGTGTAAGAATTCAGTCTTACCTTAGAGCCTGCTTCATCAATCAGGTCAATGGCCTTGTCTGGCAGGAACCGGTCAGGAATGTAGCGGTCAGACAGCTTGACTGCTTCCACAATGGCTTCATCTGTAATCTTCACCCGGTGATGGGCTTCGTACCGGTCACGAAGACCGAACAGAATCTGTACAGCTTCCTCAGGGGAAGGCTGATCCACTGTGATCGGTTGGAAGCGGCGCTCCAGCGCGGCGTCCTTCTCAATATATTTGCGGTATTCATCAAGCGTTGTGGCACCGATGCATTGCAGCTCACCACGGGCGAGGGCAGGCTTCAGGATGTTGGAGGCATCAATCGCGCCTTCCGCACCACCCGCTCCGATCAGCGTATGAAGCTCATCAATGAACAGCACGATGTTGCCCGCCTGGCGAATCTCATCCATGATTTTTTTGAGGCGGTCTTCGAATTCACCGCGGTATTTCGTACCAGCCACTACAGAACCCATATCGAGGGTCATGACACGTTTGTCGCGCAGCGTCTCCGGAATTTCATTGTTGATGATCTTTTGGGCCAGACCTTCGGCAATCGCCGTTTTACCAACCCCAGGTTCACCGATCAGCACCGGATTATTCTTGGTCCGGCGGCTCAGCACCTGAATGACACGCTCAATTTCCTTGCTGCGGCCGATCACAGGGTCGAGGTTACCGTCCTTGGCATAGGCCGTCAGATCGCGGGCCAGGCCGTCCAGTGTTGGCGTGCTGACATTAGCCGGAGCTCCGCTGTGGCTGGAGGTGGCTTCACTGCTGCCCAGGAGCTGCAATACCTGCTGGCGGGCCTTGTTCAGGCTAATGCCGAGATTGTTCAGCACACGGGCTGCTACGCCCTCTCCCTCGCGGATCAGACCGAGCAGGATATGCTCTGTTCCCACATACGTGTGACCCAGCTTGCGGGCTTCGTCCATGGACAGCTCGATCACCTTCTTGGCACGAGGAGTATAAGCGATGTTGGTCGGTTGTTCCTGACCTCTGCCAATCAGTGTTTCCACTTCATCCTGTATCTTCTCCAGACCCAGACCAAGTCCGATCAATGCCTTAGCGGCAATGCCGTCTCCTTCACGAATCAGTCCGAGTAAAATATGCTCTGTCCCAATGTTGTTGTGTCCCAAACGTACGGCTTCTTCCTGCGCCAGCGCCAGCACCTTTTGTGCGCGTTCCGTAAATCTTCCAAACATCATATCTCCTGCACCTCCACGGATAATAAATATCTATAATTTAATGTTGTGATCCCAGTGTCTCCCGGAGCAGCTTCGCCCGGTACATATCGCGTTCAGTAGGCGACAGCTCGTCACCGAACAGCTTTTGCAGAAAGCCCGGCTGAGTCTTGACATTCAGCTCATTGAGCACTGAAATCGAAGGCCCTTCCAGAATCCCCAGATCTACACCAAGCCGCAGATCGGAGAGCCGCTGTGCCGATTCTTTCAGTTCCATCACAGCAGCATAAGCCAGAATTCCGTAGGAGCGCTTGATACGGTCCGTAATCCGCAGAGCGGAATCAACCAGCAGGCGTTCGCGGGCGTTGCGTTCATGCTCTATAATCTGGGTGACTACGCTGTGAAGATTCTCAATAATCTCATTTTCGGTCTGTCCGAGCGTAATCTGATTGGAGATCTGAAAGATATTCCCTACTGCTTCGCTGCCTTCACCATAAATTCCTCTAACGGTAAGCCCCACCTGATTAACTGCGGACAAAATGCGGTTGATCTGATGCGTCATCACCAAGGCCGGCAGATGCACCATAACCGAGGCTCTCAGCCCTGTTCCCACATTGGTGGGACAGCTTGTTAAGTAGCCTCTGCGGTCATCGAAGGCGTAATTGACAGCAGCCTCGAAAATATCATCGATGGCGGTTGCCCTTACCCAGGCTTCTCTGACCTGCAGCCCCGGGAACAGGCATTGAATGCGGAGATGATCCTCCTCATTGATCATAATGCTGACTGACTCGTCCTCATTAAGAATGACTGCCCCGCCTTTGGAATCATCCGCCAGGTTAGGACTGATGAGGTGCTTTTCCACCAGTACCTTTTTGTCCAGCTCACCCAGCTCATCCAGTCTCAGCAGCTCGAAGCTGCCGAAGTCGGCCGAAGCTTCACCCTGAAATACGGGGGCAAGCTGCTCCAGCACCTCCTCCGACTGCTCTCTTGAAGCGAGCAGCGGGAACGGAAGATGCTCCAGATTACGGGCGATCCGCATACGGCTGCTGATGACAATCTCGGAATGGCTGCCGCCGCAGCGCATCCAGTCACTCAGTGCTTGTTCGGTAAACCGGAGACTTGACATGCCCGGATCCCTCCTATATATCAAAGACTTTACTCTTGTGGCATTTCTTTTTCAAGCTTGCGGATTCTGTCCCTCAGCTCAGCTGCGGTCTCGAACTCCTCCTGCACAATACTCTGCTGCAATTCCTGCTTCAGCTCATCAATCTGGCGCTTGCACATAATCTGTGCGCCCGCCCGCTTGGGCAGCTTGCCGACATGCGCTGTACTGCCATGCACCCGCCTGAAGAGCGGGTCAAGTGTACTGTCGAAATACTTATAACAGGAGCTGCAGCCGAACCGTCCCAGCTTGCTGAACTGTGAATAGGTCATGCCGCAGTTTTCACAATGCAGCCCCTGCACACTTTGTGCGGCTGCTGACTTTCCCTTGCCCGAGCCTTCCAGATCCAGGAGACCGGAAAGCAAGCTGTGGATAGAGAAGCCTCCCGCAGTTCCGGGAATCAGTTCACCCTTCTCCCGCGCACAGCTTTCGCAGATATGAAATTCCGTCTTTTCCCCGTTCACAATCTTCGTGAAGTGGAGTGTAGCCGGTTTGACGCCGCATTCCTGGCATAGCATGAGCGGTGTCCCTCCTTACCATTTGACAAATTATTTGCCCAATAAAGAGATTAGCATAGCCTTCATAAGCTTGGCACGAATCTCATCCCGGTACGGCAGATTAACCGTCAGGCATTCCCGGGAAACCGCAGACCGCATCAGACACGCTTCACGTTTGGAGAGGAAACGGGCCTCCTCCAGCTGATAAATCAGCCCTTCGGCAGAATTCTGATCAATATCATTCCCTATCGTGGAGTTCAGATGTGCGTATAAGGCCACATTCTGAGGCAGCTCATAGCGCTGAATCCGGATATATCCGCCGCCGCCGCGTTTACTCTCCACCACATATCCCTTTTCCAATGTGAACCGTGTGCTGATGACATAATTGATCTGTGACGGGACACAGGAGAACTGGTCCGCCAGATCATTGCGCTGAATTTCCACCGTACCTTCGGGACTTTCATGCAAAATATTCTTCAGATATTGTTCAATAATATCGGAGATATTACGCATCACTCATCCTCCAGTGTATAAGCATTGGTTAAATCTGTGCTGCGCCAACGCCTGCCGTCAGAGACATGCTCTTAAGAACTTAACCCGGGCAATGTAATAAGAATCGGCTGCAATAGCCTCTGCACTGCGCTTTTTCTCTAAATGTTACATTCCTGAGAACGATGATATCCGGCCTGCGTTGACTTTGACTTTCTTTGACTTTTTCATATTATAACATATTCTCGCTGAATGCCAAGGGGTTACTCTTATTTTTTACGTTTTGGCTGTATTGTATTCCGGTTGCCTGCTTCGTTCACTGAAATGGAGGCGTTATGTATAGGACAGCTCCTCCCTCCCAGGGGAAGAGGAAGAG
The DNA here is from genome assembly GCF_038595095.1 of Paenibacillus sp. FSL P2-0089. Lineage (NCBI taxonomy): Bacteria > Bacillati > Bacillota > Bacilli > Caryophanales > Paenibacillaceae > Paenibacillus > Paenibacillus sp. FSL P2-0089. The sequence continues at coordinate 6,586,182 of NZ_CP152006.1, forward strand.
CCGTTCTCTGTCAGAAAAAATCGAATAATGCCGTCTCGGCCTGCGGAATCAGCGCTTCAAGCCAAGCTGTCGCCCCAGCAGTCCCGGATAATTGTCCGTACTTTGCCGCCTGAAGCGGACGCTTGTATCCCATCAGCAGCACAGTAAGCGTGCCGATACTGCATTCCAGGTCAGCCTCTGACCGCTCTCCCTCAATCCGGGTAAGCGTCGCTCCCCCCTGCTCCGACACAGTCCACCGCCATAACCCGTTGTTCCATGATGCATGCTTATCTTCAATATAAAGCACCCGCTCCCGGTCACCCTCAGGCACATTGAAGATCATGTTCTCCACAAAAGCCTTAGCATTGACGATACGCGCCATGAAGTATGGATAATTCTCCTGCGCAATCCGCGGATCGGGAAGGAGGAAGGGAAGAATATCGTCAGCAGGCACCAGCTTCAGCTGTGCAACCGTAATCATGGAGTCATGATTGGCCAGGAAGGTCCACAAGCCCTGGCGGGCAAGCTCGTTCCCATAGATAAACTCATCTATGACCAGCTCCTGCTGCACTATTTTATACAGCACATAGCCCTCCGGTTCACCCTGCTCTGAATAAAACACACAGGAATGCGTATCGTCATCAAGCACACTTTCCTTCCACCAGGTCTCAGTGCGCTGGAGAGTCCCGTTATACCTCATAGCGAATTGGTCGTACAACTGCTGGAATACTGCAAGATCCGGGATATCGCGCTTCACGCTGCCCTTAATCTCCGTCTTGTGCGGGAACTTCCCTACCGGAAGAGTATACTTCTTATATTCACAGTAGATCTCCCAGCCGAATTTACGGTAAAAGGGAATCAGGAACGGATGCAAAAAGGACAATGTCTGACCGGCTTCATTCATCGTCTCGAGCGCATGGGTCAGCAGATGGGCTACATAGCCCTGCCGGCGGTTCTCCGGCCAAGTGGCTACACCGGCGATGCCCCCCATAGAAATGGGCTTGCCTTGTATATATACCTCTAACGGAAGAAGCGTCAGCTTCGCACCGATACTGTCCCCTTCAAAAATCGCCCAGGTTTGTTCCGGTTTGAAGCTCTCCTTGGCGCGTACTCTGTCTTCTGCAGAAACCTTATACTTAAAAGCATATTCGGACAAGCTTAGGCTGTCCTCAAATTCTCCGGCACGTAACTGCCTGATTTCCATGCTGTTCCCTCCGTTACATTCCATAAATTAGCTCCAGATATTTGCTTAATAGAGAGTATAACAAGCCAAGCCGCCGGATGCTAATAAAGGCTGGCCACCAGTTGCAAAAAGAATAGTTATCCACAGCTTTTGCACAGCAAAGCAAAAAACCGGAAAGAGTTTCTTTCCGGCTCAAAAGAGTTATCCCCGATTACATTTTATCTATCCACAATATTCACTTTTTATCCACAAAATCGGTGTATTACTTATGTTTTCGCTTGACTCATCCACAATATTGTGCGTGATTCCTCCATGATCCGGGGATCATTCTGTTCCTGTAAAGGTATCCACATGTGCGCAACTTTTCTGTACTTACTGAAATCTATCCACAGCTTTTCCACAGCCCTGCCTGCACGCAAAAAAACCACTGTCGATTGCTCAACAATGGCTCATGTGCTTGGCAACGTCCTACTCTCCCAGGACCCTTCGGTCCAAGTACCATCGGCGCTGGAGGGCTTAACGGTCGTGTTCGGGATGGGTACGTGTGGAACCCCTCCGCTATCGCCACCAAACGGGCATTTACAGCGTAAATGCTTCAGGAAATTGATTCCTGAAAACTGAATCCGAAACGAATCTGCGTTTGCCCTTCTTACGGGGCCCCCGGAAAGTATTCGGAATCCGCTTCGTCAGCGTCATCTTCACTTTTTGGGGTAGCTTTTGGATAAGCCCTCGACCGATTAGTATTGGTCAGCTCCATGCATTACTGCACTTCCACCTCCAACCTATCTACCTCGTCGTCTTCAAGGGGTCTTACTAATTGGGAAATCTCATCTTGAGGGGGGCTTCACGCTTAGATGCTTTCAGCGCTTATCCCGTCCGTACGTAGCTACTCAGCCATGCTCCTGGCGGAACAACTGATGCACCAGCGGTACGTCCATCCCGGTCCTCTCGTACTAAGGACAGCTCCTCTCAAATTTCCTGCGCCCACGACAGATAGGGACCGAACTGTCTCACGACGTTCTGAACCCAGCTCGCGTACCGCTTTAATGGGCGAACAGCCCAACCCTTGGGACCTACTTCAGCCCCAGGATGCGATGAGCCGACATCGAGGTGCCAAACCTCCCCGTCGATGTGGACTCTTGGGGGAGATAAGCCTGTTATCCCCAGGGTAGCTTTTATCCGTTGAGCGATGGCCCTTCCATGCGGTACCACCGGATCACTAAGTCCGACTTTCGTCCCTGCTCGACTTGTAGGTCTCGCAGTCAAGCTCCCTTATGCCTTTGCACTCTGCGAATGATTTCCAACCATTCTGAGGGAACCTTTGAACGCCTCCGTTACTCTTTAGGAGGCGACCGCCCCAGTCAAACTGCCCGCCTGACACGGTCCCCGTACCCGATGAGGGCACTAGGTTAGAACCTAGATACGATCAGGGTGGTATCCCAACGGCGCCTCCGCAGAAGCTTGCGCTCCTGCCTCCACGGCTCCCACCTATCCTGTACAGATCGTACCCAAATTCAATATCAAGCTGCAGTAAAGCTCCATGGGGTCTTTCCGTCTTGTCGCGGGTAACCTGCATCTTCACAGGTATTAAAATTTCACCGGATCTCTCGTTGAGACAGCGCCCAAGTCGTTACGCCATTCGTGCGGGTCAGAATTTACCTGACAAGGAATTTCGCTACCTTAGGACCGTTATAGTTACGGCCGCCGTTTACTGGGGCTTCGGTTCACAGCTTCGGATTGCTCCTAACCGCTCCCCTTAACCTTCCAGCACCGGGCAGGCGTCAGCCCGTATACTTCGCCTTGCGGCTTCGCACAGACCTGTGTTTTTGCTAAACAGTCGCTTGGGCCTTTTCACTGCGGCCCCCTCGGGCTATTCACCCTACCGAGGCACCCCTTCTCCCGAAGTTACGGGGTCATTTTGCCGAGTTCCTTAACGAGAGTTCTTCCGCGCGCCTTAGAATTCTCTTCTCGCCTACCTGTGTCGGTTTGCGGTACGGGCACCTTCTCCTGACTAGAGGCTTTTCTTGGCAGTGTGAGATCATGACCTTCGCTACTATAATTTTCGCTCCCCATCACAGCCCAGCCTTACGATGTGCGGATTTGCCTGCACACCAGCCTCACTGCTTAGACGGACATCCATCAGTCCGCGTCACTACCCTCCTGCGTCACCCCATCGCTCATAGCGGATTACGGTGGTACAGTAATTTCAAACTGTTGTCCTTCGACTACGCCTGTCGGCCTCGCCTTAGGTCCCGACTTACCCTGAGCGGACGAGCCTTCCTCAGGAAACCTTGGGCTTTCGGCGGATCAGATTCTCACTGATCTTTTCGTTACTCATACCGGCATTCTCACTTGTATGCTGTCCAGCGCTCCTTACGGTACACCTTCAACCTACATACAACGCTCCCCTACCCCAGATGCAAAGCATCTAGCCATAGCTTCGGTGGTGTGTTTAGCCCCGTTACATTTTCGGCGCAGAGTCACTCGACCAGTGAGCTATTACGCACTCTTTCAATGGTGGCTGCTTCTAAGCCAACATCCTGGTTGTCTGTGCAACTCCACATCCTTTCCCACTTAACACACACTTGGGGACCTTAGCTGATGGTCTGGGCTGTTTCCCTTTTGACAATGGATCTTAGCACTCACTGTCTGACTCCCGGCAAGAAGTAAATGGCATTCGGAGTTTGACTGAGCTTGGTAACCCTTGCGGGCCCCGCACCCAATCAGTGCTCTACCTCCACCACTCCATTCACCGAGGCTAGCCCTAAAGCTATTTCGGGGAGAACCAGCTATCTCCGAGTTCGATTGGAATTTCTCCGCTACCCCCACCTCATCCCCGCATTTTTCAACATGCGTGGGTTCGGGCCTCCAGTGCGTGTTACCGCACCTTCACCCTGGACAGGGGTAGATCACACGGTTTCGGGTCTACGTCCACATACTTAGTCGCCCTATTCAGACTCGCTTTCGCTGCGGCTCCGGCTTCTCACCTTAACCTTGCATGTTAAACGTAACTCGCCGGTTCATTCTACAAAAGGCACGCCATCACCCATAAAGAGGGCTCTGACTTTTTGTAAGCACACGGTTTCAGGTTCTATTTCACTCCCCTTCCGGGGTGCTTTTCACCTTTCCCTCACGGTACTGTTTCACTATCGGTCGCCAGGTAGTATTTAGCCTTAGCAGATGGTCCTGCTGGATTCATACGGGGTTTCACGTGCCCCGCACTACTCGGGATCCGTCTCGGAGAGAACACAGTTTAGGCTACAGGGCTTTTACCTCTATCGCGGGCCTTTCCAGACCTCTTCGCCTACTCTATTCCTTTGTAACTCCATGTGAGACGTCCCACAACCCCAAGAGGCAAGCCCCTTGGTTTAGGCTGTTCCGCGTTCGCTCGCCGCTACTGACGGAATCACTATTGTTTTCTCTTCCTCAGGGTACTTAGATGTTTCAGTTCCCCTGGTCTGCCTCTGCATTTCCTATGTATTCAGAAATGAGTAACTGCGAATTACCACAGCTGGGTTTCCCCATTCGGACACCCCCGGATCAAAGCTTGCTTACAGCTCCCCGAGGCAGTTTCGTTGTTCGCCACGTCCTTCGTCGGCTCCTGGCGCCTAGGCATCCTCCGTGTGCTCTTAGTAGCTTAACCAATGCGTTTTCCCTAAGGAAAATCGCTAGTATCGCCATTAATATGAAACTTGTTTACACAAGTTCAGCTTAAAGGAATGTTCTAAAACGCAAATTCGTTTCGGTATCCAGTTTTCAAGGATCAAGTTTAAAGATGAGAGCTTAAACTCTCAAAACTGACCAACGAGTGAGTATTCGAACCCAAGGGTTCTATTAGTGGAAGCAAAGCTTCCGATTTGAATGTCTTCATTGCAGAAGACGATTCTCCATAGAAAGGAGGTGATCCAGCCGCACCTTCCGATACGGCTACCTTGTTACGACTTCACCCCAATCATCTACCCCACCTTCGGCGGCTGGCTCCCTTGCGGGTTACCCCACCGACTTCGGGTGTTGTAAACTCTCGTGGTGTGACGGGCGGTGTGTACAAGACCCGGGAACGTATTCACCGCGGCATGCTGATCCGCGATTACTAGCAATTCCGACTTCATGCAGGCGAGTTGCAGCCTGCAATCCGAACTGAGACCGGCTTTGCTGGGATTGGCTCCACCTCGCGGCTTCGCTTCCCGTTGTACCGGCCATTGTAGTACGTGTGTAGCCCAGGTCATAAGGGGCATGATGATTTGACGTCATCCCCACCTTCCTCCGGTTTGTCACCGGCAGTCACTCTAGAGTGCCCAGCTTCACCTGCTGGCAACTAAAGTCAAGGGTTGCGCTCGTTGCGGGACTTAACCCAACATCTCACGACACGAGCTGACGACAACCATGCACCACCTGTCTCAACTTTCCCCGAAGGGCACCTGATGCATCTCTGCTTCGTTAGTTGGATGTCAAGACCTGGTAAGGTTCTTCGCGTTGCTTCGAATTAAACCACATACTCCACTGCTTGTGCGGGTCCCCGTCAATTCCTTTGAGTTTCAGTCTTGCGACCGTACTCCCCAGGCGGAGTGCTTACTGTGTTAACTTCGGCACCAAGGGTATCGAAACCCCTAACACCTAGCACTCATCGTTTACGGCGTGGACTACCAGGGTATCTAATCCTGTTTGCTCCCCACGCTTTCGCGCCTCAGCGTCAGTTACAGCCCAGAAAGTCGCCTTCGCCACTGGTGTTCCTCCACATATCTACGCATTTCACCGCTACACGTGGAATTCCACTTTCCTCTTCTGTACTCAAGTCACCCAGTTTCCAGTGCGACCTCAGGTTGAGCCCAAGGTTTAAACACCAGACTTAAATAACCGCCTGCGCGCGCTTTACGCCCAATAATTCCGGACAACGCTTGCCCCCTACGTATTACCGCGGCTGCTGGCACGTAGTTAGCCGGGGCTTTCTTCTCAGGTACCGTCACTCCGGTAGCAGTTACTCTACCGGACGTTCTTCCCTGGCAACAGAGCTTTACGATCCGAAAACCTTCATCACTCACGCGGCATTGCTCCGTCAGGCTTGCGCCCATTGCGGAAGATTCCCTACTGCTGCCTCCCGTAGGAGTCTGGGCCGTGTCTCAGTCCCAGTGTGGCCGTTCACCCTCTCAGGTCGGCTACGCATCGTCGCCTTGGTGGGCCGTTACCCCACCAACTAGCTAATGCGCCGCAGGCCCATCCCCAAGCAGCAGATTGCTCCGCCTTTCATTCTTCTCTCAGGAGAAAAAAGAAATTATCCGGTATTAGCTACCGTTTCCGGTAGTTATCCCAGGCTTGAGGGCAGGTTGCCTACGTGTTACTCACCCGTCCGCCGCTAAGTTTGAAAGGAAGCAAGCTTCCTTTCAAACTCCGCTCGACTTGCATGTATTAGGCATGCCGCCAGCGTTCGTCCTGAGCCAGGATCAAACTCTCCAATTAGGTTTTTCCGAGCGGCTGCTTCACCCGAATCACTTCGAGGAAATAACCATCCGAAAACTATCGAAAAGAGCGATTGCTCATTTTGAAACTGACGATTCATTGAATGAATCTTGTAAAAATTAAAGCGTTCCATTTGTTCAGTTTTCAAAGAACTTGCTCCCGGCATTTCAACGTTATGTCTCTTGCACAGGAATTAGATCATATCATTTTATTACGTTTGTTGTCAACTTATTTTTCTTCCGCCGCTCAATTCAGCGTCGATGTCTCATAAGCACAAGAGATAATATATCACGCGCTCCAAGCGTTTGCAAGTCTTTTTTTATAATAGGATTAAGCACTGCTTTTTTTGAGTTAATAGTGAATAGTTCACCGCAGCCCTGCACAAATTGATTCCCATAATACTTCATTTGTCGCTACAATAGAATTTATCTTCGTATCCTATAGATAACTTATTTATTAACTGTTCCTGAAAGGAGTTCAAATGTCCAACAAGACCCTGCCTCAAGCTCCACCCGGCCCTCTGGGGGAATCACGAAATCTGCAGCAGGCTACCATCTACCGTATTTTGCTTGCTGTCAGCTTTGTTCATTTATTCAATGATTCCATTCAGGCACTGATTCCGGCGATGTTCCCTGTACTAAAGGATAACCTGGTACTCTCCTATGCCCAGATCGGCTGGATAGCGTTCGCGCTGAATCTCACCTCTTCGGTGATTCAGCCTATTATCGGCTTCGCCGCTGACCGGAAGCCGCGTCCGATCCTGCTCCCGCTGGGGATGTGCTGTACCTTTGCCGGGGTGTTCCTGCTCGCTTTTGCAGGTAATTATGTATTAGTGATTGTATCCGTAATGCTTGTGGGCTTCGGATCAGCTGCGTTCCATCCGGAAGGGATGCGTGTGGCTCATATGGCTGCCGGTCAGCGCAAGGGGCTGTCGCAATCCATATTTCAGGTGGGCGGCAACGCCGGCCAGGCCTTGGGTCCTCTATTAATGAAGTGGGTATTCATTCCCTTCGGTCAGATGGGTGCTCTCGGCTTCACCGTTATCGCCGCTGCCGGAGTCGCCATCCAGGCCTATGTGGCCCGCTGGTACCGAGAGATGCTGGATGCCGGATACACCTTCCGCAAAAAGTCAGCGTCACGCTCTATCGACCCTGCCCGCAGCAAACGTATTCTGATTACAACGGTTATTCTGGTCTTCATCGTATTCGTGCGATCCTGGTACGGCGCCTCCATCGGCGGGTATTATGCCTTCTATCTAATGGACAAATACGGGATGACGCTGGATAAGGCTCAGATCTATATCTTCATCTATCTCGCTGCCGGCGCTGTCGGCACCTTCTTCGGGGGCCCGCTGGCAGACCGCTTCGGCCGCCGTAATCTTATTCTGGTGTCGATGATCGGGACGGTGCCTTTTGCGCTGGCCCTGCCTTTTGTGAACCAGTTCTGGGCGGCCGTGCTGCTGATCATCTCCGGGTTCATTCTATTATCCAGCTTCTCCGTCACTGTGATCTACGCGCAGATGCTGTATCCAGGCAATATCGGTACGGTCTCGGGTCTGATTACCGGCCTTGCCTTCGGGCTTGGCGGAATTGGCTCTGTCGTAATTGGGCATCTGATCGACACGATCGGAATAGCCACGGTGTTCGTGGCCTGCGGCTTCCTGCCGCTGCTCGGTCTGCTGGCCCTGCTGCTGCCCGGCGACAAGAAGCTGGAGGAATGGGCAGCGGAATAATCCGCTGAATCTGGATAACGGCAGAGAATTATTCAAGGGACACTTTTTGCGGTACAATTAGTTGAAACTTGAATTAATCACTCTAAGGTGGAGGCACCAGAGGAGGCTAAGCGCTTGAAAAACTTACTTACACCCCTTCGCAAAGGATACGGAAAGAAGCTCGTCTCGATTCACTTGTGGAATGCCTGGCTGGTCTTAATCCTTGCCGTTAGTGGTCTAATGCTGGTAGGCGGCTTCTGGAGAGAGCTGCTGGGTGAGGGCAGAGTGTGGCTGAAATGGGGCCATATCGTGTTCGGTCTGGCGCTGTTGATCCCTGTGGTCTATTATCTGCTCCTGGCGGCGAAGCACTGGAAGCGGCTCAAGGGTAAACCTGCGCAAAAAGCCAACGTCCTCTTCGTGCTGACGCTTTTGATCGGCTGGCTGATCTCAGGGGTTGTGCTCTGGCAGTTCAGGCTTGCCGGGCCGAGAGCAGCGAATACTGCGTTATTCATTCATGATCTGCTGACCTGGGTCGGCCTGCCAGTCATCATCTATCACTCCATTACACGGGTGAAGTGGCTGAAGGAGCCCAAGAAGCGCACGATTGTGGCAGAAGCTGTACCTGTTGAAGAGGCCTCTTCTCCCGCAGGACGGGCTCGGCGCACGGCTCCTTCTGAAGCCCAGCCTATGTATTCACGCCGCGGGTTCATTAAGGTTGCGGTAGGCGCAGGGCTTGCTGTCACGCTCGGTCCCACTTTTGTCCGCTGGATCGGTAAATCCCTGCAGTTTCCCGGCACAGCTGACTATGCGGCAAGCAATGCCAATGCATTGGTTCCCGATCCTATTCCGCTGGCGGAATCGGCACCTCCTATCGGCGGGGGAGCCGAGGGCAGCTTTCGCGTATATACGGTCACGGCCATTCCCGCGTTCGACAACTCCAACTGGTCTTTTACCATTGATGGCCTGGTGGATAAGAAGCTGAGCTGGAACTGGGAAGAGTTCGTCAAGCTGCAGCGCGAGGTGCAGGTCAGTGATTTTCACTGCGTAACAGGCTGGTCTGTGTACAAAAATACATGGGAGGGCCTCCCCCTCTCGAAGCTGCTCGATATGGCCGGTGTGCAGCCTGGGGCCGTCATGGTCAAGTTCTACTCGGGAGACGGTGTCTATACGGACTCACTCACTCTGGATCAGGCGAGGATGGACGATATCATGGTGGCCGTGATGCACGATGGCAAACCTATCCCCAATCAGCTCGGCGGGCCGGTTCGCCTCGTTACTCCGCAAATGTATGCCTACAAATCAGTCAAATGGCTGAACCGGATTGAGTTAATCAATGAAGATTATATCGGGTACTGGGAACAGCGGGGATACGATAAAGATGCCTGGCTGCCGGGTGCGAAGCGGGTGTAATGTAGCTTCTGTCCTCTATTTCAGAAAAAACCTCCTTTCCCAATCCGGGATTTGGAGGTTTTTTGTTCTTGCTTAATGGATCACAGGCTTTTGAAGGAAGCGTCGTACAGGCGGAACATGGTTTTGTAGCCGGACTCGTCAATCTTGATTCCGACATCCAGACGCCCCGATATTTCCAGCGGACCAGAGGTGTAGCGGAGCTTACTGCCTTCAGGAACAAACACGATCATAATCTTGTTCCAGTAGGTCTCATCCCCATTATCGAACGGACACTCTGCACCCGGTTCGGGAATAAGCAGAAACCAGTTTTTCTCAAAAGAAAGGACCTCACCCATGAAGCCCTTAATGGTAACCTGCTGTCCGCTAAGATCCCAGAAGTGCTCTGAGGGCCGGGTCTGATCGTCTCCGTCAAAAAAACCGTTCCAGTCTATGGCCTTATTCCCTGTGGAGGCAGCACTCACGGTAGCCGCTGCCGCTGCCGCTGCCGCAGACGGTGACGGTGACGGTGATGGGGATACGCTCAATGCCGGAGCAGATCCAGCCTTGACGGGTTCTGCTTCAGCGCTGCTCCCCCCGGTACCCTTAGACGCTGCCGCTGGGCGGGGGCTTTGTACAGAAGAAGAGGCGGCCGGACTCGGCGTAATGGTTACATTCTTTCCGGAGGGCTTCCGGGTAGCCGTTCCAACAGGTGCAGCAGTAGGCGATGGAGACGGCTTGAACGTAACCGTCACCTTGGTCCCGGTATCCGTACCTTTGGATGGAGCAGCGGATGCAGCAACTCCGCCCTCGGCAACTGGAGCAGGGGCCTGCGGGGAAGGGGATGCGGACGACTCAGCCTCCGCCGTGACTTCCTCAGTGCTCTGCGGAGCTTCCACCACCGCCGCAAAGGACTCCCCGTTCCCATTAGCAGCAGTATTCTGGCCACATGCCTGAAGCAGCAGCATACCTGTCACAGCTCCCGACAGCAGAAGCATTCTTCCTTGTAGTCGTATCAATTGAACGTACCTCCTATGATTTGAACAAGGCGAGCGGATGCATCCGGTACATCCGGAAGGCCGGTCCAAGCGAGGACAGCAGACCTATAGCCAACGCCCCAAGCACAATAAACCAATGCTCCGGTGTCCAATGGTAAGGCTCGATTTGAATGCCCGCCTGCGAGAACAGCATGTCCTTGAGCAGATAGGCTCCGAGATGACCGGTCACAAGCCCCGCGATGAGTCCGGTTGCTGTTACCAGCAGGCCTTCTGTGGTTAGGGAGAGCCATACGTAGGCCCGTGATTTTCCGAGAAGACGCAGTATTCCGACATCCTTGGTACGCTCTGAGGCTGCTGCAACGAGAGATAATAGAATCGCAATACCTGCGAGCAGCACACATATGGCCGTCAGCATCCCCAGCAGCCGGGAGCCCTGATCCACTGCATTCAACACCTCGGACACGGCCTTGCTGGTATACGCCGCCTGGACACCATTGCTGCCATCGAACGCCTGCTTCAAATCATGGGCCCCCAGCAGACTGGCCGGCTTAACCAGCACCGCCGTAATCTCCCGTTCCTCAGGAGACAGCCCGTGTACAGCCCAGGCATAGTCAACTGTCGTAAAGACCGCCCGGTCATCTGGAGTATGGAGTTCTGGAAGAATACCCGCTACTCTGTATCGAAAATCCTCATGAGCATGCCCGGCTTGCTCTCCCGTCCCCTCATCTTCGGCTGCCGCATGTCCTCCTGCTTCTTCGGCCTCATGATCCCCTTCATGCTCAGCCGCTGCGGATTCGTGGTCTTCTCCCTGTACAAGTCCATGCGCCCCCGCAAAGGTATCGCCTACCTTCAGTCCAAGCGACCGGGCCACGTATGAGCCTACAATCGTATCACCAGTATCGGCATACATCTTGCCTTCCTGCAGTCTGCTGCCACCGTAACGGGTGAAGAAATACCCGGAATCTATCCCGACAATCGGATAGCCCTTGTAGTTGTCGCCCGTAGTCATCGCAAAGGCAGCTTCCACAGACGGGTCCCGCCGTGCCTCATCCAATACAGCAAGCGGGATATTCCCGGTTGGCGCGCCGATATGATAAAAGGTATTGAGTACCAGCTGTGTCTCACTGCCCGCTGCGCCTATGACAAGATCAAAGGGGCCATAGCCTTTCTTGGCTCCCTGCTCTACACTCTGCCGGGACAGGACAAGTAACACAATAAAGGCAACTGTAATCGCCACAGCACACACGGTAAGCAGAGACAGGAACCGCCGGTGCAGCACATTGCGGAGGGTGAGCCGGAACAGGCTCATAGTGAAATCCCCTCCCTGTCTATCCCGCTGAACGAAGACCGCTGCCGGGCTAATACCTCCCGGCGTACTTCATTGATATCGTGAATGTTCAAGCGGCGCGGAAACCGTTCAGCCATATTGAGGTCATGGGTTACCACGATTAAGGTGTGTCCATGGGCCTTGCTAAGCTCCAGGAGCAGAGAGGATATCTCATCGGCCGTCTCCCAGTCCAAGCTGCCTGTCGGTTCATCTGCCAGCAGAAGCGGCGGGTGATTGATCATGGCCCTTACAATAGCAACGCGCTGCTGCTGCCCGCGTGAGAGCTGGGAAGGCAGATGCCTTCCGCGGCCCCCCAGGCCCACCTGCTCCAGCCAGCCGTCCACTATGCGCCGTCTCTCCTTTTGCGGAAGCCGGGCCGTCATGGCAATCTCGACATTCTGCCGCGCGGTCAGCGAAGGAATCAGATGGAAGTCTTGAAGCACATAGCCTATAGCAGAAGCACGAAAGGCATCGCGCTTCGCCTCAGTTAACTCGTGAAGCGGCTGCCCATCTACGGTAATTCTGCCGCTGTCTGCACTCATAATGCCGCTGATCAGATGCAAAAGCGTGCTTTTACCGGACCCGCTGGGTCCGGTAATGGCTACACGCTCTCCTTTTTCAACATTCCACCGGGGGATATCGAGGATCGGCACAGCTCTGCCGTCCACTTTGAATTGTTTGGTCAAATTCTGAATCTGAAGCAATAGGAGCCACTCCTATCTGAGCACAATGCGTTCGGACAGCGCATCCCAGGTTAAGGTCGTGCCCTTCAACTGGTTGAACGCACTAAGCGGAAGGTAGAGTACGTTGTTATCCACATCCACCGTGTATGCGGCCGCTTTGCTGTTCAGCTTCGCTGTTTTCCCGGTCAGATCGACCTCGATGGTATTCTTTCCAATAGTAAGCTTGGCAGCAGAAGTGCTCCCTGTATAGGTTCCTCCAAGCGCCTTTACCAGAGCCTGAGCCGGATAGAGCACTTCATTGTCGCGGCTGATTTTGAATTTCGGATAAACATATTTCGACTGCAGCTCTGCTGAACGCTTGTTCAGATCCAGTCCCAGTATTCCCGCTCCCATAGTTGCGATCTGCGTATTGTCGATCTGTCCCTTCACTTTGTCAGCAATCGGGCCATACGCCCACACCCCAACATCCACCGCAGAGTGGCCGTGACCCGACCAGCCGACCAGCAGGCGCTTGGAAATCACTGCATTATAAGCGCCTTCCCGTTTGTACGAAGAACCGTCACCGTTCATAATCTGGGTAACTTCCTCATCCGTCAGATCTGTAATCCAGGTGTTTGCCGTTACGATTTTGCGGATCTCTTCCGGTGTCTGCGCTGCTTCAAGATCGGCTGCCAGACTCTCAGAGGAGTGCTTTTGCTTGTTCCACAGATCGATGTTGATCTCATAGATATTGTCACGCGAGAGTGAGAGGCCGCCTGTCTCATGGTCAGCAGTAACCACCACGGAGGTGTTGCCGTTTTTCTTCGCAAAATCAACCGCTGTCTTGAAGGCTGCGTCAAAGTCGAGCGCTTCCTGCACCAGGGTCGGCAGATCGTTGGCATGACCGGCATGGTCGATACGCCCGCCTTCAATCATCATGACGAAGCCGTCTTTATCGGCGGACAGAATATTCAGTGCTTTGGAGGTCATCGCCGAGAGGCTTGGAATTTCCGGAGTGCGGTCTGGCGTATAAGCCACATGGGAGTTGCCGAACAAGCCTAACACCTTGGTATTCTTGGAAGTGAGTGTATTTAAGGCTGTGGTATTCTCAACGACCGTATAGCCTTTGGCTTTGAAGTCAGGCAGCAGGTTCTTATCCGTACGTTTGCCCTTCTCATCCTTAGTCAGGAAGAACTGCTTCCCGCCGCCCATCAGCACATCCACGCCGCTCTCCAGGTACTGTGAGGCAATCGCCGATTCATTGTCACGGTTACGGACATGGGAAGCGTACACGGCAGGTGTGGCATGGGTGATACGGGCAGTGGTCACAAGGCCGGTGGCCTTGCCTGCGCTCTCCGCAGCTTCGATTATAGAAGCAAAGGGTCTTGAGACATCCTCATTAGAGACGCTGATGCCCGCATTGTAGGTTTTATGGCCCGTAGCAAATGCAGTACCGGCTGAGGCGGAGTCTGTGACGATCCCGGATACGATTTTACCGCTGTCCTCTCCCCGGTCTGCATATGTAGTAGCTTGTCCCACGTAGTATGGATCGAGGTTCAGGTGCTTGACACCCTTGGTATATTGCTGAAAATATCTTGCCGCAGACACTTGGGCCGGGCCCATGCCGTCGCCGATCAGAACGATAAGATTCTTAGACTGGGCCTTGGCAGCGCCCCCGGAATTAGCCGGGCTCTTGGCCGCACCTGCAAGGGTTGCTCCTGATACTACGGCTGCCGCCAATCCTCCAAAAATCATGCCCCTCATTAACTTGTTCATCATATACCCCTTCCTCATTGTGACGGTTCTAATCCCAAGCTTACCTTGGAAAGATTAACTAATTGTCAAAATAAGTATGGAGTTGTATTAAATTATCAAGTGTGCATGTGAAAGCGGAAGGGTAGCCGTCTGCAAAACAAAATCAGCCTACCAGGTAACAAATGCTGGTGACTTCCCCTGTACATCCGGCCCGTTCACCCACGCTTGCCGCAATGTAATCTGTTTTTCGATTTCCTATACATCAAAAAAAGCCCTGCGCCCCTCCGCCCATAAGCAAAGGAAACACAGGACCTATATATTCTCTTACATCTCTAGCAGCCGGATCAGCTCGTCTTCATCCTCAATGACTTGAATGCCGAGCTGCTGGGCTTTGGCCAGCTTGCTGCCTGCCTTCTCCCCGGCGATGACCAGATCCGTCTTCTTGGAGACGCTGCCGGATACCTTCGCCCCCAGAGCCTCCAGACGTTCGGCGGCTTCCTCGCGGGTCATTTTTTGCAGGGAACCGGTGAGGACGACTGTTTTGCCGCTGAAATAGGTATTGGTATTAACTACACGCGGAGCTTCAGGAGCCTTGGCCTCTACCCCCAGCGCCCGCATACGGTCGATACTAACCACTACGAACGGATCGGCAAAATAATTCACGATGCTCTCCGCCACAATTCCCCCGATATCCGGCAGTCCGGCCAACTCCTCCGCGGTAGCAGACATGACAGCTTCCAGACTGCGGTAATGGTCGGCCAGCATTCTTGTCGTGGCTTTGCCGGTATTAGGAATACCGAGTGCATAGAGGAAGGATGCCAGATCTCTGCCTTTGCTGTCTTCGAGTGCCTTCAGCAGATTCGCCGCCTTCTTCTCTCCGAACCGCTCCAGCTTCACCAGCTGGTCGAAGGTTAGCTCATACAGATCCGCAGGCTCCCGTACACTAAGCTCCTCATGCAGCTGAGCCGCTGTCTTCTCACTGAACGTCTCGATATCCATGGCATCTCTGGAGGCAAAATGGGTAATCCGGCTGACAATCTGCGGCTTGCAGTCAAGCTTGTTGTTGCAGAACAGATGAGCGCCGCGCATCTCCAGCGGGAACCCGCAGGCCGGACACTCTTCGGGGAAGATAATCTCCCCGCCGTCACTCTCTTCTGTCACCTTGCCCAGAATCTCGGGGATGACATCATTGGAGCGGCGGATGAACACCCGTGTGCCGAGGGCAAACTTCAGATTCTTGCGCTCAATATCGCCCACGTTGTTAAGGGTGCAGTTCTGCACCGTAACCCCGGCTAGTTCTACAGCCTCCACCCGCGCGAGTGGAGTTACTTTGCCGGTGCGTCCGACATTCCAGCTTACAGATTCCAGAATGGTTGTGGTCTCTTCCGCCTCGAATTTATAAGCAACGGCCCATCGCGGGAACTTATCCGTATAACCCAGCGCTTCACGAATACGGAAATCAGTAACCTTAATGACCGCTCCGTCAATCAGATAATCCAGACCGGAACGGCTCTCTTCAATCTCTGCCAGTTGCTCGGTTACATCATCGAAATTGCTGAAGTAGTTGAGGTAAGGGTTAACCTTGAACCGGTTGCTGCGCAGGAAATCCATCATCTCCTGATGATCGGCGAACTGTACGCCTTCTGCATACCCCACATTATAAAAGAAAGCATTCAGCCTGCGGTCGGCAGTCATCTTCGGATTCAGGTTGCGCAGCGCGCCCGCCGCACCGTTGCGTGCATTCTTTAGCGGCTCTGCTGCGCGGGTATTATAATCCGCCAGTACCGACAGGTTCATAATCCCCTCGCCCTGCACTTCAATAACGCCTTCCTTGAACGGAATATTCAGCGGAACGGACTTGATCGTCTTCACCTGAGCCAGAATCCCCTCACCTGTCACCCCGTTGCCACGGGTAGCTGCTTGTACAAGCGCCCCATCACGATAGGTCAGGTTCAGCGTCAGGCCGTCGAACTTCAGCTCTACAGCATAACACGGCTCCGGCAGCGGATTCTCCGGGTTCTTGGTATTATAATCATTCACCAGCTTCAGCACACGGGTGTTCCAGGTACGGAGCTGTTCAATATTCTGCGCCTTGTCCAGACTCCACAGCGGTGCCAGATGGCGATGCGGTGTGAAGCCCTTCAGGAGCTCCCCGCCTACCCGCTGGGTCGGGGAATGCGGCAATACAATTCCGCTCTCCGCTTCCAGCGCCACCAGTTTGTCGTAGAGCACATCGTATTCCTTGTCACTGATCTGTGGAGCATCCAGCGTATAGTAGTGATAATTGTATTGATTCAGCTCGGCTACAAGCTCTTCCATCGTGAACATCATATCCATCCGGCATATCCCTCCGTCAAATAGGTTTCCTACGGTTAGCGTGATCCAAAAGCACTGCCGTTAATCGCAAGCTTGATTTATTCAACTTTGGTGATCGGCGCAAAGCCGGCCAGCAGCCGCTTAACGCCTACCGGCGCCGGGAAGGCAATCTGCAGCTCCGTATCGTTGCCGCTGCCCTTCACGGATACAATGGTGCCGGTGCCCCATTTGCCGTGGGCGACCTTGTCGCCCGCCTTGAAGCCTCCGGCCTCCGCAGCCGCCCCGGCCCCGCCCGTCGTGCGCTGCGCGCCTCCGGTCGTCACCACCACACGGCCCGCGCCTGGCACCGCGCTTGCCGAGCTGCCGCTGCCGAAGCTGGCGGACCCGCCGCCTCCCGGCGCGTTCCCGGCAGCAGCGGTGCGGCTGCCGAAGTTCCCCCGGCTGCCTCCGCTTCCGCCGAAGCCCCGGCCGCCATAGGCACCGCCTGCCTCCGCGCCTCCGCGCCGGAAGCGGTCCGATTCACGGACGGTATCTTCCTTCAGCTCCTCCGGAATCTCCTCCAGGAAGCGGGACGGCGCATTCGCGTTCGTCCGCCCGAACAACGTGCGCATCCGTGCGCAGCTGAGGAACAGCTGCTTCTCCGCACGGGTAATGCCCACATACGCCAGCCGGCGTTCTTCTTCCAGTTCATCATTGTCCTGGAAGGCACGGCTGTGCGGGAACACCCCTTCCTCCATCCCGATGATGAAGACGGTCGGGAACTCCAGCCCCTTCGCGCTGTGCATCGTCATCAGCACCACCGCATCACTGCGTTCTTCTTCATCATTCACGCTGTCGATATCCGCAACCAGCGCCAGATCGGTCAGGAAGGAGACCAGCGACTTGTCTTCATTGTTCTTCTCGAATTCCATCGTAACGGACAGGAACTCGTCAATGTTCTCCAGGCGTGAACGGGACTCCAGCGTATTCTCATTCTGCAATTCAAGGCGGTACTGCGACAGCTCGAGAATCTTCTCAGTCAGCTCTGTCACCGAGAGGAATTCCACCATCCGGTGCAGGGCTTCGATCATATCGTAGAATTCCACCAGCGTGTTGCGGGTGCGTCCGGCGAACCCGAGATCATCCACCGTCTGCAGCGCCCGGAAAATCGAGACGCCCTGGCCAGCAGCCGCTGCCGCAAGCTTCCCAACAGTTGTATCCCCCAGCCCGCGCTTCGGAACATTGATAATCCGCGTCAGGCTGATATCATCATCAGGATTGGACAGCAGGCGGAGATACGCCAGCAGATCCTTGATTTCTTTACGGTCGTAGAACTTGATCCCCCCGACGATCTGGTAGGGAATATCTGATTTGATCAGAATTTCTTCTATTACACGGGACTGGGCGTTCGTACGGTACAGAATCGCATGGTTCTGGTAAGCCTGTCCCTGCTTCACATTCTTGCTGATCTCCCCGGTGACGAAATATCCTTCGTCATGCTCAGTGTCACCTCGGAACACCTTAATCTTCGCGCCTTCATCGGAGTCGGTCCACAGCTTCTTCGGCTTGCGGCCCGTATTGAGGGCAATTACGCCGTTGGCGGCATTCAGAATGTTCGAGGTGGAACGATAATTCTGCTCCAGCAGAATCGTCTGGGCTTCGGGGTAATCCTCTTCGAAGTTCAGAATGTTCGAGATATCCGCCCCGCGCCAGCGGTAGATCGACTGGTCACTGTCCCCGACCACGCAGATCCGGTGATGGCCTTCAGCCAGCATCCTGCAGAGCATGTACTGCGCACGGTTCGTATCCTGGTACTCATCAACATGAATATACTTGAACTTCTTCTGATAGAAATCCAGTACATCCGGCTTCTCCTTGAACAGCTCGATCGTCTTCATAATCAGATCATCGAAATCCAGAGAGTTATTGCTTCTCAGCCGGTGCTGGTATTTGGAATACACCTTAGCCACCAGGCCTTCAAAATAATCGCCAACCTTCTGCTCATACTGCGCCGGTGTAATCAGCTCATTCTTGTTCGTGCTGATGACGGCCTGGATGGCCTTCGGCTCGAACTTCTTGGTGTCGATGTCGAGATCCTTCATACAATTGCGGATGACGGACAGCTGGTCTGTCGAATCCAGAATGGAGAAATTCGAGGTGAAACCGATCTGATCGATATCCTTCCGCAGAATCCGCACACACATGGAGTGAAAAGTGGATACCCAAATATCCCGGCCCTCCGGCCCTACCAGCTTGGAGACACGATCCTGCATCTCCCGGGCGGCCTTATTGGTAAACGTAATCGCCAGAATCGCCCAAGGCGGTGCCTTGCGGTTCGCAATCAGCCAGGCTATCCTGTGGGTCAGCACCCGGGTCTTGCCGCTGCCCGCGCCAGCCATGATTAGCAGGGGTCCTTCAGTTGCTTCTACAGCCTGACGCTGCGGGGGATTCAGACGGCTTACGGCGTCCTGTATGTTAACAAGTTGCATGTGTTACATGCTCCTTTCTGAATATAAGCTACGCTCATGATCTATCAATTCTCCCAGTCCATCTGCGGGGTATCCCGCACAGCCTGGACCGTCAACAGCGCTTGTTCCACATTACTATAAATAATATTGCCGACCACTACTGTATCACATAGCGCGGCTACATGCATGGCTTCCTCTGGACCTGTAATTCCGCCTCCGTAGAAAAGCTGGCTGTGCTCAACCACTTCCCTGACCTCGCGCACAATCTCCAGATCTCCATAACGTCCGCTATATTCAAGGTAGACCACCGGGAGGTTCATCAGCTTGTCTGCAATCTGCGCATAGGCTCCCGCACCAGCCGCATCGAGCGAGCAGTCCGCACCGGTCAGGCGCGCTACCGAGGAATCGCTGTTCAGCACAATATAGCCCTCTGTCAGCAGCAATTCCCATGGGATCAGACTGCCGAAGCGTTCAATCGCCCGGCGGTGATGGCCGAGAATCCATGAAGTATCGTCAGTGTTGAGCACCATGGGAATCATATACAGATCAAAACCGGGCACAGCGGCCTCCAGATCCGAGATCTCCAGCGCGCAAGGCAGGTCATACTGCCGGATTCTCGCAAGCAGACTCACCGTATTCTCATAAGTCACGCCGGTAGAGCCGCCTACGATAATCGCATCGGTTCCCGACTGGCACACAGCGGCCAGCTCCTTGTCACCAAGCACACGGTCCGGGTCCAGCTTGAATACATGCCGCCATGGCCTGATCATTTGCCGCATCTCGTTCATCTTTGTCCATCCTCATTGTTCATCTAAGTGAATATACACACTCCTGCGCACGCACAATCCGTATCTCTAGTCTAAGTCAGTACGAAGGGGAGTGTCAATTTAAAAGAGAACAAAATGCGAACATTTTTTCGCATATTTGCCTTAGCCTTCTCCTCGATCAGCGGAGACCCTTGATCCGGTTCAAATCATTTTCCGGGACAAAATCAGTGTAGAACCCGTATACGCCCAGCCGGGACAGCTTCACAATTTCCTGCTCATCGTTCACGGTATGCACGTAGACTCTGGCGCCCGCTTTTTTCAAGTTACGCACGAAGCTCTTGGTAGCCCTTGTTGTCGGCATCGTGATGTCCACGCCGGTCTGCTTGACGAATTCAATGACCACCTCGTCGCTGTCCTCAGTCTGGTATAGGGTATAGATGATTTCCGGAAAAGCGTACACCTGCTTCACAACCTCCAGCATCTCCCGGCTGTAAATCTGCGGAACAATCCGCTCCAGCAGCGCAGGGTCCTTCTTCCGGGCGGCTTCTACAATGAGCTGAAATTGCTTCGTTACCTGTTCCGGTTCCAGCTCCTTCGTATCCGTTACAATATAGGTATCCGGGTAGTTCTCCATCAGATTGACGATTTTCTCAATATCCAGCGGAGAGTAGAGCTCCAGCACCGGGCTGTTCATCACTTCATCGTGAGTCAGCACCTCTCCCTGCTTGTCAGGAGGAAGAACCTCCTGTTGACCCAGCTTTTTACTCATACCTGTAGTCCATTCATGACGGGCCACGAGCTGTTCATCACTGGTCAGCAGCAGGTCCGCCTCAAAGATCCGGGTCCCCTGCTCATAGTTCGCAATAAAAGCGTCCTTGGTATTGGTATACGCCTTGTCATTGATTCCGCCCATGGCATGGGCAATGACTCTGTGGGCCGCGAAGCCTGTAGCTGGCTGTTTTTCTTTTCCTCCAAGCATCAATACAAGCAAAAGTGTAACAGCCCCGATCATAGTAATAGAAGCAATAAGCTTTGTTCTCTTCATGATGGCAGTCTCCTTTGCAAGTAGTAGAGAGTCGGCTGAAAAAAGCAAAAACGGCTGTGTCATCCTCAAGGGGCAGCAACCGTTTTTTAGCGGAGAATAGAATATAGATAAGACCGTGTATTAATAAGCGTTCTTAAACCCATTACGAATAGTCTTGGCAATAATCCGGATATCGAACAGCAGAGACCAATTCTCGATATAGAAAATATCATGCTTGATCCGGTCCTCAATCGAGGTATCCCCGCGCAGACCGTTACTCTGAGCCCAGCCGGTAATCCCCGGCCGCACATGATGCTTAACCATATACTTCGGAATCTCGCCGCGGAATTGCTCTACAAAATAAGGGCGCTCCGGCCGCGGACCAACCACACTCATCTGCCCGAACAGCACGTTGAAGAATTGCGGCAGCTCATCCAGACTCGTTCGGCGGATAAACGTACCAAAGCGGGTCCGGCGCGGATCTTCCTTCGTGCTCCAGCCTGTGTCCACCTCACCGTCCGTCTGCATTTTCATGGAACGGAACTTGTACATCATGAAATTACGGCGGTTCAGCCCCACCCGCTCCTGCTTGAAAATCACCGGGCCGGGTGAGGTCAGACGCACTCCGAGCGCAACAATCAGCATCACCGGAGACAGCATGAGAATGGCGAACAAGGCGAACACAATATCAAACGCACGCTTTGCCATTTTGTTCCCGGCCATATCCAGCGGAATATCGCGCACATTAATCATCGGCATCCCGGCAAAGTTATCGAAATACGGACGGGCCGGCAGGTAATCGAAGAAGTCGGGGATAATCAGCGTCCGCATCCCGGCTTTCTCACAAGTTGCAATAATAGCCGGGTATTTCGAGTGGGCATCCAGCGGCAGCGCCAGAATCACCTCATCGACAGGGAGCATCTCCAGCATAGCCTCCAGCTGATCCACAGTGCCCAGAATCGGCTTATACCGCTGCTCCTCAATGCCATCCCATTGATGGAAGTCATCCAGGAACCCGATGGCCTCATAGCCCAGCTCCGGATACTGCTCCAGGTTGTTATAGAATCTTTTACCCAATGTGCCTGCTCCAAGAATCAGGACGAACTGGCGGTTGAAGCCTTTTTCACGCAGCGACTTCAGCATCTTCTTCAGCACATAACGGTACAGCATAATGGATAGAATATTGAAGCCCATGTAGATCGCCAGGTATTGCCGGGAGATATCAATTTCTCTCAAGAAGAACATTAGACCAAGCAGAATAAAAATACCCATAACATGTACCTGAAAAATCTTGATGAATTCATCAATGAACCGCTTCTTCCGCTTAGGCAAGTATAGAGACACTACAATACCGATCAGTATGGCTATGGCCCCATAGATAATACTCCAGTACCCATAGGATTCTATAGGCAGCGTCCGGTAGGATTCCAGCAAGCCGCTCTTGAACTTCAGCCACCAGGCCGCAAGGAAGGACAACTGGATCACGATAAAGTCGGCTACCATATATAGTTGGGTCAAAAACTTTTGATTCCGGCGAATCATAATCTCACCTCAGCCTTCGATTCATTGCGGATACCAGCTTCCCCGGGAACATTCAGACTCTGTGCGGGTGTAGGTACCTTACGCGGGGCAATCAATGCGTTGCGCAGCAGCGACAGAGTGAACTTAACGCCGACGCCCG
Organism: Paenibacillus sp. FSL P2-0089; assembly: GCF_038595095.1. Classification (NCBI taxonomy): domain Bacteria; kingdom Bacillati; phylum Bacillota; class Bacilli; order Caryophanales; family Paenibacillaceae; genus Paenibacillus; species Paenibacillus sp. FSL P2-0089. The sequence goes on from NZ_CP152006.1 coordinate 6,608,872, forward strand.
CATAGACCGCTCCATTTATCATACTGTTGTAGCGGCTGCTATAATGCTTCTTATGAAATAAAATCATGGCCCGGTGAAACTCATACACAATCTTGAATGGTCTGCGGCGCGCGCTGCCACCCTTCAGATGTACGATGGACGTCTGCGGATAATAATAAATCCCCCAGCCCGCTTCCTTGATCCGGTAACACCAATCCAGATCCTCTCCATACATGAAAAAGGTTTCATCCAGCCCGCCCACCTGCTCAATCGTCTCCCGGCGCAGCAGCATGAACGCTCCAACCAGACAATCTACCGGATATTCGTCATCCGGGTCCAGATAGCCGAGCTGATAGCCGTTGAACTTCGGACGGTCCGGGAACAGCTTACTGAAGCCAAAGGCATAATAGAACGACGCAGAAGGGGTCGGGAACCCTCTCCGGCAGGCCTTATCGAGCGACCCGTCCGGCAGAATCACCTTACACCCGGACGCGCCAAGATCAAGGCGGCTGTCCATGAACGCAAGCATCGTCTCCAGTGTATCCTTGCGGATCACGGTATCTGAATTGAGCAGCAGCACATAACGCCCGGAGGCAACCTCCATCCCCTGGTTATTCCCCTTGGCAAAGCCAACATTCTCCGAATTAGCAATTAACAGCACCTCCGGGAACTCCTTGCTTATCATCTCCACCGAGTTATCCTGGGAGTTATTATCTACTAGAATAATTTCATAGGAATACCTTGTCTCCGAATCATACACCGACCTCAGACAATCCATCGTCAGGCGGCATGTGTTGTAATTTAGAATCAATATACTAACATCTACATTCACTGCTATACTCTCCTGACAAATATAGTAATCTATCGACAATTATTATAACACAAAAACCCCGCTGATAGGCAGCGCCTGTTCAGGGAGGTTTTTACAAGCGTGGGTATAATGAGGACGAATGATGTTAGCTGGCATAGATACCGAGATAATAAGCGTCTTTTAAAATATCTGCGGGACTCCTCTAAGTTCTTCATTTTCTTCCCCACTTGCCCTATTGTGCTTGACGTTTAGCCTTCTCCTGGATATAGCGGCGCTTGCGCTTCAGGGCAGCTCTCTGTGCGAAGAAGGAGGTCCAGGCTCCTAACAGCTTAGGCTCTTTCAATAGCGAGTAGCCATGTGCGGCGATCTCGTAAGGAAGAGAATTTAGCAGAGTGAGCAGCAGTGTGCGGGAGGGCTCGTTCTTGTATATCATTTTATACCGATTAATATAAGAGATCCGCTTGATGAACATCGCTTTACCACTCCGGCCGGACGTCTTCCACCCCCGCTCATGGTAGCCTAGCGCTTCCGCATCATAGTAGGCCTTCCAGCCGAACAATTCCGCACGCCAAGCCACATCTACATCTTCCTTATACGCAAAAAAATCCGCGTCGAAAAACTCCCCCTCCACGCTGATATCCTCAATCATCCGCCGCGAGTACATCGCCGCTGCACCGGAGACACCCAATACTTCGCCAGACTCATTCCACTGGTCAGCAGGCTCTCCCGCTCCACGGTCAAACGCCCTCCGCGCCTTATTCATCCGCAGTCCGGTACTGTCCACCAGCGAATGATCCGCCTTCAGCAGCAGCTTGCCTGTGGCACTCCCGATCCGGGAATCGGCTTCCATTCTGGCGATCAGCTTGGATATATAGTCCGGGGCCAGCGTAAGATCCGGGTTCAACACCAGCACATAATCGGTCGTAGTGCCGGCAATCGCCTGGTTGTGCGCAGGGGCGAAGCCGGTGTTAAGTTCATTTTCTAGGAGGACTAGGGTTGGGCTCGGGATACAGTTGATAGCATCCCCTGAGCTGGTTGCTGCTGTAATTGTTGCTGCATCCACAGAATGTGCTGGCTTTGCGGTGTGCAGCGCTGCATCCTTATTACGCTCATGGTAGAACGCCCGCACCTTCTCCGCCGAACCATCCGTGGACGCATTATCCACCACTACAATCTTTTTGACCGGGTAATCCTGGCTGAGCACAGCCGACAAACATTCCGCTATATCATCTGCGCTGTTATAAGTAACAATATGCACACTGACCGTTTTAAGTTTCATGGGGTACCTCGAATTCCATATATTCATTAACCGAACGTCACCTCCTTTAACATTTGGAATTTCACCACTGAAAACAGCGCTAAGATGGGCATATAGAAGAAGGCAGTCGAGACTTTCTCGACTACCTTAAAAGATACCTAAATCCGCATTTTTATTTTTATAGTAGCTTTGAAATATAATATAGGCGGTGAGTACGCACATTATGAGGCAGTCCCTGAATAAAAAAGTCAATAGGAACTACAAGATCAACATAGCCGGCGGGAGAGGTTTTTAAATCTTCGCATTTAATACAATAACAAAGGAAGGTTCCTCTCCACAATCTCAAGAACAATGATACTTGGTTTTTCTTCTGCTATTTTAGATTTTTCAACTTTAAAGTCGGTTAAAAATATACTCGATTTAAAGTGATCCGCCAAATAAGGCATCATCGCTGCACCAAAAGAATCACGATACATAAGTAATTTCCCACCCTGTGACTCGTTTAAATATGAAGTTAAGTAATTATCCGATTGAATAACATTGGATGTTCTATTGAATTGAGGCACTAAGCTAACTATAGTATCATCTAGTTTCATAGAGAGCATAAGGGCTAAATCCAGTTGCATCTTATAAGATACAGTGGAAATACTAAAGTCTTCTCGACTATGAGGATGATAAGCAGGTAACGCATTCATTAATTTATCATAAGCCAAATATCCTCCAAAATCATTCCAATGTGTATCTGTAGCATAATATGTTTGGAAATCATCTTTACCCCTAATCAGAGTATCTCTAACATCAACAATATTTATTTTTGAGTGAGCTCGTAAATATTCTAAAAGCTGATCATAACGAGTTTCATTTTGAAAACGTACATACTTACTCGGCATGTATTCAGGATAAATTGTTTGTTTATTTGGGCCTACTATAAAAATAAATTGAGCACCTGAAGCTTCAGAAGCGTTATTCGCTTCTTGAAGATTCGAAGCTATCCTTTCAAGCTCAGCATCCGTAAATCTAACCATTCCTTGATAATCTTCTACAGACTTTTCAGCTGAGTAGAATAGCCAACTTTTTTTCCCTATCACGACGTTAGGATGTGTCGATTTGCTCAATATATGATATTTAATATTACTGTTCAATTTGACTAGTTCACTACGCAAACCAAAATTATCATTAAAATAAGACTCGTATTCTTTTGTAAATTGTTTGTAGTTCGTGATTGAAGTCGTTGGCTTTGAAGCCAAATTTCTATTTTCAGACGAAGCAATATTTGCAGAAAAAAACACCTTTGTTAGCAATGGCAAAAATATAAGTAGTAATGACACGCTTTGTAAAACGTTTATGTTAAAACGAAATCTCTTATGACTCCCTACTAAGTCCAAATCGATAAGTAGCCATACTATTACAAGAGAAATAAGGAACGAAAACACATATATCATTATTTCTACTGTAAAATCATCTTGATTCAAAAACTCGGAAATATCACCTAAATGAACATAGGGGTCTATCCCTGTTGTCTTTATTCTTAATGATGATTTACTAGGTTCAATCTCGACCATATTACTTGATTTTAAATTGCTTAGCAAAGATTTGTTTTTATATTTTATTGAGTAAATAACGATATCAACCTCTGGGCTCTCACCCAAATCAAATCTTAAGTTTTGAATATTCTTGGCCGCTTCTGGTAGGGCAAATTTGAGAATGCTTTTTTCTTCTGAACCTTCAAGCATTATACTAACCGTTTTTTGTTCAGAAAAACCTTCACCAGTATCGTAGTATAGAATATACTCATTTGTATGATTTGATTGCAGTGCAACAGACACTTCATTATTTGACTTCTCTCGGTTTATATAACCTTTGCTGATCAAGACAACAATTAGAAATAACACTACCAGTAACAATGCATTTACAAACGTAAAGTATTTTCTCACGGAGGTATCTTCTCCTACTAGAATCTAAAATAAATGAACGGGTTATATGTTTGACTTGCCAACGCAGCAGATACAAGGAGCAAAACAACTATCTCCGTGATTACTATGAAGAGTAGTTTAGTAATTTGATATTTACTATTTCCCATGTCTAAAATAGATTGATAATGGTTTAACAATATCTTCAAAAGAGGGGTTGCTCCTATAAACGCAAGAATAACAACAAAAATCAGCTCATTATCCAAATAATATCCAATGTTGTAAATACCAACATCCCCATTAAAGCCAATCATAGTTTTTAAATAAGCAATTGCATATTGAAAATCATTTGCTCTAAAGAATATCCAACCAACCATAACAACGAGCAATGTGTATGCATGTTGAAATGGTGCCCACATTCTATCCATTAATTTACCTAATGGTGAGCGCTCAAGAAGCATGAAAAAACCATGGAATAACCCCCAAAAAATAAAATTCCAGCTTGCTCCATGCCAGAGACCAGTACAAAAAAATACTATTAATAAATTAAGATATACTCGAAAATTACTGACCCGACTTCCTCCCAATGGGATGTAAAGATAATCTCTAAACCAATTTGACAATGACATATGCCATCTTCTCCAAAAACCGCGTATGTTTTTTGCGATATAAGGATAATTAAAGTTCTCTAAAAAACTAAATCCAAACATCTTTGCTAAACCAATTGCCATATCTGAATAGCCAGAGAAATCAAAATAAATCTGTAATGTATAGCAGATAATGCCTAACCATGCTGCACCTGAAGTCAAATCTTGAGTGTTTTGAGAAAAAATTTGATCCGCTACTGATCCTAATGGGTTCGCGATCAATACTTTTTTTCCCAATCCGTAGATAAATCGCTGGAAACCCTGATTTACATTTTTTAAAGATATTAGTCTTGTTTTCAATTGTTTAGCAATATCGTGATATCGAACAATTGGACCCGCGACTAATTGAGGAAAAAAAGATATGTATAGAGCCAGATCAAATAAATTCCTCTGTGGTTCCGATTTACGTCTATAAATATCTATTACATAGGATAAGGAGTGAAAAGTATAAAATGAAATCCCAAGTGGTAGCGCAATTGGATCCAAATAAACTTCACTATTAAATATTATATTGAAATTATCAACAATAAAATTAATATATTTGAAGAATACAAGTAACCCAATATTTGTTACGATAGCAAAAAACATAACTAACTTTCCGGTGGTATCCCTATACTTTGCTACTAACAATCCATAAAAATAATTCATTATAACAGATATAATCATTAAAACAACGAATTGAGGTTCTCCCCAAGAATAAAAGAGAAGACTTACCACAAGAAGTAAAAAATTACGATACTCCACCTTAATGAAAAAATGAAGTACAAGAACTATTGGTAAAAACAGAAATAAAAAAAGCGGAGAACTAAAAACCATTTATGTCGCGCCCTTCAATTTTAATATATATTTGTGATCGATAACTATCGACACCTCTACTAGATACCACTAACTTAGAAAAGGACACAAGACGGTATTTTGGTTTATCTCATGATCTTATTAATTTCAATGCATCTTTGATCCCGCATCAAGCACCTGCGCCTCCATCTACTTTGATTGTGATTACATTTCAGGCTCCTAAAGGAGTAGTCGGATTATTTAACAAAAGATTATCCCTCTATCACCACATAATAATTTCAAATCAAATAAATCGGGACAGACCAATAGGAAAAAGGTTATACAAACATTAATTGAGCTTTTGTGAACAGACAGACAAGACTAGCCTGTCAACCGGGTCCTTGACTACGAAACCACACGGGCACAAGAACGTAGGATAAGCTAGTAGGAAAATTGGGCTTACCGTGGACCCGAGTCTATAGCACAGTTGGGCCAGCATAATGTAAACAGGGACACATAGCCAGGGTCTTCAAACATCGTAATAATAACCAAGAAACACTTCAGAATTTTTCAATAAATACATCAATTTCACAATATCGCGGCAAGCCTTAAAGCCACTACAGCTTTTGCAATTTCAAAATCATTTCCAACAATCTTTCCCCTATCAGTTCTTTTGCTACCATCCTATAGGGCAGTTATTCCAGTTCGAACAAAAAGTCTCGCAGACCTTCCCGCCATGAACGAATATCACGGAACCCGTTGGTACGAATCGCCAAATGTTCCAACACTGAATTACGTGGTCGCGGCGCAGGACGTAGAAACTGCTCGGTAGCACACGGCTCAAGCTTCGCTGTAAACTTCAGTCCTAAGATATCCTCTGCCTCCGCAAAAATTGCCTGGGTAAATTCGTACCATGAACAGGACTCGCTGTTTGAAGCATGATACACTCCATACTTTTCAGTCTGAATAAGCTCAAGCAAGAATCGTGCCAAGTCCACTGTATAAGTAGGCGAGCCCTTCTGGTCATCTACTACCTGCAGCAGCGGTTTCTCCTGCCCCAGCTTCAGCATTGTTTTCACAAAGTTATTGCCGTATTTGCCATACACCCAGGAGGTACGGACAATAAAGAACTTGGAGGATAAGGATTGCACCAGTAATTCTCCCGCCCGTTTGGATTTGCCGTAAATACTCTGTGGGTCGGTATTGTCATACTCGTGATATGGCTTGGTGCCCATCCCGTCAAAAACATAATCCGTGCTGATATATACCAACTTAGCTCCGGCCTTCTCAGCAGCAAGTGCAACATTCCGGCTTCCGGTGGCATTAATCAGGTACGCTGTATCAATATCCTTCTCTGCTGCATCAACCGCAGTATGAGCAGCACAATGAATGATCGCATCCGGCTGGAAGCCGGAAATGATCTCTATGCACTGATCCAAATCGGTAATGTCCATCTCCTGACGATCGCAACCAAGTACTTCATAACCTTGAGCATGCAGCAAAAGCACAAGATCCTGTCCGAGTTGTCCCCCTGAACCTGTAACAAGCACTTTCATTGTAGACATTACAGTGCATCCCCCAGACGGCTACCGTACTGAAGCGCTGCATACTTCTGGTATTCTCCGGATTGAATACGTGTCCACCATTCCCTGTTATCCAGGTACCATTGAATCGTTTCCTTGATACCCGTTTCGAACGTGTGCTTAGGCTTCCAGCCCAACTCGCCCATAATTTTGGTTGGATCTATACCATAACGGCGGTCATGCCCTGGACGGTCCTGAACATACGAAATTAACGAATCTGGTTTGCCCAGCTCTTGAAGTACGGTATTCACGATGTGCACATTTGTTCGCTCATTGTTACCGCCGATATTGTACACTTCGCCATTCACACCTTCATGAATAACCAGATCAATCGCACTACAGTGATCTTCAACATACAGCCAGTCACGGATATTCATACCATCTCCATATACTGGCAGTGCCTGATCAGCCAGCGCACGCGAGATCATCAGCGGAATCAACTTTTCCGGAAACTGATAAGGACCGTAGTTATTGGAGCAGCGTGTAATATTAACCGGCAATCCAAAGGTCTCATGGTAAGCACGGACCAGTAAATCCCCGCCCGCTTTACTTGCAGAATAAGGGCTATTTGGAGTCAGTGGAGTCTCTTCAGTGAAGAGGCCTGTGGCGCCCAGCGTACCGTATACCTCATCTGTCGATACTTGCACGAATTTAGTCACGCTGTATTTCTTCGCCGCATTCAAAAGGACCTGAGTCCCGAGTACATTCGTCTTAACAAAAACATCCGGCTCCAGGATACTGCGGTCTACATGAGACTCCGCTGCAAAGTTTACAACTACATCAACTCCCTGATCGAATAGGGTATCCATAGCCGCCACATCAGTAATATCTGCTTTTGTGAACGTATAATTCGGATGATTCTCGATAAACTTCAAATTCTCCAGATTGCCCGCGTACGTCAAAGCATCTACATTGACAATCTTATACTCTGGGTGCTGCTGCAGCATGTATATTACAAAGTTGCTGCCAATGAAGCCGGCTCCGCCGGTAACAAGCAGTTTCATGTTAGTGACCACCTTTTTATAATTTATTATTCCGATAAGTCCACCCAAACAACATTTTATCTTATAGTGCCAACGATAGCCATCAGAAATATCTTACTGTTCCTTAATCATCTCATATTATGCGTAGTATACCCGTTCGGCAATAAATATTAGCCTTTGTATGTAGACCAGCCATGAAATTCACTTCATTAGAAAAATCGCTCCAGATATAATAAGCACTATCCCTGAGAGTTTCTTCAAGGAAATCTTTTCTGATAAGAGGAAGTAAGAAATTAGTATCGTCCACACATATGTAAATGATGATAGAGGATACAATTGGGTGTAAGGGAGGAATCTTAGTAGAACGATATTTAGAACAGCTCCTGTAAAATATAAACCTCCACCTAAAATAAAAAAGGTGAGGAACCCTTTATTAATTCCAATCTTGTAGGAGGATAACTTTTTAAAACAGTAACCTCCAAATGCCCCGAAAAGTGTCATCAATGAAAAAAGCAGTACAATTAGAGCTGCGTTAACTATCTCCACCCCCGATTAAGAAAACCCCACACAGAATAATAAAAGTCCCTATTAACTCTTTATAGGTAATCATCTCCTGGAGTAAAAAGCACCCGATAAACAGTCCGAATAAATACCCAATACTAAGTAGCGGATGCAAAACAGATAATGAACCATAACGAAAAGCGATGATCATTAGGAATGCACCTACAACATATAACAAAAAGCCTGAGATAAGATAAAGATATTGATCAGAATCGTATAACTTCCAGAGCGCTTGTCCAAAAGAAGTGCAGAGCGCTGAAAAAAGAATAAGTACTATCCCTTTTTTATTTTTGTTAATGGATCGAAACATCTGATTAATCATATCCCTCCAATTAAAAACCCGCTCTAGAATTGTGCTACAGCAAGTACCTCTGCTCCACTTCTTTTGGCAGCCTCTATTCCAGCAACAGAATCCTCAAAGATAATAGTTTGATTTGGAGTAATGTTAAAATGCTCCATCGCCTTCAAAAAACCCTCCGGATCAGGTTTAACTTTCTCTACGTCATTATGAGTTAATATTAATTCAAACAACGTTTCTTTTCCAAAATACATCAAGATATCAGTACAGTTCTGACTTGAAGCTGTAGTTACAACCGCAACATAATAATTGATTTTGATTAATTCAATCAAGTTGAAGAGATGCTCATTCACGGTAGCAGCGCCAAGGTGAACTGGATATAGTTTCTTTTTCAGATCATGAATTTCTTCCATCAATTCAACACTAGGGTCAGGTATGATCAGAGGTAGGTAATCTTTATAGAACTTACCATTACACTCCTGAGTATAAAAATCATATTCTAGCGAGTACCCTTTCTGTTCTAGTGCACCCTTATAGGATAGATAGTTCACTTCCTCAGTGTTAAACAAAGTTCCATCCAGATCAAATATTGCTAATTTATTTTTCATGATTAATTCATTCCTCTCGCAATAAGTGTCCGGGTTGTCTTTCAAGAATCTTCAACAGTAGCGGCAACATATTGTTCCCTCGAATCTACCGAAGTGTCCTCAAACCAGTTAATAACATCATTTAAAACAATAACCATCCCCGCATAAAAAAGAATAGCCCGTTTTCCATTCTTCTCTATTTTGTATGGTAAAAGTCTTAACCAATGCACAATCTCATGGAAGAAAATACTTCTAACTTGTTTTTTTGTAAATTTCTCATTTAGATAGTTTGTATAGAATGAAAACATTTCATTATAGGATTGGGAGCGCGTAAACAAGAAATCTATCTGATTTTTAGTAACAGAAACATTCTGCGTTTTCATTAAAAATTCATAACCACCATGTAATGATTGCAGTAATTTGGCATAATCCAAATAAGGCGAATCATGAACGTTCCCAGTGTTAGGATCGATCAGATAAAAATCCCTGCTAGATTCAGTATCATCTACACAAATGATATTCTCAATTGTTAAGTCTCCATGAATTTCTGTATACATATCATCTTTGAAGACACTAAATAAAAAATCTTCTTCCAAGTATTCTCCAAGTACAGAGAGATTCATATACTCCTGTCCGTTAATAATGAGTGTTGGGTATTCATACAAAGCTTTTAATTCCTTTGCATTTCTAATCTTTTCGATATTACCGCTTACCTTGCTAGTGATATATTTTGAAATTAAAATTGGCTCTGCTGGACGTAAATCACCTGCATAGAGGTTATCGGCAAGGCTCTCCAAAGCTTTACGAACAATATTCTGACTCTTTGCAATCGGTCTAGAATGAATATAGTTAAATAATCCAACCGCGGTCGTACTATACTCCATGTCAAAGCTGCAATAGCCGTCTCCATGCTGTTCATTCAAAATGAGCGGCAAAGGCAATGAATTTTCATATTGCCGCAACCACTGAACTTGTTCATATAGTTTGTCGCCATCTTCTCCAAAGGCATACTTTCTATAGAAGCTTCTGCTTTCGTCCATACATAGCATCACAGTTGCATTTGAGCCGGCAGAGTAATCTTGGATAATACTGATATTCTGATTAATTTCAATATATTTCTCCAAATATGCCTTCCCGTTACCTGAAAAATACGCCTCTAAGAAATTTAACCGGTCATCTTCATTCACCTGCGGCAATAAATTCAGTGCCTTACCAGGATTATTAGCGCTGGTAGTGTACTGAAGGACTGCTTTCTTGAACTTATATGGTAAAAAGGAAAGTAGCCATAACGCCAGCAGCGGTACAATAAGGTAAACAGCAAGCAAAGTTTGAGGTTTCAATGACATTTCCTGAATACTGTACGTCAAGTCAACAGTTCCAGAATCTAAACTTCCATGCGAGAACAACGTAGTAAAGATATCTGAAAAGCCAGAGAAATTCATTTCGTCCGAGAGAAACATTCCTAATGCGTAGTAGGAGGCCAAATAGGATCCCCAGATAAATATGGTATATAAGGATAATCTTAGCTTATCAATTTTATGAAAGATATCCTTGAAGGAAGTAATTATTGACCAGCAAACAAATAACATCTTCAGCTCAATTCGCAAGTTGAAAATCGAACAAACCTTTTTTATAATTATTTTGAGCACTCTGCTATATTTCATTGCTATAGCAGAAAGAAGTACTAAAATGCCTGCTAAAATCGCATAAAAAATAGCAGAGTCGACTATCAGTGGACTATTGAAACCAAGCAAGATGAAAGAAGAAAAAAGAATGCTAACAACAATAACATCCAAATATCTATCTACGATAACTGTGGATAATGCAAAGGCGATACCATTTTTCATTTTTCGTCCAGAAAAAAATACTCTTATCAAATCACCAAGACGAAAAGGAAGACAAAAGTTAACCAGGTACCCTATTGATAGGGAGCGCAGCAATACCCCTTCGCTTGGAGCTTCATAAATTTCAACAAATTGTTTCCAGCGAAGCATTTTAAAGTAATGGCCAACCATAAGTAAAAAGATCGCTAAAAGAAATAAAACCATGCCCATTAAATAATCCCCTCAAAATCATCCGAATCTTTGGCAATCTCATATTCCTCTGGAGTACCAAAGGCTAGATGGCTGTTTACTCTAAATCCTTTAATGATTTTACCCTCATCAGCCATAATATTATAAACACCGCTCATAAAGAATTCTTTGTAATCACACACTTTTAGATACTCTGTCGCTGCGTGTTCTAAAACCTCCCTATTTTTAAAGTAATACGCGCCACAGATAGCATCATTGCTAATTGCTTGTTTTTCTACTGTTTTAATAACATTCCCGGCTTGATTATAGAGTAGAAAACTAAATTTAGGATCATTAGATTCAAAAGTCAACAATGCGCCATCTAATGCTTCGTAGTCTCCAGCATTGCTGTAGTTGTAAAAAGAATCACATTTAAACATATGATCACAATCATTAAATACGATAGGAGCGCTGTCATCGATCCCTTTTACCCCTTCTAAAGACGTAAGTAACGCACCATTAAGAACTTCATTTAAAACTCTAATTTTTGCATCTGGGTAGTATTTTAGAATCCGCTTGTCGATTTCGAATAAATCAACATGCTCTCGGATGACTACAAATGTTAGACTCTTCAATGCAGTAAATTTTCTAATAGATTCTGTTGCCCAGTAAAAAAAAGGTTTTTCTTTTATTTCAATCAGCGGCTTTGGAATATTGTACCCTTGATTATAGAATCGTGATCCACTTCCTGCCATTGGCATAACTAAATGAATACCAGTACTCATATCGTTCCTCCTCAATCAATTTACTATCTACTGTAATGCGAATCAATCTAAAGTAGCGTAGGCATATTGTTCGGGAACATATATTTTCCATTCTCCTTCAGAAATAATTGGGTATACAGTGACAGTTACATAGCCAGTTTTATCTTTATTCAGTCTGTTCTGTTCAACAGCTGCAATAATGCCATCTTTAAAAGTCCCTTTATCTCCTGTACCATAAATACTCAGATACGGAGAGGATAATTCAAACAGAGAAGTGTTGAACACTGCTCCGAAGAGAACCAAACTAAGAACTCCCGCCAAAAAATTCTGACTAACCTTTATATGGGTAAGAATGATATATAGTGCATATAATAGGACAATTACACAAAACGTATTGCAAGCATAAAAATAACGGTCAGGATATGTTGTCTCATATTCATTAAAAAACTGTGTCATTTTAATTCGCATTAAGGCAGAACTAAATACTACTCCTATAGCACAAGATACAAAAAACGTATAGTTATTAAAAAGACCTCTTTTCTTAAAATTCAAAAAACCCGCGAATACAATGATAAAAGCATAAATCAAAAATAAAACTGATGTCATTTTATCATTAAGATGAGTATAAAAAAGTTGAATAAATGGATATAGGATATGTCTTCCTATTACAAATTCAAAGACAGAATCAGGATTAGTTGTCATCGTCCCTGTTATTCCTTTTGATCCCATTATCATGGGAAGCAACCGCACTCCTATTACCAAACAAAGTAGCAGTGACCACTCCGAAGAAAACCAAGACTTATAAATCTTCTCCTTATACGCTCTTACGAAGCTAAAGAATAAATATATTCCTACAATTCCGTAACTTACAGGAAAGGACAATCCAGCAAGGATACATATAAGACCTATTGTTATCGACCATACGCCTGAGGGATAACGATTATCATACTTCATCAATAACAAAAAACCTGTAAGAAGCGGCCATATAAATACAGTATTTAATACTCTGCCAAAAACTTCTCCTCCAGAGTTGCCCATTGTAATCAAAACAACAACAAAAAATGTGGCAATCCCTAAAGTTTTACTCTTAATACTAAAAGTTTTATATGCAGTAAAAGCTACTAGACTCCAAAATAAATTCGCAAACACACCTATGAAAAACGGTAAATTTGATAGATTGTATCCGTAAAAAAGATTGTTTGTTTTTAAAGCTAAATACAACAAGATGTACGAACCACTATTTTGAAAATCTGCTGTCCCTCCACCTCTCGTCATAAAGACAGTATTTAAAAAGCCATGTTCGAAAATGTTGCTCAGATAAACAGCGTCCTCAGCAAAAAGTGCGGGAGATGTAATAAAGCTTAGATCACGTAGGGAGAGCAGTACAAAACCAACTACTACAAGACACATACTGCAGAGAATTCTATTAATTTTCTTATTAAAAACTCTATCCGACTGGTACTTGTCCAAAAACTTACCCAAAATTCCCGTAGGAATCAGCAGCCATAACAAAAAGAATACAATAATCCAAATTCCACTATTCATTTTAGGACTGAAATACTCAACCTGCATGTGTAAGCTTTTGGGGACTACAACATTATTTATTTCTAATCGCGAGCCTAAATTGCCTATTACTTTATTCTCTGACATCCAAAGTGTAACAGAACTTCCTGCTTTACTATCGTAATTTGTTATATCTAATGAAAGCGTACTTCCAATATCCCCTTTTTTTTTCTTAAAAGGAATCTCAACAAATTCACCATCTCTTATCGTAGAAACATCCAAATGAACCATAGCTATTTCAGCTTTATCATCGCTGACCTTAATATTGATATGTCCATTATTAGGTCTGTTTGAATAGTTTGCGAATTGCAGCCTTATACCATCCATCTCTTTATATAATCGTTGGAATTCTTGATGAATTACTGTTCCTGCAACGATTTCGCCAGTAGTTTTTGATGCATCTTTCGTTGAGTACTGTGTGAAATCCAAGATATCCACAGATTTCAAAAAACTGAAAACCGTTAAAATTATAGGAATTACTACGGACAGAATAATATAAAGTACTATTCTTTTTTTCCTCATTGAACAACAACTACTTTCAATTAAAAGTCATAATTAATTAAAATGATGATCTACTCCTAACAACACTCCAACCTCTTTTATGTAGTTAATACCCAGATGACAACTCATCGATATAAAATACATTGATTTTTTCACAGCTGAAAACTCCGAGTAAACTATTGTATCTCTAATAGCTTTTTAAATAAAAGTTTATTTCTTATGCCTGTATGTGCCCTCGTTGCGATTATCGATTTGTTTAGCAGTATATGCAGAAACTTTTTTTTCCCTTGAATCACGATTAATAAAACCTTTTTTATTTAACGAGAAGAAGTATCCCGCCGCGATCTTTAGCGTCCGTAATGCCTGACTAAACATTTTAACATTTGATACTTGGTCATCCTCTCTCCAAGAAATCGGAAAGAACTTAACGTCAAATTTATAGGATGAATTTGCCAAAAGCATATAACAATTAAACATCAAACTATCTGAAAACTTTTCATAAAACCTACTCTTGAGCATGCCTGTTTTATACATATTCAACCCTGAGCCAAGATCGTAAATCCGCTTACCTGTGGATATCGAAAAAATAATATTGTATATTCGATTACCGAATGTTCTAAATTGCGAATAACCTTTAAGTTTAGAACTCTTCATAAACCGAGCTCCTAAGCAACAATCAAAAGCTCTATACTCCCTCGATTTAAGCAACGGCATAATATCATGAATATCGCCTTGATCATCACCATGTAGAACGATAACGTAGTCAAAGTCATTATCTTGCGCATAGTCAAAAGCGACCTTATGAGATCCCCCCAACCCAAAGTTGTCATCGTTTCTTAATAGGGTCAGAGGTATTTTTATTTTTTCAATATAACTCAAAACTACTTCTTCTGTACGGTCTGTACTTCGATTATTAACCACTATTACTTTAGATATATACTTCATTACTTCATTGTCCAACTGTCGAAGTACCCTTACAATTTGTTTTTCACAATTATATCCCGGAATAAAAAGTAAAATCTTTTCCATACTCGACTTCCTTCCCTTTCCTAACAACGATCAGTACGAAATTCGCTTTACAAAATCAAATTGTTCAGTGTCATCAAGGTAACTTTGTATTCCTTTAGACTCCCCTACTGAATTGTTCCCTTCAAATTCATCACATAAATTTTTGAGCTCTTTTGCTATTGAATATGGACTAAGATTTCCAACAGATCGAATGTTATTATGGAGCGCTGAAAGATCTTTATTCTCATAACTATTAGTTAATACCAACATACCAAAGTGAGCCATTTCCAATGGAGGGTAGCTGGGGTGTGGAGAAATCATTAAAGAGATACCAACAGCGCTTTCTTTTAATTCATTAGCATAATCTTCAAGAGACATCTTTCCTCGAGATCTAATAGTTATACTGTTGCCCAGTTCTATATCGTTATGCTGTTCTCCAGCCGACGTAATCTCCCATTCAGATACATTGGGCTGAAGCCAAACCCAACTCCTTAACGCTTCTACTATTAAAGTAAAGGCATTTCTAGCGACAGAGGGTCTACCATAAATCAATATTTTCTTTTTTTTAATCATTTCTTTATGAGGCACTAAATAGTTCTTTAAAGAAACATTAAGTTTAGGCTCAAAGCAGTATTCCTCAGAAAATTTGAATCCATGGTTATTAAAAAACTCTTTTAATAAACTGGAATTAAAGATAGCTATCTGATCACCCTTATAGGAGTAAGTGCTTAGAGCTAAAGAATATTGACTTGACCAAGAATAGAAGCCCGGCTCAAAATCCTGAATAAAATAAATGATTTTCGAGGCTTTTTGATTATATACTTCAGCTTGCCATTGAACAATTCTTTGTGCAAAATAGGCTGTCCACCAAGAAGTTGCGATAAATACATCCTGTCTTCCAACTGGAATTGTTTTATTATATCTATCATTAAAGGGAACAATTTGCGATCTGACTTCAGTATCTTCTAAAGATGTAGCCAAGGTATAGTCTTTAAACCTCCCCATATCTTCGCTTCCTGGAGAAGCATCAGTGGCAATAATTCGTCTAGCGGACTTCTCTTCAAATGCCCATAATTGATCAAAAAAATGAAGGGCAGTGGAAATACCACCAAATAGATGCTCTTGATTTATAGAAGGAACGAGAAGATTGATTCTTCTCTCATTATGCTCAGAAGTTCTTGCATTAAAAGGAGTAATTTCTCCAATGTGCGTATTCAAATATGAACTTACCGTAGATTGGTATGCTTTTTTTATTGTCTTGTTATTTTTCGCTTTTCTGGCAATATACTCAATAAATCTTGACATATTTATCATTCTCCTTGAGCTAACTTTGGTGCAACGCTGCTTAAACTCAAGTTCTTATTATAATATGGGTCGCCTTTTTCTAGATAAGGTCCATAAAAGAACTTGGATAATTCAAAGTCAATTGGAGGAATATATGATGATCTTGATTTGGACTCTAAATGAAACAATCTAACATGCGGATCGTAGATATTCACCAATCCGTGTTCCAATGAGCGCAATGAAATCTCAACATCACTCCCACAAATAATGAACTCCTCATTAAATAATCCTATTTTATCTAATGTCCTTTTGGAAATTGCAAGGCAAGCTCCTGTAGACGCCGTCACGTTTCTTGTAACCATTGGTGATACATATGGTGATCCGAAATGATTAGGTTTCATCCCTTTAAAAATATGATCTGCCCAACCTCCTAATCCTATTACAACACCTGCATGCTGAATTGTATTATCTTCATAAAGTAGCAGACCTCCTACTGTCCCAACATCCTCACGCTGAGCCTTCTCCATTAAACGTTGTATCCAATCCTCACTTATAACTAAAGTATCATTATTCAAAAAGATATATACTTCTCCATTTGATTCTCTTATACCATGGTTATTGAGTTTAGACCAATTAAACTCATAATTCGCATCAATGATTCGCACGACAGATCTTGACTGTTGCTGCTGGAACCACTCAAATGTTTCTGGTTCTACAGAGTTATTATTAATAATGAGAATTTCATAATTAGGGTACGTTGTCTTTTCCAGGATACTTGAGATGCACGGCTCTAACAGTTCCACTTTGTCCTTGGTAGGAATAATAATGCTTACTTTTACAAGATCGGTTTTAAATCTGCTGTCATATACAAATAGATAATCATCCTCAGTAGCGTAAGCATTCTCTTCACCAAATACTCTTGCTAAATGTTCATTTAATGCCGCTAAACCAGCAGTATGTGCATAAGGTTTGGAGTAGGGATTGGCTGCTGTAGACGTTTCGAGTTCCCTCCAAGAATATAGTACTTTTGGAATATGGTGAATCTTCTGAGCACATTCGCTCATTCTTAAAACCAGATCATAATCTTGACTTCCATTAAACGCTGTTCTAAAACCTCCAACCTTGTTAAACAACTCTCTTTTAAATACAAGGAAATGTCCAATGTACATTTGAGATCTCAATAAATCTGGAGACCAATCAGGTTTGTGCAGTGGGTTTTTCTTAATTCCATGAATGTCCACTTTATCTTCGTCAGAGTACATAATATCTGCATCGAACTCGTTAATCGCTTTAACTACTTCAAATAAAGCATTTGCAGCAATTTCATCATCGTTGTCCAAGAGCGCTATATATTCCCCTTTCCCAATGGAAACGGCCTTGTTAGAAGCATCTGATATTCCTGAATTTTCATCTAATCTCATTATATTAATACGCGAATCCTTAATGCTCTCCAAATACTGAAGAGTTTCTTCATTGGTAGAGCAATCATCTACTATACAGATTTCCCAATGAGGATAAATTTGATCTTTAACAGATTTGATGGCTATATCTAACCATTTAGGAGCCACATTGTATACAGGAATGACTAGCGAAATTAGCGGTTTCTTGAAAAACAGATCAATTTCAGATTTCATAAGCTCAGAATCATCAAAGCTGATATCGCGAGTTACATAATTTGAAGTTAGTTCTCCAACAGTCATTACAGATTGAATTTTATTATTGAGCGAATGTAAGCCATTATGACGGATCTCTTGTATACCTTTTTTTGCCAGTTCAGGATTATTTTTCAACTTTTTAATTATGCTCATGCTTAATCTGGCCTTATTACGAATAGCTTTAGGCACCAGTTTTTTTATTCTATTTTTTATACGAAGCTGTTGGGAAACATACTCGAGTTGGCTAATATATTCATCTCTAAGTACTAAAGTTTCCTGTGAGCATTCTATTTCTTGTTGCAGGCTGCTTAACTCTTGTTGTGACCGTTCCAGTTCTTGTTCCAAACTAATAAGCTTCTCTTTTAATCCCAATACATCTTTCTGAACAACATTTATATCTAGAGTAAACTGTTTTGTAATATTATTTTTCTCAACTTTTAAAGACTCATTTTGGCATACCAGTTCTTTTTGTTCGTAAATTGAATTTGCTAGTTCATTACTTAACCGTCCAACTTCTGCACTTAATTCTTCACTCTTCCGTTCCTGAGTTCTTAATTGATTATTCAGGTTGTTTATCTGTTGGTCCTTTTGAATAATTTCCTCTGTCTTAGCTACATACTCTTTATGAGTTAAATCATAACTACTCAAATTAACCAAATCAATTTCGAGTTGAGTTAGTTTCTCAAACAAAGTTGGGTCGAGTCCTCGTTTACTCCGCCCGTTTACAAAGGCTGTTGCCTTATTCAATAGTTCCTGATTTTGGGATACAAGAAAAAAATTTCGATAGCTCGGTTCTCCGTAATCCGCGTTATATATATAGTTATTGTAGTAATCATCAATGGTTGCCCTATAATCATATAGGGATGATCTTCCTGCTGCCAAAAAATGAATTTTAATCATTTTTTCCCACACATTTAAACTTCCATGTGAAAAGTTCAAGTACGGCAAATGATTATTATTTAAGTAATTCGTCAATTTCTCAATCTCAGGAAGTCCATTTTCACGGTGTTCTTCAAGCCATTGATAACTAAATCCATACATGGTTTCAAAAAATTTATTGGCTCTAATTTCAGCTTCTTCAACACCCGGGGTATTAAACGGCGCTGCTAGAATAAAGCCGTATTTAGAGACTCTCATCAACTCTGAAACGAAAGCGTCTCTAAGTGGATCACTAATATGTTCAAACACATCTAGCGCTACAATAAAATCAAATTCGTTATCCTCAAGGGGCATATTAGTCGCATCGCCTTCAATGTACGAAGGATCCTGCTTCAAATGTTCTGGAACAACAATATCTAAATAAGTAAGAACATCATCTTGAAGAAATTTTTCAAGATTTTTATGTTCGTTAGCCCCTACCTCCAAAATCGAAAAAACTTGTCCAACTTCGCGAACAGTATTTATTAAATCAGAAGTATGCATATATCGCTGGTATTGGTCGAATGGTACTATCATCAATAACAACTCCAATTCTAAGTACTGTGAATTTATTTTGAAATTTCCCAACTATGTTCAATATAAACAAGACCTTCTGAAAAGTATTTATTTACAACTGTAAAACTTACTACTTCCTGTTTATAATCTAAACATACTATACCTTCATTATTAAATAGACCCACATCAATATTATAAGTCCCCCCAAGTAATGGTAACTTAGGGATTATATACTTCACCCTGTGCCGTCCCAAAGTATTTGGCACTTCTACTTTTTCCAGATAAGTATTAGGTCCAAAAATATATTCTCTGTCTGGAGTATACAACGCAACGCCAAGCAATAAACCTTGGATAACCTTGTCATATATTTCATATTCTACCCGGACTTCCACCTGATCAAAAGTTTTAAATTTATTTCCGTTAATATTGACTTTAGAAACTGAAGCTACAATATCAGGATTGCTAGGGAAAATCATCTCCTCATCAATATTCCCTTCAAATTCAGTATCATTTATATTCGTGTTACTACTCTCAGAATCTTCGCTTTCGCTATTATATTTCATATAGTCCTCGTACATATCTACAATTTCACTGGACTCTCCTATCGCTTTAACCTCTCCATCTTTCAACCAGACAGCTCTGTTACAGAATCTTTTCACTTGTTCCGTAGCATGAGATACAAAAAGGATAGTCGTTCCACCTGCCTTAAGCTCTTTCATTTTTTCAATACACTTCATTTGAAAACGCACATCTCCAACTGCCAATGCCTCATCAACTATTAGAATATCCGGATCAACATTGATAGCCACAGCAAACGCTAATCTCGCAAACATACCGCTAGAATATATTTTTACTGGTTGATCAATAAATGATCCAATGTCAGCAAAGTCTATGATTGCATCCATTTTTTTATCAATTTCGTTTCTGCTTAGACCAATCATCAGACCATTTAGATATATGTTCTCTCTACCTGTATATTCTGGGTTAAAGCCCGCTCCTAATTCAAGAATTGCAGACATTCTTCCATTAACTTGGATGGTGCCACTAGTTGCAGATAATACTCCAGTTATCAGCTTTAACAAAGTCGATTTTCCCGAACCGTTTCTACCCAAAATACCGAGAGCATCTCCTTTATTGATTTCAAAAGAAATCCCATTTAAAGCATTGAAATTTTCATGATACTGCTTTCTATTAGGAAATACGGACTCTTTAAGACGATCTGTAGGTTTTTTATAAAGCTTATATGTTTTTACAACATCCTTAACTTCAATCATGATCTCCATTTTCTAACCCCTCTTCTTATATGACATCCGCAAAATGGGGTTTTAATTTCCCAAAGGTTTTAATACCTACACCAAGAGCTGCAAAACAGAATAACCAGAAATAAAAGGTCTGATAAGGATGATTATAGAATGCTATATGTGAAATAAAGCTATCTCTAAAACCCTCTACAATGTAAAACATCGGATTAAGTTTAAAAATAAATAACCATGAGGAGGGTAACATAGTATAAGACCATCCTATAGGTGTAAACCAAAAGCCCATTTGTAGTACAATCATTATTATTTGATTTAAATCTTTAAAAAACAGAACTAACGCAGAACTAAAGATACTGATTGAAATAACTAATACAACAGAACAAAATACGTAATAGATGATTTGAAGATTAAATATTGAAGGGAAATATCCGTAAACGCTATAAATTATGAAAATAAAGAGCAAAAAGAAAACATGAACAAAAAAGGCAGATGCAATTTTAACCATAGGTAACAATTCAATTTTAAATACGACCTTTTTGACAAGATAACTATATTCAGAGAATACATTCGTTGCACTAGAAAATGCCTCTGAAAAGAAAAACCAAGGTACTATTGCAACCAAGAACCAAAGAATAAATGGCATTTCTGAAACATTCCCACTTCTCAACCCTACCTGAAATACGAACCAATATGTCGCAATTGTCATCAATGGTTGAATAAATCCCCACGTTACTCCAAGATATGATGAGGCATACTTAGTTTTGAAATCATTTCTCGCTAAATTCATCACCATACTTCTACCTAAATAATTCATTTTTATGAAGTGTAATACGTCTTTAATAGTTAAACAGACAAAGCTTATTAATAGCCCCACTAAACAACTCACAAAAATATTAATTATATTTTTAATCAAAGATGTTCCCTGTAAACTTTCATCAATTACAGATTTAATCGAGAAAGCGATATATGGGTCCCCCCCTTGGGTTATCAGCGATAAAGATGTTTCATTTTTAGACGAAGTTACTAATTGATTTTCATCATATGCTAAGTTTTGCAAATCCATCTTCACATCTATATTTCCACTAACAATCAAATTTTTCATATTCAACGTTGTAACCTTAGTACCAAAATCGAGTCGTACGTTGGTTGCGTTTTTAGGTAATTCCACCTCCATATTTACCCACTCAAAAGTTTTTACATATGGAATATGGAAGGACTTCTCTTCAGACCACTTCTCTTTAGGATTAGTTAAATAAAACAACTGGTAATCATCTGCGATATCTGATTTAACTTGAAAGCTTATATTAATTTTCGCATTATCAGATTGATAATTTCTCACAAAACCAAACACAATAAATGAAAAAACTATAAATAATAAAACAAAGATTATTTTTTTGCGATTCATCAATGTAACGTTCCCTTCATCCATTTACTTTTACTCACCAAGAGACTTACTTCAGAAAATGAGCCCATACACTATGTTCAATAAGTGAACATAGGCATAGGCCAAGTAATCTTATTTTCATTATTAAAGTGCATTGCTAACAGTATTGGGAAGACTATATTAATAAAAATATGCTAAAATAGCTCTTAGCTTTTGTATTTTCGAAAAAGGAGATTATAAACGTGTCGAAACCAGTATACGGTAAAAATGCGGTTCAGTCGAGAAATGTTGAAAAGATATCCAGTTACATATGGGCGTTAGCTATAGGATTTATTGTTTTTTTGGTCTGGGCCCCGTTTCAAGTAGGATTATTTAATGGGCAGCAGATTGACTTTGAGAAGCCGATCTATCTGTCTTCACTCCTAAGCAGCCTGTTGCTGCTGGTGTGGATAGGCCTATACTTCACCAAGTTCAGACTGGAGGGACAGCGTGATGCGCTGGCTGTGGCCTCGCTGCTGTTGCCTGCTACCTATGCGTTGTCGCTTATTGGCGCTGCTTCGCATTATATGGCGATGAACCTGCTGTTTGTACAGAGCATGTATGTCGCAATATTCATTATAGCGTTATATTTGCTCCAGCAAAAGCAACTAAATGTTGTCATTCAAAATGCCATTCTGGCGATTGCTTATTTCATCGTCGGTTTCGGTCTGCTGAACTGGCTTGGCAGTTGGAAATTCGCTGGTGGGCTTGTAGGCTGGTTCTCCAATACGGTGCGTGGTGATAAATATTTGGATGCAGTCATGACGGACTCTAACGGGCTGCGTCTGACCTCCATTTTCCAGTATGCCAATACTTATGCAGCCTTCCTCATGGCCTTCCTGTTCGTAGCGGTGTATGCCCTGGTCCGCTCCAAAAAGTGGTACGGCATGCTGACGCACAGCTTCATGCTGGTACCGATTATCGTATCTCTTCTGCTGACCTTGTCCCGTGGGGGACTTGTCATGCTGCCTGTAGTGTTCATCCTGCTCCTGTTGTTCCTAAAGCCTGCGCAGCAGATTCTCTGGATTATTCATCTTGCGCTATCTGGCCTTGCGGCTCTGCTGGTTACCAACCCGCTGACAACACTTGGAACAGAACTAAACTCGGCTTTTAACTCCTCGGCTGCGCTTAAGGCGTGGGCTTACCTGCTTGGAGCCTCAGCGGTGGTGGCAGCTCTGGGCTGGGTGATTCAACGTTATATGGCTCCTTGGCTGCAGGACAAGCTGAGTAGCTCGGAAACCCGTAAATTCACGGGTCTTTGGATTCCACTTGGCTCAGTTGTAGCTGTGGCTATCATTGGTTTCTTGCTGATCGGGACAGGCTTGAAAAGTATTTTACCGGATAATATCGAGACTCGCCTGGAGAACATTAACTTCAAACAGCATAGTGTATTAGAACGTTTTACTTTTTATAAGGATGCTATGAAGGTAGTGAAAGATTATCCGGTTCTCGGATCAGGCGGGGGTGGCTGGTCTGCCTTATACGAAGAGTACCAGAACAACCCTTATATAAGCCGTCAGGTCCATAATTTCTTCCTGCAGTATTTAATCGAAGTCGGGATTGTCGGGTTCATTGTGTTTATGGGCTTTATCGGATATATTTTCTTCAAATACATCCGTGCCTACCTGAAGCGTGACAAGGATGAGTTCAATAACGGGTTCTTCTTCTACATTATTGCGCTATCTATCCTTGTACACAGTCTGCTGGACTTTAATATGAGTTATGCATTTATGGGTATTCTGGTGTTCATCGGTTTAGCTGGAATGGGCGCTGTAATAGATAACAAACCGCTCCGCCAGAGCTGGAATAAAGCCGGAATTCGGATGGGATACATGGCTGTACTGACCATCGGGACGATATTCTTGCTGTTCCTGTCGATCAACTACATCGGGTCCAGTGATGCTGCTCTCAAGGGTAAAAATTTAGTTTCGGTTAGTACTTCCTATGAGGAGATCAAAACTCCTTTGGTCAAAGCATTAGATGCCCGTCCATACCATCCGGAAGCAGCATTATACTTGTCCACTCTTGACATGCAGGTATTCAAGCAAATTCAAGATGAGCAGTATCTGTCTGAAGCATCCAATGTGTTGACGCGCGCTCTGAAAGATGAGCCTTACAACAAAAATCTGTTGGCTCAATTGGCCAGCTATTACGATCTGAAGGGCCAACCTGACATGGCATTGGCAGTATACAGTGACAATGCCTACAAGTTCAACTGGGATATCACTTGGTATGAGTCATTGATAAATCGTGCCCAGACACTTGCTACAGCAGCTAGTGAGCAGAAGGATGAGGCCAAGAAACAGGAATACCTCACCGCTGGACTGGATGCGTATAAGCATGTTGTGGATGGCGTAGAGCATTTAAAAACCTTGCCTCCTGAGCAGCTGCAGGGCCGTCCTTTCTCAGTTACCCCTGCCATTGCACTAAATGTGGGTAAGCTACAGGTCATCTCAGGACAAAATGATGTGGCTGCTGCTACGTTGAAGCTTGGTTTAAGTGACGATTACAGTGATACCGCTAACCGCGAAGTAGCCCGCTGGTATTTGGCGGCACTGAAGAAAGCAGGAGCAGCAGTCGATCAGCCAGTCTATGACAAGCTGGTTGCCGCAGATCCGGCTGAAGCCGCAGCCATTGAGGCTGTTGTGAATACGCAGTACTGATCGGAATAACAGAACAGATATACAAAAAAGCGGCTTACTGTCTGAGTACAGTGGGCCGCTTTTTTATGATTAAAGGGGGGAAAGCAATAAGTATGAACATAAGTGTAAATAGATTGAACTTGAAAATTCATGTTAAGTGAAAAGTGGCGGAGGAAAATTTGGGAACTAAAGGAGCGGTAGCGACCGGAATTCCTAACACAAAAAATCTCTCTAGTCACGACCAATCCC
The DNA here is from genome assembly GCF_038595095.1 of Paenibacillus sp. FSL P2-0089. Lineage (NCBI taxonomy): Bacteria > Bacillati > Bacillota > Bacilli > Caryophanales > Paenibacillaceae > Paenibacillus > Paenibacillus sp. FSL P2-0089. Next base: position 6,634,057 of record NZ_CP152006.1, read on the forward strand.
AAAACATAGTTTTTTACCTGCTAATCAGTCTCTCCTCGTTCTCAATAACTTCCTTCAGATACTCTAGCAGCCCTTCCTTAAGCTCCTCATGCTGAAGCGCGTAATGAATGCTTGTCTGGATAAAACCCATCTTCTCGCCGACATCATGCCGTCTGCCTTCAAAGTCGTAAGCTATTATCCGCTCCACTTCGCTTAAGCGTGAGATAGCATCAGTAAGCTGAATTTCCCCACCTACACCTACCTGCTGCTCACCCAGCATATCGAAGATACGCGGAGTCAGTATATAACGTCCCAGGATCGCCAGGTTGGATGGAGCGTCCTCACGCTTAGGCTTTTCTACAAGCCGGTTGGCTTTATAGACACGTTCTGCTAATTCAGATCCGTCTACCACCCCGTAACGGGAAACATCCTCCCAAGGTACGGGTTGAACGCCGACGATGGAGGATCTGTACTGCTCGTACACTTCGATCATCTGCTTCAGGCAGGGCTTGTTCGACTCCACGATATCATCCCCCAGCAGGACGGCAAAGGGCTCGTTACCGATGAACTTCCGTGCACACCAGATAGCATGTCCCAGGCCGCGTGGTTCTTTTTGACGGATGTAGTGGATGTCGGCCATCTCGGAGGATTTACGCACCGACTCAAGCAACTCCCATTTCTGCTTCTCCGCCAAATTGAATTCCAGTTCAAATGAATTATCGAAATGGTCTTCGATTGCGCGCTTGCCTTTACCCGTCACAATAATGATATCTTCAATCCCGGAAGCAACCGCCTCCTCAACAATATATTGAATCGTGGGTTTGTCTACAATGGGCAGCATTTCCTTGGGCATCGCTTTGGTCGCAGGCAGGAAACGGGTTCCCAGACCGGCAGCAGGAATAATCGCTTTACGGATCTTCATCTCAGGGCTCCTTTAACAGATATACTCATAATCTCAATTATAACAGTTCCTGCTGATTTTGGGCAGTATACTAAGGCAGGGACAAACCGGAACGAAGATCTCTGGGTGAACACCCGGCATTGACGGTGCAATTGGATGTTGATATAACAGCACTATACAGCACTTCCATTCGAAGAGGAGGATATCCATGTTAGACTTATCCAGTCCGGTATGGCAACAGCTTCACGGCCCTTTCGGCCCGGCTGAAGCGGTCCCCGGGTTACTGCAGCAGTTGCAGAAGGAGTATAGCACCGAGGTTAAAGATGAGCTGTACTGGGAGCACCTGTTCCATCAGGACACGATTTACAGCATCACTTTTGCCACATTGCCTTATTTGTCGCAGCTTGCCAGGCAGTCGGATGATCCCGAAGTTCGATTGGATATCTACGTGACCTGCGGGATCTTCGTGACGAATCAATTGACAGTGCACAGCGGAAATCTTCCTGCTGAATTTGCTCATCAGAACCCGCCGCTTGCTGAGGAGCTTGTCCAAGAGATTTATACAGACTACCTATCCGCTGTGGATAATCTGGGCAAGCTGTCAGAAGAGATCTTCCGCTACGCAGAAGGGGCTCAAAAGGATGACCAGGAGAAGCGATACATCCTCGCCGCAGATGCTGCCTACCGGGGAGATCGGGCAGTAGCGGGTATATTGTTGACCTATGCGGAAGGCGATGAATACATGGTCGGATGCCCGAGCTGTTATGAGGAAATGTATATCTGGCCGGATGAGAACTGCCCCGGGATGACCGCCTATTCTGACGACCCGGTATTCAGCGGCAAGGAGAATGGTCAAGCTGTTACGCCTTCCGAGATTGGCAGTGTCCGGCCGGAAGACAGCCCGTTAGCACGCCTATGGCAAGCAGCTCATGCCGTCAAGAACGGTCAGCTGATGGAGCAATTGCCTTATCTCACCGGAAAGGTGAACTGCCCGGCCTGTGGTGAAGCTCTGGACATCTGGCCGGAGCTGTTGCCGTTGTAAGGGAGTACGGGTGGATAAAAGACTTGGCGGGATAGTTAGGGATACAAAAACAGACCCGGCAGAATCGGGAGCCATCTGATTGGATGGCCCCGGTTTCTGCCGGGCCTTTTATTATGGCCTTAGCCAGTTATATGCGTGAAACACACGAAACCAGCCCTCTTGCGATTGGGTATGATTCATTTACTTCGCATTCACCAACTGCCCGCGCGTAACCCCAAGCTGGTTGGTAGCCTTCAGGCTCTTCCAAACCTGGGTGCCGGAGATTTCGCCACGTAGTGCGCGGCTGTAGAGGCTGATAACCTCTGCCACCTGCTCTGGGGTCTCCTCCAGGAACTCAACACGGAAAGAAGCTACGCCTAGCTCACGGAAGTGATTGAGGTATTCAGCGCCCGACTGCTCTACCGCGTTATAGACGGTGTTGCGGCAGCCTTCATCCACACGGACGGGATGGGACATGCCGATGCGGTCCTGTAAGGACGCACGCTGCTCCTCACAAGGACGGCCACAGTTGGTGTAGTCCGTGCCTTCACTCATGAAGGTACAATAGACGCAGTGTTCTGTATGGAACATTGGCAGATGCTGGTGGATAACAACCTCCATGCGGGAGGTGTCACTGTGCCCGAGCAGATCGACCATCTGCTGAATGTTCAGGTCATACGACGGTGTCACCCTGTCACAACCGGCGTCCAGGAACAGATCCACGGCTCTGTGATTGGCGATATTCAGCGAGAAATCGCCAATCAGCCGGGGATGCACAGCATCCGGGTGCTCCATCCGGTGGCGCAGGTAATAATACAGCGCACCGGTGTTGCGCACCAGCACAGCATCCGGCTGCAGCCGCAGGATGTTGGCATGGTAGCCGTTCTCGTTCGGCATATGGATGCGCGGGGTGGCCAGCGCAATGCTGGCCCCAGCAGCCCGCACAGCGTCTACTGCCGCCGGGAACTGCTTGATGAACTCGAAATCGGCGTATATATTCGTTACGCCGGCTTCGAGCGCAGCCTGTACCTGCGGCAGGCTGCGGCACAGCGCGGTGAGCTCCGCTCCACCGCTGCCCGCCCCCGCGCCATCTCCTGCGGCGATGGTGCCCGCTGCGGCGCCCCTGCGGGACGCGCCGCCGTACACCTCTACCTCCCGTTTCACATACACGGGAGGCTTAGGGCGCTCGCCTGCAAGCAGCTCCACCGCCTGGCGGCGGATGCTATTCAGCTCGCGCATGGGCACGATTACGTCGCCTTGCAGATGCGACTCCAGCGCTTCAAGCTGGAACAGGGTCCCGCCCAGCCGGCCGAATTGTTCTTCCAGCAGCGCGGTATCCATCGGACGCTTCTGCGCTGTCTCCAGCGCGAGCTCCGAATCCACACGGACAGTGACGTTCTTATGAACGTCTGTCCACCAGGTCGTCAGCTTCTCGCCCACGCAGCCTTGTACTCTCACATGGACCGGGAATACCCGGTACGGCTTTTCAGTCTCGTAGGACTGGCGCAGCGCCTTATCGAGCGCAGGGTCGTTCGTCTTCCAGATACGGTCTCCTACATGCAGTCGGCGCAGATCTACGTCATTACGGCCCGGAACGATGTCGATGATCCAGCCTTCCCCGGCTTCACCTTCCAGCTTGACGCCTTTGCGGCGCAGGTCGTAGACGCGGCCACCTTCTTCCTTCTTCGTCGGATCTCCGGCGTCGAACACAATGCCGTCTCCACGTTTAAGCGGAGCATGAATGCGGCAGACCACGCCATCACGCAAAATCTGCTCCACGGTGCCCAGGTACACGCCCCGGCTCTTGGGGAAGGTGCCATCGACTAATTTCTTATTATTGGTGCCTTCAAGGAAACCGTTCGTGAACCCGCGTGAGAAGCTCTGTTGTAGCTCACGCATATCTTTCTTCGAGGTAGGCGTCCAGTTACCTTCAAAATACTTATCAATCGCCTTACGGTACTTACTAACCACATTGGCAACATACTCCGGGGTTTTGAGCCGGCCTTCGATTTTGAATGAGGTCACTCCGGCTTCAATCAGCTCCGGCATCAGGTCGATGGCAGCAAGATCCTTCGGCGACAGCAGATAAGTCACATCGCCCATCGGCTTCACTTCACCATCGATCATCAGATCATACGGCAGACGGCAGGCCTGAGCGCATTCGCCCCGGTTCGCCGAGCGCCCGCCCCACATTTCAGAGGTCAGACACTGACCCGAATAAGACACGCAGAGCGCACCATGCACGAATACCTCCATCGGCAGGCGGGCTTGCTCGCCAATCGTGCGGATCTGCTTCAGATTATTTTCACGGCCAAGTACGACACGTTCCAGCCCCCATGGCTTCGTGAATTCCACCGCTTCCGGTGAGGTGATCGTCATCTGCGTAGAACCATGAATCGGGAAGTCCGGAGAGATCTCGCGGATCATCTTCACCAGCCCCAAGTCTTGCACGATTACAGCATCTACACCAGCGTCCACACAGGCATCAATCAGTCCCTTGGCATCCGGCAGCTCATTCTCGAACACCAGTATATTAAAGGTCAGGAACCCCTTCACTCCATAGCTGTGCAGAAACGCCATAATCTCCGGCAGCTCGTCCATCCGGAAGTTGTTCGCTCTGGCCCGTGCATTGAATTTCTCTACGCCAAAAAAGACAGCATCCGCCCCGTTCGCCACCGCTGCACGCATGCAGTCCCAATCTCCCGCCGGAGCCAGCAGCTCTATGTCTTCTCTGCGTATTCCTTGCTCTTTCATTTATATCCTCCCAAACCGCCTGATCGGCGGGTCATTTACAGCTTTTTAACTTATTAATTGTATCAAATATCACAGCTGTCTGCCAGTAAAATAGAAACACTTGGATTTTACTTTCCATAGGGATCTATCTTAAAATAGCCAAGAGCTCCTGCTTTAATAGACAAATGAAGAAGAACCAGCGTAAAATATGAATAGAAAAGAATAAATACGCAAAAGATCTCACGGTTCCCAAAATTTATATGCAGCAAAAGGAGAGTTGAAACAGTTATGAAAGGCATAATTCTTGCGGGAGGAAGCGGCACCCGGCTATACCCTCTCACAATGGTAACCAGCAAACAATTACTGCCGGTCTATGATAAACCCATGATTTATTATCCTCTGTCCACATTAATGCTGGCAGGCATCAAAGAAATTCTTATCATCTCTACTGCTGAGGATACACCACGGTTCGAGCATTTGCTCGGTGATGGCTCCCAATTTGGAATTTCACTGCAGTACATCGTCCAGCCGAGCCCGGATGGGTTGGCACAGGCTTTTATTCTGGGCGAATCGTTTATCGGAGAAGACTCTGTAGCGATGATTCTCGGAGATAATATATATTACGGAAACGGCATGACCAAGATGTTGAAGCAAGCTGCCGACAAAACAAGCGGGGCGACCGTATTTGGCTACCATGTGCCCGATCCCGAACGTTTTGGCGTGGTGGAATTTGACGGAGACGGCAAGGTCCTCAGCATCGAAGAGAAACCGGAGCATCCAAAATCTAATTATGCGGTTACCGGCCTTTACTTTTATGATAACCGGGTGATTTCTATTGCTAAGGAAGTCAAGCCGTCACACCGCGGCGAGCTGGAAATCACTTCAATCAATGAAGCCTATTTAAAATTGGATGAGCTGGATGTTGCCCTGCTGGGGCGCGGGTTTACCTGGCTCGATACCGGAACCCACCAGAGTCTGGTGGATGCTACCAACTTCGTCAGAACCATTGAAGACCATCAAGGGATTAAAATCTCTGCACCCGAAGAAATCGCTTATGTCAATGGCTGGATCACCAAGGAACATCTCCTGGAATGCGGACATAAGCTGAGCAAGACCGGATATGGCCAATATTTAATTAAGGTCGCTACAGGTAAAATCCAATTTTAAACCATAGAAAGAGTGGATACGATGAAGTTTATCAAAACCCATCTGGAAGATGTTCTCGTCGTTGAACCGGCAGTCTTCGGAGACCACCGCGGCTGGTTCATGGAGACCTACAGCGAAGCTAAATTCCATGAACAAGAGCTCCGATATCAGTTCGTTCAGGACAATCAATCTTATTCCGCTGTAAAAGGGACTCTGCGCGGACTTCACTTCCAGCTTAACCCGAAGGCACAGACCAAGCTTGTACGCTGTACACGCGGATCGATCTTTGATGTAGCTGTCGACATCCGTCAAGGCAGTCCTTCCTACGGCAAATGGTTCGGCGTTGAGCTAACTGCTGAGAACAAGAAGCAGCTTCTCATCCCCAAAGGGTTTGCTCATGGTTTCATAACACTAACCGAGGATGTCGAGGTACAGTACAAGTGCGATGAGCTGTACGCGCCCGAATGTGACGGCGGTATTCTGTGGAATGACCCGGACATTGGCATTGAATGGCCGATCGATGTCACCCCTGTTCTGTCCGCCAAGGATGAACAAGCGCCGCTGTTAAAGGACGTCCGACATAATTTTGTGTATTAACCAAATTGAAAATTTTAGTTTAATTCAGCAAAAAACGTCCCGGCTCTTAGTAGCCTGGGACGTTTTTTATTGTTTTTCCACTTACTCAAGAAACTAATTACCCTTCTACTCCCCCACCCACCCAAACGACCCCAGCACCCGCTCCAGCACCGCCTGCTGGCTCGCCGTAGCGTTGGCATTGTTCAGCGTGATAGTGAGCGTGTAGACCACATCCTTATGGCTGAACACAATGATTTTCGTGCTCTCCGGGATGCTGTTCTTAGTTTGCTCTACTGTGAGTATGGTGGCTGGCATACCGGCAAAGGTGGTTTCTGTGACGCTTTTTACCTGCGGGCCCTTGGGATCCTGCTTGGTGTTTCGGTAATAGTCCTGCAACTGGCCGACGGCATATTCCGGCGTAACCTCGGGGCTGGCGTAGAGCTGGAACCGGCCGCCGGTGAAGCGGTATTCCACGCTCTGGCTCTCAAACAGATCCTGAACCGGGCTCCACAGCCGCGGAATCTCGAGCTTGTAGCCGTAGGTCTTGGAGATCTTGGTGACTGACTTCTGGCTGAGCTGGGTATAATCCTCTGACGCCAGGCGTCCGAAGTTACTCTTCGTCTGGGCAAAATCAATATCGATCGAGTTCAGTACCTCAGTGAAGCGCGCCTTGTCACCACTCTGCTCGGGCCCAGAAGCCGCAACATATTCAAAATAATAACGGTACCCGTTCTTCAGCAGCAAAATCTGATATTCCGTACTCCACCCGCTGCCCGGGTTAAGCCCGATCTCATTTATCAGCACCGGTTCACCGGAGACCTTGCCCGCTACGCTGTCCTTCAAGGTGTAGGCCTCAGCCACATAGGTGTCACGGAGCTGTGACTGCAGTTCCTGGTTCCAGCTTGCCAGCGTAGAGCCCGCAGGGGTGGAGCTTACTTTTACACGCAGATAACTCCCCTGCTTGCCCGCATAGTAGAGCTGCTGGTCATCCGCACTCCAGTCGGCAGGGACCTTGAGCGCAATCCCGTAGTCATCGTTGTAGCCTTCTCGCAGCCCGTTACGGATCGTGGAGAGGTCGCGGATGCTCCGGTCGGATGCGTCAAAAGAGGGCTGAAAAGAATTCAGCAGCGCAGCATATTTGCCCAGATCCTTATAATTGGCTGCATTATCATCTGTCAGATAGATCTCATACAGTCTGCCTCCGGCATAATATTGCCTGCCCTCCCAGAGCGCGCCGCTCGAATCCTTGCTCACAGTCCGGGCGTAAGGAACCTTGGCCTTAGACACAGCCTCCCGGTCCAGCACAATCTCCCCGCCCTCCTCCGAGGAGCGGACCAGATTCTCCAGCAGCCCTTCGGCATCAAGCGGAACGGCAAGCGGCGAAGCGTGCACCTCCAGATAATACCCATTCTCTGCACTCGTAAAAGTCGCTACGCTCTCATTCCCTCCACTGTCGCCCACGACCAACCCTGGCGGATAGTTCATGCTCCACTCCAGATAACTGTTGCCGATCCGGGTTTTGCCGGCGTCACTGTCAATTCCACTCTGCGCTTCAACTCCTACTACTGCTACCGGAGGAGATAGTGTAACCAGTACCCCACCGCCCTCCGTTGGATTTATCCGTGCGCCGAGCACTACAGCCACGAACCTCAGCGGCACCATCAGCACACCGGATACCATACGCGGTGGCGCGGCGAGCTTAATTTTGACACCATCCTTCCAGGCAGTCGTGCTGCCTATCGTCATCGCACCGGTATGCGGCCCGTACATAACCTTCACCACATCATCGCCTTGTAGGGAGACGGTGCTGCCGAAGGCTTTTTTGAAAATACCCAGCGGGACCAGCAGCGTTCCATTCTCAGCAAAAGGCTTCGGAATCGTGACCGGCTTCCCGTTAACCGTTGCAGAAGCACTGCCCGCTTGAAGACTAAGCTGTAGTAGAGCCCCCTCCGCCGCCTGGGCCCTTCCCGGAGGAAAGAGACTGAGCAGTAATAATAGCACTACAATAACAGACACTCCGCGCCGTAGTTGTCCCGCTCTGCTGCCTGGCCAGGCTGTACCTGCTGCCTCCTCACTCTGTCGTCTGATCATCGGTCTCCCCCTCCGTCTTAGCGGCACTCACCAGAGGGTCGCCTTGTCCAAGAACAAGGCTTCTGGCTACGATATCGCCGTCACTCTGCATCAGCAGCTTGACCACTGCCCCCGGCTTGTACTGTCTGAATAACTCATTAACATCGACAAGTGAAGTTACCCGATGTCCGTCTATGGCATACAGTGCATCTCCCGTAGTGATTCCTGCCTTGCGCGCTTCTGCCGTAAGCACCTTCGTCACTGTTAATGGCTCCTGCCCAGGCAGTCCGACAATTACGGGCCAGCTCTCCTCAAGCTCAATTCCGAGGCTCGGACGCCGGACCTCTCCATATTGGAGCAGCTGATTCATGATGTACTTCACCGTATCTGCGGGAATCGAGAAGCCCATATTTTCCACACCCACAGCTGCGAACTTCATACTGTTAACCCCGAGTACCTCCCCCTTCATATTGACCAGTGGTCCTCCGCTGTTGCCGGGATTGATGGCCGTATCGCTCTGGATCAGCCGGTACGCCGCATCGACAGAACGGTTGAGACCGCTGATTACGCCTACAGTTGCCGAATTTCTCAGGGAAAAGGAGATCGGTGTCCCGATCGCTATCACCTTCTCCCCAACCTGAAGATTGGCGGCACTGCCTGCGAAGGTTGCGGGCTTTAGGGCCTTGGCTTTGATTTTGACCAGTGCAAGATCACTGAATTCATCCGAGTATGTATCTGTGATGTTATAGCTCGTCCCGTCTGAGGTGACCACTACCGCTTTCTCCAGCCCGGCCATCACATGGGCATTGGTAATGATCCATCCGTCTGCTCTGACGATAATCCCGGAACCGTGGGTCAGATTGTAACGGTCATCCGGTCCGCCGGTTTCTCCGCCCGCTTTGCCGATAATGCCGACTACAGACGGCGAGACTCTGCTTATGATTTGCGGAACCGGGTCTGCTGTTGCGGGCTGGCTCCATTGCCCCTTGCTCTCCTTGTGCACCGTACCTGCTTGTCCGGCCTTCATTACGTTGACAGCCGTGCCTCTCTCAGCCTCTAATGTTCCTATCCCGCTGTAGACCGCCCCATGAACAACACCGGCTGGACTTATGAATCCCGACAACATCAACAGCATAGTGCCCAGCAGTACCACCCTGCCCCGGGCCGTCCCGCTCCTCCCCATTCCCATGCTCTCCCCTTCTTTCCTGCACAATATGTTCCAAGTGGAAACGGCATTGCCTTCCTTTTGAAAGGACCGGACCGTTTCAGCGAGAAAGATAATAATAATTATAGCGCGAAGCATATAGATTCTTATCTTCAAAAAAAGACGCCTTTAGGATCGCCGCTGGCGGTAAAGGTGTCTTTAAGATGAGCTTGCCTCTGAGGTTATGTGTGTTTTACTCTAGCTGAACCAGTTCATAATCATTGCATAATCGGATACCACAAACACCAGCAGGCTTACCACTGCAAAACCGATGGCAAATTTGTTCTTCTGCGGAGCTCTAAGCAGCCGGACCACACCGATAAGTATCAGGATCGTGAATACAATCATAAACGCATCGAAGGTATGAAATTTAGACGGTTCTTGCGCGGCAGCTTCTGCAAGCAGCATGGCAATCCCTCCCTGAGAGTGTTGTCAAGCAAGTTTCTCTAATCCATATCACCTTCTATGTTATCGTTACCATTTCCGTCACGCAATAGAAATATTTTAAAAACGGCGTATTTGTCACAAAAAATATTCCTTATGGCTAAATCACGCCTCGGATTGGCGATATTCATCATTGACCGCTGTTATTTTTTTAATTTTCAAGGAGCCAATCCACCTCAATCCAGCCTACAGCTGCTGCTATCATTCAACGTAAAAGCTTCTCATTGAATCTTACGGCGGACATGCTGTAGATATGCCTGTTTGGACTTGGTGGACTGAGTGGACTGGCTGGACCTCAATACTACGATTACAATACTTTATCACCTTTAATTAAATCTTCATTGATGAGCGCTAAATCGCTATCCACCATCATCTTGATCAATTGCTCAAATGTAACCTCCCGTTCCCAGCCTAGCTTTTCTTTAGCCTTGGAGCAATCACCAAGCAGTAGATCCACTTCAGCAGGTCTAACAAACCTCTGATCAACCACAACATAATCTTTCCAATCCAGTCCTACATGCGTAAATGCGATATCTACAAGTTCTTCAATCGTATGCGTCTCCGCAGTCGAGATTACAAAATCATCCGCTTTATCCTGCTGAAGCATCAGCCACATCGCTTTAACATAATCCCCTGCAAAGCCCCAATCTCTTTTTGCATCCAGATTTCCCATCCGGAGTTCCGTTTGCAGACCCAGTTTTATTCTCGCCACAGCATCAGATACTTTGCGGGTTACAAATTCAATGCCACGACGTGGCGATTCATGGTTGAATAAGATCCCAGAGCAAGCAAACATGTTATAGCTTTCTCTATAATTAACAGTAATCCAGTGACCATAAACTTTAGCCACACCATATGGACTTCGTGGATAAAATGGGGTCGTTTCTTTCTGCGGTGTTGCTAATACTTTACCGAACATTTCACTGCTTGAGGCTTGATAAAATCTCGCTGCCGGTTTAGTCAAACGCACCGCCTCGAGCAAATTGGTAACACCCATTCCAGTAGCTTGAGCAGTTGCAACAGGTTGAACCCAGGAGGTTGCTACGAAAGACTGCGCGGCCAGGTTATAGACTTCATCCGGATCTGAGATGCTCACCGCTCTCATCAGTGACCCCTGATCCAGCAAATCTCCTTCAATAAATTCGATTTCATTCTTTAGATGTCCGATGTTATCCATAATTGGTATACTTGTTCTGCGGCGCAAACCAAATACTTTATATCCTTTTGACAACAGAAGCTCTGCCAAATAAGATCCATCTTGTCCTGTAATCCCTGTAATTAATGCACGCTTTGTCATTTAAATCCCCTCATTTTCATAGGTAGTAAGGCTTACTGATACCTATTAACAAAGCCTGCAGAATATGTCTAAGCGCTTTCTTGTCCAGTGTCCTTATAAATACAAACGATAAAGCAGCCCAACTGATACTTAGACCCCCTCCTCGGATTCCATCTTAAGACTCGGTACAAATTATTTAGAAAGAACGGTGCCCCCTTCTTGAAATACATCGAATTTGGAATCGGAAACACGTGGCTGGTGCGAACAGAGATTGAACAGCCGGATGGCACTGAGGTTGAAGTACAGGGAATCGTCCGGCCAGTTATCTTCCGTTCCTTCTACATCCGGGTCTGGATCGGAAAAACCGTCTGGATCGCAGACTCACGGGAAGGGTTCAAACGGAGATCTAAAACTACCCGCCGTTTTAAGATTATCCTGGGCATCCGTAGTGAGTTGTAGCGGGGAGCAGATCATGTAAAATCCTGACCGGATAACATTACTGTTGTGCGTTTTTTTGCTTACTTAAAGAATGCATTCTGTTCGTAGCGAACCCTCAGAGATAAGTGTATACTGTGCAACTAAAAACAATGATACGGAAGGCTTTCCAATTCTAATTGTAGTTTGTACAACTACATTTGCCCGAATGGGCGAAAATCCAAGTATAGAGGCATTTTAATTGCACGAAATACAGCTAAACAGAGATTCGGCGCCACATCCGGCGATTTAGTTGTACAGATTGCAATTAAGCCTCCCCTTGCACCTAATCAGCGCGCGTCCTGGCTCCCATTATGTATGAAACTTGTGAAACCTGCCGCAATATTAAAATACCCCGTGCCCCCTTTGTAAGAAGGGGGCATGGGGTATTCGGGTTAATGAGGTTATTAGGTTTTATACCGCTCTTCCTACAGTTACACCGTCTCCGAAGGCTGCAACTCCATAGCCTGCGTACGTTCCGTATCACGGATCAGGACAGGCTTCAGGTAGCGGCCCGTATAGGATTCCTCCACACTGATCAGCTTCTCGGGCGTCCCGGTCGCAAGGACCGTGCCGCCGCCGCTGCCGCCTTCCGGTCCCATATCAATGATGTAGTCGGCTGTCTTGATGACATCGAGATTATGCTCGATGACCAGAACCGATTCGCCGGAATCGACCAGGCGGTGCAGTACCTCAAGCAAACGCCCGATGTCGTCCACATGCAGACCGGTTGTCGGCTCATCCAGGATATACAGCGTCTTACCGGTGCTGCGGCGGTACAGCTCGGAAGCCAGCTTCACACGCTGGGCCTCACCGCCGGACAGGGTGGTTCCCGGTTGGCCGATGTTGATATAGCCCAGGCCTACATCCAGCAAGGTCTGCATTTTGCGGTGAATTTTCGGAATATTCTTGAAGAACTCCGTTGCATCCTCCACCGTCATCTCCAGCACATCCGAGATATTCTTGCCTTTATATTTCACTTCCAGCGTCTCGCGGTTATACCGTTTGCCTTTGCAGACCTCACAAGGAACGTATACATCCGGCAGGAAGTGCATCTCAATCTTGATAATGCCGTCTCCACGGCACGCCTCACAGCGGCCGCCCTTCACATTGAAGCTGAAGCGCCCCTTCTGGAAGCCGCGCACTTTGGCCTCGTTCGTCTTGGAGAACAGATCACGGATATCATCGAACACACCTGTATACGTAGCCGGATTAGAGCGCGGTGTACGCCCGATCGGGGACTGGTCAATTTCGATGACCTTGTCCAGATTCTCCAGGCCGCGGATTTCTTTGTGCAAGCCGGGACGGACCTTGACCGCCTTGTTCAACTGGCGGGCCAGACTTTTGTAGAGAATCTCATTAATGAGCGAAGACTTGCCGGAGCCGGATACGCCGGTTACCGCTGTGAAGACACCGAGCGGAATTTTTACATTCACATTCTTCAGGTTATTCTCCTTCGCTCCACGGATCTCGATCCAGCGTTCATTATCGGTTGGCCGCCGCTTGGAAGTCACCGGGATGAACTTACGTCCGCTCAAGTATTCACCGGTCAGGGAACCCGGGTCCTTCATAATCTCCTCCGGGGTCCCCTGAGCAATGACCTGTCCGCCGTGTTTCCCGGCACCCGGTCCAATGTCGATAATATAGTCAGCCGCCATCATGGTATCCTCATCATGCTCAACGACGATGAGCGTATTACCGAGGTCGCGCATATGGGCAAGCGTGGCAATCAGCCGGTCATTGTCCCGCTGATGCAGGCCGATACTTGGCTCATCTAGAATATAGAGGACACCCATCAGACTGGAGCCGATCTGGGTAGCCAGCCTGATGCGCTGGGCTTCCCCGCCGGATAATGAGCCTGCTGCCCGGCTAAGGGTCAGATAGTTCAGCCCCACATTCACCAGGAAGCCGAGCCGGCTGCTGATTTCCTTGAGGATCAGATTGGCAATCGCTGTTTCTTTCTCACTAAGCTTGAGATCTGCGAAGAAGTCCAGGCAATCTCCAATCGAAAGATCCGTCACATCCGCAACATTCTGCTCATTGATGGTCACCGCCAGAATCTCTTTCTTGAGCCGTTTGCCCTTGCAGGAATGGCAGGGCTTGGCGCTCATGAAGCCTTCAATGAACTCACGGATTCCTTCGGAGGCTGTATCGCGGTACCGGCGCTCCAGATTCGGAATAATGCCCTCAAAAGCAACCAGGGCGTCTTTGCGCTGGCCGAAGTCGTTCTCATATCGGAAACGGATCTTCTCGCTGCCTGTTCCGTGCAGCAGCTTGTTCATATGCTCCGGCGACAGGCTGCTTACCGGTACATTCTGCGGAATCTTGAAATGCTCGCACACCGATTTCAGGAACTGCGGATAGTAGTTCGAGGTACTGCCTGTCCAGGCCAGGAAAGCTCCTTCTTCAATGGACTTCTCCATATCCGGGATCAGCAGATCGGGATCGACTACCATATTCATCCCCAGCCCGTCACACTCAGGGCAGGCTCCGAATGGGCTGTTGAAGGAGAACATGCGCGGCGCCAGCTCTTCTATGCTGAATCCGCAGACCGGACAAGCAAAGCTTGCACTGAACAGCAGCTCTTCCTGGCCCATCACATCAACGAGAATCTGACCACCGGACAGCTTCAGCGCGGTCTCCAGGGAATCGGTAAGCCGGGTCTCAATATCATCCTTAATTACAATCCGGTCAACGACAACCTCAATCGTATGCTTTTTATTCTTCTCCAGTACAATATCTTCCGTCACTTCGCGCAGTTCACCATCCACACGTACACGGACGAAGCCTTGCTTCGAGATATCTGTGAACAGGCCCTTATGCTCACCCTTCCGGCCGGAAATGACCGGGGCCAGAATCTGCAGACGGGTCTTCTCCGGGTATTGCATGATCCGGTCCACCATCTGTTCAACGGTCTGCGAAGTGATCTCTATGCCATGATCCGGACAATGCGGATGGCCGATCCGGGCAAAGAGCAGCCGCAGATAGTCATAGATCTCGGTAACCGTCCCTACTGTGGAACGCGGGTTACGGCTAGTCGTCTTCTGGTCAATTGATATGGCCGGGGAGAGTCCGTCGATGGAATCTACGTCCGGCTTCTCCATCTGGCCCAGGAACTGGCGCGCATAGGCAGACAACGACTCGACATACCGGCGTTGACCCTCGGCGTAGATGGTATCGAAGGCCAGGGAGGATTTGCCCGAACCACTCAGTCCCGTCAGCACGACAAAGCGGTCACGCGGAATCGTTACGTCGATGTTCTTGAGGTTATGGGCCCTCGCGCCCTTGATTACTATACTTTCATGTGCCAACGGTACCTCTCCTTTAAGAGAAAATTAAAATTCAAAACATTTTGGAAAAATATTTTCGATCCCTCCCAAACCCTCCCTTCCAAGGGAGGGCCCCAAGGGTTGCACCCTCTGGACACCCGCAAACTTGGCGGAAGGAATTAGGCGGGTGGATGGACGACTACTGGGGCATTAGGCCCGCTAACCCCTACGGGGCCGCTATACTTACAGAGCAGGGTACGGCTCGCTTCCGCTTGCCGCAGACGCTGTCCCTTCGGGATTCGCGCTAAGGGCTTAACTGCACACTCTCCCTGCGGGATACGTGCTTAGGGCTTGAGTGCACGCTGTCCCTCGGGGATTCGCGCTAAAGCTTAACGGCACGCTGTCCCTCCGGGATTCGCGCTAAAGCTTAAGTGCGGGAATGTTCCTACGGAATGCGCAAAAGACTTCAACAGCGGGCTGTCCCTTCGGGATACGCAAGGGCGTGACCCCTCTATCTTCAAAAGGAACGGCCTAAATAGCGCCGTTCCCTGGATCGTTAACTTCTCGGCCGGGTTACTCTGCCCGCAGCTCAAGCAAGGCATCGCGCAGCTCGGCGGCGCGCTCGAATTGCAGGTTCTTGGCGGCGTCCTTCATCTCGGCCTCCAGACGCTGCATCAGGCTCTGCTTGTCTTTCTTGTTCAGCTTGCCGCCGACACCAGTGAGGTAATCGGCCTTGGACTCGGCCACCTTGGTCGCCTCGATGATATCGCGCACCTTCTTGTTGATGGTCGTCGGGGTAATCCCGTGCTTCTCATTATGGGCGATCTGAATCTCACGGCGGCGCTGGGTCTCGCTCATGGCCTTCTCCATGGAGTCCGTAATGCGGTCCCCGTACATAATGACCCGGCCCTCCGAGTTACGGGCGGCACGGCCGATCGTCTGGATCAGCGAACGCTCGGAACGGAGGAAGCCTTCCTTGTCAGCATCCAGAATCGCGACTAGCGACACCTCCGGCAGGTCAAGACCCTCTCTGAGCAGGTTAATACCGACCAATACGTGGAAGGTGCCCAGACGGAGATCACGCAGAATCGCCATCCGCTCCAGCGTCTTGATATCGGAGTGCATATAGCGTACCTTGATGCCAATCTCCTTGAAGTAGTCCGTCAGGTCCTCAGACATCTTCTTCGTAAGGGTGGTAACGAGAACACGCTCATCGCGTTCTACCCGGTCACGGATTTCATTGATCAGATCATCGATCTGCCCTTCGGTAGGGCGCACTTCAATGATCGGATCAAGCAGACCGGTAGGACGGATGATCTGCTGGACCATCGTATCGCAATGCTCCATCTCATAAGGTCCAGGTGTTGCGGACACGTATACAATCTGGCTCACCTTGTCTTCGAATTCCTCGAATTGCAGCGGACGGTTATCCAGTGCAGACGGCAGGCGGAACCCGTGTTCTACAAGGACTGTCTTACGCGCACGGTCACCGTTATACATCGCCCGGATCTGCGGCAGCGTCACATGAGACTCGTCAATCACAATCAGCATGTCATCCGGGAAATAGTCCATCAATGTATAAGGAGTCGCTCCCGGCTCCCGGAAGGTAAGCGGACCGGAATAGTTCTCGATCCCTGAACAGAAGCCGACTTCCTTCATCATCTCGATATCATAACGGGTCCGCTGCTCCAGCCGCTGGGCCTCCAGCAGCTTGCCTGCTTCACGGAGCACAGCCAGCCGCTCCTCCAGCTCACGCTCAATATTGACCAGCGCTACACGCATGGTCTCTTCCTGGGTAACGAAGTGAGACGCCGGAAAAATCGCGATATGATCGCGTTCGCCGATCAGCTCGCCTGTCAGAACATCAATCTCCGTAATCCGTTCGATCTCGTCTCCGAATAGCTCCACCCGGATCGCATGCTCGCCCTGGGATGCCGGGAAGATCTCAACGACATCTCCGCGCACACGGAACGTACCGCGCACGAAATTAATATCATTGCGCTGATACTGGATATCTACAAGCCGGCTCAGAATCTGATTGCGCGGCTTCTCCATCCCTACACGCAGCGAGAGCAGCAGGCTTCCGTATTCCTGCGGCGAACCTAGACCATAAATACAGGACACACTCGCCACGATAATGACGTCACGGCGTTCGAACAGCGAGCTTGTTGCCGAGTGGCGGAGCTTGTCGATTTCTTCATTTATGCTGGAGTCTTTCTCAATGTAGGTATCGGAGGAAGGGATGTACGCCTCTGGCTGGTAGTAATCGTAGTAACTGACGAAGTAATCCACGGAATTGCTCGGAAAAAATTCTTTGAACTCACTCGCCAGCTGCGCAGCAAGCGTCTTGTTGTGCGCAATAACCAGCGTGGGGCGGTTCAACTTGGAAATCACTTGTGCGATGGTAAAGGTCTTGCCTGTACCTGTCGCTCCCAGCAGCGTCTGGTGCTTCTTGCCCTGCCGGATGCCGTCCAATAACTCTTCTATGGCATGAGGCTGATCGCCCTGGGGTGTATACTCGGACTCCAGTGCAAAAGTCTTCGTACTGACGACAATATCACTCATTTGCCCGTCTCCCCTCTATCGTCTAGAATATATGAATATATTATAATTTTAACCCTAATCATCCTTCATCCATACCAAGCTGAAAAATATGGAAGATAGGAATGCACGTTCCCGTTTATTATACAGCGTTGCCCAGACTGTTGCAAACCATAATATATAGAAATTTAAGGAGCCTGAATTTATGGATTTCATTACAATACTCGGCCTGCTGGCCGGAATTGCCGCTATGATCGGCGGTTTTCTGTGGGAGGGCGGCAGCCTGTCCGGCCTGCTGCAGCCCAATGCTGCCCTGATCGTATTCGGCGGCACCCTTGCGGCTGTACTCATCAGCTTCCCGGCGTCCAAGCTCCGCAGCATTCCGGCGGCGCTCCGCCTGGCTTTTGGCAGACAACGGGATACCAGCCGGGAACAAGCCGAAGAATTGATTGCTATGGCTGCACTAACGCGGCGCGGCGGTGTTCTCGCCCTGGAGAAACGGGCAGAGGAACATCCCGATCCTTTCACCCGTGAAGGCCTGTTTCTGATTGTCGACGGCAATGACCCGGATCAGGTCCGGCAGATCCTGGAGCTTGGAATGGATGCCAAGGAGCTGAAATATGAAGGCTATGCCAAAATATTCGAAGCCGCCGGCGGCTATGCACCGACCATGGGGATTATCGGTACCGTTATGGGGCTGATACGGGTTCTGAGCAACTTAACGGACCCTTCCAATCTAGGCGCGTCGATTGCCGTAGCTTTTACAGCAACACTCTATGGCGTAGCCAGCGCTAATCTACTCTTTTTACCCATTGCCTCCAAAATTAAATCCCGCAGCCAAAGTGAGCTAGGCACCATGGAGATGCTGCTCGTCGGCATTCTGTCCCTGCAGAACGGGGATCACCCGCATCTGGTCCGTCAAAAGCTGGCCCCCTTCCTGGCAGACGCCCCTAAACGCAGCGCCAGCACCAGCACCAATCCGGGAGACCCGCTATGAGACAAAGAAACCGCCGGCAGCACCGCACCGCCGCAGGGAAAGAGAGCCGGGACCGCTGGATGATTACCTATGCGGATCTGATCACCCTTCTGCTTATTTTCTTCGTGATTCTGTATGCCATGAGCAGCCTCGATTCGCAGAAATATGCCATTGTCAGCGGCTCCTTATCGGATACCTTCAAGAGCGGAAGTACAGTACTGGAAGGCGGAAGCGGCGTTCTGGAGGGCAATCAGGGCATTACAGAGACTGACGTTTCGAAGGGTCATAATGAAGACGGCAGCACCGCTGACACGCCTTCGCCCACAGACTCTGGGGATGCGAACGGACTCAATGGACACAGGGCAGATACACCCGCAGCCGGACAAGAAGGAGATGGGGCTGGACACCAGCCGTCTGCGCGTGAGCTTGCTTTTCGTGAACAGGAGGCGAAGCTGGCTGCGCTTATGGGCGTTATCACCCAATACGTGGAGGAGAATAACCTGGGTGAGCAGATTTTTGTTGCCGATAAGCCGCAGGGCATTGCCATCACGCTCAGTGACCGCTTCCTGTTCGATGCCGGTAAGGCTGAGCTGAAATCACCTGCACTCCCTGCACTGCGCCAGCTCTCCGGCCTGTTCCGCGGCATCGGCGCCACCATCAGCATCGAAGGCCACACCGACAATGTTCTGGTAACCGCCGCTTCAGAATATACGGATAACTGGGAGCTGTCCGGCGCCCGCGCATTATCTGTGCTGCGCTTTTTCCTGGATAACGAGGGCCTTAGCCCTGATACCTTCCAGTACGCCGGTTACGCGGATACCAGACCTGCATATGATAATGCTACCGCCGAAGGCAGACAGAAGAATCGCCGGGTCGAACTCATTGTGCTGCGTCAGCTTCAGGAGACGGAATGATGTACAGACGCAAAAAGACAGACCTCTCACATTAGTAACATCTAATGTAATAAAGAGAAGTCTGCCGTATTCAGCCGCTTTCGCAAATAAGCGAAGCCTTATTCCCCAACCAGTTCCTTGTACGCAACCGCATCCAGCAGGCCGGTTACTGCCTCTGCGAACTCAGCATCAAGCTCCAGCTCAAAAATCCAACCGTCTCCGTAAGGCTGATCGTTGATCAGCTCCGGGCTGGCCTCCAGCGCATCGTTGATCTTGGTCACCTTACCGGATACGGGTGAATATAGCTCCGATACCGTCTTCACGGACTCAATACTGCCCACGCTGTCACCAGCGGAGATTGCCGCGCCGACTTCCGGGAATTCTACAAACACGATATCGCCGAGCAGATGCTGCGCATGATCCGTAATCCCTACACGTACTACGCGTCCCTCGCCCTGCTGCGCCCACTCATGCTCTTCGCTGTATAGCAGGTTGTCAAGCACTTCACTCATGTCCAAGCCGCCTCTTTTCCGTAATTGGAGTTCTAAATTTAGTTATAGCCTAAGTTATCGGCTTGCCTAATGTCAATATAACTGACAGTAAAATTAAATTTGTCAACTTTTTGACGTTTTTTGATTGACAGGGCGGAGGGTTACCCGGTTTAATGGAGTCAGTAGAAAAACATATGGTTTGCGAATGATGGCATAGGGAGAGACTGTCTCACAGGAAGACAGCGCCGAAGGAGTAAGCCCGGGATGGGTGAATCTCTCAGGCAAAAGGACCTTTGCCGGACGCATCTCTGGAGAGCATCCGGATGCCTGCGCCGCAGGCTTCACGGATCACCAACGGGGAAACCTGCGCTGCAATGCAGGGTAACTCTCAGGTACCAAGGACAGAGCGAAAGTCCATTTATGCATACGTGCATAATGGCTTTCGCCTGTCCTTTTTCGTATGTAATCAAAGCCAAGGGAGTGACGAGATGGAGTCTTTGAGAAGAACGCCTTTTTATGATCTCTATGCCGCGTATGCGGAGTCCAGATGTATTGATTTTGGCGGCTGGGAGCTGCCGGTTCAGTTCACAGGGATCGTGAAGGAGCATGAAGCCGTCCGCAATCAGGCCGGACTGTTCGATGTCTCCCACATGGGAGAATTCATGGTTACCGGAGAGGGCGCAGAAGCCTTCCTCCAGAGAATGACCACGAATGATGTCAGCCGCTTGGAAGACGGCGCGGCGCAGTATACGCTGATGCTCTATCCAAGCGGCGGAGTGGTGGACGATCTGCTCGTATACCGTCTGGGCGAGGAGCGTTACATGCTTGTCGTCAATGCGTCGAATATCGACAAGGACTTCCAGTGGCTGCAGGAGCATCTCACCGCTGAGTTCAGCGGGGTCACTCTGAACAATGTCTCGGATGAGACCCTGCTGCTTGCCTTGCAGGGACCGCTGGCTGAGACCATCCTTGCCAAAGTGACGGACGCTCCTCTAACGGAACTCAAGCCTTTTCACTTCATCGAACACGCCGAGGTCTGCGGCGTCAGCGTCCTGCTCTCCCGCTCCGGATATACCGGTGAGGATGGCTTCGAGCTGTACGCTCCTGCTGATACGGCGGCTACCCTCTGGAAGGGCCTGCTGGAAGCAGGCGCTCCGCATGGCCTGACTCCTGCCGGACTCGGCGCACGCGACACGCTGCGCTTCGAGGCCAAACTGCCGCTGTACGGCCAGGAGCTGTCGGCGGATATCACTCCACTCGAAGCCGGTGTCCAGTTCTTCGTGAAGTTGGATGCAGGCGACTTCATCGGCCGTGACGCCCTGCTGAAGCAGAAGGAAGCCGGTCTGCCCCGTCGTCTTGTGGGCCTGGAGATGATCGACCGTGGCATTCCCCGCTCCCACTATCCCGTATACGCGGATGGAGTGAAGATCGGTGAAGTAACGACAGGCACCCAGTCCCCGACCCTGAAGCGGAATCTCGGACTCGCCCTGCTGGATACTGCCTATACGGAGATCGGTACAGAGGTGTACGTAGAGATCCGCGGCAAGCAGCTCAAGGCTGCCGTCATCAAAGCCCCATTCTACAAAAGAAGCCAAGGAGTGAAGCCGCAATGAAGCACCGCTATCTGCCTATGACCGGGCAAGACCGCGCAGAAATGATGGAGACCGTAGGCATACAGTCCATCGATGAGCTGTTCGCCGATATTCCGCAGTCTGTCCGTTACCAGGGAACCCTGCCGATGTCCGGCGCCCTGGATGAGTACGCACTGCTTCGCCATATGAAGGGGCTCGCCGACAAGAATGCCGATTTCGACACCCACGCCAGCTTCCTCGGTGCCGGATTATACGATCACCACGTTCCGGTCGTCATCAACCATGTGATTTCCCGTTCGGAATTCTATACCGCCTATACCCCTTATCAGCCGGAGATCAGTCAGGGTGAGCTACAGGCGATCTTCGAATTCCAGTCCTATATCTGTGAACTGACCGGGATGAAGGTCGCCAATGCCAGTATGTATGACGGTGCAACGGCCCTGTCCGAAGCGGCTGTGCTGGCCGCAGGTGCCACCAAACGCAAGAAGCTGATTGTCTCCCGTACGGTTCACCCGGAAGCGCGTCAGGTGCTGCGTACCTCCGCCAACGCCTGGGGCCTGCAAATTGTAGAGATTGATTATGCTGACGGGGTAACTGATCTCGCCAAGCTGGCTGAAGCCATCGACAGCGATACGGCTGCCGTTCTGGTTCAGTCGCCCAACTTCTTCGGCGGTATTGAAGATCTGCGCCAGATCGAGCCGCTGATCCATGCGGTCAAGGGACTGCTCGTGGTCAGCGCGAACCCCATTGCACTTGGCGTATTGGAGTCCCCCGGACGGCTTGGCGCAGACATCGTAGTCGGCGACGCGCAGCCGCTGGGTATCGCCGCATCACTGGGTGGACCCACCTGCGGATTCTTCGCAGTGGCCGAACCGCTCATGCGCCGGATGCCGGGCCGGATCGTCGGCCAGACCGTTGACCGGAATGGCAAGCGCGGCTTCGTGCTGACGCTCCAAGCCCGCGAACAGCATATCCGCCGGGAGAAGGCGACCTCAAATATCTGCTCCAACCAGGCGCTCTTGGCGCTGTGCGCTTCCGTCTACCTGTCCGTGATGGGCAAGGAGGGCATGCGCGAGGTGGGTGAGCTGAACATCCGCAAGAGTCACTATGCCGCTGGGCGGCTGGCTGAAATCACCGGCGCTGAGCGCGTCTTCACGGCCCCGTTCTTCAATGAATTTGTCTTGAAGCTCCCGGAGGGCAGCAGTGTGAGTGCAGTGAACTCCAAGCTGCTGAAGGAAGGCTATCTGGGCGGTTATGACTTAGGCCGGGATTATCCCGAGCTGTCCGGACATATGCTGGTTGCCGTAACGGAGAAACGAAGCAAGACCGAAATTGACGAATTCGCAAGCGCACTGGAGGGCTGTGTATGAAACCGGAACAAAGTCTGATTTTTGAATTAAGCCGTCCCGGCCGCTCGGCCTAC
Organism: Paenibacillus sp. FSL P2-0089; assembly: GCF_038595095.1. NCBI lineage: Bacteria > Bacillati > Bacillota > Bacilli > Caryophanales > Paenibacillaceae > Paenibacillus > Paenibacillus sp. FSL P2-0089. Next base: position 6,657,066 of record NZ_CP152006.1, read on the forward strand.
TCCCTGCCTCAATGTGATGTGCCGCAGGACGAAGGCATTGACTCCCTCCTTCCCGAAGGGCTGCTGCGCAGTGAGCCGGTCGTACTGCCGGAGGTATCCGAGGTGGATGTCATCCGCCACTATACCGCCCTGTCCCGCCGCAACTTCGGAGTCGATAACGGCTTCTATCCGCTCGGCTCCTGCACTATGAAATACAACCCGAAGATCAACGAGGATGTCGCCCGCTTCCCGGGACTCTCCAGGATCCATCCGTACCAGCCGGAGGAGAGCATCCAGGGTGCGCTTGAACTGATGTACACGCTGCAAAAGGATCTCGCCGCCCTGACCGGCATGGATGCCGTATCCCTGCAGCCTGCTGCCGGAGCCCATGGCGAGTGGACCGGCCTGATGATGATCCGCGCCTACCATGAGAGCCGCGGAGAGGTCCGCTCCAAGGTCATCGTGCCCGATTCCTCGCACGGCACCAATCCGGCAAGTGCCGCCGCAGCGGGACTCGACACCGTGACCATCCCCTCCAACGACAAGGGAATGGTCGATCTCGAAGCGCTGAAGGCAGCTGTCGGCAGCGACACCGCCGCGCTGATGCTCACGAACCCGAGTACTCTTGGACTCTTCGAGACGCAGATCGTCGAGATCGCCGCAATTGTCCATGAAGCGGGCGGCCTGCTCTATTATGATGGAGCGAACTCCAACGCGATTATGGGCATTACCCGCCCGGGCGATATGGGCTTCGATGTCGTGCATCTCAACCTGCACAAAACGATGAGCACACCGCATGGCGGCGGCGGACCGGGAGCCGGACCGGTCGGCGTGAAGGCGAAGCTGATCCCGTTCCTGCCGCAGCCTACTGTGGTCCGCAGCGAAGACGGCAGCTTCTCGCTGGACTGTGGCGGGCCGGAATCGATCGGCCGCGTCAAAGCCTTTTACGGAAACTTCGGGATTCTCGTCCGTGCTTATGCGTATATCCGTACCTACGGTCCCGACGGCCTCCGCGAGGTGTCCGAGAACGCCGTGCTGAACGCCAACTATATGATGCACCGGCTGGCTCCTTACTTCGAGATTCCCTTCCCGGGCGTCTGCAAGCATGAATTCGTCATGTCCGGTAAGAACCTTAAGCAATACGGTGTACGTACCCTCGATGTAGCCAAACGGCTGCTCGACTTCGGCTATCATCCGCCAACCGTCTACTTCCCGCTGACGGTAGAGGAATGTATGATGATTGAGCCGACCGAGACCGAGAGCAAGGAGACGCTCGACGGTTTCATTGAGACGATGATCCGAATCGTTAAGGAAGCGGAGGAAACCCCGGAGATTGTCATTAACGCACCGCATACGACTGAAATCAGCCGCCTGGATGAGACGCAGGCCGCGCGTAAGCCGGTACTGAATTGCTCCTGCGGTTAACCTTCTGCCTTTCAGTAAGAAATAGAAGGATAATGGATAGCGTAAAACATATAAATTCTATATTTTCAAATAGCCGGGTCAGGGATACATTAGTATCGCTGACCGGCTATTTGATGTATGTATCTGATGCAGATTCCTCCGGCTACGGCGTAAGGCGCTTCACGAACTGGAAGCGGTCATTCACCCGCATTTTACTATAGATACTCTTCAGCATATTGCGCACGGTGCCTTCACTGATCCCCAGGTCGCTTCCGATATGCAGCGCACTCTTCTCCATCAGCCATAGCCTTGCTACCTCCTGCTCCCGCGCGGTCAGCTTATACTCCAGTAATGTGGATTCAAGCCGGTACTGCTGCATCTCCGGGTTCTTTTCCATCCACTTCTCCATAATATTCTCAGCAATCTGCTGCACGAATGGAATGGCGAATTCAATCGGCTCTCCTCTATTAAAAGAAATATCAACATACCCGTAAACGCTATCATGATCCTGCAAGGGAGCGCATACACAGTTCCAGTCGCGGAAGGTCTGATCCGTATGCTCCGTTCCCCGCACCACCCCGATGCAGTTCATCTCCATCGCCAGCGATACGGCATTCATCCCCGCCTGCTGCCTGCTTAAGCTGACCCCCGGACGCAGCTCCGCCTGCTCCATCTCGGCCTGCGTCTCCGAAGAAGAATAGACCAGCTCCAGAATAGTCCCCGCCTTGTCCGTCAGGAACACCACATAAGGAATGGAGAGCAACTGGCTTAATTTATTCATTTCACTGCGGATCGAAGAAATCATAGCTCTATGGTAGATATGCTCCCTGGATTCTTCGGAAGTACCCGCTACGGACATTCCGCTCTGGACATCAACTTGGGGTGCATCCAGCGGCCGGAAGGCTTCAAGTTCGCTTGCTTCTAAATCCCCAGGCATACTCCATGCTCTTGATTGATTAAAGACTCTCACAAACGATCCCTCCATTTTTACCAATTACTATATAATCAATTTTAAAAGAAAGCATTATAACATACAATTACGGATTAATGAACATTCAGTATTGGATCTGTAAATCCCCGCGTTAGCGCTGTAAAATGTAGAAATCTGTTCACTCTTATTTTTCTACATCATTCCAGGAGGTTCGACATGCTTCGCATCGGCTATCTATCGGCTGCCCTTAATCTGGCTACCGCCATGGTGTCATTCCTGCGCTTCGGAAGTAATTATGCCCTGCTCATCATGGCCAGCTATTCACTCTTAACCCTTGCGGGATATCGGCTGCTGCAGAACAAAAGAACATTATATCTGATCCCTCTGCTTACCTTCAGCTGTTCATTCCTCTTATACAACGTGACCTATGTATTGTTGAAGCAGATTAACCTCGTAGACCTGTATGCTGTAGACTGGAGACTTGAAGTTCAGCTGGCGCTTCCCCTGCTGGTAGGGTTCGCCGTCCAGACTCTCCTTAAGCGTAGCGGCAAATCCCGGCTGGTGTAGGCTATACGGGGCTGCCGCTTTTTTTTGCAAAATCGACCTAATCTGATAGTTTTCGACATCGGCTCAGTGATATATTTACTCTTACGTCATTCAGAGCGCTGAGGATTCAGTATTTTTCTCGCAGCCATCTGCGGTAACGCTTTCAAAGCAATGAACAGGAGGGTTAAGCTTGAGTATGATTGAAGCCAAAGGGCTGAGTAAGTCCTTTATGCAGGCGGTGAAGGAGCCGGGCCTTAAGGGAGCGGTGAAGCATCTGTTCCTGCCCAGGCATATTGAGAAGGTGGCGGTCAAGCCGCTGGATCTGAGGATTGAAGCCGGGGAGACGGTGGCCTACGTGGGGCCGAACGGCGCCGGTAAATCGACCACCATCAAGATGCTGACCGGCATTCTGATGCCTTCCTCCGGGAGTATCTCCGTGAACGGGATCAATCCGTACCGCAAAAGAATGGAAAACGCCGCCCAGATCGGCGCAGTCTTCGGGCAGCGCACCCAGCTGTGGTGGGATATTCCGATTGCCGAGTCCTTTTCGCTGCTGAAGGATATCTATCAGATTCCGGATGTCCTCTACAGGAAGAACATGGACTTGTTCACCGAAATGCTCGGGATGAGCGAATTCATCCACCTGTCTGCGCGGAAGCTCTCGCTGGGTCAGCGTATGCGTGCCGATCTGGCCGCAGCCCTGCTGCATAATCCGCCGATTCTGTATCTCGATGAGCCGACGATTGGCCTTGACGTATCCGTGAAGGAGAAGATCCGCGGGTTCATTAAGCAGATCAACCAGGAGCACCAGACTACTGTGATGCTGACGACCCATGATTTGGGCGACATCGAGGACCTGTGCAAGCGGCTGGTCATCATCGATCATGGCGCGATTATTTATGACGGTACGCTGAGCGAGGTCAAGGCCCGTTTTGCCAAAAACCGCGCCATCTTCTTCCAGGTACGCTCCCCCATGCCGGAATTGTACGCGCTGCTGGAGCATAGCCCCGGGCTGAAGCTGGAACAACAGAGCAGCCAGGAGTTCTCGGTCACTTTTGACCGGTATGAATATACCGCCAGTGAAGTGGTTAGCCGGGTGATGAAGCATGGGGAGGTACTCGATTTCCGCATGGAGGACACCCATATTGAGCAGGTCATTAAGGCTGTCTATGACGGCCATCTGGACCTGAACGAGTACCGGGGAGCAAGGGGGCAGACGCACCATGATGACATCAGCCCGGCTTAACAAATACAGAAGCATTGCCAATCGCTCTCTGCAAAATGTGATGGCCTACCGGAACTCCTACATCATTAATTTACTCGCAAACTCAATTAATCTGGTCGCGATCTTCTTCCTCTGGCAGGGAATCTATGGCGGGCGCGAGGCGGTGGGCGGCTACTCCTGGGATCAGATGAAGACCTATCTGCTGGTGACCTTCCTGGCCAATTCCGTCTTATCCTGGTATTCCGAGACCGCTATCTCCGGCAAAATCCTGGACGGCAGCGTCGCCATGGACCTGCTGAAGCCGATTGATTTTCAGACGGCCCGATTCGCTGAGACTTTGGGTGCGAGTCTGCTGGAGGGGGCGATGAGTACGGTTCTGCTGATCGTGTTCGCCACCTTCCTTACCGGAGTGACCTTCCCCCACTCGCCGATCGTCTATCTGCTGTTTGCGGTCAGTCTGCTCTGCGCGGTTGTGGTCAAATTCGGCGTGGTCTATCTGGCGGCTCTGTTATGCTTCTGGTCGACGGGTTCACTGGGGATTGTCTGGACGCGGATTGCGCTCACTAACCTGCTGTCGGGCGCGCTGGTGCCATTGGCCTTCTTCCCGGACTGGCTGGAAAAGCTGGCGTTACTGCTGCCCTTCCAGGCCATCATTCATACGCCGACGATGATCTTCCTGCAACAGGCAGATACGTGGGAAAGCCTGCGGCTGATCGGGATTCAGCTCTTTTGGGGAGCAGGGCTCTGGATGGCGGGCAAAGCCATGTGGAACTGGGCGGTCCGCCAGGTGACCATTCATGGGGGCTAAGGCGGAAGGAGGACGCAGAATGAAAATATCGAAAATGCTCTATCTCTATAGAAGGCTGTATGTGCAGCAGCTTAAGGCGATTCTGGAGTATAACAAAGACTTTTATATCCTGATGTGTTCGGCAGCCTTGACGCAGGTACTCGGGTTCGTCTTCCTGTGGGTGATCTATGACCGGATTCCGGATATTCAGGGCTGGCAGTTCTGGGAGGTTACCTTCATGTACGCTATGATCTTTCTGACGGAGGGGGCGGGTTCGCTGTTCTTCGAGGGCAGCTGGCGGCTGGGCAGGCTGGTCAACACAGGGGAGCTGGACCGTTATCTGCTGCGGCCGGTGCCGGTGGTTCTTCAGGTGTTCTGCACGGGGATTGGGATTAACGGACTCGGCAATCTGCTCATCGGCGGGGTGATCATCTGGCAGTCGCTTGTGCACAGCCCTATCCATTGGACAGCGGGCAAGGCCGCTATTCTTATCCTGTTATTCGTCACAGCGGTCATTATCCGGGTATCCATTAACCTCATGGGTAACTCGGCGGCCTTCTGGATTCGCAATGCCGGGAATGCGTTCCCGCTGATGGTACATAATCTGTCTGATCTGGCCAAATATCCGATTACCCTGTTTCCGCAGGCGATCCGCATCTTCATTTCTACGGTGCTGCCCTATGCGTTCATCAGCTTCTACCCGGCAACCTATATTTTCGGCAAAAGCGGCTGGTCCGGCTGGTGGCTCCTCGCCCCTGTCGCGGCTATCGGAAGCGCGGCAGCGGCTTACGGAGTCTTCCGGTACGGCCTGTCCCGGTATGAGAGTACGGGGAACTGAGGGATGTGGCGAGTGTGGCAATGTGGCGGTATGGCAGTCCGCCGCTCACTTGCGGCGGGAGTGGGGGAGCTGATGGTTGGCGGGGATAGGGTGAATGAGGTGCAGAAGTGCACCTTATTTGCTGGATTGGCACGCATTTGGGGATTTAAGGGGCACTAGTGCACCACATTTACTCAATTGGCCGGTATCCCGTGAATTCGGGGGCACTAATGCACTTCACTTGCCTGTTTTGGCGTATGTTCGCTGAAATCAGGTGTACTAGTGCACTTCAATACTCTTCTTCAACTAAACTTGGCAACATTCCACTCATCCGCCCACTTCTGCCGCATCTGAGGGATTTATCCCTCTCATCCGTCCCATCCAACGTACTTCCGTCAGCCGCCCTAATCACTCCCCTTTGATTTTCAGTATCTTACTATATTAAAAAACCTCCCTTCTACCCGGAAGCAAAATTCCAGATAGAAGGGAGGTTTTACTCTAACGTGCGATAAACTGCCGCTTCTCCAGATCCAAGTCGTACACCTGCGGCTTCAGCTCCGGGTCACCGCCAGCACCCTCAGGCGAGTGCACCACTAGCTGTTCGTTCTGGTTGGCCGGGAACGGCGGCAGCTCTGAGTAGACCAGTGTATCGTGTACGATCTCCCCCTGCTTGAAGGATAAGGGAAATACTTCTCCGCTTATCTTATTGACCGCAAAGGCGTAAGCAACCAGTCCATGCCCGGACTTGTATTGGGGAGCAAGCAGATACACTTCTGCATTCTTGAAGCTGACTTTATCGAACTCCAGGACCTGGTCTGATGGGCGTATGAACAAAAAAGCAGGCAGCTTAAGCAATATCTGATCCTGATCCCCTGCCCGATACACGATGGAGTAATCGGCCTGATACGTCTGCTCCCCTTCAAGACCGTCATTGCTGGAGACATTGAGATGCCCCCGCTCCTCCGGGCTGCTTGAGATCATCAGTAGCTCGCCTTGTCCCGCTGAGGTTCTTGCCCGAACTGTCCCTTCGGCATTCACAGAATCGATAATGACCGATCCGGCCAGACCATCCGGCGGGAACTGGCTGGTGAGGCCAGCTGTAGTTATCGGAGTCGCTGAGGATGCAGTTTCTGCGTCTGCTGGTGAAGCACTTGGTGCAGATGAAACAGTCTGTGCAGGGGCAGTAGGAGTTGCCGATGGCGACGCAGAAGCAGATGCTAAGGCAGACGGAGCCGATTCTGCCCCCGGCGTACCGGTGACGGATGTATTTTGGCTGCTGCACCCCAGCAGCAGGCTAAGCGACAGGACTGCGCCCGCTGCCAATGTTGTAGCTGTAGACCGGATAGGACTCATTCCCCTCTAATCGTTTTTTTTGAGTACAACCCATTATATAAGATTATCACGGTCCACAAATTTAGAGATTGTCTTATTTTCTTTAAAAAATAGTCATCGGAACATGCCCTTGAGCAGCGGCGGCGTGACAAGTGTGGTTACAATTACAGCAATAATCACTCCAGTGAAATACTCCGGCTGCAGCAGCCCGCTCGACAGGCCCGTGGCGGCTATAATCAGGGCGACTTCGCCTCTAGAGATCATGCCTGCCCCAATCACCAGCGAGGAACGTAGGCTGAACCCGGTCAGCCGTGCGCCGATTCCGCCGCCCAGCCATTTCGCCAATATTGCGAACAAGGATAACACCACCACAAATAGAATGTGGCTGCCCAGCCCCTCGAAGCTGACACTAAGCCCGATGCTGACAAAAAAGACCGGCACGAACAGCGAATACGCAATCGGCTCCACCTTGGACGTCACCACATGCTTGAACGAGGTCTGCGCGATAGCAATTCCGGCGGCAAAAGCGCCGATAATCCCGGCCATCCCCATCATCTCGGCGAAATACGCGTACCCGAAGAGAATCACCAGCGCAGCCGTGATGACAGGCTCCGTCACCCGCAGCGGGGCAAGCCAGCGCATCACCCGGGGGACGGCCAGCCAGCCTGCGAGAATGGCGACGGCAAAGAACAGCAGTTTTTTGCCGATCAAGAGGGGAATGGAGATGTCACTGCCTGTGCCGAAAAAGCTCATCAGCACCGCCAGCAGAATCACAACAAGAATGTCATCGATCACCGCCGCCCCTAGAATGGTCGAGCCCTCCGGCGAATTCAACCGGTCCATCTCCTTCAGTACCTGAACGGAAATACTGACTGAGGTCGCACTTAGAATCACCCCTAGAAACAGCGCATTGTGGTCCGCAAAGCCGAACCATGCCCCGATGCCATATCCGCCGATAAAAGGCAGCAGAATTCCGCCCACCGCGACTGCCAGAGCCGCCTTCCAGTTCTCACGCAGTTGCTTCAGGTCTGTCTCCAGTCCCGCGATGAACATCAGCAGCAGCACGCCAATCTCGGACATGTAATGAATGAATCCGCCCGGCTGCACCCAGCCGAGCACGGCTGGTCCGAGAAGGATGCCGACCAGCAGCTTTCCCAGCACCGCAGGCTGCCCGAGCCGCACAGACAAGTCCCCGGCCAGCTTGGTGAATAATAAAATCAGCAGTAAGTACAATATGAATTCCACTTGCTATTCCCACTCCTTTTCTCCTAAAAAAAATCCATAAAACGACAAAGAGAAGCCTTGGTGACAGGCTCCTCCTAATTACACTGACCTATTCAGTTAGCTTCAAACGATTCTCTCCAGTATAGCTCCAATGAACATTGCTGTAAACCGGACTACTTCAGATAAAAGACCTCACGCAGTGGCACCATCGGAACCGCATCGTTGAAATCAAAGGAACCTTCGACCATCTTCGAGGTGATCGCATTCCAGCGGTTGCAGGCCTCACTCCCGGCGATGTAGGCGAATGCGGCTTCTGTATTATCACATTCAAAGCAATAGAAGAACTGGTTGCCGTTCTGAAAAATAGAGTAGTTGCGGATGCCCGCCTTGCTGTGCTCCTCCAGAATCTCCGGCCACGGCTCCAGATGCATCTGTACGTATTTCTCTAAGTATTCCTCTTTCACCTTCCAGGTCCAAGCCAGCTTATTGCTGCCCATCCTCGTATCCCCCTGTCATATCTTCCTTTGATTCGATCATATCACATAATTATATAATTTGAATATGTCCGATTTAGACATGGAGGGCAGCATAGATACGCTTCGACCTCAGGTACTGATTCCTGCTTCATTCGGGCGAAGAATGGCAGAGCCAATCGCCAGCAGAACGGCAGCCATCAGGCCCAGGATCGCAAACGGCATCCACAGCTCGTTCCAGCCGCCACCGGTCGCGGCAATGTCTACCGCTTGTATCGCCCATTTCTGCGGTGTAAAGTTGGCCAGCTTCTGCATATATTCCGGCATGATGGAGACGGGCCAGAAGCAGCCGCCCAGCATGCAGGTCGGGGTAAGAATCAGCGAATTCAACATCCCGGCATTGCGCGGATTGCGGATCAGTCCAGCAACGGTGCTGGCAATCCCCATGGAGACCAGCATGAAGGCCGCCAGAACCAGGAAGTAGAGAAAGAGCGGCATCTCGTAATCGTAGCGGAGCACCCATTTGCCCAGCACCAGCACGACAAGGATCTGAATCATTCCTACAAGAAAGCTGCCCAGGAAGTTGCCAAGCGCAATTTCATAGGAACGGACTGGAGCGCTGAACATGCGCATCATGGTACGGCCTCTGCGGTCATCCGTGATCTGGGAGACGGAGCTGGTCACCAGTGCCATCAGGAACATAAGTGTCATCCCTGTAACCACGCCCAGCGTCTGCCGCGGATAGAGATCATAATCGGTACGGGTGCTGCCCACGTTGTGCTGCTCCGACTGCTTCAGTACAGCAGCGAGCTGCGCCTGCATACCGCCTGTTCCTCCGCTGGCGGCAGCAACGGTATGTGCTGCTTCGGCAATTTGAGCGGCAGTGGCGGTGATCTTCATCTTCATCATGATTGAGCTTTCACTTGCCCGAAGCTCATAGATGCTGATCTGCGGCGGCTCCCCCGCCAGCAAGGCGGCAGTGTACCCGGCAGGAATGAACACCCCCACCGTTCCCTCCTGCTTAATTGTCGCTTCCTTCAAGGCAGCCTCGTCGCTGCGCGGCTCGAACTTATATTCTCCGGCCTGCTCCAGCTCCGCAATCAAATGACTGCCGGCTGCCCCCGTATCCGAGTTGGCATATAGAACGGTTGCCGGTCCCTCCGCCATCCCTCCGGTAAGGGAGATAATCGCTGCCACCACTATGCCGGGAAGCAGAATGAATACCATAAGTCCCCTGAAGGTGCCAATGCTTCGTCTGATCATATTCCAGGCAATGATTAATATTTTATCCACGGTAACCCACCTTCCGGTATGAGACAATCACTGCCGCGAACAAGGCCGCGCTGATGAAGCACATCACCCACAGATTCGGCAAAAGCTGCTCCAGACCGGAATGCAGCATCATCCGGATGACTGCCTGCTGCACCCAATGGTTAAGCGTGAATGCACCTGCACTGTTCACCCATGAATCGGGAAGCGGCGCCATTCCGCCGCTGACGAAGGTCATCACTACAGTCAGGACACTAATGATGTTCGTAGCCGTCGCCGAGGTCCGGCTGAAGAGGCAGATCAGTACGCCCAGCGTCATCGAGGCGGCAATCATCAGCAGACAGAACAGCAGCAGCAGTCCCGGGCGGTTCCCCCAGTAGACGCCGAACAGCCAGTCAGACAGCAGAATAATCGTAAGGCACTGTAGGATGCTGACCAGGCCTACGCCGAGCATTTTGCCGATGAACAGATGACTGTCTTTTACCGGCATGGAATGGATTCTGAACAGCGTATGGTTCTCTTTATCGTTAAAAAGTGAGGCTGTCACAGTAAGTCCGCTATACATCAGGAACATCAGCAGCATGGACGCTGCATAGAACTGGGCCGCCGAATAGGTCTTCCCGCCATTGTTCAGATCCCCCAGCACCACCCCCGGCTTCCCGGCAGGTGCCGTAGTCGCTGTAAGAGCCTGTGGTCCAAGGGTTACGGCTGCCGCCTGCTTATAATTCAGCTCCATCAGCAGATTGTCGAAGGCTGTTCCGGCGACCCGGTTATCGTCATGGCTCCTGCCCAGAATGAACTCCAGGCTGGCCTTCTTACCGCTCTGCACCTCCTGGTCGAAGCCCGGGGGAACAATAACCCCATAGGCATATTTACTTGTACGCAGCCCGCTCTCCGCGGCTTCACGGCTCTCTGTCTTAACAGGAATAATGAGCCCCTTCACCTCAGGCGTCTCCAGAAAAGCTGTAAGGATCGCAGATGCCTCTGCCCCTCCGCCTCCGTTATTCACATTAGCTACACGTACAGGCTTGATCTCATCTGCCCCCTGTACCCCGACCACCCCGGAGAGCGAAGCGCCCAAGAGGAAGATCAGCACCAGCGGCAGCAGGAACATATTAAGCAGCAACGTGCGTGAACGGAGCTGTCTGCGCAGCTCAAATTTCATAATAATCCAGGTATTCACGTTTCTCCCCCTCTCTAATCCCGCAAGGTGCGGCCGGTCAGACTAAGGAACAAGGTCTCCAGATCCGGCTCTTCAATATTCAGGGAGGCAATGACCCCTTCGTGCTTGGAGAAAATAAACAGAATATCCTGGAGCGCACTTTGCGAGGAGGGAAGATACAGCTCTATCGCATCCTGCACCGCTTCTACCCGGTTGATCCGGGGATGCTGCCCCAGCTCGTTCACTAAGGCAGGGGTGATGCCCGCTGCCTTCACAACGATTTTCTCCTCGTGGGCCACCCGTTCGCGCAGCTCGTTCTCCGTACCGCAGGCAATAATATGCCCCTGGTCCATAATGGCCACCCGGTCACAGATCGCAGCGACCTCCTCCATATAATGGCTGGTGTAGATCACCGAGGACCCCATCTTATTCAAAGCCTTCACGGATTCCAGAATATGATTGCGTGACTGCGGATCAATGCCGACCGTGGGTTCATCCATAATAATCAGCCGCGGCCGGTGCATGATCGCACAGGCGATATTCAGCCGTCTTTTCATCCCTCCCGAGAAGGTTGACGGTTTATCCCTCGCCCGGTCGCTTAGGCCGGTGAACTCCAGCGCTTCTTGGGTCCGCTCCTTCAGCAGTTGTCCGCGCAGCCCATAGAGTCTGCCGAAAAAGCTTACATTATCGCTTGCCGTCATATTCTCGTATAACGCCAGCTCCTGGGGCACAAGCCCGATGCGCTTCTTTACCTCAAGCGGCCGCTCCCGTACGGACAGCCCGTCGATAATAATATCGCCGCTGTCGGCTTGAAGCAGCCCGCAGATCATGCTGATGGTCGTGCTTTTCCCGGCACCGTTCGGGCCCAGCAGGCCGAAGATTTCACCCTCCTGTATATTGAAATTCACGTGATCCACAATCAGCTTACCGTCATATCTCTTCACAACATCGCTCAGTACTGCTAGTGCCATTGCGGATGCCCCCTGTTCCTTCATTCTCGTATTCTTATTGTACAGTAGGGCGGACACAGCCGAAGGTACTAAAGGTCATGATCCAGAGGTGACGAAAGTCATCTCCTGAAGGGCAGCACTCTTATGCTAAGATGGTTATACCTGAGAAGAATGTTGACCGATTAGGGATATTTTATCTAAAAGGATGAGCTTACTTGACCAGAGAACTGATTCTGCTGCGCTACAGCCTGCTTATAATCCCGGCGATCCTCTCAATTCAAGTCTATGAATTCGCCGACTATGACTGGTTCACTCTGCATTTCATGCTGCTGATGCTGCTGGTCACACTGGGTGCAAGGCAATCCGGGCCTCTCTCCACACTGACCGGAGGCATGGAGCTGATCCTCACCGCCTGGCTTTGTTACGAATACGGGCCTCTGATGGTTTTTCCGGCCTTGTCTGCGGTGATCTCCTATACCCGGCGGCAGCCCAAGAATACGGCCCTCACCTTCTTCTGTATTCATCTGACCCTGCTGAATGCCGCCCTGCTTCATGGTGCTCCGGCAGTGCTTGTGTTCACGAACCTTACCTTCCTGCTCTGTGCCGGCTTGAATCTGCTGCTGCTCCGCACAGGACGCGGGCGTGCCGATACCTTATTCCTCTATGATGAGCTGCGCAAAAAGCATTTCGAGCTGGAAGAGGCCCGCGCAAGGCTCCTCCAGTTCACCTCGCAAATAGAGGTGGCTGCGCAGGCAGAAGAACGTGTGCGAATTGCCCGTCAGCTGCATGATGACATCGGGCACCGGCTGATCCGGGTCAAGATGATGACCGAAGCGGCCATCCACACCCTCCCTGCCGCACCGGAAACGGGACTCCAGATGATGATCCAGATCCGGGATCAGCTCTCGGGCAGTATGGACGATATGCGTGCGGCGCTGAAGCGGATTAACCCTGCTCCGCAGCTTGAAGGAGCCTATGCGCTGGACCGGCTGCTGGAAGAAGTGGGCCGCGATACAGGTATTGCCACCTCCTATACGGTGCAAGGGATTCCTTATCCGCTCTATCCGAGCCTTCAGATTGTGCTGTACACCAATGCCCGGGAGGCCATCACCAATGCGCTGCGGCACGGGCAGGCCAGCTCCGTATGGGTGGAGGTCACCTATACGGAGCAAGAGGTGCGGATGGAGACCGGCAATAACGGGAAGCTGCCCGAGGAGGAGGCTCTGCACAGGCTGCACTATACTGGCGGAATGGGCCTGAAGGGCATGCACGAACGCAGCGCCCTGATTGGCGGAACGCTGGAGCTGCGGCTGCAGCCGCAGTTCACGGTCATCACCCGGCTGCCCGTGTATCGGCAGCCGGAGGGATTGCTGCGCTGAATAGGTGCGGCAGGGGTGAGTGGGGGCAGGAGTGAGAGTGTGGGGCAAGGGTGAGAGTGAGGCTGTGGGAAGCTGGCTATAGCCATAGCGTACATATAACTGACGGGGAACTGATGGGAAGGCGGATCGAGATACAGGTGTTATATCCTAACAACTTGTGGATCTGGGGGGAACTGCTCCCTCTCTGGCAGAAGCAAGTGGAAAAACGTATCTTAATTTCACTGTTTCTGATGTTTCCAGGGTATTAGTTGGAAAAACAGCATCTACTGTCGATGATTTTTCTGCTGCGGGGCAGATTGGGAACAATTAAGTGTTGTTTGTCCAACTGTTGTCCCCAGAGAGGCCACTCGTTGATCAGCAAGTGCTCAAAATCCAACTATATTCCACCATCATAACATCGGCAGACGAGTCAGTTCTCCAACTATCCTTGGGCCATGAGCCTCAGCATCGGCCAGACTAACAGCTGTCCAACTGTAACCCACACCACAGCTTCCCCATATGCCACATCCCCCAACCACACACTCATCAACTTAGCCGGGGACGGGCAGCGGGAGTATATTCACAGATAAGAGGTGCAGATTCATGATTAGAGTATTGATTGTTGACGATGATTCTTTTATCCGCGAGAGCCTGAAGGTATTGATCGGGCTGGATGCCGGTATCGAGGTGGCCGGAACCGCAGGGGATGGCCGGGAGGCCCTCTCCTTGCTGGGGGAGCTGCCCGGCGGAGCGGATGTTGTACTCATGGATATCCGGATGCCGGGATGTGACGGGGTGGAAGGCACACGGATGATTAAAGAAGCCTACCCGGCCGTAGCCGTCCTGATGCTGACCACCTTCGATGATGACGAGTATATCATTGAGGCTCTGCGCGCCGGAGCCAGCGGATATCTGCTCAAGAACATCCCGCCGGACCGGATCATTCAAGGCATCAAGACCGTACATGAGGGCAATATGCTCATTCATCCCGAGATTGCCCGCAAGCTGGCGGGCTTCCTCCAGCCATCCGCGCGTCAGGAAGCTCCCGAGGCTCAGCCGCTTGCTTCCTATGGCCTGACGAGGTCCGAGCAGGCCGTAGTCACCTCCATCGCAGAGGGACTCACCAACAAGGAAATCGCCGCCAAGCTGTTCCTGAGCGAAGGCACCGTCAAAAACTATATCACCGACATCCTCAGCAAGCTCGGCGTACGTGACCGGACACAGATTGCGATTCTGTATCTGAAGAGTACGCAGGGGAACCATTGAGCCACAGACAAGCATATCCAGGATAAGGCACTGAATCCTAACAGGTGATAGACGCTGGTGCCTTATCGCTTTCTGGTGACATACATCCAGCCCATATGCTTTTTTGGCCACACCCTGTAGCCGGTTTTCGCATACCGTTCTGAAGTACTTCTTCCTTTCATGGTGGTGCTCCGCCTATCTCTCGCCAATTCTGAGAATTTCCTCTCACGGATCGCTTGTATGGATCGCATTGTTGCACATTTTGTAAGCGTGTTGATTTCCAAAAAAAAGGGACAAGAAAGGCCGCCATTTCGGGTAATGGTAAGTACGACCAAACCAAACCGAAATGAGGCGACCTCATGAATAATAATACCCCATTCCTGGCCGTGTTCAAACAAGTATTAACTCCGGAAGAAGTCGAAATGGTGACTGGGCAAACCAAGAACTACGAGGATACAGGAATCAAAATGACTGTCGGTGTGTTGTTCGACTACTTTATCCAAGCCTGCTACCACAAATGGGATGGCTTTCGTCAAAGTGCTCGGGTGGGCTCGAACTACGATTTGCCCAAGGTTCATTACTCCACTCTTTCGGGCAAAGCCGGTGAAGTGCCTTACGATATCTTCAAGCGTTTGTTTCAAATGCTCGTCCAGAAATGTAACCGGCAAACCCGGCGGCACTTGAATCTGCCTAAAGATCTTCTGCTTATTGACTCTACGACAGTTACGGCGGCAAACTCCCGTATGTCTTGGGCTCCGTATAAAAAATTCAGAGGAGGTATCAAGCTGCATGTGGCCTTCTCGCATGGACAGCATTCACCCGTGAAGGTGGTCGAATCGATTGCCCGGCGCAATGACGCTCCATTTGGAGAAGTCTTGGCCGATAAGGACTACCTTCTAGTCCAGGATCGGGCATATGGAAAAATCGGTCGATTGGATCAATATGTGCAGCAAGGTCAGTCCTTTGTGATTCGTTTGAAAGACAATCTCCACTTGGTGTTGCCGCGAAAACGTCATCGACCGGCAGAGGGAGACACCAAAATTGTACGCGATATCACCTGTTATATCGGTCAAGGGAAACACCAATCCGCCCAGCGCCACCGCGTCGTTGAATTTGAAAATGACCGGGGCGAAGTCGTACGGGTCGTCACTGATTTGAGAAAAGAGTCCGCTCACGTGATTGCTGAAATTTACAAAGCACGCTGGGAGATTGAAGTCTTTTTCCGCTGGGTGAAACAGCATTTGAATGTCCCTTGTCTGTTTGGAACCACCGAAAATGCAGTGTATAGCCAATTGTTTGTGGCCCTTACCGCGTATGTGCTTCTAAAATACATTTTTGATGAAATTCATCCGAAGGTACCGGTCTTTGCTAAGCTGACTCTATGGGAATTTATGCAGTACTGGCGTATATTTAATCTTCCGCTGGAGTGGCAGGTTCAGCTTAATCAGCTCAGGCGTAAAGAACATTTAGGTGTTTTTGTCATCCCATAATATGGGTAATCAACACGCCTGCACATTTTGCAGGATTCTTCTAAAAATGTTACGGGCTACGGTACATTGTTGCATCATTTGCAGGAATTCTGGTGCTTAGTGTGACTTAGCGTTGGATTTGTTGCATTTCATGCAGGATTTCAGCATACCTCGCTTCTATTAGGTAGTATTCCTGCACTTCTTGCAGAATTTCTCTATAATGGTGCGGGCTGCGGAGCATAGGCTCCCCTCTTCACAGCAGCACCGATTGTGTTCGGTTTACGCATATATGACGTCCACAAGCCCCCATGGTTGCGCATTGTATTCGGTTTTCCGCATACATTTGGCCCAGGTGCCTTCTCGTCAGCGAATGTGTTCGGTTTTTCGAGTTCATTGCCACATTTGGAGCAGCGGCTGCCGATTGTGTTCGGTTTTTCGCATACATTCCAGGTGCCTCACATCACTTCCTTATCAAATATAAAAGGCCCATTCCCCCTGAACTTAGTTCAGAAAGAACGGGCCTCTTTAAGCTTCCGTACCAGCAGCCGCTGGGGGAACCAATTACGTTGATAATCATCCGTCAGACGCCGGCAGATTCCTGCTTGGCCTCTGCCGGCGGCGTCTGTTTGACCTCCGCAGGCGGCGTCTTCTTCGCCCGGCCCAGCCGGTCGCCCTGCACTCCCCGCTGCCGGATGCCTGTCCGCATCCCGATGATGCTGAAGATACTGGACGGCTTGGTCTCTGCGGTGATGCCCCCGTCCGGGTCCGGCACCAGAATGATGCCGAGCTGATGATGGTCCCCCGCATAGATCGCGCGCTGCAGATACTTGCTCTCGCCTTCGCGGTTCTGCACCTCCAGCTTGCAGAACGCGGGGTTCATGCGCAGCGCCTCATGCAGCTGCGCCGCGCTGGTCAACAGGACCCCGTTGACCTTCAGCAAGATCTCGCCGGGCAGGATGCCCAGCTCCTGCGCGGGGCTGCCCTGCAGCACGGCCAGCACCTTGCGGCCGGCCGGGGGATGCACGAAGACGGGGCTAAGGCTGCGCTCCTCCAGAGCGCTGTACCAGCTTAACCCTTCGTGCAGCAGAATAGCCGCGAGCGCCGCGACGACCGTCAGCGGGCTCCATAGGTCCGCAAGCAGGCTGAGGCCGAGCAGGACGGCGCTGTAAATCAGCAGCCGTCCGAACGTCCGGGCCGCCTTGCGTCCGGGCAGCATGCCCTGGGTCATCTCGCTGAAGCCGATGATGACCGGCAGCGAGACCAGGCCGAGGCCCCCGCCCAGCAGCGGATGCCACGGCAGCTCACCGATTCCCGTGCCTGCGGGAATCAGCACGAACAGCGGCAGCGGCCAGAAGGCCTGCAGCTGGTAGCCGCCCACCACCTTGCCGCGCTTGCCGGCAAGGAACAACGGCGTCGCCAGCCGTGGCCCCTGCCAGCGCGCCAGCAGCGCCTCGGCCACGTGAAGCAGCGCGGCCAGCGCCAGCAGCGCCGGGATGTCCATCTCCCGCACGGCACCGGCAACCGTTCCGGCGGCTCCGCTCTGCAGCGTCCCCGGGAAGAACGACAGTACAAACTGCACGATTCCCAGCACGCCTATGGCATACGCAAAGCATAAGTAACGCACCCGAAAGAGCATTAAGATAAGGCTGACTACCCAGATACAGGCAACAGCCATATAGGTCACTGATACTCCCAGTGCAACGGCGGCAAGGGAGACCACCAGTCCCATGAGTCCACCAGTCCACACGGTCCGCCAGGTTTCCGGTCCCCAGCTATGCAGCTTCACATGAATAAGCTTCCGCTCCAGGGCTACCTGTCTGCGGTAATATAGGGCAATAAATAGAATAGCGATATAGTAATAGGGCTGAATCAGCAGATGAAGGACTGCTGTGCCCCAGCTGGTCAGCAGCTCCGGGAGTACATTCAACGGTTCGCACACTCCTTTCCATAGCCTATAGCAAATAGGGATTATCTGCACGCCAGCACAATGTATGCTGTTTTTCACATACATTTGGCCCATACGCCTGCACGCAGCACAATGTATGCTGTTTTTCACATACATTAGGGCCACAATTAAAAACAGAATTAAATGATAATATCCCATTCAAAGAAAAAAAGAAGGCTGAAATCAGCCCTCTTACTTGTTCGACGCCGCAGCCTTGATTTCCTTCTGAATTTCTTCGATCCCCTTATTCCGCTGATTGTCATTCACCGGATCCTGGATGACCTTGATCAGCGCCAGCTCCAGCGCTTCCGCGGTCTTGGCATCAATCGAGCCTGTCGATTTCAGCTTGGCTGCGCTCTGGAATTTCTTGACCGCTTCTTTGGTCCCGGCATCGAAATAGCCGTCCTTACGGCCCGGCTTGTAGCCTAGCCCATCCAGCATCGTCTGTGCACTTTTGACATCTGCATTGTTCATATTATATTGCAGCGTAACGCTCTTGTTAATCGGCGCCACCGAGAAGTAATCCGGCTGGGCTACGGCTATATCCGGCTTAATGCCCTTGCCGTGAATCCAGGTGCCGTCTGGCGTCAGCCACTTGGCAATCGTAATCTTCAGCAGGCTTCCGTCACCGAGCTGCTCCTCGAAGCTGGTCTGCACGGTGCCTTTACCGAACGAATTCTCCCCGATCAGCTTGGCTCCGGCAGATTGCTGCAGGGCTCCGGCCATGATCTCCGAAGCGCTCGCGCTGCCCTTGTTCATCAGCACGACTACCGGATACTTCTTGCTTGATCCCTTCGAGGTGCTGATCTCGCGCCGCTTGTTCTTATCCTCCACCTGTACGATGGCTTTGCCGGAAGGAACGAACTGCTCAACCATCTCAATGACGACCGGCAGCACACCGCCCGGGTCATTGCGGACATCAATAACGAGTCCCTTCATGCCCTGCTTTTCCAGCTTCGTCAGCTCTTCCTTGAACCGCTCCGAGGTGTTCTGTGAGAACTGCGTAACCTCGATCACACCGACATGCTCCTTCTCCATCTTCGCATAGACCGTCTCCAGTCTGACATCATCACGGGTGATGACGAATTGCAGCGGCTCTGCTGTTCCGGTCCGCTGGACCTTCAGGGTCGCCTTGCTGCCCTTGGGACCGCGGATTTTGGCTACAGCCGCATTCAGCTCCAGCCCTTCCAGCGATTCACCGTTCACGGAGAGGATCACATCCTTGGCTTGAATACCGGCCTTCTCTGCCGGTGAGCCCTTGATAGGGGAGACTACAACGACCTTACCGTTGTCGGAGGAGACTTCAGCGCCAATCCCCGAGAAGGAGCCTTCAATGCTCTCCTCGAACCGCTGTGCCGTCTCCTTGCCCATGTAGTTCGAATACGGGTCGCCCAGTGCTTCCATCATTCCGTTGACCGCACCATCAATCAGTTTCTCCCGGTCGACCTTCTCATAATAATTGCTCTCGATCAGGCTAAGAGCGGTACCCAGCTTCTTCGATTCCTTCTCCTGTAGTCCGGCAGTCTGCAGGACCGTTGCCAACCCTTCACCTGCGGCTTGTCCGAATACCTGTACATAACCGGTCACGCCCAGGGTCAGCAAACTGCCGCACAGCAGTGCCGCGACGATCATAAAGGCCGCAGTGCTTTTCTTTAACATGATGTTCCCACCGTCCCTTCTTGTCCATCTTAACACCAGCATGGGCCCGTTCCATGAGAAACGGCATCTCTTCCAGTATATGCCGCAGCATGAAAATATATTTATCAGTTCAACCAAACTTATAATTCATCCGCTCAGTCCACTTACAGATAAGGTATAGGATTGACCGGTTTCCCGTTGATCCGCACTTCAAAATGCAGATGCGGGCCGGTGGAACGTCCCGTTGAACCGGATTCGGCGATCGTCTGTCCGCGCTCCACCCGTTGTCCCTGGCTCACCTTGATGCCGCCCTCGCGGATGTGTCCGTACAGCGTCCATACCCCGCCGCCATGATCAATAATGACACAATAACCATAACCGCTATACCACTCCGCTAACACAACCGTACCGGAATCCGCCGCATGGATACTCGTACCCTGCGGCACGGCAAAGTCTATACCGGTATGCAGCTTGCCGACTTCATGCGTCACCGGATGGGTCCGGTAGCCAAAAGGAGAAGAGATCCGCGCGTAGCCCACCGGCCGCAGGTAAGGACCGTCTCCGCCCGAATAATCTTCTGCGCTCGCAACGGAGGAGCTGTCGCCGCCGGAAGACTTGGAGGCCTTCGCCTTCTCCGCCGCCTTGGCTGCGGCTACTGCCGCCCGGCGCTGCGCCTCAGCCTTCGCGGCTGCCGCTCTGCGCGCTGCTTCCTCCGCCTTAATCTTGTCCTTCTGCGCTTCCAGCGCAGAGCGGCTGCTGGCCAGCTCTACCAGCTTGGCATCCTGCTCAGCAGAGATGACCTCCGAATTCTCAATCTCCTCATCATAATAAGCGATGAGCTCCTGCTTCTCCGCTTCCTTCTCCTTTAGCATACTGCGCTGGGCTTCCAGATCGGTATACAGTTGCTTCGCCGTGGCATATTGCCCTTCCAGCTCCTGCTTCTTGGCAATTACCGTCTGCTTGTCCAGCTTATGCTGCACCAGCAGATCCTGATCCTGATCCACGATCATCTTCAGGGAATCGGCCCGGTCCAGGAAGTCGGAGAAGCTGGTCGAGGACAGCAGTACATCCAGATAGGAGACTGCGCCATCCGTGTACATAAGACGGACACGGGATTCCAGCAGTTTTTCGCGGGAGGCCACGCGCGCCTCAGCATCATCCAGCTCCGTTGCCGTCACGGTAAGCGACTTCTCCGTGCTGGCAATTTTGCCGGATATCGTGGTCATCTCACCCTTCACCTGGGCAATCTGCCCAAGCACATAGTCGAGATTCAGCGTGGTCTTATTCTTATAGTGCTTAGCCTCCTGATTACGGGAGTCCGCCTTCTCCTGCGCCGCCTTGGCCGCCTGGACCTCCTGCTGCAGCTGCTTCAGCTGCTTATCAATTTCGGCAACGCTTGTTTTCTTCGCATACCCGTCAGAGGGCCCGAACATTGTGACAGCCAGCAATATTACGGCCATTCCGGCAGCAATTCTTTTCAACTTGCACTCTCCGTCCTTTGTTCAAATATGTGAATCATACAGGCTATACCTTCAAGAACTTGCGGATCGACACCGTGCTGCCCCATACGCCAATCAGCACCCCGAGGCCCACCAGCAGCCCGCATAGCAGCAACCAGATATCCTCAAACGGAATCAGTTGCAGTCCCAGCATCGGATCTCCCTTCACGGAAGCCACCAGACTGCTGTAACCGGCGTAGAGCGCACCCGAGGTTACCACTGAACCGATCAATCCGATCAGAGCGCCTTCGATGAAGAAGGGCCAGCGGATGAAATAATTTGTCGCGCCTACGAGCTTCATAATGCCGATTTCCTTGCGGCGGGCGAGGATCGTTACCCGGATAGTATTCGAGATCAGGAACATCGACATCAGCGCCAGTCCTGCTACAAAAATAAACCCGATATTCCGCACCGCCTTGGTCACCTTGAATAAAGTCTCCACAGAGCCTTTACCGTAGTTCACCTTATAGATCGGCTGCTCTTCATGCGTCTTGTTCAATGCTTCTATCTTCTCCGCTACAAACGGAACCGTGGTCGGCTCAATCACTTCAACCAGCAGCTTGTCCGGCAGCGGATTATTGTCTTCATCGAAGCCTTCCAGGAGCTCGGCGGCATCCGGCCCCATATCTTCACGGAATTCCTTCAAGCCCTGTTCTTTGGAGACGAACTCCACCTTGCTGACTTCCGGCATATTGCCGATTTCGTTTTCCAGCTTCTCCCGCATCTTCTGGTCCGTATTCAGCGTCAGATGCACATTGATCTGCACCTGGCTGTCTGCTTTGTCCGCAATTTGATTGACGTTGAGCACCAGCAGGATGAACACTCCGAGTACGAAGAGAGAGACAACGATGGAAGTGATGGACGCCACCGACATCCAGCCGTTGCGGAATACGTTTTTGAAGCCTTCCCGCAAATGCCGCAAGAAGGTTTTAAAACTCATAACCGTATTCCCCTCTCAATTGGTCTCTGACGATCGTTCCATTCTCAATCGCTAGCACCCGTTTGCGCATTTTGTTCACAATATCCCGGTTGTGGGTCGCCATAACGATCGTGGTACCGCGAAAATTAATCTCATCCAGCAGCTGCATAATGCCCCACGAGGTCTCCGGGTCCAAATTACCGGTAGGCTCGTCCGCAATAATAACGGAAGGGTTGTTGACGATGGCTCTGGCAATCGCGATACGCTGCTGCTCCCCCCCTGAGAGCTGTGAGGGCTCACGCCCCGCCTTGCTGCGCAGTCCCACCAGATCGAGCACTTCATTCACACGCTTCTTGATAATCTTCTTCGGCGCCTCAATAACATCCATCGCAAAAGCCACATTCTCATAAGCCGTCATCTTCGGCAGCAGCCGGAAATCCTGAAAGACCACACCGATATTGCGGCGCACATAAGGGATCTTACGGGGCTTCAGCTTGCCGATATTGAACCCGCCTACAGAGATCTGTCCTTTGGTCGGCGTTTCTTCTCTATAAATTAATTTCATGAACGTTGATTTCCCTGCGCCGGACGGTCCGACAATGTAGACGAACTCATTGCGGTCAATTTTAACCGATATTCCCTGCAATGCATGGGTCCCGTTAGCATAGGTCTTCCATACATCCTGCATCTCAATCATTTTCTCACTTCCCGATTCTGACATCTTCCGCCGGGCCACCGGGCCGGGGGAGCTTCCATAAACTGCATGATTATCGCAGGCGTATCTATTGTAACAAATCCATAACCCCTTGAGTACCCGAAAGTTTTACCGAATCCTTACATATACATAAAAACATCAGGTTTCGCCCCCATAGAAGGAGAGATTATTTATGAAAAAAATACACGCCGCTCTCATCGCGGGTTTCGGTCTGATGCTGGCCGGTTCGCTGGCTGCCGGAGGACTTCATCTATACGGGACCCAACCTACCCTACCTGCAAACACCGTTATCGCTGGCTGGGAGGTTGGCGGAATGAACATCGCTGACGTAGCGGCCGGAATGGATTCAAGACTTCAGGCGCTGGAAGCCACTCCACTCATGCTGAAGGCAAAAAATAATGCCGGACTCCAGGTTACCCTTAAGCAGGCAGGTGTGACCTATGAGGCCGGGGACTTCCTCCAGGCGCTGAAGACGCTGTCGGACGGCACGCTGATGGAGCGGGTACAAGCCCGGCGCAGCTGGTCCGGCAGCTGGAATATGGAGATTCAGCTGCAGACTGCGCAGCTCAGAAGTCTTTTGAATCCCGAATGGGAAAAAGCCTCCTTCGGCGTTCCGGTCGATGCGGTCCGGCGGATCACCGGAGATGACCGGGTCGTCTATACGCCGGGCACCTCCTCCTACGAGGTGGACTGGCAGGCGCTGGAGCTTGCGATGCAGGCGGCGGTGCCCACCCGGTTGGCCGCTGACGGCACACTTCAGGATCAGCAGATTCAGCTGGAGGTTCCCCTTGCCGTCAAGCAGCCGAAGATCACGCTACAGGCGCTCAAGGATCAGGGCATCGATCGCAAAATCGTCCAGTTCAGCACCTCCCTCGGGGCCAGCGGCCCCGGGCGCAGCTTCAATGTGGAGGCGGCCGCCAAAGCTGTAAACGGCACGGTGCTGCCGCCGAATGCGGTTTTTGATTACGGAAAAGCAATCCAGAAGGCCCAGACCGAATACGGCTTCCGCGAAGCCCCGGTCATCGTGAACGGCAAGCTCCAGCCCGGCACGGGCGGGGGGATCTGCCAGGTCTCCAGCACCCTGTATAATGCCGCGCTCCGCTCCGGGCTGGAGATCGTAGAACGGCGCAACCACTCGCTTCCGGTCAGCTATCTGCCCAAGGGGCAGGACGCCACTTTTGCCGAGGGGTATATTAATTTCCGCTTCCGCAACAACACCGGCAAATATCTG
Organism: Paenibacillus sp. FSL P2-0089; assembly: GCF_038595095.1. NCBI lineage: Bacteria > Bacillati > Bacillota > Bacilli > Caryophanales > Paenibacillaceae > Paenibacillus > Paenibacillus sp. FSL P2-0089. The sequence continues at coordinate 6,681,184 of NZ_CP152006.1, forward strand.
ATCATCAAATCCGAAGTCCAGGGGCGCACGCTGACCATCAAGCTGTTCGGCACGTTCCCGAAGAACGTCACCTATTCCGTTGAATCCAGAACCGTCGAGGTGCTGCCCCCCACGGATAAATATGTGAGCGATGCCTCGCTCCCCAAGGGCGGAACCCGGGTACTGCTTGCCGGCAAAACCGGCTATGTAGTTGAAACTTACATTACCCGCCACGTAGATGGTAAAGCCGTAGAAAGAAACCTGCTCTCCCGCGACACCTATTACGCCCAGAAACGTGTTATCGCCATCAACCGCGGCGGGATGAGCAAATCCGATCAGCCCGAATCCCCGCGCAGACAGCTAGTCGAGGATGGTGTGAAGGTGCGTTAACTTCCATTTTCCTCAAAATGTATAGCAAGCAGAAACGGCTGTGCCCTCCTTATGATAAGGTCGGCACAGCCGTTCTTTTATGAAGCTCTGGATGGAGCCTGAAGCCTCTGCTGCTTAGAAAAGGGTATCCGGCGACATGTCAATTCTCCAATAGCCGTTAACCTTCTTCAGCTTCACAGTTACTACCTCGGAAGACCCGTTCGCTCCTTCCGCAGGTACAGTCAGCTCGAACACTGCCGCCTGCGCAGTCTTGGAGACCATCCGTGCAGTCGCTCTGGTGAAGTCCAGCGAGTTGCCCAGATCGGAATTGACCTGCGCCATTCGGCCCTCATGCTCCAGGAACTGTGTCTGTGCGTAGAAGGCGGCCGCATTATGCGTGAACCCCTTCTTGATATAGCTCATCAGCTGCTGCTTCGAGCCCAGATCACTGGACAGATAGCGGTACTCCTGTGCTTTATAAGTGAACCGCTCCGGGCTGAATACATTGCCTCCCCGGCTGGCATACGTATATAGCTTCTTGGCATGAACCACCAGCGGAACAACACTCCGTTCAGTGAGATTGTTAATGGTCGCCGGCCCTTCCTTGCCTGGTGCAGACGCCGCAACCGTTCTTACGCCCTCAATGCTTGCCACCGGTGAATCCGCAAGCGCTCCGCCCCCTGCAGAGACAAGACCCAGTGATAATGCCAGTGACCCGATCATCCATTTTTTGTTCTTCATTTCGAACGCCTCCTCGTATTCCTGTATGGTAGCCTAAAGCGTACTTCAGACTAAGCTGCTGCGATAAGTACTGTATAACATTACAATAGCCCGTAAGCTGTAATACCCAAACCACCCGGGGGTATAAACGGGTAATGGGGGAAATGCGTAAAAAAACTCCGTCCCGTGTAAATGGGGGCAGAGTTGGGGGAGCGTGATGGGCATAGGGTACAGCTTAATTACCAGACTTAGGTACTGTAGCTTCAAAGTATGCGGTAAAGGACACATTTGCCGTTAGGATACTGCCCGGTTTCCCCGGGGCCGGGAATTCATAAGGCTTCTGGAAGGAGAAGGAGTCTACAGCAAGGATTCGCGGCAGGTCATGAAGCTGCTTCAACCAGTCCTTAATCTCTGCATAACTCCCTTGTACAATAGCAGCCATTTTGATCTCTCTCAAGCTGCCCGCTTCCTCGGGGCTGATCCCGGTCCAGGGGCTAATTTCATTAGATTCTGTCAGCGAGAATCCGATATCCTTCAGTCTGGCATGTGAGCTGGTTCCAATCCGTTGTAAGGCCAGGATTAGTGCTTCGCTGTCATCTCCTTGCGGAATTCCTGCCAGTAGAGTATCCTCACTAGAATTTGTTCCCTGCTGCTCACTCTTAAGCTCGTTAATCTTATTTGTAAGAATTCCCTTCTCCTGCTCCAGCAATGAGAACTCATTATCTTGCATAGCAATATCGTTATTCACCGGGCGTATGGCGAACATATAGAAGCCAAACAAAATCAGGAACAGGACCAACAATGTCAGCACAATGGCTGAACGGTATTTATTAATTTGTTCCACTGCTGTCCTCCCCTCCTTCTGCCGGACTTTGGGCCTGTACACTTTGCTCCACTACAGGTGCCATGTTCACCCTGAAGACTGCGGTATATTTAGCAACAGAGTTACCGGAATTCTCAGTGCCTTCTGTCAGCTTTTGAATGGAAGCCCCCTTGGAGAAAGACATCTGACGTAATGCAGTTAAGTAGACTGTACTATGCTCCATTGCCGTGAAATTCACTGACAGGATAATCTCGCTATGATATGAATATTTAATATCTCTGATGACTCCGCCATAAGGAAGACTTGCCTCTAATTCATCCAGAACAGCAGCAGCATCTGCACGGCTGGCAGACATGGCTTCAATGATAACCGCACGGTCAAGCCCACCGCCTGATGAGTTACGGCCATTAAGTCCAGCTAACTCTGTCTGGAGCAAGGCGTTCTGATCCTGATAAGCTAATATCTGTTCGCCCCGCTCTGCATATTGTCCTTGAATAGATGCGTACAATATGCCCGAACCGACCACACCCAGAATCCATATTGCGGCTAAAGAGATAGCGATATACGGAAATACAATCGTCTCACGGTCTTCGCGGGGCAACAGGTTAATGTTCCGTATCTTGCTGTCACGAAGAGCAGCTCCGGCAGCGGTCCTGTAATCATTAAGACTGCTGTCCGGCTTCGCGCCTTGTGAGAATTGATTAACCGCAATCGGGGCAATAGCCATCTCAGGAAGCGCGGCTTGAAGTTCCTCCTGTAACTGTACACGCATCTCTGGAGATCCAGTAATTAAGATCTCTGAGATTCGCGTCGAGCCGTCATGCAGACTGTATTGATAGAAGCTGAGCATTCGGGAAATCTCCGCTGTAATTTCGACAACCTGTTCCGTAGAGAGGTGTTCATGTGACGCAGCTGCAACCTCTGCTTCGGCAAGGAAAGGCATGTTCTCTTGCAGATTCAATGGCTTCTCAAGCGATAGATCAATCAGATCGATGGTTCTCATGAATACAGGATGACCGCTACGGAACATATAGATATCCAGTAAAGACTGTTCCAGGTGGATCAGCATCGTTTCACTGAACTCATGCCCATACCCCGCTACAATACTTCGGGCAAGGGCAGTGGCTGTTACTTCTACCGTCCTCACCCGCAACCCGGCATCCTCCAGAACGTCCACATAATCCTGAACTACCTTACGCGGTGCGGCAAAAATGATCAACTGGCTTTGGCTCTCATCCTGCTCGGTAATTACATAATCATACACCGGGTTCTCGAACGGCAGATGCAGCCCGGTTTCAACCTCCAGCTTCACGAGCTGTTCGATCTGCTTCTCACTCGTACTCGGAATCATCATCTTGCGGACAATCATTTGCGATGGAGGAATCGAGACATCAACAGCGCTGCCGCGCATCCCCTTTTGTTTGACCCATTGCTTCAACCGGTCCAGCAGAGCTTCCCTATCCGCAATCTGATTCTCTACAATCATTCCTGGAAGCAGGGGGATGAACCGCTTTTTATGAATCTGCTTGTTGGCTTTGAAACTTATGTAGCGGATTCCAGTCTGCTCAATGGAGATCCCTGCTGCTCTGTGCCTTAATCCAATCATGCTATATAGTTCCTCCTAACGAATGAGCGCAAGATAACCGCTGATAAGATGTGAGCCGTACGCGAAGGCAAGCAGCGCCCCTGCTCCCAGCCACGGGCCAAAGGGAATATGCTGCTTGCGCTGGATTCTGCCGGTAAACAGCAATGTGCCTCCAACCACAGTTCCTAACATACAAGCAAGCAGAAAGGCCAGGATCGTATTAGGGAACCCCAGCACCAGACCGAGTAATGCCATCAGCTTTGCATCCCCCATCCCCATGCCGCCGAACAAGACTAACAGCAGCAGAATACCTCCGCCTGCGGCTGCTCCCAGCAGATGAGAGACTAGCGGACCCTCGGGAAAGAACAGCACTGCGGTAGCGAGTATCGGGAGAAAAGACAGCAACACCTTGTCAGGAATTAACATAAACTTAAAATCAGACACCGTTACAATAACAGCTAGACTTACCAATAAGTATCCAACAATTCCCTTGCCCGTCAGACCGAATTGGAGGTGAATCCATAGAAACAGCAAGCCTGTCGTCACCTCACCAAGCATATATAACGGCGAGATCCTGATCCCGCAGTAACGGCATCTCCCTCTGTTCAGCACATAACTTAGTACAGGTATCAGATCCCTTGATCTTAGCTGTGTGTTGCAGCTTGGACAGTGTGAGGGCGGCCGCAGAAGCGATTCACCTGCAGGTATACGCAAGGCTACTACATTATAAAAAGAGCCCAGAATCAGGCCGATCAGCGTGATGTAACTGGCTACAATAATCGTCATGGTTCAACGTTCCTGTCTGGCGAATTTTAAAAAAGGAATCGGGAATTCCGATTCCTTGGGCTGTACAAGAGTTTGGTTAAGTACTTATCTATTTGCAGTTGGAGTAGCACTCATTACTTCAGCTGCTAAAAATTCAGGAGGATCCGTTGCACCAGTATCTAATACAACCTTAATAAAAGTACCAGTCGCATCAAATTGGACTGTTCCACCTACAATCTCTAATTTAGTACTTGGCAAATAAATTGGACTTTCAAGAAATCCCGTTTTTTGGAGTGAATCTGCAACGCTTTTGGGGCCAATTGTGATGTTTAATGCTGTAGGGTTACCTGAAGCATCAGTACCTGTGAATTTCCCTGCTTTTTCAGAAGTAATATATAATCTAGCAGCATCGTATATTTGTCTAGCTGTTGCAACATCTGCGTTACTTTTAGATTTGCCTATAACGTTGCTAATCAATGGAACCGCTATAACTGCAATAATACCAATAATCACGATGACAGCCAGCAACTCTATCAGTGTAAACCCTTTTTCCTCTTTTACCGCCTTACCTAATCTCTTTCTCAGTGCCTGTGCCAACATATTAATTCCCCCTCGATAGTGGTGTAATCCTTGAACAGAACCGATCTCTGCTATTTGACCGGCGTCACCCCTCTCAAATCATTTCAATTAAATATTGCTATAGATACTGAACATAGGAAGCATAATTGAAGCTACTATAATTCCTACTACACCTGCCAAAAAGGCAATAAGTATTGGCTCCAGCAGCGATTTCAGCCGGTCCACTGTATTCTCTACATCCATCTCGTAGAAGTCAGCTACCTTAGCAAGCATCTGATCCAGTGCCCCCGTCTCTTCACCAATCGCAATCATCTGTGTAACGAGCGGTGGAAAAACCCAAGCCTTCTTCAGCGGGTCCGATAACGGCTTCCCTTGACGAAGAGAATCACTGGCCTTGCGGATGTATCCGCCAATCACTTTATTCCCAGCAACTTCTTCAACAATCGACAAGGATTGAAGAATAGGCACCGAACTGGCATATAGGGATGAGAAGGTGCGTGTGAATTGCGCAATGGAGCCTTTTTGATTCAGCTTGCCGAATACCGGAATCTTGAGCTTGGCATAATCAAGCGCATAGGCTCCGCTTTCCGTACGTTTGACTACCTGATAGACAGTAATGAGCAGTACTATAGCAAGCAGCCAAATATACCACTGACCTTGAATACTTGTACTAAGTGCCAATACCATTTTGGTAATCGCAGGCAGCTCGGCATTCATTGATTCAAACATGCTGACGAATTGAGGTACGATCGCCCAGAGTAGGTACACCACTGCCGCAATAGCCATAATCCCAACGGTAATAGGATAGGTAAGTGCTGATTTGATCTTCTCAGTGGTTGTATGCTGCTTTTCGAAATAGACAGCCAACCGTTCCAGCGTCCCTTCCAGATCACCGGTCTCCTCACCTGCACGAATCATGCTGACAAAGAGCGGCGGAAAGATCTTCTTGTGATCCTGAATCGCCTGTGAGAATGCAGTTCCTCTTAACAGGCTGGAGTTCACATCCATCAAAGCTTTACGTAAAGGCTTACTCTCTGTCTGTTCAGCCAATATTCGTGTAGCATCCACAATAGAAACACCTGCACGCATCAGTGTCGCGAACTGGCGGCAATAGATAATGAAATGAATGGTCTTGACCGGATTACCTATGTATATTTCCATAGACAGAATAGTGGTTTTGCGTTCTACGAGCGAGAATACGGTCAGACCGCGCTTACGAAGCTCCTCCATCGCTATGGACTTGTCTGTTGCGGTGAGCTTCCCCTTAAGTTGCTTGCCCGCATGCGTTTTCACCTGATATTCAAACTGCGGCATCAGCTGCCCACCTCCGTTAGATAGGCTTTAGCAGCTTCCGGATGAATAAGTCCATACTGCAATTGTTCACGAATATTCATCTCAAGCGTATGCATACCGAGTGCCCGCCCGGTTTGCATTACATTTTTGAGCTGGTGTGTCTTGTCAGTACGAATCAAGTTCGCTACAGCTGGCGTATTAATCAACAACTCCGTTGCACTCAGCCTCCCCCGGCCACCCGCCCTAGGGAAAAGACGCTGTGAGAGAACCGCCAGCAGCACTGAAGCTAATTGGGAACGAATCTGACCTTGCTGGTGGCCTGGAAAAGTATCGATAATCCGGTCAACCGTCTGCGGGGCATCCGTAGTATGCAGTGTAGCCATCACCAGATGGCCGGTCTCCGCAGCCGTAACTGCTGCCGACATCGTCTCCAGATCACGCATCTCGCCCACCAGAATTACATCAGGGTCCTGACGCAGCGCAGCCCTTAATCCACTGGCGAAGCTGCCGGTATCATTTCCCACCTCACGCTGGTCAATTAAGCATGTGCCATGAGAATGTATAAATTCGATTGGGTCCTCAAGCGTCACAATATGCTTACGCTCTGTCCTGTTGATATAATTCAACATGGCGGCAAGTGTAGAGGACTTCCCGCTGCCGGTTGGCCCTGTTACTAATATCAGCCCCTGAGGCTTCACAGCAAGACTGGAAAGTACAGATGGCAATGATAATTGTTCAAGCGTCGGGATCTCTACTGGAATTGCCCGCGCAGCTATGCTGACTTCCCCTCTTTGCTTATAGACGTTAACCCGATATCGCACCCCATTGTCCAAAGGATACGAGAAATCCATTTCCCCAATGCTATGGAAGATTTCACTTTTATCGCTACCGAGTAATGCTTCCGCCATACTTACAGATTCTTCAGGAGCAATATTCTCCCCCTCCAATGAATGCAGCGTTCCGTCTATCCGGATTACTGGCGGTGAACCTACGGATATATGCAGATCTGAGGCTTTGGAGGTATAGGCCATATGCAAAAGTTGAACAATATCACGTTTGAACAATGGCAATCTTACTCCCTCCCTTCTAATGCGAAACGGTCTCACGCATGACTTCCTGTAAGGTTGTAATTCCTTTGGCTACTTTGATGAACCCGTCCTCTACTAACTGGATCATGCCCTGCTCTTTACCAGCTGCCCGCAGCTCCTCTATGGATGCAGAATCTGTGATAAGCTGCCGCAGATGATCATTGATGGTAAGTACCTCATGAATGGCAATCCGTCCCCGGTATCCTGTATTGTTGCAGTTACCGCAGCCTCTGCCCCGATAAATGACCTCAGCAGGCAGGCCATAGCGCCTAAGCATGATTGACTCCTGCTCTGTCGGCTTCTGTTCCTCTTTGCAATCCGGACAGATTTTGCGTACCAGCCGCTGAGCGACTACCCCCAGCAGCGAGGAAGCAATCAAGTAGGGCTCAACGCCCATGTCACGCAATCTGGAAATTGTACTGATAGCATCATTGGTATGTAATGTGGACAATACAAGATGTCCTGTAAGTGAAGCACGTACAGCAATCTCTGCAGTTTCAGTGTCCCGAATCTCTCCTACCATTACAATATTCGGGTCCTGACGAAGAATCGAGCGTAAGCCTGCGGCAAAGGTTAAGCCAATCGCCGGATTCACATGCACCTGATTCACACCTTCCAGCTGATATTCCACCGGATCTTCAATCGTAATAATATTCGCATTCTCGGTATTCAATTGGCTCAGGGCGGAATATAAGGTGGTAGATTTCCCGCTGCCGGTTGGACCGGTAATCAGGAGAATACCGTAAGGCTTGCTGATCATATCTCTGAAGGCATCTGCGTTAAGGTCACTGAAGCCCAGTGTATCTACAGACTTAACTCCAGTACTTAGGTCCAAGAGACGCAGTACAATCTTCTCACCATGCATGGTGGGCAGTGAAGATACACGTATATCTACCATCTTGTAGTCAAATTGCATTTTAATCCGGCCATCCTGGGGCAAGCGCCGTTCTGCTATATTCAATCGGGCCATGATCTTCAGTCTAGCGGTGATGAAGCCTTGCATTTGCTTGGGAATGATCCGCTCTGTCCGTAAAGTCCCGTCAATCCGGTAACGGATGGAGAGATTATTCTCACCAGGGTCCACATGAATATCTGAAGCCCGCAATGACACTGCCTGCTGAATCATCTGGTTGACCAGCCGCACAATCGGTGAATCCTCATCCGTAATCTCTGTTTCTTCTATCTCTTCCTGGGTTGGAAGCTCGACCATCATCTGACTCATCGAATCCCGCATTCCGTAGTGACGGGCTATTGCTCTAGTCAGCTCATCACGGCTGGAGATTGCCGGCTCAATCCGGAATCCTGTACTCATGCGCAAATCTTCAATAGCGAAGTAGTCCAAGGGATCTGCCATTGCCACCATCAGCTTGCTGCCTTCCTTCATGAATGGGAGCACTTGGTAGCGTTTGGCCATACTCTCGGGGATGATCTGCGTGATTGCCGGGTCAATCTGATATTTAAACAGGCTTACGTGGGGGATACCTAACTGGAACTCAAGTACCTCTATGAGCTGTTGCTCTGTAATATAGCCTTGAGTTATTAGCAGATCCCCCAGCTTTCGTTTGGTTTTGCGTTGCTCCACCAGTGCTTCTTCAAGCTGTTCTTGAGAGATAATACCGTTTTCTACGAGTAAATCTCCCAGCCTCTTCTTCATGATAGCCATATCTGTTTCACTCCAGAGCACTATATTTTCCAAGCAGTTATACGCTAATCATTTGGAAATCAGCAGTACATTGAAATCATAGTTTTCATAAAATATTTTAAATTTTATAGTTAATTAGTCTCAATTTTATAGGTTTTTATGCATATCTTTTAATTGCCTATCTACTAAATATGTCCTAGAATGTATATAGCATAGAATGGATAATTTTACAATGGAAACCGCCTAAACTACAACCCTCATACGGCAAAATAGAAGTTTATATGACAAATTTTGTGTTATTAATAATTATTGGGGAGAGATCGCGATGGAGGTCTTGAAAAGAAAAAGACTGCTGCTTATGCTTAGCCTTCCGTTGACCTTAATCTTGTTTGCTGTCATCTGGAGTATGGTATCAAGGATTGATGCTGATCAGAACAGTTATCCGGTTCGCCTGCTTGAAGTCACGGAAGATGGCTCAAGCCAGTTAACCTCCCTTAAGACCGAATTTCCAGATTTCACAGTCGTTACCATGAGCATGAAACGTTTTGTCGCTTTACGCGATGATCTGGATGGGCAGTATGACGGCATATTTATAGGTAAAGGTACCTATAGTCCAGTAACCCTGGGAAACCTTAAGGATAAAGATGTCTCTGTACGCTCTGCGGCTATGAACACCTCGTTAATTCAGAATGATATTACGCGTCTTCGTGTAGATGATATCAATAAGCTCTTTATTATGAAGGGCTTGTATGTGATTTTTCATGAACAGACTTTCTTAGATCAAGAGAAGGCTGAGGCCAGAAAAGGAATCCTCTACGAAGCATTTAATCCCTTACGCAGAACCTCGGCTTCGAAGAGTAACGTTCTCTTTCTGAACGATTCCGGACTTAATGATTTCTTCAAGGGACTGAAGGCTGACAGCTCCAAGCTGAAACAACGCCCCCAACTGCAAATCACGAACAGTGACGAGATCAGCAATTATGTTCCGGCTTCCACAGGAGGCAAGATCTATGCTCCCGGTGACAAACTGAAGTTCAATTTCAATGTCAGCAATACGCCTGATCTTGCGAATCATCCTTTGACCGCCAAGCTGTACATTAATCTTGATAAGTCTATTGCCATGAGCGAGCAGCAGGTTGTCACATCTGTCAAAGTGAATAAAGCAAATGGTACGCTGGAGTATATTCTTCCACGGACATTCTCAGGGCTGTTGTACTGGAAGCTTGAGATTAGTGACCCTACCAGCTTTTCACAGTTAAAGAGCTATGAACGCGGAAGCATCCGTTACCGGAATGAAAAGACCGTTATAAGAGTCCTGCAGATTACACCTCCAGGATCCAGTACATCTCCAATTCATGAGAGCAGTCTAAAAAAATCAATTAACATGAATCAGGGATTTTTAAGCAATGAGGATTACAAGCTGGATATTACTGTCATGAATATAGATGAATTCAATTATTATATTGAAAGCACCTTAGCAAATACACATGAATATGGCCTTAATGGCGTCTATGACATGCTACTGTTCGGATTCCGGGATGAATACTACTCGAAGACAATAATGAAGCCATTGTCTATCACAGCAGTAAAGGAATTCATTAACGAATCCAAGCAGAGCGCAATGTTCACACATGATACAGTCATCAACCTCTACGGAAGCAACACTTGGGTCAATAATTTCAAAGAAATCACAGGCCAGAAAGATCCTGTTGTTAACCTTGGTCATAATGCACTTAACCCCTCTAAAAAAGTAACGCCGGTTAATGACGGATTGCTTATGCAGTACCCTTTTTATCTCAGTCAACAGACTAGTAGCGGTACCCAGAACAGTATAGGTGAACCCAAAGTGGCCAAGACCCACAATCAGTACTTCACGCTGGATCTGGAAGACCGGACAGTTATACCCTGGTACAACATCATCAGCGAATCGGGAGACGCAAACAAACGGACTCCTGATGACAGCTGGAACCATTACTACACCTATTCCAAAGGAAACGTAACCTATTCAGGAACCGGCCATCTGTTTGGCTCTAATCTTTCAAGCAGCGAGTCTGTGTTCCCGGAGTGGGAACAGAAGCTTTTTGTTAACACGATGTACAGAGCATTTATGGGTGCTAACCACGCTCCCAGCATCACTGCATATTCACCTATTGAAGGAGCCGTCATTCCATCCTATCAAGATAAGCTGACTGTAAGCTATTTGGTAGCCGATCTGGATTTGAAGGACCGTACTCTGACCACTAATCTGAAGTTCATCGTGAACGGAACAGAATTGACCAGCCCGGACTACATGATCCACAACCGGCGTGTAGGATCTGAAGAGACTATTACACAGACCTTCAAGAACCCGCTTAGCGAAAGTGGCAATATTGAAATCATGATCACAGCACAAGATGACCAGGGCGCTTCCGCTTCACCGGTCATCATCCCATTGACCGTCTCAAAGGTGGAATCCACTTTATCTATAGGCCGAAGCCAGTCCGCCACCAAAATAGGCCGTGACAAGCGGGTAACGATCGATTACAGCATTGCACCAAAAACCTTAAGGCTAGAGGATGTTCAACCTCAGTATCAGGGGAAAAATAACCTGTTAATTTCCGGCCTGCACTATGAGGAAAAATTCGCTCCAAATCTTGAATTTGAGGGTGAAGCCTTGCCGCAAGGATTCACCAAGACCGGAAGTCTCAGTGAAGGTTACACTATAAAAGGAACTTTTGAGAATATCACTTTTCAGTTAACTACAATTGATGGTAAGCAGTACTATAAGCCGGTTAATCCTAACAGTACGTCAGACCCGCTTATATATAAATTCACTCTGAGCTTCAAACCTAAGGCAGCAGTGAAATATATACTGGATAACTCCAGCATTACGTACGATGATATCCATGCTCCCGCAGAATCTGTACCTACGGCAGCACCTACAGCGGCGCCTACTGTTGCAGCAACACCGATTCCGACACCGACACCTACGCCAACACCGGTTCCGACTGTAGCTCCTCCGGTGTTCCCGGGTTCTACAGCACCTATTTCGGCTCTGGGGGTTGCTAAGGATTATACTGTCTTTATGTTGAAAGACATCCGCTATGATAATAATAGTTTTCAGAATAAAGGCCGAACTGCTGCAGGAAGAAACGTAAAAGCACAATCTTTTACCTTGGGTGATACACTTACTGATGCTGTTTTGGTTGTAGGCAATGACTTGTACTGGGGCTCATGGGGAGGGAAAATTTCCGGCAAAGGATATTATGGAAATAACATTGAAATGCATGCCTATTTATCGCAAGAAGAGCGAGCAAACATTACGAAGGGTTCTCCACTAGATTTTACAACGATTGGCTCTCAACTCATTGGCCGATCTGCATACATGGGAAGTCTAACAGGCAAGGAGATCAAAGTTTCTGAGGATAGCGATCTTGTAGTTTCGGGAGAAGATAAAAAATTAAACATTTTCAACGTAAAACCAAGCAATCTAAATAATATTAATTTACGCAGCCTCAAAATTAATGCACCAGCAGATTCAACAGTCTTGATTAATATTGCAGGAGAATCAATCAAGTTTATAAATGGGAGCGTATCTGTTAATGGAGTAAGCAGCAACCATATTATCCTCAATTTCTATCAAGCCAAATCCTTGACAGTCGAGAGTTATGGTGAAATTAATCAGTCTATTCTTGCCCCATTAGCTAATATCAATCTCACAGGGAGCTTTAATGGAAATATTATCGGTGAGTCTCTATTAACTATAGGATCTAGCGGAATCGCGATAGGTTATCAACCCTTTGAGGGCTCGTTGCCTGAAATGCCTGCCGCAACCACTGCACCAACCGCAGTCCCTACAGCGACTCCTACCCCAGTAGCTACAGCAACAGCTACACCAGTGCCTACTGCTAGTGCCTCACCAACTGTGATGCCGACAGCTACGCCAGTTCCAACAACTGTGACTATGAAGTTTTTAGCTGTTAATCTGGAAGTAATTATTGAGATTACTTCAATTGCTGTTCACGATGAGAACATACTGGTTGATCAAGAGCTATCGCTCCCGTCCATAACTACAATTCTGCCAGATGATGTAGATGCGAAGGACCGCACGCTTCTATGGACCATCGTCAGCGGCAAAGACTTCATTAAATTCACAAGCGATGGTATCATCCAAGGAATTGCGCCCGGTGAAGCAGAGATTCAAGCCTCTGCTCAAGATGGAAGCAAGGTTGTCAGCAATATAGCCAGGATTACTGTGACAGCACCTATTCCGCCTGAGCCGATACGCACCATTGAGCTTACCGGAGATATTTCAGGAACTGCCAATACCCCAATTAATTTGAATGCTGTATACACCAGTAATCCAGTTGAGACGGATATAAACTATAAGTGGACAGCCACAGATGGGAATGGCACCAACGTTAATCAATACCTGACAACAAGTGGTCCAACTTCACCTACGGGAACCTTTAATGCACCGCAGAGTGGGATCTATACTATCACGGTAACTGCATACAGCAACAGCAATAAGGCTGGCTCCCCAGCCACCAAGATCATTACCATCACCAATCCTTTAAGGGACTTTACTATTGATAGTGCTGATAGTGTTTTTGTCGGCAAATTCATTGAGATGAGTGTAAAGGACTTCGCTCCTAATAACGCAGATGATGCTTTAGATATCCATTGGAGCTTAGTTGGAGATGGTGCTCAATATGCAAGCTTAACTAAAGCCCCAGACGATACGAATGATACTAAGTATATTTTCACTGGCATCAAGGCAAAGGATACTGTCACTGTTTCAGTCACGGCAGGAGGCATTACTAGGACTAAGAGAATTAAGATCGAACCTTTGGTTCTTACGGATATCCAGTTTACCGGGACTATAGTGGAGATGAACGTTGGCGACTCCAGACCTCTGGACCAACTTCTCTGGTTCTCGCCAAGAGAGATTACTTTGAATGATGTTCGGGATCAATTGGATTGGACAAGTACTTTCTCAGGAATTGCCTCCTTCCAAACTCCTGTTACTGCAGACAACCGGGGGATAATCCATGCACACAAAAGCGGAAGTACGCTGGTAACTGTACAGTATGTTAACAACCCTCTAATTAAGACAACCATACTCGTCAAAGTATATCCTCTCGATACGGATGACCGTTACTAAGGAAAACTAGATGACAATATTAAAAGGAGCCTTTAAGCGCAGTAGATACTGACGCGAAGGGGCTCCTTTTAATGCTGTATACCGTCAATTCACCAGTTGCATAGGTCCGACATTTACATTGACGGTTTGCACTCTGGGTAAGCTGGATTGCTGATTCTCATAGATGTCCGGTTTATAATCTATCACAAAACGCTCTGGATTAGCCACTTGGTTAATGATTAGCCCGTCAGAACTGTCTGGAAGAGGCTCCCTCACATTACCTTTCACTGCATGTACAGTCAGGTCGTCTTTGGCAAAAAAACCGCCGATCAGGTGAAACATAGAGCCCACACCATACAATTCACCACTGGAGTCTGTATAAAAGAAAGCTTCCATCGTTTCCTGTGCGCTTGGTTCGTTCACAGCAAAGGCGTGCAGGCGGTTGATAAGCACTTTCCCTTTGGAGATCAAGACCAGTTCTTTGGTCTCCAGGTCATTACCCTGAAGTCCCCGAATATTTGCATCCTCAACCGTTGTATCACCTAACACCAGCAACGTCGAATCAAACTTAACGTTGCCTTTGATTTTAACATTCCCAGTAACTAATATATTGGCCCGGACTGGTAAAAAATCCGGTTTAAAGTTGTTGATCTCTAAATTCCCCGCAACGATGAACCAGCGAGGCATACTCCCGCTTTTGGGGTCACTATCATTGGACAGTCCCAGCGGATAAAACAATTTCTTGTAGGCTAACCCATCGATAACTAAATTTCCGTTAAAAACAACTGTGGAATCCAAGTTCTCCAACTGCTGTAGTTTCTCATTGTATATTTCAAGATCCCTTTGATACTGAGCAAGGGCAGCCTCATCAGCATCTGGGAGAACTTTGTCCAGAGCTACCGGCATCCCTTGAATATGTGTGACCTCCGAACGCCCGATGATCCAAGAATTCAAGTCTGCAATGCCTTTATTGTATTCTCCACGTACACTGTTTCTTAACGATTTTTGAGTAAAATCATCCTTTGAGGAGGATAACCCTTGTGCCAGCTTATCGAAAAACGACTCCTCAACGTTGATTTGGACAAATTTATTTTTCTCTTTAATTTTGATGTTAGCCGGATTCACGTGCAGAATCTTAGCCAATAAATCATTCCTTGCGCTCTCTGATTCAGGGAGGGAGGTCATTGTATCTTCTTGATCTTCTGACAGGATACTCTCTTTCGGCTGGAAATTCTCTTTATACTTGATATTGCTCATTGCTTGAACATGTACCTCACCCGGGGCTGACCCATCCGCATTACTCATGACGGTAGGGAAATCCAAGGTGACTTCAGGATATCTATGTCCCAAGTAAGTGTACCAAGGTGTATTCGTTATCAGCAGCTTCTCTCCGGCATACACATTGCCCATAAGTACAGGAGCTCCATTCAGTCTGAGAGTCTTCTCTGAGCCGAATACATACTTCAGGAAGTCTGGATAACTGTCTATAATAACCTGTTGCCTTAGTGTCCGTTCTACTCCGTTAACCACCGCCTTGGAGCTGATATTGATCGTATACTGGATAGATTGGTTTTGTTTTCTGATTTTTTTGTCCTTAGTATCATCATATTTGATGCCATCGACTGAGCCCCTGCTGGAAGATTGTAATTCTGTAGCTACCTTCAGACTGGACTTGTTGTCATCCAGCTTCGCCAGAATGACTCCCAGGCTTTCCGGGTCAATATCCTCCAGTTGTAATCCCTTCAGCTCGGATTGAATATAGGCCGCAGCTTCATTAAGTCCTTTTTGGGCAAGATGCAGGGACTGTACGTCACTCTCCCTTGTTTCACTTCTTTGGGCTCCTCCAATGGTTGCACCTAGAACTGCTAATCCGAGAATTGTAAGCAGGAGGACAATCAACATTACCAGTACGAGTGCAGAGCCTTGTTCAGACTTCATGCGGGAGAACCGCTCCGCCTGTCTGCTCCTATTCATAAACCACAATCCCATTTCTGCCCACCGCTCCTAGAATCCGAATTTGCTCTCAACCGCAAGCTGTCGTCTGGTATCTCCACGTTCTAAAGTCAGAGAAAGCTTGATATTTAGCAGGCCACTCTCACAAGGCTGTATCGAATTTGCACTGCATTCCAAGCTCATTGAAGAATCCGGGCCCAACGTGGAATCTGTCGAAGTCCTTGTATGATATGTATCTCCTAGTGTTGGAGTAGTTACGTCACCCACTGGATCGGGAGTTGTTGATGCGGGGTCAGTTGTTGGAAGCTCACTTATTACTAACTGCCCGCCGGATATGCCTATTGCTACTTCATCGATCCCACCGCTAATATTATCTCTGCGCAGAAGTATAGTCTTATTCACTTCATCCGAAGAGATCGTGTTTGGAGCAAAGGTATAGATTTCAGTAATAATAGCAGACATCAGTAAGTCACTTTCATCCCTCAAAGTATTCTCCATAGTCACTCTCTGATAACTCTGCACACCAAACGTCATTACTCCATAGACGAGTGCGGATACCAGAGAAAACAAAGTCAAAGCTGCAATAAGCTCAATTAGCGTAAAGCCCTGCTCTTTGCGGAGAAGATCAACGAATTTTCTCATCTGTAATATATCCCTCCACAACAGTCTCCTTACCATTCGTTCTAACCTGGCTGGAATCCCGCACTCTGACCCGAACCGGCAAAAGGTACTCGGCAGTAGCCTTCTCAATGGCATCCGATGAATGTATCATTCCTGTATGGAGAGTAGACTGATATTCAATATCTATTTGATAAGTGATGTTATTAATCGTAGGATTCAGCACCTTCGCCAGAGTATTCACGTCGCTTACAGCAGCACTGTAGACGCTACAGCTCACTGTTGTCTCTGTCAATGGAACACAACCGGAAGCTTGAATCGCAGGGTGGCCTATAATCTCAGGTTCTGCTCCTGAAGCAGGTTTGCCTTTAAGGTACAGCTCCAGCTTATCAAAATCCTGCTTCTCCATATAAAACAAAGCGTTCCGCGCCAGATTGACCATGATCGTCTTGTTCTGGTTGGATTTGGAGTAGGATAGCGCGTTGGTGAAATAGGAGGTCAGCACCAGGGACACTATCGACAGAATGACGATGGCGGCCAGCACCTCGATTAAGGTGAAGCCCGCTTCCTTGCCCCGCTCGCGGCTGCGGTTCCATGGGTCTTTCCAGGACATTATGTTCGCTCCCTATACTCTATTGAAATTTAAATTATGGGTTTATCCATGTCTTCAGCCCTGTGTCCTTGCATGTTTATATGAATCTTTCTACCTACTTCCATTATATTCTTTCTCCTCCGGCAGCAGCAATGCTTGCGGACAATAAATCTGGAGAAATCTACAGTTTATATCAGGTAGGGGCTGTGCTATCATGTGGGCAGAAAGGGGATACGCAAATGGCTTTGATTGAATGTAAATTTTATTCGGAGGTGCTGGGGCTCAGTACTTCTATGACTGTCATTCTGCCGCAGCAGACCACTACGCAGATTGGAATGAGCAATGTCTCCAAAGGGACCTTACACCCCACCCTGTACCTGCTGCACGGCCTGTCTGACGATGATTCGATCTGGCTGCGCCGTACCTCGATTGAGCGTTATGTAGCAGAGCTGGGCATCGCAGTTGTTATGCCGCAGGTCCACCGCAGCTTCTACACGGATATGGAGGCGGGCGGTAAGTACTGGACATTCATTAGTGAGGAGTTACCGGCGCTGGCCCGTTCCTTCTTCCCTTTGTCGGCCAAGCGCGAGGATAACTTCGTGGCGGGATTGTCGATGGGCGGTTATGGGGCAATGAAGCTGGGACTGCGCAAGCCGCAGGACTGGGCCGCAGCAGCGAGTCTGTCCGGGGCACTCGATATGGCACACAATTTCTTGAACTTTGAAGATCCATCGCAGAGAACCAAGGATTATTTGCAGATTTTTGGGGACAAAGACATTGCTGGTTCTCCGGAAGATCTGCTATGGCTGCTAGAGGAAGTGAACCGCTCCAAAGGGCCGAAGCCGCTGCTCTATCAGTGCTGTGGAACCGAGGATTTCCTGTATGAGGATAACCAGGTCTTCCGTAAGGCCTGCTCCAAGACCAAGCTGTCTCTGACCTACGAGGAAGGGCCGGGCGAGCATGAGTGGGGATACTGGGATGCCAAGATCCACGATGTGCTGAAGTGGCTGCCTTTAAGCAAGTAGAAGCTTCCAGATTGTAAGCGGATACGGATCATTCCCGTAAGCTTCTACCTGGGGTGCGGAGAATATAACATTACCTCTCAAAAAAAAGACTGTCCTACCGCATCTAACCGATGCTGAGTAGAGACAGTCTTTCGTTTATCCTCTAGTTTCGCCTTCAGGCTCTCCCAGGCTTACTCCGCAGCATGTCCATGCTGCTTCACCCATTCACCCGCAGCTGTCAGGTCCGCTTCGGCCCGCCCGATGGCGGCCTGCACCTGAACCGTGGCGGTACCGCCGTAGACATTACGGGCGTTCACCACGGCCTCCGGCTGGAGCACCGCATAGATCTGATCGTCGAACAGCGGCGAGAACTGCTTGAATTCGTCCAGCGTCAGATCCAGCAGGAACTTGCCCTGGTTGATGCAATACAGGACGGTCTTGCCGATCACCTCATGCGCCTGACGGAACGGCAGGCCTTTGCCCACCAGGAAGTCGGCGATATCGGTCGCGTTGGAGAAGTCCGTGTTCACCGCTTCACGCATCCGCGCCTTGTTCACCTTCATGGTGGAGATCATCGGTGCGAACAGCTGCAAGGCCCCTGTAAGGGTAGCTACTGTATCGAACATGCCTTCTTTATCTTCCTGCATGTCCTTGTTATAGGCCAGCGGCAGCGACTTCAGCACGGTCAGCAGTCCGATCAGGTTGCCGTAGACACGGCCTGTCTTACCGCGTACCAGCTCCGGCACATCCGGGTTCTTCTTCTGCGGCATGATGCTGCTGCCGGTGCAGAAGGCATCGTCCAGCTCCACGAAGCTGAATTCCGTGCTGCTCCACAGCACCAGCTCTTCGCTAAGCCGGGACAGATGAGCCATTACGAGCGATGCATTCGCCAGGAACTCCACGATGAAGTCACGGTCGCTGACCGCATCCAGACTGTTCTCATAGACCCCGTCAAAACCAAGCTGCTCAGCCACAAAGTGGCGGTCAATCGGGAACGTGGTTCCCGCCAGCGCCCCGGCACCCAGCGGCAGTACGTTAATCCGCTTGTAGCTGTCGGTCAGGCGCTCGGCATCGCGGCGGAACATCGACACGTAGGCGAGCAGATGATGCGCGAACAGAATCGGCTGTGCCCGCTGCAGGTGTGTGTATCCTGGAACGATGGTCTCCAGGTTATCCTTAGCCTGCCCGATCAGCGCACCCTGCAGCTCATGCAGCAGCGCCACCAGCTCCACCACGCGGTTACGCAGGTAGAGGTGCATATCTGTCGCCACCTGATCGTTGCGGCTGCGGCCGGTGTGCAGCTTGCCGCCGACCGGGCCGATCTCTTCGATCAGGTTCTTTTCAATATTCATGTGGATGTCTTCATCGGCAACCGAGAATACAATTTCCCCCGCACGTACCTTGTCCAGTACCTTCGCGAGCCCTTTCTTGATCGTCTCCACATCTTCCTGCGGCAGAATTCCGCATTTGCCCAGCATCGTGACATGGGCCAGACTGCCCTGCACATCCTCTTCCGCCAGCACCTTATCGAACTCGATAGAAGCCGTATATTCCTCTACCAGCTTGTTCGTTCCTTTGGTAAAACGTCCGCCCCACAGCTTGCTCACCTGTTGTTCCTCCTCGATAGACGTTAGAAGGGCCGCCCCTGTCCGGTTGGGAGGAACGGCCTTCTTGTGTCCGCTTTTATATGCTGCTACTTATTTATTGGATTCTGCTACGCCTGCCGATACCTTCAGACGCAAGGCATTCAGACGGATGAAGCCGGTCGCATCGCCCTGGTCGTAGGCCTGGGTAGGATCTGCCTCCATGGTGGCGATATCCGGGTTGTACAGGCTGACCGGACTCTTCACTCCGGCGCCGATGATGTTGCCCTTGTAGAGCTTCACGCGTACCGTACCGGTCACGTTCTTCTGGCTCTCCTTCACCAGGGCCTGCATCGCAATTCGCTCCGGTGCGAACCAAAAGCCGTTATACACCAGCGTGCTGTAACGGGTGATCAAGCTGTCACGCAGGTTCATCACTTCACGGTCCATGGTGATCGATTCCATTTTGCGGTGAGCGGTGAACAAAATCGTTCCGCCCGGAGTCTCATACACGCCGCGGCTCTTCATGCCGACAAAACGGTTCTCGACCATATCCACGCGTCCAATCCCATGCTTGCCGCCCAGCTCATTGAGTTTCTCCATGACTTGCAGCGGGGACAACGCCTCACCGTTCAGCGCTACGCAGTCGCCCTTGAGGAAGTCCAGTTCAAGGTACTCGGCTTCGTCCGGCGCATCCTCCGGCGCATTCGAGAGCAGGAACATTTCCTTGTTCTCAGGTGCGCTTGGATCGAACCACGGATCTTCCAGCACGCCACTCTCATAGCTGATATGCAGCAGATTGCGGTCCATCGAATACGGCTTAGCCGCTGAGGCTTGTACCGGAATACCGTTGGCTTCGGCGTAAGCGATCATCTCCGCACGGCCCGGGAACTGGTTGCGGAACTCTTCCAGACGCCAAGGCGCAATTACCTTAATGCTCGGCGATAACGCAGCAGCGTTCAACTCGAAGCGTACCTGGTCATTCCCTTTACCTGTAGCTCCATGGGCAATGGCTGTAGCGCCTTCGGCGATAGCGATATCCACCATGCGCTTGGCGATCAGTGGACGGGCAATGCTGGTGCCCAGCAGATATTGTCCCTCATAGAGTGCGCCCGCCTGGAACATCGGGTAGATGAAGTCATTCGCGAACTCGTCGCGCAGATCATCAATGTAGACTTTGGACGCGCCGGTGGCGAGTGCTTTTTCCTCCAGACCGTCCAGTTCTTCTTTTTGACCGATATCGGCTGTAAAAGCAATAATCTCCGCATCATACGTTTCTTTCAGCCATTTCAGAATGACTGAGGTATCCAGCCCGCCGGAATAGGCGAGTACAATTTTTTCTTTTGGCATGGGGGTTTAGCTTCCTTTCGGTGTGGAGGGTGAATAAGATCAACTTCGGCTTTAAAAACGGGTTTTGGACGTCACTACAGAGAATATTTGGACTTCCGGCCGCTGTTGTCTACAGATTTCTTGATTTGTACCGCTGTTCGCGGTTGAAATCCGTAGACAAAGGCGGACGCTGACGCTCCTACAGTTCCAAAATTCCCTTCCGATCCTCCCCAACCCTCTTATTTAAGTTCCCGTTGATCTTATATATGTGTTGTGTATATAAAATTAATTACTTTAACCCAGCGCTTGCTGGGGATTAGCGGTGTCCTGGTGTTCGCTAAAATTGACACTTCACTTCATACATTAGCGCTCACGCTACATCTAGCCCATCAAAGCCGCCATCAGCGCCTTCTGCGCATGCAGGCGGTTCTCCGCCTGATCGAAGATCACGGAGTTCGGGCCGTCGATGACGCCGGTGCTGACCTCTTCCTCACGGTGGGCCGGCAGGCAGTGCAGGAACAGATAATCGCTCTTCGCGCCTTTCACCAGCTCCTCGTTGACCTGATAGTCCTTGAAAGCCGCTTCACGCGCCAGCTGCTCGGCCTCGAAGCCCATGCTTGCCCAGACATCCGTATAGATCACATCAGCGTCCTGTACCGCCTCCTGCGGGCTGCGGGTCACAGTGATGACCGAGCCTGTCTCCTTGGCAATCTCACGCGCCTCGGCCACGACAGCCTCATCCGGCTCGTAGCCTTCCGGTCCGGCAACCGCGACATGCACACCCAGCTTCGCGCCGCCGATCAGCAGGGAATGCGCCATATTGTTACCGTCGCCGATATACGCCAGCTTCAGTCCCTTCAGCTTGCCCTTGTGCTCGTATACAGTCTGGTAGTCCGCCAGCACCTGACAGGGATGCGCCAGATCGCTGAGGCCGTTGATTACAGGCACTGAGGCATACCGCGCCAAATCTTCAACTTTATCATGGCCGAACGTACGGATCATGATACCGTCCAGATAACGCGACATGACCTGGGCCGTATCACCAACCGTCTCGCCGCGGCCGAGCTGAATATCATTTTTGCTAAGGAACAGTGCATGTCCGCCCAACTGATACATCCCCACTTCGAACGACACCCGTGTACGGGTAGAGGATTTCTCAAAAATAAGCCCGATCGTCTTCCCCAGCAACGGCTGGTAGACCTCACCGTTCTTCTGCTTGCGCTTCAGCTCAATCGCGAGGTCAATCAAATAGGTGATTTCCTCCGGGCTGTAATCATTCAGCTCCAGCAAATCACGGCCTTTGAGCTGTGCGGCAATCGTCTCTGTTACGCCTGGTGTACCGTGACTCATCAATTTGCCTCCCCGTTTACTTTGTTAGCATAAGTATGAATTAGTTCCGATAGGATGTCCACCGCCTGATCAATTTCATCGGTGCTGACATACAAATTAGGCAGCAGCCGGATCACATCCGGGCCAGCCTGAACGAACAGCAGTCCGCGCTTCTGTCCGGCGAGAACGATCTCGGCTACCGGCTCCTGGCATTCGATGCCGATCAGCAGGCCTTTGCCGCGAATCTCCTTCACAAAAGAAGTGTCCGCCAGCTTCGCTCTAAGCTGTCCGCTTAAGTATTCGCCCATCTCCGCCGCCCGCTCGGGCAGCTTATCTTCAAGCATGGTCTCAATGGTCGCTTCCATCACCGCTGCCGCCAGCGGGGTGCCGCCGAAGGTACTGGCGTGGCTGCCCGGGCTGAATGCCTCGCGCAGATAGCCTTTACCGAGCATCACACCGGCCGGGAAGCCGCTCGCCACACCTTTGGCCAGGGTGAAGATATCCGGCTCGATGCCGTAATGCTGATGAGCGAACAGCTTGCCCGTACGGCCCATGCCGGTCTGCACCTCGTCCACGATGAGCAGCAGCCCGTGCTCCTTGCACAACGCTACAACTCCATCCAGGAATTCCTGCTCTACTACAATAATGCCGCCTTCCGCCAGCACCATCTCCAGCATAATCGCTGCCGTATGCTCCGTAATGGCGGCTTTCAGCGCCTCCAGATCATGCAGTGGCACTGTCTTGAAGCCCGCCGGAAGCGGCAGGAAGCCTTCCTTGACCTTTGCCTGCCCAGTGGCTGTCAGAGTAGCCAGCGTACGGCCGTGGAAGGACTGCTCGAACGTAATGACTTCGTAGCGGTCAACACCTCTTACCTTCTGGTGATACCGGCGCGCCAGCTTGATGGCCGCTTCATTCGCTTCCGCTCCGCTGTTGCAGAAGAAAACCTGATCCGCACAGCTATTCTCTGTCAGCAGCGCAGCTACCCGGTCCTGGCCTGGAATGTGGAACAGGTTCGAGACATGCCACAGCGTATCAATCTGCTCCTTGAGCTTCGCACCGACCTTCTCCGGCGCATGGCCCAGACTCGTTACCGCAAGTCCGCACATGAAGTCCAGATACTTGTTACCCTGCTCATCCCATACCCAGCTGCCCTTGCCTTTGACCAGACTGAGGTCATATCTGGCGTAAGACGGGAATACCGCACTCAGCTTGGCAGGAGCGGCCCCCTGCCCGTCCGTTCCCGCTGAACGTTCCTGCAGCGCCCCTGTCAAAGAATTCTTGTCCGTTTGCGTAAGCTCACTCATTCTTAGTCACTCTCCCACCATGCTGCTGCCGGCTCCCCGTCAGCGCGTCTTATTATTCTTCCAGCCTATCTATGCTCTTACAATCCGCGTGCCCAGCGCTTCGCCCTTCAGCACCCGGCTGAGGACACGCGGCTCTTTGCCGTCTACAATAATAACCTCGGACACCTGGCCCTGGATGCAGTCCATCGCGGCACGCACCTTGGGAATCATTCCGCCGTAGATTTCGCCGTTCTCAATCAGTGCTTCGATCTGTGCCACCGTTACGGACGGAAGCACCACCTTCTCCCCGTCCACCGTCCGCATAATGCCCGGCACATCCGTAACCACGATCATACTCGGCGAGCCGATATATGAAGCCACAGCTCCGGCAGCGGTATCCGCATTGATGTTGTACCGTTGGCCTTCGCCATCTACGCCCACTGGTGCAATAACCGGAATATAGCCCATCGCCAAGATACCCGTCACAATCCCCGCTCGAACACCGGTCACTTCTCCCACCAGACCCACTTCATGATGATTGGCCACCGGGTGCGCCATGATCAGGTTGCCGTCAACGCCGGATAACCCGAGTGCCTGCCCCCCGCTGGCCTGAATTCGCCGGACAATCGCCTTGTTGATGCTGCCAGACAGGGTCATCTCCACCACATCCAGCACCTCTTCCGTCGTTACCCGCAGGCCGTTCACGAAGCGGCTCTCAATGCCGAGCTTCTCCAGATTGCCGGAGATCGCCGGGCCGCCGCCATGCACGATTACAGGCTGCTTCCCGCTGACCTGAAGCTCCCGCAGATCCTCGAAGAACGAATCCGGCAGCGCCGCCAGCGTACTCCCCCCGCATTTCATTACGAACAACCCGGTGGCCCCCGCCTGCGCCTGAGGCTCTATCGGTTCTACTGTCATCTCCCTGCCCCCTCTGTACAAGCTTCTACACGCCTCTGCACAGATTATGTGCGGTAAGCCGCATTAATCCGCACATAGTCATAAGTCAGGTCACAGCCCCAGGCTGTAGCCTGACCGCTGCCGTCTGACAAGGTTACCGTGATCAGCACGGTATCGCTTTTTTGCAGATAATGCAGTGCCTGCTCCTCATCAAAAGCCACCGGACGCGATCCGCGCAGCACCTCAATCTCACCCAGCTTAATATCTACCCGCTCCGGCGATACCGGAACGCCCGCGCGCCCTACAGCCGCGATAATCCGCCCCCAGTTGGCATCCGCGCCGAAGATCGCCGACTTCACCAGGCTGGAGCCGACCACGGTCTTGGCAATCGCCGCCGCACCTTCGTCATGCACCGCCCCGCTCACCTGCACCTCAATCAGCTTCGTTGCACCTTCGCCGTCACGGGCAATCGCCATGGCCAGACTCTGGCACACATGGGTGAACGCCGCTGCAAAAGCTTCCCAGTCCGCATGCAGCCGCGTCAGCTTCTCATTGCCCGCCAGGCCGCTGGCCATCGTGACCAGCATATCGTTCGTACTGGTGTCACCATCAACGGTAATCATATTAAAAGTAGAATTAGTAGCTGTGCGCAGCAGACTGAGCAGATCCTCTCCGTCAATGAGCACATCGGTGGTCATGAAGCCCAGCATCGTCGCCATGTTCGGGTGAATCATCCCGGAACCCTTCGCCGCTCCGGCAATCGTAACCTCTGTACCGCCTACCGTTACTTTTACGCAGCTTTCTTTTTTGACCAGATCGGTGGTCAGGATCGCCTGGCTGAATTCCTCCGCACCGGCAGCGCCCGCGTCCAGCTTCTCCGGCAGTCCGGCAATCCCACTGCGCACACAGTCCATCTTCAGCAGTTCCCCGATTACTCCCGTGGAAGCGACAGCAACATCCAGCTCATTCACGCCCAAATAACGGGCAGCGGCAGCACGCATCTCATATGCATCCGCCTCGCCCTGGTCCCCTGTACAAGCATTGGCGTTGCCGCTGTTCACGATTACCGCCTGCAGCGTTCCGTCCGCCAGACTCTCCCGCGTAACCTTCAGCGGAGCCGCCTGAAACACATTGGTCGTATACACCGCAGCGGCTGTAGCAGGCACCTCACAGAGAATTGCGCCGAGGTCATTACGCTCAGTTTTTTTGAGACCGCAGTGCAGGCCACCGGAGGTGAAGCCCTTAGGTGCAGTAATACTTCCGCCATCTACGATGGTATATAGTGGTTGCTCACTCATGATATTGTTTGACCGCTTGCACTTATGGATACACTGGTGTGTAACCAAGCCCGCGGGTTTCCTCCCATCCCATCATCAAATTGAGGTTCTGAATCGCTTGCCCTGCGGCGCCCTTAACGATATTGTCGATGACCGACACAATGGTAACCCGTCCGGTGCGTGCGTCTGTGGCGAAGCCGATATCGCAGTAATTCGATCCGCTGACTTCCTTCGTCGCCGGAACCACGCCGGGCTCACGCACCCGCACATACGGCCTGCCTGCATAATATTTACGATATAAATCTACGAGTTCCTGTTCACTATGTTCACCAATCAGTCCGGCATACATCGTAGCCATAATCCCCCGGGTCATCGGCACCAGATGGGTAGTGAAGGTTACTGTAACTTTCTCCCCGGCAATATCGGTCAGCACCTGTTCAATTTCAGGGATGTGCTGATGCTTGTTGATTTTGTAGGCTTTGAAGTTCTCGTTGATCTCGGCAAAATGCACCATCAGGCTTGTTCCCCGCCCTGCCCCGGACACCCCGGATTTCGCATCAATGATGATGCTGTCCGGCTTGATCCAACCTGCCTCCAGCGCCGGAACCAGCCCCAGCAGCGTAGCTGTCGGGTAACAACCGGGATTGGAGATGAAGTCCACTCCGGCCGCACGCTCTCCGTACACCTCGCATAACCCGTATACCGCCTGCTCCAGGTAAGCTTCCGGAGGAGCCGGGTGCTTATACCACTGCTCATACTGCGCGCCATCCTTGAGCCGGAAGTCCCCCGACAGATCGACAACCTTGAGTCCTGCCTCAAGCAGCCCGGGCACCAGCTTTGCACTCACTCCCGAAGGGGTAGCAGTGAATACAACATCCGCTCTGCTTGCAATCTCTGCTGCATCTACACCATCCAGCTTACGCTGAACCACTCCCGTTAAATGCGGAAAACCCTCCTCAATCGGCGCACCCGCACTCGAAGAGGAAATCACTGAAGTAATCTCTATATCAGGGTGGCCCTGCAGCAGCCTGATCAGCTCCACGCCCCCATAACCCGTTGATCCGACAATCGCCGCTCTCAGCTTGTCTGTCACTGTCATCCCCGCTTCCCGTTTCTCATTTCTATCATTATCGCTCATGCATAACCGTCCTGCAAATATGTATTATTATACGACCGAATTAATATAAATACAACACGTTGCGTTAACTTTATTCAGCTGGCACACAAGAAAAAACGGCAGGGTCATTCTATTTGCTACAGTATATCAAAAGAAGCGCAGAGCCCCTTAAGGGAGTCTACGCTTCTCTTTTAAACCCTTCACCCAGCACTTCGTGAGCCTCGGTAATAATAACAAATGCAGCCGGGTCCACCGAGCGGACGATCGCCTTCAGCCTGGTAATTTCATTCTGGCCTACCACGACCATCAGCACCGTACGGTTATCCCCGGTATAGCCGCCTTGCGCATTCAGCTTGGTCAGCCCGCGGTCCAGATCATTCAGAATCGCCTGCGAGATGTCCTCGGTGTGATCCGAGATGATATACGCCACCTTCGTGGTGCTGAAGCCCACCTCCAGCGCGTTGATCACCCGGCCGGTGACGAACAGCCCGATCAGTGCATACATCGCCTGCTCCATCCCCAGTACAAAAGCCGCCAAGGTAATCACCGTACCATCCAGCAGCACAACGGACAGCGAGAAGCTGAAGCCGGTAAGCTTTTGAATAATCTGTGCCGCAATGGTCAGTCCGCCCGTAGAGCCGCGCCCCCGGAAGACGAGGCCCAGACCGAGACCCACACCAATTCCTCCATAGATAGAGGCCAGGAGCGGATTCGTGGTCGGCACGGGCCCGTCCTTCGTCAGGAAGATAAACAGC
This sequence comes from Paenibacillus sp. FSL P2-0089, assembly GCF_038595095.1. Taxonomy (NCBI): domain Bacteria; kingdom Bacillati; phylum Bacillota; class Bacilli; order Caryophanales; family Paenibacillaceae; genus Paenibacillus; species Paenibacillus sp. FSL P2-0089. The sequence continues at coordinate 6,708,886 of NZ_CP152006.1, forward strand.
GGCAGCACAAAGCTGCCTAAGAGAGAGCGGATACCGTACTGTTTGCCGAGAAAGATTACACCGAGAATGAAGAGCGGAATATTAAGCGCCCACTGGGTAAAAGCAGGCTCTGCCCCAAACCAAGCCTCAGCCAGCACCGACAGCCCCGACACCCCGCCGGATGCAATCCGGTTCGGGAGGAAGAACAGGTTGAACGCCAGCCCGGTGATCAGCGAGCCGATCAGAATAAGCGCAATGTCCACCGTATGACGCAGCGGTCCGTTCAAGGGAATGAGCGGAGGTTTGTTGCGTGAATTGATTTTTTGCATGGTTGGCCGGACTCCTTTATGTTCAGACAAAAATTCCTACACCTCCGAAGACGCGTAGGAATTTGATTACTTTTATTCAGCTTCCGTCTTGATCTGGCTCCGCAGATACCCGTCAATGAACCCGTCCAGATCGCCGTCCATTACCGCTCCAACATTGCCTGTCTCTACAGAAGTGCGGTGATCCTTCACCATGCTGTAAGGATGGAATACGTAGGAACGAATCTGGCTGCCCCAGGCAATCTCGGATTGTTCCCCGCGGATCTCGTCCAGATGTGCCTGCTGCTCCTGAATTTTACGCTCATAGAGCTTGGAACGCAGCATCTTCATCGCCTGCTCCCGGTTCTTGATCTGTGAACGCTCATTCTGACAGGTGACCACCACGCCGGTTGGCATATGCGTAATCCGCACCGCTGAGTCGGTAGTATTGATGTGCTGACCGCCCGCGCCACTGGCCCGGTACGTATCAATCTTCAGGTCTTCCGTACGGATATCCACCTCGACGTCGTCAGCAATCTCCGGTACCACATCGCAGGATACGAAGGAGGTATGCCGTCTGCCAGAGGAGTCAAAAGGCGAAATGCGCACCAGCCGGTGCACGCCCTTCTCTGCCTTGAGGTACCCATATACATTGTGGCCCTTAATTAACAAAGTTACACTCTTGATTCCCGCTTCATCGCCCGGCAGATAATCCAGCACATCTACCTTGAAGCCCCGCTTCTCCGCCCAGCGTGTGTACATGCGCAGCAGCATTTGGCCCCAGTCCTGAGACTCGGTACCGCCTGCCCCCGGATGGAGCTCCAGAATGGCATTCAGCTTATCGTACGGCTGATTGAGCAGCAGCTGCAGCTCGAACTCATCCACTCGGGCACTTATACTGCGGATCGTTCCGGCGATCTCCCCGGCCAGTGCGTCGTCGCCTTCCTCATCGGCCAGCTCCGCCATCATGGCAGCATCGTCATAATCCTGCTGGAGCTTCTCAAATTGATCAACCACCGACTTCACGGCATTCATCTCGCCAATCACGCTCTGCGCCTGATCGGGATCATCCCAGAACCCGGGAGCCGCCATCTTCTCTTCGAAGTTCGCTATCATCTCCAGCTTCAGGTCTAAGTCAAAGTGACCCCCTAAGGTTGGTTAATTTCTTGCCCATTTCACGCAGGTCCTGCTTCACATTAGGATCGATCAATTGGATCACATCACCTTTCATAATTGAATATTGCGCCGGGCTGCCGGTTTGGGCTTACTGGCATGGACAGGTACTTACGCGACTGACTCTTCGCTTCATCCGCCCCATGGCCCGGTGTACGCCGTAACTGCGGGGAATGTTTGGACTTTCGGCCGCTGTTGTGCCCAGATTTATTGATTATACCGCATAGCGGATAAAATCCGGGCACAAAGGCGGACGCTACCGCTCCTACAGTTCCAAACTTCCCCTCCGTTACTTCCACCTCAGCCATAAAACATCTGAACGCTCCCACCTGCCGCACAGTTGTGCGTCCCAAACCACTTCAAGCCCAAAAAAGCAGCCGGGCCGCAAACGGGGAGTCCCCCGGGCCCAGCCGCTTTTTATTGTCATTATAACCTAAGTACCGGTGAACAAAACCGCAAGTGCGTTATGGTGAAAGGTATTCGCAGCTTAACGCCTGCTCATTATTTCACCGTGCACTACCAGAACCGGCCTTGACTCCTGGATTACGCCGTTCCAGTGAGAGTGAATTGACCTCTCAGATCCGGCCGTAATTCTGTTTACCTTACGCCTGGCCGTGGCAGTTCTTATACTTCTTGCCGCTGCCGCATGGGCATGGATCGTTACGGCCAACCGTGGATTCCACATGCACCGGACGCTTCTCAGCAGGCTCTGCGTTGGTGGAGATCTTGTCTTCCTCCACTACCGATTGGCGCTCCTGATTCGTCTCGATGTGCGCCTTCATAATGTAGGTCGCCACTTCCTCCTGAATGTTCGCTGTCATAGCGTTGAACATCTCGAAGCCCTCGAATTGGTATTCGCGCAGCGGATCGGTACCGCCGTAAGCACGGAGGTGAATCCCCTGACGAAGCTGATCCATGGCGTCGATATGATCCATCCATTTGCTGTCTACGGAACGAAGCACAATGACCTTCTCGAATTCACGTACCAGCTCGGAGCCAAGACGTTCTTCACGTGCAGCATACTTCTCAAGTACACGGGCGAAGATGAATTCAATCATTTCCTCTACTTCTTTGCCCCACAGATCATCGCGGGTCAGCTCATTTTCTTCCAAAAGCTTGCTGTTCACATAATCCGCAACCTCTTGCAGCTCCCAGTTCTCCGGGATATCGTCACTGCAGTGTGCATTCACAATACGGTCGATAACCGGCTTGATCATTTCCACTACGATGTCTTTGATATTGTCCGACTCCAGAATTTCGCGGCGCTGCTTGTAGATAATCTCACGCTGCTGGTTCATGACGTCATCGTATTGCAATACGACTTTGCGGATGTCGAAGTTATTGCCTTCTACCCGCTTCTGGGCAGATTCAACAGCCTTGGTGATCATACGGCTCTCGATCGGCTGATCTTCCTCAAATCCTAGACGGTCCATCATGTTCAGCACATTGTCCGCACCGAAGCGCTTCATCAGCTCATCACCTAGGGACAGATAGAACTGTGTCGAACCCGGGTCGCCCTGGCGTCCGGCACGGCCGCGAAGCTGGTTATCAATCCGGCGTGATTCATGGCGTTCTGTACCAATAATATGCAGGCCGCCAACATCGGTTACCCCTTCGCCCAGTACGATATCCGTACCGCGTCCAGCCATGTTCGTGGCAATCGTTACGGTTCCCGGCTGACCGGCATAAGAGATAATTTCGGCTTCAGCAGCATGATGCTTCGCATTCAGCACCTGGTGTCTTACACCCTTGCGCTTCAGCATTTCCGATACGCGTTCAGAGTTCTCAATCGATACCGTACCTACCAGCACCGGCTGATTCTTCTTGTGGCGTTCCACAATTTCAGCGACAACAGCGTTGAACTTGCCGTTCTCGCTTTTGTAGACCACATCCGGCATATCAATACGCTGATTCGGCTTATTCGTAGGAACCTGAAGAACCTCAAGACCATAGATCTTCTTGAATTCCTCTTCTTCCGTCTTCGCAGTACCCGTCATGCCGCCTAGCTTGCGGTACATCCGGAAGTAGTTCTGGAAGGTGATAGTAGCCAGCGTCATACTCTCATTCTGGACTTCAATCTCTTCCTTCGCTTCAATCGCCTGGTGCAGCCCGTCGCTGTAACGACGTCCCTGCATCAGACGGCCGGTGAACTCATCGACGATCATAACCTCGTCTTCATTCACCACATAATCGACATCCCGGCGCATAATAGCGTTCGCCTTCAAGGCCTGTACAATATGATGGTTCAAGGTAACATGGCTATGGTCATACAGATTCTCTATCCCAAAAGCACGCTCAGCCGTAGCCACGCCCTTCTCCGTAAGCGCTACAGACTTCACCTTGATATCCACGGTGTAATCCTCTTCGGCAGTCAGCTTCTTCACGAAACGGTCTGCTGCATAGTACAGCTCCGTCGATTTCTCAGCCTGGCCGGAGATGATCAGAGGAGTACGCGCTTCATCAATAAGGATGGAATCGACTTCGTCAATAATACAGAAGTAGAGCGGGCGCTGTACCATCTGTTCCTTATAGAGCACCATGTTGTCGCGCAGATAGTCGAACCCGAATTCATTATTCGTGCCGTACGTAATATCGCAGGCATATGCCGCTTGTTTATCATTATGGTCCATGCCGTTCAGGTTGACCCCAACGCTCATGCCCAGAAAGTTATAGATTTGTCCCATTTGCGCACTGTCGCGCTGAGCCAGATAATCATTTACGGTGACGACATGCACGCCTTTACCCAGCAGCGCATTCAAATACACCGGCAGCGTTCCAACCAGTGTCTTGCCTTCCCCGGTCTTCATCTCGGAGATCCGGCCTTCATGCAGCGCCATACCCCCAACCAGCTGAACGTCAAAATGCCGCATGCCCAGCGTCCGTTTGGAAGCTTCGCGTACGGTAGCAAAGGCCTCAGGAAGAATCTCTTCCAGGGTTTCACCTTTCTCGATACGGGCGCGGAATTCCGCTGTCTTCGCCTGCAGCTCTTCATCCGTAAGCGATACGAAATCCGGCTCCAGCCCATTAATTACTTCGACCGTCTTCATGAGACGTTTGACATCCCGTTCATTAGTGTCGCCAAATATTTTCTTAACAAGTCCTAGCATGGTTAACCCCTTTCATGCAACACAGATGGTGGAACCGAGCCCATCCTCATAGATTGAAAGGGCCATATATGATTTCGATTCCGCTGCTTCATAAATTGTAACAGTTTGTAAGAGAAGCCGCAATACAAGCCGCCCTAACCTTATTCTGTATAATCCCCTTACATGAGGACAGAAGATGGCATTTTAATGAAACTTCTATATATACGCACAAGAGCCCTATTCGCTTCAGGCGAATAGGGACTCGTCTAATTGTCCACGTTAGGCTGAACCGAAGCCCTTGCTTATTCCAACAATTCCCGGTCCAGAGGTTAGTTCTGCTCGATCAGACCGTACTTCCCGTCATCGCGTTTGTATACTACGCTAACTTCGGAAGTGTCAATGTTGGAGAACACGAAGAACGTATGTCCAATCATGTTCATTTGCAGAATCGCTTCTTCCACATCCATAGGCTTCAAGGTGAACCGTTTGTTCCGCACAACCTCAAGATCATCATAATCCTGTTCCTGCTCTTCAACAGCTACGGCGCTACCCGAACCTTCAACGAACAAGGTCTTCAGGCTGCCTTCCTGACGGAACTTGCGATTAAGCTTAGTCTTGTGCTTGCGGATCTGACGTTCCAGCTTGTCCACTACGGCATCGATGGATGCATACATATCATCGCTGCGGTCTTCCGCACGAAGCGTCACACCAGCTAGAGGAATTGTCACTTCCACCGTATGAAGGCCGCGAACGACGCCAAGCGTCACATATCCTTCAGAGGTAGGGGGTGCTTCGAAATACTTCTCAAGTCTGCTGAGCTTCTTATCAACATAGTCTCTCAAAGCGTCGGTCACTTCAATTTGTTGACCTCGAATGCTGAATTTCATAAGGCACTCCTCCTTTGTTTACTTTTCCATTATAGCAAATTGTCAGGGCTAAGTAAAAAACAAATCATGACAGACTTTACATTCACCTAACAATAGATGTAACAGACCTGCCGTAACAACAAACGGTCCGGCTCGAGCATAAAGCCGCCCTCGCCGGACCGAATACTGATTGCTGTATTATTTCACGGTGAAGCCTGGATTATGAATGATTGCATTCATCAAGATTACTGATTAGTGTGAATACGCAGAAGCTCTACAGGTGACAAGGTACCATTAGCATCCGTGATAAAGAAGACTTTATACGCTGTATTGGCAGTGAGTCCAGTCAGGTTAATGCTGTGTTTCACAACTGGATTACCTGTAAGAGTACCAGCCCAAGGCGCTATTAATGTAGCACCCGTACTGTTCTGTGCGTTAGCAATCTGCATTGCCGTTGGATCAGCTTCTGTTGCCTTAACCACCACATATTTCAGAGGGGTTACTGGTGTACCCGTCTGCCCGTAAGAAGCATATACATCGGCAGTCGCCGTTGTTACATTGGTGATCCCAACCTGAGCGACCGACCATGCGCTGCCTGGTGCTGTTTTCAATTGAAGCGGCGTTACGCCGGACCAGTTACCAGAAGCGTCAGCCAGGGCAACGTAAACGGTATAATCCGTATTTGCAGTCAGACCATACACCGAGAAAGCAACGGATGTGCCGCCAGTAGCCGCAACTTGGCCGAAATGAACGCCTGCTGTTGTAGCATTAATCAGTCCGTCTTTCACTTGTGCTGCAGTTGGTGCGGTTACGTTCATGCTGTATGGAGCAACTACATAATACACGGCTCCTGTTACAGAAGGCGTAACATATACATCAGCGGTAACAGAACCTACATGGCCGTAAGTCACGTTGCTTACAGACGGCAAGGTAACGCTACCGCCTCCGCCAGTGCCGCCACCACTACCGCCGCCAGGAGCTGGAGTAGCTGTTGGGCTGGTGCTTGGCACAGGTGTTGCAGAAGGAGCCGGTGTTGCTGTCGGTGCTGGTGTAGGCGTTACTCCGCCTGTAGCCGGCTTATGCACAACTGAGTTGCTTATAATTCCCACCGCTTCGGCACGGGTAAGGGATTTCTTCGGACCGAAGGTTCCGTCAGGATAACCGTTAATGATCTTCTTCTCAGCCGCTGAGGCTACGGCCACCTTGGCCCAAGCTGCGATCTGAGCATTATCCTTGAACTTAAGCGGAGTAGAGCTTGTACTCAGCTTAAGCAGCTTGGCAGCAATAACTGCTGCTTCCTGCCGGGTGAGCGGGTTGTTGGCCCGGAAGGTATTATTCTCATAACCGCCAATATAACCGGCCTTCACAGCTTTAGCCACTTCACTGTAGACCCAATTGGATTTCTTCACATCCGTGAAGTTAAGAGTAGCTGCTTCGGTGAACCCGAACAGACGATTTATCAGTGCCACATATTCACCACGGGTAATTGCCTTATTCGGCTTAACCGTTCCGTCAGGATAACCACCCAGGTATCCTTTATCCAGCCAGCTCTGCAGTTGTTTTTGCGCCCAGTGTCCTTGAATATCCTTCGGTGCAGGCGCTGCGGATACACTTCCCAGTGATCCAAGCAGCATTGAAATTCCCAGTACTCCGGCCGTAAGGCCACGCCACAATTTCTTCATTCTTTTGTTCATCCTCCTGTGATTTTGATGGGCATAGGCTTCACTGCATGACTTCTTACCAAAAGATCTTTCGGAAGCATACGCCTAAGCAATAATGAGAGTGCAGACTAGGCAACAAAAAAGCCCAACGGTTTCTATTACCCATAATCTGGAGGATGTTAACATTTTTCTGTAACTAATTTTTACAAAGTGTCCAATTTCGGACTCATTTCGAGTCGGAATATAGGATATTTATTAGAAATATGTAAAATTCCCTCGCGATCTCAAAACCTTCAACTCCATATACACCTTATCCCTAACAGGCAGTAATCGTTATTTACAGCCACAATAAAAAAGACCCGGGGAAGATACCCAGGGTCTAACGCTAGCGTTGTCTCAATTGCTAACCATCTACCATATATGTAGGTCGGCTTCGCCGGATGATTATAATTTGATGACGTTAGCTGCTTGTGGTCCGCGTGCGCCTTCAACGATATCGAACTCTACGGATTGGCCTTCATCCAAAGTCTTGAAACCGTCAGTTTGAATCGCGGAAAAGTGTACGAATACGTCGCCACCATCGGAAGTTTCGATAAAACCATAACCTTTTTCTGCGTTAAACCATTTAACTTTACCTTCCATTGACTAAACATTCCCTTCGTCATCAGATGAACGTGAGTCTTGCTCACAATTCGACTATACCACCGCAGCTTCTCTATTGTCAATTGGAATAGTAAATGATTACTTTCAATAATTTACCAGAGCACAATCGGCATGAGGAATGGATAGAATTCGGTAATATAAGTTACAAAAAAAGGAGCAGACGCTTGTAAATACCCGTCCACTCCCCTATTGAAACAGGAGAAATCTATTATTTTCTGTTTATTTTTTGCGATCCATCAGGAAGCTATCCGGGGTGTAAGCCGTCTCGTAGGCATTGCGCTGGATTTTGGCTTGGCCGCGCTTCTGGAGGAAGTCTTGGGCTTCCTGGCGGAGGGCGTTCATCCGGTCCAGCAATTCATTATCATGTGACAAAATACGATTAATTTCCTGCTTTTGTGCAGGAGTTGCCGGACAAACTCCGACCTCTTGTGTGATTGAATCGACAAGCTTCTGCCGCTCCTCTACGAAGTCTTCAAGCTCCTCATAGGTTGCATCCTGAAGCCGGTCCATCATCTCCCCAGTCAGCCGATCCAAGTTACGGATAAGCTCATCCATTCGCAATCTCAGTCTGGCTGGCCGCCAGCTTGGAAGCCTGTAGCCAGGTCTCACGGAGATCTGTAAGGTAGCCGATGGCTTCTTCAGCCTTCTCGGGGTTCTTCTGGATGTTGGCCTGAATTAACAGGTAGTTCGTATATTCGTAAAGGGAGTAGAGTCCCTTCGAGACTTCAATAGAGTGATCCAACGTACTCATCAACTCACTGATGATGGTCTGAGCCTTGCCAAAGTTCAAATTGGACTTCTCCAAATCCTGCTTGTTCAACCCGTCCACCGCAGTCTTCACGAAGCGAATGGCCCCATCATACAGCATAATCACGAGTTGCGCAGGTGTTGAAGTCTGGACAGAAGACTGGCGGTATTTATCATAAGGAGATTTAATCAAATTGGTCACCCTCTATTGTGAAATGTTCTTATTTGCCGGTGGAGAATAGGCTGTTGGACTGGGATTGCAGCTTGTTCATGGCGGTTTCCATGGCGGTGAATTGTTTGTAGTAACGGGTCTCTGTGTTATTTAACATCGTGGTCATGACATTGAGCCGCGAGTTGTATAACTTCATTTTCTTACCCATCACACTTTCTTCCTTAAACGTACTGGTAAGATCCATGGAGTATCTGTTCGTGCCTGCCCGCTCCGATAGTTTCTCGATGGTCGATGTGATTTTGTCAGCCATTTTGTCGAAAATCCCCTCTTTGGGGGCACTGGCAGGGCCTTGCAGCAGATCCATAGCGAGCTGCGGATTCGCATTGATCGCCGTATTCAGCTTCTCCTCATTAATCACAAGCTTGCCGTTCGACATATAATTCCCGGTCGTAATGCCTAGGGTGCTTAACGGCCCTAGTTTATCACTTATAATACTGCGCATTTCAGACAATACGGACTTGATAATATCATCGTTCTTGAGCAACCCGCTCTGTGCCTTCTCGGTCCAGGTTTTGACGTCAGCCTCTTTCATTTCAGCCTTCTGCGCATCCGTCAGCGGCCTGAAATCACGATATTTGGCTTCGTCAATCTTGGAATTTAGGGCTAGGATCAGGCTGTTATAATCTTCAACGAAGCTCTTGATGGACTCAACGGCTTTGCTAGAATCGGTCTGTGTTTTGATGATGACAGGCTCATCTGCTTTGGTAACCTCCAGCAACGTGAGCTGGACGCCGTTAATGGTAAACGTATTGCTGGTTACATTATCAATATCCACATTATTAATATTGACTTTACCATTCTCGCCTGTGATAGTCTTGGTAATCGAATTGTCATCTGACGGGTTTGACTTCATCCCGTTGAAGAGCTTCATGAAGCCGTAGGAGTTGCCACTCAGATTGACAGCCCCTTTCGGATTACCAGGATTATCTACTATCCCGACTAGCTTCAAAGTGCCATCCGTAGTAAATTCTGCTGTCACTTTGGCATCGGTATCTGCATTTATCTTATCAACAATATTCTTAATGGTATCCGAACCTTTGAACGTAAACGCTTTGCCGTTAATACTAAATGTAATGTCCTTCACTTCATCATCGGTCAGAACAGAATTATTAAGCTGGTTCGTAAGCTGCGTCAATGTAGTATCATTGGTAGCACCTGTAACCTTATTAGTCTCAGCTACCTTCTTCGTAGAGAATAACCCAAGAACAGTGTTGCTGCTGGCAGGGGTACCCATCGTTACCGCACCATCTTTGCCGCCCGTTTTGGAGGCGATGGTCAGCTTTCCGGTAATTTCATCATAACTAGCGATCGCATTAGCCTTCTCAGAAGAATTAATCGTTGCGACCAGCGTCGAGATCGAGGTCATGCCGTTGAATAGGGATTTCCCCTCCTTATCCTTGAAGGTCTCGCCGTTGATGCTGATGTCGAAGCCCTTCTTCAGGTATTCCTCCATATCCAGACCTCGCATGCTTCCAAGGTCAACGCCATCAAGTGCAGCCAAGGAGGTCGTAGCCGGTATGCCTTGTCCTAATCCGGATGTCTCATATGTAGTTCTTGTTGCCAGCTTTGTGACCTTAACAGTCATCTCCTGGCCAGTTGCCGTTGACATCGCCTCTGCCTTAAGGGCGGTAGTATTACCGCTCAGCACAGCCTTCTGGGCATTCAGCGCTGCGTCTCTGCCATATTTGGTAACTAGTTTATTGGTCCGGAAGTCGTATAGCTTACTGTTCATCTCCCGGTAGCTCTCACGCGTCCATTGCAGGATCTGCTTGTCCTGATTAAGCTTGTCCAGCGGCACCCGCTTGGCAGCCATCATACTCTTCACCATACTATCGATATCCATACCTGAGAATCCATTGACCCGAGTAACCAAAACAGCACCTCCTCTACTAAATCTTCTCGTCTATAAGAATACCAGCAAGCTCCATCATATTCGCCACCAGATCCAGCGTCTTCTCCCGGGGAACTTCACGTATTAACTCACCAGTATCTTTGTTAAGAACCTTCACCATAATGTCATGTGTCTTCTCGTGGATGCTGATCTCCAGCGTGGTCTGGGGGCCCTGCAATGATTTCACTGCCCGTTCTATGGTGCGGATCAGCTGTTCCTCACCTACTGACACACTCGCTCCCTGTTTCTCCTTCAGGCTCATATCCTTAACATCCCGGATGCCCGATGCTTGATCTACAGGCGCCACTGAAATGGTACTGGACGGTACTGCCTCTGGCTTACCCTGTCCACTTGCTGTCGTACTAGCAGTTAGCGAAAACTGTACGTTCATTAACCCCGACCTCCACCAACACTCATTTTTATACTTTATATATCGGTTACATTCAGGGATAATTTAGGACTTACCAAAGATAAACATAGAAATATCAAGTATTAATAGAGTTTTCGTGGAAAAGTAAGAGCTTAGGGCGACAAAAAAAGCTCCGGGAAAATCCCGGAGCTTGAAGATGTAATATGTTTGAGGATGACTTGAAATTAACGAAGCAATTGCAGAACGCCTTGTGGCTGTTGGTTAGCCTGAGCCAACATAGCTTGTGCAGCCTGTGCAAGGATGTTGTTCTTCGTTTGTTGCATCATTTCTTTAGCCATATCAACGTCACGGATACGGGATTCAGCAGCCGTCAGATTCTCGGAAGCTGTTCCCAAGTTGTTGATAGTGTGTTCCAGACGGTTCTGAGTCGCACCCAGCTTAGAACGTTCGCTGGATACAGAAGCAGTTGCTTTGTCAAGAATTGCGATTGCCGCAGCCGCGCCTTCTTTGGTAGCAATGTTCAGTGCAGCTTCGCCCTTCACATCGTTAGTTCCGTCAGTAACTGTGTTAGTTGCTGTGAAACCAGCATCGCCAGCTTTACCAGTGATACCCAGAGCTTTGGAACGCATGTCTTTAATTTCAAGGCTCATGGATTGGCCAGTGTTAGCACCGATTTGGAAGGAAGTTTTGAAGGCTTCTTGTACTCCGCCGTCTTTAATTTCAATAGAATCGCCAGCTGTACCTGCAACAGCGGCACTGATAACTAATTTCTGTGCATCAGCACCAGTTGTGGCTTTTTGAGTAATCTCAACACCATCAACATTCTTGGACAATTGGGCTGCGATATTCTTTACCAATTCATTTACTTTATTAGCAGCTGTATCTGATGCCAAAGCGGTACTGATGTTTACACCGATACCATCGCCTTTGTAAGCACCATCATTAGCGTTGTAGAATTCTACTTGCTTACCGTTAATAGTAAGTCCAGTTCCAACCAATTTCTTGATGTTAGCATCAGTAGCTGTCGCATTTTCTGCTGCAGTACCTGCAGTAGCAACTAAGGAAGCAAAGTCGAGTTCTTTAGTAGATGCAGTTGCTGCAACATCTTTACCTACAACTGCTACTGTTACTGGAGCAGTTGCACCAGTTGCACTTGCTGTACCAGTAGAAATATTACCTTTTGCTCCATCAAAAGCACCATCTTTAACAGCTTCAATAATTACTTGTCCAGCCGTACCAGTAGTTACTTTGTAGTTACCTTTTAATGTATCGTTTTTGTCAATCATTGCCTGCAATGCATCTTTAACGGAGGTCTCCAAGCTAGTACCAGCCAAAGTTCCTCCACCAATTGCTACTGTAGCAGAATTAGCTTTAGCAGAATCAGCAGTGTAAGCAGCTGTTGTCCCCGTTGCATTACCATCATCAGCAAAGTTAATTGAAAGCTCTTCGCCGTTAATAGTGTACTTTAAAGTTTCACCATCAACGAAGTTGTCTGCATCCAAAGTGTCAGTAACCTTAGCTTGAATGGTCGAAGCATCTGTTCCACTTGTAAGTTTACCTGCTACTCCCGCAACACCAGTGCCTTTAAGGTTCGCTTTCCCATCACCCTGCAACAATTTCTGAGTGTTGAACTCAGTTGTATTACCGATACGGTTGATTTCGGAAGTCAGTGCGTTCATTTCATCTTGCAGCGCTTGACGGTCGGAATCCGTGTTGGTTCCGTTCGCGGATTGGTTCGCGATTTCGCGTTGACGTTGCAGGATGCTGTGAGTTTCGTTCAAAGCACCTTCAGCTGTCTGGATCAAAGAGATACCATCTTGAGCATTACGGGAAGCCTGATCCAGACCGCGGATCTGACCGCGCATTTTTTCGGAGATTGCCAGACCGGCAGCATCGTCACCAGCACGGTTGATGCGAAGACCGGAAGACAGCTTCTCAATATTTTTGTTCGTGTTGGCAGTGTTGATGGACAATTGGCGGTGAGTGTTCAACGCCGGTACGTTGTGGTTAATAATCATTTGATATTTCCTCCCTGAAATTGAGTTAGTTCCACATCCATGTGGTAAGCACTGAACCATTAAGGTCGGCCGCCCTGCCGGCTCAATGCCTAATACATATATCGACGGCTTGGCCCTAACTGTTTAGATCTTTTTTTCTTTTTTTAATTTTTTTTTGATTCTTTACAATGATTACAAAAAACGGTCACAAAGAAACCCGAGCCACATAAGCGGACTCAGGTTCATAAATATATCTTTTTATTCTTAAAAGACTACCTTAAGATTTCGATCCGCGAAGACGGTGTATCAAGGCATTCAAGTCTGATGGTTGTGGCGCCACTGACTCACGGTTAGATTCCTGTATCGATAAGTAGACCTCTTTGCGGAAGATATCCACGTGCTTCGGTGCGGAGATCCCTACTTTTACGGTGTCGCCGTCTACACTCAGAATCGTGAGTTCAATCTGATCCTGGATGACGATGGTCTCCCCTTTTTTGCGGGACAGTACGAGCATATTAACCCCCATCCTTTCCATCAGTCACTAACTGCTCTTGCAGCAGACTGTGCTTAGTATGATATGAGGTGCGGTGTATTACAATCTGCTTCCCGGTCAATCCGCTAGGATTGAAGATAATAGGTGCTAACAAATTAATGGTGGAAGCTTCTACTTGTTCCTTCAGAGTAACAATACAGCGGACAACCACATCAGATTCGATCCCGAGTTCTTCTGCTTCATCATCCGGAAGTTCAAATTCATAAGAAGGATAGAATGTAAAAGGGTCAGCAAGCAAAAACGAATGGCCTCGCTCCTTAACGGATTGCAATACCCAAAACGGAGACTCCTCCAGAGCCACAAGCGCAAAGTCTGCTTCTTCATCAAACCCTGGAATCCCTTTGGCGAAGTGGAACACCTGATCCTCCCTAACTTCAAGTGTACCCATGGATAGCGTTTCTATAATCAAGTTATTCACTCCTTATTATTCTGACTGTTGTAAGATAACAGAAAAGCTATAGAAGTGCCTTGAGCACATCCATAGCTTATTACAATTACATTTGCACATTCAATTCCGGTGGAATAAACTGCACAGAAGCATATTGTTGCATATAAATATCAAGCTTGCCGCGTGTATATTCCGTCTCCGGGCGGTGTCTTTCCACCTGAATATCAACTGTGGCGGGTCTGAAATTAATTTCTGGGGCCCTTGCTTCGTAACGCAAATCCACATTATCATATGACGCCGGGCCACAAGGCTCTGGAAAAGAATTCGGTTCGGTATCTGTTCCGTAGATCTCAGCAATGCTGTTACCGGGCTTGAAAAATTCAGCCATACGCGTGCCTTGCTCGACTCTGCGGGCAATGGCCTGAAGATACAACTGCTGAATTCCCGAGTAGATTCTACGGTTCATATCCAGCACACTCCCCCCATTATAGGCGGCGCGTGCCCTGGTCTGGTCAATGCTAAGCTCTGGAGGTGTAGATTGAACGCTTAGCTCACCGGGTGTTGTCGTGATATTGATGTCTGCCTTAGGTTGAGTTATAGAGAATGACCCAAGATCCGCATCAATACCGATCCGCGCAGGTGTCTGTCGAATTTGCAATATAGACTGCATCAACAAGAACCACCTCCGTTATCGGATAAAATCTACAAGGGTTGTAGAGATAATCTTCGCTCCCACAGACAGCGAGGCATTGTAGATATTCTCCTGGATCTTCGACTGCATGATCAGACCTTCATAATCGGCATCCTCTGTCTTAGCCTGAAGATCGGTCAAGTTAATGTTCAGATCGCTTAAGCGGTCCTGCATCAGCTCAACGCGGTTAGTCTTGGCTCCAATTTCAGAACGTGCGGATAAAATCGTCTCGGTGCGGGTATCGATTTTATCAAGCTGGCTGGAAATACCTGTGATATTCCCGGCCTTCAAGGCAGATGAAAGATTATTGATTAATGAAAAGATATTATCTGATTCACCGGTGTTACCAAATACCGAATTTCCGGTTAAATTGATCGGCATTTGAACCCCTTCACCGACAATGTACTGAATTTGCCCGGCGTCCGTTATAACCTCCTGTGAGGTGTCATAGGTGCCGTCAGCTCCCTTGGCAAAATCATAAGGCTTCGTGGTGTACTGCTCACCATTGAAAATATACTTTCCATTCAGCTTACTGTTCGCTATATCCACCAGCTGTTCTTTGAGCTGCATCACTTCTTCATTAATACTGTCCAGAGCGGACTGTGGATTACTGCCGGTAGAGGCTTGTACAGTCAAATCCCGCAGACGTTGAATTACATCCCCCGCCTGGCCCAATACCGTATCGTTATAATCCAGCCAAGACAGCGCGCTGTCCACGTTCTTCGTGTACTGCTCGTTGGAGGACAGCTCGGCGCGGTAACGGAGGGAATAGGTGATGCCTACCGGGTCGTCGGAGGGCTTGTTGATTTTGCGGCCGCTGGCCAGCTGGAGCTGGGTGTCGTTCATGGTACGTGCATTGCGGTTCAAGTTAAGCAGCAGCTGTGAGCTCATCATATTGGAGGTGACTCTGATCATGGTATGGCCTCCTTATCTTCCGACTGTGCCGGTAGAATTAATCAATTTATCAAGCAGTTCATCATAGGTGGTCATGAAACGCGCAGCAGCACTGTAGGCATGCTGGAACACGAGCATATTGGACATTTCTTCATCCAGCGACACACCGCTTACGGATTGGCGGCGGGAATTGACTTGCTCCACCAGGTAATCGGCGTTACTCGCCTGACGTGTGGCCTCTTGGGATTGGATACCCAATTGTCCAACCATGGAGCTGAGATAGGACCCGACTGTACCCGTCTTAGTGCCATCTGCTGTAGCAAAAGTATTGTTATCCTTCATATTGCTGAACAGCAGTGCCAGTGTGTTATTCCCTTTTACTACGGATACATTACCTGAGGTGTCTGTAGTAGTCCGCAAGGAAGTAGCAAACAGCGTGGGATCAGCAGCGATTTCCGGATTCAGCTTGAGATTGGCAGCAGTGATCGCTTCCCCGGCTACCGCAGAGGTGAAGAACGGCCTGCCCGAAGTGCCATTCAATGCATAACCCAGCTGGTGGAGGCCATTCAGACCTTTGACTGTTGTTTTTAGATCACCCGGCAACGGGATAGGTACCGCGCTTCCTGCTGAAAGAGTTGTTTTGGTGCCATCCGCATTAATGATCTCTGAATCCTTGAGCACAGTCGTTCCTGCGGGCAGATTAGAGCCTGACGGTATGGTCACCTGCACTTCACCATTGGCTATGGTATTGGCCATTGTGTCGAGCTGCTTCCTGTAATCTGCTACATAAGTGTTTTTGGAGAAAAGCATCCCATAAGCTTCACCGGCCTTCAAATCACCGGAGGCGAAAGCGGTATTAAGAAACGTACTGTCCACAGCCGCAGTTACGGTTGCTCCTTGAACTAGAGGCTGCGTGCCCAGAGAGATGTTATATCCGGCATCTGTATCCAGAATGGTGATATTCGCAATCTTGGACAGCTTGTCTGTCAACAGGTCGCGCTGGTCGCGCAGATCATTGGCTTTGTCACCCATGCCTTCTATCTTGGAGATGGATTGATTGAGGTCAGCGATAGAGCTGAGGTAGCTCTGGATCTCTTTTCCTTTAACGTCAATGTTGGTGCTTAGATCACGGTCCAGATTACTGAGCTGAGTACTCATATAGTTCATGGCATCCGTGAGGGCCTGAGCTGTCTGCACGACGATCTTGCGGGCTGTGGGATCTTCCGGGTTCTTACTGAGGTCCGACCAGGATTTCCAGAAGTTATCCAGTACGATACGGACACCGGTATCTGAAGGCTCATTCACGATCGCTTCCAGCTTATCTAAGGTATCCGACTGAATGCTCCAGTTCCCGCTTGCCGAGTTCTCCCCGCGGAACTGATCGTCCAGGAACATCTCACGAATCCGCTCAATGGAACTGAATTCAACCCCTGTTCCCAGTTGCCCAGGCATCGTCGAGTTATTCATACCATAGGCTTCAATCGGGATGGCTGCCTTCATATTCACACGCTGGCGGGTGTATCCCTCCGTGTTGGCGTTGGCAATGTTGTGGCCGGTGGTGTTAAGCGCCGCTGTCTGGGTAAACAGGCTTCGTCTTGCGGTCTCGATGGAGTGGAATGTGGATGTCATGCTACTTGTTCCTCCCTTGTGATTGCTGCGGTGGGCGCAGCTCAGCGGATAACCTGATTATCCACGGGCATCAAAAAGCCCCGGCCGAGTCACACTGCTGCCCTTGTCGGACGGATGATGGTATGTCATTTCCTGATTTGGTCTTCCGACCAGCAAATCCAGGGAATAATCTATAAAGGTAAGCGACTGCTCAATCAGCTTCTGGTTCAGCTCATTGGCCTTTTTTAATTGCTGCAATGTGCCGGACAGCTTCTGCTGAATCTGCAGCAGGCGCGATTTGTCATCGGGATCAAAGACAAGGCGGGACAGCTCGGTAAGATTCAGATTCAGATTGGAACGGATTCCAACCCCCTGCAAAAACTCGAAAGCCGCTTCTGCACGCCGTTCTTCCAGCTGTCCGATCACCTTCATCAGCTTGGACTCGCGGTTCAGGATATCAATAAGACCCTCTACCTTGTTGTCCATAATGGTCTGTTTCTTGACTGCGGCCAGATCCAGCATCTGCACATGCGCCTCGTCCAGCCGCTCAAGCAATTCTAATAATGTTGTAAGTGCCATGGGTGTTTTCACCTAATTCTCGGAGGATTGCTTAAAGTAGGGGGCGAGTGTCTCGGCGAGCTTGGCTGCGTCAACCTGGTAGGTACCTGCGGATACTTGCTGTTTCAGGCTCTCGATCTTGTTCGCACGTTCAGTGTCAATCTTCCCGCTCTTCTGTGCCTGAAGCAGCTTGATGGCCTCATCCGAAATCGATACCTCATCCTTGCGTGTACTCTTCTTCATCTGTTCCTGCCTTTGCGATTCCGCACTTCGCTGGTATGGATTAATCGCATTGATTCGTCCGGCATCGTTAATTTTCATAACTTCACCTTCCTTCTGTAATAAAAAAGCCGATAATCTTTACTAAGTTTATCGGCCCCTGTTGAAACATTCTTTATAGCTGCAAGCGTTTTTTTGCAGAATTGTTTAGTTGCGGAACTTGTCCACCGCGCGGTAAGCGCCATCCTGAGCCTTCTTGGGAGCGCTTGAGTCTGCATTATCCTTAGCCGCATTGGCCAGGTCCTTGGTCAGACGGCTGCGGCAGCTGTCACACATATGCCCTTCCCGGATCAGGGTTCCGCATACCTCGCAAGGGTACATCATATTGGGCGCATTGGCTATGGAAATCCGTCCCTCCCGAATAAAACGTGTGATTTCCTTGATGGAAATATCGGTGGCATCAGACAGTTCCTGTATGTTGGTGCCTCTATTTTTGCGTAAGTATTCTACACAGATTTCATATTCATGCTCTAGCTCTTTGATGCAGGGCTGGCACAGGTTCATCAGGTTCTTGACATATAACCGGCCGCATCTCGGACAATTGTCTACATTCATATCTACCGCGGCTCCCTTCTATCATTCTGCACAACTCATGAATCGCTTATGCTACTAAGATTACATGATCGCCGAAGATCCGTCTATGTTTAGTATCGGTCAGGGAAGCGGTTTTATTGAATTCTGGAGCAGCGGCAGCTGCTAGGAACGCGCCCAGGTCAGAGAGTAGATCTCAGCAGGGCAATTCAGGCTGCGGCAGAGCTGCTGAAGAGCTTCCGCACAGGCACGAATCGTACTTCCGGTAGTGTAGATATCATCGACAATGATGATTTGCAGAGGGTGCTGTTCAAGCTTGTGCGACGCTCGGGAATGCAGGTGTTCATTCAGACTTTGCAGAACCGCCGAATCTGTAGTCCCGGCAAAAGCATGCTTCATATCGGCCAGCCGCTCCCTTCTGCTTTTGAAGCTCTGCTTGGCAGTGTGATGGGTGCGGACCAGCAGCGGGAGCTGAGGGATTCCTCTGCGCAGGGATACTACTTCCGCCAGCCGCTCCGCCTGATTGAAGCCCCGCTCGGACAGGCGGACAGCGCTCACAGGCACAGGGACCAGCAAATCGGCTTGCCATAGGTTAGAACGCATACGAAGCTTTGAATGCCATATAGGGAATGGTTTACTAAAAAAGTTGCTTTGTAGCGCTTCATTTAGTTGTTGTCCACTCTGTTCTTGTTGCAGCAGCGCGTATGCCCTGTCCAGCATCAGACCGAGCAGGGGTGCGAGCCGCTCATTCCCTCTGTATTTATACTGGCCTAATATTTCACGCATTTCACTGGTGTAGGCTACTGCACTCCGGTTGCACACAATTGGTATGAGTGCATGGCTCCGGCTGCAATCGGGACAGCCTACATGACGCCCGCAGGTCTGGCACCGGGGAACACGTATCCATGGAATGCTGCTCTGGCAGTGCAGGCAGATCTCAGGCCATTCAGGGGAAGGGCAGCCTCTGCGGCCGCAAAACAGACATTCCGGCTGCGAAGGCGCGATTAGGGAGCGCATGGTAATCCTCCTTGTAAAATATGGTGTGTGGAGATCAAAAGTTCAGCATGTATAGCATTCAAAATGAGGGGAGCCGGGCATTCACAGCTATTTCCAAGGAATCCTCACAAAATCATTAAGACTTGAGATATCCCTGTCTGCGGGCGATTGCATTCATACTGCGGATCTGTGATATGGCGGCTCGCTGTGAGCGGCTCCACTCTGCTGAAGCGAAAATGACGTTGCCTGCCGGATCATCCTTGGAGCGGCCCGCCCGGCCCGCCATCTGCACCAAGGCTGCCTCATCGAATAGTCCGCTGTCTGCATCCAGAATAAATACATCACTATGCGGTACCGTAACCCCACGCTCCAGAATCGTTGTCGTTACCAGCAGGGAAATGGTGCAATCCCGGAACTTAAGCACCTTCTCTGCCCTGCCCGGATCTTGAGAGGAGGTTCCCTCAATCGAAATCCCGGGAAACATCCGCCGCAGAAGCTGCAGCAGTCCCTCAATGTGGACAATTCGTGAGACAAAGAGGAAGATCTGCGCCTTACGGTCAAGGGACCGCTGCAGTGCTGAACGCAGTCCTGCCGGAATTCTGCCCTGCTTCAGGCAACGATGAAGCGGCGGCATCCGGATATGGCGCGGAACCGGCAAGGGGTGGCCGTGAAAACGGACCGGGACCCTCGCATTCGGCAATCTGCCGGAGCGGGCATGACGCTGAAGCTCCGCAGGCGGCGTGGCGGAGAGTAGGATGAATCGTCCGCCGGGCTTGCAGACCTGCCTTGCAGCATAGTCCAGCATAGGATCGTTGTGATAGGGAAACGCATCGATCTCATCGATGATGACCAGATCGAAGGCCTGGTGAAACCGCAGCAGCTGGTGCGTGGTCGCCAGGGTGATCCGGCTGCGGCGCAAGCGGTCCTCGCTGCCTCCGTACAGCACGGCAGGGACATCCGCCGGGAAGGCTCTGGCCAGGCGCGGCGCAAGCTCCAGCACGACGTCGCGCCGCGGCGTGGCGATCAGCGCCCGGCCTCCGGCCGCGAGCGCCGCCTCCAGGAGCGGGAAGACCATCTCCGTCTTCCCCGCGCCCGTCACTGCCCAGAGTAGGAACCGCTCTGGGCCTCTTGCGGCGGAGCGCTTGCGCGGCTCCGCCAGGAACCCCAGCGCAGCAGCGGCGGCCGCCGCCTGCGCTGCGCTAAGCCCCCACCGGCGTGCCGCTACGGTGGGGGACACGCCGGCCGTGCAGCGCACGGCCGGCAGCGGTGCGCTGCGCAGCAGCAGCGCGCAAGCCCGGCTGCGCCCCAGTGCGAGGCAAGCCTCGCAATAGGCGCAGCCGGCAAGGCCGCACGCGGCGCAGGCCGTGCGGCCCGTGGGCACGCTGCCGCAGCGCAGGCAGCGCGGCACTTCGCGGCGGCGCAGGCCTAGCCGCGCACCCGCCTTGCCCTGGACGGCGGCTTCCAGTTGCAGCCGTCCCTGGAGATAGGCGAGCTGCGCCGCAGCCCGCCAATTCTCCGCCAGCTCCGGAAGCTGCTCGGCCACCAGTGCCTCTGCTTCACCCTGAAGCAGAGAGCACCCGTCCAGCGAAGCAACCAGCCGGTCAGCACCCGCTGCAAGTACCTCGAGCTCTTTCCTCCGTAAGCTCACCTGTTCGTTCCCTCGCCAGTTCTCCCTCCTACTTCCCCGCTCGATAACCCGTTCATTGTCTCGCCAACTCTCCCTCGTACTCCCCCATTCATTCTCCCTCTCCTCCGTCCCGCCGCTGTTCCTCCCACTCGCCCACTCGCTCCCCGGCTCCCCCCAATCACATCCCTCTCCAACCCTCAGCTCACCTCCCCCCACCTTCCGCTCCCCGTTCCAGCCCTCCCTCCGCTCATGCCCCCAGATCCCCTTGAATTCCCCACGCCCACTCCATCCCCTGTCCTCCGGCAGCTTATACACCTGAACCTCCTCAAAAGGCCACCCTGCGCCCCGTGCCCCTCCAGCAGCCCGCTCCGCCCGGATCTCCGCCTTCAAGAGAGCTGCGGCATATTTCCTCCAGGCTGCCTCATCCCAGCGCTGCATCTGGTTTGTGAACTGGCAGGCTGCTGCCAGCTTCACCGCCCAGCCCAGCGGCAGTGACCTTGAGAGCAGCACAACCCGGTCTGCCGATTGTCTTCTCTGGTCTGCCCGCTGACCTTTTCGTTCCGCCGCTTGGCTTTCCCCGTTTGCCACTTGACCTCCCCCTACTACCCAGCGCCCTCCCCACCCTCCCAGCCCCTCCGCCTCACCCGCCCACCATAATTCATCCACCGCCAGATTCAATGAAATCCGGGCCTGCCACTGTCCGCCCTGCGCCACCACATACACAGCCACCTTCATTCTCATCGCCTCCTTATCTTTTAGAGCACGCCAAAAAGCACACCGCCCCATTCCTGGAGAGTGTGCTTCACCCGTAACTTACATATTTAGCTGTCATTCGCCGGGCTTGGATGGGAATTTCCCGCTTCCCGGCAACCGCATCATCCGCAGCGGCAGCAGCGGCTCCTGCCCCCGCAGGTCTACCGTAACCCCCTGACGGAGTTCTGCCCTATCCGCGAGGCCGAAGAACGGCACCGCAGGTGCAAATTCAATAGAAGAGTTATGATAAGCCATCCGTGAGGCTACCGCCATGGTCCTGTCTTCTGAACCGTCATCCACCAAGGTGATCTGCAGGGGCCTGCCGATCCAGCAAGCATACACTGCAAAAACCCTGAGATACCACTCCACCACGGCCTCATGATTACGGGTAATCAGAATATAGTGAAGCCGCTTACCAGTCCGTGCTGCTGCCCGGGTCTCTTCCCGATGATGCAGGAGTTGAACAAGGGCTGCTGCGGATGCATAAATAGAGATAATCCAGATTAACTGGGCGATCATGAAGATGCACCTCCCTCTTATACCCACACTATATGCCGGTGATAAAAGGACGGTGACAGCCCATTAGCGCGGGAGCCCACCCGCCAGTTCAACTTAGGGTACATATTTAAGTTAGCATTTTGCAAAATTCGAATAGAGTGCGGACTGAAACAATACTATGGCTGCAGCTCTCAGCTGCATACAAGTTATGTACCGTTTATAAGGATCATTAGGATTCTCCAAAACGCTCAGTTAAAAGTTTATGAGGGAAGCTATAAAGTTACCCAGCCGTATTTGATAGAATTAATTACAGCCTGCGTACGGTCGTCCACTTCCATCTTTTGCAGAATACTGCTGACATGGTTTTTGACCGTCTTCTCACTGATAAACAGATATTCCCCAATCATCTTGTTACTCTTGCCCTCCGCCATCAACCGCAATACCTCTGCCTCGCGGCGGGTCAGCGGATTGTTATCGCCTGCAACGAATTTGACACCGGCTTCCTTCACGGCCGTCTCGGCCATAGCGCCAGTCTCGTTAAGGTACGTCATGCGCCGCAGCTGATTAATCAGCTTGCCGGTCACCTTCGGATGGATAAAAGCATGTCCCTCGCATACAGAGCGGATCGCATTAATCAGCGACTCGGCCTCCATATCCTTCAGCAGATACCCGTTCGCCCCCTTGCGCAGCGTCTCAAACACATAGCTTTCATCATCATGAATCGAGAGGATAATCACTTTGACATCCGGGAACATTTCACGGAGCTTTTGCGTAGCCTCCACGCCGTTCTCAATCGGCATATTGATATCCATCAGCACGATATCCGGCTTATTGCCGTTGCAGAATTCAAGCACCTGGATGCCGTCCCCGCATTCGCCAATGACCTCGATGTCATCCTCCATATTCAAAATACGTTTAAGCCCTTCACGAAACAATTGATGATCATCGGCCAAAAGAACTTTAATGGGCGCTTTGCCAGAGTTTTGGTTCTCCATCACATTACTCCTTTCCCTTTTCCACATTCGTCGGAATGTGAATTACGATTGTTGTGCCCTGGTTCTCGGCTGATTGTATTTCCATTCTTCCCTCCAGCAATTCCACGCGTTCGCGCATACCCACCAGACCGAAGCTTTCCCGGTTGGCTTGTTCACTGATTTTTTTCACATTGAAGCCTAAGCCATTGTCTTTCACGACAATCTTGATCAATTGAGCCTGATAAGTAATCTCTACCAGTACGTAGCTCGGATAAGCATGCTTCGCCGCATTGGACAGACCCTCCTGCACCAGCCGGTATACCGCCGCTTCCATTGCCGAGGACAAACGGTGCTCCTTCCCCCTGGTTTCAAAAGAGGTGCGGATCTTCGTCTTCTCCTCATAATCATGCACATACTTCCGCAGAGTCGGAATCAGCCCCAAATCATCAAGCGCCATCGGACGCAGGTTAAAAATCACCTTGCGCATTTCTTCCAGGCTGTATCTTACCTGCCCCTTTAAGTCTATTACTTCGGCTTGTACCAGCCCAAATTCCTGCTTTACCAGCATTCTTTCTACAATTTCCGTCCTTAGGACTAGATTCGCCAGCATTTGAGCAGGACCGTCATGAATTTCCCGGGCAATTCTTTTCCGTTCCTCTTCCTGAGCCAGGATTATTTTGAGTCCAATCATCTGGCGGTTCTTCGCAGATTCGACAATTCGCGTCACTTGACCTAGTTCTCCGGACAGATATTCCAGGACAACGCTCATTTGTGAACCAATCGATTCGGCACGTTCTACAGAATTTTCGACACTGCGAACCCGCATTTGAAGTTCATCGCGTCTGCTCCGCAGATAAGCCTCCCTCTCCCTGGTCATCATCAGCTCCAGCTGCAGCTCCGTCGCCTTCTCATAGGCAATCCGGATATCCTTCTCCGTGTAGCGGACAAAATCCCGGCTGACCTCTGTCAGCCGGATCCGGGAGCGGTGGTACTGCTGCTCCAGCTTGTCTACCTTTTGCAATGTTTCA
The DNA here is from genome assembly GCF_038595095.1 of Paenibacillus sp. FSL P2-0089. Taxonomy (NCBI): domain Bacteria; kingdom Bacillati; phylum Bacillota; class Bacilli; order Caryophanales; family Paenibacillaceae; genus Paenibacillus; species Paenibacillus sp. FSL P2-0089. Next base: position 6,733,234 of record NZ_CP152006.1, read on the forward strand.
TCCGTTTCTTCCATGACCCGCTGCAGTTCTTTGTTGAGTGCAGCAAGCTCATCGCGTGCCACCTGCAATATTTCGAATATCTGATACTTGCTGCTCTCCATCACGTCGATGGTGTTTTTAATCACCCGATCTATCGCATCGGCTTGAAATTCCACGGATGCTTGCCCCATTTCTATCGAATCGTATTAAAGGCTTTCCTTTATATTAACATATCACGATTCGATAGTTACGGTCTTAGTGTTCTGTTCCCATTTTACAGTGAGTCCGAGCTGTTCTGTCACGAGTCGAAGCGGTACTAAAGTCCTGGCATTCAGAATCATCGGTGCTACTTCAGCACTCTGCCGCTTCCCGTTCAGTACGAACTCCTTCTTATTCACGGTCAGATCCAGCGCCTTAGAGCCCCGGAGGACCATAATCTTCTTAGTCTTCGCATCCCAGACCGCATTGCCGCCGAACGCGTCCAGAACATATTTTATCGGCACATACGTACTGCCGTCCTTCACGATCGGCGCAACATCAATCGGCCGCTTGGTGCCGTTAACCGTCATCGCCTTGCCTCCAATGCTCATCGCCGCCGTCCCTTTGGGAAGTCCCGCCTCACTGGAGAGCGATGGCATCACGAAGGAAATATTATCAAAAGCCACTGTCCCTGTCTTGGCCCGTTCATCCTGGCCTTCTTCTGCATTTACCACGTAAAGTCTCTTAAGGGAAGCTGGGAATTTAATCCCTGAGCCGGACAGATCGATATTAAGCGTCTTCCAGCCGTTCCAGTCGATAACTTTCGCCAAATCAATATAGGCCGTCTTTCCGCTGGCATCTGTCAGCTCCGCACGCATCCAATTCAGGCTCATGTCCCCCATCACATCGACTGACATGGAGGTTGCCGCCGCCGGAATATCCTTGCCCTTTGTACCGTTGAACTGGGCGTATGCGTACATTTTACCGGTACCTGCACTCATATCGTAGCTAAGCGATAAAACCTTCGAGCCTGCACGCTCTGCGCTGCCCGCAACTACTGCTGCTGTTCCAGTAACCCCTGCCGCATTGGTTGTGAACGCGAACGGATAATTGGCATTCTCAAAATCCTCCCACGCCGTAGCAGCTGCAGTAGACAAGACAACCGCCGTGCTGAAGCCGTCATAGCGGGCAATCGCATATCCGATAGTTACGCCGGGATCGACTGACTCCACTTTAAGCTTGCCGTCCCCCACACTTCCTTTGAAGCCGATAAACTCCCACTTCAGTGCGGTTGCCGGAACAGCTATCGTTGCCCCGCTCTTCGACACCGCGCTAACCGGAACCGATACAGTGGCTCCTGCTTGCAGCGGTGCAGTTGCTGTACCTGCAATCAGGCTGGACAGGTCTTCTCCGCCCAGAACGGTGACCTCGGTCTCCGCACTCGCTGTTCCGCTGGTCGCCTTCAGCTTGACGGTTCCCGGCTTGACGGCCGTGGCTTCACCCGCATTCACAGTCACACTCCCGCCGCTTGCGGTCCAGGCCGGATTAGCCGCCGCTACATCCACCGGATTGTAGTACGTATCATAGCCCTTCAGGGAGTATGTGGCCTTTTGCCCGATTAACAGTACCGAGCTGCCGCTGATCTTGATCCCTTTCACTTCACCTTGCGGAGCAGAAGTATATACTCCCACGCCGTTAACGATTGTGCGCTGCTCCTTGCCGTATTCGGTATTGAAGGTAAGCGTAGTCGAGGTTTCAGCCAGCGGGCGGTCTACCATCGTTGTAGAGCCCCCTCCGTCCAGATTAATTCCTTTCCACACCCCGATATTCGTCATGAAGGATTGCAGCTCTGTCAGCGACAGACCCGCACTATTGCTGTTCTTCTCAGCTGCAATGACATATACGTACCTGCCATCCTGGGAATAGCCCAGCGCTGTACGCGCCCGGTACCCGCCAATGCTGCTTGTAGAACGGGAGAACGACGACGCCTTGCCGTTATTGACCAGAATCGTATGCCCCCCGATCATCATCTGCAGCGTAGAAGGATCGAGCTCCTGCTGGGTGGTTTTGGAACGGAGCAGATAGGTACTGTTTATCTTTTGTCCTACAACCAGATGTGCCTTGACGAACTCGGCAGCCAGCCCGTGCGTCCGCAGAATATAAGCTCCTTTGGGTACGGTCACCGGCAGAGCCGAATCCAGCGAGATCTGGGTAATGATATCATTCTCTACCAGCACCTCTGTCGGTGTAGTAGAGCTGCCCTTAGGCCGCTCCAGCGCTGTCCACGCATCCGTGTAGATATAAGCGGCATTAGCATGACTGTAAGTCGAGCTGCCGCCTTCGGGATTGTAGGCCCCTTTGTTGATGCCGGACAGCGGGAACTGGGAGCCATCCTCTGCGGTCAGCATCCCCTCAAACGTATATTCATCAATGATAGGTTTACGGTCCTTGGTTACTGCAAAAGCATACATTCCGTTTAGCTGTGAAGGAGTAGACACCAGCACTCCGCCGGATACCTGCCCGCCAATCGGTGCACCTTCTCCGCCGGTATTGAAGTAATCCCCGTTCACCGCCGCGACGGCTCCTGTCTCCGCCGCCATGCCCCCGGTACTCTGCCGTGTCGTCAGGTTCCCGCCTTTGCCGGTCATGACATCCAGAGAGACATAAGGATTATTCAGATCGACACGAATGACGCTGGCCAGTCCTGTGGCACTCTTACCTGAACGCACTGTGGTAAATTTATATTTCATCATCATCGCACCGGAAGTGATAACCTCTTCACTCAGTTTTGTCGCCGAGAAGGACGCTGCTGCTTGTGCTACCGGCGCAGTGCTTGCGCCCAGCCATCCTGCACCTTCACTCCCGACAACCGGCATGATCCAGATTACACCCGCCAAGGATGCAGCAATCCATTTTTTAGCAGGCGACCATTGATTTCCCCGTGTTGACTCAGTACTCTTTTTCCCCATGAAAAGCTCATTCATTTCAGTGTAACTCTCCCATCTATTTGTACTCTTCTACTTCGCTATCAAGACCTGGATATCAGTTCATAGTAATAGACTATACCTTTAATAGACTGAATTCAGCTCGAAAAGTTGCGAAAATTGGAGAGAACTAGCAGGTTTTACCGGATGAGCGGAGTCACGCTGGAGCTGTCCAGGTATGCCAAAAAAGCACCCGGCCCATAGACCGGATGCTCTGCTTAACTATACAATTCCCTTGCTCTTACAAATAGCCTGCTGTCTTCAGCATCCGCTGCAGCATGACCGCAGCCTGCCCTCGGGTAGCATTACCCTGCGGCTGGAATTGCGTGGTGCTGACACCTTGAATAATTCCCACCTTAACTGCCTTGGCTACAAATTCGATACTCTGGCTTAGAATCCTCGCCCGGTCCTTGAACGGGCTAAGCGTATCCATTACCGATGCACTCAACGTTACAGGCTGCCCCGTATACTCCAGCGCCCTCACCATCATAATCGCCATCTGCTCACGGGTAATTTTATCCTCCGCGCGGAAGGTCCCGTCCGTATTGCCGGTGATGATGCCGGCTTTGGCTGCGGCTTCTATGAAGTCACTTGTTTGTGTAAAAGGACGTACATCCTTGAACTGGGAAGCTCCACCGCGTACTGCCTGTAAACCTAAGCCCCGGCTGAGCATCACAGCGAACTCAGAACGAGTGATCGGCTGATCAGGCTTAAACGCAGTTCCATAGCTGCTATCGATGATATTTTTGGCGGCTAACTCTGCTACAGCAGTCTTACTCCAATGTGAGGTCATATCTCCAAAGGTACGCAAGGAAATGAACACCCCCACCACCTGGTTACCATTCGTGCGTGCACTAACAACGCTATTACTGCCCACTGTAGCAATTTGGGCCGGCAAATAAATAGCATCATTATATGTCGAATCTACTCCGGCAGCCATCGTTTGTGCAGAGTTAAGTACAGCAGGGTTACGAACAATGTACTGTCCTGTTACATTTAATTCCTTGGCATTGGAGTAGTTATCTTTAATTGAACCGGTAAGACGTAAATCCATAAGACCGGTAACGTTACGCATCGCCTGGCTTCCGATTTTTTGTTCGAACGAATAGAACGTCCCGCCCGGAACACTCTCCATACGCAGCACAAGTGAGACCTTATTGATATCTGTTCCCAAACCAGCAATTAGCGAATTCACATCAATGTCGCTTAGTTTTACACCATACATTTGATCTCCGTACCGGATAATCAGTTTTGCATTCTTGTTGCTTGTGGCTGCATCCGATAGAGCTTTTAATGTAACGGTAACATAGGCTGATTTCTCTGTAGAGGGAACCTCGAATACCAACTCATCCGTACCTGCAAGCTTTAGATATTGATAACTGGCAGCCATACGCTCTGCATTCAGATCATATCTTTTAACCATTTGTTTGTAGACCGAAAGATCTGTAACCGCAAGAGCAGAATCACTCTTCAGTAGCGGGTACTCCTTGCCAAACTCACTGGCAGGCAGGGTTCCGAGGTAAGAAGGGCGGCTTCCATTGCCCGTTACACCAGTGGTCAGATTCTGAACAGACAAGGAATTGAAGGACGGAAGAGAGTTACCATTCGTGTCTGTAATCATCCCCGCACCCGACAGGTAAGAGAGCTCCACCTTTTGCCCGGCCGTCACTGCTTGCGAGAGATTCAATTTCAAAAGAGTTCCAGACAGGCTGAAATCCTGAACATCAATGCTGCTTCCATCAGCCTTAATCCCAAACTGATTAACATACAATTTCGAAGATGACTGCATGCTCTTATTAAAAGTAACATTAAGTTCGTTGCCCTTCACTGTAGCTACGCTGATCTCCGATACTACCGTGGCTGAAGTTACAGACACTGGCTGAAGATCAACATAGGCTGCACGATTACCATTCAGATCACTAAGTCCAAGAGTACCTGGAACATAGGATACCGTCACTGTTCCGTTAACTGGCAAAGCAGTCTGAAGGGTCAATGTAGCCTGCGATCCACTTACCGATACATTGGTAACATAGTTTGGTTTGCCGCCAACCAGTACAGAGAACTGGCTATTCATCGGTAAATTGGTTGTGGACAGACCTTCGTTATAATTCAGAATGATTTTATTGCCCGCACCCGTCGCATTCTGGAACACCGGCGGCACATTATCCTTACTATTGCGGATGTTAAACTCAGCGAAGTTTGCAATATTCTGCCCCAGAGAGCTAACCAGCGGATACGAACCGGCGTAGTAGGATACCCGGACCGACTCCGAATTGCCCACCTCGGAACCCACTGTTAAATAAAGGGTGTTGCCGCTGGAGCTGATAGAATTCACCCCAAGCGAATACCCGTCAGTTGTTACCACAAACTGATCATACGCATATGGAGAGACCGTTTTGAGCGTATCATTGAAGGTCAGTGTCACTGTTCTGCCAGTAATTCTGCCTTCTTTGGGCGTAGGGAGCGCCGATTCTATAGTATTAGTGATCTGCTGTCCAGAAAAGGTAGGCGCAGCATTCCCGCTCGTATCCTGAATCGTCCGCACGCCGCCGGTATAGCTGATTTTTACATTCTGCCCTACAGCGATGCCTGTGCTAATCACTACAAATACACTGTCTCCTTGAATATAGGCACTCTCAATATTCCGGGTTTCCTCATTAACGGTTACCCCGAAGCTGGAAGCCAGCAGCGCCACTGAAGCGTTAAGCGACTCATTATACCTCAGGCGGATCGTCCGGTTGTTCTCCAGCACTGCACTCGTCAGCGAGGGTGGAGTTTTATCTATGGCCACAGTGCGGAAGCTCCAGGACTTGGTACCGCTTAATCCCTCATACTGCACGCTGGGGTCTGCGGCATCCGTGAACACTCCTTTGGCGATGTCGATATAATAGATCGTATCTGATTCCAATGCTGCCGTCGGCTTGATTAAAAACTCCTTGGCAGAGGCGCCCTGCTGAACTGTCGCTGTCACTTTAGATCCATTGCTTTTGTACAGAACAACCCCGTTCGTGACGGTGCTATTATTGATAACATCCCGGTTGAAATTAACCGCAATCGTTTTGGAGATATCTACCGACTCACTGCGGTCCGCTGGTGTTAACGCGGCTACAGACAGACTTGTCAGTGATGCCGTCGTGAACGTCCAGGAGTACGGACCTGAGGCCGGAAAGAGATGACCATCCTGATCATAAAAAGCACCCTGCGGTATTGTCACAGTATATAGCGTACCGCTCAATAGCGGTGAAGCTGCGGAGGCTGGCAACAGAGTTATTGTCGAGCTTCCCCCACCGGTAACATTCGTTGAATTGACATTCAGCCATCTTGTTCTAGGGTCCCCTGCACCTGGAGAGACCGAGATTACTCCAGAGGCCGGACTCATCGGGCGGTCGAAGTATAGCTTAAGGGCTCCACTAACCGATGCGCCAAAAGATGCATTGGCCGGAGCCGTAGATGCAGAGATAGTACCCGTGCCGACCGTGGAGAAGCTCCAGCCGCTGCCGCTTGCTATCCCCTGATAGGTTGTATTATTAGCATCCTTGAATGCATAAGCGTCGATAAGCACATAATAATTCCCGCCGGACGGAAGCTTATTAGCCAGTGTCAACGTCACCGTTGTCGAGGAATCTGCACTCTGGAATGCTACGCCAGGTTCTCCATCTCTGATCGCAAACTCTTGTATAACCGCGTTATCCGCTGACGAGAGCAGCCTGACGCTGCCTCCTCCGGCTGTAAGGACTCCAGATAAGCGAATACTCAGCTCCGTTAAGCTACCTGCCTCTACTCTGGAATTGATGGCAGGAGACATGCTGCTTGCTGTAATCGCCGGATTTACCTCCGGAGCTGTCGTGAACTTCCAGCTTGTTGCCGCAGATTCATTGCCTGCGCTATCCTTGAACAGCCCCTTAGGCACACTTACGCTATATGTTTTGTAGGGAGCAAATTTAAGGCTGGCGCCTAGCTTGATCTCGTAGCTTGACGAGTTTCCGATTAGTCCTGCACTCCCGACTGCAATTTCCGTAAATACCGTTTCGGCATTTACATCTGTAATGGTGATTTTCCCGGCTTGCGGGATCACCTGGCGGTCAAAGCCAAGCCCCAGGGAAGCCCCGACATTTACAAAAGCAGACCCGTTCGCAGGAGAAATGCTGATTCCGAATTCCGAAGCGGCGTATACCGCTGATGTATGTATACCGATAGCCGGACTGCCCAGACCAAGCAGCAGATTGCCTGCAATGATAATTGCCGTTCCTATTCTTAATTTCTTTCTCATTCTTAAAAAACCCCTTTCAGCCCTTCCAGCACTTCTTGTATTTGTATACTGTTATATTTCGGCTAAAGGGCTTCCAAAGTTTAGAAGATGACGGCTGCGGGCACATCGGCTTGCTTTTTCACAAAAAAAAGCCCACACATCACCCTCTTCATGAGGACTTCTGTATGGGCATATTTATTCTTAATTTCTTAGATTCCAGACTGGGCCTTTAACAAATCCGCCTTATCTACGCGTTCCCACGGAAGGTCCACATCTGTGCGGCCAAAATGTCCATAAGCTGCTGTCTGTCTATAGATAGGCTTACGCAGATCCAGCATCGAGATGATTCCCGCCGGACGAAGATCAAAGTTATCGCTGATCAGTTGAACCAGCTTCTCCTCACTGATCTTGCCCGTTCCATATGTATCCACATTGATCGATACAGGGGTAGCAACACCGATAGCATACGCCAATTGAATCTCGCACTTGTCAGCAAGGCCGGCAGCGACCAGATTCTTCGCTACATAACGAGCCGCATAGGCTGCAGAACGGTCCACTTTGGTCGGATCTTTACCGGAGAAGGCTCCGCCGCCGTGACGGGCATAACCGCCATATGTATCCACAATGATTTTGCGTCCAGTCAGACCGGCATCTCCTTGAGGACCACCAATAACAAAGCGGCCAGTAGGATTAATGAAGTATTTAGTGGCTTCATCCAATAGCTCAGCCGGAACAACCGGAAGAATGACATGCTCTTTGATGTCTGCCTGAATTTGTTCAAGGGTAATTTCTTCTGCATGCTGGGTAGACACAACAATAGTATCCACACGCACCGGCTTGTCGCCCTGGTACTCAATCGTAACCTGGGTTTTGCCATCCGGACGCAGATATTTCAAAGTTCCATCTTTACGGACTTCCGCCAGACGCCGGGCAATCCGGTGAGACAGGGCAATCGGAAGCGGCATAAGCTCAGGTGTCTCATTCGTAGCGAACCCGAACATCAGACCTTGGTCACCGGCACCAATGTTAGCAGTCTCTTCAGCTAATGACGCAGGGTCCCGATGCTCAAGAGCAGCGTTTACACCCTGGGCAATGTCTGCCGATTGCTCGTTCAACGAGCTAAGAACCGCACAAGTATTATAATCAAAGCCAAACTTCGCGCGGGTATAGCCAATTTCCTTAATAGTATTACGTACGATTGCCGGAATATCCACATATTCAGATTTAGTGCTAATTTCCCCGATGACAAGCACAAGACCTGTTGCTACAGCTACCTCACAAGCTACACGGGCATTAGGATCGTTAGCAAGAAATGCATCTAGTACCGCGTCGGATATCTGATCACAGATTTTATCGGGGTGTCCCTCCGTTACGGACTCAGAAGTAAACAGATGACGCCCTTTGATCGACATATACAACAACCTCCCATATTGTTGATCTGACACTGTATTCAAGGGGGCTCCCTAGTAGATAACAGGCCAAATATAAGTAGTAGAATAATAATGGCCAATGCCTGTTTTATTCAAAAAATGAACCTTTTCCGGATGGAAAAGGTCTACGGCCTTCCTCAAAGGTCATATTATCTTATTTACCGGTGGCTGTCAATTGAAGCCAGTTATGCGAAAAGAGACTGCTCTGCCTGTTTGATCAACCTCTTTGTGATTTCCCCGCCAACAGATCCATTATCTCTGGAGCTTAGATGTCCCAGATATGGAGTACCTCCAGAAACACTTGCTCCGCCAATCGTCCCCAGCTCAGAAGCAAACTCCGTATCCATCCCTCCGCCGTACGAAGCTCCATATAATCCGAATTCAGAAGCAATTTCATATTGCATTTGTTTCAGCATTGCCCGGCTTTCTGGTACCACACTGCGATTTGTACGTGCCATGTTACAGCACCTCCTGCGAATTTTTTTTAAGATTACAGGTGGTATTGTGTACGAATCGCAAAGGCCTGAGTCGGCTTAATGTTTGTCAACTGTGGGAATGAGTTCCGGTGTATATGGAGGTCCAAAATAGGGCATTCTTTATATAGAAAGAAAAATGTCGATTGAAGTGTTCTTAAAAAAAGATTGCAGCTATTTCAGAGTATATGCTCCACGGACCATAACAACGATTTTCATCGTTTGACCGTCCTGTACAGCAATTCCACGGCCATCCCGGGGGAAAGATAATAGATGATTCATAGGCGCAGCTACACCATTCGCCAAATCGACACCATCCGTCAAATCAGCTACTCCATTAGCATCTTGGGAATAAATAACCGCTTTGCCGGCGCGAACAATAAATTCAGCACCCGCCCCGGCAATCAGGGTTTGTCCAGGTTTCACATCAACGATTTCGCTGGCATTGCCCGTATTGCCTGTGTCACCCGAACCGGAAGCCGGCGCTTTGGTTGGAGCTGTGGTTGCAGCCGGTGCATTAGTTGCAGTAGCAGCCGGAGTCTGAGTAGGTGGACTAATTGTTCCACCCTGCAAAGCCTTCTGAATCTGTTGGTCCACATAGCTCTTAGTAACCACCGGGTCCTCAGCCGTTCCTGGCTGTGATCCAACACCGGCGCCTTCAGCCGTTAAGTTGAGCATGGAGCCTGCCCACAGGCCACCTGCCAGCAGCACTGCGGACATCGTAACTTTCCAAGCCGTCTTCAAAAGTAATTCCTCCTCATAGTGGGATAAATGGCTATAAAAAAAGAATAGCCTCCGAAGAGGCTATTCTTTGCTTCGGTAATCGGAGATTACTTAGCGTAAATTTCGTTAGTGTCGTCTTTAATAACGTTTCCGTCACCATCAGTGAACGTAGCGCCTTTAACGACTTTAACAATAATTCTGTTAACTTCATTAGCGTTAAGGTCAAGCTCCTCAAGGGCACCTGCTTTAGAATCAATGATTTGTTTCGAGAACTTAACAGACCATTTACCCTTGTCAGAACCGTACTTGATTTCAGTAACCGAAACGATATGTTCTTTCTTAACAGCCTGGTTATCAACAACATCATTGTTGATAAAGAACTGCAGGTTACTTGTGAGGTTCTCTTTGGTAAGACCAACTACATCTTTAGAGAATCCAAGGATCAGTTCAGTGGAGCTTCCTCCAGATACTGCTGCAGTGTTAAGGGTCGGTTTAATTCTGCTAGTCAGCTTACCCTTAGCTTTAGCTTGTGTACCATCAATGCCGTTACCAACAGTGTCAGTAACTCCGCTTACGATGAACTCGTAATCAGTTTTAGTGGTCTCAATTGCACTACTAGGAATCTTAATAGTTACGCGAGCATATACAGGATTCTTCGTAGATCCAATTGTATTACCATTAGAATCAAGAGTAGTTACAGATGGGAATGATCCAGCTGGAAGTGCTTTACCGTCCAGTGTATAGCTGTTTGGATCAATCAAAGTCGCACTATTCAGACCACTTGGATCCTTCAGATCAACTGTAATGGTTGCTTCGCCATATACAGTATTAGTAACGCTGTCTCCGCTAACTTTCACACTGTCAATGAATTTGATCGGTGTTGCGCCAGCAGTTGGCAGGAACAATTCTGGTCCCTTATCATCAGTGGAAGAAGCTCCCAGAGTAACATCCAATACTTGTGCAGTATTTTCGTTGCCACTGTAAGATTTATCTTTCACCAAACCAGCCGGTACACGCAGAGTGTACTTACCAGCAGCTACAGAAGCTGGAACTGGAAGGACGATAGTTTTTTCGTTGTTTTTCTTGAATCCGGTAGTTGGAACAATAATGGATTCACCAGTTGATTCACTGATCAGGTATACAGTACCCTTACCAACATAGTCAACATCCTTAGTGAATCTCAAGGCAATACCTTTGTTCGCTGTAGTTGTCGAGTAAGTTACATTAGTCACTGTTGGAGCCACTGTGTCCTTAGTGAATGTGATGGCTTGGTTAGAAGCCGTTCCCAGGATGTTGCCCAGTGTGTCCTTAACATTAGCACCGAACACAACTGAACCGGTGAAAGTGTTGCTGGATGGGAATGAAATTCTAGGCGATTGCAGAGTGAACTTCTTGCCATTCTCAGAAGTTAGAACAGAGAAAGTACCTTGGCTTTCACCAGAAGAGTTCAGCAAACGAACGTTACCTACCAGAGATGCACGGTCTACTGTTTTATCGAATTCAACTTCGATAAATCTGTCACTTACCGGAGTTACGCTCTTAATGACAGGAGCTGCAACATCGGAGGTAACTGTAACTGTAGTTTTTGTAGGATTCGGTGTAATGGTATTTCCTGCATAGTCAGATACATTCTGCAGAGAAACATCATAAGTTTTACCACTATCCAGTGATCCGCCAGTCAGTTTGAATTCATCATAAGTAGCAGTAGTAGCAGTAGCTTGAGCAGATACACCGTTAACGTAAGCTACGATACCCGTAGTTTTTACTGGCTCGCTAAATTTAACATAAACATCTTTAGTGTTTGTTTTCGCAGCAGCAGTTGTAGATACAATAGTCGGAGCTACTGTGTCAGCAACATTCACAGTCTGAAGGAAAGCTGGAATGGATTCTGCAGAAGTTGTGCGAATATCACCACTAATTTCGATGTTGTAGTTACCCTTAAGGAACTTGATAGTTGGAACGTTAGCCAAGGTGATTACAGCCTCAGTATTATCGGCATTGAATGTCACATTAGCGTTAACTGCATCATTATCCTTAGTGCCAACCTTAGTGATCTTGATAACTTCATCAAGCAGTCTGCTGGATTCAGCTACAGTATCAGTGTCAATTGTGCGATTGAACTTAACAACTACTTGCTTCGAGTTTGGAGTTGTTACAGAAACAACCTTAGGAGCCTGCAGAGTTACTTTTGCAGTATAGTCCTTTTCAAGGTGTTTGAAGTTGATTGTTTGTTCAACACCTGCTACCAGAGCAGTTGTCAATTCAACGTTTGCAGTAGTTTTGTCAGAGAAAGTTACAACTACTTTGGTTGGGCTTACTGCTTCAGCAGAAGCTACAGTCAATGTAGGAACTTTACCGATTTGGTCAGCATAGTAAGCTGTTTCAACTACCAAAGAACGAAGAGCGTTAGCTTTGAAGTTGGCAGTTTTCTCTACCAGACCAGCGTTGATAACTGCTTGCGCATAGCCCTTAGCCCATACAGATGCACTGTTATCAGTTGTAGTTGGTTGTTCCAGCTTAAGAGCGATAGCCAATACTTTAGCTACTTCTTCAACTGTTACTTTACCGTTGTAGTTGAAGATACCTTTAACAGTATCTTGACCCTGCATCAATCCTGCTGCAGTAACTGCTTCGATGTAAGGAACAGCCCAGTTTTTAGCGTTGTAACCTTTATCGTTGTAAGACAACTTGCCAGTTACTTCAGTAAGACCGAACAATTTAGTAACGATCTTAGCGAATTCTCCGCGAGTCAGATCTTTATCAAGATGAGCCTTACCATCAGGGAACCCATTAACAACACCCTTTGCTGCTAAAGCATCAAATGCTTGTTGTGAAGTTACCTTTGCTGTTTCACCAAATGCTACAGAGGCAAACATCGAGAATGCCATTGCTGTAGATAATGCTACGGATAAAATTTTCTTCATAACCTTTTTTTCTCCTCCTTGGACATTCATAAACTGGGATTTTTCTTTAGTTGTGTAGCTCATATCACTCATTTGTCGAGCACCCCCTTTCCCGAGTTGAGCAGATTAAGTATAAATAATGTCTGTGACGGGTATCACAGAAACTTGTAAACAGCTTCAAGGCATAGTAATACTAGATTCCTAATTCTACCTAAGTATTATACAATGTGCCTCTAGTCACGTAAAGCTAATTTTTCCATTTAGCAATGAACAATGCCTTGAGGGCATTCCGCAATTGCCTTGTGCAAGTGACTCTACACCTTAAACGCAATAGTTTCAAAAAAGTTGCGCTTTGGTTAAAAAAACTTTTTCTGCCCTGCTGTATCCCTGCCCCGATACTCTAGAAGATACAATATGTATGTTCTACTAACTATTGTTAATGTTGGGTGGCTACGGGAATCAGTATAGCATAGAGGCATTCCAAACGTCATTAAACAATATTTGCTAAGTTCATAAACAAATATTGCATACTAAATGTGATTTTTTTGTTGACCAACATTCGAGCTAATAAGTATATACCCACATTGCAGCAGGGTTAACACGTTCCCGGATAATGATTGACATAAAGAAAGGCTACTGAGATCAACTCAGCAGCCTTACCTTCAATTCAGTATATCCAGGGCTAACGAATCTTCATCGATAGCTGTATTAACTCCTGGCGCTTCTCAGGGCTTGCATTTACATTCTCATACATGGCATCAATCGCCGCGCGGTTCTCACGGTAGGTCTTCTCATGCTTGATGGTGCTATGGGACCAATCGATCAAAGCATTCTCAGCAATAACAAGTTCATTATAAGCATCATGGAAGCCAGTTGCTTGGACAAGCTCTTCCATTACCTCCTGAGTGATCTCCTGCAGAGCCCGCTTCGCTGCAATTTCCTTTTCCATAACCTTTGCTCTATTCTCAAACATATTCTTTGCTTTCGTGTAATCCAATTGTGCTTTTGATAAAATCGGTTTCATCGATGGCTTTCACCTTTCACGTAAAAATGGTTTCTTTGACATTGTAACGCAAATGGGAGCAGATTACAAAGATGTCCGAATGGTAATTTAACCTGAATAAGGTTTTTACTCTGGGACTGTTACTGCCTAGCTCAGGGTTTTAGGGAAAATTGTAGTGCTTTTCTTCAAAAGCTCCACAGCTATTTTACCAGCCTCAGCTCTTGTCATATTGGCTTTAGGATTAAAGTTGTACGAAGCCTTCTTTTGTCCCGTAGTGGTCACTTCAGCCCCATTCATAATTTTAGCCTTTGACACGGCCTGAACTGCGGCTAATGCATAGGACTCTATCTTACCGGAATCCAGGAAGGACTTGGCTACTGCATCCTTTAATTTCTGATCATTAACCGGCAGCTTCAGCTTGAGTGCTCTGGCAATCATCACAGCTGCTTGCTCACGCGTAATCGGTTGATCTGGACCAAATACCCCATCGGTAAGTCCAGTCACAATTCCGGCTCTGGATGCTGTCTCAATATGTTCATAATCCCAGGTTACTGAACTGGCCCCTGGAACCAAATCTGAATAGGTCTTATTACTATCGTAGTTAAGCGGCAGATTCAAGCCCTTAACAAGCAGGGTCGCGAACTCTCCTCTTGTTGTCTGATCGTCTGTGCCAAACTGTTCAAAACGAAGATTATTCATGATCCCCTTGGAATACAGGGCATTAAGAATGTTCCGGGCCCATTGGTGATTCGTAATATCGTTATAGCCACGGCTCATTTTCATAACCTTGTAATAACCAAATTCATCAAACGGAACACTGATTGTATGCTTGTTGGTATCCACAGTACCACCAATATTCACCCATTCACGGTTGGAGTTATATTGGAATACAGTTACAACGGTCCCCGCATCGTCAACGACATTGGAGTCAAAGGCCAGGGTTAGTTTCCCCCGCTTGGACGGTGTGATCTTGCGTTCTGCCGGAGTCTGCGGATCACCGAACAAACCATCTACAGAATATGGAGCCAGGCCATTCGTTGCAGGAATGTACCCTCCAGTCGATACTGTACCCAATTCGCCCAAGCCTCCGCTAATCCAGTACACATCGGATATTCTTACGAAGTTACTGCTCTCATATGGAGAACTGAAACGAAGTGAGAATTCATCGGGAATGGTCCAGTTAGGAATTCCGCTCTCTTCAAATGTTACCGGGAAGCCGATGACATTGCCATAATCGTTACGGCGTTCGACCACACCTGTTGTCGGTTCAGCAATACCGAAGCGAAGTTTGGTATCAGGATAGAACTTCTTCAGATTGCGTGTATCTGTACTTTGCATTACAGTCCCTTTCGGGAAGGTCAATTCTAGCTTTTTATTAAATACACTGTATTTGTCCGCTACCTTAGGCGCCATGTATTGCGAATCAACTGCTACAGTGCCCGTATAGAATATTGAGATAGTATCTGTACTTGTACTGCTTCCTCTGACAATTTGAATTTTGATGCTGTTTGCCTTATCTGGCTTCAAGCCTACGTAATCCAGAACGAACCTGCCCGGTCCCAGATCCGTTCGCTTAACGGCCTGCTCTTTGTCAATAACTACACTTGTAGCTCCCTCAGCCTCAATATCAAAATGAACAAAGTTCTTGTTCACAACATACTGAGTCCCTACAGAGGGCTGAGGAGACAGAATGCGGTAAGCACTGACCTCCCGGATCAGCTCCAGTTTCTGACTAGTCTTGGCACCCGTGCTGTTGATCAGTTCCAGCGTATAGATGTAGGTTCCCGGTGTATCATTGGTGAGATCCTGAATCCGCATTACGAAATCCTTCTGACTGCCGGCAAAGCTGGTAGTATAACGTTGATCCGCAAACACCGGGCTTGCTGTATTAGCAGCACTGGCGTTAGCCGGAATATCAAGCGACAATATATTTTTGGTACCCATGTTCAGATTCAGCTTCACTGCCCCGCTGCCTCGCAGCACCAAATCATAGGTTTTCAGACTAGTTGTATACTTTGTATCATTATAAATAAAATCAGGTGTCAAATTGAACAGCTTCGTGAGCAGTACATCCGTTGGTCCAAAATTAGCGTCCGGGAATGTAGGTCTTCCTGTGCCTAAGGCCGGCTGGAATTTGCTGATGGTTGATACATTCTCATCAAGAATATAGACACGCAGTTCCTTGCGGACCTCACGAACCTGTCCTTTTTCATCTACCCCTGTTCCTGTCAGGACAATTTTGTTCTCCCCGAATACAATAGGGCCTGCACTTGCATCAATTTTTAAATCTACAGAAAAAGCACCATCACTTGGATTTGGCCACTTCTCTGTTCCTGTAGGTTTTATTTTCAACCCATTCACATACATTTCAGCCAGGAAGTAGCTGCTACCCAGATTAAAGTCGATATATTGTCCCTTTACGTTCAATACTTTGCTCTCGCTGGAGTTAATTACATAAGTCTGCCCATCCGTAAGGTTGGATACATAAATGTAGCTCTTCGAGGCAAAAGAAATATTAACATCCTTGTTTGAGGATGAGCCATCTATCTTGAACCGGACGGTCTGATTCCCGTTCTGGAAATCCGTAATTTTAAAGATATGTTCTGTTGGCGATACCGCCTTTATCCATTCCGGCGCTAAAACTCTGGTGGACAAAGGCAAATAGCTTGCAAGCAGCTTTACAGGAGTGGTTGTCATAGCTGTATTGGTTTTAACCAAGATATAGAATTCTCCAGAATCCACCTTAGCCCCATTCAGCGCTACTCCGGCAGGTACTGTCCCTGTTGTTCCGTTATATCCAGGCAGATACTTCATATCTGTAATTACAATGTTATTCTTCATATACTGAAAATCAATGGACCGGTTAACGGTCTTGGTTCCATACGCTACTGAAAGATTGTGCGTCTGCTTTTCTAAACGGTTGGCAGGTGTTGCATTATCCTTTGTTAAGGTCAAAGGGATTTTAAATGTTACCAGCCGATAAGCAGGCGAATCCTTAATTGGAGATGGCACCAAAATTTCACCATTGCCTACTTTTAACTCTACAGTACCACCACTTCCAAGGGTTAATCCTTCCCCATATTCAATAGCGGGTACTGCACTATCCAGCTTCACAACTGCCGAACCGCTGAAAGGCACTCCGGCATTGTCTGGAACCATCATCTGGACAAATAGGCTGGCAGTATCTTTATCCTCTGTCATCACTGGCTGATCACCGTACAAGAGGTCCTGCCCTTGACCGGTACTATCTCCTAAGTACATAGCGACTATTGGGTTCTTCTCATCATAATAGAAAATTGAATATTGAAAGCTGAGTGTGTCAGAACCATTCTGTACAACCAGCTTAAGGCTGTTCACCCCAGGCTTAAGCTCCATACGCTGGGAAAAGAAAGTGCCATCCTGCAATAATGATGTGCTTGAAGCAGTGCCATCATTAAGGGAAACCGTAACCTTGGTGGCATTCTGCGCTTTACCTTCAAGTGTGATTTCCTTGTTGGCTACGACTAACTGTGCGCCTTCATTTAGATTCAGCTTCTCTGATCCTCCAAGAACCTGAAGCTTCTCCACATAAGGAACCTTATCGAAGAGAACGTAAAATGCTTCTGAGCGGTCATTGCTGCCTTGCGATCCGGTCAATGTAATCCGGTTCATACCAGGATACAAGGTCAGATTGGCACTGAAACGGTTATCGGGGCTGTCAACATCCAGTTGGACCACTCCCGGTGTTACGTGTGTAGGATCTTCCAGCCATTTGTTGTTCTGCTGATCCCAATTTAATAATTGTACATTTGCTCCGAGTGTAGAACTGGTTACCTTTGTAAAGGTACCTGTAACTGTCAGGCTTGCATCTGTCACCTGCAATACATTATCTCTGGCAATTTGCAATGACGGCACTGAAGATGATGGAAGTAAAGTCAGATCAACCGTATTCCGAAGCTTTTGATTATCCGGTGTAAAGTAACTGGTCGGCTTATCTGCAGCCGCCGCAATATTCATAAGTCCCGGCGGGACTAAGGATACCAATAAAGCGAACAGAAGTGTCCAGATAAATGTTTTTTTCATGCGCTGCATGTCATTAACCTCTCCCTTTTGTTGATGATAATTATTTTATCGGTCCAGCAGCCCATAATATGAAGGACTCCGCCCAACTTTTCTGTAAGCGGCATCCAGATCTGCAATAAGACAAAAAAAAGAGCGTACCCTTATGGAAGGATACGCACCGATATTTAATGAAACAATTTGTGAATCGTATTCAGATTCAAAAGAAATTATAACTTACTGCCCCGCTCTTGCCCAACCTTCATCCGCATTCTCAAAAACAAATCAATCACCGGGCGCTTGGTCTTGCTGATGACGCCGGTGATCTCTGCGCCGATCTGCAGGAAGAAGAGCATGACGCAGATGACTACGAAGGTAACCCAGTTGGCTTCGTAGAGCGAAGCAGAGGTCTGGATGACTGCCAGGATACCGAAGAATGCGGCAATGCCGTAGATGATCAGTACCGTCTGGCGGTGGCTGAAGCCGAGCTCGCGCAGACAGTGATGGAGATGGCCTTTGTCCGGAGCGAAGATCGGCTTCTTCTGCAGCTTGCGCCGGACGATGGCGAAGAACGTATCCGATAACGGAACTCCGATAATCAGGAGTGGTGTGATGAATGAAACCACCGCAATCTGTTTGAAGCCGAGGAGTGCAAGCAGTGCCAGGCAGAAGCCCAGGAACAGCGAGCCCGTATCTCCCATGAAGATTTTGGCGGGATGGAAGTTGAAGAACAGGAATCCCAGTATGCTGCCCAGAAGCAGCAGACAGAGCAGGGCAACCATGGTGTTCCCCATCAGGAAAGCCATGACAGCAATCGTAGCAATGGCAATACCGGATACGCCTGCTGCAAGCCCGTCCAGCCCATCGATCAGGTTCACGGCGTTCGTGACGCCGACAATCCAGAAGATCGTCAGAGGGATGGCAATCCAGCTCTCTAAGGAAGAATAGCTATTATGAAAAGGAATATTTACGAAATCTACCGTGATGCCAAACCCGAAAACTACAATACAGGCAGCAGCAATCTGGCCCAGCAGCTTCACTTTGGCTGATAGCTCAAAACGGTCATCCAGACCGCCGATCAACACAATCAGGCCTCCGCCGCATAGCAGCGCTTTAATGAAATTAGCCTCCCGGGGAGTGAAGTCATACGGAATAATCGGTAATACGGCAAGCAGGCCTAACACAAACGCCAGAAATATGCCGAGTCCGCCAAGGCGGGGCATGATCTTCGTATGCACTTTCCGGGCATTTGGCACATCTGTCGCACCGATCTTAATGGCGAATTTCTTCACGAACGGCGTCAAAAGCAGTGCAAGCCCCATGCACACAACGAATCCAGCGATGTATATGATTAACATGTGAAAAGTCGACCTCCATTTCTCTACCGCATTGAATTATACGCTGAACCAAAAACAAATTCCAATACTGTTTTTAGGCGATACCACGGATTTTTTCAGTAAATTTCCTCATTTTACTGGTCTTTTGTCACTTTATCTTTCTCTCGTACCACTTTTACTGCGAATTTCGGCAGCGCAAGCATTCTTTTGTAACGTGTAGGTTCCTTGAGCAGCCGGTATAACCATTCTGCCCTTAATTTCTGGAAGGCCACAGGGGCACGGCGGCTCTTGCCGGAGATCACATCAAAGCTCCCGCCGACACCCATCATCACCGGGATCTGCAGCCGGGCTTTGTATTTGGCGATCCATGGCTCCTGGCTGTCCGCTCCTCTGGCAACAAAGAGCAAGTCAGGCTTCGCTTCAAGGATTCCGCCCACAATTTGTTCATCCTCTGCCGGACCAAAATACCCGTCATGATATCCTGCGATGACAATACCGGGATATCTTGTTTGTAACCGGGAAGCCGTCTCGCGAATCACCTCAGGGGTTGAACCGAGCAAATATACTCTCCAGTTATAGCTTTCGCCTTGGTGCAATAATTCATGTAAAAGATCAAAGCCCGCTACACGCTCAGCTACAGGCTCCTGACAATAATTCGCGGCCCACACCACTCCGGTTCCGTCAGGGACAACCAGCTCTGCTGATTTCATAATTTCCATATAAGATGGATTCTCCAGCGCCGCCATGACCATAATCGGATTGGCAGTAATTACCTGATGAGGCTCACGCTTATGAACCGCCTCTGTCAGATAGGAAACGGTGGTCTTCATATCCGCCTTGGATACTCGTATGCCAAAAATGGGTACTGTCGGTAATGCGCTATCTGCTTTCACTTGTCACTCATCCTTTACGGCCGAAATATTGGACAATTCGCCGGGCCGGTGCCTCTGCCTCTTGGGTGAGCGCGGCAATCAGCGGCTCCCGCTCCTGCTTCCATCGCTCCCCTGAGCTCAGCAGCTCCAGAAGCCCGGCAGCCACCTTGTCTGCCTCCAGTGTATCTGTCTTGCCTACCGGCTGACAATCCACCCGCCCAAGAAAATGATCAATCTTCGGATCATAAGAGACGCCCATCAGCGGAACACGCTGTCCCGCAGCATAGATAAGGCTGTGCAGCCGCATACCTATAAGCGCCTGGCACTGGCTTACCTCCCGCAGCATCTGCAGCGGATGAAGTGCATCCTCACGGATCGTTACCGATCCCCCATTGTCTTCTATATTCCGGCCCAGCTTCTGCATTACATAGCGGGAAGCCTCATTGTCTGCAGAATGATGGAAGGGCAGAAAGCGTACATGGAGCGGTTGCTCCGCAGAAGCCTTCACCAGGCCTTCAGCCAACGCGTCCAGCTCCTTACGGGACTGCTCCCAGAAGCGGACAGAGACACCTACAGTAGCGGGCACAACTTGCAGCCCGGAGCTATGTGTATGCCCAGCTACCGGATCTGCTCCTGTATGTTGTTCCGGCTTCATATCCTTAGGCAACTCCAGACCCATAACCGGGTCAGGTACTACCTCTACCTTATCAATAATAAGCCCCATAGACTGAAGCAGCAGGCGGGACTGTTCATCCCGCACGGAGATATAGGCACATTTCCGGAAAATCGATTTGATCAGCGGATGAAACAGCTTGCGGTTCACCGGGCCGATTCCCTGGGAATAGATAAATACCGGCTTCCCCATCCACTGGGCCAGCTTGATAATACCAAGGTAATACGGAATGGTCTTGCTGCTTGTAACATCCTGAAGCAGGCTGCCGCCGCCGCTGATCAGGCCCGCACTTTCTGATATTGCTCTGCGGACCTCTCCCAGCTTCATCCGGTGTACAGATTCCACCCCGTACGTGGCAGCCGTCCACTCCGGATCAATGGATAAGACCACAGGTGCAAGCGTTATTCCGGCGGCCTGGGACTGCTTGCGCAGAGCATTCAGAATCGACTGCAGAACGGCTTCGTCTCCGCTGTTGCGGAAGCCGTAGAAGCCGGAGATTACAATTTTTTGAGGAGTGGTGACCATCGTTTCCAACATCCTTCCGCAATCTGCCATACCCCAACAGCGATAATACCGATGATCAGGCCGAGTCCAAGACCCAGGAGTCCGCGGATCAGCGAGATCAGCACAGGTGAATGAATATGAGCAAAGGTATCCACCATAGACAACTGCCCAATAACAGCAATAATCATGATGAAGGCTGCACTCCGGTATTTATAGGCCAAGAATGCGCCGAGGATAAAGAGCGGATGCGCCAGCAGGAATTCCTTGTTACGCGGTCTTACCCCGACGGTATTCTCCAGGAAGACCCGAAGGATTTTCTCCGGTGCACTTACACTTCCGGCATTCCCGGTCCGGCTCAAATAATACATCCCCACGATACCGATCACACCGGCGGCAATGACCATAGCGAGTGTAATCGGCGTCCGCAGCAGCTTACCTGTCTTGTTAAAGGCAAACTCTCCACGGTACAAAAGCACATACAGTGCAGTAAGCCCGATCGGGGCCAAATGCAGCAGACTTACCCCGCGGAACTGTTCCAATACCAGGGCATAGGTAATATTATTCAGCAGCGCAATGACGAAAGGCACCGCACTGAAGGTGATTAAAGCGGTTTTGACATACAGGACGAGACTATGGGTCAGACGGCGGCGCGGGCTCATTACGGCAAAGGTTAACGGATTGGCGCGTAAAGGAGGGCCCATCTCATTAATTTTGCGGATAGCCAGCACTATAGCCAGGGTAGGAGCACTTATGGCTACGGCAAGCGCAAGCGCCTGTTCAAATAATGCCGGCTTCAGAACCAGCAGTCCTGCACTTCCAACCAGTCCAAGCACCCATACAGGCAGAGTAAGCCAAGGGATGAAGTAGGAGAACAGCAGCGCAACCATAGCCACCGCCCCGATTACCGCAATCAGCTTGAAGTAACGCTGGAAGGAGGAATCGCTCACATCAAAGGCTGTAGCTTGTCCAATCTTGAAGCCGTTCGCCTCAATCTTGGCTACCGCACCCTCAGGTCCGCTGAGACTCTCAATCAGGTTATCCAGCGTATCTGTGATAGCAGCCTTCTTAGTGTCTCTGGAAGGAATCGTATTCAGATAGATCATACGGATATTGCGGTCTTTGGTGCCCAGCGCGAACCGGTCTGCGATCACTTCAGTCTTCAGGCTGGAATCCGCCTCACTGAGTGAATACAGGCGCGCCACGTTGTAATCCAGCATATAGGCCAGCTTGGAGAAGCCCTTCTGTTGAACCTTAATATTCTCGATTGCCGCAATTCCCATCCCGTGCTGCTTCAGGAGATCGGCGAAGACGGTCAGACTGCCCGTATCCGCATCATCGGAGTACCCTTTGACAGACTCTCCTTCAAAAAGAATCCGCTTGACGCCAAGCTCGGCGTAACGGTCCAGCAGCTTCTTCACGGCATCCTGATTGTATGCCAGAGAGTCTACAAGCCGGGGCACAATGTTGAAGCCCTTCCCGTGCAGCATTTCCAGTGTAATCGGGTCCGGCTGCAGCGGCTTGAGCGTTGCATCCTCCAACGGCGTCTGGATGATCAGCCCCTGCTGGCCGCGGTAGTTCCATTCTTCCGTCCGGATGTCCAGTCTGCTGAAGGCATCGCGGATAACCGGTGAGAGCATTTCACTGTTCTTCGCACTGGTAAAGAGGACATATGTATAGTTCTCATTCTCCGGAATCACAGTATCGGTAAGATTGGCGATATCAGACGCTCCCCAGATCATCAGGCGGCGCGCCTTGCGGAAATCCTCCAATGTATTTTCATAGATAGCCATACTCTGAACACCGGCTGCCTTCAGCCGGTCTAACTGCTCGTTGATATAATCCTGCGGGTTCTCCCGGTAGCTCGCAACCTCAACCAGATCGCGGTAATCAAAGACAAACTCAACCGATTTGGAAGACTTCTCTGTCTGTAGACGGTCGTATACGACCGGAAGTGCACCGATCAGTCCTATCACCATAATGATCCATAACCACTTGCGTGATGCTATATTCCAGCGTTGCCATTTCTGCTGCACCAAAGTACCTCCTCTTTCACTTTAAAGCTGATTGCCTTACATCACAGCTGCCGACCCGACCCTCTTGCCACCGGCAAATTTAAGCGGAAACGGAGGTCTGTCCATCTGGAGCAGCTCCGTTTCCGCAGGGAAGTTATCTATTGCTTATTATTTCCCGTCTACCCGTGCCATAACCTGACTGGTCAATTCCGCAACCTTGTGCTTGGCGTTGTCCAGGGATTCACCCACCACGGCAAAATACACTTTGATCTTCGGTTCCGTGCCGGAAGGGCGCAGGCAGAACCACGAGCCGTCCGACAGCAGATATTTCAGCACGTTTTCCTTAGGCAGACCGTCCAGTCCCATGGAGTAGTCCAGCACCTGCGTTACGGATGCCCCGGCGATTTCGTGCGGCGGGCTGGTCCGCCAGTCATTCATGATCCCCTGAATCTGGGCCACTCCGTCCTTGCCCTTCAGCGTGCGGGATTCCAGGCTCTCCAGGAAGTATCCGAACTGTGCATACAGCTCTTGCAGCACATCGTACAGGGTCTTGCCCTGGGCCTTGTAATAGGCACCCGCTTCAGCGATCAGCATTGCAGCAAGGACTGCATCCTTGTCACGGGCATAGTTGCCGGCCAGATAGCCGTAGCTTTCTTCATATCCGAACAGATACGTATACTCGCCCGACTGCTCGAACTGGTTCATCTTCTCCCCGATATATTTGAATCCGGTCAGGGTGTTGAATACCGTAGCGCCATAATGGCTGGCTACAGCAGCGCCCATCTCACTGGTTACAATGGTCTTGACTACAGCGCCGTTAGCCGGCAGCTTCCCTTGTTCCTGTAAACGGCTCAGGAAATAATGAATCATGAGCGCGCCGGACTGATTCCCGGACAGCACTACAAATTCGCCTTCGTTGTCACGAACCACGGCACCCATACGGTCAGCATCCGGATCTGTACCGATCAGCAGATCCGCATTCAGCTCTTCGCCCAGCTTCATCGCCAGGGTGAAGGCTTCACGTTCCTCCGGATTCGGAGATTTCACGGTAGAGAATTCGGAATCCGGCTGTTCCTGTTCAGGAACTACATGTACCTGAGTGAAGCCGATCTTCTCCAGTACACGGCGGACCGGAAGATTGCCTGTCCCGTGCAGCGGTGTATAGACAATGGAGAAGTCACGGCCCAGCGAAGAGGCAATCTCTTCACGGCTGACACTTACCGCAGCAACCGTATCCGTAAATGCCTCGTCCGCTTCGGCCCCCAGCCAGTGCAGCAGGCCTGCACTCTCTGCAGCCTCCTGAGACATGCGCTTCACTCCGTTGAAGGAGTCCACATTCAAAATATTAGCAATAACCTTCTCCGCTTCATGCGGCACCAGCTGTCCGCCCTGGGCATTGTAGACCTTGTATCCGTTATATTCAGGGGGATTGTGGCTGGCAGTGATTACAATGCCTCCAGACGCCTTCAAATGACGGACGGTAAAGGATAACTGCGGCGTAGAACGCAGGGAAGAGAACAGGTGGGTCTCAATTCCGTTGCCGGCGAGTACAAGCGCAGCCTCCAGCGTGAATTCCGGCGAGAAGCGCCGGGAATCGTGGGCGATAACCACCGAGGGTCTGCCTTCTCCCGTATGCTGTCCCAGAATGTAATCAGCGAAGCCCTGAGTAGCCCGGCCGACTGTATAACGGTTCATCCGGTTACTGCCTGCTCCGATGACTCCGCGCAAACCGCCTGTACCAAATTCAAGATCTCTATAGAATCGCTCTTCCAGTTCCTTAGGTTCACCGGCAAGGGCCTTCAGCTCTTCTTTGGTGTTCTCGTCGACAGAAGGGTCCTGCAGCCAGCGTGTCAGGGTCTCCTGCGCCTTCGGGCTTAATCCAGTCATGTCAATCTCTCCTTCTCCATCTATAATATATAAGTTTATAACAGGAACTAGCTGAGTGCGAACATAATCTCGCCGGACGCTACCGTCTTGCCGTCCACCTTGGCAGTGGCTTGTCCTTTACCGATACTGCCTTTAAGCCGGGTAATCTCTACCTCAAGCACAAGGGTATCGCCGGGAACAACCTGTCCGCGGAAGCGGAAGCCGTCAAGCCCGGCCAGAAAACCGATTTTGCCCCGGTTAGCTTCTACGCCAAGAATAGCCACAGCGCCCACCTGAGCCAAGGCTTCCGTAATCAGCACACCCGGCATCACCGGGAAGCCAGGGAAGTGTCCGGCAAAAAACGGCTCATTTACCGTTACATTTTTGATGCCGACTGCCCGTTTGCCCATTTCTATTTCTGTAATTTTGTCCACCAGCAGAAATGGGGGCCGGTGGGGGATTATTTCTTGAATTTGATTGGTATTCAGCATGATTAATAAAGCTCCCTTCGGTTGTAACCGCGTCTATGAACCTCCGCCTACAGCAGCACTTTTGTTTTATTCTCCGCCGTCTCTGCATAAATATGGACAGCTTCGGCAAAAACTATAATCATCCTTCACCACCTGCAGCAGTGGAGGTTAAGATAAGGGGCTTTCTCCACCGCACGCGGCAGCATGGCGGAGAGGGCCCTTTTTGGCGCTCTTAGGGCACGCCATCATTATACATTTTTCAGTATAAAAAAGAAAACTCCCCTGCACAACAAGGGAGCCTCCGATATCGGTATGCCATAACACTTTAAGGTGCGAACACCAGATCATATACATGCTTCCACGTACTCCACAGGAGCACATCACTTAGTTCCTTTTTGCCGAGGATCACATACCCTACGACCAGCCCGCCTCCAAGTGCGGCAACCAGCAGCAATGGAATCAGGAACCACTGAATAATGGTCCAGGCCCTAATCCTGCGCCGCTTCACCGGCTGCTGCTGCTCCTCTTCTGCTTTCTGCGCAGTCTTAACCTTCTCACGACTCATTCCTTCACCTCACGCGCGCATGTTATTAGCCAGGCCCAGCATCTGGTCACTGGAGGACAGCGCCCGGGCAGCAAGCTGATACGTACGCTGAATCTGCATCATCTCCGTCATTTCCCGGCTCAGATCCACGTTAGAGGATTCCAGATAGCCTGAACGAACGCCTACATCCTTCGCTTCGCCCGCTGCTCTTTGCACGAATGCATCCCGAGTAGTCACACCCTCAGCTAATACATAGAAGTTACCATCCACAGCTTGCAAAGCATTCTTGCTGAGCGGCTCAACAATCATTAAGCTGCCTGCCAGGACAGGCGGCTGTTTCTCATCCGTCTTAGTCCACACCTGCCCGCGCTCATCAATAGCAGCACTTACATTAGCCCCTACGCTGAGCGGAGTACCGTTAGCACCCAGCACAGGATTGCCGGTATTGTCCACAAGAATCATCTTATCCTTATTGGCCGTATCCGGGGTGAAGTGGAAATTCCCCTGGCGGGTATATGCCGTTTCACCGTTCACCTGAACGCCGAACAATCCATTGCCTTGAAGCGCCAAGTCCGTAGGCTTCCCTGTCTCCTGGAGCGTGCCTTCCTCCCAATTACTTGACACTGTAGGCACACGCACACCAAAGCCGATATTGAAGCCCAGCGGCATGCTGCGCCCAGGCTGGTTATAATCCTTGGATTGCTGCTGTACACGGGTAAGCACATCCTCGAACGAGCCTTGCTTGCTCTTATAACCATTGGTATTCATATTGGCAATGTTATCCGCTATAATATCCAGCCGCTGCTGCAGACTGGCCATTGAGACAGAAGCACCGATTGTCGAGTTGTTCACAGGTCTAACCTCCTACTAGCTTGATAAGAAGAAACTGGCTTACACCATCAGTAATGGTCCATGCAGCCCGGCTATACCCGGCCGACTTCATTCACGGCCTTCTGCAGGCTGCTGTCGTAGAACTGGATCACTTTCTGATTCGCTTCATACGCGCGGTAAGCGGCGTTCATATCCACAGTGACCTGAGTGGCATCCACATTAGAGTTCTCAAGGTAGCCCTGGCGTACCTGCAGAATATCCGTTCCATTAGAAAAGCGGATGTCTGCGGCCTCGGCATCATCAGCATGGAAGACCCCGTTGCCGTCACGCACCAGCTCCTGCGGTCTTGTGACGACGCTGATTCCGATCCGGGTGCCTGAAGGCTGCCCGGTCCTATTATCAATCAAATTACCTTGCCCGTCCACTTTAAGGTTATCCTGGGGCCCTGTCAATCGCAGTGGATTGCCGTTACTGTCGAGCACCTTGAATCCGCCAGAACTAAGCACTTCCCCTGTAGGAGCAACTGTAAAGCTTCCGTTACGTGTATATAAATTATTGCCTTCATTATCTTGAACCGTAAAGAACGCCTGGGGCCGGTAAGTAACCTCGCCATCCGGACTGATATATTTCCCCGAGCCGTCAAAAGCAAGATTGGTACCCGGATTTTCCGGGTCTGGAACCTGCAGATCGGTAGACAGCGCAAAGTCTACGCTTTTGCCGCTCTCAATAAGGTCGCCCTGCAGGTATTGGGAGACGGACTGCTCGGCAAAAACCCCGGTATTGATCCGTCCGACAGTCTTAGCAGCGCCCCCGTTCATCGCGGTGACCAGCACCTCGGGAAAAGCGTGGCTGACACTGTCGACCTGCTTGTACCCCGTAGTATTTAAATTGACCAAGTTCTGCGTCGCCGTATCATGTCTGCGCTGCTGCGTCACCATTCCTGCTGCGGCTGTATATAATCCTCTGAGCATGAGGTCAGTCCCTTCCTGGAATCTGCTGTTCTCCCTTATTATCGGCAGGCTAGAACTTTTTCTTAACCACCTTGTCCAAATGATCCAGCATAATTCCCGTGCCCTTGACGACGCAGTGCATCGGATCTTCAGCCACCCAGACCGGAACATGCAGCTGTTCGGAGAGCAGCTCGTCCAGTCCGTTAAGCAGGGCGCCTCCGCCGGTCAACACCACTCCACGGTCAATAATATCTGCCGACAGCTCGGGAGGCGTACGCTCCAGCACCGACTTGGCCGCAGCCACAATCGACGAAACCGGGTCCCACAGCGCTTCCTTCACCTCGCCGGATGAAATGGTAAGAGTCTGAGGTAATCCGCTCACCATATCACGCCCGCGGATGTCCATCTCTGCCTTCATGCCGCCCGGACGTACCGAGCCGATGGTCACTTTGATATCTTCCGCCGTGCGTTCACCGATCAGTAGCTTATATTTCTGTTTAATATATCTTAAAATGGCATCGTCGAACTTGTCCCCTGCGATCTTAATGGAAGAGGCGGTAACGACGTCGCCCATAGACAATACGGCTACATCCGTCGTTCCGCCGCCAATATCGACGACCATATTTCCGCTAGGCTGATAAATGTCCATTCCTGCGCCAATGGCTGCAGCTTTGGGCTCTTCCTCCATGAAGACCTCTTTGGCCCCGCTGCGCTCTGCCGCCTCACGGATGGACTTCGTTTCCACAGATGTAATATTGGTGGGAGCACAAATCAAAATACGGGGCCGCGAATACCAGGTCCGGCCGCCAACGCTGTCAATAAAGTATTTGAGCATCATTTCCGTAATGGCAAAGTCGGCGATTACCCCGTCACGGAGCGGACGAATCGTCGTTATATTTCCAGGTGTCCGCCCGACCATCCGGCGTGCCTGTTCACCAACCGCAAGGACCCGCTTCGTATCACTTTCAAGTGTGACCACGGAAGGTTCATCCAGAACGACTCCCCTTCCCTTGACATGAATGAGCACGTTGGCTGTGCCGAGATCGATTCCGATATCCTTGCTAAGCATAATGAAAGAGCCCCCAAAGTGTTATTTTAAATGAGAAAAGAAGATTGTACCAAATTTAAAAATACCATACTTTAGGGGGTGAGTACAATGGACTAAACCTGAATTATGGCGCGAAAATCCGAAAATCTTATGGCTTTGAGGCTACGGCAACCTCACGCTTCTTACCTGTCGTTTTCTTATATTTAATTTTTGTGGCTTCTCCCCCCCGAAGATGACGGATGGACTTGTGATATTCGAGAATGTGCTTCACCTGATCAGCCAGATCCGGATTGATTTCCGGCAGCCGTTCGGTTAAATCTTTATGCACCGTGCTTTTTGAAACGCCAAATTCCTTGGCTATGGTCCGGACCGTGTGCCTGGTTTCCACGATGCAGCGTCCGATTTTAATGGTACGTTCCTTGATGTAATCGTGCACGCTCCCGCCTCCCAACTGTGAATAGTTTGGTACATTATATGAGGGGCGGGCCTATATATTCGCGCTTTCAGGACATGACAAGCTCAGGAAGGCTCATTTTATTTGTCGGACAACCCAATTCACTGCATTTCACGGCCCCATTTCCAGAATAGAACCTGCCGGACTGTCCATTTCAGGTAGAAAAAAAACAGGAGGCTTCCGCCCCCTGCTGATCATTCGGCTTAGCGCTGCGGAAGCAGATCCGAAGGATTCACAATCTTGCCGTCCTCATGCACTTCAAAGTGCACATGGTTGCCAAGACCCTTCTCCATCTCATTGCGTCCCGCTGTAGCCAGTGTATCGCCCTGCTTCACTTCGTCGCCCTGCTTCACTTTGGTTTCACCCAGACTCTGATAGACCGTCTTCAAATCACCAGGGGAGGTAATCTCGATTACCTTACCCAGTACAGCAACATCTTCCACTCTGGTGACTTCACCGCTGAGTGCCGCCTTCACATCAAACGTCTTGTTGTCCTCACGGGCAATATCAATTCCGGTGTTGGTGACAAAGGTATTGTTGTACTGCACCATCGCCGCAATATGATTCTCTTCCGTGCCGTTCTCATCGTAGTACGGTTTGACCACTTCCACTTCACTCGGGCTTGCTACAGGCCAGACCAGGCTTTCGGCTGATGCGACAACTTCCAGGGCTTCGGGATCACCGTTTGCGGCTCCGGTTTTGCTGCCGGCCTCACCTTGGGATACTACCGCGGCGTTGTCGGGATTCAGCGGCTTCTGGCCGGCATCCTGATAGACCCACACCAAGGTTAGTATAAGTGCCGCTGCCGCCGTGTAGACTGCCGGGAATACCCACCGTTTGGATAACAGTCTGCTCCATGAAGAAGGCTTGGCGCCTGAATCTCCCTGCTTGTTTTTGAGAGATTCATCATGGGTTGATTTGATTTTGTCTTGTTCATTCATATGGTTATCACCTCAGTAACCAGTGTTACCGGGCGCTTCGCTTTTATACGTATCTTGCAGATTATTTTTTCAGGAGAGTTGAGATTCCGGTAAAAGAGACCCCGCTGTAGTAGTGTTTGAGAATCTGGGTCGCGGTCTTGCCCTCTTTCGCCATTCCGTTCGCCCCCCACTGGCTCATGCCGACACCGTGGCCGTTACCATACGTGGTGATCTGCACCTTCCCCGCTTGGCGCTTCCAGGTGAACTGGCTCGAGCGCAGCCCCAGCTTCTCTCTCACTTCCCGCCCGGTAAACACCTTCCCACCGATAGAGATCTGTTTGATCCGGTGGCCGGCTGTAAGCGACAGCACCTCCGCTGGCAAACTGGTGGAGGATTGAGCGGAGACCGGCACTGCCTTGCCCGAAGCTCCCAGACTGGCTGCTACCGGAAGGTCCTTGGTTCCAAGGCCCAGCTTGCTGCTCAGCTCCGAATTGCTGAAGGTGTAGCTTACCGCCAGGTTCGGGGTGATCTGCAGCTCCCACGGGCTGGCTACACTGCGCAGGTAGGGAACCGCATCATTCCAGTACTCCTCGGAGTTCTCCGTATACCCTCCGCTGGAGGCGAAGAAGGAAGCCGTGATCGGCTGCCCCTGATAGGTCATTATGGTCCCGCGCGTCTCCAAGACCGCGCGGCGGATCTTCGCCAGGCCGGCGCGCTTGCTGCCGGACGCCCAGTCCCGTTCCAGCACGGCCTGGGATACGTAAGCCTGATGGCTTACCGTATCGCTCACATCCGCTTCGTGAACGGGGACCCCGCTGTGGTCGCCGGCGGCCAGACGGCGGGCAATGAACGTGCGGGCCGCTACGGCCTGCGCCTTGAGCGCTTCGAGCTCAAATTCGGCCGGCATCTCGGCCGCCAGTACGCCGCTGACGTATTCCTCCAGCGGCAGGGTCTCTATTTGTCCGCTGCGCGACAAATAGACGGAGACCTCCGGCTGCGGCGCCTCTGCGGCAGCCGTTGCCGGCGGCGCCGGAGCGGCCGTGGCCTGCGGCACGGCCGGGGGCGCCGGCGGCTGTTGTCCCCCGCGCTGCGGGACAACGGCCAGCGGCAGCAGTAGCGCCGCCAGCAGGGGCGCTGCCAGCCAGGCGGCGGGGGCCAGCCGCCGCAGCGGGTGTGCGCCGCGCCGCCGCACGCGCGCTACGCTGCGCGGACGCTTCAGAATGCGCCGCAGGTTGATTAACTCTTTCATTTCTATGGCTCCTTCCGTAAGCACCGGTGATTCTTATAGATATGAATTTGCGGCACCTGCTAGAACGGGATTTTGAGAGAAAGAGAGTTGCGGAATCCCCCGGAACATATAAGGTAAATTTCCCAAGTGGAAACGGCTTTGCCGTCCTTTTAAAGGACGGTACCGTTTCAGCGAGAAATAGAAGGATAATTTATCGTGTGCAACATATAAACTCTTATATTTCAAAAAAGGACCAGCCGCTTAGCGGCTGGTCCTCATATTTTTAAGAATAACTATTATACCCAAGACGGCTGAATCTGGAAACGGGGTCTGATCTCTTCGGCTTTGGAGGATTCGCTTCTGGCCGGTTCAGGCTTAAGTGCTTCTTCCTTCGCAGCAGGAGCAGCCGACTCTTCCATGGAAATCCGCCATATGTCCGCACCAAGTCCTGACAGCTTCTCAGCCAGGTGCACATACCCGCGGTCAATGTGATGCGTTCCGCTAACTTCTGTTGTGCCTTCCGCCACAAGTCCTGCCAAAATAAGCGCAGCTCCTGCACGCAGGTCCGTAGCACATACCTTAGCGCCGACCAGACTGGCATTGCCGGTCACGATTGCAGAACGGCCCTCAATCTTGATCTCCGCGTTCATGTTGTGGAATTCATCCACATGCATGAACCGGTTCTCGAAGACGGTCTCTGTCACTACGCTGGTTCCTTCCGAGCGGAGCAGCAGCGCCATCATCTGTGACTGCATATCTGTCGGGAATCCCGGGTAAGGTAATGTCTTGAGATCGACAGCCTTCAGCGGCTTGTCGCTGATGACACGGACTCCGTTCTCATCCGGGATAATCGTAACGCCCATTTCCTCCATCTTGGCAATCACCGGACCCAGATGGTCGGCAATAGCTCCCTCAACATACACATCACCGCCTGTAATCGCCGCTGCCGCCATGTAGGTTCCAGCTTCGATCCGGTCAGGAATGACATGATGTCTTACGCCATGCATACGCTCTACGCCTTCAATCCGGATTACTCCGGTTCCGGCTCCGCGCACAATGCCGCCCATCCCGTTCAGGTAATTGGCAAGGTCGACAATCTCCGGCTCCTTCGCCGCATTCTCAATCACTGTGGTGCCTTCGGCAAGCGCGGCAGCCATCATTATATTTTCGGTCGCACCTACGCTGGCCACATCCAGGTAAATCTTAGCGCCGCGCAGTCTCCCGTTACTTTTCGCATCAATATAGCCCTGGCCCAGACTAATCTCGGCCCCAAGCGCTTCAAAACCCTTCAAATGCTGGTCAATCGGCCTAGTTCCAATGGCACAACCGCCAGGCAGAGAAATACGAGTATGCCCCATACGGGACAGGAGTGGGCCCATAACCAGGAAAGAAGCCCTCATTTTGCGTACCCATTCATATGGTGCTTCACAGGAAGTAATATTAGTGGCATCTACTTCAATCACATCGTTCTGGTATGTAATACCTGCACCCAGAGATTCCAATACCTTGTTAATCGTCATTACATCGTCTAACGGAGGTGCGTCCACAATGACGCTGACTCCTTCTTCTGCCAATAGAGAGGCGGCTATGATCGGTAGTACGGAATTTTTTGCGCCGCTGACTTTCACGCTCCCGGTCAATCTGTTGCCACCGCGGACGATAAATTTGCTCATTTCGGTTTCCCTCCGCGTCCATTATTTCTGAAATTAATTTTGAGGTTAAAATTCGTCTGTTAAGATATTGAATATTCCGCCATTGCGTCTTAGGTGCAGATTCCTTGCTTAACTTCAGTGTTGACATAATAAAACCTTATTATTCGACACTTTTTTCACTATGTTGGCCTATACAGATATAACCAAAGCCGCTGCCGTTAAAACATCCGTGCGATAAGTCCGCTCCAGCCCAGGTAATCAAGCAGGAACCCGGCCACGAAGTGACCCAGAACAATCGCCAAGAGCAGGTGCAGCAGTCTGCCCTGAGGGCTCTTGGGATATCTTATGACCAAATCCAGCTTAAGGTTCTGAAGTGCCCACCAGGATAATGCAACACAGATCAAAGAGATAATCATCGAAATCATATTGCTGGTGCCGATCGCACCCGACAACTCAGCGGATAAGCGTGTGTTCATATTAGCCCCCTGTGTTAGGTACTCGGAAATCGACTCTTATATCATACTTGTGCAGGGGAAAAGAATCCAGTACTTTTACGAAATTTTAAACAATTGGGTCTTTATATGCAGATCTGATGACGATATGTTCATAATCTGCTAGATTTGCGCTAGCTAAATTCCCCCACAAAGTGGGCTTTAGCTTCGATGATGACTCAGGTACTTTGCGGGGGCCCCAAAACATATAAATTCTAAAAAAAGCAGTCAAGCCCAGGGCTTGACCGCTTATCTGCTACTGTTGTCCTTTGCCGGTCGAAACTTTGATCCGCGTTACAGCACGCTGCAATGCCAGCTCCGCACGGCGGTGATCGATCTCATCCTGCTTGCTTTGCAGCTTAAGGCGGCGCTCAGCCCGCTCCTTAGCCGCTTCAGCGCGCTCCACGTCAATATCCCGGGGCAGCTCAGCACTTTCAGCCAGCACCGTTACCTTATCTTTGTGCACTTCAACGAAACCGCCATGCACAGCGATGGAGACTGTGACGCCGTCCGCCTTAACGCTAAGCGGAGCAACCTGAAGCGGGGTGACGAGCGGAATATGTCCCGGGAGAATCCCCAGTTCACCATTCACACCGCGTACCGTCAGACTGTTCACTTGCTTGGAGTAGACCAGATGCTCCGGAGTAACTATTTCGAGCAAAAAGGTATTCACTTCCATTCCTCCTCAAAGCTTTACAGAATAAAGCCCGATCCCCCAGCATAAGCATGCTTAGGGTTACAACGTTTTCGCTTTTTCCACGGCTTCTTCAATCGTGCCTACGAACAGGAACGCTACTTCCGGAAGATCATCATGCTTACCTTCCAGGATTTCCTTGAAGCTGCGTACGGTTTCTTTGATCGGCACGTATTTGCCTTTGAAGCCGGTGAACTGCTCTGCTACGTGGAACGGCTGGGACAGGAAGCGCTCAACCTTACGGGCGCGGGCCACAATGACCTTATCCTCTTCACTCAGCTCATCCATACCGAGGATGGCAATGATATCCTGAAGCTCGGTATAACGCTGCAGCAGCTGCTTAACGCCTTGTGCCACGTTATAGTGCTCTTCGCCGACGATTTCCGGTGCCAGCATCCGCGAGCTGGAAGCCAGCGGGTCAACCGCAGGGAAAATCCCTTTTTCGGAGATTTTACGCTCCAGGTTGGTCGTTGCATCCAAGTGGGCAAATGCCGTAGCCGGTGCAGGGTCAGTATAGTCATCCGCAGGCACATAGATCGCCTGGATGGATGTAACAGAGCCTTTCTTCGTGGACGTAATCCGTTCCTGCAGCTGGCCCATTTCTGTAGCCAGCGTAGGCTGGTAACCTACCGCAGATGGCATCCGGCCGAGCAGGGCAGATACTTCGGAACCCGCCTGAGTGAAGCGGAAGATGTTATCGATAAAGAGCAGCGTATCGCGGCCTTCCACATCACGGAAATATTCCGCCATAGTCAGACCGGTCAGTGCTACGCGCAGACGCGCGCCCGGAGGCTCATTCATTTGTCCGAAGACCATGGCCGTTTTCTTGATTACGCCGGAATCGGTCATTTCGTGATAGAGGTCATTCCCCTCACGTGTCCGCTCGCCAACGCCGGCGAATACGGAGATCCCGCCGTGTTCCTGTGCGATGTTGTTGATCAATTCCTGGATGGTTACTGTTTTACCTACGCCGGCACCGCCGAACAGGCCGATTTTACCGCCCTTGGCATAGGGTGCCAGCAAGTCGATAACTTTAATTCCGGTCTCCAGAACCTCTGCCTGAGTTGACAATTCATCAAAGGTAGGAGCCAGACGGTGGATCGGGTTTCTAGCCGCCACCACTTCAGCACCGTTATCGATTGGATTACCAAGTACGTTAAATACGCGGCCAAGTGTTGCTTCACCCACAGGAACCGAGATTGGCGCTCCCTGGTCAATAGCGTCAATCCCGCGAACCAGTCCATCTGTAGAGGACATGGCGATACAGCGCACCAGGTTATCTCCAAGATGATTGGAAACTTCAAGAGTCAGATCCATGCTGCGGCCATCGCTGAGGCTCGCAACTATTTTGATGGCGTTGAATATCTCGGGCAGCTGGCCGCGTTCAAATTCAATATCGACAACCGGACCCATAATGCTCACAACGCGTCCTTTGTTCATCTTCATTTCCCTCCTCGAAAGCTGTTACATATGGACCTTAAGCCCACTCATATTAAGACTGCGCGTTCGCACCAGCCACGATCTCGGTAATTTCTTGCGTAATGGCCGCCTGACGGGCACGGTTGTACGTAAGTCTAAGTTCTCCGATCATTTTTGACGCGTTCTTCGTTGCACTGCCCATGGCTGTCATCTTAGCTCCCAGCTCACTGGCCTTGCCGTTCAGAAGAGCACCATAGATTAAAGTCTCGGCATATTTCGGAAGCAGAACTTCCAGCACGCCTGCAGGTGAAGGCTCGTATTCATAAGCAGCAGATGCTCCGTGATGCCCGCCTTCCCCAACGCCTTCCATAGGCAGAAGTCTGTCTACAGTCGGAACCTGGCTGATCGCATTAACGAACCGGTTGTAGCAAATGTAGATCTCATCATAGACGCCTGTCTCGAACTGGTTAACCGCCGAATAGGCAATCGACTTGATGTCGGCAAATTTCGGGGTATCGGACAGCTCGGTGATTTCTTCTACAATGGGATATTCACGGCGCCGCAAAAAGTCACGGCCTTTGCGCCCGATCACAAACAGCGCATACTCATCCTTGGACTTATGGCGTTCTGCGATCAGCATCGTTACTTTACGCAGAATATTCGCATTGTAGCCGCCGGCAAGACCTCTGTCCGAGGTGATGATCAGATAACCTGTTTTTTTGACAGGCCGGCTGACCAGCATCGGGTGCTGGAGATCCTGCGTACCGGCAGCAATACTCGAGACGACCTCTTTCAGCTTCTCTGAATACGGACGGGCTGCCTCCGCCTTCTCCTGCGCCTTGCGCAGCTTGGATGCAGCGACCATCTCCATCGCTTTGGTGATCTGTCTGGTGTTCTGAACGCTCTTAATTTGACGTTTAATATCGCGCATGCTTCTTGCCATGATTTCACCACCTTAGAGCTTTGACGTAGGTCAAAGCTAACTTCGTAAGCATAAGCTGAGCTTTGGCGTACCAAAGCTAACTTCGTAAGCATAAACGGTAAACTCTATATATTAGCTTGTAGCAAAGCCTCTTTTGAATTTCTCGATAGCATCCTTGAGCGCTGCTTCGTTGTTTGCTGTCAGATCCTTGGTATCCGCGATGGATTTCAGGATTTCAGTTGCACTGCTGTCGATAAAGGCCAGGAATTCCTTCTCGAAACGCTTAACGTCCTTGACAGGAATATCATCCAGATGTCCTTTGACAGCGGTGTACAGACTAAGCACTTGATGTTCAACGCTAAGCGGCTGGTTCACACCCTGCTTCAGAATCTCCATCATACGCGCGCCTCGGTTCAGTCGGGCCTGCGTTGATTTGTCCAGATCGGAGCCGAACTGGGAGAAGGCTTGAAGCTCACGGTATTGAGCCAGATCCAGACGCAGGGAACCGGCGACCTTCTTCATGGCTTTGATCTGTGCGGAACCCCCTACACGGGATACGGAGATACCTACGTTGATTGCCGGACGCTGACCGGAGTTGAACAAGTCGGATTCAAGGAAGATTTGGCCGTCTGTGATCGAAATTACGTTCGTTGGAATGTAAGCCGATACGTCAGAAGCCTGTGTTTCGATGAATGGCAGGGCGGTTAATGAACCACCACCAAGCGCATCGCTAAGCTTGGCCGCACGTTCCAGCAGACGGGAGTGCAGATAGAATACGTCACCAGGGAAGGCTTCACGGCCCGGTGGACGGCGGAGCAGCAGGGACAATTCGCGGTAAGCCGAAGCCTGCTTCGAAAGGTCATCATAGATTACAAGCACATGCTCGCCCTTGTACATGAAGTATTCGCCCATAGCGCAGCCTGCGTACGGAGCAATATAGAGCAGCGGAGAAGGCTCGGAAGCCGACGCGGTTACAACGATAGTGTAATCCAGCGCGCCATGACGGCGGAGGGTTTCTACTACCTGTGCAACAGTAGATTGTTTTTGTCCGATAGCAACATAGATACACTTCATCCCGTTGCCCTTCTGGTTGATGATCGCATCAATTGCGATTGCTGTCTTACCTGTCTGACGGTCACCAATGATCAGCTCGCGTTGTCCGCGGCCAATTGGCACCATGGCATCGATTGCTTTTAGCCCCGTCTGCATCGGTTCGTGTACCGACTTACGGTCGATAACCCCCGGCGCGTTATGTTCAACCGGACGGAATTCTGTAGTAGCAATCGGTCCTTTGCCGTCAAGCGGCTGGCCCAGTGCATTTACAACGCGGCCCAGCATGGCTTCGCCAACCGGAACCTGCATGATCTGGCCGGTACGTTTAACCTGATCGCCTTCGCGGATCTCTTTGTATTCACCCAGAATAACAACACCGACGTTGCTTTCTTCCAGGTTAAGCGCCATGCCCACTACCCCGTTGGAGAACTCCAGCAGTTCCCCTGCCATTGCGTTTTCCAGACCGTAGACACGGGCGATACCGTCGCCGACTTGAATGACGGTGCCAATTTCGGCCACTTCGATATCGGCTTTATATTGCTCAATTTGACTTTTGATCAAAGTGCTGATCTCTTCAGGTCTGATGCCCAATATCCTCACCCCTATCTTCTTTGCTTATCATTAAAGGATTTCTCAAGACGCGTAAGCTTACCGGCCAGACTTCCGTCATACAGCGTATCGCCGATGACGACCTTCAGTCCGCCGAGCAGGCTTGTATCGACAACATT
Organism: Paenibacillus sp. FSL P2-0089; assembly: GCF_038595095.1. Taxonomy (NCBI): domain Bacteria; kingdom Bacillati; phylum Bacillota; class Bacilli; order Caryophanales; family Paenibacillaceae; genus Paenibacillus; species Paenibacillus sp. FSL P2-0089. The sequence goes on from NZ_CP152006.1 coordinate 6,771,663, forward strand.
GGTTACACGAATCTTACGGCCAGTAAGCTGGCTGAATTCAGCCGCAACACTGTCCTGTTCTGCCTGGTTCAGGGAATAAGCGGAATAGACAGTAGCGTAGCCAATGCCAAGGGCATCCCCTTCAATCTTGATATACTTAGCCAGCAGCTCTGCGAAAATATCGGTTCTGCCCCGCTTTACCAATAACTCAACAGTGTTCATTACGGCTTCCGAGACTTTACCTTGAAGTGTTCCGCGCAGCACATTCAGCTTGTCGGATTGCGAGATGCGGGGTGCCAGGATAAACCGTTTCACCTCTGCATCGTTATCAAGCACTTCAACGACTAACTTCAGCTGTTCCTCCACTTGAAGCGTAATGCCTTCATCCACCGCTACACTGTACAAGGCTTTGGCATAGCGCCCGGCAACTACCGTGTCGCGGCTCATGATCGGCCTCCTACCTCTTTGAGGTATTGATCAACAAGCTGTTCCTGTTCGCCGTCAGCTGCAACTTCCTTCTCAAGCAGCTTCGAGGCAATGCGGACCGAGGCTGTACCCAGCTCGCTGCGCAGCGCTTCTACCGCCTTGTTCTTCTCGTTCTCAATGTCACGGACCGCCTCGTCTTTCAGACGGCTTGCTTCCACGTGAGCCTGCTCAAGAATCTTGTCAACCTGGTTGTTGCTGGTAGCCTGGGACTGCTGAATGATAGCCTGTGCCTCTTGGCGTGCCTGCTGCAGGGCTTGCTTCTGCTCTTCTACATAAGCGACCGCCTGCTCTCTGGTCTTGGCTGCTTCATCCATTTGCTGCATCACCATTTCGCGGCGCTTCTCCATAATTCCGAACAACTTGCTGAAGGCAAATTTGCTGAGCAGGAAGTATAGAATTACGAAAGCAGCAATAGAAAACACTATATTTGTCCAAATGATATCCACTGAGGTCACTCCCTTCCGTTACCGCGGCTTGCGGACATATACAAAAGTAAGGCGCGGATGGCACTTGCCCTCCCCGCCAAACCGTAAAAACGGTTTATTAAGTAAACATGATCAGGAACGCGATAACTGTAGCGGCCAAAGGAATAACTTCCACGATACCTACACCGATAAACATTGTTGTCTGCAGTGCGTTACGTGCTTCCGGCTGACGGGCGATAGATTCCACCGTCTTGCTGACGATCATACCATTACCCAGACCTGCGCCGAGTGCGCCCAAACCAACCGCGATTGCTGCTGCTAAAAATTCCATTTGTAAATATCCTCCTTTAATTTCGGTTCTTTTTGTAATGTCTTAATAATATAAAATCTCCCGCGAAGGTTTCCGGCACCTGCCGCTATCCTCACGGCAGCTTATTAATGCGCTTCTTCCTCGTGGATCGTCATCTGTGCGATGTAGACCATCGTCAGAATCGTAAAGATAAAGGCCTGAAGCGCCCCGACAAAGATACTGAAGCCCTGCCAGATGGCCAGGAACGGAATACTGAACAGTCCCAGCTTCAGAATGACGGTAATCAGAACCTCGCCGGCAAAGATATTAGCGAATAGACGAATGGCAAGCGCCACTGGCTTCGCCAGGTTCTCAATGATGTTCAGCGGCAAGAAAATTGGAAACGGCTCAATATAATGTTTGAAATAATGCTTGCCGTTCAGCTTGATGCCTAAGTAGTTCATGAGTACAAACACAACGATCGCAAGTCCTGCGGTTACGTTGATGTCTGCAGTCGGCGATTTGTACCACAGAATCTCAGCATGCGCGCCATCGGCCAGGTTCTTAGTTGCTTCGATAACATGTCCGAAGACTGTAACCGGACCATCGGCCTCTGTAATAACGGAAAACGGCAGACCAAGGAGATTGGAGACGAAGATAAACAGTATCAGCGTCAATCCCAGTGATATGTAAGGCTTTCCCTTCTTCAGATCCATGGCGCTGCTGATCAGTCCCTGTACAAATTCAACCACCCATTCCATGAAATTCTGGAGCTTGGACGGATTCTCAACCGACAGGTTGCGGACGGAGAGCATGACCAGTACGAACACTATCACCGAGCTGATTACCAGCATTAGCACAGCAGACAGGTCAATCGGTATTCCGCCAACATAGATTAAAGGCATTTCGTGCATAGTATCATCCCCCTTTCTCTTTAATATGGCTACAGCTTATTCTTGATTCCTAGATATATCCCCACGGGAATAGCCAGAAGCTGGGGGATGAACAGGCCGATAATCGTTGCCTCCAGCGAGAAATGTTCGTATTTGACTGAGAACATGGTCACCAGAATTCCAAAACTGATTCTTGTAGCAAAACCAAGGCTGAAGGAGCTTTTCCCTTGCTTCGCCACCGCTGCTGTCACTCTTCTGACCTTAAGGGCTAGATAACGGAAATTAACCAGTCCTGCCAGCAAGCCGAGTGTCATTCCCAGAGTAACTGCACGGGTCTCATGATGGAGAGCCCACCCCATTACCAATCCTGCCATAATGATTACTGTCACCCTGGTGACGATATTGATTACGGGAGTCATATTATCCATTTTGCTCCCCCAAAAAATTTTTGATTAGCAAAGCAACATTCACAACTCCGAGAATCAACCCGGTAATTGTTCCGATAGCCAGCCAAAAGGCAGGTCCGTCCATCAGATTGCGCAGCCACTTTGCCACAAAAAAGCCTATTACAATGTAAGCGGTGAGCAAGCTGCCCGCACCCCCGAGTACTAGAGCCGTACGCCCCAGTCCAGGCTCATTCTTTGGTTCCTTCATAGGCTACAATCCCAACTAATTTTACTGAATATCCAGACTCTTTGTCAATTCACAGAAAATTGCCCAAAATCGCATGAAAATATGAAAATAATCACAGCAAAATACACCAAAACCATATAAACCGTACAGTTTAACTGTATGCTGCTTTTATTAACCTTAGTATATTAGTTGTCTTGCTCTGTTTTATCATTTGTGAACATTGTGTGAAATTCTTCTGGACGTTCTTCAGCGGCTCCGAAATGGTGCAAAATCGCATTGACAATTCTCTCGGAGGCTTTGCCGTCTCCATACGGGTTGGCGGCCCGGCTCATCGACTGATACAGGTTCTGATCGGTCAAAAGAGCATGTGTCCGTTGATACACCTTCTCCTCGTCCGTTCCCACAAGCTCCAGTGTTCCGGCCTCGATCCCTTCCGGGCGCTCGGTTGTATCACGCAGCACAAGCACAGGAACTCCAAAGGAGGGAGCTTCCTCCTGCAGGCCGCCGGAATCGGTCAATATCAGGTGGGTATGCGGATAAAAGTTATGCAGGTCAACGACATCCAGCGGATCAATCAGCTTGATTCTAGGGTGTCCGCCGAGGATCTCATGCGCCGGTTCCTTGACTGCGGGACTCGGGTGCACGGGATACACAATGGCTACATCTTCAAATTCATCAGCGATTCTTTTGACTGCACGGAAAATATGACGGTGCGGTTCGCCTTGGGATTCTCTGCGGTGCGCCGTCATCAAAATAAGTCTTTTTCCTGAAGCAAAATCAAGGACCGGATGCCGGTAGTCCGGCTGTACGGTATATTGAAACACATCGGTTACGGTATTGCCTGTGATATAAATACTTGATTCTTTTTTGTTCTCGTGTCTCAGGTTGCCCGCTGACCAATGGGTCGGAGCAAAATGCAGATCAGCAAGCACGCCTGTCAGCTGACGGTTCATTTCTTCCGGATAAGGCGAAAGCTTGTTCCATGTCCGAAGACCTGCTTCCACATGCCCAACCTGAATCTGCTGCAGGAAAGACGCATAGCTGGCCAGGAAGGTGGTCAGGGTATCGCCATGTACAAGCACGAGGTCCGGCTTCACTTCGCGGAGCACCGGCTCCAGGCCTTCGAGCACCCGGATCGTGATCTCATTAAGCGTCTGGCGGTCCTTCATTACGTCCAGATCATAATCCGGGGTAATTTTGAACACCTCAAGCACCTGATCCAGCAGCTCCCGGTGCTGCGCAGTTACACAAACAATCGATTCAATCTGCTCAGGATGTCTGTTCAGCTCCAGAACCAGAGGCGCCATCTTGATTGCCTCGGGGCGCACTCCGAAAATCGTCATTACTTTAATTTTGGACATAAGCCCTTCCCTCTCTTCTGAAAACCGCGGTCTATTGGGTTCGTACTATTATTATCTGTTATTATCTGTGCTTTTTACTTGGTTCCGTACAGTCTGTCCCCGGCATCTCCGAGGCCCGGAACGATATATCCGTGATCATTCAAATGATCGTCAAGCGCTGCAACATAGATATCCACATCCGGATGAGCAGCTTGTACAGCCGCAACACCTTCCGGGGCAGCAATCAGGTTCATCATCTTGATCTGAGTGCAGCCGCGGTTCTTAAGCGAGGTAATCGCCGCAATGGCAGAGCCGCCTGTAGCCAGCATAGGATCGATTACGATCAGCTCACGTTCCTGGACATCCGTAGGAAGCTTAATGTAGTACTCCACCGGCTGCAGGGTGTCCGGATCACGGAACAGGCCTACATGACCTACCTTCGCCGCAGGAAGCAGCTTAAGAACACCTTCCAGCATGCCAAGACCGGCGCGCAGAATCGGAATCAGCCCGAGCATTCTTCCAGAAATCACCTTGCTCTGCGTTTCCTGCACTGGCGTCTGCACCGTAATGGTCTCCAGCGGGATATCACGTGTAATCTCATAAGCCATAAGTGTTGCTACTTCATCGACATGCTCCCTGAAGTCTTTTGTGTTGGTCCGCACATCGCGAATGAATGTCAATTTGTGCTGAATCAATGGATGATCGCAAATCACCAATTTTCCCATGTTGTCCCTCCGGTAATTGTAAGTCTTATTTATAGCCAAAGTAAGCGCTGTGCTTCTCAGGTGGCTAAATCCTATCTATTATATCATCACCAAGACTGCTTTTCACCTACAGATAGACGGATCCGCGAGTCCTCCCGCTTCCTGCAGACTCCCAGCCCATGGAAGCTTAAGTCAATATATCCACCTCTTTGGATATAAAACAAAGCTTAGTCTGTACGATTGAGCGCTTTTAATACTATTCACAGTTCTTTCACTACTTTTAATGAAAGTTCCATGAACTTTCATGTAACTTTCAGTATAATTCAAACGTTTTCCCGGCAGCCATTTGTGAACATTATGTAACAGCAACGCAGCAAATAAAAAGCCTTTGCGTACTTCCGGCGGAACCGGGTACGCAAAGGCGATTATTAGAGGACTCTGATTAATACTGCAATCCAGGGTAAATCGGATATTGTTCAGTCAGCTTGGCTACCTCACGGGCCGCCTGAGTCAAGTTAGCTTCATCCTGCGGATTCTTCAGGACAGCAGCAATAATCCGGCCGATTGTAACCATAGCCTGCTCATCCATACCGCGTGAAGTAACAGCCGGTGTGCCGATGCGGATACCGCTGGTTACGAATGGGCTAGTCGGGTCAAACGGAATCGCGTTCTTGTTGACTGTAATTCCGATGGAATCCAGTACCTTCTCAGCGACCTTGCCGGTAATGTTCAGGTTGCGGGTATCCAGCAGGATCAGATGGTTATCGGTTCCGCCGGATACAATATTAATACCTTCGCCAACAAGGGTCTCTGCCAGTACCTTGGCATTCTTAACTACGTTCTCGGCATAAGTCTTGAATGAAGGCTGCAGCGCCTCACCGAACGATACGGCTTTGGACGCAATCACATGCATCAAAGGTCCGCCCTGGGAACCAGGGAAGACTGCTTTATCAATCGCGGCAGCCCATGGCTGTCTGCACAGAATCATTCCGCCGCGCGGACCGCGCAGGGTTTTGTGCGTAGTTGTAGTCACGAAGTGGGCATGAGGAACCGGACTCGGGTGAAGACCGGCAGCTACCAGACCGGCAATATGGGCCATATCGACCATGAACAGAGCGCCCACATCATTCGCAATCGAACCGAGTGCGGCAAAATCAATCGTACGCGGATACGCGCTCGCACCGGCAACGATCATTTTGGGACGATGCTTGAAGGCGGCTTTGCGCACTTCATCATAATCGATCAGGAAGGAATCCTCTTGTACGCCATAAGCCACGAAGTTATACAGAATTCCGGAGGCATTCACCGGGCTGCCGTGGGTCAAATGGCCGCCATGCGCCAGATTCATACCCAGTACGGTATCGCCAGGGCTAAGGGCAGCAAGATATACAGCCATGTTAGCCTGTGCGCCGGAATGCGGCTGCACGTTGGCATGCTCTGCACCGAACAGCTCCTTGGCACGGTCACGGGCCAGGTTCTCTACGATATCCACATCTTCACAGCCGCCGTAGTAACGCTTGCCGGGATAACCTTCGGCGTATTTGTTGGTAAGCACGGAGCCCATGGCCTCCATGACGGCTTCACTTACAATATTCTCTGAGGCAATAAGTTCAATGTTCGCACGCTGGCGGCTCAGTTCGAGGCCCATCGCTTCCAGTACTGCCGGGTCACTTTTACGCAATTGTTCCATGTTTCTAATTTCCTCCCTGTAACTCTGATTTATGTGGTATTAGTTAAAACCTCTCACTTCAGTCACAATTCACGGAACCGCTAGTCTCAGGCGTGCGGTACACGGCCCGTTCCCCGCCGATCAGCGGCGGTCTGCTCCATGCGGCATTTACCCGGGCAGCCCCGATATACCGCAGGCTAGGCCGGTAAGGTACGGCAATCCGGCGCAGATGCATGCCAATCAGGGTCTCCCCGATATCTATACCGGCATGAGCTTCAATCGTCTCTGCCAGTACCGGATCTGTCATGGACTGGTAGGCCGCAGCAGCCATGGAGCCTCCGGCTCCCGGAATGGGCACAGCCGACACCTCTCTAAGGCGAAGGGATTCCAGCAGAGCGCGTTCCATCACCAGCGAACGGTTCAAATGCTCGCAGCATTGATAGACCGGGTGAAAACCAAATTCATCCGCAATCTGCGTAATCCCCTCCAGCAGCTGCCGCGCAACCTCCAGCGCACCGCCTGTCCCAATCCGCTTCCCCGCCACTTCGCTTGTGCTGGCTCCGACGACCAGGATCTTCCCCGGACCGAGCTGGCCCGCTACTGCGAGTTCACGCGTTACCGCAGCAGTGGCTGCGGCCAAAGAAAGCTCCCCGCTGCCCGTTAGCTGCTGCTCTGCAGCTGCCATACCGGATAAGCGGTCATCCCCTGACTTCTGCTTCAGGACTTCCTCCATCTTACCGCCCCCTTCAACCGTTTCTGATTTCCATGGAGATGCAACTTTTAAACAAAAAAGAGCAGTCCGCAGGTTGAACTGCGGATGTGCTCTTTTGCCCAGGCGACCGGCCGTTTATTCCAGGTGCTCCATCGTGGTTTCATCCACACTTGTCGCCAGTTACACCGGAACCGGATCATATTTATTACATCTTAAGGGATAGTCAGCAAAAAATCAACCACTTCAAAGCCGTCTCAGCGATTCAAGCTTATCGAGCAGACTGTACAGCGCCGTACGGATCTCGGCAGCCGCCAGCTCGTAATCTTCACGCGAGCCGCCGAACGGATCACTGATATCGAAGCTGGGGATACGCTGGCGGATCTCAATCATCCGCTGCATAGCCGCAGCATCCGGCTCGGTGCCCAGGGCCAGATTCAGCTCCGCATCTGCATACAAGCTGTCCAGCTCCCGGATATCGGCGTTCACGGATTCCTGCGTCTGGACATATTCCTTAAGGGTATGGGTCTTGGTAACGGCGTCAGGAAAATATTGCAGCAAGTGCCGCTTATGCGCTCCTGTCAGGGTGAGGATCAGATCGGCCCAAGCCACTGCCTCCCCGTTCAGCTGTGAGGATACGATGCGGTCCTGAATCCCTTCATCCTGCAGAATGCCCGCAGCATGTCTGGATATGGAAGTACCCGGGACAGCAGAAACTCCGGCAGACCGCACCTCCACATGAATGCCCCGCTCCTTCGCAAGCTTCCGCAGAAGCCCTTCGGCCATGGGACTACGGCAGGTATTACCTGTGCAGACAAATAAAATATGCAGCAACCTTTCCACCTCCGGTAAACATTATAATTTCGGTATTAAGCAAGCTTAAAAATTATGGGTATTGCCGTTATTGTATCAAAAGATGAACATCAAGCCAAACGCCAGGAGAATGGCTCCACCCAGCGCTTCCCCGTACTCTCCGAGGCCCCGGCTCACCCGCCTGCCCAGCAGCAGCCCTGTAATGGACATAACACCGCCACAGGCACCGAAGGCCAGCACGGTTAGAATAATACTATTCACAAACATCCCAAGCGAAACCCCGACCGAGAACGAATCCACACTTACACTGAGCGAGATCAGCAGCATGCCCCACACTGTCCGGTGATCCATCTGCCGGCTGCTGCCGCCGTCGTCCTGACGGAAGGAGTTGAACACCATATGTCCGCCCAGCAGAACAAGCAGGCCTCCGGCAGCATAGGTGGTAACCTGTCCCAGCAAATGCCCGACATAGCTGCCCGTGAACAAGCCCAGCAGCGGCATCAGCACATGAAAAAAAGCAATCAGCAGGCTAAGCTGCAGCACATGCAGCAGACGGATGCCCCTCATCCCGATGCCCACGCCAAGCGAGAACGCATCCATCCCCAGCGCAACTGCCATAATGGCCACTGTTACTATCTGGCCCCAGCCCCCATGTATTCCGCCCCAGCCCCCATACATTCCGTCCCAGCCCATGAATAACCCTCCACCCTGAGTCCGTAAGTTCTTGTACAACAACGATATGCGGACAAGATGGTATTCATGACTGCGGGGTGGATGGCAGGGCGGGGGCGAAGGGACCCAGGTTGCGTAATATCAGGTGTATCCGAACATTCATTTTCCAAATTTATCGAAGTATTCCTTTGCCTTTTTGAGGATGGCCAACTCTTCCTCCATCTCGGCCAGCTGCCGATTGCGTTCCTTCAGTTTCCGTTCAAGCTCTCTGAGTTTGTCCTGACCGGCTTCCTGATCCTTTCCACTCATAGCAGCACCTCCACGTTAATCTTATGAGTTCCAGTCTCTTAGCAGGAGGACATGGTCCATACCATTCTAACAGCAACTGACTACCCGGCGTCGATCACTGATTCTCCAGCGGCTTTCATCAGCCGGTTCATGATGGCTGCGCCGAGGCCCGTGACCGGGCAGGCCTCGGCCAGAATGTACGTGGCCCCCGCTTCATCAAAGCGCCGCAAAGCGGCATACAGGAAGCGGGCGGCCTCCTCCGGCGAGGACAGCGAGCCGAGAGACACCGTGCAGGCGGCCGGGTCGGCGGGATACAGGGCCCTATGCTCCTCGAAGAGGAGCAGGCCCGTAATCTCGCCCGCCCGCTGCGCCGCCTGCAGCAGCCCTGCGGCGGTCTCCGCCACGCGCTGCGCGGAGGAGCCGCGTACGATGCCAAGCGCGCCGCGCGGGGCATAGTGCGTGTACTTCATGCCCGGCGCGCGCGGCGCCGGGCTGTTGCCTGCGGCCGCCTGCGCAGCAGCGCCGGCTTCGCCGCCGCCGGGCACGGCTGCCGGCGGCACAGGCACGGACCCGCCGCCGGATGCACCGGCAGGCGTGTCCGCCCCGGCGGCCGGCTCCGCTGCGGCCGCTTCAGTGCCGGTCACCGCCGCGAGCTGCTCGGCGGTGATGCCCCCGGGACGGAGCACGGCTACCGTCCCATCCGGCTGCACCTGCACCACGGTCGACTCCAGGCCGACCCCGGCCGCGCCGCCGTCCAGAACCCCGCCGATATATCCGGCGAGGTCTTCCAGCACATGGGCGGCCAGCGTCGGACTCGGCCGCCCGGAGCGGTTGGCGCTAGGCGCAGCCACCGGGCAATCCGCCGCGCGCAGCAGCGCAAGCGCCACCGGATGATCCGGCATGCGCACGCCAACCGTATCCAGACCCGCCGTCACCAGCGGCGAGAGGACGCCGGGACGGACCGGCAGCACCAGCGTCAGCGGGCCGGGCCAGAACGCATCGATCAGCGCCTCGGCCACCGGATGCACCTCCGTCACCAGGTGACCGAGATCCTCCCGCCGGGCAATATGCACGATCAGCGGGTTATCGGAGGGACGGCCTTTGGCTGCGAACACCGCTTCTACCGCTGCGGTATTCCGCGCATCTGCGCCCAGCCCGTACACCGTCTCCGTCGGAAAGGCCACTGTCTCCCCGCTCCGCAGCAGCGTTGCCGCTTCCGAGATCATGCCCAGGTCACTCGTGCTCACCGGCAAACCGTCAGAACTCTCCGTTCCGCCATTCGTTCCCTCCTTGCCGGAAGCAAGGCTCCAGTACAGGGTGGATTCTATATGACCGCTGCGGCGCTGGGCCGCGAACGGTGAATGCTGATCTTCTGTCATCTATCATCACTAGCTTTCTGAATTGAATTATTACGCAAGTGAAAACGGCTTTTGCCGTCCTTTTTAAGGACGGTACCGTTTCAGCGAGAAAGATAAGGATAATTATAGCGCGAAGCATATTGATTCTTATCTTTGAACAAAATCATCCGACCGGATGAATCGGATTACCTGCGCGTCAGCACAATGTATGCTGTTTTTCACATACATTTGGTTCATGCGCCTGCGTGTCAGCACAATGAATGCTGTTTTCCACATACATTTGGCCCATGCGCCTGCGTGTCAGCACAATGTATGCTGTTTTCCACATACATTTGGCCCATGCGCCTGCATGTCAGCACAATGTATGCTGTTTTCCACATACATTCGGCCCATGCGCCTGCGTGTCAGCACAATGTATGCTGTTTTCCACATACATTTGGCCCATATGCCTGTACCAGCCGATTGTGCTCGGTTTTAGACACCTTGTCCACAACAGGAGGAAACTATAGTTTCCTCTACACTCAAAAACGGCCCCCTCAGGTGGAGCCGCCTCTGCTCAAGTTCTGCAATCATCGTACCATATCCGGCGCAAAAACTGTAGAATCCAATATACGTTTACGCCATGCTTTTCAGGACATTCAGGCGAACAGCCCGCAGATCCAGCTCCAGATATTCTTCAGCAGCTCCCACACGAAGAACTTCACCTTCGGTGTCTCAGCAGCATCACCTGAACTTCCTGCCTTGTTAGCAGAATCCGAGAGACTGGATACTGCCCCTTGCGCTGTTCCATCCGCCGCCTTCACCTTCGCACCGTCTCCCGAAGCCTTGGCTGAGACCTTAGCCGCCTCCTTAGCCCCTGCCTTAGCAGCAGCCGGTTCTGCAGCCGCAGCATCCCCGGTTCCCGCATCGATGAAGCAGAGCGGCGGAAACAGCACACACCACCAGTTCTGCCCTTTGCCTGCTCCAAGCGTGACCCGGACGGCCTCGTATTCTCCGGCTGGATAGACCCGTCCGCCATACATTTTGGTCGGAAAAGGAACCGTGCCCAGCTCCACCTGATAGCCGTACTTAATCCCGCGCTGCGCCAGCTCTCTGCCCACCAGCTCATTCAGCTCCGGCAGATGATTACGGATCAGGGCACGGGCCTGCTCCAGACTCTGCGGATCTTCCAGCCCGGCCACCCACTGATTGATCTGCTCCACGATCCGGTCACGAATCTGGCGCTTCACCAGCTGATCCCCGGTGCCGTCCGAATTCGCCAGAATACGCAAGCGGATCGACTCCTGCGGGATGGATACCTCTGCTACGGCGGCATCGCTTTTTTGCCCTTCCCAGGCCATCATCAGAATCATAAAAAAACAAATTAAAATGGCAGTATACTTAAAGGTAATCCGCAGGGAATCCCCTCGCTCCAGCTTATAATCCTCCATCTTCCGCAGCCCCTCTCCCTCTGAACCTCTTATGTTCCCAGTATGTCCAGGAATGAGAGACTGCAAACCTATTAATCTATGATTTATGAAGTAGAGACGGCAACACCTAGTTTTTGGACAAAAGAGATTTGCCCTTCGCCTCCGGCTGCGGCAGCGGAAGATCATCCTCCACATCCTGCCCGTAGAGCCTTACGCTCATCGCAATCCCCATACAGGCCATATTAATCAGCAGCGAGGTTCCGCCGTAGCTGATGAACGGCAGGGTAATGCCGGTCAGCGGCATCAGTCCGGTCATCGCACCGATATTCTCCAGAATCTGATACAGCAGCATCGCCACGATCCCGACAATCAGGAGCGGCCCGCCACGGTCCCTGCATTCTAGGGCAATCAGGATTAATCTGTGGATCAGGATAAAAAAGAGCATCAGCAGCGCCGCTGCGCCCAGGAAGCCGAATTCTTCCCCAATCTGCACAAAAATCGATTCCGAATACAGATATGGCACACGGTTGCTCTGTACGGAGCTGCCCTGCAAATAGCCTTCTCCCTTAAGGCCCCCGGAGCCAATCGCCGTCTGGGCATTTTTCGTCTGATAGCTCGCCGTGCTGCTCGCCAGCTCAGGCACGAGCCAAGGATCAAACCGGCTGACGAAGTGATCCCGTCCCAGCGTTTTTTCAATGAAATCCACTGTCTGTTCGTGATAGTTGATATAGCATAGAATGAAGCCCAGAATCGCCCCGCCCGCGATAATCAGCCCGATCAGCGCATGCGAGAATTTGATATGCCCGATCCATAACAGGCCAAGCAGGATTACGATATAACTGAGTGCATTGCCCAGGTCATTCTGGACGATAACCAGCGCGCACGGCATGAATGCAATCAGACCCAGCGGCACGACATCGCGCCAGAACTGGAGCCGGGTTTTATTTTTACGGACAAGCATGGTGGTCAGAAAAATAATCAGAATCAGCTTGAACAGCTCCGCCGGCTGAATGCTTAGATCTCCAATACCGATCCAGCCCTGGGCGCCATTCTTCACCTTGCCGAAAAAGCTGACCGACAGCAGAACCCCGATCCCGGCGATGTAAATATAGAGTCCATACCGCACCAGCAGGCGGTAATCGAACAGGGTGATCAGGATAAAAGCGATAAAACCCAGCGCGTAATATTTCAACATGGTGATATGCATACCATCCAAGCCGTCTCTTCCGTGAGTCACACTGTAAATGGAGAAGATACAGATCCCCATCAGCACAATCAAAATAAGCACAATGCTGCCGTCTATTCTTTTGATTCTCTGCAACATAAGGATATACCCCTCAACCTCTCCGGATTAGGAATCCGCCCGCTGTAGCCATCCCAGGCTGCAATCCACTAATTTCCATTGTAATGCAATTGGGAGCATTTATTCAATTTTTCTATTTCTGCATAGCTGATCCACTTCAACCTTCTTCTAAGCATGTCATTCGCAAAAAAATACCGGAACCCTTCGTAAACGAAGAATTCCGGTATGGATGAAGCATCCCGCTTCCCTAAATGCGCGGGCTTTATTATTCTTAATAAGTTAACTTCTCTTGGCAGAAGCCGGGGAAGAATACAGCGCAGGACTCGGCAGATCCTCCTCCACCTCTTGCCCGTGCAGACGTACGCTCATGACAAGCCCTATGCTCGCCATATTGATCAGCAGTGAGGTTCCCCCGAAGCTGATAAACGGCAGCGTAATCCCGGTCAGCGGCATCAGGCCCAGGAAAGCCCCGATATTCTCAAAAATCTGGTACAGCAGCATCGCCACCACCCCGACGATCAGGAACGGCCCGCCCCTATCCTTGCACTCCAGTGCAATTAGTATCATCCGGTGAATGAGGATAAAGTACAGCAACAGCAACAGCGCCGATCCGACAAAGCCGTATTCCTCCGCAATCTGGACAAAAATGGAGTCCGAATAGGTGTACGGTACACGGTCGGTCTGCACCGAGCTGCCCGTCATGTAGCCTTCCCCGCTCATTCCGCCGGAGGCGATGGCCATTTTGGCGTTTTTCGTATGGTAGATCGCCTTGGCTGTCGCCTTATCCGGCACCAGCCACGGGTCGAAGCGCTCGATCCAGTGCGAGCGTTTGATATCTACCAGGAAATCCTTAATTTCATCGTGATAATGAATATAGCTCATAATTCCGGCAGCGGCAGAGCCGCCTATAACCAGCAGTCCGATTAGCGCATGGGTGAACTTAATATTGCCGATCCACAGGAGACCGATCAGAATAACGATGTACGAGAGCGCATTCCCCAGGTCATTCTGGCTGATTACGATGACAAACGGCATGAGACTGAATAATCCCAGCGGAACCACATCACGCCAGAACAGCAGCTTATTTTTATTTTTGCGGACAAGCACAGCTGCCAGGAACAGAATCAGAATCAGCTTGAACAGCTCCGCCGGCTGAAGACTGAAGCTGTTGCCGAACTTAATCCATCCCTGTGCGCCGTTCTGCTCTGTGCCGACGAAGCTGACCAGGATCAAAATGCCAATCCCCGTGATGTACACATATAACGCATATTTTACAAGCAGGCGATAATCCACGAACGTCAGCCCGATAAAGGCAACAAAGCCCACGATATAGAATTTGATCATCTTAATATGCGACCCGTCCAGCCTCTCACGCCCGTGGGTCACACTGTATATGGAGAAAATGCTGACTACCATCAGCAGCACAAGAATCACCAGGATAACGCCGTCAATCTTCTTAATCTTCTGAAGCATATTCTGTCTCCTTACTCAGTACTGGTTCTTCCCGTTCTTGTCTCCGGGCAGCCGCCCAGGCAGAAGTTCCGTCACGTCTATTGTAAAGGAAGGGACCGCCTAAATACAATTTCCATCGTTTGGGGGTACTCTGTCAGACGAACAGCCGGGCCGCCTCCCCTCCAGCGGACTGAGCGGACCTTATTCGCTGCAAAAGCACCTTCCCGGAAGTTATGCGGACAGAGAGGACGCTATTCGTTCAGTTGGTTGCTCAAACAGGCTTGTTTATAGGTAATAAGGTCTTCTCAGTCCACAAGAGTTGGTCATTTCGCGTTATTTGAGCAAATAGCGTCTTCTCAGTCCGTTCCCCGTCCTCACCGTGCAATCCCGAGCACATGCCGGGGAATCCCGGCGAGATCATCGATGGTGATGATCTCGTCCCAATGTCCGGCTGCCCGCAGCAGTCCGGCTACCTGCTCGGCCTGCCCCTGGCCGAGCTCAAAGCCGACCAGGCGCGGCGGAGCCGGGAGCAGCGGCAGCTGCTCCATCATGCGGCGGTACGGGTCCAGCCCGTCCCCGCCGCCGTCCAGTGCCGTGCGCGGCTCATGGTCGCGCACCTCGCGCTGCAGCCCGGCGATGTCGCCGCCGGGGATGTACGGCGGGTTGGAGACGAGGATATCCGTCTCCAGCCCCGCGAACGGCTCGAGCAGATCGCCGAGCCGCAGGTCCACTGCCGTGCCGTGCCGCTGCGCATTGCGCCGGGCCACGGCCAGCGCGCCGGGCGAGATATCGCCGGCGCAGACCCGCCACGCCGGCGCTTCCGCCGCCAGCGTGACGGAGATGGCTCCGCTGCCGGCGCCGATATCGACGGCGGTCAGCGGCCGTGCGGCGCCGGCTGCGCCCGCGCCGCTCACCCGGCGGGCTGCGTTGCGGCCCGCCCCGCTGTGGGCGGCTTCGTCCCGCACCCCTCCAGCCTCACCGCCCGCAGCTGTCCACTGCCCGTCTCCTTCAGCTTCACGTGCGGCTTCGTCCCGCGCCGTCGCCAGCCCGTCCGGCCACAGCTCCGCGCCGTACTTCAGGATCGCCTCGACGAGCAGCTCCGTCTCCGGGCGGGGGATCAGCACATCGGGCGTGACCTCGAAGGCACGGCCGTAGAATTCCTGCTCGCGGGTGATGTATTGCACCGGTTCCCCCGCCGCCCGGCGGGTCACCACTGCTTCCCATTCGGCCTTGCGCGCCAGCGGGAACGGATCAGCCAGCGCCATATAATAAGCCGCCCCGGACAAGCCCAGCACATGCTCCAGCAGGAGCTGGCTGCTGCGCTGCGGCTCCGTAAGGCCGTGTCCGGCCAAAAAAGAAGAAGCCTCCGCAAAGGCTTCCCGGATGCTTTGCAATTCCGACATGACGTAAGAGTCGTGTTTCAAAGCATTATTCTCCTTTTTCCATCAATTCTGCTTGTTCCGCAATCGACAGTGCGGAGATAATCTCGGTAATATCCCCGTTCATCACCTGGTCCAGACGGTGGAGGGTCAAGCCGATCCGGTGATCCGTCACACGGCTCTGCGGGAAGTTGTAGGTACGGATACGCTCACTGCGGTCACCGGTTCCCACCTTGCTTTTACGTTCTCCGGAATACTTCGCTTCCTCTTCCTGACGCTTCAGATCCGAAATCCGGGTACGCAGCACCTTCAGGGCCTTATCCTTATTGGAGTTCTGGGACTTGCCATCCTGGCAGGTAGCCACGATCCCCGTAGGTACATGGGTTACACGTACTGCTGATTTGGTCGTATTAACGGACTGTCCGCCCGCGCCGCTCGAACAGAAGGTATCGACACGGATATCTTTGTCATGAATCTCGATTTCGAAATCTTCCGCTTCCGGCATTACAGCAACCGTAGAGGTAGACGTATGGATACGTCCGCCGGATTCTGTGGTAGGTATGCGCTGCACACGGTGTGCACCGCTTTCGAATTTCATCTTGCTGTAAGCGCCGCGCCCGTTAATCAGGAAGATCACTTCCTTGAAGCCGCCGAGATCATTCGTGTTCACATCCATCAGCTCTACGCGCCAGCCCTGAGTATCGGCATAACGGGTATACATCCGGTAGAGGTCAGAGGCGAACAAGGCCGCTTCGTCCCCGCCAGCTGCGCCGCGGATTTCAACGATTACGTTCTTATCGTCGTTAGGGTCCTTAGGCAGCAGGAGCAGACGAATCTTCTCCTCAAGAATGGCCTGACGCTCGGACAGGTCATCGATCTCCATCTTGACCATTTCTTTCATTTCATCATCAAGCTTCTCGGCCTGCATCATCTTCGCGGCTTCAAGCTCTTCCATTACGTTCTTATATTCGCTATACGCCTCGAAGGCGGGCTGCAAGTCGGATTGTTCTTTGGAATAGTCCCTCAGTTTCTTACTGTCGCTTGCAACATCCGGGTCACATAGCAGTTCACTGAGTTTCTCATAGCGGTCCGCCAGGGATTGCAATCGGTCCAACAAGGGAATTCACCTCTCCTGATTCAAATTCTTCGTTCATTATTACTTTAAATTGTTGCTACAACTGAAGTAGATATACGACTTTATATTATACCACCACAAGCCTCAATTGGCTACAGTACATGCGGCGGGCCGGGGATTTTTTTAAAATTTTCATTCTGTATGATCTTATGATGTTGAGCCTCCGGCCAGCTTATACACCAGCACCGAGTCCGAATGACGCAAAGAAACCATCCAGCAAGCAAACCTCTACTCCTGAATGGCCTCTCTATAACAAGCGAAAAGTATCCTATACGTTGAACCGGAAATGCATAACGTCGCCGTCCTGCACCAGATATTCCTTACCTTCCAGACGCAGCTGCCCGCGTTCCTTGGCACCGTTCATTGAACCTGCCGCCACCAGATCGGTATAAGCTACAACCTCCGCCCGGATAAAACCGCGCTCGAAGTCCGTATGAATCACGCCCGCTGCTCCAGGGGCCTTGGTGCCCTTGCGGATGGTCCAAGCACGAACCTCTTGAACGCCCGCAGTGAAATAAGTGTACAGTCCCAGCAGCTTGTAAGCCGCTTTGATCAGACGGTTAAGTCCGGATTCCTGCAGACCCAGCTCCTCCAGGAACATCTCCTTGTCTTCGCCTTCCAGCTCTGCAATCTCCGCTTCCACCTTGGCACTGATCGGCACCACTTCAGCATTCTCGGCTGCTGCGAATTCACGGACCTGCTGCACATAAGGATTCTCCTCAGCAGTCGCCACTTCATCTTCGCCCACATTCGCCGCATACAGCACCGGCTTCAGGGTGAGCAGGTGAAGGTCACGCACGATCTGGCGCTCATCGTCAGACAATTCCAGACTGCGTGCAGGCTGGTCCTGATACAGGGCTTCCTTCACACGCTCCAGTACTTCTACTTCCTGGGCGTATTTCTTGTCGCCGCCCTTGATGTTTTTGCGGGAACGCTCGATCCGCTTCTCCACGCTCTCCAGGTCAGCCAGAATCAGCTCCAGGTTAATCGTCTGGATGTCGCTGATCGGATTCACCTTGCCGTCTACATGGGTCACGTTCTCATCGACGAAGCAGCGCACCACATGAACAATGGCATCCACCTCGCGGATATGGGCCAGGAACTTGTTGCCCAGGCCTTCACCCTTGCTCGCACCGCGCACCAGTCCGGCAATATCGACGAATTCAAAAGCGGTCGGAACCGTCTTGTTCGGCTGTACCAGCTCCACCAGCTTATCCAGTCGTTCGTCCGGTACTTCTACAACCCCGACGTTCGGGTCGATGGTGCAGAATGGATAGTTGGCGGATTCTGCGCCCGCTTGTGTAATTGCATTGAATAATGTCGATTTGCCTACGTTGGGAAGTCCAACGATACCTGCTTTCAAAGCCATTTATATGACAACTCCTATTTTCGGTTGGTTTGATCACCGCATGAAATACCGAACTGATCTCAAACCATTATATATTAGAACAAATTCTCCAGCAACAGCAGAAGTCAAGCGGACAGCAAAATACCCCGCAAAGGGGTCTGCCTTACCTATAGGGTTTTGGACATTGTGATGTCTGTAACCTGGAAGCCCATCTTCTTGTATAGCCCGAAGGCGCGTTCGTTATGCCCGAAGACATGCAGGCCGATCTTGGCCGCCTTCAGCTTCCGGGCTTCTTCATCCAACAAGAGTAGTGTCTGCTTGCCATAGCCCCGGCCCTGGAACGGCTCAAAGATATAAATGTCATAAATGAACGCCTCCCGCACCCCGCGGTTCTCGGTCACGTTGAACCAGATATAACCGGCCCCAGTCCCCGAAACGTCCTCTACTACCGAATAGAAATAAGCTCCCGCCGTATTGAGGCCTTGCGGCAGGTAGCGATTCATCGATTCCTGGGCCTGCGCTAACGCTGTATCTGCCTCCCAGGCACCGGCTTGTACTTTCTCTTCTGCGTAGTCGCGGGTAGATTGCTTCAAGAACGACTGAAACGCAGATTCGTCCATCGGGACCAATGTAATCGTCATTTGGATACCTTCCTTCGGTTCTGATTATAAAAGCAAGCCTGGCGTTAGCGCCGGACCAGACGGGGCGTTCCGCGCAGTGCGGAGAGGTCCGGTGCGCCGATACCGAACATCACCGTCCGCAGCTCCAGCTCTACCTGGGCCAGCGCCTGATCCAGCGCCTCCTCGGAGCTGACGGCCGCACCCAGCAGCCCCCGTCCGAAGCCCGCCAGATCGGCGCCAAGGGCCAGCGCCTTGGCGGCATCGACGCCGTGCTTCAGCCCGCCGCTGCCGATCAATGCCCCGCGCGGGGAGACTGCGCGGACCTCGGCAATGCACTCCGCCGTGGGAATGCCCCAGTCGGCGAAGGCCTCCGCAGCCGCACGCCGTACCGGGTCGATGCTGCGGAACTTCTCTACTTGGCTCCATGAAGTGCCGCCAGCCCCGGCTACATCAATGAAGGCAGCGCCAGCCTGATACAGCCGGGCGGCGGTATCGCCATCAATCCCCCAGCCGACCTCCTTGATCCCCACTGGAATCTCAAGGCTCCGGCATAATGCCTCTATCCGCTGCAGCAGGGAACCGAAGCCAGTGTCACCCTCGGGCTGGAATACCTCCTGCAGCCCGTTCAGATGGAGAACCAGCCAATCGGCTCCGGCAATCTCAACCGCCCGGCGGCATTCTTCTACCCCGAAGCCGTAAGCGAGCTGCACGGCTCCGACATTGGCAATGACCGGAATCGTGGGTGCATTGGCCCGCACATGGAAGGTAGCAGCCAGCTCCGCGCGTTCTACAGCCGCGCGCACCGAGCCGACGCCAAGCGCCCAGCCCCGGCGCTCCGCCGCTTCGGCCAGCCGCTCATTAATCTTCCCTGTAGCCGTGCTCCCCCCGGTCATGGAGCTGATCAGCAGCGGGGTACGCAGCGTACGGCCCAAGAATTCAGTATTCAGTGAGATTCTATCATAATCCAGCTCAGGCAGCGCGTTATGGCGGAACCGGTACTGCTCGAACCCGGTTGTAATTCCGTTACCGGCCACATCTTCATTCAGGCAGAGCCGTACATGCTCAATCTTCCGTTCTCCGGTTCTGGAGTCGGGCAGCAGAGATTTATGTCCGGCATGGCCTGAGCCTGCTGCCTCCTGCCCTGGCTGGGGCCCTGTTCCTGACGGCTTCACAGCGCTCTGCGGCACACCGTTTCGCGGCATATCATTCATGCTGTCTTCCTCCGTTTCTGCTTCACTTTTCTCAAAAAAGAACAAAATCATCCTACGGAGAATGTATGCTGTTTTTCACATACATTCGGCCCATGCGCCTGCGTGCGAGTACTATGTATGCTGTTTTTCACATACATTCGGCCATACGCCTGCGTGCGAGTACAATGTATGCTGTTTTTCACATACATTCGGCCATACGCCAGCCTACAAGCACAATGTATGCTGTTTTCCACATACATTTGGGCCATACGCCTGCGTGCGTGCACGATGTATGCTGTTTTCCACATACATTCGGCCATACGCCTGCCTGCGAGCACAATGTATGCTGTTTTCCACATACATTTCGGCCATACGCCTGCGTGCGAGTACTATGTATGCTGTTTTCCACATACATTCGGCCATACGCCTGCTTGCGAGCACTATGTATGCTGTTTTCCACATACATTCAGCAACAAAGACACTCTACGAGTTATTCAAAGACTGGTGCCGCCCCTAAAAGGCGGCGAAACCGTCTCCACTTGCAATATATCCCGCTCCACAATTACCTTCCATTATAGCACAACTATAGCATAACCCCGCTCGGCCGTTGAACGCTGGCGGGGTGCTCACTCTTCATACATGGCTTGCAATATATTCGCCCACCAGCCTGCCGGACAAGGACACCACAGGGGTTCCCCCGCCGGGATGCGTGGTTCCGCCCACATACCACAGTCCCTTAACATCGCTGGAACGGTTGCCCGGGCGGGCGAAGGTCTGCTTCACCGTATTGGAGGATATCCCGTAAATCGCCCCCTGATGCGCCAGCGTATCGCGGGCAATATCCTGCGGAGTATAACGCTCCAGCACATCTGCGGACGACAGCCCGCTCACACCGTGGCTCTCCAGTACAGACATTACCCGCTCCCCGTATGCATCCCTCTCCTCACTCCAGTCACAGGCCGGGCTCAGATAAGGCGCATTAGCCAGAATGAACAGGTTGCTGCCGCCCGCAGGCGCCAGCTCAGGCTCGGAATAACCGGAATGGCATACATACACTGTCGGCTGCTGCGGCGGACGCTTATGCTCGAAGATATCCTTGAATTCCTGCTCGTAGTTCTCCGGGAAAAACACCGTATGATGCAGCAGCGCATCATACGTGCGCGGCACACCCGCCAGCGTTACCAGCCCCGACAGGGAGGGTTCGTAGGCTTCAATCTTGCGGTCCGTCATTCCAGGACGAACCGCTTCCGGCAGCAGCATCCGGTTGATGCTCAGGACATCGCCACCGGCAATAACCGTATTGGCCGAGTAGAAGCCCTGCGCCGTATCCACACCTTCCACCGCACCGGAGACTACGGAAATTCCCGTCACCTCCGTGCCTGTAATCAGCCGTACGCCCAAATTCCGGGCGAGTGCAGACAGACCGCTGATTAATTCATAGGTGCCGCCCTTCACCCCGTATACGCCTTCCTGAATCTCTAGATGACCAAGCATGGCGAAGATGGAGGGGGAGCGATACGGCGATGATCCCACATAGGTGGCATAGCGGCCCAGCATAGCCAGCGTATTCGGGTGGCTGAAGTAGCGGAGCAGCAAGCTATGCAGGCTGAGAAAAGGCCTTACGCGCACCAGATCCCGCACAAGGGAAGGCGAGAGTTTATCCCTCCAGGATAGCAGCAGCCTGTTCAGGAACTGCTTCTCGCTGAGCTGATACAGCCGTGAGGCTTCTGCCAGAAACTCCGGGAGCCGCGCAGCATCTGCCGGGCTATAGGAAGCCATCTGCTCCTGCATTCGCCCGGTATCCCTTGAGAAATCGACAACCCTGCCGTCTGTGAAGACATTGCGGGTGCGCGGCTCCAGCTCATAGAGCCGGACATAATCCTCCATGCGGGCTCCCGCAAGCTCATAGAGCGAACGGAAGACATGGGGCATCGTAATTGTACTCGGGCCGCGGTCGAAGGTGTAGCCCCCCGCCTGCACACGCTGCAGCTTGCCGCCCGGCTGCTGCTGGCGTTCCAGCACAGTGACTTCCCAGCCCGCCGCGGCAAGGGTGACCGCACAGGACAGCCCCCCGAATCCGGCGCCTATGATGACTGCCTTCGGTTTCATCCATAACGCCTTCCTTTCCATTCATAGCCTGCGCGCGTGCGGCTTCCGCGCCAGGACGCCACAGCAATCAGCGACAGGCAGAGTACACTCGCCGGGAGTAGGAGACAGAACCAGAACGGCTGCCGACCGGCAGCATCGCTGGTCCGTTTCACGGCCAGACCGGCAAACAGCGCAGCAGCGGGCCAGAGGGCCCCACTGGGCTGTCCGCTTAGGGCATAGTACAGAACGGCGGCGGCGGGCACCGCATACAGCGACAGATATGCAATAAGCACACCCAGCAGCAGCAGCGGGAGGCGGCCGATGCCGGCATAGATATTCTTCCGGTAGCCATTCCATACTTGCCGGGCATTGTGGTACATCCGCATGAACACCTGCTCCGTAACATCCATGAGCGCCACCGTTCCGCCCGACCGCTTCACGGCGCGGGCCAGCGCCATATCATCCACCAGCTCGCTGCGGATGGCTTCATGCCCGCCGCAGCTGTCGTAACTGCCCCGGTGAATCAGGATGAAGCCCCCATGCGCCGCAACAAACCGCGGATCTCTGGAGCCGCGGACCAGCGGAATGGGCAGGTGGCAGATGATGGTGAAGACCATCAGGGGAACAACCAGCCGCTCCAGCCAGGTTCCGGTCATCTGCCGGGGGAAGCCGGTAATCATGCCGCCGCCCGCTGCTTCAGCAGCAGAAAGCGCCGCCTGAAGCGCCCCGTGCTGAAGACGGACATCTGCGTCCAGGAAAAGCAGCCAGTCTCCGCTTGCCGCTTCTGCAAGCTGAGCGCAGGCATGGGACTTGCCCAGCCAGCCCTCCGGCAGCTCTCTTCCCTTCAGAACGCGTACTCCGCTGCCCGCTGCTGCGGCAATAGCCCCCGTTCCGTCAGTTGATGAATCATCCAGTACAATAATCTCCACCCCGATTCCGCCGGTGTTTGAGGCCAGTACAGAGGAGAGGCAGTCCCCAATATTATCCGCTTCATCCCGGGCAGGGATCAGTACCGATAAGCTCAAGGCCCGTGAGGATGCCGTTGCTTTTGCTGGCATCGCCTTCGCCGCTCTTGTACTGACCGCTGCCCCCAGCTTGGGGAGCTGCGCTGCATTCCATATTGCGAACAATAGCTGGAGCAGCACAATGCCGGTTACAACCTGAAAGAATACATTCATCCTCTCCCACCCCCCGGCCGCAGCAGGTCAAGCCATTCATTGGTAGATCTCCCACGGCGGAGCAGCGGCCTGAATTCATCCGGCATATAGCCTTGATGGTTAAGCACTCTGCTGCGGTGGGACTCCAGTTGTCCGCCAAGAACAGTCTCCAGCGTAAGGGCTACCCTTGAGCGGTCCATCTCCGCCCAAGGGAGCAGCAGCGGCGCACCTGCCAGCAGCGTAGCCTCCGGCTTCGTATGCCGGAACAGGCCGTGGTATAGCGTCACTGGGACTACTGCCGTCTGCGGACTGAGCCGCAGCGCCAGGGCCGCCCCTTCCTTCAGGCTCAGCGGCCGGTGTTCCAGTGGCCGGATTTCCCCTTCAGGATACATCCAGACGCTCTCTCCCGCCTGCAGCAGTCCGGCTGTATACCGCAGCGAAGCCCGCGCATCCCCTGGACTTCCAGGGTTAATGGAATACGCGCCAAGCTTTCTGAAGAAGGCATACTTCCGGAGCTGCTCCTCTTCCATCATGAAATAATGACGCTTCCCCGGCAGCTTCCCTGCGGCGTGATAGGCCAGCAGGCCGTCCCACCACGAGCTGTGATTCATGAGGTAGAGAATCCCCCGCCCGGCAGCGGCAGCGGGCTGAAGCTCTCCGCTGATTCCAATGAAGTGGAAATGTCTGCGCAGCAGATACAAGGAATTATAACGGGAGAATAACCAGTCAAATTTTCCCGATGGAACGGCTTCCAGCATAGCGTAGACTCCCTTCGGCCAAAGCGGTGCCTGCTCCGGCGATTACCGCGCAGGCAGGCAATCCCTCTGTCAGGCTGATCAGGCCGAACAGGATCAGGATCGCCTGATACAGGCGGGTGCCCCGGCGGGCAGCCAGGCGGGTGAACGGCACAGCCGGGAGCAGCATAGACAAGGCAGCGCCTGCAATCAGCCAGCCGGTGAAATTGCTCCAGGGCACCTGATAGAAGCCCCCGCCGCCCTCCCAATGCCAGAAGTTCCTGGCATGGGCAACAGGATCGAGCACCAGATCCATCAGGACCGTCCAGAAGCCTACCTGCACGGCCCGCAGCAGCAGAAGCCGGAGGCCGCGCTGTCCGAAATCATGGCTGATCAGCACGGCATTACACACAACAGCAATCCAGGCGAAGCCCAGGGTAACCGGCACACCAAATAATAAAGGCCCGAGAATAGTAGAATAATTATAATCCCCAAACAACCGGCCGGAATGCACGCCTACCCATTCGACGGCCATTCCGCCTAACCAGATAAGAGCCGCAGCATACCAGAATCGCTTGGTCATCCGGCCTCCTAAAGAATTGACTGACCAGTCAGACATGAAGGGTTTGAATTGCCCCTTGATTAATAAGTCCAGCCCGTAGACACCATAGAATACGAGAAATAATCCGTTAGAGAACTTCAGACTATCCGGAATTCCGAACACGATCAGCAGCAGCGCTCCGATGGTATACCAGATCCAAAAAAGGGTTCGGACCATCGTTAGACCACCGCAGTTCTTACACCGGCATAACGCACGACCGTACGCTGGAACAGCTGAAGCTTGGCTTCATCGCTGACATAGGATCTTTTGCGGAAAACATCATACCCGTCTGCCTCCACAGCATCCAGAATAGCAGCATAGAAGGATGCGGCAAGTTCAATGGCCAGACCGCTCTCCAAAGGATACGTATGCACATGCTCCAGCCCTCGCCGGAACCAGTCCAACGCTTCTGTCCGCAGCTCCTGGATAACGGCAGTGAAACGGTGATTGACCTCCCCGTTCTCCAGCTCCTCCTGGCTGTAGCCATGTCCCTCCATCACCTCAAGCGGCACATATCTGCGTCCTCTTCTGAGATCCTCACCCACATCGCGGATGATATTGACCAGCTGCATTCCTATCCCCAGCGCAATTCCCGATGTCCGTGCCGCTTCACTCTGATCATCCCGCAGAACAGGCAGCAGCATCTCCCCTACCGTTCCCGCTACAAGATAACAGTAATCCTTAAGCTGCTCCATCGTGTCATAGGCTGTGAAGGTAAGATCTCTAAGCTGTCCCTCCATTTGCAAAAGGAACGGCTCACGCTGAAGCTGCGGGAAGCTGCTGAACAGCCAGCGCAGCGCCGGCCAGATGAAATGCCCTTCCGCCTGCTCCAGATTCATGAAATGCTCCCGCAGCTCATGAATGCTGTACGGCGCGCCTTCCGGCTCATCCACACTATCGTCTATAATCCGGCAGAAGGCATAAATAACATGCACCGCTTCACGCCTGGGACTTGGCAGAACATCAAACGCCTTATGGAACGAAGTGGACCCTTTCTTCATCAGTTCCTCACATTGCTGCAGTATCCTTTCATCCATGTACGCTCATCTCCTTTATCATTTCCTGAACGGCAAGCTTCGCTCCCTGCATCACGATCGGCACACCGCCGCCCGGATGGACGGAAGCACCTGCGGCATACAACCCCTTAAGCGGATAAGGCTTCGGCTGGGGCCGGAATACCCCCGACTGGCTCAGCAGCGGTGCAATACCGAAGCTGCCCCCGCCATACATCCCTTCCTGCTCCGCATCGGCAGGCGTTCTAAGCCTGCGCCAGATCACACTCGCGGCTAGCCCGGGGAAGCCCCGTTTCTCGGCATCTGCCATGACTTTATCGGCTAGTGCTCCGGCTATTTCCTCCCAGTTCTTATCCGGCGCCGCCGGGACGGGAACAAGGAAATACAGCACGCTCTGTCCGGGAGGAACTGCACTATCGTCCAGCGCTACCGGATTAAATACATAATAAGAAGAATCCTGAGGAATTTGTCCCCGGTCAAACAGCTCATGCAGGCTGCTGTTCAGACTATCCGGCAGGAAGAACTGATGCACCAGCGACTCCGGCCAGCGCTTGTCTGTGGCCGCATAGATCAGCAGACAGCCCGAGGAGGGCTTCCAGCTTCCGCGTTTTATGGCCTTGGCCGATACGGATCTGCCCTTATTCGCCGTCACAACCGGTGCCTGTTCCTGCTTGAACACACCAGGCGGCAGCAACTTCTCTACATTCGGGAAATCTCCATTGTACAGAACGGCATCATAAGAAATCGGCTGCCCCTGAACAACAACTCCGCAGCAGCGGCTTCCTTCAACAAGCAAGGATTCCACCTCAGCGCCCGTATGAATCTGTACCCCGCGGTCTTCCAGCTCCCGGGCCATGATCTGCGGCAGCGTCCCGTATCCTCCCTTCAGCATCCAGATGCCGAAGGCATGCTCGGCGTAAGGAAGCATGGTGTAGATACCGGGTGTGCGGAAGGGCGCTCCTCCAATATAGAGGCTCTGCAGGGAGAACGCATCCTTAAGCTCCTCATTGCGAAAATACTGGCCGATCGCAGAGCGCAGATTCCGGTAAGCGCGCAGGCGGACCATCAACGACAGGTTAGCCGGACTAAAGAATTCCCGCCCGCTGGCATACCCCCGCTCCAGGAACGAGGTCCGCCCCTGCGGATACAGCACCGACATGTCCTTCATGAACCGGGTGAAGCCCTTGCCCTCTCCGGGATAGAGCCGGTCAATCTCCTCCGCCTGCGCCGATGCATCCGCGAATTTGGTTAACACACGCCCGCTTCGGAAGTGAACCCGGTAGAGCGGATCACAGTGCAGCAGCTCCAGACTGGATCGCGGAAGGCCGCCTTCCTCCAGAATACCGAGAAGCATCTCCGGCAGCAGCACGATGGTAGGCCCGCGGTCAATCCGGTAGCCGTCCTGCTCTTCAAAGGCCACACGCCCGCCCACCCGGGCTGCGCGCTCATAGATCACTACTTCATGTCCCTGACGGGTAAGCAGCAGCGCCGCCGTCAGCCCGCCGATTCCGCTGCCTACGATGGCAATGCGGCTCATAACGGAACCCCCGCACCTGCGCCGGGCGCACCCGCCTGTACGGTGAACCGCCCCCGCACAGCCTGGTCATGCTCCCGCAGCAGCCGTGCGCTAATCTTGGCCGACTCGAAGATCGTCGGCAGGCCGCTGCCCGGATGGGTTCCCCCGCCGACCAGCCAGATGCCGCGTACCTCCTCGAAGGTATTATGCGGCCGCAGATGCATCATCTGCCCGAGATTATGAGCCAGATTGAAGGTGGCCCCGTTATATACATTCTGCTGGTTCTGCCAGTCCAGCGGAGAGAAGAACAGGCTCTCTTCCACGCGTCCGGCGATTCCGGCCAGCTGCGGGATCTGCTGCAGCCGCTCCATCATCCAGTCCTCCACCACTGCACGCTCTTGCTCCCAGTTGATATCGGCACTCAGATTAGGCACCGGCATCAGCACGTAGAGCGAGGACTTACCGGGAGGCGCCAGTGTCTTATCGATGACTGACGGATTATGAATATAGATAGAAGCATCCTCCGACAGAACGCCCAGCTCCGTGATCTCTTTGACATTACGCCGGTAATCGTCCGCGAAATGAACCGAATGATGACTGAGGTCCACCTCTCCATCCACACCGAGGTAGAGCATGGCGGTGGAGCAGGAATATCTTTTACGGGCAATCTTGGCAGGGGTGTATTTCTTCAGAAGCCCGGGCTCGAACAGCTGGGTCATTGCAGATCCAAAATCTGCACCAATCACAATATAATCCGCATCCACCTTCTCCCCGTTCTCCAGCAGCAAGCCTGCGGCCTGCCCGTCCTTGACGATAATGCGCTTCACTCCGCTTGCGGTATGGACCCGCCCGCCATGCTCCCGGATGACCTCAGCCATAGCCTGAAGCACACGGTTAATGCCGCCAGTCGGATGGTAGAGGCCGTAACGGTGCTCCATGTACGACAGAATCGTGAAGGTGCCCGGACATTCCCAAGGCGACATCCCCAGATACTTGGCCTGGAACGTGAACGAGAACCGCAGCCGTTCATCATCGAAATAACGGGACAGCCGGTTGTATACGGTGTCTGTAGCGTTCAGCTTAGGCAGCGCGTGGAACACATCTCTTTTAACATAATCCCCTAACGATTGGAACGGACGCTGCAGCAGCGGGATCACCCGCTCCAGCTTGTCGGCTTCTTCGGCCATGAACCGGCGGTAGCCGTTGCCATTGCCCGGGAACAGCCGCTCAATCTCCTCGGCCGTCTGATCCTGGTTCGTAGAAGGCGTAAATACGGTATCTCCAAAATGCAGTGAATACAGCGGATCAAGCGGTGTAAGCGAGACATAGTCATGCACCGAACGCCCTGCCAGAGTGAACAGCTCCTCTAACAAATGCGGCATCATCAAGAAGGTGGCTCCCCGGTCAAAACGGTAGTCTCCCAGCTTCAGCTCGCCTGATCTTCCGCCAACTTCTGCCTGTTGTTCATAGAGATCTACTTCATATCCTTCGGCGGCAAGCAGCATGGCGGCGGCCAGCCCGCCCGGTCCTGCGCCGATTACTGCGACTTTTGCGGTATCTGTGGTTCGGATCAAGCGACGTCCTCCTTCGTTCAAACGTTATACAAAAACTATACAATAGTGATACAAATATCATACATACTTTGCCGGGCCATGTAAATATCATCCGCCGGACTTCCAGCAATTTGGTTGCTAGACTTGTCCATAGCAAAAGAACCGGACAGCCCCGCAAGCGGGTCCTGACCGGTTCCATAGAATCTCCTACACTATTAAAATTCAATATAACTGCTACGCTCTATGCCGGATTGTGGCATATTCCTGATCGAACCAGGCTTGCCATTTCTCCGGCGGCTCCGCCATCACATAGGTGGCGTTGGTATCCTGGAGGCTGATTGCCTCATAAGCTCTACCGCCCGCAATGAGCTGCATCTCCGGGTACAAGCTGCCTAGCCGTTCAAGCAGCTCCTCCGTATAGGGGACCAGCGTACCATTCGTAACGGATAGGCAGACAGCTCCAATCCGCTCTTGCTTCTCCAGCAGCTCCATCACACCGTCCTCGGGGGTATTGGCCCCCAGATAGATGACTTCAACCCCGTTTCTGCGCAGGAAAAGCGAGAACAGCAGCAGGCCGACCTGGTGATGCTCTCCTGCCGGGCAAAAGGCAAGCACCTTGTGCAGATGGGCATACACCGGGAACACGTGAAAGAACTGGGACAGCCGGTTCGAGATCATATGTGTCATATAATGCTCCTGGGCTACGGTTGCCGTCCCTTGCTCCCAGGCATCACCAACCTTCACCAGAACAGGCACCAACACCTGATGGACCATCGCCTCATAGCCGTACAGGGAGAACCCGAAATCGATCAGGGCATCGGCCCGCTCACCCTGGATGTCGAGCAGCGCTGCATAGATCTGCTGCCTCATTTTGTCCAAGGCATCCTTGGGGTCACCGCCCGCAACGGACAGCCGGTCATCCAGGTCCTTCTGCTTATGCTGCTTCAGCATCCGCACAGCATGTGAGATACTGATGCCCTGTTTATCGGTCTGTTCCTTCAACCAGCGAAGGTCCTCAATATTCTCTTGGTTGTACAGTCTATAGCCGGACTCGGTACGTTCCGGGACGACAGCCTGATACCGGTTCTCCCACGCCCGCAGAGTGACAGAGGGAATATCGAGCATTTCGACAACCTGTTTGATGGAATACACGATGGATCTCACTGCCTTCCTGTTTACACTGAATACATTTGAAGATTCAAACCTTATACAAATTATTTACACTCATTATACAATTGCATCTGTGTTATGTCACCAGAACTTGTATGATGCAGCTTGCAGGTACGGCGCGGATGAACAGGAGCGCTTTGTGCAACACTAGATTTTTCAGGGATTTTGCCGTCAGCTGCTTCACTTCTCCTTAGCGGGCGTTATAGGTATTTACAATGCCGGGCTACCCTATAGCCGCTCTAGCCCCGCAGCAGACCCAGGAGGATAACTATGAATCAAGGCCGCCATCCCGTCACACCCGAAAAGTTACAGATCACGCTGGCTTCAGGTGCCATTACGGCATCCCGCCACAAGCGTCAGACGCAGTTCTTCCTGCGCCGCCGCTCCAGACTCCTGCTGGCCCTGATCCTTCTTCTCCTCTGGCTGGCCGGGGTGATGATCTATCAGACCCATAAGCCGCTGCCGCCCGGACTTTCTGCGGAGAGCCCTGCTTATAAGGTGAGTACGGTCGCCTTCTGGCATGATCTGACCTATCAGGACAGCAGCGGGAAGCAGGCAAGGGAAGAACAGATTCTGCCCAGAATCCTGCAGATTATTGAAGAGTCCAGACAGTTCCTCGTGATCGATCTGTTCTTGTTCAATAACTATACCCATACAGACCAGCAGTTCCCCGCTGTCAGCAGACAGCTTACCGATAAGCTGCTTGCCCAGAAAGCCGCCTATCCCGCCATGGAGATCGCCTTCATCACCGATGAGGTGAATACGAACTACGGCTCTGCGCCTAATGCCCTCCTGGAAGAGATGAGAGCTGCCGGTATTAAGATCATCATGACAGATGTAGACGGTCTGCGGGACTCGACTCCTGCCTATTCTGCGGTCTGGCGCACCTTCATCCAGTGGTTCGGACAATCCGGCACCGGCTGGATTCCGAATCTGATGGCCAGCGGAGGGCCGGACATTACCACACGTTCCTACCTGAAGCTGCTCAATGTCAAAGCAAACCACCGCAAGGTCGTGCTGAGCGAGAACACCGCCCTGATCTCCTCCGGCAATGTGCATGATGCCAGTGCTTATCATTCCAACATTGCCCTGGAGGTGCAGGGTCCAATCCAGGAGGATATTCTGCGGAGTGAGCAGGCGGCGGCTAATCTCTCGGGAGCCGGTCCCTTGCTGAGCAAGCCCCCTGAATTCAAACCGCCCGCCGCCGCATCCGGGGAACCTTCGCTTGAAGTCCGCTATCTGACCGAAGGCAAGGTATACAAATATGCCCTGAATGGGATCGCTGCGGCAGGACCCGGGGATGTCATCTGGATGGGTATGTTCTATCTGGCGGACGACGGAATTATCGATGCCCTTCTTGCCGCAGATGCCCGCGGCGCCCAGGTGAGACTGCTGCTTGATCCCAACCAGAATGCCTTCGGACGGGACAAAATCGGCATCCCCAACCGTCCCGTTGCCATGGACCTGGACCGCCGCTCTGAAGGAAATATCCTGATCCGCTGGTACAACACAGGCGAGGAGCAGTATCACAGCAAGCTGCTGTTCATTGCCAAGGCATCAGGCGACTCTACCCTGCTGGGCGGATCAACGAACTTCACAGCCCGTAATCTGGACGACTATAACCTGGAGAATGACCTCTATGTATCCGTTCCGCGGGAACAGCCGCTGTATGCGGAGGTGGAGGGCTACTTCAACCGGCTATGGAACAACCAGGGCGCTGAATACAGCCTGCCGCTCACGGAATATCAGAGTGACGTCACCTGGTTGAAATACATCCTCTACCGGATACAGACCCGGCTTGGATTCACTACCTTCTGATGAAACAACAAAAAAACGGTACCGTCCTTTTGGGGCACGGTACCGTTTTTTTGTTTCAGTCCGCTTGTCCGCTTACAGCAGCGGAGACATCAGCCGGGCTGCGGATTCCAGCAGCCGCTCCAGCAGTCTTTTCTCCATGAAGGTCTCATGGACAATCTGCCGCGTGGACTGCAGGTCACGCTCGAAGTCTGCAACAATGCGCGAGACACTCTCGGTCTGCAGCAGCAGCGCGTTCACCTCAAAATTAAGATGGAAGCTGCGCATATCCATGTTCGCTGTTCCAATCGTAGCAATCTCCCCGTCTGCAATCAGCAGCTTGGAGTGGATGAAGCCCTTCTCATATTCATAGATCTTCACGCCGGACTCCAGCAGCGCCGGGAAGTAGGAATGGGAGGCCAGGAACGGAATCCATTTATCCGGCTTGGCCGGGAACAGCAGGCGGACATCCAGCCCCGACATCGCCGCCACACGCAGCGCAGTCAGTATATCCTCATCGGGGATGAAGTAGGGACTGGCGATCCAGACGGATTTTTCCGCAGTAGTAATCATGGAGAAGAAAATATTCTTGAGCGCACGCCGCTCATTATCCGGGCCGCTGGCAATAATCTGCACCGCCCCGTCTCCGGTAGTGAAGCGAAGCTGAGGGGAGAGGTAGTCCTGCTCCAGGATTTTCTCGCCGGTCGTGTGCATCCAGTCCTGCAGGAAGATAATCTGCATCGTCCGCACCGCTTCGCCCCTCAGCAGCATATGTGTATCCCGCCAGAACCCGTAGGTCTTGCTGCGGCTCAAGTACTCGTCCCCGACATTCAGCCCGCCCATGAAGCCGACATCGCCGTCGATGACCACGATTTTGCGGTGATTGCGGTAATTCACCCTGCTGGAGAAAAAGGAGGTGGAGTTGCCGTAAGCAGCCACCTGCACCCCCGCATCACTGAGCTCCTTAAGGAAGGCTCTGGAGAGCTGAATGCTCCCGACCGCATCATACATGAACCGGACCGCCACGCCTGCGCGGGCTTTCTCAATCAGAATCTGCTGAATGCGCGTGCCGATATGATCTGCCCGGAAAATATAATACTCCATATGGATATGATGCTGCGCCTGCCGCAGCTCCAGCAGCAGTGTCCCGAAGGTCTCCTCACCGTTGGTCAGGATGCGCGACTCTGAATTGAAGGAGATCGGCGTGCGCCCGAGCCGTTGGGACAGGCCGAGCAGCTTCTGCTGCGCGGGGCTGAACACCGACCAGTCCTGGTGCATCCGCAACGCATCGTTCTCAATCCGTTCATAGGCCATGAGGTCGCGCTGGGCCTTCTTGTCATATTTGCGCCGCTTGAATACATTCTGCCCGAACAGGAAATAGAACACCAGCCCCAGCACCGGGATCAGCGCGAGCAGCAGAATCCAGGACACTGTGGTGGAAGGATTGCGGTTCTCCATGAAGATCCCCAGCGCGACAGAGATGACCGTCAATGTGGAAAATATACTGATAATCGTCCCGGCTGTACTGCCGAACACGCCAAATCCAAAATAATAAAAAGCCAGCAAAGCCGCTATAATGACTATTGCCTGCAGTCCTCTTCTCATATGTACCCTACCTTCTCATTCCGCCGATTCTCACCAAAATGACACATGTATATCTTACATGAAGAATCCGTTTCTTCCTACTGAAACCTGCAAATTTGTGTTGCTGCAGGATATATAATATAATCTCACTGACCAATCAGTCAAATATAGAACTGTCTAGTCAGAACGGGGGCTTATATCGCCTTGACCGCTAAAAGCATGACCAAAAAAGAACAAATCATCAAGACCGCCATGCAGCTGTTCGCTGTAAAAGGCTCCTCCTCCACCTCCATGCAGGAGATTGCCGAATTATGCGGGATCTCCAAAGGAAGTCTGTATCTGATCTTCAAATCCAAAGAAGATCTGGAACGCAGTATATACATCTACTGCTTCCGGATGATTCATGATCCGCTGCAGCAGGAGGAGCAGGCTGCCGGCAGAGAGCCCCGGGAGAAGCTGCGTAACCAGCTCGAAATTCTGCTTAGTCATGTATACGAGCTGCGCGAATTCCTGCAGCGCCAATTCCAGGAGGTGGCCGGCCGGGGTGTGGCCGAGATTCCCGATTGGGTGAAGCAGAACAACACCGCCCTGCTGCGCTGGTTCCAGCAGAAGCTGGAGCTCATGTACGGGCCAGAGATTCTGCCCTATGCAGGCGAGCTGTGCGTGCTCAGCCACGGCATGATCAGTTCCAGCATCAAGCTGCTGTTCGGCCAGGAGACTGTTGTCTCCATCCCTGAACTGGCTGACCGGCTGGTGGACTGGCTGGACATTATGGTCTCCGGCCTGCTTGCAGGGAAGCCCGCCCCTCTGATCTCTTCCGCAGTCCTCGCCGGATGGGCCGAGGGTCAAGGAGAAGGACCGCGCCAGAGCCCGCTTCAGCTGATCAAGGCGATGAAGCTCCTGCTCAGCGAAGCGGACGTAATCAGCCAGGAGCATGCCGAAGACGGTATGGAGTCCCTGGGCATTCTGGAGAGCGAAATCCTCACCACCCAGCCCCGGAAAGCGATCATTCAAGGGATGATTGCCAATCTTGAGGGGTACCCCGGACTATCCGGCGAGCTAAGTCAATTGAAGAAAATATTCACCCCCTATATGCACACTTCCTGCGGACTTCATTAAGGACAGAGGCGGCACGCCTGTAAGATCAAGAATAATTGTACTGGAGGTTCCTTTTACTGATGAAAAGCCTAATTAATTTCTCGCTCCGCAACAAATTCGCCGTCTGGCTGCTGACGATCATTATTGTCTTCGCCGGTCTGTACAGCGGATTGACCATGAAGCAGGAGACCCTGCCTAACATTAGTATCCCTTATCTCAGCATTACTACTATTTATCCAGGAGCCGCACCCGAAGGGGTCGTGAATGACGTCAGCAAGCCGCTGGAGCAGAAGCTCCGCAACGTAGACGGCGTGAAGATGCTGACCTCCACCTCTCTGGAGAACGCCTCCAGCGTCACCATTGAGTTCGACTACGGCACGAACCTGGACAATGCTACAGCAGCAGTGCGGGAAGCCTTGAACGAGGTGAAGCTGCCGGATGAGGTGCAAAAGCCGCAAATCTCGCGCTTCAGCCTCAGCTCGCTGCCGGTCATCTCCCTCAGTATCTCTGACGAGAGCTCCGGCGATCTGGAGGAGCTGACCCGGGTTGCCGAGAATGATATCCGCCCGGCGCTGGAGGATATCGAAGGCGTCGCCTCTGTGCAGATTGCCGGACAATATGTCAAAGAAGTCTCCCTGAAGTTCAATCAGGAGAAGCTGAAGCAGTACGGACTGACCGAGGATACGATCAAAGGCATCATCCAAGCCTCCTCCCTGCGGGTGCCGCTCGGGTTGTTCGAGATGGACAAGTCACAGAAGGCTGTTGTCGTTGACGGCAACATCACTACAGTGGAGGACTTGCAGAATGTCAGCATTCCGCTGGTTCCTGCTGGTCCTGCGGCGGGTGCTGCCGGAGCCGGTGCAACTGGCATGCCTGGCACAGGAGCCGGGGAAGCAGGCGGTGCAGCTTCAGGCGGTGCTAGTGCTGCTGGCGGCACCAATGCTGCGGCTGGCAGTACCGGGGCTGGTGCTGGCGCCATGACCGGGCTGCCGACGGTGAAGCTGAGCGAGCTTGCCACTATCGAGGTAGTCGGCAAATCGGAATCCATCTCCCGCACCAACGGTAAGGAATCCATCGGGATTCAGATTGTGAAGGCAAATGATGCCAACACCGTCGATGTCGTGAACGGGGTCAAGGACAAGACAGAAGAACTGAAGAAACAATACAAGTCGATGGACCTCACCGTGCTGCTGGATCAAGGCAAGCCGATTGAGGATTCCGTGAACACGATGCTGTCCAAGGCTGCCTTCGGCGCCCTGTTCGCCGTGCTTATCATCCTGCTGTTCCTGCGCAATATCCGCTCTACCATTATTTCTATTATCTCGATTCCATTATCACTGCTGATTGCAGTATTATGCCTGCGGCAAATGGATATTACGCTGAATATGATGACGCTCGGCGCCATGACCGTAGCCATCGGGCGCGTAGTCGATGACTCCATTGTGGTCATTGAGAACATCTTCCGGCGGCTTACGCTGTCCGGCGAGAAGCTTCGCGGCAGAGAGCTGATCAGCGCGGCTACCCGTGAGATGTTTGTGCCGATTATGTCTTCAACCATTGTGACGATTGCCGTCTTCCTGCCGCTCGCCTTTGTCAGCGGGATGGTCGGTGAGCTGTTCCTGCCGTTTGCCCTCACTATGGTATTCGCGCTGCTGGCTTCACTGGTGGTTGCCATTACCCTGGTGCCTGCACTGGCCCATACCCTGTTCCGTAATGGACTCAAGAAGGGGAAAAAGGGTCACGAAGACAAGCACGGCGCATTGGCGGGCGGGTATGTCCGAATCCTGGACTGGTGTCTCTCGCATAAGCTGATCACCTTGGGTGTTGCTGTCCTGCTACTGGCAGGCAGTCTGTTCCTGATCAAGCCGATCGGCGTCAGCTTCCTGCCTTCCCAGGAAGAGAAGAATGTTACGCTTACCTTCTCCCCGAAGGCCGGTCAGACTCTGGAGGATGTGAAGGCGCTGGGCCTGAAGGCGGAGAAGTTCATTCTGGCCCAGAAGCATCTCGACAAAATGCAGTATTCCATCGGGGGCAGCAGCCCGTTCGGAATGGGCTCAGGCAATTCAGGCTTGTTCTATGTCACGTATGACAGCAACACGCCTGATTTCGATACCGTAAAGGAGAAGTTAATTGAAGGCTTGAGCCAAGAGGTGCCGGATGGCGTGTGGGGCGATCTGTCCGGCATGGCCGGAGGCGGGCTCGGCGGCAGCACCCTTACTGTTAACATCTTCGGCGATACGCTGGAGCAGCTCAAACCGGTAGCCGATGACATTGCCGGGATCGTTCAGGCAGACACCAAGAACTTCAAAGACGGAAAGACCAGCCTCTCTGAAGCCTATGATCAATACACCATCGTCGCTGACCAGGCCAAGCTTAGCTCACTGGGCCTAACGGCCGGACAGCTTGCGATGAAGCTGAGCCCTGCCGGAACCCGGCCTGTACTGACTGAGGTAGAGCTGGACGGCAAGAATTACAAGGTCTACATTGAGACGGACAAGGATTCCTACAATAGTATTGAAGAAATGAAGGCCGCCACGCTCACTTCGCCGCTAGGTATTACTGTACCGATTGGCGAGGTAGCAAGCATCGAACAGGGCCAGTCCCCGGATTCCATTACCCGTGAAGACGGCAAAATGAAAGTCGAGGTAACCGCCGACATTATCTCCAGTGACATTAATAGTGCCTCCAAGGCTGTGCAGGACAAAATAGAGGCTCTTGATCTCCCGGACGGCGTGACCATCACCTTCGGCGGAGTCACCGAGCAGATTAATGAGACCTTCGGACAGCTTGGCATCGCCATGCTCGCGGCTATTGCGATTGTATACTTCGTGCTCGTAGTCACCTTCGGCGGCGGTCTGGCACCGTTCGCCATCCTGTTCTCGCTGCCGTTCACAGTCATCGGCGCTCTTGTTGCCCTGCTCCTGGCCGGCGAGACCTTGAACGTCTCCGCACTGATGGGTGCACTGATGCTAATCGGTATCGTGGTCACCAATGCAATTGTCTTGATTGACCGCGTAATCCATAAGGAACAAGAGGGAATGTCTACACGCAAGGCGCTGCTTGAGGCCGGGGCTACCCGCCTTCGCCCGATTCTCATGACTGCGCTCGCGACCATTGGCGCCCTGCTGCCATTGGTTACAGGCCTTGAGAACAGCGCCGGAATCATCTCCAAGGGGCTTGGCGTAACCGTCATCGGCGGTCTCGTCAGCTCCACGCTGCTGACCCTGGTCGTTGTACCGGTGGTGTATGAGTTCCTGATGAAGTTTCGGAGTAAGAAGACTTACGAATAAATAGGGGATGAACTTCAGTTTCAGTTATAAGAGCTGATCGTAAGAACATAGCGTAAAGCTCAGACGTCACTACGGTGGATATTTGGACTTCCGGCCGCTGTTGTCTCCAGATTCCTTGAATTGTACCGCTGTTTGCGGTAGAAATCCGGAGACAAAGGCGGACGCTACCGCTCCTACAGTTCCAAAATCCCCCTCCGATCCTACACGCTTTTTGTATTTTCTTTCAATCAAAACCTATAAAGTGAAAGCTTAAGTTCAAGACCCCGCGAGCAGAAATAAGGCGCCCTTCCGAATTGATGGAAGGGCGCCTATCTTTATGTAATGCTAATTATACCAATTAATCTGCTTCTTCTATCAGTAAACCCATTGTACCAAGGTAACAGTACCGAGAATCCTCTTGCTCATACATTCTTAGCCATTTCTAATGCACGAGCTAAAAACTCAGAATTTTTCATACCTCCATTACTTCTATCTATTAACAACTGATTTTCTTGTACAGTAAGATGAATTCCTTCAATTGCAAGGGATGATCTAACATACGATAGGGCAGCCTGCTTTCGTTTCAATGATCTTCTCAATTAAATCATTCCTTTGAATATTCCATATGACTTTATTATACCATTTACCGCTAATTGTATTTTGTACACCTAAATGATGACTAAAAGCCTGAATAGTTGAGATAACTGCATTCCGTACAATTAAAAACAACGGTATCGCTTGTTTTAGGAAAAATCGGGATATTTAGTTGTATAAACTACATTTATAACCATTTACTAGCGATCACCCATCACTTTAGTTGCACAGACTACACTTAAGGCCCGACGACCCTAGGAGCAGAAATAAGGCGCCCTTCCGATGGATGGAAGGGCGCCTTGAGTATGGTACTTATTAAGCCATGGCTGCTTCGCTGCTCTCCAGCGAAGCCTTCCAGGCACGCAGCATGTGCAGATCCTGCGGCAGGAATTCCTCCAGCATATGGCTGAGTCCCAGATACAGCGGGCTGTCGGTGGCAGCGTTCATTCTCGCACAGAATTGTGGAGTCCACTTCAGCAGATGCTCCTCAAGGAATCTCTCCTGGATCTCCAGAAGCTCCATCGCACTGCGGATCGAGAAGCTGTTGTACAGCATCCGTTCATGCAGCACGGCCATGAATTCCAGTTCAATGGCAATATGGTCGTCGGCTTCGCCGCTGCACTTCTTGAAGACAATCCCCGCCGAAGCGTACACATCCGAGAGCACGTTGCAGAATTCTTCCTCACGGCCCAGCTGAGCCGCTTCACGGGCCACGAAGGAGCTGACGGCCCGCTCATTCATCAGACGTTTGTATTCGAGCTTTTCTTTTTCGCAGATGGCCGGGAGCATGGATGGCTCCTGGCTGCACAGGTAACGCTTCAACTCACGGCCGCCTTCGGTCATCTCCGCAGCGACACTCATCTCACGGTTACGGCTCCACTGGGCGACCAGTGAGAGAGATGGTTTTCTTCCATAGAAGTCCACCAGCAGCTGATATATTAATCCCCGACTCTCCAGCCAGCGGCTGCAAGCCTCCGGCACGACAAGCGATGGAACAGTTGGTATGGTCATTTTGCAAATCCTCCCTACATAGTTTGCCGGATACCCGGGGTATCCTTAGGGATCGCCTCCTGAGCCTTCCGGTATCATAGCTGTGCTTCGCAAAAGTAAAAGTATCTAAAGTTTGAATCTTCCGCACCTAAATTATATCGAATATGATAAGCGCTTTCGGTGAGCATTCTATGACCATTCCCTGGAATTGTCGCACTTTTGTCATAATTAGGCTGCTGCTTTGGCCTTCTATCCCCCTATGCTTTAGATTGTCCGCTGTGCATTGACGCGGCGGAATGGTTTCTTTAAAATTTAAACTAAAATCAACAGGTGAAGGAGCAACGCTATGGAGCCGCTGACTGACCCTTTTGGACGCATACATGATTACCTACGCATCTCGGTTACTGACCGCTGCAACCTGCGCTGTATTTATTGTATGCCCGCCGAAGGAATGCAATTCCAGCCGCAGGACGAGATTATGAGCTACGAGGAGATTGCCGCTGTGGTGGAGGCGCTTGCGCCCCTGGGCCTGCGGAAGGTCCGGCTGACGGGTGGCGAACCGCTGGTCCGCAAGGATCTGGAGAAGCTGGTCTCTATGATCGCCGTCATACCCGGCATAGATGACATATCATTGACGACGAACGGGCTGATGCTGCCAGCCAAAGCGGCTATCCTGAAGCAGGCCGGGCTGTCCCGGGTGAACATCAGCCTGGATTCGCTACGGCCGGACCGCTTCTCGATGATTACCCGCGGCGGCGATGTTGCCAAGGTGCTGAAGGGAATTGAAGCCGCAGAAGCCGCCGGCCTGTCCCCGATCAAGCTGAATGTCGTGCTGATGAAAGGCATTAACGATGACGAGATCAAGGACTTCATCGCCCTGACCCTGAACAGCCCGCTGAATGTGCGGTTCATTGAATACATGCCGATTGGCAGCGCCAGCGATGCCTGGCGGCAGACCTATCTGCCGTTGGAGACTGTTGTAGAGGCCTGCAAGGAAGCTGGCTGGACCACCGAGGAGGCCGACATGCCCTCCGGGAATGGCCCTTCCCAGAACCGGCGGGTCACCGGCGCGAAGGGAACCTTCGGGCTGATCCACCCGGTCAGCGAGCATTTCTGCGACAATTGCAACCGGCTGCGCCTGACCGCCGACGGCAACATCAAAGCCTGCCTGTACTGGCAGGACGAATATAATGTACGCCCGCTGATCGGCGACCCTGCTGCGGTGCAGGCTCTGTTCCGCCAGGCGCTCGGCAACAAGCCGCATAACCACGAAATGGCGCTGGCCCTGGAGCACAAAGCCCAGAGCCATACGCCCACCGCCCGCCGCATGTCGCAGATTGGCGGGTAGGACGCACGGAGAGAAATGTAACAGGCCCATGAACTTGTTCATGGGCCTGCTTGTTTAGAATAGATTCATAGTTAAAGTGTTAAGCTACTCCAACACACTCATTGAAGCAACAGCCTTTTCATAAGCCTCTGGATCAATTTGTTTGGCAGATTTCATGCTAAAGTAAATTCCATCAATCTCAAAATATAAGAACTCCTGGGACCCTTTTTCCTTAATCCAATTTCCCGTTATGGTTTGAGTAAGCTGAACTTTTCTTGTTGTTTCAATTTCGTGTAACGGTTCAAGCTCTCTGGAAGACTCCGTAATTAAACCACGAATAAACGAGAGATTAACTTCATTTTCTCCAGCCTTAACGCTATGCAGGTAGTCGTCAACACCCAAGCCAACTGTGGGTATGTACACTTTACTAAGTCCAGCTTTCTTCGCAGCAGTAAGGATTTCGTTTATTTGCTCATCGGTGTAACTTAACAGTTCACCTTGTTGCTCCTCTAGATTGTCCTTCTCTCCTGGATCGTTATCAGCATTTACGGTTTGGATCGGCTCAGTCATAGACGGCTTACCGGTCGGGGCTGGATCAGAAGAAGATATGTTACTAACCTGACTACAACCAACTAACAATATTTCTATTAATACGACACTCGCCAATAATCTTCTTTTATTGTTCATTCTTAATTCCTCCCCACACTTCAGAAACCTATTTATCCATCATAGGCTAGACTGCCTGCGGAAAGTTCTCATAATGGTCTCAATAATATTTCATTTTTGGAAATCTATAATATCATTCTGTGCTGTACCCAACGCACAACGGCCGAGATTCCTTGAAGGATTCTCAGCCGTTATGTATGGAGGATCTATAGTTTAAGCCGTTCCTGAATACATCAGCCCGACTTCGGAATATCCGAAATCGCAATCTCGAAATCCACGGATATGGTCCCCCGGATCACTTGCTGCTCGCTGTCTAATTTGGCGGATAAGTCTACGCTTTGCATAATCACATCATCGCCTTTGTACCGCTTGCGGGATAGATAGTAGGTCGCCAGCTCGCTGCAGAATTGGGTGTAGTTTTTTTCATGAATGAATTTGTTGTGTTCACCAAAGATACTGTAAACCTTCCGGTAAGGAATGTGGTCCGCAAATCTCTGTATCACATGATCCACGTCCCACTTATACTGATTAGCCAATTGAACGATCTTGAACAGCGCCATAAAAATCTCGTTCTCACAGGTGGAGATATACTCTATATATTCTTCCAGCACCTCAATCTGCCCATCCATTAAGCGGTAAAGGTACGTATTAGCCGTTCCCCATTCTATATATTGAGCCTTAATACGTCTTGCTTCTTCGTCATCTTCCCGTATCCAGCTGTGATCCATGTACTGAGGTACCATATCCAGTGCGGTTTTATAGTCGCCCAGTTCTTCATAAACACAGGATCTCATAAGCTGAGCATATAAAATATATGTATACAGCGGTTTTTTATAAAATTGATTGCTACTATGCTTACGATGCACTTGTCCGTGGAGTTCATATTGAACAGTGGCGACTCTTAGCAGTTCTTCTACAGACTGAGATACTTTGTCCCACGCCTGAAGCCCACTGTATAAATTAGCCAACTCTTTCAGCGCATCCAACTGATTGACTTCGTCCAGCTTATCGACATAATTCTCTAATATAGTAGCAGCGATTAGATTTTTCTGGGGATCATCGCCCAGATTAATGAGGAAGAGCCGATACTGGCAGAGCGCCAGCCGTTCGGAATGCTGGTATTTCTCGCTGGCTCCCACATTTTCGTAGATTAGTGCTGCGGCCTGCCAGTTTTTCTGCTCAAATAACTCCTCCGCAACCTCGAACAGCAGCGGTGCATACAACAGATTATCCAGTA
This sequence comes from Paenibacillus sp. FSL P2-0089, assembly GCF_038595095.1. Taxonomy (NCBI): domain Bacteria; kingdom Bacillati; phylum Bacillota; class Bacilli; order Caryophanales; family Paenibacillaceae; genus Paenibacillus; species Paenibacillus sp. FSL P2-0089. Next base: position 6,814,148 of record NZ_CP152006.1, read on the forward strand.
AATTCTGTGCCACCCGCTCAATGCAATCCAGACGCGATAGCGCCGCGCATTGCAGCAGGAATGGCCGTAAACGCCGCCAAGTCGGCGTCGAATCGTATAGACATTCATCAACATACTGACTGTAAAAGTAATCCTCCGGCAGGCCCATCCCGCTGGTCACGCGGGTCAGATGGTTCATCGCTAAGGCCTGCTGGCCTTTCATTACCCGGCTGAGTGTGCCGGAATGAATTCCGCTGGCAATCGCAAACTGATTAATAGACAGTTTGTGTTTTGCGAGATACGCCGCTATCTCGTCTCGAATTTTGACTGTATGCTCCACAGCAGTTACCACCTTTTTTATACACGTGTCCAATGGAACTTATATCTGACTCTCCGATTGTTTCTTGAAGCACTGTTTAAGCAGGCGGCCTTTTATTCATCCGGTAGGCATTATCGTAGGCATTGAGCAGCTCATCCAGCACCACGGATTGCCGCAAGACCTCAGGATGATTGAAACCGCCATATTGAATATGTAATGTATGAAGCTTACTTCTAGCTTGCTCTATGCGAATTCTAACGATTGCTGGACTATGCATGGGAATCCCGCCTCCTTATGCAACATTATAGATTTTTATGTAAAACTACAAAATAATGGACTGATTGCATTATCTGTTAAAGTGAATATATTGACAAAGCTCTGACGAGATAGAAGTTGTACATAAAAAAGACGCCCCTGCATTAGCAGAAGACGCCTAAAATGATACTATTTATAATTCTTGCGCTTATTCAGGCGCCCGTGCCATGACCCATGGTTTCAATCATTTGTTGTTGTATAGGTTTGCTTGCTGGTTCTGCTAGAGGCATAGTAATCAGTACAACAATACTACACGAGGCTAGCATTAATATGAGTTTTCTTTTCATTTGCATCCCGTACCTCTTTTATTAAGATTTTGTATTGCATCTGTTCATCTTCCCCGGCAATATGCCTGTTCTGCTCGAATAAATCAACACATTTGAAGATCATGCTCTCATTGTTAAGTTTAGATGATGATTCCAAACTTTGTAGGATATATCCAATGCCTTCACTACGACTATTCCGTAAATAATAGACTCCCAGCTCAACAAGAAATCGAGCATGTTGGTCAGCTTTAATCTGCTGATTGTACGCTCCGAACTCATTAAGATGTATCCTATATGGCATATAATCAGAGAAGCGCTCCAGGACAGAGTCTACACTCCAGTTATACAGATTCGCAGATTTGACGATATAAAATAAAGCTGTGAAGATCTCACCTTTTTGCGTGGAAATATAATTAACATAATCATCTAATACCTCTAGCTGTCCATCCAGTAACCGATACAAGTAAGTATTAGCCTTACCCCATTCCTGAAATTGCGTTACAGTCCTCTTCGCTTCTTCACTTTCTTCATGTATCCAATCTACGTCAGAATATAAAGGAACAAGTTCAAGAGCCTTTTTGTAGTCTCCATATTCCTCGTATACATTGGAACGCATTAGATGAGCATACAATATATAAAAGCAAAGAGGTCTTTCTCCGCTCTTCACTGCCTCTTTATATTTCGGGTTACAATACAGATCGTACCGGATTGTCGCAAGCCGAAGCAGCTCAATAGCAAGCTCATTTACTTTATTCCACAGTTGCAGTGTATAGTAGACATGCATAAGATCCTTCAACCCATCCAACTGATCCGCCTCATTCAGGCGCGGAATGTAGCTCTCGAACAGGGTGGCCGCGCGCAGGTTCGTGCTCTGGTCATCACCCAGGGCAATCTGGAACAGGCGGTATTGGCAGGTGGCCAAGCGTTCGGAATACTGGTATTTCTCGCTGGCGCTAACGTTCTCATAGAGCAGTGCAGCCGCCGGCCAGTGGCCCTGCTGGAACAAGCCTTCCGCAACCTCGTACAGCATGGGGACATACGTCAGATTATCCAGCAAGTTCTGAACCAGCAGCTCAATACAATCCGTACGCCCCAGTTCCGCACATTTCACAATGAACGGGCGAAGCCGCCGCCAGGTCGGTGCCGAATAATAGAAGCATTCCTCGACATATAAGCTGTAAAAAAAATCCTCGCCAAGCCCCATTCCTGCAGTGATTAACTCCAGATGGCTCATGGCAATGGGCTGATGGCCATTAATAATCCGGCTGAGTGTCCCGGAATTAATGCCGGATCTTATGGCGAACTGATTAATGGACAGCCCATGCTGGGTTAAATAATCTGCAAGCTGGTCTCGAATCATGACTGCAGGCTTCAAAGCAACACACCTCCCACATTCCATAATTTAGAACATTTTGTTTATATCTGTATGGTAGAGGATGGGATTTCAACCGTCAATAGAATAAAGTCAAATAAAACAACTATAGCTCGAAAGTGTGAAGAATTCGAAACAGTTTGGCAAGCGGCTTGCCGAATCTTACGGATAAGGGCTGAATCAATGTTAAACGGTACTATTGTTCCAAACAGGTCCAGAGCATACATAGGAAGGTGTCCAAGTATCTACAAGATTGCTACAAGGGGGAGCGTTTATGAGAAAAATCGGCATCATTTCAATTTCATTAATACTATTACTTGTTTTAATATATGTTTTAGTCAGACCAAATCCTGAGATTGTTAGCGTCACTCTTATTTCTGAAACAGCTGAAACTACTTACACTGATAACGATAGCATCCGGGCATTCAACGATGCTATAAGAACTGTGAAAAAAGTACGCGGGGCTGTTGATGTGGGTCCACCAACGTATCGAATGAATGTTACTTACGCGGATACCGAAGTTGTGAGATTCAGCCTTTATTTAGATTTTAAAACCAAAAGTGGATTTTTGATTAAAGATAGTAATAGCGAAAAAATGTTGAAATTAAAAGATCGCAGCTCTAAAGAATTAACAGATCTATTGAGCAAAGACTAATTAAGGGGAATCACTTAGCCATACAACAGCCCCCACAGCTGAACCCCCATGTAGACGGCGATCCCCCAGATCAGCAGTGCGGAAACGGTATTCAGCCCCTTCATGACCTTGCCGGAAGCATCCAATCTGCCGAGCTGGCGGCCCGCTGCAGCAAGACCCAGGAACCAGAGCCAGGAGACGGCCACTGTCGCAGCCGCGAAGGTCCAGCGCACCGCACCGTCGTATTGCAGCGAGCTGGTCCCGATCACGCCCACCGTATCCAGCAGGGCGTGCGGGTTCAGGAGGGACACAGACAGCGCATAAAGGATCTGTCCCTTCGCTGAGAGTCGGCCCGATTCATCCTTCGCCGGAGCAGAGCGCCAGATTCTCCAACCCATAAAGGTGAGAAACAGAATGCCTGCCCCATATATAACAGGCGTGACCCAGCGCAGCGATAAAATGACCAAGGAGACTCCGCCGATTGCCGCAGCGATAAGCAGCGTATCGCATATCGCTGCCGTCAGTACGACAGGCAGTACACTACGGAATCTGGTATGCTGTGCCCCTTGATTAAAAACGAATATATTCTGCACGCCCAGCGGCAGAATCAGCCCGAAGGCCAGGATAATTCCATGTAGAATGGCCTGCACCATTTCTTTTCCCCCTTATATCTTCCTAGTGGTGCTTCCCGATAAACAAACCTCTCAGGCTTCCTCCGGTTATAGCCTACTGATCGTACCCTGCCATAGCGGCCGCCGTAACCATCCAAGTTTTTGGACACATACCAACCAAGATGAATGAAAGGGGAGGAATCATGGTAGACTGGGAGAAAGAACGAAAGAGAGAGAGAGAAGGAAAGCAATGAGGGATTATGTTAGTCAACAGCGGCTGTGAGGGGGACAATCGCTCGGTAGCCTGCGCAGTGAGCAATGTGTTCGGTTTTTCGCATACAATCGGCCGGTTACCTTAGTAGTGACACAATGTATGTTAAAAACAACATACATTGTGGTGGCACGCAGGCGCATGGCCGATGTGTTCAGTTTTTCGCATACAATGGAGCCGGTTGCCTTGGCAGTGGCACAATGTATTCGGTTTTTCGCCCTTGGCATGATAACTGCTAATTGTCTACAATCATTCGTCCGGAAGGAGCCTGCCCTTGACACATTCACAACGCTCCAACCATACAGACTTAAGCACGCCCGGCCAATCCGTACATTCGGAGGCTTCCCGGCCCGCAACTCCTGAAGTGCAGCAAGCGGGCGCTGGCTCCGGTCTGCCGGACACCTGGAAGCCGGACCCGGCTTCTCCGCTGCCGCTGCATGGTCAGATCTACGCCTACTTCCTGGCCAAGATCAGCACCGGGGCCTGGCCTGCCGGTATGCGTCTGGCTCCGCAGCGGGAGCTGTCCCGCCAGCTTGGAGTGAACCGCAGTACGGTGGTTACAGCGCTGGGGCAGCTGACCGCCCTCGGCCTGATTGAAGGCAGACGCGGGGGCGGAACAATAGTTACAGGCATACGTTCTGTGCTCCCGGCTTCCCTTGGTTCCGCCGGAGAATGCGGAGAAGACGGGGAAGAGGTGCCCCCTGAGCCGGAACACTCAGGCAACTGGAATGACTATGTGGAGGAGGGGATTCACTATCCCAACCTGCCCACCATCCAGGACATTAACCGGCTCGAATATGAGCCGGGTCTGATTCGACTAGGGACCGGCGAGCCTGCGCCCGAGCTGCTGCCCGGGGCAGCAATGAACCAGGTGCTGGCCGGACTCGCGCAGCGCGTTCTTCCTCCACTCTCCTATGAGGAGCCGCTCGGTAGTCCGGCGCTGCGGGCGGCGGTTAGCCGGTTACTAGCCCGGAGCGGCATTACCGCTGGCCCGGACTCCATTCTGATTACCTCCGGTGCCCTTCAGGGGCTTCAGCTCATTGCCCTCGGGCTGCTGCCGCGCGGCTCTTCTATCCTGCTGGAGAAGCCGTCTTATCTGTATTCGATTCATGCCTTTCAGTCTGCGGGGGTGAAATTCAGCGGCCTGCCTATGGACGGGCGTGGTCTGATCCCGGAATACCTCACGGCTGAGGCGATCCGCACTAAGGCGGCGATGCTCTACAGCATCCCTTCCTTTCACAATCCGACCGGAATCCTCATGGATAAGGGGCGCCGCCAGGAGCTGATGGAGGTCACAGGCAGACTTGGGCTGCCCATTCTGGAAGATGGGGCCTACCAGGAATTATGGCTGGACGCTCCGCCTCCGCCGCCGCTGAAGGCGCTGGACCAGGAGGGACGGGTCCTGCATCTGGGCACTCTGTCCAAGGCCGCCAGCCCCGGTCTGCGCATCGGCTGGATTGCCGGACCCGAGCCGGTAGTCCGGCGGCTGGCCGACATCAAGATGCAGAGTGATTATGGTGCAAGCTCCCTGTCTCAGCTGGCGGCCGCCAGCTGGCTTACGGGCGGCTATCATGAAGAGCACCTGCATGTGCTGCGCGGCAGACTACGCGCGCGCCGCGACCACATGCTTGAGCTGCTGCAGCTCCATTGCACCGGACTGGCAAGCTGGAACGTGCCGGCAGGAGGCTTCTATATCTGGCTGTCTCTCCACGAGGCTGTCCCTCCGCGCAAGCTGTTCAGCGCTGCGCTGCGCGCCGGACTGCTGCTGAATACGGGCGATCTGTACGACCGCAGCGACGGCAGGCATCTCAGGCTGTCCTACGCTTATGCCTCTGCGGCTGAACTGGAGCGCAGCATCCCCCTGCTGGCAGAGCTGATCCGGCGGGGACTGTGATTGAGACAGCACAGACGGATTCAACCGAGTACGGCTGCGTAAATAGCCCCGCACCCATGACAGTATGATCTGTCTGTCCTGGGTACGGGGCTATGCTGTTCGGATGGGAAACCCTATCCACCCCAAGGTCTAACGAACCGGAGAGACTTTATCCCCACGAAAATGCCACTTTTTGCAGTGTAACGGACTCAGGTGGCCTTATTGTTTCAATCTGAGACGTTTCGGAGCGGAAGTCTAAAGGATAAGGCCTGTGGAGTCCGTTACTCGCCCAGTTGGCGACTTTCTTCCCAAATAAGAGCACCTCAGTCCGTTACGCTAAGCCAACGCCCCTGAAGAACACCCCCGCTTAGAAAAGATGTAATTTGAAGGGGAGTTGCTTCTACTCCACTATTTTAAACCTGACACTGTACTAATTTAACCGGCCTCCTGGCCAGTGAATATCCGGCTGAAGTACCGGCGCTGATTATTCGCCTGAACGGCGGGTTCATGGCTCATCCGCTCTGCTGCGGCAGCCGCACGATGAACGCCGTCCCCTCTCCGGGACGGCTCGTTACGTCTACGCTGCCTTCATGGAGCTCCACGATCTTCTTCACGAGCGGGAGGCCCAGCCCGCTTCCGCTTCCGCTGCTGACGCTTCTGGACTTATCCGCCTTATAGAACCGTTCGAAGATCCGCGCCAGCTCTTCTTCGCTCATGCCTATCCCGCTGTCCCTGACCTCCACCTCGGCCCATTCCCCCATGCTGCGTACAATGACGGTGATCCGTCCGCCCTGGGGGGTGAATTTGATGCTGTTATGCAGCAGGTTGGTCCATACCTGGCTCAGCAGATCCTGCACCGCAGTCACAGTGGTCTCATGAAGCTCGGCCTCCACCTCAATCTCCTTGCCCAGCCACTGCGGCTCTGCGGCCAGGATCATCGCCTGCACCTGCTTATCCAGCCTATAAGGCTTCCGCTCGAACGGGAAGCTCTCTGCCTCCAGCACGGACAGCTTCAGCAGATTGTCGCTCAGGCCGGACAGACGGCGGCTCTCCGCTTCAATAATATCCAGGTAATGCTTGCGGATCTCCGGACTAAGGTTCTCCTCTTGCAGCGCGGCAGCGAACCCGCGGATCGAGGTCAGCGGCGACTGGATCTCATGGGATACGCTGGCGATGAAGTCCTGCCGCATCAGCTCCATCCGGCTCAGCTCACTCGCCATTTCGTTAATCCCTTCCACAATCCCTCCGAACTGCCGGTACTGGCCGCTGTTCTCCAGTTCAATCTTGAAGTTGCCTTGAGAGATCTGCCGCATGGCTGTAAGGATCGGCCTATAGAAGTTCTGATCCTTGCCGCGTGTAGCGAAGGCAATCATCGCCCCGCAGACGAAAAAGATGATAATCTGCATCGCCATCACAAACAGGTGATACCCATATTCGGAGAAGGACCAGTGAAAATAATGGACCAGCAGCCTTGAGCCGAAATAGCTCCCGTTCCAGGTGATAAAGAACATGCTCAATAGTCCGGCTATAGGTCCAACTATTTTGACTTTCTCCCATATCTTCTTGGCTCTGTGCTTCATGCCTATCCCTCCAGCCGGTAGCCAAGCCCCCGGATCGTGCGAATGGAGAATCCGAATCGCTCCTGCGGAAACCGCTCGCGCAGACGGCCCACATGAACATCCAGCGTCCGCTCATTGCCTTCGTAATCGTAGCCCCAGATCTCTTCAATCAGCCGGTCACGGGTCAGCGTCTGCCCCCGGTAACTGGCCAGCTTGAAGAGCAGCTCGAATTCCTTCAGCGGCAGCGTGAACTCGCCATGCTCGGACAGCACCTCATAGGTGGCGCGGTTCATCCGCAGACTGCCAACGGTAACACTCTGGGCGGCCGAAATCTGGTAACGCTTCAGCAGGGCTTTGACCCTGGCGATCAGCACAGGCGGCTCAAACGGCTTGACCAGATAGTCGTCTGTGCCCAGCTCGAAGCCTTTGACAATCTGCGAGGTCTCCCCTTTGGCCGTCAGCATCAGTATCGGAAAATCATACTGCTTGCGCAGCTCCCGGCACAGCTCCCAGCCGTCCATATTCGGCATCATAATATCAATGATCGCCATATCCGCCGCAGTCTCTTCGAGCAGCCGCAGCGCCTCCAGTCCGTCAGAAGCGCTCAGCACCTCGGCCATCCCTTCAGCTCTCAGGAACACTCCCACCAATTCGCGGATGTGCGGATCGTCGTCCACTACCAGTATTTTGACCATAGTCTGTAGAACCCTCCTCTATCCCTTGGCCCAGAAGCTCGGGTGTGTTCAGCTGCAGCTGCTGCTCGGCGAATTCACGGTACAGCTCATGGTCCCTCAGCAGCTCCTCATGCGTGCCTTTGCCGGTGATCCGGCCCTTCTCCATAAAAATAATCTGGTCCGCATTCACCACCGTAGCTAATCTGTGAGCAATCACAATCGTAGTCCGGCCCTGCATCAGATTGCCCAGCGCCTTCTGCACTACGGCCTCCGACTGGCTGTCGAGGCTTGAGGTAGCCTCATCGAGCATGAGAATCTTCGGATCGCGCAGCAATGCTCTGGCGATGGCAATCCGCTGCCGCTGTCCGCCGGACAGCTTGACGCCGCGTTCACCGACATCCGTGTTGTACCCGTCCGGGAGCTCTTCAATGAAGCCGTCAGCGTAAGCCATGGCCGCAGCCCGCTTCAGCTCCTCCTTGCTGATTTCGCGGTCCAGCCCGTATCCGAGATTCTCGGCAATGGTACCGGCCAGCAGCGGACTTTCCTGTGAGACATAACCGATTCTCTTCCGCCAGGATTTCAGAGAGAACAGCGAAGCCGGTTTGCCGTCCAGCCGGATGACTCCGCCCTGCGGCTCATAGAACCGTTCCAGCAGCGAGAACAGGGTTGTTTTACCGCCGCCGCTCGGGCCGACAATGGCAGTCACCTGCCCCGGCTGCATAGTGAAGCTTACCTTGCTGAGGACCTTCTCGCCCGTCTTGTATCCGAAGCTGAGATCTTCCACTGCAATCGGACCCTCTGTGCCCTCAGCCTCTTCCACACCTTCATACACCTCTTCCTCTGCAGCAAGGGTCTCAATGATCCGCTCAGAGGCACCCTTGGCCTTCTGGAGCTGGGTAAAGAATTGCGTCAGCTGTGTCAGCGGCATAATAATCTGGATCAGATACAGAATAAAGGCGACCAGTTCGCCGGCGGTGAGCGCCCCTGAGGATACCAGCATCCCGCCATAGCCGATAATGACCACCAGCAGCATCATGAAAACGAAGGAGATCAGCGGGCTGATCAGGGCGCTGATCTTGCCCTCACGAATCCCGAAGCCCAGCAGGTTCATAATCCCTTTCCGTCCGGCCTCATATTCCTTCTGCTCCGCTCCCGAGGATTTCACCAGCCGGATCTCGGACAACACACCGCTGAGCACAGCGGTGAAGGAGGCCGTCTCGTCCTGCGTGCCTTTGGAGATCTTGTACATCTGCCGTCCCAGCGGCACCAGAATGAGCGCCGACAGCGGGAGCACCGTGAACAGCACCAGCGTCATTTTCCAGTTCAGATAGAACAGCACCAGGACAGAGCCGACAATGGAGATGAGGCCGGTGAACAGACTGGCCAGATGCTCCGATATCAGTGTCTTGAGAATTCCTGTATCATTAGTCATCCGGCTGACGCTCTCGCCTGTCCGGTTCTCATTGTAGTAGGAGACGGGCAGCACCAGGAATTTGCGCCACAGCCTGTCACGAAGCCCGGCCACAACTTTTTGCCCGACGGCATTCAAAAGGTAAATCGAGACTCCGCCGGCCACGGTCTGCGCAATGAAAGCTCCGGCGATGCCGGCAATCTGCAGCTTGCTGACAGAAGCCAGCGAGAAGCCGTCCACCAGATTCTTCGTGAACATGGGAATGACCAGACCGACCAGGGTCGAAATGATGCTGAGGCCAAGGGCCAGCGCCAGCAGCAGATAAGATGGTTTGGTTTCGTGCAGCAGCTTCAGGAACGGCCTCATGGCCGCGCCCTGCTTCTGCGGTGCCTGCTTGTTTGTCATAAGGAATCCCCTTTTCCGGCAGATAGATGTATGGAGCAGTGGCGCCCCGCTTCCGCCTTAGAACCCAGAATAACTGGCCTATGTAAACTGAAGTTAAACAGATATTTTGCCATTGATTTGTAGTTCCCCATAAAAGTTGGTTTGTATCCCTTTTCAACAAATGTTACAGTGATATCAGCGGCATCATAAGACGGCCACAGCAAGAATGCAAGGCATCCTAGCGGGAAAGGAGTGCAACGTTTGCGGGATCAATCCGATAAGCAGCTGTCTTTCACCTCTCTGAAATGGTTCAACTTCTTCGTATATGGAACGGTTGTCCTCTTCACCAGCTTCTTTCCCTTATATCTGCAGGATGTAGGGATGAATAAGCTGGAGATCGGGAGCCTGATGTCTGTAGGCGCACTGGTCTCCATTATTGCCAACCCCTTCTGGGGCATCTGGAGTGACCGGTATCAGAATATCCGGCGGATTGTCCTCGTCATGCTGACGGGAACGCTGGTCTTGACCCAACTTGTCTTTCAGGCGAATACATATGAAATGATCTACATATCCATTCTGTTCTTCTATTTCTTCCAGGGGCCCCTGTTCGCCCAGAGCAACACAATGATTCTCAGCTATATTGACGGAACCAGCCGCAGCTTTGGCTCTTTCCGGCTATGGGGATCACTAGGCTGGGCTTTCACCGCCATCCTTGCTGGTCCCGTAATTGAATGGGCCGGCATCTCTGTGCTGTCCTATCTGTTTGCATCACTGCTCTGTGCGGCGATGATTGCACTAATCACGCTGCCGAAGCTGGACCATTCGATCGGAATTGCCCCCTTGCCCTTCAAAGGCATGAGCCAGATCTTCCATAACCCGTTCTTCCTGTGCTTCATCCTCTTCGGCATCCTGGTCTCGATTCCGAATACGATGAATAACACCTTTGTGTCACTGTACATCACGGAGCTGGGGGGAAGCAAGACCATGATCGGTCTCGCTGTGTTCCTGTCCTCCATCCTGGAGATGGGAGTGCTGCTCCTGTGCAATTACGTTCTCCGGCGTAAAATCTCTGTCCTGCTCGCCTCACTTACGCTGGTCAGCGCGCTGTTCTTCCTGCGGTGGTGGCTGATGGCCGATGCAACGACTCCGCTGCAGGTCGCACTTATTCAGGTGCTGCACTCCATTACCTTCGGCGGCTTCTTCTATGTCGGAACCCAGCTGACTATGCTGCTGGTGCCAAAGCCCTACCGTTCCTCGGGACAGGCTCTCTACACGCTCACCTGGAGCGGAATCTCCGGCATTCTTGGCGGCGTCCTCGGCGGCTGGATGTATCAGACCCTCGGCGCGCAGACGATGTATCAATCCGGTGCGCTTCTTGCCCTGTTCGGGGCGATCGGCTTCGGAATGATGTGGCTCACTGTCATTCGCGGCAGCTACCGCCCTCCGGCTGATCCCGAGGACGAGCTGGCGGAAGACTAGGAATACGCACAACTGGAAACGGCTTTGCCGTCCTTTAAAGGGACGGTACCGTTTCAGCGAGAAATAGAAGGATAATTTATAGCGTAAAACATATAAATTCTTATATTTGGATACAGCAAACAGGCTTGGCCTCCCGGCGGGAGACCAAGCCTGCCTGCTTATATGCAGCTCTTCTAGCCTTTTTTGGGCTGGAAGGAGCTTTTGAGGGATACAATCAGATTGAACACCAGATGCTCCGGCGACGAATACTTGCTGTCTACGTTGAAGTACCCGTGACGGAAGAACTGGAACTTGTCCTGCGCCACACTGTTCTTCAGCCCAGGCTCCACGAAGCCCTGCAGGATCTCGATGGAATTCGGATTCAGCTGATCCAGGAAGGTTGGCTCCGGCTTGTCAGCGGAAGCTTCCAGACCTTCTACTTCTGCATCCGTCTCCGCCTCTTCGGCAGAGATCAGCGGCTCATACAGGCGGAATTCCGCCGGTACAGCCTGGCCTGCATCTACCCAGTGCAGCGTTCCCTTAACCTTGCGGCCGGTGAAGCCGCTGCCGCTCTTCGTCTCAGGATCATAGGTACAGTGCAGCTCCACCACTTCGCCGTTCTCGTCCTTGATGAAGTCGTTGCACTTGATGAAATAAGCATTCTTAAGACGCACTTCATTGCCGGGGAACAAGCGGAAATACTTATTCGGCGGAATCTCCATGAAGTCATCGCGTTCAATATAGATCTCACGGGAGAACGGAATCTGGCGGTTGCCCATCTCCGGGTTCTCCACATTGTTCTCAATTTCGAAGTATTCGGTCTCGCCTTCAGGATAATTCGTAATAACCACCTTCAGCGGCCGCAGCACAGACATCGTCCGGGGAACCGTCAGCTTGAGATCTTCACGGATGAAGTGCTCCAGCATCTGCAGGTCCACCAGCCCCTGGCTCTTCGAGATGCCGGTCTCATGCACGAAGCTGCGGATGGCCTCCGGTGTATAGCCGCGGCGGCGCAGCCCGGAGATCGTCGGCATGCGGGGATCATCCCAGCCGTCCACATGGCCTTCATCGACCAGCAGCTTCAGCTTGCGCTTACTCGTAACGGTCTGGGCCAGATTAAGGCGTCCGAATTCATATTGATGCGGTGCAGCCTCCATGTCACATTCCGCGACTACCCAGTCATAGAACGGGCGCTGGTCCTCGAACTCCAGGGAACAGAGGGAATGGGTGACATGCTCAATGGCATCCTCCAGCGGATGTGCGAAGGTATACATCGGATAAATGCACCATGCGTCGCCCGTATTATGGTGATGGGAGTGGGATATCCGGTAAATGACCGGGTCACGCAGATTGATGTTAGGAGAGGACATGTCAATTTTGGCGCGCAGAACCTTCTCGCCGTCCTTGAATTCTCCCGCCTTCATACGGTGGAACAGATCAAGGTTCTCTTCCACCCCGCGCTCGCGGTAAGGGCTGTTCTGCCCCGGCTCCGTCAGGGTTCCCCGGAATTCACGGATCTGCTCGGCGCTGAGATCATCGACATAGGCCTTGCCCTTCTTGATCAGCAGCTCGGCCCGCGCATACATCTCCCCGAAATAATCCGAGGCGAACCGCAGCTCCTCCCATTCATACCCGAGCCATTTCACATCCTCCTGGATGGAATTGACATACTCGGTATCTTCCTTGAGCGGATTCGTATCATCGAATCTCAGATGGGTCTTGCCGCCGAACTCATCCGCCAGCGTGAAGTTAATCCAGATCGCCTTGGCATGTCCGATATGTAAATAACCGTTCGGCTCCGGCGGAAAGCGGGTGACGACTTCCTTAACCTTACCCGAGCGGAGATCTTCGGTAATGACGTTCTTAATGAAATTGGAGGGTGTACCCTGGTTCTCCACATTGATCAACCTTTCATTCTGTAATATAACTACTTCCTTGTATGAACATGTTTCCTATTAATATACCCGTTAAGCCGGGAATGTTCAACAAGCGGAAACGGCATTGCCGTCCTTTTAAAGGACGGTACCGTTTCAGCGAGAAATAGAAAGATAAGTTATCGTGTGAAACATATAAATTTTTATATTTCAAAAGTTAAGCAGCTCCGCATCCTTTGACTTCTCTCCCGGCGATGGAGTAGCATGATAAATATAGGAATATTAAGCTAAAGGGGGATGCTTATGCAACCGGTAAAACTGCCTAAAGAGCAGCGGGAGATGATTACGGAGAACATCCGTGCTTACTTCGAGGCGGAGCGCGGGGAAACGATCGGCCACCTGGCCGCAGACAATCTGTTGGAGTTCTTCCTGAAGGAGCTGGGGCCGGCGATTTACAACGGGGCGCTTAGCGACTGCCGCACGCTTGCTCTTCAGCGCATGCAGGCCCTGGAGGAAGATATCTACGCCTTGGAGTGGCAGAAGCGTTAGTTCAGCGAGGCTTATAACTCACAACGCATAGGGGGCAGCCGCATGTTTAATTATGTCATAGATGAAGAGCTGAAGCTGAAGCTGCTCATGCCGGAGCATGCCCGTCAGATGTTCGCCCTGGTGGAACGCTCCCGCCACCGGCTCAGACAATGGCTGCCTTGGGTGGATGGCGTAGCCGAGCAGGCTCATCTTACCACGTTCATCAAGAACTCCGTGAAGCAGGGAATTGATAACGGCGGCTTCACTGCCGGACTGTGGGTCCGGGAGGAATTGGCCGGCATTATCGGCTATCACGAGATTGACTGGCATAACCGCTCGGTCGGCATCGGCTACTGGCTGGGCGAAGGCTATGAGGGACAAGGCTATATGACCAGTGCCTGCCGGGTCTTTGTCGATTACGCCCTGCTGGAGCTGGAGCTGAACCGCATCGAGGTCCGCTGCGCTACAGGCAACCTGGCCAGCAGAGCTATCCCCGAACGGCTGGGCTTTATTTTCGAAGGAGTCATCCGCCAGGCCGAGAAGCTGCCTAGTGGTTATGTGAACCATGCAGTGTACGGCCTGCTGCGCAGCGAATGGAAGCTGCTGGGCTGAGCGGGGAGGGCTGCCGGTCATAGAGCACGGGTGCGCGGAGCATACAGGGGAACGGGTCGGTCGGGTCGGCGGATTCGGGGGCATTTCTGCCCCTCATTTCCGCGACCAGCCCACTTTCGGCAGATTCAGGGGCACACCGGATATAGTTGGATTTTGTCCACTTGCTGATGAACAATTTGCCCGTGCGCGGACTGGAGTTGGATAAACAACACTTAATTTCTCACCTTTCGTCTAACAGGGCTGGAACTAACTATTTTAGTTGCTCTTTTTCCACTTGTTTTCGGTTATTTGCCAGAAGTAGGCGAGATAAGATACGTTTTTCCACTTGTTTACTTTGCAGGGCGGGTGGCCCAGCTCTCCTAGCTGCTTCACTCCACCCGCACCACCTTAGCTCTCCGCCGCATCCAGCCATCTCTGGAACCGCTCACGGATACCAGCCGCAAGGCTCTCCAGTCCGGCCAGCTCAGCCAGTCCGGCAGGGTCCTTACGCCCATGCTCCATCGAGTACAGTACCTGTCTCACCGGGAAGCTTCCCGCACCGCTCTCCAGCTTAACAATCCGGTCACCGGCTGCCACCCGGCCTTCACGCAGCACGCGGAAATAGAATCCGCTATACCCCGTGGACAGCACCTGGGCCGGCATATCCGCCGGTCCATGCTTCTGCGTGAGCTTGAAGCACGGGAAGCGCGGCTGGCTGACCTCCAGCAGTGCCGTACCGATCTCAAAAACATCCCCGATGCACACCTCGGTCTCCAGCAGTCCGCGCGCCGTGATGTTCTCGCCGAAGGCGGAAACCTCCAGCTTCCGGCCAAGCCACTCCTCCCAGTGGGCATAATGCTCCACCGGATAGACGCACACTGCCTTGTCAGGGCCTCCATGATTGACCAGATCTGCTTGCCCGTCTCCGGTGAACCCACCCACCCGAAGCGCAAGCGGCCCGGCTACCGGCAGCTTGTAGATTCCGGTGTCCAGCGGCTTACCGCGGTACTCCACCGTCTTCGGCTTGCCTACATTAAGCGAGACGACTTGCATCTTCACTTCACTCTCCATCCCCTTCTCCTCCCGTCAGCCTGCAGCTCATAAATACCTCATCCACATAACGTCCGCTTAAGTAGAATTCCTCCCGCAGCCGTCCCTCTTCCTCGAATCCGCATTTGCGGTAGAACTGAAGTGCCGGTGTATTGCAGGAGAGCACACGCAGCCGCAGCTTGCGGATGCCATGCCCCGCGGCATGGCGCTTGATCTCCGCGATCAATCGGCTGCCTACACCCAGCCGCTGAAAGCGCGGGTGCACAGCGATATTCACCTCGCATACATGGCGGTTGCTCTCCATCCCGCTGGGACAGCCGAAGCCAACGTAACCACATAGCTCCCCGTCCTGCAAGGCCACAAGCTGGGAGCCGGGCGGCGCATGCAGCAGATAGTCCTCCCGCGAGCGCCACATCAGCGGACCCGGGGTTGTATTCTCCGTCCAGATCATATTATCGAGCACGATCAGCTCACGGGCATCCCTGATTTCGGAAGGCCGGATAAGCAGTGCAGCATCACTGTTAATTGGTTGCATTATTATACCCCCCTTGCCTTACTAAGCAGATAGAAAAAGATTAGTTGCAGCATGAACGATTATGCAGTCCTGCGCTCAAGCCGTACAGCTGAACGGTTCATATAGGCGTGGAGCGCGAAGAATCCCACGGACAGTACGGCCATGCCACAAGCCAGCCAGCCGGTTGGCGCAAGACCGCCCCTGTCGAACTGAATACCCATCAGATAAGGCCCGATGACACGGCCGATTGCGCCAATTCCGCCGCTCAGCCCGAGATAGAACGGCGCGCTGCGCTGGGCATGCTCCGAGATGAAGGAAGGCATCGCCGGAGAGATCAGCATCTCCCCAAGGGTAGCCAGCACCATACCCAGCAGCATCCCCGGATAGCTTGGCATAAACAGAATTACAGCATACCCGCCCAGGTAAAAGACGGCGCTTGCTGTCATCTGCGCAGTTGACGTCTGCGCGAACCCGCGCTTGATCAGGCTGACCAGCGGCTGCGCCGCGAAGATCAGCACACCGTTCAGCGTCCAGAGGAAGCCGTACAGCTGCTTCGACCAGCCTTCCGAGATAATGAACGGCGAGACTCCGCTGTTCCAGATCGAATTGCCGATCAGCAGGAACATCGAGCCCACCGCCATGAACAGATAGATCCGTATATGGCCGAGGAGTCTCCAGCCCGACACTTCATTCTGCGGTTGCTTTTTCGATACTGTGCTGTGAGCCGGAGCCGTCCCTACCTTACGCAGATAGACGAAGAAGAATCCGGCAAATACGGCCGAGGTCACCCCGTTAAGCACAAAGCTCAGCATATAATTGCCCAGGAAGCCGCTCAGCGCGGTTCCCAGGGCTACCCCTATATTATTGGCAACATAGATGATATTGAACAGCTCTGCGCGCTGCTCCGCGAACCGGAAACCGATAAACGCCTGGATCGCCGGGAGGGAGAGGGAGTTGAACAATCCCATCATACCCATAACGATTATGAATACGCTCCAGCTTCCGCTCGCCCACGGGAGGGCAAACAGCGTCAAGGCATTCATCGCCAAAGCGCCGACAATCAGGCGGTTCACTCCTACCTTATGATACAACGAACCGCCCAGCAGCTGACCGGCAATCCCGCCAAGTGACTGCACCAGCAGCACGATTCCCGCGTCTTTCATACTGCGTCCCAGTTCATCGAATACATACATTGTAACCAGCGGCCACATCAGTGCACTGCCGGTAGCATTAATCAGACTGGCAATCAAGAATACTTTAATTTCCTTCGGATAGGCCTGCATGAATCTCATATCTTGTCTGTCATCCCCTGTAACATAGCTGTCATTAATCCATCCAGTATCATCCCAAAACAGGGGGCGGGGCAAGCATGTGCGTTAATGCTGTATCGCGGGAAACCGGGATATAATTTGTGATATTTATATTCTATAACCCGCTCTTTCACACGTAAACAAAAATACCTTGCCGGCACTGATTCGTTCCCCGGAAGCCGGGGTAATGATCCATATGAAACACTCCCTATTTTATTCACCGTGAGATCCGATTTCGTTCCCCCGAATCGGATTGCACGGTGAATTTTGTTTTGTCCGGAGGATGATCCTGCTGTACCTATACCAAACAAGTAGAAACGGCTTTGCCGTCCTTTTACAGGACGGTACCGTTTCAGCGAGAAAGATAAGGATAATTATAACGCGAAGCATATAAATTCTTATCTTTATACAAAAACACCCCCTGTCTCTACGAATCCCTTGAAGCAGGGTGCCGAGAAGCAGGAAGTGCTAGGCCAAGCTATGTTACAGTCCGGCGATGTGATTCACACCGGGCCCATAAGGATTAAGCGTGTTTCTTCAATCCCGCAGCAGGGACGCCCGCGGAAGGGCTCACAGCACCCGGCTCCTTGCGCAAATAAGCCATCCAGTACGCAGCAGCCACGAAGATCGCGCCGCCCGTCAGATTGCCCAGCCAGACCGGAACGAAGTTGCCGAAGTACTGGGCCCAGGTGAAATGCCCTTCGAAGATCGCAGCAGGGATAAGGAACATGTTAGCTACAACGTGCTGGAAGCCGATGGCCACGAACGCCATGGTCGGAAACCAGATACCGAGGATTTTGCCGCTGAAATTATCTGCCCCGTACGACAGCCATACCGCCAGCGCTACCAGCCAGTTACAGCCGATCCCGGAGATAAAAGCCTGCAGGAACGTAGCATCGATCTTATGCTCCGCCATACTTACCAGCTTCTCCAGATACACGCCATCTGATGTAAGGCCAACGATGTGACCGAAGAAATAAGCGACGAACAAGGCGCCTGCCAGGTTGCTGAGCGTGATCAGCACCAGGTTCTTCATGACTTCCCAGAACGAAATCTTCTTCGCCATAAAAGCCAGCGGCACCGCCATCATATTGCCCGTAAGCAGTTCGCCTCCGGCAAGCAGCACCAGCACCAGTCCAACCGGGAACACCGCAGCCCCGATGAAGTTAGCAATGGACCCCCACTCAGCGGGTGCACCGGCAATGACACGAATATCCAGCAAAAATCCGAGCGCGATAAACGCTCCTCCCAGGAAACCGAGAATGAGTACAGTGCTGAGCGGATTATGCGCCTTCTTAATTCCGTTCTCTACCGTCACTTCAGCGATTCCCTGCGGTTTGTTATAAGCCATGATTCCTATCCCCTTCTAATTACTTAAAATTTGTTCCTTTATGCCATTGTAACGTGATCCCAATCACATTTACGTGATAAAAGTCACTATCATAAAAACCACGTGAAAGTTTTCACTGACATGTCAAATTTACCATAAAAGCGGGCTGTACAGAAAATTTTTTTCATTCCCGGCTGCCATTGCATCGAGAGTTCACAAAAAAAGAGCCCTAAGCGGGCTCCGGCAAAATATTCAGCTCTTATACGTGTACAGGTTCTTTAACGGCAGCCAGCTTCGGCAGAGCCTGAAGGCCTGCGGTGTTCAGGAAATTCCATGGCTTGTTGTAATGCGGCTGGAAGAAGAAGTCGATGAAGGCCAGCTGGTCCACGGTCATCTTATTCTGGATGCAGACCGATACGGTATTGATCGACTGCGTGAGATCCATCTTGGACATAATCTGCGCGCCCAGAATGCGGCGGGTGGCACGGTCAAAGACCACTTTTACCTGAACCTGCTCGAAGGTCGGCATGAACTCCGGACGGTAGTTGTCGATCAGCATCACGCTCTCCGTATCCATTCCCTCGGCTGCAGCAGCCTCTTCAGTCAGTCCGGTTCCGGCAATATTGTCCTCATAGATCTTGATGCCCGATGTGCCTTGCGTACCCATGTAAGGGATCGTGTTCGAGACCAGATTGCGGGCAACCAGCGTTCCCATACGCACTGCGTTGGTGGCCAGCGGGATATACGCGTGTTTACCAGTCGGATTGTAATGAATCGCGCAGCTGTCACCGGCAGCATAGACATCCGGCAGGCTGGTCTGCATATAATCGTTAACCATAATCGCGCCGTTCGGCAGCATATCCACTTGGCCCTTCAGCAGCTCGGTATTCGGACGGAAGCCGATGCAGAGAATAACCAGATCCGTCTCATGTTTACCCTTGCTCGTAATCACCTTGGTCACTCTGCCGTTCTCACCTGCGAAGGAGGCGACCTTCTCGCCCAGCGCCAGCTTAATGCCGTGATCCTCAAGCGACTGCTGGATCGGTGCGGTGAACTCTTCATCGAGATATTTGCTCAGGATGCGGTCTTCCCCATCAATCAGCGTAACTTCCTTGCCATTCATCTGAAAAGCCTCTACCAGCTCGACCCCGATATAACCGGCGCCGACCACAGTAATTCTGTTCACCTTCTGTGCTTCTTCGATAATGGTGTTGGAATGATTGTAGTTCTTCGAGAGCAGGATGCCCTCCATCTCTATTCCTTCAAGCTTAGGCACAATCGGCCATGAGCCTGTTGTCATAATGAGTTTGTCATAAGTATCTTCCATTTCCTCACCGGTCACGAGGTTGCGGGCTTTTAGGGTTTTGCGGGCGGTGTCCACGTTGATTACCTCATGACGCATCTTCGTCTGCACACCCAGGGCGGCAAGTTGTTCCGGGGAGGAATAGAATAGTCCCTGCGGGTCCTTGACCACACCGCCAACGTATAAGGCAATGCCGCAAGACAGGAATGAGATATTATCGTTGCGCTCATACACCGTAATCTGGGCATCCGGGTATAACTGTGCGGTATTTACAATGGCGGCCGTTCCGGCGTGGGTACATCCAATAACTGCTACTTTCATAATTTCTTCCTCCTCCAAGTTGAAAAGCTTATTTAGTAGGGCTTGTGATTGCGTCTGTAAAAAAGTGCTGTACTGACTGCGTTTATACAACTTTACATTTGTGATTGTTTTCACTTTATACACTGATTATATTGTGATATTTATCACATTGCAAGAGTTATTGTGATTTTTCTCACATTGTTCACAATTTCAAATTTTAATAACTTTGGAGTTTCACCGCATCATCCACTCCATTTGTACCGCCGCTGCACTCTTCAACCTTGGCTTAGTTTCCCCCGGAGGAGGGGCATTATGTCTGCCAGGAGCAGGAAACAGCAGGAGTGAATCTGGCCTACGCGGCGCGCCCGGTCCAATTGTGAGCGGTTTTTCGATTATATTTGGCTTACGCTACCCGACCCACTCCAATTGTGATCGGTTTTTCGATTACATTTGGCTTACGCGGCGCTCCCAGTCCAATTGTGATCGGTTTTTCAATTACATTCGGCCTACGCGGCGCGCCCGGTCCCATTGTGATCGGTTTTTCGATTTCATTCGGCTTACGCGGCGCTCCCGGTTCAATTGTGATCGGTTTTTCGATTACATTTGGCCTACGCGGCGCGCCCGGTCCCATTGTGATCGGTTTTTCGATTACATTCGGCCTACGCGGCGCGCCCGGTCCCATTGTGATCGGTTTTTCGATTACATTCGGCTTACGCGGCGCGCCCGGTCCAATTGTGATCGGTTTTTCGATTACATTTGGCTTACGCGGCGCTCCCGGTCCCATTGTGATCGGTTTTTCGATTTCATTCGGCTTACCCGGCGCATCCTGTTCAATTGTGATCGGTTTTTCGATTACATTCGGCTTACCCGGCGCATCCTGTTCAATTGTGATCGGTTTTTCGATTACATTTGGCCTACGCGGCGCTCCCGGTCCCATTGTGATCGGTTTTTTGATTGCATTTGGCCTACGCGGCGCGCCCGGTCCCATTGTGATCGGTTTTTTGATTACATTTGGCTTACCCGGCGTTCCAGGTCCCATTGTGATCGGTTTTTCGATTACATTTGGCCTACGCGGCGCGCCCAGTCCCATTGTGTTCGTTCTGTTTTTAGGCGCGCTGCTCATTTTCATGCTGGGGTTGTGCCTTGAAAGACATGTTTGTTTTGGCATACAAAATAGCCTCACCCTCCGCAGCATATCTGCGGTAAAGTGAGGCCAAACTACAACTATTAGCTGCTGATGTCTTATTCCAGACCGGAAATTACGCCATCCTCATCGACCAGTATGCTTTCTGCTGCGGGCTTGGCGGGGAGACCCGGCATCGTGACCATGTTGCCGGTGATCACAACAGCGAATCCCGCCCCGAGGGACAGGGTGATGTCCCGGACGCCCATGGTGAAGCCTTCCGGGGCTCCGAGCAGCCGGGGCTGATCCGAGAAGGAATACGGGGTTTTGGCCATGCAGACCTGAAGATGATGCAGGCCCAGCCGGTCAATGACAGCGAGACTGCGCTTGGCTGCCGGAGAGAAGGCTACTCCCGCACCACGGTAGATCTCCGTGACGATGCGGTTGATTTTGGACGGGATATCCAGATGGTCTTCATACAGCGGCGCATAATTCACAGGCTCTTCCCGGTCCAGCAGCTTCATCAGCTCCTTCGCCAGCTCCTGTCCGCCCGCGCTTCCCTCAGCCCATACCTTGGACACCGCAGCAGGTACCCCCAGCCGCCCGCAGGCTTCCAGCACCTCATTCACTTCAGCAGGGGCATCCCCTTCAAAATGATTCAGCGCCACCAACACAGGCACACCGAACTTGCGCAGATTCTCAATATGCCGCTCCATATTGGACAATCCGGAGAGCAGCGCTGGCCGATTGCCCTCATACAGCTCTTCCTTGCGGACGCCGCCGTTGTATTTCAGCGACTTCACCGTAACCACCAGAACAGCAGCCGAAGGTGCCAGCCCGGCCTGACGGCATTTGATGTCCATGAATTTCTCCGCGCCCAGATCTGCGCCGAAGCCTGCCTCCGTCACTACCACATCGCCCAGCTTCAGTGCGTAGCGGGTTCCGATTACACTGCTGCAGCCGTGGGCAATATTGGCGAACGGGCCGCCATGTACAATGACCGGGGTTCCTTCCAGCGTCTGCACCAGATTCGGCTTCACCGCCTCCTTCAGCAGCGCAGTCATCGCCTCTACGGCTCCTATGGCCTGTGCCGTTACCGGCTGACCCGCATGGTCATACCCGATCAGAATGCGGCTGAGCCGCTGCTTCAGATCCGCAAGATCGCTGCACAGGCAGAGCACGGCCATAATCTCGGAGGCTGTTGTAATCTGGAAGCCGCTCTCCCGCACAGTTCCGTTGCCGTCGCCAATGCCGGTCACGATATTCCGCAGGCTGCGGTCATTCATATCCATAACTCTTTTCCAGACGATTCGCTGCGGATCAAGCCCCAGGCTGTTGCCCTGGAACATATGATTGTCGATCATCGCCGAGAGCAGGTTATGTGCTGACGTCACCGCATGGATATCCCCCGTGAAATGCAGGTTAATCTCATCTGCCGGAACAATCTGCGCCTTGCCGCCTCCGGTTGCTCCGCCCTTCATCCCCAGACAGGGACCAAGCGAGGGTTCACGCAGCGCTGCTACCGTGCGTACACCCGCTGCATTCATCGCCTGGGCGAGCCCAATCGTCGTCAGCGTCTTGCCTTCACCTGCCGGTGTAGGATTCATTGCGGTAACCAGAACCAGCTTGCCGTCCGGTTTGTGCTTCAGCTCTGCCCAGAGCGAGGGCGCCAGCTTGCTTTTATATTTGCCGTACAGTTCCAGATGCTCCTCCTTGATCCCCGCTGCCGATGCTACCTCTGTAATTAACCTCATGCCGTTATGTAACCCTCCTGCCGTTATTATCCTGCATCCTTGCTTCCTGTATGCGATTCATGTAGTCAGGCGAAGCATTTCTCTTCAAAGAATACAGGGTCTCTGAAAAGATTCAAGGATAATTTTCATAAAGGGTGAAACTTAATTGTATAGAAAACTCCCGGACCGGGCGCATCTGCACCACTATCCGGGAGAACACGTATAGCCTGGCTCCAGCCTTCAGAGCGGATGATTTCAGCCTCATTACAGCAGAGATTCGATAAGCCCCTTCATGCTCTCCGGTGATTCCTTCGGCTCGACACGGGCCACTACATTGCCGCTGCGGTCAACCAGGAACTTCGTGAAGTTCCACTGGATATCACTGCTCTCGCCGTCCCCCGGCTGCTGACCCTTCAAATATTGAAACAGCAGGCTCGCCTCCGGACCATTCACATCGACCTTGGCGAACACCGGGAACGTAACCCCATAGTTAATCTGGCAAAAGGACTCCGCTTCCTCGCTTGTGCCCGGCTCCTGACCGGCGAACTGGTTACACGGAAAGCCCAGCACCACCAGCCCCTGGTCCCCGTACTGCTCGTACAGCTTCTGCAAATCTCCGTATTGCGGGGTCAGTCCGCACTTGCTGGCGGTATTGGCGATCAGCAGCACCTTGCCCTCATAGTCCTTAAACGGCACTTCTGTACCCGAAGGTGTCACTCCTGCAAAACTATAAATCGACATCTCTGCTTCGCTTCCTTTCGGCTGTATGCCCAGTTCTTAAGTGCGCTTTATATAAGTAACCTCTTCATTTTACCCTATTCGCAGCCAAAACCAAATTCCGGCGGCAAAGGCTACGCCCTGCGCTGCAGCCCGCAGGCTTCGGCGATGAGCCGGATGGACTGCAGCTTGTCCCTGAACTCATGGATATGCGAAGAAATCATCAGCTCCCCGCAGCGGTATTCCTCCGCCAGCAGCTGAAGCTGCTCCCTGACTTCAGCAGCCGAGCCTATGACCATCCGCTTCCGGTTATCCTTAATGGTAAAACGGTCGTAAGGGGTATATGTATAGTTCAGTGCAGTCTCTACGGACGGGGTCGGGGAAGAGAGGTGTTCCCTCTCCAGGCTAACCAGTGAGAGATCCATACTGGCAGCCAGCCGGTCTGCTTCGGCCGATGTCTCTGCACAGACGGCGAACACCGCAAGCAGCGGCTTCGGCGATGCAGCGGCCACGGATGGCGCGAAGCTGTCCTGGTACTCATGCACCGCTCCCGCTCCCCCATTCCCGGCAATGAACCGGGCGAAGGCATAACCGGTTCCCAGCCGGGCCGAGAGCGCCGCACTCTCCCGGCTGGAGCCCAGCAGCCAGATTTCCGGTGCTGAGTCTACTGCAGGCGTTGCCCGCAATCCGGCATAGCGCTGGGGGGATGCTCCGCCCTCAAATTCATAGAGATAAGCAATCAGCTCCTGAATCTGCTGCTCGTACCGGTCAACGTCGTCAATAGTCACACGGGTATCCTGTAGTGCTTTGGCGGCCAGGGCACCGCCGCCTGCCGCTCTCCCTATCCCGAGATCGATCCGCCCGGGATAGAGCGCCTCCAGGACGCGGAAATTCTCCGCGACCTTGAACGCACTGTAATGCGGGAGCAGCACCGCTCCCGAGCCGATGCGGATCGCTGAGGTCACCGCAGCGAGATGCGCCATTAGCACTTCAGGGCTGGAGCCGGCAAGGCCTGGCGCAGCATGATGCTCCGCAACCCAGAAGCGGTGATAGCCGAGCCGTTCCGCTTCACGGGCCAGCAGGGCCGTCTGCCGGAGCGCCTCTGCCGGAGTGCTTCCCTCCGATACCGGAGATTGATCGAGAATGCTTAATTTCATATGAGAGCAACTCCAATGGGTTGGATTGTAGAGTCTTCAGAGATATCTTGGCGTCCTGCTGCTGTACGATCTGTATTCTTCGCCAAAGACAAGACGCAGATGCTTCTCCTCCTGCAGAATCAGCAGATGAATAGCAGCAACATTCAACACTAGAATAACCAGCGTCAGCCAGCTCGGATACATAAGATAAAGACCTGCGAACATCAGATCGAAGCCGACAAAAGCAGCGTTCCGGCTAACCTTATACACCCCGCGGGTAACCAGCCTGGTTGTTGTGGACTTATCAATTCCTACTCTCCAGGAAGTGCTCATCGCTGCCATGGCAAGAATGAATACCGCACACCCTATACTAACTATACCCACACCGATATAATTCACAACCGGAAGATTATAATGCCGCCCAAGCAAGTTCACAAGATACTGCTCAGCTATGGACATCAGGAACCATGTAGCGCCCCACAGAAGCGTAGCGATTTTGACAAACCATTCGGTTGATTTAATGGTCGTAATCTTCTTACCTTTGCCCAGTACATTGGCCTGGATGTTGTTCTTTCTGTTGAGAATTACAAGCTTTAACACATAAGAGGCAAGGAACGTAAAGAATAAGATCAGGGATAGGAGATTGAGGGTGGTCATTGGACATAGCTCCTTTGTTGGATGGATGGTTTGGATGGTTGATAGTTGGATAGTTGATTAACATATAACATATGAACAAATGCTCATATAATAAAATAATTATATCTCCCATCCGCTGCTGGGTCAATTGTTTCCTGCACAGCAAAAAGGCAGCACCGCAAGTATCACGGAACCACCTGATTTACTTTACTTTTATAGGATGGGATGGAGCAACGTTGTTACTGTTTCAGGGAGCCATGCTGCTTGGGTTGCTTGGGTTGCCAGTGCTGCTTGTACATGCTTTTTGCAGGAGAATATAGACACTCTATGCCATCAGCGTTGGTTACTACAAAAACGTTTGCTACTTTCCGGTACCGCTACTTTTAGTGCTGCACCATCTTCACCAGCATATGCGCCAGCCGGTGGCGCTCCTCCTTGTTCCCGGCCTTCCACAATTCCAGCAGCAGCTTCTCTTCGCTATTGCGGGGCTCCTCATACGCTGCCAGATAATCGGCGATTTTCTCGGCGGCCAGCGCCAGCTGTTCGTCGCTGAGGCCGATTTTTTGCGCCAGTTGAATGCGCTTTCCTAAATACGCCTTGAACTGCTCGAAGTTGTCCAGAATCATCTCTTTCTGCCCGGGATCAATCCGGTCCAGCGCCTCCGTTACGCGGTTCATGGTCACACTGCCGTCCTTACTCACCACATGATTATGTTCAGACATCCAGAACGCCTCCCATTTCATAGTGTGCGGTTTCCCACTACTTAACCAGCGTTTCCGGGGGTGAACCATGCTGCTGCACGAGCCATTATCCGCCTCAGAAGCAAGCAAGTGGATTAACGTATCTTATTTTCCCGGTTTCAGACGATTGGCCGGAAACAAGTGGATTAACAGCATCTAATTTGGAGCGTTTGGCTACTTTTGCTGGATAGTGATTAATTAAGTGCTCATGATCCAACTGCTGCCCGAGGAGCGCTCAATCGCGCCGTAGCAGGTGGAAGAAATCCACTTAATTCTCCTGACACACGTATGATCAGAGCATCTATTACCCGACATTAGCGTGCCTTGTAGCATCAAAAGCATACATTACTCACCCTAGCCTGCTTCTTTGTAGCTTCAGAGATGCAACCTCTTACTATAGCGCCCCGTTAATGTCCGTACACGCTTCATTGTGGCGATACAGCCAACTGGCGAACAAACCACCTCCCTCCCGCCCGCCCAGACACACAAACGGCCCCGCAAATCGCGGGACCGCCTGATCATAGTGTAGGGTTAATTCGACACCGGGACGGCGTCATAATATTCTTCGAGTGTGATCCCTCTTTCGGCTATGGAAGCCGCAATCTCCTTGCCTACATACCGGACATGCCAAGGCTCATACTTGTACCCGGTAATCGCCTCCTTGCCTTCAAGGAACCGGATAATATAGCCGTATTCAGCGGCATGGGCGGCAAGCCACTCCGCTTCCTTCGTTCCTGCAAAGCAGCTCTCCGCCGCACACTTGCCGTCTCTGCCGGACAGGTCAATGGCCAGCCCCGTCTGATGCTCGCTGTGTCCCGGCATGGCGCTGTAAGTCCGGGCCTTCTCTTCGCCGTCTCTGGCGACATAGTTATCGAACAGCCGTCTCTGGGTCGATTCCGAACGGTAGCCGGATACACCGGCCAGATAGACCCCGTCCGCCTTCGCCCCCGCGAACATCTCCTCCAGCGCCGCAGCCGCTTCACGCCGCAGCATCCGCTTCTCAATCTTCTCCGAGAAGATAAAAGGTACGTCCGGGTAGACCAGATCGGCAGGCTTATACTGATCAGGCAGGCTGTACTGCTTATTAACCATAACCGTGATGCTCTCCGGCTCGGCTACCACCATCTGCGCAGCATTGTTCCCGGATGTGCCATTGCCTGAACCGCCAGGAGCTGGCTGATCCGTAGACCCCGGCACTGCCGAAGCATCAGGCGCTGCCTCCGGCCCCTCGGCTCCCAGGTCTGTGCCTGTGCTTATATTGGTTCCGTTCTCCGGGGAAGCGGACGGGGCAGTATATTTCCCGATTCCCCAGCCGACCGCAATGACGGCGATAAGTAGAATGATAATTTTAGCGGTTTTGGACATGCTGTGAATCCTCCTAAACGTTGTGTACCCCTGCACTGCTGTATTCGGCAGAACTCCGCCTGATCCAAAGTGCAGGTTACATTCTTTATCTCTCTATTTATACTTGTACCCGAATGTTACGGCAGTATCTATTAGACAGGCCTGATAGCCAAAAGGTTTCAGTAAATAAATATTACCATAGAGTCATTGGCTGTTACGCCAACGGCCCTATGGTAACAAGGATTAGCTATGCATGTAAAGCGCCTTTATCTGGAGGAGCCGCGTCCGCCGCGTGCACCGCCGCCAGAGCCACCGCTGCGCCCGCCGCGCGATGAACTCCCGCCGCTGCTGCGTCCGCCCGAGCTGAAGCCGCCCTTACCGCCCTTGGAGCTGCCGCGTGAGCCGCCTTTGGGAGCGGAGGCGTTATAGCCGCCCGCATCGTTGCTGCGCGCTACATGCGCCCGGAATTTCGGGCTCGACTTCGCGCCGCCGGGATTATACCCGGCACCCGAGCCGGCACCCTTCGAAGCGCCGTAGCTGAAGCCGCCGGCATCTGCACCCCGGGATACGTTAGTGCTGTAGCCGCTGCTCGGCCCGCCCTGGGAGGCGTTGCCTCTGGAGGCCCCGCCCCGCGCAGCGCCACCCTTGCCGCCGCGCCCGGCTGCGGCACCCGCACCTGCACCCGCAGCATAGCCGCTGGCTGGTGCGCTGTCGACGCCGCTGGCGAAGGCGCCGTAGCCGCCGCCAGGTCTCGGCTTCTTCGCCGCGCCTTGCCCGGCGGAGTCGCCCTTCGGCGCCGCAGCTGCGCTGTACGCGCTGCGCTTGCCGCCTCCGGCCGCGTCCTTCCGGCTGCGGCCGCCGCCTTCCGCAGGCGCGCCCCAGCCGCCTGCGTCTTTGCCGCCGCGTCCGCGCCCGCCCGGACGCCCTGCGGCTTCGCCGCGCGGCGCACCGCCGCTGCGGCCCTGCCCGCGGCCGCCACGGCCGGCGCGCGCCGCTTCAGGCGCCGCGCTCTGCCGCCCGCGCGGCGAGCCGCCGCCTTGCACCGAGGTGAATTCGCCTACGCCGAATTCATCCTTCTCGTACCGGCGGCGGTCCAGCCGCTGGGAGATGCCGTGCTCGATCAGTTCGAGCCCGGCGCGCTCACGCGGCGAAGCGAACGTGATCGCGAGGCCCTTGCCTCCGGCGCGGCCGGTGCGGCCGATCCGGTGAATATAGCTGTCCGCATCCAGCGGAAGATCATAGTTGAAGATATGGGTGACCCCTTCAACATCCAGACCCCGTGCCGCCACATCCGTAGCCACCAGTAACTGGAGCTTGGCGTCACGGAACCGCTTCATGACGGCTTCGCGCTTGCCCTGCGACAGATCGCCGTGCAGCTCGTCACAGTCATACCCGGCCGCCTGCAGCGCCTCGTTCAGCTTGATGGCCCGGCGCTTCGTCCGGCAGAAGATGATCGCCAGGTAAGGACGGTCGCGCTCGATCAGGGAGATCAGCGCCTCCTCCTTGTTGCGGTCCGAGCATTCCACCACCTGCTGGCGGATATTGTCCAGAGGGATCGGCGAACCGCTCTTGATAATGACATCCAGCGGCTCCTTCATATAGTTCGCTGCCAGCCGTTTGATCGGGTCCGGCATCGTCGCGGAGAACAGCATCGTCTGGCGGCGGTATGGCACAGCCGTAATGATCGTCTCCACATCCTCCAGGAAGCCCATATGCAGCATCTGGTCCGCTTCATCCAGCACCAGCATCTTCACGCCGCTAAGGTCCAGGGTCTCCCGGCGGAGGTGATCCAGCAGCCGTCCCGGTGTACCGATGATCAGATGTCTGCCGCCTTCCAGCTTGCGCAGCTGCTTCTCCACATCCTGACCGCCGTAGACCGCCAGAATCTTCACACCCGTATGACGGGCCAGCTTGCGTGCCTCTTCGGTAATCTGCAGCGCCAGCTCACGCGTCGGTGCCAGAATCAGCGCCTGCGGATAAGCGGCCTCCACCCGGATCTTGTCCATAATCGGGAGCAGAAAAGCCAGCGTCTTTCCCGTTCCCGTCTTCGCACGTGCGATCACATCCAGACCCTGCACCAGCGGCGGAATCGCCTCTTCCTGCACCGGCGTCGGCTTCACGATGCCCTGCCCCTTGAGCAGATCAATCAGCACTTCAGATACTCCTAAATCTTTAAAACCCGGCAATTGCTCCACCTCACTAATTTTCTAAATTTTCAGTTCAGCATGTCAGTCCATAACTTATATTCATCCATGTAACGGAGTAATGTACGCAAGGTAAGCAGAGGGGATATCACCCTCAGGCCCTGTATAAGGACGGTACCGTTTCACATTCTTATCGTATCAAATAAAAGCGGAAGCACCCCGTCACCGGAGCCCTTCCGTCCCATGGGCCCGCAAGGCAGCGGTCGAACGTTCGGTTATACGGCGCAGCAGCGATCCACCGGACGTTCAGACGGCACTCCATTTGCGTTCCATTACACTTTAATTGTGGCAAGTTATCTTAATATTGTACTTGATTTTGCAACCTTTGTGTGCATTCGGCGAAGAATAATTATTTATCCGTCTCTTCCGGCTAGAATCTGCCAGATTTGAAGATGGAGAACAGCAGCCACAGAATCATCAGCAGCGCGATGACCGAGCCGATCTCGACAATCGGGAAGTCCCAGAGCAGCGACGGCTCGCCGCGCAGGGAGGAGGCCACAATCAGTCCGGCCATGATGATGCTGAAGGCCAGCAGCACGATACTGAAGGAGAGGCGGTTGCCGATCCGGCTGAACTTATGCTCCAGGTCCTGCAGCTCGGGGACCCCGATCTCCACCCTCAGCTTCCCCTTGCTGATCAGCGAGGAGAGCTGCCGGGCCTGAGCGGGAAGCTCAACCAGACTCTCGGCAAGATCAGCTACCCCGCCCAGCAGCTTGCGCTGCAGACGGCTTCCGCTGAAGCGCTGCTTGATCAGCCGCCTGCCGAACGGCTCGGCCATCTGCATAATGCTGAAAGCCGGGTCCAGGCTGGCGACCATGCCCTCCAGGGTCAGCATCGTCTTGCCCAGCAGCGCCAGATCCGGCGGAATGACCAGCCGGTGCTTGCGGGCAATGCTGAACAGATCATTCAGCGCCTTGCCGATGCTGACCTGCTTGAACGGGATATCATAATACTGCTCGCGCAGCCGGTCCATATCCTCGTGCAGTGCCATCCGGTCGGCGTCCTCCGGGATCACTCCCAGGCGCAGAATGGCCCGTACCATCGAGTCCGTATTCTTGCGCATGAGTGCAATCACCAGCGCGGACAGGCCATCCTTCATCTCCTCGCTAAGCCGCCCGACCATTCCGAAGTCGATCAGGGCCAGCTTTCCGTCCTCCAGCACCATGACATTGCCGGGATGCGGATCGGCATGAAAGAAGCCATGAATAAAAATCTGATTCAGCATCATCTCCACGAGCTGCTGGGCAATTGTCTTAAGCTTCATGCCCGAGTTCACCAGCTCGTCCTTGCGGTTCAGTGTAATCCCTTCCATATACTCCATAGTCAGAACCCTTGTGGAGCTGAAATCCCAGTAGATGGCCGGAATATAGATGTTATCTTGAGCAGACAGCTGCCCGGCTATACGCTCGGCATTGCGCCCTTCCTGGGCATAATCCAGCTCCGCCAGCAGTGCCCGGGAGAATTCCTCGACCATCCGGGCTAATCCGTATTGCCTGGCCCAGTCCATCTTGCGCTCGGCGAGCAGACTTAGATCCGATAGAATCTCAAGATCCCTGCCCATCGTCCGCATGACGCCTGGACGTTGTATTTTGACCGCAACACTCTGTCCGCCATGCAGCACAGCGCGGTGCACCTGGCCGATGGAGGCGGCAGCGAGCGGATTGTTCTCGAAGTATTCGAAGACCGCATCAATAGGCTGGTCCAGCTCCTGCTCCAGAATATTGCGGGCCGTCTCGGCTGAGAACGGCGGCACATTGTCCTGCAGCTTGACCAGCTCCTGAATAATCGCATCAGGCAGCAGATCGGAGCGCGTACTGGCAAGCTGGCCCAATTTGACGAAGGTCGGCCCCAGCTCCTCCAGCACCCTTCGGACCCGTTCAGCGAGGGTCACACTTTCATGAACCTCCTGTGTGATGATCCGGCGGGGAAGCGACAGAAGATGGTAGAGGCCCAGTTCCTCCACCATATAGCCGAAGCCATGACGCATAAGCGCCATGGCGATTGCCCGGTAACGTCCGGCATGCCTTATGCGGACAGCCATTTATTCCGTACGCTGTTCCGGCACGGTGGTCTCCTGGGGTGACTTGCCCTCAAGCTCGGCAACACGGCCCTCAAGCTGGGCAATGCGCGACTCCAGCCTGGTGATATCCTCCTGCACAGGTACCTTAAGCTCCTTCAGCACCCGCTGAACCTGCTCCTGCACGGCAGACTTGAACACACCCCGTTCTTCATCTCCGCGCTCTACCAGCCGTTCCACCAGCGCTTTGGATTCCGATGGGGCCAGCTCGCCCCGCTTTACCAGCTCGTCAACGACCTTCTCAACCTTCTCCTTGCTGACAATGGTGAGGCCTACGCCTAATGAGATAGCTTTCTTCAACAGATCACTCATGGTACTTCCCTCCCAAAGATTGCAGTTATGGATAAAGTATACCCCTTCGCCCGCCATTTCACAAAATAACCCCACAAAGTGGGGCTAAGCTTCGATATTGCCGATTATTTGCTGATTATCTGGGGATACGCGCCGCCCAGGTGGCTGCCCGCAGAATCAGCTGACGAACAGCCGGATGCCGGAACGACGGCTCATGATGGCCGGGCATCAGATAGACCACCCGTCCCAGGCCATAGCTGTGGCACCAGGCCGCAGGCAGCATCTCCCCGTCCGCTTCGTATTCGAGCAGAATCTGCTTCTCGGTGAACGGATCGAACTCGAACCGGTACGGCTCTTCATCGAGCTGGAAGTCTTCGATGCCTTCGGTAATATCATGCTCCTGCACCTTGAACTGAAGCGGAGTATAAGCCGGATGGCCGGTGAATCTGGCACCGATCAGCTGAGCCAGCTCATAACGCTTCGCCAGGGATACCCCGGTGTGCAGGACAATCAGACCGCCTCCTCCGCTGACATAGCTCAGCAGACCTGCCGTTTGCTGCGGAGATACGGTTTCATTCCACAATTCATTATATGCGATGCACAGATCATATCCGGACAAATGCTCGCTTAGCATCAGCTTCTTGTTCTCCGAGCATTGTACCGTCAGAAGCTCATTCAGAATTTCACTGACCTGCTTGTCCACACCTTGCAACGGGTGAAACCGGGGGTGTGTGTAATCGCCTAACAACAGGCATTTTCTCTTGTCCATAGGTCTCCTCCTCCATATCTCTCTGTAATTGTAGTAGTAAATGTAATTGAACAGCCTGCTGCTACCGGTTAGCCGCAATATAGCGGCCCAGGGTAACGAACATGCTGCCCATCCGCTCGTGCTCCGGCATGACAATCCGCTTCACGCCTTCTTCCTTCAGGGCCTCCGAGGTCATACGGCCGACAGATACCGCCAGCACCTTCTCTTCAAAAGCCTGCACCAACGCCGCAAGCTGCCCCTGCTCCCGCGCATGCTGTGCCAGGAAGCGGAATTGCGGCGCACTTGTGAACGCCACTGCATCCACCTGTCCTTCGGTGATCTCTGTGAGCAGCAGCTCCAGCGCTCCAGGCTCCGGCTGAGTATACCGGTAAGGCTGAACACAGCTTACGGCTGCGCCCGCCTGCTCCAGCCAACCGATTAGCTGCGGGGCAGTCTCCCCATGCAGCTGAAGCATGACCCGCTTGCCCTGCAGATCATAGTCCTGCAGGCCGCGAATCAGTCCGGCAGAGCTGCCGTCATCGTCACGTACGACCGGCTCAAGTCCCCGTTTCTTCAGGGCATTCACTGTCTTATAACCACGGGCAGCAACAGGTGAGCCAGAGAGAACCTCCAGGAAGCGGTCCGCAAGCGCCAGCTTCGCAGCCGTCTCGAATAATGCGTCCAGCCCCATACCGGTAGTCAGAATAGCCAGATCCGGCGGCTGCTCTGTCCAGGCAATCAGCCCCTCACGCAGGGCGGCATCATCCAGAAAGGTTGTCCCTTGAGCGGGACGGTGCAGCGCGGTTCCTCCCATATTCTCTACCAGCTTGGCCATGTCTTCCGCTTTACGCGGACCGGCCAGGGCTACGGTAATGCCCTTTAATTGCTCTGCCATGAACGCTTCTCCCCTTCATCACCCCGTATTGTTGCTTACCAGTATACTTGCAAAGTGAGGTAAAAGAAAAGACCAGACCGCATATTCGGCCTCATGAATTCTGCTGATCCCCAGCGAGGTTCTCCCCCGGCTTGACCGCTTCCGGCGCAGCAGGAGCCTGGTTTCCCGGGTACAGCTTGAAGCGTCCGACCAGCTGCTGCAATTCATCGGCTTGCCGGCTCAGGTCGGCTGAGGAAGAGGCGATCTCTTCCACCGAGGCAAGCTGCTGCTGGGCGGCTGCCGAGATCGTCTCGGTACTGCCTGCCGCAGCCTCGGTAATGCCGCGGATCTCGTTAATAGCTTGATCCAGACTATCTGCTTCTGCAGTCAGGGTCTGAACGCCTTCGTTCATTCCGCCTATAGTCTCCGCGGCCCCCTTAATCGCCCTGCGGATACGCGAGAACGAACGTCCCGTTGTATCCACAGCCATAATGCCGTCCATCACCTTAGTCTTCGCATCCTCCATGCTTGCCGTAGCCCGGAGCATCTCTGAATGGATAGAGGCAACCTGCTCGGAGATCAGGCTTGCTGACTTTCCGGATTCTTCCGCAAGCTTGCGGACCTCCGAGGCTACCACAGCGAACCCGCGGCCCTGTTCACCGGCTCTGGCCGCTTCTATGGACGCATTCAGCGCCAGCAGGTTCGTCTGCCGCGAGATTCCCGAGATCACTCCGGTAATCCCCTGGATCTGCCCGACCCGCTCACTCAGCTGATCGATGACCTTGCCCATCTCCTCCACGGTCTCATGAATGCCGTTGATTTTGTCGACTACGCTGATGACCGAATCATTGCCCTCCGAAGCCGACAGCGAGGTCTTGTCCATCATTACCGACACCTGCTGCATGAACTCCGAGATATGGGCTACCTCGGTGGTGGTGGCAGCCGTGCTTGCCATTCCTTTATGTACACTGTTGACCTGCTGCTGCGTGCCCGCTGCCACCTCCTGGATGGCCACTGTCACATGCTCTATAGCCTTGGTCGTCTGCTCTGCCCCCGCGCTCAGCTGCTCCGCGGAGAAAGAGACATTATTCGTCATGGTCTGCACCCCGATAATCATCTGCCGCAGATTCTCCACCATCAGGCGGAAATTCCCGGCCAGCCGGCCGATCTCATCCCCCCGGAATTCCCCGATATCCTCCGACAGGTCGCCGCCGGCAATCCGCTCGGTTGCCTTGCGCAGGCGGATCAGCGGCTTCAGAATCGACGCAATGTTGAAATAGATCAGCACCAGCGCCAGCAGCACGGATACAGAGATGACCAGCCAGACCGTCTCACGGATGCCGCTGGTTGCCTGCGTAATCTCATTCAAGCTGATGGTGCCTCCGATTCGCCAGCCCGTCAGCTCATTCACCATGAAGGTCATCTTCTTGGGTGCATCCTTATATACATAATCGAAGCTTCCGCTCTCACTCCCGAACATCTGCTTCACGAACTCAAGCGAGGATTCCGCGCCAATCGCTTCTGTGGGATGAACCAGGAATTTCTTGCTGCTGTCGATAATCAGAATATAGCCCTCCTGACCGACCTTGATATCCGTCATACCGGCAAGGGAGGACAGATTCAGATCAAGACTGACTACGCCGTCCCCGTCTGCGAGCACCGCCGATACCGCAATGGCGCTCTCCCCGTTCACCGTCTGAAATACCGGTGAGATCACAGTGCCGCTGCCCTGCTTAAGCGCATTGATATATGTATTCTCCTTGCGCGGATCATAGCCTTCCGGCAGCTCCAGCTCTGCCGCTCGGATGCTCTTGCCTTTGCTGGTTCCGGCATAAATATCAAGCACATCGGGATGCAGCGCGGCATACTCCCGCAATCTGTTCTCCAGTGCAGGCGACGCCAGTCCGGCCGCCTCGTTATTAATGGAATCTGCCGGAAGCTGTCCGGCGAAATAGAGAATATCATCTATTTTCGACTGAATATTGGAACTTATGATCTGGTTCACTGCAACTACACTTTCCTGGGCATTATTGGTAAGCTGCTCCCCTATGTTGCTGCTGGCCGATTGATAGGTTAACCAGCCTATAATGATGCTCGGTACCAGCAGGACAAGCAGATAGGTAGTAATCAGCTTCGTACGGATGTTCAGACGCACCTTTTTATTCATATAATGGACTCACTCTCTCTTTCATTCTTCCTGGGTCTTAAGAAGGATCATAGCGGCAGCTTTATATATAATTAAATATCAGCCCCCGAAACCCTCTTTTTTCCGGCAATTAATGATAATTTCCCTATATTTATTGATAATTTTTATAGGAGCACAGCAAAAAGACCGTTTCCATGAAAACGGTCTTTTGTTATATTCCGTTACTAAGCGAGCCAGCATACCTCATACAAACGTCCTAGTTCTGGCGTGAATTCCTGCTCTGGCAGGCCGGGCAGATGCCTCCGAATACCACATGCGTATGAGTGATCGAATAGCCTGTATCTGCTGCCACCGAGTCGCTCCACTCCTGCGGGACCTGGCTCATCACTTCATCCACGGCACCGCAGATTTCACAGACAATATGCTGGTGGTCGTCCAGGCGCGCATCATACCGGCTGGCCGCCTCGCCCAGCTTCAGCTCGCGGATCATCTGCTTATCTGTAAGGTAGCGCAAGGAATTGTAGACCGTTCCATAAGCAAGGTTATGCCCCTGCTCAACCAGCCGGTTCATGACTTCCGCAGCGGTAGGGTGATCATGGGAATTGCGGACGATATCATACACGGCTTGACGCTGAGAGGTCAGGTTCAGGGTTCTCATCTTTATCATCCTCTAATTTGTTTTTAGATCAAGTATAAGTCCTGATGCCGGAAGCGTCAATGCGCCTCTACTTGATCATGCCGGAATACTTCACCTCCACTTGTGCATTCACCTGGAAGTTCAGCCGGGGATACAGCCTGCCCCATTCGGCCATCTCCGTGCCGTTATTCCAATGCCGTGCGCCGTAATGCAGTCCCCAGCCCAGCGGGTCCATGCCGCTGTCCCGGATCTTGACCAGCAGGGCCTTAACTGCACCGCCCAGCTCTGCTGCACCGGCCTTGCCAATATTTTCCAGCATATGGTGGGTGATCATCTCCTCCGTACTGTTTTCCTCCAGGATCGCCCGGATCTTAATGGTGTAGCGGATGTAAGGCTCTTCGTCCCGATTCGTCACAATCCGGTAACTGGAGGAGGAGCTCTCGGTGTAATACTGGTACATTCCGCTGCCGATATGGGCCGGAAAGTTCGTACGCAGATTGGAGCGGGACAGCAGGTTGAACAGCCGGGTCTCGTCCGGGGAGAGAACCAGCTTGATTTTTCTTTTATCCAGCAGGGCGATCTTGTCAATCAGGAACTGGTCCTTCTTCTGCGCTTCAATAACCGGCAATGTGGGGTCTATCCCATTCTCATAAATACTCCGCATCAGCTGGTAGGAATACACACTGGCGATGAAGGGCGATTCGGTGCCTTGCCCGCTCATTGCCAGAATCAGTGAGTTGGACGGAATGCGCTCTGACGGCGGCTTGACCTGAAGCACCTCCAGCGCCCCCGGCCTGCCCACGGCGAAATTAAGAATCAGCTGGATGTCTCTGCGCCGGACCGCCCAGTCCGTTACATGCCGGATATCGCTCTCGGCAAGCCCTTCCCCCAGAATTACCGATTTGCAGTGCACATAGTCGAGCTCCTTCTCCACCTTGGACTTCATTCTGCGCAGTGCTTCAGAGATACTATCCGATTCTTCGGTCAGGATCTGCATCTTCTCGTCAATCTTCGTGACATCCCCTTGCGGAATCGCCAGCTTCAGACTAACCTTGAACGTTCCTTCCTTCCGGCCGGGATCAATGCCAATAGCAACCACAAATATTCTCCGGTCAATATCCTTGAAATTGCAGCCTGTAAGGGCCAGGGTCATGGTTGCGGAGAGCAGCATCACCAGCAGAGTCCCGATTACTCTCGCTCTCACACTCTTCGCCTCCTTACCATCCAGTAGCACCAGAATAACAGCAGGATCAGCAGCAGCTCCCCGTACCAGCGGATATGCAGCAGGAATACCCCGAGCATATTAAGGTCGTACTGATCTATGCGCATCATGAGCAGGGTGCCCGCTGCAAAAACCGCCAGAATGACGATCTCCTGCCACTGCCTGGTCTTAGGTCTACCGGGGGAGGAGGGGAGCTGGCTGAGGAGCAGCTCTTTGCCGACATGCCACTGGATAATGGCACTGACGAGCGCCAGTGTGCTGTAAGCAAAATAAAAAATAAAAAGCATACGCTCAATCAAAAACGCTTCAATCCGGATGCTATCCGCTGTAGTGAACCAGGTGTACACATGCCGCTCGACGCCAACTGTCCCGTGATATCCAATGGGCACATAGAACGTGATGGCCAGCACGAGCAGCCCCTCCAGACTCAGAATCCAGATATGCTTCAGCTTCAAGCCATGAAATACCCGGTTGAAGACCGCCATATTAATGTAGCCGCTGAATGTAAAGGTCGCTGCCGCAAGGCTGTTCCGGTCGGGAGGATGCAGGGCATGTGTCATGATCTGCAGCACGGCGTCCCAGCTAAAGTCCGGGTTCACCACCGCCTTGACTGTCGTGTACAGAATTAAGGGCAGGGTGATAGCCAGTGTAATTTCCAGTCCATAGAGCAGGGACAGCGAGTCTATTCTGGCACAGAGGCAGGTTAATATCAGGAACCCGAGCAAGACTGCCATCGGTCCGGTGTCCGGACTGATGAACCGCAGGGTAATATCCACAAAGGACAGAAGAATCAGCGCCCCGGCCAGATACCAGAGAACCGCATATACGATAATCAGCGGAGAGGCTAGCAGCCTCGGCATCACTGAACCAAAGATCTCTGGCAGTCCCTTCCCCGGGAATTTACGGATGACTCTGGTGAACAGGTAGATGAACAGGGTGCCCGTAGCCACCGCAATCAGGATGGAGGACTGCGCACCGTCGAAGCGGGCATCTATCAGCTCCCGTGGGGTGAAGTTAATGATATTGATCAGGGAGTTCATGAGAAACAGACAGTAGAAATAGCGGCTGTTTGCCATTAGGAGCCCCCGCTTTTCTTCTTCAGTGACGCTCCCAGCGAATCAAGGACGAACATCTTGAAATACGGCTGGCCGAAGCTGCGCTGGCTGCATAAGTACAGCGTGAAGCCCACCAGGCAGATCACGACACCGACGAGCCCGAGCACAGCTGCGGCAATGACAAAGAAATACTTTAGCACACGGATGGAGAAGCTCATCATATTCAGCGGAACCAGGAAATTGGATATCGCCACTACGGAGACGAGAATAATCATAATGTTGCCGATCAGCCCCGCCGCTGTAGCAGCCTGCCCCAGGATCAGACCGCCGACCGTGGTCGCTGTAGGACCGATGGCTCTGGGCAGACGCAAGCTGGCCTCCGTCAGGAACTCCATCATAATCATCATCAGAATCACCTCGACAAAAGAAGGATAAGGCACCGTAGCGCGGCTTCCCCCGATCAGCAGGGCGATCTGCACCCGCACAATCTCCGGATTGTATGAGGTGAAGGCAATGTACAAGGCCGGCAGCCATAACGTCATGGCCACGCCCAGAATGCGCAGCAGCTTCAGGAAGCGGCCGACGAAGGGCAGATGGATTTTGTCATCCATGGCGGTGAAGAAATCATTGAATATGGACGGAAGCACAATCGCATACCCGGTCGTATCCAGCAGGACCGCCACCTTGCCCTCTGCCAGATTGAATACCACCCGGTCGGGGCGCTCGGTTACTATGGTCTTGGGAAAAATGCGCAGCTTGTCGCTGCTGATATATTTCTCCAGTTCACCGGCAGCCTGCAGAATGTCGAGCTTCAGCGAATCCAGCTTCTCTTTTAACTCCGCCAGCACCTGGTGATTCACCCGGCTCTCGTCGTAGAGAATCGCCACCTTGGTCTTGGACACATTGCCGATAACGGTAAATTCCATCTTGAGCGCAGAGGACAGATAACGCCGCCGGATCAGATTGAGGTTCACCGCCAGACTCTCCCCCAGCGCATCAGAAGGGCCTTGGCTGATGCTCTCCGTAATCGTCTCCTTGATACTGCTGGCCTCCGCCCGGAGGACATCGAAGCAGCAGAGCTTGCCCTCCCGCCCAATACAGGCATAGCCGCTGAGCAGAAGATCCAGAGCACGCTGCCCGTCTGTCACCTCTTCACTGCCGGGGTAATCGGCCACATAGCTGTAGTAGGCTGCGGGATGGCCCATCTCGTAGAACGGAGCAATAATATTGCGGCTGATGGCCTGTCCGTCTGTCACGCTTTTGATATAGAGCAGGCTGACCTGTCCCGCCGGAATCGTCAAGACCTTGTCTTCAAGGTCGCCGAACCCGCTTAGCTGGCTTCTGATCCATTCGAGCAGAACCGCCTGTGTATGCTGTTGTTCCGACATAGGTCTCTGCCCCTCTCCGCCCGCTGCTCCGTGAATTTCTTCTTAGGTTGGCACTTTCTGGCGGTTTTCATGCACCTGCCGGGGGAGCGGGGCGTTTCTTTTCACGGAAGAGTGGTAATAAATGAAATGGATCATCACTTAGGAGGGACTAGACTATGAGCACACAGGAACCCCGTCCGCAAGGTCTTCCGCAATTTCCGGAATCGTTATGGATAGACAGTACAGGTCTGCCGTCTTTTCCGGTGCTTGCGGAAGATCATGTCACAGACGTAGCTATTGTAGGGGCAGGAATTACCGGGATTACTACCGCTTATCTGCTGTCCAAGGCCGGATATAAGGTCACACTACTTGAAGCCGGGCAGATTCTCGGCGGGGCCACCGGCTATACCAGCGCCAAAATCTCCGCCCAGCACGGCATGATCTATCATGATCTGCTGAAGCATTTCGGCGAAGAGCAGGCCCGGATGTATTATCAGTCGAATAGCGAGGCCATGGAATGGATGATTGCCACAGCGGAGGAGCTGGACCTGTCCTGCGGGATGAAGCGGGAGGCGGCCTACCTGTATGCAGATCAAGGTGACGAGAAGACGCTGAAGGCGCTGAATAAGGAATTCGAGGCTTACGGCAAGCTGGGACTGCCCGGAGAGTGGCTGGATCAGGTCCCCCTGCCGCTGGGCGCGGGCGGGGCCATCCGTATGCCGGATCAGGCCCGCTTTCACCCGTTGGAGTACCTGAAGGGACTGCTGCAGGCGGTTCTGGACAGGGGCGGCGCCGTATTTGAGCATACGATGATCGGAGAGAAGGTTGATACGGACGGACAGATAACCCTGCATACCGAGGGAGAGAAGCTCCAGATCCGCTGCCGCCATGCCGTGTCGGCTTCCCACTTCCCCTTCTATGACGGCGGCTCCCTCTACTTCTCACGGCTGCATGCCGAACGCTCCTACTGTCTGGCGTTCGAGCCGGAGACGGATTATGAGGGCGGCATGTATCTGAGTGCCGGTGAACCGGCCCGTTCGCTGCGGG
Organism: Paenibacillus sp. FSL P2-0089; assembly: GCF_038595095.1. Taxonomy (NCBI): domain Bacteria; kingdom Bacillati; phylum Bacillota; class Bacilli; order Caryophanales; family Paenibacillaceae; genus Paenibacillus; species Paenibacillus sp. FSL P2-0089. The sequence continues at coordinate 6,855,171 of NZ_CP152006.1, forward strand.
CAGTGGAATGGGGAGACCGGAAGCTGGTCATCGCCGGCGGGGAGAACCACAAGACGGGTCAAGGCATTTGTACGTTCGGCCATTATGAGAATCTGGAGCGGTTCGCCGGGGAGCTGCTGGGCATCCGCAGTATTCCGTTCCGCTGGTCCACCCAGGATTTGATCACGCTGGACCGGGTGCCCTATATCGGCAAGCGTGCCGAGGACGAGGAGATCTATATCGCCACCGGCTTCGGAAAATGGGGCATGACGAACGGAACCGTGGCTGCCCGCCTGATCGCAGATGGCATTCTGGGGAGCAGCAATCCCTACACCGGGTTATATGATCCCTCACGCTTCAAAGCCGTTCCAGCCATCAAGAACTTCATCGTGCAGAACTTCTCGGTCGCCAAGGAGCTGGTGGCCGGCAAAGTGGAGATTGTACACACCAAGACGAAGGATCTGGAGCCGGATCAGGGGGCTGTCGTCTTCCATGACGGCAAACGCGTAGGTGCCTACCGCGACCCTGAGGGCCAATTGCATCTCGTTGACAGAACCTGCACTCACATGGGCTGTGAATGCGAGTGGAATGACGCCGAGCGCTCCTGGGATTGCCCGTGTCATGGCTCCCGCTTCTCCTACGAAGGCGATGTGCTCGAAGGTCCGGCGACCGTGCCGCTTAAGACAATCACGCCGGAAGACTAAAGCGGGATGACCAGGAGCTGCGGGGCATTAGCGGCACAGGCGGCACAAGTGGTACCGGGGGCCTGGCGGTCTGCACTGCCGGAGCTGCGGCTCCGGCGTGATTGTGCCCGGCCGCTCAGGTATAATAGACAGTATCTTCTAGAATTACCCATCATTCTATATATAAGGAGCGTGACGACAGGTTATGGATTTGAGAGGAACCAGTATTGTCATTACAGGTGCAGGCAAGGGAATCGGCAAGGCGCTCGCTATGGCGCTGGCTAAGGAAGGCGCCAACCTGGGGCTGATCTCCAGAACCTCGGCGGATCTGGAGGCGCTGAAGGCGGCGCTGACCGAGGTGTACGACATCAAGGTCAGTATCGCTGTAGCCGATATTGCCGTACGTGAAGAAGCGGAGCGAGCGGTAGTGGCCCTGCAGAAGGACCTCGGCCCCTTCGACGCGCTTATTAACAATGCCGGGATCGCCCAGTTCGGCACGTTCCTGGAGATGGACCCGGCGGACTGGGAACGGCATATGCAGATCAACCTGTTCGGGGCCTATTATGTGACCCGCGCTGCACTGCCTGCGATGATCGAGCGTTCGAGCGGCAATATCATCAACATCTCCTCCACCGCAGGAGAACGCGGCTTCGCCACAGGCTCGGCCTACTGTGCTTCCAAGTTTGCGCTCATGGGCATGACAGAGTCCCTGGCGATGGAGGTGCGTAAGCATAATATCCGTGTCGTAGCGCTGACCCCAAGCACAGTGAATACAGGCCTTGCTGCCGATGCGGGTCTTAAGATCGGGGACGAGGACCGGATGATGCAGCCGGAGGATGTGGCCGAGCTGACGCTCGCTGCACTTAAGCTGCCTGACCGCGTCTTCCTGAAAACAGCAGGCATCTGGACCACAAATCCGCAATAACGAACGACATTACGTACAGCCCTACAAGGAGGACTTGGCATGCTGGTAGTTACCAATACGATTAAGATCAAGGAAGGACATGGTGAAGCGCTGGCCTCACGGTTCAGCGCAGATAAAGGGGTGCAGAGCATCCCCGGCTTCATCCGCATGGAGGTGTGGCGCGGCGCTCCCAAGGAAGGCGTGGAGGAGCTGAAGATCAGCACCGTCTGGGAGAATGAGGAAGCGCTGAACGGCTGGACCTCAAGTCCCGCCTTCCGGGACTCGCACCGCGGTGCCGGCCGGAACGAAGCCATTGTCGGCTCCTCGCTGGACAAGTACGAGCTGCTGCACAGCCGTACTCCGGATGTCCAGGCTGACTAGCTCAGCTCAAAAGAAGGGCTTCTCCCTTTAATAGAGATTAGCTGGCAAAAACAAAAAAATCGCTCCTTTCGGGATGGTTGATGGATCTTCCATTTTCCCGAAAGGGCGATTTCTTTGTTGTTTTTTCAGAAAATTGTAGAACTAACTACTTCTTACCGCTGTGTATCCGAAGCAGAGGCTTCACTTACTTCCTGATGCTTACCCGGCCAGAAGGCCAGACGGCCGAAGAGAACAGTGATAGCCGGTACCAGGAAGGGACGGACCACGAAGGTATCCAGCAGGACACCGATCGCAGTGATGATGCCGAACTGGACCAGCACCTGAATAGGTAGGCTTGCCAGCACGGCGAAAGTACCGGCCAGGATTAATCCGGCGGAGGTAATGACCGAGCCGGTCTCATTCACACCTTCTGCAATCGCCTGCTTCAGCGGCATATGCTTCCGCTTTTTCCAGATATTCGAGATCATGAAGATGTTGTAATCCTCCCCTAGCGCCACCAGGAAGACGAAGGAATATAGCGGAATGGCCCCTTGAATCGCATCTGCACCGAGCACGTAATGAATGATGATCCAGCCCAGGCCAAGAGCCGAGAAGAATGATAGAATTACTGTCCCCACCAGATATACTGTGGCTACGACAGATCTGAGATAGACCAGCAGCAGCACCGTAATCAGGCCGATAACGACCGGGATGATCAGATCGGTGTCACGTTCCCCAAGCTCCTTGGTATCGTGCTGGGTAGCGGTCTGGCCGCTGATCCATACCTTATCCTGTGCGTTCTCAATCCCGGATTCCGTCAGAGCCGACTCAACCGTAGCCTGAAGTGCAGGGATACGGTCCATTGCCTCAATCGAATACGGATTGTCCTTGAACTCGATATCATAGGCGGTAATCTTCGGGTTGACGGCCCCCTGCTGCGGGTCTGAGACCACATCCACGTAGGACAGGCTGCTCAGCACGGATTTCAGGTCTTCTCCGCCGGATAACCCTTCTGTATCGACCATCAGCTTGGCGGGTGCCAGCTCACCAGGGGAGAATTGCTTGCCGATCAGGTCGAAGCCTTCCCGCGACTCCATAGTCTTCGGGAATGACGACAGAATATCATAGGTGAACTTAATTCCGCTGGAGAATGAGGCCAGCACTCCCAGAAGTACTACGGTAATTCCGACAATGGCCCACGGACGGGATACCACCAGGTACCCGATTCCCTTACGGCGGGCAGGCTGCGGCTGCGGCACCGGTCTGCCCTTGGCCTTGGCCCGCTCTGCTTCCATCTGCGGCGTGCGCGGCACGAACGGGAAGAAGGAGGTCCGTCCGAAGATCGCCAGCAAGGCCGGAACCAGGGTCAGACTGGCTACTCCCATAATCAGAATGGAGACGCTGAACGGCACTGCAAACCGGTGGTACGCGCCGTATTTGGCCAGCAGCAGAGCGAAGAGGGCCAGCACCACCGTGAAGCCGCTCATCGCAATCGCCCCGGAGGAGTGGGAAATGGCGCTCAGCAGTGCGCGCCCCTTATTCTCCTCCACCTTCAGCATCTGACGGAAGCGCGAGATCAGGAACAGGCAATAGTCTGTCCCTGCCCCGAAGAGCAGCACCGTCATGATCGAGACCGCCTGCGAATCCACTGTAATCCAGCCTTCCCTGGCCATCAGGCCAAGCACCGGGCTGGTTACGCCATAAGCGAAGCCTACAGCAACCAGCGGAATCAGCGCCAGAATCGGTGAACGGTAGATCAGCAGCAGGAAGACCAGCACCAGAATGACAGTGGCAATCAGCAGCGACACATCGGCATTCTTGAACAGCCCTGTAGCATCTACCGAGATTCCGACCGGGCCGGATACGCGCAGGCTCAAGTCTCCGCTGTCCGGCTTGGCGGCAGACGGGTCAGTCCCCGTCTCCGTCCGGACCAGCTCCTTCAGGCTCTTCAGCGACTCTCCGAGCTGGTCGCTGTCCGCCGTCTTGTCGAACAGCACCGGGGTGACCAGCGTGCTCCGGTCCTCCGACAAGGACGCCTGCAGCGCCTGCGGCGGCAGCTTGCCCAGCGGAGGAACGAAGTTCTGATGCATAAGAGGCTGCTGCTCAAGCTTGCTGTATACTGCTGTTATATGTACGAGATCCTCCTCCGCGATTCCTCCGTCACGATGCCATACGAGCAGTGCCGGCACTCCGCTTCCGGCCGGAAATTCTCTCTCAGCAACGACCGATGCCCGCACCGATTGTGAATCCTCCGGCAGATTGGAGGCATTGTTAGCAACCTGTGAATTCACTGATGGCCATAGCATCGTAAGCACCCCGACCAGTGCAACCCACACCAGCAGAGTAATCCATTTGGTCTTGCTCCCTGCTACCCATTTTCCGTAGCCCGACATACCTTTCATCCTCTCTCCTATCCGTCCGCCCAAGTAGAAACGGCTGTGCTGTCCTTTTAAAGGACGACACCGTTTCAGCGAGAAATATAAGGATAATTTATAGCGCGAAACATATAAATTCTTATATTTCAAAAAATGAGCCGCGGGTCATTTTGATATCCTTATCATATATACCCCGAAAATTTTAAGCAAATCTTTTTTCTGAAATGTTGAAAAACTAGAGTGATCACTGCCGCTGCTGCCCGGAAACAGCTGACTCAATGCCGCTAATAACGGGTGATCGTAGACACTCTCTCTAGTATTATCTGGAGAATTCGATTTAGACCTGCTTTTGAATCCGCAGACAGAAATGTTGCAGGAATTGCAACTTCCGCTAACAGATAAGCTGATAATTCGAGGAATGCTGTATAAAATGCAGGAAAGGCTAGGTTGGTGGAGTCGAGTAGTGGCATAGTTAAGTGGTGAGCTGATGTGTGAGTTGCAAAAAAAGCGTTCATAACAGAGAATGTCCGAAGACGCTCTGCATGAACGCTAGGTGATGCCTGGCTGTGACCTACAGCCGGCTATATTCAGGTAACTGTTCTATTCAGATCAGCCTGCGTCCGGCAGGTCATCACCGGAGAACTGGCTGTTATAGAGATCGGCATAGAAGCCGCCCGCTTCCAGCAGTTCCACATGGGTGCCCTTCTCAATGACGCTACCCTGGTTCATCACCAGGATCAGATCGGCGTCCTTGATGGTGGACAGGCGGTGAGCGATCACGAAGCTGGTTCTGCCGTGCATCAGCGTGTTCATCGCCTTCTGGATCTGCACCTCTGTCCGCGTATCTACGCTGCTGGTTGCTTCATCCAGAATGAGGATGGACGGATCGGCCAGAATCGCCCGGGCGATGGTAAGCAGCTGCTTTTGACCCTGGGAGATGTTCGAGGCCTCTTCATTCAGAATCGTGTCATACCCGAGCGGCAGCGTACGGATGAAGTGATCGGCATGCGCAGCCTTGGCTGCCCGCACCACATCAGCCTCCGAAGCCCCTTCCCGGCCATAAGCGATATTATCGCGGATGGTCCCGTTGAACAGCCAGGTATCCTGAAGCACCATACCGAATTTGCTGCGCAGCTCGCTGCGCTTCATATCGGTGATGTTCACACCGTCGATCACAATTTCCCCGCCGCTGATCTCATAGAAGCGCATGAGCAGGTTGATCAGTGTGGTTTTACCGGCTCCGGTTGGTCCTACAATCGCAATGGTCTGTCCCGGACTGACCTCGATGTTCATGTCTTCAATCAGGAGTTCACCCGGCTTGTAGCCGAACTGCACGTGCCGGAATTCCACAGAGCCCTCTTCTGCAACTGCTGAACGTTTCGCCAGTGTAGCAGCCACTTCAGGGACTTCCTCGTCCTCATCCAGCAGTTCAAATACACGTTCTGCCGAAGCGATGGTGGACTGAATGATGTTGGCAATATTGGCAGTCTGCGTAATCGGCATGGTGAACTGGCGCGAATACTGGATGAATGCCTGGATGTCACCGACGTCGATCGCTTTTTTGGTCACGAAGATCCCGCCGACCACACATACCAGCACATACCCCAGGTTCCCGATGAACATCATCAGCGGCATAATAATCCCGGAGATGAACTGGGAGCGCCAGCCGGAGTTATACAGATCCTCATTGATGGCATTGAAATCCTTCAGGGAATTCTTCTCCCGTCCAAAAGCCTTGATGATCCGGTGCCCGGTATACATCTCCTCCACATGACCATTCAGCTGGCCCAGCGATTTCTGCTGTCCGACGAAATAGGTCTGGGAGCGCTTGGTGATCAGCATAATCACCACGAAGCTCAGCGGCAGCGTTACGATCGTAATCAGGGTTAGCCACGGGCTGATCGTCAGCATCATCACAATAACCCCGACAATCGTCACAATGGAGGTGATCAGCTGGGTTAAGCTCTGCTGCAGGGTGGTACTGATGTTGTCCACATCATTGGTCGCCCGGCTAAGAATCTCCCCGTGGGTCCGGGAATCGAAATATTTCAGCGGCAGCCGCTCCAGCTTGCTGTTGATCTGCTCGCGCATGTCGTATACGACCTTCTGCGCCACACCGGCCATGACATACTGCTGGATATAACTGAACAGCGCGCTGAACAGATACAGGCCTGCCAGCAGGATCAGAATATCATTCACATAGCCAAAATCAATCGCCGCCCCAGGCACGCCCATCATCTTGCCATAAGCGCCTTCGAACAGCTTGGTCGTTGCCTTACCCATCACCTTAGGGCTGAAAATACTGAATACGGTACTGGCAATCGCCATTACGAATACGATAATCAGCTGTACCTGGCGCGGGCGCAAATACCGGATCAGGCGGCGCAGGGTGCCCTTGAAATCCTTCGCCTTCTCGGGAGGCATACCCATGCCGGGTCCGCCCGGGCCGGGGCCGAATCCGCCGTGTCTGCGGGCGGGCGGCTTCATTGCTTTGTTCTGCTCACTCATGCTATTTCCTCCTCTGACAGCTGCGAGGATACGATCTCGCGGTACACCTCATTGTTGTCCAGCAGCTCGCGGTGCGTGCCCATACCGACAATTTGACCTTCATCCAGTACGATAATCCGGTCTGCATCCATTACCGTGCTTACCCGCTGTGCGACGATAAGGACAGTAGATTCCGTAGTCTCCTCCTTGAGCGCGGCACGCAGCTTGGCATCGGTCTTGAAGTCCAGCGCGGAGAAGCTGTCATCGAACAGATATACCTCCGGCTTGCGGACGAGGGCACGGGCTATCGACAGACGCTGCTTCTGGCCGCCGGAGACGTTACCGCCCCCCTGGGAGATGCTTGAATCGAAGCCTTCCTTCATCGCTGTGACAAAGTCATAGGCCTGTGCCACCTTGGCGGCATGAAGAATCTCCTCCTCGGTAGCATCCTCTTTGCCGTAACGGATATTCTCGTTGATGGTACCGGTGAACAGCACGGCTTTTTGCGGAATATAACCAATCTTGCCCCGTAATTCCTCCTGCGTCATCTGGCGCACATCCACACCGTCCACACTTACCGTACCTTCTATGGCATCATAGAATCTCGGAATCATGTTCAGCAGCGTGGACTTGCCTGACCCGGTTCCGCCGATAATGGCGGTAATCTCACCGGGGCGCGCACTGAAGGTAATTCCCGACAAGGCTGCCTGCTCTGCACCCGGATAAGCGAAGGATACATTGTCGAACTCCACATACCCGCGCAATCCGTCACGGCCGTCCTCCTGTGTAGCTGTAGCCGTAGTCTTCAGTTCTGCAGAGGTAGGGTCCTTAATCTCTGGCTGCATATCTAACACTTCATTAATGCGCAGTGCTGAGGCAGAAGCTCTTGGAATCAGCACGAACATCATCGACACCATGATCAGCGAGAACATAATCTGCATTGCATACTGAATGAATGCCATCAGGGAGCCAACCTTCAGATCCCCATCGCCAATCCGGATTCCGCCGTAATACAGAATGGCAATCATCGAGAAGTTCATGACGATCATCATCAGCGGCATCAGGCCCGCCATTACCTTGTTGACTTTGATTGCAGTATCCGTAAGATCTGCGTTGGCCAGGCTGAAGCGACGGTTCTCATGCTCAATCCGGTTGAAGGAGCGGATGACGCGGATACCGGTCAGATGCTCGCGCAGCACCAGATTTAATTTGTCCAGCTTGATCTGAATCGCCTTGAACAGCGGCAGACCCTTCATTCCGATGAAAAATATTGCTCCGACCAGCAGCGGAATCACCACTACAAAGATCAGCGAGAGCTTGGCGTCCTCCGACACCGCCATAATAATCCCGCCGATCATCATCATCGGAGCACCGACCATCATGCGGAGCATCATAGTCAGAACGGTCTGAACCTGTGTAATATCATTAGTGGTACGTGTAATCAATGAGGCCGTGCCCAGCTTGTCGAATTCATGGAGCGTAAAGTTCTCCACATGATTGAACACCCTTGAACGGGTATTCTTTCCGAAGCCTGCCGCCACTCTGGCTGACAGATAGCTGGCAATAATAGAGCATAGCACACCTCCAGCCGCCACCAGCAGCATGAAGCCGCCAATTCTCCAGATATACGGCTGGTCACCTTCCACAATCCCTTTGTCGATAATGTTACTCATCAAGGTGGGAAGATACAGATCGCCCATGGACTGCAGGAATACCAGAATCAGTACCCCTGCGATGGCCAAGCGGAAGGGCTTCAGTTGTTTCATTAATTTAATCATGCTTCTCATCTCCGTTCATTTGTAACCGGTCTAGATTAGGCGGAGGATTATCCTCCATAAAGGCATAGACTTTCAGCAGCAGTTCCGCCAGTTGATCAGATTCTTCCTCACCTAAATACTCCACCATCCTGTTAAGTGTGGCGTCCATATGGTCCCTGGCCCTGCGGGTAATAATTTTCCCCTGTTCGGTCAACTTGATGCGCACTACCCTCCGGTCAGACGGATCAGCCTGCCGTTCTACCATCTGCTTGGCTTCAAGACTGTTAATCAGCTGGGTTACTGTTGGCGGAGTCAGTCCCAGGAAGCGGCTGATCTCCGACACCTTAAGTCCGAGATCTGAAGCATGCGACGCCCGTGCAATACATATCAATAAAGTCATCTCACTTGGCTTATGCCCCTCCACTGAGTGATGCCAATGCCCTTTGCGCAGCTTCCGAAGTGCAGAGAAAAGCTTGTGTCCGACTGAGTTTTCACCTTCGCGATTTATCCCAATGCTTCCACCCCATTTTAGTTAGGTCTACAAATAATTAAACCATGTATTAATTAGGCTACCTAATTATATTTTCGTGCCTGCCATTTGTCAATTCCTGATTACGCCCTGAGCATGTAATTTATTTCACATTACCACGCACAAACGCTCCCGCGACACAGAGGGCCGGGGAGTCTCTTCAAGCTATACAATTAACTGCTCTAATCTGCTCTAAAATTCCACTCCGTGTTCAACAGCAGTTAGCCCTCTGGTCTTGGACTTCTGATCTGTTCCTATACCCGCAAGAATGAAGCTAAACAATACCAAAACGCTGACCGTCGTCAACAGTGATCTCTTCATGTGCTCTCACCTCCCTGATCAGCTCCCGGTACGCATTCTGCTGGGTATCCGAGGCATAGTCTCTGTTCAGTTCAAATAAGGTTACACAATTAATAAAGTCCTTGCCGCTGTTCAGCCTGATGGTCAGACGCAGACAATGAACGATATAGTCGATTCCCTTGGCATATTGCTGGCGGGAGATATGATAGATTGCAATCTGATAATAGAGACGATACACCCGGTCTACATTGATCGTATCCTGGAATTGTTCAAAGCGCAGCATCTCCCGGGAAAAGCGCGACATCACCGCATCAGCGGAGAACCCGAAGCGGTTGGCCGACTCCATAATGATCACCATGCCGGACAGAATCTCGCCGGGATGCTCGGACAAGAAAGCGATATAGGACGGCAATACAGAGATGTTGCCCATCAGAATCTCCAGCGTGAACCCGTTGGCCGTGGCAAACAGCTTGAAGCTGTCCACACTGCTGCGCCCCTCGTCATCCAGCATCTCGAACCATCCCAGGTCCGCATAGCCGGCGGTATATTTCTTGGCCTGCTGATATTCTCCCTGCTTGGTAAGCGCCGATGCCTTCAGCAGATAACCGTGCCCGTAATAGACCACGAGCGGACGTTCTGCCTGAAAGGCCTCTGCCCTCTTCCCCTTGCTGCGGCGCAGCTCCTCGCGGTAGATTCCGCTTGCTAATGCCCTCAGCTCATCAGCGAATTTCTCCACATCCTTCCAGCGGTGCAGCGCGAAGCATACCTTCGCCAGCTTCAGCAGCCCGTCCAGCTGCATCTCCTCGGGAAGCAGCCCACGATACGGCTCGAAGCTGATTACGGCGCGCAGCTTCTGCTCCATATCCACATCCGGAGTGGATTGCAAAGACATGAAGATACGGTACTGGCTAATCGCCATACGCTCGGAATAGCTATCTTGTTCATGGTCTACAATCAGCTTGTAGAATACGATGGACTCCTGTACTTTGCCGCTGCAGAATAGCCTCTCTGCCACCCTGTAGATGATATCCAGCGGCCGCTGATATTCCATAATCCGCCTTAAGACCTCTTCAATGCATTGCTGCTTGCCCATCTCGGCACATTTAACCAGGAAGGGCTCGATACGGCGGCGGGAGATCCGCTCTTCACTGAAGCACTCATCCACATAGAGCGGATACAGCCAGCCTTCCGGGAAGCCGAAGGCCCGAATCATGGCATCGAGCTGTCCCAGCGAGATGGGCTTCGGCGGATTGCCGTGAAGAATGGCGCTGAGACTGCCGCGGTTCAGGCCGGAGACTTTGGCAAATGAGGCAAGATTATGGCCCGAGCGGGACAGACTCTTCTCGATTTCCGTACGTAATGTAGTCAGCTTCGCCTCCACCCGGCACCTCCCTATCCATCATTCAGGTTATCCTTCTATTAATTGCCATTATAGGACAACACTATGAAAAGCACAACAAAATGGCCCCACATTTAGTAGGACCATGATTAACAAACACCATCAGATGCTTGGATGTATTATAGATTATTGCTGCAGAGCCGCCTGATTCCTGATCCGCTGGCTCTTCTTATTCTTGCCGTAGGGCGCGGCTCCATTCTTACGGCTGCGCAGGCTCTCCATCATCAGGTTCTGAGCCATCACAATATATCCGTCCAGCCGCTGGCTAAGCTCCAACACTGTATGGTCGCTCAGACTCCGTTCCCGGGCCACCTCCAGCAGCTCGCTTCTTAAATTCTCTATAGTAAGGAACAGCTCATCTTCTCTGTAATCCCGGCCGCTAACATCAGGAGAATTCTGGTAAAGGTTCACGGTTACTCACCTTCTCTCTATCAACTTCTCCCCTATCATAAATCATGATGCCAAAAAACAAAATTTGCAAAAAAAGAAAAAAATGTCGGCGGAAGTATAAATAAGCTCTGTATTTATATATCCTCCGGAGGCTCCGGCCGCGAATACCGCTCTCCTAGTACATTCATCGCAAAAGCAATCCACTCCCTGGCGGCAAAGGACAAATAGCGGTCCTTGCGCCAGATCATGCCCAGCTGCCAGGGAATCACCGGCTCGGTCAGGGAAATCACCGCAATCCGCGAACGGTCGATATCCCGGCAGATGGTCTCCGGCAGCAGCGCAATGCCCATCCCGGCGGCGACCATCCGGCTGATCAAATCCCACTGGGAGCTTTCATAGACCACCTTGGGCTGAAAGCCAGCTTTGACACATTCCGAGATAATCCGGTCATGGAGGGCGAAGTCCTCCCGGAACAGGACGAACTCCTCCCCGGCCAGCTCTCTCAGCGGCACCTGCTGCGCTCCGTCCAGACGGTGGCCTGCGGGAACCAGCAATTCCAGCTTCTCCTCCACAAAGGTGAAGCAGTGGAATCTGGCCGGGTCCACCGGCAGTACAATCGCCCCGATATCGAGCAGGCCGGACTCTACGTCATCCTCCACTTTCTTCGCCCCGTCCTCATGCAGCCGGATCGTCACCTCGGGATACTTGCGGTGGAATTCCCCGATGACCGCCGGGAAGAAGCTGGCTCCAACCATGGGCGGAAGTCCGATACGGATATGCCCCTGCTTCAGATTGCGCAGGCTGTCCAGCTCGGAGGAGAGGCTGGCAAAGGACTCTACAATGTTCTGCGCCTTGACGAGCAGCAGCTCTCCCGCATCCGTCAGACGGATGCTCCGGCCCTCGCGGTAGAACAGGTCGGCCCCCAGCTCCGTCTCCAGATTGCGGACCATCTTACTGATGGTCGGCTGGGTGATATACAGCGATTCTGCGGCTCTGGAGAAGCTGTTCAGCCTGGCGGCCTGCACGAAATACTCCAGCTGTCTGATATCCATTAGGTAACCTCCATGCATAGACAATTAGAATGCGATCTATTCAATCCATTCATTGTACCTATGAAAGAATTAGATGTAAAATTTCAGTAAGAGATGAAAGGAGGTAATCATGATGAAAAAGATTGCCTTAGGCTTACTGCAGGTGGCCGGACTAACCGTGTTCTCCCTGCTCGTTAACGGATTAACCTCACTACTGCATATTCCGCTTCCCGGAAGCATTATCGGGATGATTCTATTATTCCTGCTGCTCGAATCCGGCGTGATCCGTCTGAACTGGGTGGAGGCAGGAGCTTCTTGGCTGCTGGCTGAGCTGCTGCTGTTCTTCATTCCATCGGCTATCGGGGTCATGAACTACTCGAAGCTGCTGGAATCCTTCGGCCTGCAGGTACTGGCTGTTGTGCTCGTGGGCACCTTTGCTGTCATGGCCAGCTCGGGTCTGCTGACAGGGATGATCTATAAAGTAAAGGAGCGTAGAAGCTCATGATGACCGGACTATTATTCCTTGGACTTACCATTGCGGTATACCTTGTAACCAAACGGATTTATGCGGCCAGCGGCAAAATGTACGCCTCTCCGCTGATCATCACCCCGCTGGTAATCATCGGCTTCCTGCTGATCACAGGCAGCTCTTATGAATCCTACAATGCAGGCGGCAAATGGCTGTCAGACCTGCTTCAGCCGGCGACAATCGCCTTTGCAATTCCGCTGCACAAGAACTTCAAGCTACTCAAAAAGCACGCCGCCGAAATTGCGGCAGGCGTGCTGTCAGGAACGGTAACGGCTGTACTGTCGTCCATGCTGCTGGCCAAATTAATGCACCTGAGCGGAGATCTCGCCACCAGCCTGGTCCCCCGTTCGGTAACTACGCCGATTGCCATGAGCATCTCACAGAGCATCGGCGGAGTTCCCAGCATCACCGCAGTCTTCGTCATTCTCACGGGTGTGCTTGGAACGATGATGGGTCCTTCGGTGCTGCGCCTCTTCCACATTGAGAATGAAGTGGCACGCGGGGTCTCGCTGGGCACTGCAGCGCATGGCACCGGCACCTCCAAGGCCTTCGAGCTTAGCTCGCTGACCGGCACCATCTCCAGTATCTCGATGATTCTGGCGGCGCTGTTCTCCATTGGGCTGGCACCCGCACTGATCGCAGTGTTCATTCATTAAGCAGCTCCCTGACCCTAGGACAGAGTCCTACAGCTTCACCGGCAATCCGCTCTGGGCGGATTCATACGCGGCGCAGGTTACCTTCAGCGTCTTGTACCCGTCCTCGTAATCGCTGAGAATACGGGAGCGGTCTCCGGTGCGGACAGCGTACAGGAAGGCCTCGCTCTCTACAGCGTAAGGGTTGCCCGTATTCTTGTATTCCTTGCTGTCCCCGCTGCGGACTTCAAGCAGACGCTCCGGGTTCCAGTCAAGCATGCCGTTGTCATTATAGAAGCTGATTCCAGCCTTGTTCACCTCTCCTGGCAGCACACAGGTATTGGAGATGCTGGCGATAATGCCGCTTGCAAGCTTCAGCGATACGGTGCCTACATCGGCTACGGTCACCCCTTCATGCTTCTCATGCATAATCCGGTTGCCGAACATGCCGTAGACCTCTGTCACCTCACCGGCCAGATAACGCAGCAAGTCAACAATATGCGTCGTCTGCTCCGTGAATTGCCCGCCGGACTGCTCCTGATTGCGCCACCACGCCACGCCGGGCATTCCGCCCATCCATTCTCCGGTAATCATCCCTACCTTGTCTCCGGCAAGCGTCTGCTTCAGCCGCTGGATATTCTCCTGATAGCGGAAATGATAGCCTACCGAGGTCAGCAGCTGATGCTGCTTGATATCCTCCAGCAGACTGGCCGGAATGGCCGTACTTGAGCCTAGCGGCTTCTCGATGAAAAAGGGGATATCCCTGCGGATCAGCGCCCGCTCAATCGCCCCGTGCGACTGTGGCGGCACGCAGATGTAGACGGCATCCAGCTTGTGGCTGTCCAGCATCTCGGTAATCTCCCCGTAGCCTTCGGCCCCGTAAGGGCGGGCCATCTCTTCTCCCTTAAGCTTGCTGCTGCCGCAGACCGCCTTCAGCGACACATCCTCCATGCCCGCCAGCAAATCCGCATGTACCTTGGAGAACCAGCCTGTTCCAACAAGTCCGATATTAAGCGTCATGTCATTACCTCCTGAGTTGTCTGGTGAATGCCTTTTCAGTAGATTATACCCGCTTAGGTCAACACAGAGTAGTCCCGCCACTCCTCTGGAAGCAGCTGCCGGTAGGAAGGCTGCATGAAGCGGTCGTCTGCAAGCACAATGACCCCGCTGTCGCTCTCACTGCGGATCAGCCGTCCTCCAGCCTGCTGCACCTTGCACATGCCAGGGTAGATATAAGCATAATCGAAGCCGTTCTTGCCCTGTGACTGGAAATAGCTCCGGAGCAGATTGCGCTCCAGACCCACCTGCGGGAGTCCTACACCTACGACCATCACCCCGTTCAGCCGATCGCCGGGCAGATCCACCCCTTCGGAGAAAATACCGCCCAGCACGGCAAAGCCAAGCAGCGGCTCCGGGTTATCCGGGCGGAAGGCCGCCAGGAAGCTCTCCCGCTCCGGCTCGCTCATCCCGCTGCCCTGCAGCAGCGTAGGGACTTCAGGGTACTTCTCGGTGAACACCTCATAGACATTCCTCAAGTACACATAAGAGGGGAAGAAGACCAGGTAGTTGCCCTTCTTCGAGACCATGCCTTTAAGAGCATTACTAAGCGGCTGTAAGGAAGCCTCCCGGTCATGAAACCGGGTGGATACCGGCAGGACAGACACCTGCCACTGCTCTTTGTGAAAAGGTGAGGCCAGGCTCAGACTGTAGTCCTCCTCGCCTGCACCGATCATATCCCTGTAATACGAGAGCGGCGAGAGGGTCGCAGAGAACAGAATCTGGCTGCGGAAGCTCTTGCCCATTTGCTGCAGCAAATGCGACGGATCGAGATTGAACAGCTTCAGATACACATCTCCGCTGCGCACCTCGGCATAGGTAATGTAACGTTCATCGTAGGTTTTGAAGGTGCGAAGCATCGCCTGTACTGCGTAATAGGTATCCAGCAGGCTATCCGCCCTGTCCTCCTCCGCCTGCACAGAGCTTACCGGGGAAGAGGAATTCAGCAGCTCCAGCTCCGCTTCGGCTGCGAAGTTCTCCAGCAGCTCCGGCAGCTCCTCCGGATAGGCCGCCCACTCTCCCGCACCCTTATCACCGCAGATCTTACGCAGCGCAATGAAGAAGGCGTTCACCGCTTTGGCGGCAGTGCCGAGCCGGGGATTCGCCGTTTTGTAGGTCCGGCTGAGCGCCAGGAAGGGTGCCTTGGTAAGCGAAGCCGAATACATCTCCCGGCCCCGGTCCACCAGATTATGCGCTTCATCCACCAGCAGCACGGTGTTCTTCTTGCGCTCCTCGGACATGCGCTTCAGACTGATGCGCGGGTCGTAGATATAATTGTAATCGCAGATAACAACATCGCAGGCATAGGCGGCATCCAGCGAGAACTCAAACGGGCAGACCTGATGCTTATGGGCATAGCCGGCGATCGTCTCCCGGGTCATTAGCGTCTCATGCTCCAGCATATCAATCAGCGCGCCGTTGATCCGGTCATAATAGCCCTCCGCATACGCGCAGGAATCCGTGCCGCAGATGCCTTCCTCCCGGAAGCAGGCCTTCTCCTTCGCCGTCAGCGCAATGACATGCAGATGCAGCCCCCGGCGGTTCAGCATCGAGGCTGCCTCCTGCGCCGCGATCCGTGTAACGGTCTTGGCGGTCAGATAGAAGATACCGGCCGCCTTGCCTTCGCCCAGCGCTTTGACCGCCGGGAACAGAGTGGACATGGTTTTGCCGATGCCTGTCGGTGCCTGGGCGAAGAGGTTCGCCCCCTCAGCAATGGAGGTGTAGACTGCAGCTGCGAAATGGCGCTGGCCGGGCCGGTAAGCCGAGAACGGAAAAGACAGGTTCGTGATGCTCTCCCCTCTCTTCGCCTTGTAACGGACCATCATCTCGGCATACGGTGCATATCTGCTTACTGTCTCTAGCGCAAAGGCCGTCAGCGCTTCACGGGACATCTCCCGGTAGAGGCTGTGCTGTGCCTCGCTTCCCCGCTGCACATAGGTGAGCTTCACCTGAATGTAGGGAAGCTCAAAATCCGTTGCCAGCATGTAAGCGTACATATAAGCCTGGGCCCAGTGTACCTCCTTCCCTTCAAGCGCAGGGTCCGGGATTCCGGCCATGGACTTGATCTCCTCCACTGTCAGGCTCCCATCCTCTGCCGTAAGCAGTCCGTCGCAGCGCCCGTCAATCTGGAACAGCAGCTCTCCGTAAGCAATTCCGGTCTTCAAATAGACCTCCTTGCGGTCCCCTTCCTTGTATTGCTTCTGGATCAGCTGATGGCTGCGCGTCCCCTCCGCCATCGCGGCTCCGCTGCGGAAGCCCGGCTCCAGACTGCCGCTGCTGTAGGCAAATTCCACAAGCGCCCTCACGGACAGTATGATTTCTGTATGCTCCATCCGTCCCCACCTCCAATAATTTCCGCCAGCTTCCGCTGCGTAAGGCTCATATTCTTCGTTTAACGCCGATATCCCCCCGCCTGAGGGAGTGGCCTGCGCCGGGTTCGTTCTAGCCGTAGTTTACGCGCGCTCCAGGGAGTATACGGCCGCTTCTGATTTTTGACATTCCTTCCCTGGCACTGCATAATAAGTTCTATTGATAATGGTATTCTTATGTCCTCATGCTGCTGTTTCCTATCACCCGGGAAACCTGTTCATTCTTCAGAAAGAAGGCGAAGCTGTGTCATCCCAAACTGTGAAACGCTGGCTCCTTAAGCCATTTGTGTTCTTTTCCATTCTTTTTCTGTTCAAAAGCCTGCTGGCCTGGGGTGTAATCTTTGATGATTTGCAATTCTGGAAATCCGTATTGACGGAGCTGCCCTTTGTCTGGGCCCTGTTTTTCCTGATTGAGCGCTTTGCTTCCAGACGGAAGCTCGGCTATTACATGACGGTCAATCTGCTGGTTACCGCGATCTTTTTTGCCGCCATTATGTACTTCAAATATTACGGGGTCATTGTCACTTACCATGCCGCCGAGCAGGTGAACCAGGTCACTGCCGTCAAGAACAGCGTGTTCTCATTGATGGACCCTTATTATCTGCTGATCTTCACCGATATTATCGTGCTGGGCTTCTATTTCTTCATTAACAAGAACGGACGCAATTATAAAAAAGACCAGATCAACCGGCGCAGTGGCCGGACGGTGCATGTCGTACTGTTCGCGGTCTCGCTCGGACTCTGCCTGTTCAATATTCTTCCGAATAAGGCGAGCATGAATGAGATCAAGAAGGCCCAGGAGATGGGCATCCTTAATTATGAAGCATACACGATCTTTGCCAAAGATAAAACCGAGCTGGTCCAGGCCAGTGAAATCACACAGAGCACGATTAACCAGCTCAAGGGCATCGACCCTTCAGCAGTCTCGGCTTATGCCGGTTCCGCCAAGGGCAAGAATCTGATTGTGATCCAGCTGGAGTCCTTCCAGAACTTCCTGCTTGGTCTGAAGATAGACGGCCAGGAGATTACCCCTAACCTGAACCGCCTGATGGAGGAGAGCCTGTACTTCACGAACTTCTATCAGATGGTCGGCCAGGGCAATACCTCCGATGCGGAATTCGTGGTCAATTCGTCCTTCTATATTCCTCCGCAGGGTGCGGCCACCATGTCTTATATCGACAAGCAGCTGCCGAGTCTCCCCCGTCTGCTGGGAGACAACGGCTATCAGACGGCCACGTTCCACACCAATGTAGTGGAATTCTGGAACCGGGGCGAGCTATACAAGGCCCTCGGCTGGCAGAAGTATTACGATCACCAGTTCTTCGGTGATGAGGATGCCTTCTTCTTCGGCGCTTCCGATGAGGTGCTCTACCGTAAATCCTCGGAGAAGCTGAAGGAAATGAGCGATGCGGGCCAGCCGTTCTATGCCCAGGTCATCTCCATGTCGGCGCATCACCCATTCACTATTCCTGAAGAAAAGCACAAGATGAAGCTTCCTGAGCGGTATGAAGGAACCTTTGTCGGCGATTATGTCCGGTCGCAGAACTATGCGGACTATGCCTTCGGACAGTTTGTAGATGAACTGAAGGCGAATGGATTATGGGAGAACAGTCTGGTTATGGTCTACGGCGACCATATGGGACTGCCGATCTATTCGCTGGATCATGACGACAAGCAGCTAATGAAGGAAATCTACGGATATGATTACAGCTACGCCAATATGCTCAACATTCCGCTGCTTATCCATGGCGAAGGAATTGCTCCGCAGAAGCTTGCACAGGTAGGCGGAGAAATCGATATTATGCCTACAGCTGCCAGCCTGCTGGGGGTATCCATGGATAACAACATTTATTTCGGCCAGGATCTGCTCAGCCAGTCCTACAATCTGCTGCCGCAGCGGTATTACCTGCCTACAGGCTCCTTCATTTCCAGCTCTGCCCTGCTGATTCCGGGCAACAGCTTCGAGGATAATACCCAATATCCGCTGGCGACCGGAGGTACTGCTCCGGCCGGCAACGAGGATGAATACAACCGCGCTCTGCGGCTGCGCCAGCTGTCTGACAGCTACGTCACGCAGCTGCCGGACAAAGAACCTGCCGCAGAATAGCCGGACTAGACAAGACAAGAGGCAGCGCCTCTCCGTAACGGGAGAAGCGCTGCCTCTTTGTAATGCTTATGTTAACGCTCCTGATTCTCCAGCATGAGATAATAATCCGCGAAGTTCTCCAGCTCTGCCGGCTCCAGAATGGCCAGATGCTCTTCCAGCAGCAGCAGTGACCGGCGCTGTGCTTCTTCCAGCACCTCTTGTCCCTTGCCGGTGATCGTGACGATTACCGCTCTGCGGTCATTCTCGTCCGTCACGCGGGCGATCAGCTCCAGCAGCTCCAGCCGGTCCAGCATGACGGTGACTGCACTGGACTTCACCTCCATCTTGTCCGCCAGCTGAATCACCCGTGCCTGCTGCTCCTGAAAGATCATATGCAGCAGCCCGAATTGCGGCACAGTCAAGCCCAATTCCTTATGAAATGACATCTGCGACATGATTCTGCGCTGAACCTTCCACATGGATAATCCCACACGTTCGATCAAAGGATTGACTTCTTGTGACATCCCTTCAGCTCCCAGTCCGTTTGTTCTGCTTCAAGCGTACCATTATACGGGTCCGACATACAGTATTTTTTGAAACTAAAATAGGATTAAGCGCCTACTTTTCAATGATTTTTTATACATAATCCATCATTTTCCGACACAAAAATTCTTTTTTCTGACGTCTGCTCAAACCGCAGCGTATGCGCTATAATCGTAGCAGTGAACCCCATAATTCACTTAATCTTTTAGAGTCAGGGCTGGTGATATTTGTTATGAAATTGGCAACAAAATTAACATGGATGATGCTGATTGTATTGCTACTGGTTGGTTCATCCATAGGCTTCTTCGGTTATCATGCGGCTTACAAGCAGATCGATGAAGCTGCAGGCATTGAATTGGTAGGCTGCGCGAATATAACAACCGGTCTTATCGATCCTGCCGACATAACCGCTCTGGCTGCCGGCGATACCAGCAAGCTGACTGCGATCGAAGACCGCATCGGATGGATCAGTGATCACAAGCCTATTTTCAAAGAAGCCTTCATTCTATCACTGGACGGCAAGGTGCTGGCCGCTGACAAGAACTTCAAACAACGCGGCTACAAAGCTGGAGACCCCTTCTACTTCGCAGATGAAGATAAAGAAATGATTACCACGATGAAGCACTCCGCCTACTCGAAGGTGTATACATATCAGGGCACCTCCCTCAAAACCGGCTACGGCCCCATCTATCAGGACCATGACCCTACCAAACCCATCATTGCATTAATGGCGATTAACTTCGACGGCCCCTTAATTCAATCCCGGACCATGGATATCATCACCCAGCCCTTCCTGATCGGCAGCTCCATTCTGATTATTGCGATTCTCGCCGCTTATCTGCTGATCCGCCGGATGGTCAGCCCTCTCACCAAGCTGTCCGCATCCGTGAACACGGTAGCCCAAGGCGATCTGACCCGGGAACCGCTGCTCTTCACAGCCAAGGACGAGATCGGCGAGCTTGCCCGCGACTTCAATGCGATGACCCTGAATCTGCGTGACTTGATCACACAGGTTAACGATACGTCCATGCTGGTTGCCTCTTCTTCCCAGGAGCTGTCCGCCAGCGCCCAGGAGACCAACCGGGCCGGAGAACACAGCGTTAATGTCACTCTGGATCTGGCCGACGGGGCACACACCCAGCTGCAGAATTTGGAAGGCAGCTTCAAGGCCGTGCAGGATATGTCGCATTTCATTACTGAAATTGCAGGCAATGCCGACAGCGCAATGAACCAGGCAGCCATCAACTCCCAGAAGGCCCGGACAGGCCGAGAATCTATGGACTCGACCACCTCCCAGATGGCCATTGTAGGTGCGAGCATCTCGGATCTCTCCGGCATTATTGAGACGCTGGGCAGCCATTCCAAAGAGATTGAGAATATTGTCGGCACTATTGCCAGTATTGCCGAGGAGACGAACCTGTTATCCCTCAATGCGGCAATTGAAGCCGCACGGGCCGGAGAAGAGGGCCGCGGCTTCGCTGTTGTGGCAGGCTCAGTACGCAAGCTGGCCGAGCGATCTGCCGGATCTGCCCGCCAGATCGGTGAGCTGGTTAGTCTGATTGTCCAGCAGATGGACAAGGCCGGAGAGACGATGAGGCACTCTACGGAAGAAATGCATCACGGCAAAGAAATGATTATAGCGGCCGGCCATTCCTTCTCCGAGATTGAGTCGTCCGTCTCCGATATGTCTGCACATAGCCAGCAGATCTCAGCCACCGTGCGTGAACTGGCCCTGCTCTCTGACGGACTTGTCGCTTCGATCCAGAAGATCGTAGCGGTCTCCAATCAGACGGCCGAGGGCGCCGAGACCTTGTCCGCCTCGTCTCAAGAGCAGCTTGCCGCCATGCAGGAGGTCGAATCCTCCGCCGCATTCCTCTCCTCCCTGGCAGAGAAGCTGCAGGTATTGGTCGAGAATTTCAAAATCTAGACCGAAGTCTCATACATTTTTCAGAATAAAATCACCCCGCGGGTGAAGGATGCTGCTGCCTTCTCTCACCCGCCGCTTGTATTGTTGCACATTTTGCAGGATTCCTTTATAAAGGTTACTGGATACGGGTACAATGTTGCATTATTTGCACAAATTCCGGGGCAGAGGGCAAGTTAATGCTGACTTTGTTGCATTTCGTGCAGGATTTCGGCATAGACCGCTTCTGTGGGGCAGTATTGTTGCACTTCTTGCAAGATTTCTCTATAAATGTTACTGGCTTTAGAGCATGGGGCCCTTCTCTCGGCATATCAGCACCCATTGTATTCGGTTTAATACGAAAATAAAAGTCGGGATGCGACTGATGCACCCGACTTATTTTCATTCCTGGGGGTGACAAGGCCTCTGTCTTGTCATGCCTGTTTTTCGCATACATTTCCTAAGTAGCTAAAAAGGCTGCCCTGATGTGGAACACCCCTCCACATCCAGGACAGCCTTTTGCGTGCAACAGCAACCAGGAGCATTATGCCGTATTCTCAATGAACCATTGGCCTAATTCGTTAACCGGCATCGGACGGCCGTAGTAGTAGCCCTGCATCACGCTGCAGCCCAATGATTGCAGCAGTTCAATCTGCTCCGTAGTCTCCACGCCCTCAGCCACAACCTCCATGTTCAGATTGCTGGCAATGGCAATGATGTTGCTGATGATCGCTTTCTTGGAATGCATCTTGCTCTTGCGGATGAAGACCTGATCAATCTTCAGGGTATTCACTGGAATCTCATCCAGATTGCCAAGCGAAGAGAAACCGGTTCCGAAATCATCCAGGGACACCCGCACACCGAGATCCCGCAGCTTGGAGAGCTGAGCAACCGTCTCTTCCATATTGTTCATCGCAATCGACTCGGTAATCTCCAGTTCAAGGAAATGCGGCGCAAGGCCCGAACGCGACAACGCCTCTTCCACTACCTCATACAGGCTTCCGCCTTCAAACATCCGCGCCGACATATTAATCGAGACCGCTACACTGGCAACCTTCGCCTGATGCCAGAGCATATTCTGTCCGCACACCTCATGCAGCATCCAGTATGTAATAGGGACAATCAGGCCGGTCTCCTCGGCGATCGGAATGAACTCTCCCGGAGAGATGACGCCATGCTCCGGATGTCTCCAGCGCAGCAGCGCTTCAAGCCCCACGGTGACATTCAGCAGCGAATCCCATTTGGGCTGGTAGACCACCATGAATTCCGAGCGGGCCAGCGCCTTGCGCAGATCCTTCTCCAGTGACATCCGCCGGACCTGATGACGGTTCATCTCCAGATCGAACACACTGAACTTATTCTTGCCCGAATCCTTGGAGGTATATAGCGCCGTATCGGCTGCCTTCATTAGCGCCGAACGGTCGGTGCCGTGCGCCGGAGTCATGCTGATTCCCACACTCGCAGTTACGTACAATTCGTTGCCTTCGATGCTGTAAGACTTCTTAAGCTCCTGAAGGATATGCTGTGCCACTTCCTCCGCCGCCACAGCGGTGCAATCCGGCAGCGCAATCAGGAATTCATCCCCGCCAAGCCGGAACACCTTCCCCTTCCCGCCCACGCAGCAGGTCAGCCTGGCAGACACTTCACACAGCAGCAAGTCTCCAATATCATGGCCCAGCGTATCATTAATCGATTTGAAGCGGTCCAGGTCAACAAAAAACACGGCGCCGGAGATCCCGCCGAAGAAATCATCCTTGAAGTAGCGCTCCAGACCATGCCGGTTCGGCAGCTCGGTGAGCGGGTCATGATAGGCCATGCGCTCCAATACATCCCTGTCCAGAAAAACAGTCCCGCCGGAGACTGCCAGCACGAACAGGGTAACCAGTGAAATCCCTGTCAGCAGAACCACATCGGTCTCCATCAGCATCGGGGCGGGCGCCTGCCAGCTGTAACTATGCAGGTCGCTTGCTCTCAGACTCGTATAATGCATACCGGTAACCGCCAGGGCGATGAATAGAGCCGAATACAGCTTCCAGCGGTTGAAGCCTGTATGATCCTTGAATCTGCGGAACATTAGAACTCCGATGTAGGAAGCAGCAAGGGCAATCAGTACCGATACAGCCTGATCCATTGCCCTGTAATGAATCTTGGCCTCCATCTCCATCGAGGACATTCCGGCATAATGCATGAACGAGATGCCGCTGCCGAGTATGCCGCCGCCCGCAAGAAGCCGCCAGCTTCTCTGGCGGGGAGCCGTAACCAGTTGAAGGGTTGCATAGCAGGAGGACATAATAATAAGCAGGGACACGGCAGCCATCACCGGATGGTAGCTGACCTTGAACGGCAGGCGGCTGGCCATAATGCCGACAAAATGCATGGCCCAGATCCCGCCGCCAAGGACACAGGCACCTGAGAGCAGCCAGAGACGTCTGACCCGGCCCGCGGAATGGGAAACCTGTGAAATCAGATTAAGCGCGGAGTACGCTGCTGCGGCAGCTAGCGTATAGGATAGTAAAACGATCCAGATATTATAGTGGATTCCCATTTGATCCATAGTTGACCTCTTCACTGGTTATAGTATCAGCGTCGTTTCAGGGTCTATCTTAAGTTATAAATCAATATACGGATAGCGGATAAATGGAAGAGTATATAATGATTGCAGGTATTCTCTGAAAACTAACTTTAGCTGTATTTTACCTTGTAATCACCGGGCTGTCTAAGTAAATAATGGAACTTGGACCCTTTTTTGAACGCCGGCAAAAATTGTCCATATTTGTCCTCAGCCGCCTGCGCGAAGGGTTGGAAATCCGTTGTCCCGGGAGGTGTCCGGCAGGAAGGCCCTGCGCCAGATCCAGGCATTTGCAGCTACCAGAATTACCATGTAGATGTATATTCCTGCAGGAATCAGGGTGAAGACATAGTGCACTCCGGCCAGCCCCCCAAGAATGAACAATTGTACAAAAGCACTGCCGGTGAATTCCTTCCGCTGCGCCGCCTCGTACTTCTCCGAGAACGGGAGTGCCTTCGGGAACGTAAGGAAGCAAATCACGGCATACAGCAGCAGAGCCAGCAGGACGACTGCCATATCTGCAATAATCCAGGAGCCCAAGAGAGCGGTGAACACTGCCGCCTCCAGCAGAAAGAGCGGCACCAGCAGCTTCACGACCGCTGCCTTCAGCATTCCCCGGTAGACCAGCCCCTTGCCCGGCAAAGGAATCACCTGATAGATCCATGCCCCCTTATAGCTGGCCGAGTAACGGACCATCTGCACGACCGTCATCAGCAGCAGCGCGCTGTAATAGATAAACAGGAAGGACTTGGAGCTTCTGATCCCGGCCAGATCGCCGCTCCACACCTGATTGAAGATGAAGATAAAGGGAAAGATCAGCGAGAAGCCGATAGTCGGATATACCCGGAGCTTGAACTCGCGTTCATTCTTCATCATCGACCAGGTGAAGCGGAAGAACATGGCCTCCGCTTTGTTCCGGCACACGGTCTCCGACAGCACACGGGCAAGCCGCCCGCTATCCCGGCCCTCTGCGCCATGCTCAGCCAGCTTCTGAAGGCTGCGTTCAAATACCGGCATCAGCCGGATGTAGGCGGCGAACATCACGGCAGGCACCACCACAGAGAGCACTGTCAGAATAATCACGGACCGGCTTCCTGTTCCGCCGCCCAGCAGCTCGAACGGCGCCCCGAACCAGACCGGAGCCAGCAGAAAATGCCACCAGGCGGGAGTGAAATCCAGCCCCAGCTCCGATAGATTGAACATCCGGCTAACCAGCTGCGCGCCGACAGTTACCCCCACAGACAGGACAATCTGAACGTAGTTGATGATGTCCTTGAGCTTTTCCCCGTCAAAGAACCTCAGGATCAGCAGATAGATTAGCGCAGTGAACACCAGAATGAAGCCGTCCATCAGCAGAATCTCAGCTGCGTACACGAAGAAGAAGCCCGGCCCGTGCCGGAATAAAGAGAATAACAGCGAAGGTCCGGTGAACGTCAGCGTTAAGGTCAGCAGATAGATCAGAATATGTAAGCTCTTGGCCATGTTCAGTGTACGGCGGTCCACCGGCTTGGAGAAGAGGATGTTCTTATCCCGCAAATCCAGCATCACCGTCGAGAAGTCGGAGATCAGCGTCGTGGTGATCAGGAACATCACTATACTGAACAGCAGACTCATCATCAGCATATGATGATCTCTGGGTGCGACCATAGCGATCAGCATCAGCCCCAGCAGCAGATAGAGCCACTGGACTCTGAAGGGCGAGCCCTCCATCTCCAGCTTGGAATTGTGCGACCCGGAGAACAGGGTAGGTGTCCGTCTGCCATCCATCGTCAGCTTGACCTGAAGAATGCGGCGCATGAGCGCATAATCGGCTCCCAGGCCCTTAAAGATCCACTGTATCCGGTCAAGCAGCTTCAGAATCAGGAATTCATTCATGCCCCGCACCCTCGCCTATCACAGCCACGAACTCGCTTGCAATATCCCTGTATTGATCGAACCCGGTCAGCTGATTGAAAATCTCCTCCAGCGACCCCTCCCGGCTCTGCTCCCGCAGCTGCGTGAAGGTTCCGTCCGCTACAATATCGCCTCCGTCCAGCAGGATGATCCGGCTGCTGATTCTCTCGACCATATCCATAATATGCGAGGAATAAAAGATGGTCTTGCCCCTGGCGGCAAGCGTGGCGAAGATCTCCTTGACCACCATGACACTATTGGCATCCAGCCCGCTGAGCGGCTCATCCAGGAACAGAATATCCGGGTCATGCAGCATGCTGGCAATCAGCAGCACCTTCTGCTTCATCCCCTTGGAGTAGGAGGCAATCCGCATATCATAGGCCTTCTCCATTCCCAGCAGCCCCATCAGCTTCCGCGCCTTGTCATCGGCATCCGCCTGCTTCAGTCCATACAGCTCACCGGTGAAGGTCAGATACTCCCGCGCTGTCAGGCTGTCATACAGCTCTGCTACCTCAGGCACGTAACCGATTCTTTTTTTGTAAGCCGTATCCCCGTCCGAGATATCCCTGCCAAAAATCCGTATGGTCCCGTTGTAACCCTCCACCAGACCGAGCATAATCTTGACTGTCGTGCTTTTACCGGCCCCATTGGGTCCGATATATCCGATAATCTGCCCGCGGTATACCTTCAGATCAATCCCCCGCAGTACCATCCGGTCACTATAATTCATCCACAAGCCCTCAATTGAAATCACCGGCTCTTCCGTTAAGCCCATTGACGTCTCTCTCCCTTCGGTAAGCACACTCTTCCTTCAAGCAATAGAAAGTACCATTAACCCTATTCTAGCAAATTTTAGCACTTGATTCCTGTGATTTATCGCAGCCGGAATTTTGCATCAACCCGGAAACAGCAAAAAGAGCAGCCCTTAGGCTACTCTTGGTGAATTTGCTATGCTACTGAGGAACGGTGCTATTGCGCCAGCAGATTATATATGACCCGGGCCGCCTCTGCTCTCGTGGACAGTGCAAGCGGCTGTAATCTGCCGTTGTCACCCTGGATCACTCCGCGTTCCGCAAGAGCCTGCAGGGCTTCTTGGGCATATCCGGCAATCTGTGGGGTATCGCTGTAAGCGGAAAGCGCTGCGCCTGTCGACTTCCCGGGCAGCTCTCCCAGCGTATTCAATGCGCGATACAGCAAGGTGAACAGCTCCTGCCGTGTAATCCGCTTATCCGGCTTGAACTGGTTATCCCCGGAGCCGGAGGCAATCTCCAGCTTCTTGGCAGCAGCCAGATAAGGGGTGTAATAGGCAGCTCCCGCATCGGTAAAGTTGACTGCTCCTTCACTCTCCGGCGCTATTCCATACGCCTTGAGCAGCAGAACAATGAATTGGCCTCTGGTTACAGCAGCATTTGGGCTGTAGTTGTTATCATCTGTACCGGAGGTTATTCCTCTGGCTGCCAGGAAGCTCACTGCGTTGTTATACCAGGCACTCTCCGGCACATCGGCAAAGCTCACTTTGTTATACCCGATAATGTACTGGGAGAAGTGAGGGGTAACGAAATTCACACTGGCTGCAGCCTGGCTATACCCGCCGCGAATCGTTTCCAGGCTGCCGGATTCCGTAATATAGTAGATAACCAAGGCATCGGCATCTTCAGCTTCCTTCAGAGTATACGGCACACTGATCCTGGCTTTACCGCCGCCGAACGACTTGATTTCACTCTCGCCTGCAGTCAGGGACAGATCATAGACCGGCCGATTGCCGAGTACCGCCTGCCCCTCCTCACTCAGCGAGACCTTGGCGATCCGGATATGGATATCTCCACCGTCTGCTGCGCCGCTGATGCTGGCTACGGACCGGGCATCGAGTGTAATGGTCCCCACATTCAGATAGCTCACTTTAATTTCAGCCTTCGTCCCCGAGGCCAAGGCATTGAAAGCACTTCTTGGCAAAATCAGCTCTGCGGTCTGCGTATCGCTCTTAGTCTCCACCTTAATCTCCAGGACGGCCTTCTTACCGGTGGCTTCGGCCTTTGTGAGACTCTCCACAAGCCTGGACAGCGTATCCGCTGTAAGGGACGCCGTAGTTACTCCGGTAGTATCATCAGTGGTGGCCGAAGCCGTTGCCAATACCGTCACCGTTGCCCCCACTGTTGTCGTAACAGGCTCGCTGCTGACAGGCGTGGCCGGTGTTGAGCCTGGTGCAGCCCCTGGCGTTGTAGTGCCAGGGGAAGCCGGGGGATTGCCGCCGGAAGCTGGTACATACTCAGGCACAATGACGCTGGCTGCCGCCCCCGCCTTATAGCCTTCTTTGGCTGAATATCTGACCTCATACGTACCCGGAATCAGACCGGTGATCTCCGGGCCTGTTGCATACACGTAACTCGTAGCCGTAGACAGCTTATATTCCTGCGCTGCCGTGGTACCGGTAATCCGGCCGTCCTTATTCGCTGCCGATGTTGGAGCAATCCCGGCCAGTCCTGTTGGGGCTGCCTGCTCAGCCGTATAAGCCGGCACGGTTACATCCGCAGCGCGCCCCGCCTTAGAGCCTTCTTTGGCTGCAAATCTTACATTGTATACACCTGGCACGAGTCCGGTAATCTCACCATCCGTCGCATAGACATAATCGGTGACTGTGGAGAGCTTGAACTCTAGTAGCGAGGTGGTGCCTGTGATCCGTCCATCCTTATTCTCGGGAGTGGTCGGTGCAATGCCTGCCAGTCCGGTCGGCGCCGCCTGCTCCCCGTAGGCAGGAACCTCAACCTCCGTTGCCGGGCTGGCGCTATAGCCCTCTCTGGCAGGGTATCTCACCAGATAGATCCCCGGGGTCAGTCCGGTGATCAACGAGCCTTCTACCTTAACGTATTCAGTGCCTTCAGCCAGCTTATATTCCTGTCCGGCCAACGTCCCTATGATTTGCCCGTCAATATTCTCCTCTGTAGTAGGAGCTACCCCCGTCAGTCCGGAAGGTGCCGCCTGGGACTCAATATATTCCGGCACCACTACCTTCACTGGAGCTCCTGCCGGGTAAGAGATGGCTACTGCACCGCCATTGGATGTAATCGGCCCCTGATACCCCGGCTTGGAGGCGTAGCGGACAGTGTAGGTTCCCGGAGCCAGTCCGGTAATGGCATCGCCTGTTACAGGGGTGTATGCAGTTTCCCCCTCTCTTGTGTACTCCAATGCTCTGTTTGCTGTGCCTGCAATCTGCCCGTCAGTACCTCCCGCCGTAGCCGGGGCTATTCCTGTCAATCCCACCGGCACGCTCTCCAATCGCGAATACAGAGCCGACAAGGCCGTTACGGTATTGGAAAATCTGACGCCGGCCGGATACACGCCAGGATATCTGGTATCCACATAACCCGGCTGAATGTTCGTCCAGGAGTACATCAGCTCCACATGCCCCAGGATCGGAGCGCTGTTCCCGGCGGCATCCTTATTAT
Source organism: Paenibacillus sp. FSL P2-0089 (assembly GCF_038595095.1). Taxonomy (NCBI): domain Bacteria; kingdom Bacillati; phylum Bacillota; class Bacilli; order Caryophanales; family Paenibacillaceae; genus Paenibacillus; species Paenibacillus sp. FSL P2-0089. The sequence continues at coordinate 6,884,388 of NZ_CP152006.1, forward strand.
TCTTGCTGTAAGTGAACAGATACGGAACCTGAAGCCGGTCGCCGCTAACCTTAACGCCGCTCGCATCGATATAGCTAATGACGGAAGGCTTCGCCGCCGTATTGTTCTCTGTCTTGATGTTGGTCAGATAGGTGTTGACCAGATCTACATACAGGTTCGCATAGGGATGTCCTGTTAGCCGGATCTGAAGCTCTTCATTGCCGTGCGGATTGGCCGGATAGGTACCACCGCTGTTATTATCCGGTTCGGCAACAGTCACCCCGGCATCCAGCTTGGTATCGAAGAAGTAAATTTTGTCCACCTGATATCTTTTGGCATACTCGTTAATGTATTTGATGACCGCTTGCGTATTCGGGCACCAGGACCCGCCGAACAGAATCGCATAATTCCCGTCACTGGCCAAAATCTGCTTGAGCTGATGATAGGTTACATGCTCATAGACAAGACTGCCGTCCCCTTCGGTGAAGATTGCCGGCTTGCCCGGATTCTCCCCCAGATAGTTCTTATTGAAGGCCGCCTTGATATAAGCCGACTCATCAATGTTGTTAAAGGAAGGAACTGAACGGAATACAGGCTCCAGCAGGGCTTTGTAGTCCGCAACCTTAACCGGGTCCAGCGTTCCGCCCGTCTGGAAATCACTCCAGGACCTGCTCTCGTTCAGATAGGAGACGATCGGAGCACTATTGCCCTGGCTGTCTTTATGATCCTTGTTGTAGACGAACAGAAAAGGCGCTTCCAGCTTGTTCGCAGTAATTACTGCCCCCGCTTTGTCGACGTAGCTGACATTATGCTCGGGAATGCTTTTGTCATACAAGGCAAGATTCTTCAAGTACTTATTGACCAGGTCTACGTATTTATAGGCATATTTATTATTGCTGTCCGCAATATCCAGACTGTCGCCATCCAGCTTCGTATCAAAATTATAGATAGTGGATACACCATACTGCTTGGCAGCCTCATGAATAAAACCTATCTCCGCCTGGGTATGCTCGCTCCATGCTCCGCCTACCAGCACAGCGTAATTTCCTTCGCTCTCAAACAGATGGACGATGTCCTCATACGTCGCTGTCTTGAACACATGATTCTCGTCCTTCAAATTTCCGTAGACATTGTTGAAATAGTTATAATGGCTTACGCCGCCCTTGGAAGCTGCTTGAACTACGGCCTCCGTTTCCGGCACGGCCCGGTCTGCTGTTGCCTGGTGAACCGGGAGAACAAATAGAGAGGCTGCCAGCAGCAGCGGAACAATTTTTTTCAGCTTAATCAGTTTTGTCATTATGTGCACCTCGACTCGGATTGGGTTAGGGTCTGTAACGGCCAGCGGACTTCAGAAGCAGGCTTGCCCGTCAAGGGCAAACCTCTTCTGTGGCTGCCGGAGCCGGAGCGCTTACCGGTTGCTGCGGTGCAGCATTAGCTGTGTTAGCCGAAGAAGCAGGGGCTGCAGTAGCTTTGGCTTTGACCACCTCGGTTGTGGAGAATGTAACCGCCTTGGCTGGAGCCTGTGTCGCAGCAGGCGCTGCGGCAACCACCGGCTGTTGCGTGGCGGTTACAGCAGCCGGAGCGGCCGTAGGAACCGCTGCAACGGCTGCTTTTGGAGCAGGGGTGCTAATTACAGGAGCTGCTGTTGGAACGGCTGCTTGCGGCTTGGCGCCGGCAGCCTGCACTTGAGGGGCTTGAACGGCAGGGGTGGGGGTAGCCTTCGGCTGAGCCGCCGTCTTGTTCAATGCTGCGGCATCCTTCGGCTCTGCTGAAGCTGCGGCAGCTGGAGCCGCCACGGCAGGGGCTGCGCTGGCCTTAGTCTGTACGGCAGCAACCACAGCCGGTACTGCTGATGCCTCAGGCTGGACTGCTGCGGTCTGAGCCGCCTCAGCCGGAGGTGCTTCAGTCTGCACCGCTACAGCGGAAGAGCTCTCAGCAGGCTGGGCCGTCTGCAAGGTTGCTACCGGTGGCTGGCTTGCCGCTGCGGCAGCGGCGGCCTTCCCCTGAACCGGCTCAGCCTCCGCTGTTTTTTTAGTGGCGGATACTGCGGCAAAAGTCAGTGCCGAGAAGACTACCGCTGCGGTAATAACGGATACGGTAAGCTTTTTCATAGATGAATCATTCCTTTCACTTCGCCCTTGGCTGATAGTTGGCATTGCCGATTACAGGACAACAGAACGCAAAAAGAGATTCAACAGCACGCATGGTTATGCGCTCCTGTTGAATCTCTGGCGGTCCAGTCGATCCCGAAATGACTTGCAGATAAGTTCCATATTATTCATCCTGACATCCCTTGTCAATCACAAATTTATTTATCACATGTGTTTTATCGGAATTGATTTTAATTAACATATTTATACATTGACATTCATAAAATTACCATATACATTTAACCCCATAATTCCGACCAAAAAACTATTATTAGGAGGCTTTAGAGCAGCATGAATAATATCGACAACAATCTATTAACAGCCATCGAGACGAACTGGCATGGCTTCGTGGTTTCTATTATCGTATTCGGTATCCTTTATTTCCTGGCCCGCAAGAGAATCGGCTTCGGCACCCGTGTTCTGGCAGGGCTGGGCATCGGACTGATTGCGGGAATATTTTTTCAATATTTCACGTTGGAGACTAAGGCCATCAGCACCTTCGGAAGCATCTATGTCAGTCTGATCCGTATGCTTGTTGTGCCGCTGGTGTTCATTCTGGTATTGAACAGCATCTCTTCCTTAACTAACCTGGAATACCTGCGCAAAATCGGAATCAAAACCTTCGCCTGGTTCCTCGGCACCACCGGAATCGCCTCCATCATCGGCCTATCCGTGGCTCTGCTGTTTAACCCGGGCAAAGGCATCCAGCAGACCGTTCCCGAGGACTTCACCGCCCGTGAAATCCCCACCTTCTCACAGGTGATCCTGGACCTTGTCCCTTCCAACCCGGTGAATGAAGCCGCTACCGGCAAGGTTGTGCCTCTGCTGATTTTTGCCATCTTCCTGGCAGTGGCCATTATTAAGGTCGGCTCCAAGAAGCCGGAGGCTGTGAAGCCTGTCCGCGATCTTATTGAATCCTTGACGACAGTGCTGCACCAGGTTGTAAAATTCGTCATCCGCCTGACGCCTTACGGTGTATTCGCATTGATTGCCGGAATCACGGCACGCTACGGCTGGGATACCCTCCAGGAGCTAGGCAGTGTCATCCTAACCTCTTATGCCGCACTGATCCTGCACTTTGTCCTGATCTTCGGCGGACTGGTGCTGCTCGTTGCCAAGGTGAACCCTATCCGCTTCTTCCGCAAAATCTATCCGATGCTGACCGTGGCCTTCACCACCAGAAGCAGCTACGCCACCTTGCCGATCAATCTGGAGGTCATCACGAAACGGCTGCATGTCTCCCCGCGCATTGCCAGCTTCGTGGCTCCGCTCGGCGCATCCGTCAACTTCAATGGCTGCGGCGGCGTATGGCCGGCCATTGTGGCTGTGTTCACCGCTCAGGTCTACGGGATTCAGCTTACCGGAACCGACTATATCACGCTGGTGCTGGTCAGCATTATCTCCTCTATTGGGGTAGCGGGAGTGCCTGGACCGGCTGTAATCTCCACCACCGTTGTATTGACCGCGCTAGGCTTGCCGCTTGAGGGTATAGCCATCGTTGCCGGGGTGGAAGCCCTTATCGATATGGGCCGCACCGCAGTTAATGCTACCGGGACTACCGTAACAGCCCTGCTGGTGGCTAACTCAGAGGGCGAATTCGACCGCGAGGCCTTCAACCGTGGGGATAAAGAGGATGATGAGCTCCTCCTGAACCCAATCTAAGCAAGCTCCCTCTATAAAAGCATAAGGACGCCAAAAAGCAGCGATTCCTCCGTGATTGGAAGAATCGCTGCTTGGCGTTATTAACAGATGGAATAAATGATTACGTCAAGCTGATCCGCTCACGCCTCCGGGCTGATGTAAGGCAGCTCTCGATCAGCCTCATATTCAGCAGCGGGTCCTCCTCCGCAATCCAGGGCTTGCCGCTGAAGACTGCCGTAGCGAAATGGTCGGCCTGCTGGACGTAAGGATTGGCTCCGACGGCTTCGACACGCCGGGGCTCTCCGCCGCCGTATACGAAGAACTCCGCATCATCGAATCTCGCATTGAACGGCATCGGAATCTCGATCCGTCCCTGCGTACCGAGCACCTCCAGGAGCTGGCGGTTGTACGCCCACATCCCGCAGTCGAAGATCAGGCTCTTCCCGCCGGGAAACTCCACCAGCCCGGAGGCCATCATATCTACATTATCATGCTCCGGAGAGAACAGCGCGTGCACGGTCACCGCCTCCGGCTCTGTACCGAACAGCAGCCGCGCGGCTGTGAGCGGGTAGCAGCCGACATCGTAGAGCGATCCGCCTCCCCAGGCAGCGTTGAAGCGGATGTTGGAGGTATCCGTAGCATCGTTGTAGGTGAACGTGCCGCGGATGGTACGTACCGCGCCGATCTCGCCGCTGGCGATAATCACCTGCAGCTCATTGATGCGCGGATGATGACGGTACATATAAGCCTCCGCCAAGTGAACGCCCGCCTTCCGGCAAGCCTCTACCATCTCGGCTGCTTCACGGCTGTTCAGCGCAATCGGCTTCTCGCATAGGATATGCTTACCGGCTTCAGCCGCGCGGATCACCCATTCACAGTGGAGATGGTTCGGAAGCGGAATATAGACAGCGTCTACCTCCGGGTCGGCAAGCAGCTCTTCATAGCTGCCGTATGCCTGCTCAATGCCGAATTCGGCGGCTACGCTGCTGCTCTTCGTGAGTCCGCGGCTGGCCACCGCCCGGATCACTCCGGTCTCGGACTCCTGGATCGCCGGCATTACCGAGCCTGTGGCAATCTGCGCGCAGCCCATAATTCCCCAGCGAAGCTTCTCTGCCATAGTTAACACCTTCCTTATCTTAGTGTGACCCATATAACAGCTATACCCAGCACAAGGATTCTTGCCGCACTCATCAGCACGAAATTCTTCACCGCCAGAATGAAGGTCGTGCCTTTATGCTGCTCCTGATAGAAGCGTGCAATATTGCGGCGCAGCGGAATCAGGGTCAGCAGGAGCAGCAGGACCAGGACCGGATGGACCCCGAGCAGCACCAGCACAATCAGATCGGCAAAAGACACATAATAGAGCAGCTTCCACAGCAGCAGCGCATTCTCCCGTCCGATGTACACCGGCAGCGTGTATCTGCGGTTCTCGATATCATCCTCGATATCGCAGATATTGTTCGCCAGCATAATTCCCGCAATGCCCAGAATGGCCGGGACGGAGAACCAGAACAGATACAGCACCTCAAGGAAATTGATATGCAGGCTGATCCATTCGCCCTTCAGCAGCAGAGTGACCACCGCCTGATCCGAATGAATATAGGCCGAGATGAAAATAATGACGAACCCCATGAACAGCCCGGAGAACAGCTCGCCGAGCGGCATCCGAGAGATGGGGATCGGTCCGAAGGAATACAGGATGCCGATCAGGAAGGAGAGTCCCCCGAGCAGGAATACCAGCAGTCCGGTCTGGAATACCAGAGCAATGCCCCCGCCTGCCGCCAGCACAAGGAGAATGACGATCAGCGCCACCACCGTAGACTCCTTCAGCTTGAAGCGGACAATCGGATTATGGGTCTCATACCCGTAGCCATGGGTTTTGGCGGCCTTTTTGAAATCATAGTAATTGTTGATCGCTGTTGTCGCCATATCAAAGCTTAAGAGGGATACCAGCATCAGCACGAAGCGCAGGATATAGAAGTCCTCGAACCGGTACAGGGCATACAGTGTTCCCAGCAGCAGCGGGAGCATACTGGCCACCTTCGTAGGCAGCTCGACAAACTTGAAGAAAGTTCTTATATTCACGGCCATTCATCCTTATCAGTCATATGAGCACGTTATTGTGCAGTGGTTGTAATAGTAACCGGCGACCATTCAGCGATAACCGTCTGTCCGTGCGCCGACACGCTGCCTTCCGGGGTCAGGTCCTTCTCCGTCATAATGCCCAGCGCGATGGTGAAGCTGTTGAATTTCACGGGCACATTCCGCTCGCGCCGCACCTCATTGCCATTCACATAGAAGACAGCCTCATTGTTGCCCCGGTGGTAGGTGATGGTGTACGTATTGAATTCGCGCGGCTTGAAGTCCGTATCCTCCTTGAAAATACAGAAGTATTTGGTCCCTCCCGTCTCGGGTACGGTTACCCCGGGGAACGGAAGGATGCCGTACACACTGGCGTATTTGTCGTTGCCGGCGAAGAAATCAAGCGCAGCGCCTGTGGTGAAGTCCAGCAAATTCAGCGACACATAGCCGTCATACAGATCCCCTGGTGCAGTGCCCTGTGTGCGGGCGCGGATCTGGAGCTCGAAGCGGATTTCGCCTTCCTCCGGAATCTCTACCGGCTGGGCCGAATAGTACATATGCTTGGCATTATCCAGAATCTGCACCTGATCATGTCGGCGGCTCAGCTGAGCCCGCACGTACAGATACTCATTACGCACAATCACCACTGCTTCCGGCTCACGATACGCCCAGAACGAGCCGTCCGGCAGCTTGAAGCCGCCCGTCTGCCAGACCTTCCCTTCTTCCAGAATGGTATGGAAATCCCCGATTACCGTTTGCTTGCCCTGTGTTGCAGGCATGCCTTCGTTCGCTGGCAGATGCTTGTCCATGAATTCTCCCGCTTTCTGTAGTGTAGTAGCCTATCCATTTCTTATATTTTAAAGTAGCCCCTGGATCAGCAGCGCTGCCGTCATGACCGCCCCGCAGCGTACCGATGCGCGCTGTGAGGCACCCATAAGCGGCAGATAAGCTTCAGAAGGATTCTCCGGCCGGAGGCTGCGGTAGATCCGTATCGGGGCAATGGCTGTAAGCAGAGCGAGCAGCGCATATACCGGCAAAATATGAAGCAGCACGCATACAATTAGCGAAGCATAGGAGATGTAGAGCAGTACCTGCGAGAAAATCAGCGCTCTGCGCTCCCCCCATACCACGACCAGTGTGCGTTTGCCGGCCTGCCGGTCGGCTCTCCAGTGCAGAAAGTGATGATTGAACAGCAGCAGGGTTGTGAGCAGGCCGCCCGGCAACGATAACAGCACCGGCTTCAGGCTGAATGCTCCGGTCTGTACGAAGTAAGCGCCAAGCACCGGCATGAGTCCAAAAGCCAGGAAGATGGCAAGCTCGCTGTAGCCCTTGCCCCGGTAGCCGAACCGCAGCGGCGGCGCCACATAGAAATAGGCGATCAGCGCCCCTCCGGCCACGAACCACAGAATTTCCCAGCCGCTGTACAGGCTGAGCAGCAGGCCGCAGCCAGCCGCAACGGCCAGCAGCCCCCAGGTCAGCAGGGCAAACAGCGACTCACGCATGACGCCCCCGGACAGAAACCCGGAGTTCGTAGAGATGGCTCCAGGTGTATGCTGCGCCTCTGTATCCGTGCCGTTGCGGAAATCCCAGAGGTCATTCACCATATTGGAGAATAAATGGGCCGCAGCCGCTCCGATGAACGTTATTACAAATAAAAACGGATGGAACACTCCCTGCCATACATAGGCCCCGGCTGTTCCCAGGATAACCGGTATGAGCATAACGGGGATCACTCCAAACCGTGAGGCTTTCTTAAATAAGGTCCACTTCTCCAGCATGCCAAGAAAAATCTCCTTTTATTATTATTTGATAATTATTATCATTAAATTATTATACATCAAAATTCGACACTTCGGGCAGATTTACGCTGCAAAATATTCCCTAATCGTGGTACACTATAACCGATGGTACTTATTTCCTATTAAATCTTAAATAATGAAGGGGATCAGATGAAACTCCGCAAAAAAATAATCATCTTCATTAGTTTTGTCGCTATCCTCGGCATTGGCGCCACCTATCTGATGCTTCATGTGATTCTGCTGAACCGCTTCGAGAAGCTGGACGAGGCAGAGCTGAAGCGCAACCTGAGCAAGGCTACCGCAGCTTATCATCAAGAGTTGGACAACCTGAGAACGGGACTCCTTGATGTTGCTGTCCGGGATGAAACCTACCGCTTCATAGAGAACGCAGCGGCTACCGGCTCTGCGGACTCCAACAGTACGGCTGCCGCCTTCATCCGCAGCAGCCTTGAACCGGCTGCTTATCCAATGAATCATTTCGATATGATTGCCCTGCTTGATCTGGATGGACAACCGCTGTACGGCGGCTCCTACGACCTTCCGGCAGGAATAGTCACCCCGCTAACTGAGGAGCAACTGACGTTAATCAAGCTGATCCGAAGCCGTCTGCCTGTGCCGGGATCTCCCGGCAAGAGCCGGAGCGGCTTCGTTAATCTGGATAAAGGGACTATGCTAATTACCCTTACGCCTATTCTTAACAGCAGCAAGAACAAGCCGGTCATCGGAACGGCCATTGCCGGACGGATGCTACACCAGGATGGAATCGCACAGATCTGGGAGGATACCCTGTCCACAATGGAGATGTCGCGCCTCACTACCCCGCTGCTTGCGGACAGCGGAGGGGAGCGCGTCTGGACCAGCCCCGCCCGGGGCGGGCAGATGTCCATCCACACCATACTGGACGACCTGTTCGAAGATCCCGGGATGGTCCTCACCCTGAAGGAGCCGCGCCAGTTCTACAACAGCGGGCTCAAGTCGCTCTCCACCTTCCGTATGTTCTATTTCATCTCCATTATGTTAATGCTGGGCGCAAGCCTCCTCTTCGTGAACCGGTTCATTCTGAGAAGAATGTCTTCTCTGGTCCGCAACATCCGTATGATCGGCAGCAGCAAGGATCTGTCGATCCGGATTCCCAGCTCCGGGCAGGATGAATTCAGCGAGGTTGAGGTTGAATTCAACCGGATGATTGATTCGCTGGAGCAGACCCAGGATGAGCTGCGGCAGCAATCGATGCTGGACCCGCTGACCCGGCTGCCCAACCGCTCGCTGTTTTTCGACAAATTGAATGAAGCGATTGCCGCCGTCAAGGGAAGTGACAGGCAGATCGTGCTGGTCTTCATTGATCTGGATCATTTCAAGACGGTGAACGATACCCTCGGCCACGACTTCGGAGATGCCATCCTGAAGGAGACCGCCTTCCGCATCACACAGGTTGTCGGCAAGCATGACGTGGTCTCCCGGCTCGGCGGGGATGAATTCACCATTCTGCTCTATGATGTGCCTGATGAAGGCAGCATTGCCCGGCAGCTCTCACGGATTCAGGAAGCCCTCTCCATGCCGCATCGGATCAAGGGGCATCTTCTATATAATACCGCCAGCATCGGCATCAGTATTTATCCGCAGAACGGGGAAGACGCAGATTATCTGGTCAAGCAGGCAGACCTGGCCATGTTCCATGTCAAGGAGACCGGCCGTAATAACATTTTCCAGTATTCAGAGGATCTGGAAGCAGGCATCCGGCGCAAAAAGGTACTAGCCCAGCAGCTCCTCTCCGCTGCCGCCGGGAACGAGTTCGAGCTGCACTACCAGCCGATTCTTGGCGCGGGACAACTGCAGGTATCCAAGGTGGAGGCCCTGCTGCGCTGGCACAGCCCAGCCTATGGCCCCGTCTCCCCGGCCGAATTCATCCCGCTGGCAGAGAGCAGCGGCTCCATTGTTGGCATCGGCAGCTGGGTGCTGCGCCAGGTCTGCTCTGATATGCGCGATTTCCGCAGCCGGGGCCTTGAGCTCACCGCCGCAGTGAATATCTCCGCGCTGCAGCTCATGCAGCCGGGCCTGCTGGAGCTGCTCTTAGAGCTGCTCGATGAATATGAGCTGCCCGCCTCCAGCCTGGAGCTGGAGATCACGGAGAGCGTGCTCGTCTCCGGGGACGGCATCTTCCTGTCGCTGCAGCAGCTTCGGGCCCACGGGTTCCGGATCTCGCTGGATGATTTTGGCACCGGTTTCTCCTCCCTCAGCTATCTGCGCCGCTTCCCGGTCGATGTGATCAAGATTGACCGCTCCTTCATCTCCGAGATGTCACGGGAGGCCCAGGGCGATGTGCTCGTCAAGGCAATTATCGAGCTGAGCCATAATCTGGGGCTGCGTGTGGTCTCGGAAGGCATTGAGCATAGAGAGCAATTCGATATGCTGCGGGAGCTGGGCAGCGACGAGCTTCAGGGCTACTATATCAGCAGGCCGCTGCAGGCCCAGGCACTGTATTCTTTTCTGGAGCAGGGTAATTATTACACCGGCCGTTAAGAGACTTCTTTTATAGGCAAGCTACTGGCGATATGATATGATAGGCAGGCTGATAACAGCACCCGACTTAGGGTGCTGTTATCCTATGCGAACACTTATGAAAATTGGAGGCTTTCATTGTTATGTCAGCGCAACCGCACACCGCACAGTCCGTCAAAATCGTTACCGCCGACCCCAGCGCCATCGGCTTATTCGGACTAGCCATCGTTACCCTGGTCGCTTCTTCACAAAAGCTCGAAATTACAACAGGTCTCAGCTACTGTATTCCATGGGCCATCTTCCTTGGAGCCTTCGCCCAGCTATTCGCATCCATCCAGGATGCCAAGCACAACAATACCTTCGGCATGACTGCCTTTGGCGCCTATGCGTTCTTCTGGTTCGGCATGGGGGCAAGCTGGCTGATCAAGCTCGGTGTATTCGGTGCAGTGCTGGCAGAGGGCGTGGACCCCAAGCAGCTGGGATTTGTTTTTGCAGGATATCTTGTGTTCACCCTCTTCATGACGCTCGGCGCTGTTGAGGCAAACCGTGTGCTGCTGATTATCTTCATCCTGATCGACTTTCTGTTCCTCGGACTCTCAATGGATGCGTTCGGCGTCGCTGCGGAATTCTTCCACAAGCTGGCTGCCGTATCGGAAATGGCTATCGGTATCGTATCGCTCTACGGCTGCGGCGCATCTGTGCTCAACGCCCACTTCGGACGTACCTTCCTGCCGATTGGTGCCCCGCTGGGCATCTTCAAAAAATAGCACCGGCTTCCAGCCGGGCAGGGCCATGCCCTTCTCTCCAAAGACTCGGATAAATGCTTACTGCCCTTTTATGCAGATGGTGTTTATCCGTTTTTGGATTCAGGCGGGTTTTGTTAGGAATTCCCTTGCGCAAACACGATAATAATGACATGCTATAGAGACCCAAACGACATTTATCGACATTTCCCTGCGGTCTAGGAACCGCTTATTATACACTTTGACATCTGCGGCTTTTATTTTTCCGGTATCGGGGGCAATCCATGGCTTTCCTTAGTAAAAAGCCTTTAAGCATCATCATCGGCTTCATCATCATCCTGCAGCTCTGCCTGTTCTATTATTATTCCGTATCCCTGGCCCGGGAATATAGAGCCGAGAAGGCTGATCTGGCCTCACAGGCGGTCATGCTGGCCTCGAACATCGAAGAGCGGGTGGCCATTGTGAAAGGGGTCAGCTCCTTTATCCAAACCGTCGGCTTCGATGCCGATCCTGCACTAATCCAGAGCTACCTGGTCACCGCACACGCCAAGAATACCAGCAATGTCACGAATATCATGATCGCTCCGGATGGTCTGATCCGCTACCTCTACCCGCTTGAAGGTAATTCGACACTGCTCGGCAGAAGCCTGCTGCTGGATTCCTCCCTGGCCTCTCCCGGCATGATCCAAGAAACGCTCCGCTCCCGCAGCATTACAATAGACGGTCCGCGCACACTTGCCCAGGGCGGCTATGGCATGGTGATCCGGCAGGCCATCTATAAGGATAACTCTCTGGAGGGCATCGTCTCCGTCACCGTAAAGATGGATAATATCGTTAACCAGCTTGTGTATAAGGACAGCAAAATATCTGTCACCACCAAGGATCATACCTTCCTGTTCGGCAATGAAGCCCATTCGAAGGACCCGCAGCTTACGGTTCCCGTGAACACCTATAATCAGCACTGGCTGATGGGTACTTCCATGCCCCCGCATAAGAAATGGCAGGTGCTGCTCAGCGTACTGTGGATCGATATTGCTTTTCTGCTGGTGATTGCCTTCATTCTATATATCTTCTGGTATCAGAGCCGCTTCAACCGTGAGCTGGAACGGGTGGTCAGCATCCGGACCCGGGACCTGCGTATTTCCAAGCGTCTCTATGAAAAGCTTGCGCACTACGACAGTCTGACGGAGATCCCCAACCGGCGGTTCTTCATGGACGAATTTGAGCGTCTGCTGCAGAGCTCGGAGCCCACACAGACCTATAGCTTATTCTTTTTCGACCTGAACCGGTTCAAGGAGATCAACGATACGCTTGGCCACTCTACGGGGGATCAGGTGATCAAGACCCTGGCCGGACGGCTCAAATCCGGGAGCCTGCCCTTCAAGCTGTTCGCCCGTACCGGCGGAGATGAATTCGTGATGATCTTCGCGGGTCTGCCGCACACGGATATTCCTGTGATCGCCGGGCGGATCAGCACGCTGATCTCACAGACCCTCCTGATCTCGGGAGCGCATCTGAGCCTGTCCACCAGCATTGGCATCTCCCTGTACCCCGAGCATTCGCAGAATACGGACGATCTGCTGAAATTCGCCGATATGTCGATGTATCAGGCCAAGTCGCAGGAGGACACCAATTACTTCATCTTCGACTGGGAGCTGCGCGAGAAGCTGGAGCAGAAGACGATGATCGCCAAATATCTGCACACCGCCCTGGAACGGGAAGAATTCGTGCTTTATTATCAACCCCAGATCAACGCCATCACAGGCGAAATGATCGGCATAGAGGCACTGATCCGCTGGAATCACCCCGAGAAGGGGCTGATTGGACCAGGGACGTTCATCACTGCCGTTGAAGAAGCCGGCCTGATGATCCAGCTCACCGATTGGGTGCTGCGCGAGGTGTGCCGCCAGCTCTGCGAGTGGCGCAGCCTGGGGATGCCGCTGCTGCGGACCTCAATCAATATCTCCAACAGCTGGTTCTACAACCGTAATCTGATTGAGAATCTGTTCGCCGTGCTTGACGAGTACGGGCTGGATACCGATGTGCTCGAATTCGAGATCACCGAGAGCACCGCACTACTAGAGGAGCATTATCCGCTGCTGCAGCAGATGCGCGATCACGGGATCATCGTCTCCATCGATGATTTCGGTACGAAATATTCGTCGCTGAATTACCTGAAGCATTTTCCCGTGAACAAAATCAAGATTGACCGCACCTTCATCACAGGCATCGGCGTCAGCTCCATAGATGAGACCATCATCAAATCCATCGTCTTCGTCGCCTCCCAGCTTGGCTATGACCTGATTGCCGAAGGGGTCGAGACGCAGGAGCAGCTGGCCTTCCTGGTGCAGCATAATTGCCCGCATATTCAGGGATTCCTGTTCTTCCCTCCGCTGCCTGCCGATGAGATCCGCAAGCTGTTCTCCTGAAGCTGTCCGGATGCTTTGCACGCGGGTATGGGGATCGTTATAATTAGCTTCATCCGATGTTAACCCGAAAGGATTCTGAGAACATGAATAGATTGACTACCGGCGAAATGGCCGGAACCGCCCTGTTTGCGCTGATCCTGGCCCTCCTGGCGTACCGGATTATCCGCGGCATGCCGAAGATGGCCGGAGACATTACCGCCTTCCGCAAACGGACCCTCGTCTGGACCCAGGTCGCCCTGGTGCTTACCGTCCTTCAGCTCAACTTCAAGGCCGGAGACTGGCGCTTCGGCATTATCCTCGGCCTGATCGTCCTGTTCACCGGCAGCATCTGGCTGTCCGCCCGCCGCTATGACAATGCCCGCCGGGCTGAGGCCGAGCAGGGAGAGGAGCAGTGAGGGACACGGTAACCCGGCCACCATTCGCCCCTCTCTCTATCCGCATCCAGTAGATGCTGTTTTTCGCATACATTCGGGCCATACGCCTGCATGTGAACACAATGTATGCTGTTTTTCGCATACATTCGGCCATACGCGGTATGTGAGCACAATGTATGCTGTTTTTCGCATACATTCGGGCCATTCGCCTGCATGTGAACACAATGTATGCTGTTTTCCACATACATTCTGGCCATACGCCTGCATATGAACACAATGTATGCTGTTTTCCACATACATTCTGGCCATACTCCTGCATATGAACACAATGTATGCTGTTTTCCGCATACATTCGGGCCATACGCCGGTATGTGAGCACAATGTATGCTGTTTTTCGCATACATTCGGCATTCGCCGCTGTACCAGCTTATATTTACGTTTCAGGCTCCCGCCAGGGAGCCTTTTCTGTGTCTTCCGGCCGGGCAGCAGGCATACTTTCCCTCTCCCTAACCATACTAATGACATTCTATGGATACCGATGGAGGGCTGATGAATGGGCAAAAAACTGAATCTGCTGATGTTCAGCGGGGAGTATGACAAGGCGATGGCCGGGCTGATTTTGGCGAATGCGGCCAGGGATATTGAGGTGGAGGTTACGATGTTCTTCTCGTTCTGGGGGCTGTTTCTCGTCCGGGACCCGGAGACTATGACGCTAGAGGATAAGAGTATCTATGAGAAGCTGATGGATGTCATTACTCCCAAGGGACCGGAGCAGCTTCCGCTCTCGCGGATGAACTTCAGCGGGCTCGGCAAGCTGATGCTGGAGGAGATGATGGAGGATCAAGGAGCACCGAAGCTTATACATTTTCTGAAGGGCGCGCGCAAAAAGAACATCAAGTTCTACGCCTGCAAGCTCTCGGTGGAGATCATGGGCTTCAAGCCGGAGGAGCTGCTGCCCGAGGTGGAGATTATCGATGCCGCCGCGTATCTGAAGGATGCGCTGGAGAGCGATATCCAGCTCTTCATCTGATGGCTATGGGCTTTAACCTAATTACGCCACCGGGCATATACTGAGGCAGACGAAGACGGATTGGTTACCCCCGGCGGGCATGCAGAGGCTGCGACTCACACGATACTTGCCTTGCGCAGCACCAGCGCCTGCCGGAATCCGTCTCAAATGATAGAGCATTCATTGCCTGGAGGGATTGTCCGTGCTGAGTATCCACCGCGCCGCTGCGGCAGACGCGCCGTCTTCACTGCAAGAGCATTTCGCGGCATTCCGTGAGCACACTGTCGGCAGCCGCCATCTGATCTCCACCCCCTACGGACGGCAGCCGCTGCTGTACGCCGACTGGACGGCCAGCGGCCGACTGTATGAGCCGATTGAGCGCAAAATACAAGAGACCTTCGGCCCCTATGTCAGCAATCCGCACACCGACTCCAACACCACCGGCCTGACCATGACCCTGGCTTATCATGAAGCACGGAGCATCATCCGGCAGCATGTGAACGCCGCCCCCGCAGATGCCCTGCTCTTCTGCGGCAACGGCACCACCGGCGCGGTGAACAAACTGCTGCGGATGATGGGCCTGAAGCTGCCGGAATGGCTGAAGCAGGAAACCCTCTGCGCACCGGAGGAGCGCCCGGTTATCTTCATCAGTCATATGGAGCATCATTCCAATCTGCTGCCCTGGCAGGAGAGCTTCGGCGATGTGGTTACCGTTCCATCCGGGCCAGGAGGAGAGGTGGATCTGCAGCAGCTCGGGGAGCTGCTGACGATCTACCGGAACCGCCGCTTCAAGATCGGCTCCTTCACCGCCTGCTCCAATGTCACCGGCATGGAGACCCCGTATCATCAGCTCGCTGCGCTCATGCACCGGCATGGCGGGGTATGCTTCGTGGATTTTGCAGCCAGCGCCCCTTATCAGGAGATCAATATGCATCCGGCAGCCCCGCAGGAGAAGCTGGACGCCATCTTCTTCTCGCCGCATAAATTCCTCGGCGGCCCGGGAACCGGTGGCGTGCTGCTGTTCGACACCGCGCTCTGCACCGGCCGGCTGCCGGATGAGCCCGGTGGCGGCACCGTGGTATGGGTCAACCGCTGGGGCGGACGCCGCTACATCGATGATGTTGAGGTCCGCGAAGACGGGGGCACCCCCGGCTTCCTGCAGGCGATCCGCACCGCCCTCTGCGTGAAGCTGAAGGAGCAGATGAACGGAACCGGACAATATATGATCGTCCGTGAACAAGAGCTATGCCGGAAGCTGCTCTCAGGGCTGGCGCAGATTCCCGGCTGCTCCGTGCTGGAGGGCGTACACCGTAAGCGGCATGGCATTGTCTCCTTCACGCTGAAGGAGATTCATTACAATCTCGCGGTACGGCTGCTGAATGACCGCTTCGGCATTCAGGCGCGTGGCGGCTGCTCCTGCGCCGGTCCGTACGGCCATCAGCTGCTGGGGGTGAACCCGGCGCAATCCCAGGCGTTCATTCAGGCGATCCACGCCGGGGACCAGTCGCTGAAGCCGGGCTGGATCCGCCTGTCACTCCACCCGATCATGACGGACCGGGAGGTAGAGCATATGGTCTTCGCCGTACAGTCTATCGTCAGCAGTATTGGAGAATGGAGCAAGGATTACCGCTATAATGCTGTCACCAATAGCTGGCTTCATACCGGGGAGAGAGGCGTTACAGAGGACGAGGAGATTCGTGAATTATTTGTGCTGTAGCGGCGTTTGGCCGCGCAGCTCCCGCTCCCGCGCCAGCCGGGCGAACCTGGCTTCAATCGCTTTAACCCCCCACAGAGAAGCTCCGATAAACAGCAGCACATAGATGATTTCCGCCGGATGACGGATGAACCGCTGCACATCATTGCCGATGTAGGATACCACAAATACCATAATGGCTTTGCCGGCACACAGTGCAATCAGATAGGAACGCAGCCGCATTCCGGCCAGACCCGCCGCCATATTAATCACCACGAACGGACCCACCGGGAACAGGCTAAGCAGGAACACATAGCTGAACCCGCTCTGGCGGACCCAGGTCATCGCTTTGGCTACCTTGGGCCGCTTGGCCCATTTGGTGAGGTAGGGATGTCCGGCAATCTTGCGGATAATCAGGAAGGTGACCGTGCAGCCTGCGACCAGACCGATCCAGGAATACAGGAACCCCAGCCATAACCCGTACACCGCCCCGTTAAGCCCTACAATCGCTATAGTCGGCAGCGGAGGTACGAACGATTTCATGAAGGTAAGCCCCACACCCGGCAGCGGCCCGAACGAGCGGTATTGCTCCAGCAGCTGCAACAGGCGCTCCTCGGTCAGCCATGACATGATATCTATATAGAACATTTCTTCAGCGCTCCTCAAGTACTCTAGTGAGCTTCAATTATACAATACTTTCTGCTTCTCTGATGCCAATCGGACGCGGCTTTACTGTCTAATTTATGGACGATACCGTATCAGCGGGAAATAGAAGGATATGTAATCAACAGGCTGGACAAGCGCAAGCTGCCGGAGATATGATGAAATTATGAGAACATTTGATTATAGTCTGCTGGCCAAAAGAGTGCTCGCCCTGTTATGCATCGGCCTGCTCGCCGCAGTGGCGCTGATCCCCCTGCTCGGCTCCTCGTCTGCCTGCTACAGCCCAAGGTCAGGATGGGCCGATTTATCCTCCTGCACCTTCGATAATTCTGCCGTCTACCCGCTTGAAGGGAAGTGGGAATTCTATTGGCAGGAGCTGCTGGAACCGCTGGATACCTTATCCGGAACAGCAGAGGCACCGGCCTATATGTCCGTGCCCGGCGCTTGGGGCCGGGCATCGGAGGCTACCGGCTTCTCCCGCTACGGATATGCGACCTACCGTCTGCTGGTTCAGCTGCCGCCGGAGATTCCCGCCTTCGCCCTCAAGGTGAGCAATATCCGCAATGCCAGCGAGGTATATGTAAATGGCGAGCGGCTGGGCGGAAGCGGAACGCCGGGGGAATCCCGGGAGACCACCAAGCCGCGCAATCATCCGTATTCCCTGATTTTTCACAGCAAGGATAACCTGGCGGAGATTCTGATACATACATCCAATTTCACTTATTCAAACGGAGGCATTGCGGAGCCTATCCGGATCGGCACGCCTGCTGCTATAGCTGCCATCGACCAGCGGAACCGGACCTACGATATATTGCTGGTGGCAGGCTTTGCTTTTATCGGCTGTTATTTCATCGGCCAGGGCTTGCAGCGCAAAGAGGACAAGTCTTCGCTCCAGCTGGCTGTCTACTGCTTCGTGATCGCCCTCTACATGCTGACTCACAGTGAGAAGCTGCTCTTCGAGTACCTTCCATCCCTCTCCTATGAAGGATTCAGCAAGCTGCAGGCGGTGTCGGGTGTAGTCGGGTTCTATTGCGTGTCCAGCTATACCCATTCTTTGTTTCCCGCACTGTATTCCCGGCTCTTCAAGCGGATCTGCTTCGTATATGCCTTGTGCTTCTGCACCATTGTACTGTTCACCACACTGCCTGTATATTCGCGGATTACAGGGGTGCTGCTGGCCTTCAGCTTCATCTCTGTCTGCTATACCTTCTATGTCATGGTCAAGGCTGCCTGGCTGAGGGAGACCGGTTCTAACTATCTGCTGATCGGTGTGATTGCCGCAGTCATGTTCACCTTATCCTTAGCCAGCAATCTGTTCTTCGGTACCGAACTCTACGCTGTTCCGCCGGTAGCCGGTCCGATCTTCATTCTTGCCGAAGGGCTGTTCCTGTCTGCGCGCCACGCCCATGCCTACGAGACCATTAAGCAGCTGTCCCGGCAGCTGGAGCGCAAGGACAGGGATAAGGATGAGTTCCTGCTGAAGACCTCCGCCGAGCTGCGTACGCCGCTGAATGCCATCATTAACGTGGCTTTATCCATGCATGAGGGAGCCGGAGGACCGCTAAGCCCGTCCCAGCGGGAGGATATGCGGCTGATTCTCGGTACTGGCAGAAGGCTGGCCTTCCTGGTCAGGGATATTCTCGATTATGAGCAGATCAAGCGCCAGCGCATCACCCTGCAATGGGGGACTGTCGATGTCCAGGGGGTAGCAGCCATTGTCATTGAGGTCTTCCAGTTCCTGAACAAGAAGGGCAGCATCCGCATCAAAAATCACATCCCGCCGGGCCGCTTCCTGGTCCAGGCTGATGAACAGCGGCTGATGCAGATCCTCTATAGCCTGCTGGATAATGCACTGAAATTCACGGACCGCGGCAGCGTGGTCATCGAGGCCGCCTGGCAGGAGGAGTTCCTCTCCATTGCCGTCACCGATACCGGAAAGGGCATTCCCGAGGATCAGCTGGAGTGTATCTTCCATGACTATGAGCAGCTGAGCGAGGCCGATTCCCTTGAGACCGGAGGCCTCGGACTGAGCCTTGCGATCAGCCGTAAGCTGGTAGAGCTGCATGGCGGGAGCATCTCCGTCTCTTCCCGGGTTGGCCGGGGCAGCACATTCACCTTCACGCTTCCGGGCAACGAGGCGGAAGCCGCCGCTGCCGCCCAAGCCGGAGAACAGGCGCTCTTAAGACAAGCGTATACCCAGCCGGAAATGCTGGATGACCTCTGGAAATACCGGTCGGCTGATCCGCCGCAGTCCAGCGGACAAGCCGTTCCCTATGCGCCGCGTATCCTGATCGTAGATGACGACTATGCCAACCTGAAGGCTCTGACCAACCTGCTGTCGCTGGAGAATTACAGCATCGCAAGCCGCAGCAGCGGCAAGGAGGCGCTTGCGCTGCTGGCTGTTGACCGTAATTTCGATCTCTGTATGATCGATGTTATGATGCCCGAGATGTCCGGCCTTGAGCTATGCAGGATCATCCGCCAGACTTACACCCCGCTGGACCTGCCGATCCTGATGGCTACAGCCGGGCAGCAGCTTCACTTCAACGAGGCGGCCTTCCGCGCCGGAGCCAATGATTTTATCCATAAGCCTTATATCTGGAGCGATCTTAAGGGACGGGTTAACACGCTGGTTCAGCTAAGGCGGTCTATCTCCGAGCGGCTCAGCTCGGAGATCGCCATGCTGCGTGCGCAGATCAAGCCGCATTTTCTGTACAACGCTATTAATACAATCATCTGGATGAGTACGCGTGACACCGAGAAGACGCAGCTGCTGCTATACGATCTGAGCCATTTCCTGCGTGGCAGCTTCGACTTCAGCAACCAGGAGACCGCCATTCCATTCGAGAAGGAGCTGGAGCTGATCGAAGCCTATCTGTCACTGGAGCAGGCCCGGTTCGGGAAGCGGCTGAATGCCGAGTATCATATTGAGGTTAGTGAATTCCCGCTGCCGCCGCTGATTGTGCAGCCCATTGTAGAGAATGCTGTTCGTCACGGACTGATGGAGAAAATTGACGGAGGAACAGTGATCATCTCCACCCGGCAGGAGGGCGGTAATATCCTGATCACCGTCTCGGACAACGGAAAGGGAATGAGCGATGAACAGCTATCCTCGTGGATGAAGGACGACTACCGGTCTTCGCATGGCGAAGGCACCGGAATCGGCCTGCGGAACATTAACCGCCGGCTGCTCACACAGTTCGGGCGTCCGCTGATTCTTACCCGGGGAGCCAGCGGAGGTATAGATGTACTGATAACAATCCCATGGAAGGAGGAGGTCTCCTGAGTATGAGCATCTCTGTAATGGTAATTGATGACGAATGGCCGGCACTGGATCAGATGAAGCGGCTGCTGCTCCAGTGTGAAGGAGTATCCTCTGTCCTGACGTACGATAACCCGCGCGAAGCCCTCGCTGCTGCTTCCGAACTGAAGCCGGATGTTCTATTCCTGGACATCCAGATGCCGGAGCTGTCCGGCCTCACTTTTGCCGAGAAGCTGTTGCCAGTATCTCCGGACACAGACATCGTATTCGTAACCGCCTACCGGAATTATGCTGTCGAAGCCTTCGACTTGTCTGCGATGGATTATCTGCTGAAGCCCGTTGATCCTTCGCGGCTGCTCAAGACCTGGAACAAGCTGCTCAGTAAGCGTCTAGCGCCTGGGGTTGCCGGAGCAGCCGAAGCAACTGGAGCAGCCGGGAGGACAACTGCGTTCCGGCTCCTGGGGGATTATGAGCTAACCAGCCCTCAGGGCTTGGTGAAGTGGAGGACACATAAGGCACAGGAATTATTTGCGTATCTGTGGATTCACAGGCAGGGCAGCGTCAGCGTCATTCTGAATGATGTGTTTCCGCAGTGGAATTACGAGAAGGGCAAGCAATATCTGCACACTACGGTCTACCAGATCCGCACCACCTTGAAGAAAGCCGCGCTGGAGGACAAGATTGAGCTGACCTTCGGCAGGGAAAACTACAGGCTGGAATCGAGGGGGATTGAGGGGGACATTGAGAAATTCCAGGAAGCTGCGGCGCTTGCGCTGCAAAGCAGCCAGCTAGAGGGTATGCAGCAGGCCGCCGCTCTGTACACCGGTGATCTGCTTCAGTCGCTGGACAGCCTCTGGGTGTATTCCGCCCGTGACAAATACCGCCGGCTGTACCTCAAGCTGCTGGAGCAGCTTACCCTGGGATTGGTGCAGGCTGCACGGCCACACGAGGCCGAAGATTACGCCATGCGCCTGACGGAGCTAGAGCCGCTGGAGGAGAGCTACGCCCTGCGGCTGATTGCGATCTATTACGAAACCGCCAAACCCCTGCGCGCCCAGCGCAAATTCACCCAGTTCAGTGAATCCTACATTGCAGAGACCGGCGACGCCTTGCCGGACTGGTTCGTCGACGAATACCGGCGGCTGGGTAAATAGGGTCGGGGTATTTTCAGGGGGGGAATTGGGTTGTGTTATACTATCATAAAATAAATCCCAATATTCAAGTGAGGTGCTATCCTAATGCTGCCCCAAAGAGAAGAATTACAACGGTTACTAAAAAAGGCAAACCAGCATGCAGTCGCAGAAGCCAAAAAAGCAGGAGCTTCCATCTATTATATAAAAAACGGGAAACGAATTCGTGAAGATGCCACTGGGCAAAAATTCGAAATTACTTATGATGTAGCCGGTAACCTGACTGAGCTTGTTAGTCATGAGTGAATCTAAATCTGTAATGACGGTTTTTGCCGGAACTAATGGAGCTGGAAAAAGCACAATTAGTTTCCAGTTGAGGGGCTATGTTGGAACCATTATTGATCCGGACCAGATTGCTAAGAGGATTAATCCAGAAAATCCCAGAAGTGCAGATCTGTCTGCTGGACGAGAGGCTGTAAAGCAAATAAGGGAACTAATCAGTCGTTAAGAAAACTTCGATATAGAAACTACTCTATCGGGAAGTTTTGTCTTACGTCACATGAAGACAGCTAAGCAACAAGGTTATAAAGTCGTCATGTATTATATTGGATTACAGGATGTGCAAATGCATATAGATCGGGTAGCTTCAAGAGTGGAGCAAGGAGGGCATTGGATTGCCGAAAAAGATATCCGCTGGAGATACGGTGAATCCTTGAGCAACCTGAAACCTGCATTAGAGATCTCAGATGAAGTCACCATTATCGACAACACCAGTGAACCTGAGGTGGTGATGGAAATCCAGAACTCACAAATCGGCTTTTGCAGAGATGAAATTCCTGCATGGGCTAGAGGAGCTTTAGAATTTTATTTATAATCCCGGCATTTTTTCGATATTTTACGCCATGGTTCGACGTTTATCAGTATTTTATCAGTGACAATTGTTACCATTGTTCATATACAAGATCATTCGTGCATAGGGATGCATCATTATGATGGCAATGGGGGATGTAACATGAATAAAAGGAATAGATTCAAGCGGGCAATCAGAGGGATGAAGGTACTGCCGCTTATGATGTCCATGATTCGTGAGGCTGCAGTGGATACCACCGCTCCTGCGATGTCTGTTGTGGTGACCACTGACAAAGAGGCCTATAATCCGGGGGATGAAGTTACCGTGCTGGTGCATTTAAAAGACTTCGCGCCAAATGACCTTGGCTACAGCTATCTTAACTTCATTATCCAATATGACAGCCAGGTATTTGATAACCTTGAATATACACAGCATTCGGTCTATACGGAAGGAAATTATACGGCTGGCAATGAGGTGGATAACCTGTTCCAGTTCAATTTTCAGAGTCCCGTGGACGGCAGCATCTATCTCGGAAAAAACACAAGTATGCGCGGCATTGATATTCAGGTTGAAGCGGGCAGCGGGCAGCAGGCGATTCCGGCAGTAGATCAGACTCTGGTCACGTTCAAGCTGAGGGTCAAAGAACTTACACTTGCCTCCTCCTCAACGATCAGCCTGGCCAATGAATTCACCAGAATCCGCACCTCTGAAGCCGCGAATAGCATCTATCTCTACTCGCCCGATGTCACAGCGAACGCCCCGGCAAGGATCGAAATCACCCAATCTCCGTCCGTCTCCGTCTTCTCTGCACTGGAGTCCGTTAACCGTCTGACGTAGCAGTGTACCCTGCAACTGCGGCAGCTCCATCCACATACATATCCCTTACATAATTAGCTGCCGTCTATATTTCTTGTACTATGGTGTATATACATATCCTAATCTCACACTGTGTATCAAGCGGATTGTAATACAGACCAAGGATCGCGGCTACGGAACATTTACGCTGAAGCTGCTGATCCATTGGGCATTCAATCTCACGGATACGCACCGGCTGTGGCTCGACGTTAAGGATTACAATGTCAGAGCGCAGCATGTCTATGAAGCGGCCGGCTTCAAAAAGGAAGGCACCCTCCGCGAATGTATCCGGACGGAGGGTGGATTTGAATCGCTGACAATCATGTCGATCCTTCGTGAGGAATATAAGGGGAATGATTCACTGTAATGCGGGTTCACCGATGAATCTCAGCAGCAGCCTGCCTGCTTCCGCCCACAAGCAGCGTCGTCACATGCTTACGTGCGTCCGCTGTAAGCAGCAGCAGCTCCACCGGCCCGCCGGCCGGCTCCCTGCGGATGAAGGTAACCCTGGCACCGTCCAGATCCTCATAGATCCCGGCCACGGTATAGCCTAGCCCGATGAGATTGTCAATTTCCTGCCGTTCCCGGTCGAACTCTGCAAATGCTGACATCTCAGACCACTCCTCCGTTGATTTCTGCCTGGGCCGGATGGGGAGCTTCGGCCTCGAAGCGCTTGCGGTGCAGGTATTTACCCTGTCCTGCGGTACCGACGAATACCTTGTCACGGATGACAAATTCTCCCCGGCTCAGCACAGAGACCGGCTCCCCCTTGACTTCCAGCCCCTCGAACGCATTATAGTCCACATTCATATGATGGGTCTCTGCCGACAGTGTCCGCTCCACTGCCGGGTCGAAGATCACGATATCGGCGTCGCTGCCCACGGCAATCGTGCCTTTCTGCGGGAACAGGCCGAACAGCTTGGCGCTTGAGGTGGCGATGATATCCACGAATTTGTTCAGCGTGATGCGGCCCTTCTGCACCCCTTCGGAGTAGAGGACACTGAACCGGTCCTCGATGGTGGGTCCACCGTTCGGAATCTTCGAGAAATCCCCCCGTCCCAGCTCCTTCTGTCCCTTGAAGTTGAATGAGCACTGATCAGAGCCGATGGTCTGCAGCGTCCCGCTCCAGAGGGCATCCCAGAGCACATCCTGGTTCCACTGTTCGCGCAGCGGAGGAGACCAGACATACTTGGCGCCTTCAAAGTCCGGCTTCGCCAGCGCCGACTGATCCAGCACCAGATACTGCGGGCAGGTCTCGCCGTAGACGCGCAGCCCTTTCTTGCGGGCCTCCGCAATTTTCCAGGCCGCCTCGGCGCAGGTGACATGCACCACATAGAGCTGTGAATCCGTCAGCCCGGTCAAATACGCCGCCCGGCCCGTCGCCTCGCCCTCCAGCTCAGGAGGACGGGTCAGCGCATGATAGAGCGGATCGGTATTTCCTGCGGCCAGTGCCTGGTCCACCAGATACTCGATGACATCCCCGTTCTCGGCATGCACCATGACCAGCGCCCCTTCGCGCTTCGCCGCCTGAAGCGTCTTATACAGAACTCCGTCGTCGGCCTGGAACGTGTTCTTGTAGGCCATGAACACCTTCAGCGAGGTGATGCCCTCCTGCTCGATAATCTGCGGCAGCTCGCTGAGCACCTTGTCATTAAGCTCTGATACCATCAGGTGGAAGCTGTAGTCGATGACCGCTTTATCCTGCGATTTGTGATGCCAGGTATCTACAGCCTGCTGGAGCCGCTGCCCCTTCGTGGTCAGGCAGAAATCGATGACCGTGGTGGTTCCGCCGTAAGCAGCGGCAATTGTGCCGGTCTCGAAGTCATCGGCGGTAACCGTTCCGCCGAAGGGCATATCCAGATGGGTATGAGGATCAATCCCTCCCGGAAAGACATAACAGCCGGAAGCATCAATGATCTCCGCTCCCGGCGCTTCCAGATTCAGGCCGATGCCGCTGATGATTCCATCCTCAATCAGGACATCCCCCGTATACGTATCTGCCGCTGTAACGATAATTCCGTGCTTGATGATCTTCTTCATCTTATCCCACCTCCGCTTCCGAATAAGAACCGTTAACCCCGCTGATGATCCGGCTGCGCTGATTCCAGCTCATCGGGGCCGCTCCGCCCTCCAGTGCAATCATATCAATGGCTCCGTCTGCCGGGCAGACAATCGAAC
This sequence comes from Paenibacillus sp. FSL P2-0089, assembly GCF_038595095.1. Classification (NCBI taxonomy): domain Bacteria; kingdom Bacillati; phylum Bacillota; class Bacilli; order Caryophanales; family Paenibacillaceae; genus Paenibacillus; species Paenibacillus sp. FSL P2-0089. Next base: position 6,909,724 of record NZ_CP152006.1, read on the forward strand.
ACAGATTGCAGCCCACACAATCCTCCTCACGCACTTGCAGAATCGCCTTGCCCTCCGCATTCGTCAGCATATCGATGCATTGATGAGAGGCGTCTTCACAGGCAATATGGCATTTATTGCAGTTGATACAGTTCTCCTCGTTGATCCGCGCAACGACTTGATAGTTAAGGTCAAGATCCCCCCAGTTGGAATACTTAGGCACCGACTTGCCAATCAGCTCGGTTACCGAAGCCAGCCCCTTCTCGTCCAGGTAATGGTTCAGACCGTCGATCATCTCCTCCACAATCCTGAAGCCATGATGCATAACCGCTGTGCAGACCTGAATCCCTGTCGAGCCCATCAGCATGAATTCGACGACATCCTGCCAGGTGGAGATGCCGCCGATGCCGGAGATCGGTACACCGACTTCACGGTCCCGGGCACATTCTGCCACCATGCTAAGGGCAATCGGCTTGACGGCCGGGCCGCAATAACCGCCGTGCGCTCCCTGGCCGCCGACATTCGGAATCGTATTCCAGCTGTGGATGTCTACCCCGGCCAGACTGTTGATGGTATTGATCAGGCTGATTGCATCCGCCCCGCCCTTGACGGCATGTCGGGCCACCACGGTAATGTCGGTGATGTTCGGCGTCAGCTTCACAATGACCGGGGTGGTTGCCACCTCCTTGACCCAGGCGGTCTGCGCCTGCACCAGATCAGGCTGCTGGCCCGAAGCCGCGCCCATGCCGCGTTCAGCCATGCCGTGCGGACAGCCGAAGTTCAGCTCCAGACCGTCTACGCCGATAGCCTCCACGCGCTTCACAATTTCATGCCACTTCTCCCGCTTCGGCTCCACCATCAGGGAAGCAATGATCGTATGGTCCGGGAATCTCCGCTTCGTCTCATAGATTTCCTTCAGGTTGACCTCCAGCGGACGGTCGGTAATCAGCTCAATATTGTTGAAGCCCGCTACACGCTGGCCGCCAAAATGAACGGCGGCGAACCGGGCCGAGGTATTGATGACTGGCTCTCCGAGCGTCTTCCACACCGCGCCTCCCCAGCCTGCCTCGAACGCACGCTGCACCTGATAGCCTGTATTGGTAGGCGGCGCAGAGGCCAGCCAGAACGGATTCGGTGACTTGATGCCTGCAAAATCAATACTGAGATCTGCCATTGCCATTCCCTCCCTCTTCTATGAAACCCGCGTTATACGGCAGAGCCGATTACGCCGTCCTGACGGCCTGACCACTGCTTCACAATCGCATAGGCAGCATCCTTCCCCTGCTGCGCGGCAGAGACCACCATGGCCTCCCCCGTCCCTGCCCCAAAAACAATATCGCCGGCAGCATAAATCTGCGGATCAGAGGTGCGCCCGGTCGCGGGATCAATCTCCACTACCCCCCGCTTATGCTTAAGCCCCAGCGCCTCAATGAGGTCCATCCGCCGCTTCTGGCCGATAGCCACCACTACGGCATCCACCGGGAGCAGGAATTCCGAGCCCGCCACCGGGACGGGAGAGGGGCGTCCATCCGGCCCGGCCTCACCGCTCAGCTCCATCCGCACACATTCCAGTGCCGCGACATTCCCCAGCTCATCCCCGACAATCCGCTTCGGCAGGGTCAGCCAGTTGAATTCCACCCCCTCCTGCTTGGCGAATTCATATTCAAAATCATAAGCCGTCATCTCCCCGCGCGTCCGGCGGTAGATCATCTTCACATTCGCCGCGCCGAGCCGCACCGAGCAGGTGGCCGCATCAATGGCCGTATTGCCCGCACCAATGACAGCCACACGCTGTCCCATCAGCTCTAGGGCAGGAATCCCGGTCTTGGTGGTCTCCACCAGTTCGATCGCATCATAGACACCGGACAGCTTCTCTCCTTCGATACCCAGTGGAGGAACATACCCCATCCCGGCCGCCAGCACAATGGCATCATATCCGGCCTTAAGCTCTTCTATGGAAATATCCAAGCCTACCTTCATTCCCGTGCGGATCTCTACGCCCAGCCTCTCCACCTGCTCCACTTCCCAGAGCGAAATGTCCTGCGGCAGCCGGAAGGAGACAATCCCGTAGGTATCTAGGCCTCCGGCCAGCGGCTTCGCCTCATAGATCACCACCTGGAAGCCTTCGCGCGCCAGCTCTCTGGCCGCCGACAGACCTGCCGGTCCTCCGCCGATCACCGCTACTTTCTTGCCGTTAGGCTCACCTGCCTGGAAAAGTTGAAGGCCGCTGCGGATCGCCCAATCCGTGGCATAACGCTGCAGCAGGCCAATCTCAATCGGTGCGGAAGCGCCGTTCAGCACACAGGCCCCCTCGCACAGCTCCTCCGTAGGACATACCCGTGCGCAGCTTGCGCCGACCGGATTAGCGTCCATGATGGTCTGCGCCGCCCCTCTGAGATTGTCGGTTGCGATTCTTTTGATGAAGGAAGGGATATTGATGCTGGTCGGACAGGCCTGGATACAGGGCGCATCATAGCAGTACAGACAGCGGTTGGATTCTTCGATAGCTCCCTTGCGGGTAAGCCCCGGCTCTGCCTCGGCAAAATTACGCATGAACAGCTCAGGTGTAAATGTGGTTAACGGTGAAGATTGCTCCATCGGGTACCCCTCCTTCTGGCCAAAGTAGCTTCCACTCTCGGCTTCGATTTATGTTATATAATATAACATTATTACGATGATCGCCTTAATATTTTGCATACTTGTAAGAATTATTGTAGTAAAATAAACTTCAAGCCGATAAAATCGCTAATCGAACTCCAATTTGAGTTAAGTTTCCTGACATATTATATTCAAACTATAGTCAATTCGTTTTTTCGTTACATTAGACAGATTGTCTAATTTCAAAAGTCTATTTTTTACCTGTGAGAATGGCCTGAGAACTATGTTAACGAGGGGGAAGCTTATGGACTTTGAACTTGTATTTACGATCCGCGACGCGCTGAAGCGGCCGCTGTTCGCTGAAGCTGAGCTGATCGGGGGAAGAAACGGCCTGAACCGGGCAGTCCGCTGGGTGCATGTGCTGGAGAGCGCGAGCCTGGAGAGTCTGATTCACGGGGAAGAGATGATTCTGACTACCGGAATGAGCGCAAGCACGGATCTGGACGCCGCCCTGTCCTTCATGCAGAATCTGATTGATAAGAACGCCGCCTGCCTGTGCATTGAGCTGGGAGCCTACTTCAGTGCCATTCCGCAGGAGATGATCGCTCTTTCAAACCTGCATGATTTTCCGCTGATCCAATTCACCCGCACTGTACGGTTCGTCGACATTACACTCGATCTGCATTCTCTCATCATCAACCGCCATCACCGGATGCTGCAAGAGCTGGAGATCATCTCCCGCGAATTCCACCGGCTGACCCTAACCTCCCAGGGGACCCTTAAGGTCCTGCAATTGTTATGTAAAAGCACCCGCACACAGATTCTCTATATGCAGCTGCAAGGTAAACCTCTCTTCTTCCCGGCCCTCGCGCCCGAGGAGCAGCGCCCGCTGCTGGGCTTCTTCGAGACCTTCAGCGAAGAGATGGAAGGGGTACAGCCCGAGGCGGCCCCCTATATCCGCGAATACGGCCACAAGACCATCGCCGTGAAGCCCGTTGGAGCCTTGGATCAGACCTGGGCCTATATCCTGATGGTCTGTAATCACAAGCCGCAGGAATTCGACTGTCTGCTGCTCGATTCCGCCTCCTTATCCATCGCACAGGAGCTGTTACGCACGCGATACATGGAGGAGCGGAAGCTGTTCTCGGAGAATCTGTGGGTGGATGAGCTGGCCTCTGGACGCACTCAGGACGACAACCGGCTCAAGGGGCTGGTCGGCCCGGACTTCAACCTGGTCAATGAGCTGCCCTACCGGGTCTGTCTGATCGAGATTGAGAATCCCCGGGATGTCAAATGGAACAGCTCGGAGAATGACTGGGAATCCATCACCTTCCATCTTTCGCTCATTCTGCGCTCCATCTTCGAGAAGTATTCCCTCCGGCCGCTGATCACCCTGAAGAACAACCGGCTGACCGTCATTGCACTGGATATCCAGTCCAAGCTGCCCGGCAAGCTGCGCCTGCAGCAGGCGCTTGATTCCCTGCAGCATATCCGTGCGGATGAGAAGCTGAAGGACCTGCAGCTCGTCATCGGAGTCAGCAAGTCCCACAAGGGCCTGAAGCATGCTCATGCCGGTTACCAGGAAGCTGTACAAGCGCTGTCCCTCTATTCCTGTTACCAGAAGCCGGTCCTGATGTATGAGGAGTTAGGCGTCTTCCAGCTGCTGCTGAGCCTGAACGACGGCAAGACGCTGGAGAATTTCATCCGCAGCTATATCGGCCCGCTGATTGACCATGATGAGGCGAAGGGCAGCGAACTGCTGCTGACGCTACGCGTCTACCTCGATCATGACGGGTCGAAGCAGATCGCCGCCCGCAGCCTCTTCATCGTCAGGCAATCCCTCTACTACCGGCTGGACAAAATCACCGAGCTGCTCGGCGAGGACTTCATGCTCCCGGAGAACCGGATCTCCATTCAGGTCGCCCTGCGCGCCTACCAGTTCCTGTACCCGGAGAAATTCACTCTGCCCAACTCCCGTTCAGCACAGCTGTGAAGGTATCGATGATGAACTGCACATCCTCATCCGTCGAGGATAACGGCGGAGCGAAGGTGAGCACATTATTGAAGCCAGCCACCGTATCACCGTTTTTGCCGATAATCAGTCCCTTGGCTTTGCAGTCGGCAATAATTCCCTTAACCACACTTAGCTCAGCAGGCACTCTGGTGGCCTTATCCGCCACCAGCTCAATCCCCAGGACCAGCCCGAAGCTGCGGATATCGCCAACCAGCTTATGCTCCAGAAGCCCAGCGAACCCGCTTTCCAGCCTGCGGCCCAGAATTCCGGCGCGTTCAACCAGCTGCTCCTGCTCCAGAATCTCCAGGTTGCGCAGGGCAAGCGCACAGGCGGCCGGATTGCCGCCGAAGGTGTTCACATGACGGAAGTGCCCGTAGTCATCGCTGTTATCCTTGAAGGCCTCATAGATCTCCTTGCGCACAGCGGTAGCCGATAACGGCAGATAGCCGCTCGTCAGCCCCTTCGCCATCGTGACAATATCGGGCTTGATTCCGAAATTGTGGTGTCCGAACTTGCGGCCGGACCGCCCGAAGCCGCAGATCACCTCGTCGATAATCAGCAACACGCCGTAGGTCCGGCAGATCTCCTGCACCCGGTCCATATAGACCTGATGCGGGACAATCACGCCCCCGCCGGTAATGACCGGCTCCATAATTACCGCCGCTACAGACTCTGCGCCTTCCCAGACAATCATATCCTCAATCGCCTGCGCGCACTGGAGGTTGAACGCCTCTTCGGTCATGCCGGCCGGACGGCGGTAGCTGTCCGGCGGCGCTACATGCAGGAACCCGCCGCCCAGCGGCTCGTACTTGTACTTGCGCTGCGCCTGCCCGGTCGCCGCCAGGGCGCCCAGCGAGCTTCCGTGATAGCCCCGGTAGCGGGCAATGAATTTATGGCGGTCAGGCTGGCCGGTCTGCTGCTGGTACTGGCGGGCGATTTTGAAGGCTGCTTCGTTCGCTTCCGAGCCGCTATTGGAGAAGAAGATGACATACTCATCCTCCAGCCACTCATTCAGCTTCTCGGCCAGCGCGATGGCCGGCATATGGCTCTGCGTCAGCGGGAAATACGGCAGGCTCAGCAACTGGTTGTACGCCGCCTCCGCCAACTCCTTGCGCCCGTACCCCACATTCACGCACCACAGGCCGGACATGCCGTCCAGGAATGTGTTGCCGTCGATATCGGTAACCCATGAACCGCTTGCGGAAGCGGCAATCATCGGCGGATGCTGCTCACTGTAAGGAGTCATATTATGCCACAAATACCGCTGGTCCTTCTTAACCGCCAGCTCACTTTCTTTGCCCAGACTCTGCACGGCACACTCTCCTCCTTGGCTTTCCTTCTTTTAGTAACGCGCGGTAATCATTTTCTTGCGGGTGTAGAACTCCACACCGTCACGGCCGTTCGCGTGCAGATCTCCATAGAACGATTTCTTGTACCCTGAGAAAGGGAAGAATGCCATCGGCGCAGGCACGCCCAGATTGACACCCAGCATCCCGGCATCGATCTCCTCGCGGAATTCACGGACCGCCCTGGCGCTGTCGGTATAGATGCACGCCCCGTTGGCGAAGGGCGACTCATTGGTGACCGCTATCGCCTCCGCCAGATTCTTCACCCGCACCACTGACAGCAGCGGCGCAAAGATCTCGTCACGCCAGATCTTCATACCCGGCACCACATGATCGAAGATTGTCGGGCCCAGGAAATAGCCGCTGCCCGCAGCTGCAGCATCCTTGCGGCCATCCCGCACCAGCACCGCTTTCTCGTCAAGCCCAGCTTCAATGTAATCAATCGTCCGGTCTTTGTTCGCCTGCCGGATGACCGGGCCCAGGAACACACCTTCCTCCTTGCCGTTCCCGATCTTCAGCCCGTCCGCTGCCTCCGTGATCCGGCTCACCAGCTCATCGGCAATGTCCTCCTGCACCACCACTACAGCGCAGGCCATGCACCGTTCGCCCGCCGAGCCGAAGGCTGCGGACAGGATATTTTTCACCGCATGGTCCAGATCGGCATCCTTCAGCACGATCGAATGATTCTTCGCGCCGGCCAGCGCCTGCACCCGCTTGCCGTGCGCAGTCCCCTGCTTATAGACATATTCCGCCACCGGCTGCGAGCCGACGAAGGAGACCGCCTTCACCTCCTCATGCGCCAGCAGGCCATCCACCACCTCATGCGCCCCGTGCACTACATTCAGCACTCCCGGCGGGAAGCCCGCTTCTGCGAACAGCTCGGCCAGCCGGTTCACCAGCAGCGGCGTCCGCTCAGAGGGCTTCAGCACAAAGGTGTTGCCGCAGGCTACCGCCAGCGGGAACATCCAGCAGGGCACCATCATCGGGAAGTTGAACGGGGCGATGCCGCCCACAACTCCCAGGGGATAGCGGTACATGCCGGACTCTACGCCTGTCGCGATATCCGGCAGCTGGCTGCCCATCATCAGCGTGGGAGCGCCAGCGGCGAATTCCACGCATTCGATGCCGCGCTGCACCTCTCCCAGCGCTTCCTCCAGGCTTTTACCGTTCTCCAGCGTGATCAGCTCCGCCAGCTCCTTGCTGTGCTGTACCAGCAGCTGCTGGTACCGGAAGAAATAGCGGGCCCGGCGCGGGACGGCGACTCTTTTCCACTCGGAATAAGCTCTGGAAGCTGCCCGCACGGCTGCATCCAGCTCCTCCCGGCTGGAGATCGGCACATAGGCAATGATTTCGCCGGTCGCCGGGTTGAACACTTCCTCCTGCCGCCCGGAGGAGGACTCCACCCAAGCTCCATTTATATAGTTCTTCACCTTACTGGCCTGCCCCGTGAGCAGTGTCATCGTCCGCACCTCTTTTCCTGTGTTCGTCCGCTACCCTAGAAGAGATGACCGCCTTACCAGGCGGCCATCTGCTTCAGCTATGAAGGAATCCTGTTGCCTGTTATTTCGCCGCCATCTCCACAATCTCGTTCGTGTAAGCCTCCTCCACCTTGGAAGCCGTCTTGATGACCCCGAATTTCAGCGCGATATCGGCAGTCTGCTGGAATGCGGCAGCATCCGTATAGCCCAGCTTGGAAGCATCGAAGCCCTCCGGCTGGATCAGCTTGGCAACCTCTGTCATCATCTTCAGCTGATGCTCCCGGGTTGTACTGCCCGCTTCCGCAAGCTTCATCACACTGTCCACAGCTGCTTCGGGATCAGCAATCGCATCCGCCCAGCCCTTCAGAGAAGCGCGGACGAACTTGGCCGCCGTCTCCTTGTTGCCCTCCAGCCACTCCTTATTGGCGAACAGATTGTCTTCGAGCATCGCCACACCTTCGTCATTCATGTCGATAACACTGAGGTCCTCTGCCTTAATGCCTGACTCCAGCACCACCTGATATTCGTTATAGGTCATGGCCGAGGCGGCATCCAGCTCACCGCCGAGGAACTGGTCCATCGTGAAGCCCTGCTTGGTGAAGTTCAGATCCTTGCCTGAATCCAGCTTGTATTTATCAAAAAGCGCCAGAAGCTCAAACTCATTGCCGCCCATCCAGTTGCCCACCTTCTTGCCCTTCAGATCAGTCGGTGTAGTGATGCCCGCCTCCTTCTTGGATACCAGCACCAGCCCGCTCTTCTGGAAAATCTGGGCGATCTGCACCAGCGGCATCTCCTGCTCCTGGCTGGTCAGCAGACTCGCCACCCAGTCCACCCCGATATCGGCCGAACCGCCGGCCACCTGCTGCTCAGGCACGATATCCGGCCCGCCCGGCAGAATCTCAACCTTCAGGCCCTCCGCCGCATAATACCCTTTGTCCTGCGCCAGGAAGTACCCTGCGAACTGGGCCTGCGGCACCCATTTGAGCTGCAGCTTCACGGTAACCGGCTCAGCCGCCGGTTCTGTGGTTGCCGCAGCTTCCGGCGAAGCTGCCGCCGCATTCCCCGCAGTCGCTTCTGCTCCGGAGGGACTGGCGTTGTTGTTGCCGCCGCAGCCCGCAAGCAGCGAGATCAGCATTAGAGCCGCCGCAAGCCATAATCCTCCACGATATTTGCTCTGTTTGCCCTTCATCATAGCAACTCCCCCTACCAATCATTTTTTTGTAAGACGGCCTAACACAGTATGATTGCGTTCTTGTTGCCCTATGCAGGAATTACACGCTACGTACGCCGGGAAGGGTGCCACTTGATAAACACCTTCTCCAGCCGCTCTACGACCAGGTAAAAGATTACTCCGGCAACCGCGGCAAGCACGATGCAGGACCAGCCCAGCGGCATCTTCGCCACCTTGATGGAATTCGAGAGCAGATAACCCAGCCCCCGCGAGGAGAAGAAGAACTCTCCGACAATCGCCCCGATCATGCTCGCTGTAGCGTTGATCTTCAAGGCGGTGAATACATAAGGCAGACTGTTCTGAATCCGCAGATGGCGGAATACCGCCCGTTTGCCTGCCGCATAGGAATGCATCAGGTCCAGCGCCAGCGGGTCCACAGCCGCCATGCCCTTGTAGGCATTGATCGCCATAGCCGCCATCGTGGTCGCGGTCACAATCGCCGCCCGCGAGCCGATGCCGTCCCCGAACCACAGGTTCATGATAGGGGCAAGCGCCACTATGGGCACGGCATTGAGTGCAGCTACCATCGTGAGGCTGCCGCCGCCCCAGCGGGGCCAGGCCGTAGCAGCCAAGGCAATCAGGAAGCCGCAGCCGGAGCCGATCAGCATACCAAGAACGGCTTCAGTGAGGGTATACCCTGTATAAGAGAGCAGCAGACTGAGATTGTCCCGCATCGCTTCAGCGATGGCGGAGGGCAAGGGGAGCTGATATTTCTTCAGATCGAAGATGCGGTGAAAGATCTGGAGCTCCCACAGCAGCAGGAACAAAGCTCCGGCAAGCAGCGGCAGCACGAACCCGGGGTTCAGCCATTTCAGGAATTTCCATGGATCTCCGCCTTGATCCATATCTGGCGTAATAACGTTGTTAGATGACGGGAATTCGCGAACCGTATTACTTTCCATTAGCGGCTGCCTCCTTGGGGACGGAATTCCGGCTGCCAGGGGGCTACCAGACGTTCCACCAGACTCATCAGCCAATAGCTGGCCATGCCCAGCAGAGCACCAACCAGTACCGTAGACCAGAACATATACGTATGGGAGGGTCCGTAATAGAGATTGCGGAGCATAATGACCCCGATCCCGCGCTGCGCACCCATGAGCTCAACTAGAATTGCACCCGTTACAGCCAGCGGCGCTGCAATCTTCAGCCCGCTGAACAGCCCCGGCAGCGCTGCCGGGAAGCGCAGCTTCCAATATACAGCCCACGGCTTAGCGGCATAAGAGTGCATCAGCTCCAGGGCAGAGGGGTCCACACTCCGCAGACCGCGCAGCATATTCAACGCCACCGGAAAGAAGGTGATATAGCCGGAGATGATGATCCGCGACAGCTGCTCATCCCGCACAATCCCGTATATAATCGGCGCCAGCCCCAGAATCGGAATCATCTGCGAAGCAACCGCATACGGGAAGGCAAGCTGCTCTATCGTCCGGGAGAGACTCATCAGCACGGCCAGCAGCACTCCAGAGAGCGCTCCGATCAGGAAGCCCACCCCGGCATTGCCGAAGGTAGCTCCCCCTTCACGGAGAAGGGTGCCGCTGTACTGCCACAGAGTAAGCGCCACCTCGTGGACATAAGGCAGCTTGGACTGGGCCAGCGGCGTCTTCGCCACATGCAGCAGCCACCAGGAGACCGCCTCCCACAGCACCAGCAGGCCGCAGATCCAGACAAACAGCGGTAGCGCACGGTTCCGCATTAACGCACGGCTCAGCTTCATCACTACACCCCTTCGAAGCTGTCGCGGATACGGGCAATCAGCTCGAAGAACTCCGGACTGTTCCTCATGTCCGCCGTACGCGGACGGGGCAGCGGAATATCGACAACCGCCGAGAGCCTGCCCGGATGCGGAGACAGGACGAACACCCGGTCCGACAGGAAGATCGATTCGGGAATACTGTGGGTTACGAACACAATCGTGCTCTGTACCTTACTCCAGACGGAGAGCAGCTCTTCATTCAGCCGCTCGCGCGTGAATTCATCCAGCGCCGAGAACGGTTCATCCATGAGCAGGATTTCCGGCTCCATGGAGAGCGCCCGGGCAATGGCTACACGCTGCTGCATCCCCCCGCTGAGCTGCCAGGGATACTTATCAGCGAACCCCTGCAAGCCCACGAGATCAAGCAGCTCCAGCGCTTTGTCCTCACGGATCGATTTCTTGACGCCCAGCAGCTCCAGCGGCAGTGTAATATTATGCTTGACCTTCCGCCAGTCATACAGCACCGGACTCTGGAACACGATACCGTATTTCTGTGCCAGCCGGGCCTCTTTGGGGTTTTTGCCTGCCACCATAATATTTCCAGCCGTTGGTGTTATAAGATCTGCCATCAGCCTCAAAAGAGTAGTCTTTCCGCACCCGGAAGGACCCAGCAGGGAGACGAACTCCCCCTTGGCAATATCGAGACTTACCTGATGCAGGGCCAGCACATCTGCCGTCTCCGTCTGGTAACGCATTTCGACATGCTCCAGCTGTATTTCAGGAATTTTTGCTGCTACTAGTGACATTTCCAGTCCCCCTCCATCCCTGAATCTATTAAATGTTAATTAACATCACATAATTATCTTAACTACCGTCCTATTCCTCATCCCATGTAGGATTAATTAACATGTTACACGTTGCCTGCGAATCCCACATTAGACAAAGCGTAACATTGAGACTGTGAAATTCCGTCACTTTGTCTAGGGAGCCGCTTACAGTGTAAATAATAGAGCTGATTGCCGATAAAAATAGTAAGTAACTATAAGTGGAAACGGCTTTGCCATTGCATTTCATTTTGTGTCCAGGAGACTATTCACAATGTCCAATGCTTATCCCAATTCATGGAGGCGCTCCCCATGGCATCTCTGATTTCCAACTACATTATTATCGTTTCGATCTCCGGTGTGCTGAACGCCTTGCTCGCCCTGTTTGCTTTTTACAGGAAGACTGACTTCTCGGGCCTGCGCGCATTCATCGTCAGCTCCGCCGCCTCGGCGGTGTACACATTCGCCTTCGCGCTCGAGCTCTCGGGGAACTCGATGGAACAGATTAAGTTCTGGATCAAGCTGGAGTATCTCGGAATGCCGTACATCGCGCCCTCCAGTCTGCTGATGATCATGCACTTCGTGGGCTTAGAGAAGCTAGTCTCCCGAAAACTGCTGGTCCTCCTCTACTCCGTCCCCGTGATCTCCACGGTGCTTGTCTGGACCAACGACTCCCATCACCTGTTCTATAAGGCTATCTACTTCCGGGAAGGCGCGCCTGCACCGCTGGTGGATATCGTCATGGGACCCTGGTATATCGTGCAGGGCAGTCTGACCTTCGGCTGTATGCTGGCCGGTATGTGCCTGATCCTCTGGCGCTGGGGGCGGATGCGGCGGGCTTATCTGCGGCAGATGCTGATTATTTTTGTCGGACAATTCCTGCCTGCGCTGGGGGCCTTCCTCTATCTGATGGACCTGACTCCATATGGAACAGACCCTGTACCTGTTGTGATGAGCGTAACCTCGTCCCTGTATATATGGGCCATTCTGTCCAGAGGGATGCTGACCGCCGCACCAATTGCCCGCGAGAATCTGTTCGAGAGCATGCGCGACGGCGTACTGGTCATGGACCTCTCCGACAAGCTGGTGGATTATAACCGGGCCGCTGCCGAGATGCTTGAGGATCTGGATGCCTCCGCCATCGGCCGCCCGCTGGCCCAGCTCTTCCTGCCTGCCGGCAAGGAAGCTGTCGATTATGTAATGAATTCCAATCCGCAGATCAGCGAGGAGCAGGAGCTGGTATGGCATTCCGGCGGAGAAGTCTGCTATTATCAGGTCCGTTCCTCTCCGGTCCAGAAGCATGACGGCCATCTTGCCGGGCGGATGATCATGCTGATTGATGTTACCGAACGCACCCTGCTCCAGGAAAAGCTGCTGCAGCTCGCCACTATCGACAGCCTGACCGGCATCTACAACCGGACCCACTTCATGGAGCTGAGCCGGCAACGGCTGCAGGAAGCTGCCGGCTCCGCCGCCCCCTTCTCGGTCATCCTGCTGGATATCGATTTCTTCAAGAGCATTAACGACCGCTACGGGCACCATCACGGGGATATGGCCTTACAGCATGTAGTAAGCGTATGCCGCCAGCATGTACGGGAGGGGGATGTCTTCGGACGGTACGGAGGTGAAGAATTCGTCTTAAGCCTGCCGGGAGCCCCCTTGAAGGAAGCAGCCCTGATCTCTGAGCGTATCCGCAGGGACATCGAGCAGAGCACCTTCTCCACCATCACAGGAACAATTAAAATCACAGCCAGCTTCGGCGTGACTGAAGCCTTCCGCCGTTCGATCTCACTGGAGGAGCTGCTCTCGGAAGCAGACCATGCCCTCTACTCCTCCAAGCGTAACGGCCGCAATAGCGTTCATCTGTATGGCGTCTCCTCCATCACCCGCTTCAAGCCCATGTGATGGAGGAGAAGCCCATCTTTTCCTGCCCCGCGCGTCACCTCACGCTTTCCCTCTGCATAACAAGTAGAAACGGCTTCGCCGTCCTTTCAAAGGACGGTACCGTTTCAGCGAGAAATAGAAGGATAATTTATAGCGTGAAACAAAAATTCTTATATTTGAATAAATGGCACCCGCCGGGTATATCCGCCTGCTCTTTTGGTGATACCAGCTTCCATAGCCCCTTTTTCTCCAGTTCTTTCCTGTCCCTGCACTGATTTCCGTCATTCCTGTTCTCCTGTTGTTTGCATAGGCGGGTTTTCAGTTTAATAAGAGTTAGCCGATCCGTTCGGCAGAATTCAGGTTCATGCGACATGGAGGGGGTTCTATGATCAAGATCGGGCTGACCGGCTTCGGAGACCATGAGGAGCTGTACGGCAAAATCAAACCTGCCGACCGCCTGCCCGCCTACAGCGCCCATTTTCCCATTGTGGAAATTGACAGCTCCTTCTACGCGGTTCAGCCGGTCCGAAATTACGAGAAATGGGTCAACCAGACGCCGGAGGCGTTCCAGTTCATTGTGAAGGCTTATCAGGGAATGACCGGACATCTGCGGGGGAAAAAGAATTACTACGATACGCCGGAGGAGATGTACCGGGCCTTCCATACCTCTATCGCCCCTGTCCGCTCAGCGGGCAAGCTGGCGATGGCGCTGTTTCAATTTCCGCCCTGGTTCGACTGCACCAAGGACAATGTGGATTTCCTGCGCGAAGCGAAGGAGCGGCTATTGGATGTACCCGCTGCCATCGAATTCCGTAATGATTCCTGGTACAGCCCTGAGATGCGTGAGCGGACCCTCGGGTTCCTGGAGCAGGAAGGCTGGATTCATACGATAGCCGACGAGCCGCAGGCAGGTTCCGGCTCCATCCCGATTGTCCCTGTCGCCACCCGGCCGGACCTCACCTACGTAAGGCTGCACGGGCGCAACACCGCAGGCTGGAATCAGAGCAGTCACCCAGACTGGCGCAAGCTTCGCTATCTGTACCGTTACAGCACCGAAGAGTTAACGCAGTGGCGGGACCGGCTGCTGGAGCTTGAACAGACCTGTAAGAATATTTACGTGGTATTTAATAATAATTCTGCCGGGGATGCCACTCCTAATGCCCAAGAGCTGCAATCGCTGCTTGGGATCGACGGCGGGCTGGCCCCGCGCCAACTGGACTTATTCAACTGATGTACAGAGGTCTACATAAATCTCTTCTACTCCCTGCTGAAGCATTTGATCACCGTCCCATTCGTCTTATATTTGTAGAGGAGGCCAAAGAATTATGAAGAGAAATCATACTATGATGCAATTTTTTGAATGGCATGTCGCGGCGGACGGAGAACACTGGAAACGCCTTGCCCAGATGGCCCCGGAACTGAAGGCGGCGGGCATTGATTCGGTATGGGTCCCCCCCGTTACCAAGGCCGTCTCGCCCGAAGATACCGGTTATGGAGTCTACGATCTGTATGACCTCGGTGAATTCGATCAAAAGGGTGATGTGCGCACGAAGTATGGAACCAAGCAGGAGTTAATCGACGCGATTGCCGAGTGCCTGAAGAACGGCATTGCGGTCTACGTGGATCTGGTCATGAACCATAAAGCCGGAGCGGATGAGACCGAGGTCTTCGAGGTTATTGAGGTGGACCCGAACGACCGCAACAAGGATATCTCCGAGCCGTTCGAGATTGAAGGCTGGACCAAATTCGATTTCCCGGGACGCGGCGAGGAATACTCCAGCTTCAAGTGGAATCACACCCACTTCAACGGAACCGATTTCGATGCCAAGGAAGGCCGCAACGGCGTATTCCGGATTGACGGCACGAGTAAAGGCTGGAATCAGAATGTGGATGATGAATTCGGCAACTACGACTATCTGATGTTCGCCAACATTGATTACAGCAATGACGATGTGAAGAATGAGATGCTGAACTGGGGCAAGTGGCTGGTTGACACCCTGCAATGCAGCGGGTACCGCCTGGATGCGATCAAGCATATCAACCATGAGTTCATCAAGGAATTCGCCATGGAGATGAAAAAGAAGCGCGGCGAGGACTTCTACATCGTCGGTGAATTCTGGAACTCCAATCTGGAGGCCTGCCGCGAATTCCTGAACACTGTCGATTACCAGATCGATCTGTTCGATGTCTCTCTTCATTACAAGCTGTACTCCGCCGCACTGGCAGGCCGGGATTTCGACCTGACGCATATCTTCGATGATACGCTCGTACAGACGCACCCCGCGAATGCCGTCACCTTCGTCGACAATCACGATTCCCAGCCTCATGAGGCTCTGGAATCCTGGGTGGGCGACTGGTTCAAGCAAAGCGCCTACGCCCTGATTCTGCTGCGGCGCGACGGATATCCCGTTGTCTTCTACGGGGATTATTACGGCATCGGCGGCCCTGCGCCGATGGAAGGCAAGAAGGACGCCATCGATCCTCTGCTCTGTGCTCGCTACACCAAAGCTTACGGTGATCAGGACGATTACTTCGACCATCCGAACACTATCGGCTGGGTCCGGCGCGGCGTTCAGGAGATCGAAGGCTCCGGCTGCGCTGTAGTCATCTCCAACGGAGACAACGGAGAGAAGCGGATGTTCGTGGGCGAAGCGCGCAGCGGAGAGGTATGGGAGGACTTCACCCATAACCGCGGGGAGTCCGTCACCATCGGCGAAGACGGCTGGGCCGTTTTCCCGGTGAATGGCGGAAGCGTCTCCGTCTGGGCGCTGCCCGAGCCGAAGCCAGCCGATGCCTGCGCGGAGGATTGAGCTTGTAAAGATTAATGCCGTCCCTGTTATTAGGGGACGGCATTTTTTTATAGGTGAGAAGTGACTCGGGATGGATCAAGGGTATTAGGAGCTCATCAGATCTAAACGTGTGAGAATTACTTTAGATAATGGCTTGCTGAGGTTTACCGCGCCCCGATTAGGGTGCAAGGGGGGGCTAATTGCAATTTGTACAACTAAATCGCCGGATGTCCCGTTAAATCTCCGTTTAGTTGTATTTCCTGCAATTAAAATGCCTCTATACTTGGATTTTCGCCCATTCGGGCAAATTTAGTTGTATAGACTACAATTAGAAGAGGCAGTCCACCCTTCTCACTGTTTTTAGTTGCACAGAATACACTTATCCCCATTTTTTCGCTACGAACGAAGCTTCATACTTTACCGAACCCACCTATTACTTTGCAACTTCACTGCTTTCGCAGCCAATTTCCCATTTTATCCACAAATTATACACAAAAGAAATATATTACTCTATTTACACGCAAACAAGTTACTCATTGGCTCATTTGACACTCATCCGGCCAAACTCAGCGCCACCAATAGTTTTTTTCCTCTCCTTTCCTCATCCAGCCCAGTTTCAGCTCCACCACTGGGATTTTTCCACAATGTTATCCACATTTTATCCACAATACGTTCAACATCTGACGGATGCCTATAGAATTACTATTGTGAACAACGCGAAATAGGCGAATCCACGCCACAGGGGCTATGAATTCGCCTATTTATGCTGAGCAAGACATAACTTGCAGTTAGCATTTGCACTTATTGGTCAGCAGCTTGCGGTTAAGGAGTTGTGGTTGTGTTGTCCCCGTCAGCCCAGACGCCTGTGTCATGGTTCAGAATACGTTCGATCGGATATACCTTCCATACCGCCGTTACTACAGCCGAACACAAGACTGCTTTGAGCAGGTCCCCCGGAAGAAACGGCCACATGCCTGCCGTCAGTGCCTTGGCAAGTGAATCCATGCCTGTGGAATAGGCCAGCCACCCCACACCGCCCGGATAAACTAACAGTGCCCCGAAGATAAAGTTAGCGGCCAGCAGCTTCACGAAGGTGTATTTGTCCTGCTTAATGCGTTCAGCGAAAAAGCCGATCAGCCAGGCCACGAACGGCCAGGAGAAAATATATCCTGCGGTAGGGCCAACCAGGACCGCCAATCCTCCGCTTCCGCCCATCACCTGGAATCCGGCAGCGGCGAGTCCGATCACGATCAGTACAGCAAGCGCCCCGTAACGGGCCCCAAGGATTGAACCAGCCAGCATTACCGCGAGGGTCTGCATGGTAATGGGTACCGTGGAGAAGGGCAGCGAGATTTTCAAATAACTCAGAGCTATCATGACGGCGGCGAATAAGGCACTGAATATCAGGCCGCGGGTGGTCCATTTCTTCATGGCCGGTAGGTTCCCCCTTTTTTTAAAAATATAAGAATTTATATGTTTCACGCTACAAATCATCCTTCTATTTCTCGCCGAAACGGTACCATCCTTTAAAAGGATGGCAAAGCCGCTTCCACTTGGGATCACTATAACATCACCCTCCAGATACATCAATTCTGAAATCTTTGTTATAATGGGTAGCAATTGTTGACTAGAGCTGGACGGAAAGCAGGCATGAGGATGATCAGGGCGCATAATATAAGCTTGTCCGTGCGGGAGGGGCAGCATCGCCGAACGGTACTGCAAGGGATTAACATTCATATAGAGCCTGGGGAATGGGTAGCGCTGACAGGGGCCAACGGCTGCGGCAAAACCTCGCTAATCCGCTCCTTCAACGGACTGAACACCCCCTCCGGCGGCAGTCTGTCCGTGGCCGGACTGGACTTGCGCCTGCCGGAGAACCGTATGGCTGTTAAGCAGCACGTGCAGCTTGTGTTTCAGAATCCCGAAGCACAGACAGTTGGCTCCACTCCCTTCGAGGATATCGCCTTCGGACTGGAGAACCGGGGACTGGAACGGGGGCGGATGATTGCACGAATCCATGAGATTCTACAGCAGGTAGGACTAAGCCATAAAGCGGAGGCAGAGGTATCTACACTATCCGGCGGAGAGCGCCAGCGTCTGGCGGTAGGCTGCTGCCTGGCACTGGAAGCTAAGATGATTATTTTCGATGAGGCTACCTCGATGCTGGACCCTGAGGGAAGATCGGATATTCTGGAGCTGGCCCAGGGGCTATGGCAGGCAGGGACTACCATCCTCTGGGTCACGCAGCGGATGGAGGAGCTGGCCGCAAGCCCGCGCATTGCGGTGCTGGGCAAGGGGCAATTGCTCTATGACGGCAGCCCGCGCAGCTTGTTCTATACCTCGGAGCTGCCGGAGACCCTCGGCTGGCTTCCTTCTCCGGCCGTCCGGGTCGGGAAGCTGCTGCAGAAGCAGGGCTGGCCGCTTCACCTGCTGCCGCTGACCGGACAGGATCTGGAGGAGCTGCTATGAGAATTCGTACGGAGCATCTTTCCTTCTGCTATGAAGGCGGCAGGCCAGCGGTTCAGGATATCTCTCTGGATATCCCTACAGGTACACTCACTGTCCTCTGCGGGGTGAACGGGAGCGGTAAGTCTACGCTGCTCCGTCTGCTCGCGGACCTTGCACAGCCCTCCTCCGGGCAGATACTTTACGATCACGGGAAGAAGACGGACTACAAGACTGCCGAAGCTGTGTCCATGGTATTCCAGCAGCCGGAGACCCAGCTGTTCGCGGGTACGGTACATAAGGATATCGAATACGGCCTGATGGAGCGCGAGGTGTCCAAGGAGAAGCGGACGGAGATCATCGCGGGCGCCCTGGCGAAGACCGGGCTGGCTTACGATGAATTCGCCGGGCGCTCTCCCTTTCTGCTTAGCGGGGGCGAGAAGCGGCGCGTATGTATTGCGGGTGCCCTGGCCGTACAGCCCGGGCTTCTGATTCTGGATGAGCCGACCGCAGGGCTGGACCCCCAGGCAGCGCAGGCACTGCTCGAAATGGTGCAGGAGCTTCGCAGCGGCGGCCTGACCCTGATCATCGGCACCCATGATCTGGACAGCTTCCTGCCGGTTGCCGACAAGGTCATCGTGATGAAGCAGGGTGCTATCCATTATAACGGCCCTGCTCCGGCATTGACTGCGGATCCCGGCCTACTGGCAGACGCCGGACTCACGCCCCCCGTCTATGCTTCTATGGGACGCAGAGCGGTGCAGCATGGCCTGCTGGAAGCAGTCCCGGACAATCTGGAGGAGCTGCTGTTAGGGCTGGAAAAGCACCCGCTGCCTATGCCGCAGACGGACAGGTGGCCAGCAGGCACTGGCGCCTCTGCCCGCAGCAGCGCCATGCCACCCGGCAACCAGAATACCAAAGTCAGCGAACAACACAGTACGGAATACAGCTTAGAAGGCACCAGGAAGCGAGATCATTCTCCTCGATCCTCCAGAACAGAGAGGGTTCAGACGATAATCAGGCCTGGCAATCCAAGACTAGAACAGAACACCCCGCTCAGGCCCGGCTGGCAAGGACTCGATCCCCGGGCCAAATGGCTGGGGATGATTCTCGGCTCGCTGGTCCTGTTAGGGATGAACACTCTGCTCCCGCTGCTGCTTACCGCCGGGCTGCTGGCCGGGCTCGCGGCTTCGGCCAGCATCTCCTGGCGCCGGGCCATCCGCTTCTTCCGCCCGTTCCTGCTGATGTTCCTGTTCCTCTGGCTCCTGTCCGGGCTTAGCTGGAGCTCTCCCGACTTCGCACTCGGGCCGCTCAGCTTCAGCTATGCAGGACTCGTGCGCGGGGGAATTAACGTGCTGCGCTTCCTGCTGTTAATTGCCCTGGGCTTCCTGTTCACCGAGACGACCACCGGAGCTCCCTTGCGCGAGGGTCTGGAATGGGGCATCGCTCCGCTGCGGGCCCTGGGCATCCGCACCCGTAACTGGTCGCTTGCCGTATCCGTTACCCTGCAATTCGTGCCGTGGATTCTCGGCAAGCTGGCCCAGCTGCAGCTTGCGCTGGGCTCACGCGGAAGACGCGCCCGCGGAGTGGCCCGTTGGTCCCCGAGGCAGATTGCCCTAATCATCGTGCCTCTGCTGATTCTTGTCCTGGGTATGGGCGACGAGCTGGCGACAGCCGTAGAATCGCGGGGGTACGATCCCGCCAAGCAGCGGACCCCCGTCTATCAGCTCCGCTGGAGCAGGCGTGATACACTGGCAGCGCTAGGTATCCTGGCGGTTGCAGCTATGCTGTGGTGGGTAGCGCGTATCAGCTGAGCGGGTACGGGACGATTCAGCGAACAAAATCACCATAGCGGATGGATAGTGTAAGAACTTATACGGCTGCGCAGCTAATACAGTTACCACCACCTTACCAATCGCCCACCTGTGGGGCATCCGGCGAAATCAGGGGCACTATTGCCCCTGATTTTTGCTCCATTGGCCTTAATTCGGCCTACGGCTCCTTCGCGTCAGCCAATTGTATGCTGTTTTTGGCATACATTCGGCCCGTGCGCCTGCGTGCCAGCCCATTGTATGCTGTTTTTGACATACATTCGGCCCGTGCGCCTGCATGCAAGCACATTGTATGCTGTTTTTGACATACATTTGACTCGCGCACCCTCTAGCTGCCCATTGTATGCTGTTTTTGGCATACATTCGGCCCGTGCGCCTGCATGCAAGCACATTGTATGCTGTTTTTGGTATACATTCGGCCCGTGCGCCTGCGTGCCAGCACTTTGTATGCTGTTTTTCGCTTACACTTTTGTCACACCATTTACTCATTCAGCATGCGTACGGGCACTTCCCCCAACTCTGCGCACACTCCTAATCAAAAGTAAGCCGCCCCCTCCAGCAATCGGAGAGGGCGGCACCTTTTTTGCTGCCACAGCAGCTTTATTTACTTCAATGTACTCGCAATGACCGAGATATCACCAGATGAATAATCCAGGAAATACGCTGTTTTCGACTTTATATTAGCGTACAGAAATTTCGTGTTGCCATTCTTCGGCCATTCCTGATTCTTCAGCAGCGCCGCGCCTCCCTGAGAGAATAGGGACCATGAGCGCCCCTGCAGATCCCCCACAAACACCTGACCATTAATGACTTCCGTTACCCACCCGGAAATGTCGCCATCCTCTTTGAAGACCTGTTTGACAGAAGCCGTTTCTTTGCTAGTGGATTTGTTGATTAACTGGAAGACCTTCTGAGCCTCATCGGCTGAAGGACGGCTTACATTCCCCGGTACGGGCTGATAAGTATAGGAAGTGTAAGCTGCATAGAAGTTCCCGCTGGAATGAATGGAGAAGTCTGTATTGAAGTCCTTGATTACCGTCTCATTTCTTGAATACAAATTAACCAGCTTCACCAGATAGTCCGTGCTCATAATCCCTTGTGCCTGATACTTAACGGCCAAATACGGGTATGCCTGAAAATCCCAATCCATTACGGATACATTTTCATATCCCTTGTCAATAAACTTGGCATTATAAGTCACACTCGGCTTTGCCCAGGGATATTGATACAGGCTGAAGTTGTTTCCCGCTTGGACCATGATCCGTTCATTGGTTTTGCCGGTTGGAGCTACCCATTTTACTTTGTCCCCTGCCGTTTTAAGCGGGATATCCGTTTTGCTGAGGAGACGTCCATCAGAGGAGAATACGGATTTCGAAATTTTAGTGCCTTTGCCTTGTTTAAGAAGCACAATTTTCGGCGGACTGCTCATCACCTGTAGGTCCAGGATACGGCTGGAGTCCTCTGATATCGTAGTCGCAGTGTTTGTATGTAGGTCAACGATATCTGCTTTATTATTCACATGATCCACAAGTGCCGCTGCATTTCCGCTAACCCATACCACGTCGGTCCGCTCATTGACCGGCTGCTCTTTGGGATTCGCATTCACCGGACCGGCGGTAATCAGCATGCTCATAGTCAAAACAGAAATAAGCAATACTTTCTTGAACATAGAATAATCCTCCTGTTACGCGATTTTTGAATCCTTGTTTATGACGCTTGGATATATAAAAAGTCGCAGAAAAACAAATATTTTCCGTGACTTCTTATCGCCGTATCCGGCCTTCCGTATACTACAAGGCTTGCTCGCCAATCGCCAGTAGGCTATTCATCTCACTTCCCCTCCTCCGGATGTCTGGAGACCAGCCTCACCAGATCCAGAGTCAAGAGAGGAAGAGTCACCGCAGCGGGGTAGGCCAGATAACGCGGCTCCCATACCGGGTTGAACTTCTCCTTATACCGGCGCAGACCGGAGAAGCCATACCAGTGGCCTCCGCGCTCAAAAACCAGCCGGGCGAGCTTCTCCTCCCGCAGCGCTCCAAAGCGGCCCCCGACATTGGACAGCGGGGCAGACCCAAGATTGAAGTTTCTGTAACCGCGCGCTTTCGCCCATTCCAGCAGACACAGGAACAGGTAATCCATAGTCCCGTTCGGGGTATCCTTGTGATGGCGCATCAGATCCACCGAGACCGTCTTCTGCCCGTCATAACCAGGAGCCATGGAGGCAAAAGCCAGCAAATGGCCGTCTGCTCCACGCAGCAGCGCCAGCGGTGCGAGCTGGAGGTACGGCTCGCTGAACCAGCCCAGAGAGTAGCCTTTCTCCCTGCGCCCGGCCAGCCATTCCTCTGACAACAGGCGAAGCTCCTGCAGCAGCTCCTTCGAATGCTGTGCCTCCGTGATCTCGAAATGGTAACCCTCGCGCTCGAACCGCCCCTTCACATTACGCAGGCTGGCGTTCCGCGATCCGCTAATACTAAAGTCCGCCAGCGGGACCAGCGCTTCTTCCCCCAGCTTAAAGAACCGGTAGCCCTGCTCGTGATAGAGCGGAAGATGCGCCGGGGTCACCTGATAGAAGACTACAGATAGTCCATACAAATCAGCAGCCTGCCTGAACTCACTGATTCCGTTATTAAGCAGATTCATCGGCCCAAGCGGATCACCCAGTACCACCAGCTTGTCCCGGACTCTGGCGAAGGCGAACAGCACCTTGCCTTCCTGGGCCCAATAGAAGCTTTTGTCGCCAAGAAACAGCATATGGCTTAAGGTATTGCCCCAGCCCTCCGAGAGGAAGCGCTCCAGCCGCGCCATATCCTTATCCGCGAGAAGCATATCTGCCTTGTGCTGCGGCCTGAGGGCTACAACCATCGTCAGCAGCAGCCAAGAGAAAATCAGTCCGCCGGCCGCCGTGGCGGCCACATTACTGTGCTGCCGCAGCCATTCCGGCTGGATGCCGGGCGGGAGATGCTTCAGGAAGCCGTGATGGGTATAACTCGCCAGCCCGTAATAGCTGAGGGCTACAGCCGAAGTCAGGAGCAGCCACCATAAGGTACTTTTGGCGCTAAACGGAACGCTGACCCGGTAGAACCGGCTTCGTGAGATCCAGAGGATCATCGCCACCACCAGCAGGAACAGGGCCTCCTCGTAATCGAACCCCTTCATGAATGCAAATACCGCCCCACCCAATAGGAGCAGGCTCGTCCAGACATAAGCCCTGCGGACACGCAGGGAGATTCCCCGCGACAGCAGAATCAGCATAAAGCCGATTAGCACGGACAGATGGTGCGAGATCTGCATCACTGGCAGCGACAGGAGCTCCTCTGTCACCTTCAGCCTGTAGAGTAGCTCAGGCGTAGCTGCGGACAGCAGCAGAAGCAGACCGCTGGCCAAGACCAGCTTGCCGAGTGCCCATACGCCCAGATCGCTGAGGAAGGTATATTGACCGGGCCAGCCCCATATTTTCTGCCAGACCGTCAGGGGGGCTTCCACTCTGTCGCCGCTGCGTTCAGCGCCCTTCGTACCCGGCAGCCCGAACTCCAGCGCAGCCAGCACCAGTCCGAGCAGCCAAGGGATAATGTAATAGAATAATCTGTAGATGACCAAAACTGCCATAGCATGGTCGCTCTTGATGCCAAGCTGGGTAAGTCCGAGCAGCGCAATCAGATCGAACGCACCGATGCCGCCGGGAGCCATACTTAGAATACCCGCTATCGCAGCCACTACATAGATACTGAAGACGGTGAGAAACGGAGCGCTTCCGAGCATCTCACCGGCAATGAACCAGAAGGTCAGCCCGGCGAACACCCACTCCAGGAAGGAGGCACCCACAGAAGCAACCACAGTAAGCCAGGCGGTTCTCCCCTCACCCCGGTTGACCCATTTGGCGAAGAGCGCAGAGCGCTGGAGGAGTACAAAGAACGGCAGATACAGCGCTATCCCCCAGACTGCAAAAACCAGCCAGCGATGCGCCCCCAGCAGCCGGTCCGCCGGCAGAAGTCCGGTTATCGTCCCCCACCCAAGCAGCGACAGCCCCGTAATCATCAGCGGTGACAGGAACACAATGGCCGGCGCGAGCAAGGATGCAGGCACACTGCTCCGTTTATAGAGCAGCGTTCTAAGGCCCGCACCAGCCAGACCGGCGAATCCAATCATATTATTGAACGTATTGGCGATCCAGGCATAACGGAAGGTCCGCAACCAGCCGATCTGCAGGCGGAAATGCCGCCGGATCAAGTAATCATAAGCACTCATGACCGCCACCGACAGCAGCGAAATTCCCAGCATCTGCATAATAGAGGGTACGGGAACGGATTTCAGATCACGGATAATTTTGCCTAAATGAATTTGCTTCAGCTCATGCTGCCCCTCCAGATAGACCAGACCGATAATCAGCAGCGGAAAAAGCGCACGCACCGCTTTAATCCGGTAGATGGATATCAGCAGCCGTACGAGCTTGAAGCGTTCCAATTTATTTTTGATTACAGTATGCATGACTTCACCTGTCCTCACTGCCGAACGCTCTTGTTGCCTGAACATATTCAGCCCTCTTCATACGAACCCATTATAACAAGATCCGCAACAGAACTCCCGTATAATGGTCACATGCCTATAAGAGTTAGACGGCGGGCGGAGGATAAGTCCCTGCATCAGATTTATATTTATCCGGTGATGGCGGGAAGCGCATACATCTATATTATAAAAGCACCCGGACTGCGGTTAGTCCGGGTGCTTTTATCATCGTACCAAGGGTTGTCATCCCCTAACGGAGAGCCTGTCACCATGGCAATGGCGGCTCTCTTCAGAGACATGCTGTTCTCGCTCAGGCTATACTCGGATGTCGAATCTCCCTGCGCTGTCGGTGGTTGCGTTAGCAATCTCCTGAACGGATGCTGCTGTCAGCTTATGGTTACCGGCAGGCTTGTCCGGAGGCGCAGCAGCGCTCTGGGCAGAAGCGGAGCTGCCCGCAGCCTGTGACTTCTGGGTAATTTGTGCTTCGATTTGCTTGATCTGCTGTTCTAGCTGCTTGGTTTTGGTTTCTTTGGCTTGCTCGCTGTCCTTGCTTGCGCTTACTTTCTCAAGCTCAGCTTCCAGCTTCGCCTTCTGCTTCTCAAGTGCAGCGGTATCGCTGGCGCTGGAGGATGTATAAGATACAGATGATGAAGCGGCAACGGATGAGACATTCATGGGTGTCCCTCCTTTCACCTCTTCAATATATCCCTTTTCTCTACAATGAACGTTAAAATGCGCTGAAAGTTTGCTGAATATCCCTTCAACCCTTCCTGGCCCTCCGGTTCACCAGCATAACGCTCAGCAGGATGATGACCAGCCCGGCGATGGTATTGGCATAGACCTGCTCCTGCAGGAAGATTACGCCCCACAACAGGCCAAATACAGGCACGAGGAAGGTAACACTAACGGTCTTGACCGGGCCGATATTGGCAATCAGCCGGAAATACAGCAGATACGCCACTGAGGTGCAGATCAGCGAGAGGCCGAGGACAGAATATACAGCGGCGGAAGAAGGCAGATGATCCGGGGCAAAAATCACCGCCAGCGGCAGCAGCACCACACTTGCGCCCAGCTGTTGTCCCGCAGCAAGCGCCAGCGGAGTGAGACCGGAGCCTACGCGTGATGCGTATAATCCTCCGAACGCATAGCAGAGCGCGGCTCCAAGAGAGTAACCAACGGATAAAAGAACCGTGCCGGTCAGCGGAAGCGGACTCCAGCCGACCAGCACGCCCACACCTACAAGGCCTATGATCAGCCCGGCTGATTTGGCCGCCCCCGGCTTCTCCTTCCGGGTACCCCACGCCGCCAGTGCCGCGAACATCGGAGTTGTAGCATTCAGAATCGCCGCCAGTGAGGCGCTCAGATGCAGCTCAGCCATACAGATCAGCGTGAACGGAAGCGCCGCGTTAACCGCACCGAGCAGCAGGAAAGATCTCCAGTGCTTCAGGAGGCCCAGCCTGCGCCGGGTCAGCAGCGCATAGAGCAGCAGAGCAGCTCCGGCAATCGTAACGCGCAGCTCTGTCGTGAAGACCGGACCGAGCTCCGGCGAGGCAATCCGCATGAACAGGAAGGAAGCCCCCCAGGCAAAAGCAAGCAGCAACAGGGTAGCAAAGTCCTTGCGGCTCACAGCTTGACCTCTCTTCTGCACAGCAGCAGATAGGACAGAACCGACAGGAGGCCCGCTCCCGCGATGACCAGCGCCATCGGCAGGGCCGAGCCGCTGCCGCCAAGTCCGACCAGCGGAGCCGCGCAGCTCCCCAACAGCAAGGGAAGCAGACCCAGAAGCGCAGAGGCGCTGCCAGCGGTCTCCCCCTGATCCTGCATCGCCAGCGAGAAGCTGGTCGTACCCACAAGACCTACACTTGCAACCACAGCGAACAGACAGATTAGGATCGGCAGCAGCCCGCCATCGGCGAGGAGGGTAATCAGCAGCAGAATACCTCCGGAGGTACTGAGCAGAAGGCCGCAGATCAGCAGCTTACGCTCACCCACTCTGGCCGACATCCGCCCGGCAATCTGCCCGGTCAGAATAATGCCGAGGCCATTCACGGCGAAAATCAGGCTGTACATTTGCGGGGATACCCCATAAATCGTCTGCAGAACAAAGGATGATCCCGAGATATAAGCGAACATGCCTGCCATAACAAAGCCCTGGGAGAGCGCGTAGCCCATGAATCCGGCATTGCCGAGCAGGATGCGGAAGGTACGCAGGGTCCCTCTGAGCCCGCTGCGGATACGCCGTTCCTTAGGCAGAGTCTCCGGCAGCCGCAACAGGATGACCGCCGCGAAGAGCAGCCCGCATACGAACAAGACGATAAATACCCCCTTCCAGTCCGTCACTCTCAGCAGTTGCCCCCCGATGACCGGCGCTGCAATCGGACCCAGTCCGTTGACAATCATCAGCAGCGAGAAGAACTTGGTTAATTCCGAGCCGCTGTACATATCGCGGACCGCCGCACGGGAGATTACCACCCCTACCGATCCGGCCAGGCCTTGAATGAAGCGCAGCACAATCAGCAGTCCGATGGACGGGCTGAACGCACAGAGCAGCGAGGATACCGCATAGATCATCATTCCGAACAACAGCGGAATCCGGCGCCCATGCACATCACTGAGCGGTCCGGCCACAAGCTGGCCCGAAGCCAGTCCCAGCAGGAAGAAGGTCAGGGTAAGCTGAATCATGGCGGGACTGGTATCGAAATAGAGACCAAGGGCAGGCAGGGCAGGCAGATACATATCAATCGACAGGGGACCAATGGTAGCGATGGCTCCCAGAATCACGGCAAGCTGCAGCCGCTGGCTTCTGGACGGCCCGTCCTCGGCCAGGCTTGTCACCGAATTTTGCTTCATCATGAACAGGATACATCCTTTCTTGCCCGTAACCTTTAGTAAGACGGCAGAGCCATTTATGTTCAGGTCCGTTTATATATTTCTCCATACTACCGATTACCGCCGGAATGTTCAATGAATTTCTGGTTGGGGGGGAAAGTGCGGCAGCGGGTGGCCGGTGAAATTTGGGGGACTGATGCAGAGGGTGCAGATGAGTAGGTGCTGTCTGATAAAATCGGGTTTGATAGGCGGCTTGATTGGTGTGGCTTAGGAGGAGTGGCTCGGCAGGCCTGCATGGAAATCCTGCAGAAAATACAACAATGTTGCTCAAGTCGGGCGGCTTATCAGCAAATCCTGCACGAAATGCAACATTCGCAGCCCTAACTTGCCCCAAATCGCCAGAATTCCTGCAAAAGATGCAACAATGCGCCATAGCCAGTAACAAATTTAGAAAAGTCCTGCACGAAGTGCAACAATGCAGCTAGATAGGAGCGGCCTGCGCGCAAATCCTGCACGAAGTGCAACATTCGCAGCCCGCACACCCCCAACTCTGCCCATTGTGTTCGGTTTTTCGCTTACATCCTGTCCGTCCCCTACCCACCGCCAGCACACAATAGACGATAAGCATCAATTCAAGTGCAACAAAAAACCGCCTGCCGTAGCCGCCAATCCTCTCGGTGATCGGCAGGCCCGCAGGCGGTTATCTCGGGTGGTGCTGTTATTACTTCACAGAATTTGTAAGAGCGGCCAGCCAATCTCTTGCCGCCTCCGCCTCGGCGGCGCTCAGGCGGTGCCCCTGATGGCCCCAGTGCGAGGTAACCTCTGCCCCGGCGCCGCTTAACAGTGCTTCCAGCTCCCGGGTCTCCTCGGAGCGGATAATCGGATCATTGGTCCCTGCCCCGATAAAGACCGGAACCCCTTGCAGCGAAGGAATCGCCAGGCCGCGCAGCGGAACCATCGGATGCAGCAGCACTGCCGCCCGGAAGAGGGCTCCGTAATGGAAGAGCAGGCTGCCTGCGATGTTCGCACCGTTGGAATAGCCGACAGCCACCAGATTACCGGCATCGAAGCCATATTTTGCAGCCGCTTCCTCCAGGAACTGCTTCACCTCATGGGTGCGGAAGATCAGATCCTCCTCATCGAAAATCCCCTCCGCCAGCCGCCGGAAAAAGCGGGGCATGCCATTCTCCAGTACGTTGCCGCGGATGCCCAGCACAGAGGCTCCGGGTGCCAGCAGCTCTGCTAGCGGCAGCAGATCACGCTCGTTGCCGCCTGTGCCGTGGAATAAAACCAGTGTTGGCTGGGTTAGGTCCGTACCTTGCTCAAATACATGAATCATACCGGCTTCACCTCCAGTTCACGGATTTCAAACGGGCTTAGATTCGCTTCAATCGCCGCACGCTGCGGCTCAAACCAAGCCGGAAGCATCAGCTTCTGCCCCAGCGCCTCCGGTGCTTCATCACGGGCAAAGCCCGGAGGATCGGTTGCAATCTCGAACAGAATTCCGCCTTCTTCCCGGAAGTAGATGGCATTGAAGTACTGGCGGTCCTGCACCGGAGTCGGCTGGTAGCCGTGACTCTGAACCCGGCGTCCCCACTCCAGCTGCTCTTTGTCATCTGCGGCCCGCCAAGCAATATGGTGAACGGTACCTGTACCGCCGCCGCCCTGCGGAACCGGAGTGGCCTTCAGATCAATAATATTGCCGATATTGCCTGAAGCTCTGTAGCGGATGTAGCCGTCCCCTTCAGCGATACGCTCCATTCCCAGGGTGCGGGAGAGTGTATCCGCTGTCCGGTCCGGGGCCGTGCTGTAGAGGACAGCACCTCCGAAGCCTTTAACCGCATGCTCTACCGGAACGCCGCCGAACGACCAGGTGCTCAGCGCACCCTCTTCCCGCTCTACCAGTTCAATCCGCAGCCCATCAAAATCCGCGAAAGAGAGATACGACTCGCCAATCCGGGTAACCTTAGTCACAGGAATCTGGTAAGCGGCCAGCCGCTGCTCCCAGAATCCGAAAGAGCCGGCTGGTACAGCATAAGTGGTCACACCGACCTGTCCTCCGCCGATTCTGCCTTTGCGGCCATGAGCCCAAGGGAAGAATGTGATGATCGTACCCGGCGCACCCTGCTCATTGCCGAAGTAGAGGTGGTAGACCTCGGGGGCGTCGAAATTGATGGTTTTTTTGACGAGCCGCAGGCCCAGAATTCCGGCATAGAAATCAGCATTACGCTGAGCGTCTCCAACAAAAGCGGTAACATGATGAATCCCTGCAGTATGCATAGTCATGAGTGAACCCTCCTGATAGTTGTGATGATGATGCGCTTATTTTAATTGAAGAATATTGCGTCTAGTGAAATCGAACCCGCGCCTGTCAGCGCTATACCTACAGCGACTACCAGCACCGTTAAAGGAAACTCAATCCCGTTCGCCGTGGACCAGAATCCGTTAGGAGCATGAACCTTCACAATGGCACCGAGCATCGTTGCCGCAATCAGCACCGCAGCCACCGGAGTCAGCAGACCCAGAGTGAACAGCAGGCCTCCGACCAGCTCCATCAGACCTGCCAGCACCGCCATACGCACGCCGGGCTTAATGCCAATCGACTCCATCCAGCCGCCTGTTCCCTTCGGCCCATATCCGCCAAACCAGCCGAACAGCTTCTGTGCGCCATGCCCGATGAACACTACACCAATCACCAATCTCATCAACAATAAACCTACACTAACCATTTTAAACACTCTCCATTCTCTTGATTTTAATTATCTTAACCTTAAGATATTGGCTAAAAAAATTGCTGAGCTATTATTATCTTCATTCAGCTTGCTAACAAGCAGACAACCTTACCGCTGCCGGGCTGCTACGGACTCCCTTCTATATGCCCTTGCCCAGCTTCTTCAGCAGCAGCGTCGCCTGAGTCTTCTCTTCGCTGTCCAGTCCGCCCATCAGGCTGTGTATAGAATCGACATGCTGCGGGAAAATATCATCAAACAGCTCCCGTCCCGCCTCCGTAATCTCGGCATACGTAACACGGCGGTCATCCTCGCAAGGAACGCGCTTCAGCAGTCCCCGCTTCTCCAGCTTGTCGATATTGTAGGTGATGCTGCCGCTGGTGACCAGGATCTTCTCGCCAATCTGCTGAAGTGGAATCCGGTTTCTATGATACAGCACCTCCAGCACCATAAATTCCGCCGAGGCCAGCCCGTGACTCTTCATATCCTTCACCGCCTGATCCATCAGGCTCTTGTACGCCTTCGACAGAACGACGAACAACTTAAGCGATGCTGCCTGATCCTGCTCCAGCGTAGTATCTGTCTCTGTTCCTGCTGTCTTATTCTTGCTGCTCATTTGGTACACCTCCTGACCCGCTGCATTTATCTTCAAGTTAATTATCTTTAAGTTAAGATAAATATACGTTATCGGAAGCAGTCTGTCAAGCGCGGGAGGTGAATTAATTTTCATTCCGCCCGGCGCAAGGAAGGATCGCTCTATGCTGCGGTCATGTGAAGCCTAATTCTTACAAAAAAGCTAACCTCTGCGGGTAAATCCCCCCCAACCCGCGCAACAATCACCCCCTCCAACTCCCGCAATAAGCAAGTGGAAAATCTACATCTAATAGAGCTGAATTTCGCCACTTTGGGCGGATCATCCTTAATTAAGTGCCTTTTATCCAGCTGCTGTTTTAGCAGGGTTTATTCGTTCATCAGCAAGTGGACAAAATCCATCTATCTCCCGCTCCGCATATTTGATTTGTTCTCTAAAACGGCGTAGACTTTCAAAAGGTGAGTATACACCGAAGCAAACGGCTCTTAGCAAGCAACTTATTGGATATTCCTAATACTTCAAATGAATCCTATCCTAACTTATACCAAGGCTACAAAAGGAGGCTGATTATGGAATCGAAGGCTCATCATCATTCCGGGGCCGCCGCGCGCAGTGCTGCGGCGGGAGAAGCCCCCGCGCCGCGCGTGCTGATCGTGACGGCAGTCGCGGCTGAGCGCGAGGCGGTCCTGCGCGGCCTCGCCGGCAGCCGCAGGTTCGACGTCATCGCGGCGGGCGCCGGCCCCGCTGCGGCAGCGGCGGGCACCGCCGCCGCCCTGGCAGCCGGCTCGTACGGCTGCGTCGTCAGCGCCGGGATCGGCGGCGGCTTCCCGCGACGCGCACCCGTAGGCTCGCTGGTCGTCGCCAGCGAGATGCGGGACGCGGCCCTCGGCGCAGAGACGCCGGAGGGCTTCCGCAGCGCTGCCGAGCTCGGCTTCGGCAGCGTGTCCGTGCCTGCGCCGGGCGGCACGGTACAGGCCCTTGCGGCCGCGCTGGCAGCGGCCGGCCTTACGGTAAGCACAGGTACTGTGCTTACCGTGTCCACCGCGACCGGCACCGCCGGGACGGCCGCGGCTCTGGCCGCACGCCACCCGGAGGCGGCGGCGGAGGCGATGGAAGGCCACGGGGTCGCCGTGGCCGCCCAGGCGCTGGGAATCGCGGCGCTGGAGCTGCGCGCGATCTCGAACCCGGTCGGCCCGCGCGACCGGGCCGCGTGGAAGATCAATGAAGCGCTCGACGCTCTGGCAGCGGCAGCGGCTATTTTATGGGAGGTGCTCTAATGACACAAGAGCTTCATATTGCTTATTCCCCTTGTCCTAACGATACCTTTGTCTTTCATGCCTGGGCGCATGGCCTGATTCCCGGCGCACCCAAGCTGGATGTAATGTTTGCCGATATCGATATTACGAACGGGCTTGCAGCAGACGGCGCCGGGCCTGAGGTGCTCAAGATTTCCTACGCCGCCCTTCCCTGGGTGCTGGACAAGTACAAGCTGCTCCCTTGCGGCGGTGCGCTGGGACGGGGCTGCGGCCCGCTTGTACTAACCCGCAAAGGCGCAGGCGCCATCAAACATCCGCGCGAGCTGTCCGGCCGCAGAATTGCCGTCCCGAGCGAACGCTCTACGGCATACCTGCTGTTCCGTCTTTGGGTAGCCCAGCAGGTGCAGGGCGGTCCGGCCGAGATCGTCGTTATGCCTTTTGATGAGATCATGCCTGCCGTACAGAAGGGAGAGATCGATGCCGGACTCGTCATCCACGAAGCCCGCTTCACTTACCCGTCTTACAATCTCAACCTGCTGACTGACCTCGGGAGCTGGTGGGAGAGCGATACCGGCTTGCCTATTCCGCTCGGTGCGATTATTGCCCGCCGCGATCTGGACCCTGAAGCCATTACGGGCTGGATTCGCAGCTCACTCCAGTATGCCTGGGACCATCCTCTGGACTGCCAGGAATACGTGCTAAGCCACGCCCAGGAGCTATCGCCGGAAGTGGCCAAATCGCATATAGATCTGTACGTCAATGAATTTACGATGAGCCTTGGCGAGGACGGCTATGCGGCCATCTCTGCACTGCTGAACCGGGCTGCTGCCGAAGGGCTTGTGCCTGTGGTTGATCCGGCGCTTTTGCGTTAGCAGGGGGAGCTTCATGACCCTCCGTTCCTTTTGAACAGCAGGCATGACTAACTTATCCTACACTTAGCTACCTATAGCGAGGAGGCCATTCCTATGATTCCTTCAGGCAACAGCAAGGCTAATATCGACCGTTTTTTGGGGTACCAAAATGACTACGACCGTTACCGGCCGGAAGCGCCGCCGATGGTGATTGAACTGCTCACCAGTTACCTGGGCCACCGTCCTGCCCATGTTGCAGATATTGGCTGCGGCACCGGCCTGTCCACCTTTCTGTGGAAGGATGCCGCCAATGCAGTGACCGGAGTGGAGCCAAACCCGGATATGCTGGGCAAGGCTCAGGACAAGCTCCGTCTTCTCGGCAGCGGAGCGGATAACCTGTCTTTTGTGCAGGGCTACTCCAACCAGCTTCCTTTCGATACGGAGAGTGTGGACATTATCACCTGCTCCCAGTCGTTCCACTGGATGGACCCGGACAGCACTCTTCAGGAAATCACCCGTTGTCTGCGGCCCGGCGGAGTCTTTGCCGCCTACGACTGTGACTGGCCTCTGGTGCTGCAGCCCGCTATTGAAGCCCGTTACAACCGGCTGATTGCGGCTTCGGATGCCCTGCTTGCGGAGCTTCAGCCCGGTGCCGACCAGGCCAGCAAATGGGACAAGGAAGGTCATTTGAACCGGATTAAAGCCAGCGGACGGTTTACGTACGCGCGCGAAATTGTTTTTCATAACACAGAATCTTGCGATGCACAGCGCTATATCGGGCTGGCCCTCAGCCAGGGCGGCGTCCAGTCCCTCCTGAAGCTCAGCCCGGCCTCACTTGTGCAGGACATCGCCGAATTCTCGGCACAGGTAGAGGAGTTCTTCCAGGGCCGGACCTTGCAGGTACCGGTTAGCTACCGGATGCGGACCGCTGTGAAGTAACCATCCCCGTTAGCAACCAAGCTCCTGTCTAAATAGTACAAGTAGAATCAAGAACGCGCCCCAGTTATCCCCGCAAAGGAACCGGGGCGTTTCAATGTCTCGGAAGACTTAACCAGGGACATTCCATGTCTGCCCTTCCTTTTGTTCACTGTATCTACTAATCCGCTCTATTGACCATTGGAATATTATCACATATTATTACACCAATGAAATAAAAATCTAATTACTGGGATTAGGTCAGGTGGTGTTATATGAAGTCCACAACCACGATTCGCGATCAGGTAACCGCATATTTGTCTAATCAGGGCCTGTCCATTAATCAGTTTGCCATCTCTTCAGGAATTAATTCCGGCACACTCAGCCGTGTCGTTAAAGACCGTCAACCGATTGCCATGGATCATCTGGAGCGTATTACCCGGGGTATGGGCCTGCCGGAGGACTACTTCTATACCTTATACGTGGACGAATGCTTTCATCATTCGGCTCCCACCTGGCGGCGCTTGCGGCCGTTTCTTGTGCGTTCAGCGGCGCTCGGCCGTCTTGACTGTGTTGAACAGGTAGTTAGGAACCTGCTGGAGAATCTGGTCTATGCCCCTATGCTATTCGAAGTTGCAGAAGGATTGTTCGAGCAGGGATTGTGGCACGCAGCAGCATTATT
The DNA here is from genome assembly GCF_038595095.1 of Paenibacillus sp. FSL P2-0089. NCBI lineage: Bacteria > Bacillati > Bacillota > Bacilli > Caryophanales > Paenibacillaceae > Paenibacillus > Paenibacillus sp. FSL P2-0089. The sequence goes on from NZ_CP152006.1 coordinate 6,944,194, forward strand.
GTATGAGAATGTGAGCACGAGTGAGAAATATCAGAATTCCGAACGGCTGGCAATATGCCAATATCGCTTGTTCCGGATTGGCCTCGGTGATGACCAGAGCAGTAATCTGCGGGTAGCCATCCTGTTCGAATGCTTCATCGACCGGCTGAATGAAGCGGATCAGCTGGACGGATTGAAAGACCTGCTGGATGTCTACTACTCTCTGCAAAAGTGGTCCAAGGTGAACGAGCTTGCCGAGAAAATGCTTGAGCTGGCTACCCTCCGTTACGATCTCCAGCTCCGCTCAAAACGTAAACCGGACAACGAAAGATCACCTTCAAGTCCGCTGTATTTATATATTCTAAATGCTCAGCTCCACCTCTCAAGTATTTGTATGGAATACGGGGATTACAAATCAGCGATTGAGCGCGTCCCCCTCTATACGGATTGTAGCTGGATACAAGAGAAGGATGATAAAGCAGCTCGGACATTAGCCCAGTTCAGGGAGTGGGGGAAGGCAAATATCTTCCTATATCGTCTGCTTGATGGACAGCTAGAGGTATTGCCTGATTATGTGGAGTATATCTCTAAGCAGCCAGACGAGATATTTACGGCTATGTACCATATTGTTAAGTCAGCGAACCGGTATAATTGGAATGTGGATGATATTCTGGAACGCTTCTCTGAGCACATCCCTTACCGCACCTATAAATCGGTATTTGGAGAATATAATCAACAAGTTATGGCAGACAAGCATGCCCGCTTTCTTGCTGAATTAGCAGCCTATTACCTTCACAATAAGTATTATGAGAAGTTTACGAATGTACTGCGAAACCTGGAATCCTCCGCTAAAATCAACAACGAAAGTATAGCCATTACTTGTGTTGATCTATTTGAACAATACAGGTATACAGCAGGAGAAGAAGAAATGGAAAAATACAAACTTTTAATTAGAACAGCACGAAATTCAAAAGCAACATCATTTCATCAAGCTTATAGTTCTATGCAGTGATACCCATCCGTATGCGAATCGGCATGAATTAGGCGCACTTCTTGCTGCATTCTAGCTTTCCCCCAGCATTTACCCTATACTTATACCAGCGAGACGAAGAACGTCCCGGTTACCCCTTTATGGGGAAGCCGGGGCGTTTTCTATTTTCCGGAGAGGATGAGGAGCATGACTTTTGAAGAAGCACATGAACAATTTATCAGCGGACACTTGAATTGCAGACCTGAGGGGGAACGAAGAGCACGCTTGGAAAGGGGGCATCGGCATGCCGAGGTGCTGTTCCTGAAGAATGTATGGTGGCCTTTGCGGGGACATTTTACCGGACTTCACCCGGAGTATGAGGTGATGGATTGGCGGGGACGATCTTATTTCGCTGACTTTGCTTGGCTGCCCGGATACGTAAAGCTGCTGATCGAAATCAAAGGCTATGCTTCGCATGTACGTGATATGGACCGCAACAAATACTGCGGCGAGCTGAACCGCGAGACCTTCCTGTACGCCATGGGCTATCATGTGATTTCCTTCGCATACGATGATGTTGAACAGCGTCCCGAGCTCTGCATAACCTTGCTGCGGATGGTGCTGGGCAGATATCAGCCTGCGGCAACCCCAGTATCGCGCGTACAGTTGATGGAGCAGGAGGTCATCCGGTTAACCGTTCATCTAGCCCGGCCTATTCGCCCGCAGGATGTAAAGCAGCATTTCTCAATTGATTACAGAACCGCTGTCCGCACCTTGCGAAGTCTATCTGACAAGGGCTGGCTCGTACCGGTTCCCACCAGCAATCAGGAACGAACCGCACGATATGAGTTGAAGCGCGGTGTACTGGAATATTTTAATTAGCCTTCGGCAAATAATTGGAAAAACGCATCTTAATTTCGCTATTCCCAAGGAATACTCGACAACAAGTGGAAAAACAGCAACTGCTGCTCCTGGTTTTGCCGCTATAGAACGATCTGGGGAAATTTAAGTGCTGTTTTTCCAACTCTCTCCCCCACAACCCATTAATACTTATCAGCAGGTGGACAAAATCCAACTATTTTCCGTTTCCGCAGCCACAAAAACCCGATTCCACCAACATAGATTACTCCACAAGCATCGGCAACACCGTTCTTATCCTCTATCAAACCATCAGCCGCCAGCACCCCACTTTTTCAATCCTCGTCAGTCCCCATTCCTCCACACCGTTATAGTCCCGCTCCTATCCCCTATGCAACTCCCGCCACCCACTTCCACCTTACCCCCTGGCAAGCAAAAGCCCCCCGCCTACGCAATACGCGCATGCAGGGGGCTTCTGTACTCTTCCGGCGCTTACGCCAGCTACTTCTTATTCATCTTAAACATCAGGAACAGCTCATTATAGTGGGCAAGCATCCGCTTGCCGAGGTTGTCGTAGACCTCCAGCCGGTCGGTGAGCTCGGCGGGCGGGTAGAAGCGCTCGTCACCGGAGATGCCCTCCGGCAGCAGCTTCAGGCCGGGAACGTTCGGCGTGGAATAGCCGACGTATTCCGTATTCTGGGCCGCCACATCCGGCCGCAACATGAAGTTGATGAACTTATGCGCGCCTTCGACATTGCCGGCGGTGCGCGGAATGACCATGTTGTCGAACCATTTGTTCGAGCCTTCCTCCGGCACGACAAAGTCCAGCTTGTCGTTGTCATCCATGATCTCCGAAGCGTCGCCGGACCAGACGATACCGACCGCCGCTTCTTCGTTGGCGAGCAGCATTTTGACCTCGTCACCCACAATGGCCTTCACATTTGGGGACAGCTTGTTCAGCTTCGCGAGCGCCTCCTGCAAATGCTCCTCCTTCGTGTCGTTGACGGAATAGTGCAGGCTGTTCAGCGCCATGCCCATGACCTCACGGGCTCCGTCCACGAGGAAGATATTATTCTTCAGCCGCTTGTCCCATAAGGAATTCCAGCTGCTGAAATCGATGCCCTTCGTCATCTCCGGGTTGAAGATGATCCCCACCGTCCCCCAGAAATAAGGAACCGAATACTTGTTACCGGGATCGAAGGACAGATTCATGAACTTGGAATCGATGTTGGCGAGATTCGGCAGCTTGCTGTGATCCAGCGGCAGCAGCAGATTCTCTTCCCGCATCTTGGCGATCGCGTAGTCAGAGGGGATCACAACATCGAAGATCGTACCCCCCTGCTCTACCTTGGTCAGCATCGCTTCATTGGAATCGAACGTCTGGTAGATGACCGTAATCCCGGTCTCCTCCTGGAATTGCTTCAGGAGATCGGGGTCCACATAGTCGCCCCAGTTATAGATAGTCAGCGTGTTGCCGCCAGAATAGCCCTGGGCCGAGTTCAGCCGGGAGGCCAGGAACATCAGTCCGAAGGCGACGATCAGAATCGCCAGGAACGTGTTGACTAGCTGCTTCATCTAGGCACCCCCGCTTCGGCCACCGGCTCGGCAATCTGTGCCGCCGGGCGGCTTTTACGCTGGTTCAGGTAGTAATAACCGATGACCAGCAGAATTGTGAAGAGGAAAATCAGCGTCGACAGCGCGTTAATCGACAGCGAGACCCCCTGACGGGCACGGGAATAGATCTCCACCGACAGGGTGGAATAGCCATTGCCCGTGACGAAGAAGGTGACTGCGAAATCATCCAGGGAATAGGTCAGGGCCATGAAGAATCCGCTGAAGATTCCCGGCTTGATGATCGGCAGGATGACCTTCGTGAGCACGTCCCGGCGCGTAGCGCCGAGATCCCGGGCGGCATCCGTCAGGGTCGGGCTCATCTCCTGCAGATGCGGCAGGATCATAATGACCGCAATCGGAATGCTGAACGCCACATGCGAGAGCAGCACGGAGGTGAAGCCGAGCTTGATCCCGACAATCGTGAACAGGATCAGGAAGGAGGCTCCGATAATGACATCCGGGCTGACAATTAGCACATTGTTCAGCGAGAGCAGTGTGTTTTTGGCCCGGCGGCTGCGGACATGATGGATCGCCAGCGCACCGATTACCGCTATGATGGTCGCAATGGCCGATGACAGAAGGGCGATGACCAGTGTGTTAATCACAATAATCATCAGCCGGGTATCAGCAACTACCTCACGGTAATAATCCAGCGTGAAGCCTTCGAACTTGTGCATCGTACCGCCGCTGTTGAACGAGTAGTACATCAGATAGAAGATCGGCGCGTACAGCACCAGGAAGACCAGCACCAGATAGATATTGGCGATGCCGTTCTTGTTCTTAACCCTGCGTCTGTTCTTCATCCGCGCACCCCCTTCCGGGAGCCGCCGGTCAGAATCATGAACAGCGCCATAATGGCGATCAGGAACACCGCAACGGTGGAGCCCATACCCCAATCCTGTGTGACCAGGAAGTGCTGCTCAATCGCGGTGCCGAGCGTAATCACCCGGTTCCCGGCAATCAGACGCGTAATCATGAACAGCGACAGCGCCGGAATGAATACCGCCATGCAGCCGGAGCGTACACCCGAGATCGTCAGCGGAAAAACCACCCGCCGGAACGTTGTCCATCCCGATGCACCCAGATCGCGCGCGGCATCCACCAGCGACAGATTCATCTCATCCAGGGCACTGAAGATCGGCAGAATCATGAATGGAATGAAAATATAGACCGACACAAACACGAAGCTGAAGCCCGTGAACAGAATCTGCTGCCCACCCAGCCCCATCAGATCAAAGAAATTATTGACCGGGCCGAAGGTGCCGAAGATCCCGATGAAGGCATAAGTCTTAAGCAGCAGGTTGATCCAGGTCGGCAGAATAATCAGCAGCAGCCAGAGCTGCTTGTGCTTCGTTCGCGTCAGCAGATAAGCGGCCGGATAAGCCACCAGCAGCGAGAACACCGTGATCAGAAAAGCGTACCAGAACGAATTCAGCATCATTCTCATATAGACCGGTGTGAAGAAATTGACGTAGTTATTCAGCGTCAGCTTCCCCTCCAGATCGAACAGGGAATAGTAGACCACCAGCAGCACCGGCGCAATGACAAACAGCGCGATCCACAGGTAGTACGGGATGAGATAATACGACTTGCCCTTAGTCATCATGGCTCTCCACCTCGGCGTAAGCCTCCAGACGCTTGTCGAACTCCTCCTCCGTTTCACCGAAACGCATAACATGAATCGCTTCCGGGTCAAAATACAGCCCGATCTCGGAGCCAACCTCCGCCTTACGGGTGGAATGGACGAGCCATTCATGGCCGGAGCCGTCATAGCAGCTGATCTCGTAGTGAACTCCGCGGAACAGCTGGGAATCTACACGCACCTTCAGCTTACCCGCCTCAACTGTAGCAATCTCCAGATCCTCGGGACGGATGACAATCTCCACCGCTTCATTCTGCCGCAGACCGGCATCGACACATTCGAACCGGTGACCGTTGAATTCCACTACATAGTCCTCAATCATCACACCCGGCACGATGTTCGACTCTCCGATGAAGTCGGCCACGAACCGGTTAATCGGTTCATCGTAGATATCATTAGGCGTGCCGCTCTGCTCAATCTTGCCGCCGTTCATGACGAAGATCCAGTCGGACATCGCCAGCGCCTCTTCCTGGTCATGGGTGACGAAGATGAAGGTGATGCCCAGCCGCTGCTGCATCTCCCGCAGAATATACTGCATCTCCGTACGCAGCTTCAGATCAAGCGCTGAGAGCGGCTCGTCCAGCAGCAGCACCTGCGGCTCGTTGACAATGGCGCGCGCAATGGCCACACGCTGTCTCTGCCCGCCGGACATTTCATTAATGGCCCGCTGATCATAGCCGACCAGGTTAACGAAGCGCAGCGCTTCCTGCACCTTTTGCTGAATAACATCCTTCTTCAGCTTCTTGATGCGCAGTCCAAACGCCACATTCTCGAATACGTTCAGATGCGGAAACAGCGCATAGTCCTGAAACACCGTATTGACCTGCCGCTCATTGGCGGGAATGTGGTTGATAATTTTGCCGTTCAGATAAATCGAACCTTCCGTCGGCTCCGCGAAGCCGGCGATCAGACGCAGAATGGTCGTTTTTCCGCAGCCCGAAGGGCCCAGCAGCGTGTAGAATTTACCGCGTTCAATTTCGAAGCTCACGCCTTTGAGTACAGCCTCTTCGTCGTCGTATTGCTTAATCACCTGGTCAAATGAAATAATAGTGCCTTCCGGGGTAGCTATAGCTAACAACCTCCCTTACTTATGTAGTACAACCTATTTTACCCGCTTCTTGCGGGAGACAATCCGGCAGCAGCATGCTTAGCACGGATAAGCGACAATTCTTGCCTTGGTTCGACAGACTTCAATATATATAGCATAAATGAATCCTGCAATATATGCGATAGCTTACATTGTGAAATCGCGCACAAAAACTTAACAAGTTCGTAAAATCTTGCCCGCCTCCTGCCTGTTTTGAGGTGCTATAATGAAAACGGATGAAAACCATAAAATTTTTCCTATTTACATGAAAGAAGATGACAAACATGAACGAGGGCTTACAGGAGCGCCTTGAAAAGTTCGGATTATCCTTATATATGATACGGATTACGCTCGCCGCTTCGCTCTCGTGGCTGGCTGTGCACATTATCTACGGGGACCATTACCTGTACTTCGCGCCGCTGGCGGCGATTCTGATTACCCAGAGCAGTGTCAAGGCCTCCCTTGAAAAAGGCGTCTACCGCATGACCGGCGTGGTCCTCGGCGGCATCGTCAGCCTGATCGTAGGCAAGTTCTTCGATGTGGGCGCGCTGTCGATCCTGCTGATGCTGCTGATCGGCATAGGGGTGGCTACAGCCTGCCGGATCAATATCCAGGCCGTCTCGCAGGTCGGCGTCACCTCGGTGCTTGCACTCACCTTCTATCATGACCAATATATCGTCTGGAGAGTCGCCGAGACGCTGATCGGCGTGCTGATTGCCCTCATCATCAATATGATTATCGTGCCGCCCAAGAGCTTCGTCAAGGTCAAGGACCTGGCGCTGAAGGGCAGCCTGACCTTATCCGATGCCTTAACCGGATTCGCTGCAAGCGGCCGGGATGCCGCACAGGCCAAGGCTGCTCTTGAGAGCTCCGGCGAGCTGCTGAAGAAGAGCGACCGGCTGCAGAAGGAGATGCATTACACGCTGTCTCATTACCAGTGCCGTAAGGACATTGGCAAGCTGACACAGACGACCACCCATCTCATCAAGGTCCACTCCTATGTCAAAGCCATAAGCGAAGAGATCGCCCTGCTGCCGGCCCATTATGCCGCAGCCGACTGGATGCTGGAGGTTGTAACCGCAACGGCAGACTGTATCGCCCTGTACGGCACACGGACGCTATCGGATGCCGAATGCAGCGGACGGTCACTCCCCGAGAGTCTGAGAAGAGCCCGCGATGTGCAGCTCGCCTGGTTCTCGGAGCTGCAGGATCAATGCCCGCTCGCGGCCTTCCGTGATCTCGGTGCGGTATTCTCCCACCTGAACCGGATTCTTGAAGAAATTGAACGCGCCGATTATGCGGCCCTTTCCACCGTACCACAGCATGTCAAGGCACAGCCTGCACGCGCCATCCAATTCATACAAAAAGGACTCTTCCACAAGCTATAAGCTTGGGAGAGTCCTTTTTTGGGATTTCTGCAACTTGTTGACGGGATGGGATGCGCGCAGGTAAAGTAGCTTGGATGGCAGACGTAAAGTAATAATAGTTGGAAAAATGACACTTAATTCAGCCAACCTAACCGATTTGACTGAAGCGGTTGGATAAAGTACATCTAATCCGCCGAATTCTATGGAATCCCTTAAAAGCGAGCAAAATAAGTGTTGTTTATCCATCTGCTGTTCCCATAGGAGGTATTCCACCAGCAGCAAATGGAGAAAATCCAACTAATTACTACAGTATCCCGGTGACGCAAAATGGGATATCCAAATCTCACCTGCGTACATTGCTGCACTCAGAGCTAAATGCCTAAAACGGTAGTTAATCTGTAGGCAAGTATCTCCAGCCCCCGTAGGCTGTAACGTTCTCAGCTCCGGCGGCGGCATAGCCTTCGCAGATGAAGCCCGTCACTTCGCGGCCATCGGCAAGCGCCACCCGTCCCAGACCCAGCGGGGCCGGGATAAGCGTGGCGAATGCGCCCAGCGATTCCACCGGCATCTGCCACAGCTCCAGCTCGATAGCGCTTCCCCCTGCCGCCTGTCTCAGCAGACCCGGCTTCGCCGGCACGGTAGGGAGCTTGACCAGCTCATAACAGGCAGCAGTCCGCGCCTCCTGCCAGAAGTGCGCGCCATGCTCCAGCATCTGCTTCTCCAGCGGGAAGCCGCGCATATGCAGCCCGCAGACCGCAAGTGTAACCATGCCGGACGCTGGTAGTTCGGCGCTAGTAGCAGCACCAGTCCCTCCGGCCTCACCAACGTCAGCCCCAGCAGTACCACCTGCACCACTAGTACCTCCGCCAGCTTCCGACTCCAGCGATTGGTGCTCTGCCAGAAGTTGAGCCTCGGCCCCGGCAGCACTCCCCCCACTCTCACCATCATTCCCCTCCGCCAGAAGCCGCGCCCCGGCTCCGGCAAGCAGATGCTCACTGTCCGCCAGAGCGAACAGCGTAATGCCGAACGGCAGGTTCCCCGCCGCTTCCCCGGCGGGAATTGCCACCGCCGACAGGTCCAGCAGGTTGCAGTGATTGGTGTAGCGGCCCATATCGGAGTTGGCCCCTACCGGGTTCGCAGCCACCTGCTCCCGGATCCAGGTTCCGCCGCAGGTCGGCAGGACCAGCACCGCATCCCGCAGCAGCAGCTCCGCTTCCCGCTTATACTGCTGCAAGCGGTGCATGGCCTGGAACAGGCTCGAAGCAGTGTGGCGCTCCGCGGCCCCGGAGGAGAGAATCGACTCCGTTACCGGCAGCACTGCTTCACGGTGACTCTCTACGAATCCGGCCAGATCCGCCCAGCGTTCGGCTACCCAGGGGCCGTCGTACAGGATGGCTGCCGCTTCGGAGAACAGCGTACAGTCCACCCGTTCAACCGGCAGCCCCAGCGCCTGAACCGCCGCTTCGGCCCGTTCCCAGGCCCGGCGGTATTCGTCCGCATGGGGCCCGTAGAAGTCCAACGGCGCTTCCGGCAGCAGCAGCTTCCCGGGCAGAGCGGCAGCCTCCCGCTTCACGGAACGTGACCACGGATCGGCTGCATCGAAGCCGCGTGCTGCGCGGTCCACCGTGAGTGCATCCTCCAGATTGTGCGCGAATACGGTGACACAATCCAGGCTGGCACACGCCGGCACTACGCCGCGCACCGGCCAGGCGCCCAGGCTGGGCTTGTAGCCGACCAGCCCGTTCAGTGCGGCCGGCACACGGCCCGAGCCGGCGGTATCAGTGCCCAGGCTGAATACCGCTTGGCCCCGGGCTACAGCAACCGCCGAACCGGCGCTGGAGCCGCCGCTGATGTATTCGGGACGCAGGGCATTATGCGTCTCGCCGTAAGGGCTGCGCACACCGACGAGTCCGGTGGCGAACTGGTCCAGATTGCTTTTGCCGACAGGGATCGCCCCCGCAGCCACCAATCTCGCTACAACCGCTGCGTCGGCTTCCGGCTGATAAGCGAATTCAGGACATGCCGCCGTCGTGGGCAGCCCCTTCACATCGATGTTATCCTTCACCGCGAATGGAATGCCCCACAAGGGATGCTCCTGCGGATTCAGCTCTTTGAGCGCTGCCAGGTAGGGAGCGATCTGCGCCACGGCGGGCGCTTCAATCCAGATGTTCATGTCCTTATCCCGCGCAGCGCGGCGGATGATCTCCCGGATAACCTCCTCCGGGTCCAGCGTGCCGCTCAAATACTGTTCCCGCAGCCAGCCGGCTGTCAGCTTCGCGGGCCATTCTGTTATTGCTGTCATCAGGCTTCATCTCCTTCTCTGCGTATCGGTGCCGGACCTGCGGCCCTTGCCCATCTCATGCAGCTTCAGCGCAAGCTGCAGCTCCAGCATATCGTCACCGTCATCCTGGCTTAATCCCAGCAGCTCACAGGCCCGGTCGATCCGGTAGGTGACCGTATTATAATGAGTGAACAGCTCGCCGGAGGTCCGCTTGACGTTGCGGTTGCATTTGAAATACAGCTGGAGCGTCTGGAGCAGCGAAGCATTATGCTTGCGGTCGTGCTCCAGCAGCGGAGCAATATACTGATCCCTGTACTCGGTGATCTCCTCCAGCTCGGGCAGATGGTACAGCAGCCGGAAGACACCCAGCTTCCGGTAATCGACATAAGACCCGCTGTAGCCGCTGATTTGGCGGATGCGGGCGATTTTGCGGGAGGATTCATAGCTGAACCGCACCTGATCAGGGCCGTCCGCAAGATCGCCAATACAGAAGGCGCAGCTCCCGCTGACAACTATCCGGTTCATTTCGGCCAGCAGACGACCCAGCGTCTCCTCCAGCGGAAGCTCCGGCTGCTCCGGCACGGTCAGCACCAGCTCCCCTTCAAGGATGGTGAGCTTCACATGCTGAAGGTCTGCCCGGGCACGCACCCGCTTCACTACCTGCTGCAGCTGCTTAAGCTCCGGCTTATCCTCCAGCCATCCGATGGTTACAGCACGCAGCGGACGCTCCGGTAGCGGACAGCCGCAGGCTGCGCCACGCAGCTTCAGATCCTCGGCAGCGGCAATCCGGCCGCTGATCCAGTCCTGCAGGAACTGGTCCACATACTTCAGCTCCACCTCGCGGCGGGCCCCGGCATTGATCATCTCCAGTCCGACCAGTACACCGACCCGGTCAATCGTTAACTGATCCACTACCGATAGCTCGCTGTTCCACTCCAGCAGCACCAGCAGACATTGCTCTGCTCCCTTGTCATTGACAGCCGAGACATAAGCTCGGATACGCCGTTCTCCAACTGTGAGGAATGTAATGCCGAGACTGCCTTCCTGGCGAAGCTGTATCCAGGCCGGAAGCTGCTCCTCCAGCTGTAGCGCATCCGCCTGCGGAGAACAGAAGACCTGATCGGTATCATCCAGCAGGACGACCGGATTATGCAGCATCCCGTCCAGCGTCAGCAGGAAATCCTCAATCCCGTCGCCATGGAGAAGCTGCTTCGACAGCTTCTGGAACCGGCTCTGCAGCTGCGAGAGCTCCCGCGCCTCCTGCACCAGCACCCGCTCCATAATGTCGCGGACCACATCGGAGAAGGAGGTGGAGGCGGGCAGCTCGAAGATCGGGAAGCCCAGCTGATCCGCGAGTTCCAACGCCCTCGGCGGAATCTCATCGATATAACGTTTGGTTTTGATCCCGAGCGCGGACACTCCCTTCTGGTTCAGCTGGGGAATAATCTCGGCGATCAGCTCCGGCCGGTTATGAAAGGGGAAGCCGCTTGTAATCAGGAACTCTCCCGGACGGACCCAGTCAATGACATCGGGAACCTCCATTACATTGACCCGGTTAATATAACGTCCAAGGCCCCCGGCCCCAGCCAGCAGGGCCGCTTCCTTCAGGTCGGGAATCAGCAGGATATCGCTGCAGGTCAAACCGGTAATTACATTGCTGCCCATGGCTCCGCCGCCTTTACTATAGCTTGGAAGAATAGATATCCTCGATTAGTGTAGTGCCGAAGAAGCTGTTGGATGGCACCTCCGCCTCCGCCGGTACAAAAATACTGATCTGCTCCGAAGGAGAATCCCCTGTATTCCTGACAGAATGGACTACGCCCGCAGGCACATGGAACGTATCTCCGGCCCGGTAGCTGTACCACTCCCCGTCACATAGCAGCTTGACCTCTCCTACGGTAATATGAATGATTTCGACTACATCATGATAATGCGGCAAGACTTGGCCGCCGATCCCCAGCTTCTCCCACAGAATCGAGCTCATGCGGATGCCCAGGCGGTCCGCCTCCGTTGCCGAGACAATCTCCCGGTGATACAGCTCTATGTGATTCGGCATAAGCTCCCATGTCATATCTGCTGCTGCCAGCACTTTCGTTTCCTGTGTATGCATATTCGATTCCCCCATGATGGATAGTGATAATACATTGCTCCTGTCAAAAAGCTCTGCTACCTGCGGCGGAACACAGCCGCCACCGGTCCTCCGCCCTTCGGCCCCTGATGCTCGCCTCCGCCGGAGACGTAGATCATCGGGTCGCCGCCGACATAGGCCAGCACACCGCCGACTACAGCCCGCGCATGGCGGGTATGATTGATATCCGAGTCATCCAGCATGATATGGCGGCGTCCGCGGATGATGCCATCGGGATCGGCTTCCGCCTTGGCCAGCACCTGCACCAGCTCTTCACCGGGATAACGGTCCAGCAGGCCCTGAAGCGCAGCGCCATCCACAGCATCCTGCATCACGGCATGGTCGATGTGGTACGGGCCGTCCGCAGACAGTGAGTTCCCGAACACAATCACTTCGCAGCAGGACAGCTCACTGCCCGCCGAAGTGGAGGCTACCGCGCTGAATTGAGTCCAGTCCGTGCAGATCTCTTCTTCCTGCAAGGCCGCACGATCCACCTCACCCAGCGCTACCCCGGCACCCAGTGCAGAAGCTCCTCTGGAATAGCCCATCGATTTATAAGTATCCTCTGTGACGAGCGAACCCTCACGGCTGTGTGCCTCATAGATCTGCTCAGCGGTAAGCAGCGGACATTTGATCTGTACAAAATGTACATCCTCCGGTGAGGTGATGCCCGCATCCATGACCGCACGGGCCACGGCATCCGCCACGGCGTCCACCTGAGGGAGCCGTCCCAGTTCCTCCGTCCGGAAGCTCCGGGTTCTGGCGACTCCAATGGCGAGTGACTTCAGGCCATCAGTGACCACACCCGGCTCCTTCTGCCCGCTGCGGCTGATAACCGTGAAGTGCGGGCTGAGCACCCCTTCCGTACCGCCGGACATCACATAAGAGATGTCGGCAGCTCCTCCTTTTGCCGCTTCAGCAAAGAATCCTTTCAAGGCCATCACAGCATAACCCCGTGTAAAATCATTCACACAGCCGTTTCCCTCCGTCTTCCCCAGCACTGCGACCACTTCCTCCGGCCGGAACAGGCCTGCTTCCACCGCTGCGCTTAATCCCGACATATCATGCGGCGCGCCTGCCGGGATTCGAATGACCGAGCAGTTCATCATAGATCATCGCTCCTTGTCCAGAAAATAACCCGTTTCTCCAGCAGCCCGATACACCAGAACAGCAGCAGGCCGCACAGCGCCGAAGCAATAATGGCCGAGAACATCACCGGCGTATCCATATGATAGGAAGAGACAAGCACTACATAACCGAGTCCCTTATTGGCTCCGACAAATTCGCCGACTATGGCACCGACTATCGCGAGCGAGGTGGAGATTTTGAGGGCAGAGAAGATATAAGGCAGACTCGTCGGCAGGCGCAGCTTCCAAAAGATTTCGCTCTTCGTCCCTTTATAGGTGGAGAACAGCTCCCAGGCTTCGTATTCAATCGCCTTAAGACCCTTGACGCTGTTCACCAGAATCGGGAAAAAACAGATCAGCATCGAAGCGATTACCTTCGAGGTATACCCGGTCCCCAGCCAGACGACCAGCAGCGGGGCCAGCGCCACCAGCGGTGTAGTCTTAAGGGCGATAGCCAGCGGGAACATCCCTTTCTCAATCGGCTTGGAATGAACAAAAATCACTGCGGTAGCCAGGCCGAGGATATTGGCGAGAATGAACCCGGTCAGCGCTTCGCCCAGCGTAACCAGCGTATGCGACCACAGCGAGCCATTGATAGCCGAGACTACCTGCGTAGGCGCAGGCAGAAGATACATCGGAACCGACAGGAGACGTACAGCCAACTCCCACAGCAGCAGGAAGCCGAGCGCAAACGTGACCGGGTACAGGGTGTCTTTGATTTTGACCGTCATAGATGCTTCACCCGCTTTCTCAGTTCCTTGACAATCCGGTGGAATTCCGGCAGCTCCTCCATGCCCGCCTCACGCGGGGAGGGCAGCGTCACCGGAATGATATCCGTCACACCGGCAGGCCGGGGAGACATCATCACGACCCGGTCCGACAGCAGCGCGGATTCATGGATCGAATGGGTGACCATCACAATGCTGCTTAGACTGGTCTCCGGGCTCTCCCACAGCCGCAGCAGCTCGAAATTAAGCTTCTCGCGTGTCAGCTCATCCAGCGCGCCGAACGGCTCATCCATCAGCAGCACCGTCGGATCGGCCGCCAGCGCCCGGGCAATCGCTGCCCGCTGCTGCATCCCGCCGCTGAGCTGATGCGGGAAGTGGTTCAGATAATCCTGGAGGCCGACCAGGCGCAGTGCACTTTCTGCTTTTTCACGTGCCTCGGCTTTGCTGAACTTCTTCTTCTCGCCCAGCTCCAGCGGCAGCATGACATTCTGTAAGGCGCTGAGCCACGGCATCAGGACCGGCTTCTGAAAGACCATGCCCAGGGACAGATCAGGCGAGGAATAGGCAACCTCCCCGCCTGCTTCCGGGCTTAACAGCCGCAGCATCAGCCGCAGTGTCGTGGATTTCCCGCAGCCGCTCGGTCCGAGAATCGAAATGAACTCATTGCGGTATACATCAAGACTGACCTGATTCAGCACAGGCACGTTGCCGAAGGACAGAGAGCAATTGCGCAGGGAGAGCATGGTTTCCCGGGTACCGGGATGCTGCGCGGCGGCAGCATCCAGCTGTTCTTTGATCGCTGTTGTCATTGTCGGTCCCCTCCTTATTTCAAAAACTCGTTGGTGAACAATCCGCCGATGTCCTGTTCCTTTTTCACAAATCCCAGCTCGACCAGATTCTTCTGCAATGTCTCCCAAGATGCCTCGTCCATTGAGCCCAGCGGGAGCTTCTCCGGATCCAGCAGCGGAATGCTGGCCTTCATCATATTGACCTCATGCTTCAGATCCAGCTTCTCGCCATACTTCAGACCGAATTCCGCCGCTTCCTCTGGATGCTTTACTGCATAATCCCAGCCCTGCATAGAGGCCTGTACGAAGCTGGCGACCATCTCCGGGTCCTTCTTGATGATAGACTCCGTAGTGAACAAGGTATCGGCATAGAAATTGATGCCATAGTCGTTCGGGTCGATAATATTCACTTCCTTGCCCTGCTCCTCTACAGCCAGCACTTCATTAATGACATATCCGGGCCAGGCCTTGACCTGACCGGTTAACAGCGGACTCAGATCATATTTGACCGGCATCTCTTCGATTTGCGAAGGGTCGATACCCGCGCTTTTCTCCATGGCACGGAAGGTCAGCTCTTCATTGCCGCCCAGTTTAATGCCCACCTTTTGCCCGACCAGATCCTCCATAGTCTTGATCCCGGACTCTTTGAGCGTGAACATGACGAACGGGGTTTTGCGGTAGATCGCGGACAACGCTTTGACCGGGACGCCTTTCTCTCTGGCGATGACGATCTGGTCGGCACCGGTAACTCCGAACTCCTCACTGCCGGAAGCTACCATCTGCACAGCCGGGAAATCCGAGCCCCCCGGGCGGATCTCAACATCCAGCCCCGCTTCTTTATAGAAGCCTTTTTCCACTGCGGTATAAAAGCCGGCAAACTGCGCCTGGTGAATCCACTTCAGCCGGAGCACCACCTTTTTCAGCTCGCCCGAGCCTTCCGCTCCCTGGCCTTCAGCCTTCCCGGCTTCCGTATTGTTACCGCAGGCGGTCAGGAGCAGCATTAGCGAGGTTAACAGCATCAGCGCTTTTGTTCTGGACTTGTTCCACATGGTTATTCCCCCGTTTATAAATGATTTAGTATTGCTCCAGCGCCTTCAGCACCGCTTGTGAATCACTTACACTGCCGAACACTCCGCCCTGCATTTGAACCATACTCAGCGCCGCCAGGTGATTCGCTTCATCCGTCGCTCCTGTACAATCTGCAAGGATCAGACACTCGTACCCGCGGTCATTGGCTTCCCTCATCGTGGTGTGTACACAGACATCGGTAGTAATACCGGTCAGAATCAGATGGGTAATTCCTTTATTCTTCAGGATCAGGTCCAGGTCTGTTGCGTAAAAGCTCCCTTTGCCCGGCTTGTCTATAATGTACTCTCCGTGGGCAGGCGCCAGCTCATCAATGATCTGCCAGCCGCGCTCCCCCCGCACGAGGATTCGTCCCGCCGGTCCTTCGGAGCCGATCTCGGCCCCGATCTGGCGGCTGCGCCACCGCTTGTTCGCCGGCAGATCCGACAGATCCGGCTTATGCCCCTCGCGGGTATGGATCACGGTGAAGCCTTCGATGTCCCGGATACGGGCCAGCAGCCGCTGAATGGGCTGGATCGCCCTCGCTGTTAATGAGAGGTCATAACCCATTCTCTCGACGTAACCGCCCTTGCCGCAAAAATCCGTCTGCATGTCGATAATCATCAGCGCTGTCTTCGCCGGGTCCACAGCCCCGTTATAAGGCCAGATGTAAGGTGTTGCTGCAATCTGCATGGTTTATGCTCCTCTCCTGATGTCGCCATCTCTATTAATGTTACATTAGTTAACATTAATTCGCGTTTCCTTGGTATGAGTTAGATTATATTACAATGAATTTGCGATGTCTTCGGTTTTATTACGAAATAATACACTGAATGTTTGTGTTTATTTACATAGTTAACATACACATAACATTAACACTCGCAAAATCGCTTATCAAAAAAGAACACTCCGAGTCTTACCAAGCCCAGGGTGTCCCAACAGTTGAATGCTCATACTTTCCTCCCCCTGCCTCTTCCATAAGCTGTAAGCGCTGGGAAACCAGTTTTTTTGTCGAAATAGAGCTGCATATTTCGAGTTTTTTGATAAATAGGCATAATATAGTTGAAAAATAGCTCTTTAAGTACTAGAATTAAGCTTGTTTGCAGAAGTTAATGACGCGTAAGAACTATTTATGACTCTTTTTGTCGATTACAGTCGACCATAACTCCCACCTCTACAGGATGTATATCATTGATCTATTTCTAAAGGCAAACTCCCCGAAAGGGCAGGACGCAAAGCTATGGGCCTAAGAACGCCGGAATCTGCGTTTACGGTTGCCAGGCTGCCAATAGAGACCACTTAAGCCAGCTATTCAGGAGGGAAAGCCTCCCAGGCTTGATGATGTTCTTTTTCTGTACGAATTGCCATTGATCATACGAAAAAGTGAGGTTACAACCATGCCGCAGCAGGATATCGAACCAAGCCGATATGAATTCGTAGAGTCCCTGATGCTCGAACGTAAAGGTCTCCTGGATTCATTCTCTGTGGAGGGCCGAGCTTCTGACGGGACAACTGGAGATAAGAATGGAATTATCCTCGTGCAGGACAACCAGATATTCATTACTCCCCCGCTCCCCGGAGGTGCTCCCGCCCGCATTTCTGCGGTCCACCCTGTTGTCCTGAAGATCAACTGGAAGACCGTTACAGAGCCGACCGAGGTGACCAGAGCGGATTATATCACTTGGGAGATCTGTGAGAAGCCGCAATATGAAATTACCGTATCGCCTGACAAGCTCAAGGTCCACTTCACTTTATACCGTGCAGAGAAGTACGCCTGGAATCTGGTCAACTGCCCCGCCGCCTTCGAAGCGGTCGTCCGTGCCCAGCCCAATCCGGCGATGCTGCTGTCCACGCTCACCATAGAACAGATTATCGCCTCACTGGACAACCGTTTTATTCTGCGCAACCTGAACATTCCCGCCCTGTACGCGGAGCTGGAGAACCCTACATATCTCCCCGTATGCATCGCTGAAGGCAGAGCCCCGCTGCCCGGCAAGGAAGCCCGGCTGGAATTCCTGCTGCCTGAGCATACACTGGAGGGGAACCGGATGCTTCAGGGACAGGGAGCCCGGGGTCAGAAGCCTGCGGAACCCTTGGAGTATCTCCGTTTCCCGGGAGCCCCCTTTGCCTTTGCAGGCGAAGTCTTCGCCCGCAAGCTGCCGCCGGAAGAAGGCATTCCCGGCCTCGACACAGACGGAAGGGTCCTGCCCCCTCCCCCGCCGCAGGATATCTACTTTGCTGCCGGTAATCATGCCAAGCTCCTTCCCTGTGGCAATATCGTAGCCCGGCACACCGGCAGGCCCCGTATCTGCGGAGGAAGCGGCAGCGTCCGGATATGTGACTTCCCTCCGGTCAGTCTTCTGGCCAGAGAGATGACAGATCCTGCGGGCGATGTTATGTTCGCAGGTGACATCATTGTACCGGGAGATCTGGAAGGACCTGTACGAATTGAAGCCCTCGGGAATGTGTACGTCTATGGCGATATCCGCCAATCTACAATTATAGCCACCGGCAGTATTTACGTTAGCGGCCAGGTCACCGGCAGCGGCCTGTACGCCGGACACGCCGGGGTAATGCAGCATCGTCTGCACAGCCTCGCATGCCTGCTGCGGACAGAGACGGACGGACTGCTTGAGGCAGCGCGCCAGCTGGCCAAGAATGTGGAATCCCGCCAGCAATCCGTGAATTACGGCCTGGTAGTCATGCTGCTGCTGGAGGATAAATACAGCCACTTGGGCAGCCTGATCCGTGATCTTCAGGCTGCGCTAAGCCGTATGAACGGGGCGTTCGGCTCCGGCACGGACCAGCTCTGGCAGATGCTTGAGGTATTCGCCCATCCGGGACAATTCACCGGGTACATCACGGACAGTGTCCTAAGCCGCTTCTCCAGGCTGCTGCTTAAGCTGGGTGAGGAGATTGAGCTGCTCCAGGAGGAGCATGCGGTGATTAATCTCGCCCGGTCACAGGACAGCCGCCTGGAGTCCGGCGGCAAGCTGCTTGTGCGTGATTCCTGCTAAGACTACTACTATATAAGGAGAAGTGAGAGCGTGCGATATAACCGTCTGGGCAATAGCGGCCTGCAGGTGTCCGCCCTGGGTCTTGGAACCAATTCCTTCGGCAAACGGGCAGATCAGGAGACCTCGGTCCGCATTCTGCACACCGCTATGGATCAGGGCATCAATTTCATCGATACCGCCAATATCTATGCCGGATCTGAATCGGAGCGGATCATCGGCCTTGCGCTGGAAGGCAAACGCCATAACGCAGTGCTGGCGACCAAAGCCGGATTGCCGAAGCATGAGGGACCCGGCGGCAGCGGCTCTTCGCGCCATCATCTGATGCAGGAGCTGGAGGGCAGCCTGCGCCGGCTGAAGACCGACCATGTGGATCTGTATCAGATTCACACCTTCGATCCCTACACACCGCTGGAGGAAACGCTGCGTACTCTGGATGATCTGATCTCCGCAGGCAAGGTGCGCTATATCGGAGCCTCCAATTATGCCGCCTGGGAGCTGATGAAGGCGCTTGGAATCAGCGAAGCCCGGCACTTCGCGAAATACATCTCTATCCAGTGCAGCTATTCGCTGGCTGACCGCACGCCCGAAGCGGAGCTGCTTCCGCTATGCCTGGATCAGGGTCTGGGCATCATCCCATACTTCCCTCTGGCGGGCGGCATTCTTACCGGCAAATATACTGGCAGCAGCAAAGCCCCTGCCGGCTCCAGAGCAGAGACAGATCCGAACTTCCGACGCTTCCTTACCCCGGAGCGCATCTCGCTCGGGGAGCAGGTTCAGGACATTGCGGAGCGACTGGGCACCTCACCTGCAGCTCTATCCCTGGCTTGGCTGATGAACCGGCCCGCCGTCTCCACGGTGATTGTCGGTGCAACTACAGTAGAGCAGGTACAACATAATCTGCAGAGTCTCTCCGCTTCACCGGATGAGGGAATACTTGAGCAGCTTGACCAGGCCAGCGCCGCCTTCCGCACCGGCGAGCCGTTTGCAGTCTACCGGCTGCCGTAAGCGCTGACGGTGACGTTCATATCCATACACAAAAGCGAGCCCCCGTATACGGAGACTCGCTTTTGTGTATTTTGGCTAATGCTGAAGCTGTATTGCATTATACCGCAGCAATGAACCGCTCCATGTCTTCCTGTACCGTAGTAATACCGCCGATGCCGAAGGTATCTACCAGAACCTTAGCTACATTAGGCGACAGGAAGGCCGGAAGTGTAGGACCCAGATGAATGTTCTTCACGCCCAGATGCAGCAGCGCCAGCAGTACAATCACCGCTTTTTGCTCATACCAGGCAATGTTATAGGAGATCGGAAGATCGTTGATATCTGCAAGACCGAACACTTCCTTCAGCTTAAGCGCTATGACCACAAGGGAATAAGAGTCATTGCACTGGCCGGCATCAAGTACACGGGGAATTCCGCCGATATCGCCAAGCGCCAGCTTGTTATATTTGTATTTGGCACAGCCTGCGGTAAGGATCACCGTGTCACTCGGCAGCTCTGCCGCGAAATCGGTGTAATAATTCCGGCTCTTCATCCGTCCGTCGCACCCAGCCATGACGAAGAATTGCTTGATGGCGCCGCTCTCTACTGCTCCAACCACCTGATCCGCGACATTCATTACAGCCGCATGCGCGAAGCCGCCGATAATCTCGCCTGTCTCAATCTCCACCGGAGCGCTGCAGCTCTTGGCCTGCTCAATCAGCGCCGAGAAATCCTTCTCTCCGTCCGCGCCTGCCGCGATATGCTGAATTCCCGGATACCCGGTGTTGCCTGTCGTGTACAGCCGGTCTTTGTAGCTGTCCTTCGGCGGCACAATACAGTTCGTAGTCATCAGAATCGGACCATTGAAGCTGGCAAATTCCTCATTCTGCTTCCACCATGCATTGCCGTAGTTGCCTACGAAGTGGCTATACTTCTTGAAGGCCGGATAGTAGTGGGCCGGCAGCATCTCACTGTGCGTATACACATCCACTCCAGTACCCTCGGTCTGCTTCAACAGCGCCTCCATATCCTTGAGGTCATGACCGCTGATCAGAATACCAGGGTTCGTACCTACTCCAATATTGACTGTGGTGATCTCCGGATTGCCGTAGGCTGCGGTGTTCGCACGGTCAAGCAGCGCCATCACATCCACGCCGAACTTGCCGCATTCCAGCACCAGCGCTGTCAGCTCACCGCCGCTCAGATTGTTATCCAATGCAGCTGCCAAGCCTTTTTCCATAAAAGCATGTGCTCCTGCTTCGTAGAAGCCCAATACCGCGGCATGCTCCATGTAAGCAGCCATTCCCTTCAGGCCATAGGTCAGCAGCTCGCGCAAAGAGCGGATATCCTCATGTTCTGTAGCTAGCACACCTACCGTTGCCGCCTTGTCCATCAGCTCTTCATCGGTCACTGCATTCCAGTTCGCCGCGTCATGCTCCGACAAATAGGCCATCACTCCGGCATCAGCCACTCTGCTGTGCCACAGATCCCGCAGGGCCAGTCCTTCCCGGATCTTCGCAGTGAAGTATTCCGGCACAAAGTTAGCATTGGTAATGGTAGCGAACAAGCTCTCTATCATAAATTTCTCCGTCACCGGATCAGTAATCCCCAGCTCACGCCCGTTGCGCGCGAAGATGGCAATACCCTTAAGTGTATACACCAGAAGATCCTGCAGATTTGCTACCTCACTGGTCTTACCGCACACCCCCTGAATCGTACAACCCGTCCCCTTAGCTGCCTCCTGACACTGGAAACAAAACATTTCGCTCATTACCTGGATCACTCCTTATCATTAATGGAATCGCTCTGTGCCTCGCCTTTACAGTTACCAATAATTGTAGTAGACTTTCGTCTATCAATCGGTAACGAATGTTACCAATTACAACACATCGGGAGGAAAAGTATGAGACCGGAGCCTGCTTCGCTGCAAGCCTGCCTGCTATTTCGCGGAAAGTCCGCAGATGAGATCGAACAGCTGCTGCATACACTGGCTTACTCTGTAAGTTCCTACCATAAGAATGCGATTATTCTGGCAGAGGGTGATCCGGCGGACCGGCTTGGTATTCTGCTCTCCGGCCGCATTGAGGTGCAGAAGACACACCCTACCGGCAGCAGTGTAACCATCGCCCACCTGAAGGAAGGGCAGACCATAGGCGAAGCTGTATTATTCCGCAGGAATAACACCGTGCCCGCCACCGTCACAGCCACTGGCCCCTGCAAGGTGATGTTCATCAGCAAGCAGGAGCTGCTGAGATTATTCGCGGCCGACACCGATATCCTCACCCGCTTCATCGAGAATCTGTCCGAGCGGCTGGTGCTCGTGAACCGGAAGATCGAGAACCTGTCCGCCGGGCCGCTGCGCCGCCGTATCGTAGACTTCCTGCTGGAGCAGGGAGAGCAGCAGGAGTCCGATCGGCTGAAGCTCCCCTTCAGCCGGAAGGAATGGGCCGAGCATATGAATACAGCCCGCCCCTCCTTGTCGCGGGAGCTGGGATTCCTGCGCGACCAGGGCTGGATCGAATTCAAGGGCAATGAAATCACCCTGCTGAACCGGAGCCGGATGCATGATTACATCCAGACTCTGCCCTCTTCGGCAGGCAATCTATAAGAACCGCAAATAACCAAGGAGGATACAAGCATGCCACCATACACTGCACAACAGATCGACCGGCTGCTGGCTGAGCATAGACAATGGTTCGCCAGCGGAGTCACGAGAACCCCCGGCTTCCGGCTGGAGCAGCTTCAGAAGCTGAAGGATGCCATCTCACGCAATGAAGCCCGGATTATCGCTGCACTGAACCAGGATCTGCATAAAAGCGAATTCGAGGCTTACGCCACAGAGATCGGATTCACGCTGGACAGCATCGGCTATATGATGAAGCATCTACGGCGCTGGATGAAGCCGGTGAAGGTAGGCTCACCGCTGCACCTGTTCCCGGCACGGAGCAGAATCATAGCCGAGCCTTACGGGACGGTGCTAATTATCGGGCCGTT
The DNA here is from genome assembly GCF_038595095.1 of Paenibacillus sp. FSL P2-0089. Classification (NCBI taxonomy): domain Bacteria; kingdom Bacillati; phylum Bacillota; class Bacilli; order Caryophanales; family Paenibacillaceae; genus Paenibacillus; species Paenibacillus sp. FSL P2-0089. The sequence goes on from NZ_CP152006.1 coordinate 6,966,823, forward strand.
CAACTACCCGTTCCAGCTGCTGATCGAGCCGTTAATCGGCGCCATTGCCGCCGGGAACTGCGCCGTACTGAAGCCCTCCGAGAGCACGCCCGCTACCTCCGCTGTCATTGAGGACATGATCCGGGAGACCTTTGATCCCGCCTATATCCGGGTAGTACAGGGTGAGAAGGAAACGACGAATCTGCTGATTCATGCGGCGTTCGATTATATTTTTTTCACCGGGAGTGTGCCTGTCGGCAGAATTGTCATGGAAGCGGCGGCGAAGAACCTGGTACCCGTCACCCTTGAGCTGGGCGGCAAAAGCCCTGTAATCGTAGACCGGAGCGCCGACCTGGAGACTGCAGCGAAGCGGATTGTCTGGGGGAAGCTGATCAATGTGGGACAGACCTGTATTGCGCCTGATTATCTACTGGTCCATAGGGAGGTAGCAGCCGAGCTGATTGAGCGGATGAAGCGCTGCGTCACTGATTTCTATGGCACAGACATCCGGCAGAACACAGACTACGGACGGATCGTGAATGAACGCCAGCTGCGGCGGATCGGGGAGATGCTGGAGCGGGACCGCGATAAGCTGATTCTGGGCGGGACGGTCATTCCCGAGGAGCTATATATCGAGCCGTCTCTGATCTATCCGGCTGCCTGGAGTGACGCTTCCATGGAGGATGAGATCTTCGGGCCTGTGCTGCCGATTATGGAGTATACCCGGCTGGAGGAGGCCATCCAGAGCATCAACGCCCGTCCGAAGCCGCTCGCTCTCTATCTGTTCACCCGCGATAAGCAGGTGGAGCAACAGGTGATGACCGAGGTGTCCTTCGGCGGCGGCTGCATCAACGATACCATTTCCCATGTAGCCAGCACCCGGCTGCCGTTCGGCGGTGTCGGGAACTCCGGGATCGGCGGCTACCACGGCAAATACAGCTTCGACCTCTTCTCCCATCACAAAAGCATTGTTAAGCGAGGCACCCGTCTGGACCTCGGCATTGTCTACCCGCCCTACGGCAGCAAGGTCAAGCTGGCGCGGAAGCTGCTGAAATAGCGCCGGGGCAGGAGCAGCAGGGAAACCTCTTTTATATAGAAGGAAGGTTTCCTTTGTGGTGTAGTATGGATTGATCCTCACCTCAACCCGCAATCCGCCCAGCCACCCAGCCCGCGACCTCTTTCTCCGGAATAGGCTTGCTGATATAGTAGCCCTGAATCTTGTCACAGCGGGTCCGCTCCAGAAAAGCAAGCTGCTCCGGGGTCTCAACCCCTTCAGCCGTAACGTTCAGTCCCATATCATGGCCGATGGTGACGATGGAGCTGGCCAGCGACCTATTGTTCGGGGTATCGATGCTGTCGATGAAGGACTTGTCGATCTTCAGGGTAGTAATCGGGAGCTGCTTCAGATAGCTGAGTGAGGAATAGCCCGTTCCGAAGTCATCCAGCGCAATCCCAATGCCCCTCTCCTTGAGCGCCTCCAGCTTGGAGCTGATCGCCTCGAAGGATTCCATGAAGATGGATTCTGTAATCTCCAGCTCAAGATACTCCGGCGCAAGCCCGGTATCCTCCAGCACGCTCAGCACCATCTCCGTGAAGTCATCCAGCATAAGCTGAATGACCGAGATATTAACCGAGATATGATAGCCCTCATAGCCCTGATTCTGCAGATCCTTGGTGAACCGGCAGGCGGCGCGCAGCACCCACTCCCCTATGGGGACGATCAGGCGGCAGTCCTCGGCAATGCGGATGAAGGATAAGGGGGAGACGAAGCCGAGCACCGGGCTGTTCCAGCGGATCAGCGCCTCGAAGCCCCAGAGCTCGCCGGAGCCGGTATCCACCAGCGGCTGGTAATGCAGCGACAGCTCATTATTGGAGACCGCGCTTCTTAAGTGATTCTCAATAATCATCCGTTCGTCAAAATACTGCTGCATCTCCTGCCCGTAGATCATATAGCTGCCCTTGCCCACTTCTTTGGCCTTGTACATGGCAATGTCGGCATTCTTCAGGAGTTCCTCTGCACTCTTCCCGTTCTCCGGGTATTGGGCAATCCCGATACTGGCCGTGATATGCACCACACTCGCATGAAGCTGGAACGGCTCCATGAAGCCCTGTACCAGGGAATCCGCATAGCGGATCACCTCCCCTGCCTCCGCCACATCCTTGAACAGAATCACAAACTCATCGCCGCCGAAGCGGAAATGCTTACTGCGCCCGTCAGAGCGGCTAAGCAGCCGTTCCCCGACCTGCACCAGCAGCTCATCCCCGAAGGTATGGCCCATGGAGTCATTAATGTACTTGAAGTTATCGAGATCCAGGAAGAACAGCGCCGCATGGCCGCCGGAATGCTCTTCAATGAACCGCTCCAGCTCCTCGGATAACGACAGCCGGTTCGGCAGACCGCTAAGCACGTCATTATAAGCCAGCAGCCGGTATTTCTCCTCACTGGTCTGCAGCAGCGCCTGATTCTCCACCACCTTGTTATACTGCTCCAGCAGCTCATCCTGCAGGGCAGTCAGCTCCTCATAGGTCGATTCCAGCTCCTGATAGCTCGTCTGCAGCTTACTCTCATAACCCTTGCGGTCCGTGACATCCACCATTGACCCGGCAAACCGGATATATCCGCCGCCCGCATTACGCAGCACCTTGCCCCGGGCCTGAAACCACCTGTATTCGCCTGCCTTGCTCCGCATCCGGTATTCAGCGTAGTAGTAAGAAGAACGACCCTCCAGATGCTGGATACGCAGCCGGTTCTCCTGCTCGGCATCCTCCGGATGGAGAATATCCCGCCAGCCGCCGCGGCTCTCATTCAGCTCATCCCGGGCATATCCTAGCACCTCATACCAGCTGTCCGAGAAATAATAGATCATCGTAGACATATCAACGTCCCAGATTACCGCATCCGAGCCGTAGGTTGCCAGGCTGAAGCGTTCATTGCTTTTTTCCAGGTTGCTCCTAATCCTTCTGACCAGCTGCACATAGAATAACAACACCAGAATGAAGGTTACCAGCACTGCAAAGGCAGCCACGATGCTCAGCACCAGCACCTTGTACGTCTGATAGAAGGAGAACGGCTCGTTAATCACTTCGCTGCCCTTCGGCAGCTTATCCGGTGATATCTTGAACCGCTGCAGCTCATTGTAATCAAACACCTTGCGTACATTACTGTCGGTCACCACCGGGATATCCCCGGCACGCTCCCCCTTCAGGATACGCAGCGCCAGATCGGCCGCCGTCTGCCCCTGCATTCTGCCGCTGATCAGGCTCCCGCCGAAGGCGCCATGATTCAATGCAAAATCATAGATATGATACACCGGAACACTGCTGCTCTTGCCCAGCTCGCTTGCGAACCTGTCGAACTCCACAATTCTTCCGGTAGAGTCACTATAATATGTAGTCATCAGCACAATACTGTCCGGGGACAGCGCCGATGCCGTAGCTTTGATCTGTTCCATTGACATGCGGTTCATCGGGAACAGCGCAAGCCCCGGATTCAAGGAGCTAATCTGATCCATCACCATCCGGCCGGTCGACAGCCCGCTCTCCGAATTATCGAAGACGACATACACCTTTTTCAGCGAAGGGTTAAGGTCCATGGCCATGCGGATGGTGGGCGCCGCATCGATTTTCTCAATAACGCCTGTCATGTTGCGCTTATCCGGTAGGCTGTCCACCCCCAGCTCGTTGACCCCGCTGAAAATAATCGGAGCATCGTTCAGAAGCTCATGGCGATACTTCATCGCGAAGCTCAGCGCCGCATCGTCCGTTGTGATGATCGTATGAATAGGGATGTTCTGATACTTGAATCGGATGGTTTCGTAGAAATGTTCGAGGTTCCCCTGCGTGGGATACCTTTTCCAGTCCATATATTCAGTGTAAATGACGGGGGGATTAGCTGTGCCCTTGAGACGTTCCTCTATTCCGGTACTTTGGTCATCGGTCCAGGCAAAGCCCTTCTGATAGGAATGCAGCACCAGCACGTTCCGGGCGGGAAGCTCCCCGGCTGCGGCGTATGCGGCTCCTGCCGGGCCTGTTGTACACAGGAAGATCAGTAGAGGCAAGAGCAAGCTTCTTAACAACCTGAGATGAATATGATCTACACTCATTCGCACACTCCCGTTCATCTATCTCATAATCGGAATCTGACAAGTAGAAGGATCTATAGCATGGGGCTTAAATACGAGGACTGCTTTGATACAATTATAGGGGGAAAAGGTGTTTTTAGAAACAACAAAAAGCGACAGCAGCCGTCCATATTGGACAGAGCCGACCGCTCACGTTAGAATGAATCTGCAGTTGATTGCTCAGACAGGAGGCCTGGCCATGCCGACCATCAAAGACGTTGCGCTGAGGGCTGGCGTATCGGCGACCACCGTATCCCGGGTACTGAACAACAGGGGTTACTTAAGCGAGGAATTGAAGCACAAGGTGCACCAGGCGATGGAGGAGCTGAATTACCGGCCGAACGAACTGGCCCGCTCCCTTAGCCGCTTGAAATCCAACATCATCGGACTGATTATTCCGCATGTGTCTTTGCCTTTTTTTGGCGAATTGACCAGTCATATTGAAGAACATGCCTACCGGGAAGGCTATAAGCTGCTGCTCTGCAATTCGTGGCAGGACAAGCAGAAGGAACAGGAATACATCCACATGCTGCGCGCAAGCCGGGTAGACGGCATTATTATGGGCAGTCATACGCTGGAGGTTGATGCCTACCGGCAGATGAATCTGCCGCTGGTGACGTTCGACCGGCAGATCTCACCGGATATCCCTTATGTCTGCTCGGATAATTACGAGGGAGGCAAGCTGGCTACCACTCTTCTGATTCAAAAGGGCTGCCGGCACCTCGCCCATATCGGCGGGCATCCCAAGCTGAATATCTTATCCCATCTGCGGTGTGTGGCGTTCGAGGATATGGCGAAGCAGCACAATCTGGAGTATGTCACCCTCCATACCGACAACAACAGCTTCGACTTCGAAGCTTACGAGCAGCTGCTCGGGCAGCTCTTTGCGGAGCATCCTGAGGTGGACGGGATTTTTGCGGGCAGCGATATCATCGCCGCCTATGCCCTGAAGGCCTGCCGCACCAGAGGACGGCGCGTCCCGGAGGATGTGAAGATCGTCGGCTATGACGGCATCGCGCTCCGCAGCCTGCTCGACCCGCCGATCACCACCATCCGCCAGCCAATGGAAGCGATCGGCAAGCTGGCCGTGGACCTGATCCTGCAGCAGGTGCAGGGCCAGAGCGTAGCCGCTGCGCACATTCTGCCTGTGGAGCTGGAGGAGGGGGCTACTACCTGAGGGAGCTACAACCCGGAAAGGCTGCCACTTAAAGTAGGCGGGGGCTGAGGGTTTGCTGGCTGTACCCGATAAAGGCGCGAGTGGTGAGGTACTTAACTGTATTCCGTACAACTAAATCATCCGATGTGCCGCCGAAAATCCACTTAGCTGTATTTCGTACAACTAAAATTCCAGCTGTGGCTGGTTATCACCCTTTTGGGCAAATTTAGTTGTACAGACTACACTTAGAAGAGGAAATCCTGCCATTTTACGGTTTTTAATTGTACAGAATACATCTATCAACGAAAGTTCGCTTCGAACTAAACTCCAACCATCGCCGCATTTATGAATGTATTCACTTCTTTAGAGCTCATGCCCTGCTAGCCAAAAAGCCTCTGCATACCTGCAGAGGCTTTTTAAAAATCTCATAGTAAATGGTGTGTAATTATGAAGACAGCAACTTTTGAGTAAATACGTTCTATTTCTCGTCATCATATTGTATTCAGTTTTTCGCATACATTGGACCCGCTCACCTTCGCGCCACCAATTGTATTCAGTTTTCCGCATACATTCGGCCCACTAGCCCTCGCGCCACCAATTGTATTCGGTTTTTCGCTTACATTTGGCCCGCACACCTTCGCGTCACCAATTGTGTTCGGTTTTCGGCATACATCCTGCCACGCGCCTGCTCCCTTACTATACGGACAACAAAGTCGCTGCCCGATGCCCCCCCTCCGCCAGCGGCTAACGCGCGAACAGCTTAAGCAGCTTCCCGGCGTCCAGCTCCGCCGTAGTGGGCAGCACCAGGTCGGCCGCGCCAAGCTGCCCGGCCGACCCAATACCTACAGCCTTCATGCCCGCCGCCCGGATCGCGGCCACGCCTGCGGCTGCATCCTCCACGCCGATGCAGTTGCCCGGCGGAACACCCAGCCGCTCTGCCGCCTGCAGGAAGATCTCCGGATCGGGCTTGCCCTTCCGGAGCGCAGCCGGGTCGGCAACGGCCTGGAACCACCGGGCTGCGCCGAGGCGCTCCAGAATGAGCGGCGCATTCAGGCTGGCCGAGGCCAGCCCCACGGAGATTCCCCGCTCGCGCAGGGAATCGAGCAGCTCCCGGATCCCCGGCAGGAGGTCCGCCGGGGTGATACGGCCGATCATCTGCCGGTAATGATCGTTCTTCTTCTCCGCCAGCCGGAGCTTCCCGGCTTCAGGCAGCTTCGCAAGGGCGCTGCCCTCCAGCACGATCTCCAGCGACTCTATCCGGCTGACGCCCTTCAGCCGTTCATTCTTTTCCCGGCTGAAGGGTATACCCAGCTCATCTGCAAGGGCCTGCCAGGCAAGATAATGAGCTTCGGCGGAATCCGTAATCACGCCGTCGAGATCGAAGATTACGGCCTCCAGCCGCTGCGCCAGCGACATCCTCACCGGCTCCTGCGGAAGCAACTGCAGCGCCTGCTTCTTATGCCTGATCTCAAGCGCCGTCCCCTCCAGCAGCGTATACACTACCGCCTCACGTTCAACGAAGATATCCAGCAGCTGACCGCCTACTGTAACCTTGAAGCGGTAGCTCTCCCACTGCTCCGGCAGGACAGGGGCAAAACCCAGTTCTCCCTGAGACAGCCGCATGCCGCTGAAGCCGTTCACAATCGACATCCAGGACCCGGCCATCGCTGCCATATGCAGCCCGTCCTTGGCATTGTAGTTGATATCGTCCAGATCCATCCGTACCGTGCGGCTGAAATAACGGTATGCCCCGGCCAGATCGCCGATCTCCGCAGACATAATACTGTGGATGCAAGGAGACAGCGAGGAGTCATGCGTCGTCAGCGGCTCATAATAATGGTAGTTGCGCAGCTTATCCGCCAGGCTGAACTTGTTCCCAAGCAGGAACAGAGCCATTACCAGATCGGCTTGCTTCAGCACCTGATGACGGTAGATCACCAGCGGGTGGTAGTGAAGCAGCAGCGGATACTTATCCGCAGGCGTATGCTCGAAATCCCATCTTTGCTTACTCAGAAAGGTATCATCCTGGGCATAGATCCCGAGCTGCTCTTCAAAAGGAATAAACATCCGTGCTGCGGCCTCTCTCCAGCCCTCTGCCTCTTCGGGAGTTAACCCGATCGCCTGCCGCAGCCGTTCGTAATCCGCGTGATAGTCCCGCTGAAGCAGCAGAGCCGTCTCATAGGCATACTGAAGCTGATCCTGCACCATGAGGTTGGTGTAAGCATTGTTATTCACAATCGCCGTGTATTCATCCGGCCCTGTTACTGCATCGATGCAGAAGGCCCCTCCGCGCGCGGGGTTATAGTGGCCCAGATCGGCCCAGAACCTTGAGGTCTCGAACAGCATCTCCGCACCCCGGCTAACCAGAAATTCCATATCGCCTGTGGCCTGGATATATTGCTTCAGGCCGTAGGCAATGTCCGCATTGATATGCGCCTGGGCAGTGCCTGCGGGGAAGTAGGCGGAGTTCTCCTCGCCGTCAATGGTCCGCCACGGGTACAGCGCCCCCTTCTGCGACATGACCGCTGCCCGCTCTCTGGCCTTGCCGAGCGTAGCATAACGGAATTCCAGCAGCGCACGGGCGATCTCCGGCTGCGTGAAGGTGAAGAACGGCAGCATGTACATCTCCGTATCCCAGAAATAATGCCCCTCATAGCCTTCGCCGGTCAGGCCCTTGGCTCCGATATTCGTTGCTCCGTCCCGGCCCACGGATTGCAGCAGCTGATAAGCATTGAAGCGGATGCCCTGCTGGAGTGCAGGATCACCGCTAATCTCAACATCCGCATGTGCCCAGAAGCTGTCCAGATACGCCTGCTGCTCCCCGGCCAGACCGGCGAAGCCCAGCTCCTTGGCCAGCGCCAAGACTTCAGCACTCCGGCCGGGCAGCTCCTCCTCCCCGTAATCTCTGGAGGTATGATACGTTATATATTTGGTTAGCATCACCGTCTCTCCGCTGCGGACAGCAGCGGCGTAACAGACGGAGATGCGCTGCCCGATCAATTGGTGGCTCATCTCGCGCCCGGACTTCGCCTGCAGCGCATGGCTGACAGCGGTCAGCAGCGCGAATCTTGTATGCCGGGTCCGCTGCCTCATCCACAGATCCCCGGTGACTTCGTCATATCCGGTATCCTCCAGCAGCAGGCGGGATTCGCCGCCGCCCGCCCCCAGCCTCGGGTCACCGGTAACCTCAGGCCGGGCAATCTCGCCGTCCACCGCAGAATCGAACTTCAGTGTCCCGGAGAAATTCAGCGCCGTCACCGCATAGTCGATAGCGGCCAGATGCTTATGCGTCAAGGCAACCATCCTGCGGATCACCAGCAGTACCCGGTGCCCGGCTGGAGATTCCCACTCCAGCTCCCGGTGTAGCATACCGCTGCGCATATCCAGCCGGCGCTTATACCGGTGCAGTTTCCCCTGATCCAGCCGGAACTCATGGCCTTCGATGCTGAGCCGGATGATACGGGCATCGCTGACATTCAGCATGGCCTGGTTGCGGGAGGGGTACCCGAAGGCCCCCTCAGGATAGACCACCGGCTCAGAATCAAAGAAGCCGTTCAGATAATTTCCGGCTACCGAAGCCCCCGCCTTGCCGTGATAGCCTTCCTCGAAATTCCCGCGCATACCGATATAGCCGTTGCCTAGTGCAAAGACACTCTCGCTCCGCTGATTGTATTCATCCTCATAGTGTTCCTCTTCGATACTCCACTCCCTGTAAGGGTACAAGGCGGGAGGATGCTCACAAGACTTCATCTTTATTTTCATCTTCGTACTTATCTCCGTACTCATCTCCGTACTTATCTCCATACTTATCTCCGTATTTGTCTCCGGTCTCATCTTCGTATTCTCCTCCCGATTGCCGGCTTCTCTTGTCCCAGCCACAGATCAGCCTTTGACTGAGCCGCCCATCAGACCCCGGACGAAATACTTTTGCAGCAGGAAGAAGATCGCCAGCGGCATCAGCATCGAGATAAAGGCTGCCGAGGTCAGCAGATGCCAGTCATTGCCGCGCGAGCCGACCAGATCGGCGATCTTCATCGACATGACCTGAACCGACGGCTGGTTCCCGATGAAGATCAGAGACACCAGATAATCATTCCATACCCAGAGGAACTGGAAGATCCCGATGGAAGCGAGCGCGGGCACGGACAGCGGCAGAATCAGTCTGCTGAAAATAGTAAAGTGGCTGGCGCCGTCAATAAAAGCTGATTCAAACAGATCCTTCGGCAGCTGGCTGATGAAGTTGTACATGAAGTACGTAACCAGCGGCAGCCCGAAGGCCGTATGTGCCAGCCAGATTCCAAGATAACTGCCGTTCAGCCCAAGCGCCGTGTAATCCTTGAGTACCGGAATGAGCGCAACCTGAATCGGAATGACCAGCATCGCAATAATAATGACGAACAGCGTCTTGCGTCCGGGAAACCGTAACCAGGCGAAGGCATAGGCGGCAAAAGAGGCGATCAGCACAGGAATCACCGTCGCCGGAACAGCAATCGTCAGTGTATTCCAGAACGCCTGCGACAATCCGCTCCCCTTTTGCACCGTTTCACTGCCGTCCGCTTCCTTGAGTGTGTACTCCTTGCCGGACAGCACATTCTTATAGTTGTCGAGCGTGAGGTCAGGCACCGCCTGCCAGCCCTGCTCTTGCATATTCACCGTGCGTGCCCTGCGGTTCTCCCACATCAGGCGGCTGCCATCCGCCTTCACCCCTGCCTTGAGCTGTTCATCCGTATAGGTCTTGCCGTTCACCTCAATCGGCTCCCGCAGATCAACCTCCTTGGGAAGCTGCACCGTCCCGCCCGCTTTCCATTCCTGATGGGGGAACACCTTCCACCAGCCCGTCTGCAAAATATCCGCTGCGGGACGGAAGGAGGAGGCGAAGAGTCCGAAGGTCGGCAGAATCCAGAGGAAGCAGATGACGCCCAGAATCAGATTGACGGCCGTTTTGCTGCCCTTTTTTTTCTTGGTGCCCACCATTAGAATCCCCCCTGCTTGCGGAACTGCCGCAGATTAATAAGGATAACAGGCAATACCGCGATCAGGAGCACGATAGCCAGCGTAGAGCCGTAGCCGAAGTTGCGGTACATGAAGAATTGCCGGTAGAACTGCGTCGCTACAACCTCTGTATCGTATTGACCGCCTGTCATCACCATGACAACGTCAAATATTTTCAGCGTAAAGACAATAATCGTGGTGGTCACCGTCAGAATCGTCGTAGAGATGTAAGGAATCATGATGCCAAAAAAGATCTTCACCTCACCCGCACCATCCACCCGTGCAGCTTCCAGAATATCCTCGGGCACTCCTTTGATGGCCGCTGAGAAAATAACCATCGCAAACCCCGTCTGCATCCAGATCAGAATGATAATAAGGAAGAAGTTGTTCCACGGCTGCAGCATACTCGTCCAGGCCTGCGGTTCACCGCCGAAATAGGTCACAATCGCATTCAAGAGTCCAATCTGCTCATCGCCCGGCTGATAATAATAGACGAACTTCCAGATGACCCCGGCGGCAACAAAGGAAATAGCCATCGGCATGAAAATAATCGATTTGGCGATCCGCTCATAGCTGCTCCGGTCGGCAAGAATGGCAATCAGCAGCCCGAAGCAGACACAGGCCAGCGTGCCCACGAACACCCAGAGCAGGTTGTTGCGCAGAGCCGTAGCCATCAGACGGTCGCTGAAGATCGCGGCGTAATTGCTGAGTCCGACGAACTTCTCGGAGGAAGCGTTGAAGAAGCTTAAGTACAGCGTCCGCAGGGCAGGCAGAATCAGCAGCCAACCGAGAATAAGGACAGCCGGTCCGACAAAAACATATGGCAGCACCTTCCTGCGGACATGGTCCGGGTACTGCTCCACGGCCCAGGTCAAGGTGTAGTAGATCAGATATACGCCCAGCACGCCCCACAACACTGCGAGCACCGCTGTCAGCAGCGGTTGAAGCGTTGAATCGCGGAAAAACAGGAAAATCAGCCCGTTGACCACAATATTCGCAAGCAAAACGCCCAGCGATAGCAGGACTGCCCTGCCGCTGATTCTCTGATTGGCCTGCGCCCCGGCGGCACCCGGCTCCGGCCTTATTTGTGCATCCATATCGGTTCCTCCTATAGGCTCTGTTAGAGCAGAGCCCTCTTCATAAGCACCCTTTACCACCAGCTGAGGGGCAGGCCTGATTGCTCAAGACCGCCCCTTCAACCTCTTGGTGTCTAAGCCCCGTGCTGCCTGCTTCTTAGTTCTTCCAGCCTGACTGAATCTGCTCCAGGGCCTGATCCAGCGTAGCGGTTCCGCTCACATAGTCAGTCATGCCCTTCCAGAAGGTACCTGCACCCACCTTGCCTGGCATCAGGTCCGAGCCATCGAAGCGCAGGGTCGAAGCGTCCTGCACCAGCTTCGCCATCCGGCGGTCGGATTCGGACTGGTACCAATCCAGGGAAGCATCATTCATCGGGGCAATGACACCGCCGGATTGCACCCAGCTTTTGATCGATTCGCCAGTAGTGAAGAACTCCATTACAGCGCGTACTTCAGGGCGGTCATTGAACATAGCGTAGATGTCGCCTGCCACCAGGACCGGCTTGCCGTACTGCTCATCAATCGGCGGAAGATAGAACCAGTCATAGTCTGTATCCACCTTAGCCGTTTCCGGGAAAAAGCTGGTAATGAAGTTCCCCATCAGGTTGAACCAGGCTTTGGGCGGATTCTCGAACATCGGCTTCGGAGCATCGCCAAATGCAGTAGTGACAATGGATTTAGCACCGCCGTAGACATAATCCTTATTCAGCCAGATCTTGGACATCACTTCCACCGCGTTCTTCACTTCAGGAGAAGTGAACGGCAGCTCACCGCTTACCCACTTATCGTAATTCTCAGGCGTCGTGGTCCGCAGCATGATGTTCTCTACCCAGTCGGTTGCCGCCCAGCCGGTTGCCGCGCCGCTCTCAATACCGATTGCCCAGGCTGGATCACCGTCTTTGGCGATTTGCTCCGTCAGGGCCATCATTTCATCCCAGGTCTGCGGAACCGTGTATCCCGCTTCGTCAAATTGCTTCTTCGGATACCAGACCAGGCTCTTCACATTGCTGCGGTTCCAGATCCCGGCCATAATCTTGCCATCCTTGCCGTCCATGGTGGACATATCCAGCCAACTCTTATTGTAATTGGCCGTCAGCTTCGCCTGATCCAGCACCCCGGTCAGATCGATGACCTTGCCGGTCTTGGCAATAGAGGCCAGCAGGCCCGGCTGCGGGAAGTCCGCGATATCCGGCGCATTGCCGCCATCGACCCGGATATTAATCGTAGCTTCGAATTCCTTGGAGCCTTCGTATTGAATATCAATGCCGGTTTTCTCTTCAAATTCCTTAATGCTGCTCTCGAACTTCACCTGGTCCGCATCGACAAACGGGCCGAACATCGTGACCTTCGTGCCTTTATATTCACCCTTCATTGCCAAATCCAACGGGCTTCCTGCCGCAGCGGGATCTGGACTATCTGTTGATTCTGCGTTGTTATCTGCCGATGGTGCTGCTGTGGGAGCTTCTGTAACCGCCGGGGCCTTCGTTGGCGCAGCGGTGTTATTGCCGCCGCAGCCGCTGAGCATCATGGTGAAGGATAGACACAACACCATCGCAAGTGACAGTTTACGTGCTGGAGCTTTCTTCATTGTTTCATACATCCCCTTTAATTGTTTTTAGAGACTGCATTGAACCAGCTTCATTACCGGAACCCCTTCCGGCAGAGCAGTAACTCACCCCCTTATAGTAATTCACAGACAACAGGCACCCACACCCATTAACAACGCTAATTCAAACGTACATTCTCCATATCCCACAATAATGTATGCGCTTCCAATAGTCAGTTAGTACCTTCTTCTGTGGATAAGGTTTCTGAAACAGTTCCTGAAACGGTTCCCGAAACGATTCGCTCACATTCCTCTAACGCGTCACTCTGAAAAGCTTTTCAGAAGAGCGTGAAGAAACCGTGCTGCCCTATCCCCAGGCAGCCGTGCTTCAGCCCGCAGGAACTACATCTCATTTCTCACGCGAGGATTCTCTTACGATTAGCTTATGCTCCATCTTCTCTTTCATGACAGCCACCTTGCCGGTGGTCAGCAATTCATGCAGCTTCTCGGCCGCCCGGTACCCCAGCTGATAGATAGGCTGTGCGATTGTTGTCAGCTTCGGAATGAACATCCCCGACATCCGCAGATTATCGAAGCCGATGACCGACACTTGCCCGGGAACCAGAATATTGCGGTCCTTTAAGTAAGAGATCGTTCCCATGGCGAACTCATCCGCTACACAGAATACAGCTGTTAATTCCGGATATTCAGTGAACAGCTCGTGCGTTGCCTGATAGGCCTGCTCAAAGCGGTGGTTAGCGTACTTGATTTTCCCGATATTACGCTCCAGCCCCGATTCGCTCAAGGCTCTCACGAACCCCGCCATCCGCGGTGGCCCGGACACCGAATTATCATGATTGAAACCAATCATCCCAATCTCTTGGTGCCCCAGCTCAATCAGGAATTTCACAGCATCATACGCCGCCTTCTCATCATCCACCTCGACCGACGCTACCTCATACTCATCGGAATGGGAAGAGACCAGCACGAATGGAATTCTGCAGCCTATTAGCTTCTCATAATACTCAGGGTGCAGAATATCACTGGCGAACACAACACCATCCACCTGCTTCTCATGAAAAGTATCCATATAGGACAATGTCCGCTCCTTGTCACGGTCTGTATTGCAGATCATCAGACTGTAACCGAGCTTAATGCAGGCATCCTGCATTCCCCGGATCACCCCTGCGAAATACAGGTTCTCAATATCGGGAATGAGTAGCCCGAGAGTAAATGACTTCCTGTAAATTAACCCCCGTGCGAATGCATTAGGCTGATACTTGAGCGCTTCTATCGCTTCAATGACCCGGCTGCGCTTACTCTCCACGACCGTATCCGGGGCATTCATTACACGGGACACAGTGCTGATGGATACTCCGGCCATCTTGGCAACATCTCTGATTGTTGGCTTCATAGTCTGACTTCCTTCTTGATTCTTTTAGCCCGAAACGTGTGCCCTCCTTATCAGGATTGGCCTAGCCGCTTAAGTTAGAAAAGCTTTTCAAAGCGATTATAGCAAGGCTCCCTTAAATTGGCAAGCAAATTGTTATGCGCTTACATCTCTGCCTGCGGAGCCCTTGCAGTACGGTTGTAAGCGTCCAAATTCAGTCCAAATACTCCAAATTCATCCCTTCAGTAACTGGACCTTTCTCCCTTCACACTCCCTCTCCCCGTCATGCCGCTTACTTAAAGTGTGTAAATTATATTATTTCATGTTATAATTGGCGGGTATATTGATTCATGGCTGCAAATAATGCTACTGATGCGGAATGCATCTACTATAGGAGGGATTCATGTGAAGCAATTGCACGACATACCATTCTCCGTACTGGATTTAGCCCCTATCCGGGAGGGCGGAACGGCGGCGGATTCTTTTCATAACACCCTTGATTTGGCTCGTCATGCTGAGAAATGGGGGTATAACCGTTACTGGCTGGCAGAGCATCATAATATGACCGGCATTGCCAGCTCCGCCACCTCCGTTGTTATCGGACATGTTGCAGCTGGAACTAACACCATCCGCGTAGGTTCAGGCGGCATCATGCTCTCCAACCATGCCCCGCTGGTGATTGCCGAGCAATTCGGCACGCTGGAGTCCCTGTATCCGGGACGGATAGATCTGGGTCTGGGCAGAGCCCCCGGCTCCGACCAGGCAGCCGCCAGAGCACTGCGCCGCAGTCTCGGCAGCGATGGCAGTGAATTCCCTGAGCAGCTTAGCGAGCTGCGGGCGTATTTCGACCCCGAAGGATCAGGCTCCCGTCCGGCCGGTGTCCGCGCCGTCCCCGGTGAAGGACTGAACATCCCGATCTGGCTGCTCGGCTCCAGCGGCTTCAGCGCCCAGCTTGCGGGCCAGCTGGGTCTGCCTTTTGCTTTTGCCAGCCACTTCGCACCGGATTATCTGCTGCCGGCTCTGCATCTGTACCGTACCAGCTTCAAGCCATCAGCAGTACTCGACAAGCCTTATGTTATGGTGGGTCTGGGAATTACGGCAGCGGATACGGTGGAGGAAGCGCGCAGACTTGCCACTTCCCAGCAGCAGCAATTCCTGAACATTATTCGTGGCCGCACCGGCAAGCTCCAGCCGCCTGTAGACAGTCTGGACGGAATCTGGACCTCCCAGGAGAAAGCATTGCTTATGAGTAAACAGCAATACTCCATTGCGGGCGACCAGGCCTTGATCGAAGAACGGCTGCTCCAGATTCTCGAAGAGACGGGTGCCGATGAGTGGATTATCGCTTCACAGATCTATGATCACTCTGCCCGCCTGCATTCGTATGAGCTTGTGGCCGACCTGTTGAAGAAGTAATAAGGCCGTAGTAGTTCATCAGATTTAAAATAGTGGAGCAGAAGCAATTACCCTTCAAATTACATCTTTTCCAAGCGGGGATTGTTCTTCAGGGGCGTTTGGCTTAGCGTAACGGACTGAGGTGCTCTTATTTGGGAAGAAAGTCGCCAACTGGGCGAGTAACGGACTCCATGGGCCTTATCCTTTACACTTCGGCTCCAAAACGTCTCGTAGGGAGACAATAAGGCCGCCTGAGTCCGTTACGCTGCAAAAAGTGGCGTTTTCGTGGGGATAAGATCTCTCCGGTCCGTTAGATTTCGGGGTGGAGTTTAACAAGCTTATCCACCCTTTTAAACCTGACACTGTACTAGTCTGATTACAAGCCAGTCTATATAATTAGCCCATTTAACTACCTATGGAGAACTCCATTGAGGTAGCTGAATGGGCTATTTTAGTCTTGCAGCAAAAGACGAATGTGTTCGGAGTAGAAATGATGGAGCCGGGCCTTTACAGCCCAAATCGTTCTTTATAAAATACAAAATCCAGTAATATACAGAGAAATAATGAGTTAACCGCAGTAAATATTAAATAAATGCCGTTAAGTTATAATAAACGCCCCAATTCATTCACTTAAAGTATCTTTTCCGGTTTTTCTTTATGCCCATTTGAGATTATACTGTAATTAATATTCGTTATAACGAACGTCAGTGTATTTTTACCATTCCGCCTCATTCACGCACGTTCAGGCTCATCCAGATCCGTTCATGCTCGTTCTGATTTATACTATCGTTTTAATGTGTAGTAGTTCTTCAAGAAACCACTTTATTCGACAAACTATGATTCAGAAGGGCGAACCGGGGCGGATTGTGGCTGGTGGCTGCCGAAGGTCTGCACAGGAAGGGGCGGGGAGAGTGAAGAAGAGACATACATCTATAATTGGCGCGTATATGTTGGCCGTTCTGGCAGGTGTAATCTGGCATGCCGGAGGGGTCAGCGCTGAGGATACGATCAAGCTCACTGTCAACTCACATACGACCAGTACGGCAACCATGAACAACATGCAGCCGGGAGATACGATGGCTTCGGATTATAAGATTATCAATGACGGAAATGATCCGTTCGATTATGCAGTAGCCTTTCAGTTCCGCTCCGGGGACGCAGATCTGTACAATATCCTGCAAATGACCCTGCAAAAAGAGGGAGTAATCCTCTACTCAGGGGTAATGAGCGAGGCCCCGGGGGTAGTGACCATCGGCTCGCTTGCCGGAGGGGAAGAGGAAGCTATCGAAATGAAGGTATTGTTCCCGCCGGAGGCAGGCAACGAGTTCCAGGAGAAGACGGTAAGTGTCGCCTTTGAATTCACGGCAACTGCTGCGCCTGCGCCGACAGCCAGTCCGACCTCTACACCGCAATCCACAGAGGAGCCAACGGCTACAATAACGCCTATGCCTACGTCAACGCCGGGGTCCACCAGCAGCCCTGGCAGTACGCCGCCTGCTGCAACAACAGTCCCTACAGCCTCACCGGCCGGCAGTGCATCGCCTGGCAGTTCAGCAGCGCCATCACAGGCACCGGCAACTGCTACGGCAGCACCGGATGGAGTGAGCGTAAGCGAAGAGCCTGTTCCGCTAGGGGCAGGAGAGGAAGACGGCGGCAACCGTCCGTCCGCGACGCCGGATTCCGGAGCCGCTTCACTTGGCAGCACACCAGCCCCTTCACCAGGGAAGGAGGTCAACCTCACTGATGACGCGCTTCCGCTGGGCGGGCCGGAGGAAGACGGCAGACTGCCCGACACAGCCAGCCCTTGGTACAATCTGATTGCGGCCAGCCTGGTTGTCGCCATGATTAGTGTGCTTGTACTCCGCAGGCTGGGCCAGAAGAAGTAACTTTATGTATATGTAAGGAGGAGAGAGCATGAAGATACGCAGCGGGTTCACTTTAGCCGTCAAGCTGATCTTCCTGCTCTCCTTGTGCGTTATGCTATATTCCGCCTTCCAGATCCTCAAAGCGCCCGCCGAAGCCCGCGAAGCCCTGAGTATCTGGGACAAAAAGAGGGAGGAAGCCCAGCTTCCCGTAAGTTCCGAAGAAGAAACGCCCCTTCCTGAAGGTATGGTCAGCAGCGCAGAATCACCAACAGGCGACAAACCTGCTTATATAGCAGGAGAGGTAATCGGGGAGATCTATTTTCCGAAGCTTAAAAAGCGGGTCGCCATTCTGGAGGGAACCGGACGGGCGGAGCTTAAGCGGGGCGCCGGACACGATGAGGCAAGCGCCGCCCCGGGCGCCTCAGGCAACAGCGTGCTGGCCGGACATCGCGATACCGTCTTCCGAAGTCTCGGCGAGCTGGAGACCGGAGACCGGCTTGAGCTTGCGACAGCGGAAGGCACTTTTACCTATGAAGTCACCGGGAGCCGGATTGTTGACGGAGATACGCGGGGAGCGATTAAGCCCAGCAGAGACCCCGTACTCACCTTGATTACCTGTTACCCATTCTCTTATGTAGGCGCAGCGCCCGAGCGCTACCTGCTCTCGGCCAAGCTAGTCTCCAGCCAGCCCCCATCCCCTTTCACTCCTCACCCTCCGCCTAAAGTATGAGACCCGGGCCGGATCGTGATAATATAGACATACGAAGCTGAAGAGGAGATGACCCGCATTGAAGGAAGAATTAATTAGACGTTTTGTATCGTATGCTGAAATGGATACCCAATCCAGCGAGGACAGCGAGAGCTGCCCGTCCACTCCAGGCCAAATGGTACTGGCGCATAAGCTGGCAGAGGAGCTGCAGGAGCTGGGACTGACGGAGATTACGGTGGACGAGCATGCCTATGTCATGGCCTCGCTGCCCGCCAACACAGATAAAGAGGTTCCGGTGATTGGCTTCCTGGCCCATCTGGATACCGCTACGGATTTCACCGGCACGAATGTGAAGCCGCAGATTGTAGAGAACTATGACGGGCAGGATCTGGTGCTGAATGGAACCCAGAATATTATCATGTCCACGAAGAGCTTCCCGGAGCTGAGCGGTTACAAGGGGCATACGCTGATTACGACCGACGGCACCACCCTGCTGGGGGCAGACAACAAGGCAGGCATCGCTGAGATCATGACGGCTATGGCCCATCTGCTGGCGCATCCGGAGATTAAGCATGGCAAGATCCGGGTCGCTTTTACCCCCGATGAAGAAATCGGACGCGGCCCGCATAAGTTCGACGTTGCCGCCTTCGGTGCTTCCTATGCCTACACCGTGGACGGAGGCCCGCTTGGAGAGCTGGAATATGAGAGCTTCAATGCCGCCGCCGCCAAAATCACCTTCCACGGAGTCAATGTCCATCCCGGTACAGCCAAGGGCAAGATGATCCATTCGTCCAAAATCGCCATGGCCTTCCATCTCCGTCTGCCCGCCGGTGAAGCCCCTGAATTCACAGACGGCTACGAGGGGTTCTACCACCTGATCTCCATGCAAGGCAGTGCCGAGCACAGCAAGCTGCATTACATTATCCGCGATTTTGACCGCGGGCAGTTCGAGAACCGCAAATCGAATATCGCCGCAATTGTGGAGGAATTCAAATCTACATACGGGGCGGACAACATCATCCTGGAGATGAATGACCAATACTATAACATGCGCGAGAAAATCGAGCCCGTCCGGCATATCGTCGATATCGCCCGGGAAGCGATGGAGGGCCTCGGAATCACGCCGGTTATCCGTCCAATCCGCGGAGGGACTGACGGCTCACAGCTCTCTTATATGGGGCTGCCTACACCGAATATTTTCACCGGAGGCGAGAATTTCCACGGCAAATTTGAATACGCCTCTGTAGACGTAATGCTGAAGGCTGTACAGGTTATCGTTGAGATTGCCCGTCTGGCGGAACATAAAGCGTAAATAAGATTATATTAAAAACAGCAAAAACCCCGTGCCGCCCTGGAAACAGGGGCGCACGGGGTTCTTATATTGCTTTGGTCACAGACCGTTATCCGTCTGCCTGCTTTATTGCTTAACCGGCAGCCAGCCCGGTGTATGGATCAATGCTCTCCAGAGCGGGTCCGGAATCACAAGCTCTGCCTGGGCAGCCGGATCAAGCTCTGTCTTAATCTCATCGGCCCGGCCCCCGGCCAGCTTCTGCACCCAGTCCGGTTCAATCAGAAGCGGACGGCCCAGCGCCACCAGGCTGATGCCGCTGTCCAGACTCTTTAGGGCATCGGCGGCAGAGTAGAGCGAGCCTACGCCAATTACCGGAGCTTTGTCTCCCGCCCGGTCTACGATCTGCTCAATACGCGGACGGCTGTCCTCCGTTCCCCGGCGTGGCAGTGACCACAGCTCCATGAGGGAGGCGTGCAGGTAATCCAGCCCCTCCGCTGTCAGCGCATCGATTAGGGCAAACGTGTCAGCCATCGTAATCCCCGGCGTTTCCGGCTCTTCAGGCGAGAAGCGGTAGCCTACAAGGAATGCACCCTCTGCATGCTGCTTCACCGCAGCCTTGACACTGCGCAGAACGGCCAGCGGGAAGGCGAGACGCTTCTGCAGATCCCCGCCCCAGCGGTCTTCGCGTCTGTTGGAATGCGGCGAGAAGAACTGCTGCAGCAGATATCCGTTCGCACCGTGAATCTCGACGCCATCGAAACCGGCCTCGATCGCCCGGCGCGTCGCTTCACCGAAATCAGCGATAATTCCGGTAATCTCTTCGTCTGTCAGCGGGCGCGGAACCGCCCCCTGTCCGCCGCCCGGCAGCTCAGCCGGCACATCGCTTGCACTGACAGGCTGTCCGTCAACCAGCTGCTCCGGCGGGCATTGGCGTCCGCCATGGAAGATCTGGAGCACGGCCTTCGCTCCTTCGCCCTTGATGGCCTCCGCCAGCTCACGCAGGCTTGGAATCAGCCCGTCATGGTCAGCTCCGAATTCACCCGGGAAGCCCTTCCCGCCGCGTGAGACATAGACACACGCGGTAATGACCATCCCCGCCCCGCCCGAACGGCGGATATAATAATCCAGCTCCGGCCGGGAGACAGTTCCATCCTCATTGGAGGAGAAATTAGTCATCGGCGCCATGACCACACGGTTCTTCAGTTCAATCCCGTTCTTGAATTTGAACGTCTCCAGCAGCGGGCTATATTCTGTCTTCAGCATACCTATCAGCCTCCATTTATTTAAATCTTCACAAATGTTAGTATACAACTTAATTTTGCACAATACAAATAGAACGACTTCGTTTACAGTTGCTACCTATCACAGTGAGGTGCATCTTTCCAGATCACCTTGTCCCCGTAATTCTTGCCCCAGTCATACATCATGCGCAGCACCGGCATCAGAGTATGTCCATACTCTGTCAGGGAGTACTCTACCCGCGGAGGAACCTCCGCATATACCTGCCTGAATACCAGCTGATCCTCCTCCAGCTCGCGGAGCTGGTTGGTCAGCATTTTCTGGGTGATATGGGGGATCAGCTTCTTGAGTTCACTGAACCGCTTAGTCCCTTCCAGACCCAGGTGCCACAGTATAATCAGCTTCCACTTGCCGCCGATCACAGCGAGCGTAAGCTCCTTCTCGCAGTTGATCTCCTTCAGGTTGATACGGTCTTTAATTTCAGTCGCCAATATTTAGCCCCCTTCCGGCTATCATCATAATACAAATCCATCGCCCACCGCACATAAGCAGCAAAGGATGCCCTCCCGTCAAGGAAAGCATCCGTGTGATAGCTTTATTGTATTCCAAGCTCTATTCTATTCCAAATCGTATGCTATTCCAAATTGGCATGCTTGCCGAACATCCGGCCGGAGGTCTGCCCCGTCTGCTCCATGATCCGCAGAATAACTGCATCATAGAATACAAGCAGCGTCTGTTCAAACAAGGAGGCCATCGGCTGCAGCGTAGTATAGCCGCCGTCCGGCCGTTCCTTGGGAGCGCCAGGCAGCTTGACTTTATAATCTGCGAGACGTCCGATCGTCGAATCCGGCTGAATGGTTACGAGGACTACAGCTGCTCCGATTGCCTTGGCTTTCTCAGCCATGGAGACCAGTCCCTTCGTCTCGCCTGAGCCGGAACCCAGTACAAGCACATCGCCGGGGCCAATGCCCGGCGTTACTGTCTCTCCGACCACATAAGCTGTCCGCCCGGCCTGCATCAGCCGCATGGCGAAGGCCCGGCCCATCAGGCCGGAACGACCGGCACCGGCCACGAAGATCTGCCCTGCGCGCAGCAGCTCCTCCGTCAGCGCCTCACCTTCTCCGGCATTCAGCCCGGAGACGGAGCCCTCCAGCTCCTTCACAATTTCCTGTGCGTATTGCTGCGTGTCCATGGCTGCTTAAGCCTGGCTTACAAGGCGCTTCATTTCCGCAGCAGTTGCCTTCATGTCGGCTTCGCTAGTAATACCGCCGCCCACGATTACCAAATCAGGCTGCGCAGCAATCACTTCAGGCAGCGTACTCAGCTTAATGCCGCCGGCAATTGCAGTTTTGGCCCGGGTAACCACGCTCTTAATATCTCTCAGATCTGCGAAGGAATTCTTGCCCTCAGCCTGATGGTCATAGCCGGAATGCACGCAGACATAATCCACGCCCAGCGCATCCACTTCAGCGGCTCTGGCCTTGAGATCCTTCACGTTAATCAGATCGACCAGGATCTCTGCACCTGTCTTCTTCGCTTCCTCCACCGCACCGCGGATCGTTGAATCATCAGATACACCCAGCACAGTTACGATGCCCGCGCCTGCTTCCACTGCCTTCATGACCTCATATCCGCCAGCATCCATGATTTTGAGATCGGCCAGCACCGTAAGCGCCGGAAAAGCTTCCTTGATCGCTTTCACCGCATGCAGCCCCTCATTAATAACGACCGGTGTTCCAATCTCAACGATATCTATAGATTCGGCAACCTCTGCAACAACCGCCTTGGCTCCGGCAATATCCACCAGATCGAGTGCTAACTGTAATTTCATATGTGTAAGTTCTCCTTATCCGTAATATATTTTAGGAAGTGCTGCTTCTCAGTTTAGGGATATACTGCCGATTAGGGAAGTAGGCACTTTAAAGTGAGGTAGTCACCTGGAGGATACTATTGGGCGACGCCGGCGGATTTTCAGGCAGCATGTCTTAAATCCTACTGCATTTTCACAACAGCTGTGCTACCATACATTTGATTCAAAGATTCACAGCCGCAAGGAATCCTAATAAGAAGGTGTATGATGGAAACAAGCAAGCCCAAGACATTCAACTTAATGAAGCTGACCTGGCCGATCTTCCTGGAGCTGTTCCTGTTCATGCTCATGGGCAGTATGGATACCTTCATGATCAGCTCGGTGTCCGATGATGCGGTCTCCGGTGTCGGAGCAGCCAATCAGATTATTGCCATAGCTATTCTGGCGCTTAGTGTCATCGGTAACGGCGCGGCGATCGTCGTGTCGCAGTACCTCGGCTCCAAGCAGCCCAAAGAAGCCGCCAGAGTGATCGGCAATGCAGTTACCCTGAATCTTGCGGTAGGGATCATACTTAGTACAGTGATGCTGCTGCTCGGAGGCCACCTGCTGCAGGCGCTGAACGTGAAGGGTGACATTCTCGCCTACGCCCGCTCGTATATCAACATTGTCGGAGGCGCGATCTTCCTGCAGGCCCTCATCAACGCGCTGGCGGCCACCATCCGGACCCATGGCTTCACCAAGCAGACGATGGCGGTATCGCTGCTGATGAACGTTATCCATGTCGGCGGTAACTATCTGCTGATCTTCGGCCATTTCGGACTGCCTGCGCTCGGCGTGGAGGGTGCGGCCGTGTCAACCGTAATCAGCCGCTCCATCGCTCTCTTGATCTTCTTCCTGCTGCTCTACCGGATTATGGAGGTACGCGTGAAATGGAGCTATTACGTTCACCTCTCCAAGAAATACGTGCTGCAGATTCTCAAAATCGGTATTCCGTCCGCCTTCGAATCCGTAATGTACCAGTGCTGCCAGCTCGTCTTCACCCTGTACATCACCTATTTGGGGGCCGAGGCCATGGCTACCCGCCAGTATGCGGTTAATATCTCGAACTACATCTTCCTGTTCAGCGTAGCGGTAGCGATGGGGACCTCGATTATTGTCGGGCACCTTGTTGGCGCAAGACGGACGCAGGAGGCTTACTCACGGGTGTTCACCAGTGTGAAGTGGGCGCTGCTGGTCACAGTCATCATGGACCTGATCGTCATTCTGTTCCGCAAGCCGCTGCTGGGCCTGTTCACGGATAATGAGCTGATTATCACCATGGGCGCCCAGGTCATCCTGCTCAGCTTCTTCCTGGAGACCGGACGGACCTGCAATCTGGTCATTATCAACTCGCTGCGCGCGTCGGGCGATGCCAAGTTCCCGGTCTACATGGGCATGATATCCATGGTGTGCATGAGTCTGCCGCTGGGCTACTTCCTGGTGTTCACACTTGATCTGGGTCTGGCCGGGGTATGGCTGGCCACAGCGTTCGACGAATGGGTGCGGGCAGTCATTATGTACTTCCGCTGGAAAAGCAGAGCCTGGGAGAAGCATGGCCTGATCCAGCACGAACCGCCGGAAGCCGCTCCGGCCGCTCCGGCGCACTAATTCTGCGGCAGCTCCTCACACAAATAAGGGATGCTAATCAGCCACCGGAAATACGGCTGATTAGCATCCCTTTGTCTGTGCGCTTGTCCCATGCTCAGTTCCCCGTGGCTACTGCAACCTTATGTCTGGCTGCGAACTGCTCCGGCGTGACTGCTTTGCCGAACAGCGCCTGGATCATATCCAGATGGACCTGGGCAGCATGCGGCTTCATCTCCACATCCGCGAACAGGGTAATACTGCTGGCATTGTTCAATTCATTCAGCAGATCCACGTATAGCTGCGGCAGCTCCTCATTCGTGGTATCGACCTTGGTCGCCGGAATCACCCCCGCACTCGTCACTGAAGCCTCGCCCCATTTGAAGACGAAGTATTCGACAAAAGCCTTGGCCTCCTCCTTCACCCTGGACGATTCCGCTACGAACAGTCCGACACCCGGACCGCCTACCCAGTCGCCCGAATTCCCCTTCCCGCCTTCAACCGTAGGGAATTTGAAGAAGCCGACCTTGTCCTTGAAGGCCTGCGGAATCTCCGGGTTGGTCGTGAAGTTGGGCAACTCCCAGGTACCGGTCAGGTACATGGCCGCCTTTTCTTCCATGAATTCCGATTTGCCCTCATCATACGACAAGCCGTTGAAGCCGTTGTTGAAGGCGTTCATATCGACAAGGTTCTGCACTTCCGCTGCAGCCTGCACCAGTCCGGGATCATCGAAATAGCCCGTCCCCTTCGTTGCCCGCTTGAGCGTCTCACTTCCGGCAATACGGTCCGCCAGATACATATACCAGAGCGAGCCTGTCCACCGGTCCTTATTGCCCAGCCCCACCGGAGGCACACCATGACTGGAGAGCGCTCTCACAACTGCCTTGAACTCCTCATACGTTGAAGGCACCTGAAGATTATATTGGGCGAAGATCTCTTTATTATAAAAGATCGGAGAGATGTTCATCTCCAGCGGCAGCGCATAGGTCTTGTTATCGACAACATAAGACTCTGTAGTACTCTTCAGGAACTTATCCTTAAGCTGCCCGCCATGCAGGATGTCATCCAGCGGAGCGAATAATCCGCCTCTTACATAAGGCTCCATGAAGCCGGCTGCCCAGGTTATGCCCACATCGGGAAGGTCATTGGAAGCGGAGAGCACCTTGAGCTTGCTTTTATACTGCTCATTCTCCAGCACGTCCTGCCTGATGATGATACCCGGATGCTCCTTCTCATATTCTGCGATAATCTGGCTGACCAGCTTATACTGCTGCGCGGAGAGTCCGGCGGGCCAGATGTGCATCATATGAATGGTTATTTTGGGGGAAGAGGCACCGGTAGCTGCAAGCTCACTATTATTCTCTGCCGCAGAGCTGCAGCCTGTCAGAACAAGCAGCCAGATGCAGGCCAGGAGCAGCCCCTTGGTCATGTGATTCCTTCGCATTGCCATTGCCTCCCCATCTCACATTGCAAAAGGCCGTAATTATCCATGTAATCGCTATCATTCAAATTCTAGCATCGTACTCTGAGGCAGATAAGGGCACATTTATTGGCTAAAATACCACATTTATTGGATTTCCTGCGCTCCGCCCTTCATCTGCTGACGGTACCGGCTCGGGCTTATCGCCTCCAAGGACTTGAAAACCTTAATGAAATATTTATCCGTCCGATACCCTACACGCTCTCCAATCTCCCCGACCGGCAGCGCGGTCTGGAGCAATAACTCCTTCGCCCGCTGAATCCGCAGACGGGACAGATATTCAGTGAAGGAGACCCCGGCCTGCTCCTTGAACAGCACGCTGAAATAGCTGGCATTCAGGTGAATCATCCCCGCTACCTCAGCCATCGTCAGCTGTTCGTGCAAATGCTGCTCCACATAGGCAATGGCCTCCTTAACCGGCTGCCCCATCCCGGCCTGCTCCGGGTCAATCTCCAGCAGCTTGTGATCCACCAGCTTCTCCAGCTTCACATGGCGCTGCTGCTCCTCCTCCCGCTTCAGCGCATCCTCGACCACTGTCAGCAGCTCGGACTTGTCCAGCGGCTTCAGCAGATAATTGACTGCCCCCAGCCGCATCGCCTGCTGCACATAATCGAACTCCGCATAGCCGGAGATGACAATGATCACCGGCTTCCGGGGAGCTTCCTGCAGCGAATGGATCAGATCCAGCCCGCTCACCTCCGGCATGCGCACATCTGTGATCAGCAGATGGACGCGCTCCTGCCGCAGCCGCTCGCGCGCTTCCACCCCGTTGTCGCAGGTCTCCACGATATACCGGCCTGCCGCCCATACTTCCAGCGTCTGCTTAATCCCCTGACGCGTTCTTGGTTCATCATCTACGATTAGAATCGTCTTGTTGCCCAGACTCATAGGTATCTCCTCCATTGCTTGGAATCTCAAACCTTATTACAGTCCCTTCAGACCGCCGGCTCTCTACGATCAGCCCCTCCGTCTTCATGCCCGCTTCCGCATAGTACAGCTTCAGCCGCCGCTGCACATTCACCAGCCCGACTCCGCTGCCCTTGGCAGAGACCGGGGGCCCGCCATCCAGCGCATCACGCAGCGCCAGCAGCGTGGCCTCATCCATACCCGGCCCGTTGTCCGACACCTCCACTGAGGTCCAACCCTTGCGGGAGGAGGGGGTGATGATTACTTCAATCACGCCCTTGCCGACGCGGCTCTCCACTCCATGCAGAATTGCGTTCTCGACAATCGGCTGAATCAGCAGCTTAGGTACCGGTACAGCAGCCTCATGCGGGTCAAGCCTGATGTCCCAGGACAGCCGCTCTCCCATCCGCATCTCCATAATCCGCAGATACCGCCTGATCTGCTCCACCTCTTCACTCAGCGTGACCCATTCATCCTTGTTGTGCGGGCTGCCCATAATGTAGCGGAATAGCCTGGACATCATGACCACTAATCCGGCCAGCTCCTCCTCTCCCTTCTCCTCCAGTGACCAGTTGAAGGCCTCCAGCGTATTGAACAGGAAATGGGGATTGATCTGCGCCTGCAAGGCTTTAAGCTCGGTCCGGCTCTGCAGGACCTCCTTCTCATAGACCACCCTGATCAAATCATTAATATTAGCCACCATACCGTTGTAGGTATTATTCAGCTCCCGGAGCTCCATGGTCGATACCTTCTGCGAATTGGGGGTCAGCACCCCCATACGGGATTTGCGCATCGCCCGGATCAGGTGAATAATCGGCCGGGTAATCATTGTCGACAACAGAAAGGATATAATCAGGAACAGCAGGGTTCCGATTCCGCCTGAGACCAGCAGCACCGTCCGCAGCACGGACAGTCCCTTGGTGACATAGCTGACAGGTGTCAGCACCAGCAGCGTCCAGGAGGTCTTGTCCGAGCGCAGCTTGACCTGCACATACTCCTTGCCCCGGAAGCTCACCGTCTGATCCCCACTCTCCAGCAGCGGCAGCAGATCCTCCTGCGGCGTTCCGCTGCTCCCAAGGAGCTGTCCTTCATCATTCACGAGCAGCACAGACTCCCCGCTGTCACTGCCGGAGAACGGATCGTCGAGCTGGAAGTAGCTGCGCTGGATGCGGGCCATCAGGTAGCCGCCCCGCGAGAACCAGCGGTCCATCAGGCTGACCTGGCGAATCGCCAGCAGGCTCTGATCATCATGCGGATCAACGCCGATCCAGACCAGCCGCCCCTTCTGGGCATTAGCCTCACTGATATGCTGCTCGTTAATTCTGCTCTCCAGGCTGCCTTCCTTAATCGGGAACAGCAGCCTGTAATCAGCGGTATATAGCTCCAGCGAGCCTACACTCGGCATGTACGCCTGATAGCTGGAGACAATTTGCAGCAGCGACTGGCGCTGATTGAAGGACACCTCATTGCCGTCCAGCTCCTCCAGCAGCAGCTGTTGAACGGTAGGATGATTGGCCACCTGCTCCATCAGACCGTCAATCTGGCCGGTCAGCGCATCCAGCCTTCCGTTGGCCTGAACCGCCGTCTGCTGGATGTGCCGCTCGGCATTATTTTTGAGCAGAATCGAGACACGGTCATACACAAATGCCCCGGACACCAGAATAATAATGAGCATCACCAGCAAAAAACCGATGAATATCTGATTGCGCAGTGTGTTGAGCTCTCTGAACCTCTGAAGCATCAGAATTCCCTCTTTCGTTGGCAGCGTTTCCAACTCTATTCTCCAAACCCCGGGAGTTTTGTCAAGATAAATCATTGCCCGCAGTGGAGAGACGGCTACGAAGTCCCCAAGGATACCAGCAACAAAAAACCCTTAGCACAGTTCTCCCGGTTCGAGGAGCTGCCCTAAGGGCTTACACAGAAGACTACTTAGATGAACATTAACGGAGTGATCCATTCGAAATGCAGGGCCGCCCACAGCAGAGCCAGCAATACCGCGCCGATGCAGTAGCTTATCACCTTGCGGCGGGTTGGCTCCAGATAAATATCCAGCGGAATCAAGATCAGAATCAGACCAATCGCGATAATGTTAAGCATAGGCTTATGATAAAAAATCCCCGCTGCATTCAAGGCAACCGCAAGTAACGTCAGGAGCAGAAAATATTTTCTCATAGCTCCATCATCCCTGTATTATCCATTATTGTCAACCCGCTGATTCGCCGGCGTTTAAGAATGGCTTTGCCGTCTTTTTCATGGATAGTACCCTTTTATAAAAGAGGTACTAAAGAAATTAACGAAAAGCAAAAAGAAACGGAGGGGAAATTTGGAACTGTAGGAGCGATAGCGTCCGCCTTTGTCACCGGATTTCCACCGCGATTAGCGGTTAAAATCAAGAAATCTGGTGACAACAGCGGCCGGAAGTCCAGATGTTCACCGCAGTGACGACCAAGCTTCGAGTTCAAACTTTAAATGCCTTTTATATATAGAGGTAAAAATCCAAAAAAAATAGCCCATTGCGGGCAAGAAACGGACAGCGGTATAGGGTTACTCTCCTCTAATTTCGTATAAACCGGTCAAAGAGCGACAGCCTTAGTGGATAGTCACACTCTTCTTAATAGCCTTCGCGTCCAAATTCTTATTAACGAGCGTAGGCAGCATCTTCATGCTCCGGGTCATGGGCGAATTACATTGCCAGCAGGTAGGCACATGTTGAAAGGCAAAGTTGTCGCGTATCCATCCGGTGCATTCTTCCTTGGTGCAGGACCAGATAGCCGTCTCTTCCTGCGGAAGATCTACCATTGCTTTTTTACGAAAATACATAAGTACCCCTCCTAATAGCTTGGTTAGTGCGTCCAACGGACTGTTATGGCAGAACGGAAGCTTGTTCTCTACTACATGGTCATAAAAAAAACTACCCTCAACTGGTGTTAAGGGCAGCTTATTTGTGGAATTACAGTTTTACAACGTTCTCAGCCTGTGGTCCACGAGCGCCTTGAGTTACGTTGAACTCAACGCGTTGGCCTTCGTCCAAAGACTTGAAGCCTTCGCCAGTGATTGCGGAGAAGTGTACGAATACGTCGCTTCCGCCTTCAACCTCGATAAAACCGAAACCTTTGTCTGCGTTGAACCATTTTACTGTACCTGTTTGCATGATATTACCTCCAAAGTTTATTTAACACATGTCCTTTTATTCCTACGTATTGTACGAACAAATAAAAATTCACACATTGGAAAAGGCTTCATACACAAATGCTAACCTTTTACAATATGTGAATTAAGGGTTAAATTTATGATTAACTTCATTGTAGCACACTATTTTCCCAAATGCAAAGGGTTACTGCCAATAACACAAAATAAATTTTAAATTTTAGAGAACCTTTGCCAGGGGCACGGCTTTGGGGGATCAGCCGCGCACCACCGGCTAAGGCTTCAGTCGATATATCCGGCCAGTCCCTTGTCCATCAGGTAATCCATTTCCGCATCCAGAATGGTCTCCACCGTCAGCTCGTCCAGCTTCACATCGCGCTGCGCAGTCACATAGTCAACCAGATCATCATTATCGATATCAACCTCGCCTTTGGCATTGGCCTTGGCCTTATTAATAAACGTCTGCTCATGCTTCAGCACCAGCCGGATAACGGCCGGGTCCACCTTCGTCTGTGCAGACAATACCTCCACCAGTTCCTGCTCGTTCACTTCATTGCTCATCTTCGTTCGTCAGCTCCTTGGTATATATGAACCCTGATTGTACCACAAGTCCCCTTCAGGCGGGCAGCCTCATCTCCACCAGGGAAGAACCGGATATCCGGCGGCCCCCGCGGTTACAGTCTCCCCGATTCTCGGCGTGGCCAGCCGTACCCCTCTCAGCGCCGCAGCAGCCGAGATCCGTTCTGCCGGATCAGTCCAGTCATGCATCGACAGGGTGAATGCGCCCCAATGGATGGGAATCAGCAGACCTCCCTGCACATCGATGTGCGCCTCTACAGTCTGTTCCGGCAGCATATGGATATCCGCCCAGCGCGGATCATATTGGCCGCATTCCATCAGCGTGAGATCGAAGGGTCCATGGGTACGTCCGATCTCGGCAAAATGCGGACCATACCCGCTGTCTCCGCTGAAGAAGACCTTGGTCTTCTCCCCTTGAATAATCCAGGAGCACCACAGCGTGGTGTTGCGGTCCAGCAGACTCCGCCCCGAGAAATGCCGCGCCGGAGCGCAGGTGAAGGTTATCCCCTCATAGGTAAGCGTATCTCCCCAGTCCTGCTCGCGGATCTTATCTGCGGCCACCCCCCAGCGGCGCAGATGAGCGCCGACACCCAGCGGTACAATGAACAGTCCTACCTTATCCTTCAGCTGGCGGATGGTTCCATAGTCCAGATGATCATAATGATCATGGGAGAGCAGAACCGCATCCAGCTGCGGCAGGAGGGCAGCCTCCAGCGGAAGCTGCTTGCTGTAGCGGCGGCCGCCGATGAACGGAAACGGGGATGGGGCACGGCCCAGCATAGGGTCGAGGAACAGAGTCAAGCCGTCCATCTCCAGCAGCACCGCTGAATGCCCGAACCAGGTAACCCGGGTGTCGCGTCCTGCTCCTATAGAGGACGGCAACAGCGGCTGCGGCTGAAGAGGCTCGGCAGGTCTGGAGTGGGGGTTACCCTTAATGAAGTCCTTCAGAATGGAGAGTCCGCTGCTTCCAGCCTTGTCACCGCTCAGTTCCGCAGTCTGCGGATAAGCAAATTTGCCCTTGCTGTAATGGGCGGAGCCGAGGTTACGGGCCCTCTCCTGCTCCCCGGCCCTGCGCCCGAACGCCGGATAGACAGTCATGATAAGATACGCAGCAGCAATAAGCAGGAGCAGTATAACGAAAATGGTAATCAGGGTCATGCAGTAATCCTTCTTTCTGCGGACTTGTGCCGCATCTCCTATTTCGCCTGGCCCAGCTTGCGGGCTACGATAAGAATAAGCAATAGCGAGACTACAATAATAATGGCATTGAAGCCCCAGCGGCCCTGAAGCCACCAGCTTGTGCCGGGCGGCTCTGCTGCCATTACCGGTACCCGGGTCTCTGCGCCAAGCGCAGCCTGCACAAGCTTCTCCCCGCTGATCCGGTCTTTGAAATTAATAATATCATACTGCGGAGCGGTTGCCAGCGTGTTGCCATAGCGCAAGGAATACGGCGTCCTCTCCCCTCCCGCAAATACAAGCCGGTCTACCAGATATTCGATCTTAAGGTCCGTGATGGAGATGGGGGCATCGTCCAGATTGTAGATAACCACCCGCAGGGAATCCGAAGAGGCTGGCGTAACCGGCTGAATCTCTGTCCGGGAGATCCGGGTATCCTTGAAATCCAGCCGGTACAGCTCCCCGCTTCCGGTGACCGGGAGCTTGCTCCCGGCACTGTCATACAACTCATAGCGCCGCAGGAAATTCCCGGTGCTGCCGAGCATCACCTTCCCAATCTTCAGCCGGTCCGTGTTGCTTATCATGATCTCGGTACGGTTCTCCACCTGCGTAATCTCCGTCTGCGGTGTCTTCTGCCGCATGAATGCAGCCGTGCTCCACTCCCGGCTGCTGTCCACCAGCGTCAGGCCGGGGAACTCCAGCCCCTCCGGGTTGTTCTTCACTACAAGCCGGTAATAGCCGAACTTGTAGCTGCGCTCCAGCGTAATGCTGTCCGCACTTAACCCGTTCGTGGCATACAGATCCCCAGTGCCGAGCTTCTCCCAGGCCTGCCCGTCATAACCGCCCCACACCTCCACATGCTTCAGGAAGGATTCTGCGGGCAATTCGAACACCAGGCGGTTCCCCTGAATATCGACATGCTCGGCAAGCGGCTTAATCTGATAATCCAGCAGGGTATCCGTCCCTTTCACTGCCTTGTGGATCAATTCCGAGGCATAGATCGCGCTATGCTCCTCCACCGTCTCCGCTCCGCTCTCCATATAATAGGGAACCGGAGCGCCGGTGCTGTCCTGTATACGCAGATCGCGCAAGTCCGCTGCCGCCGAGCGGTACACCGCTTCATCCAAGTACAATTCATAGTAAGGAGCCGTCTCCGGGACGGAGATTTCGCGTGAGAACTTCCATTGTCCGCCGCCCGTCTTCTCCGCTTCGCCGGATGCCGCTGCTGCACTGTGCGCCGGGAAAGCGGCGGGACCCAGCAAGAGTCCGCCCAATACAGCGAGCAGCACAGCCGCCACTCTAGCTCTCTGTCCTGTCTTTCTCTTCGAGTGCATAAGCTTCCTCCATTCTGACCGATATCCGCTGGTAGAGGTAGGATATTCCCAGCAGGCAGAGTCCGAAGCTGAAGTACGCGATGATCTTGCTGCCGGTGTTCAGCAGGGTCAAGTCATAGAGCAGCAGCTTGCCGGTTGCCAGCAGGGACAGCGCCAGTCCGAAGCGGCGGATATACAGGTATCTTTTCCAGAAGCCATACATAATGAACATCACGGCCAGCAGCAGATAGAGCAGACTGAAGGCCAGCCCGCCGTCACGCACCTGCATCTGCACCCCCAGGAACGCCGTAACCATCACCAGAAGATAGATGCCCATAGCTACCGGGTACAGCTCTATATTCTTGTAATCGCGCAGCAGCGTCGTCCGCAGCAGCCTTGTACTGCTGAACCACACGAACACATTGAACAGAACAAGCAGACCCAGCGCCACAACATCTGCGGCAGTGCTGCCAGACCATCCTTCCGGAAGACTGGGCAGACCGAACGTGATGCCGATACAGACCGCATAGGCAATCCCGTGCAGCACCAGTACCATGATGCCGACCACCTTGTCATACAGAACGTTCACCTTCGGCAGCGCATAAGCGAGTCCAGAGGTAAGCAGACCTGCCAGCAGCAGCTTGTAAAAGGCATTGTGCGCCATATCCCCCGGCACCATCCAGTCATACAGGCGCAATGCTTCATACACCACATACCCGTAGAAATTGACGATAGCCGCATATTTGAACCAGACGGTAGCCTGCACCTCCGCAGGTGTGCTGCGGAGCAGCGTCTCCTGATTCGAATAACGGATGGCATACAATAAGGCTACAATCACCATACCCGCGGTAATAAATGTATACTTCAGATCGAAATAGGAGTTCGTGTAGTAGATTACCGCATTATAATCCGAGAGCTGCAGCAGAACGTCGAATCCGAAGAAGGTTAGCAGACAGAGGGAAAGGATGCCCCAGCCTGCACGTTCTACCATTTTGAAGCGGTACAGATGTCCGTAGACCGTAAGCGCCACGCCTTCCACCAGCCAGCCGATGGACCACCAGGCCGCTCCCAGCTGGAACGGAATCATCAGAATGGCGAAGGTCAGTGAGGTGACATAGAACAGCAGACGGCTCTCGCGTTCCTGCGGCATCTGTTTCTCCAGAAGGACACCAAGCCCCAGATACATGAGGCAGAAGGCCAGCGCGAGCGCGCCTGTGAAATCATCCAGCCCGGCATTCAGGAACAGAAGATACAGTGTCATGCAGCTAACGAGCGTGTTACAGCCCAGCAGGCCGAAGTCCAGCCAGTTAAGCTTCGTCTTGAACTTGAACGGATACCAGAGTGTAATCCCCAGATACATGGCGAAGGTCAGCACAGTGCAGAGAATGCCCGCAGCGTAGCTGTCTGCCAGATAAATCAGCACCAGGATAGACGGCGTGTTGAACAGGAAGCTGATGTAATTGACCACCACCCAGCGCTTGCGCAGAGAGATCAGCAGAATCAGCAGGTTCAGCACAAACAGATACCCCATCGCCGCATACACTGCACTGCCCTCCAGCCCGAAGGCTCCCATATAAGAGAAGAGCGGCAGATAACCCCCTACAAGCCCCATGGAACAGATCGTCCGTGACTCATAGCGCAGCGACAGCAGCACAGCGGACAGCGTGACCAGCACCGACAGGCCGATCCCGGCCCATAACCCGATAATCTCCAGCAGAAAATAACTGTAAAATATCGAGCCGTACAGCACCGACACCCCGCCGCCAATCAGCCCCAGTGCGAAGGCTCCCCGCCCCTTGCGGAACAGCCACTCCCCGCCCGCCAGCATGACTGCCCCCAGCAGGAAGAAGGCACTGCCCTTCATATAATCATTGAACCAGGTGGAGTAGGTGTATCTGAACCCGGCGCCCACTGCCAGGATCAGCAGCAGAATCCCCAGGCGGTTGATCCAATTCAGGCCAATCTTCATTTCGATCCGGTTCTGCTTGCGGCGGCGCAGCAGGGTCTCCTCATCAACCCCTTCAGCAGCCAAATCATCCAGACCGCTGTCCATCGTCCCCCTGAGCGAACGCTCTGCTTCCCGCTGCCATTGCCTGCGCAGCAGGATACTCTCATTCAGCTTCGCCTGCACCTCATCCAATATATAAGTGATCTGGGTCTTCTCCTGGCCCAGCTCGCGGGCCCCGATACTGTACATCTCCTCTATCCGCCGCTTGGCGTCCTGCTCGAAGGATGTCAGCCGGTCGAGATACGCATGATCCCGTGAGGCAAAATAAGTCTGCAGCTTCTGCCGCGATACCCGGAGAATGCCCAGCTTCTCATCCAGAATCTGCTCCGCCAGCGCAGTCCGCAGCTCCGAGTTGTCGCGCTCAAGCCTCGCGGCCTGCGCCTTCAGCTCCGCCAGGCTCTGCCTGTTTGCCCCATTTTCCCGTCTTAACACTTCGTTCTCGCGGACGAGATCACTGCTCTCGTATTCTTCAATTAAAGACTGGTATGCCTTCAAAAGCCCGTCCTGCTGCTGCTGCACAGCCCTCATCCGATCTCTGAAATCCTCCATAGCCGCCCCCCAGTATCTGCTAATCGGCAAATTGTTAATATATTGATATTACTATATTTCTAATTACCACCACAGACCTTGCAAAAACCACACCGCTTAGTTAAGATCCTGTCACATTTTTGTCTTGGCAGACGTTATAGGTTTATTATTATCTTAATATTCGAGAGATGGGGAGAATCGGACATTGAAACTGAACCTGCACAAACCGCAAACACGTTATATCCTCATCCTGCTGCTGGTGGTGGTCTTCCTGCCTGTGCCTTTTAGACATAAAGCAATGACCAAGCTGAGCATTACCGGCCTTGATGGAGTCGAATTCAAGACAGATGCCTATGCACTGACAGCGGATCATAAGCTGATGGTGGATAAAGACCTCGCTGAACGTATTCTTAATGCGCGTATTGGCTGGGAAAAGGAGGCTCCGCTCCCCAAGGGGGTGTACTATAAGGATCATGTGGCGGTACTCATGTATCACCATCTGGCGGAAACGCCGTTAACACTTTATCCCGGCGTATTACCCGCCGCACAGTTCGATGAGCAGATGCAGCTCCTGAAGCAGGAGGGCTTCCACGTCATCACGATGAAGCAATACCGCGAATTCATGCTGGACCGCGCGCCGGTTCCCGATAATGCAGTTCTATTGACGTTCGATGACGGCTATGAGAGCTTTTACAAGCTGGCTTTTCCCATTCTGCAAAAGTACGGCTACACCGCAGTGAACTTCATCATTGTCTCTGATGTAGACAACACTAGTAGGCGTCAGGTGCCAAAGCTGACCTGGGAGCAGATGCGGGAGATGAAGCGCGCCGGAATGGGCTTTTATAATCATACGTATAATTTGCATTATTATGCAGTGGTCGATGCAGAGGGCGGCACCCGCCCGGCGGCAAGCTCCCTGCTGTACATTCATGATGAGAACCGGAATGAACTGAATGAAGAATACTACAGAAGAGTAACCGGGGACCTGGCTCATGCAGAGCGCAGGCTGAAAGAAGAATTGGGCAATACGGATTCGGCTATCGCTTTCCCTTACGGCTCCTATAACGACAAGCTGCTGGAAGTCTGCGATTCACTCGGCATCCGTCTGAAATTCAATATCGGGCTGGGCCTGAGCTCCAGAACCACACTGAACGCTCCACGGATTAATGAAGGGAACCGGACACTTCCCCCGGCGCTGTCCATCCAGCAGCTGAAGCAATTCGAGCCGCCGATGATCCTGACCGTGAACGGGAAGAAGGTTCTCCTAACCGGAACTCCGCCGGAGCTGCGGAACGGAAAGGTCATGGTTCCACTGGATGCGCTATGCTCCGAGCTAGGCGTAGCGATGCATTATGACCGCAGCAGCGCGGTCCTGAAGCTGACGCCTACCCCTTAGCTGCCTGACGCACCATAGGCTCACGGCCTAAGGTTACCCGGTTCTTCCCCGTGGCCTTGGACAGGTACAGCGCCTCGTCCGCCTCGCGGTACAGGTCCTCGAAGGTCACATCTGCCTGATCCGTAAAAGCGATGCCGATGCTCACCGTAAGCTGGATGTGATGCCCCCCGTCCAGCTCCACGATGTGCTCGCCCATAGCGGTGCGGAAGCTCTCCGCCTCCTTCAAGGCCGCGGCTTCGCTGCCGGCGAAGAAGCAGACGGCGAACTCTTCGCCGCCTACGCGCCCGGCAATTCCTTTGTCATGATATACCTGCATAATCTTGCCCGACAAATCCACCAGTGCCTGATCACCGGCCATGTGTCCGTATGTATCATTAATTAATTTGAAATCATCGATGTCGAATAGCAGCAAGGCCATGCCCGCGCCGATCTGTGCGGAGTAACTCTGCACCAGCCTCATGAAATGCCTGCGGTTGTACAGCCCGGTCAGATCGTCCACCGTGGCCTGATGCAGCAGCTCCCGCTCATACCTCTTCTTCTCGCTAAGATCACTGAAGACCAGCAGCATTCCCGTACTCTTCGCCCGGACCTGCTCTGTGGCAATGAGCGCAACCCCATAACAGGACCCGCTCCGGCCGGGAGGCTCGATTTCGAACTGTCCCTCCCTCCGCTGCGCATAGCAGGCCGACAGCTGCCCGTGCTGCCTCAGCAGCGGCTGAATGCTTGTGCCCATCCAGGTCTCCGGCTTCTCCTCCAGCAGCTCGGAGAGCATAGCATCCGCCGCCTCATTGACATCCATTATGTAATCGTAGCGGTCTGTCAGGACGATGCCGTCCTTCATATTCTCGAAGATTTTATTCTTAGCCAGCGGATATAAGGACAGTCTGGGATCGCGGAACAAGGTGAGGTAAGCGGCCACGATGGGCGGCAGGTAAGTGAAGGCCGTGAAGCCTGTAATCGTAATCTGCAGCAGCGGAAGCAGGAACACCGACAGGACCGGGACCAGCAGACTGAATAACAGCAGCGCATTATGGCGGAAATAATACTTAGGCCCATTCAGGAGAGAGATGGCCAGCAGATATACAGCATACAGTCCGAATAACTGATCGTACGCGATGAGGATCATGCTGAGCACCGTGGGCTTCACTACGATTCCGGTAACACCGGCCACCGTAGCCAGTCCGACCTCACTGCGCATCAGATGATGGTAAGAGTCGGTGAAGATCAGCAGCACATCCACCGCCACCGGGATACAAAAATAAATAAGCCTCTTGGACAAACCCTCAGAGGAACGGGATACATACTCTTTAATAACCGCATAAGTGAAGATCGCACTCAAAAAAAGCGGGCCCTGCTGCACATTCTTCCACCATAGCTTCGCCTCGAAGGAATCCGTTAGAATCTCTCCGGCCGTAGCCGCGAAGATCATGCTGACCAGCAGCATCAATATCCATAAATAGCATCTTCCTGGTGTATGACGGTGCTTGTAAGAACCGATGCCCATGTAGAGACTTAGAACGCTGCCCATTACCAAGTAAAACGGATAACCCTGCATCCACGGCATGTCATATTTCTCCTATTTTTGAGATTGCTTTGCCTTATTATATCCTACTCTTTCGCACAAATGAATCATTCTGCCAAAAAATACTACCGGTACCTAAGGTTCCGGACAAAACAAAAGAGGATACTCCTTCACCATCTGCATGGATGCGGGAATATCCTCTATAGCAATACCATTATTTCTTCTGAGCGAGACGTTGTTTGAACTTGTCAACGCGGCCGCCAGTTTCGGTATCTCTTTGTTTACCTGTGTAGAACGGGTGGGATGCAGAGCTGGAGTCTACACGGATCACCGGGTAAGAGTTGCCGTCTTCCCATTCCATAGTTTCACCGGATGATTTGGTGGATGAGCTAAGGAATTTGTAGCCTACGCTAGCATCGAAGAAAATAACCTGGTTGAACTTAGGGTGTATGCCTTGTTTCATTGTAGTAACCTCCTTTCCATACGGATACAACTTATGAAGAATTATTGAAGCCATCTCTTGGTCTATTTAAAAATCCGGTTAGACAAAGGGAGATGCGTAAATCTTCCGATTTTTACACGCCATACTATCATACGTGAAATGAGCCGCTGAGTCAAGAGCCTGTCCTAGAGGGATTTCACCATTCCGCCGTCGATCAGCAGGGACTGTCCCCTCAAGACCCAAATCCATCGTCCATTCCTCCTGTCAGATTGGTTG
This sequence comes from Paenibacillus sp. FSL P2-0089, assembly GCF_038595095.1. Classification (NCBI taxonomy): domain Bacteria; kingdom Bacillati; phylum Bacillota; class Bacilli; order Caryophanales; family Paenibacillaceae; genus Paenibacillus; species Paenibacillus sp. FSL P2-0089. The sequence goes on from NZ_CP152006.1 coordinate 7,005,788, forward strand.
CAGGACTTCCTGCTCCCACTCATTATACATCGTATTCCAGTTCCTTTTTGGCCTGGACGATGAAATCCAGCGGATTCTCGATGGTGTCCGCCGCATATTCCACTGCACCGATCTTCAGCCCCAGGGTGACCTTGTACTTGCCGGAGAACTCTGAGTCATTCAGCTCCTGCAGCCGCTGTTTGATCCGCTCAATGACAATCTTGGCCCCTTCCCGGTCCGTGAAGAGCAGAAGGCCCCAGGTAGCATCCTCCTTGTCCAGCAGATACAGCGCATCATTGGTACGAATGCTCGACTGGCTGAGCTGGGAGACATCATAGATGGCTTCGGACAGCTGCTCTTCCGGAATCAGGCGGCGGATTTCATTCCAGTACTTCACCTTCACCACAAGCAGCGTCAGCGGGATTTTATAACGGACCGAAATTCCGGTGAACAGGCTGGCGTCCTTCTGAAAAGAAATACTGTTGCGCAGATCCGTATTCTCATCCACCGCAGCCAGATTATTCGTGCGCTTCAGCAGCCGTTCATTCTCCGCCTGCAGCTCACGGGTGCTTGAGGTGAAGACCCACAGCACCACCGTAAGCAGCGGGGTCATAACCAGCCAGAAATACGTCTCTACACCGATCGATGCGCCCTGCGATACCGTCTGATAGACCACGAAGAAGCCGTAGCCGAAGACAAACGCCAGATTCAGCGTCAGTCCCGCCGTGACCGTGGTGAAATACGTGACCAGCGCCAGGATGAACGATACATTCAGAATAATAATGTTCTGGACGTAGTTATCCGGTGAGCCCGCGATATATACGATGCAGGCGAAGATCAGAACCAGAAAGGCCAGGAAGCCCAGATCCGAGGTTAGACTGCTGCGGTTACGTCTCACGCTTGATCACCACGTTTCTTCTTATGTTTGCGCAGCATCAGAATCAGCGCCACGACCACCAGCGTCACGATCATCACCGCTGCGGTCACGAAGCCCAGTACATCGCTGCGCTCCATCACCCGCGAGACCAGAGAGTCCGGCTTAGCGCCGGAGACCGTCTTGAAGCGGTAGGCATTCACCGTGCCGTCCTTATCCGCCACAACGCCGTCACCGTACACCCTCCACCTGTCCTTCTCGCTCCCGATCAGCTTGGAGACTACGAAGTAGCTCTCAGAGCTGACCGCAGTGACCGCAAGCAGGCCGCGTCCGCTATCGTAAGGGGATTCCAGGAGCTGGAGCGTGCCGATGGCGGCTCCGTACTGCTCGTCGAGGGCGATTTTCTCATTGGAGAGGAGGGTTGACCCGTCCTTGTTATACTTGAAAAAGAGCTTGCCGTTGTTGTCACGGATCACCTTATTATTCTTATAGCTCCCGATCGCAATAATATTGTTGTCCTTCAGGTTATCCGCTCCTGCGTTATCGCTGTAAAAGTGGACATCACCGGTATTTCCTCCGGCAAACTGCCCGAGCATATTGAAGACATTCCCGAGGCTCCTGTAGGTGTAATCATCCCTCTCCTTCGGCAGCACCACCGCCACACGGTTGAAGATGCCGTCCCGCAGGAACGGATACGGGTAATTGCTCAGCAGGAGGTCGGTGCGGTCCTTCGTGTTCAGGCGCATGAGCGATTCCTTGCTGATATAAGCCCACGGCATCTCCTCTTTGTTCGGAGTACAGAGCATGCTCGCAAGCTCCAGATCGAAAGCCACCGTCACGGTGAAGTTGCCGGAGATATTCAGACTCTGCGGCACATTCAGATTCAGCACATCACCGTTGGCCAGCTCCTTCGTCAGCTTCTTGCTGCCGATGGGCGTATTATTGATGCTCACGGTCACCAGGGAACGGTTGAAGTCCAGATTCGCCGCATACCGGAAATCCAGGCTGATTCTGCCGTCATCCGCAATGGAGCGGTTGGACGGGAGAGAGACGAAATACGTCTGCTCCTGATGGTTGGGCCCGGTGAGCTTGTCCCCCGTCTCCGTGAACGTAATGTTCGAGCTGATGGCCGGCGCAGGGTTCACTACATCGGTAGCATTCGTAACCACCTTCAGATCCTTGCGGAGCTGGCTCATCAGCTCCCGGCTTGCCATCAGCCGTCCGGCCTTGATCAGCAGGCTCTCGTCCCTCGAGGTCACCACCAGTGTAGGCAGGGAATCCTTGTTCACCAGCTGAATGACCGCATGGGTGCCGAGGTCGTCCGCCGTACTCACCAGCTTCTTTATTCGTTCCGGCAGATGATCATACGTAGCTACCAGCACTACTGCACTCTTGTCCTTGACGGTATCTTCGCGATAAGGCAGCAGCGGAATGGTTCTGTCGTTCAGCGTGTTGCCTTTGGCGAATCCCGAGAGGGCGTAGGTAGCACTTTCCAGCTCTGCCCCGCTGGCATTCTGCGGCACGGCGAGCAGGCTTTGTTCATTTTTTACCGTATCCATTCCTGAGAATCTGGCACTGAAATCCTGAATGCCTCCAGTAATGGGCTTCGGTGTATAATTCACAGCAATGTTCGAGGTGTTGAACAGATGCAGCCAGCTGTCCTGCATATCATCGATATTACACAGTTCATAGCCGCCCGTCGTGGTTCTTAAGCTCCCTTGTATCCGCAGTGTATTGCTGCCCTTCGTCAGGAAGCCTTTGGGCGCCTCTACACTCAGGCTCTGCTGCCCGTTATTGTCCAGGGACGGCCGGAAGGAATAGAACGGAATGCCGTTCAGCGACAGTGTGACGCTCGACAGCTTATCCTCACTGATCTGTGAGGTCTGGAATTGCAGATTGATCATCACTTGATCCACATTCCAGTAATCCATGACTGTGAAGAACTGCTGCTGGGAGCTGGAGCCCCTCAGCGAGACATCGCTGGTGAACAGCGTCTCATACGTTGCTCCCGCTTCACCGGGAAGCACCGCCGCCTGTGCCGCAGGGATTTGAACCAGGAAGAGGGAGAGGCAGAGCAGCACTGTTAGGATCTGTTTTTTCATCATGTTCCGTATCTCCTGACATCTTATTTCTGGACCTCCGGCGCACTAGTACCGCTCGGTTTTGTACCACTTGGCTTCCCGTTTAAAGATAACGTCTTTGAAATAGTTGTACAGCCCGTAAGCGGCCACTACCATCCAGAGCTGGCAATACGAGACGTACATCAGCAGAATAATCCACAGGTTCGACAGGCTCATCTCACCCTTCTCTGTGGTCAGGGTAACGAAGATCCCCACCACGAACAGCACAATAGCGAGCAGCCACAGGAAGCTGCTGAGCCCGGCGATGGTGGTATGTACATACCCCATGGCATGCAGCACGAGCAGAATATCCGAGGTGACCAGCGAGATCAGCAGGAGGAAGTAGATCGAGACATAATACAGAATATCGAAGCGGATCTTCGCCGCCTTCCGGTCGATGAGGAGCGGAAGGTTCTTCACAATGACATAGATATTGCCCTTCGCCCAGCGTGTCCGCTGCTTGAACCATACCTTCACCGTCTGCGGCTCCTGCTCCCAGGTGACCGACTTCGGCTGGAACTTGATCCGGTAGCCCATCATATAAATGCGGAAGCTGATCTCTGTATCCTCGGCAATTGCCTTCACATCCCAGCCGCCGATGCTCTCGACAATGGTCCGGCGCATAATGAAGTTTGTTCCCGGGATCGTACAGAGCTTGAACAGCTTCCAGCGCCCTGCTTGCGCCATCCACTGGAAGGATAGAGTCTCGATATTAATGAACCGGGTCAGCAGGCTGGCATCCCGGTTGCGGGTTCTGAACTTGCCGATAACCGCCCCCAGGGAGGCATCATTCATAATCTCTGCCACCAGGTATTTCAGCGCCGTGCGCTCCGGCGTATTGTCGGCATCATAGATCGCAATCAGCTCCCCGCTACTGCGGGTGAAGCCGATGTTGAGCGCATTGGATTTCCCTTTGCCGCCTGTGACGGCGTCCGTATTGATAATGATCAGCTTGCGCTGCGGATTCCGCTGCTGGATAGCATCCAGCAGCTCAGCGCTGTTGTCTGACGAATTATCATTGATGACGATAATCTCATACCGGTCATGCGGGTAATCCATTGCCAGCAGGGATTCCACGGTTTTGCTGATGACGACCCCCTCATTGTGAGCAGGAACCATAATCGTCACCATGGGATGCTCCCCGGTAATCTCAGGCACCGGTTCGTTTTCCGTTTGAATGTAGTACAGATACCCCGCTATAATCAGCATCACATTCACCAGCAGCAGGGACCAGATACAGATGACCGCGATCACCATCAATACGTCTGAGATCGTCATAGTATTCTCCTAAACTCGCTATATTTTTCCCGGATTACTTGTTCAAATATTTCCTGCGGTACATTCTGTAGCCGATAGTGAGCAGGCCGCCGAACAAGAGCAACGCAGCCAGGATCACGATGATGAAGAATTGATTCTGCACGCTGAACAGCCTGTTGAAGCTTGTCGCCTGCTTCTCCTTGTACTGGAAATCAACGGCGACCTTCTGCGGGGTATAATCGACATCCAGTGTGTTGCCATCCAAGCGGATCACCCCGTCAGCAGATTCAAGAGTGTGCTTATCCGTGCGGACCGTATGCGCCTCTTGCTTATAGTCTGCGAAGGTATACCATTCCGCATTCAGATTCTGCAGAAGTTCCTCCAGCCCGCGCTCATCCTCCGGCAGGTCCAGCGTCACCGCCGTATTCAGCGGAAGCTCCGGCATCGCCTTTCCTGTTCTGCCAATTCCCTGCAGCAGCGCCGGGGGCAGACTGTACAGAGAAGAAGAGAAGGCCGCTGAGGTGTCTGTCTGCTCCATATAATGGGTCTCTCCGTCCGGGAAGAGCACCGCCGAATTGAAGAACCCCATGCCTGCGGCCGAATACTCCTTGTCATACGTCCAGTAGCTCTCGGCAGCAACGCCGAGCGGTGCCACGCCCCCTTCCGCCAGCACATTAATGAACTGATTCATCTTCCCGCGCAGGGATCGGTCATTCGAATTAATCGGCGGTCTGACCGCAGGGGCATTGACCACGATGCTGCCGTTGCGGGACTGGACGGCTCTGAGCGCCTCCAGATACCGCTTCATAGCGGGGAAATCCGTATTCGCGAATACCGGACGGACACTGGCGATGAAGGGAATACCGCTTCTATACAGGTGGTCTGCCATCTGCTCCAGCAGATTCAGATCCGAGAAGGGATAGATCTCCTTGATGACCAGATACATCTGCGACTGTGCCGTATAGTGCAGCCAATCCTTCAGCACATAGGCCGCAGCTATGGCTGTGAAATCGCCCTGCTTCAGATAAGGCAGGTAAGCGGAGCGGCCGCTGCTTACCGCAAACGGCACCTGTGCTCCCGCATCCGATGAGGACCACGTTCCATAAGAACGCCCAGCATCGGAAGCTGTTATATAAGGCATCCCTTCGACCTCCACCGGGATTCCGGTGAATCCGCCGATGGAGAGGCTTGCGCCCGCTCTATGCCATACCCCGGTCTTCAGCCGCAGCGTCTGCTGCATCCGGGCAGGCGGTCTATATCCAACATGCAGCATAGCGCCCTTATACCCGGCTGCTTCCTGAAGGTAGGCTTGATTCGTAATCTCAAGCTCATCATTGTTAATCACAGTGATCACGCCGGAATAGCCCTTCATGCCGCCCGGCTCATAAGAGGAAATAGGCTTCAGCGTGACCTGTGCGCTGTAGGCGGCAAGCAGCCGTTGCAGCTCGGCCACATTCCCCTGCTGGCCTGAATTCTTCGCCAGACTGTCGAACAGCAGCAGAATCCGCTGCGCCGGAGCCGGAGAAGCGGCAGCGGATGCCGGACCGGCAGACGGCAGCAGATCGCCCGCCAATACAATGAACAGCAGAATGACGATTCCTCTGCGTCTCACATGCCCACCCCTTTATTCAGTGCCGGATATTCCTTGAGCGGCCGTGCAGACGGCGCAGACGGCACCGATCTGCGTGATGAGATTCCGCGGCCGATTACGCTCGCAGCCGTCTGGAAGATGATCAGGTCGAAGGCCAGGGTGAACAGGAATTCATGCTTGGCAATATCCGCGTCACCCGCCCCGATAATGGAGACTACGATACCCGACAGTCCGACCAGCATCGTTGCCAGAATCACCAGCAGACGCTGCATCCCCCGGAAACCCCGGGTACGGATGGACCGGACGAACGATGGCATATAGACCCCTATCGTTACGGCCATCCAGAGAAGAATGAAGGCGAAGGGACGAGGGGCCAGCTTCTCCTTAAGTGTGCTGTACAAGCTGAAGAAATGACTCTGTGCCCGGAACTCCTTGCCTGCGGACAGCTCATAGTTCCCCATAGCCGCCGGCTTAATTTTATAGGCACTCTCAGCAGCCGTATCCAGGATTGAGCCCAGCTCATTCGGGTGAGAAGCATAATAGGTCAGAATGGAGACGAAGCCGTAACGGCTGTAGAAATTTTTATCCAGCAGCTCGGATTTCACATCCACCGTCCCGTATTGGTCATAGTACGTATTCTCTTTGAGAATCGCGTACTGTTCATTGATCCCGAAGGAACCGAGCGCGGTCTCCGGATTCTTGGATTCCATCAGCACCCCGCGCGTCATCGCATGATACTGGTTAATATTCACGAACTCTTTGGAGATATTAAGATACGTTGCAATTCCGGCGAACATCATCAGACCGGCCGACAGCAGTGTCACCCAGCGGAACAGCTTGTCCCGGCGGATCAGCACCAGCGGAATCGAGAGCAGGGAAATCACCATCCCCACCGGAGCATTCTGCTGCTTGGAGGTGGTCAGGATCAGGGTACTGATCAGCAGGATCGCCAGCATGGCATAATCGTTGTATCTCTTCCGGTACAGCAGCAGCCAGGAGGCGAACACCAGAATCATGGTCACCATCACCAGGCTCTCGCCGAAGAAGGAGCTGAAGTAGTTGGTGTAGCCTGTATCCCCGAAAATGAACACCGCAAGCGCCGCGACTGCCATCCCCCGCTTAAGTGACATTTTCAGCGTGATCGCTTCAACCAGCAAGTAGACTGCGGCAACATACAGCAAGGTGTAGATTGCAGCCTGGAAGCGGATATCGAAGACCTCGCGGCTGAAAAACAGCTTGTTGACGAAGATCGCCAGCTTGATAAACAGGGACTGGGAGGAGACCACCATCGTGCTGTTCTCGTTGAAATATTGAAAGATTCCGAACTGCTTCACGAAATAGCCGAAATACTGGCTGTCATAGTCCGGAGCATTGAAATAAAGGCCGTTGCTATAGATAATCCGGTAAAAGTCTCCATTATCCGCCATGCCGATATAAGGGGAAGTAAACAGCGAAATAGCCGTCACCAGCAGCACGCAGAACGCGGCGGCAAAGGCCGGAGTAATCCGAAAGCCAGCCAACGTGATACCAGGCCGGGTCGATGTAAGCTCTAGGTTGTTTATCATTCCGATTCCCCTTTTTGGTTATATTATGGAGCCTTATAGGAGTAAGCCAGCAGTGCCATCAGGTTGTCAAAAGAGTAGGCCTGCCCGGAGGCAGGATCACCGAAGCCGCCATATAGCGGACTCACAGGATCTGTCACCCTGAATTCATTCATCCGGTCCATACTGGACTGATAGAGCTCACCATCCTCCAACACAGCTCCAATCATGGCTGTGAGCGCGTAGACCGCTGTTGAACGAATATCATTAGCCGGCTTGCCCTCACGTGTATATTGTCCGAACAAGGTTCCCGCTGCGACCTGAGCTTTGATGTAGCTGATGCTTGCCGGCCGCTCGCGGCCGATCTCTGCCAGATGAAGAATTGTCAGCAGAGATTCTACTGAGTTGATGCCTTCAGAGCTGTACTGTCCGCTCTTGTAATCGAAGCGGGTCTCATAGAATGGAAAAGAATCGGACAAATATCCTTCCTCCAAAATACCGCTCATATTCTTCAACAAATTCTCTTGTAATTCGCTAGATATCGACAATTTCTGCAATACACTCAGATCAATATAACACAAAGTTACGAATCCGTTGACCATTTTCAAATAATTGTCATAGATGTCATAAATGTAACCTTTTTTAGTGTTGTTTTTATAGAAACGTTCTCCATATTTATCGGCTTCCCTGGTATATTCCGGCTGGTTAAATGCCTGCCCCGCCTCATATAGCGCTCCGATCATCCGCAGGTCATCCACCGCTGCATTCACGGGATAACGCTTCTGCTGCCTGGGACTGTAGCGGTAGCTGAAGCCGCCCTCCATATCGAAGATTCTGCGGGCCGTCTTCCACTGCCGGTCGAACAGCTCCTGATTGCGGGTCCGGACCGCAGTCTCCATCAGGAGAGAAGCGGACTCGCTCAGAATCTCATGACCGGTAGCCACCTCTGCCGATTCAGAGGTCTCCTTCAGATTCGTATATACCCCGTCGGGTCCTGTAAGCTGCGTATTTATGAAATGGTATAATTCCTGCTGTTCCAGTGTAGGCTCAAGCTGCGGCGCTTCATCCGGCCGTGTAGTCCCTGCGGGAGAGACCGCCGGAGTATAGACGGGAGAGGATGGCGCCGGTCCGGCCTGATTGCCGCCGCAGGAGGTTAGCAGGAGCAGCGACATCCCCAGAACAGCAGCCTTGCTATATCTGCTTTCCAATCGATCACATCCTTAAATGACAACTACCAATTGATCCATACTAATATAACGGTAATTATTGTCACATTATTTACTGTTTGTCCGAACATTATGTGTCGCCTTCACATATTTCTCCTTTTCCGCCAAAAAAAAGAGCCGCTCCAGGTCTTAACGACCGGAACAGCTCTTATGAATGCTTAGGTATTATCTCTAGCTCTCTTTAATTCTCCGGTACGTGGCCTCATCGGCGACGATGTAGAGTCTGGCGTCTGCCGGAATCGGCCGGTCAAGCTTGCGGTTAATGCCCAGATCGCCCCGGTCGGACAGCAGAGTCGCCCCCTGGCGCAGCAGATCCTGAAAGGCCTCCCCATAGGTTGTCCAGCCGCTGCGGCGGGGAATCTCATAGATATCATCCCCGTGCTCGCGGCTGAGCAGCTGGGTGATCACCTCAGAATTGCCCTCCTGCAGCGCAGAGCGTACCGCCAGTCTGGAGATCGCATCATGGGAGAGCACGAACTCGTTCACCTGCACATGCTTGAAGTTCTTAATGTTCTTCTCCTGCATAATTTCTACGGTAGTATGTACCTGCGGAGCAATCCGCTCAATGCTGGAAGCAATCAGCAGCGACTTGCCGTCGCTTAAGGAAGCTTCGTCGATACGGGTGTCGCTGAACACAATCGCTGCTCTGGCGCTCCCGATATTCGCCTTCAGCAGAATGTCATCGCTTGCGGCATCACCGCTGATGAAGTGGACCTGCTCCATGGCTTCCAGCGGATGCCGTCCGTTCTCATCGATAATGACCACTTTGCATTCCCTGTCGTAACACAGAATCTCATCTACTGCCGCCTGTGTCTTGCGGCTCCAGTTAATCAGCAACACATGATGTTGTCCGTGAAAGGTCAACGTTCCGGCTCCTCTCCTGCGCTGCATCTCGCCCATGGCCTCAACAACCTTGCCGATCACCAGACTGAGCAGACCGATGCCAAAGATATATAAGAAAATCGTAAACACCTTGCCGGTGACGGTAGCGGCAAAGTAATCGCCATACCCGACGGTAGCCATGGTGGTCATCACCCAATAAAAGGCGTTGAACCAGCTATGAAACGTGTCCGGCTCCAGCAGGAAGGCGATGGTTGCGCTGAGAAGAATGAAGGCCAGAATAATAAAGGCAATGGACTTCTTCTTGAGATGAAGCAGCTTGCCGGATAATTGGATTAGAAAATGCAATGCCCATCCCTGCCTCCCGGGTGAATTGAGCCGGCGGGCAGCAGCCTGCGCCGAGTCCCTTGCGGGGCACAGCCGCCGCCCGCCTGCCAATCGAGTCTACCTAAATAATCAGACTGCTGACCGCGAAGGCCGTCCCGATGAACACCATGCAGAGCATGACGCCGACCGCAACATTTCCCTTCTCCAGCTGCTCTGAAATCCGGAAGCCGGGCGTGAACAGCTCGAAGATCCAGTAAGAAGCGATCAGGCAGACATACCCCACAGCGAACCAGAGCATCATGAACCAGATGGAGGTATTGGTGTAAGCGGCCACGCCTAGAATTACCGCCGTAGCCAGGAACTTGCCGCCGAACGCCAGGCCTACCGCAATATTTCCCTTTTTCAGCTCCTCCATATCCTTGAATGGAGTCATGAGCGCGAAGATCACCATACCCAGCACCTGAAGCAGAACAATGGTCAGAATACTAACCACCAGATTAATTACGATCGTCATTTAGCCCACCCCCGAAATTTCGCATAGGCCGAATCATAGTCGGCGAAATCATGTACTTCCTCCAGCACCACTGAGACTTTCTTCTGCTTCTCCAGCGCGGTATAGCGCTTGTCGTCAATCGGCTGCTTGATCCGGTTGCCGGAAGGCAGCTCCAGCACTGCGAAATTTCTGGTCTTGCTCTGGTATTCCGTCTTGTACACCCCAACCAGGTCCACATCCGTTGTGATGGATACCTTAAGATTAGCCAGATCCTCCGTGGCCGCCTTCTGGTCGGCGTAAGACTTAAGCGTCGTCCAGGCGGACAGCTTGATCTCATTCTTCTGGTCAGCGTCCGTTATCAGCTCGGCGTCCATGAACTGGAGCGTCCAGACGGTGTCGCCTGTAGCATAATTCCCGTCGTTCGGGAGCAGCTCATTATCCGGCAATATAGTCATATCGCTGCCGACCAGATCGCCAACCTTGCCCTCCACCACCCGGTAATCCCAGGGTACACGCGATACGCTATCCGACGTATCAGTGCCGGTATGAAATACACTGCCGCTGTTCGCTGAGCATGCACTCAGCACCATAACCGCCAGCAGCAGCACTGTAGTCAGCAGGGTGCCCCGGGCTCTGCGCCCGGCAGCATGCCCCTCTCTATCCTTGAACATCTTCAAGCCCCCTCACTCCTAGCGCGATAAAATGACTGGCATTGCCTGTAATCGGCCCCCCGGCCCGGCCAAGCAGCCCGCAGGGCGTTCCGTTAATGACGAACATGCCGGTCAGCAGGTGCAGCTCACCCTCCGCCGTCATGATCCGGGCCATTTCGGCCCTTTTCTGATAGACCACGGGGAAGAGCTGGCTGCTGTCGTAGCCCTCCTCGTCCTCGATCTCAAGCGCGCCGCTGTCATCAAAGATCCGTACCGATCCGCCTTCGCGGCCGAATACAGATTTGGATACAAAGCTCTCTGAGAACACCGCCTTATTGTACGTCGGCAGGATGTACCGGGAGATTGCCTCGCGTTCCGGCTCCGTGAACAGCAGGCCAAGCTCATACATTCCCCAGACAGCGGCCATCAGCCCCTTGGACTGGAGGATGATGCTATGCGGTCCGTTGAACAGCTGGAGCTTCCCGCTCTCAATGGCGTAGGCCAGAGCCTCGCCGCCTTCATCTACGGCCATCCACTCCTTCGGATACAGCGCGAACATCCGCTCTATGATCCGGTTCTCTCCGTCCTTGACCACACCCTCATCAATCGACAAATCCAGGCAATCAACACAGCGGACATCCAGTCCGCTATGCGCGGCCAGAGCCTCAATCGTTCCGCTGTCCTCCTCATGGCTGCCATAATCCACACAGGCTACCGTGTCGGGGCGCTCCACGCTCCAGGCTGCGGCAAGCTGCTGCTTCATGGCCGCATTCGCGCTTCCGACGCCTGCTTCCGCGCAGATCCACGGCGTAGCAATGGATGCTTCCACATAGCCGGTCGGAGTATCCGCATTCAGCTCCAGCAGCTTGATCGTACCATCCCCTGCCACGGCAAAATCGAACCTGGCATACCGGCTGATCAGTCCCGGCTCCGGCAATGGGCAGTCATCCAGCATCTGCCACAGCACCGGAGGAATCCCCAGGAGATCGTACAGATCATGTCTGAGATGGACATAACGCACGGCCTTATCCAGAATCGCCCAGAGCGCGGCGGCGGCTTCCTTCAATTCCTGATAGGTCTCCCTGCGCATCACAGCCACCGCATCCAGCCAGTATTCCTCGTCCTCCAGATCGGCCCAGGTGAAGCCCAGCTCATGCAGCCGCTCAACACGTGGAGCACGCTCCAGACCAGACTGGTCTATATACTCGAATGCCTGCTCCGCCCGGATCATCCGCCGAACCCGCTCTTGCCGGAGCGCACCGAGCTTTTGCCGGAGCTTTTAGAGCCGGATTTGGATTTGCTCGAACCCAGCCCGCTGGAAGTACCGCCGATGCCGCCCGATTTGGAAGAGGTATTCCTTCTGGTAATGGAACCGGTGGATGAAGTTGAGGTCTTCGGCTTCACCACCGAGCCGGCCACCGGCTTGTTCTGGAATCGTCCGCTATTATAGGAGGGCGGCTTATAGGTATTGCGTGTACCTCCATAATAAGTAGGCCGGTCATTGTACCAGCCTCTGGAAGAGTAGAACGAACCGCTATTGAAAAGCATGTGGTACAGAAGCACATCATCCCATCCGAACCCTGAGTTATACCCGCCGTAGTTGTTAATTACTGTCGTGCCGCCGGAGGTTACAGCCCCCTGCCCTTCCTGGACCTTCTCTTCCTGGTCTTCCGGATATGGAATACTCCAGTCTACATTCTTGTCGAAATATTGCTTAACCTCCTCGGTAGACCAGGAGACCAGCTTAGGCTCCTCGCCGCCTGTGCCGCTTGCGCCTGCGCCTCCCGGAATAAATAAAGCGTTAGCCAGCAGCGCAATGCCGAGCGAGGTGGATAATACGCGGACCGGTTTGCCGTCCGGCGTGAACAGCCTGCTGATTGCGGGTTCTTTAGCATCTTCGTCTTTTGCCAACTTGGGGCCTCCTTTCCTGGTATTCATCCTTAACCTTCTGTACGCATAGGAACCAGCAGAAGCTCCAGCTTCCCTTCATCCACATTCAGCCTTCCCTCTACCGCCTCGAACTCGCGGCCGCCAACGACAATATAATTGACATGCTCCAGCGCTGTAACCATATTCATGCTCCAGACGCGCTCTTCAATCATTTGCAGGTCGCCTTCAGGCAGCTTCTCGAACAGGATGACCTTCAACCCGTTATCCATTCCCACTCCATCTCCTCTTGAATATTCGTATGCTTCTGATACGCTGTCATTACGCTTTCGTTTCAATTCCCGCAGCCTTGAATATGTATACCACAGCATATAAATAATAATGACAACAAGCAGTTTTGCAGTGGCCGGCTACGGGCTTACAATACCTTCTGGACCCAGCTGTCCATGACCTGGTCAGGGCGGATGCCCAGCTCATTCTCCAGGAGCTCCTTGTATTTATCGTAGTGTGTCCTGAATCCGATGAAATCCCCCAGGTCGGCGTAACTTCGCAGGATCAGCCTGCAGAGCTGGTCGGAATAAGGATCGGCTGCCTGCAGATCCAGCAGCCGCTCCAGCGCCAGCCGGGGACGCCCGGAGGACAGCTCATATTCGGCGGAATGCAGCGCCATGCGGATATACCGGACCTGCAGCTCCTTGCGCCGGATCTCTGCCCAGTCGTAATGATGCTCCTGCAGGTAGTCTCCACGGTACAGCTTCAATATCTTTTCCCGGCGCAACCATTCCTCTTCTGACTCCACAGGCGTACCGGCATAGCCCAGCTCGAACTCCTCCACATCCAGCAGCACCTGCTCCTTGGTCAGCCTGTACCGCTCCTGTGAGAATTCGACAAGCACCTCCATATCCCAAGCCTTCAGCAGCTTGCGGATATGGTATACCGTGGTATGCAGGTTCGTTACAGCCTTCTCGGGCTTGAAATCGGGCCAGACGAGATCCACAATGGTGTCCTTGAGTATCCACTGGCCGCGGTTATGCAGCAGCAGGGCGAAGACCTCCTGCGCCTTGCTTGTTCTCCACTGCATTTTGCGCCCCGGCTCCGTGCTGTCTGTGAATTCAAGCCGGTGAAAGCAGAGGATTGACAGCTCCTTGACAGGCGCCGCAGACGCCGGTGCAGGCGGCATCTTCACTTCAGCGCTCTCCTTGCCGACTTCCAGACGCTCAAGGGTTTTGTTTAACCGCTGGGAGGTCACCGGCTTCAGCAAATAATCCGCTGCATTGAGTTCAAAGGCTTCGATCGCATACTCGCTGTATGCGGTAATATAGACAATCCGTGTGTTCCGGTCCATACCGGCAATGTATTCACCTGCTTCCAGCCCGTTCATCTCCGGCATCCCGATATCCAGGAATACAATATCCGCCTTCTCCCGTTCCAGATGCGCAAGTCCCAGGCGTGCCGAGGTGAATTTCCCGGTGATTGTAAGACGCCCATCCTTCAGGAGCATACGCTCCAGATGCTGCAGCGCCGGCTTCTCATCGTCAATCAATATGGCCTTCATCAGTCGGACTCACCTCCTCTTCGTTCGTAGTTCTCAAATACCTTTAGGTGGGGATGGTATATGATATAGCGGTTCCCCTTCCCGGTACACTGTCGATATTCAGGCCTGCTCCGTACATCTTGAGCAGACGGTGCTGAATATTGCGCAGCCCTATGCCCCCCTCTGTCCGCTCTTCCGAGAGGACCTCCGCAATCTTCTCCGGAGTCATTCCTACACCGTCATCCGTGACTGCTACCTTGAGGCAGCCGGGCAGCAGCTCAACTGTCAGCCGTACCGTCCCTCCGGCCTCCTTCTGCATCAGGCCATGATTAACGGCATTCTCCACAATCGGCTGGATGCTCAGTGGCGGAACCATCGCCATCACATCCTCCGGCACCTCGAACTCGATGTTCAGCCGTTCATCGAACCGTGCCTGCTCCAGCGCAAGATAGGATTTGACGAGGCCCAGCTCCTTCTCCATAGAAACCGTCTGTCCCCGGTTCTGGAAGTCGAAGCTGCTCCGCAGGTATTGGCTGAGGTCCAGCAGCAGCTCCGTGGCCTTGTCCGGGTCCTCCGGACAGACCGAGATAATGGCATTCAGCGCATTATATAAGAAATGCGGCTTAATCTGCGCCTGCAGGAAGGCAATCTCCGACTGGACGGATACCCGGATCGACTTGCGCATATCCAGCAGGGTCTGCATCCGTGCCTTGAATTCGCGCACTTCCACCGGCTTGCTCAGATAATCATTCGCTCCGGCCTCGAAGGCTGCGAGGATATCATCAGGACGGCTGCTCGCCATCAGCACCAGAATCGGCAGCTCGGATAAGGTGAACCGTTCACGGATGGCCTTGCATAACAGAAGCCCGGGCATTTCCGGCATTACCCAGTCGGCAATCACCAGATCAAGCTCAGGATGCTGCTGGATGATCTGGATCGCCTCAGCCCCGCTGCTGGCGGTAATCACAGAATGGTTATCCAGCTGCAATACGCCTACCAGCACGCGGAGGTTAACGGGATCATTATCCACTACCAGAATGGAGCAGCAGTCTTCAGACGGCAGCTGCACAGGTTCTTCTCCGGGAAGCGGGTACGAAGGCGCCGTCTCCCAGCCGTGAAGCTCTCCGAATTCCTCCTCCAGCAGTGCATTACTCCTCTGCAGGATCGGCTGGGTGAAGCAGAAGACGGAGCCTTGCCCCAGTTCGGAATGTACCTCAATCTCCCCGCCCGTCAGTTCTACCAGCCTCTGGGTAATGCTGAGGCCAAGCCCGTTCTCACGGTAGACCTTACTGGCGGCAGGACCGCTTGGATCATTGGCATCGAAAATCGTACGCAGACGCTCAGGCGCGATACCCTGGCCAGTGTCTGTTATGATGATGGCAACATACTCTTCTTTAACCTCAGCAGACAGCGTTATCACGCCTCTGGGCGTATAATTCACTGCACTCGCGAGTAAATTATGCAGAATCTGAGCGAACCGCTGCTCATCCGTCTCCAGTAGCGGAAGCTGCTCCGGCAGACTCAGCCGGAATTCCAGCTGGCTGTTGCCGTAGACCTGACGGGTGACCGCCATAATGGAGGAAGCTGCCATGCGGAGATCGACGGCCTGCCGGCGCAGGAAGAGCGAGCCGTGATTCAGCTTCGCGAAGTCCGACATATCATGGATCAGGGCTGTAAGCCGCTTGCCCGTGGAGACAATCGTGAGCAGCTGATCCTGCTGGGCAGCGCTGATGGAGCCGGCCGTCCCCTGAGCCAGCACCTTGGCCATGTTGACAATCCCCTGCAGCGGCCTCCGCAGCTCCTGCGAGGTATCAGAGATGAAGTCATCCTTCAAGCCGTCAAGCGACAAAAGGCGGCGTGAGAGCTGTTCCACTTCGCGGAAGGAAGCTGCGTATTGCCGGGTCATAAGGATCGCCTGCACGAACCCGAACAGGAGTATCTCGTAGGAGATGATGAAATAGCTGAAGGTCATGCCCATGAAGCTGACCAGATAATAGATAATGACCACGCTCAGGCTCTCGATACTGACCATCATCAGGAACATATTCTTGGGATTTCGCCGGGTGCCCTGGACCATGGAGTAGAGCACGAAGCCCAGGCTCACCGAGCCCCAGGTCAGCAGCAGCACCTCCAGATAGCTGAACAGATAGGGCGGGACGAAGACAGCAATCAGCAGCAGGAATGCCGTAACCAGCCTGGAGGCCTTAATCATCCCAATGGACATCGGGTAGTTCACTGAATTGGCGACATAGTGCAGCAGATAATAATAGACCAGTGTAGAGGACGCAAGCTGCAGCTTGAGTATAATCTCGTAAGGGAAGCCGGGCAGCGCCGCCAGGATAAGCTTTTCGCCATGCGTAAAAATGTAGACAAAGGCCGCTATGCAGAACAAGCCCAGATACAATGTGACCCCCCGGCTCTCTCTTACCTTGGAGAACATCAGCAGGAAGAGGGCTAGTACGAAGAATCCGATCAGGGCAGCCCCGTCTACAAACAGGGCAAATTCCCTGTGCTTCAAAATAGCAGCCTGATTACCGATCACAATCGGCTGAACGATCCCGCCTGAGGAGTAGCTGTAGTTAGCTGCCTGCACAATAATCTCCATGGTATCCCCGGTTACCGAGGCGAATCCCATAAAAGGCATGTTATTCTGTCTGCCCTCAGAGGCCGAGGCTGCCGGGGTTCCGCTGCTTCCAATCTCCTGCCCGTTCAGATAGACCTTGCCGGCACTGCGGATGTTGCTGGTGCGCAGGCCGTAGACCATGGCTTCCCCTGGGGTAATCTTCGCCTGGAGGCGGTATGTAGCATAGCCTTTGGCTCTGCGCCCGCCCTGTTCAGAGATATCGTCGTTCCACTTCCCCGGGACCTGAATCATCGTAGAGGCGGCGGGGACCTCCTTACCAGCGTTCACCGGATGGAAATCCTCAGGCGACAGCAGCACATCCCGGTACAGCTCCCACTCTCCATCCAGCTTCATAATCCCGTCGTGGCGGGCGTCCCAGGAGCGAAGGTCAATCACACCCTGCACCGCCTGCGGCCTGTCTCCCTTAATCTGATGTGTCTGGAGGACCGAGAGCAGCGGAACGATCAACACCAGCACCAGACTGCCGAGAATGCTCAGCCAATACTTTCTCATGTCCTCTGCCAGTCCCTTCTAGTTGTCATTGTATAAATTATACAACAGGCTCCGTTCATCTGAAGCAAAAAAAAGCCGAGTTCCATTTATTTCGGAATCGGCTGTTCATCTTATTAGAGCTACGCGGATGGAATATTTTACTTTGTTTCCGGAGCGGCTGCGGCAGGAACCGCACTCTCCTGGGTCTTCGACAAGAAGATATTGAGAATGATCGCTGTCAGCGACCCGGACACGATTCCGTTCTGCAGCAGCATCCGAGCGAATTCCGGCAGCTGGTCGAACATGGACGGAAGCACTGCAGAGCCGAGGCCCACCGCGATGCTGCAGGCAGCGATCAGCAGATTGCCGTCCTTGCGCAGATCCACATCGGACAGAATCGACATGCCGGAAGCAGCGACCGAGCCGAACATGACAATCATCGCCCCGCCCAGCACCGCATTCGGCACCACTGTAGTCAGTGCTGCCAGCTTAGGCAGCAGCCCGAGTACGACCATAATTCCGCCTGCTGCAAAAATAACATTCCGCGTCTTCACCCGCGTCAGCGACAGCAAGCCGACATTCTGGGAGAATGCGGTGTACGGGAAGGCGTTGAACAGGCCGCCCAGCATGATGGCCAGTCCCTCGGAACGCAGGCCGTTCACGATCTGCTTCTGCTCCACCTGCTGGTCCGTCGCCTTACCAACGGCAAAGTAGACCCCGGTCGATTCGACCATAGACACGATATTCACGATAATCATTGTGAAGATTGCGGTGATGCTGAACTGCGGCCAGCCGAAGTAGAACGGCTGTGCAACGCTGACCCAGGAGGCTGTGGTCACGGTAGAGAAATGCACGATGCCCATGGCGTAGCCGATTACAGTACCCACTACAAGTCCTACCAGCACGGATACGGAGCGCAGGAACCCTGTAGTCAGCCGGTTCACGGCCAGAATAACGAGCAGAGTGATCAGAGCCAGCAGCAGATTGCGGGGCTGCCCGAAGTCGGCGCTTCCTTGGCCGCCAGCTACATTATTCATCGCAACAGGAATCAGCGACAGCCCGATAATTGTGACTACCGAGCCGGTGACCACCGTCGGGAAGAACTTCAGCAGCTTCCCGTACACCGGGGCTGCCAGCACCACGAACAACCCGGAGATAATGATCGCGCCGTAAGCTGTCGCCAGATTGGAGCCTGAAGCGATGGCGATAATCGGGCTGACCGCCGTGAAGGTACAGCCGAGCACTACCGGCAGCCCGCTCCCGAAATATTTGCTGCCCATAATCTGCAGCAGGGTCGCCAGCCCGCAGGTGAACAGATCCGCTGCTATCAGGTACGCCATCTGCGTACCGTTCAAATTGAGTGCTCCCCCGACAACCAGCGGTACAATGACCGCTCCGGCATACATCGCCAGTACATGCTGAAGCCCTAGGGCCAGTATCTTCTGTTTGCTTAACATCCTGCACGCTCCTTGATTAATCCTTCATTATCTATGAAATGAATCTCACCCGGCGACATGGAAGCAATCCGTGCCAGGGAATACACCGGAACTCCGCGCTGCTCCAGCAGACCGCGTCCCTCCTGGAAGCTCTTCTCAATGACACAGCCGACCCCGGCCAGCTGCGCCCCGGACTCTGCTACGATATCGCATAGCCCTACAAGCGCCGCGCCGGTAGCCAGGAAATCGTCAACGATCAATACGGTATCGTCCGGCCCGAGATATTTCTGTGAGATGCTGATCTGGTAGTCCTCTTGACGGGTGAAGGAATGAACCGGTGCCGAATACACCGCTTCGGACAAGGTGACTGCCTTCTTCTTCTTGGCATAGATGAACGGCACGCCCAGCGCAATTCCCGCCGCCATGGCGAACTGGATGCCGCTGGCCTCCACAGTCAGCACCTTGGTGATCTGCCGGTCCCCGAAGACCGCAGCAAATTCCTTCCCGATCTCCAGCGCAAGCGCCGTGTCTACCTGATGGTTCAGAAATGAGTCCACTTTCAGTACAGTCTCCGATAGAATTAAGCCCTCTTGTCTAATGCGTTCTTCCAATACTTTCATTACAGCGGATCTTCCTCCTTAGAAATAAAAAAGACAGATAAAATAAAAAGGACAGATTCCCTGAGTGTTTCTCTCAAGTGAATCTGTCCTTCTGGGTTTTTGTCCCTTGGTGGTGTAACACATATACGTGTCCGCATCGCTTGGACCAGTCTTTCCCGTGCCGCAGTACAAGAAACGGAACCCTAGATGCGCTATTTCACTCATAGTCGGATAATTACAGTGGCTATCCGGTAGAAACTTATGGGCCATATTCCCAAGATTATATGAGTTATATGAAATCTGTTATAAGAAATCTAATATGAAGCATGTCTGTTATCTTACACGCTCTACCCGCTGCTTACAAGCAAAATTTTAAGTAAATTGCGGTGATTTCAAAGTTTTCATGAAACCTCCTGCAAAAGCGGGCCCGCCTCCGGGAAGCCTTGTAAATTTTAGGTTTAAGGTGTTTTCTTCATGTCTTCTATATCACTGAAGCTCCATAAAAGCTATAATTATATAGCTAAACATTCTAACTGAACAAAGGCGGCGAACAATGAGAATAAAACAACAGGTTTGGTTAGCAACTTCAGCTACTATACTGCTGTTAGGCAGTATGATTACTATATCTTTCCTCTTTATGGAGGGAGGCTCGCGCCTGCTTGCAGCAGGATTAGGCGCAGGCGGCATTCTGGTCAGTATTGGACTTCTTTACAGTATCGGACGGAATGTTGACCGCGGCCTGAAGCAGATCAAGGAGATCTCGCAGGATATCGCCGCAGACCGTCTCAACCCTGCGGCGGCGGCTACTGTGCGGACGGATGAATTCGGGCAGCTGGCCGCTTCCTTTTTCAGGCTGGCGGCTGACCTTCACCATAGAACCGCCGATGAGCGCGAGCTGCGGCTTAGAGCCGAAGAACAGGCCTGGATTAATACCCAGGTATCTGAGATGGCGCTGCTGCTTCAAGGCTCTGTCCAGCTGAGGACGGCCTCGCGTGTGTTCATCGGCAGGCTGGCTACCGCTGTCGGCGGAAGCTACGGGGCGGTCTATCTGAAGCAGGGCGGTCAGCTGAACTTCGCGGCCGGCTATGCCTTCGATGATTCCGCCGGACAGCAGGAGTCCATACCACTGGGCAGCGGCCTGGTCGGACAATGCGCACTCGATGGGCAGATGATTGTTCTGCAGGATCTTCCAGAGCATTATATCAAGGTCCGTTCCAGTCTGGGGGAGGCTGCGCCTGCCTCACTGATTATAGTTCCTATTAAGCATGAGCAGGAAATTGTTGCTGTCATGGAGCTGGCGGCACTACGCCCGTTCAGCTCCAAGGAGATGCAGCTGATTGAACGCACCGGACAGAATATGGGCGTGCTGATTAATACACTGGCGGATGTCGCCCGGATCGAAGATCTGTTGAGTGAGACTCAGCTGCAGAAGGATGAACTGGAAGCCCAGACGGAAGAACTGACCGCCCAGACCCAGGAACTGGAAGCCCAGACCGAAGAGCTGATGGCCCAGACAGAGGAGCTGCGCCTGCAGACCGACCAGTTACAGGACCAGAAGACTGAACTGGAGGCGCAGTCCGAGAGCCTGCTGACCTCCAATGAACAGCTTCAGACACAAATGAAGCTCACAGAGGCCCAGAAGGACGAGATTGAAGCCCAGACGGAGGAACTGCGGCAGCAGACGGAAGAGCTGCATGCCTCCAACCTGGAATTGCAGAATCAGATGGAGATCTCCCGCCGGCAAACCATGGAGATCAAGGCCCAGGCCGACGAGATCTCTGCGGCAAACCGCGATATGCAGAAGCAGCTTCAAATCACCGAAATGCAAAAGTCCGAGATCGCAGATCAGGCCGAGGAGCTGCAAGCCCAGACGAGTGAATTGCTGGAGCAGAAGGAGCAGCTTCAAGCCCAGACAGAAGAGCTTCAGTCTCAGACGGAGGAGCTTCAGGCCCAGACCGATACATTGCAAACTCAGGCCGATGAACTGCTGATCCAGAAGGAGGAGCTGGCTGCCTCCCATGATCAGCTGCTGCTTCAAGTCGATCTTACTGAGAAGCAGAAGGAGGAGATCCAGGCACAGGCGCAGGAGATCTTCATGGCCGCGCAGTACAAATCGGAATTCCTGGCCAATGTCTCCCATGAGCTGCGCACCCCGCTGAACAGCCTGCTGATCCTCTCGCAGATTCTTGCCGAGAACAAGGACGGCAATCTGGAAGCGAAGCAGCTGGAATACGTTCATACGATCTTCTCGGCAGGCAAGGATCTCCTGCAGCTGATCGATGAGATTCTCGATCTGGCGAAGCTGGAGGTCGGCAAAATGACTCCGGTCATCGAGTCGGTCTCCCCGGTGGATCTCAGCAATCATATCCACCGCCATTTCGAACAGCAGGCCAAGAAGAAGAACCTGCGGTTCGATGTCCATTCCGACAACCGGCTGCCGGATTATCTGATGACCGACGGTCACAGATTGCAGCAGGTCTTGAATAATCTGTTATCCAACGCCATCAAATTCACACCGGAGCAAGGCTCCGTCTCCCTGTCGATCCGCACCAGCGGCGAAGAGGTCATCTTCGCCGTCAGCGATACCGGTATCGGCATTGCCGCCTCCAAGCTGGAGAGTATCTTCGAGGCGTTCCAGCAGGCAGACGGCACCACCAGCCGCAAATACGGCGGCACCGGTCTCGGCCTCACGATCTGCCGGGAGCTGGCTACCCTCCTCGGCGGAAGAATTGAGGTTGATTCCGTGGAGGGCAAGGGCAGCACCTTCTCCCTGATTATTCCCGCTGTAGAACCGGGTGAGGATGCCCAGACCCTTGCTGCCGCAGCCTATTCAGCAGCAGCCTCTCCGGAGATTCCGGCTTCGGAGCCTATCCGCCGCGAGAATCCGGCCTTCCGCGAGTCCTTCGTGCCCGACATTTCTATCTCCAATCCGAAGCTGCTGCAATATGCAGAAATGGATGATGACCGCAGCAATTTGCTAAGCGGGGATATTACCCTGCTGATTATCGAGGAGGACGCCGAATTCGCCGCCCGGCTGCTGGAGCTGGCGCGCAGCCGGGGCTTCAAGGCTATCGTCGCCTTCCAGGGCGATCAGGGGCTTGCCCTGGCCCATGCCTACAAGCCTGATGCAATCCTGCTGGATCTGCATCTTCCCGTTCTGGACGGCTGGTCCATTATCAGCCGCCTGAAGAGCCGGCCGGAGCTGCGGCATATCCCTGTGCATGTGATTTCAACAGCCGAGGAGAACCAGCAGAGCCTGTCGATGGGGGCTTTATCCTTCTGGAAGAAGCCGAATGATTATGCAGAGCTGGAAGCAGCCTTTCTCCAGATTGAGACTTATATCCGCCGTCCGGTGAAGAGTCTGCTGATTGTCGAAGACAACAAGGTTCTGCGCGGCAGTCTTGTCGAATTCATCGCCCATCCCGATGTGAACATTATTGCAGTGGGCACCGGAAGAGAAGCGATGGAGCATCTGGCCAGCCATCATTTTGACTGTATGGTGCTGGACCTGGGTCTCTCGGATATTTCCGGCTTCGACCTGCTGGAGCAGGTCAAGACCAACCGCAAGCTGCAGACCCTGCCGGTGATTATTTATACAGGCAAGGATCTCAGCAAGACAGATGAGCAGCGCCTTAAGCACTACGCCGAGAGTATTGTGATCAAGAACGTGCGTTCAATGGAACGTCTCTATGACGATACGGCCCTCTACCTCCACCGCAAGCATGCAGACCTGCCTTTGGATAAGCAGCGCCTGATCGAGAACCTGCATAATCCGGAGTCCGCTTTTGCCGGGAAAAGCATTCTGCTTGTGGATGATGATATGCGTAATATTTTTGCGTTATCCAGTGTGCTGGAAGGTTATAATATGGAGATCAGCTTTGCCCAGAATGGCAGAGAAGCCCTGGAGCATCTGGAGACCCACCCGGGCGTAGAGCTGATATTCATGGATATTATGATGCCCGAGATGGATGGTTACGAGACGATGAAGCATATCCGGCTAAACCCAGACTATGATCAGATCGTCATTATTGCGCTGACCGCCCGCGCCTTGGAGGAAGACCGGGTCAAATGCCTCGAAGCTGGGGCGAGCGATTATATATCCAAACCGATTAATACCACACAGCTGGTGAGAGTGCTGAAATTATGGTTGATTCAATAGGAGGCAGCATGGAGTATCCGATTAATATTTTGGTTGTAGATGACCGGGCAGACGAGTTCCTGTCCATTCAGGCATTGCTGGCCGATTCACCCTACCGGCTGGTTCAAGCCCTCTCGGGCCTGGATGCTCTAAAATGTCTGCTGGAGCAGGAATTCGCCCTGATCATTATGGATGTGCTCATGCCTGGCATGAACGGATTTGAAACGGCGAAACGGATTAAGATGCGTCAGAAGTCACGGGATATCCCTATTATTTTCTTAACCTCGCTGACCTCGGAGCTGGAGAACTATATGTTGGCATACTCGGCCGGGGCCATTGACTATCTGACCAAGCCGTTCCATCCGACCGTGTTAAAAAGCAAGATTGACGGCTTCGTCCGTCTCTACCAGACCCGCAAGGAGCTGCAGCTCAAAACGCAGGAGCTGGAGAAGGCCAACGGCATCCTGACCGAGCTGAAGGAGACGGCCGAGTTGGCGTTGCGGATCAAGAGCGGCTTCCTTGCCATGATGAGTCATGAGATCCGCACCCCGCTGAACGGGATTATTGCCATGTCGGATGTGCTTCGTTCCTCCGAGCTGTCCGCTGACGACCAGGAGATGGCCGAAATCATTCATACCAGCGGTCACGCGCTTGTCTCTGTCATTACGCACATCCTGGACTTCACCAAGATCGAATCCGGTAAAATGGAGCTGGATTACGAGCTGTTCAATCTTCACTCCTGCATCAAAGAAACGGTCGATCTGTTCAGGGCTCTGGCGAAAGAACGCAGCCTGACCCTGGAGACCTCTATTGATTCTGACATTCCTGCCCTGCTTATTGGTGACCCCAACCGTCTGCGCCAGGTACTGAATAACCTGATCGGCAATGCCATCAAGTTCACGATCACCGGCGGCGTCAAAGTGCATGTCCATCTCCGGCAGGCTATGGATAAGCTGCTGGAGCTGGAATTCATTATTGAAGATACCGGCATTGGCATTCCAGCGGATAAGATGAACTATCTGTTCCAGCCGTTCACCCAGATCGGAGCCACCATCAACCGCAAGTTCGGCGGAACCGGCCTCGGGCTGTCCATCTGCAAAATGCTGGTCGACCTCATGGGCGGAACGATCTATGCCAAGCCGGGTCTAGTGGGCGGAGCTACCTTCATCTTCACCATCCAGGTCGCTGAAGGCCAGCCGGATTGAGGGTTCAGCCTATTGTTCAGCATGAAGCAGCCTCACTGTATACAAGAAGCTCCCCCTTCAGATCATGAAGAGGGAGCTTCTTTGTTATTGCTGTGGACTATTGTAGAATGGAATGAACCAACTGTGGAAGGGGATGAACTCTATAGATGGGAACCTCCAGATTCCCTTTGTTCCAGCGGAACTTCGTGCTGCAAGCGCGAAGTACAACTCATCATTGGGAAGGCACTGGCCCCCTTTCCTTAAAGACATTTCGGAATGGCCGAGCCTATTACAAAACAAAACTCGGCCATTATGCTGTTGAGCGAGAGGGCTACCTCCTGCTAAATGAAGGGGAGCAGTACGCTATAGCCATTGAGTCAGAAACCGAAGTCGACTCTTTTTGTGTATTTTTCAAGACTGGCTTTGCTGAAGAGATTCATAGAGCCGTTCATCTAGGAATAGAGAAGTCCTTAGACGATCCATTTTCAGAAACAACGCACCCGTTGCAATTTCACACCAAGTCATACCGCAATAGTCATCTGATAACTCCACTTCTCGAGAACTTCAAGAATTCCTTACCTGCACTCGGTAGCGAGAATCTCTGGGTCGATGAACAATATCAAAGTCTAATTCAGGCAATGCTTAACGTCCACCAGAAGATTTCTCAAGAAATTAATACCGTCCCCGGCACGCGCCCGGCCACCAGAGAGGAGCTGTTCCGGCGGTTGACCGTAGCATACGAGTACTTACATGCGTATTACAACCAAAACGTGTCCCTTGAAGAAGTCTCAAAGGTCTCATGTCTCTCTAAAAACCATCTGATCCGCAACTTCCGCCACTTTTTCAAAAGAACGCCACACCAGTTCATCCTCGAAAAAAGGATACTTGAAGCACAGCGTCTCCTTGCTCAAACGGAAAGCAGTGTAACCGAGATTAGCCTAAGTGTTGGCTTCGACAATGTCTCTTCCTTCAATAAGGTTTTTAAACAAAGAACGGGACTCTCACCCCGGATGTTTAGAAAAAAGTGATTTTGGAAAAGTAACGCTTCATCCGCACATGTTACATTTACTGCGTGGAACATACACTATAACAAGGGAGCGATATTCACATGAATTCAGAATTTCAAATCAAAGGTATTGGGCAAATATCCATTCGGGTACATGACATGGAGGCAGCCACCCGGTTCTATCAAGATACTCTAGGACTAAAGCTGTTATTTCAGATCCCAAACATGACCTTCCTGGAGTGTAACGGAATTCAGATGGTCTTGAGTATTGCTGAAGACCCGCGGTTCGATCATCCCAGCTCGGTATTTTATTTCCAGGTTGACGATATTCAAGCATCGTACGAAACGTTAGCCGGGCGGAATGTAAATTTCCTGGACAAGCCGCATAAAGTGGCTGAGATGGGTCAAACCGCAACCTGGATGACGTTCTTTCAGGACCCCGACCAGAATGTACATGCCTTGATGAGTGAAGTACCTGTGTCTTAATAATTAGCATTCTACCCTATTTGAAAATTCCACTTGGAAAATAGGCCTAAACTCTGAATTTGGTCTAATGTAGTAATTTTGTTTTGCACACTCTCTCGTTTCATTATTACGGTGGCACGAAAAAAGCACGCAGACGTCTGCGTGCTGTACTGGCCGATGTATAATTTACCCTGTTCTTCTTCCAGATAGCTTGCCGCTATTTATGATACGGATCACCGTAACATTGTAAAGGCGAAAGAGAATATATGTATTCCTTAAAACAAACGTCGTTAGGTGATAGATATTATGGAAATATTAAAATACAAAGCCACCTTAATTTAAAATTAAGGTGGCTAGGGACTTTTAGCAAGCTACGCAAGCTTGGCACGCCGTCTTGGCTATTCGTTATTATATGTATTTATTTTAGCTTATATTCGTACTAAAGTCAATCCAGCCTATATCCATTCATCTATTCTTGAATTTCCCATCCTTTCAAACAAAGCATGCGTAATATCATCATTACCATACTTAATTTCATTATTCCAAAAACTATGTAAAAACAACTTTATTTCTGATAAATCAATATACATTCTTAACACATTTAATACATCAAATAATTTAATTACATACTGTGATCTCATAGGTAATAAGTGTAACTCTGAAATTAGATGGTTATTTATTTTTAAGTTTTGAGATGTCCTGAACCGATTGACCAATTCAAAGTGTGCGCAGGAATTTCGTAACTCTCTAATTATCTCTAGAGAGTTTAAGAACTTCTCCTTCTCGTAGGGCTTCAAATTAAAATCTCTTAAAATGGCATCAAGAGTACGCTTTTTAAATCCATACATTAATATAATTAAATCGTTTAACATGAGTGTTTTAATAACAACCCAGAATGGTGGATTATTATATTCATTAATATAAGGGAATTTCAGCTTACAATCATCAATATAGTTTAGACCTTGTATGGTTTCTTCTCTTTGTATATTTATGTTGAGGGATACAGTTGATCCAGAAGTTATACTTACAGTATGCAGTGCGGCTAAAAGCGTTCTTTGGTTTGAATTATAGAATGTACAGATACCCGCTTTAACTTCTCTTATTGAAAAAGATCCAAAACGACCGGTAAAGACTCCCTTTAATATTGTCTTTGAAGGTTGATACGTTACAGTTCCGTTAAATGTACCTTTAAATTTCCCTCTGTACTTATAATTACTTCTAAATAATTTATGTGTTTTTTCTTGATCCGTTGAATTGTAAAAATAATTTACATATTGTTTTGGGCCGTCGGTCGATCCTGGTTGATTATAATAATTAATGTCTATGTAATTATTATTTTCTGCTAAAGTTGAGCAATGATTTTTACAAAAATTATATGAAATTGATGTTTTTAATTTTGTTTCAAATTCAGAAATTTTCTTTAGTATTAGGCTCGATAATTGTTTATCAAAATCATGCAGCTTTAAAAAATTATCAAATGACTTTTTAGTATATTTCTTAGGTAAATTTTTTGGTTCATCAAGTAATAATGTCTCATGACCATTTATAAGCTCAAAATAGTTCTTATCTGTAAGATGTTGTTTAGCAGAACTCAAATTATTAATTTGCAAACCCCTATTTTTCAATAACCGAATCTGATCAAAAATAGTATTAAATGCTTTGTCTCTTGGCACCAAAATCCCCCCTTCTAACTATTCTACAAAAATTTAGAATCTATTAATAGACAATGTAAATACTATAATAAATTGCGCCCTACTTATGAATAGCTTCACCCTAACAGCAGTCCCCTGTCACCCTATCCCCCCACCACCGCAATCAGCACCGGCAGAACCAAGAAGGAGGCCAGCGTCGTCCAGACGATACAGCGCGAGACCAGCGCAGGCGAGCTGCCGAAGCGTTCGGCCAGGACGACGGAATTGACAGCCACCGGCATGGAAGCCAGGATCAGCAGCACCGAGAACAGGGTGCCTGTGATGTTCAGGGCGAGCAGCACCAGCGCGGCCAGCAGCGGAGCCAGCACCAGCCGGACGGTCAGCCCTGTCCAGAAGGCCAGCTGCACATTGCGCTCCGTGTGTGCGGCTCTGACCTTCACCATCTGTGCGCCGAGAATCGCCAGCACAACTGGCGAATACGCACCGGCGACCATTGACACTCCCGAAGCCAGCTCATGCGGCATATGCAGGCCAAGCGCCCGCAGCAGCAGCGCCAGGATGGCGGCGTAGATGGCCGGCAGCGAGAAGACTGACTTCAACGCGCTGCGCACGGAGAACTGTGACCGGGCGGCAAAATACACGCCGATCGTATTCACGATCACCATCTGGGCGATGACATAGACCGATGCCTTGTCCAGGCCCAGCTGGCCGAAGGCCAGCAGCACCAGCGGCAGGCCATAATTGACGCTGTTCGTAAAGGTGGAGATGAGCGTAAGACCGGCGGCCTCCGGCGGAGCCAGCTTCAGCATTTTACCGATTAGGGTCGCCACACCCCACAGCATAAACAGGTTCATGAGCGAGAAGCCCAGTGTCTTATAGACATCATCGAAGGAGATATCCGCCGTAGCCAGCGTGTCCAGAATAATAGCCGGACTGAGAAAATACAGATACAGCGTCAGCAGAGGCTTCGTATCGAGCTGCTTATACCGTCCAAGCAGCGCTCCGGCGGCCACCGGAATGGACAGCGGTACGATGACCTCAACAAGTGTCGTGAGTACATTCTGAATCACAAGCCAGGACTCCTCTATGTAGTAGTTATTTTCTACTATAACCCTCCTTGGCAGGGAGCGTCTAAGACAAGGAAGCAATATCCTTGATAGCAATTGCCTATGACTCCCGCCGCGTGCAGACAAAATAACCCCACAAAGTGGAGCTTTAGCGTAGGTGTTGACTCAGGTACTTTGCGGGGACCCCAAAACATAAAAAAAATCCCGCACCCTTAAATTAAGGGCCACGGAATTTCGGTTAGGTCTTCCTTTTATAGCATTTTGATCTCAAGCAGCTCGTATTTGATGATCCCCATCGGGGCATTGACGCTGATGATATCGCCTACCTTTTTGCCGATCAGCTCTTTGCCGAGCGGGCTCTCGTAGGAAATCTTGTTGTCCAGCACATCGGCTTCCGCCGGGCCAACCACTCTATATTCAATCTTCTCCGAGTACTCCACATCGTTGAGGATAACGATGCAGCCTACGCTGACTGTACTCAGATCCATATTGCTGGCATCCACGATCTGCGCCTTGATCAGCATCTTCTCCAGAATCATAATGCGGGTCTCCATGAAGGATTGATCCTCCTTGGCGGAGTGGTATTCGCTGTTCTCCTTCAGATCGCCGTAGCTGATCGCCAGCTTAAGCCGGGCTGCAAGCTCCTTGCGCCCTGCTCCCTTCAGTTCCCTCAGCTCTTCCTCCAGCTTAGCCAAGCCTTCTTTGGTCAAAAATACTTCGTCATTATTAGACATGTATACAACTCCTATTATTTGCTCACTTTATAGTATTCTAACTCATAATCGCCCAACATGCGAAGAGAAAGCGCTATAACGCATTATTAAGGAGTATTTACGGCAGAGTCCCGGCTTCAAGCCTCTGCCTGCGGAGCAGGGGCCGCTGCAGGCTTGCCGCTGCCGCTTCTCAGGAGAAAGGTCAGCGGAATAGCCAGCAGCCCCACTGCCGTAGCGATCAGGAAAATATCCTGCACGCCCATCGTCATCCCCTGCGCCTTCAACAGAGAACCGGCTGCCCGGGCTGGCCTATCCGCCAGCTCCTGCTGGTGGGCCAGCGATCTGGAAGCAAGCAGCGAGCTGAATACGGCAATGGACAAGGCACCTGTAGCCTGGCGGACCCAGTTGGTCACGGAGGAGGCGTGGCCGGTGATGGCCCTTGGCACCGCCGACATTCCGGCATTGGTCACCGGCATGAAGGCCAGCGCAATGCCGACATTGCGCACCGCCATAAGCACCGCCACACGGGTATGGGTCACGGCCAGCGTGATGTGGGCAAGCTCCCAGGTTGAGGCGCTCAGCAGCAGAATACCGCCCAGGATCAGCCAGAACGGTCCGATCCGGGAGTACAGCTTGCCGACCACCGGTGACAGTACAGCCATCACGATAGAGCCTGGCAACAGCACCAGCGCGGTCTTCAGCGGGGTAGACTGCTGGATATCCTGCAGGAAGACCGGGATCAGAAAGGTCCCCGAGTATAACGCAACGGTAATAACACAGTTGATGATCAGGCTGTAGGTGAACCGGCTCTGCCGGAATACCTTCAGATTCAGCAGCGGCTCCTGGATCGACAGCTCCCTGCGGATGAAATACGTTAAGGCCGCCGCCCCAATCAGCAGCAAGGTCAGGGTATTCCATGACGTCCAGCCCCAGGCGCCCCCTTTATTGAACGCCAGAATAATGAAGGCGCTGCTTAGAATGACTGTGACGAAGCCCGGCAGATCAAAGCTTCTGCTCCCGGTGTTCTGCCGCTGGAAGGGTAGGCACTTGAGAGCTACGACAATGGCAATCAGGCCAATCGGCAGATTGATTACGAACAGCGATTTCCAGCCGAAATATCCGGTCAGCCAGCCGCCGAGTGTCGGGCCGAAGGCAGGGGCCAGCATCGAGGACAGGCTCCAGAGACTCATGGCGAAGGCCTGCTTTTCTTTTTCGATAAACTGATAAATCATCGTCATGGTGGTAGGGATGATCAGACCGCCGAATATCCCTTGGATAATGCGGAAGGTAATCAGTGAATGAATATTCCAGGCCACCGTACACAGTGCCGAGAACAAGGTGAAGCCCGACAGGGCGAATACGTAGAGAAGCTTATAGCTCCATTTATCCCCGAAATAACCCACCACAGGTGCAATGACGCCGGTAGCCAGCAGATAGCCGGTAATCATCCACTGTACGGTGCTGATCCCGGCGTGGAAGTCCTTCAGGAAGACCGGGAACGCTACGTTAATGGTGGTTGTACTGAGAATAGCCATGAAATTGCCGAAAAAAATGGCCAGAATAATCAGCCAGAATGATGAATGTTTTGCCGCCGGACTGCTCAAGGGCGCTCTCTCCTCTATTTTGCGGTTCACCCCAATATAGGTGTATGATACAATTAATTTAATATATGTGTATTATACAACTATATGTTTGAAAGTCAATGTGACTTATTTCATGATTCTTTCATGATAAGGCGGCAATATCCGGTGATCTTAGCATAAGGCCGGTGTTATCACTTATACTAGGGAGACATATGACAAAGTAACCGGTAAAGGACGGAATCTAACTATGGCTGATGAACAGAAGGATAAGCACCTCGAAGCTCTGAACCAGGAGCTGATCACGCTGATCCGCCTCGGCTCGCTGGATAAGAAGCATGGCGGGCTGGACCGCTCCTCGTATACCCTGCTCCACCATCTGTCGATACACGACAAGGTAGGCGTTAAGGCGCTTGCCGAACAATTCGGCCTCGACACCTCTACCATCAGCAGGCAAACAAGTGTCCTGGAGGCGAAGAACTATGTGGAACGGGTGCCTGATCCGCAGGATGGGCGCTCCAGCTATTTTCAGCTTACTGCGCTTGGTGCACAGACCTTCGCCGAGGCCCGGGACATCCGGCTTGCGCGCTACGGGGAGATCTTCGGAGACTGGTCCACGGAGGACTGCGGACTCTTCAGCGGACTGCTCGCCCGGCTCAACCGTACCCTGCAGCAAAAATAGCACCAAGAGGATTGACGAATACTGACGAAGCTGGTAGATTGAATTAATCATACAAAATAACTCGGAATTATATTTTAGTCAAAGGGGCCGGTCTGCATGAACTTTATTTTCTTTTCCCCGCATTTCCCCAAGAACAGCGCTGAATTCTGTACGCATCTGCGGGAGCAGGGAGCCACAGTGCTTGGGATTGGCGATGCAGCCTATGACCAGCTGGAGGACAAGCTGAAATCGGCACTGACCGAATACTATAAGGTAAGCAACCTCGAGAGCTATGAAGAGATTCTGCGGGCTGTCGGCTATTTCACCCATAAATACGGCAAGATTGACCGCTTCGAGTCGCTGAATGAATACTGGCTGGAACAGGATGCTGCGATCCGTACGGACTTCAACATCTACGGCACTAAGTCGGATTTCGTCCATAATCTGAAGCAGAAGTCCAAGATGAAGGAATTTTTCCGCAAAAGCGGGGTAAGCACCGTCCAGTTCTCCACCGGCACAACGCGTGAGAGCGTCGAGAGCTTCATCCAGAGCGCCGGCTTCCCGCTGGTGGTGAAGCCCGATCTCGGCTCCGGGGCCAGTAACACGTATAAGATCAATAACGAAGAGGAGCTCCAGCACTTTTTTGACACGAAGCCGGAGGATGTAGCCTTCATTATTGAGGAATTCATAGACGGGGTCATCCTCACCTATGACGGGCTGGTAGACAGGGACGGGAATGTACGCTTCGCGGTCAGCCACCTGTTCGAGAACAGTGTGATGGATGTCGTCAATACGGACAATCACCTCTACTACTTCTGTCTGCGGGAGATCAGTCCAGAGGTCGAGGAGGCGGGCCGGAGCATTTTGCAGGCTTTTGACATCCGGGAACGGTTCTTCCATATCGAGCTGTTCAAATCGCACAAGGATGGCCGGATCATTGCCCTGGAAGTAAATATGCGCCCGCCCGGCGCTTGGATGACTGATGCGATTAACTTCGCCTATGATGTGAATGTGTATAAGGAATGGGCCAGCATGGTTGTGCATAATGAGGTCGGCGGTCCATACGAAGGCAAATATTATACCGGCTATGCCAGCCGCAAGAATCATAAGCATTACGCTCACAGCCATGAGGACATCTACAATGCATTCGGCGGGAAGATCGTCAATTATGACGAGATTGAAGAGGTCTTCAGCAGAGCAATGGGCAACCGCGCTTATCAGTTCCGTTCACCCGAGCTTTCGGAGGTCAGAGACATTAGAGGCTATATTCAACAAGAAGAGGGATAGGATGTGTTAACGGATGAGGATAAGCTACCATAAGGAGTACAGCCACAACCTGGGCAGAGACATGGAGTATAAAATTTACGGCCACGCCGGCAAACCGATGCTCGTCTTCCCCACCTCGCTTGGACGCTTTTATCAATATGAGGATTCGGGCATGATCGATACGCTCTCGTCCTTCATTGAAGCGGGCAAGCTGCAGATCTGGGCCTGTGACAGTCTGGACGAGGAGACCTTCTTCTCCACCCACTGGAACAATGAGGACCGGATACACCGTCATGAACAGTATGACAAATATATTGCGCATGAGCTGATTCCCGGCATCCTCCATGAGAGCAAGCACAACAACGGCGGGACCGACCAGCGCATTTTGATCTCCGGCTGCTCGATGGGCGCTTATTACAGCGCCAGCTTCTTTTTCCGTTATCCGCACTATTTCGATACCTTGATCGCCCTGAGCGGCGTCTACTCCACCTACTACTTCTTCGGCGACTATATGAGCGGGAACGTCTATCTTAATTCACCGCTGCATTACCTGCCGGGCCTGACGGATGAGCATTATCTGAACCAGTACCGCAACAGCACAATTATCGTCTGTGTCGGTCAAGGGGCGTATGAGGATGAGATGCTGCATGAGACCCGGCTGCTTCAGGAGGTGCTGGGGCAGAAGGGCATTCCGGCCCGGATCGACTACTGGGGCCATGATGTCAGCCATGACTGGCCATGGTGGAACAAGCAGATTCATTATTATGTGGAAGGCTGCCTGGGCTAGTGAAGCGGGGCTTGAACGCGAATCCAGTTGTAGATTTGCACAAAAAAAGGAACTGCTGAAATCAGCAGTTCCTTTTCTTAAGACCGCTGCCGCCCTGTCCTATGCAGGAACATGCTCCGAACAGAATTGAAGCAGCGCGGCTTCCTCATCTTCTTCCATATCGAAATCGAGCAGCTGGCCTGACGAGGTCTCCAGCAGATCGTAGCTGACAATGCTTGTCTGCTCTTCTTCCACTTTGACAATCACGCGGGCGGACACGCCGTTCTCCACGTACAGCTCATCCTCCTCCGGCACATCAATATTCACGACGAACTCATATCGCTTGCCGCTTAGGATATTAAATGGATCTCTTACGTTCTCCACGGTGTAGCTTGTAAATGTCAACAAGTTGCATTCCTCATTTCTCAATTCACTGCCAGATTATTGTAACACAGTATCTGCGGCTTTGCCTTTGGTCTTCTTAATCTGCTTGCTGCGCAGCTGTCCGCAGGCCGCATCAATATCGACGCCCTGCTCCAGCCGGGTGCTGACACTGACACCCTGCTTCTTCAGCGTATCGAAGAAGGCACGCACCGACTCCCGACTGCTCCGCTGATATTGGCTATGCTCATCTACGGGATTATACGGAATCAGGTTGACGTTCGCCAGCTGGCGGCGGTCTCCAATCAACTCGGCCAGCTCCAGCGCATGCTCCTCGCGGTCATTGATATCCTTCAGCAGGATATACTCCAGCGTGATTCTCCGGTTCGTCTTCTCCAGATAGTAATCAATCGCCGGCATTAACTTCTCTATAGGAATCGCCCGGTTAATCTTCATAATCTGTGTCCGCAGCTCATTATTCGGGGCATGCAGCGAGATCGCCAGATTGACCTGCATATTGGCGTCGGCGAATTCTCTGATTTTGTCCGCCAGACCGCTGGTGGATACTGTGATTCCTTTGCCGGCAATCGCCAGACCCTTGTGATCCTTGATGGTAATCAGGAAGTTCAGCAGATGCCGGAAGTTATCGAACGGCTCGCCGATCCCCATAACCACGACATGGGTGACCTTCTGGCCCAGACCAGCCTGATCCAGATAATGCTGGACCTTCATAATCTGCTCCACGATCTCGCCGCTGGTCAGGTCCCGGCTCTTCGCCAGCAGCCCGCTTGCACAGAAGCTGCACCCGATATTACAGCCGACCTGAGTGGTGACACATACGGACAAGCCGTACTTCTGCCGCATCATCACTGTCTCAATCAGGTTGCCGTCCTGGAGGCGGAAGAGGAACTTCACCGTACCGTCGGCCGATTCCTGCTTGACATGCTCTTCCATCGTCTGAAACACATAATGCTCTTCCAGCAGCTCTATGCATTCCTGATTCATTCCGTCCATCTCGGCGAAGCTGGTGATCCGCTTGCGGTACAGCCATTCCCAGACAGCAGCGGCCCGGGATTTCTTGTGGCCATGCTCCAGCAGCCATGCCGTCAATTGCTCCAAGGTCAATCCATAAATGGATTCTTTATTCATTTCATATCCTCTTTTCAAAACATTAAAGTTCAATCTATCTATTCTACCTTGACAGGGACATTAGCAGCA
Source organism: Paenibacillus sp. FSL P2-0089 (assembly GCF_038595095.1). Classification (NCBI taxonomy): domain Bacteria; kingdom Bacillati; phylum Bacillota; class Bacilli; order Caryophanales; family Paenibacillaceae; genus Paenibacillus; species Paenibacillus sp. FSL P2-0089. The sequence goes on from NZ_CP152006.1 coordinate 7,041,354, forward strand.
ACAATACCTTATTGTCTCAAATTTCGTTTATTAAAACAAGAGGAAACGCTGCGGAGTTGGGTGCTTGAAGCAGGAAAAATAAAAAGCGCAGTCCGCAGGGACCACGCCTTTTCCATCAAACCTTATTTATACAGAACCTTCTCGACATTGTACTTCGCGCGAAGCTTGTTCACGATGTAGGTCTCATAAATCTCTCTGTCCACCGGATCTTCGACGAGGCAGACTTCGATGCGGGTAACCTCATCACGGTGGGGCTTCATCACGGATACATTATCCTCGAAATGCTTCTTGATCCGCGGTCTTAGCTTGCGGGCCTTGCCCACAAACAACAGCTCGTCCTGATCATTGTAGAACATGAAGATGCCGCCGGCTTCGCGGGTAATCAGGTGGAAATCGGTGAATCCGTAAATATGGCTCAGCTCAGGGTTAGCTTGCTTGTAAATAATAACTTCCGGTGACGGAATGGTAATGCTGATCATTAAGCTTCACTTCCTCATTGGATATAGAAATAAATAGTATCACAGAAAGGGTAACATGACTATTTCTATCTTGTGCAGATTGGCTCATAGGTTACTTGCGCTTCGGCTTCAATTCCGGCATGCCTAGCGTAAGCGCCATATTGCACAGCATCGAATTAGCCAGGAAGGTGCTCACCTTCACCTCAGGATGCGCAAACCCGGCAGCTATTGATCAATCACTCTTCATGGACTGATGAAAAGGGCAACCCTTCACTTCTGCACCCTCAGCGCCATGCTGCTGAGAATCAGCCTCCTTCTTCCGGTAGACGAAGCGCGGGCTTAGCTGCAAATCACGCAGCTTGTTGTCATTCCAGATCGGCGTGGAGGAAGGCGACATCGGCGGAATCAGCCAGCCCCACTTGCCTGACACTTCCCGACCCTGCTGCTGCTCCTGTTCCTGGAAGCGGACGAACTGGTCTGCGGCTGTATGATGATCCACAATACTGACCCCTGCCTGCTTGAAGGAATGGAGGACCGCCCGGTTCAGTTCCAGTAGGGCCCGGTCTTTCCACAGCGAGGTGTTCGTAGAGCGGTCCAGGCCCAGAAGATCAGCCACCGCAGGCAGGCGGTTGTAGCGGTCCGTATCGCCGAAATTCCGCGAGCCGATCTCCGTCTCCATGTACCAGCCGTTAAATGGCGCTGCCGGATAACGGATGCCGCCGATCTCCAGGCACATGTCCGAGACAATCGGAACGGAATACCAGCGCAGGCCCAGCTCCGTGAACTGCGGGATCTCCGGGTGGCTGAGCGGCACCTCCTGTACAAGTCCTGCCGGGATAGGGAAGCAGCGGGGTTCCTCCCCGCCGATGCTGATTACGAGCGGCAGAATGTCGAAATCCCCGCCCGTGCCCTGCCAGCCCAGCTTAAGGCAGACGGCGGTGAATTCATCCGAAGCCGGATCACCGGCACGCGGATGCTCACCGTCCCCGGGATAACCGGCATAGCGGATCAACTGATGATTCCAGATCCGGATAGCACGGCCTTGCTCCTCTTCACTGCGGAAGACGGTAATGACCGGCCGGATACGGCCGCCGTTATTCGCATGTTTCATATGATGCAGCAGCGCCTCAGCGACCTCCGCTACTGTCTCTGCTCTGCGGGCGTCAATCACATCTAGAGAATGCCAAAACAGTCTTCCGATGCAGCGGCTGTTATGACGCCAGGCCATCCTTGCCCCGTGCGCCAGCTCTTCTCCCGTGTGCCTGTATGTACCTGTGCGCTGCAACTCTTCGCGTATGTCCGCCAGACGCAGGTCCCGTTCATCCTCTGTTAACCCCAGTTCCTGATAGCAGGCCGTAATGAAAGACTCCGCCTGCCCGATCAACTCCTGAGTGTTATGCTGTGGAGCTGTGTGTTTCATCTTCTCTCTCCTATCCAAGCGTTGCCTGCTACAGTTCCCTCAGCGTATCATCTCTGTTCCAGCTCTGCCAGCCTGGAGATAATCCGTCTTTTGCGGTAGAGCATCCGCGCAGCCTCTGTGACCTCTTCCAGCGTCTTGCGGTTGAGGTATGCGCCGAAGAACATGCCTGCAACCGGAACGGTTTGGAGCAGCTTTTTCCAGCCCCAATTGTCGCGGTATACAGTTACTACCTCCTTCCAGCCCTGAATCCTTGATACGGTCTCCTGGGTCGCGGCGAGAATGTTGCCGTCCCCGCCTGCCTGCAGATTCAGCTCCTTCAGCAGCGTGCGCTTTCCGACCACATCGGAGGAGGCGAACTGCATCACCTTCACGGTGAAGATCCGCTCGGCCTTATCGGTCGGATCGTAGCCATAACACAAGCCGATCTCCTGAATCGCCTTCAAGGAGAGGCCCAGGACAGCCGGAATATCCGCAGCCAGTGTAAAAATCCCGCCGAAGCCGGTGGTCGCCCCCTGAGCCGTAGCCGTATTCCGGCTCCGCTCCGCGAGCTTCAGTGCCGCTGCATCCATGACAGCCAGCTGGAACGGCCCAGTAGAGGGAGCGCCCGCCGCCCGGCTTGTCTCTTCCATCAGCTTGCCCACCTTGCGCCCAGCCACCAGATAGTTGCCGCCGTTCTGGATGTAGCCGCCCAGTTCATCGAGCAGCCGGCCCACCTTATCGTGGATAACCTTTGGCGTAATTGCATCTAGCAGCTTGAACGGCAACCGGGTAATCCGGTCCCAGATCATCAGCCTATTCTGCTCTTTCTCCCACCTGGTAATTTCCTTAAGCGCAGCATGCAGCATCTCCGGTGTCTCCGGAGGACTCCATGAATCAGTGTTATCCGCTTCCGGCATAGATATGTACCTCCTCTGAATGGTCTCGTCATTACCTTATAACCTATTTCCCGGCAAATGATTGCACAAGCTCCCCCCATTGCCCCTCGGGTACCATTAAAAGCAAACAGGCACCCCGGATCAACTCTGGGAATGCCTGTTCAACATAGCCTGTTCCAGGCTCTAATCCTGGGACTCGACAACCTGCCCATCCAGCGAAGACAATCTGCGCTTCTCTTCCTCCAGTCTCTCTTGGACCAGCTCTACCCCTTGTTTCCCGACCGAACCTTCCGGGGCATGGCGCACGGCTTCCTCAGCGTGCTCCAGGCTGTTCTCTGCCTGATCCATCATCTGCCCGGTCGGATGACTCGAAGCCTGGGTTACAGCGTTGTGCAGCTTCGTCACCGCATCGTGCGCCTGATCCACCGTACTGTTGGTGCGCAGACTGGATTCATAATGCTTCATAAGATCCTTCCCCCTCCATCACAATGTCCGTTCTTCTGTAGGATGGATTAGGGAAGGAAATCTTATGCGGATTGTAGGCGCGGGGTTCACCCGGAACGGATATTTATCTGGTTGTGGCGGGCAGCAACTGGTGCTACGTGTGATTTTGGGGGACAGGCTGGTTTCCGCAAATCTCAGTACTGGGGGCTGTATGCGCTTGGACGGGTGGAGGTCATTATCCCTTTTCGCACACTCTTGTTCCATGCGGACCGTACGGACGTTATTACTCTCAAAACCGTGGCCTTTCGCTCCATGCGGACTGGAGAGACCTTATCCCTCCATAAGCAAGGCCGAATTGGGCCAAATGGGAGCAATAAAGGCTCTGGAGTCCGCATGGGTTCAAAAACAGGCTGAATTCTGGAAATAACGGCGCTGGGGTCCGTACGTACCTGAGTGGAGGAGGTTATGAAGTTTACAACGCTCAGGTCTGTGTGTACTCGAGTGGTAGTGGCTATGGAAAAACGGCGCTGGGGTCCGTATGCGCCGGGCCGGTGGAGGGTATGGTACCTTAAGCAGTGCCTATTAAGCGGTGCCTACACCAGGAACATGGCGACAATGGTCATTGCCGTAAGGCCCAGCAGGACCGGCTTCAGATTGCGCCGGGCCAGCTCGAACGGGCTGACGCCGCAGATCGCAGCGGCGGGAATGAGCGCCCACGGGATCAGGGTGCCGCCGCCGACCCAGATGGCGGCCACCTGCCCAAGGGCGGTCAGCGTTGCCGCGCCGGAGTGGATCGCGGCGGCGAACAGCCCGGCAATCGAGCCGGCCAGCGAGATGCCGGAGAATCCGGAGCCGTCGAGGCCGGTAATCGCCCCGATTACCGTCAGCGTTACGGCTCCCACCACCCCGTTCAGCGGCACGTGATTCGCCAGGGCCACGCCCAAGTCGTTCACGATGCCGTGCGAGCCGTCCGGCAGCACCTTGCCGTACAGCTCAGTGAAGGCGGCGTCGCCCAGATAGAAGAAGGCGGCAATCGGGATGACCGGTCCGAAGACCTTGAAGCCGAAGGTAAATCCTTCGATAAGATAGGCGGTGATCTTCTCCAGGCCCTGCCCCTGGCCGCGATGGGCCAGCAGGGTAATGACAATCAGGATCAGCACGGCGGTTCCCCCGACCAGCGCGGTAGCATCTCCGCCTTGCAGGTGAAGCACGAACATGCCGATCACATCCAGCAGGAAGAGCAGCGGAATGGCGATCGCCAGCCCTTTGCGCAGACGGTCACTCATGAGCACTGGCTGGTCATCATCCGTCCCCGCATCAGCCAGCGGCTCTGCTGCTCCCGGGGAAGCGACCAGGCCGTCTCTCCAGGTGCCATTCTTCTGGTCGCGCTTCATCATCCAGAATGCGCTCACCGTCGTGACTATCCCCATCACAGCAACCAGGGGGATACTGGCTTGCATCACGCTAGACACTGGAAGACCGGCGGCATCCGCCGTCAGTTTCGGAGCGCCTTGAATAATATAATCGCCGGAGAGGGCGATCCCGTGCCCGAACAGGTTCATGGCTACCGCTGCGCCCAGCGCAGGCAGACCGACCCGGACCGCCACCGGCAGCAGAACCGCCCCGACCAGCGCTACCGCAGGGGACGGCCAGAAAAAGAATGAGGTCACCATCATAATCAGTCCGATTCCCCAGTAGGCCATCGCCGGTGTGCGCAGGAACCGGGTGAGCGGAGATACCATCGTCTCGTTGATGCCTGTTATAATCAGAATCCGGCTCATCGCCACGATAATGGAGATAATCATTATGGTGCCGAGCAGTTCCCTGGTTGCATAGACAAAAGAATTAAAGATCCCCGACACCGACCCGCTAAGCGTTGCCGTCGCCAGCAGCCCGAGCGCCAGAATCCCGGTCACACAGATCATTGTCGTATCACGCCGCTTGATCAGCAGCGCCAGAATGAACACAATAAACATCAGATACACCCAATGAATCGCAGTAAGCTGGATACCCATTAGCCATGCGCCCCCTTTCCACTTACAAATAGCAAGCAGGTGCTATATGCTATGCAGGAGGATAGGCCTTTGTTCGCCTCAGGGACGCGCAGAACCTCACAAAAAGACCCCTGCCTCCACCTCATATGGATTCAGGGATCTTATTTGCGGATTACACTCTGTTACCGGTGCCTGCCTGCTCTTCTGGCCCGGAGGAACGCAAGCTGCTTCAGTCTGTCCTGATCGTATAAGCTGCCCGCGATTTCCGGTTGCCCGGTATGTAGATGGGTAATCTCCTGTACGGCTGCTGGTCTGGAGGCGGCAGGAAGAAGGGAGGAGGTTCCGTCCCTGTGAACGATCAGACTATGGCCGGGTGAGGAGTGCGGCTCGCGCACATACTCGTCAAGATAGCCATACACCTTACGCTGCATCACAGGATCTTTGCTCATCTGCTGCAGAATATTCGGAGCGATTATAAGCTCCCGCTGATCACTCCGGTCTCCTGCGCCGGTCTTCTCCCCCTTGCTGCCGTCTTTGGCTACCGCCATAATGCGGACGGACAGACTGTACCTTGCCTTGATTCTGCGTGCCTGTTCCTCAATTGCCGCTCCCACAGCTGCCATCATCTCCGGGAAGCTGAGCGAAGATGAACCGGCAGAAGTATGGTCCGCTTGTTGCGGTGAGCGGGTCAGCGAAGCGGCGTTGATTCGTGATATGGGAATATACATCGGACGCTCCTCTTCTCGCGCGTAAAGTTCAGGACAACTCTTTATCGGCAAAAAGAGGAAAATTACTTATAAAGGGCTATTCCTTAGCCAATGCGCCCGCTGCCGCATCCTCGCCGCCAAGCCTCCCGGAGGTGAAGGAGTAGCCCAGTCCAACGCCGTTGCCTACATAGGTATCATTGAAAAGCACCCCTTCGGACTCCACGCCCACGGCGTACAGCCCTTTGACCGGCAGACGCTTATCATTCAGTACCTGGAACTTGGTATTGACCAGCAGACCGCCTACTGAACAGAGGTTGTTGATCTCGGCAATAACGGCGTAATACGGCCCGCTGCTGCCCATAGGAACCAGATATTCCTTCGCCTTGCCGAACTCCGTATCGGTGCCCGTCTTCGCTGCTTCCTCATAGAGCTTGAACTCAGCGGTAAATACTTCAGGGTCCATCCCTGCATTCTTCGCCAGCTCCTCAAGTGTATTGCCCTTGAAGCCGTCGCCGTTCGCTACCATGGATTCGAAGACTTTATCGGCATCCTTCCATGGCTGCTCCAGTGTGAACTTGTCTGTATAGGAGGCATAGAATTCCGGCGGCATACCCGGCAGCTTAGGCGCCTGAAGCCCCTTCATTCCCTTGGCCTTAAGGGCATCCAGCTGCGCCTGCGAGACAATCACCAGATGATATGCTCCGTTAAAAGCACTGGTATTCGCTGCCGCAACCGCTGTAAGCGTCGCCGCTTCATCTCTGAATCTCGCGCCCGAAGGGCCGACATTCATCAGGGTTGGCAGGTAAGACAGCATCATCGGATAGCTGGCTTCAAACGGCTCATACTGCGTCTTCAGCTTGTCTGTAGCTCTGGCCAGCGTCTGGTGCAGCATCTGCCCGCCGAAGTTGTCCGGCACCTTTGCGCCGATCTCCCAGGACATCTTCAGCCCCTCGCCAATGTTCTGCCCAAGCCCGCCATTGACGCCTTCGAAGCCAAAGGCTTCCTTAACCATCTCTTTATTCCCGGCATACCCGCCGGTAGCCATTACAACGCTTGCCCCTGCAATCTCCAGCGTTGTTCCGTCAGACTTCTTGGCCACGACTCCGGTCACCTCTCCATTAGCGCCAGTCATCAGCTTCTGCGCGGTGGCCTCCGTGATCACCTGTCCGCCGCCCTTCTCTACGGATGCTGCAAGCATCTTGCGCAGCAGCTCCTGGCGGGTCTCATAAGGAGGCAGCATATGGAGCTGTTCCCCGGCGAAGTTCAGGAAGGTGGTGGTGTAGCCCTTGCCGGTCAGCCAGTCATAGGTCTCGCCCGACTTCGTAACGTATTGGCGGATCGCCGCCGCATCCACACGCCAGTGATTGTTCACGATCCAGTCGGCAATCTCCTTCTCGACTTCTACTTTCAGCCCGCTGCTTAGCGCGGCCGAGGAGTTGTAGAATTTGCCCGCCCAAGACAGGTTGCTCGCGCCGCCGATCGTCGCTGTTTTCTCGATCAGGATCACCTTCGCGCCCTTATCAGCTGCCGATACCGCTGCCGACACACCGGACGCACCTGCACCAACCACGACCACATCTGCGGACAGCTGCTCGGTCTTGCCTTCTCCCGATTTCACTACAGCCTTTGTTTTAAAAGCCTCCACATTGCCGCCCGCCTGCTTAAGCGCATCCTCCACAGCGGTCAGAATCGCCTTGCTGGACTCAGACGCACCGCTGACGGCATCAATATTCAGGGTCTGGCCGGATAGAATCTCCTCCTTGACCTTGTTGATCGCCTCTACCCCGATTCCGGCGGTTTCGTTCTGGCTGACCACATCGATTCCGGTAATGACCGAATGATCGTCAAGAGTCACCTCAACCTGAATCTTGCCATCCTTGCCTTCAGCCTCTGCTTTATAGGTTCCCGCTTTGAAGTCTGCCGGTACAGCACTTGTATCCGCTGGCTGTGACGCCTGCGGCGAAGCGGACGGCTGCTCTGAAGCTGCCGGTGCGGCGGAATTGTTACCGCTGCAGCCGCTTAGTAGCGACAGGACCAATACCAGACATACGGTGATTAGGAACACTCGTTTTGTTGCTTGCTTACGCATCAATTTCTCCCCCTGTGTGGTTAATGCAGCCCCGTTTCTCTCTAATGGGACTGTTGACTACCGCACAAAGTGTAAACCTTGGTACTGTACCAAGGTCAATGAACAATATGTGAAACTTTTCTCAAAGTAGGGTGAACGCTTACTCCGCTTCAACCGGAATATTAATCTCCAAATACGTTTTGCTGCCGTTACCCGTGCGCTCAGTGAACAGGATTTTACCGCTGATATCCCCGCTAATCTTATAATTCCTTGCCTGCACATACTCTAGCATGAACCCGAAGGCTCCCCGCTCCAGGTAATCCTCATGGCCGCTGACAATTACGGCAGAGATGCAGGTCGCCGGCTCCAGAACCTCCACACTGTCATTCAGGCAGACCCCGAGCTTCATCTGATCCTCCGCAAGCAGGCCAAGTCCCCAGCTATACTCCAGCTCCCCTAGTCCACAGACGCATTCGCCTGCCTTATTCTCAACCCGGAAGGAATAAAAGGTGAACGGCAGCAGCTCCATCCATGCCTGGACCGTGTCTTTGAGATCCTCCTTTTGCAGCAAATGATTCTTGTTCGTCTGCTGAATCCGGTACATCCCCGGCACCTGCTTCATCTTGCACGTATATAGAGATGCGCTGACCTGCGCCAGCTCCGCCTGAATATCCTGAATCTTGCCGAGCAGCAGCCTGCTGCGCCGGATCTCCTCCTCCAGCTGCATACCCGCGGCAGCAATCGACTCCATCACTTGCTCACACGGCGCGTCCTTAATCAATCCGGCTACATCCTGAAGCGGAATCTGCATGCTCCGGTACCATCTGCTCGTCAATAGATTCCGCGCATCCAAATCATTGAAATACCTGTAGTTATTATGCTGATCCTTCATCGGCCGGACAATATCATGTTTCTCATATAAGCGCAGTGTATCTGCCGTCACTCCCAGAATGGACGCGAATTCACCGATCGAATACTTCATCAGCAGCCCCCCAGCTTACTTGATCGCATACGCTCATGCCTATCGTTCATGCAGTTAATGATAGAGGGTTTGGCCGGGAGACATTGTGGATTATGTCACACCGCTGCTGCCGGAGCACCGGGAGGAGCTTTTCCTGTCGCAGGTGGCGGCAGCATGGTCTATACTTGAAAGATACGGAAGAAACTCACGAACGGAGGCGGCTGCCATGCCCGCACATCTAACAGACAAGGTCGCCAGCCTGCCCTTGACGCCTGGCGTATACCTGATGAAGGACGGCCTGGGCCATGTGATTTATGTCGGCAAGGCGAAGCAGCTGAGGAAGCGGGTCCAGTCTTATTTTTATAATAATAAGGGACATTCTCCCAAGGTGAAGCAACTGGTTAAGCATATCCGTGATCTGGACTACCGGCTGACCGACACGGAGCTGGAGGCCTTCATGCTGGAATGCCAGCTGATCAAAGAGATCAAGCCGATGTATAACCGCAAAATGAAAAATCCGCTCGCCTACAGCTACATTTCCATCGTGGACAAAGCACCTTACCGGCAGATTGAGATCGGCTACGAGCCAAGTACAGAGGCGGGCGGCCTTGTCTATGGCCCTTATACCAGCCGGAGTACGGTCGAGAGAGCGGTGCTGGGCATCAAAGAATCACAGCGTATTCTGTGCAGCAGCCCCCATTCCCGCAACTCACGGTGCCTGAACCACTCGCTGGGCTTATGCATCGGCATGTGCGGAGGCGGGGAGGCAGCTGTGGCACAGTATGAAGCAGTCATAGACGAGATCATCTGCCTGCTGGAAGGCAGGGACAGCCGGATTGTAGCCGGACTGGAAGCCCGCATGGAGGAAGCTGCGCTGCGGTTCGACTTCGAGACCGCCGCCAAATTCCGCGATTATCTGGGGGCGGTTCACTCGCTGCTGCAGAAGGAGCAAGTGATCGAATTCACCGGAGCCAACAAGAATATTATCGTGCTGGAGCCAGTAGACGAGCACTCCCATAAGCTGATCCTCATCAAGGGCAGCGTGATCCTCTACCGTACCCTGCTGGCAAGGGACGCCCTGAACGAGGGGCAGCTCACCGGGATGATCGCTGCATCCGCCCGGGAGGTCTTCCACAGCAGTAGCCAGACCGCCGCTACGGAAGAGATGAGCCGCCACAAGATCGACGAGGCACAGATCATCTACAGCTACCTGAAGAGCAGCTCCAGCCATTATCTGCTCGTCCCGCTAGAGTGGCTGGAGGATGAGGGTTTGACGGGGTTAGAGGAAGGGATAGCGGAGCTCGTTCAGTCTTCTGTCTTGGATATGTAGCAATTGATTATAGAGAAACTCTACCATCAGTCCCCTGATGAATCATGTCATAATTTGTATGATCGTTGAAGATTCGTTGAGTACAGGAGGACATTGATGAACATACAGATTATTCATCCCGAAGCAGACCAGTACGGGAACAGCAGAGAGAATATCTTCATTGCTTTGGGTGAGCAAGGAGATTACCTGGGCAGTGCCTATACCTATCCGGCGATCAATCATCACCAGACACCGGACACCCCATATCTGATCTATATAAGCGTTGACCCCGCTGAACATTCGGATGAAATTGTACAGCAGGAAGTTAGCCGGGAGCTGTTTAACCAAGTACTGATCCGGGCGAGAGAGCTGCGGGCATTACGGCCGGACTTAACCGCCAGAATCTACGGCGAATTCCAAGCAGACCAGAAGCAGCGTGACTTTTACATAGGGACCCAGTTCGAAGCAAATTACAGCATAATTATGGAGGCCTCTATTGCGGAAGGCTTCACTTACAACCTGCCGGAAGAGATAACCGTGCAGCCGGAGGACCTTCATTCAGAGGACAGACGGATAGTCTACAAAGAGCGGTACGATACCATATTTATCACCCCACTCAATCTGGACACACTTGCGGAGCAAGGCAGACATCCCCATTTCCGCAATCTTTCGTTTAGGCGGGACGGCAGGCTGCTGGGAGGCTGTACCTTTTGGGCGGCAGATGGCTGCGGTTATATTGAAACGCTGTATGTTATGCCCGAAGCCCGGGGAACCGGAATCGCCAAGGTGATCATGAATTATATATTTGATTATTTCTTGGCAAATGGGATGAATCTGGCCAGACTCGAAGTCTGGGAGCTGAACACCTGCGCAGTTGCGCTGTACCGGTCCTTGGGCTTCACTAGGGTGGAGCATAAAACTGCGTTTCCCGGAATCACCTTATAGCCGCCGCTGCATCCCCTTTAATACACCGCCTGCGGCGCAAACCGGCCGGTGCCTTTTAACGTATAGTCATAGAATTCAAGAATTAGCCTGTTCATGGTCTCAATACAGTAATACTTATCGATATCCGCCTGCCCGCGCTGCAACATATTCGCCAGGATGGGGGAGAACAGCGGCAGATCGGTCAGGCTCAAGTGCTTGGCTCCCTCAAAATGAACGGTATACGCATCCTTGAAGTTCGGATTGCCAGTGTTATTCGCTGCGTAAGCCGAGTTCTTCCCGAGCTGTCTCCACACATCGTCCGTGTATATGTTCAGCAGCGGTACGCGGTAAGGCTCATCTTTGGCCGCCAGATCATTCATCTTCCGGTCATACACCAGCTCGGTGAAGAACGGGGCATCCAGATTGACAACAGCATCCACATCGCTGCGCTCCCGGCCAAGCGCGACGCTTGCCGCACCACCCATGGAGTGGCCGATTACGCCAATATGCTCCGTATCAATTAGTTGGTACACGGGGTCCTCGCTACTGGCGGCTTTCTCCAGGATATGATCGATTACCAGATTCATGTCTCCGGTCCGCAGCTTCATCCATTTTTGCGTAAGGCCGTATAGCTCCTCCATGGTGTAAATCCCGTCTTTGTTGGAATCGTTAACTTCCCGCATATAATCAGCATTAATCATAGTGACCTTCCCGTCCACGCTCTGTGTATAAAAGGAATGGTAAGGATGATCGACGGATGCCACAACATAGCCGTGACTGGCCAGCTCCGTGAAGGTTGAAGCGTTGCTCTCTCTAACCCCAAAGGCGCCATGGGAAAAGACGATCAGCGGGTACGTTCCCTCCGCGTGGCCGGGATACCAGAACTCCACATTCACCCTCCGGCGCTCTCCGGTATCCGTAAATCCCTCCATCCGGTTAGGGTCCGTATAGGTGTACACAGCCGTTCTGACCTCATATTCCCCGGTCACTTCAGGTGCACGGTACTGCGGGAATAGAATAGGCGGGATAAGTGAGATTAGCAGCGCCACAGCGGTTAGCAGCCTTTTACACACCCGGGTTGAACGTCTGGACGGTCTCACGCCTGTCTTCTTGCGGAGCAGATCAACCGAGCCTTTCAGCGCAAAAATAAACAGCAATGCCGCCAGCAATCCCCAACTAAAACCCCACTCGATCACAGGGGACAATGTCAGAATAACGAATACGATAAATAGGGTAATTCTAATCCAGCTTAAGAGCTTGATGCGGCTGTACATAGGGATAATTCTCCTTTTCGCGTGAGGTGATGAATTCATCATAAAAAACTGCGAAAAGGGTGTATACCCATTTACGGTAAGCTGTAGCTACAGGGCAATAAGATGCATAAAAGCGCGGCATTACCTACGGAATCACCCGCGAATGTCCTGCTTCACAGCCTTCAGTCTCTCATTAATCTGCTCCGCTTCCTTCTTATCCTTCTCATAGGACAGCAGACGGACAATGGCATAGACTACAGCGATTTGCAGGGCAAACAGAAGTGCAGCGGACAGACTGGCTATAACTCCGATCAGGCTGGCAAGGGCAATCAACAGAATCTCCAGCAGGAGAAAATGAATCACAATTCTAACACGCATCGCCTGCTCGCTTACCTCGTTAGGAGCGTACAACATCATGCCTGTCAAGGCTCCAAGCAGGGAGAATCCCATAATTGTATAGATGGATATCAGATCAAAGGCGAGTTCCGGCATAAAAATCTGCCGCAGCACCGTAATGATAATGATGATGGATGCGAAGATAACCAGAAAATCGCGGATGATATCTTTAACAACCTCAGAACGCTTCATGCTGTGATCCCCCCCTTTATAATCCAAGTCTTTGTTTCAGTACGGGCACATACTGTCTTGAAATGACTACACGTTCCCCATTATCAAGCAGTGCTGTGAACCTGCCGCTGAGGGACGGACGCACACTTTCGATCTTGGAGATATTCAGAATCGTGGATTTGGAGGCGCGAAAACAGTTCTTGTCCCGGCACAGCTCCTCCAGCTCATACAGCTTCTGCTTCACTTCATACACCTGGTTCTCGCTGTAGACAAATACTTTACCGTCCACAGCTTCGAAATAATAGACATCGCTGAGCTTAATGCGGCTGACCCGCTCTTCCTGAACTCCCAGGAGGACAAGAGTCTCTGCCTTAAGCTTATGTACAATCTCACTGATCTCTTCAGTTGCTTCATAGCATCTGATGATGATTTCCTCTTGCTGCTCCCTGCTGATATGCTCGATGGAAATTTTGATAGGATCACCTGCGTTAATTCAGATTGGAAGGTCTACCGCCTAATTCATGTTCATGATAAGGGAATGGATCTCATGCGGCAAATATAATTTCTATGGGTACACAAAAGGCTGCCCTCCGGTGGACCGGTCGGACAGCCTTATATGCAATGTGAAACTGCCGGAAGTATGACATCTGCAGTCCTTACTCTAGCGCATTCGCCTACCTGTTATGATACCGCCCCCGCGGCACAACCAGCGGGGAACCGGAGACCGGGTCAGGGATGACTGTGCTATCCAGTCCGAAGATCTCTTTGACCCGCCCGCTGGTGATGACCTCTACGGGTGAACCCTCCGCCACCAGCCTGCCGGAATGCAGTGCAAAGATATGGTCGGCATACCGGGCGGACAGGTTGATATCATGCAGGACCATCACAATGGTGGTTCCGTGCTTGCGGTTCAGATCGGTCAGCAGGTCCAGAATCTCCACCTGGTAGGTGATATCCAGGAAGGTGGTCGGCTCGTCCAGGAACAGGATGTCGGTCTGCTGAGCCAGGGCCATCGCAATCCAGACCCGCTGCTGCTGGCCGCCGGAGAGCTCATCGATATTACGGTTAGCGAATTCGGTAATATTCATAATCTCCATCGCTTCGGCCACGGCCTCGTAATCCTTCCGGGACCAGCCTCCAAGCAGGGACTGGTGGGGGAATCTGCCGCGTCCCACCAGATCGGCAACCGATATCCCTTCCGGCACAATCGGGGATTGCGGCAGCAGACCAATGACCCGCGCCAACGCTTTGGCCGGAATCTGCGAGATCGGCTTGCCGTCCAGCGTCACCTGGCCTGCGGTGTGCTTGATCAGCCGGGCCATGGTTTTGAGCAGGGTGGATTTCCCGCAGCCGTTCGCTCCGATAATCACGCTGATCTGCCGATCGGGGATCACCAGGTCTACCCCATGAATAATCGTCTTATTCTCATAGCCTGCTACAACCTGTTCAGCTCCAAATACATGTGCCTTGTTCATTATAACTCTCCCTTTCGATTCATGCGGATTAACAGGAAGATCAGATAAGGCGCTCCGAGTAATCCGGTAATGATGCCTACAGGGAATCTGTACTCAAAAGCAAATTGTCCAATCAGATCGGACGCCAGGACCAGATTCACGCCGACCAGACCTGCGGGGATGATGCTGGAAGCGCCGGTACCCACCAGTCTTTTGGCAATCGGCCCTGACAGGAAGGAGACAAACGCAATAGGTCCGGTAGTAGCCGTAGCCATCGCCACCATGCAGACAGAGCTGACAATCAGTGCAATTCGGGTCCGGTCGGTGCGGACTCCAAGCGAGGTAGCCGACTGCTCCCCCAGCTCGAGAATACTCAGATGCTTGCCCAGCAGGATGATGATTGGCGAACAGATCAGCACGATGATCACCAGCGGCGGAAGCTCGCGCATCTGTGAGCCGTTGAGGCTTCCAGTCAGCCAGCGGACCGCTGAAGGGATGTCCTTCTCGGAGCCGATCAGCAGCAGGTAGGAGATCACGGCATCCAGCATCGCCTGAAGGCCGATTCCGATCAGAATTAACCGCCCGATGGAGAAGGTTCTTCCCCTGGAGAGCACGTAGATCAGCAGCACTGTGGCAAGGCCAGCGATTACCGAAGCAACAGAGACTACAGCTCCGCTGGATTGAAGGATCACGATACAGTATACCGCAGCCGCACTCGATCCTGAGGTAATGCCAATGACATTCGGATTCGCCAGCGGATTGCGCAGCATCGTCTGGAAGGTGTACCCGGCAATCCCGAAGGCGAATCCGGCAAAAAGACCCGCCAGCATCCGCGGCAGCCGGATCACATTCACAGCGAAGGAGACACCCTTCAGCTCTTCGCCGGAAAGTGCGCGGATGACCTCCGAAGCAGGATAGATGGTATTCCCGAGCAGCAGCATCGCGCAGCACAGTACACAGGCAAGTACGGCAAGCAGGCTGGTAACAATCAAGCCCCGGCGCTGTCTCTGACGTCTGCCCGCCATAATGAATTCAATCGTTTCATTTCTCATAAGGACCGCACTTTCGACTTCATCGCTAATAGAATCAGGATCGGTGCCCCTACAAAGGCTGTGACTACACCGACTTCAAGCTCTCCGGGGCTTCCAATCAGCCGGCCGCCTACATCGGAGACCGTGAGAATAATAGCCCCGGTGACCGCTGACATCGGGATCACGAACCGCAGGTCCGAGCCGAGGATCAGCCGGATTACGTGAGTGGACAAGAGGCCAATGAACCCGATAGGCCCGGCCAGTGCCGTCACTGCTCCGCATAATAATACCCCGGCCAGCGCTGCTATAAGCCGCAGTGTCCCTGTGCGGACCCCGAGTCCGGTCGCCACATCATCGCCCAGGGCCAGCGCATTCAGGGCCGGAGCCGTAATGAAGGCAATCAGCATGCCGATCAGCAGGAACGGAAGGAAGGTTGTAATGCCGCTCCAGGTCCCCGCACCCACGCTGCCCACCTGCCAGAACCGGAACTGGTCCATGACGTAAGCGCGCGGAATCATGATAGCGGTAACCAGAGAGGACAGAGCCGCGCTGATGGCAGCACCCGCCAGAACGAGCTTAATGGGCGTGGCTCCGCCACGCCCCATCGAGCCGATTCCGAATACGAAGACCGCTGTAATTGCAGCTCCGGCTAAGGCTAACCATATATATTGGCCCGCAGTGCTTATGTTCAGGAAAGCAATTCCGCAGACTACGAACAAAGAGGCTCCCGTGTTCACCCCGAGGATGCTGGGATCGGCAATCGGGTTACGGGTCACCGCCTGCATCAAGGCTCCCGATACACCCAGCGCCCCGCCGCACATCAGGCTGAACACCGTCCGGGAGATCCGCTTGCGCACCACGTTTGCCCCATAGCTGTCCACTTCTGGACGGAAAAGCCCGTCCATCAGCTCATTCCAGCCTACATGACGGGCTCCCAGTACCAGTGAGGCAATGATGCACAGGACCAGCAGGACCATGCAGCTCACCAGCACCAGGATAAAATTCTTCGGCATATGCAATTTTAGCTTGTTATCGTCCGAGACTGGTGAACTCATCATTTTATTTTATCAATAGCTCCCCCAATTAAGGCAAGGTATTCATCAATCGTATACGCAATGGACAGCGGGTTCGGTGTTCCGGCAGCAACCAGCGGAGTATCACTGTCGATAAAAGCTACCGATCCCCGTTCAATGGCCGGAATTTTGCCGATCAGTGAATCTGCCTGAAGCGTCTTAAGCAATTCGTCATTGCCATAACCTACGATCAGATCTGCATCATACAGGGCTTCCACATTCTCGGAGCTTAAGCTGAGCGAGTAGCTGGTAGGGTCTGTAATCTGTTTGGTAATGCTCTCGGGATATATCATCCCCAGCTCATACAGGAATGCGACCCGGGAATCCACAGGTGTATAAATATGCAGTTTCGACAAATCCTCAGCGGAGAAATTGACCCAGACTACTTTTTTGCCGGCAATTTGCGGATATTTGCTCAGCTTGTCCTTAACCAGGGCTTCGGTGTCCTTGATGAGCTGCTCGCCTTCAGGCTTCATACCCATGCCTTCTGCGTTCAGCAGCACCTGCTCACGCCATGTCGTAGCCCAAGCAGCCGTCGGGTAAGCTACCACTGGAGCGATCTGGCTCAGGGTCTCATAATCTTCCTTCGTTAGGCCCGAGTACGCGGCCAGAATAACATCCGGGTTGGCGTCAGAGATTGCCTCGAAATCAAGACCATCGGTATCCTGGAACACATTCGGATCAGTTACATTCAGCTCCTTGAGCTTATCAGCGGTCCAAGGCAGCAGCCCGCTGCCATCCTGCACACCGAAGTTCGCAGCCGAGAAGCCTACAGGGACAACGCCCAGAGCCAGAGCCACATCATGGTTAGCCCACTGCACAGTAACTACGCGTTCCGGCTTGCTTTTAATTACAGCTTCACCAAGCGCATGCTTGATGGTAATCGGATAGGTCACAGCATCCTGCGCCGCTGGTGCTTCTGTGCTTGCCGCTTCGCTAGTTGCAGCTGCTGTAGGTGCCGGGGAAGGTGAAGCAGCTGAATTCGACTGGTTGGAGGAACAGCCTGCCAGCACTATAGTTAGCGCTAATGGAATAAATAATGTCTTGAAAGAGAACTTTTTGGTACGGTTCATGTGTGGACCCTTCCTTATCTGAATAGGTTTTTTATACGATAATGAGAATCATTATCGATAAATATATACGTGTCTGGACAGGTTGTCAATGTAAAATCTGGATTCCGCGCTCAACAAAAGCCCGCAAGCGGCACTAGTTACAGTGAGCCGCTTGCGGGCTTGGTCTAATCCTGGCCTAATATAGAAGGTTAACTTCCGTTCACAAAATCACATGCTCTTAGTCAACGTAATAGACTGATCGGCGTTGCCCCATTGTACGTTCCAGCCCAGTAATTCGGTGATGAAACGAAGGGGAACTACGGTTCTGTTGTCGTCGTTCACAAAGACCTTGGCGCCGACGGATTTTCTCATGCCGTTGACTTCCATGAAGTCTTTGTTCATCCAGAATACCAGGGTGTCGCTGCCTGCTGTAATGGTAACCTGCTGCGCCTGCTTGTCCCATTTCACCTCTGCCCCGATGCCTTCACTCAGATAACGAAGCGGGATGTAGGTCATTCCGCTCCAAATGAACGGCTTGGTATCCATTTGAGTTACTTTTCCGTTAATGTTCAGGACGCCGCTGCCCACCTTCATCCAGACTTTCATCATGGAAGCAGGATCTGCTGGTGTTGCAGGTGCAGGTGCTGCTGCATCCTGGAACTTATCGTTGAACTGCGTAACAATCGCATTGCCCAGCGCTTGGCCTACCCCGAACATCGTCTTGTAGCCCTCGCGGTTCGTCTTGTACGATGCGTCATAGTTGCCCGCTGCATATTGCGTAAGCACCTGCTGCACTTGATTCTCGTGGGTGGTCAATGCGGATTGTCCCGCTGACTTCGGCAGGTTGCCTGCTGTAGCCGAATCAAGGAAGGCTGCAAATTCAGTGGTGAAGCCTGCGATACGCGCTTCGACTGCCGCTTTTGCCGCTGCATCATTGTTCTTCACTGCCGCTGTGAAATCAGCCTGGGCATTCACATGATTCGTGACCCAGATCTTCTCGAAGGCCGCCGCCCCGTCTGCACCATAGATAGAAGCAATTGCTGCCTTGAAGTCTGCTGTATTCATGGCTTCAGCTGCAAGCAGCGCATTGGAAGCCGCTCTTCCGTCATATTGCTCCTGCATTTGCAGGACGGACAGAGCAAAGTGTTCACCCGCTAACTGGTTGAGTGCGGATCTCAGATCAGCAGCTTTGGTATCTGCCTTGGTATTCTCGAATTTAACAGGCATTTGCGTAGTAATCGCACTGGACAAGGCTTTGCTGATACTGAACATTTCTGCATAACCCTTACGGTAAGCTTCATACGCGCCCTTGTAATCACCGGCTGCATAATCCTCGAACACTTCCTGGACATGGTTCTCATGACTGCGGATAACCTGCTTCGCGGCAGCTGCCGGAAGCTTGCCCTCTGTTGCCGTGCCGAGGAAATTTCCGAACTCGTCTACAAAGCCGCTTACTTTGTCTTCTGCAGCTTGGACGGCTGCGGTATCCTTGTTCTTCGTCGCCTTCACCAGATCGTCGGTGTACTTATTATGTGCGCGGAAAATCCGTTCAAACTCTGCTGCACCTGCATCGCCGTACAGTGAAGCAATGGCGGGCTGCATATCGAGCGCGTTCTGATCAAGCGCCTGGTAGGCCGCTGCCGCATCCTTAGTACCGTCATAAGCCTTTGTCATTGCGGTTACGGCAAGGGTGAAATGCTCGGAAAGCAAATAATCCAGGCCCGCTCTCAGCTCGGCAGCCGGTGTATTCACCGAAGCCTTCATCATGGTGGCTGCCGGGGCTGCCTCCGCACCTGCCAGCGCAGGTATCATCAGGGTCAAGCTTAACATCGGAACGACTAATTTCTTCATCTTCATCTCAATTCACTCCTTAGGTTGGGGTAATATGTGGTGTTCACGTTGCCTGTCTGCCTGTTTGTCTGTACATACACTGAAACGCAGGGGATTCAGGTTTGGATCACAATCCCGGCAAAAAAAATAAACACCACCCCCAACCTTCGTCCCCCAACCCGCTTGTATCTCTAGCCGCGGCGCGGCTTACACCGCATTTTGCTCCCTCTGATCTACATCCAGCCTGCGCGTCTCCCGCTCAGATCATGCAAACGCAAAAAAAGGCTGCCTGCCGGTTGCCGAACAACCGGTATAGGACAGCCTCTTCTCATAGCAGGCCCTGCCAGAGTATAACTGGCGGGCTTGTTCAACCAACAGTAATTACCCCAGCAACGCGCGTACGCCTTCACTCAGCGGGGTAAGCGGACGGTTCAGCAGCTTCACGAGGTCGCCGCTCTCGATATTCAGCGCGCCATCACGGATGGCTGCCTGAATGGCAACGACGATTGGCAGCGCCGCTTCCGGGACGCCTGCACCTGCCATAATCTTCGCATAGGCGGTGTCATCCACCTGCTGCACAGCAACCTCCTGGCCCAGAACCTCGCCGACCACTGCTGCCAGCTCTGCCTGGGTAAGCGGAGTACCGGACAATTCGTAGATGACACTCTCACGGCTCTCTCCAGCCAGAACAGCAGCCGCCGCTTCAGCATAATCACTGCGCGTAGCCCAGCCTACCTTGCCGTCTTCGGCAGAGGTCAGCCATGGAGCGCCGGCCTTCACGGCCTGAATGGAGCCGACTTCGTTCTCCAGGTACCAGTTGTTGCGCAGGAAAGCATACGGAATGCCGGATTCACGGATGAACTCTTCTGTGGCACGGTGTACCGGTGCCAGGAACAGGGAGCTGTTATCGGCATCGCCTACACTGGTGTAGACGATGAAGCCTACACCTGCACGGACAGCTGCGTCTACAGCTGCCTTATGCTGGCGGATACGGGTGTCGTTGTCGCCGTCAGCCGAGACGATCAGCAGGCGCTCCACTCCGGCAAAGGCGGTGTCCAGCGTCTCCGGCTGATCGAAATCACCATGACGGACATCGACCCCGCGCGCCTTCAGGGCTTCTGCCTTCTCCGGGTTTCTGACACTGGCTACAATATTCCCAGCGGGTACGGTCTTCAGCAGAGTCTCTGCTACGATGGAACCAAATTTGCCTGTTGCTCCTGTTAATGCGATTGTCATCTCATATTCCTCCATTTGGGTTCTTGTATTTCAATCTCAGCTATAAGCTCTCGTTGACATCGGTAATCATCACTCATGTAACCATTGTAGTTACAAGTTGGCCGGATGTCAAATAGATTGTTCAAGATTCACCCCACTGTCTTGAAATAGCGGTAGATCTGCTCCAGCTTCTTGCTATGTTTCCCCTTCTTGCTCTCCATGTTACCGAATTCGAAGAACTTCACCTTACGGATGCCCACGTAGTTGAACAGGGCTTTGCGCATCAGTATCTTATGCGAGTTCCCCAGCCACAGCAGCGGGTAGTGGGTCGGCCCCTTCATGCTGGAGATGCAGATCACGCTCTTCCCCTTGAGCAGCCCCTCCGGCAAAAGTCCGCCCTTATCCCGGTAGGCGAAGCCCGATGCAAACATCCGGTCGATGTAGCCCATCAGCATCGCTGGCGGGCGTCCCCACCAGATCGGATAGACCAGGACGATCTGATCGGCCCACAGCAGCTGCTCCCTGTACTCTGCCAGCTCCGGTTCCCGGTACATATCCCGTCTGCGCCGATTCTCATTGAACACCAGGACCGGATCGAATCCGGCCTCATACAGATCAAGCACCTTCACTTCCGTAATCTTCGCATTCTCCTTGCTGCCGCGCAGCACTTCCTCCAGGAAGGCGTAGCTCAGGCTCTTATGGTTCGGATGGGTGTAGATCACAAGTGTATTCATCAGTGTTATTCCCCTTTAGTTGTCATTTGATAACAAAAACATACCACAGCCGCAAATTACTTGTCAAATGATAATTGTTTTTTGATAATTATTCTGGTATTGTGACCTCTGAGGTGATCTTATGGACAACAACCATCTTTTTCAAAAATTCATTGCCTTCACCACTGCCGTCCATCAAATAACGAATGATATTTCCAAAGATGTGAACTCAGACGGCTTAACGCCGCTGCAATATAAGATTGTTGAATACATCGCCGTCAGCCAGCCTGTTACGCTCAGCGAGATCAGCGACTGCATGAACATGTCGATGCCCAATACGAGCCGGGAGCTGAAGAAGCTCAGCGCAAAAGGGCTATGTACCCGCATCACCGACCCCGCTGACCGCCGCAGGCAGGGAATTACGCTCTCCGCCGCAGGTGAGGCGTTGATGAATGAGGCCTTCGGACAGATCGCTGTCCGGTTCGAGCAGCGTATTGCGGCCCTGAGCGCTGAGGAACGCAAAGAGACCGAGCGGGCCCTCGATCTCTTGCAGCAGAAGGTATTTTATTTGAGCTGAGGATACATCCTATATCCATATACGAACGGTTATTTCACAGCAACGCCCTTCGCGGGAATCTCCGTAGAGATCTCTTCCTTTCGCCGGATGAAGAAGGACAGAATCAGTGCAACCACTGCGGCTCCTGTGGTGACCATAGAAGCGACATTCATTCCATGAATTAAGCTATGGACATCGCCCGTCTGTTTCAGGCCGCCGCCGCTGTAGGTCATGATCGTCACAAGCAGCGCTGTCCCGATGGAACCGGCGACCGTCCGTAGCGTAGTGTTCACGGGAATGCCGTGGCGGATCAGAGCCGGCGGCAGGGAATTCATTCCACTGGTGACGACGGGCAGCAGGGTCAGGCTGACACCGACCATCCGCAGGGAGTAGCCCACTATCAGGAACGTATAGGACGTATGCTCCGTCAGATTGGAGAACAACAGTGCAGAGATGACCGTCAGGCTGATTCCGGTGATTACCATCGTTCTGGCACCTATTTTGTCAAAAATCTTCCCCGCGATAGGGGACATAATACAGATCAGAATCGCACCGGGCAGCAGCATCAGACCCGACTTGAGCGCGGTGTAGCCAAGCATGGTCTGCATATAGAGCGGCAGCAGGAGCTGCGCGCTCAGCATGATAATCATCAGGATCATACTGATTACAGTAGCCATGGTAAAAGCAGGACTGGTGAACACCCGCAGCTCCAGCAGAGGATTCTCCATCGTTAACTGCCGCCAGACGAAGAGGCCGAGCGCGATGAACCCCGCCGCAAGGGAGATCAGCACCTCGGTGCTCCCCCATCCTTTGCTGCCGGAGACGCTGAAGCCATACAGCACGCCGCCGAAGCCGAGCGAGGACAACGTCATGGATAAAGCGTCGGCTTTGCTTTTTACCTGTGGCGTAACGTTCTTCACGAGAAATACCCCAAGGAGCGTAAGCAGCAGCGAGCAAGGAGCCAGAATATAGAACAATAGCCGCCAGGAATGATCCTCCACGAGCCAGCCGTTCAGCACAGGTCCGATCGCCGGAGCGAAATTAACCGCAAGTCCGATCATTCCCATCGTGAACCCCCGCTGGGCAACCGGGATCAGGATGAACGTCAGGGTCTGCACCAGGGGAAGCATAATGCCCACTCCGACCGCCTGGATGATCCGTCCCGTAAGCAACAGACCGAAGCCGGGGGAGACCGCACACAGAAGCGTCCCCGCAGTCAGCATCCCCATCGCAAAGACGAATACCTGCTTGGTGGTGAAGCGCTGAATAAGATAAGCTGTAATCGGAACTACAATTCCCGTAACCAGTGCAAAAGCGGTCGTTAACCACTGCACAGTGCTCGCAGACAACCGGAACTCACCCATAATGTTCGGCAGCGCCGTATTCAGCGAGGATTGATTCAATAGCCCTGCCATTGTCCCGATAATTAGAATAGCCATGATAAGAATAGTGCCTTTTGGTGCCTTCTCCATTTCTGTTCCCCTCCACTAATTAAAATCTACAATAATAAAACTCTGCAATTCCACCCGACTTAGGTCTGGTCGGCATACCTCCACCAGACAAGCGTGCCTATGAGGCCAACAGCGCCGGTGAGAAACGGAAGCAAACGGCTAACCAGCTCCAGATGTGCGCTCTCCTCTCCTGAGGCACCGCTGAGCAGTCCGGGAATGGCCCACGGAATATACTCTACAATGCCCAGCGCCCCGCCGAACTGAGCGATCACAATGGTAAGCAGGACGATGCCCAGGGGATACAGGAAACCGCGCCCGATACAAGCCATCCACGCTACAGGGATGCTCAGAACAACCACCATGAGACAGATCTGTGCGTACCCGCTGAAGCCCTGAACAATGACCTCGAGACTCCATCCGTCCAAGCCAGTAAACCATGCCGTGATGCACCCAGCTATGAACATGAACAAGGATAGAACTTCACATAATAACGTAGAAACAACGATCTTCGCAGCGGCCACCCCATACCGGGATAGCGGCAGGGCCAGCAGATCCTTCACCGTGCGGTCGGAGTATTCCCGGCCGAAGCTCCAGCTGTACACGAACCCGAAGCCGATCAAGCCTCCCATGGAGACGACAATGCCCAGCTCCTTCAGAAACCCTGCCACATTGATCTCACCCTCAAAGGCGCTCTGGGAGCCAATGGTCCCGGAGAACACCAGCCCGATCATTACCGGCACCAGGATGCTGACCACAAGCGATATCACGAACAGCCTGGAACGGCGAAGCTTCAAGACCTCCACCCACAGGGCCGATAGCCATTGATTCATGGTCTCACTCCTCCTTCAGATCCAATGACTCTTAGAAAATAATGCTCCAAATCCTCTTCCTCCACCTGAATCAGCGTAGGCGGCATATCCGCATACACCAGCAGCTTGGAGATGTAATCCGGGTTCGTTACGGCACGTTCCTCCTGAAGCAGCAGTGTGCCCTCTGCATTCTGCTGCACCACATAGCCTGCCTGAGTAAGTCTGCTGCAGGCACTTGCCGGATCGCGGGTCTCTACCCGCAGACTCCTGCAGAGCAAGGGATGAAGATCCTTCACATCCGTCTCTTGCAGCAGCTTCCCTTGATGCACGATGCCGATTCTGCTCGTCAGCCTGGAGACTTCGCCAAGAATATGGCTGGAGATAAAAATCGTCACTCCCTGATCTGCCGCAAGCTCCCGGAGCAGTTCCCGCACCTCCACAATCCCCGCCGGATCCAGCCCGTTCGTCGGCTCATCCAGAATCAGCACCTGCGGATGATGCAGCATGGCCTTGGCGAGGCCCAGCCGCTGCCCGTTACCGAGGGAGAGCGTCCCGGCTTTGCGGTCCCGGTAAGCGGTAAGCTGGAGCCTGCCGATAATACTGTCAATGGCAGAGCGGTCCGGGATACCCCGCAGCCTGCGGATAATCTCCAGGTTCTCACGGACCGTAAGCTCAGGATAGGAGTAGGGAGTTTCGACCATGTACCCTACCTCTGCCCAAAGCTTATGGCTGCCCGCATCGACCCGCCGTCCGAACAGGTAGGCCGACCCGGAATCGGGGCGGATCATGCCCAGGAGCATGCGGATGGTTGTAGTTTTGCCTGCTCCGTTCAGCCCAAGGAATCCGTAGATTTCGCCCGGCTTCACCTCGATCGACAGCTTATCCACAGCATGATGGCTGCCGAAATGCTTGGTTAATCCTTCTGTCTGAATGATTGCGTTCATCATCATCACTCCTATGCCACTTTTAAAACTAACTAGTTGTTTATATTTAGTCCAAAGAAACAGCCGCCCTTACAGTAAAGACGGCTCCATGACGCCATGGATAATAAATTGCACAATCTGCTGTGTGGTCTGTTCTCTAATCTGCGGAGAGTCCGGGCTGCCGAACAAGTGCTCAAACCTTGAAGACAACTGCAGTGTCATAGCAATCACGTTCATGATCAGCATCGGAAAGAGCGCGGGGTCCAGATCCTGACGAAGGATACCGTTCCTCTGGGCGGCCATGGCAAGTTCATGCATCTGAGGATCATCTTCCGGACGATAGGTAATCTGATTCCAGGTCTTCCAGCCCTCCGCAGCTTCCCAGAAGAGGATTCTCAGGTAACTCCGGTGCTCAAGCAGGAAGGAGACGGTCTGACGGGTCCAGTACTCCAAGAAAGTCTTGAATGCGGATGCGTCCTGTAGTACCTGCTCATCCTTCAGCAATTCGCTGATGAACGAGCCTGTGATCTGTTCGCCAGTCTGGTCCGCCCGCTTAACCACTTCCGTATATAGCCCTAGCTTGTCGCCATAATACTGATAGATCAGGCTTTTGTTATACCCGGATGCTTTCGCAATGGCATCGATCCGTGCTGCGGAGTAACCGGATTCGGCAAAAATCTCCTCCGCTGCATCCAGAATAATCGCCCGGGTGCGGGCGGCGTCGTATATTTTGGTGCTGCGTTTGCCCCCTGTTGTGGTTATGGTTTCCGCCTCCTTATTTCTAACTAACTGGTTGGATTATAATCTGTATTCTGGCGGACGTCAAGCGCAACTCCTGCAGCCTTGTCTGATCCTCGTTACCAACAATTGGCACAAAACCAATTCACACCAATCGCGTCTAACTGGAGAGAGTTAAATCTATCCATAAGGTGATGAATCCATGACAACAAGAACCACTATGCTGCTGTCTCTGCTTGGACTGGCCCTGTTATTGCCAGAGCGCGTCCATGCAGATGCAGCCCCTTCACCTCAGCCCATCTCCATCTACCTGGACGGGCAGCAGCTCCAGCCGGAGACTCAGCCGCTCAACATCAGCGGGACTGTACTGGTTCCTATGCGTGGGCTGTTCGAAGCCCAAGGGGCCGAGCTCTCCTGGGACAATGCCAGCAAGACGGTAACTGCCGTCAAAGGCGGCACTGCACTTACCTATACCTTAGGCTCGTCCACAGCTCTGCTGAACGGGAAGACCGCTCAGCTGGCAGTACCGGGACAACTGTCGCAAGGCTACAGTATGATTCCTCTGCGCTTCGTTAGTGAAGCACTGGGCAGCCAAGTAACCTGGGAGCCGGCTTCGGGCTCCGTCCTTATCTCCTCGGCATCCGCCTATGAGACTTCGGTCACCTGGGGAGTCAACCTGCGCAGCACCCCGGATGCCGGGAGCAGCACCACTAGCCTGGGCCTGCTGCCCGCCGGAAGCAAGGTTCATGTCATCCGTGAGGTTGATGCCCTCTGGCTGGAGGTGCGGACCGCAGATCATGTGAGAGGATATGTATCTTCCAAGCCGAAATTCACGGATTACAGAAGCCCCTCCCTGCTGCAGAAGCAAGGGGAAGCCCTGATTGCCTCAGGTAAAAAATACCTGAATACCCCTTATGAATTCGGCGCTTCTCCTGACCAGACAGATACGTTCGACTGTTCTTCTTTTGTGAAGCGTGTATTCGGGGATACGCTTGGGATTGAGCTTCCCCGCGTCTCTTATGATCAGGCACAGGAAGGCCGGAAGGTTGGCGTGGGCGAGCTGCGCACCGGAGATCTGCTGTTCTTCACCGCCAGGGGTCTCGACATCGGACATGTAGCCATCTATGCCGGAAATAACCGGATCCTGCATACCTACTCCAAGGAGCAGGGTGTACATATGGAGGATTTCAGCAGTAAATGGAAGCAGCGGTTTGTTACCGCGCGGCGGATTCTATAGCGGGGAGAGTTGGCGGACCGGAACCTGCTGCCTGCCGGGCAGCGGACTTCCGGTCCTGCTTCATGCTATGCCTTGCGCACAAACTCCGATTTCAGCTTCATTGCGCCGAACCCGTCGATTTTGCAATCGATATCATGGTCGCCTTCCACGAGCCGGATGTTCTTCACCTTGGTGCCTATCTTCAGAACGGACGAGCTGCCTTTGACCTTGAGATCCTTAATCACCGTTACAGTGTCCCCGTCAGCCAGTACATTTCCGTTAGCATCCTTAATAACCTTCTCTTCCTCGCCGCCTGCACTTCCAGCATCCAAAGACCATTCATGTCCGCATTCCGGACAGACCAGAAGCGCTCCGTCCTCATAGGTGTACACAGAGCTGCACTGCGGGCAATTTGGCAATTCATTCATGATTTCATTTCTCCATTCCTGCTTAAGCATGTTTATAGGGATAAGTCTGTCTAAGTTTAACATATAAATCGATTTCACTCCGCCTCCAGCCTGAATTCAGCCTGGTAACCAGGTGGATGTCTACGAGAAGCGGTTTGAATGAGCAGTAAAAGTGGTAATAATTAGAAAATAGCTTGTATATGTTATAAATCATCGTGGAGGAGTGAATGAGGACATGAATGAATCGGAGCACAGCAGCAGCCAGTCTGCCGCAGACACCAGGGAGCATCCAGCGCTTGCCGCCGAGGCAGTAGACGCGATCGAGAACCTGTCCGGTGTCCATCCCGGATACCGCCGCGCCCATGCGGCGGGAGTCTGCTGCCGCGGCTTCTTCCGGCCGAGCGGACTGGGGAAGGAATTCACGGAGGCGGAGCACCTTCAGGAGCAGCAGGTAAATGCCATTATCCGCTTCTCGGGCAGCTCGACTGATCCGGCACTTGCGGACCTGCTATCCCCTGCCAAGGGGATGGCTGTCCAGTTCATCCTCCCGGATGGCGGGGTTACGAATCTGGTTGGAGTGACCGTGCCTGTCTTTTTTGCGCGGACCCCGGAGTCCTTCATCGACATTATACAGATGGCCCACAGGCTGCGGACCGGGACACTCGGACCGATTGAGCTGATGAAGGAAATTGTCAGCCACTTCAGCGAGAGCAAAGAGGCTCTGCTCGCGGTGCGGCGGCTCAAGCCGCCTGCCAGCTACGCCGAATGTCATTACCACTGCATACATGCTTATGTGCTGGTGAATGCAGAAGGCAGGCAGCAGCCTGTCCGGTTCGAATGGGTTCCAGAGACGGGCGTGCGCACACTGACGCTGGAAGAGGCTGCGCAGCAGCCGGACCGCTATCTGGAGGATGAGCTGGAGCTGCGCTTCAAGGATGAGCCGGCTATCTTCCAACTGGTCGCTGTTCTTGGAGAGGAAGGCGATGCTACGGATGATCCTACCCGTGCCTGGCCGGAGGACCGCCGCAGAATCGATCTCGGGCGGCTGCATATTTCAGAGATCTACCCCGATCCGACATATCTGCTCATGGACCCTACGATCCTTACAACCGGTATGCTCCTCTCGGATGATCCGATTCTTAAGTTCCGCAGTGCGGCCTACGCCGAATCTTATGGGCGGCGGATTGAAGGAAGATAGCTGCTGCCTGCTGCGGCATATGTCGTTCAGCGCCAAAGGGACACTGCGCCCTTTGGCGCTTCTGATTCAAACGCTATACTTAGTTGGTTAATGGTTATTAATCCAGTTACAAGAGAGAGGAGTGCAGTATGCAGCAGGCCATGGTCATCATGAACCCGTCGTCCGGCAAGGCAGAGGCGCGGGATTATATTAGAGCAGCGGAAGAGGTGCTGCAAGGCGCAGGATATCAGGTTACCGTCCAGGAGACCGCAGGGGAAGGAGATGCAACCGCCTTCTGCCTCCAGGCCTGCGCCGAGTGCTATGATCTGGTGGTTGCCATTGGAGGAGACGGAACGCTCCACGAGACGATGAACGGCCTCACAGATCAGCAGCACCGCCCTACACTTGGCATTGTGCCAATGGGCACCGTCAATGATTTTGCCCGCGCGCTACAGATTCCGCTTGTCCCTGAAGAGGCAATTCAGAGCCTGGCTTCGCCCCGGACCCGAAGAGTCGATATGGGCCGGCTGAATGACCGGCTGTTCGTCAATGTGGTGGCCGCAGGCTCTCTGGCAGGCTCCCTCTCCTCGGTTAGCTCCGAAGACAAGAGCCGGCTCGGGTTCCTTGCTTATCTAAAAGAGGGCATTAAGGAGCTGGCCAGCAATACTGCACATACCCTGACGATTACTCACGACGGTGAGATCTGGGAAGGCTCCTCCCCGCTGTTCATTGCTGCACTGACGAATTCCGTGGGCGGCTTCGAGAAGCTTGCCCCTGCTGCCGCCGTAGATGACGGCCTGCTCCATTGCTTCATCGTCAAGGACTTGCACCTGCTGAATTCCGTTACTGTCAGCATCTCCCTGCTGCTCGGCAATCTGCGGAATCATAAGGATGTCATCTACTTTACAGCCAAGGAGGTCTCCGTCCGCTCCACCGAGCCGGTACAGACGAATGTGGACGGCGAGCAAGGTCCGCCGCTGCCGATCCGCTTAAGCACCATTCCGCGCCACATTCAGGTCGTGGTGCCGGAGGACTGAGCAGCTCGGGCGCCTCAGGTGCTCCAGGCTACAGAATACAGTCATCCGGGAGAAGCCTCTTCCTTAGCTGATTCCGTGCAGCTCTGCGAAGTCCTCACCGAGTGTCCATTCCAGACGTCTGACCCATTCACGCTGCACCTCCTTGGGCGCGATCTGCAGGCGGTGCAGGATATTCCATACCCTGTACAGACTCGCCGCCTTCATCTGCTGCGGCGTGAAGGATAACGGGTTAACAGACAGATAGCCCTGCATGAAGGCAGTATTGAGCAGCACGGATTGTACGGGATAATGGTGCTTCGTGAACCAGCAGACCCAGGCTACATCATTCAGCGGGCTGCCCCATTCCGCCCATTCCCAGTCCAGCACATGCAGCAGATCATCGGCTTCACAGAGCAGATTATGTACTCCGTAATCGCCATGGGTCAGGACCCACGGAAGCTCCCCGGCCTCCGCCGCAGACAGAAAGTGAAGCGACTGTCTGCCGAGAGCGGCGGGAACGAATTCCAGCTTCTGAACCACCTGACTCAGTGCAGACCTGTTGCTGAGCCGGATCTCTGTCTCTTGCGGCTGATAAGGGCGGGAATGAATCTGGGCAGCCAGCAGCTGCCCCATTCTGCTGTAGATCCGCTCGGCTCTTGTCCAGTCCCTGGCATCCAGAACGGACTGGGCGTTCCCGCCCTGCATGCAGTCCATGATGATGATGCGCTTCCCGTCCATCTCTGTCACCTCATGCACCACCGGGGTATCACAGCTTCCCTGCACCAGCCGCATTACATGAACCTCATTGAGCGTATCTTTATTGGACAGATTTGTTATTTTGGCTACAAGCGGCGGCTCGGCCCCCGCCATCAGATAGGTTAGATTCGTATATCCCCCTGTCAGCCGTTCCAGCCGGCAGGCATATCTTGCTTCCAGACCTCTGATGATGTTCTCAATCATGATATGAATCCCTCTCTTTTCCCTTCAGTAGACCCTATGCCAAGTGGAAACGACTTTGCCATCCTTTTAGGGACGGCACCGTTTCAGCGAGAAATAGAAGGATAAGTTATCGTGTGCAACATATAAATCCTTATATTTCAAGAATATCACATGCTCCATTTCATTACAGATTAAGCTATTCTGCACAAGCAGATCTATGCTGCGGCCCTCACTGTACGTATGACAAAGAGACCGGCGGGAGAATCCCGGCCAGTCTGCTTGAGCCATGCCTCATAGCGGTCTCCTGCACAGCCAATGCCTGCCCTGGAAGGGGCTTATGCTTGTGGCCTGGCCGGGACGTACAGCTTGTGGATCAACACCATTTGACCTATATGATAGGCATTATGAGTTGCCGCATTGCTGATGATCTCCCACCATGCAGCCGGTACCGGGAAGCCGTTCACCTGCTCCTCCAACCCTTCCTCAGACAGCAGGCTCTGCCAGTTCAAGAGCGTCTGCAGCAGCCTTCCGCGCAACTCACTAAACGCAATATCTGCCGGAAGCCTGAAGCTGAGGTTATTATCCTTAACCGGAGGCACAGCGTCCATATGCCCCTTGCGGTACCGGCTCTGCCAGGCTTCATTCCAGTACAGCAAATGCTGGGTAAGCTCAGCTATGCTGCTGACTCCTTCACCGGGCTTCCAGAACGCTTCCTCCTCGGTCACGTTCTCCACAGCCTGCATATAGGGAAGATGCCAGCTGGGGTCGTTGGCCCCGGCCAGCAATTGATTGGCAAGCACATCCTTGGCATGAACCATTGCCTCACTCTCCTCTTCTTCGCATTCCGTTATATTTGAAGTGAAGCCCCCTTTCCCTACCGGGAACGAGGGCTTCTCTACTGGCTGGAGGGCTTGTATTCGCTCAGCTTGCCGTAATAGACCAGATGCAGCCGGTCGCTCTGCCGGAAGTCATCCGGGGTGACGAGCGCAGGCAGCTTGTTCCACAGCTTAATGCCGGAGCGCTCCAGAATCTCGGCAACGAACTGTGAGCAGAAATAGGAGTTGCTGAACTCCACCGGCTCCTTCAGTGCAATGCCGATGACGCCGAGGATATTGTAGAGATACTTCTGGCGGCTGCGGATGAAGACCTGGAGCACCCGCTTCATTTTCTCAACCTCACGGTCCGTGACCTGAAGCTCGTAGATGACGCAGGTCGTCTCCGGGTATTTGCTGTAGGTGCCTGTGCGGATATCCTCCTTCACGAACCCGCCGTTCAGCGGATTGGCCGGATGCTTCCTTCCAAAACTATATAGCTCTGAGAGCTCCCGGTTAAACGAGATCGACGCATGGTTATACGGCGCTTTGGTATAGCCCTGAATGAGCTTCGTGAACAGCGTTCCCGTATTGGTGAGCATGATGTACACCGATGGATCTGCTGACATTTACAATATTTCCCCTTATCAAGTCGGTTGTTTTGCTTCATAATAAGCTGGACGCTCTGTCTATTTTAGCATAAAATTCCTATATTGAAATGATACCCGAGACAAGTTGGTGATTGTATTGAACCGTTCTTTATTCACACTAGTTCTGATCTTTGCAGCTCTATCGGTGATCCATGTGCTGTATCTTGTAGTCAGCAAATTACAGAAGGACAAAGATTATACCGGAATAGGCTTCCGTATCCGAACCTGGTGGGGCATGCTGTTCATCTTCTGCCTGGCTACCCTGTCCAACTCTGTCGTGTCCCTACTGTCCCTGATGGTTCTGAGCTTCTTCGCCCTCAAGGAATACTTCTCCATGATCCGCACCCGAAAAGCAGACCGAAGGCTGTTCCTCTGGGCTTATCTGTCCATTCCGCTGCAATTCTACTGGATCTACATCGAATGGTACGGGATGTTCATTATCTTCATTCCAGTCTATGTGTTCCTGCTGCTGCCGATTCCCCGGCTGATTAACAAGGGGACGCTCGGCTTCCTGCGCGGTGTCAGCGCGGTGCAGTGGGGACTGATGCTGATGGTCTTCGGGCTTAGCCATCTGGCCTATTTCCAGTTCGCCACGCCGGAATACGGCGCAGGGCTGGTTCTCTTCCTGGTGGTGCTGACCCAGCTCAATGATGCCGTGCATTATCTGGCCTCGCTCTACATCGGCAAGCACCGGATCGTCCCGACCGCGAATCCCCATCTGACTTGGGAGGGCTTCGTCTGCGCGTTCGCGGTGACAACAGCCGTCTCTTACCTGATCTATTCTCATCTTACACCGCTGAATCCGGCCTTTGGCTATCTCTCCGGTATGCTGATCAGTCTCAGCGGCTTCTTCGGCAGCCTGACAGTCTCCGTCCTGAAGCGGGATCTGCTGATCGGGGACGATGACAAATTCGCTGCCCTTAAGCAAAGCTATCTGAGCCGCGTAGACAGTCTTGCCTACACCGCACCGGTATTCTTCCATGTCATCCGCTACTATTTCGACTTCATGTAGCCGCTGATCACACTTATATTTGTACAAAAGCAGAGACTATCCGCTAATGGATAGTCTCTGCTCTGCTGGACCGCTTAATTCGTGCTTGTACCTGCACTGTCTGGAGCTGTAGTGCCCGCATCGGCTGGCTTCGTGGTACCCGCATCGGCCGGCTTCGTAGTACCAGCGTCCGCAGGCGGCGTTCCTCCCTCTCCGCCTGGTCCGCCTCCGGCTCTGTTGCCTCTGCCGCTGCCGAAGCCTCCGCCTCCCGGCCCGCCCATCCCGCTTCCGCCTGTGGTTACACCCGATGCATTCACCCATGTCACCGTACTGGCGATGTCAAAAGCAACGAATTTGCTGCCCCCGCTGTATGTCCCGCCGGTATACAATCCATCTGCTGCTGTTCCGGTAGAGCTGCCGCCGGTATAGACGGTATAAGAGCCGTCCGTAAGCTCTGGAGCGCTGACCACTACGGTCTGGAAGCTCTTCGCCGGAGCAAAGGTCAGAATGGCATTACCATCAGCGTCTTCCAGATGAACCATGGTTCCTGCCTGCTGAGTAGCTGCGAACTCCACGCTTACTGAATACTGGCCGGAGTCCTCTCCCGGAGCCTGTGCCATGCCGGAAGCGCCTGCGGCTACCAGGAATCCGCCTGTGATGTTGAAGGCCCCGTCATAATCCAAGGCTCCGTTGCCGGAGTTCTCGGGGCCATTCACAATGACGGTGCCTCCGGTCATAGTTACCGAGCCGTTGGAGTCCAGACCATCGCCTGCGGCATCTACAATCAAGGTGCCGCCGCTGATGGTCAGCAGGTTGCTGCCGGTGCTGCTGAACGAATCCTGAGCCTGCGTTCCTGCTGCCGTATTAGTATCGTTGCCTCCAGCCACATTTACGCCATCGTCTGTAGCTGTCACATGGATCTCACCGCCGGATATGGTGATGTCCGCCCCTTCTATCCCTTCATAGCTCCGCGTAATATTGACGGTGCCGCCCGATATCGAGACCAGAGCATCGGCGTGAATCCCGTCATCCCCTGTAGCGATCTGGAATTCCCCATCCGTTACAGAGAGGCTGCTGTTGCTGTGCAGCGCATCATCTGCGGCATCCACTGTGAAGCTTCCGCCGTTCACCGTCAGGTCGCCGCCTGCCTTAATCCCTTTGGCGCTGACGGATTCTGTCTCCGCCGCTGCTGTGGTGTCTGTCTCCGCCGCTGCTGCGGTGCCACTCTCCGCTGCTTGGGGCTGGTCAGCAGCCGGCGCAGCATCCATCGCAGGCGGCGTACCCCCTTCTTCCCCGGGAGCAGGGAAGGCTCCACCCTCCGGACGCTGGCCGAAGCCGCCGCCCATTCCCGGCCCTCCCTGGTCGCCGGTCTTCACTTCGGCATTCACATAGCCGCCGCCAGTCACCAGTGTATACGTCCCGCCGTCGATGACAGCAGCGGTCTCCGCCTGAATCCCGTCATTACCGGCCGTAATGTCGAAGGTTCCGGCGGCAATAGCGATGAAGCCCTTGGCGGCATCCTTGTCATTCGTTGATTTGATGCCGTCGCCCTCTGCATGAATTGTAATACTACCGTCCTGTATAGCTACCAGATCCTTACCGACAATACCGTCATCTGCTGCCTGCACTTCGATGGTGCCGGACATGATTTTCAGATCATCCTTGCCGGTGATGCCGTCGTTATAGTTGCCGGTTACCGTCAGCTTGCCGGTGCCGTTAACCGTCAGGTCTGCTTTGCTGAAGACCGCCGCGCTTGGCTCATCCTCAGCCCCGTCTCCGAATACATAGGCGGCTCCATCCGTCACACTGTTATCCGTCCCTTCCTGCAAGGTGATGACCACTTTGCCGGCTTCCTTGATGTAGACCGGAGCATTATCGCTGTCCGTCAGATGAGCGCCATTCAGCACCAGCCTTACGGTCCCTTTGGCCTGCTCATCTACGATAATCCGGCCGTCACTCAGTGTGCCGCTAAGCACATAAGTTCCTGCTTCCGTAATGGTTACTGTGCCTTCTTGCGCTGTGGCGCCTGCACCGTCTACCACAGCAGCAGTGCCAGCCAGAGTTATAGCAGTCGAATCTGCTGCCGTCCAGGCGGTTACAGCATCCTCTTCCTCCCAAGTCACAAGATCCGCCGCCTTCACACTTGCCAGCTGCACAGCGGCAGAGGAACTGCTCTGCACAGCCGCAACTGATGTACCCGCGTTGTTACTTGTATCTGATGGCGTAGCAGCTTTTGCACTGCATGCCGACATGACTGCGGCGCATAGCAGCACCAGTCCTATTTTGCTAGCTGTTAATCCGTTCTTCATCAGTCATCATTCCCTTCCTGTAGCGGATTAGTATTCATTCATGACAGGTGCCATGGTTAGTGAGAGATCAAGGTTCCCGTTACGTGTGCGGATGGCGTCCAGCAGCTCCTTCTGGCTCGTCTGCTCATCAATCGTTACTTCGTAGACCAGCTCATACAGGCTGCCCAGCTCCGTGGTTCTGATCTTCTTCAGCTCGTAGGCAACTTTGAAGGTATTGAAGACCTCCGCGAAGGCCTCCTCATAGCCCAGGTTCTCAGGGATCGTTACCTTCAGTGTCTTGTGCATCGACTTCTTAAGTCCAAAGCCTGTACGGTTAAGCAGGACCATCAGAGCGCAGAGGATAAGGGTGAAAAAGACCGCGTAACCAAAGGCCCCTACCCCGCAGGCCAGCCCGGAGGCCATAGTGAACAGAACGAAAGTGATATCCTTCGGATCACCGGGGGCGCTGCGGAACCGGATGATCGAGAAGGCGCCCGCCAGGCTGAAGGCCCGGGCCACATTGCTGCCGATAAGCAGGATGATGATCGCTACAATCGCCGGCAGCAGAACCATGGTCAATGTGAAGCTCTGCGAGTATCCGGCGGGGCTCGTCTTCATGTAGGTGAAGCTGATTAGCCCGCCGAGGATAATGGCAATGACGATGGTTAAGGCAGCATTCGTGAACGTTAGTTCCGAAGTAGACTCCGCTACGGCAAAAATCGAATCAAGCATATAGAACACTCTCTCTTTCTGATTGGCTGTTTCGCAGCATCTTTTTATATTCGTTGCCGTATTTGGAGAAGCTGGTGCGGTACATCTGATGCTCCGACAGCATCCTGGCGAGCCAGACCGGTATGGTCTTCTCGGCCTTCACTTCCATCAGCCATTGCCCCGGCTCCAGCAGCTCCTCGCCATAGACGCCGTGCTCCATCTTCAGATCATACCGGCGGCAGCGGATGTTGGTGTCGAAGGTGATGCGCAGGTCCCTGTTATTTTTACAGAACATGGCTTTGCGGTCATAGGACAAATACAGCTTCGGCTCCAGCTCATAGCGGGTCAGCAAGTACTTGATCTCCTCAATCACCTGCTTGTTCATATAGCTCTCGAATTCAGGCTCTCTGCCGCTCTCGATGAACGCATAGGCCTCTTTCAGCGTCAGTGAGGTTCTCCTCTTGTTGACCAGACCCAGCACCTTCTTCTTGATCTCCAGATAGACTCTGGTGTCGCCTTCAGGAATGCCGTAGGCTCTGATGCGGAGCTTCTCCTTGTATTTCGGCTTCGCCAGGCTGCTGCGGATCAGTGAGTTCTGAGGGGTGTCGTAGTACAGATTGGTGATAGAATAAAATTCGTGCTGCTTGTTGTAAGCATCGGGCTCCATATATTCCAGCAGTTCGTAATAGAGCTTCAGATAAGATTCGTGGTCGAACAGATACTTGTTCTCGTAGCGGTTGAAGACCTCGATCGCCATAGGGTTCAGATCCTTTCGGGTGAGTATGGGGTGCGCTTGCTTATGAATGTATCTTAGCCCCCGAACCTTTAATGAATCTTAAATGGATTAAGGTTGATTAAAGGTACCCTTGATATAATGTCACCAGCAGCAAGTACATTACTTAGGAAGAGGATGAGCCATCCCATGAGAATATTAATTGTAGAAGACGAGGTCCATCTGGCGGAGGCCCTAACCCAAATCCTCAAAAAACACAATTATTCGGTAGACGCGGTGCATGACGGCAGAGCCGGTCTCGATTATGCGCAGAGCGGGATCTATGACCTGCTGCTGCTGGATATTATGATGCCGGAGCTGGATGGAATCAGCGTGCTGAAGGAGCTGCGCAGGGACGGAGTCTCCACACCGGTCATTATGCTTACCGCAAAAGGGGAGATCACCGATATGGTGACCGGACTCGATCATGGTGCAGACGATTATATCGCCAAGCCGTTCGCTTCGGAGGAGCTGCTGGCCCGTATCCGGGCTGCGCTGCGGCGTAAGGGCGAGGTGATTCCTGACGATGCCCTGAAGTTCGGGGATCTGGAGCTGAATACCGCCAACCCGAAGCTGACGGTGAAGGGCCGGGAGATGAAGCTGAATCTCAAGGAGACGGAGCTGCTGGAGCTGCTGATCCTAAGGAAGCAGGCGGTCACCTCGAAGGAGCAGATCATTGAGAAGCTGTGGGGGTTCGATTCCGATGCGGAGCATAACAACGTGGAGGTCTATATTTCTTTTTTGCGTAAAAAGCTGGCCTTCCTGAACTCGGAGGTGCGCATCAGCACGATTAGGGGCGTAGGGTACGTGCTGGAGGGGAGTGCCTGATGTTCAATAAACTCCGAACCCGGTTCCTGATTGTCAATCTGGTCACCATCTCCATCATCATGCTGGTGGCCTTCGCCGCCATCTACATCTTCACGTACCGCAATGTGCAGGGAGACATCTATATGGCGCTCCACCGGATTGCGGACATGCAGCAGCGGGGTCCGGGAGATGGACAAAGTCCGCCTGGGGCAGGAGGCGGCGGGGGCAGAGGGACAATGCCCATGGATCAGGGGCCGATCGACCCTTACCAGCCGGAGCGCTCCGTCTCGTTCATGGTGCAGACCGATGCCAGCGGCACGATGACCGGCAAAGAATCGAAGTTCACGATGGACGATGACCTCTATAGCGCCGCGTTGAAGGAGGCTCTTAGCCTGGGCAAGGACACCGGCCGGTTCACGATGGACGGCAGCCGCTGGATCTTCATGGTCAAGCCTGCAAGCAGCGGGAAGCAGTTTGTCTTCATGGACATCACGGCCCAGCAGCAGATCCTGACAAACCTGATCTATACCTTCGCGGCTGTCGGCCTGCTGACGCTGGTCATCCTCTACTTCACCAGCCGCTACTTTGCGGGGCGCTCGATTGCGCCGGTGCGGGAGGCTTTTGACAAGCAGAAGCAGTTCATTGCCGACGCCTCCCATGAGCTGAAGACGCCGCTGACGATTATTAACACCAACGCGGATGTACTGCTGGCGAACAGTGAGGATACGATCCGCAATCAGGCAAAATGGCTGCAGTATATCAAGTCCGAAACCGAGCGGATGACCCGGCTGGTAGGCGATTTGCTGTACCTGACAGAGATGGATGACGCCCGGACCAGGAAGCTCCACAGCAGGTTCAACATGAGCGAAGCGGTAGAGAATATTATTCTGACCATGGAGGCCGTTCTCTTCGAGAAGAATATCTCCTTCGACTATGACATCCAACCGGAGCTTACCGTGCCGGGCAACCCCGAGCAGATTAAGCAGGTGGTAATGATTCTGCTGGATAACGCTGTGAAATATACGAATCCTAAGGGCGCTGTCCATATCTCCCTTCATAAGCAGAACAGCGATGTCCTTCTCTCTGTCTCGAATACAGGGGAAGGCATCGCTGCGGAGCATCTGGCACGGATTTTTGACCGCTTTTACCGTACGGATACCTCAAGAGCACGGAAGCAGGGCGGATACGGGCTGGGTCTGGCTATCGCCAGGTCCATTGTGGACCAGCATCAAGGAAGGATTTACGTAAAAAGTGTGGTTGGAGCGTCCACGACGTTCTATGTACAACTGCCCAGAATGGCGTAAAGTCTATAATTCCATAAACCAGCCACTTCCTTACGGGAAGCGTGCTGATTTATGGACTATCCTTAAAGGTAGGGGTTCCTTGTTAACCCCACTGCCGGCATTGTGCACTCTTCTGCCTCCGCCCCGCTGGTGCGGGCCGGGTCTTCAACGGCACTGTCGTCTGTCTTCAGCAGTACCATCATGAATTCGCCGATCCCGGGAACGTAGATCCGGGATACAGAATTCTCCTGGTCCATGCCCGACAGCTGTATCATGATATCTTCGGCTGATGTTATTTCCATCCTATGAGTCACCTCGCTCGTTAAGATAATGGCCTCAATTGGCATGATACTGAATTCCTGTTCCTGGCTTCCTACGGATTGACGCCCACGGAGAAAGGACGCGCGCCGACCGGTATGACACTAATCACAGCCTGGGTGACCCCATCAATGACCGATACCGTATTATCATCCTGATTGGTAATATAGATGCGGTTCGTCAAGGGATTAGCGCCCGCGCCGTTGGGATTATTTCCGACCGGGATGGTAGTAATCACCGTATTCGTTAATCCGCCAATCACCGATACATTGTCGCTATCCCGGTTGGGCACATAGATCGCATTGGTAGATACGTTCACTCCCGGCTCAGCCGGAGTCGTGCCGACAGGCACGTTGGTGATCACCGTATTGGTCGCACCATCTATGACGGATACGGTGTTGCTGGTGAAGTTCGAGACATAAATCCGGTTCGTCAAGGGATCAACAGCCAAACGGAACGGGTTCACCTGCACGGGAATCTGGGTAATAACCGTATTTGTAGCCCCATCAATGACGGTAACAATATCCGAGTTGAATTCAGCTACATAAATAGTATTGGTTAAGGAATTCACACCGATCCCCGTTGGAAAAGGAGAACCGCCGGCGGGAATAATGGTAGTCACCACAGTGTTGGTTAATCCGTCAATGACAGTGACCGTATTATCATTAAAATTCGCAACATAGATGGCATTGGTAGCGGTATTGACCGCGACTCCGCCCGCTCCGTCCCCGGCAGGAACGGTGGCCAGCACCGTATTGGTTAACCCGTCGATAACGGATACGTTGTCACTGTTCAAGTTAGCGACATAAATGCGGTTGGTTAACGGGTTCACGGCAATTCCAGCAGGATTCACCCCTACAGGGATGACTGCGATCACTGCACCTGTAGCACCGTTGATCACAGAAACATCATTGCTGTTGAAATTGGCAACATAGATACGGTTGACGGAGCCTGTGACTCCCCCCTCTTCAGCACCCAGCAGCTCAGCTGAGACAAGACGGTGGGCGGTAACCAGCCGCCCGGCTGAATCCTTGCCCCACACAGAGACTTCCGTCTGCAATTCAGCAAGACCCCCCGTTGTAAAGACAAACTCATAGGCATTCAGATTGGCAAAGTAATTCCTTGTGATCACCTCGTCCGGGGAAACCGTAATAAGCTCGCTTACGTACAGCGTTCTGGTGAGGGTCAAGTTGTACCCTTGGATCAGAATCGCAGACGGATTCACCGCATCCCGGTTATCAATCTTGACCGTCACCTGTACCGTAGGCCTTACACCGTTCACTGCATTATTCTCAATAGGCCCTGTTGATAGAATAGCCATTCCAGCCAAGCCTCCCTAGATAAGAGATTTGCAAACTACCAGTCTCTCATAATATATGTAAGAACTGTAGCGCCGCTTGGACTATACTATAACTAGATTCAAATTATGGCCCGGCTCCCCATTCATGTGAGAAAGGTGTGATCCTATTGCATGCTACAGGACCAAATCCCAATGACATCCATCCGAATCCACAGATCAAGCAAGTCCGTTTCATCAAAAATACGCTGACCCGCTCCAACATCATCGCCGGAGACTTCTCCTACTATGATGATCCTGACGAGTCGGTATCCTTCGAGAGCCGTGTTACCCATCACTATGAGTTCATCGGGGACAAGCTGATGATCGGCAAGTTCTGCGCCATCGCCCGCGGCACCGAATTCATTATGAACGGTGCCAACCACCGGATGGGCTCGGTGACCACCTATCCCTTCAACATTATGGGCGGCGGCTGGGAGCAGGCAACGCCTGAGCTGGCGGACCTGCCCTACAAAGGCGATACTGTCATCGGAAACGATGTCTGGATCGGCCAGAATGCCACCATTATGCCGGGCGTGACGATTGGTGACGGCGCGATCATCGCCGCCAATGCTACCGTCACCAAGGATGTTCCTGCATACCATATTGCCGGGGGCAATCCTGCCCGGATTCTGCGGCAGCGCTTCGATGACGAGCTCATCGCCCTGCTGCTGGAGCTGAAGTGGTGGGACTGGAGTCCAGAGAAGATCACCGCCCATCTGGAGGCGCTGTGCAGCAGTGATCTGGAGCAGATCCGGGCTCTGGCAGGCCGAAGCTGAACCAGAATAAGGGGGTGCCCGTCAGCCATGCGATAGCTGGCTGGGGCCCCCCCTTCAATGTTGTAGCTTTAATTGATTTCCAGATAATCAAGATAAGCATCCCAAGTCCCGTCATCGGCGGTAACCACCAGCTCAATCACCTGATTGCCGGTTCCATGGCTGACATTGCTGATCGTATAGACCGCAGGGCTGCTTCCGCCATAGTAGAAGGTCCCCTTCGTCACCCCGCCGATCTTGAGGTCCACCCTGGCCATATTGGCGTTATTGGAGGCCCCGCGCAGGGAGAAATTATGGGTGCCGCTGGTGAAATTCTGGGTGTACTTCACGGAATCATTGTTTGCATACAGAGCGACTCCGGTGAACGGGGAACTGATATTCGAGGTGTATTGACCGGCCTTGGTCATGCTCTCCGCCTCTACCTTCGTTACAGCGGGACCAGGACCATTGCCGCCGTCAGGCGCAACCGCCCTGCCCGTGCTTGGCGAGATCATGCCTGAGCATAGGCCGCGGTTCTTGAGATTCTGTGCAATCTGCGGTACTGCCTGGAGTGTGGTCTGGTATTGGTCATGCATCAGGATGACATCCCCATTCTTCATCGTGCCCACAGCGGCAACGATCTGGGCGGTTCCCGCTCCGTTCCAGTCTTGGGAGTCCACGTTCCAGAGTACTTCGGTAAGGCCGTTCTGGGCCTCGATGGACTTGAGAGTTGCGTTAGTCGCCCCGTACGGCGGACGGAACAGCTTCGGAGCTGTGCCGGTAATGGATTGCAGCGTCTGCTGGGTGTTCGTAATCTCCGATGTAATCTGGGAGGTACCCACCTGGGTCAGATTCGCATGCGACCAGGAATGGTTGCCAATCCACATCCCTGCGTTCTTCTGGGCCAGGACGAGCGAAGGATTGTTCTGCGCATTCTGCCCGACATTGAAGAACGTGGCGCGCAGACCATTCTGCTGCAAGGCATTCAGCAGGTTCGTCGTGTTGCTTGGATTCGGCCCGTCATCATACGTTAGAGCTACATAACCGGCCGAGCAATCAGCGGCGAACACCTTCTCCCCGCCCGCTGCAAGAGACCCCATAAATAAAGACACGACAAGCGACCCGATAGCTGCCCATTGTATTGCTTTGCTTCTAAACATTCTCCTAATTCCCCTCTCGGCTTGAATAGTTTCCTGACTGTACCCGTTAAGGCTGTAACTGTATGTATACGCTCCGGTGAAGTCAAACGCTTACATTAGTAATTATAACAATTATTCCCTTTTTAAGCTAGATGTGATTCTTGTAATTTGTGCTAAACAATTGGAAAAATGTATCTTAAATTAGCGGTTTGGGAGAGATGTACGGTAATAAGTGGATTTACAACACCTATCGCTTACTCTTTTTGCTGCTTTGGGTGAATCGGGAAGATTTAAGTGCTGTTTATCCAATTACTGTTGTAACACAGACCATTCGCTCACCAGCAAGTGTACTTAATCCAACTGCTATCTTCGATCCCCCTAGCCACCTGGCTTATCCCATAAGTGCATT
This sequence comes from Paenibacillus sp. FSL P2-0089, assembly GCF_038595095.1. Lineage (NCBI taxonomy): Bacteria > Bacillati > Bacillota > Bacilli > Caryophanales > Paenibacillaceae > Paenibacillus > Paenibacillus sp. FSL P2-0089. Next base: position 7,084,205 of record NZ_CP152006.1, read on the forward strand.
GGTCCGTATAGAGTGACTCCAACAGCCCCCCCTCCTGTCTTATTCAAAAATTTTCCATAGTTTAGACCCGTCCGGGATGAATAGGTTTTCATTTTACCCGTATGATATAAAGTTCGACTTTATCATGAATCATATTACGAGGAGGAAGATGAATGACCTTTGGTTTCAGGACACTGGGGACAATGCTTTTGGCTTTAACACTGCTTGCAGGTACAAGCGCTATTGCCGGACAGCCGGTGAAGGCTGAGGGGGCAGCGAAGCTTTTTTATCACACCTCGGGCAGCCGGATTGTAGATTCGCAGGGGAACCCGGCCGTGTTCAACGGACTGAACTGGTTTGGCTTCGAGACGCCGAACTATTCCCCGCACGGATTATGGTCGCGTTCCATGGATGATGTGCTCGATCAGGTCCGCGCAGAAGGGTACAACTTGATTCGCCTGCCGTTCAGCAGTCAAATGTTCGATCCGGCTTCCCAGGCCAACAGCATTGATTATGCCAAAAACCCGGACCTGGCCGGTCTGACTCCCATCGAAATTATGGATACCTTAATCGAAAAAGCCGGCCAGCGCGGCATTCAAATCTTCCTGGACCGGCACCGTCCCGATTCCGGCGGGCAGTCGACGCTCTGGTATACCGCTGCATATCCTGAATCCCGCTGGATCAGTGACTGGGTGATGCTGGCTGCACGGTATGCGAATAATCCTACGGTAATCGGTGCCGACCTGCATAATGAGCCTCATGGCCCGGCAAGCTGGGGGACCGGTGATCTCAGCACAGACTGGCGGCTCGCGGCCCAGCGGGCTGGGAATGCCATCCTTGCGGTGAATCCGCACTGGCTGATCATCGTCGAAGGGATCGAGCAGAATGTGCAGGGTAACACCAGCAAGTACTGGTGGGGCGGCAACCTTACCGGGGTGCGGAATTATCCGGTAACGCTTACCGTGCCGAATCAAGTGGTGTATTCTCCGCATGATTACGGTCCCGGGGTGGCGGAGCAGCCGTGGTTCAGCGATCCGGCTTTTCCGGCGAACCTGCCTGCTATATGGGATCAGACCTGGGGTTATATCAGCAAAGAGAACATTGCCCCTCTAATCATGGGTGAATTCGGAGGCCGCAGCGTGGACACCCTCTCGGTTGAAGGGAAGTGGCAGAATAAACTAGTCGATTACATCGGCACGAATGATCTCTACTGGACCTACTGGACACTGAACCCCAACAGCGGGGATACCGGCGGTCTGCTGCAGGATGACTGGGCAACCTGGAACCGGCCGAAGCAGCTCATGCTGAACCGGATCATGAAGACAGTCACCTTCCCTCCTATTGAGGAGCCCGGCGGCCCCGGGACAGGACCTGTAACCGCCACTCCGCTCTACCGCAGTGATGAGACCGGCAACAACGTGGGCTCCATCCGGGCAAGTCTTCAGCTGAAGAGCACCTCCACCGTCTCCGTCCCGCTCAGCCAATTCACGATCCGTTACTGGTTCACCCAGGACGGCAGCTCCGCCCACACCATGGAGATTGACTACGCCGTAGTCGGCAAAAATAATATCCAGACCACCATCGTCCCGCTCGCGGTCCCGGTCCCGAACGCGGATGCCTACGCTGAAATCTCCTTCAAGGACGGGGCGGGCAGTCTGGCGCCTTCCGGCTCGACCGGAGATATCCAGTTCCGTATTCACAAGGATAACTATGCGAATTATAGCCAGGCCAACGATTACTCCTTCCGGCCGCTGCTGACCAGCTTCACCGCCAATGACCGGATCACTGTATACCATAATGGAACGCTCATCTACGGGGTAGAGCCGTAACCAAGCGGAAACGGCTACAAGGCTGTCCCAAAAGCAGGTTTTCTACGGAGGAAGGCAGTTCTCTTCATTCTTAAAACCACAAAAAGTGAGCAGAGCAGCGATTCCCCCATTCGGAGGATCGCTGCTCTGCGTTTTTGGTCATTGGGGGCTCATGGGAAATCCGCCCGTGATCAGCGGCATTACCCGCTCCGCCAGTTTGGAGGAAGACTCTGATCTTCCCTCCAGATTCCAGCGGTAGGTTACGCCATATAAGGACCAGCTTAGCAGGGTGGCGGCAGTTGCAAGCGGCTTCGAATCTGTAGCCGCAGCTGATCCGGAGATCAGCTGCAGGATAAGTTTCTCGAGATGCAGCTTAATATTCTCCTCAAGCAAGAGAGCTACAGAATCATATCTTTTGAAACAGCGGTGGCTGTTTTCATGATAATTACATAATGCTACTATCAGCTCTTGAAGGGTTTTCTCAGTCAACGGTCCTTTTGCATCGACTTTATGGAGGACCATATTCGTAAAGGCATCTAACAAAAAGGCTTCGAACAGCGCATATTTATCCTGGAAATGTGCATAAAAGGTGGTCCTGTTAATCGTAGCTGCTTTGGTAATGTCGCCGACGGTTATCGAGTTGAAGTCCATGATATTCAATTGCCGGACGAAGGCATCCAGAATTAATTGACGGGTCCGAATCACCCGCGGGTCGTTCGGATTGGGGGGATGTATGCCAGCCATCCAAGGAGCGCCCCTTTCAGAAGAGATTATAATCCTCTTAATTATAAACATGTGCTCTGTACACAACAAATAGGATCTGCCAATACGACAGTTTTTCCGGCTTTTAGCTTAAGCAACAACTTGGGCAGTTTGTTGGTTGAAGGGAGGATTGGAGCTTGTTACTATTGCATTCATACCCCGCTTTGAGAATAATCATTCAACCTACAGGAGGCGTTAACCATGGCTAAACAACAGGAGCAAATCCATTCACTGGAGACCTTATTTGAACCGTACACGGTTCAACAATTAACTATACCTAACCGGATTGTAATGTCACCGATGGCGCGTGCTTTTTCACCGGAGGGAGTACCGGGTGAGGATATGGCAGCGTATTACCGCCGCCGTGCTGAGAATGGGGTGGGGCTAATCATCACCGTTGGTATGATTGACCATCCGGCAGCAAGCAGTGATCCGGGACTGGCTAATCTCTTTGGTGAGGCCGCTCTGAACGGCTGGCGTGAAGTCGTTAGACAGGTTCATGAGGCCGGCGGTACCATTTTTCCGCAGTTGGCACATATGGGAATGATTCGGCCCATGGGTTCCCAGCCTCACCCGGATGCACCATCAATCGGGCCATCAGGACTCGACATGCAGGGGAACAAGATAAGCGAGCCGATGACAGAAGAAGAAATTGCCGGGGTCATTCAGGCCTATGCCGATGCGGCAGTGAATGCACAGCAAGCTGGCTTCGACGGAATAGAGCTCTCCGGCGGTCACGGCTTGTTGATTGACCAGTTCTTCTGGGAAATAACCAATCAGCGGACGGACCGCTATGGCGGCGATTTCCTGAAGCGTACCCGGTTTGCAGCCGAAGTTATCCAGGCCGTCCGCGCTGTAGTCGGACCGGATTATCCGATTTCCATCCGGTTGTCCCAGTGGAAGATGGCGGATTACACGGCGAAGCTGGTGGATACACCGGAGCAGCTGGAGCAATTCCTGGATGTGCTGGTACAGGCAGGGGTGGATATTTTCCACATCTCGACCCGCAGGTTCTGGGACCCGGAATTCGCGGGCTCGGAGCTGGGTCTCGCCGGATGGGTGAAGAAGCTTACCGGGAAGCCGACGATTGCCGTTGGTTCCGTAGGCATGGACAATGATCCCGCTGAAGGCGGGGATGCAGACCATCAAGGGATGGAGGAGCTGCTGAAGCGGCTGGACCACCAGGAGTTCGATCTGGTAGCGGTTGGACGCGCACTTCTGGGTGATCCGGCATGGGCGAAGAAAATCCGTGAGGGCAGGTTGGAGGAAATTCAAGCCTTTACTCCAGAGGCGGCGGACCAATTGTACTGAATCATAGATAATCTCCAAGAACCGCTCTACTACCCGTTCTCTGCCATATCCGTTTTCTGCGTCCGGAGCACCGGGAAGACACCCCTTAGGGACTCCTTCAGCGGAGGACGAATATTATTCTCTTCAAATAAAACGCACGGGAATGAGAAATGCTCTCTGTACCCCGTGCGTTTTTTTGATTTTTAACCCAGGTCACTCTGCCTGTTCCCCCAGCCTGGCCCGCATCTCCGCATAGGCCTCCGGGGTGCCAACATCATCAATCGTCCCCTCCGTATAGTAGGCCCGCAGCTCCTGACGGGAATGCAGCCATTCGGGAAAATAACTCGGCGCATCCGGGTTGCCCCCCTCAGCCAGATAACGGAAGAACAGCGGCAGCGTAGACCGTTTGTAGATGTACAGCGCGAATACGCCAATGTTCGAGCGGGGCGCCTGCGGCTTTTCCTCCAGAGATAAGACCCGATTCTGCGCATCCAGCTCCGCCACACCGATACTGCGCAGCTCTGCCGGATCATCCACCGTCCGCACCAGAATACAATCGGTATCCACCTTGTGAAAATAGTCCAGATACCCCGCCAGGCCGAAGCCCAGCACATTATCGCCTGCCAGCACCAGCAGATCCTCCTGCGGCTGCTCCCGCTCCAGCACAAACTGGATATCGCCAATCGCGCCTAACCGCCCCTCAGGAGAAGAAGTTCCATCGTTCAGGATACGAACCGGCTTGCTCCCCTGGTACTGTCCGGCCCACTGTTCAAAAGCATGGAAAAAGCGCTCATTCGTCACCACAAGAATCTCCGAAATCTCCTCCAGCACCTCCAGCCGCGCGGCCAGCAGATCCAGAATTGTCTTGTTCCCTTGCACCGGCAGCAGCGGCTTAGGCGTGTCTAGCGTTAACGGATACAGACGGGTGGCATACCCCGCAGCTAAGATTAATGCGATCATCTTCGATCCGCTCCTCTGTCCGGTGTAGATGCTGCGAATAAGGCTCTGGACAGCAGAACCATGGTTTGTTTGTATATGGTATGGGCGGCATCGGCATCGCCAAGGAACCCGCCCATATACAGGTGAATTACACCGTGCAGCGATGACCATATGGCGGCGACAAGAGCCCCGGTCTCTTCCTGGTCCGAAATCAGTCCCTGCTGCTGGGCGGTAATGATTAGAACTTGTAATTGGCGTATGGCGGTCAGTGTTCCCTGCATACTCTCCGCATCCGGCTTGAACTCGGCAAAAGCTCCTCCAAACATCAGCTTGTAGTAGCTGCTGTGCTCTTGTCCGAACTGCCAGAAGGCTTCGCCTAGATCCAGCAAATGCTGCAAGAGATCAGATGAAACCGGCACTTCTTCAAACCGCTGGGCCAGTATTTTGCAGCCCTCCAGATATAATTGCTGGGCCAAACCCTCTTTATTGACAAATAAACTGTAGATGATCTTAGTGGAACAGCCCATCCTTTGCGATACTTTACGGACAGTAACGGCCTCCGGCCCCTCTTCCTGGAGAATGGCAGCGGCCGCATCCACCACAAGCTTACGGAGATTCTCCGTATTTTGCAGACGGGCTTCCTGATATGTTTTTAATACCCGCCCCGTGGAGGGTGCAGGTTTGTCTTCGCTACGGATAAGAATCACCTTCATTCGGTTATCATGTTATTGACCAGCAACAGAGTTGCCGGGTTCTAACAGGAATTCTAAACATTTGAACATAGGTTGTCAATTGAACCCTCATGCGAAAAAAACAGATTGACACAGCAGTATTCTTTTGGTTACTATGATTCATATAAGAAACAGTGTTACCAATTGTATTAACGCCGCCGAACACGGACGTATACGGCTGAGAAAGAACTTATGCCACTACGAACGAACTTATGCCCGCTAGGATCGGTCATATTTTTTTCGCAATTTGGTAACGTTGTTTCCATAACACCGTTGTAGAAGGAGCAAAAACTATGAATATTAAAGGAAAATGGTCGTTGATCACCGGGGCCTCTTCGGGAATCGGCGAACAGTTCGCAAGACAATTAGCCAAGGAAGGCAGTCATCTGGTGCTGGTAGCCAGATCCAAAAACAAACTGGATGCGCTCGCAGCCGAATTGACCCGAAGCCATGAAATTCAGTGCCGGGTGATTCCCCAGGATCTATCGCTTCAAGGTGCTGCCGGAGAGTTGTATCAGACCTGCCAGCAGTTAGGCCTGAGCATCGATCTGCTGGTGAACAATGCAGGCTTCGCCACTCATGGCCTGTTCGAGCAGGTCTCCGGGGAGCGCCAGCATGATGAGGTGATGCTGAACGTCGCCGCTGTAGTGGATATGACTCATTTATTCCTTCCCGCAATGCTCCACAATGGGTCAGGCGCCGTTATCAATGTCTCGTCTACGGCAGGCTTTCAGCCGCTGCCTTATATGGCCGTCTATGGGGCGACCAAAGCTTTTGTCTTGTCCTTTACCGATGCCCTCTACTGGGAAAATCGTGATCGCGGTGTGCAATTCTTCGCCCTGTGCCCAGGCTCAACAGAGACGGATTTCTTCAACGTAGTGGGTACGGAGGATGCTTCCGTCGGCGGCGCGAAGGACTCGCCTGAGCGGGTAGTGACAATTACACTGCGCGCTATGGCCCGAGGAAAACAGTACATTGTCCCCGGATTCCGCAATTACCTGGGCGCCCAGATCTCCCGCTTCATGACCCGCAGACAAAGCCTGCGGCTGGTCGGGAACATGCTTCGCCCGGCAAAGCCTAAGCAAGTTTAGTAATGCAAACGGAACATAATAAACGCAAATGAGCTACACGCCATTGTGTTGGGATGCGGGGGCAATAGTCTGGTGATTCCAACCATACGGGTCTTGTCCCCTTGTCCATAAAACACCACAATGGTTAATCTGGACAGGGGTTCATCATGGTTTAAGCCTAGCCTTAACATTCTCTGGTTGGGCTTTTGTGCTATACTGGGAGTAAATGCAAGTTAGGTTATCCGGAGGTGATGAGGATGCGATGGGAAGATGTCCGCGAGCAGTTCCCTGATGAGTGGGTGGTCTGTGAGGCGTTAAAGTCTCGTTCGGAAGACGGGTACTGGCTTATTGACGAAGTGGCTCTCATTGATCGTTTCGACGATTCAACGGTTGCCATGAAACGCTACTATGAATTGCATCGTGAACAGCCATACCGGGAGTACGGCTTTTTTCATACATCCCGCGAGGAGCTGAAGCTTCGGGAAAAATGGGCGGGGGTACGCGGGCCAAGATGAGGATTGACGTGAGATACGGGCTGCCTTTTATCGAAGTGATCATTTGTTACCACGGTGAAGAGCTTCATTTGAAGAATGTCTTGCTGGATACAGGCTCGGCAGGAACTATTTTCAACGCTGATGTGGTAGATGCCATCGGGGTTCAAATTGAACCTGGCGACTTTCTGAACAAAATCAGGGGTGTAGGCGGAGTAGAAGTCGTCTATTCCAAGCAGTTTGATTTTGTGAGTACGGGAGAGGTATCTCTGGGAGGGTTTGAAGTAGAAATTGGGGAAATGGACTACGGCATGGAGATTGATGGTATTCTTGGCTTTGACTTTATCCAATCTGCCGGGTTAGTGATTGATTCCAAAGAGTTGATAGTGGCGGCAAAAGAGTGAGCAATTTCAACATCATACAACGCTGAACTTTTGTTGCTATACCTATGCTTAGCGTTACTTAATAGAAGCCCTATCCAATAGGAGGCTTCTATTTTGCTTTGCAATATACTCGGCATTAAAGGAACGTAAGTTCTTTGTATGGGAATGGAGATGCGGTAACCTCCCCAAACAACTTCAGCAACACGCTACGCCGAATTGTAGCTCTGCACGTTCACGCCTCAGGAAGGCTCTAGAACAACCTCGCCCGACAATCTGCCAGCACCCCATCATACCTTCTGCTCTCTTCTGCCGTCACTCTCTCACGCAGCGCTTCAAATAACGCCAAGTGATAACAATAGCAGTAATAATGCGAGATGTTATCTCTATCCTCGTACGCTCCAAACCCCTCACTCTGTTCTGCATAGCGGTCTAGTAGATCTCTGACATCAAGCCCATATTGGGCAGCAGCTCTTCAGGATTATTCTCCAAGAAACAGAAATATTCCTCCAGAAGTCCAGTCTGCCCTGAGAGAATCTCAACCATATACAGGTTAGCACGTGCCAATCCTCTGAACTCCTCGGCAATTGCCTCCCCTTCTACCCCTAAATCCTCCATCCAGCCCAGCTCAGCATAGCGGTATACCCTCTCTCTAGCGTCGTCATACTTTTGCTGCTTTTGATAAGCGCTGCCCCACATCAGATGACTGAACCCAAAATAATAGACAAGCGGACGTTGCATGTCCAAAAGCGGTACCGAAAGCTCTTGATGAATATGCGGTTATTGTCAGCGGGTTGAGCGTAAAGCAAATCAGCACTTTGCAGAGGATTGTTAGCGAGGTTAAAGGAGCTTTTGAGACATAAGTATTCCTGAGGTGATACCATGAATTTACCATAATGTGTAGGAAATCGGATACGTGAACTCAGAAAGGCCAAAGGATGGACACAAGAGCAACTAACTGAGGCAGCGTCACTGCACTACAGTTACATATGTGGGCCAAGTTGAACGTTGGCTGGGCGGTTACGGACACCCAGCCTTACATTCTCTAGAGTCACGGCAATCCCAGAACAGCCACCATAGGATCACCCATCATTGTTCCTCTGGAATATCCACAATAATATAATTTTCCTTCAGTTTAGGTTGAGGAACCTCGGCTTCTTTATAAATAACCTCATTCCAGTTCTCCTTATTAATCAAACCATACCCCGTGGAAGTAATATGAGGCATCCAGCGAAAGCTTGCGAAGGTCGTAGCTGTAAAATCCGGTAAGGAACCATCCTGCTGCGTAAAAGAGCGGCCTATGAAATAAAGGTTCTCTTGCTTACCGGCCTTGTCGCCAGTGAGAGCCTGCCACTTAAGGTAAGCTGTGTTCTTCGTCAACTGATAGTAACGGATTACATTATTATTAACCTCGATGAACCGGTCCTTTGTAGTCGCCGGAAAATAATATTGGAGACTGGCGGTTTCCAGCGAGGGCTCAAAGTCCTCCTTGAGCTGTGAAACTCTGGGAAGATTAATCGCAACATTTCTTGCAGTGCTTAACTCGCTGCTCTTCACATCAGCCAACAATTTCGCGCTTGGTTTTGACACAAATGCCGTTTGGGTGTCTGGATTCCAAATTACTGAACCGTCCAACGCTTCGGCAACAAAACGTAAAGGGATCATGGTTTTGCCATTATGAATAAATGGAGCAGCGCTTAAGGAAACGGAAGCTCCATTTTTCAGTGCTGTTGTATTATTTATGGTCAACTGCAGACTTGTGCCACTCCCCTCCACGGTTACTTGCTTAGTCGCATTATTCCAGGCAAACGTTAACCCGCCTAAGCTTTGGAGTGAAGTCAGGCTAAAAAACACCTGATTCTTCTTGTTAAGAATGTCTTTGGCTTCTAAATCGTTATTATTCACAACTACTTGTGTTCCTTTGGGACTCTTGCCTGCTGCAGACGCCGTATGTGCTACCGGTGCCAGAAACGCAGCACATAGAACAATAGATGAACATAGGATCAACTTCCTCATTATACACCCTCCTAAATTTTACATTCTATATATGAGAGACGCAAAAAGATCCATAAAGTTCCTCGAAAGTACTCTTATAACAATACAGGACCGCCCTATAATACAGGCAGTCCCGTTATTGTCTTATCCGCGCTAGTCCAGCTCTGCACGCGAGAACAAATCGCGGATGAGCACATCATCCTCGCAAGCCAGCTTGAAGGCAGTGGCGAAGGCAACCAGCGCCTCAGCGTCGGAGGAATAGGCGCAGAACATACCTGCCTCCGGGTCGAAGTGGATAATACCGGCCAGCTCGGGCATCTTTTCCTCCAGGAATACCGCTGCCAGCGAGCCCCAATCATATCCATTGCCCTCGAAGCCCTCCTCCTCCCGTGCAGCGAATACCTCTGTCTTATAATTGCCAACGCTCAGAATGACCGACTTGCCGCCGTTATCCTGCTCCACGATTATAAAAGGCTTCAGATCTACAGCTCCCCCTACTTCTGCTTCCTTCAGCTTCTCAAGCAATTGTTCCTTCGCCTCATCCGTGAACCTGAGCATCCCTTCAGTCTCTACAATCCTTCCCTGCCGGATCCGCTCATCCAGCCAATCCGAGATGAAGCCCGGGGCATATCCGCCTGTGCTGAATTCACCGCCGAACGCGATCATTTTGGAATAAATCTCAAGATACTGGTCACGGCTCGTATTCGGGTAAGCGCTGGTATAGAGCCAGAACTGCAAATCATACATCAGGGTGGATTCTTCGTCCACATGAAGTGAGAAATGGCCCTTCTTCTCAACAATGCGGGTACATATCTTGCGGATAACGCCCTCTATATCGTCCATTTCGGTAACCTGGTCGCACAGCTCCTGAAGCAGCGGAGAGAATGGCGCGGACCCTACCTTCCGCAGATCCTCCTGCTTATCCTCCTCCGAGGTATCATAGACCTCCTCATTCACCAGCCCGCGAATGAAAGTCTCATAGTCCGGGGCCAGGAACGTAATCTCATAGTTGCTCTCCTGGTCCACATGAATCACCTCGGGTTCCCCTTCCGGGCCGCAGTGACGGTAATCCAGCATAATGACATCATGTCCTGCGGAGGGACAGTCGCCGAAGACCACGCCGATATCGGGGTAGCCCCACTCCTCAATCATGAAGCGGCTGCCCACCTCTCCGCAGAGGGAATAGAATTTGTCGCGGCCGATCCCGGCAATTCCCGAAATGGCGACATGATCTGCTGACCAGGAAGTGGGTTCATTCACCGGAAAACACGTATTGCGCGGAATCCCGCCGTTATGCTGCTTCATCATGGCGATGTAAGAGGCCGGCAGCTTATAACCCAGTTCCTGCTCCACAGAGGCAATCAGCTCGTCACTGGGCAGCGGAGAGACATACGACTTCAAGGCATAGTCGCTGTCCTCCCAGAAATCCGCGCAGTAGTCGAGGAATGCACCAAGGTCTCTACCGCCACCCTCTCTATTCACCTTCAAGGCCTCCAGCGCTTCGGCGCGTCTTGCCTGCTCTCTTGTCTCACGCAGTGCGCCTTCCCGGCTCCACTCCAGCATTCTCGCAGTATCCCCGTCTCCCGGCTCCAGCGCCTCCGCACGTTCAAACGCATGAATAGCCTGCTCATACTGCTTCAGGTGATAGTAGGAATACCCTATGCGGAATTGCCACAGCGGATCATCCTCGCCTTCCCTGGAGATGCTGCGCAGCTGCTCCAGCGCCTCCCCGTATTCACCCAGGTTATTGTAAGCTCTGCCTAATTGGCCGATACACTCATAATCTCTTGCATCCGGCGGAATCTCCAGAATACGGTCCACAATCTGCTGATATTCATCTTCTTCATGCCAACGCTTCACCTGTTCCAGCAACGCCTCATCCATGCCTTTGGCCCCCCTAATTGGACACTGCAAAACAAGCCTGTCCCCTATTCCGAAGGACTGCTTCTTGTCAGTATATTCGCTATTACCCATTCACCGGAAAAGCACAAGTAGAAACGGCTACGCCGTCCTTTTAAGGTAAACCCTATAACGGACCATCTCAAAAAGAGGTCGCCTCGGCCGGACACCCGGCATCAAGACAACCTCTCTATGAACGTTCAACCTATATTCCTTCAAGTTACTGAATGGATTGCAGGTGCTCTTCGAGCCGGTCCCAGGTTTCGGTGATCCCTTGCTCCATCCCCATATCCATGACCGTCTTGAGCGCTTCCTCCGAATCATACTTCGACCGGCTGACCAGCCTCGTCCCGCCCTCAACTTCTTCGAACCTCATACTGACCAGTGTAGACGGCATACCTTCCGTTTCATTGCCTTCGGCATCGGAGAAATAATCGGTATAGTCAAATCTCTCGCCATCGACAATCTCATGGTAGATGCCCTTGCCCCAGGATTCCATTCCGAAGAATTCCCCCTGCTGCTCATCCACACATTTCATACAATAATGCCAGATGCCGCCCGGACGAAAATCAACAGTGCAGAAGGGAACAATCCAGCCGCGCGGTCCCCACCACTGCTTCAGATGCTCTGCCTCAGAGAACACTTTGAATACCAGCTCACGCGGTGCAGCGAATACACGTTCCAGAACCAGCTCAAGACCTTCGACTCGGGAAATCATTGTGCCAGACATTCCTAATCCCTCCTGATAGTCATTCATTTGTCTTCGGACTGCAGCTGCCGCAGATAGTCATCCAGATTGTCGAAGCGTTCATTCCACAGCTTGCGGTAAGCTTCCAGCCAGGCATCCATAGCCTCCAGCGGCTCCGTACGCAGCCTGTAGTTCCGGCGGTTAGCCGCCGCTTCCACCTCAACCAGTCCGGCTTCCAGCAGCACACGCAAATGCTTCGAGGCCTGAGGCTGACGGAGCGCGAGCCGCTCGGCGATATCGCCTACGCTCATAGGCCCGTCCTTCAGGATCTCAACCATCCGCAGGCGGGTAGGCTCAGCAAGTGCGCTAAATGTCGTTGTGTCCATCATTTCCATATTCCTTTTATACAGCCTTTTAGTATCTGGGTACATTCTCAATATAACTTATCAGGAATATTCCCGTCAAGGAATATTGTTAGGATTGCTTATCTCTATTTAAGCAGATTTTCACCTGCTTCTTCCAGCGAAGGAAGGAGATTCTTATGATCTATTGGCGATGACATAACGATCAGAATCGTATAATTCCCGTATTTATCACACTGATTCCCAAACTCCTCAAGACCCTGTGTAGAGTCGGACATGACTTTTAACAGATAATTGTGTTCTCCGCTGATGCGGTAGCACTCTACGACATCGGGATGGGCACGGCAGAAGTCCACAAAAGCATGACACTCTCTGGAGTGGAAAAGGATATAAGCTGCGGCCTGTTTCCCGATCTTCTCCGGCGAGATAATCGTCCGGTACTCCTTGATCACTCCGCTTTCCTCCATACGCTTAACTCTTTCCGTTACTGCTGGCTGAGACAGACCTACGCTCTTCCCCAGCTCTGTCATGGATATTCTCGCCTGATTTTGCAGATGGAACAGAATTTGCTTATCAATAGAGTCCATTTTGACCCCTCCTTTAATTTTAAGATTATTTATTTAAAATACCTTAACTTTAAATGTATAAGGCGGATTTTAACGTTAATGGCTCATGTATTCAAGTTAATTTATTTTATATACTTTACTTACAATAGTAAAGCAGAAGCAGTGGCTGCTTTAACTGTAGCGAAAGGATGTTGAGTATGCTCCCGGAACGCATTAACAAGGTAATTGACAAGACAATAACAGACAAGCGCCTGGCAGGTGTTGTCATAAAGGTAGCATTAGATGGGCAACTCATCTACAGCCGTGCTGCTGGTTATGCGAGCCGCGAGCTAAACCAGCCTATGCGGGAGAACGCATTATTCCGGCTCGCCTCGGTATCCAAACCGTATACTTCTACGGCTGCTCTGATTCTGGTGGCGCAAGGGCGTCTGAAGCTGGATGACCGTGTAGACCGGTGGCTGCCGGGCTTTCAGCCACGGCTTGAGAACGGAGAGACTCCAGCAATGACAGTCCGTCACTTAATGACACACACCGCCGGTCTGACTTACCGCTTCTTTCAGGAAGAAGGCGGTTCCTATGAGCAGGCTGGCGTATCCGATGGCATGGATCAGTCCGGTATCACGCTTGAAGAGAACCTGAAGCGGCTCGCGTCTGTTCCGCTTCTCTATCATCCTGGCACCCAGTGGAGATATTCTATCGCAACAGATGTGCTGGGAGCAGTAATTGCTAACGTTAGCGGGAACACGCTCAGTGAAACGATCCGCTCACTTATTACTCGCCCCCTCGATCTGACGGATACCAGCTTCGTTGCCGTAGACCCGCAGCGCCTGACCTCAGCTTATGCCGATGATGTTCCGGGACTGCGGCTTATGGAGAATCCGGACAGATTGGCCTTCGTAGAAGGAACGGCAGGCTTCCGCCTTGCCCCGGACCGGGCGTTAGACAGCACTGCCTTTCCTTCCGGCGGAGCCGGTATGGTCGGCAGTGCCGGAGACTTCCTGCAGCTGCTGGAGACGTTGCGGAGGGGCGGAGCGCCGCTATTGCCGGAGTCTCTGGTCCGCGAAATGACGGCCAACCAGATTGGAGATCTGCCCATGCCCTTCTGGCCGGGACGGGGTTTCGGCCTCGGGATGACCGTCCTTAAAGATCCTGCTGCCGCCAACACTGCGGAGTCCCTTGGCACTTGGCGCATGGGCGGCACCTATGGCCATTCGTGGTTCGTCGATGTCAAGCAGCGGCTAAGTGTGGTAGCCTTTACTAATACCGCACTGGAGGGTATGTCTGGTCCGTTCACGGTTGATTTGTGCAATGCCATCTACGGCAGATTGGACCCGTCATGAACAACACCAATAAGACAATTGCGATGAGCAGCGGCACAATTGCTTCTCCGCAGCAAAGCTCCACTCCCCCTGCTCCAGAACGTCTTCCCTGGGCTGGATTGATTGCTCTGGCAATGACAGGGTTTATCTGTATTCTGACGGAGACGATTCCCGCCGGACTCCTCCTTCAGATCAGTACGGGTCTTGGAGTAACCGAGGCCATGGCAGGTCAGCTTGTTACCCTCTATGCCCTGGGCTCGTTACTCGCCGCCATTCCATTGACCACAGTAACACGCGGCTGGAGGCGGAGACCTCTGCTGTTACTATGCATCCTTGGCTTCCTCATATTCAATACCGTTACTGCCGTATCCTCGAGTTACCCTCTGACTCTTGCGGCCCGTTTCTTCGCGGGTGTGTGCGCGGGTGTCCTGTGGGGAATGATCGCAGGCTATACCCGGCGCATGGTACCAGAGCAGCTTAAGGGACGGGCAATGGCTATTGCAATGGCGGGAACACCACTTGCCCTGGCGCTTGGAGTCCCTGCCGGAACATTCTTGGGTGACCTTGCAGGCTGGCGTAATATTTTTGGAGTCTTGTCACTGTTCGCTCTGTTGCTAACCCTTTGGATACTCTGGAAGCTGCCGGACTATCCAGGAGAAGCTGCGGATAAGCGGCTCCCGCTAAATAAGGTGTTCACAAGCCCCGGAGTGCGGCCGATCCTGTTTGTCGTGCTGGCCTGGGTACTGGCCCACAATATCCTGTATACCTATATAGCACCGTACCTTACTCTGGCCGGACTATCCGGGCGCGTGGATCTGGTGCTTCTTATTTTCGGGATTACAGCACTTCTTGGCATCTGGTTAACAGGCGTGTGGATTGATCGTCATCTGAGGCTGCTGGTTCTGATTAGCCTGACCGCATTTGCACTGGCATCTGTTCTGCTCAGCATTGGAAGCGGCAAGCCTGTTGTAATCTATCTAGTAGCTGCTGTATGGGGCTTAACGTTCGGGGGAGCAGCCACGCTGCTGCAAACAGCCATTGCTGCAGCTGGCGGAGAGAGCGCAGATGTAGCGCAATCCATGCTTGTAACCGCATGGAATCTGGCCATTGGCGGAGGCGGTATAGCCGGTGGAATTCTTCTCGAAACAACGGGCGTTGTATCGTTCCCATGGGCGTTGTTTGTCTTGCTGGCCCTTTCGGTATGGATAGTCCGGTGCAGCAGAACGCATGGTTTCCCTCCCGGAACCGTGGATATCCAGCGCAATAAATAATTTCAATCAAATTAATGTAAGGCAACCTCACCATTCTCGTTCATCTGCTCATATAACACCTCATATTGCACAAAAACAGCCGGGAGCCCTCCCGGCTGTTCTGCTTGAATAGCAGTAGATCCCGCTCTATCTACGTTACTCCGCTGCTAACCCTGCTTAATCGGCGCTGCGAGAATCATCTTCCCGCGCGGGGTAACGCCCGCACCATCCGGCTCCAGTGTAACGGCTATGGTATCATAGGCCTTCGGGTCAAAGGAATAATACAGTGCCCCGTTTCCGTCCTGTGAGATGAAGGTGCCCGCATTCACCGGCTTGTCCCCCTTGATCAGCCATACCTGATAGACCTCCGTGCCAGTAAGCTCGGGTAGCTCTTCTGCCTGAAGTACAAGATGGGTGCCGGTAGGGTCTGCGACAATTGTTGCTGTACCTTTGGCGGTAATCCCTTCTCCCGCCGGACTAAGTGCTACTGCCTCATTCACCTTAAGCCCCTGGAGCGGTCCGGTGCCGGAGGCCAGCTGCTGCTTCAGCTCAGACACATTTCCGCGCAGCTGGCCGGTGTAGACGACCAGGAGCAGTACAGCCACAGCCAGTCCAAGGCTCAGGTACCCCCAGAAGCGGGTTCTCTTGGGCTCCGGGATGTTTAATTGGGGCAAGCCCTGCTCTGATGGAGGAGTCCTCGCTGGCTCTTGCTCCGCAGCCCGCTCTGCATCAGGCTGGATATTCAAGCGGGTCTCCGGCCGGACTGCCGGTGCACCCGCATTCCCGGACTCCAGCACCCGTGACAGGATGCGCTCCTTCATGCCGGAGGGCGGGTCAACCGGCTCGGATGCAAGCGGAAGATGGTCTAGTACCTGCCGGTATTCCCCCACCAGCTCTCTGCATTCCGCGCATTCTGCCGCATGGGCAGCGAATTGCTGCATTTCCTCCGCCGTCAATGCGCCCAGCGTATATAATTCGGCCAATTCACAGAGTTCCTCATTGTGTTCACTCATGCGCATGATCCCTCCTTCCCCAGTGCCGTAACGATTTGTGAAGCTGCTTCATCGCCAGCCGGACTCTTCCCTTGACCGTGCCCAGCGGGATTGCCGCAAGCTGTGCTACCTCCTGCTGGGTGTAGCCCTGGTAATAGATCATATCCATTACCTGTTGCTGGTCGCGGCTTAATCCCAGCAGCGCCTCTCTGATCTGTTCCCCCGCCATCTGCAGCTCAACGAGATCCTCGGTGAGCGCGCTGTGGTCCTGAACCTGCTCCAGATTCCCGGAATCGGCGGATTGCCGCGGCAGCCTGGCGTCCCGCTTACGGAGATAATCGATCGCCAGATTGCGGGTCACCGCGAACATCCAGGTGAGCAGCTTGCCTTTGCCGAAGTCAATCTGCCCCGCATTCTTCCACAGGCGCAGGAACAGCTCCTGCATAACCTCCTCGGCAGCCATCGAATCCTTCACGATCTGGTAAGCAAAGCTATAGATGACCCGTTCATACCGGTCATAGAGCAGTTCGAGGGCATTCGAGTCTTTCTGTGCAATAAGCAGAATTAACTGCTTATCGTCAGCTGTGTCATTCAATTGCCATCCCCCATTCAACAGACAATATAGTAGTACCAGTGGTGCCATACTGAAAAACCTGCGTCCACTGAGTATAACCGCTTTGCACAACCGTCTCAACCTGCCGGGCTGACGGTTGCAGGCATTCGGCAGCCGTTATTGAAGCCTTGCCCGCTTCCATATATGATAGCTATATCATATCCGCAAAGGGAGGATCATTACCGTGGCCGTACTGATGAATGAACAGATTAAGGCAGCCGAGGTCGAGCTGACCGGGCTGAAGGGCGAGAAGCTCGGCACCGTATCCAGAAGCGAGGCGCTGTCCAAGGCCAGAGCCGCAGGGGCCGACCTGGTCTGCACCTCGCTGATGAGCAGCCCGCCGCCCTGCAGCCTGGTCGCCAAGGGCAAAGGCAAGGCGGCTGCGCAAGCGGCCCGCAAGGATACTACCCGTCCGCAACAAGGCGGCGGAAGCACCCGGGAGAAGGTGAAGGAGCTGCGCTTCACCGCCCATATTGAAGAGCATGACTACGACACGAAGCTGCGTCAGGCGGACAAGCATCTGCGCTCCGGCAAGCCGGTGCAGCTCGTCGTGAAGTCCTCCGGCGCCAAGGAGGCCGCCGCTGCGAAGGCAGTGCTGGAGCGGCTCGTGGCCGATCTGAAGGAAGCCGGAACCAAGGCCTCCGGGCTGCAGACCAGCGGCAAGGGTGCACAGGTTAGAGTTAATCCGCGGACGAATTAACTGCATCCATTAGAAACATACAAAACTACTGCATTCTATACAGCTGCATCCATCACGCACAAACGGGTGCCATCCCCTCAGGGACGGCACCCGTTATTTGTTCCAGCTAAATTTGTTCCAGCTACTCCAAGCGTGCCTTCGTTAAGTTAAGCCGCTCCAAAAACCACTCCTTCCTCAGCACATGCAGCAGCTCCCCATTGCAATCCTCATAATCGCCGGTCAATCCGGCCAGCTCCTGCTCCACCCGGAAGCCCAGCTTCCGGAGCACCCCGAGCGACGCGGTGTTGCGCGGATCTGCCTTGGCATATAATTGCTCCAGTCCGATCACACCGAAGGCATAGTCCGCCATCGCCGCAGCAGCTTCGGTAGCATAACCCCGGCCCCAGTGTTCGCGCCCGATCAGATAATACAGCTCCGCATCCGGCGCCATGAACTCCAGCACGCCGGTCCCGCACCAGCCGATCAGCCGGCCGGTAGCCTTATCGCAGACGGCGAACGAATATTTGAACGGCAGCTCGAACGACGTATGATAGCTGAACATCAGCCAGCGGAACATCCCCTCATACTCATGCATGGACATGACCTCCATATGCATGAAGGCCAGCACCTCCGGGTTCTGCATCAGCTCGAACGAAGCCATAAGATCACTTTCCATATAGGGACGGATGATTAACCGCTCCGTTTCGAGCCTCATCCTGGACAGTACCGGATTCATAATACGCATACCCTCACCTTCAAGTTCTATCTGCCCCCAGCATAGTTCAGGCACAGGATCGTCCACAAGGTAAAAGATAGTTTAATCCGTTTGCCCCCTGCCGTTATTCCACAGCGTACGGAAGGACGGGCAGTCCCGGATCAGGGAATCGAAATCCCCTTCCCCCGCCAGTCTGCCTTGCTCCATGACCAGAATCTGGTCCACGCCGCTGATGAAATTCAGCCGGTGCGCGATAATAATGATCGTCTTATGCCTGAACTCCGCGAACACCGTCTCCATCAGGCTGCGCTCCGTAATATTATCCAGGGCCGATACCGGCTCATCGAGGATGATCAGATTCCGCTTTTGCAGGATCGCCCGGGCAAAAGCCAACCGCTGCCGCTCTCCGCCCGACAGCTTCAGCCCGCGCTCCCCAACCCGCGTCTCCAGCTTCTCCGGCAGCTCCAGTACCTTCTCCTTCAGATGAACCTTGTCCAGCACTGCATACAGCTCCTCATCCAGGACCTGCTGCTCAAACACCATGTTGCCCCGGATAGTGGTGTCGAAGATCGGACTGTCCTGCGACAGATATGAGATGTGATCATAGTAGCTGTCCAGACTCAGCTCATCAATATCCGTGCCGTCTACCAGCAGCTGTCCGCCGCTTTTTTTGAGCAGGCCTGTAATCAGCTTAATGACTGTTGACTTACCGCTGCCGCTTAAGCCCACCAGGGCAACCGAGGTTCCGGGCGCGACTGAGAAAGAGAGCCGGTCCAGCACCTGCACCTCTCCATAGCTGAACGATACCTCCTTGAATTCGATGCTGCCCTGTAGCTGCGCAAGCGCCTTGCCCTGCTCCAGATTCCGGTCCTCGGGGGCATTCAGGAATGCCTCGAACCGCTGATAGGTCACCCTGTTCAGCTTATAGCCGACGAATAATACGTTGAAGATGGCGATTGGCGTATAGATTTTCTCAATGAACATGAACAGCGCGACCATGACCCCGACAGAAGCCTGGCCGGAGACCACATTCTTCACGCCGTACAACAGCACAATCACCTTAATGACCGTAATGAATAATTCGAATAAGGCGAAGAAGGATTCATGAATCATCTGCAGCTTCGCGCTCTGCCTGATAATCTGCTGTGCCGCCTTGTTAAGTCTGCCGATCTCCTGCGCGTACTTCTTGTTGGTGCGGAAGACGACCAGCTCCATGAAGCCGCGGACCCCGTACCGGGACATGGCCTCCTGCTGCATAAGCACCGATTCCTTGATCCGGTAGAGAACTTTCAGCAGAACATTCGTTAACCCGAAGATGACCACGTACCCGCCCGCAATCACCAGCATGATTCTGAGGTCATAGTAGCTGATGAAGAGCAGGCTGAAGAGAATGGTGGGCAGCAGCTCATGCAGCGTCTTCAGGATAAAAGAGAACAGAATGCTGTTCCCAGCCGCCGCGCCGTTCTCAATCACCTTGATCATCTGGCCTGTGCCCATGTTCTGATAGGCGGAATAATCCATTCTGGAAATTTTGGACAAGGCCATAATCTTCAGTCTTTCCGTGATGCTGTTCGATAGATAGGCGCTGGGATATTCATCCGCATAATTCAGCAGGACATTCAGGCCGAGCAGCATCCCGTAGAAGACAACCCCGTAGAGGATTTCACGGAAGCCCGTTCCCGCCACCGCCTGATCCAGAATCCGCTGAAAGACAACAATACCCAGGCTGCTTAAGAGCTGAATGGCGAAGCCGAGACCTATATACAGAGCGGCCCACCCTCTGAGGTGGACAAGACATTTTTTTAACATGATCACAATCTCCAATCTTATTCATAAGAGTATGGCAAAAAAGCCGGGAACTCTCCTCGCCACTCCGCGCCAAAGACTCCTGCCTCAGCAGTGTAGTCTTCAAGCGGAATAACTCAGTGTCCCGGCTCACAAAGAATGACCTTCCAGGCACCGTTCAAGAATCCAGTTAGCTGTGACCAAGAGGACAGACCTCACCCTTGGTGGCTGGTACGCGTTCTACCCAGCCCGATAACTAGTTCCTTGCGACGGTACGGAATGGCATCCATTTCACCTCTTTGATAAGATTGACTTTCATTGTATGCTTCGGCCAGACTGGCCGTCAAGCCCTAGTGCTTCGTTTCTTTTGCCGCATCCGAATCCGCATCGGGACTGGCATCTGAAGCGGAATCCGCTTCAGCAGCTTCTTCTGCATCCTCGCTCTCCTCGTCCGCAGCGGCCAGCGCCGCCTTCTCACTGCGGCTCCATTCCAGGAATTCGAGGGTATCCTGATCCTCAGGGTCCAGCTTGTTCGCCTTCTTGAATGCTTTGATCGCCTGATCGTACTCGTCCAGATAATAGTGGGCGTAGCCGACACGGAAATGCCACAGCGGGTCTTTTTTACCCTGATCTGCCGCTTTGTTGAACCATTTAAGCGCTTCCCGGTAGCGGCCCAGATTGTTGAGCGCCCGGCCCAGATGTACCGCCAGCTCTTCATCGATCAGCGGTGTCGGCACCTCTTTGATGCGGGATACGATTTCTTCATATTCGTCCGCCTCATGCCAAGCGTTCAATTGCGCGATTAATTCTTCTCTCATTACCCATAGCCTCCCGGTTAATAGTTCCAAGTTCTCTTAGAGATACTTTATCATTTTCACACCAAGTTTCCCACTGTTGCCGTGCGCTAGGCCGGGATAATGATCCGGAAGACAGTTCCCTTGCCCTTCTCGCTGGTAACCTCAATACGGCCCTTGAGCTTGTTAATCGTGTTATAGGCCATGACCATTCCGAGCCCTGTCCCGTCTGCCTTGGTGGAGTAATACGGCTTGCCCAGGCGCGAGATCTCATCCTTGGTCATTCCGACACCGGTGTCGCGGATGGTAATGATAATATTCTGTCCGCTCGCGAAGACAGCAATAGACAGGACCGCATCCTCCACCCCATCCATCGCTTCAATCGCATTCTTGTACAGATTAATCAGGCATTGCTGCATCTCATTACTGTCATAATGGGTGCTAAGCGGGTTGTTGAAGCTGAATTCAACCGCAACCTTGTGGATCGTGGCATACGGCAGGATCACATTCTTGGTGTATTCACATTCAGCCATCAGGTTGGAGTAGACCCGGCTCTCCGACTGCGGCTTGGCAAAAGACAGATAATCGCTGATGATCTTCTCCGCCCTGTTCAGCTCCAGCAGTGACAGCTCGACATACCCCTTCTCGTCCGGGGTGAGGTTCTTAGAGAGATTCAGCAGCTGCAGGAAGCCGCTGGTCACGGTTAACGGATTGCGCATCTCATGGGAGACACTGGCCGCCAGCTCACTGACCACATTCAGCCGCTCCGACTGCATAATCCGCTCACGGTTCCTGAGATTCGCCAGGATCTGCTCCAGCAGGATCATTAGGATCGCCATGAACACCGCGTGCGTAGTTAAGGCATAGAAGGCAAGCGTCCAGAACTGGGTATCCAGCTTATTCATGATCTGGCCCAGAATGATCAGATAACAGCCCATCGTCAGGACCGCGATAGAGGTAGCCCACAAGATCCGTCCCTTGGGCTTAGAACGGAGAAATCTGGCGCTTATGGAAGGAACCAGAATGAGGACTGCTGTCGAAAAAAGTAAAGATTGGACGGTTCCCTCACCGCCTATGTAGAAACGGTACACATTCAGAATCACATATAAGGGCAGGGTATGTTTGTACCCTCCATACAAGGCCGCAATCACAAACGGAACATACCGCAAGTCAAAGATGAACCCGGTCTCCAGCCGGATCGGCTTAGCGATACACAGGATCATGGTGGCGGCGATGAGCAGTACAAGAATCTTATGATTGTAGGCGTGGGGCCTGTTCTCGAAGAAAATCAGAAATATCAGCACCGGAAACAGCATAAACAAAAAATTGAGCAGCAGCGTCTCAAACAAGGCTAACTTCCTTTCGGTTCTAATGCTGGTGTCAAGAGATACGTTTGTATTCTGAGCACTATACTTAGAACATTACGCTAACCTGATATTAGAAGTAAAGGAATTATTGTATGCGTTTTTTCTCCCGGAATTCAAGGAACCCCGCGAGAAGTGTCGAATACGTATGCTTTGAAGGCATGATGCACAGCATTGCATAACTACAGCAACCGAAGGAGCGGGTATCGATGGCTTTTACCATTAATAATCTGAAGGACAATTCCAACGTAATCATTAAAGAGCAGCTAGGCGGCTTCAGCATCATCGAATACAAAGAGGATCTCAGCACCACTACCCGGTATGAAGCAGAGACCAACTTCTTCATGAGCAAGAGCAATATGCGCAACAAGCAGCTGATGATTGAGCTGAATAACAATGAGGTGATGCTGAGCGCCGGAGCCATGCAGTATATGATCGGCAATATCGAGATGACCTCCGGAATCAAAGGCGTAGGAGGACTGATGCGTAATATGCTGTCCGGGGCGGCAACCGGAACCAGTGCCGTCAAACCGCTCTACAAGGGAACCGGAACCATCCTGCTGGAGACCACCTACAAATACCTCTGGCTGATTGATGTGGACAACGACCATATCGTAATCGATGACGGCATGTTCCTGGCTTGTGAGACTACGCTCGACATCTCCGTTGCGGCACGCAAAAACATCTCCTCTGCCGTCCTCGGCGGTGAAGGGCTGTTCAACCTTAGCGCGCGCGGCAAAGGGATTCTTGCCCTCGAAGCTCCCATTCCTTCCGAGGAAGCTGTCGTGGTCGAGCTGCAGAATGATGTGCTGAAGGTGGACGGGAACTTCGCTCTCATGTGGTCCAACTCTCTGGACTTCACGGTCGAGAAGTCAGGCAAGACCCGTCTGGGCTCCGCCGCCTCAGGCGAAGGCCTGGTCAACGTGTACCGGGGAACCGGCATGGTCTGGCTGGCCCCGCTCATGAATTACAGAAACAGCCTGCTTCAGGGCACGCCTACTTCTTAATTCCGAAGCGCTGATTGGGTCAGCTCTGGTTGTATGCCCTATGACATGGAACGAAATGTTATAGGGTATTTTCTGCATTTGCGTCTAAGTGCAGAACCTTTAGTGAATAACTAGAGGAAAACAACAAATATTCTCGAATATCTTAAATATCTATCTTAAGCAATTGTGAATGGTGGTGAGTTCATGAACGAGCAAATTGTGACGGGAGCGATGCGAGTTCTAGAGAAGCATAATGGTTTTGCCCGAACGAGGGATTTCTTAGAAGCAGGAATATCCCCTTATTATGTCAAAAAACTGGAATCCATTGGTGAAATTGAACGGGTAAAACAAGGAGTTTATCGGCTTGCGAGCGATGGAAACGAACCATTAAGTGAAATGCTTGAAGTGTCACGGCTGGTTCCCAAAGGTGTCATTTGTCTCCTCTCCGCCCTATCCTATTATGAACTGACCACATACCATCCATGGGAATATCAAATTGCCATTCACCGTGGAGGAAAGAAACCGAGGATTCCAGACTATCCGCCCATTAAAGTTATGTTCTTTGCGGAAGCTCAGTTTAAGGTAGGAATAGACCATATTTATATAGAGGGGGCCACCGTCAAAATCTACAACCGGGAGAAAACAATTTGCGATATTGTACGATACCGTGAAAAGATTGGGATAGATTTGATGAAAGAGGGTCTAAGAAACTATCTTCAATCTCCTTATAAAAATATAACGAAATTAGTTTCCTATGCCGACCAGTTGCGGATAAGGACAGTTTTGCAAAAATATCTTGAGGTGTTGATCTGATGAGTGATATTAAAAATATTCCTGCCTCTGTTGCCGAACGTTTAAAGAATATTGCTAAGACCTCAGGAAAAGCTTTCGATACCATGCTGCTCCTGTACCTTCAAGAGCGCTTCTTATACCGCTTGTCTATATCCGGTTATCGGGACAAATTCATCTTAAAGGGCGGGCTGTTTCTATTCTCGCAAACTCAGCTCAAGGCGCGTCCAACAAAAGACGTCGATTTTCTGGCCAGACAGATAGCAAATGAGCTTGAAATTTTAAGAGAGTCATTTGTGATAATTTGTTCGATTGACGTTCCTGCAGATGGAGTTGTATTTCAACTGGACGACATGACAACGGAAAGAATTAAAGAGGATGCCGATTATGAGGGGGTGAGAATCAAGGTAACGGCGCTTCTGGGAAGAATGAGAAAGAGCCTGCAATTCGATATCGGATTTGGCGATGTTGTAATTCCTAAGCCGCAACTTATTGGATACCCGGTCCTGCTTAATATGGAAGCCCCGCAGGTACAAGCCTACTCGAAGGAATCCGTCATTTCAGAAAAGTTTGAAGCCATGATTACATTATCCGTCATGAACAGCCGAATGAAGGATTTTTATGATATTTATACGCTTCTGAGCACCAATGATTTTGATGGGCGTGTACTGTATGAGGCTGTGTATGAAACTTTTCAGCGTCGTGGGACAATCTTGGAAAAGGATCATCCATTGTTTCAGACTACATTTGCTGATGATGACAGCCGTTTAAAGCTATGGTTGGCATTTATGAATCGTCTAGGTATAGAGGAACCGCTCACATTTCAGGATTTGATGAAATGTCTTGTTGATTTCCTGGAGCCAATATATCAATCATTGATTCATGGCGATGAGTTTTTTGGACAATGGAATTTCAACCACAGGGTTTGGCTTAACCGGCACTTAAAAAATTAGACCCCTTCAATAAAAGAAAAGGGGCTAATTAGCATAAATATGAATTTGAATTTGAATTTGATCCATTCCATGCTATGACTTCTGCTTACCCGCCAGCTGCTCCTGTGCCAGACGCACCATCTCACGAACCATGGAGCCTCCGATGCGGCCGCCAATCTGTCCCGCCGACTCAGTCGTCAGCTTGCCGTTATTTCCGGCCTGCAGCGGAATGCCCAATTCCTTCGCCACCTCGTATTTCACATCGTCCGGGTGATTCGGATCTACGTGATATCCTTCCTGCCTCATAACCTCCGCTTTGAACGTCTGCATTCCCTGGGCGGAACCTGGTACAGCATATTTTCTGCTTCTTCTCGCCATTTAAGGACACACTCCCTTGCTGTCTTTCCCCTAAGTTGCCCAGGAGTGTGGACCTTCATTCCCTGTCGTCCTTTAAGACTGCATCCCGTCCTCAATCCGCTGCATGAATTCTTCCACCGCGCTGTAGCCCAGCTGCTTGAGATACCAGTTGTTCGCAGCCGCTTCAATCAGACCGGCTACATCGCGGCCCGGCTGAAGCTGGACCTCAATATGCGGGATTTGCACCCCGAGATATTCGGTGAACTGGGGCACCAGCTCCAGCTCATTGTTGAGCGAATTCTCCTGCCAGGGGGCAAGCTCGATATCGAGCACGATCCGCGTCTCATCCTGGAACGCCCGCCGCCCATACTGCCGTACGACGTTGATCAGGCCGATGCTGCGCAGCGCCAGGAATTCACGTGTGGTCTCATTATGGGTCCCGAGGAGAGTCGCCGGACCCAGCTTCTTCAGCACCACAATATCATCAGCCACGAAGCGGTGGCCCCTGCGGATCAGTGTATGCGCCGTCTCGCTCTTGCCGATCCCCGACTTGCCCCGCAGCAGAATTCCTATTCCCGATACGTTAACGCATACCCCGTGGATAGACAGTTCGGGCGCCAGCGTCTTCACCAGGAAGCTGTCCAGCTTGGCGATGAACTCGGTGGTTACCTCCGGCGTCCGCAGCAGCGGAATGCCTTCCTGGTCACAGAACAGCGTCAGGTAAGGAATCTCCTGCTGGCCGCTGGTCACGATGAAGCAGGGCGGATGGTATTTGACGATGTTGCCGATATGCAGCATACGCTCCTCTACACTCAGCGTTAACAGGTAGTTGATCTCTTTACGTCCAAGGACCTGCACCCGCTCCATCGGAAAAAAATCAAAATAACCGACAAACTCCAGACCCGGTCTGTGCGTCCTTGGACGGGTGATGTTCCGGTCCATCCGGCCCGCTCCGGCGAGCACCTCCAGATGGAATTTCTCTACAAGACTCTGCACGCTAATAGATTTCATGAGATCCCCTCCCAATCCAATATTTCCCGATAGATTTATCTAAAAATCTTGTAATCTGCACACGCTAATTATATATTAAAAACAATATATAAGACCTAAGACCCACAAAAATCTATAAATACTATTAAAATCAAGAAGGTGTAACATATTGGCCTTAGCCTCTTGGATTGACCTGATTATGTGCTTCCTTCTGTTCCTGCTGCTCATCTATATCGTGGCTACGGTCACCATTACCAAGCTGCACAAGGTCTATTTAGGGTTCCATTTCTCCATGCTGATCTGGCCCTACTGCCAGTTTGCCATAAGAACTGTGGATGATCCTCTCTATCAGCTCTTTTATGTGAAGCTTGCCTTCGTGGATGCTTCCCTGCTGGGCCTGGGCTGGATCTTCTTCACGATTCTGCTCGCGGGACAATCCCAGTTCCTTAACAGAAAAATAGTGTCCGCGCTGGTGATCCCTGCAGTACTGACCTCCCTTGGAGTGGTGCTCAATCCTTATGGATGGTTCGTCCGTCCGGTGAACGGAGGGTATGTGGAGCGCATCTACGGACCTATTTTCTGGATCAGCATGACCTTTCTTGTCATTAACGCCCTCGTGTCCATGTATGTCATCTACGTGGCTCTGACCTCTAATCAGGCTGCACGGGTCAAGAATCAGGTTATGTATATGCTCAAAGGCATTACAGCCCTATGCGTCTTCCTTATGATCGATGTGCTTCTCAATGTCATTCTGGATGACTATCTGCCAGTAATTCCGGGCTTCACTTCGCTGGGTATCGTGGTGTCGGCTACATTCTTTGTGATTACGATCCACCAGGACAAAGTATTCGATATCGTAACTATCGCCCATCAGGATATTATCAATACCATGGAATACGGAATTCTCGTGCTGGATGACCAGGAGCAAGTGGTAGAGATCAATCATGCCTTGCATCCCTATATCCCTCTTGTGACGGGTGCGGCGTTCAACATGAGCAGCTATCTGCCAGATGAACCTGCCATGAAGATCGAGTCCTTCCTTGAGAAATACCATGAGCATCCGCTGGAGACGGCCGAGCTGGAAATTCTGCATCCCCTTATCCAAATGGTTGTCAGTATTCATGCAGCACCCATTATGGTGAGCGGCAGCCGGGTCGGACGGATTGTCACCTTCCAGAATGTTACCGAGATCCGGCGTCTCATCGATGAGACGAACCAGCAGAATGCCATCCTGAAGGAACGCAACGACTCGCTGGTGAAGGTACAGGAGGAGCTGTTCCAGACGAACGGCAAGCTGAGGAAGCTGGCGATCACCGACAGCCTGACCGGCTGCTACAACAGGCATTATCTGATGCAGCAATTGGAGCAGGAGGCGCTGCGGGTCAGCGACACCCGGACACCTTCGACTATTATACTGATCGACATCGATTTTTTCAAAAAAATCAACGACCAGCACGGCCATCTGGCCGGAGATATGGTCCTGTGTAACACAGTGGAGCTGCTGCAGCGCAGCCTGCGGCCCTCCGATATTCTGGCCCGCTACGGCGGAGAGGAATTCATTATCTATTTGCCGGATACGAATGGAGCCGAGGCGCGCCGTCTGGCCAAGCAGCTGAAATCCGAGGTTGAGCACAATACCATCCACATCGATTATATCGATGAGCCTGTGTCCATCACCATCAGCATGGGACTGCTCAGCATCGCTGAATTCAAGATCCCGCCTGCCATCGAGGCGAACACCTACTTGAACGACCTGTTCAAGTCTGCCGACAAAGCCCTGTACGCCGCCAAGCATCAGGGCCGGAATCAGATTGTTGCGGTGGAGGTATAATTGGATATTATCCTTGTATCATGAGCACTAGCCGCATAGGCAGTGCTTTTTTTGCGTTTATTTATAATTTTGATTATTTTATTTTTGCTGGAACCTTTTTGACTAAGCCGCCGTCTATGATCACAAATAAACCACAAACTACTCTTACGAGGTGACTGGACATGAAGAATACATTCAAGATGATAACCCTATCCGCAGCCGCCGCTCTGGCGCTCAGCTTCACCGGACAACAATTCGCCTCGGCCGCAGCCTTCAAGGATATCCATAACGTGCAGGATAAAGACAAGATTATCGCGCTTCAGAACAGCGGCCTGATTAAAGGCATCAGCGCGGATCTGTTCGGCCCGAACCTCAGCATCACAGCAGCCCAGGGGGTGCAGATGATCGTGAGTGCGCTTGATCTGAATCTGGATACGATCCGGTTCGTGAAGGAGCCGCATGCCACCGACTATTTCAAGAACGCGAGTGACTCCGCCTGGTACGCACAGGCGCTGATCATTGCCGGTGTGCACGGCTTGGACCTGCCAGCGGATCTGAAGCCTGGTGAGAAGCTGACCCGCGAAGAATTTACCTACCAGCTCATTGATGCGATGGAGAACACGAACCACTTGCCGATGATTAAGCCAGTAGTGATGGAGTACGCCGACCAGGATCAGGTGCAGGCAGAATACTCCGGTGCCCTGCAGCGTGCGCTGAATTACGGTGTCCTGAAGCTGGATGGCAGCGGCAAGCTTAACCCGAAGCAGGAGATCACCCGCGCCGAAGCGGCAGTCGCCATCAGCAATGCGCTCGCTTATCTGAAGGCCCATCCAGCCCCTGCTGCTGCGGATGAGATCCTGACCGCAGAACAAGCTGTGCAGGTTATTAAAGAAGCAGTCGGTCCTGAAGCCGGCCTGCAGATCAAGATTGCTCCGGCGGCCAGCATGTCACGTGAAGCCTTCACGTATCTGTTAATCCATACCTTACAGACCAGCGGGCAACTGCCGATGATTAATGTCATTCCAGAAGACGTGAAGGACGGCGATCAGATCGACATCCTGAACTCGGGAGCTATCCAGACCGCCCTTGCCCTTGGCTTCGTGGAGCTGGATGCCGACGGGAACTTCAATCCGAAGGCGGCAATTACCCGCCCTGAGGCTGCTTCCATCGTCGGAAATGCCGTGAATTATCTGAAGGCCCATCCGGCACCCGGTGCTGTAAGCAAGACAATCACCGCAACCGAGGCCGTCCAGTTCATCAAGGACGCTGCCGGACCTGAGGCGAATCTGCAGATCAAAATCGATCCGAATATGAGCGTAACCCGCGAATCTTTCACGTATCTGCTCATTAACACGCTCCAGACCAACGGCCAACTGCCGATGATCAAGCTGATCCCGGTGGAGATCAAGGATAATGACAAGATCAATATCCTGAACTCAGGAGCCATTCAGACCGCGCTTGCCCTTAAGATCGTGAAGCTGGATCAAGACGGAAGCTTCCGTCCCCAGGACGGCGTCACCAGCGCTGACGCCGCGGCAATGGTCAGCCAGGTGAAAGCCATCCTGAGCGGAAAGTCTGCGAAGTAAGCAACATATGCGATTTATCTTACCCCTTCTGCAAACATGCGGGAGGGGTTTGTGCTTTGTTTTACAGCAGCAACACCATCAGATCCTCGTCCAGATACTCGCCGTCAAGCTTCATCGCCCTTGGCTCTGTGCCGTAGCAGACGAATCCCAGGGATTCGTAGAGCCTTTTGGCAGACAGATTACTGGAGGTTACGGTCAGCGTAAGCTGCTCCAGCCCCGGCGCGCCCTTCGCCCGCGCAATCAGCTCCAGCATCAGCGCGCGGCCCACGCCATGTTTGCGGGCAGCCGGATCTACATATACTGCATAGACATTAGCTTTGTGCTGAATCTTGGGCCTGCTCTCCCGGAACAAGGTTGCCATTCCCGCCAGCCTCTGCTCCCCATCCAAGAAGGCGCCCAGGGTGAAATGCTGATCGGAGGAATCCAGCCTAATCCGGGTAGTCTCGATAGACAGCTTCGCTTCCGATTCATAAGAGCTAAGGAAAGCTTCCGGGTGCTGCTGCAGCGACTGCAAACGAAGCGCCCGGTAGCTTTCGGCGTCCGAGGGGGCCAGTGTTCTGATGTACATTTCCTTCCTCCCTTACAATATGGATACAATAAATTGACAAAAGGCAAATATTTGGTTATATTTAGGTTTGTAAAATTATATTTTGCACAATGAAAATCCATGAGACACTAACGTAACAGATTCACATTACTTAAATTCCTATCACTTGAAAAGAGGGACTTCTTATGATGACTGTAAGTTTAATTCTTGTTGCCTTAGTAGCACTAGAGCATGTGTACATACTTGTACTGGAGATGTTCCTGTGGACCACCCCGAGAGCACAGAAGGCGTTCGGATTGACCCCCGCCTTCGCACAGGAGACGAAATCGCTGGCAGCCAATCAGGGCTTATATAACGGCTTCCTCGCAGCCGGTCTAATCTGGGGGCTGCTGCATCCAAGCGCGGACTTCGGTTACCAGCTGCAATTGTTCTTCCTGATCTGTGTGGCGGTTGCGGCCATCTACGGCGGACTTACCTCCAAGCGATCCATCCTGCTGATGCAAGGCCTCCCGGCCTTTCTGGCGCTGGCGGCCACATTGATCGCACATCTGTAAAATTCGCGGACCGATGCAGGCAGCTTCCTCTCCGCTCAAGCCTTACAGCTTCTGCGCGAACTCGTTCAACTGCTCAGACATTGCCCGGATCTCCTCAATGAAGCTGGAGATCTCATGCGTGGAAGCCGCCTGCTCCTGCCCGACGGACGCAATCTGGCCTATGGCTTGACTGATCCCTTGCATGGCCGACTGAATCTCACTCAGGGTATCCCTGATCCGCTGCGCCGATTGCTCAGTTTCCTTCGAGAATCTGCGGATCTCCTTAGCCACAACGTCGAAGCCCCGGCCCCGCTCCCCGGCATGGGCGGCTTCAATCGCCGCGTTAATGCCAAGCAGGTTCGTCTGGTCGGCCACCTTCCTCAGCACCGCCAGAACCTCACTGCTTTTACGGACACTATAAGCCGTTGCATCCGATTGAATCAGCAGCTTCTGCGAATAATCGGCAAGCAGGCCTGAGCCGTCCGCGACCTGGCTAATCCGCGCATTGGCCTGATTCAGGGACAGCGCCATCCGGTCCGCGATCTCCCGCAGCTCCGTCTGCCTGCGTACCTGAATGCATACCGCCCCACAGACCTCCTCATCCTCCCCATGTACCGGCAGAACCGTACCCACAAATTCATACCCGTAATATTCCCTGGGGACATTAGCCACCGAGTATTCATCCTGCTTCAGCGCATGATACAGAGGCTCATCTGCCTGAATGATCTGCCCTGCCCGGATGCCCAGATCAATGGAATCACCGGGGTAATAGGCAAGGAACTTCTCTGTGTCGCAGATGGCAATTGAGATATCGTAAGGAAAAGCAGCTTTCAGAATGGGTGCCAGATTCATTAGTTCTTCAAGGGAGCGGACGATGTTTTTCATAGATGCGGTTCTCCTTCTATTTCAGGTAGCTTCACGGTACAGTGAAATCTTGAGTTAAGTTCGACATTTTGCGAAAAACCTCCTTTATTCAAAAATGAATAATTAAAAATTGATTTATAAGCACAGCATCAGCCTGACGGGTGAAGGATGCGGGTGCTTCAAGCAGCACCCCCATTTTCTTCGCCTACCTGCAGGCGTGACCATTGTGGTCGGTTTTTCGACCACATCTGGCTCGCGCGCCATCGGCGTGACCAGTGTGGTCGGTTTTTCGACCACATTTGGCCCGCGCACTCTCAACGTGCCAAGTGTGGTCGGTTTTTCAACCAAAAAAGCCGGAACCCGTCGTCTATTGCTGACAGGCTTCGGCTTTCCTTCGCTCATTGCGGCTTAACTCTATTGTACTCTTGCCCCTATTGCATCCTTCAACCGGTCCAGCTGCAGCAAGTGATGGCGGTAGTGCATCTCGATCAGCAGATACCATTCGGTTGCATTCAAAGGGCCAAAGCGGGGATGAGGGACAGTGCTGTGCTCAGGTGCCTGCGCAAGCTTCGGCAGGGTCTCCCGCATACGGTCCATCACGGTGTGCAGACCCTGGATCAACTGCTCCTTGCTCTCCGGCTGTACCGGCGTGTACTGCGGTGACGGCGGAACATGAACGCGTACAGGCGGGAAGCTGCCCCCGGCAAAAATCGCTTTACCCTCCGGCGTCATCTCTGCTTCATTCCCCGCCGCTTCCCCGTTCCCGGCCAGACACTGATCGATATTACGGAGCTGCATGTACAGCGCCGATTGTATCAAATGCTGGACCATCTGCCCGAGAGACCACTCTCCCTCGGCAGGCTGCCGCAGCAGCTGCTCCATACTGAAGATATCTAATTCCATAAGATAGTGATGGACAGTCTTCTCAAACTGCTGTAAGGCTTCTGTTGTCTTCATATTCTTATTCATATTCTTATTCATAATATTCAGGCAGCTCCTTTATTCTTAAGGTCTGTTCTGAATATACACAACCTCTCCTGACAACGTTATGTCAGTAGCGTTCCAGCATTCTCGCCGCTTCCTCCCGCACAAGCTTCCGCAAGGCTTCCGGCTCCAAGACAACCGCCCCCGCTCCCCAGCCAAGCACCCATTGCAGCAGGTCCTCGGGCTGGCGCACACGGAAGATCATATGCCTGCCATCTGCCCGGTCCTCCACTGCCTCCAGATAATAGTTCCCGGATTCAGCCGCCTTGCCCGCGATCTCCGGCTGAACCAAAATGCACACACGTACATGGCGGTCATCCTCCGGCTGGTACTCGTGCAGATCGAAATCCGCAGGCGCTTCGAACCGGTCATCCAGAATGGTAAGCTCACTCATTCTGGATAAGCGGAAATGACGGATCTCCTGCCGCAGTCCGCACCAGGCCACCAGGGTCCATGCGCCTCTGTTCAAGACAAGTCCATACGGCGAGGCGGTTCGGACACTGTGGTGACTTCCGTCAGCTTCCTGTCTGCCCTTTGTATACCCAAAGCCGATCTTCCGCTGCTCCATAATTGCGCGTCGGATCTGCTCCATGTACTCCTTCTCCTGTCCTTGCAGCTTATCTTTACTGGTATTCAGCAGCAGGATGCTCTGGCGGAGCCGGGCGGCATTCTCCTTGACATCCTCCGGCAGAACCGCTTCAATCTTCCTCCCTGCTGCGGAGGCCTGGTTACCATACTGAGTGTCGAACCGCTGCTCCACGAAATCCGTCCCGATCAGCAGGGTCACTGCCTCCTCGGCGGTGAAGCTGACCGGGGGGAGGAAATACCCTTTTACCAGTGAATATCCCTGACCCGTAGCGCCTACCACCGGCACTCCGGCTTCACTAAGCGCCTGGATATCGCGGTAGATGGTTCTTACGCTAGTCTCGAAGACGGACGCCAGATCCTCTGCCCGTACGACCCCTTTGCGCTGCAGCTCCAGTACGATGGCTAACATGCGATCTGTCTTGTTCATGCGGCGGCTGCACCCTCTTCATCCTGAAATCAGTTTATGTATTGATTATACTGATTTCCTGTTCACTTTTCTCCTTACGGCTTCTGATGGAATACAGAACGAACAGCAGGATGAACCAGAGCGGGGTGAACAGCAGA
Organism: Paenibacillus sp. FSL P2-0089; assembly: GCF_038595095.1. Classification (NCBI taxonomy): domain Bacteria; kingdom Bacillati; phylum Bacillota; class Bacilli; order Caryophanales; family Paenibacillaceae; genus Paenibacillus; species Paenibacillus sp. FSL P2-0089. Next base: position 7,118,206 of record NZ_CP152006.1, read on the forward strand.
GCCGGACGGGTCTCAGCAGCAAAGAGCATGATCACAAGAATGGCGGCGAACAGCGTCAGGACGGCATAGTTAATTACCGGGGTGAACGGCGCTTTAAATTTGGAAGCGGCATGTAAGTCCGGGCGGTTCCTTTTATACTTGATATGGCAGACCAGCACAACGCCCCAGACCCAGATGAAGCAAATGGCGCTGATCGTAGTCACGATGCCGAAGGCCTGACCCGGAATAAGCTTGCTGAGCAGTGCCCCGGCAGAAATCACCAGCGTGGAGAGGAATAGGGAATTCGCAGGCACATGATTCCGGTTCAGCTTGCCAAGCTGAGGCGAGGCCTGATTCCGTCTGCTCAGATTGTAGAGAATCCGGCTGGTCGAGAACATCCCGCTGTTGCAGGCGGAGGCTGCCGAGGTTAAGACCACGAAATTGATAATCCCCGCAGCAACCGGAATCCCGACCAGACTGAAGGTGCGCACGAACGGACTTTCAGCTGCGCTAAGCTGGGTCCAGGGATTAATGCACAGCAGCACGAAGAGCGCGCCGACATAGAAGAAGAGAATGCGCAGCGGAATTTTGTTGATCGCGGACGGGATGTTTTTCTCAGGATTAGCCGTCTCCGCTGCCGATACCCCCACCAGCTCCACGCCGACATAGGCGAATACCACCATCTGAAAAGAGAACAGGAAGCCCTTCACCCCGTTCGGGAACACGCCCCCGTGCTCCCAGAGATTGCGGACCGACACTGAGCCTGCATCTGTCTTGAACTGGGTTACCAGCAGGACAATCCCCAGGCCAATCAGAGCCAGAATCGTAACCACCTTGATCAGAGCAAACCAGAATTCGAGTTCGCCGAAGCTTTTGACCGTGAGCAGATTGAGTCCGAGCAGAATGATCAGGCAGATCACGGCCGGTACCCACTGCGGAATATCGAACCAGTACTGCACATAGACGCCCACCGCAATCACATCGGCCATCGCCGTCATAATCCAGCAGAACCAGTAGGTCCAGCCCGTAATGAATGCCGCGCGCGGCCCCAGGTAATCCTCAGCAATGTCTGTAAAAGACTGATACCCCGCCTTCGAGAGCAGCAGCTCCCCCAGCGCCCGCATCACAAAAAACACGGCAATCCCCACGATCAGATACGTGAGCATGATGGAGGGCCCGGCCTGCTGAATGGCTTTACCCGATCCCAGGAATAAACCTGTGCCAATCGTACCTCCGATGGCGATAAGCTGGACATGCCGGTTTGCAAGCTCTCTTTTTAACTCTGTCTGTGCCATACCTGTTTCCCCCTTAGTGTATATGACGCTGTCCTGCCGGGTAACGCAAAAAGGAGACTGGATATCATCCAATCTCCCGGTTCATAAGAGGTTCCAAATAAGCGTCTGCAGCAGCGGCTAATCCGCACGGCAAAACACAAATCCGGTACTCTTCTGTCCTTTTGCCTGAGATTGTGAACCCTTCGGCGCTGCGGTCTCCCGCAGTCTCTCCAGAAGCTGCTCCAGCTATAGTGTGATCCATAGCCTTCATAGCTTGCGAATATTCAATTATTTGAAGCTGACTTCATGTAAATATTTTTCAATTCTATGCACAGTCCAGACTTCTGTCAATATCATTTGTTACTCTCGTGGTCATCGCCGGGTGTCCTGCATTGCTTCATTGCACGTTATTTAACCGTAATTTTGGTTTCCAGGTCTTTATAATAAGTTTTAGCCCATTGGCCCTGCTTGTCTTTGAACATCTTCCCGCTGGCATCTTTGGAATACGTAAAAGGCTTAACGCTAATGGACTTCGGAACGGCTGGGAATGCACTATAGTTCTGTTCCTCGGTACCGCTTGTTTTAACCTTCTCAAACGGCTTGCCCCACGGCGAGATCACATTCCCCTTCTCATCCACAAGGTCATATAACATTCTTTCCGGGTTCACCTTGGACTTGGCCGCTGCCGGAACTTCACCCTTAAAGGTCACCTGCAGAGACATCGTTAACGCGGTCATCTCGAAGGAATTCACCGTATAATTGAATTTGTTGTTCTTCTTGGAGACGCCCGGCTTCAGGCTTAACAGGGTCCCCAGCTTGTTCACTTGAACTTTGAAAATAAACGGCTCCTTCACCCCGTTGGCGTATGCCTTCAGCGTCAGGTCGAATTTGTCCGGGATTTGCTGCTTCATGGCTCCTTTGGTCAGCCAGATCAACGCCGTGTCCGTATCTTCCAAATTGGGAATGATGGAAGTATCAAACAGCAGCTTTTTCCCATTGATCAACACGTCCACATTCCTGGTCTGGTCCATGAAAGAACCGTTCTTGCCCACCGTCCCTCCCTCCTGCCGGATACCTGCGACAAGCTCGTTATTGTCATAGATCAGATCGGTTAGAGTCAGGGTCACCCCTTCCTGGGTCACGGTCTGATTCGGGGCAGCAGCAAGCCCTTTCTGGACCATAGCCTTCAGCACGGTGCTGTCACTGACCGCAAAGGCGCTGCCAGCCTTAGTTGCCTTGTTGACATCGGCTGCCGCCGCTACGGGTACAGTGAATCCCCCGCCGACAACTGTCCCTCCGAGTACAGCGGTTACTGCTGTTGCTATCATTGCTTTCTTCATCGTATTTAAGCTGATCGTGTACATAGTTTCTCTCCTTTGCTGATTAAGAATATACAGGTATAACGTTCCCCTGCTGCTATTTTGTGACAGGAGCGCAGAATAACATCTTACGTGCACAAAGTCATTTTTGAATAAACAGGGTCATTTGCAAGAGAGAATTCGGTTCATCCGCTCTACTATAATAAATTCATCCAGAACAAGTAGAGTGAGGTTAGAACTTATGGCAAATCCCGCACCACAAGCTTTGAACACCAAGCTAGCGACACCGTCCCAGGGCCGTTTCGGCCGTCTGCTGCACAATATCGTGCGATACCGGGTGCTGCTGCTGATGCTGCTGCCCACCTCGATTATCTTTTTCATCAACTGCTATATTCCGATGTTCGGATTATTCATTGCCTTCAAGAACATCAACTACATTGACGGCATTATGGGCAGTCCTTGGGCCGGGCTCGACAACTTCCGGTTCCTGTTCGCCACCTCTGACGCCTTGCGCGTGACCATCAACACTGTGGGGTACAATGTGGTCTTCATTATCTCAGGACTCATCCTCTCGGTCTCGCTGGCCATTGCGATCAATGAGGTGCGTAACAAGCTGGCTTCGAAGTTCTTCCAGACCGTCATGATTATGCCGAACTTCCTGTCCATGGTCGTGGTCAGCTTCATCGTCTATGCCTTCCTGCACCCGGAGTACGGCTTCCTGGTCAAGCATATTCTGCCGCTGTTCGGCTACTCCTCGGTGAATGCTTATATGCATCCTAACGCATGGCCTTACATTCTGTGGATCACCAAAATGTGGCACTCCATCGGGATCGGCAGCGTCATCTACCTTGCAGCCATCACCGGCATCAGCGAAGAGCTGTACGAAGCCGCGGTGATGGACGGCGCCAGCAAATGGCAGCAGATCACCAAGATTACCCTGCCACTGCTCACGCCGATCATGGTCATTCTCACGATTCTTAACATGGGCGGCATCTTCCGCTCTGACTTCGGGCTGTTCTACCATGTGACCCTGGACTCCGGTGCGCTGCGCTCGACTACGGACGTCATCGACACCTATGTCTACCGGGGCCTGATCCAGCTCAACGACCTGGGGATGTCCTCAGCGGCGAACTTCTATCAATCGGTCGTCGGCTTCTTCCTGGTCATCGGCGCGAACGCTCTCGCCCGCAAGCTGAACCGCGATACGGCGCTTTTCTAGAAACGGAGGATTCTAATGACTACTGCATCCCGAAGCAACCCTTATACCAAAGGCTCCACTACCGCCCAGATTATTCTGAATGTGTTCTTCATCGCCTTCAGCCTGGCATGTATTCTGCCGATCCTACTCATTGTCGCCATCTCCTTAACCAACGAGAAGGCCTTGACGCTGCAGGGTTACAAGTTCTGGCCCGATCATATCGACGCATCCGCGTACCAATATCTGTTCAAGCATTCGGAGACACTGGTTAAGGCGTATGGCGTCAGCCTGACCGTTACCATTATCGGGACTGTTCTGGCCGTGCTGCTGATTGCGCTATATGCGTACCCGCTTTACCGGAAGGATTTTCCCTTTAAAAAAACATTCAACTTCTACCTGCTGATCACCATGCTGTTCTCGGGAGGGCTTGTCCCCTTCTATCTGCTGTACGTGAACTATCTCGATCTGAAGGACTCGCTGGTTGCGCTGATCCTGCCCGGCCTGTCCAATGCCTTCTATATCTTCATCACCCGTACCTTCTTCCAGCAGACGATCCCGGAGGAGATGATTGAATCCGGCAAGCTGGACGGGGCCTCGGAATGGCGGATATTCTTCCAGCTTGTGCTTCCGATCTCCCTGCCTGTTCTGGCTACGATCGGTCTGTTCACTACGCTGATGTATTGGAATGACTGGTTCAACTCCATGCTATTCATTAATGACACCGACAAGTTCTCCCTGCAATACGTCATGATTCAGATGATCCGCCAGGCAGAATTCTTCAAAACCCAGCTTGCCGGCAGCGGTGTCGCCCTGATGGTACAGGAATCCGTTCCGACCGAAAGTCTGCGGATGGCTATGGTCGTGCTGTCGATTGGTCCGATTCTGTTCATCTATCCGTTCTTCCAGAAGTACTTCACCAAGGGCCTTACTATAGGGGCAATCAAAGGTTAAGCGGTCTAGCTCTGGCGTAAATGCCGGTTAGAATATATGATCTAATTATCATTCGAGGAGGTTCATACAAATGAGAACAACAAGAAGCTCAGGCACGGTGCTTGCCGCTCTGACTGCCGTGATACTGGGCATTACCGGATGCGGCGGGGGCAATTCAGGTGCATCCGCCCCGTCCAAGGCAGAATCGACAGCAGCCGCCGCAACAGCAGGCACGGAAGGCAGCACGAATCCTGATACCTCAACGTTCCGGAAGCTGAAAGTGTACACGGTCGGGAATTTCCCGCAGAATGATACCAAGGCGGTTGTAGATGAGATCAATAAGTATCTCAAAGAGAAAATCAACGCCGAGATTGACTTCCAGGGACTCCCTTGGTCCTCCTGGGCCGAGAAGATGGCACTGGCTTACCAGTCCGGTGAACAGGTCGATCTGACCTTCGCCCCCAACTGGGCAGACTTCGCCAATAACGTAGCCAAGGGCGCGTTCCTTCCGCTGGATGATCTGTTAGCCAAATATGGACAAGGCATCAAGGAGACCCTTGATCCCCGCTTCCTTGACGGCGGAACCGTAGACGGCAAAATCTATGCGATTCCTACCAATAAGGAAATTGGTGAGAGCCATACCATTATGTTCCGCAAGGATCTGGTAGATAAATACGGCTTCGATGTGAACTCGATTGAGACGCTGGAGGATCTGGAGCCATGGCTGCAGACGATCAAGGAGAAGGAACCGGCTATTGCGCCGATCTGGCTCTCCGGCAGCGGCTCCGATACCCTGGGCTACTTCGACAAGACCAGAGAGAGCATGAAGGAGAACTTCCGTTATGAGCTGGTGGCCGGCGCTCCTGCCGGAATCGTACTGGATACCAAGACTGATAAGATGGTGATCAGCTCGATGGAGTCCGACACCGCAATCTACCGGATGAAGCTCTACGGCGACTGGTTCAGCAAAGGCTACATCAATAAAGATGCCGCAACGACCAAAACCAGTACTGAAGACGCTTTCAAGGCCGGTAAGACCTGGATGAAATTCGGTTCAGACAAACCGGATTCCGACAAGGAAGATTCCATCGCTACCGGCATTGAGCTGGTGAAGCTGAAGGGGAATGAACCCGAGATCAGTACAGCCAGCGTCAGCAACTCCATGATGGCCATCGGACGCACCTCGATTGATCCCGAGCGGACCATGATGCTGCTGAACCTTCTGCATACCGACCCGGTGCTGGTCAATCTCATTGACTTCGGTGTAGAAGGACGGCAATATGTGAAGGTGGAAGGCAAAGAGAACTTCATCAAGCTGCCTGACGGCATTGCTACCCGTGCCGATACCGGCTGGGCGCCGGGCATTGAATGGATGTTCGGTAACCAGACCATAACCTATCTGTGGGAAGGCGAAAGCGCCGACAAGTGGGAGAAATTCAAGGCTTATAACGAGAGCGCCCATAAGGTGAAGTCCTTCGGCTTCAACTTCAATACCGACGCTGTCAAAACACAGGTCTCCGTGGTCAGCAACATTATCAAGGAATTCCGCCCGCTGCTGGAAACGGGCAGCCTGGGTGTAGATAAGGTGCTTACGGAGTACAATAAGAAGCTTAAGGCTAACGGCATTGAAGAGATCCGCGCCGAGGTTCAGAAGCAATACGATGCCTGGAAGGCCAAACAATCCTAAACAAACAAGAGAAAACGACTATGCCGTCCTTTCAAGGACGGCACCCGTTTCAGCGAGAAATATAAGGATAAGTTGTCGTGTGGAACATACAAATTCTTATATTTTAAGCTAAGGGGAAGGACGGCTGCCGTCCTTCCCCTTTCCTGCCGCTCAGCGTGTAAATGTACCTAAGGATAAGGGGGAAGACTGTGAAACTATCATTGCGATTCAAAGTGAGTGCCCTTGTCCTGCTGCTGGTCACGCCGCTGTTCCTCTTTCTCTCCTACACCAATCTCTATTCCACCAACATTGTCCGGGAGAAGGTTGCGAAGTCCGCTTCGGACACGTTGACCCTGCACTTAGGTACACTCGATGAGCTGCTGGAGCAGACCAGCCATTATCTGCTGCGTACGGCCAATGAAAACATGCTGCTGGAGCTCTATTCGGACAGCGGGCCCGACAGCGTCAATTATTATCTGTCCATCCGCAAGCTAATGGACCAGTGGTACAGCGATGTCAGCTACTACACCATTATCCGCAGTGTCTTCGTCTACCATCAGGACCGGGATGAACTCTTCCTGAGCAGCCAGAGAGAGTATTACCAGGAGAAGGAGATGATTGCCTCCGGGCTGTCTTCACACCTCAAGACCCCTAATCTCCAGGCCTCCCTGAAGTGGGAGACCGTGACCCTCGGGGGAGAGCCGGTGTTATTCAAGGTGCTGCCGGACAAGAGTGGCCGGCTTCTCATGGGGGTACTGGTCAGCATCGATTCTCTGGCCCAGCCCCTGACCCAGCTGGAGTCTACCGGGGGCAGCGGACAGGTCGGCATGATCGACAATGACGGTAAATTACTCTGGGGCCAGTTCGCCAGTGAAGATCTTGCGCTCATCCGCAGCCGGCTTAATCAGCCCAACCCTCGTGCGGATGCCTCGATTCGCCTGAGTAACGGTAATTCGTATCTGCTGATTGACAAGCCATCCCAATATTCCAATCTGAATGTCTTTTTCCTGCTCGACGAGAAATCCATTCTGGACGAGCTGCCGATCTTCCAGCAGATCATCAAGGTGATTCCCTTCGTCATTATCCTCGTAATGGTTATCCTGTTGGCTCTGCTTAGCAGACTAGTGTTCAAGCCTATCCAGCAATTGACCAGCGGGATGCGCATCTTGGGGAAGGGACAGCTGGAATACCGGCTGAAGGATGGCAACAGCAGAGAGTTCCAGATCATTAACCGGCAATTCAACCAGATGGCGGAGCAGATCGGCAATCTCAAGATTGATGTGTACGAGGAGCAGATGAAGGTGCAGCAGGCCGAGCTGAAGCATCTTCAGGCGCAGATCAATCCGCATTTTTTCATGAATTCCTTGAATATCGTCTTTCATCTGGTAGAGCTGAAGCAGTATGCCTTGATCAAAAAGATGATCGGACATCTGGTCTCCCACTTCCGGTTCATCATGAATACCAACGACGCCTGGCTTCCGCTGCGCAGCGAGCTAGGTCATATTCAGAACTATATTGAGATCCAGATGGTTATGTATCCGAACAAGCTGTCTTATGAAGTGCTGCTTCCGCAGGAGCTTGAGTCTACGCTGATTCCGCCGCTGCTGATCCAGCCCTTCGTCGAGAATGCCATCAAGCATGGCTTCATCAACAATTCGAAGCCCTTCAATGTCGGCATCATAGTCAGTGAAGAAGCCGGAGAGAGCGGCGATTCCTGCATTGCCATTCAGATCCGCGATTCCGGGCCGGGCTTCTCCGCGGCTCAGCTCGACAGGCTCAATCATGGCGTATATGAGCGCAAGCCGACAGACCGCCATCTGGGCATATGGAACGTATACAGACGCATGCTGATGTTCTATAACAACCGGGCACGGCTTACCTTCCACAATGCTCCAGGTGGAGGCGCGGTTGTGGAAATTAGACTACCCGTTCAAAAGGAGCTGTGACGTTCAATGTACAGAGTTCTAATCGTTGACGACCAATACTTCGCCTTGCTCGGCCTCCAGCAGGGGGTGGATTGGAGCGCGCTTAGCGTGTCGGATGTCTGTCTGGCGGAGAACGTGGATCAGGCGATTGCCATACTTGAGCAGCAGCCCGTAGACCTGTTGATCTGCGATATCGAAATGCCGGGCAGAAGCGGCCTGGAGCTGCTGGCCTGGGTGAAGCAATCCGCTCCCGGCACGCTGACGATTATGCTGACCTGCCATGCCGATTTCGAGTATGCCCAGCGCGCGATTTACCACGGTGCCTTCCATTATCTGCTCAAGCCGGTAGACTATGAGGAATTGATGAAAATCTCCCGTGAGGCGCTATTCGAGATCAGCAAGCAGAGAGAGCAGCAGCAGTTCGAGGCCCTGATCCAGAAGTACCGGAGACAGTGGGAGCATCAGCTCCCCCTGCTGGTGGAACGGTTCTGGCAGGATATTCTCAGCCAGCGGGCAGCGCCCGTGCTGGAATCGCTCACCCTTCCGGCGAACACCTACAATCTGGATCTGCAGCCTGGAGACCGGTACTTCCTCGCTCTGCTGGGGTTGGAGCAGTGGAAGGAGAACCTTAGCGCACGGGATGAGACCATTATGGAATATGCACTGCGCAACATGGCCGATGAGCTGCTGCTAAGCGGGCTGGAAGGCACTGTGCTGCAGGATCAGGTCGGCCATAATCTGGCGGTTATCTACGTGCGTGGCGATATGAACGCCGTCCGGCATACGCTGGAGCAGAATGGCCGCACCTTCCTGGATACCTGCGGACGGCTGCTGCATTGCTCCCTCTCGATCTACATCAGCGCGGGTGTCCCTCTGTCTGGAATCATGAGCGCTTACACGGATGTCACGGAGCGGGAACAACGCAACCTGAATCGTTCGCGTCAGGTGTTCGGACCGGAGGATCAGGCATATAGCCGAGATCAGCCGCTTGCGCCGGTGCCTCAGGCAGCGCCTATGCATATCTTCGGAGAGTGGGCGACCCTCCTGGAGCTTGGCGAGCTGGAGGAGCTGGAGCGCCGCGTGACGCTGTGGTTCTCGGGCATTGAGCCCGGCCGCTGGACAAGTGAGCTGCACCGCCAGCTTATCCACGGCATCCTGTTCATTGTACACACCGTTCTCGCCAAAAAAGGCTTATCCGCACACGCCTCAGCGGAGCTGAAGCCCTTGATGGATAAGGAGAATTATCCGAAGCAGTCCGCTTCGCTCCAGCATTGGGCGCTGGAATGCCTGCGAGCCGTAATGCACTTATTGCAGACCAGCAATAACGTATCCTCGGCCACAGTCACCAAGATCAGGCAGTATATCCGCTCCCGCTTGAGCGAAGAGATCACCCGCGACGAACTCGCGGCTTATGTCTACTTGAACCCGGCCTACTTGTCGCGGCTGTTCAAGAAGGAGACCGGGCTGTCAATCTCCGATGTGATTATTCAGGAACGGCTGCAGAAGGCCAAGCAGCTGCTGGAGGAGACAGAGCTGAAGATCACCGATATCGCCGAGCAGGTCGGATACACCAGCCTCGGCAGCTTCTCCAACCTGTTCAAACGGATCGTCGGCGCCACACCGCAGCAATACCGTGCGCGGAATAAGAAGTGAGCGGAGCAGGCAGATGCTTTTGAATCTCGCCGCCGCACTCACCATACCTGCCGAACAAAAAGAGCGAGAGGGCTATATGCCCCTTCGCTCTTTTTAACATCTACTCGCTGTTAACTTTTACAAGTAACTCTAATTACTTAATAATTACATATTCCAGGCCAACCAGCTTCGCATAGGTAACGATCTGATCGGTCGTCAGGTTCAGCGATACAACGGTGTGGTGTCCGCCGCCGTTCTCGATCCAGGCTCTGACTCCGTCCTGGAAGTTAGGCTTCACCTGCCACAGTACACGGGCTACCGGCAGATTCGGAGCCGGAACGGTGGGCTCGAAGGCGGTAACTTCGTTGATCAGCAGCTTGTAATGAGTGCCGAAGTCGGCCATCGATACCACGACACCTTCGCCTGCCTTGCCGTCGAAGACGAGGCGGGCCGGGTCTTCACGGTCGCCGATCCCCAGCGGGGAGACAATGATCTTCGGCTGGTTGCTAGCCAGGCTCGGATCAACCTCCAGCATGTGGGACTGGAGAATGGCTTCCTGTCCGGCAGCCATTTCGTAAGTGTAATCCTCCATGAACCCGGTGTTCAGGTTGTGGCTCATCACCTTCATCAGGCGGTCCAGGGCCGCAGTCTTCCAGTCCCCTTCACCGGCGAAGCCGTAGCCTTGGGCCATCAGGCGCTGAACAGCCAGACCCGGAAGCTGCTTCATGCCGTGCAGGTCCTCGAAGTTAGAGGTGAAAGCATTGTAGCCGCCTGCATCCAAGAAGCGCTTAAGGGCAATCTCGTAGCTCGCCTGCACCTTCACACTGGCTTCCCAATCTTCCTTGCTGTACGTGCCATAATCAACGGTATACAGCTTGGTATATTCTGCGAACAGGGCATCGATCTCTTCCTGCTTCACTTCATTCACATAAGCGACCAGATCGCCGATGCCGAAGTAGTCTACGGTCCAGCCGAACTGAATCTGGGCTTCTACCTTGTCGCCTTCGGTAACGCCGACGTTGCGCATGTTGTCGCCGAAACGGGCAACCTTGATGTTGAAGCTTTCGTTATATGCTACGGCAACATCCATCCACTCGGCAATCTGCTTCTGGACTTCCGGACGTTCCCAGTATCCTACAACGACCTTATTCTGCTTCTTCAGGCGGGCATTGATGAAGCCATACTCACGGTCGCCATGGGCAGCCTGGTTCAGGTTCATGAAGTCCATGTCAATCGTTGCCCAAGGAATGCTCTCATTGTACTGGGTAGCCAGGTGAAGCAACGGCTTCTGCAGCAGCTTCGTGCCGCGTATCCACATTTTGGCCGGGGAGAAGGTGTGCATCCAGGTGATTACACCGGCAACCTCATCACGGTAGTTCACTTCTTTCATGATGGAGGTGATTTTGTCTGCGCTAACGGCCAGATCCTGCAATACCAGCGGATAAGGAAGCACCCCGCTGTTGTTGAGCGCATCGGTCATTTCCTGGGCATGAGCCTTCACTTCACCCAGCGCTTCATCTCCGTACAGGTGCTGCGATCCTACGACGAACCAGAATTGCTTGTCGCTTACTGTTGACATATCATTCATCCTCTTCTCTATGAGTTTGGTAAAAGTCAGTTACTTCTGTCCGTAATACGCATCCTTGCCGTGCTTGCGCAGATAATGCTTGTCCAGAATCCGCTGCGGCAGCTCCTCGGCGAACGTATTCAGCTGGCGGGCGAAGTGGTTCATCTTGGACACTTCCTCCAGCACCACACTGTTCATGACAGCGGCGTGGGCATCCTTGCCCCATGTGAACGGCGCGTGGCCCTTCAGCAGAACGCCGGGAATCGCCATCACATCCAGCCCCCGCTGTTCAAAAGTCTCAATGATCACATGCCCGGTCTCTGCTTCATAACCGCGGTCAATCTCTTCCTGGGTCAGGAACCGGGTGCACGGTACAGAACCATAGAAGGTGTCTGCATGTGTCGTCCCCATAACCGGAACATCCAGTCCGGCCTGAGCCCAGATGGTTGCCCACGTGGAATGCGTATGCACGATGCCGCCGATCTCGGCGTAATGCTTGTAGAGTACAGCGTGGGTCGCTGTATCCGAGGAAGGCCGCATCTCTCCCTCCACCACATTGCCATCGAAGTCCACAACGACCATATCGCTCGGCTTCATCTTGTCATAGCTGACTCCGCTCGGCTTGATGACGAACAGACTGCTCGCCCGGTCCACCGCGCTCACATTGCCCCAGGTGTATTTGACCAGCCCGTGCTTAGGCAGCTCCAGATTGGCCTCGTACACCTCTTCCTTCAGTTGCTCCAGCATGTGTTAATTTCCCCCGTTCTCTACGAGATGATCTACAGCGGCCTGCTCAATCGCCAGACCCGCCGTGTAGCGTTCCATGAACAATTCAAAGCCCTTCACATCCGCCGCAACCGGATGAATGGTCTCGCCTTCGATATCCTTGAAGACCTTCTGGTCGAGGAAATCATCCAGACGCTCCTGCTGCGCTCTGTTCTTCATATAAGAAGCCAGAATCGCCATGCCCCACGCGCCGCCTTCTCCGGCTGTTGCCATCACGGAGACCGGAACATTCATCGCAGCAGCCACGATTCTCTGTCCGACAACAGGCGTTTTGAACAAGCCGCCGTGCGCCAGAATGCTGTCGATGGACACCTGCTCCTTCAAGGTCAGAATATCCATACCAATCTTCAGCGCGCCAAAAGCGGAGAACAGATGCGTCCGCATAAAGTTGCCCAGCGTGAATCGGCTCTCAGGCGAGCGGACAAACAGCGGCCGTCCCTTCTCCAGCCCGGTGATGTTCTCACCCGAGAAATAGCCGTAGCTGAGCAGCCCGCCGCCATCGGAGTCCGCCTCCAGCGCTTTATTGAACAAAACACTGAAGAGCTGGGCCGGATCAGCCTTGAAGCCCATCGCCTCCGAGAATTCCCGGAACAAGCCGACCCAGGCATTGATATCGCTGGAGCAGTTGTTGGCATGCACCATCCCTACCGGACTGCCATCGGGGGTAGTCACCATGTCAATCTCAGGGTATACCGCTGTAAGGTCCTTCTCCAACACGATCATGGCGAACACGGAGGTGCCTACAGAGATATTACCGGTCCGTTTGCGCACACTGTTCGTAGCGACCATTCCTGTTCCGGCATCGCCCTCTGGAGGACAGAGCGGAATGCCTGCCAGCAGGTCCCCGGACTCATCCAGCAGTCTCGCTCCGGCTTCCGTTAGCACACCAGCCTGCTCGCCTGCTGCGTAGACCTTGGGCAGGAGATCACTCAGCTTCCAAGGGTAATTCTTAGCGGCAATCAGCTCATCGAACTGACTGACCATGGCCGGGTGGTAATCCTGTGAAGCTTCATCTATAGGGAAGACCCCGGAGGCATCGCCAATCCCGATCGCCTTGCTGCCGGTCAGCAGCCAATGGATATATCCGCCCAGCGTCGTTACGAATGTCGCCTGCGGAACATGCTCTTCCCCGTTCAGAATCGCCTGATACAGGTGGGCAATGGTCCAGCGCTCCGGAATATTGAACTGGAACAGCTCTGTTAATTCCTTGGCCGCCGCACCGGTTGTAGCATTACGCCAGGTCCGGAACGGAACCAGCAGCTCGCCCGCGCTGTCAAAGGCCATATATCCGTGCATCATTGCTGAGAATCCGATAGAACCGACAGTAGTAAGCGTAACCCCGTATTTCTGTGCAACCTCCTGCTTCATCTCGCGGTAAGCCGCTTGCAGCCCCTTGATGATATCAGTAAGGGGATACGTCCAGTACCCGCCTTCCAGCAGGTTCTCCCACTCGTAGCTTCCGGATGCAACCGCCTCGAATCGCTGATCAATCAGGACGGCTTTGATACGTGTGGACCCAAATTCGATACCCAGTGATGTCTCTCCCTTAAGTATCGCTTGCTTGATGTTCTGATCCATGCCCACGTTACTCCTCTCTGAACCAAACTGTGTTACTTACGAATCTAAAGAATGCGCTTCCTTTATGAACAGGTTTAGTATATTTTTTGTTCGTACATTTGTCAACAATAGATATAAGATATACCTACAAATTTACCTGAAAATCACCCGTATTTTACGCAAATCATGATATATAGTAGACATCCGGGGATATAAAGCTTATATTCAAGCTATAATATGTACGTACAACTACAATAATTTCTCCACTCCATATAAGAACAACTATGAAAGAAGTGACCCGTGTGCGAACCAAGTACCAGATCATATTCGATGAACTCAAAAGCAACATCCTGTCCGGCACCTACAGTGTAGGCGAGCAAATTCCTACGGAGTCGGCGCTGCAGGAGATGTACGGCGTCAGCCGCCAGACCGTGCGGAAGGCCATTCTGGAGCTATCCAATGAGGGGTTCCTGCGCAGCGAAAAGGGCTCGGGCACCTATGTCAGCCACCAGTTTCGGTCCAAATCCGGGAATGGCGCGGGCAAGCGGACCATCGGCGTAATAACCACTTACCTCTCCGATTATATTTTCCCGTCCATTATCCGGGGCATTGAAGGCAGGCTGAATGAAGACAACTATTCGCTGCTGCTCGCCAGCACCAATAACGATGTCGCCCAGGAGAAAAAAGCGCTGGAGATGATGCTGTCCTACGGGGTAGACGGGCTGATCATTGAGCCAACCAAGAGCAACCTCTACAATCCGAACATCGCTTACTACTTGTCGTTCAAGGAGCAGGACGTCCCGTTCATCATGATTAACGCTTATTATGAGGAGCTGGAGGTGCCGTTCTTCTGCCTGGATGACGTACAGTCGAGTTATCTGGCGACCCGGGAGCTGATTGCGAAGGGCCATACCCAGATCGGGATTATCGCCAAAATGGACGATCTCCAGGGCAAATACCGCATGAAGGGCTATATCAAGGCACTCGGCGAGGCCAAGCTTCGCTTCCACCCGGAGCAGGTCCTCTCCTTCGATACCGAATCGAAGCAGGCGCTGTCGGCCAATCTGGAGCAATTCCTGACAGATAACAGAGAGGTGCTGACCGCTATCGTCTGCTATAACGATGAAGTGGGCCTGGAAGTGGTCAAGATGTGCCGCGAACTGGGGATCTCAATTCCTGGAGAGCTGTCGATTATCGGGCAGGACAATTCCTATATCGCCAAGAATGCAGGGATCAAGCTGACGACGCTGACCCACCCGCAGGAGAGAATGGGCCGTGACGCCGCCGAATGGGTCATTAAGAAGCTTCAGGGTAAAAAAGACCTGAAGAGCAGCAACTACTATCTGCCCGAGCTGGTAGAGGGGGAGACGGTGCGGGTGCTGGAGCCGGCTCCAGTGGAATAGGAAGTCCGCCCGGGAATGTGCAGACAAAAGACAAACAGCCCTGACCGCTTCATGACCGTTACAGGCCGTGAAGCGGCAGGGCTGTTCAGTATTCTGCTGATTCAGGGGACTGATTTAGTCCAGCAGAGTAGAGATGCTTATGCTTTCAATCTTAGCGCCCTTGACGTGGAACAGCATATAATCCACATAGTTGCTTGGGGCGAACCGGAAGTCATCCTCTTCCTCAGGTGCACCGTCTCCGGTCAGCTTGCCTTCGGGATAGGCTTTTTTGAGCGTATCCAGGCTGTCTCCGACCTTGATATTACGGACCGTAGTGTACTTCGGATCAGTGATCTTCATGCTGAAGATGTAGAACTGCTTGCCGTCACCCGAATCAATGGTCTTAATCTCAAGGCCCGGGAAGGTATACGTGTTCTCTGTTCTGCCGATCAGGGTATCCATATTTTTACCGTCATCCAAGGAATAAGTGTGCGATTTCTTCGCCGTTGCCTTGCCAAGCATACTCTCCAGCTTAGCATCATCCACAATGTCAGAGAGGGCAATAGTCTGGTCCTTATAGACAAAAGCCAGCTCCTTCAGAACCACATTCCCTTCCTTCTCAATGGTTCCCTCCTTGATTGCCTCCGAGCTGCCCGCTGAAGCCGCCGGGGTTGCCTCGGCCGGAGTCTCCGTAGCCGCAGGGGTTGCTTCCGGTGCCGCTGTGGCCACCGCTTCAGTGGTAGGCTCTGCCGAAGGAGTTGCCGCCGGAGCGGCTGAATCAGACTGGCACCCGGCCAGAAGTGTCATTAACAATACTGCGGACAGCAGCAGCGCTGCCGGTTTTTTAAATGTTCCCATAAGTAATCCCTCCATGAATGTACGCGATGGACGCGTTGTTTGTTTGGTATGAGGTTAGTATACGAAAAGCATTTATTAGTGTAATAACAGAGTTGTATCAGTCTTGTAACGCCTGTTCACAGGAGCGGCAGACGGATGTAGACCGTGGTTCCCGCGCCGAGCTGGCTCTCTATATCCAGGTGCCCGCCGAACTTCTCAGCGATCTCCTTACATATGGACAGCCCCAGCCCCGTTCCTCCTGCCCCGCCTGCATTGCTTGCCCGGTAGAACCGCTCCTGCACACGGGTAAGCTCATCCGCGCTGATTCCAATGCCCTGATCGCTGATCCGCACGACAGCTTCCTGCTCCCGGACCAAAGTTTCAATGCTTACCCGGGTACCGGGACCGGAGTATTTGATCGCGTTGTCCAGCACATTCGCGATGGCATGGGACATCAGCACCTGATTGACATTGACGAAGGCCGGCGGCCCCTGCCGGATCGTAAGCTCTATCCCCTTACTGTCCGCCTTGGCCCTCAATCCAGCGGCTCCCCCTGCGGCCAGCTGTGCCAGGTCCGTCTTCTCGGCATCGATTCCATCCTGCCCTGCCTTATCGAAGCGCGACAGCATGAGCAGCTCATTGACCAGCCGGGTCAGGCGGTCCGATTCATTCACCAGATGGAAGTAGATCCGCTGCAGCTCCTCATCCTCGTCCTCACCTTCGTACAAATATTGAGAGAACCCCTTGATCGCAGCAAGCGGCGTTTTCAGCTCATGGGATACGTTCGAGACAAACTGCTTCTGATACTGGATATAGTCGCTGAGCTGAATACCCATCCGGTTCAGGCCCGCAGCCAGCATGCCCAGCTCATCCTTCCGATTCAGGTGAACCTCGCGGAACTGCTGCTTGGAGAAGCTCTCCGTAGCACCCAGCAGATATTTAATTGGCTTCGTCGTATTCCGGGCAATGAACAGACTGGAGAGCGTAATCAGAATAATGAATCCCCCTGCACCGGCGAACAGGATATAGCGGATCTGGTCCATCATCGTATAGAAATAAGAGACATCCTCCACGAACTCGTACACATAGCTATTCTGATAATACTTGTCTTGGATCGGAACCGCGAAGTAGAGCAGATGATCCTCGGAGACCGTATACGCATAATTGCCCTTAAGGGCATTCTGGATATTCCCGGGGAAAATGACGGGGGTCTTGTTATTGATCACAATCCCGTCAACGGCGAGTCCCAGCAGCTTCTGGCTGCTGTCGTAGATGCGCACTTCCTTGACGGAGGCTTTTAACGTCTCCAGCGCGCTTCTCGCCACCGCCTCCATCTGCCCGGCATCCACCTCTTGTTCGTGCCTGGAGAGCACCTCCCTGAAGGACATCTCGCCAAGATCCGCCTTCTCCATCATTTGCTTCTCTATGGTTACGAAGCTGAAATAGTCAATCGCCTTATTAACCGAAATAATGATAACGGCAAAGGACAGCACCGAGAACAGCAAATACATTAGCACCAGCCGGGTCGCGTATTTCAGGCGGAGCCACCTCCCAGCTGATAACCGAAGCCGTAGACGGTGCGGATATATTTCGGATTCTCGGCATCATCCTCCAGCTTCTTTCTTAAGCGCATGATCGTCATATCCACGCTGCGGCTGTCGCCCATGAAGTCATAGCCCCAGACAATCTCCAGCAGCTCATCCCGGGTATAGATTTTGTCCGGGCGCTTCAGCAGGGTCTCCAGAATCCGGAATTCCTTGGCTGTCAGAGCCACCGGAACGCCGCCTTTCTGCACCACCCGGGTCTCCAGATCGAAGGTCAGCTCCTCATGAGTGATCCGGGTATCTTCAGCTTCTGCGGGCAGACCGCTGTTCTGGGCTCTCCGGAGCACCACCTTGATCCGCGCCAGCAGCTCCCGGTTATCGAACGGCTTGGTCATGTAATCCTCTGCCCCCAGCTCAAGCCCCAGCACCTTATCGATAATCTCATTCTTGGCCGACAGCATAATGACGGGAACGGCCTGCCGCTTGGTGATCTCCTTACACAGGTCATAGCCCGAGCAATCGGGCAGCATCAGATCCAGTACCACCAGGTCCGGCTGAAAAGCATCCAAGGCCTCTAGTCCCGCACTCCCGTTCTCCGCTGTCCGCACCTCATAATTCTCTCTGCGGAGCACAAGCTCGATCAGATCTCTAAGGGCAGCTTCATCATCGATTACGAGAATTTTGTTCATCCGATCCCTCCTCCTATACTTAATATTAACACCGGCAAAGGACGTTAATCTCCCCGCAGCGCAGATCACCTGTTATCATTGCCCGTGAAACCGTCGCCAGCAAATTGTATTCGGTTTTTCGCCTACATTCGGTCCGCGCACCCTGGTGTACCCGGAGCCTTTGCTGTTGCCGGACCGCTAGCTATATCCTTTCCAAAAATAAACCTTCGGCAGGCGGTTCACCTATCGCATTTTCCAACATACCTTGAATAAACCAACTAGAAAGGGGACAAATCAATGTATCTGCTCTGGGTAATCATCGTAGGGGGACTCATCGGCTGGCTAAGCGGCAATCTAATCGGGCGTGATGTTCCGGGAGGCGTACTGGGCAATGTAATCGCCGGGTTCATCGGTTCCTGGCTGGGCTCCGAGCTGCTTGGTCCAAGAGGCCCTGTAGTAGGTGGCTTCCACATTGTTCCAGCCATTATCGGCTCCATCGTTGCGCTATTGATCTTCTTTGCCCTGGCCCGCGGCGGCGCCTTCCGGCGTCGTTAATCCTTCCCGCCGGCTGCTGCAAAGTCAACACAGAGCCCCTCCTGTTCAACCAGGCAGGGGCTCTGCCATGTCATCCTTACAGAATCCTTAGAATCTGCCCTTAGAGTATAGGGAGAGAAAGGATGATATACTATGCAGGAACATATTCTGGAAATACAGGATCTATGTAAAAGCTTCAAACGCCAGACAGCCGTCAACAACGTATCGTTAACTGTTGCACGTAATTCGGTCTACGGGCTGCTCGGTCCGAACGGTGCAGGCAAATCGACCCTGCTCAAAATGATTACCGGCATGCTGCGGCCCGATTCCGGGACA
Organism: Paenibacillus sp. FSL P2-0089; assembly: GCF_038595095.1. Taxonomy (NCBI): domain Bacteria; kingdom Bacillati; phylum Bacillota; class Bacilli; order Caryophanales; family Paenibacillaceae; genus Paenibacillus; species Paenibacillus sp. FSL P2-0089. Next base: position 7,137,340 of record NZ_CP152006.1, read on the forward strand.
ATCCGCTTCCAGGGCCAGGAATGGACCCGGAAGGACTTAAGCCGGATCGGCGTATTAATTGAAGCACCTCCGCTGTACGATAATCTGACCGCCCGGGAGAATCTGAAGGTACGCACGCTGGCCCTCGGACTGCCGCAGTCGCGTATCGAAGAGGTGCTTGCCGTTGTCGATCTGACCGCAACCGGGAAGAAGCGGGCCGGACAATTCTCCATGGGGATGAAGCAGCGGCTCGGCATCGCCATTGCGCTCCTCAACCAGCCGGAGCTGCTGATTCTGGACGAGCCGACGAACGGGCTGGACCCGATCGGGATTCAGGAGCTGCGGGAGCTGATCCGCTCCTTCCCGGAGCAGGGAATCACCGTCATCCTGTCCAGCCACCTGCTCTCCGAGGTGGAACAGACAGCCGACCATATTGGCATCATCGCGGGCGGCGTACTCGGCTATCAGGGGGCGATCTCCCCGGATCAGGACCTGGAGGCGCTGTTCATGCAGGTTGCTGCGGCCCACCGGAGGGACGGTGCGGTTCATGCTTAATGTCATACAGGCCGAACGCCTGAAATGGCGGCGGACCTTCATTCCCAAGCTGACTTGGCTTGCCCCGGCGGTTGCGCTTCTGCTGTGTGCGGTGCTCATGGGCGGCAGCCTGTTCCAGAGCGGCTCCTACAACTGGTGGTACACCCTGTTCCTGCCCGGTGCGCTGAGCCTGGCCTGTTCGCTGGCGCTGCTCAAGGATGCCAAGCTGAAATACCGCAGCCTGCTGGCCCTGCCCTTTACACCGGGTACGCTCTGGACCAGCAAAATCCTTGCCTGCACCGGTTGGCTGCTCACTACTCTAGCCGTGTTCCTGACCGGCGTTACAGCCGGTGGCTTGCTGTTCGGACAGATGATTACACTGCCAAGCAGTCTGGCGGGCAGCGCGCTGATCTTCCTCACCTTCCTGTGGCAGATTCCGCTGTGCCTGTTCCTGGCTGCCCGGCTCGGATTATTCGCAGCCATCCTGCTGAACCTGTTCGGTACTATTCTAGGTGTAGTTCAATTCGACAAGGGCGGCTTATGGGATTACATTCCTTATACAATTACCGCAAGGCTCATGTGTCCGGTGCTGTCCATCCTGCCGAACGGCCTGCCGGTCCCGGCGGACAGCCCGCTGCGCAGCACAGATATGATTCTTCCCGGTACCTTGGTCTCCCTCGGATGGTTCGCCCTTCTGTTCCTGCTGACCACCTTATGGTTCCGTAGACAGGAGGCGAAGTAGCATGAATGCACTGCCGGGTCTGCTCAGGGCCGATCTGCTCAAAATGCGGCGCACCCCGTTTCTCCTGACCCATCTGCTGACTCCGCTGATCGGGGCTGCCCTATTCATGGCTTACTACTCCATTTCCTCTGCCAGCGAAGGGGTTAAGGTGATGGCGTTCATGCAGGCGGTCGCCTGTGCGTTTCCTACCCTCATCGGGCTGCTCTGTGCGATGGCAGCGGAGCAGGAGGCCGCCGCCGGAGGATTCCAGGGAATGCTGGCCTTGCCTGCGGCAAGAAGCACCACCTATGCAAGCAAGCTGCTGCTCCTGCTGGGCTCCAGCCTGGGGGCTGTCCTGCTGATCTTTGTCCTGTTCAGCCTGGGCTTTGCCGGAATGCTGGGGCAGGACCGGCACGGCATACTCTTTTATCTGACCGGGGCCGTGATCCTGTTCGCAAGCAACATCCTGCTCTATCTGGTTCACTTCGCTGTCAGCCTGCGGTTCGGCCGGGGCGTCTCCATCGGCATAGGAATCACGGGGAGCCTGCTCGCCGCCCTGATGCTGACTGGTCTTGGCGATATCCTGTGGCCGTATATCCCCTTCGCCTGGGGCGGCCGTTTCCTCTCCCTGCTGGAGCTTCAGCATTCGGGACTCCGGCTGCCCCGGGCTGAAACGGGACTGGCCACCGGCATATCCATCTGTACAGGAGCAACAATAGCCGCTGGCCTCCTCAGTATGTTATGGTTCAACAAATGGGAGGGCCGCTCTGCGGATAACTAGTAGACCATCAGATTTAAACGTGTGAAAATCACTTTTAACTCATCACTGGCTGAGGGTTGCTGTGCCTGATTAAGGTGCAAGGGATAGGCTTAATTGCAATCTGTACAACTAAATCGCCGGATGTGCCGCCGAATCTCTGTTTAGCTGTATTTCGTGCAACTAAAATGCTTCTGTACCCGTCTTTTCACCCATACCGGCAAATTTAGTTGTATGGAATACAGTTAGGAGAGGTATGACTTCCTTTTCATTGTTTTTAGTTGCACCGAATACACTTATCTCTGATTATTCGCTGCGAACGCAGCTTCATACCTTACGGCAATTATGGAATTAAAATAGTGCAGTGGGCATGATGAGGCCTAGCCTACTAATCTGTAAATGAGGGAATCCATGATATGGCCAAAATACTTGTGGTAGACGACGAACCCGCCATCCTGTCTCTGATAGCCAACGCGCTCAGTACCGACCGCCATCTGGTAACCACCTTCTCTGATTCCGCGCTGGTGCGCCGGACTGACCTCGGTGCGTATGACCTGATTCTGCTGGATGTGATGATGCCCGGCGTGGACGGCTTCACCCTGTGCCGGGAGATCCGCATGGCGGTGGATTGTCCCATTCTTTTTTTGACGGCAAAGACGCTGGAAAGTGACCTGATGTACGGACTCGGGCTGGGGGCGGATGACTATATTACGAAGCCCTTCGGCATCGGCGCGCTGCGCGCGCGGATTCAGGCCCATCTCCGGCGGGAAGGCCGGGAGCGGCGCAATATGCTGTACCTGGACCCCGTGCGCCTGAACCTCTCCGGTAAGGAGCTGTATATACGCGAGAATAAGGTCCCGCTGACCAAAAGCGAATATGAAATCTGCGAATTCCTGGCCCGCCACCGCGGACAGGTCTTCTCCAAGGACCATATCTATGAAGGGGTCTTCGGGATGGACGGGGACAGTGACAGCAGTGCGATTACCGAGCATATCAAGAATATCCGCGCTAAGCTGGCCCGGCACGGGCTGGAGGCCATAGAAACCATCTGGGGGATCGGATACAAGTGGAAGCTGTGAAACAACGTAAAGCCGTGCGACTGCGTACTTTTTTCCTAAAATACCTGCTGCTGCTTAGTCTGGGCACCATTCTGCTGCTGGGAGGACTGCTCGGTGTATTCGCGCTGGCGTTCGCCCGGGGGGCGCTGCTGCCTGCCAACTATGAGGAGAAGGCAATTGCCCAGTTCAAGCAGCAGTTAGCTGCTGATGTAACAGATACGGTTCCCCGGGTCCCGGACCAGCTGAATTACACCGTATTCACCTTGGACGGGAAGCCGCTGGCCGGCAACCTGACGGCTAAGGAGGCGGAGCAAGCCTGGAGAATAATCCGGGAGGGGAACAACAGAAGCGCCTACTACTATACCACCGCCGAGCATGGGCAGGAGCTATGGATCTTCCGCTATGTCCTGACACCGCAGTATGCTTCTCCAGTGCTGCGCAGCGCGCTGCCGAATCCCCAGCTCCTGGGCCCCTTGCTCTTCGTGCTCGGGTTCCTGGTGATGGCCGCCCTGCTCGCGGCCCGGTTCGGCCGGAAGCTCTCGGAGCGGATGGCCGGACTGCAGGAAGCGACCGAGAACATCCGGCGCGAGAATCTGGAGTTCGCCGTCCATCCCAGCGGCATTGTGGAGATTGATGAGGTACTGGGCTCGCTGGACCGGATGAAGGATGCCCTGCAGACTTCACTGGAGAAGCAGTGGGAGCTGGAGCGCTCCCGCAGAGAGCAGATCTCCGCGCTGGCCCACGACATCAAGACGCCGCTGACCATTATCCGGGGCAACGCCGAGCTGCTGCAGGAGACCGTGCAGAATGAGACCCAGCGCGAATTCAGCGGCTATATTCTCCGCAGCGCCGGAGATATTGAGGCCTTCGTGCAGGAGGTGATTGATCTGTCCAACCAGCAGGCCGGCTCCTCCCGCCAGAAGGTGCTGGTCCCGGCAGCAGAGATCATAGCTGAGCTGGAGCTGCAGATGAATGCCCTCAAGGCAGGCAGGAACCTGAAGACCTCTATCCGGCAGGAGAAGCTGCCGGAATACCTGTTCATTCACAAGGAGCTGCTGCTGCGGGGCATGATGAACGTGATTACCAATGCCGCCGAGCATACCCCGCCCGGGGGCAGCATTGCCCTGCTTGTCCAGAGCGGGCCGGATGCGGTTCAGTTCACGGTTACCGACACCGGCAGCGGCTTCTCGGCGGCCGACCTCCGGGAGGCCACCAGCCAGTTCTACCGGGGCGACCCGAGCCGCAGCTCCGGGAATCATCACGGAATGGGGCTCTATATTGCACGCTCTGTGGCCGAGCAGCACGGAGGCTCGCTGAGCCTCAGCAACGACTCCGTCTCCGGCGGCGCCAAAGTCACGATGCGCATTGCCAATCCGGAGCGTCTGATTACCCCGTCTGCGACTTCATAGAAATCTTCATCTCAAGCGGTTTTTGTGATTATTTTAATAGACAAATCCAATGAATTCACTGTTACGTTCCTTCTCTATCCGTAGTAGAATGAAGAGGTACCGCTAATCTTCTGCTCAAAGGAGAAGTCTATGGAGATCCAAATTCTGATTGTCGAAGATGATGCGGTATGGAGAAGCATGCTCGCCCGGTTCCTGAACAGCGAGCCCGGTCTGCAGGTTATTCACACTACAGCTACCAAAGAAGAGGCGCTCGCCTTTTGTACAAGCCATACAGTAGATGTGGTGCTGATGGATCTCAACCTGACGGAGCATCATCTGGACGGCCTCCAGGCTACGCTGGAGCTGAGCCTGACGGGCAACGAGGCCCGGGTGATTGTACTCACCTCCCTTACGGATGAGCGTACGATTCTGGATGCTTTTACGGCCGGTGCCATTCAATATGTAAGTAAATCGGATTTCCGCCTCATCCCTGGCACGATCCGGGAAGCGATGCGCTCCCGTTCTCCCCAGTCTGTTCTGGTCAGGGAATTCCTGCGGCTCAAAGAAGCCGAACAATATAACCGCCTGACGTTAGCCGAGAAGGAAATTATCTCGCTTAGCGAAGCAGGCAACGGCAGACAGGCCATGATGCGCTCGCTCCGCAAATCGGAAGGGACGCTGAAGAATCAAATTACCAGTATACTCCGCAAATTCAACTCCAAATCCCTGAAGGAGGTCGTCCGGGCTATCAAGAGCAGAGGATTAACCGACAGAGAACTTGAGCTATGATCCCCGCCTTGTTCATAACTCTGTTAGTAGCTTCGGTGGTTCTCTGGCTCAATTCGGGCAACGCCTCGTTCCGCTGGTTCAGTATTGCTCTGTTTGCGTCCAGCAGCAGCATTATCACCTATCTGCTTAGCGCAGCCTATCCGCAGACCAAGTACGATGTATGGATTAATACACTATATGCCGTTTCCGATGCTACAATTGCCTATACGTTCGGCATATTTGGTGCTGTATATTCGGATTTGCTGAACAGGCGGCAGCGGCGGATGTACGGCATTATTCTTATCATTGCGGCGTTAGCGGGAATTGCTGCTACCCCGCTCACGCCCGGCCGGCTCATCAATTACAGCGGCAGAAATGAATTGCCTATGCTGCTGTTCATCGGCTGTGCGTTAGGAATCAGCGCCGTGCTGCTTATTCTGGCGAATCTCCGTGAGAAGCACCCGTTCAAGCGCCGCGAGCGGATGCTGACGAACATGCTGGCGCTGCCGGTGATGATGTATATTATAGTGAGCTATGCCTTTTATATGCGGGGGATTGACCTGTTTCAATTCAACCACCTCGTTAGCATAGGCTTCCTGTCCGTGTTCCTGCTGATCGGTCTGACAAGGGGCATCCTTGGAGTCCGGTTCAAGGTGGAGATGCTGAAGATAGACGCGTCCCTGCACACCTTAAAGGGAGGCTCCCATCTGCTGAACCATACCATTAAGAATGAGATCGGCAAAATAGACATCCTGCTCCATCAGATCCGGCGGGAGCTTCAGAGCGGTGAGCAGACTGGCGGCGGCCACCGGGAAACTCTCGGAATGGTCGCTTCGGCTGCCGAATCCATCGGCCATGTGCAAAATATGATGGGCAAGATCAACGAGTCCGTACAAGCCATTGACATTCAGGCTCAGACAATGAATCCTGCGCCTGTATTAGAAGCTTGTCTTGCAGCCTTTGCAAGGGTAGCTCCGCCGGAGATTCACCTCCATCATTCCCTGCATCCCGTCCAGGACGTATACTTCGATCCCCTTCATCTGAAGGAGATGCTGACCAATCTGCTGAACAATGCGGCCGAGGCCATAGAGCATCAAGGAGCGATTACCGTCCGGTTGTCGGAGACCTCCCGGGAAGCGGTCATCTCCATTCAGGATAGCGGCAAAGGGATTCCGCAGACGGCACTCCCGTATATCTTCGATCCCTTCTACTCCACCAAGAAGATGACCGCTCATTATGGTCTGGGCCTGTATTACTGCAAGAATGTGATGATGAAGCTTGACGGCTCCATCCGTGTAGAGAGTGAACCGGGGCAGGGCACCTGCTTTTACCTGTATCTCCGAAAAATAAAGCGCTCCTCCATATAACGAATTCCCCTGCCCGTAGGTCCTATAAAAGATAGGCGTTACGGGCTTTTTTTGCCCAATGATACAATGAATTATATCGAAATATAGGGAATCGCGTCGAATGATGTCATTTCACTGCGAACCCGGTTCATTCTATTCATGTACAAAAAGGGGAGTTGCGAAAATGCAAGAACTGAAGAAAACACGCAAGAAGCTGTACATCAGCGCGGCTGTATCCGCTTGTCTGGTGCTTGGCGCAGTTCCATCCGCTTATGCCGGACCCGGCAGTCTGCTGGACAACAGGATCGGTAATGAGCTTGAGGCAGAATTCAACGTAACGGCAGTAAATGCCGAGGATACCGTTGTTCTATCCTGGGATTCTTCAGCTCTGAAGCTGGACAAGAAAGCCTATGATCTGACCAAGGATACTTCCAAGGAGATTGAATATTTCATCAGTCCTGGCGCGGAGAATGACGACAATCTGAAGGTCAGCGTACTGCTGGAGATTCCAACCGCCGCTGCGGGTGCCGTAGAGCTGGACAACCACCCAGAATCTTTTGTGGAAGGCAACTATACCTATTACTACATTGATAAAGGCCTCGAAGTCAATGTCGGCGATGCTGCCGATTCCAATGAATTCGATATTACCTTCAAGGCTGTATCCCCGCAGAATGCTCCGTTTACAGCCAAGCTGCTCGCTGTTAAAGAGGTGAAACCGGCGCAGAAAACAACCTTTAGCGGAAATCTGCAAGAGCCGAATCCTTATCAGCATAGAGATATGATCATGTACCTGAGTTCAGCGCCGGCAACAGCCGCTTCAACGGGTACGTTCGTTATTAATATCGGTGAAATGACTCCGAATTTCAGCGATGGCCAGTATGATGGATTCCTGTATACCGATAAAAAAGGCATCCCGCTGCTGGCAGAATATTATGATGCAGCCGCCCACACCTTCACGATTCCGGTAGAATTGGCAGCAGGCGATTCCTTAGAGGTATTCCGGCTGAACTACCCTACGTATTCTCTGACACCTAATTCACAGATGACAGCGAAGTTCGACCAGGACGGCGAAGAAACCGTCTATACGTTCAGCGATGAAGTGAAGGTAACCTACAACACGACCATGATTCCCTAACGAATGGAATGACACAGGATTGGAATGGTGATCATGAAAAAAGCAAGGATTGTACTCTATACCGTCTCCCTGTTCCTCATCCTGCTTGCCTGCACGACTGCGGTATTAGCGTCTGAGGGCAACCGCCCTCCATCCGGGCTGGCGAATGTCGTCTCTAATGAACTGGAGATGGCATTCACGGTTACGCAGCCAGAAGTTAAACCAACAACTGCACCAGAAGCTACAACTGCACCTACTGCCACGCCAACTGCTTCACCTGAACCTGCCAGTACGCCTACAGCTACACCTCAACCTACGAGTGTGCCTACGGCTACAATTCAACCTTCAAGCGCACCGGCCACAGGTTCAGTAAGCCCAGGCGGAAGTGAGCTGTTGACGGTTATCGTCGACAATGGAGACGGCACTACGATCTCCGGCGCGGCGGTGCGGCGGACCAGAGATGCTGCCGGACGCATTACCGACCAGGTGACCTTTGATGCGCAGCAGGCCGCCGCAAGTGTGGCGGGCGCCAAGGCTGCCGGACGGAGTGCGGCAAGAATCGTCATCCCGGACTCCGAGGATAAAGTCTCCGAGCTGAGGGTGCAGATTCCGGCAGCGGCTCTGGATGTACTATTCAAGGGCGGTCTGGAGCTGGAGATTTACTCGGATAATGCGGCAATTAAGATTCCCAACGCATCGTTATCCGGGATCACGGAGGACCTGTACTTCCGGCTTGTGCCGATCAAGGATGCGGCACAGCGCGCTGAAGTTGAGGAGCGGGCCAGAGTGGAACGTGTTGTCAGGGAAGCCGTGAGCGGCGAGGAGGTTCAGGTTGTCGCACGCCCGATGACCATTGAGACCAATCTGAGCAGCCGGGCTGTTGAAATCACGCTGCCGCTCAAGGGGGTTCAGCTGCCTGCAGACGGTAGAGAGCGGACGGCCTTCCTGGCTAAGCTGGCTGTCTTCATCGAGCATAGCGACGGCGACCGCGAATTGATCAGGCCTGAATTCGTCCAGTACAAGCAGGGATTGTCCGGCCTGTCCTTCGGCATCAACAAATTCAGTACGTTTACGATTCTCAAGCTGGAAGGCCTCGGGGCCGCTGCCCGGCATGATGCCTATATTCTGGGCTATCCGGACGGGACGTTCCGGCCTGAACGGGAAATCACCCGTGGAGAGCTGGCCGCAATCCTTCAGCGGCTGAAGGCGGAAGGGGCGGCTCCGAAGGCCCCGGCTGCTGCGGCACTGGCCGATATTACCGGCAAACGCTGGTCCGATCCGGCAGTACAATACGCTATAGCAGGCGGTCTGTTACAAGGTTACCCTGACGGTACCTTCAAGTCCGAGGCAAATGTCAGCAGAGCCGAACTAGCGGCTGTAGCCAGCCGCTGGCTGAACCTGCCGGCCGGCGATGGTTCAACCTTTGCAGATACGGCTACTCACTGGGCGGGTACGGAGATCGGAGCGCTTCTGCAGAAAAAGCTCATAACCGGTTACCCTGACGGTACCTTCCGTCCAGACCAGCCGCTGACACGTGCGGAAGCCGTTACGATCATCAATACTATTCTGCAGCGGAACAGCGAGAGCTGGAGCAAGTCTTCCTGGAGTGATGTGCCGGCTGCACATTGGGCCTTCCAGGCCATTCAGGAAGCTTCCGCAGCGCATGAGTATGCAGGCAAAACGTAATATTTAAAAAGATGTAGTCCCAACAAATAGAGAAGCATCTCTTCAGTACGTTGAAGAAATGCTTCTCTATTCATGTTCGGTAACACAAGATTCAATATATAGTTCTATCTCCAATATTGGACTTAGGCTTCTCCCCAGTTCCGCTGATACAAGCGGCGGGAGGGTGTGTGTTCCGTATGCTCTGTGTACAGGTTGGTCGCGGTTATACGCGCAGCCACCTTGTCCAGGAAGACCGCCTTCGGCAACTCCTGGCCGAGAATCACCTCGTAGACCTGCTGCAACTCGGCCAGGGTGAATTGCTCAGGCATTAAGAGCAGCGCGATTCCGGTTCTTTCCGTCTCCTGACGCAGCCGTTCAATGGCATAGGCAATGATCTTGGCGTGATCAAAAGCAAGTCCGTCATTGGACAAGACGGCATACTGCACCGATCTTGCAGCCGGTGTCGCCGTCACCGTCTGTTCGATCACTGCTGCCAGCTCCTGCCCGCCCGCTTCCAGCCGAAGCTCATAGGTACGGGTGCGGATGCAGCCCTGCTCCAGCAGCTCTTTGTGCTCCTGCCGGAGCTGGTAGCTTACCTTGAACCAGGCCGCAGCCTCGGCATCATCCCCTGCCTCTAATTGGATACGGCGGCTGTTGACCAGCGCCATATAGCTGCTGCTGATCACCCAGGTACGGGGATCGCGCCCGGGGTCAGAGAAGGTGCGAAGCTGCTCCAGATATACACCTGTAACACCGGTCTCCTCCTCCAGCTCGCGTGCGGCCGCCTGATCCGTGGTCTCGTCCGGCTGGACGAAGCCGCCCGGCAGCGCCCATTTGCCCAGGTAGGGATGCCCGCCTCTGCGGATCAGCAGGAGGTGCAGCTCCTTCGCCGTAGCCCCGGGTTCATAGTCTGCCGCTGTATCCGTGGCGGTGAAGATCACCATATCCGCCGCCACGGAAGGCCGTTCATAGTCCCCGGCCCGGTACTGCTCCAGGAATTCACGCTCTGTAAGTCCGTTAGCATCTCTCAATTCCACATTCTCCGCCTCCTCTGTCTCTGGTTCAATGCTCCAGCTCTCCGTAATAATTCCCGTACGGCTTGAATTTTGCCAGTACACTGTCTACCTTGCTTATACGTTCCTTAAGCGTGCCTCTCAGAGTAATATAGGGAATCCGCCTCTCCTTCAGGTCTGCGATAATCTGCTTGTGGAACACCTGCCGCTTCTGGTCCCCACTGCGGTCCCACGTATCGTCATAGGGAATATCATCGTCGCACAGGAAGAACAGGTCGTAGCGCTGCGCGTTCTCCAAGGCCAGCCGGGTTAGCAGCTCGGGTGCCTTCCCATGGTAATCCAGCGCATACATATAGGTGGTAATCGCATTCGTATCGACGAATAAATACCTATTGGCGTCAAGCAGTGCCTGCTCTTCCCGCTCCAGATGCCCCACCGCGATCTCGTCAAAAGCCTCCAGCCCAATCCGGCGGTCCACCTGATGCTCTGCCCAGTAATCCCGCCCGTATTCACTGGCAAAGGCCGTACCGTATTTCCGGGCAAGCGCTTCGGTGATCGTCGACTTACCGGTAGACATCGCCCCTACAAATACGACCTTGGTAATTAGATCGCGGTACACTAGCCCACTGACATAACCCCGGTATTGGTAAGGGTCCGAGCGGACCATCGTGGCCGATACCGGAACCTGCACCCTCGCCTCATCCACCCGCCGGTCAATAGCACCCAGCGCCAGACTCATATGCTCTCCATAGAATTCACTCGAATAAAAATGGGTCACCTGCTCGCCCTTCAGCAGCCCGAGAATATACTGCTCCTCCCGGATTTCATGCTCCCTGTCATCCGAGTATCCATCGGGGCCATCCCAGGCCTCGATTACCCGGACCGCAGGATAGAGCCTGCGAATCCAGTTGGCCCGGATCTGCAGCGGTACCGGAGAGACCTTGGTCTCATAGATCACCACAATCAGCTCGTCAACCTCCCGCAGCGCCGTCTCGATCATGAACTGGTGCCCTTTATGCAGCGGCGCGAACTTCCCGAGGGTTAATCCAAGTGTTTTCATGACAGCGCCTCCCTAGCCCCTTTGTTCCAGTTGTAGTAGCCGTAGACCGCATTGATCAGATAGGCGCTCCACATCACGATCATCAGCAGACCCTCCCCGCTGCCTTCCAGCGTCCGGATCACCCAGAGCAGCACGGTGAACATATTCAGCACAATATAGACCAGCCACTGCTCCTTGAAACGACGCACCATCAGAATCGTTGCCACTACCGATAACACGGTAGTCAGGGCGTCGATGTAAGGTGAATTCTGCGCGGGAATGAACGATAAGCCGAAGCCCAGCAGCAGCGCTCCCGCCACACAGACTGCAACGGTGAGCAGGATGCCCCTCGTTTCCATTTGGCGCATGGACAGCTTGCCGCCGTGCATGTTTCTTTTCCACATATAAAAGCCTACAATATTCATGGGCACAAAGAATAGCAGATTCAGCATAACCTCGCCGAATAATCCGTTGATATAGGCCAAATAAGCATATCCGAACGTATTATACATCCCGAATCCATAGCTCGCCAGCTCCCCCTTCGCCGTCAGCACCACGCGTAGTACCCCGGTGATGAAGACCGTGAACCCGAAGAGCGAATCCTTGGACATCACCGTAAAAACAACCGCGATCAGCGTAAATATCACCAGCCAGGCGAGTTCAAACCTACTCCAATTCCCTAACGCCTTCTTCATGCTCATCCCTCCGATTCCTCTGTATCCTAAGAAATTGAATACTTATTAACTAATTGATAATTACATTTTGTTAATATCAAAATAACAGAATTTATGGCGGGATGCAAGCCCGATTTTCCACAGCTTATGAGATAGCGGTCTTCGGCCGCCTGTTGAGAACCAATCATTTGGAGGATTAGATAACGGCGGTATTAGGAAGCTATTAAAACCTCCTTCACACGTACAAGTCAGCCTATGAGCTGGCTATTTTTGACGTCCTTCTACTTTTCTTCCATTTGTTGTTGCCTAAACCTCTTTATGCAAATATGATAGATTTATATGCCCCAAGATCTTACATATTATCCACCCCATTAGCGATCATATAAGGAGGAACGGCAGCAATGTTCAAGACAAGGATCATGAAACGAAGCTTCATCTTATTTGCCATTCTGTTATTGGTATTCTCTTCTCTTCAGCTCAGGCCCGCTCTAGCTCAGGAAGACACGGGAGGCAGGCAGGAAACAACGTACACAGGAGAGGGGTATGAGGTAATCTACACGATTTCCTCCAAGTGGGAAGGCGCCTTTAACGCAGATGTTACGATCAGGAATACGGGTAACCGGACGCTGGAGAACTGGAGTATTGGTTTTACATCCCCTTATGAGATTACGAATATCTGGAACGGACAAGTACAGTCCTACGAGAACGGAGTTTATACCATCAAGAATGCAGGCAGCAATCAGGACATTCCGGTGGGTGGCAGTGTGAATTTCGGCTTCACGGCTTCATTTGAAGGAGAGCTTCAGCTGCCTGTAGCATTTGAAATGCAGGGCGCGGAACAGATCGTACCGGGCGCGCAATACGAGACAAGCTTCACAGTGACAAGTGATTGGGGAAGCGCTTTTAACGGCGAAATTGCCATTAAGAATACATCGCAGTCAGCCATTGAGGATTGGACGCTGGAGTTCGATTATGACGGGAACCTGGACCGGTTCTGGACGGCTGAAATTACCGGGCATACCGGCAATCATTACGTCATACATAATGCGGGCTATAATGCCAACATTCAGCCGGGCGAGATACTGATCCTAGGCTTCTCCGGGAACCCGGGAAATGTTGTAAGTGCGCCTTCGGGCTATCAGCTAACGCAGATCTCAACCGGGGAAGAATCCCCGGAGCCTGAGCCGGGCAGGGTCTCCGTGCAGCTTGAAACGTACAGTCTCCAGCTTCAGAACAGTCCGGACGGAGACTATTACTTCCTGACCTCCAAGATGGACAAGCTGACGGGAACGCTAGGAGGAGTATCACAGGTCAAGGCCTTCAATTATGAGATTACGGACAAAAACAAAGCAGTCCTCCAGCAAGGGACGATCCCTGTAAGTGCAGCATGGTCTGTGGAAGGAATCGGACTTGGCATCGGATATAATCTGCTGAAGTTAAGCGCGCAGTTAAACGATGGCTCAGAGGTCTCCAAGACGTATATTATCGTGAACTTCGACGAGAGCAATCTGGATAACCTCGGGATTGACCGGGAGAAGGACAGCGATAATGACGGAATTAGCGATTACTATGAGGAGCATTATGGCCTCTCCGCTACCAGCAAGGATACCGACGGCGACGGGTTAAGCGACCGGGATGGGCTGCTCGTGCTGAAGCTGAATCCGCTTGAACCGGACAGTGATAAGAACGGGACTGCTGACGGTGATGAAGACTACGACAAGGACGGATTAACCAACCTGGAGGAGCTGATGCTGGGCACCAGCCTCATCAGTGAGGACAGTGACGGCGATGGCCTGACGGACGGCGAAGAGATCCATAAGCACAAGACCGATCCCCTGAAGGCCGACACCGATGGAGACGGACTCTCTGACGCGTGGGAACACCAGATCGGAAGCGACCCGCTTGTGCCTGAGACGAAGTTCGCAAGAACAATGAAGGCAGAGGATGTCGGGGGCAAGGCTGTTCCAACGGTAGCTGTAGAAGGGATCACTGCGGAGCAGGTAGACAGCTTATCTGTTCAGCCGGTCCAAGATGGCATTCTTAATGATACAACTATTCCCGGATATATTGATCAAGGCTACAATTTCTCCATCGATGGAAGCTTTGAGAAGGCGACAATCTCCTTTGAGTTTGATAAAAGCTTACTGAGTCAGGCAGGCTTTGTGCCGCGAATCTACTATTACAATGAGGAGTCGCAGCTGTTCGAAGAGCTGCCGGATCAGCAGGTGGCCGGGAATACGATCTCGGTCCAGACGGCTCATTTCTCCAGGTACATTCTGTTAAACAAGACAGTATACGACCAGGTCTGGTTGTATAAGTTCCTGTATGATGAGGGGCAGGAGCATTATGCGGGGATGGATATTGCCTTCGTCATCGATTCATCGGGCAGTATGTCAGATAATGACCGGAGCAATGTGAGAATCAGCGTAACCAGGCAGTTTGTTGATCTGCTGACGGACAGTGACCGCGGGGCGGTGGTTGATTTTGACGACTATGCTACGGTATTATCCGGCTTCACTTCAGACAAGACCGTGCTGAGTCAGGCTGCGGGGCGGATTGATGCGAACGGCGGAACGACTCTGAGCAGCGGGATTTCCAGTGCAATTAATCTGTTCGCCACCACCAGCAGAGCGGATGTTCTGAAGTACATTATTATGCTTACTGACGGGGAAGGCTCTTATGACACCGCACTAACCAAGCGGGCTGCCGATCAGGGTATTGTGATTTATACGGTAGGCCTGGGCAGCAGCATTTCGACGAGTGTCCTGACCAGCATGGCCCAGGGCACCGGCGGCAGCTATTATCATGCAAGTAATGCCAGCCAATTGTATGGGATCTTCGATACCATTGCCGAGACTTCCGATCTGTACAAGGATACAGACCAGGATGGCATCAGCGATTATCATGAGAAGGAGATGCAGGCCGGAAGACTGCGTGTTGGTACTGGCGGTGCGGCAATAAGGTTGAATTATCTGGATGCAGACAGCGATAACGACGGGCTTAAGGACGGACAAGAGATCCGTATTGTTAAATCCGGCGACAAGGTCTACGCCTATTTGTACTCCAATCCCAACCTGGCCGATACGGACGGCGACGGCTTGAACGATGCGGTGGACAGCAGAAGACTGGTTCCAGATGTAAGGGAGGCCCTGATCCTTCAATCTGATAACAGAGAAGGAATTCTTAAGAAAGCACCGCAGGGAACTTCCCCAGTCTCCGATGACCTGACGTTCAATGACTATACGTATTTTGAATTACTCAAGCTGGGCCCGGTATTCTCGGTGGCCAGAATTACTTCCGAGCCTATGATCTGGGGCGAGATGGCTCTCCTGTTCGTTGTCGGCACAATAGGTGCAACGGATGATATGAAATTCGTTCTTGGCGATCTGATCTCAACGTTCAAGTACAACAAAACCATTAATGAAGGAACCTCGGTAACCCTTGGTGACACCTTCGATACCAGCAAATATATTAAGTATCATAACAGCAAGCTGGATAATGCCGTCATCACGGACGCCAGCACCCAGAACTATGTACAATTAATCAAGAATTTTGTTGTGCAGGAGCTGCGCAGTAATAACGGTGATCTGTCCAGACTAAAATTTGATCCGAACAGCAACCGGAATGTGGTGTATAGTTACGTGAATCAATTCTCGACCAGCCCGTATCCGGTATTTACGGAGAAGACCAATCTGGCGTTATCTCTGGCTATCCATGCCTTCCATGGTCATAATATTACCATTAAGGACTTCAACAGCAACGGAGGTCAATTCAGCGGCAAGCTGGTGTTCCATTTCTACGATCATTTCGGCCTGGATGCTGATGATGAGATTAATAATCCGGGATTTGTGGACTGGTTCACTTTGCAGCACTACGAACGGTTCAACGGCAAATATGTACCGTTCATTACAACGATTGACTACGAGCTGCCTTTTAGCGGCTCCGTGTATTAATTTCAATCCAATCTAGGCAGGTGAAGCTATTGAGTGTCAGGACACGAGTCTTACTTGGCATTACAGTTATACTGATGCTTGCGGCGGCAGGCTTCATCATCATGTACGACCCCTCCATGGCGAAATATGATATTTTCCGGGAGCACCGCGCGCAGTTTGATGCTGTGAAGACGGAGACCCTGCTGCTGATGGACAGCCTGGATGAGCTGAGCGATATCGGGAATACGTTCATCTACTCTAATAATGCCGTCCCTCCATTCCATGACAGTATGAATACGGAATTGCAAGACAAGATCCGGAAGATCGCTGCATGGTCCGGAGACAGCCTGGACTTCGTGCGCTTCAGCAGACAGGACGGGAAGCCGCTCCTCCGGTTCGTATTCGACTGGGAAAGGGAGCATGGTCCCACCTATCATATCGTGTATTGCGCAAGTCAGAGCATGATGGAGCAGGCGTATGCGACAGAGCCGGTTAAGTATAAGCTGACTCCACTTGCAGACGGCTGGTATGGGATTGAGATAGAGTAATTTAAAAAAGGGGTGTCCCACGCCATGTGTAATGGCTGAGACACCCTTTCTTTTGAACAAACCGGTTGCCCGCTCTGCTCACACCACATATTCGGCCATAATCTGCTCGATGTGGTACGGAGTCACTCCCTGGTCTACCGAGAATACGGTATCGGCCTGCTGTGGGGATGCGGCCAGTTCACCTCGGGCCTTGGCATGCAGCGTGAACAGATCATACAGATCGGGCTTCTTCAAGGAGGTTATCGCCTTGCCGATGATCACCATCCCCTTCTGGTTCCCCTCCACGTTGTTAGCATAGAACGGATCTCTGGTCAGGGACAAATCTGTCCAGATCACGGTCCGCTCCACCAGATCCAGTATCACAGGAATGGCGAGTTGGGTATCCGCCGTGACATCAATCTTGTTCGACACCGTGGCTGGCTCATAGATTTCACCGGACCCTGGCTTCTTCCGCATCATCCAGCCCGTAAAGCACTCCGGCAGATTGCAGTACGGCTGTCCTGTGAAGGAATGGAGAGTCGCCACTACATACCTTCCGCCATACTCAACAATAGAAGGAATATGCAGATCAATGAACTCACTGGCCCCGTAGGGCGCCGTTACAATATCCCCACTATGGGCTGCATGATATTGTGCCGAGCGAAGATTCGTATAAGAAATATGCTCCATATAATTCCAATTCTTATCATACATCACTGCTGACAGATCAATATCAACGCGGCCTGTAGAGGTACCGTCCATCTTCCCTTCCTTCCACCAGCAGAAGAAACGGACCGTGTTCCCTTCTTCCAGCGGAATCCGGCTTCCCCGTACCAGCGTATGCAGTGCTTTGCTGGCTGACCGCTGGGTGAACGGCACAAGATAGTCCTTCAGACGCTCATCCACATATACCTTTCCTAAGGAAGGCCGGACAGCGAACCGTGCCACCAGCGTCTGCTCGCAGAGATCCGCAATATCCCGGCAGGCTTCTTCACTTATCTCCGGCAGGGTATTAGGGGTGGCCCAGGCTTTGGCGACATTTCCCTTGGGGAAAAACACCCTCAGCTCCGGCTGCTCCCGCTGGCGCTCGAAGTAGTTCATCACCTGCAGCAGCACCGGGGTCGATACCTGATCGGCTACTTCGCCGAAGGCCATCACGACATACTCAGGCTCCCGGGTCATCCGCAGCAGCTTCGCCAATCTTCGGGCGAATTCACCCGGACGCTGCGCCAGCAGATCCAGCGCCGTCCACATCTGGTGATACTGAAGGGCAAGCTCCACACTTCCGTTAAAGGTCGTGAAGGCTTTGTTGTTGCGCAGGATATCAAAAGCTTCCTCACAGCGTTTATACCGCTGCTTGTATTCAGATGGATGCAGGATCTCGCCGAGACGAATCCAGCGCTCCCTGTATCGCAGCATATCCTCGGTGATCGTCTGACACCGTTCCAAGAGCCCCAGCAACAGCCGGCGTTCACTACGCTTGAACTTGCGGAAGCGGGTGGGCAAGGCCAGACTAACATCGCCTTCCGACCAGGCCACCGCCAGCCGCAGCACATCGGTTGCTGTCATGAAATAGGGACTTATTCTGGCTGCATCCGCCTTACCATGCTTAAGCAGCGACGCTGCTACGAATCCGGCATTCTCCTTGAACGGGATCTCCTGCGGCAGGAGTTCATCCAGCTCTTCGTTGGCTGTATTCGCAATCACAGTATCGATATCCTTCTGATCCTCTGCCGAGATCGAGCCTCTGGCCTCCATCAGCTGGCGGATTAGGGTCCGGAACTCCGTGATGCTGCCCAGGTCAATGACCTTCAGCTTCACATGATCCTCAAGGGGTGTTCGCTGCACGGAATCAGCGTATGGAAGCTCCCAGGTGTAATAATGGAACATCGCATTGAAATACAGCTCCGCTTCATCCTCCTGCATGACCTG
The DNA here is from genome assembly GCF_038595095.1 of Paenibacillus sp. FSL P2-0089. Taxonomy (NCBI): domain Bacteria; kingdom Bacillati; phylum Bacillota; class Bacilli; order Caryophanales; family Paenibacillaceae; genus Paenibacillus; species Paenibacillus sp. FSL P2-0089. The sequence continues at coordinate 7,155,787 of NZ_CP152006.1, forward strand.
CTCCGGGAACCCCGGATACATCGGTGCGTAATGCACATGCGCGCCAACCATCCGTCTTACATCTGCAATCAGCGGATAGTACAGTTGCTCAAAGGCTTCGCGGGACAGCTTCTGGACCGCCCGGAACAAGGCAGGCGACAGGGTATACCCAAGCCCCTGCAGATTGCGGAGAGCTGCGGCCAAGTACCCCTTCGGGAGCTTCTTCGTGCCAGCAGCGTCAGGTGTGTGTTTCAGCATCATTTTGCCTGCTCTACGCAGGTAGATTCGGTTTATTTGCATAGTAAAAGTGTCCAGGAGAGCCGTATCCCTACTCGGTTTCAGTCCATGGGTAGAAGGAAGGAATACAATAGCCTGGACGCCTCCTCTCTGAGTAAGCATCCTTCAGGAGAGCTGCGGCCCTAATTCATCCAATTGAGTAGAAGGAAGGACCGCAATAGCCTGAAGATCTCCCGGCGATCTTGCCGCCGTTTGATGAATCCATCATCGCACACGGTCCAGCAGGCCAACAGGGCGGAAGTATTACGACAGAGGGAAATTTTAACTTATAGCTCGTCCCGCACCTTATCGCACCTTGTATTTTTGTTTTTCTTGAGGGTATGTTATCATTTATAAAGTAAGTTAAATTTTAAATGTTTAGGAGGGATACCTGATGAAAAAGAGATCTATTCAACATCTGTCTGCTGGAATCGGGTATTCGACTGCTGTTTTTTTCTAGAATTCATGTTGACGGGATAGGTCTGTCCAATATGAAGTAATACTACAAAAAACAGCCCATTTAAAAGGAGACTTATAAGCAATGAGCCTAAATAACAATGTCATTCAAAGATATAATCCGGAAAATATAGCAAAACCGGTTGGAAGCTACAGCCATGTCACTAAGATCAGCAGAGACGCTGAAATGTATGTCTTTTCCGGTCAAATCGGGATCGATCAGAACAACAATATCCCTGCCGATTTCAATCTGCAAGTAACCAATACGATGAGCAATATTGTAGACATCTTGTCCTCTCAAGGGCTGACCCCCGATCATGTCATCAAAATCAACATCTGGGCCACGGAGGAAATCGATTGGGATCATTTCTATTCCATCTGGAATGAAGTGTTCGGCCCTACGCCTCCCTCCATGACGGTTGCCTACATCCAGGGATTAGGCCTGCCTGAATTGAAGATCGAATTGGATGTTTGGGCCGCTGGTTAGAGCGTAGCGTAAATTAATACACCCAAAACAAGCCCTAGAAGTATTCTAGAGGCTTGTTTTGGGTTTTATTTTTTTACCCATGAATTATGATAAGGTTCAGCATATCATGACAAAAGCAAAACTCATTTGTTAGAAGAGAACAATTCCATGCATCCACTCCTTATCCAATTGTCCCTATTCAATCTTTACTTGTCCTAATTCTTTCCGTTAAAACCTGTCCATCCTTGGTTATCATATGTATCTAATGTCCTTATTCTGTCCTTATTCCGTCCTTAATTGTCTCTATTCCCGATTTAATACATACCTAGCGCCCATTCCATGACCTATAACTTTAACTCCATCTGTCGCAAGGTCTTTTATAACTCGCTGAACCTGTTTACTGGTTAGACCTGTCATCTGCCTAATCTCTCTATTCGTTAGCTCTCGCTCCCGCAAGATTGATAGTAACCGAATCTTAATAGCTTCTTTATCCAAGCTCTGTTGTCGCTCATACGTCATGTTACCTTTCAGATGCTCATATGCCGTTCTGGTTAGAGTGTAGTAGCGTCCTCTCCCACGACCGACAGATTCAATTAGATTCATGTTGTGTGCAAGTCTACTAAGCAATTCCCTTGCTTGCTCCAGACTTCTTTGTGTGACTAGAGCAGCATTATGCGTATCAATATCTTCATGCCGCATCAAGTACTGAATAATCAGAAGATGATCGACATCAACAAGCTGATTACTTTCAGTCACTTTATTAATCAAGTTCATAAAACCAGTATTTAAAGGGGAAGCTGTGAATGTTAGTTCGATATGGTTTCCCACTTCCCTGTATATCGGTGGCTCCTTACCCTCAACTAATAGAGAGCGGTAAATGCGGGAGACACCCAGATTAGAACGGTTAACGAGTTTTAAGCGATCCAACAAGTCCATCAGATGATTATTTCTAGCTACTGGAGGATGATGGAGAATATTTAGAGGGGTTATTCCGCCTATGAACTGGCCAGGATTAGTTATGATTAGCTTATCTCGATAATGTTTAAGCATCACTGCACCTATCATTCTAAAATCGCGATGACCGAACGCATTTAGCAACGCTTCACGTAGTGCAATTCGAGGGTAAGTGCTGAACTCTGGATGCACTAATCCAGATTCGATTGTCACCATTGGATTGTCCACAGCTATAAAACGTTCTAATTCGTGTAATGCAATAGGTATTGCTTGCGTTCCATCGTCACGATGGGAGTAGTCTGTATCACTCATCATCTTGCGGTAGGACCAACGATATTCAGGTACTAGACGAGCAATTGCATCAGGCCTTCCAACAAGGAGAATTGCGCCTTTTGTAAGGTGATTTCCTTTCAATGCTCCGATTGAGCTAAGTAAATCCTCATCATTTAAATCTTTTAGTCCATCAGGCGCTCTCTCAGCAGACATCATTTCTCTTATCCGTTCGACTGCAGATGGAGATATGTTATCTTTCCAGTCTTCGTAAACAATCTCTGCAGTTAAATCCACTTGACCTGTTGTCTCAACCAGTTGTCTTCTTAAAGTACCTGTGAATGGAATACAATCTTTTCCTTGTCTAATTGTTGCAGCGCCGTCTGTTAAGGTGTATGGGGGTATACCGGGATACACATGCATCAGAAGAATTCTCCCTGTACCTTCAAAGATTCGGATCTCTTCAAATACAGGCGTTATATGGGGTTCGCTTCTTTCGTATACACACTTCTGTAAAGTAAGCACATCCACCTCATACGGCACACCAATTAGGGCATTACTCTTTCCTCTAACGCGATCAGCCACACCGAAGACGACTGTACCTCCACCTCCATTAGCCATACAAACTGCCATTTTCACCATAAGAGAGAGGTTATCATTTAAGCTGCGATTGCCCCATTCCTTAAAATCCAAATCCTGCCCTTCAAGATCGTCAGCGACTACAATATCCAACTGATCCAGCAAAGATATGATTTCGATCTTAGACTTCATTATCGCGCTCTCCCTTCTTTGTTAAAATGCAAATCTCGTACTGTATAGTTTTGTCATTACTATTTACGTTTAACCCAAGCTCATGCAACTCCGTCTTCTCTATCCACTCACCTTATATTGCTTTATTATCCCATATGTCTTCCATTTCTGTCCTGAATAATTTCACTTTTTACTTAATCGCAGTATGCACTTTTCTATACTGTAGAAAACAGGCCGCTATCCTTCCTCTGGATACGGCCTGTTCCTTATCTGCCTACATAGGCAGCTCTCTTAAAGAGACCTGTCTAGTCTCCTCTTGTCATCCTTACGCTGTTCATTCCAACTTCATATCACTCCGCCTTCTTCGGCGCAGGCCGCTCATACACCACAGCATAATTCTGGCTGCCCAGCAGAATGCGTTTGCCCTGGAACTCGTCATAGATGTTCACCCGCACCGTGCCGCCGTTAAGGGCCTTGTATGCTTTGTTGTTCAGCGGGAAGGACAAGCTGCCTGTGGCTCCCGCACCAGCCGGTCCGTCTCCCAGAGGCAGAAGCTGCTCAGACGGCTGCCCGAACGGATCGATCAGCTCGGCTACGAGCTTATGCTCATTCGCCTCAGCAACATACTGCTCACTGCGGGTTAACCGGTAGTTCATCTGTACCTCTATGGACTCCCGGTCTTCAGGCATCGTAGCGGTCACCTGGTTAACGGACAGGGAGTACGGGAACAGGTCCAGCTTCTGAAGGGACGGCTGCGGAGCAGGATTGACCGGACTCAGCCCCAGGCCCACGGTCTGGATGTAAGCGGTCGGCACTGCGCCGGGTGCGGTCAGCTTGCCTTCGGCGATGCCTTCCCCGAGGAAGAGGGTTAGATCTGACGCATTGATCTCCGTAGGAAGCTTGCTCCAGACGGTTACGAGACTCTTCTCTTTGGGGTTCAGGGCCGCGGCGGACTGAGAGATTACCGCCTCGAAATACTGTCGATCCGGGGTCCGGTAATACCCCACCAGTTGCGCCGGCTGGGTCTTGCGTAGTTCCTCGTTGGTCATCACCAGCTCGGTATAGATCAGCTTGGAATCCGTGCCCGGATAGATCCGGCTCTGCCGCTCCAGAATCTCTGCCTTCTTCCCGGCCAGCTCCAGACGGAAGGGTTCACCGGCCGCTACGGTTCTTAAGGTATTCTCCACCTGGCTGGTGAACAGCGTGAGGAAATTCGCCTGGGTCTCTTCCGAAGGATACTGGAGGATCACCTTCAGCTTCGTCAGATTATAAGAATAGGGAAGGTTCCCCGTAATATACAGAACCGCTGTCTCCTGCGGGGCCAATTGGCTCTTGGAGCCTTCGATCACCATCTGCGAACTGCCGCTGATATCTAGATCCCCCGCCTTCAGAAGCGCTGTAAGGGCCGGAAGCTGCACATTCGTGGACCCTGAGTTGCGGAGGCTGATCTTAGTCACGACCTGATCGCGGTCCAACCATGGCAGGCGTTCCACCGATTCCAGCTTCACTACAAAGGTACCCAGACTGTTCTGCACGGGGTACTCAGTCGCCAGCAGATGATTCGGCTGTAAGGAGTAGGGAATCTGATAGTAAGCCGCCGGGAAGGCGATTCGGCCCTCTTCGGCCGGCTCGTTCATCTGCAGCTGGAGCACTCCCTGATTAAGCTTCAGGGGCAGCTCTGCACTGAGTTCGACTACCCGCTCCTCCAGCGGCTTCAGACTCAGACCGGCCAGTGCCTTATTGCTGACCGGATAGCTGTACCCTTCGGCAGTCGTCAGGCTGAAGGGGTAGGCCGGAATCGTCACCGCTTGGTTGCCTGTGTTGCGCACCCGGAATTTCAGGCTCCATTTCGCCAGGTGATCCTCCGAATACACCGCCGCGCTTGCGAGCTGCGTCTCAATTGTATTGTTAGCAACCTTAAGCTTCGCGACGGCATTAGCGGGTACGGTGAAGTTGGGCGACTGTGCAGCAGGCAGCTTATACTCGGCTACCGGCAGGTTCAGCTGCAGCGCGCTGTCTTCCTGGACGAACTGCAAGGACATATTATCCGTCTTCGTATAGGAGGGAATGTCCGCCAGATATTGCACGGTCCGTTTCTCCTTGGGCTGAATCTGGTAATCGGCAGGAGCGGCATTCAGTTCAAATCTGGAGCCTCCCGAGGATATCAGATATCCCTTCAGGCCCGTGTCCTTAAGCACCTTGGTACCCGAATTGGCGAAGCTGATGCCCACCCTGGCATACACTTTTCCGTTAGCCTTAACGATCTGCAGGCTCTCGGCCTTACTGATTACCGGCACACCCGCCAGGACCAGCTTCTTGCTCTGCCCTCTGGCGGTGGCTACCGAGTAGGAACCCGGAATCGTGAACGTCCCCAGCTTCTTCTGGTAATTCACCTGGCTGAAGTCCCAGCCGAACAGGGCGATTCGGACTCCGGTTATTTTGGCAGCCTTACCCGCATTGACATAATACGTGACCGACTGGCTGCTATTAGCCGGAATGGATTTGACGGCAGCACTGTCTGTCACTGGCTTGCCTTGAATAACTGCGCCGCTTGAAGTGGTGACCTTGGCGAAATAATCGATCAGGCTTACGTTGCTGCCCGTTCCGTTGTAGTAATTCAAGGTGTACGTGAGTATATTCCCGCTCTCCTGAGGCTGTAGCGCAGCGTTCAGCAGCTTCACACTCACGCCGCTTTTCAAGGAGACCGCCCCCAGTCCCTCCAGCGTGGACACGGCGGCTGTAGCCGCCTTTCCCGCTGAAGGCCCGGCCGCCGCATAGGCTCCGAAGGCGATGGACTGGCTGAGAACCGCCAGGCTTAGCATGGCGACAGCATATTTTCTAGTGGTATGATTCATAATTCTCTCCTCCCTTAACTTCGCTTAAGCTTGCGGCAGCCGGACCTCGAACCTCGTCCGCAGCTCATTGCTCTCTACAGATAGGCTCCCGTCATGCTGCTCTACAATATTGCGTGCAATGAACAGTCCCAGGTCGGTCCCGCCCTCCTGATGTGTCCGTGCCCGGTCCCCCGAGTAATACATCTCGAAGATATGCGGCTGCTCCTCCGGCGGAATGGGATTTCCGTAATTGATGATCTCAACCGCTACTGAACCTGAATCAGGGCGGCTGTTAATATCCACATAACCGCCTTCCTGTCCGTAACGGGCGGCATTGGTCAGCAGATTGCCTAAGACCCGTACCAGCAGATCCCCGTCCCCGTAGATCATTAGGCCAGGAGTCACATTCAGCCGGGAGGTCAGGCCATTATGCTCGAATAACGGGTACATCTCCTCGTTCAATTGCCGCAGCAATTCGGTAATATCCAGATATGTCTTCACCACAGGCAGTGTGCCATGGTTCATCCTGGTGATCTCGAACAGCCCGTCAATCAGCTTCTCCAGCCGCTGGGACTTGGTGAAGGCAATCGTCGCATAATGTCTGATCGTCTCCACTGGTAATTGCTCATCCCTCAGAATCAGATCCAAATATCCGAGAACAGACGTCAGCGGTGTACGCAGATCATGCGCCAGATTGACGACTAGCTGGTCCTTGCTGCTCTCAGCGAAATCACCTCTTTGTACGGCCTCCTGCAGCTTGGCTCCGGCCACATTCAGATCCTCTGCGATGGCGCTGAACTCATCCCTGGAGGCAATCCGCACCTGATTCTGGAAATCTCCGCCCGCCAGATGATGAATCCCCTTGGAAATCTCGTTAAGGTAGCGGATGTACGGCTTGGTGAACATGAAGAATAAGATCAGCATGATTGGAATGAACAGCATCAGAGACACATTGAAGTCTCCGATCCTGTAGATGAACCGGCGGAGAGCAGCATGCTTACGCCCAGTAACTGAACCAGTCTGGTTCTGAAGCCCCGGCTTCTCTTAGGCATTGAACGTGTACCCGACACCCCAGATGGTCTTGATGAACCGTTCCTTGTTCTGATCCTCTCCCAGCTTCCGGCGCAGGGTGCGGATATGTACCATCACTGTATTCCCGCTCTCATAGTACGCCTCGCCCCATACCTGCTGAAAGATACTCTCTGCACTGAACACCTGCTTCGAGTGGCTCGCCAGCAGATAGAGGATGTCGAATTCCTTCGGCGTAAGGTCAATCTCTTCGCCATACAGCGTAACGGTGTGCTGGTCAGGGGAGATGATCAGCCCGCCCAGCTCCAGAACCGAAGTCAGATGGGCACCCGGAGGCTGGCTGAACTGCAGGGAGCGCCGTAACTGGGAATTGACCCGGGCCAGCAGCTCCATCGGATTGAAGGGCTTGATCATATAATCGTCCGCGCCCATGACAAGACCCGTAATCTTATCGAAGTCAGAGGTCTTGGCACTGAGGAAAATAATCGGCAGATTATGCTTCACCCGCACCTGGCGGGTGACCTCGTATCCGTCCAGCTTCGGCATCATAATATCCAGGATGGCCAGATCAATGGATTGGGACTGAATAGCCTGCACGGCCGCTTGGCCGTCGAATACCTGAATGCAGTGATACCCTTCCTTCTCCAGGTGCAGGGCAATCAGGCCGGCAATCTCTTTCTCGTCCTCTGCGATCAGAATAGTAACTCGCTTCATACCGGAACCCTCCTAGACCTGAATCTATTCGTTCAAGTAGGTAGTTGCCTTGTTCTGAATCAGCTTCGCCACTTCCTCCGCTGTCTTCTGTCCGCTGAAGAAGGAGACCGCCTCTTCTCCCGCGATGTTCAGAATTTTGACATCCAGCATGGCGAAGTTATCCGCAGTATTCATCATCTCTCTGAATACCTTGAATTGCTCGTCAGGCACACTTGCAGACTTGCCGTCTGGAAGCTTATACGTCCCGCCCTTCACTTCCTGCTGAAGCTCGCCAAGCTGCTTGTCGTTTACCGACTTCAGCAGGGAGAAGCCTTCTTCACGCTGCAGGTTCTGCACTTCCTCTGACAGCAGGAATTCCATGAACTTCCAAGCCTGTTCTGCCACCGGCGATTTGGCCTGGATTGAGAAGGTGGAGACCGGAATAATCCGCATGGTGCCGGAATTTCCGCTATGCGGCTTATCCAGCAGCTGCGGATTGGTGAAGTAAGCATACGGAACATTGACGAAATCAGCCGGGGTTTGCAGAACGGCCGAATAGAACAATTGATTATCGGCTTCCCCCGAGCCGGCGCTCATCACTCCATCGTCATACATCTCTTTAATCTGCCGCATCATAAATATGAAGGCAGGGGAATCGAATTTGGCTTTGCGCGCCGCAGCGTCTACGAACTGGTTATAGCCGTCCACGACCATCTCCTGAAGCAGCATCTCCGGCGGATACTCCTGGAGCGCGAAGCGGTGCCCGGACCCTGCCTTCTGCCCGGCTTCAATTATCGGTTTGGCAATCCCGCTGAATTGCTGCCAGGTCCAGCTCTTATCGTCCACATTCGCATTCTTAAGCGCATCCCCGTCTCCAATGAAAGCTCTCAGATTGTACCCGGAAGGGATGAGATAGGTGCCCCCGTTCAGCTTCAGGGCGTTCAGCACATTAAGCTCCAGATTCTCCTGCTTCAGCGTTTGTGACTGCTTCAGGTAATCGTCCATATTCAGGAACAGCTGCTTGTTTACGTAATCACTGACCGGCAGAGTGCTGGTCTCGTAAATATCGGCGCCTTTGCCCGAGAGCAGTGCCGTTCCGGTGCTTTTGATGTATTTCTCATAATCCTGCGCTTTCTCACCGATCGCCTTGTAAGCCTGCACCTGCAAGTCAATATCAGGGTAGGCCTGTTCAAACTTCTGCTCTACCGCACGGTAGAACTCACTATCCTGCTGAACCGATAACGTAAGCACCGTCTTCCCCCCGGTGCTTGGAGCTTCTGCACTGCTCCCTGAACTGCATGCTGACATTATCGTTGTAAAAGCAAGGCTCATCCCCAGCCAGCCCATTTTGTTAATCAACTTCATCTTTCACTACCTCCAATAATTGTTTGTATAGTAGGCCGTACACCTAAGGCTATTGCAGACGTACGCGGTTCCCGTCCTGCAAGGGCTCACTGCTCTCCAGAATAATCAGCTCATCCTCATACAGGTTATCCGTCTGGATGATGCTGTCTATGCCATTGGTTGTACTGGAGCGGATCGTAACCTCGCGGGCGATAAAGGTATTGCCCAGCGCCCCCCTCTGCTCCTCGATCTTATAGATATAGCTTCGCTCACCCAATTGGTGGATAACCTTATTGGATACGAGGAGTCCGTCCTCCCGGGAAGGCTTCTTCAGCTTAATCTGAACCTGCTCACCCCCCTTAAGCGACTCTTCATTCAGCACAATGAAGACATTCTTCTGCGCAATTTGCTCCACCCTGCCGTCCTCCTCAGCGGATGCGCTGTCGGTACGCGCCTGAGCGTCCTTGATCTCTGCAACCTTACCCTGCAAGGAACGGGCCTGCTGGCCCTGTGCCGGATGAACCTGCACCTCAAGCTGCTCCCCTAAGGTAACCCCGAGGCTGGATAACAGCTCCGCGTCCGCCGTGAAGCCGAACTGATACCCCTTGCTGCTGCTCGACAGGACCAGATCCGCTTCCCCCGCGGACAGCATTCCCGCAATGGCATTCACCTGGGTGACCACCCCGTCGAAGGGTGCCGTAAGCTGCTGCTGCGCCGTTAACCGCTCTCTCAATCCGGCAATTTTCCGCGCCTGGGTGACCTGATCGACCTTACCCGCTTCAATCTCGCGCCGGGCCTTGCGAATCTGAAGCTCATCGCCTTCCGCATACGTCTGAATGAACTGATCCTGCAGCGTCTGCTGCGCGATCTTTTGCTTATCGAGCGCCGCGACTTCATCCTTCAGCTCCGCTTCGGCGGCCTGGCTGTCATAGCGGATCAGTGTTTGCCCCTTCGTGACCCGGTCCCCCTCCTTCACAAGAACCTGCCGGACCTTCCAGCCGCTGGCATTCAGGAGCTTCGCTTCACTCACGGGCGTAAGCTTTCCGCTGCCCTCCAGCGTGAATTCGAGGCTCTTGGTCTGCGGCTTGACCGTGTTCACCTTGGGCAAGGTCAACGACTGCAGCGTATTGCTGAAGAAGGTGAAGAAGAGTAACACGCCCAAGAGCAGAAGGAAGGCTGTTCTGATGTTTTTTTTGCGCCTGCGGTCTGCGGGCACTCCTGTAGTCTCCATATTCCGTCTATCTCCTCCTGCCATTGAAATCCCTCACACACGAACATCAGCCCTTAATTCCTGACAGTTGAATCCCTTCGATGAAGTACGTCTCCGCATACAGAAACAGCAGAACCATCGGTGCCATGTAGATCATAGATGCGGCGAACGCCAGGCCCTTCTCGCTGCTGACATTCGATAAGTAGACGGATAAGGGCTGCCTGAGCGGGTCGTCCAGGAAAATAAGCGGCTGCTCCACCATATTCCAATAATCGACGAATAACAGAATCGTCAGAGCGGCCAGGCCCGGCTGGACCATCGGAACAATAATCGTATAGAAAATCCGCAAGTGTCCGGCCCCATCCATCTTAGCCGCTTCAATATAGGCATACGGGATATCCAGCATGAACTGCCTGAGCATGAATACTCCGAAGGCGGCAAAAATTCCGGGCAAGATAATGGCCCCCGGGCTATTTAATAACCCCAGCCGGTCAGCCATAATATAATTGGGCACCAGCGTGACCTGAAACGGCATCAGCATCGTCAGAACATAGACCAGGAACAGGAATTCCCGGCCCCGGAATCTCAGCTTGGAGAACGCATAGGCCGCGAGCGCGGCGATCACCGTCTGTCCGGCAATGATAGGCACCACCAGGAATACTGAATTCCAGAACATCGACAGGTACATCGGGCTGTCCATCAGCACCTTGCCATACTGCTCCAGGGAGACCTGATCCGGCAGCCATTTCAGATTGGCGAACGGATCGCTCCTGCCTTGAATGACAGGATTCATCTGTCCGATGGGGCCGTAATTGATCCCGATTTCGCGGCTGCTCATGAACGAATTGATGAGGGTCACCCCGATCGGGAACAGCATCAGGAGGGCAACCGCCCCCATCAGGACGGTTAACGTCAGCTTTTGTATGACTTTACCAACTGCCAAGACCTCTTTCACCTCTATTCCATATACCGCCGGTAGCGGCGTTCCATAGCGAACAATCCCAGCACGATGATCAGAATGCCGCCGACCATCAGGGTGGATGCAGCCGTCATCTTCTGGAGGTCGAGCGACAGGAACATGTTGTTCATATAATGCTGAAGCATATAGATACTGTCATGCGGGTAAGCTCCGGCAATCAGATACGTCTCCCGGAAGACCTTGAAGGAATTAATGACCGACATAATGACGACAAAAAACATCGTAGAGGTTAAATAGACCAGCGTAATGCTCCGGAACTGCCTTAGACGGCCGGCCCCCTCAATCTGGGCGGTCTCGTAATAATCCTTCGGAATCTGCTGCAAGCCGGCCAGGAACAGGATCACGTTATACCCGATGTTTTTCCAGACATACATCAGCATGATTACATTCCGCGCAGCCTCCGTCTTCATCCAGTCCACCCGCGTCCGGCCGAAGCCGCTCAGCCAGGCATTAAGCACCCCGTTCCAGTCGAACAGGATCTGCCAGACCAAGATAATCGAGGCTACAGGCACGACCAGCGGGAGTACGTACGCAGTTCTCAGCCATTTCTGAAAATACAATTTCCTGTGCAGCAACAGCGCTAGTCCCAGCGACAGCACAATCAGCAGGGGAACACTCACCATACTGAAGTAGAGGGTATTAGAGGCCGCCTTCCGGAAGGATTCGCCCGCAATGACCTCCCGGTAATTATCCAGTCCCACATAGTGGCCCCCCACCGTGCGGTCCATGAAGGAGTAGAACAAGCCCATGCCGAACGGAATCAGATAAAACAGGGCAAACCCCGCCACACTGGGCGCCAGAAATAACCATGCAATTGTTGAATCTTTACGGGCCCAATTCTTCAAGTCGCTCCCTCCCTGTAATCAAGAATAGGCACAACTGTTTAAGAAGAAGTCGGGTAAAGATTAAAAGTTTCTTAAATTCTCAGCGCAGCAGCACATTCGGCCTGATCGCCCTCCCGCCAGCAGCAAAAAAAGCCGCAAACGGATGCTTCATCCATTCGCAGCTATATTCGTGTAGCGCAAACTCACTACTTCACCGGCTGTACCTCCATGACCTTATCTTTGAACCGATACGTCACACTAACATTCTCGATAACCGCTGTGTCGTCGTAGGCCAGAGAACCCTCGAACGCTAACGTGTCATTATCTTTCCACACGAGTTGACTCGGATAGCTGTAATTCTCATGATCACTGCGCGTCCAAGTATCCAGCTTGCGCTGAGCGCCATGTCTGATTCTTGCCGACTCTACCAGCTCCGGGCTAATGGTTCCCTTCTCCACATCCAGGATTTGCACAAATTCACTTTTGTTCGAGCGGGTCACCACCGCCAGCAGCTTCCGGTCCGGGGACGGGAGGATTTCCTTAATATACATCGAAGGGGCCGCGAAGCTGAAATACGGTTCAAGCACATCATCTTGTATACGCCAGAGTACATTCTGGGTACCGTAATCTGAATAATTGTTGAATAAGGCGAATATGATGCTCCCGTCGGCCATTTTGTGGAGATAGGTGCTGCGGTAGCTTTTGGACAGGACATCTGTGGCAAAAGCAGCCGACTCCGCGATCTTCGCGGAATCACTGGTCAAGAAGGGCTGCAGCTTCTGCAGCGCCAGCTCACGCGCCTGCGGATCATTGAAGCTCTCCACCAGCCGGTTCACCGCAATATATACCTTGTCATCGTTGCCGCTGGCTAACGCCTGCAGGAATTTGTCGGCCTCATACTTCACGGGAGGGGCCAGCTCCATGTCCTCTGCTGTCAGGTAACGGATGTAAGGCTCTGCTGCTTTATTCTTCGTGTATTCCGTGGCGAGCAGCGCCGTAGCCGTAGAACTGTAGACGATCAGGCACGCGACCAGTGCGATCCACCTTTTGGAGAACCGGCTTCTTCTGACTCTTCCCTTTGCTCCACTGTGTTCAGCCGCTTCAATCAGCGCATCGTCGATCTGCCCGATCTCCCGGTATAGCTCTTCCCGTCTCATAGACGCACTCCCCCCTGCTCCAGATGTACTCTAAGCTTCTGTCTGACCCGGAATAAACGGGACTTCACCTGGCTGCTGCTCAGCTTGAACCGCCCGGCCAGCGCCTCCACCGAATCCGAATACCAATACCGCCTTATAAAAAGCTGCCGCGCCTCCTCCTCCAGCCCATACAGGAATTCATTGATCAACCGCGCGGTTTCACCGGCGGCATACTCGGTCTCCACCGTCTCTGCTGCGGGAAGGCAGTCCTCCAGCTCCTCCAGAATCACCTCAAGCTGGCGGCTCCGCTTCTTGGCCGTATTATACCCATACTTATCGAGCGCGATATTGCGGGTGATCCGCCCCAGGAATACCGGCAGCCTTCTCGGCTGGTTAGGCGGTATAGCGTTCCATGCAGCGAGGTATGTATCGTTCTCACACTCTTCGGTATCGGAAGGGTTCGCGACAATATTCCTGGCGATTGCCCGGCAATATGCCCCGTATTTGCTCCGGGTCTCGGCAATGGCCTGCTGTGAGCGCTGCAAGTATAGCTGAATGATTCCCTGATCTTCCATCTGCTAGTTTCTCCTTTGGCATCCTCTTATCTATATAGTAGAGAATTCCGGGTAACGGTTGCACTTATACGCTAATTATTTTTAGCACAAAAAAAATCCTGGCACATAAGCATCACTGCTTACACACCAGGATGGGGATATAAATCTCTTGTTAACCGAGGACCGGCGGGTCCTGCTCAGTGGTGCTGTCACCCTCCGCATCTGCCGGTTTCGGGATGACCTTAATGTCCACAATCAGGGAATCCGTCAGCTCCGTATCGGCCCAGGCGGTGCCGTCCCATACCTGCTTGCGGTAGATGACGGTTATCTTGTAATCACCTACAGCAGTTGGAAAATATCCAGCCTGATAGACCTCATCCGTTACGGTGAAGACGCCTGCCATACCATCCTCTGTGGAGCTCCAGGCTTCCGGATAATAACGCTCATCTCCGGGGGCAACAGGTGCCAGGCTCTGGTTATGGCCTTCAGCCGTCAGAGTAAGTGTCTCTCCTGCAAGCGGGCTGCCCGGGCTAACGCTGAGCCGGTTGCCTTCAGGCGTAACCGCTTCATACACATCTTGGGTTACCGTCTTAAGCGCATTGGCCGTCACCTTTTGTATCCCTGTAACGCGGACGTTATCGAACACTGCATTCTGGGAGGTTGTCCGGAAGCCGATTTTCCCTGCGGTTAATTCTGTTATCGGGTTCGTCCATTGTAACTTCAACTCGCCGTCCACAAAGCCTAGAATTCTATTGCCTTTGATGACTGCCTTCAGCGTATACCACTGGCCCGCAGCCGCATCGGCGAAGAGGGTACTGGACACGGGGGTCAGCGTTCCGCCAACCGCCTTGAACAGCTCCAGCTTCTTGTCGTTGACATTGATCCGGTACATGTAATAGTTATTGGCGTCCTGCACCCGGAAAAGAATGCCGGCATTGGCATTCGCGATGGGAACCTTCACCTTGGCTTCCATAGCAATATCTTGCCATGAATCCCCGGCTGTAATGAGCCCTGTAGAATTTCCCTTCGTCTGGATCAGGGCTTTGGTGCTGCCGTCTGTAGTTACACTCCAGGTCCCGCTGGCAGCCGTCCAGCCCGTCGTATTACCATCCTCAAAGTTATCCGTGAACCGGACGGAATTGGGATTGGCATCAATCGGGGTCTCGTCCACATCGGTAACCTGAATCGTGAAGCTTTTCTCCAAAGACAAGCCGTTCGCATCTATGCTCTTCACCCGGATGCTGTAGCTGCTCTTCGCTTCATAATCCGGCGTGGTGCGGAGAATCAGCCTGTCTCCCTGCGGGGCAATGGAGAAGCTGCTGTTATCGGCGTCGCCTTGCCCGGGAACCAGCGCATAAGTAAAGGTCTGGCCCGCATCCGGATGGGCTGTAGTGAAGGTGCCCACTAGACCGCCCGGAGTAGTCAGCTCCGGCACCTGGGTAGCGCTGAAAGTGATATCCGTGGGCGGATTGTGAATGGCGGTCACCTTGGCATCGTCATACCAGACCCCGGCTGAGGTGGTGCGGAAGCCGATTCCGCCCGAGGTTAATTCATTGACCGGGTTGGTCCATGTGGTCTTCAGCACTCCATCCACATACCCTTTAATGGTATTGCCTTGAACCGTCGCCTTAAGGGTATACCATTGATTCTTGACAGGCACGAACGAGGTCGTCGAGACCTGCGTCAACGTTCCGGCTACAGCCTTGTAGAGCTCCAGCTGGCTTGTGCCGGCATTGATCCGGTACATATAGAAGTTGTTCTGATCCTGCACCCGGAAGACAATGCCTGCGTTCTCGCTTCCATTAATGAGAGGAAGTCTGGCTCTGGCCTCATACGTGTAATCCGTCCAGGCTGCACCGGCCTTGGCGGTGATCAGCGCCGTCGTAGTCTGGCTGGTGGACAGCACCCGATTCCCCGTCTGATCGGTTACCGCCCAACTGTTGGCACCTGAAGCCATGGTCCAATCCGTGGTCAGTCCGGAGGTGAAGTGATCGCTGAACCAGGCCTGATCCGTATTCGCGAAGACGACCCCGCTTACATTCTCATTCTTGATGCTCACCTTCAGGTCACTGAGATTCTTCGCCAGCGTTCCTTTGACCACCACATTTTCAAAAGTCACCCCGTTCACCATCCCGCCTCTGGTAGGATTACCCTGAATGGGGGAATCTCCTCCCGTCTCGCGGACATTGATGTTTCTGAGAATGACATTGCTTACATCACCGGCGGTGCTGGTGGAGACCCGCAGCCAGTAATTTCCGAACTGGTTAATCCCTACCCGTTCAATATCAATATTCTCGAAGGTAACATCCTTAGCCCAGCCTTCGACCGGGAGCGGATTCTCTGTATAAGCATGATCCACCAGCAGCGCCCGCGCGCTTTGATAGACATACGAATTGCGGATGGTGACGCCAATCTGCGGCGTGCATATGCCCATGCCCAGCTTGAAGGCGGCGCAGCGCGTCCAGGCGAAGCAGTCCTCGAACACCACATTCTCCAGATGCTCAATGGCTCCCGGCCAGTCCTTGGACATTCCTTTTTGCGGCCAGGTCTTGGTGGAGAAGGTATCATCGTCCGAGATGGCAAGGGCATGCTTCACCAGCACGTTCTGGCTCTCATTAATATCGATGGCATCATCCTCAAGCGTAAATAAATCCTGGTAACCCTTATAGTTGGTGATGGTCACGTTATCGGAGCGGACCACCAGGAACGCCCAAAAGCCGCCGTCCCGCAGGGTTAACCCGTCAAACTTGAAGTTGCTGGTCGCCATCGGCACCACCAGGTTATTGATGAACCCTTCTCCCTGCTTATGGGTTGCAGGCGGATTGGTCATCTTGCGTTTGCGCATTTCTATCCCTTTGCCGTCGATGGTTCCGCGCCCCCGCATGGTGATATTCACGGAATTGGTGGCCGTGCGGATAAAATAGGTTCCATCCGAGATAGAATCCTTGCGGAAGTCATTCCGGTAGTCCTCGCCCCGGCCTGTGCCGACAATGACTGCACCACCGGCCAGATAGAACGTAACATTGCTTTTCAGGGTCAGGTTGCTGCTCTTATATACGCCCGCCGGAATATACACAGTGCCGCCTCCGGCCTGATTGGCAGCATCAATCGCCTGCTGGATAGCACCCGAGGTGATCGTTGCCCCCGTCTTGTCTGCGTTGTACGGCGCAGCGGTCACATTGTAGATTCCCGGGCCGGAGGACGCGGGGATGTCTGTCTCCAGCGGATCGGCGGCGATCACGAGTCTTTTCCGGCGCTTGTCCGGGTCCTTCTCATTCGGGTCTTCGTTCGCAGGCGCATTAATATCCACAATCACATAGGTAGAGGCCGACAGGGTGAAGGTCAGCTTGTTGCCGTTGACCGTTCCTGTGATGTTCTTGGCCAGCGGGCTGATCGAATACGAGGTAATCGGCTTGTCTGCCGTTACCTCAAGACTAATGGTTCCTTCAAAGGAGAACTGGGCATAGTCATAATCAGGCAAATACTTGACGACGGGGACCGCCTCATTGTTCACCTTCAACGAGTAAACAGAAGACGGAGTATAGATAGACGGCATCGGGTAATTCTGGATGGTTGCAGGGCCAGCGGCGGCCACCTGCGGCACCGGTTCCGTTCCCGGTTCCGGTTCAGCCGCACCGGCGGTCTGCGGGATGAACCCCGTAAATGCAACGGCAAGCACCAGCAGCAATCTCATTACTTTGTGAGTAAGCATAAATACCTCCTCCAGATCAATTTGGCTCCAGGCAACCGCTTTCAATTTCCAGCAGGATACATAGAGTCATTCCCTACTATAATCCCGGGCCAAAAAGAAAGGAGGGTGGCAAACCCACTCTCCAGGGACACAATTATACTGTTCTAAACCGCTCTCCGGTCTAGATTAAAGCGCCGAAATGGCCCTCACATCCGTGACCGCGCTGCTTCCGGTATGACCCGTTTCTTTCCACATGCAAAAAAAGAACCGCCGGAGCACCGTCCGGCGGGTATTATTTATAAATCTGCACCATTGCTTTCGATCACTTTTTTGTACCAATAGAAGGAGTCCTTGCGTGATCTCTTCAAGGTTCCCTTGCCAGAGTTGTCTTGATCAACATAGATGAAACCATAACGTTTCTCCATTTCAGAAGTCGAACAACTAATGATATCAATCGGCCCCCAACTGGTAAAGCCCATCAGCTCTACTCCATCCTGAACCGCTTCTCTCATTTGCTCAATATGCTTCTGGAGATAATCGATCCGGTATGAATCATGAATAGAGCCATCTTCTTCCACAACATCCTTCGCCCCAAGACCGTTCTCTACAATGAACAGAGGCATCCGGTAGCGGTCATACAGGCGGTTCAGCGTAATTCTCAGGCCAATCGGATCAATCGGCCAACCCCATTCCGAAACCTGAAGATGCGGATTCTTGATCTGGCTAACGAGCATACCTGAGTTGCTGTTGTCATTCGGGTCGTATTTGCCAATATAGGTCATATAATAGCTGAACGCGATGTAATCAACCGTATTGTCCTTTAGAATCTGATCGTCACCGGGTTCTTTCACCAGTTCGATCTGGTTCTCCTTGAAGTACCGGTCCATGTAAGCCGGGTATTCCCCGCGTGCCTGAACCTCCGGATAGAACAGGTTCATCTGATCTTCCTTGAGCGTCTGCAGCGCATCTTCCGGCTTGGTGGATGCCGCATAGGTCTCCAGACGGCAGATCATACAGCCGATTTGAGCGCCAGGGATTTTTTCTTTGCAGCTTTTGACCGCCAGCGCACTGGCCACGAACTGGTGGTGGGTAGCCTGATAAGCCACCTGCTCCTTGGTTCCCTGAATGCGGTCTTCGAGAATGCCGCCTCCGGTGTACAGGCTGGTCAGAATCATGTTCATTTCATTGAAGGTGATCCAGTACTTCACTTTATCTTTGTAACGGTCAAATAGAGTATTGGCAAACTTCAGATACAGGTCAATCATAATACGGTTTTCCCAGCCGTTATATTTCCGAGACAGTTCCACGGGCATTTCATAATGAGACATCGTAACCAGCGGCTCAATGCCATGCTTCAGCAGCTCATCAAAAACCTTATCGTAAAAAGCCAGACCAGCTTCATTAGGCACTGTTTCTTCTCCTGTAGGGAAAATGCGCGTCCAGGCTACTGAAATACGAAGGACCTTAAATCCCATTTCGGCAAAAAGGGCAATGTCTTCTTTATAATGATTATAGAAGTCTACGCCCTTCCGCTTGGGAAAATAAACCTCGCTATTGCCGCTGAGGTACTCCTCAAGCTGTACAGAATCTACATCGAACGTAAAGTCCTTGCCGCCCCGCAATTCATGCGGAACAAATGGTGCCATATCGGAGGTGGACAGACCTTTGCCATCTGCATCGTAAGCCCCCTCCAATTGGTTGGCGGCTGTAGCTCCTCCCCATAAGAATCCTTGTGGAAACGATAATCCCTCAGTATGTTTTAACATGATTCATCGAACTCCTTCCAAAATTATATTATTTTTAGAATTGCTAATTATTTAATTGTGAACAGCAGGATTCCGTTCATTGGAATCACCCCCTTCACGTGAACGGGAACAACATCCAGATAGTCCGGCGTATTGGTCACAATGACCGGCGAGACTATATTCAGGCCCTTGGCTTCAATAGCCTCCAGATCGAACTCGACCAGCAGGTCGCCTTTTTGCACCTTTTGCTCGGGTACGACTTTTACCTCGAAATGCTGGCCCTTAAGCGATACGGTATTTAATCCGATATGAACCAGCACCTCCACCCCATCATTGGAGCGCAGCATTACGGCGTGCTTCGATTTGGCAACCATCGTAACCACTCCGTCAAAAGGAGCGTTCATCCGCCCTTCGGTAGGCTTAACCGCAATCCCTTTACCTGTCAGCTCGTTGGCAAAGGTCTTGTCCGGCAAGTCACGAAGCGGAACCAGCTCGCCCTGGAAGGGACTGAAGATTTCATTCTTTTTGTCCTGTACAGATTGGATAGCCTCAGGTACAGCGGAAGTTGGTTCGCTCTGCTCGCCTCCAGCCTTCCCCTTATGCTTAACCCTGCCGGGCTTTGCAGGATCTGACTCCTTCCAGAGGATTAACGTCATCACGAAGGAGACGACGAAGCTGATGGCGATTCCGATCAGCGCATAACTGAAATTCCTCATTCCCCCACCCGGCTCAATATAGAGCGGGAGCGATAACAGGCCCGGGACGGCAAAGCCGTAACATTTCAGGCCCACGGCAGTGATGAACCCGCCTCCTGCCGCTCCACCGATAATTGAAGCGTAGAAGGGCCTTTTGAGCTTAAGGCTAACGCCGTACAGTGCAGGCTCCGTAATTCCCAACAATGCAGAAATCCCGCTCGACAGGGCCACCGACTTCATCTTCGGATCTCGGGTACGGAGAAATACGGCGAGTACCGCTCCCGCTTGACTCAGATTGGTAATTAGATTAATCGGCAACAACAGAACGTCGTATCCCAGTTTGCTTAAATTCTGCAAGGTTCCCGGGAAGAAAGCATAATGCATACCTGTCATTACAATCAGCGGCATCAACCCTCCAAGCACAATCCCTGTCAGCGGCCCGGAGTGGGCGAACAGCCAGGAGACGCCCTTCTCCAGATAGATTCCCCCGAAATTCCCCAGGGGGCCGATAGCGATAAGCATGATAGGCACCGTAATAGCGAGAACAAGCATAGGTGTGAAGATAATTTTGAGCGTATTCGGAATGAACCGGTCAATTAGACGATAGACATAACTCAGCAACCATACGCCCAGAATGATTGGAATCACCGATTGTGTGTAATTTACAATGGAGACAGGTAGACCCAGAAAGGGAATCGCTTCAAGCTTTCCGGCAGTATACGCATCCAAGATCGTTGGATACAGCAGGGTTCCGGCCAGTGTCAGAGCCAGATATTCATTCACCTTAAACTTTCTGGCAGCAGAGACGGCAAGCAGGAACGGAAGAAAATAAAACGAGGCATTAGAAATCATTGTAAATACGCTGTATTCTCCGCTGCTCTGTGAAATCCAGCCCAGTGAGACCAATAGAGCAAGTACGCCCTTGAGCATTCCAGCGCCTACTATCGCCGGCAGAATAGGCGTGAATATCCCGGAGATCGTATCAAGCACGGCATTTAAGCCTCTCGCTCCTGAGCCTGAGCGGTCTGCTCCGCTTGACTCAGACGATGCAGTTTCCTTCATAACATTCTCTACCTCGGTATAGACAGAAGCCACGTTATTTCCGATCACGACCTGGAACTGGTCATTCTGAAATTGTGCCCCAAGCACCCCCGGCAGCTTCGTAATTTCAGCGACCTGAACCTGCTTCTCGTCCTTTACATTGAAGCGCAGCCTTGTAATGCAGTGCCAGGCTTGAACGATGTTCGCATTTCCCCCTATACGGCTGATAATCTCCTCTGACATTTCTCTGTTGTTCACTTGTCATTCCTCCTAAGAATGTAGGCATAAAAAAAACCAAATGTAATCCCGTTCTGCTTGAGCCGCAGAGTCGGCAACATTTGGTGGTGCCTGATCGAGTCAGTAACACTCCATATTTCAAGGACCGGGAATCACTCTGTACCGGAGCGCGAAGTCATTCGCTCCACATGAATGATTAGATAGACCATTTCGTCCTTGTTAATTGAGAAACCGTATTCCTTTTCTACAAAGTGCTTAATCTTTCCTACACACTCGTAACTGTCGGGATATCTTGACGATAATACGTCATATAGAAAATGCTCGTCCTTGAACGAAAGCACAACCTTGTTCATTTGCCTGACAATAAAATACCGCAAATGCGTGATAAATCTAGAGTAATTAATCGAATCCTGCTCCAGCTTGATATTGAAATGCTCCGTCATCAGCCCGATAATCTGATTAATAATCGTTGTAACCTTCATCGTCTGACTCATAGTCCCGCGGTCAATCTGGGCATTCACGAAATGCAGTGCGATGAAACTGGCTTCGGAATCATGCAGCTTCACCTGGAAGGCTTCATTAATCAGGCTTACAGCCGTTTGTCCTGTCATGAACTCTTTGGGGTAGAGATTCCTAATCTCCCATTGCAGCGGATTCTGAATCTCCAGCTCATTCTTCAGACGCTCCAAGGCATAATGGATATGATCGGCCAATGGCAGAAGAATGGAATCATTTAGCTTCGTACTGATATTCTGTTTGCCTAACTGAATAATCTGATCCGTGACATCTATGACCTGCAAAGGGATTTCATTGAAGAATTGCTCCATCCTCTGGTATCGTTCGTCAGTGCCGATTCGGAACGTTTTTTGGATGTCTTCCTGCTTAAGCTCCTGCCCCTTTACCTTTTTGAAACCCACTCCGGTTCCAATGACTATCAGCTCATTCCCTTCCAGGTCTTCTGCCAAGGCGATGTTATTGTTTAGGGATTTCTTGAATTTCATCTACATTTCCTCCCTCTGAAAACAAAAAACCACCACAGCCAGATACACAAGAAAAAACATTTCTTGTAGAATCATCGACAATGGTGGTGCCTGATCGTATCAGTGACACTCCTTAATATAGCCATATTGTATGTTTTTAATCAGACGATGTCAATGCTTTTTTAAAGCGCTTTATTCCAGGAAATTCAGGGTGAGTCAATATGGATTAAAGGAAATTTTTGACTCTCGGCTTAGATTAAAGCATCGAAACGCCCCTCTGCATTCACCGTTGCCGTCCGGGGATCAGTCTGGCCGATACCCTTAAGGCCGCCCTTCCACTCCATCCGCCAAGGCGGAGCCTGAACCTTCTGGGCGGCAGTGCTTACATCCGTGACCGCGCTGCTTCCGGCTTTGTGCGCGAGCTGAACTTCAAGGAGGCGGATCTGCCGCTGGAGCTGCTCCCGGCGGTAGGAAGTCGCCTGCCCGCCCTGCGCCGCGTTCACCCGGTCCAGCTCCATCATCAGCCGGTTCCGCTGCTTCTCCAGGGAACTGACATCGCTCTGTGTGCCGCCGTAGGCCATGATGACCTGTACCGGACTGATTCCTGATACACTCTGTCCTATCATGATCCATCCCTCCAGTCCTTGGCTCCCGCCTCAAATCCAGATATTTAGAAGCCCCTATTCCTATCTATTACCCTGCTGCTTCCGGTATGACAACATTAAGAAGTACCGCTGACTTACCTTTTTCTATGAAAAATCTCCGAAAACAATTTACATAATATCCTATATATGGTATCCTCGATATGGATGCGCTTACATATTATGTCGGGAGGGGAGGAGGCGGCTCCGTTTCTGTAGAGGGAGGGCAAATAGGCTTCACCAATCGAATGAAGGAGGAGATATGAAATGAAGAAAATAATGACCCGAATTGCAAGTCTGGCTCTGGCGACAGTCCTGCTGTTGCCTGCAATGTCTTATGCATCACCTGTAGCAGAGGAGCAGGATATGAGCCTCTCTGCGGATGCCGCTGCGGCTGTAACCAGCACCATCACTCCCGCTCCGCAAGGCTATGACGGATACCGCAATAATATTCCCCACGGCAACGTACAGCAGATTTCTTATTATTCGACTACTGTAGGCAAGTCAAGAAACGCGATGGTGTACACCCCTCCGGGTTATACCCCTTCCAAGACCTACAACGTGCTCTACCTGCTGCACGGCATCGGCGGGGATCAGAACGAATGGCTGAACGGGATGAATCCGCGGAACATTCTGGACAACCTGTACTCCCAGAACAAGCTGGAGCCGATGATTGTCGTATTCCCGAATGGCCGCGCCATGGCGGATGACCGTCCGATCGGCGATATTTATGCACCGGACAAGGTAGCGGCCTTCGAGCGGTTTGAATTCGACCTGATTAATGATCTCATTCCTTATGTAGATTCCCACTTCCCGGTATACAAAAACAAGCAAAACCGCGCCCTGGCCGGCTTATCCATGGGCGGCGGACAGACCCTGAACTTCGGCCTGAAGCATCTGGACAAGTTCTCCTGGATCGGCGCGTTCTCCTCTGCTCCGAATACGAAGTCGGCCTCACAGCTGATCACCAATCCGGCGCAGACGGCCAGCCAGCTGAAGCTGCTCTGGATCTCCTGCGGCGCTTCGGACGGCCTGCTCTATGTCAGCCAGAATTTCCATAACAGCCTGACCAGCATGAATGTTCCGCATCTGTGGTATCTGGATGTAGGCGGACATGAAGGCAAGGTCTGGAGCAGCGGACTGTATCAGTTCTCGCAGCGGATCTTCAAGTAACTCCCGTCATAGCCTGCCCTCCCCCGATCCGTTAAGGTAGGGGGAGGGCAGTTGTGCTTAATAAGGCCCGGCCAACGATAAGGAGGGCAATATGGTGAGTGCGATAACGGATTACTATGATTCCTATGATGAGGAGGGAAGGCTTTCCAGGGATAACGGTCATCAGATCGAATGGATCACAACGATGGCGTACTTCAAGAAGCTGTTTAAGCAGGAATCTTACATTCTTGACGGCTGCGCAGGGACAGGGAATTACTCTTTTCCACTGGCAGAATTGGGGCATAAGGTTGTAGCCGGAGATCTCGTTCCGCATCATTTAGAACTCATAAGAGAGAAGCAGAGCAAGCACCCGGTATTGACTGATATATATACAGGAAGCATCACGGATTTATCCCGTTTTGACAGTGAAATTTTTGATGTTGTCCTGAACATGGGCGCTTTTTACCATATCGGCAATGAAGACAGACAGCTGGCCATGACCGAATGCCTTCGCGTGCTGAAACCAGGAGGGCTGCTTGCGGTCTCCTATATTAACAATGCAGCAGTTTCGTTATTAGGCGTAGGCGATAGACTAGGAAATATGGAAGATGTACTTACCTGGCATGCCAACCAGACGAAAGATGGTCTATTCCTACATATGTCTCCCTCTGAAATGGAACACATGGCAGCTGCCTATCACACAGAGATCGTGGCCCATATTGGAACAGACGGGGTCGGTTATTTGTTTGCTAAACAAATCAATGAGGCACAGCAAGAAGATTTTGAACGCTGGCTTCAGCTTCATCTGCGGACCTGTGAGGATAAGAGTCTGCTTGGGTATAGTTTGCATGCACTGGCCATTCTGCGCAAAGGATAAAAAACGGACCCGCCCAGCTGTCGATTTACGCTACCATTCTCGACCGCACATGGGCACATCCGATCAACTTCCAGTGCCGGCAGATTGTATTCGGTTTTTCGATTACAATTGGTCCGTGCGCCCACGTAACGCCCAATGTGTTCGGTTTTTCGATTACATCTGGCTCACGCGCCTACGCAGCGCCGAATGTGATCGGTTTTTCGATTACATCTGGTCCACGCGCCCATGCAATGCCAAATGTGATCGTTTTTTCGATTACATTGTGCAGACTCACTCCCCAGCAAGCAAAAGAAAGCTGCACGCTCATCGCGTGCAGCCCTTCTCCAGCCTTCTTATGGCGTGCCAACACGCAACCATTCTGCTGGAGTTTTCCTGATGAAATGCTTCTCGACCGAAGTAAGCACGGCATCATTTCCCGGTAAAGCGGCCCGTTCGATGGCTTCATTCACCGGCAGCCATTCATAATCACTATGCTCATGATTAAGAATGACATCCTGGGTCTCATCCACGTATCCCACGAACACTGGGGCGACGTAGATATAGTTCTCTTTTGCCGAATAGATCTGGTCGAAGGTATTGGAAGTGTAAAGAGCGACTTGGGTAATCCCCGTCTCTTCCCGAATCTCCCTTAATGCAGCCTCCCACGCTAGTTCCCCTTCTTCAATGCCCCCGCCGATATAGCACCAGGCATCCCTGAGTACCGAACCGGCCCGCTTCAGTAACAGGACATGATGACCAGAGGGTGTATTCTTCAGCAATACTACAGCAACACCTGTACAACGTATGGGTACTTCAACGTTCGTCTTCATCATGCCCGATACTCTCTCCTATTCGATCTCCACTCTATCCAAGCTCCGTATAGATCTGGAATGTCACCCCGAACTTGTCCGTCAGATCGCCGAAGCCCGGGCTGAACGGCTCCTCCCGAAACGGCATATTAACCTCCCCGCCCTCCTGCAGCGCATCAAAAATTCTCCGTGACTCCTCCACGCTGTCCGTAGTAACGCAGACCGTTACCCGCTTCCCACTCTCAATCGGCGTACCGCCGGGAGCATCTGAGAACATCAGCTCCGTGCCGCCCACCTGTACCTTGGCATGGGCCACCAGACTCCGCACCTCATCCGGGAACGTGTCCGGGAGATCCGGCATATCACCATACGTCAGGATGGAAAGGACCTCAGCCCCCATAACCTGTCCATAGAACTGAATAGCCTCCTGCGTGCACCCCTCCAGGGTGATGTAGGGAGTAAGTTTGATTGTCACCTGTGTGTTCCTCCTTGAATTCGGAATGGTCTCGCTTGTGTGATTCATTAGTATAGACGTTCCGGCCGCGGCAGAATCATCGGTGTTCCGGCAATCCGAAGCGAATAAATAATTCAGCATCTATAAAATGATGAACATGCGCGATCTTCCCCCCGCTCAGCTCAAGCACATGAATCGCCCACGGGACAAGCAATCCGTCTTCTCCAGAGGGAACGTACTGGGCAAATGCGGGCCGGTTCCCGTTCACCCGGACCGGCAGCAACCGCGAGCCCATACAGTGACTGCTTGTGATCTGGTAGAAGGCCGCGAGATCCGCGCCGCCTTGCACCCACATTGTAAATGGCGGCATCGACAGGCTGCCATTCTCCTGGAATAAGGCCAACAACGCATTAATATTGTATTGTTCAAAAGCCTCCACGTACCGGGTAATCAGCCCTTCGTCCACTTCGTCATCGTCAGCCTGCAGTGCCTCGGACCGGAGCTGTGCCTTGGCCATGGTTGCCCGTGCCCGCTGCATCGCGCTGTTCACCGCGGCCACGGTCATCTCCAGTGCCCCGGCGGTCTCGGCTGCCGACCACCGGAACACCTCCTGCAGAATCAGCACGGCACGCTGCCGGGGCGGCAGCAGCTGCAGCAGCGCAATGAAGGACAGCCGGAGGGTCTCTCTGCTGACTAGAATATTACCAGGATCATCCACATAGCCCGGAGCGGGCCAGATCCAGGAATGCTGAGGCAGACTCTCCCTAGGCTCCGTAACGGCAGCGGCCGGTTCCGAGAGATCCATCGGCAGCGCCCGCCGCTTGGCGCTTCTCAGCCGGTCAAGACAGACATTGGTGGCAATCCGGTACATCCAGGCTCGGAGAGAGTCCTGCTGCCTCATCTGCTCCTGGTGCTTCCATGCCCGGATCATAGTATCCTGGACAGCATCCTCCGCCTCGAAGATGGAGCCCATCATCCGGTAACAGTACCCGGTCAGCTCGGAGCGCATGTCCTCCAGCCCGTCCAGGGTCTCGTAGGTCTCATGGTTATGATTCACTTCAGCCAGTCTCTCCTTCATGACCCGTCCAGCTCTCCCTCCATGAACTGTATGAGGTAGTGTTCAGGCTTCGCAACAAATTCCGGGAAGCTGCACAAATCTGCATACGTCTGATGCTCCAGATCATAGCAGCCGAGCTGCCCCTTCTTCTGCGGATTCCAGACCAGCACCAGACCGGAGTAATTATCGATATCGGCAGACAGCCGCAACAGCTTGCGCCGGCCGGCCTTCATCTGAAGGGTGTCGGTGAAGCTGAAGAAGTCGATGTACCCGATCTTATATTCATTAGGGGCCAGCGTCAGGCGCAGCTCGTCCCCTGTAAGGAAGCGGATAAGTTCATCCGGCAGTTTGTATTTGGCCAGCTCGTATTTCTTGTTCTCCACATCATGAACATCCGGCGGATCCAACGCTTTCAGGTATTCCGCCATAGCGGTATGCTTGCTGCTGACCGCAATCGTATACGGCCGCTCGCCGTCCTTCTCCGTCATCATAAGGTCCGCACCGCGTTCCACCAGGAAGCGGACCATGTTCAGATTGCCCAGCCGGGCAGCGACTGTCAGCGGCGTCGCCCCGTAAGGATAGACCATATCCGGCTTGTTGTAGTTGATATCCACTCCCTGATCCAGCAGATAGGTAAGCGTCTTCAGATCATGGTCCGAGGCGGCTTGCCGCAGCACGGCACCGGCATGTTGCCGGATGTCCAGACCCAGCTCATGGATCAGCGGGATATTCTTCTTGTTGCCGTAGTAGGCCTGTGAATAAGCGCCCGATCCCGTCCGGTTAAGCAGGTCCAGCTTCGCGCCCTGTGCAGCAAGGTAGCAGATGATGTCCTCCTTGCCATAACGGACCGCCCGCAGGAAGGCCGGATTCTGAGGTACATTCAGCTTCGCGCCATGCTCCACCAGCAGCTTCACCACCTCGGTCTGCTGCGTGATAATCGCCAGGTCGAGCGGGCTGACTGTGGTATGCTTGCTAAGCTCTAATCCCGCTTCAATATCCCAGCCCGCAGCAATGGCAGCCTGCAAGGCAGGAACATCCCCCTGATAGATCTGCATCGCCCGCTCCGGCAGCACCTCGAATTTCCCTATGTCCTTCAGGACAATCATCCGCACTCCTCCTTATTCTTCACTCCCATGAATACTGCTCGCATCCCTTCGACAGAAGCCACTCTTTCATCTTGGCCGATGCCTGCCCGGCAGCCTGTTCATAGAAGACGGCTACCTCCTGCCCACCCGCCAGATTCAGGCGGATATAGCCGCCCAGATTCCGGTAGAACAGGTAGCAGACGTAAGGATTCTCAATGAAGAGATCCGGCGGAGCCTCCGCCCGGCACAGGTCAGCCAGCTCCGTGAGCGCCAGCGGGCCCTCTCCCGGCGGCATCCGCAGGAAAAGATGCTCGCGGGTTCCCGTCCATGGCTCATAATAGACGCTCTCCTCTTGGCTCCGCCCATACATCCGGCGGTAGATGCCGTCCAGGATCATGGCATAGCTCTCATCCTTCTCCTGTCCCCCGGCTGGCAGAGGGATCGCTTGAATCTGTTCCGCATGACGAGGCAGCCATAGCAGCCCGTCCACCTTGGGATGAACCGCCAGGAAATCACCGTCCACAGTGGTCCCAATAGCGGTACACTCGCCGATCTGCTGCTCCGTTATAGGGCTATCCTGATCATGCTCCCATAATCCGTATTCGGCAAACGGCCGCAGCACCTCTGTGTCAGGGGTCTGCACATTCATCCAGCCCCGATACGTTCCTTCGCCGTACTGCTGCAAGAACCGGATATAGGCTGGAGGATACAGACCTGCGTTCTCCGCTTCAAGCATGTGCCTGTGATGCTCTGACAGCCCCTTGGGCTCAGATACGATATACATTCATCATTCCCCCGGTTTCCTGCGTGAGTTATTCACAATAACCTTATTCTGCCGCTTCCTCAAGCCAGGCCCGCATCGCCGGAGCTTCCGCCCGGTTCAGCCGCAGGGCAATGTCCGTATTCCCCTCATCCGGCGGCATCACTTCGGCAAGCACACATACGTCCTCCCTGGGCTGATTGAGCGCGAACAGCCCCTCAGCATCCATCATCCGCATCGCCAGCTCCATGGCCCCCAGTCTCATAATGAACTCATCGTTCCATGCCTCATCCTCAAGCTCCGTAATAGACGGACGTGCCTGGAATAACCGCTTGACCTCATCGAAATACTCATCTCCGAAGCAGCAATACGGCGAATCGGCATAAGACCATTTAATCAGCTCGGCGATCTCTGCTGCCGGTGTGCTGCCGCCCTCTGCCTGTCTGGCCGCCTCCTGCTCCAGGGCCTCCCGTGACCAGGCGGAGAGGCTTGGTGCATGTCCCTCACCCGTTGTATATAACGTACAGTAATAATAATGCTCCCCATTCGCAAAAAGCGCGCGGAACGACCTCCGGGCCGCCTCCGCAATCTCCGCCGCCAGCCGCTCCACTTCCTTCTGTGCCGCATTCATGGCTACTTCCTCTCGTCGATCAGTTGTTCCAGGAATCCGGCGAACGTTGGGGCATACTCCTCAATCAGATCATTCATGAGGTCATAACGCATGACCGGGAATTCCCCCCGTCCCCCAGGCTCCCACCCCCATAACGGGCCAGCCACCAGCGGTAAGACGGCGGCAGCCTGAAGCCTAATTCCTCCTCGGCTTCGGCAATCCAGCTCTCCTCGGCCCCATGGCCCGGAAACCACCGGACCGGGGAAGGCTTGCTTAATAACTCTGTCAGACGCTCATACATAGTTGTACTCCCCTTTCCCTGCTAAGGGTTGATTATAGATTGTCAGGATGAACAGCAGCTGGCGCATCATTATTCATGCGCAGCAGGATATACTCAATCTCCTCCAGCGGCAGCTTCAAGGTCCGGCTAACCTCATGGAGTCCCATCTCCCGGGAGAGGAGGAGGCGTGCCTGATGGATTTTCCCTTCCAGCCAGTTATTGGCCAGCATCCAGCATTTCACCCGTTTCAGCAGCTCTGCCTGGGCTCTTACCGGCATGCTTGGTATACTTGGCAATAGATTCTGCCAGATAGCTGTACAGGTGAATGCCCAGAGCCTCGCGCTGTTCATTCTTGGACATACGTTGGTACTGCTCATAGCTGAGGCTGATATCCAAATAGAGGGTATGATCCCCGCTGTCAAAGCGTCTGAACGTTCTCCGCCCGTAGCTATCAGGTAACACCCGGAACACAACGAAGATATCGTAGGGGAACTCCAATGTATTCGCCAGCTCCTCTAACGGCAGCAATTCATCTCTGAGTACACCCACACATGTTCCATGGGTATCCAGCGTAAAACCCAGTTGCATATTAGCACCCCTCCCCGCTTAAGACACGCTTGAACTATTTCCCCCTTCTATAGGCATCTGCCAGCTGCACCAGATACCAGACGGCCGCACCGGTCAGGGCTGCGAACAGCAGATTAATACAGCCGAATACAAGAAATAACTTGGCTTTGCCCGGCCCGATCCGTACAGCAGCAACGAGCTGGAGAATCGCAGGGAGCAGGAATATCAGCCAGGAGACGGTGATCAGCTTTTCGGTCTTGAAGCTCCACCATACCGCACAGCATGATAGAGCTAGCACTCCCCAGGTACAGATCAACTTCAGCGCCATCTGCTCCCCTCCCTTTCATGGATAACCCAATACATCAGTCAGGCCCTGATTGCCCATGGATTACGAGTCCATATTGTCTGACCATCCAGGAGTTGCTTAAATCTTCAGCCGCAGCACGGCTTATGCGTACAGAGGGCTTCTGTTCCTCCATCGCCTCCGGGTCTTGCGCTGAGAAGCGGAGAGGCTTGGTCATTTTTTGAATAGAGCCGGTAATTTCCTTGTACAGGGCATAGCTCAGCGGCTTGTGCTCCCGGACATCCTCATACAGATAATACTCCCCTTGCTCATCCTGAGCATTGACGCGGTGCCCCTTAGGGCAGGAGATCAGAATACAGGGCAGCTCATTCTCTGCCCATTGCCCGTGATAGGGAATAGAAACCCCCTCATTTCTCGCAAAAAAACCAAAGCTCTCCGTATCCGGCAGAACCGACATCGAATAGATGAAGAAGGGGCGCACCCCGCTCTCTTTTTCCGTAGCTGTATAATATTGATAGAAGGCGCGATACGCCTCCACCACCTGATTCTGATCATGCTCTGTATGGGTATAATTGGTTAAATAGTACCGCACTTGCGTAGGCTCCAGAAGCTCTACGACTCTTTTGAGCTCCTCGGGTGTGATGAAGAAGCGCTGCTTGTAGAATCCGCTGTTTTTTAGCATCTTCTTCTACCACTCATAGGTAACAAAACGTGCTCTGAGCGTCTCTTCATACGGCAGCCATTCCGCATCGCTCCATAGAGACATTCCAGTAATTTCGGACAGCCGCTCCACCGCTTGCCCGGGGCTGGTAAGGCTGATGAATGCGCCGAAGTTCTCCTCCTCAGCTTGCATCCCGAGCACCCGCTGCATATATTCGTCAGCTGTACGCTCTTCCCGCAGGTGTTCGTATTCCTCCCGGGTCCACGGCTCACAGAAGATTCGTTCGGCCTGGATCTCCCCCTGCTCAAAGAAAGACAGCTCGAAGATCTCCTCATTCATGTATCCCACCGTCATCACCGGCTCCTCCAGCAGCCCGGACAACGTCCTGCCAACCTTTTTCACCGTACCCCATACGAAATAATCGTGAAGCACGCTGATCCAACCCTCATTGCTTTGGCTTACATAGATAACGGCCTTACGCTCCGGCGCCTCAGAATCAGGATAACCCAGAACCTTGCCATGCTTGGCGCTCAGCTCTTTCAAGGCTTGAAGGGTCTTATCCAGGTCACCTGACTTGATATGCAGATTTGCAAACGATCTTCCCACGGGTGGATGGCCTCCTTTAATGGCTTGTCTATAGTTACTTGGCATACTAACATATAAACTAGATTCCATTCATTTTACCAAATTAATGTAAGGAGGGGCTACCTTGAATAAGAAATTCCTCTTGGCCAGATGGCAGGACGACCAGCTCTCTGAAGTGAACCGGCGTCTGGCCGCTATTTCAGGCAAACATAATCTCCATCAAAAGGACCGCTCCTTTCCCATCTCCCCTTATGGACAGACGGAGGCAGGACTGAAGGATTACCGGGGAGTTACCCTGACTGAGAGCATACAGTACCTCACTCTGCAGGATATTGATTTCTCTTATTCACGCTTCGAGGATTCGGCAAGCTTGAACACCTCTACATTTACCCATTGTTGCCTGGACGGGGTCAGACTGGACAAGAGATTCGTGACCCATACCTTTAATCACTGTTCCTTCCGGGGAGCGAAGCTGAATGGTGCCAGAATGAGCAAGGCGTTCCATGATTGTGATTTCACCGGCTGCAACTTAAGCAAAGTGATTGCAAATGATGTTTCTTTCACCCGCTGCCGCTTTGATGGCGCCAACTTTCGCGGTGCCTTACTCTTGTATTGCCGGTTCGAGGAATGTAGCTTTGAGGGTGCGCAGTTTCAAGATGGCTCGATCGCCGGAAGCCGCTTTGCGGGAGAGGCCCGCTTGCTCCCTGAGTGGGGGAATACGATATTGGATCATGTCAAGTTTGAGGAGTGATGTGAGCGCCCTCAACAATAACCCGGATCATGGCCGGACTGCTGAAGGCATTGTGAAACAGTTCCCGGAGAAATTCCAGAGGAAATAGGATACGTGATCCGTAACAACACAACAAAACAGGCTTTTCACCTTCCCCAAGGGATCGTGAAAAGCCTGTTCTTGCGTTTAATCTCTGCGCGCTTTAGTAGATCTTCCCCAGCAGTGCGATCACTTCATCAAGCGTAAGGCCGAAGGACTTGTAATACTGAATGTCGCCCTCCATCTGCTTCAAGACCATCTCGTTACGAATCCGCAGCATCTCATCCGGTGAGAATTCGGCGACAAAGCAGCCTTTGCCGGTTACCGTGTGGATCAAGCCGCTCCGCTCCAGTTCCTCCCAGGCCTTCTTCACCGTGATGACACTGACATGCAGCTCCAGGGCAGCCTGCCGGATGGGGGGTAAGCAATAGCCGCTTTCCAGCTCGCCACCAAGAATCTGTGCGCTGATCTGTTCGTGCAGCTGCTGGTAGATCGGCTTGTCGGAGGTGCTGGAGATCGTTACGTTCATAAGATCTCCACTTTCAGGAATCTCCGTACCGCAATCCGGTAGGCAAGTAGGGTGAAGGCTGCGAAAATGAGGATGCCCCCGATCAGAATCGAGAACTGAAGCGCCGTATTGCCGGTCCCGGAGCCGTAGAAAATGCCGTGCATCCAGCTATTCTGAATTCCGGCCCATTGGACCAGGCCCGCGAACAGGATCGCCGCAGCCGTCGATGCAGTCGTAGCAGCGCCATACTTATATGCCGTCTTGTAGTACATAGTGATAAATATAAGATTGAACACCGCCAGCATAATGAAGCACAAGCCCCAGAAGCCCATATAAGGCGGAAAGAAAATGTAAGTCATCTGCGGATACAGGCGGAACGTAAAGATACTGAAGATCATGGCAATGAGCAGATGCATAAGCTCAAGAATAACAATCACAGCTATTCTGGACTTCACGATGTCCGGTTTGGTCACAGGCATCATCGTGCTGAATATGAGATCATTCTGGCTCTTAAATCCGCCGAACATGTTCGGTACGGTGATGAAGCAGAAATACAGCGGAACCAGGAAGTAGACCCAGCCCGGAATGAGCATCAGACCGCCTAAAATTAAAGGTAATACGAAGAACCAGGGATTAACGCCTAGCTTCAAATCCTTCAGCACCAGATTATACATATACACCCTCCTTTTTCGCAAAGTAGATCATGATGTCGTCGAGAGTCGGGATGGCCGTGTTAAGCGCCCAAGCGGGATCGATATCTCGGGCATGAATCAATCCGGTGAAGCCGAAGGAGTTGATTTTGCAGGAGATCAGCTTCCCCTTCACTTCGTTAAGCTGCGACTCGCTGCCGCTAAGTAACCGGTATGACTCCTTGAACTCGTTCTTCTCGCTACTTGCCACAATCTGCCCTTGCTCAATGAAGGTGATATAATCCGCACAGCGCTCGAGGTCAGAGGTAATATGCGTGGAGAACAGAATGCTGATCTCGCCGCCCATGATAAGCTCCTGGAAAATATCCAGCAGATCGTCTCTGGAGACCGGATCGAGTCCGCTGGTCGGCTCATCCAGAATCAGCAGCCTGGCGCCATGCGATAAGGCCAGAGTCAGGCTGTACTTCACCTTCATCCCGGTGGACAGCTCCGCTATTTTTTTATTCTCATCCAGCTTGAACCGGTTCAGATAGCTGTAATACGTCTCGTCACTCCAGTTCTTATAGAACTTCTTCGTAATACCCGTCAGCGTCTTAAGCCTGCTGCGTGTATAGAAATCGATATCGCCGAAGGCGCAGCCGATGTCCTGCTTCAATTCTGTTTCATGTTCAGCGATGTTCTTGCCCAGAATGCTGATCTCGCCGCTGTCGGCCTGAACCATATTCAGGATCGATTTGATCGTGGTGGTCTTGCCCGCACCATTGACCCCGATGAAGCCCATGATATAACCCTGCTCCAATTGAAAAGAGACGTCTTTGATCTGAAAATTAGGATATTTTTTATTTAAATTCCGGATATCTAAAGCCAGCATAACTAACCCCCTCAACAAATTGTGTATTCCGTGTATACACAATGTATCATGGGGGTTATGAAAAAGTCAATCCTATGCGGCTGTAGAGGGTGAGGACTCCTTCGGCTTGCGCCGGAAGAACGGCTTGCCTTTGGACCAGTTAATGAACGGCTGTTCTATGGCGTAATACGAAATAGTGGCCGCTGCGTAAGAGATGACCACAACAGACATACTGATGCCCAGCCAGCGCCACACATCCCTAACCCCGGAGTAATGGAAATCCTGAATGCCGTACTTCTCGATTAAGGTAATGAACAGATAGTGCCATATGTACAGGCCGAAGGACACTTTGGCCGTATACCGGAACAAGCGGTTATCCAGCATACGCCCGGCGTACCGGCTGAACGGTGCCGAGAACAGCACGATTCCGAACAATATGGCATAGACCGGGAATAGATACGGCTGCTGCTGGAGACTGAAGTCGAATTCGCCCGCGTGGCGCATCCGCCAGATCAGGAGACCGGCAAGACCCAGAGCAAGTACTGCGGCGGCATCGAACACGCCCAGCCTGCTGAGCCGTTCCACTCTGGAGCGGCGCTGCTGCAGAGCATTCGTTATGCCCGCCGCCAGAATCCCGATGGTGAAGTGGCCGAAGAAGCCGACCGGATTGTATCTCGGCATCCAGAATTTCGCGCCGCCGACCTGGCCATAGTCCCAGCCCCTTCCCTGCTCGCCGGGTGTGAACCAATGATGAATGAGGGCATTGGCGGCAAGCACCAACCCAAATACGGCGACCCAGAACAGGATCGCCTTACCGAAGGAATGCCGCTTGCCGAGCAGGAATAACACCGCCATGAAGAGTGGCATCAGCAGGTAGCAGAATACCTCGAAGCTGATCGACCAGAGCGGCCCGTTCAAGTCGGAGGGGAAGAACGTGGTGTAGTGGAAGCCCGATGTGAAGGTGAAGGCTGTGACAATACGCCGCCCTAAGTACTCCATCGGAATATCCAGCCTCCAGGTCAGGAACAGACACACCAGCAGGGACACATAGAAGCCGGGCATGATTCTCGCGGCACGGCGTAGGGTGTACGTCCGCAGGCTTGGATATGGACCGTTATTCAGATACGCACTCCAGAAGGGGAACGACAGCAGGAAGCCGCTTAGCAGAAAAAACAAGCTGACCCCGCTGTTCCCCAGAAGCAGCACGGATTGCAGCTCCTGGAGCCAGGGTTTTTGTGCGGGCATGATCAGCTTTTGCGACAAGTGATGCAGGATGACTGACAGGCAGGCGATCGCACGAACGCCATCCGCTCCAGATAACCGGGTATTGCTCAGACGAAGGTTTGACATCAGCTCAACTTCCTCTTTTCACCAATGATTCCTGAACGGATGGCCGCCAGCAACACAACCACCACAGCTGTAAAATCACTACTCTTATTCGCTTAGGCGATATACACCGGTATCAGGTACTCCTATCTTTCAATACATGATGGATAAATCCTTCCACTCTTCCGCATTCTGCCAAAATATTTCAGAGCTTGCCCCGGCTGGCCAGCACATTATCGAGGAATTGCACGGCATCACTGTTGAACTTCCACCCAATGCCGAACTTATCCACGATCATCCCGAAGCATGAAGACCATGGTGTGCTGGAGAGCGGCATGATAACTGTTCCTCCCTGGGACAGCTGATTATAGTACTCTTCGAGCTTCTGCTTGTCCTCAATGATCAGGCTGATCGTGAGGTTATTCCCCTTCACCAGCTCTCCCATTACCGCTTGCATCGAGGGCAGAAGGTCGGACATCATAATTGTCCCGCCCTCGAACGCTATAGAAGACTCCATAATCATCGCTAACTCATTGGCCGGCAGGGGATAGTTCGGGTCCTGCGGAATATCTCCGAATGTAACCTTCTTCACTGTAGTGGCCTGCAAAGCCTCCGCATAGAATTCAATCGCTTCTCCGGCAACACCATCGAAATTAATATAAGCAATAGCTGACATAAAACATAACCTCCTCCTTAAGATAAATGTAGTATAATACACGATAGGTGACGGCTGTATGTCACCGTTTCGTACTCAACTCAAGAAAGAGGTAACCGGATGGACAAGGTGGAGCGGCTGATTACCATCATCATGATTCTGCTCAAAAAAGATATTGTGCCCAGCTCAGAGTTCGCACAATTATTCGGCGTGTCCAAACGGACGATTCTCCGCGATATGGAAGCGCTCAGCCTGGCGCACATTCCTATATACGCCACACCCGGCGTGCAGGGCGGCTACGGCATTATGGAAGAATACAAGATGGACAAGCGGCTGCTGAGCAGCTCCGATCTGGAGAATATACTGGCTGCGCTCGGCGGGCTGGAGCAAATTCTGATCAGCGAAGACGTTGCCATGACGCTACGAAAAATAGAAGCGATGGTTAGCCCGCTCGCTTCTAAAGGGTCGGTTCAGCTGTCCTTCTATGGCTGGGAGGGACGCGCGGAGCTTGCCGGAGCCATGAAGCTCTGTCAGGAGGCCATCGCCGGGAGCGGGCTGCTCTCTTTTGACTATACCGATAGAACAGGTACTCCCACGACACGGACAGTGGAGCCTTATCAACTTCATTTCAGTGAATCGAGCTGGTATCTGAAGGGCTTCTGCCTGGAGCGGATGGGCGCGCGGATGTTCAAGCTCTCCCGGATGGAGCAGCTGGAGCGGAAGAAACAGACCTTCAGCCCCAGAGCGGATATGCTGAATCAGGCACGGGAGGCTGAAGTTCCGCCGCAGTTAACCGAAGTGAAGGCGCTGATCTCGCCGGGGATTAAGGATCAATTCATTGAACGTTATGGCCGCAAGAGCATCGAAGCCTATAACGCGGAACAACTGCTGGCTACGTTCTATATTCCGCAGCACCCGATCGGATATCAATTCCTGGCAGGCTTCGGCACCCATCTGGAGATTATGGAGCCGAAGGACTACCGTGAAGAATTCCGTAAGTACCTGCTTGAAATGATGAGCCGGTATACGTAGTAATTACGGTGCTAAGGGAGCGGGCTGCTACTCCAGCTCCTTAAGAAATTCCCCAATCCGATCCATATAGCCCGGAACTGTGATGTGGCGCGGGGCGAAGAGGCTGATCATGAGCGCTCTGAAGCTGGAATCCGCCGTCTTCTTGCTCAGCATCGAATGCTCAGCCTCCGGGAAGACCGCCACGCTCAGCAGCTCCGGCCGGACGAGCTTGCGGTACACCTGCTCTGTCTCCTGCCAGTCTACATGAATATCCTGCTGGCCCAGCAGCAACAGCACCGGGGAATGGAATTGCTGAAGATCCTCCCCGGCATCCGACAGGTAATTCTTGCTGACAAAGGTCCACCGCTCCCGCGTCATCAGGTCATCTTCCTTCACTACAGCCAGATAGTCTTCATAGCTCGCCTTCCGCGCCAAAAGCTCCAGAACCTCGTTGTTAGATGCCACTTCCGCTTGAATCTCCGCTTCCGATTTCCCTTCCTGCAGCATTTGCTGCCGGGTATGATAGGCACCCTGGCGCAGCCAGTTAATAGCCGGGGAGACCAGGATGCTGAAGGCGAGCGGCTCCTTACCCGCCAGCTTGGGAATCACCCAGCCTGCCTGACTGGCGCCCCACACCCCGATCCGGTCCGGATCGATATTCGGCTGCTTCCGGGCCCATGCAATAGCCTCGCGGGCTTCTTCCACCCGGTCATCTATACTCTGATCCAGCCAATTTCCTGCCGAACCGCCGATCCCTCTTTTATCAAGAGACAAGGAGGCATACCCCAGACTGGCCAACCGCTCCCATAGCGGCTTATATCCGTCATCATGCGAGGCATTAATCGGCCCGTCTCCATGAATGAAGAGGACTAATCCCAGCTTGCCGGAAGCTGCTGAAGACCCCTTGGGCAGCACCAGCGTACCCGTCAGCTCGCCCTCAGGCGACGCAATCCGGATGGCCTGCTCAGTCATCTCAAAGCGGTTCTGCTGCACAATGTATATCCCCGCACCGCCAAGGAGTGGCACTATAATTAGCAGAGAAATCCATAGTTTCTTCGTTGTCTTCATTTCTTCATCTGCCTCTCTTCTGAACCATGTATTCCCAGCGCAATTCATTGAACAATAAATACAGGGTATAACGAGTCTCCCGTGCCTCCGTATGGAAGGACCACTTCCCGTATAGCTGACGGGCATGCGGATTACCGGCTGATACATGCAGGCTAAGTCTATTCAGTCCCGGGTCGGTTTCTACAAGCTTCTGCGCCCACTCTACAAGCAGCCTTCCCACCCCCTTGTTCTGATGCTCCGGGTGAACCGCGAGGTCGGTAATATAACACTCGCCTGCTGCCGGGGTATGGTCTAGTACATAGAGGCCGATCAGCATTCTGATCATGCCCCGTTTGCCTAATAGCTGTGAGGTTCCCGGTAACGGAGACGTCTGCCTTTTCCCCAAAAGGCGGGCTTCAGGTGTACACTTAATCGCGATGCTGCCAATCACCTCACCCTGCTGCACAGCTACCATCCTGTGTGTATAGGGATCAGCAGGAGCATACTGAAGCAACAACTCAAAGCACCCTGCCAGCTCTGCCTTCTTCAGCCTGATCCGGTTCTGGAATTTCCCTTGAAAAGCTTGAGCCAGCAGCCCCCCCACCGCACGATTATACCTCGCCTCCATAGGTTCGATAGTTACTGGTGCTGTGCTTATTGACGTTGTACCTGTTGGCATCGTTCTCATACGGAACCTCTCCCTTCCACGGGTGCAGCCGGGCCGATGCAGGCCCTCAGCTCATAATGCAGCTTGTCTTGAACGAACAGGGAGAGATAAGAACGTTCAATGACCACCAGCGGTCCCGCGAGAGGAATCGCTTGTGCAGCAGCATGCTCCAGCAGCCGGCCGGTCCATTGCTCCAGCTCCTCCTCGCGGGCCACACATTGCAGAGTCAGATACTCCCCTTCCGGTAAAATAACTCCGCCCGCCTCCGGCTGCTCCAGACACAAGGTCACAGCGCCCGGCTCCTCCAGCACATAATACATATCCGATTCGAACAGATCCGGTATCCCTGCCGCCTGCTCCGCAAGCAGCGCTGCACTCAGCTTCCTGTGTGAATCCAGCTTCATCACCTGCATAAGACTTGTAGCCTTACACTTCTTGATCTGAAAGGTCTCAGGTGAGGTGCTGTAGCTCTGCTGTTCCTCCAGCATTTTACGGATGAACTGCCGAAGCTCCCGGAGGCGGCGCAGCTCTTGCTCAATCCCCTCCAGAGAATGCTCCAGAAGCCCGCGATGCTGCTCCGGACTATAGCCCATACATTCATTAATGGACTGAACAGGCACTTCAAGCTTACGGAGCAGCAGGATATGCGCGAGCTGGTACACTTGATCCATACTGTACATTCTGTACTGATTCTCACCGGTATAAGCAGGCTG
Organism: Paenibacillus sp. FSL P2-0089; assembly: GCF_038595095.1. Classification (NCBI taxonomy): domain Bacteria; kingdom Bacillati; phylum Bacillota; class Bacilli; order Caryophanales; family Paenibacillaceae; genus Paenibacillus; species Paenibacillus sp. FSL P2-0089. The sequence goes on from NZ_CP152006.1 coordinate 7,195,947, forward strand.
CAGAACACCCTTCTCTTCAAAATACCGGATCTGGTGAACCGATACATTCATCAGCTTGGCCAGTTCACTAATTGTTATTTCATTTCTCATCCTAATCACTCCCCAGACTGCGGCTTGGAATATCTCTACGATACACCCTGGGTCAGACCTAAGGTCAAGGGGAGGATTCGAGATCCCGGGCCAGACGGAGAAAAGCCTCAATTGCCGGGGAGAGCCACTTCTCCTCATGCCAGAACATTTGGGTGGAAAAAGATACTGCGGTCAAATCCCACGGCAGGGAGATCAGCTCCCCCCGCTTCAATTCTTCGCTTACGGCCATTTCAGGCAGGATGGCGATGCCCATGCCCAGCTTCGCACATTGTTTGATGGCTTCTGCGCTGTGAAACTCAAGTTCCGTAATGCCCGCCATCCCCTTCTGCGACAGGCTGCGCTCGAAGAAGCTGCGGTAGGAGCACCCTTGCTCCGTCAGTAAGAACGTTTCACCGTGGAAATCCTCGATAGCCAGCGCCGGACGCGACGCCAGCGGATGATCGGGAGCAGCCAGGAGACAGAAGCGTTCCTCCCTTATTTTTTCTCCGCAAAATCCGCTCTCGCCCTTCACTTCATCCAGCATGAAGATAACATCGACATCCCCGTCCCGCAGACTCTGTCTGAGGCTTGGACTCACGAGCGGCAGGAAGATCAAGCGGACTCCGGGATGAAGCTGCCGGAACTTCTGCAACACAGCGGGGAGCCGGTAGGTGCATAATGTCTCATCTGCGCTAATCACGATGGTGCCTGTCAGCTCGCCGGGCTGCTTGAGCGCGTGCTGCGCCTCCTCCACCATACACAGGATGTTATCCGCATAACGCAGGAACGTTTTTCCGGTATCGGTTAACGTCACATTTTTGCCGAGCCGGTCCACCAGCTTCACTCCTAATTCTTCCTCCAGGGCCTTCATTTGCATCGTAACCGTTGAGGGAACGTAGTTCTGCGCTTCGGCGGCGCGGGCGAAATTGAGCGTGGAAGCCAGCGTATAGAAGGTTTTAAGTTGGCGCAATTCCATCTGTTGTCACTCCTTCGTTCAAAAAAAATGAACGTTCCATTCAGAAACGTTTCTTTGACTTAACCTTAGCAGCATCGTAGAGTGATGACAAGAACGGCGGCCGATTCCGTTATGAATGTACAAGGATATGAAACCACAAGGAGCGAATGAACTTGAATAACCGATTGACGATATATATTCTGGCACTTGCCGTTTTTCTGATCGGGACGATTGAATATATTATTACCGGCGTCATTGAGATGATGGCCTCAGATCTTGGCGTATCCACCTCCGAAGTGGGTCTGATGGTGACTGTATTCGCGCTGTCCGCAGCGATTATTGCACCGGTTCTCATTGCACTCACCCTCAATATGGACCGCAAAAAGCTGCTGATGACCGCCCTCGGCGTGTTCATTGCCAGCAACGGGCTGATGCTTCTGAACCTGCCTTATGAAGCTATGCTGGGGGTACGGGTTATCCAAGGGGCAAGCGGGGGCATAGCTACCGTAGTCGCTATGGCTGTAGCTACACGGCTCGTGGAGAAGGAGCGCAGAGGCAATGCGATTGGCATTATTCTGATGGGACTGAGCAGCTCGCTGGTTCTGGGCGTTCCGGCTGGTACTTTTTTCAGTGAACACTTTGGGTGGAGGGCTCTGTTCATCATCGTCGGGGGGCTGAGCCTTGTTCCGCTGTTCATCATCTCTGCCAAGGTCCCTGCCATCAAAGAAAAAGAAGCCGTCACCCTCAGGATGCAGCTGTCTGTGCTGAAGGATTCCAGAATTGTTACTGCTCTGGTGATCACCTTACTATATGTAGGGGGTTACGCTACACTCTTCACTTATATTACCCCTTACCTGCAGGCCGCATCCTCACTGTCTGTGACCGAAATCAGCGGGGTGCTCTTCCTGGCGGGAGTCTGCAGCTTCATGGGCTCCAAGTTAGGCGGGCAATTGGCTGATTCCAAAGGATCGAAGTTCACCATAATTACGGGACTTCTGTTACAGGCAGCCACGCTCCTCCTGTTCGCAATGGCAGGCGTTCATGTGATCGTCCTCCTCCTGATCCTGATGATCTTCATGCTGGGGACCTGGAGCATCTCCCCCGCGCAACAGCTCCTGCTGGTCACCCTGGTTCCCCGGAACCCGGATATGGCCCTGAGCGTCAATACTTCCTTCATCCAGTTCGGCTTCGCGCTGGGATCGGGCCTAGGCGGCTATGTGATCAGCCGTACCTCTGTGCTCCACCTGAACTGGGCGGGTCTCGCGGCTGTAGCGGTAGCTCTGATTCTGGCCATCCGGCTGTTCAAGACTCATAAGGCTTGATCTCTTTCTGGGTATAGGTTGGGCAAATTTAATACAGCAAGACAAAGAGGCTATCCCAAGGGATGGCCTCTTTGCATGTATATAAGAGCTGGCAGGCTGGTGGTTAGCCGTACGCTCTCTATTGCTACAGATGGTTGACCGCGGCTGGCGGCTGATGCCCATCTGTTCCATTCGTCAGTCCCAGCGTGTGCGCTGCGGAAGCATGAATGTCGTTCAATAGCTTCGGGTTAGCCGACAGGGACATGCCGTAGGCAGGAATCATCTGCTTGATCTTCGGCTCCCAGGCCTTGATCTGCTGCGGGAAGCACTTGGTGATTACCTCCAGCATGACAGAGACGGCCGTTGACGCCCCTGGCGAGGCTCCAAGCAATGCGGCGATGGAGCCGTCAGCGCTGCTGATCACTTCCGTTCCGAATTGAAGCATGCCTTTACCGGCTGCTGTATCCTTAATAATCTGCACCCGCTGGCCCGCCACCACCAGCTCCCAATCCTCGCTGCTGGCATCCGGGATGAACTCCCGCAGCGCTTCCATGCGCTGTTCTTTGGACAGCATGACCTGCCCGATCAGATACTTGGTCAATGACAGGTTCTTCGCTCCTGCGGCAAGCATCGTAACCAGATTATCCGGCTTGACCGAAGTAATCAGATCGAACATGGAGCCGTATTTCAGGAACTTGGGCGAGAAGCCGGCAAACGGCCCGAAGAACAAGGATTCCTGCTTATCGATCACCCGGGTATCCAGATGCGGAACAGACATCGGAGGCGCACCTACAGCAGCCTTACCGTACACCTTGGCATGATGCTGGGCTACAATCTCCGGCTTCTTGCAGACCATGAACAGTCCGCTTACCGGGAATCCGCCAATCTTTTTACCTTCCGGGATGCCGGATTTCTGCAGCAGATGCAGGCTTCCTCCCCCGCCGCCGATGAAGACGAACTTGGCGTTATGACGCTCTGTTACGCCGCTGGCGAGATTCTTCACCTTCAGCTCCCAGGAGCCGTCCTGCGCGCGCTTCAGGTCATCCACCTGATGATTATACCTAATATCGGTGTTATTGCTCTGCAAGTGGTTGAACAGCATACGGGTCAGGGCGCCGAAGTTCACATCCGTTCCCGAATCGATTTTGGTAGCCGCTATCGGCTGTTCCAGCTTCCGGTTCTTCATCATCAGCGGAATCCATTCCATCAGCTGCCTTGGGTCATCGGAGAATTCCATGCCTTGAAATAGCGGACTATTTGAAAGCGCTTCATATCGTTTTTGTAAAAATGCAACGTCCTTCTGTCCTTCCACAAAGCTCATATGTGGCACAGGTACAATGAAATCCTGCGGATTGTGTATTCGTTTCTGGCTCACCAGATAGGACCAGAATTGCTTGGAGAACTGAAATTCCTCGTTCACCTTAATCGCCTTGCTGATGTCGATCGATCCGTCCGGCTGCTCTGTAGTATAGTTAAGCTCGCAGAGTGAAGAATGCCCCGTTCCCGCATTGTTCCATTCCCCCGAACTTTCCTCCCCGGCACCCGCACGCCGCTCAAACACGGTTATTTGCCAATCCGGTACTAATTCCTTTAACAGTGAACCAAGTGTTGCACTCATGATTCCAGCACCAATTAAAATAACGTCTGTTTTTGTTTGTTGGTTGCTCATATTATACCGTCCTTCTACCCTACGATTTGCAGGAAGGATGCAGGCACTCCTGCTTAGGCGCCATAGCAAGCCAGCGCGGACCAAGTCACACACCGTTTGGATCAATCCTGATCCTAGTTTATCACTAATGAAACTAAATTTTAAGATTTATCTTAATTTTTATAAACTTTTTAATTAATAATCACGGGCCGCATCGAACCAGCCCTGCGCCGCTTCCTCTGTTATAGGCTGGCCGAGCTGGTGCTCTGACTGGCTGAGCTGCCATACCGCTTCGCCCAGGTCTTCCCTCTCGGTAGTCTCGATGCCCTTCAGCGAATTGAAGCGCAAGGTGAAGGCGGTAATGGCTGCTTCCGCCTCTTCAAGATTGCGGGCCTCCGCCATAGCTGCTTGTGCAGCATCGTAGGCTTCGTTCGCCAGCTTGGCCAGACGCTTCGGCCAGGCGGAGAACGGGCGGCCGTATTCGCTCTGCCACCACTCCGGCTTCCTGAGCTGGCTTATGGAGGCATAATCATCCCAGGGGCGGACCTTGGCGCGCGCCTTCATCTGCTGCCGCAGACGTTTGCCTACAGCCTCCTCGACATTGTAGGCGATGAACCGGTCCAGCAGCGGCCACGTATCCAGGGAAGGCAAGCCATCCAGCTCCGGCATGAAGCGGAGCTCCAGGCTGGTCAGCCCGCTAAGGCGTGCAAGTGCGTCAAGATCACAGAAGCTGCCCCACAAGCTCAGGGATTCCAGGTTCGGGAACTGCTCCAGACCCGCAAGCGAGATGGGCTGGCCCAGCGGCGGGCTATTCAGCGTCAGGTTGGTCACACCCTGCAGCTCACCCAGATCCGGCAGCCGGTACGGCGCATCACTGCTGCGCCGGCTCATATCCGGTACTAAGGCCAACGTAGTCGGCAGATGGCCGGAAGCCGAGAAGCGTGTCAGATCGCCGGACAGGCTCAGGTTGTACAGCTTCTCCGGCAGAACCAGGCTCAGCTGTCCATTTGCCAGAGGACCCAGTTTGATACCCAGGGTATAGATATCCGCCCGGCTACCGTCCAAGGGTGTAGCCTCCGGCAGCACCGGGGTCCAGCTTATACTCTCAATAGGCCGCCGCTCCGCCCACTCCAGGAAGCCCGTGTCACCGCCGGTATAGCTCAGATAACGCGGCCAAGGGGAGCCGGCCGGGGTGGCGAAGGGCTCGAAGACAGACCAGTTGATGCGCTCATCCGCAGCGACCAGCAACTCCGCTGGTTGCTTCGATTCCCTGGGGCCGATTGATAAGCTGCCCATACCGGGCTTGCGGTCAAGCGTGTGGCTGCCGGGCCCCGTCAGATCAAGGACATACCGTCCGGGTTCTGTAATCGGAGCCGGGGGAAGAGCTTGGTTATCTGTGGACATTTGCTTCATCCTTTCTGCTTGATCCTACCTGTATTCTCGATCCTACTAATATTCTCTATACTACCTTTGTTTGCTATTCTAACTCAACCATACGATATCCTGGGGCTCACAGCAACTTTGCCCTATAACGCGAACAAGCCCGGGCCGTTACCGGCCCAAGCGCTCATCTCTATTTAGTTTGGAGTGCAGCTATTACACGCTCTGCCCTTCATTCGTCCCTGCCTTGTACATACTCTCTGCTTCAACCGGATTCTCTTTGGCTGTCAGATGCTGCGGAGTGATCCGGTACACTTGTACGGGCCCGCCGTACACAGCCGACCGGTATTTCTCGACATGCTGCTTGGACAGAGGCCGGTTATAGTATCCGGGCACATACTTGTTCATCATCTCCTGCAGGACCTGCGTAGCCTCATCCAGATCCATCACCGGCTCTGCCTGCCCGAAGACCATCACGCTCATATAGGCGGTATCCGTCTTGGCGGGCACGGGGTTCGTGATTGTCCCATACTCCTCACAGACTGTGAAGCATACCTCTGAGTTCTCACTCATCACCTGATTGCGTCTTCCATCCCCGGCCCCGTGGATATACAGCTTCCCGTCCATCCATACATAGTTAAGCGGCACAACATACGGGAGATTACCATCCGCTAATCCCAGAAACCCAATTCTCGCCTGCTTCAAAAACTGTTCAATTCTCGCCTCATCCTTACATTCCCTAACCTTGTAACGAACCGGATTCATATCGAACCCTCTCCTTCCCGCGTCCTCCGCGTATACGTTATTCGGTAGTATATCAGCTATTGGATTGTGCTAAAATATCCAAAGAGCACAGTTTCAACCAATCCATAATTTAGACGCTGTAACGAAACTACGACCGGGAGGGATTCCTTATGATGTTCGTCAACCGTGAGGATACAAGCCCGATCTGGCAGCAACTGCTGAATCAGGCCATTTATAATATTACACAAGGTATCTGGACCCCGGGTGAGCTGCTGCTCCCTTCCCGTGAACTCGCCGAGCAGCTTGGAGTCTCCCGCTCCACGGTGCAGCTCGTCTATGAGGAACTGCTGAGCAGAGGGTATACCATAACCTCCCGGCGGGGCGGAACACGGGTAAGCCATTGGAACCCGGTTCCTGAAGCGGCACAGGAGGAGTCGGTGCCGGAAGGACCTGTTCCACCTTCAATTCCCCTGCTGAACTCAGCGGTAGATCAGCTGCAAGACTGGTTCGGAGGCCATCTGCCTCAGGAGGTGAAGATCGATTTCACCCCCCACGAGCCTTATGTGGATAGGACCTTCCAGAACCACTGGCGGCAATCTCTGCTTCACGCCTCTGCCGCAATGGACGTATCCGATTGGTCCTACGGCAATCCCTATGGTCTCCTGCCGCTCAGGGAACAGATTCAGCGGTACTTGCTGCTTGAGCGGGGCATACGGATTGAACTCAATCAGATTCTGCTGACCTCAGGAGCGCAGCACAGCCTTGACCTGATTGCCCAATCCCTGCTCACGGAAGGAGATACCGTCTCTGTGGAAGATCCCGGCTTCCCTGCGGCCTGGATGGCGATGAATTACCGGCGGATGCACGTAGCCCCTGTCCCGGTAGACGGACATGGCCTTGTGGTTGACCAGCTTCACCCGGAATCGCGTCTGGTCTTCGTAACTCCATCGCACCAGTGCGCCATAGGCTCCGTGATGTCAGAGCCGCGCAGGCAGCAGTTGCTGCATCAGGCCGTGCAGGAGCAGCTATGGATTATAGAAGACGGCTATGACAGTGAATTCCGCTACCGTGGCGATCCGCTGCCCACGCTCTATAGCCAGGCGCCGAATAATACCCTGTATATGATGAGCTTCTCTAAAATGATCGCCCCGGCCATCCGTATCTCGGCGATTGTCGGCCCGGCGCGGGCCATTGCCCAGCTGGCCCGCGTACAGGAGCTGACCTACCGCCACCTTCCGGTGATGGACCAGCTCACCTTGAACCATTTTATTCAAAAAGGGCACTTCATGCGCCATATGCGCAGAGTCCGCAATGTGTACCGCCGCAGACATGAGGCCATCACCAAGGCGATAACCGCAAGCGGTCTAGCCGAGCGGTTCACCCTGAGCGGAGCAGAGACGGGACTGCATGTCTTCCTTGAGGCAGAATCAGACTACGATGAGGAAGCCGTGACCCGGTTAGCCCTGGAGCAGGGAATCCGGGTATATCCGCTTGCACACTACTGTCTGGAGAGCCGCAGGAAGGGTTGGGTGCTGGGGTTCGCCAAGGTGGATGAGACCTTGATTGAGCAGGGGATTCACCGGCTGGCCGGGCTGTTATTATAAGCCCCTGCTTATGGTCCCGGATGATCTGCTCTCCTTGCGCCCAAACTGCACATAATAAACCATGCTCACCGCAATAACCAGAACAGCAAGCACCGCGAAAATATTACTAAACACAAAGGAAGCCTCATTTCCAGGTATAGGATTGAACGCCGCTGCCGGGGCACCGGAGTCGAGCACCTTGCCCAGGACCGCCGTCGATGTAGCGGCTGAGATGAAGGTGAGCATGGAGAACAGCCCCATCCCCACTCCTGTCTGCTCTGGGGTCAACGTCCGCGAAACCGTATTTGACATAGCAATCTGCATGAACGACTGGCCCAGCACACAGAACACCAGCGAGATCGAGACCAGGACCGCTGATCCTCCAGCTACGGAAGACAAGCACAGGAAGCCTATCCCCAGAAGCGAGGCCGCCGTATACACGAGCCGAGGATTCCCGTGCTCATCTGCCAGCTTGCCGCCCTTACGGCCCAGAACCGTGGTAACGATAGCTGCCGGCAGCATGATGATCCCGACATAGGCGGGAGACAGACCGTTTACAAGTGTCAGCAGCTGCGGGATGAGATATGGAGAGCTGAAGCTGATTCCTGTAATGCAGAAGGTAATCATCAGGATGATCGAATACTGCCTGTTGCGGAAAATATCGGGATGGATAAACGGAGCCGCAGCGGAGCGGATACGCAGAATAAACAGGAGGAGCATCAGAACCGCTGCCAGCGCAAACGGGAAGCTCCCGCTCGTTAATGCCAATAAGGTTGCCGTTACCGCCCCAGCCAGCAATATGCCGCCAAGCCAGTCCATCGGACCCGCCTTTCCTGATTCATCATCCTGCAGATATTTGCGGTAGACCGGCAGTGTCAGCAGCGACAGCAACGGAATGAGGAACAGAATCCGCCAGCTCCAGGCGCTGATGACCATACCGGCAATAATCGGCCCCAGCGCGGTACCCAAGGCTATCCCAATGGCAGACGTACCCAGCGCACGGCCTCTTTTCTCGGGAGAAAAGTAACGGATCGGGATGATCATAGCCATAGCAGGGATCACGGAAGCCCCGGCTGCCTGAATTACACGACCCGCAATAATCATCCAGTATTCGGTGGCGGCAACGCCAGCCATAGACCCCAGGACAAAGAGCAGTAATCCATAGGTCAACAGGTTCTTCAGCCGGTACTTCTCCGTCAATTTGCCGAAGGTAACGGCACCAACAGCATATACAATCATATAACTGGTAATGACCCAGCTTACCTGAGATGGAGATAATTCAAATTGCTTACTGATCGTCGGCAACACAATATTGAACATATTCGCATTCATTGATGAAATCACCAGGATAAAAACGAGCGCGCGCATTAACACATTCCCTTTGATATCAGGGGTTACAGCATGGTTCTTCATAGGTGGTGCTCCTCTCTCCATATATCAATTCGATTTAGGTTAGTCAGTACTTACTGTCATTTCATTCAAAAAAACAACTAGGGTGTTAAAGCCCTAGTAAAGGTCTGGACACTTGCCGTGATGAATTCCTCCAGCGACACCGAAGTAAAATTCCCCTCATCGTCCAGATTGTTCAGGAATGCGCCATAATTCATCACCATAAATTGCACAGCCTGCACTCTGGGATTCCCGGGAATCAGCTTCCCCCGCTCGGTCATGGCCTTGAAATAATCCGTCAGATTCCGCATCAACTGCTCCGGGGCGGTTCTGCTATACTCCTTAAGACCGGGGAGTTGATCCCCTTCCTTGATAAATATCATATTCATCTTCCGGTTGAGGTTCATAATCTCATGATACGTCCGGCTGACCAGCAGCAGATCGGTATGAAGATCCCATATAATGCTTTCATTGAACAGCCTGGCCATATCTTCGGTATAATGAAACCGGTCGAAGGCCCGCTCCAGCAGGTTCAGCTTGGTTCCGAACTGGCGGAACAGCGTCTTCTCGCTTAAGCCTGCCGCCGCCGCAATCTCCTGGGTGGTCACACTCTTGTAGCCCTTCTCTGCGAACAGATCAATGGCAGCGGTCAGGAGTTTATCACTGGTACTTAGCGATTTGCTCTCCATCATCATATTCCTCATTTCAAAAGTTGACTGTCAGTACTAACTGACATATTAAATTAAGAATACACCCTGCTCCCGAATTTAGCAAGGTGTATCGTACTGCCCGCTATCGCTTAAGCCGTTTCCAGCTCAATACGCTTGTCCTATTCTAACAGCGAGGTAACGCCCAATGCAGCAAATAGGAGCAAGCCCAGCCCCAGCAGAATGCCTCCCATCAGCGAATACCGTACCTCCCGCTGAAACGATGCGGTGCCTGGGCCTCCAGGTGCCGGCGGGCCGGGCTGGGCTACCGCGCCTTCCAGACGGGTACGCCTGCCCGTGCGCCGCCGTTGATAGCCAATAATGAGTAATACAATCCCCAGCAGACTCAAGAAGCTGCCAGGGTAGACGAATGCCATCCACAGGTTGTCCATAGTACACCTCCCTGTCCGTGATCTTGATCTATACTTAACCAAGTCACGGTACGCCAAACAGGGAGATGCCGCCAGGCTAGAAGCAGGTGAACGAGCTAACCCGGTTCAAATCAACGCCGTAGTATCCCCAGAAGAAGCCGTTCCATCTGAAGCCTGCGACCGAACTTCTGCCCACGAATACCGGGTAGAACCAGAACTGCTCACCATTATTCAGCCAGATATAAGTGTTGCGGAACAGGCATCCTCTGATGCCCCCGGGGTCAACCGCATAAGCCGTGACCGCTGGTGCTTGCGGTACGAATTGCGGTGGTGGCGCCGTCGGTGCGGCTACTCCTCCCGGCGCACCCCCGGGCGTCCCCGGAAATCCTCCGGGCCCTCCGCCTGGAATCCCTGGAATCCCTGGAATCCCCGGCCCTCCCGGCAAGCCTGGTCCACCCGGAAATCCCGGTATCCCCGGAAATCCTCCGCCGCCTCCCGGCACTGGTATAAATCCCATATCTATCGCTCCTCTTTCGTTTCATTAGGCATAATCATCATATGCATTCGCGGAGAAGATGCCTGGGCGGATGCCCAGGTGCAATGGGCTTTTAACAGCATCCCGCCTAGCGGAGGGCAATCTGCACTATAGCTCATGGATCATCAGACTATATCGTAAGAGCGGAACTCATCAATGAACTCCTCCAGCCAGTCTTCCGTGTAATCCAGCGCCCCGCTATCACTGATGAACTCGACATCAAGTCCCATCACCCACAACCGGCGGGCAATCATAAACAGATCAATTACAGATTCATCTTGTTCGGAGAAGTCTCTGACCGAGCGGTAGCCCGACATTAACGCCTGCCACAGCGGTTCCTTCTTCTCCTGAGGCAGGCGTTTTCTATGCCGGACCTGGGCCAAGTCGTAGGCGCGCCAACCTTGTGCCGCCCATTCAAAATCATAATGCGTGAACGCATCGCCCTCCTGGAAGGCATTGTTATTCCCGTGCAAATCTCCGTGGCAGATGCCCCAGTCCAGGCCCGGACTAGCAGCATTGATCCGTTCCGTTAATGCACCGGCGAACTCGCGCAGGTACGCAGCAGAGCGGTGTCCCTCACCTAGATAATCCACAATACGGTTCAGCGGCTGGAGGATCAGAGCGCGGGTATCCAGATCCGGTCTAGGCAGATCCAAGGAAACCCTGTCCATGGCAGCATGCAATTCAGCAGCGGATTTTCCGAAGGAAGCACATGATTCCTCATCATGCAGCACGTTCTCAGTGCCTGTCAGATAGCTGTAAATCACGGCAACTCTCGGGCCCTCCGGCGCATCGATGACCGTATATAAGCTGCTGTTCTTTTGAGGGAGGGGAACGGAAACCTTTGTATTTACTGCGCTTAATTGGTGCTCCAGCTGTGTCAGCAGAGACAATTCATAGACAACATCACTTTCAGCTATCGATTGGCGGTAGACCCGAAGAATATAAGTACCTGTGCCAGTACGGATTCTGTAAGTATCGTTCAAGCCGCGTAACCAGAACAGGCAATCTCGCCAATCCCCAATGTCGTACAGAGGACTAAGGCAATATTCCAAATAATTTGGATCTAGAACGGAACGCATGGCCTTCGGTTTATGATACATTTAGCTCTCCCCTAGCTTGCTGCTCCAGCCGGACAACGGTCTCCTCGAACGTTTTGACCGGACTGTAGCCGAGCTCGTTTTTTATTTTGTCGCAACTATACGCCGTCCTTATAGGGTCCCCGCCCGGTATAATGAACTTCTTATTCAGGGCAAGCCCAATACGCATCGTAAAATCTTTTTCCGGATAATTTCCGTCAATTGCGTTATAGCACTGGTTCCCAGCCGCAGGCTGCGTCGCTGCCAGTACACACATCTCAGCCAGGTTGTCCGCATGCACCCAGGGCGTTAAGTCCTCTGGATGAATCCAGTCCACTTCCCCGGAATCAGCAAGCTTAGTGATCAGTCGGTCGCCCCAGTGCGAGTTGGATTCGGAGCAGATCACTCCAGGACGCAGGATCACACTTGTCAAACCGTTAGCCCTTGCAGCTTGTACAATCCGTTCCGATTCACATTTGGTTGAAATGTATACCTCCCCGTGGCCGAAGGCAAGGCTGCTAGCCTCATCCAGCTCCACCTCTCCATCAAAATGACCATAGACCGATACTGTAGAAATATGCACGAAGCGTTCCACTCCCGCAGATACAGCACCGTCAACCAGACTCTGAACCCCCTGAACATTGGACGCCTCGGCAATCGCCCGGTCCTCCCCCAGATACGCCGCAGCGTGAATGACAATATCCACATTCCGAAGCGCTTCCGCGATAACAGCTCTATCTGTCAAGTCTCCGATGACGGGTGTAATGCCGAGCTCTTCACATAGTGCAATCTGGTCCGCATTTCGGATAAGTCCTTTGACCTCTGCTCCCTCGGTAACACATCTTCTGGCAATTTTATCTCCTGCCGTGCCCGTAACGCCTGTTACGAGAACGACTTTATCTCGAAGTCTCATTGAGATCCCCCTCTAGTACATAGTTTCTTTTATCGCCTTCTTATCTATTTTACCTACGGATGTTCTGGCAAGTGACTGAGTAATCACTAAGCGGGTAGGCAACTTATATTCGGCTATCGATTGACCGCAGAATTGTTGCAAATCCTCTAGAGCGAGTGTCTGCTTATCCTTAAGTACAACTACCGCAGTGACTTCTTCACCTTTATCCGGCAGGGGCATTCCTACCACAGCAGCCTCAAGGATGGAGGGATGTGCGCTGATTGCTTGCTCCACTTCAGAGCAGTAGACATTAGAAGCTCCCACTATAATCATGTCTTTCTTCCGGTCCATAAGATATAGATAACCGTCTTCATCCAATCTGCCGACATCACCCGTATGAAGCCACCCATTTCGGATGGTCTTGCCTGTCTCTTCCGGATTGTTCCAGTAACCAAGCATGATTTGTTCACTTCTGCATATGATTTCGCCAATGTCTCCTTGCTCTACATCTTGCCCTGAGTCATTGACTATACGCACCTCAAACGGCTTCTGGCCCCAGCGCTCCATATGGGATGGATTCCCGACCGACTGCAGCCGATGAAGCTTCCCCTCTGCAAGGCACTCTTGTACAGATAAAAAGCTGATAAATTGACCGCTCTCTGTCTGTGAATACACCTCGGATATCTGCGCGTTAGGGAATACTTCCAGAGCTTGCTGCAAGGTCTTCTCACTGATCGGAGCACCTCCGCAGGATATGCCTGCCACGGACCCGACTTCTCTGGAACGGTTACCTGCCAAGGCAGTAATATCCCTAAATAGGAGCCCGACGGTTCCCAGAAATCTGATTTGCTCATGCTCAATAATATCTATAACCTCGTTAGCCTGCAGCGGATAGGAGTCCGGATAAATGAGACAGCCTCCTTCAAAAAGAGTTGTCCAAAGGATAAATTGTCCGGTAAGATGGGCTTGATTGGGAACAAGCGATTTTTTGGCCGGATTATGCCCTCCGCCTCTTGCAGGGCTCATGAAAGCCCACTTTCTGATCGCCCGATGAGAGTGCATCACACCCTTAGAGCGTCCCGTCGTACCTCCGGTATATATAATAAGAGCGACATCATCCGGCTGTGCTGTGTACCATGCTGTTAATGGAGAGGAAGTCGCGATTAAATCTTCTAAGGACAGGCCGCCGTTGACAGGCTTGAACGTGATGGCAAAAGCTATATTGGACGCCGAAAGAGAAGAGGCAATTCTCGGATGCTCCGCATCATACACGATAGCTGTTGGGGCAGCATCATCAAGGATCTGATTCATCTCTCTAGAGGCCAGACCTGGAAAGATTGTAACTGGAATGGCACCTATAGCAATTACGGCACATTCTGCAATCACAAGATATGGACAAGGATCACCTGCAAGCGCCACCCGTTCACCGGGTCCTATTCCCAAGTCCTTCAGACCTCCCGCCACACAGCTCACCTGATGCAGTAATTGTTGATAGGTCAGATACTCATTTCTGTACTTTGTAGCATAGTGATCGGGCTGTAACCGGGCCACATGAGGCAATATTTCTGAAAGAAGCATACGTATACCCTCCAAGAGTGTTTATCCTGCTATTTGCTGATCCGCCCCATCCGCTCAGCCCAAATAATCATCCGGCAGGTGCAGCTCCCGCAAGCAAGCGGTGAATTTCTCCCTGAAATTAGGATTTCCTTTGTATTCGGGCCATATCGCCTTATAGTAAGGCAGAAGCTTCTCATGTGGAATAACGTCCCAATGTGAAATGGAGCTGCGCAGTACCTCTGTACCTCCGGTACGGAACATCTGCTCAATGATCTGCCAGCTCTCCTGCTTATTCCCGCAGTCTCTCACGGCATAGATCGCAGCCGTCTGCATAACCAGGCTGGTATGGCACAGGAAGGGTGCGAAATCGCGGAGGTTCACAGCATCGCAGTCTTTTAGAATATAACCGGCATAACGCAGAGTTTCCGCATCATTAATCCCTTCAAGCCTCTCAAGCCTCTGCCGGATCAGCGGAATGAATTCGGTCCGGTCCTCATTCTTGCCGTAAGTATGCAGAATTGTTAAGGCGCGGAGCGCTCCCTCAGCGTCATCCGACTGTAGCAGCTTCAGCAGATAGGGTCTGCCCGCCGCAAAGGACGTTTTGCAAAGCAGCGAGATGGCTGTTTTGGAATCCCGGGGGCTATGCTCCGTCACATGCTTCAGGAATTCCAGGGTGGACGGGGCGATTCGCTTGAACTTGAACATGGCCTCCAGCGCCTTGACCTGCAGCTTCCCGTCAGGGGTGTTCTGATACAGCTGAATAAGCGTATTCTCGTCACCCGGCAGCCGGCTGCCAAACCATGCGTTGTCATAATCCAGAATAATCTCATCCAGCCAGCGCTCGTACCAGTCCAGGAAGTTATCTTCATAGACGAAGAAGAACGGGCGGTCAGGGAAAAATTCCGAAGTATACACAATCCTCCCCCGGTGCTCCCCTTCCAGCACGAGATACATCTCATATTCGCAGCCCTGGGTGCCGATACACAGCATTCCGCCAAGCGCCTTGTTTCTCGCTTCCTCGTACTCTTCATCCGAGATGTCCCGCTCCCCCGTCAGAGGCTCTGTCAATAGATTCCATTCCTCTGCAGTCATCCCGGGGCGAAGCGCCGCCCGGCCCTGGAGTGCCGGAAGCTCGGTATAGGAGGTAGCCTGTTCAAGCGGATAGATTCCGTAATACGGCCCAGCCCCGCCGTTCCCGATCTCTGCCAGGAATCGGGCAAACGGCTCAGGAAGCTTGATCCCATATTGGGCCTCCCAGTCCGCCAGCTCGCCTAACGTAAGCATCTCTGCAAGCTTGTATTGATGCGAAGAGGCACCGAATTCCGCGAACTCCGCATCCTTGCGCAGGGCCTGCCCCAGCTTCGTCCTGATCCGCGCAAGCTGCGCAGCCTGCTTTTCTAATTCCATGATGATCCCTCCTGCATATTCAAAGAATGTCACATAATGGCCTGGGCGATTGTCTTCCATCATATCACACCCTGCCTATGTTTCAGGCTCCTCGTTTACTAGACACGAATAAGCCCGCCGTCACGGTGAAATGACAGGCGGGCTTATAACGATAGAATACTTATTGGACCGCGTTAGACAGCTCTGTGAAAATAACCCCCAGGGCAAATGCGCCCGCATCCGGGTGGCCGATGCTGCGCTCACCTACTGTCCCGGCCCGGCCCATCCGCGCAACGATGGATTTCGTACGCTCCGCCCCCGTGACAGCGGCTTCAGCCCCCTTGGCGAAGGCCTCCTTCAAGGATAACTGCATCTGCGCGCTGTTCTTCCAGGCTTCGGCACAAGGAATCAGCGCATCGATCAGCGTCTTATCACCCACGACTGCTCCCCGTCCGAAGGAGCGTTCACCGGTAGCCTGGATGCCCTGAGCCGCCGCGTCCAGCATCCCGGCCATCTCCAGCGTATTCAGCGAGGTCCGGCCTGTAGCATATTTGCCTGCTGAGCGGAAGGCCGAGCCCCAGATTGGACCAGAAGCTCCGCCGCAATGCTCCATAATGATCAGGGAGCAGGCCTGAAGGAAGCTTCCGATATCCGTAGCGTGATCCTGCACAAGCTCCTTCCATTCCCGCTTCAATTGCTTGAAGCCCTTGGCGACACTCATCCCGAAGTCTCCATCACCCGCATGAGCATCCAGCTCACAGAAGGGAGCCTCATTCGCGATAATAATCTCGCTCATCTTATCCACCAGATAGATGATGTTCGTAAGCCGCAGCCGTTCGTCACGGAGGACAGCGAAGCCCGGATCGGTCTCGGCCGTCAGGCTCACCTCAGCCTGAGCCTCCTGCTGCGGAAGTGGGCTGACGTATTGCACCGGCGCAAGCTCACCCGTTAACCGGAGCGCCGGAGTATCGCAAGGCTCAGCAAGCCATCTGCGCAGTTCATCATCCAGCTTCATCAGGCTGATGGAAGCGCCGGCCATATCTATGCTGGTCATATAGTTGCCTACAAGAGATTGGCGGATGATGATCCCCCGTTCTCCCAGACTACGGATTACGGAGTGATTGAGCAGGTACAGCTCCTGCAGAGGCGTTGCGCCGAAGCCGTTGACGAGCACCACTACCTCTCCGCCGTCCGGCTGATCCAGGTTCAGACTGGCCAGCAGGGCAGAGATCATACGTTCCGCCAGCTCATCGGCGGTCAGCAGCTTTTCTCTGCGGATGCCCGGCTCCCCATGAATGCCGACCCCATACTCCATCTCATCCTCCTGAAGCTGGAAGGTAGGCGTACCCTTGGCCGGAACGGTACAGGAGGTAAAAGCAAAACCAAGACTGCGCACATGAGCAGCCGCATGCTGCGCGGCCTGCTTCACCTCGGCCAGCGGCAGTCCGGCCTCGGCAGCCGCCCCGGCAACCTTATGCACCAGAATCGTGCCAGCAACCCCTCGGCGTCCCACCGTATACAGGCTGTCTTCTACTGCAATATCATCATCAACCTTCACATAGTCCACAGCGAGGCCGTCCTCAGCCGCCAGATAAGCCGCATTCTGGAAGTTCATCATATCGCCGCTGTAATTCTTGATGATCAGCAGAGCGCCCTTATGGCCGGTATGGTTGCGGATCGCCTGGTAGACCTGAATCTGTGACGGGGAGGCGAAGACATCCCCGCAGACTGCGGCATCCAGCATTCCCGGTCCGACCAGCCCGGCATGCGCCGGCTCATGGCCGCTGCCCCCGCCGCTGATCAGCGTTACCTTGTCAGGATTCGGCGCAGACCTGGAGACAATTTTGTATTTGCTGTCGAATGTCAGCTGCGGATGAGCCATCACCAGTCCACTGCACATCTCACGGACGAGATTGGCCGGATCGTTGATTATCTTTTTCATACGCGCTGCTCCTTACTCTTCTTGAAGGCTTCGCCCAGCTTGTCAGCGACAGCAATGGCAGCGGCAACCGCTTCAGCGGTAACCGGGAACGGCATCGAATGAATCGACTCCTCCGGGATACACGCCTTGCGGGCCACTTCCAGCAGCTCCTCATGGGAGATAGAAGCGACACCAATATCGGCCAGGCATACGGGAAGGCCCACGGAGTGGCAGAAGGACAACACCTGATCGATCTCTGCCTGCTGCGCATTCTCCAGAACGAGCTGGGCAATCGTGCTGAAGGCCACCTTCTCGCCATGATAATAATGATGGGTGCCTTCAAGCGCCGTCAGGCCGTTATGGATGGCATGTGCGGCAGCCAGACCGCTGCTCTCGAAGCCAAGTCCCGACAGCAGGATGTTCGTTTCGATTATATTCTCCAGCGCTGGTGTCACCACGTTCTGATCGCAAGCCAGCTTGGCTAAGACGCCATCCTCCAGCAGTGTATCGTAGCATAAGCGGGCAAGGGCCAGCGCGGCTTTGGTGCCTTTGGCCTCCGTAATCACGCCTGCATGCACTCCGCAAGGAAGCCCCGCATTGACATTGGAATAGGATGCCGCAGTAGCTCTGGCCTCGAAGTAGGTGGAGAGGGCATCGCCCATCCCGGATACCAGGAAGCGGGTAGGAGCCTGCGCAATAACGGTCGTATCAATCAGCACAACCGAAGGACTGGCTTTGAAGTAAGCATAATCCTCGAAAGCGCCTTCAGAAGTGTAAATCACAGCGGAATGGCTGGTGGGTGCATCGGTGGCCGCAATGGTAGGAACGATAATCAGCGCATCGCCTTCTGCCACACATTTGGCCGTGTCGATCGCTTTGCCTCCGCCAAGACCGATTGTACAAGCACACTTGTGCTCACGGGCCAGCTCCTGTAGTCTGGAAATCTCCTGCCGGGAGCATTCGCCCTGGAAATCCCCCTTCACGAGGGTAATGCCGAATTGACTGCTGGTGGCATCGAGCTTGGCCTGCACACGCTTCACATCATCCGGGTGCGCAATCAGCAGAGCCGATGTGCCGAAAGTACTGACGAAGTATCCCAATTGAAGCAGCTCATCCTCACCTTGTGTGTATTTAGCCGGGCTGATAAAGGTTCTTCTCATTCTTTCATTCCTCCTAGAGTCGTATGTCCCCATTATAGACAAGTGGATGGAGGGGCGCATGGGACAAAGCAAACGAATTAATATGCTGCAAAATAGTATTATTATGTTGTCAGCATCTGAATTATAATTATCTTGTTCTCATTGTCACTGTAAATGGAAGGAGTGAGCCGGATGCAATCCAAATTCGATTTGAAATATATCATTGATATGGATGAATGGGGCAAGCTTCAGGAATCATTGTCCCTGGTGACGCGCATGGCCATCATTATGGTCGATTATAAAGGCGTGCCGGTTACAGCACATAGCCGCTGCCAAGCCTTCTGCCAGACCGTGCGCAGCGACAAGGAATTCTCAGCCTATTGTCAAAAATGTGACGCGCGCGGAGGTCTGGAGGCTGTGCGGCTGAGCCGGCCCTATATCTACCGCTGCCACTTCGATATTCTCGACATTGCTATCCCTATCATTGTCGATAATCAGTACATCGGTGCGCTGATGGCCGGACAGATCCGGCTGGCGGAGGGAAGCGGCCCGAATCTGGAGCAGATTGTGTCCCGTCCGCAGCAGGACGCTATGACGGAGGATCGGGCCCGCAAGTACGAGCTGTTGCCCGTCATGACGTATGAGGAGGTCGTAGCCACCGCCGATATGCTCTATCATTTGTGCAACTATGTGGTCAAGGAATCGATCCTGAAGAATGAGCTGCTGGAGCGAAGCCGGCAGCATGAGGCCTTGAACCCGCAGCAGGAGGCCAAGCCGAAGCCCGAACGGTCTGCGCTGCCCCTAGAGCCGCCCTCGGCTCCCAAGACTCCGGCCTCTTCGGGAAGCGCATACAAGACGGAATGCATAAGTCCTACGCTGCAGCCTGCTTTGGACTATATGCTGAGCCACCGGGAGGAGAATTTCTCGCTGAAAATGCTGGCGCAGCTCTGCCATATCAGCCCGAGCTACTTCAGCCGCCTGTTCACCAGGGAGATGGGCGAGCATTTCTCCCTATATGTCGCACGCATGAAGATCGGGTGGGCGAAGGAGCTGTTGGCAACAACAGATTGGTCAGTCAACGAGATCAGCAATCACTTGAATTTTTGCGATGCCGGTTATTTCATTAAGATCTTCAAGAAATACGAGTCGGCAACTCCCCTGTCCTACCGTGCTGCACTTAAGGACAGACATTGAGGGGAAGATGAATGGGATAGCTGGCTTGAATCATTCTCAGCCTCCGCCCGATCCGGTATAATAGATACAACACTATTCGAGCAGGGGGTTAGCCGCATGAAGCTGAACGAACAAGGTGTGCTCATCATTGAAGAGGATGATATACACGACCTGTACTTTTTTCTGGCCCATGACGGGTTGACATTCAAGGATTCTTTCGAGATTGGGATAGAAAAGCATAAGATTGAGCTGTACCCCGGCAGCGTATCTGCTATTGTTCACCCGCAGGCCATGCCCGAGGACTATGGCTACCCGGAAGAAGACCTTCCCCGTATAGTGGAGGCGATTTATTCGGCCGTCCGGGAGTATGATCCGGGCTTCGGAGTGTGGTAACATCCCTGCTGCCTGTCTACAGCATCAAGGGATAACCAGGCCGTTCTTGAACGCCAGCTTCACATCATTCTCACGGACATAGGCGGAATAGTCCCATGATTCTCCCTCCTGCAGCCGCTTGTAGGTCTGATGAATATTCCGGCGCCAAGGCGACGGCCGGCTGTTGAAATAATTCGTAAAGAAGCGCTGCGCCTGCTCTTGTGTGCCGAAACACAGCAGATAGGCCAGCGGACTGGATTCAGCATCGCAGATGCCGGGGAATCCTGCGCCGCAGGCGGCAAGCTGCTCCAGTGCGCGGGGACGGTCTGCGAACAGCTCGAACAGCGGCAGGACACGTTCCCCGATCAGCTGACCGATACTCTCCAGGGAGGAATCCAGCTGTGAGCCAGCGACCTGCCAGACGATAGCGCTTGAAGATTTCTGCGGCCTGCGCAGCGAGCCGAACAGAACAGTATCGTCCCCTCTGCCGGTTTGTCCGGCAAGCCATTTTTTGAGGGACTTGCTAGCAATCCGCAGGTTCACGGTCATCCGTACATCGGTGCGGGTGTTGTAAGACTGCGGATTGAAAGAGAGCTCAAATACGGTGTCCTTGTCGGCCGCTGTTTTTTTCCATACCGTTCCGGCCTTATTGGATTTGAAGCCCTCTGCCTGGAGGAACTGCTGCCCGGTCTGCTGGCAGGCCTGAAGGAATTGAGCTTTGGGATCAAGCTTACGGTTAGAAGGGCCTTCAGACCAGACCTCCCACTGGGCATAACGTTCGTCCAGCACGGGCTGTAGGCGGTCATAATTCTCCCAGGTGTTCTCCACATGATAGATGCTGGGGTATTCACGGCCTTGTTCAGCCGCCTGGCGGTTGAAGACCTCACAATAATCATTAAGGTAGCTTCCATACTGTGCGGCGAAGGGCGATTGACCGTCGTAATAATCGGCGGCGAAGGCATTGCCGCGCTCGTCCAGATCCTCATCCCAGAACTTCCCGTCACAGTACTCCAGCAGGTATTCCAGCCCTGTGAGCTCACGGCGTTTCAGCCGCTTCAGCGCCTCCGCCGACTCCTCAAGGTGAATTTCCCCCGCCATACCGCGGCCCAAGGCCCAGGCCAGGAACATCCCGATATGAATCCCGCCATTCTCTTCCGGCAGATCTGCAGGATAATCTCCCCCGGAATGCCAATCGATCCGGTCATATGCCATATAGGTCTCCTTTCGGCCAGCAGGCTCTAGCTCCCGGCTTCCCTTTTTAATTTGTCATCAAGGATGGAATTCAGTACAATGATCAGCATCGGAAGGTACTACCATAGATTATGATATACAGAAGGTGACACCGCAATGGAAAGTGGAGATTTGAGGATTTTTCAGGCTGTTGCCCGTGAGGGTACGATTACGAAGGCTGCGCAAGCCTTGAACTATGTTCAGTCCAATGTGACCAGCCGGATCCAGTTCCTGGAGGCCGAGCTGAAGGTCCCGCTGTTCCACCGGTCCAACCGGGGGATGACATTAACGCCTGCGGGGGAGAACCTGCTGGAATACGCGAATGCCATACTGATGCTAATGGACGAGGCTGTCCAATCAACACAATACTCGGAGCACCCGGCCGGCCCGCTGCGGATCGGCTCTATTGAGACGACAGCGGTCATTCATCTGACGACGATGATCGCCGATTACCATTCCCGCTACCCCGATGTCCATCTGTCGCTCATCACGGGTGAAACGCATGACCTGCTGCACAAGGTGCTTGATCATAAATTAGATGGTGCTTTCGTCTATGGACCCATAGACCAGCCGGATATCGGGCATGTTGCGGCTTACGAGGAGGAGCTGGTGCTCATTGCTGAACCGGGGACAACTGAGTTGCATGAGTTGCTGCAAAAGCCCATGCTGTTCTTCGACGTTGGCTGCACGCACCGGGTCAAAGCGGAGCGCTTCCTGCGCGAGAGCGGGATGCACTCGGTTCAGATCCGGGAATTCGGCACGCTTGAAATGATTCTGAACGGAGTATCTGCCGGACTCGGCGTATCCCTGCTGCCTGAGTCCTCGATCCGCAAGGCAGAAGAGGCCGGACGAATTATCTCCCACGACCTCCCCGAAGAATACCGGAAGCTAGAGGTATGGTTGATATACCGCCGCAACTCGGTGCTTTCCAGTGCAATGTCCAGGTTTTTGGAGATGGTGGGGCAGAGATAGATAATGATAAAAACCATATCCGGCCCACACGCCTCTGCCGCACCGAATGTGATCGGTTTTTCGATCATATCCGGCCCACACGCCTCTGCCGCACCAAATGTGGTCGGTTTTTCGACCATATCCAACCAACACGCCTCTGCCGCACCGAATGTGATCGGTTTTTCGACCATATCCGGCCCACACGCCTCTGCCGCACCAAATGTGGTCGGTTTTTCGACCATATCCAACCAACACGCCTCTGCCGCACCGAATGTGATCGGTTTTTCGACCATATCCGGCCCACACGCCTCTGCCGCACCGAATGGGGTCGGTTTTTCGACCATATCCGGCCCACACGCCTCTGCCGCACCGAATGTGATCGGTTTTTCGATCATATCCGGCCCACACGCCTCTGCCGCACCGAATGGGGTCGGTTTTTCGACCATATCCGGCCCACATGCCTCTGCCGCACCGAATGTGATCGGTTTTTCGACCATATCCGGCCCACACGCCTCTGCCGCACCGAATGTGATCGGTTTTTCGACCATATCCGGCCCACACGCCTCCGCCGCACCGAATGTGATCGGTTTTTCGACCATATCCGGCTGTTCGGTGAAATCAGCGAAGTCATTCCTATTACTGAACCAGAATATAGTCATCCTGCCGATGCTCCAAGACACTTACCCCCAACTTTATGCACAACTTATCCACATCGGACGAAAATCATAATCTCCTAATCAATAAAAAAGATCAGAACCTATCCCCCCAGGTTCTGATCTTTTCGCATCTTAGAATCTATCTACTCGAATCCGACATCATCCAGGCCAGAAACTCCCCAAATGAATCGGCTACCTGCTCAACCTCTTCGAATTCAGGCTCACATCCATGAACAATAGCCCCGCTGTCTGTCGTTAAGTCGATGGCGTAGAAGGAATATCCGTCCTTCACAGACATTACGATCGGCAAGTGATGATCCCACCAGGCCGTGATCTCGGACTGCCAAGCTGGATCACCCGCTGCTGCCTCCACACTAAGCATTTCAAATTCATTCCAACGGAATTCGGTTTCCGCGCTATGATTGAACTCAGCCTCACAAATAAACCAGGTTTGCTCACCCGGTGCAACGCAGGTTTCAACTACACTTAGAAAATCTGAGTACTCTTTGGGCAGTCCTTTATATCTGGAAGTAATGCCGCTATTCAAATGCAGCTGAGCACCGGATTTCTTCCTAATCTCCCAGCCGTTTGCCTCCGCCCAAGTCATAAATTCCACAACATAAGTTTTTCCTTTTCCATTATTCATGTCCAAATGATACACCTGCCCATCCGCTTAAGAAATGGAAACTCCTACACCAATATACCATTTCCGCAGGTTTGCTTACATACAGCAAGTCATTCCGTTATCTTAAGTTTCCATGTCGCATCCCTTCCCTCCCACTGCTTACCGTTAGACACATAGTACTCTCTTTCCACCGAACCGTCTGTTTTAGTAAAGCTGATGGCAAAGACCTGTCCTTCTTCGATCAGCATCGGATATTGATCATATGGAAGAACATTACCCGTCAGTGGCAGCTTGTTGACATCTTCGTAAGCCCCCTCCAGTCGCCAAAACTCCCGGGAGGCGTAATCCTTGACTCCGCTTATATCCTGCTTCCCATAATACGAAGCCGTGTACTTCTTGCCCTGCAAGGTGATGTGATCCACCCGGATACGGTCAATATCCTTAACCATCCAGCTTATGTCCTCCGTATGCAGGTTACTGCCATAGTGCTTCTGCAACTGATTCGCCATGCAAGGGACCGATTGGGTAATAAGTTCCATTTCATTGACTCCGGTATGCGCTGCCCCGTAAATGCCCATGATGCTCTCGTTGCCCAGCTTTTCAAATTCTCGGATGAAATTCTCCGTCATCTTATTTTCCCGGTATACATTATCGTAACTCCTGTAATACCTCTGGCCCTGCTGAATCGCTTCGGTTGTTAAGGTGTATATCTCCGATCCGGTCAAATCGTTGGCCTTAAGATAAGACAAGAACCGCTCGCCGGTAGTATCAGGTCCATGCCCAATATCTGTTCCGTGAAAGATTGTCTCCGGGCATTCGCTCTTTATTTTCTTATAGAACGTCTTCGTATATGGCGTGTGACTCTCCGTCCCTTCCCAATCCTGATAAAGCTCCTCTAAAATGTCATCATTGTCCGACTGCATCCACAGGTTCAAGTATTCGGCAGCGTAATAGGACTGCTCCACAAATAAGTGTCTCATGCCCTTGTTGTGGTAATAGTCAGACCAGGCTTCATATTCCTTGTCCATAATCTTGGCAACCCCATGGGATTCGCCATACAGATAAATCTGGCCAGTCGCTTTGGTCGTTAGCGGGGTTGCAGCAGGCGTTGCCTGGGCCAATTGGGCAGGAGGTGCCGATGGACTGGCTGGTTGTGCAGACGGACTTGCTGTTTCACCCGCAGAAGAGTTGCCGCTGCAGGCTGTCAGGCTGCTGATCAGAAGTATCGCCATTAGGGCAAGCAGCAGAGGGCGAGCATACCTTATTCGCGCCTGAGCCGCTACGCCGCTGTATGTATTGGGACTTTTTACATCCAAAAGAAATATCACCCTTTCATCATCAACTCTTACAAGTTAATCACAAATTATGGATGCTCTCAGTGCTGTATGTCATGGGTAGAGTTACAATGCTTTTCTTCTATGGAAATCAGTAAAGCACCTACCCTATGAAGCAGCAGGTGCTTGGCAGCGACTATAACTTCCGTACAGGCCGGACATACTTGAAGTACCGATCCGGGTTGAAATAGAAGTAGATGATCCGGCCGGGGCTGGGATCGAAGCAGTAGCCAGTGCCTGTATAGTCAAAAGTGGCCATCGCCTGCTCCATCCGTTCCTCGACACTGCGATTCTCCTGCTCATAATCGAATGGCCCGTGCTCGAATACGATATACTCGGCCTCGGGGACATCCGCCATCAGCATCTGCGCGGGGAATTCACCTTCATACTCATAAGGGAGACGCACACCATAACACTCTGTACGCGGAAATCCCCAATCGCAGAGCCTGCCGTCCGGGTCATTCATATACGCCATAATCTGGCCGTTGCCGCTGTTCGTATCGCTTCCGCCGTCATCATCCAGCTTCCCCTTGATACTATCCAGCAAGCCGCTGATGGTCTCGCAGTCCTGCCCTGGAATCAGGCTCTGCTTCTGCCAGAAATCCCAGTACCCGTTGCTCTCGTAATTCTTAATGTGCAGGAATTTGTGCGCCGGAATGGTTACGAAATAAATCTTAACCTCTTCTGTAGATTTGATCATGCCAACCTCTCCTAGTCCGAAAAAGTAGCGGTCAAACGGGTTGATTTTGGTACGAAGGACAACAGGATACGGGTGTCTCCGGTACTCGCTTGGGGCCACACCATAGGTCACCTTGAACGCGCGCGTAAAGGCTTCATGGGAGGAGAATCCATAGTCGAGCGCAATATCCAGAATGCTTTTTCCGCTGTCCCGCACCTCCTTCAGTGCAAAAGCCAGCTTCCGGTGGCGAAGGTAATCCCTAAGCTGCATCCCGGATATCTCTTTGAACTTTCTCGTCGTATGAAACTCCGAATAACCCAGCTTGTCAGCAAGAGATTGCAGCGTTATAGCCTCACTGTTATGCTGCTTAATACTTTGGTCCATATCATCGACTATGGTCTGGATCTGCCTGTGCCACTCGTACACCGTCCGCTCACCCCCTTCCAACCGCTCTATGTTCATTCTAGAATACTGGAAAAGGCATTTCTTGATTCTACTTGCGGCATGGGATCAGCCTCATCTCTGTAAGATGATCCAGATTGATCTCGATCCTCAGCTCATCATGCTCATTCATCGCGATTAATGTCCGGTCTTCAATACTTAATTGCTTGATAGGATTGGTGACATCCGAGAAAAAAGCCCAAACCATATTGCCGCCCGCATCGGTGCAGGCAATGAAGCCCTCATTCCCCATCTGCCCGTCCCCGCCGTAGATTGTACCGCCCTCATAATCCAGACTCGTCCATGCATCAACAATGGTCCAAGGATCATCGTTATACTTCACAATGCTCTCAATTGTTGTGTCACACAAGGGGGAACAGCGCATTGTACGCTGACGGGTATTCGGGTCGTAACAGGTCTCAATATTCAGAATCGTAATGCTGCCATCTGCCCAAGCAATACAATTGATCCCGGGCAGCTCACACTCCTCCGTCCAATGCTTCAGAATTAAGTTACTCATGGCTCTATCCTTCCGCTTCACTGATTTCCTGTCTCCTATACCATTTCTGTTAACCCCCCCGTTTTCCCTTCTCAAGGGTAAAGACCATCCATGGCAGGGATGGCCTTAGCACATGTCTGGATTAAACCTTCGCCTGTACGGCTACGGGGTAATAAAGATCGAGCTGGAACGCTTCGTTAACATACATATCCCCGTTGAACAGGAAGTGCTCCTCCAGCCATTGAGCCGGGCCCGGCTGATATTTACTGCTCTGCACCCATTCATTTAAGCGGTTCCAGGCTTCAGGAATATCGAGTC
Source organism: Paenibacillus sp. FSL P2-0089 (assembly GCF_038595095.1). Classification (NCBI taxonomy): domain Bacteria; kingdom Bacillati; phylum Bacillota; class Bacilli; order Caryophanales; family Paenibacillaceae; genus Paenibacillus; species Paenibacillus sp. FSL P2-0089. Next base: position 7,222,881 of record NZ_CP152006.1, read on the forward strand.
CGTATAGGCTGGAGACCGCATAGAGGCCGCCACCCGTCTGCTTGATCCGTACCTCGCCCGAGGGTTCGGTGTCCCCAGAGACCGTAGCCCACATCTCATAACCATGCTCATTATGCGCGCCAGGCTGATTGAAACCGAAATACCGGGTGGCCGGATCCTGGTCTAACCCTTTTTCCTTCACCCATGCATACAGCACATTCCACGCCTCATCCTCCGGCTGATTCCCTGCAGTAGTCTGATAGTACGCCACCTTCATCGGCTTCAATTCAATAAACCGGACCTGATGATCCTCCAGCTTCACTAATTGATGTTCCATTCTTCCTGATTCCTCCGTTCTTATATTCAATTCTCCTTCACGAAACATGGCAGCAACGTCCAGATTAATCCTCTTCGACTGCTCCAATAACAGACCGATGGCATTGCCCTTGGCGACACCCTGTACCTGCAATAATTCCACATACCGTTCGAGAAGCTCCCTGAGTACCAGCATATTGCTGATCTCCCGCTGAACCTCTCCCAGTTTGTTGCAGAATACACCGACCGCCGTTGACAGTTCAGATGCTAACAGTACCGCTGTAATGTCTTTTACGGAGAAGCTTAACTGCTTCAGCAGCAGAATCAGTTCGAGCCTCCTGAGCATCTCTTGGCTGTACAGGCGTTTTGCGCTACCCGGTTCCCTGATGCTGGCGATCAGCCCGATCTCCTCGTAGTATCTAAGCGTCCGGCTGGAGATGCCGTACCGGGCCGACACCTCTCCGATTTTACTGAGCTGAGTGGTAATCATGAATTCTCCTTTCCTGTGGCTATGAAGTACTTCATGGCTCTATCCTACAAGTTTACGTGCACGTCAAGTCAATACCTATATTGTAAGGAATTTCTATAAAAGAAACCTGAACGAATAGTTTCCCGTAGTAAATATGAATTAACCGGCATAGGATGTGATTGATTTGACTGGATTTCTTGGTGCTGTAATCATAGCTATTGGATTGGTTATAGCCATTTGGCCTCAGGTAGCCTGGTATTTACGGCTGGGCTGGAGGTTCAAGAATGCAGAGCCCAGCGGGCTGGCCTTAGGGGCAGAACGAGTTACAGGTGTGGTCCTGGTAATCGCCGGTTTCATCCTGATGGTATCCAGCTGCGCCTCAGGAAACGCAGAGCGCCGATGGTCAGAGCAGTTCAAGGAGAAGCTGGAATCGGGGCAGGTTCAGGAAATCAGCATCGGCATGATTAACCCCACCGTATTAAGCAAAGAAGAAACAAATGGAATGATCCAAATGATCCAGGATGCTGAGCTTAGACCTTTTGATGCAGGGAATTCGTTCGGGGCAAGCAACACTGGGACTATCACCTTTAAGGATCAGACCCGTGTAGATATGGTTATCCTGGGCCCGTCCGGGGGAATTGAACTGCATCCCGATGATGCACAGAGCGAATATGAGATCATGAGCGGATCACTGAAGTCGTGGCTTAAGGATTACGGGAATTAGACATGCTTTATGCAGAACAAAATCACCCTGCGGGTGAATGAGTTTACCCGCGCGCCACTTATCCACAACAGCAGAAAATCATAATTTCCTAAACAACAAAAAAGCTGGAGGCTACCCGTCGGGACCTTCAGCTTTTTCTTTCGTTACCTGCCCTCAAACCGTTTAACCGCATCCTCCGTCACCGGCTGAAAAAGGTTCACCAGGTTGCCGTCGGGATCACGGAACAGCATCGAGCGGTTCCCCCACGGCATCGTGGTTGGCTCCTGTACCCAATCCTCAACAGTTGGCTTCAAGCGTGCATACTCCGCTTCAACATCGTCAACGCGGAACTCCATAATAACCGTGCGGTTACTTCCCGCCACTACAGAGTCAGTACCGAATAGCTGCGCTGTCTTGGAGTGGCCGATGGCAAGGGTACATGAAGGCATTACGAATTCAGCAAAAACAGGAGCGGGCCGCTCCGCCGTTATCCCTATCACTTGCTCATAGAACCCCACCAGACGATCGATGTCGTCTGTAATTATACGTATCGAAGCGAAATTCATAAGTGTTCATCCTCTCTTGAATGTGTACATGTCTAATGATAAAAAAACGCTACTGACAACGTTATGTCAGTAGCGTTTTTATTGTAGACGAAAAACCGATCACATTGAGCTGGCGCAAGGCTATCCGCTCCAATTGTAATCGAAAAACCGATCACATTCGGCTGACGCAAGGCTATCGCTCCAATTGTAATCGAAAAACCGATCACATTCAGCTGGCGCAAGGCTATCCGCTCCAAATGTAATCGAAAAACCGATCACATTCAGCTGGCGCAAGGCTATCGCTCCAATTGTAATCGAAAAACCGATCACATTCAGCTGGCGCAAGGCAATCGGGCCGAATCAGTAGCGCCTGCATGTCCTGTCTCTCTACCCTTAGCCTATTCTCAGGGCAATATTCCCAAGCTGCTCTGCGCGTTCCATCCGCTGAAGGGCAAGCGGGGTCTCCGCTAAGGAATACACGCTATCCATGATAGGGTGTATCTGATGCTGCTCCATGAACCGAAGCATCGCGGTGAACTCTTCATGGCTGCCCATGGATGTTCCAAGCAACTGAAGCTGCGGGAAGAATATCGCTCTTGCCGGAATGGAGAGATCATCGCCTGAGCTTGCGCCGAACATGACGATTCTCCCGTTAGGCTTGATGACCTCGAAGTATTGCTCGAATGTCGCAGGACCCACGCTATCCAGGATCAGGTCTACAGGGTTGCTCTGGAGCTCTTCCCGCCAACGGCTGTTGCTGTCTATCACCTGTGTAACCGGTAATTGAAGAGCTTGCGTACGCTTCGCTTCACTTCTGGAGGTGACCGTGACCCGCGCCCCAGCCGCTGCCGCCATTAGAGCAGCAAACGTAGCCACTCCGCCGCCAATGCCCGGAATCAGCACATGGTCGCCCCGCTTCAGGCCCCCTCTAGTGAATAACGCCCGATACGCAGTAAGTGCCGCTAGGGGTAACACACCCGCCTCTTCCCAGGACAGATACGCTGGCTTAGGTACTACATTCTGCTCTGGCACAATGACATATTCCGCAAAAGTCCCGTCTGCAGGGTAACCCAATATGTCAGGAACCACAGGTACCTCATCCGCCCGATTCCAGCCGAGACATGGATTAATGATGACTTCCATTCCCTGAGATAATCCACTTACCCCTTCACCCGTCTCTTCAATAACGCCAGCCCCGTCTGAACCAAGCACGCAAGGATGAATCGGACCCGGTGCACCTTCTGTAGCAGAAGCAGCAGCTATAATGAATAAATCCCGGTGATTGAGTCCGGCTGTTCGCAGCCTTACCTTGACCTGCCCCTGTTCAGGACGCTTGTCCGGATGATCCGTATATTGCAGACCCTGCGGTCCAAATGTAATTGCCTTCATCTTCATATCCTCCTGTTACGCTGTAGTGGCTTCATACAAAGTGTAGGCTGTTACAGCGGTTAGGTAAAATGATTAGAAGAGAAGGTGAGTATCATTAATAATGATAGCAGTAAGCCTGAACCGGTCCTAAGAGAATTGCCAGAATCCTGCTACCGGATGCTTAATCCCGGCCGGCCCGATCTGGTCGTAAATATAAAGGGCCCCATACCCGAAAGGATAACTGGCATCCTCTTGAAGCAAGGTCTCAGGGTATCCGTCTTCACAGCAGTTGCGTGAGCTGGAATACCATAATATTGTCCACCGTGAGATTTACCACCAAATCCCGCCGAAGGTGGAATACTCCATCACGGAATACGGAAGAAGCTTGTCCGGCATCATGCAGGCCATGAATGATTGGGGAGTCAACCACATTGAGCATCTGAACCAGTTATATGGTGCTGAACGTATCGGCGAACTGGAGTCTGACTAGCGCCGCGGATCAATAATAGAATGCTCGATCTCTTCGATGTAGGAATCAAAGGCCTCCACGCCTTCACTTAAGATTAATGCAGCCTCCTGCGCCGTGACTGGTAGCGCCCATAGGATCTCAACCCTCTCGCTCCCGACCTGAATCTCTTCAAGCTCTTCACTTTCTCCCCTCAGCTCATCCAGCAGAAAAGCAGTGGTTGTCCAGTTAGCCGGGGCCAGCGGACTCTCTTCCATCACTCTAGGTATCCGTGAATCACCTGCACCCTCTATATGATGGGCGATAAGATCACAGAGATAGGTAAATATCCGGTCCACAGACTCTCCGCCTAAGTCAGAGGTCAGAGCCATCATCCACTCCGTACCCACAGCTTGTCCATTCGGGCGGTGAGCTGCGGATAACCCGACTGTTGCGAACCTCGCCACTGTAGTCTCATCATCAGCCGGAAAATAGTAAACCTCAACATGGACGGCTGTATCGGGCTTGCTTAAGATGATCCGGCATTCCGGCATCTGCCAATCCCGCATGTATGCACCTAAGATCACTGTTCTGCGGATATCGAAGGAGAACTCCCTCTCTTTGCTTGATTCCATAAAGATAGCCATCACCTTCCCTCTTTTGATTAGGATATGGTTACTAGGGTAAGTATCTGTTTCACAAAGTTATCAATCACTACCCTATCCGGACGGGATTTCAGGAACACGGTAAGTCCTATTAACGAAATGACCAGCGTCTGCGCCAGATTCTTGGCATTTATCCCTGCATCCAGCTCCCCTGACTGCATACCCCGTTCAATCGTTTCCTGGAAGATGACCGAGAGGTACATCTGATGTTCCCTGGTCAGAATCTCGAACTTCTCATCATGGGGAGCCAGCTCCACCATTGAATTAATGCAGAAGCACCCCGTGCTCGGGCTTTTCTCATATTCTTTGGACACCACATCTTCAAAAAAAGTACGGAATGCTTCTTTCACTGAAGAATGCTTGTGCAGACTGCCCCGGACATACGCGGCATGGGAACTCGTATATTTTCGCAGGGCAGCTTCAAATAGGCCCTTCTTGTCTCCAAAGGCAGAGTATAGGCTTGGACGCTGAATGCCCATTCTTGCGGTTAAGTCGCTTAAGGAGGCCGCTTCGAACCCTTTTTCCCAAAATACATGCATAGCTGCCTCTAGCGCCCTATCCTGATCAAATTCACGCGGCCGGGCCATAGAACTCCCTCATTTCATATCGAATGGTATATTACGATTGTATTTGCCGCAGATCCTCCTGTCAATCAGAGTGAACATACACAGTTACTCCTTGACAATTAATTTTGGTTAGCGGTATATTTATCAGGAATTATTTCATACCGATCAGTATATTATTTTATTCATATATCGAAGGAGGCGTTATGTTTGGCGGGCTTTGTGAAAGAACCGAAATTTAATGACGTAGCAGCAGAACCAGTATCTGCATCTTTAATGACCCGTAAGGTTGCGCTCTTATTTGCCATCACCTGCGGACTGGCGGTAGCAAACATTTATTACGCCCAGCCCTTACTGGACGCGATCTCCAGCGAATTCGGGATTACGCATTCTTCCGTCGGCATCGTGATTACAGTGACTCAGATTTGTTACGCCATCGGACTACTGTTGCTGGTGCCGCTGGGTGATCTGCTGGGTCGGCGCTGGCTGATTACCGGACAGATGCTGGTATCCGTGCTGGCTTTGGTTGTTGTGGGCACTGCCCCCACCAGCATGGTGTTATTCATAGGCATAGCTACGGTCGGACTGCTTGCGGTAGTGACACAGACGCTTGTGGCATTCGCAGCCACCTTGGCTGCCCCGGCTGAACGCGGACGAACGGTGGGTGTGGTGACCAGCGGAATTGTCATTGGTATTCTACTGGCGCGGACATTCGCCGGCGCGTTAACGGATCTGGCCGGTTGGCGTTCGGTCTACCTTGTCTCCGCAGGACTCACGTTAATCATGGCAGGTGTATTGTTCAGGGTCCTGCCGCAGTCTGAGCACCGGAGAGAATCCTTATCCTATCCGCAGCTTCTCCGTTCACTGTTCACGCTGTTCGCACAAGAACGGCTGCTGCGAATCCGTGCTGTGTTATGCCTGCTGATTTTCGCCGCATTCAGTATCTTGTGGACTTCCCTGGTGCTGCCCCTCAGTGCTCCGCCGCTGTCCCTGTCACATACCGCGATTGGAGCGTTTGGTCTCGCCGGAGTTACCGGGGCGTTAGCAGCAGCGCGGGCAGGCCGTCTGGCCGATCGGGGTTTGGGGCAAAAGACCACCGGCGTGGCGTTGACTCTGCTGCTTCTTTCATGGCTGCCAATCAGTTATACTCCGCATTCGCTGCTCGCGTTAATCATTGGGATTATTCTTCTAGACCTGGCCGTACAAGCCGTACACGTCACCAACCAGAGCATGATCCTTCATCTGCGCCCGGAAGCCCGCAGCAGGCTTACTGCCGGTTACATGGTCTTCTATTCGATTGGCAGCGCCACCGGATCGATTGCATCTACCAGTATCTACGCTTATGCGGGCTGGACCGGAGTGTGCCTGCTTGGTGCAGCGGTCAGTGCGCTCGCTCTGATATTCTGGGCGTTAACCCGTCATATGAAATGAACAATCTAACGGCTTCATATTCCCTTAGTGAGGTTTGTCAAAATCCGAAATTTCCATTATTGTTATCCTTATCTTACATTTGACGTTATGGATGCAGAAATGGAGGCCCGAAATTTCTTGAGACCACGGTTGTTAACACGTTCCTTCTTTTATCTCTGGACGACCCAGACGGCGGCGAATGCTGCCGATGTCTTGTATATTATGGCCCTGACAGTGCTGGTGCTGGACCGGACGGATTCCCTTGTCTCGGCGGCGCTGATGCCGCTGATGCGCAGCTCGGCCCAGATGGTGAGCGGCTTCATTGCGCCGCTGCTCATCAACCGGATCAAGCTGCCCTCACTGCTGCTGATCTCACAGACAGGCCAGTTCCTGCTGTTTGTGCTGCTGGCTCTGTATCTGCAGCTTAACGGCGCGGCTGCTTCACTCACACTTGTCTTTGCTCTGGTCTTCGTCATGTCCTTCCTCGACGGCTGGACCGTTCCGGCCCGCAATGCGCTGGTGCCGCGGCTCGTAACGCGGGAGGAGGGGCTGCTTCAAGCTAACGGTCTGATCAGCGTCAGCGATCAGGTCGTGCAGTTTGCGGGCTGGGGACTGAGCGGCCTATTGGTCGCATTCCTTGGGCCCAGCCCGGCGCTGCTGCTGACAGCGGCCATCTATGGGCTGGCGGCCGCATTTACGCTTGGCGTGAGAGAGCCAGCAGAAGCAATGGATCAGATGCAGGGGCAGCCGGCAGGCTTGGAGCCGGTATCCCCATCCTCTTCGAAGTGGAAGACCTTAACCGAAGGCTGGCAAGTCATCTGGCGTATGCCCCGCCTGCGGATGCTGACCTTCATGGACATCATCGACATGCTTGGAGGCTCGGTCTGGGTCGGTGCGTTCACGCTGGCCTTCGTCCAGGTGGCGCTGAAGCAAGGCGAAGAATGGTGGGGCTTCATTAACGCAGCCTATTTCGCAGGAACGGTCGGCGGCGGGCTGCTGGTCCTGTCGGCAGTGCGTCTCATCGGCAACCGTTATCTGGGGGCGATGCTCATCGGTATGGCGGGCTATGGCCTGCTCACCATGGTGTATGCTCTGAATACCCAGCCGTATATAGCACTGGTCCTTGTCCTGCTGATGGGACCGTTCGCGGAGCTGTCGGTGATTAACCGGCGTACCCTCATCCAGCGCAGCACCAGTAAGCAGATGCTGCCCAAGGTGCTGTCGGCGCAAGCCTCGCTGCTGCATCTGGTGTTCTGCATCTCGCTGCTGGTCATGGCAGGACTGGCCGAACGGTTCGGGATCGTCAACCTGTATCTGCTGGCGGCGGTTTTGACATCGCTGGCTTTGGTGGTCGGCTTGCTCGGCCGCCGGGCGTTCAGGGACGAACCTGAGTCATCAGCAGCCAGCCGCCCAAGCCTTTAATTGTATATCTGTCTGGTATGAAATATCATACAATTAGGCTCATGGATGATTAGAAGGAGAGATTTGGGATGCAGCATAATAACTCCGTGGTAGATGAACAAGTATGAGCGAATTCCTGAAATTAATGAAGGATGCAAGGTTCAGAAGAACCATGCGGATGATTTTCAAGTTCGCCTGGGATTTCTGGTGGCTGGGCAAGCTGAAGGTTGTGATGTCAAGGCGGCGCTTTGCAGCGAAGCAACGGGTCTTATACCGCAAGCAGGCAGCGTATTTCACGACAACCGCCATGGATATGGGCGGGTTAATTATCAAGCTTGGGCAGCATGTGAGTGCGCAGGTGGATATGCTGCCGAAGGAAGTTATTGAAGAATTGTCCAAGCTGCAGGATTCTGTAGAATTCGTAGATTTCTCCGAGATCCAGCAGAAGGTAGAGCGTGAACTCGGGGTATCCATCAGCAAGATGTATGCTGAGTTCAGCGAGACTCCTATTGCAGCAGCATCCTTCGGACAGGTCCACCGGGCCACCTTACGGACAGGTGAGCAAGTCGCCGTGAAGGTGATGCGGCCCGGGGTGGAGGACATTATCTCGATTGATTGGAAATCCATTCAGGTCGCTATTTCGTTATTGAAGCGCCAGAAGATGATTACAGACTTCATGGATCTTGATGCCGTGTATGATGAGTTTCATGACACCATTATGGAGGAGCTCGACTATCAGCAAGAAGGGCGTAATGCCGAAGAGTTCAAGCAGCAGCTAGCCCACCGGAAGGATGTCGTGATTCCGCACATCCATTGGTCCTGTACTACATCGCAGGTGCTGACCATGGAGTTTATGGAGGGTGTCAAAATCAATGATTTCGCCAAGCTCGAGGCTTGGGGGGTAGACCGGACCCAACTGGCAACATCGCTGATCGAAATGTTCGTGGAACAGATTTTATTGAATGGCTTGTTTCACGCAGACCCGCACCCGGGCAATGTGCTCGTGCAGCCTGACGGCACCATCGCCTTGATTGATTTTGGAATGGTCGGGCGGATCGCCCGTGATATGAAGACCCAGATGGTAGCCCTTCTGCTGGCCGTATATTTGAAAGACGCCCACGGCGCTATCGACGCTCTTAATCGTTTGAGATTCTTAAGACGCAATGTAGATCTGGAGGTCTTCTCCAGGAATCTTACGTTATTATTCGAACAAATCAACGGCGATACGTTCGATCTGAGTTTTGTGACGTCAGGCGACAATGTGGAAGAACTGCGTAATTTCCTCTACTCCCAGCCTTTTCAATTACCTGCCAATACTACATTCCTGGGCAAAGCCATAGGCACCGTGTACGGACTCTGTACCGGACTGGACCCGGACCTTGATCTGGTCGGGACGGTTAAGCCTTACGTGGAACAGGTGGTGCGGAGGGATCTGCGGGGAAGTGTCATCTCCAAAGTTGTAGCGGATGGCAAGGATATGCTCAAAGACATCCTTCCAACGACCAAGAAGTTCATGTCTGCAATCGATAAAATGGATAGCGGAGGGTTAAGGGTCAAGCTGGCGAGCTCCCTCGAGCAAAAATTAATCGAGACGCAGAATAAAAATACACAGCGGTTGATTGCCACCATCATTGGCGCAGTATTACTTCTGGCCGGTGTCAACCTGTGGAATGAAGTGAATCCCATCATCTCTTATGTACTCGGCGCCCTGGGCCTGCTCATTATGCTGAGCCAACTCCGAACGAGGCAAGGCCGCCGGGACGAAAGACATGCGAGGCAAATCAACGCTATGCGTGAACGTAGCCGGTTGGAGAAGCCGAAGTCTAAATCGCGTGGATAACGAAATGTGGATAACATTAACGCTGCGTACGAAACTAAACTGTACAAGTGGAAACGGTACCGTCCTTTTAAAGGAAGGTACCGTTTCCACTTCATCCTTCCGCCCGATCTCATCATTGTTATTCATTACTGCTGAGCGGAACGTGAAAAGTTACCGTTGTCCCTGCATCCAGCGAGCTTGTGATATGAAGGCCTGTTCCGAAATGCCGCTTCAAGCGCTGATCCGTATTGATTAATCCGACGCCGGAACTACTGCTTTTACGCCTTTCCAATAATCGCTGCAATTGAACCTCATCCATTCCGACCCCATCATCTTTAACTGTGATCTCTGCCCGGGTCTCCACGCAGGAAATACGTATGACAATGCTGCCTCCACGCTTGCGCTTCATGATTCCATGTTTAATTGCATTCTCAACGAGAGGCTGAATCGTAAGAAACGGGACTTTGATGCACCTGTGATCATCAATCTCCCAAATCACCTGCAGCCTCTCTTCAAACCTCACCTGTTCAATATATAAATAAGAACGCACTAAACTCAGCTCTTCTGCAACCGGAACAAGACTTGCAATGTTCTGGAATTTAAATTTGTTTCGCAGATAATTAGTGAATTCATCAAGCAAATCACGCATCTTCTCCAGATTAATATCCGTTAATGCTGATATAGCATTCAAAGCATTAAACAAGAAATGAGGCTTAATTTGGGCTTGCAGCCATACAGTTTCTAATCGCAGCTGTTCCCTAATGGATTGCTTAATCGTTGTTAGCGCCTGTATCCGCAATTTAAGTTCTATGGCCTCTACCGGCTTCGTCACATAATCGTTTGCTCCCGCCAGGAAACCGCTATGTATATCCTGTGGCTGGCTTCTTGCAGTAAGAAGCAGAACAGGAAGCTCTGTGAAGGTAAATCGCTCACGAATCCTTCGTGTCAGTTCATATCCGGACATCATCGGCATCATGATATCAGAGATTACCACATCCCATTCCTTCGTACCCAGAATAGCCAACGCCTGTCTGCCACTGGTTACCATGGTTGTATCATATTCGTCTGGTGGCAGTATGGCTTCAAGCACTTGAAGGTTAACAGGATCATCATCAATAATTAATAGAACCGGACGGTCGGAATCCATCTTGAAGAACGTTGCCGGTGTCTCATCACTCAGGGGGGTTGCGCTGTCCATGATCATTGGAACAGGTTCTTGAATTGCCACAGCAGATATGGGTAACGGTTCAAAAGATTTCGCCGGCGCACTCTCCGCCTCCGCTTCCAAGCCTGCCAGTTGTAAAGAAAAGCTGAATTGCGAACCTTCTCCTTTAACGGAGGTTACATCCAATGTGCCCCCATGAAGCTCCGCCAGTTGTTTGCTTATACTCAGCCCTAACCCGAAGCCGCCTTCAATCATGGTCTCCGTTGTGTTGGCTTGCTCGTATGGATGGAATAGGCATTTAAGCATGTCCTCATCCATTCCAATTCCGGTATCAGCAACAACGATATAAGCCCTCCCGTCGTTTACATAAGCCGAAATCAAAATAACTCCATCATTTGTGTATTTCACAGCATTATGAAGTAAATTAAAGAGGATCTGAATAATCCGGTTCTCATCTGCATGGACCAGAGGAAAATCTTCAGGAATTTGATTTGTAATTTGTATAGATTTCACCTCTGCATTCAATTGCAGCATATCAAGTACTCCCGTCACGATCGGCTGGATCGGTATAACCTTTTTGCTGATACGGGGATTGCCTTCCCGCAGGCTCATCACATCAATCAAATCGTTTAATATCAAGGTTAGCCGGTGCCCTACAGAAGAAACAGTTTCAAGCTCTTTGATGCTTCTTGCCTGCATTACATGCTGTTCCCGTTTCATAACAGATTGTGATAGGTTGAGCATGCTGTGCAGCGGATTTTTGAACTCATGTGAAACATTCGCCAGGAATTGATCCTTATGATCATTCATTCTTTGCAAGGTTGTTGCTAGCTCATTCGTGTTTTCGTACATTTTAAAATAATTCCTAAACCATACTGAGGCCAAACACCCCATTGAAATAATCAAATCAAACGGATAATAGAGAAGATTATAACCGCCCTCCCGCCAGAAGAGCATCCAGATCACATGATGGATCAACGCAAGGATGGAGAACAACAATAACAGATTCCCTCTCATATCCTTGACCACTGTTCTACAGATCGCAATCGTTGCAACGACTCCAGCAGTACCGCCTAGCAGATTATACACAGGGAAGATGCTGGTTAACTGATATGTATCCAACAATAGCGTAATCCCTGCGGTCCCCAAGATCAGTGCCCTAAATACAGGATATATTCTGTGCCAAAGAGCTAGTTCGCGATGATTCGTACACTCCAATAATGCATAGGCTCCAACTAAAAAAGCTACATTGGATAGCCGGAAATCCCATACGTTGCCGATATAAATGATTTGATGGAACAGCTTCTCATCACTGCTTAACGCACCGCTTAGTGTGAAAGAGAATGTCAGCAAAGAGAAATACAGCAACTTTGTCTGCTTGTTACCCAATACAAATAATATAAACGCATAGGCAGAATGGATCAGAAAGATAACCGTTGTCAGAACCTGCATAGATACCGAAAGTTTCATCTCCTGGGTAATTGCTTCTTCTGTCCCGAATTTAATAGACCGGACAATGCCGCCGCTCCGGCTATCCACATAATTGGACGCTTGAATTACCAATTCGATTACACCATCTTTGTCGGCCCTAAAGGTTGTAGAATACGGAAGATTCTTAGCGATAGAGGCTTCTTCCGAATCCGCTACCCGCCCGGATTTAGCTAGTAACCGGCCGTTTACGTATACTTCCGACGAAGTGCGTATACTTGGCACACGAATACTATAGTTGAGATCCTGCTGCGGATTCACATATATTCGTAAGCGGTACGAGCCGAATCCATATGGAGTAGAGGTCCCGGGATGCACAGCTTGGTTCCATCCCCCTGGAACTTGAATCATCCTTGGCTCACTCAAGGCCAAGCCCTGCTGCTTTTTGCCATCCATGAACCAATGTGAGGAATACAATTCCCATTCCCCGTCAAGCAAAACAATCTGCCCGTCTTCTGCATTCCAATTACGCAAATGGAGTTCCCCGTTTTTTATCGAATCCTGTTGTAAACCGCCAAACAACTCCATCCATAATAAGCGTGAGCCTGATAGAACAACTAATAGTAACCCCAGGAATAAAAAGATGTACTTCATTTTCATTTGGTGACCCCATGAAAAATTAGCCAAGAGTATCCCTCTCCTACTCATTTCTTCTTCTTTATCTATCGGCTTCATGTAGTTTTTTGCTAAGAAATTTTGTAGCACAAAAAACTCGCAAAAGCCCATTTATGCACCATTCCGACCTACCCTGCTCTATGGTCAGTTTGCTGCTAAATAAAGCTCCTGCGAGTTTTGGATCATAATGACTGATTTTTAAACCATACTGAGAGAGTAAGGGTTAAGAGCTCGGTTTCATCATTTTGTCTATCTTATCAACGTAAGGAGTGAGCGCCTCCAATAACTTTTCTTGCTTTTGTATTTCTTCTGTCGACAACCGATCCATATGAACACTTCCGTCTGCATCAGTTACCTTGGCATCATAGCTTTTCAACTCATTTATTATGGATTCAAGCTCCCTATACTCCTGTTTAGTGAGTCTCTGTTCAGCCTTCTCAAGCAAGCTATCCCAGAAAGCGCCACGATCTGTGCCAGATGCCTTTGCCTTGGATTTATCCGTTTCGTTCATTTTCTTGAAATACGGTTCAAGCTCCACCAGTAATTTCTTGTAAGCCTTCTGTTCTTCTGCATCAAGCTGTTCTATGTGAAAAATCCCCTTGGAATCTGCCGCCAGCAGATTGTAATCGCCTAATTCCTTCAATAAGGACATAACCGTGGCAGCTTCTTCCTCGCTAAAATTATGCTTCAACCTCTGAAGCTTGGTCTCAAACTCCTCATATTTCTGCTGGCTTAGGCCAATCGTAGCAGCTGCTTCTTTCGAACCATACATACTATCCGCCAGATAATGATATCCGGCAAACGCTCCAGTAGGAATTAATAAAGTAGCTGCCAAAACGCCTGCTACGATCCACTTCTTTTTCATTCGTCTTCCCCCTTGTCCGGTTACGGTCTGATTTAGTATTCTCTCCTTCAGTTCCGGTGGGGCATTTAAATTTCTGGCCTCTTCCTGCAGAACTGTTCGCAGCTTTTCATTGAAATTCATGCAGATCCTCCACCTTTCCCTTAAAAAGAGTCTGATTCTCTGGCTTCTGACGAAGCTTGCGCAGTGCAGCATGAATACGGGATTTCACGGTACCTAGAGGAATCCCGAGGATTACGGCACTTTCCTCCTGCGATAATTCATTTAAATAATGCAGAATAATCACCTGCTTCAGCTTATACGGAAGACTATCTACGCTAGCAAGCAAGGAGTGGTTAGAGATCTTGTCGACAATCTTACTTGTGAATTCAGGCTCCACCACCAAATTGACCTGCTCTGCCTTCTTAAGAATTCGGAGATGCGTCCATCTCTTTCTCCGGTAGGCATGAATTTGTCGCACTGTTATTCCCATAAGCCAGGGTCTAAAGGGACGACTGATGTCAAAATGTTCAAGAGATCTGCGCATTTGAATATAAATCTCCTGAACGATATCATCCACCTCAGATGTTTCGCGAACGAGGAAATGAACGGTTTGATATACATCCCTAATCGTAGCTTCATATAGCTCACTAAATGCTTCACGACTGCCGGCTAGCGTAAGCGTAATGAGCTGAGAATATTCTTTTGGATGCTCCATTCATCACCCCTCCCTTCGGTCTTACACTATATATTGGGGAATAAAGAATATTTCGTTCGATTTTTCTTCGGAAAAATACGGAATAAACCGATCAAAGTCCACTAAGGATTTTGGTCGGTTTATTGTTGTCTGCCTAATGTTCACATTGCCCGTTAGTTGAGCAACAAGCTCTCGAAATGTATTATCAGTGAATCCAACGGATTCCCGATTTTTACATTTAACTCTTGCTCAACTTTAACGGCTGATTCCACCATAGATAATTGAGCAACAGAAATTTTCTTGTTTTTTTCTGATGCAAGTATCCCCTTTATGTACTTTGATAATTCTTCAACATATTGCTCATTTTTACCTTGCATGATTAGCTCAAATGTATTCTCTATGACACGTGCCTCAATATGAATTGGCTTATCCTGGATAGAAGCAAATTCATTAAGCCTGCTCATTGTCCCTGCGACGGTTGCTGGATTAGTGAATAATAGAACTTGTGGTTCTGTAATACTGCAGACCGAACTAAAGAAAGGCTCATCGATTTTTATTATAGGAATAGATGTATGTAGCCGGTTTTCTTTAAGAAGAGCAATATAATTAGTACATGTGATAAGAATCGCCTCAACATTTGCTTGTGATATCCATTCTATTTGTTCGATGACTTTATTTTTGGCTTGTCCTTCATCGAAATTTTTATCTGATGTAATTCTACTCATCAAACCAGGATCCACAAAATGAACCAATTCCAACTCAGCAGAGGTAAGAGCGTTTTGAATATACTGGATATTTGAATAGTGGGCGTGTAAACAGGCAATCTTCTTTTTCTTCATGATTTTATCTCCTTAAACCCGTACTTTGAGCAGTCCCGCTCCTTAATGATATCATGTTTCTCCAAAAAACTGCCCGTTTGCTTAATGATTGTTAACAAAGATACGACCCGATTTAGTGTACTACGCTCCAGCCGCATCTTTGTTGATTAGTTTTCCAAATTCACCGTGGAGAACATATTGTCATTTTCTGATCTGTTTACCGACTGGAATACTCTGAGCAAAACGAAACACATTATGAGGATCGTACTTTCGCTTCACCTGCTTCAATCGGCCAAAGTTCTCGCCATAGTACGCCTTGGGCCAGTTCTTAATCTGCAAATCGGGAAAATTCACATAATCCCCTTTAACAAAGGGACGCAACGCTCTGCGGAACCTTTCCACCCACTGAATATTCCGCTCCTGCTCCCTGCTGTTTCTCCACCGGGCTGACAGTTCGTAGATTGTCTCAGCCTTCCGGTGAGGATAGGCCGTTTCAGCAGGCGATACTCGACTCACCGCGCTTCCTGCACCACCTAAGCTCTGGCTCCACACGCTAGAGTGCCTGTTGGGTGCTTTAGATAAAAAGTCGCGTATAATTCGTACTCCTTCAGGCGGCAATGGTTGGAATCCGTAGGCCCCGGTTATTTTAAACTTTGGTTCCAAATTCAGGTCCGCTTCGGCAAAAAATTTGGTCGCTTCAATAAAAGGCACTGTCTTCACCATCACCTTCACCGGAGTGCCTGCTCGCAAGAGCGGTCTAATCAATCGGCGCAGCTCCTCTGCACCGCCAAGCAATTGCCCGGTAGATACAATGGTGCCCACTTGTTTGGCAGACACCTCGATGGTTGAGGTTAGACGGTTCGTGACAGATGGGGCCCAGCGTTGCCAAGCCGGGAACACCTTCTCAAGATCACGCCATTTCCACGTAATACTGTATATAGAAACTGATGAAATCGGTCTAACCCGAAATGTATATTCTGTAGCAGCCCCAAAATTCCCTCCCCCTCCGCCTCGTGATGCCCACAACAGATCGGAATGCTTTTTCCTGTTTGCCACAATCGTCTTTGCCCCATATCGCCCCGAAGCTACGACCATCTTCACTTGCTTCAAGTTATCGCACGTAAGTCCAAATTTACGGGAAAGTAGTCCAATGCCCCCTCCAAGGGTAAGCCCCGCTACGCCTACATCCGGAGCAGTCCCCGCCGGAATTGCCACCCGCTTATTCCACAGCTTTTTGTACACACGGGCAAGCGGATTACCCGTTTGGACAATGGCCAATCTGTTTTTCCGATCAACCTTAACCTTATTCATCTCGCTCACATCGATAATAATACCGCCACTTACAGCCGAGAAGGCTTCATAGCTATGCCGTCCACTACGTACCCGCAGCCGTATGCCCCGCTCACGTGCCCATTTGACTGCGTTGATCACATCCTGAGTTCGTTGGCAAAAAACAATGACCCTTGGAAATTTAGAGAAGCGCCTATTGAACTCCATTCTAGCCGTATTGTACGACGGATTGCCTGGAATAACGATCCTTCCGGTTAACCGCGTACTTTTCTTTTTCAACTTTTGTGCCATCTATATTACACCATCCCTACACATGACATAAGCATTTCTCATCAGCTTATGTCTATGTTGGGAGATCTGTCCTAGTAACGGCAAACGCCCAGTTTGCAGCAGCTTTCCTAAATCGTTCGTAATGCTGGTCTACCGGGTAACTCACTCTAGTTGCCAACGCAAAAAACACCTCCAAGGATCTCTCTATCTTACGACAGAGCTCATTCTCTTGAAGGTGTTTTGTTCACTCTGGGATATAAGGAAGATCCAGTGTCTTCGGAACATTGATCACATGCAGCTCTGTATACGTACGGATGCCCTCTGCGCCGTATTCACGGCCGATACCGGACTGCTTGAAGCCACCGAACGGGAACCGGACATCGAGCCCTTGCACAGCAGCTGTATTAATCATGGTCGTTCCCGCTTCGAGCTGACGTGCGACCAAGATGGCCTCCTCTTCCCGCCCCCAGACCGAGCTCGTCAATCCATAGATGCTCTCATTGTGCAGATGAATCACCTGCTCCACATCGTCAAAGGGCAGAATCGGAACGGTAGGACCAAACTGCTCCTCCACCACAATCGGATCATGGTAATCGCAGTCCAGAACAAGCGTAGGCTGCAGGTAATACCCTTGTTCAAACCGCTGCTCATCCAGAATTTGGCCGAGCGGAATGACCTTAGCTCCGCGCTGGCGTTCATCTTCAATCAGACCCTGCACGTAATTCTTCTGCTTCAGGTTATTCACCGGACCTACTGTCGTATTGGCATCAAAGGGATCACCGATGCGAATCCAGCGGTTAGCCGCCTCGATATATTTTTCAACAAAACCATCATAGATAGAACGGTGTACATATACACGCTTGGCAATCATACAGATCTGGCCTGTCGTCAGGAAGTTAGAAATAACAATCCGGCGCATGGCCCGCTCATCTTGAACATCAAAGCTATCCAGGAAGATCGCCGCATCATTGCCGCCCAGCTCCAGCGTCATATCCTTAATCGTTTCCGAAGCCGCTTTGATGATGTGCTTGGCTGTTGCGGTTCCGCCTGTGAAGGCGATTTTGGCGACAAGAGGATTACTAGTCAGTTCAACGCCCACATCCGCATCCCCATGAACGACATTGATGACACCCGCCGGGAACTCACCTGCGATCAGCTCTGCTACCTTCGCCGCCGCCAGCGGCGCAAACGGACTCGGTTTGAGCACAATCGTATTGCCCGCAAGTAAGGCAGGAGCAATTTTAATCGTAGATAACGCAATCGGATAATTCCATGGACTGATCGCTGCCACCACACCCATTGGATCATAGGACAGGATGGTTTTACCATGGTCATGCTCCTGGACCTCTTCCTGTAGAACGGATGCAGCTTCATTACAAGCGAACTCCATCCACATTAACGAGACATAAATCTCACCATGGGCATCATATAGGGGCTTGCCATGCTCTCTGGACAGCAGATGGACAATTTCATTCTCCGCTGCTCTAATCTTCTCTATTGCCTTACGCATCCGGGTAATACGTTCATCAATCGAGGTCTTCTTCCATATTTTAAAAGCTTCTGCCGCCGCTTCAATCGCTTCCACCGCTTGTTCCTTCGTAGTGACAGGGAAATAGCCTACGATTTCCGCCGGGTTCGCCGGATTCTCTTTGGCTGACTGCGAAAGGGATGGTACATTGTGACCATTAATGAAGGCTTCAACGATAACGGTCTCTTGGTCTGCCTTCCACACTTCTTCGGCAATTTCCTTCACATAACGAAGCTTGCGCCACTGTTGTTCTTCCGTAAGAATATTGCCTTCCTCTGTAGAGGAGAATCCGCATTGCGGGCTCAAGCACAGCTGCTCAAGGGGCACATAGGTTGCTGCTTTGGCAATCCGGGCTTTAATATGCTCTTTATCTTCTAGTTCGCCTGTTTTGGATGTGAGCAGACCCAGCACGATTTTCAAATCCGGCCGGTTCACATATTTCAGTGGCTCGAAGCTGCCTGAACGCTCATCATCAAATTCCAGGAATAAGCCATCTACGTCTAAGCCTCCAAAAATGACCTCAGAAGCATAATCATAACCGCCGCTTGAGAAGTAGTTGGATTTATAGTTGCCCCGGCAAATATGCATAGTCACCACTAAGTCTGCCGGTTTATGAGCCAAGGTTTCGTTAATCATACGCTGCATGATCTTGAGCTCTTCCGCCGGTTCCAGCCCCTTTGCCCGCAGCTTATCGTGACCCGCTTCTGAGAAAAGGTCTGCCCATGCTGTATCATCCAGTTGCAGGTACCGGCATCCGGCATCATAGAACGCTTGAATAGCTTTTTGGTACGCCGCAATCGTATCTTGAAGGAATTGCTCCCGGTCGTTATAACTATTGGCCCCAGGCTCCAGCCGGTAGATCAGCATGTTGGGACTTGGAATGGTTTGCTTCGCTACGGCGTCACCTGCATGCTTCAGCAAAAACTCAAAATGCTCCACAAAGGGGTGGCTTGAGAAATCCACCTTACCCGCCACACGAATGCCACCCTTACGGGTCTGCATATTATGGAACTTGGGCCCGTCGATCTCCTCATACAGCTCTACGCCGTCTAGGCCGCCCAGAAAGTCAAAATGCCACCAGCTTCTGCGGAATTCCCCATCCGTCACTGCGAATACGCCATTCTCCTTCTGCTGCTCAATAATCCGGATAATCTCTTGATCTTCCACCGCTTTTAAGGCTTCATATGTGATGTTGCCTGCTTTATATTGTTCACGCGCCTGGCTTAAGTTCGCAGGACGCAGGAAGCTGCCTACATGATCATTGCGAAAAGGTATCATCGCTACATCTCCTTACAACTTTTTAGTGTACTGAGTATAGCATGAGGGCAAAGAATGCAGGTTATATGTAAAAAGCATGATTGGTCATAGCTTTTCGCGATAGCGGATTTAATCTGATTGATGAACCGGCACAGTATAATACTCCCCTAATCGCGTCCCGTCAAGAAAAAATGCGCGGATGAGCGATATAGTGAGGGAGCCCCCTTATGATTTCTGAATAGGAATGAAATTCCGGGGATGCAGCGTGATATCGCTTTTTCCAATGGGGCCAGTGTCACGTAAAATAGTCTTCAGATTAATGAGAAATACGGAAGGGAGATCTGTATGAATAGCGTGGACAAAATCAGATTTTTACTCTTTTTCGGCGAAGAGCCCGAGGCAGCTTGTTACGGGTATATAGAGCGGAATCGGGATGGTCATATGATCGCGCTCTACAATAGTAATGGTGAGGAGATCGATATGTATGGCGGACATCAATTTGTCAGGGTACAGGCGCTTGGCAAATTTGATGATGAAGACCGCGATAATTTCTACTCCTTGTTAGAAGGTGATGGTGTAGGATAATCTGCACAATCAGACAGGTGAAGATTTGGTAATGAATATTCTCTGGAGGTGGAAGATGAACGAACAGGTTCAAGAGACAAGCAGAATGAAGAGTGGGGCGATGCTAGCCGCCCTGCTCATCGGTGCGTTTATTGCGTTCCTTAACGAAAATTTACTTACTAATACTTTTCCCGGATTAATGCGTGAGTTCAACGTTACCGCTTCAACCATACAATGGTTATCTACCGGTTATATGCTGATGATCGGCATACTGGTGCCGGTGACCGCATTGCTGCAGCAATGGTTCACGACTCGCCGGATGTTTATGTCCGCAATGACGTTATTTTTAGCAGGTACCTGCTTGTGTGCAGTCTCCCCTGGATTCGAAGTCTTGCTGATAGGCAGGGTTGTTCAGGCTTGCGGGACAGGATTATTGATTCCGCTGATGATGAATACAATTCTTGCCCTCTATCCTCCAGAACGCAGGGGGGCTGCCATGGGTCTCATGGGGCTTGTCATCATGGTCGCCCCTGTCATCGGACCGGCTTTGTCAGGTTTGGTTATCGATACCTTGGACTGGCGGTGGCTGTTCTACATGGTGATTCCTGTCGTGTTGTTTTCAATTATTTATGCATTCATAAATTTAAAGAATGTTACAGAAATAACAAAACCACGGGTCGATCTTCTATCCATTGTGATGTCAACCATCGGGTTTGGTTTTATCACCTACGGTTTTAGCCAGACCGGTGTCGGGGCTAGTCCTGGGAGTTACAGTTTGATTGCTATAGGCGGGCTCTTCTTGCTCTTACTTATTTGGCGGCAACTCAAAATTAAAGAGCCTTTGATTGATCTTTCCGTATTCCGGTATCCCGCTTTTTCCTTGGTAGCTGTATTGATAGTGGTGCTCATGATGGTTTTATTCGCCACCACGACATTGCTGCCGATCTATATGCAGGATGTGATGCAGTTAACGGCCTTCGGGACAGGGTTACTTCTGATGCCAGGCTGTATTTTGAACGCAATACTGATGCCTGTAACGGGAAAATTGTTCGATAAATTCGGGCCGAGATTCGTCATAATGCCCGGACTGCTCATGATCGCCCTATCACTGTGGCTGTTTGCCGGTATCGATAGCGACACAACCCGAGGCTCCGTTCTGTTCGATCATGTCCTATTATTCTTAGGCATATCGTTTGTCGTCATGCCGGCTCAGACGGCAGGAATGAATCAGCTTCCGGGTCACCTGGTCCCCCACGGCACAGCCATCTACAATACGCTCCAACAGATTGCCGGGGGAATTGGCATCGCTTTGTTCGTCGGCATCATGTCATCCAGAGCCAATCGTTATCTTCACCATTCACCTGATCCCGCTGCGATTCATGATAGAACACACAGTATTGTTGCCGGTTTGCAAACGGTTTTTGGGATTGAATGTATTCTCACAATTCTTGTTTTGGTACCAAGTTGGTTTATCAATGGCCGTCGTCTTGAAAGGACTCATTAAAACTTATTTTTTATCTCACTACGTAGCATAGAGCCTTCACTAACATAAAAGTGGCGGCTCTTTTTACTATGCTTTTATCGGGCATACTGCTAATACAAAATAAGCGCCTGATCTTCGGCTATCTCCGGTCCAAAGTCAATCTTAAGGGCTTCATACCTCTCTTTGTAGCCTGATGCTACATTCGGACGTTGTTGTGGTGACGTAATCTATGAAATTCACAGAGCCGTTAAAGTTTAAATAAGCACCATTATTGCGATTTACATCCGGTCTGAAAATGCGCTCTGCCCTCCAGCACATCACCCAAAAACTTTTGGGATGCATTCAACTTGGCTTCTAACTCCTGGATTTCTTTGATTTTCTCCTTTACCAATGCTTCCTTCTTAATATACGAGCTCTCATTGATAAGTAAAACTATGTCATGGATCGTTAAACCTAAAGTGAGTAGCATTCTCACATCCTGCAAATAGGTGACCACTCCTTCATCGTATACGCGGTAATTATTTTCATCCCTCGAAATAAACTGTTCAGGAATCAACTGTTTGCGTTCATAGAAGCGCAAGGTGGATATGGGTAATTCCGTCAGCCTGGAAACTTCATTCGCTCTCATATTCTGCTCCTTCTAAATCAATCATTCATTTATATTTGCTATAAACCAAGGTTCATAGTTCAAAATAAAAATATGATAACCCGGGACAGCGCTACTGTCAAAATAATGGGTTACCATCAGAAGGAGTGTATTTATGCTAGAACCTATTCAAAATAATGATTTTGTCAACATTCTGACCGGCCGCCGTTCCATACGGCAGTACGATGAGAACATCAAAATTTCGGAAGAAGAAATGCACGCTATGATTCAAGAAGCAAGCTTGGCTCCCTCTTCCGCGAATATGCAGCCCTGGCGCATAATCGTGGTTCACTCCCCTGAAGGGAAAGACAAGCTTCGGCCTCTGGTCCAGTTCAATACGCGGCAAAATGATACATCTGCGGCGATGCTCATCATTTTGGGAGATACGCAGAGCGATTTATATGTAGAGAAAATCTATGATACTGCTGTGGAGCAAGGAAAAATGCCCAAAGACATACGCGACAAGCAGGTTGCGCAAATTCTGGGCATGTATCCGCAAATACCTAGAGAATTAAAGGTCGAAATTGCCAAAATCGATGCAAGTTTATTCGCGATGCAACTGATGCTGGTAGCCCGTGCTCATGGGTATGACACCAATCCGATGGCAGGCTTTGAACGTGATCAGATCGTTAGCACCTTTGATCTGGACGACCACAGGTATGTTCCGGTCATGATCTTATCCATCGGCAAGGCCAAAGATGAGGGCCATGAGTCCGTGCGCCTGGGTAGCGAGGAAATTACCTTTTGGCGCTAATGTGAATGTATGAACCTCACCGGTTCTGTGCTCCCCACTCGCACAGCTGCTCCAACACAGGTAGAAGGGTCTGCCCTTTCGGTGTCAGCGAATACTCCACTTTGGGCGGAATCTGCGGATACTCCACGCGCTTCACCAGCCCGTCAGCCTCCAATTCCTTAAGCTGCGCGCTGAGAACCTTGTATGTCACCGCTCCGAGCTGTCTATGCATTTCATTGAATCGAATCGAGGGTTTGGCGGACAGCAGATACAGAATCGCCATCTTCCACTTCCCGCCGATCACCGACATCGTATAACCGAATGGTGTGTCTTGGATCACCGTCTCCTTGCCCTTCAAATCTGAAATGCCCATGTTCACGCTATCCTTTCGGATAGTAGCCCACTTCTTTGTGCGTACTATCCCTTTATTTTTGCTCAGTCTATAATAGCTTTACTTTGAAGTAAAGGGGCTAAAGCAATGACAACCATTCGAACGTACAACCATACCCTCTGGGATCACGGGATTTCGCAGGGGTACCTTGTCGACAACACGCTGTATATCTCGGGACAGTTCTCCCATGATGCGGGGGGCAGCTTCGTTGGAGCAGGCGATATTCAGGCACAGATGACACAGACGCTGAAGAATTTGGATACCGTGTTACAAGAGTTCGGAGCGACCAAGGATAATCTGGCTTACGTGGAGCTGTATCTGACGAATGCGCAGGAGCACGGGGAAACCGCGATCGGACTGTTCAAAAAGTATGTCGGAGAGCATCGGCCGGCGGGGAGCATGATCGGGGTGACTTACCTGGCATTCCCGGAACAGTGGGTAGAGGTACGGGCTGTGGCGCATGTTGGTTAAGAAAAAGAGAGAGGGTTCATCTAAACAACGCTACTGGCAGAGTAATGTCAGTAGCGTTTTAGAATTTGCGGAATCTCTCCATCAGAGTAGTAGCGGATGGCCTTACCCGTTTTTCCAGCATACTCAATCTCATTTCTTGTGCTGTTGCCAATGTAGCCATTTACATCAATCACGAAGATTTCGTCAGAAAGATCAATCTTTCTAAAATGCAGATCTCCCAGTAACTCCGCTTGTTCTTCCGTGATTTCAAAACCTTCAGTTTGTTCAAAGAAGGCTACACTAATCACTATGTTTCCTTGTAGTGTAAGAAATGCATTAGCCCGTTCAAATTGCTTCTTGAATTTTGTAGAACCGCATAATGTAATTATTTTCATAGGCATATCCTTCCTGAGCCGTTTTAGATATTTTTCAGGTAACCCGTACACTGTTCGAATTCTTGCTGAAGCTTGGTTAACCACTTGCCCAGTTACGGAAAATCCAACTCCTCATCGATGATACGGAATATCTCCCTACTCCGCACCGGATAACGGGCATCCAGTTCCCCCCACTTGTGCTTCGGTAAAATCAAAAATTCGTGCGTATCCGAAAAATATGAGGCCTCAAACAGCCGGATTTCGTATTTGTCCCGGATCAGCTCCTGAAAGCCGCGAATCGTGATGTAGCGGTCATCTCCGCTAAAGGTAAGCGCAATCGAATGCATTTGTCCATTGTAGGTAACATCCAGTCCTTTGTCCGTAGGCGTCACCTCGACCGTTTCATCGGGAAGCTGTTTACCGAACAAACGGACGATCTCCTCGTCCTCCTCTCCCCAATCTACAATGACGCTGTTCGCAAAAACAAATTGCTGCAGCTGTTGCTCATCTCCTTCGAATAGCAATGTCAGCTCGCTGTCGCTTGGCATCCTCATCCCAGTATCCTCCTTGTGTTCACTTAATGATCAGGCCCAAACCAAATGATCTACAACTTGGTAGAATCTTATTTTTGCATAATCAATCTCTGATACACCATAGGATGAAAAAAATAACTTGACCCATTGCTCGCCGAAGTTTCTGATAATGCTCTTCTCAGCTACTGCCAAATCATAATAACGGTCCGCAATCCCGCAATTTCCCAGATCGATAAATCCACTTATAGAGTCATTAGCAATAATGATGTTTGGCAGGCTGTAGTCACCATGTGTGAATACTAAATCTTCTTTGAGTTCCCGAGAATAATTGTTGTTGAAGGGTACTGCATCTTCACATAAGTATGAGCATCTGGCGTATTAAATAGTAGCTGAAAAAGAGCCCCCGCAGGCACTTTTCTATACAATGAGGTTTGAAGCTCTCTGTGTGTGTATCCGATCACGAAGGTACCCTATCTATAAACGTTAAATCCTCAATATCATGTCTTACAGTGGAATGACCCTCTTGAATCCCTCTGCCCACACTTAATAACATAATGTCTTCATAGTGCTGGGGAATCTTGAGCACTTTAAAAAGAGCATCTTTATCATAACCTGACATCGTGATGGTCTGGTACCCTTTTTCGTTCAAAATAAGGACTAAGGCCATTGCAGCCAGACTGCCATCGCGGACCAGCTCTTTTAAATAATCTTGATTAGACATGTTTCGATAATAACCAAGGGCTGCATTTGTTAAATGCGCTTTAGTCTCTTGGGTGAAATAACCTTTCTCCAAAGCCTTGTCTTGAATAGCATGGATATTCTCAGCATGAAAAGTACGGTAATCCCCCAAGATCAAAATCAAATAACTGGAGGTTTCAACCTGCTCCTGGTTATATGCAATGGGTCTAACTTTAGCTCGCAACTCCTTATCCTCGATGAGTAAATAACGTGTACTCTGAATGTTATTTCCGTTTGGTGATTTGGCTGCCAGTTCAATCGAATCAAGGATTTCCTTTCTTTCAATCGCATAGTTTGGATCATAATGTCTGACCGATTTCCTTTGTAAAATAATATCCTGCAAACTCACTTTAACGCCCCCCGTAGATTAGATTTGCTATAATCATATTATCTGGAGCGTCTGCAATTGAAAATACTGCACTTTATAGTCACTAGGTTACTTCAAAGTAAGGAGGATATCATGAATACAATAAATACAGGTTTTGATGTGGTACAAAATATCATTAGTGGTAAATGGAAAAGCATTATCCTGTATCAATTAGGATATGAGCATAAGCGCACAAAAGACTTACTCAAGATTTGTGAAGGCGTCTCACATAAAGTTTTAAACGAACAATTAAAGCAACTGCAACAGGATGGATTAGTTAATCGAGCCGTGTATGCAGACGAGGTTCCCATTAGAGTAGAATACTCAATAACAGACTATGGACGGACATTGCTTCCATTATTAAAAGAAATGTGTGATGCGGGCGATAACCATCTTAAAAGAGAGGGGATCACCGCAGGTAATAATACAATCTGTGAACATTCTAAATCACTGTGATCGATAACCATGAAACCCTTTTAAGACCTTACGTAAATGAAAACAGCACCATACTCTTCACTAATGAAGAACATGGCGCTGTTAATATTTCTCAGTTATGCGAATGAAGAGACATTGGTAGCTAACTTCTATTAGATTGAGCAGCAGACAGACGCCTGTGTTTCCAGAACCGTACCCATCCACCTGGCGACTTCCTGATGAGCCGGGTGGATAAGGTATTCATCCATGTCTTCTAAGGAAGCAAACTTGGTGATCAGGATCAAATCGTATGCTGAAGGACCAGGGCGAACATTAGCTTCAGTCTGAACATCGAGAAGAACGTTTATTTTCCCTCTCAAGCCTAGTAGAACGGTTTGAGCTTGCTCGATATGCTCCGGTCTCCGGTCCTTCAGCTTCAATAACACATGATTTAGTATCATCTTTGGGTTCCTCACGTTCCTTATCTGATTAGCCTTTGTCTACTTATTCCAATCCTTTAGACAGCCGGATCGCAAGCTGCTTAATCTTATCGTTGCGAATCTGAAAATAAAAATCCAAATAGAGAGGGTCCGGGAGGCCGGTTTTGTCGAAATCCCCATCAACCTTGAAAACTACTACGTTTTCTTCCCCTTGCTGTTTATTCTGTATGGGTTCAAGTGTTATGTTAGCTCCAAAATGATATTCGGCACTCCATTGTTTGATAGCAGCTTTGCCTGCCCACTCTTTACCTTCATCGAGAACAAGTGCATCTTCCGAAAAGCAGCCGACATAAGCATCCGGATCGGGTTTATTGGTAGCGGCTATAAAATCTAGTATTACTTGCGGAAGCAGATTAAGATTAGGCTCCATATGATCAACTCCTTTGTAATCTTTGAATACAAGGCTAGTGTAACCCACAGAACCTGACAGCTGCGTGTCTAGTTATCTGTAATATTTATTTGTTCAGGACAAACCTGCCCGATAGGGAAATACCTCAACTGAGCTTCAGATACTGAAGTAGCTGTCCGAAATCCGCGGAATAGACATTTTCAATTCCATGGTAGCCTTCTCTTTGCCCAATAACGCGGGAAAACTTCGCGTACAGTCGATTTAGATAAATGTTGTCGATCTGAGCGCAAAATTGTAGATAGTTAACGCCACAATTCTCTGCGACAATTTGTTGTACCAAATAGCGGAACCCCTGAATAAATACGCGACTGCTGCGATAGGAGGGGTGGACAATGACAGAATTAACAAAAACAATTTCACCTTTGGGATCAAATTCATTCTCAGTATTGAGATAGCGATAATGCCCCCAACCTATCATTGCCCCCATCTTGTCCGTTATTAATATAATGTGGGAGTTGGGGATGAATTCCAACACATGTACAAGTGCATCCGCAAGTGAGAATTGGCGGTTAAAATCTTTTCGGTTTCGGATAAAATATAAAGTAAACTGCGCATAATCTTCATCATTTTGACAATTCCGGTAATGGGCAAGCATAAACCGCCCCACCTCCTAATCGTTCATATGAGCTTAGCTATCTCAAGAATCACAACAGAGCAAGCACTGAGAAATGAAATAGTCTTCATTTCTGAACTTCATTACGTATGCTTGCCATTCCTTGAAATCGGCATGATATTCATCAATCCCACCTTGCTGTGTATCCCATGTCGCTGTTTTCTCTGCAAGCTTGGTTAGAAGTCTTTGCAGCCGGAGATGGACCGGGACCCAAAAACGGAGCTCAACAATAGGCTCAGGTAGTTGTGATATATATTGCACCAGAAATTGCAGACTCTCTAGGAACAGCCGGCTTCGGCGATACGTTTCAATAAAGAAAACAATCTGGATTTGTGCCACATGCGTATCCTTGTATTGGTTCTCCGCAGTCCCGGAAATGTAACCAATCGCCCCGACAACTTCATCCTCATCGTTGAAGCACAAGATAGCTTCTTTTTGCATTAGAACAGAGCTTGCCAGAAAACTCAGCGAGATTGAAAAAGGATAAGGCAGATTTAGTTCATTGTAATGTTCCAATAGAAATATCATGTATTTATCCTGATAGCTCTCTGAACTGCAGACTTGAAAGTAATAGCTCATCTGATTAATTCCAACTCCTTGCATTATGTAGATCTGTTCTTTTTCTTACTTATCGGATGAATGTTGTCCCACAAGAAAAAGCTGCCCGAAAGTCCAAAGACTTAGGTGCAGCTCTTCCCGTACCGAATGCTTATTTCGCAGGCGCTGTTCTCACTTGCTCGCTGTTCACAAGTAGGTTCACTACAATTTGTAGCGGTCCCCTGCCACCTTTGTTATTAAATCCGCTTCTTGGTGGAAACATATATGTCACTCCTTTCCTCTTTTCAGATACTCATTGCTTACTTCGACATTTTATTACATTCCAGTCCACACATACATACCTAAAAAGGGGTATATTTCACTTTTGGATGGATTCACATTCAGTTGATTGAATTGATATAAAATTGAAATAGTTAGCTTATTTCTTTATACATTTGATGATAATGGTTGGAGGACTTAAACGTGCCTTCATCCCCGAATACCATGTAGTCGGTGAACTTTCGTCTGTCTCAGGAACTCGTGATTCTTCAATTACCCGTTCTATAAAAAAGCCAGCATTTGAAAGTTCATTTAATATTGTGCTGACTTTTCGATGGTGCATGATCACGGGTACTCCACGCCAAGTTACCTTATAAGGTCCTTCGGAATGATAGGATTGAGTATAGGTTATTTTGTCATCCTCATACATCAGTCTGCTTTGTATGGGATGTTCCCAACTAAATAACAATACCCCGCCGTTTTTTAGTCTTTTGTAGATGTTAGATATTGTCCGTGCCATATCGACTGTCCAGCCTAATGCATAAACAGAGAATACGATATCAAAATATTCACTGGGCAAGTCATCTATGTTTTCCATAGACATTTGTTGTATGTTCCCGGTCAATCTGTTCTCCTGGAGCAGTTCCTTAGCGTAATTAACCTGAGTCGTCGATAAATCAATTCCCCAGATATCCCCTGCGCCTCTGCTTGCCATGTACAAGAGCGAGTGTCCACTGCCACAGCCTATCTCAAGTACTGTCTTGCCAGTAACATCACCTAGAAGATGCAATTCATCCTCTGTAGGTGCATATGGCCCATATTGCGGCAAAGCATGTATTCCAAAATATTGATCAGCTACTTCATCCCATCCTGCTTTGTTGATCTCAAGCATTTCTTTTTGATCTTGCATGACTTCCCCTCCTATTGGTCTTCTTTAGTGCATCTATTACCCCTGCCTTATGTGATCGACGTTCCGGTTCATCAGATGCCGAACCACCCTACCAGGAGATCATTCATAGCTGGGTTGAAATGCTATATGAAGATAAATGGTAGAATGTTGAAGGATTTATAGTGGAACGAAAATGATACCAACGTGCAAAAAGAAGGAATCGTTCAGGATTTCGGAATTTACGACAGTACCTTTTGTATTACACTGGCCGTAGCCATCCTGCAACCATCCTCTAAAAGATTAAGCGTCTTCCCATTAAGGAGAGTCGTTGTGCAATTGTGCAATCATCATGGGAAACAATAGGGAACGTTCCGTGCTCATCTTTTAACTCCTAGTTCTTCGTTTTGCAAATTCTGCATTGATTCATTTTTTCATCGGACAATATTTGGTAAACATCAAAGGAGCCCTGCCATATACATCCATTTTTCCTGCTGGAGCTAATCATTCAGTCATAAATTATCCTTACCTCCTACTTCAATAACCGCTCAAATTCAGCACCATTAATCATAAAATATGAACTACACTTAAGCTACGGCAAATAGCACAAACCAATGGCTTGCGCTTTTGTTTCTAATTAGCATGCCTACTATATCCTGAATATCAGACAGAGTTTGACTCAGAGATATCATTAAATGATCTATTGCTGCTGATACATACCAGTTATCACCACTGGGATGGCCACATGCATTGCTTCCGCGATAATCAAGAAATCTTCACGGCTTATCCCGAAGTGGCCGGTACGGAAGGGGTAGCCCCAATTCCGCTGGCCGCGTGTGAAGGCCAACCGATCAAGTAAGCCCTTGATTCTCGCCTCCTGGCAGGGAACATATGCAATATTCCTGCGGTAAGGTACGAACGTCGCGGACATCGCATATTCGTATACACGGTCGTCCATAACCCGGCCAATGGCGGTGAACGCTTGCAGCGGCTCGCCTTCTCCTATCTCCATGCGGGGAGAATAATACACAAGCCAATCCCCAGGCTGCATCCTGCGTAACGGCGCTGCTTTACCGTGACACATCTGGGCAAAGCCGCCACTAACGCCCCCCTGCGCGTGGTTCGCTGAGACGACCCCTATCCAATATGAAGGACTTCCATTTTCCGTATCCTCGAATTTACGCAACGTTTCTTTCGTATCCATTGCCGAACGCAACTCCTTTTTACTTAAGCTGAATCCAGTATACTAAAACGCTACTGACAGCGGTTTGTCAGTAGCGTTTTAGTGAGGCTTTCGAACAGAACTTCCTTATTATTAAAATATCGTATCCCGTTAGTTTACAGCCTAGCGAGTTCGAAATTGTACCAAGACAGATAAATGCATAAAACTGCCTCTGCAAAGAAGATTATGGAAATTTTAAGATTTCTCCGCATTAGCATACTTACGATATCCTGAATATCGCTCTCTGCTGAGGTGACCAAAAACTCTTCATTCTGATATGCAAACAGCTGAACCAAATTAACTTCAAGCGGCGATTTAATTTTTTTATCGTATTATTCTTCACATGCTCTAAGACTTTACAATGATAAACTTGTTAATATGCCTTATGGCACTATGGGAGGGAATATAATGAGCAAATACGACGAAGCCATGAAGCTGCTGGAAGAACAAGTGGGGAACAAGGACGGCCTAATCTCTTTGTCCACCATCGTGCTGGAACCGGGGGCCAATGGCACAAGCCGTCCCGCCGCCCGCATTGTGGATGCCTATTATGAGGACGGCGCGTTCTACACCGTCACTTACGCGACCTCAGGCAAGATGCAGCAGATCGCCCAAAACCCCGAAGTCGCCGTATGTATCATCGTCGAGAACTTTACGGCAGATGGTATCGGTGAAAACCTGGGCTGGGTATGTGACGAGAAAAACGCCGGGATGATGACCAAGCTGCGCACAATATTCGCCGATTGGTATAACGAAGCCAATAACGATGAGGACCCTAACACATGCCTGCTGCGCATCCGCCTGACCAAGGGCCTGTGGAATGACGCCCATAAAGGGATCAGAAATGAGATTGATTTTGTCAATAAGACGGCAAATTAAAGAATAATCGTATTTTCGGTACATATCTCTGCTGGTGAACTACCATCCACCTAAGAGGTGGCGGCTTCTTGGTCAATGAAGCTACTGCTCCAAGTTTACCCAAGCTCAAAGGCTAGTCCCTAGCCCAATCATTGCAATATCACATGGCTAGTTTCAGTAGGTTTTGAGCAGCGTTTACATCGCGATCATGATGCACGTTACATTCTGGACAAGTCCACTCTCGCAAGGCGAGATTCTTCACCTCTGCGTTCTTATAACCGCAACAGGAGCAAAGCTGACTGCTTGCATAGTGCTTAGGGGCAATAATAAGTTCTCTGCCATACCATTGAGCCTTATATTCAAGCATCGAACGGAACATACTCCAAGATACCTCGCTAATCGCTTTTGCAAGTTTGTGATTCTGCATCATATTCTTTACACGTAAGTCTTCCATCACGATAACTTGGTTTTCGTTTATCATTTTGGCAGACGTTTTATGCAAGAAGTCTTTACGCTGATTCGCTATTTTTTCATGTAGCTTGGCAGCTTTCAGCCTAGCCTTATGACGGTTATGGCTTCCCTTCTTCTTCCGCGATACATCCTTTTGCAGCTTCGCTAATCGCTTTTCAGACGTACGCAAGTATTTAGGATTGGATATGATTTCGCCATTTGAAGTCATAGCAAAGTCTTTCAGCCCAAGATCAACGCCAATCTTCGTATGTATTTTGGGCAACTGGACGATATCCGTTTCAACCAATACGGAAGCATAATACTTTCCCGTTGGTGTTTTTGAAATTGTGCATGATTTGATCAGCCCCACGAATGGGCGGTGCAGCTTGATTTTAATGCCAGTTTTCAGCTTTGGAATCTTGAGATATCCATCCTCTATAGCCACTGTTCCATTTTGGTTATTCGTTGTGAAGCTATGATTATTCGTCTTCTTGCTCTTGAATTTAGGAAATCCCGTTTTCTTATCCCGAAAAAAATTCTTATAAGCCTTGTCTAAATTCAGTTGGGTATTCGCTAAGGCAAGGCTATCGACTTCTTTCAGCCAGTCGAATTCCTTTTTGTATTGTGCGGGTGTATTCCTCAGCATCGTTTCCGTTTGCTTGTAATGTTCAATTTTATCTGCAAGCATTCTGTTGTAGATGAAGCGAACGCATCCGAACACTTTAGCGAAGTAGTGTTGTTGCGCATGGCTTGGATAGATACGGTATTTGTAGGCTTTCAGCAATGGCGATCACCCTTTCACCCCTTGGTTTTCGATGTATTTTTGAATGACGTCTATTGGCGCTTCACCCGTTGTAAGCAAGCAATAGGAGCGTGACCAAAAAGCCTCTTTCCAAAGTGATGTTCGGAGGGTAGGAAACTCCTTCTTGATCAGCCTGGATGATGCACTCTTATAAGCGTTGAGAAATTTAGAAATGTCGGTATTAGGATGAGTTTTCATTAGGATCTGAACGTGATCCCTGTCATGATTCCATTCCTGCAAAGTCACATTGTAAGTAGTCTGAATGGATGCAAATATCTCTTTCAGACGTTCGGATATGGGATCTGTAATGACTTTCCTACGATACTGGATGACTAGAATAAGGTGAAAGTGAAGGGAGAACACTGAATGGTTATTCGAATCTAATTTCATTGATTTCACTGACCTTTCCAAGATACGACTGAATACTTTTATTATAGCATCTTAGGCGGTTAGAATCCATGTAGATTAGACCGTTTCCATTCATCCCCCACTTAAAGAAGATGGGAGAATTCTGTCAACTGAGGGTTAAATTCTTTACATTCGAAAATCCCGTGCTA
Organism: Paenibacillus sp. FSL P2-0089; assembly: GCF_038595095.1. Taxonomy (NCBI): domain Bacteria; kingdom Bacillati; phylum Bacillota; class Bacilli; order Caryophanales; family Paenibacillaceae; genus Paenibacillus; species Paenibacillus sp. FSL P2-0089. Next base: position 7,256,338 of record NZ_CP152006.1, read on the forward strand.
CTATCCTCTGTCAGAGTTACATCTATTTTTGTTATACCTTCAGGTACTCTCCCCATGTCGAAATTAATTTTATGAACTTTTGTATTGCCCACTTTCTCGGATGGTAAAAGAGTAGCTACACCCGTTGTTTATTGATGAAACTTTCCTTATCATTGCCCTTACTTGAGCGGGTATACTCTATGTATATCACAGTAAAGATGGAACGCTAGAGGAGGCAGCGCCTGTATGGAGAACCATGACTTTTCATCCGCATTGGGGGAATTCATCAAATCACGCAGACACCGGCTTCAGCCTGAACATGCGGGAATCAACCCCTTGCCTGGCCGAAGACGTACTCCGCGTATCTCGCGCCCCAAAGAACATTGAGGAACCCAATTTAGATGCCATTCTCACGCGTTGTTCACCGTAATGTATCTAAGCATAAAGTACGGGAGCATGATTGGGGTGACTTACCTGGCCTTTCCGGAACAGTGGGTAGAGGTTTGGGCTGTGGCGCATTTATGAATCCGAGCGACTCAGCTTTAGGCTCTGCCCTGATCTCCGTTCTCCAGCATATCCAGCAACAGACTGGCAAGCGGAGCCGGAAATTGCACGCTTTGCGCCTCTGACAGCAACAGACCGACATCCTTCTGCGGAATTTTGCTTGCGGATACGGATGCTGACTTTTCGGCAATCATTTTGCCGTAGCTTTGATAGATTGGGGCGGTAAACAGTGTGCTGGTAAGCATATTTACCGCCGCAATGGGATCAACACCGCTGCGCTCAGCTATTCCTAGTGCTTCTTCCATGGAGCGTGCGGCGGAGACAATAAGGAAGTTGCCGATCAGTTTGACCATTACAGCCGAACCGGCTTCCTCGCCGAAGTCGAAGATCCCTTTAATCGGATTCCGGGATGTACTCGATTTACTTGTTTTGAAACACATCAACCGCTCCATTAATCAAAGGATGTACTTTAATGTCGTAGTCAACATTAATCTTCATATTTTCCCAATGCTTCATCCATTGCTCATCTGTTATTTCTTTAGAAAACGCCTTAAGCGAATGGGTTCCGACCTCTAAGGGATCGACTTTCCAACGTTGCATTCTTTTTAATAAATCTGACGTTTGTTCCTCAAGGTAGACCTCAATTTCATGGATTAAATGTTCCAATTGTTCCTCACTTTGAATATTCAATTCTCCCTGGTATTCCTCAATTCTTCCTTTCAATCCGACATGTAAAGACAAGGATGAATAGTCCCTTGATAGTTTCATGCGAACGTTGGATCGAATACGTCCTAAACTGATTGATAACTTTGGAATGGCCAAGACTTTTAGGAAATGATTGTTATCCAGAAGTTGAAAAATATTATCGTCCACGTCTTGAATGACCATTACTTCTTTATCGTTTTGGAAGAGGGCGGTTCCTACGTAATCGAAATTGTTCTTATCCGAATGAAAAACCGGCAGGATCGGATCCTTAAAAGGGGAATATACCTTCTTCATAAATTTATGAATATTGACGATGCTCATTTCACCTTGATTATGCTCCTCGTAATGCTTTAACATCCGATACAGAAAATAATCTTGGTTGTCTTGCTTCGTCAATTGATTTTTTATGTATTCATCAAAATCACCTCTGACAATCAACAAATAGACACGCATTGAAATATCGGGATCAACCAGTATGGTATTGATCAGCTTTTCAATGCCTCCCTTTTTTGCCAGCTCCTCATTAATTAATAACATTCGCAGCTGCCCCTGCTTTAATTCCCGGTAATAAATCAAATTAAACTTCTGGTCTCCCTGCTTTAACAGATTGACTTCCTTGGAGAGAAGACGTTTTTTTTCTTGGATGAGCGGTGGTACTAAAGTGCTGATTTTCAACTTTCCTTCCGTCCCCTTGTCAATCGACCAGAAAACTACCGGAGCAATCTCTTCGATCTTATTGTTCTCAACATATGGAGAAGAACAGCCGGCCATCCACATAAGGCTTACAATCGCCAATAAACCATAGTGCTTGTATGGTACCATGCCTACATACTCTCCTTTCGTTTAACTGCAATGAAAAGGATCGTAGGAATAAGTAAATAAATGCATGAGCCGATCCAGATTTGAAGGTTCAGTAACATCTTTTGACCCGGAACCGTTTGCCATAACCACTGATCCATTAAGATGATGCTTATCAAAATGACGAACCAGCTCGATAATAATCCGAACCGAGTCGTGCGTTCTTTCATTTTTCTCATAAAGATTCTTCCGGCTCCATAAAAACATAATAGAAGAATTGAAATGTCAAACACATAATTAAACATATGGAACGAGATAAGGATGTAATCGATTCGTTCTAAACCGTTCGTTTGAATGTAGCTTCCCATATATCCTATCGGAAAATCGATCTTGCGTAAGTAGTACGAACCGTAAAACAATACCGAAGCAACGAACAATAATACATATTCCATGATCGACATCATATTTCCAATGACCAGGTATTTCGATATTTTTTTTTTGGAGCTTAACCATGGAACCATAAAAACCAAATATACCGGACTGGAAAATGCCGACCAAATAAACAACAAACTTTGCCATGATTGTCCTGACCATTCGGTGGGTATGAGAGGATACAAATCGCGGTAATTTGCATCCGGTTGAAAGAAAAAAGGAATAAACATAACTGAGATCCAAGCCCCGCAAAGAAAGGCGATGACGACAAAACGCAATGTATTCTCCATTCCATGTGAAGCCACATATAAGCTGATCAAAAGAATGATTAAGATCAGCCATCTTTTATCCATAGATGGAAAAATAAAATTATGAAGCATTTCAACGTATCCCAGAGTGACGATTGAAATTTTCAACAAAATTATCAAAAATCCAAGTAATGCAAAAACTTGAACTGTCCGTTTCCCGAAAAGCTGTAAAAATCCTTGATAGCCTTTCGCTGCATAACTGGAAGTAAACCATTTGGACATCATCATCAAGTTAAGCTGGGACAGTAGGCCCATCACGACAATTCCCCAAACCATATACGGATGAACCAAATAAACCGGCATGATCAAAATAAAATAATGCATTTGCATGCGATTCACTAAGAGAAGGAAATAGATACCGCCAAGAGTGGAAGTTCGATTAAATAAGGATATACTTTTCACTTCTTCATCTCCTGTCGCCATTTCCGTAGCGGTTTTAGATATTTCGGACGCGTTTTCATCCAAATTAATGGGCCGCGGATAAAGAGGTCATTCCAATCCTTCCCATAAAATGGAGCGATCGGTGCTAAATAAGGTTGACCTAATGACGTTAATGCATGAAGATGTGCAAGAATCCCGATTAGCCCGATCACGATTCCCGGCAACCCAAGAAACGATGCAAGAATAAGAAGAAGAATTTGCAGCAGCACCATTGATTTTGTCACTTGATAATTGGGAACTAAAAAGAAAGCAATAGCGGATATGCCCATCAACACGATCAGTACTTTACTTGCAAAGCCTGCTTCTACTGCAGCTTGTCCAATGACGATACCACCGATAACCCCCAATGTTTGACTGGTTTTGGTCGGCATCCGCAAACTTGCTTCTTTGATGATTTCCAGCGTTATGATCATGAAAAATCCTTCCGCAAACGGAGTAAATGGCAATTTGCTTCTCGATTCCAATAATACGTAAAGAAGCGGCAGCGGAACCATTTGGTAATGAAATGTCGTTAACGCAACATAAAAAGGGATCATCGTCAAAGAAACAATAAAACTTCCGTACCGGATTAAACGTAAAAAACTGGCTACCGGCCAACGAAGGAAGTAGTCTTCCGGAGATTGGAGCAGATGGAAAAAAGTAATGGGAGCAATTAAAGCAAACGGTGAATTGGCAACCAATAGCGTCAGCTTTCCCTCACCTAAGGCGTAGGCACAGGCATCCGGCCGATCCGTTTGTAGAAACTGCGGAAAGACCGTATGGTTATGATCTTCAATAAAAGCTGCAAGCTGAGAGGAGTCTAAAAATTGATCAAAATCCACACTTTCAATTTTCTTTCTTGCAAGAATAACAAATTCTGGATTAGTTAATCCGTCTATGTACATTAACACAACTTTCGTTTTACTCAGTGAACCGATAGTAAAGCTTTCCGTTTTTAATGTCGTTATAGGCAAACGTCTGCGCAACATTGTAATGTTTTTATCGAGTTGTTCACTGAAGCTGTCTTTCGCTCCATATATAACGGTTTCCGTTTGGGAAGGTTCAACTGCCCGGCCAAGAGGGTTTTCCAGTTGGACGCCTAACCACTGATCGTTGACGGAATCGTTTAGAAGAATACATCCTTGCATTATCTTTTGCTCAGCATCTTCGACAGATAGAACTTCCGAAACTTTGGCATTGGTTATGCATGAAGAAAGCGAACTGCAAGCAGAACGCTGAAGCGGCTGAATAATTGTCTCGTTTAAACGCTCTGAATCGATTAACGTTTTTATGTATAAAAGATGGACTGACGCACTGGGGCCCATTCTGAGCTCAACAATTTCGGCATCATCCATCTGGTTTAATTTCTGTTTTAATTCATCAAGCCATGTTTCAACCATAGTCTTCTCCTTCATTAAAGAATTCTGAATCCTGCGGTTGTATCTTGCCCTTTAATCTCAAAAGTTAAACTACATTATGGTCATCTGATATTACTTAGTATGAACTCTCGCCATGCTACCCCTGCCTGATGTGATCGACGTTCCGGTTCATCAGATGCCGGACCACCCTGCTATAGATTATTTTCTTGAACGGGCTGAGCCCTTGCGGATGACCACTGAAGAAGGCATCGGGGCTGTCGTAGATCCCGAAATCCTGCACAATTCCTTCTTTTTGCACGTAGGTATCATTTTCGTTCCAATAGATATCCGGCTTTTGAAAATTATCGGTGGCAACGCCATACCCGCAAAATGAACCCGTACACTGTTCAAATTTCTGCTGAAGCTTGGTCAAATAGGGAATATCCAGTATAAACCCTTCGATGTTCAACCACTTGCCTTCATATAGCACTTCAACCCAGCTATGAATAATCTCCCGGGGGGACAATTTGTAATACCACCCTTTCATTGCCCCCTTTTGCAGCTTCTTATCAATGGCAAATCCATGCATACGGCAAGGCACGCCCACAGCCCTTAACAACGCCATAAACAGCACACCCTTTGTATTACACTGACCGTAGCCATCCTGCAATACTTCCGATGCCGGAATATCATCCGCCCGGTTATAGCCGAACCGGATTTCATCACGGACGTAGTTATAGATGCCGAGAATTTGGTCCTTCCTGGACATCGAATCCCACTGGCGGCTGTGAACAATTTGCCGGATCAATGAGTGAGAATAGTTCAGCAATTCAGTTTCCTTCAAGTATGCACTCATGGAACACACCTCCTGCACCCATTTTACGGTTAATGCAGGCTGGAAACTTTTAAAAAGACGCTATCTTTACGGATATCCTTCGCCGTCATACCCAACAACTGCTTGCTGGTGGCAGCGAAATGGGACGGACTGTCAAACCCTGCAGCCATCGCCGCATCCGTAATGGTGAGCCCTCCAAAAATGAAGTAGGTTGCCTTTTGCAGCTTGTGCAGCACCATGTATCCGCTAAGGGAAATGCCCGTATTTTCTTTGAAAAGATGCGACAATCTGCTGTTGGACAAACCTAACTGCCGGGCGTATTGACTGACGGAGTGTTCGGAGTCGGTGCAATCTTTGATGAGCTGAATAAACTCTTTTATCCTCGGATCAACAATAGCGGTGTTCATCTGCTGTACGCCCAATAGCATCAGGAGTTGTCCCAGAAAAGAACGATAGCTGTCCGGGTCCTTAACGCCGGCATACTCTTCTTGCACAAATTCGCGGATGCTGTTCATCATTCCTTGCGTAAACACATGGTACTTCTGCCCCTCCAGAACCCGCTTAAAGCTCGCAGCCAGCTCAGAGGTGCTGTCGATCAGAAGGAGCATCAACGGGTGTCCTGCCTCTTTTAACCGATGAACGACGTTCGAATTAATAATGATGCCTGGACAACTCAAGCTTTGCCCCGCCACCTCAATGTCAAATTCGCCCGTTAATGAGATCGTCACCTGTAAAAAAGAATGCCGGTGCTCTTCCGCATCAATCGAATCAGACACCACCATCAAGTGATGCTCCGCTCCATATAAATTCATCATGTTCTAATCACTCCAGGCTTATTTCCTTATAAAATTACGAAGGTACCCGATCTATAAACGTTATATCTCAATTTGCGAGCATTCTAAATCACTGTGATCGAAACATAAGTGCTAAGATCCTGATTTTATCATTAAGTCCAGCTTATTAACATAAGGGGTGAGCGCCTTCAATAACTTTTCTTGATTCTGTATCTCTTCAGTGGAAAGCCGGTCCATATGGACACTTCCATCAGAATCAGTTGCCTTGGCATCATAGCCTTGCAGCTCAACGATTATTGGTTTAATCTCCCTAAACTCCTGTTTAGTAAGCTTCTGTTCAGCTTTTTCAAGCAAGTTATCCCAGAAGGCAACCCGATCTACATCAGATGCCCTTGCCTTGGGGACTTCCATTTCGTTCAATTTATTGAAATAGGGTTCAAGCTCCGTCTGTAATTTCTTATATGCCTTCTGTTCTTCTGGATCAAGCTGTTCCAAGTGAAAAACGCCCGCGGCATCTGTCGCTAACAGATTGTAACTGCCCAATTCCTTCAATAGTAACATCGCGCTGGTCATTTCTTTCTCGCTAAAAACGTGCTTCATACTTTGCAGTTTGGTCTCGAACTCCTCATATTTTTGCTGGGTCACTCCAATGGTAGCTGCTGCTTCTCTAGAACCATATACACCATCTGCCAAATAATGATAGCCAGCAAAAGCTCCAGTTGGAATGATTAATGTAGCTGCCAAAACAACTGCCACGAGCCACTTCCTTTTCATTCGTCTTCCCCCTTGTACGGTTATGATCTGATTTAGTATTTTTTCCTTCAGTTCCGGTGGCGCTTTTATATTTCTTGCCTCTTCCTGCAGGACTATTCGTAACTTTTCATTAAAATTCATGCAGATCCTCCACCTTTCCCTTATAAAGGGATTGATTCTCTGGCTTGTGACGTAACTTGCGTAGTGCAGCATGAATACGGGATTTCACGGTACCGAGAGGGATACCCAGGATCGCGGCACTTTCTTCCTGTGATAATTCATTTAAATAATGTAGAATGATCACCTGCTTCAGCTTATATGGGAGACTTTCTACACTGGCAAGTAAGGATTTATTGGAAATCCCATCCACAACCTCACTTGTGAATTCAGGTTTCATTCCCAAGTTGACCTGCTCTGCCTTTTTGAGAATTCTGAGCTGCGTCCACCTCTTTCTTCGATAGGCATGAATCTGCCGCATTGCTATCCCCATAAGCCAAGGTCTAAAGGGACGACTGACGTCAAATTGTTCAAGGGATCTGCGCATTTGAATATAAATCTCCTGAACAATATCATCCACCTCGGATTTTTGGCGAACGAGGAAATGCACGGTTTGATATACATCCTTGATCGTAGCCTCATATAGCTCATTGAAAGCTTCACTACTTCCGGCTAGCGTAAGTATAATGAGCTGAGAGTAATCTTTTGGATGCTCCATCCTTCCCCCTCCTTCGGACTTACACTATATATTGGTCAATAGAGAATATTTCGTTCGATTTTTTTCAGCCGCTACATTTATCATCCATAATGACAGTATTGTTAATGAAAGCTACTTTGGCTCATATGAGTATCATTCAAAGATACAATCTGTAATGCCGTCAACCCGGTTTAATGTTGCTTCAGTAAGAAAGTCATATATTGGCTTTGCGATCAGCTTGGCCTTATACCAAAATAAGCTCTCAAGCATTGATGATTATATTTCAGATTACTTAGAGGATCTAAACCTAGCTGCTGTAAAGGGGGTGAGAGTAAGACATTTATTAACGCATACTCACGGGCTCAAAAATAACCATGAAAAACTTTTTCCGCCGGGAACGAATTGGAAATATAACAATATAGGGATCAATATGCTCATTAGATTAATACGAAAGTTATTTGAAGCGCCCCTGTCAGAGGTCCTTCAACAATATGTTTTTAAACCTTGCAAATTCATTGAGACAGGCTGGTGTAAGAATAGAGAAGCCAATTTAGTATGGTTAAATGAAGAATATGCTGATGACCAAGGGGGAGACGCCAATCTTTTTGTAAGTGCCCGTGAATTGGCTTTTTGGGGTTACCTTCACCTGAACCGTGGACTCGTTAATGGACAACAAATTGTTCCGAAATAGGTTATAGAACAAGCTACAACTAATCAGAGCCCAGCAAATCTTGATGATACATTGCCTAGGAATGGCTTCGCTTGGTGGATTCAGGATAAGCCTAGAGCTATTTCTGAAATAGGAAACACCGTCCCACCCGGATCTTACCAAATGCTAGGCCTAACTGGCTGTGCCTGTTTGATTATTCCTGAACATCGGATAGTCGCGGTTAGAATGTATAACCAAGTAGGCCCAAATCCGCCAGGGTACGACTACTTGGAGGATATTAAGGCATTTGGAGACAAAGTCTTATCGTGTACTTTGAATTAATGATAAATTCCACTAGTCGTTTTACCACTACTTATGATACGGTTCACCGCGCTGTCTGTAACGGCAAGGGTTGAGGCTGAATTCAGCCTCTTTATACGTCTAACCCCTTGCCGCCAACGGGGCGAAGTCGAACCGGTTCTACGCCTGCGATTAAAGGACGGGCGCGTTGAATGACGGCCAGCACGTCTTCGTTCTTAAGAGAGTCGGCATGAGCCTCGGCATTGCTCCACAGCTCAGTAACCCAGATCGTATCGGGGTCGTCTTCGGATTCATTGATAATATAGAGCTCACAGCCCACCATATCCTTCAAGCTACGAGAAGCTTCCAGCAGTAATGAAACGAGTTCATCCCGTTTCCCGGGGCTGGCCGTCAATTTTCCGTACATCGCAAATTTGTTCATATCTACTCCTCATCCCTTCTTATCCTCTGATTTTATTTGCATCGCTTCGTAGTATTTAAACATTTCGAGGCTGACCCCAGCCATTCGGTCGATTAGTATTTGCGGCTCAAGTATCTTGAGAGACTTCCCGTACGGAAGAAGAAAGTATGGAACATATGTCCGCAGCGACGGTTCTCCTAGCTTAAAAAGAGCTTCGCCGGGCTGCCTGCGTTCGATCAGCGCATGACCAAACAGCCAATGCTTACACAGCTCGTTAAGCGCGTGTTCGTGTCCCTGAATCCTTACGATGACTAGCGTCTCGGCTTCGAGCGAATCCGGAAATAAAGAATGCAAGAGGAAATCCCTCGCGGAAAAGGCAGCCGGACGTTCGAAGCGGGTATCCCCCGCCGCCAAGCGGACGATGCGATCCACCCGGAAGCTTCGGATCTCTTGCCGCAGCCGGCAAAACCCTGCAACGTACCATATCCCTTTCCAATGCACGATGCCGTAGGGGTCGAGGACCCGATGGCTGGGAGTAAGCTCCGGTCCTTTGGCATAGTCCATGTTCAGCGACTCTCCCCGGGCTGTGGCCTCCTCTAACCGTTTGAGCAATTCAAGTTCTCTCGCGTCCGTGGGTGTCTGGATGACGGCAAGCCCGCTGCTATGTCTATTAATCCACTCAAGTTGCTCTTCATTCGTGTATCGCTTCAGCTTATCGACCGCTCGAGAGAGCGCATCCGTGAACGGATAGCCCGCTTCCCGTGCGAAGACGGATGCATGTACGAGTGCCTTCTGCTCTTCGGAATCGAAGAGCAGCGGAGCATCGACGAAATCACCGAGAAGCCAGTAACCGCCGTTCGGACCGGAATCGGCAATAATCGGGGCTCCGCTCGCACACAGTGAATCAATGCACCGGTATACGGTGCGAACATGAATCTCCAATTCGTCTGCAAGCTGCTCTGCCGTCACCCGCTTTCCCGAACGAAGCAACCATAGGATGGACAGCATATTATCTGCTTTTGACAAACCGTTCTTCACTCCCTAGACCATTTATTTCATTGTAAAGGAACTTAGATTAAAGGCGCTATCCCTTTCTCGACCCAAGTATCGTAATTCGGACCGTAAACATCAGGTATTCGAAGTCCGGCCTGGCGCATGAGAACGGTCATCTGTCCGCGATGATGCGCTTGGTGCATGATCGTATAACGAAGGGAACCTCCGTTCTGCCAAGCTTCCTCGTGAATCATGACCGACTCGCGCAAAGATTCGTCACTCCACTGCGTTCGAACCGCATCCAGCAAATTCTTGCTGATCCGCCGATACTCCGAAGCTATAAATGCAGCAGAATCCGGAGCCTCTTCGCCTCTCGAGGGACCTTCGAACGTGAGCCCCAAAGCTGTCATGTAGTGCGGCGATTGAACCAGATGCCAGGCAATTTGTCCAAGCGTTCGTCGGCCTTCGATAACCTCCTGTCCAAGAGAATCATGCGTAAGTGCATCCAGTAAGGTAGCGGTTAATTCCGCCTCGCTAGTCCATTCCGCAGCAAAGTCTTCAATTCTTATAAACATTTTCTATTCCTCCAGTCCATTATTGGCTTACACACGACAAGCATACAAAAAAAACACTGACAGTTACGGTCAGTGTTTTTGACTCAACACGAATTTTTTTTTTGAAGTAACTGATATACAACAGTTTGCCATGTCCATATCCGTCTCTACCATCCTCGCTAATAACTTGTCTTTATTAACGTTACGGTTCAGCTTACCGAGTCTATCGGCGAAAATTTACGGAAAATCCAGCTCGACATCGATGACACGGAATATCTCCCTACTCCGCACCGGATACCGGGCATCCAGCTCTTCCCACTGCCGCTTCGGTAAAATCAAAAATTCGTGCGTATCCGAAAAATATGAGGCCTCAAACAGCCGGATTTCGTATTTGTCCCGGATCAGCTCCTGAAAGCCGCGAATCGTGATGTAGCGATCATCTCCGCTAAAGGTAAGCGCAATCGAATGCAGTTGTCCATTGTAGGTAACATCCAGTCCTTTGTCCGTAGACATCACCTCAACCGTTTCATCTGGAAGCCGTTTACCGAATAACCGGACGATCTCCTCGTCCTCCTCTCTCCAATCTACAATGACGCTGTACGCAAAAGCAAATTGCTCAAGCTGTTGCTCATCTCCTTCGAGTAGCAATGTCAGCTCGCTGTCGCTTGGCATTCTCATCCCTGTATCCTCCTTGTGTGATCAGGCCCAAACCAGATGCTCTACAACTTGGTAGAATCTTATTTTTGCATAATCAATCTCTGATACTCCATAGGATGAAAAAAATAACTTGACCCACTGCTCGCCGAAGTTTCTGACAATGCTCTTCTCCGCTACTGCCAAATCGTAATAACGGTCCGCGATCCCGCAATTCCCCAGATCAATAAATCCACTTATAGAATCATCAGCAATGATGATGTTTGGCAGGCTGTAGTCACCGTGTGTGAATACTAAATCTTCTTTGAGTTCCCGAGCATAATTGTTGACTTCAAGCAGCAACTTTTCAACATTATCCTCACCAAATCTTCTGTGCAGCTCCGCTGGATCAAATTTAATCCCTCTACTCAACTTATAATGAATAGTGCTCATTAGCTGTTCAAATGAATAATCAAAAGGACAATCTTCAATTGACACTTCATGAATTCTCCGAAGACCTTGTGCCAATATAGAGACCATTTCTTCAGTATTTGAAGCAAATTGCTTGTTGGAAGCTTCGACGCCTGGCAATTCAAGTGTTAATAAATACTCATAATTCCCGATCACACCGAAATCAATAACCTCCGGAACAGGTAACTTATTGTATAACCACAATAACCTTTGGGCTTGTCTTTCTAAAGATTCAGCATGGCCTGCCACCTGGATTTTCAAATATTTATTTACTCCACTTTTACCCTGAATATAATAAGTCTTCGCTGTATTCATCCAAATCAATGAAGCCACGTCATCTCCAACTAACTCAAGGAATTCAAAGGGTACTGCATCTTTTTCTCCAAAACTCATAATTTCCACCTCTATCGCTCAATCAATATCGTTTCAAAATACATAGCATAGTCCTGCAAACTTAGGCAAGCATTGCAGGGTATTTCAATGATATCTGCTGTATCCTTTAATACTGTTCCACAATTGTGGGCGACAGCACAATCAAATGGATTTCTTCAAAAGCCGATAGATATGTCTTAAGAAAATCCAAAGTGCCAGTGTGTATATTCCGATCACGAAGTACTTGGAGGATATTAAAGCATTTGGAGACAAAGCTCATCCGGGTTTATCCGGCAGTAAGCTTATGAACCAGGTCTCGTATCTCTGTACTTAGTCTTGGGTTGGCCGGATAGACGGCTTCAATGAACTCTAGAATGCATAGGGCCGACCCGGGTACACGATCATATCCCTGCAGCATACCGCCAAGCTTGTCGGCAAAACTGGGATACCGCTTCTCTAAACGGCGCTCATTTCCGAAGGGATCAGGGAAGTAATCCACCTCCGGCTCCAGCAGATGAAGCACTGACAAAATCCGGTCGATCGCATGGCCCTGAATAAACCGTGCCGCAGACAGGCGCTCTCCCCTGGCATAACGGCCCAGCCCCACGTACAGATTGGTTAACGCTTCGTTCAGCGGAAAGTCTAAGGAATCACACTTTTGACTCGGCAGCGCTCTGCGCGGTTTGGCTATAGCCGTATTGCTGTACAGCGGAGCCTTCCACACCACCCGGCCCTCCGTATAAGACACATCGGCCAGCTCTCGCTCCTCAAATATCGCATATTCGCCGTAAATTCCATCCTCAAACAAGATTTTGCAGCCCATATCAGAGTTTTTAAAAGCATAGGCCAATGGATACGTCTCCTCCAGCCAATCCAGACGGTCAATATACCTCTTCTTCTGCCCTGCTTCAACAATAACAAAAAAATCCAAATCTGAATACTCATCCATCCGCTCCAGCTCCACCCCCACCGACCCCACACCCAGCAGCAGAAGCGCCCCGCCCTTACGTCCGAGCGTCCCCCCAATCTCATCCAGTCTTTGTAAAAGTAACTCTGTCCGCAGCATGCTAATACTCCTCCCTATATCGGAATGCAAAAAAGGCCCAACCCACACTTCTCAGCGAGGTTGAACCCTAAGGTTGCATTGCCTTTGATATTCTAGAGTAAAAATAGCATTGGTTGGGGCTGGGTGTCAAGTGGCATTACGTATCGCGAAATGCCCCCGGTTTTAGGTCTCTAAATCGCTGTGATCGAAACAGGAACTGTAGAGTTGCTGGTTGTCTCATCTGTTGTTCTGAACAAGCATACTGTTAAAAAGCCAGCGAAAGTTCCATCTGAAATACTGGGGCAGATGCCAATCCTCATACCCTTTGAATATCCCTTGCTCCAGCCAGTAAGACTCTGATTGCCCGCTTGTTACAGCTCCAGCAACATAAGCGATCATTTTCTCCAAAAAGTGTATGACATCTGTGATGCGATCTGAATTAGAGATATCTCCGTGCCCCGGAACGACAGTGTCGATCTTGAGATCTTGCTGCATGCGTTTAAGGATGCGTATCCAGGCGTACGGATTACCGTAGGGGATGACCGGAATGGTCTTAGCCGATACCAAATCACCTGCAATCAAAGTCCGCTCCTCTGGAACGTACACCACGGCATCACTTAAAGAATGACCGCCTCCGTAAGACAACACTTCGATGGTTCGCTTTGTTCCCCGAATCACGAGTTTATCATCAAAGGTTATCTTGGGGATCACCCTGCGCAGGGAAGGGATCGTATCATACAGCGCACGCTGCACGGAAAGATCATAGCCGATTCCAGTGAGCATATGAGGATCTCTTTCCTGTGAACGCATGTGATCTAGACTAGTTATTAACCTGCGAATGTTTTGTTGCATGACATCAATATTCACTTCACCCATATCAGCAAGCAAATCTCTTGTCCACACGGTAGATATCAATTCGCTGCTCATAAATTCCTGATTGCCGTTGACATGATCTCCATGGAAATGTGTATTCACTACATATTTGACCGGTTTGTTCGTTAATTGTTCGGCAGTATGACGTAACAAAGCAGCAGAGTGCGGCAGGTTGGTTGTATCCACTACCACGGTTAAATCCCCAAGATCAATAATGGCTGCATTCCCCAGAGAGCCGCTGCCGGGAACCGAAATAGCCCCCCAGATACCCTCCGATGCTTGCTGAATCGTGAAATATTCGTTGTTCATTGTTACACCCCTTTAGTGTTTGTTCCTGCATTCGAATGAGTAACGTTAACTTACAAGTTAGAGTCAACTGGAAGTCAAGAGTTTATTCAGTATAAGGTTGGGGCGAATGTACACATTGGCTTTGAGCTAACTAAAGGCTGTATAATATCTTTCAATATCAGCTTTCAAAAAGGAGGAACAGAAATCCGATGCTCACCATCAGTCAAGTGTCAGAACAAACAGGACTAACTCCGTATACCATTCGTTATTATGAAAAAATCGGCGTACTACATGAACCCATGCGTAGCAATGGAGGGGCACGTGTCTACCAAGAAAGCGAGGTTTCCTACATTCAATGTCTAAATAAACTAAAAAAATTGGGCTTATCGCTTGAGGAGATTACGGAATTTACTCGTGAGGGCTGTGTCATGGATAAAATTCAACAAGGGGAGAAACCTTCTACTTATAGTCCTACTTTAAAAAAGCGGATTGAAATCCTTGAGCAGCATCTGATGGAACTGGAATCCAAGCGACAAGAAATTGATTACATGATTTCTCTAGCCGAAGAGAAACTCACCCTATACCAGGAACTTACGAAAGAAGACATAGTAAATACTAGATAATCGCCAGTACAAATAAACCCGCAGAAGCCCGTTTACGCATCGTTCCGACCGGAGTGGGACTGCCCTGCTCCTATCGTCGATATGCTGTAAATGTAAGCAACTGCGAGCTTTTCTTCGAATGACCTTCTTTCAACCTACCTACACAATCTCTTTATTATAATGTCCTCTTGTGTCTGTTTCCTGATTAAAGACAGCATGATTCATGGAGCCATTTAATTTGCCTGCGGCCATATGAATGACGTCCACAACCTGCTCTTTAGATTCAACGGTGAAGTTTAATCTCAGCGCCTCGATTCCTTGGATGTTCGGCAGCTCATCTAACAGATTAAGCGTCTTCCCGTTAAGAAGAGTCGCTGTGCAATCCTCATGAGAAAGGATCGGGAACGTTCCTTGCTCATCTTTTAACTCATAGCTCTTCGTTCTGCAAATTCTGCATTGATTCATCTTTCTCATCGGACAATATTTGGTGAACATCAAAGGGGTCTTGCCATATACGATCATTTCCAGCGCGGGATAGCCGTCATTTTCTTCAACATAGGCATTCATTAAATCTTCAATTTGGCTCTTATTCAGTTCATACGATAAAGTGACCCGCTTGGCACCTAATTTATATAATTCATAGCAGCTAGTCGCATTAATAACATTTAGAGAATAGTCCGTAACAAACGGATTGGTATCTCTATAGTGATAAATTCCGCCATATCCGCCGATCAGCAGCTGCCCTTCTTTTTCCTCATAATCATTCTGATTTCGTCTAACCACATTCTCAAAATAGATCTCCTGAATTCCACAGCTAACGCAGGCATCATACTGTTCCTGATTCGTTACAGTGGCCGTAAGGTACGGCGTTACAGGGGCAAAGCTTATTTTCTCTTTTACATTCGCAGTCTTGGTTCTTCTCTGCTGGCTGTTAAGCTTCAAATCATATAAGCCCAGTACAATATCTCTTCTTGCGGCGTTTAACAGTTTAGCTGGAATAAACGCATTGCATTCCTCATAGTCGACCTGATTAAGCTCGAATATCGTATCATTTAATCTGGAGAATTGCTTGATGACCTGGTCTTTGGTTGTTGGATTATTAATGGCTTCGCCTAGTGTTTCCTCGCTTTCATAGGAATAATTACAGCCTAAGCCCTCCGCCTCTATGACAAGCTTTGAATCTGGATATGCATATACTCTAATATCCAGGTTGAACCGCTTAAATTCTTTTTCCAGTGAGGCTTCTAATTCTTTGTTATAGAAATAATCCTTCGTTTTATAGACTACATCTCCCACAGACATCTTTTCTTTGATTTTGATATAGCAGACATCATCCGCTTTGTTGATTAATTCGCCAGCTTTATCGTACAGCTTGGCAACCATTAGATTAACATCTTCATTGTTGTGACTGATTCGGATGGTATCGTTCTGGTTCAAAGGGCGGGTAAGTGTTATTTCATAGGTATCTTTAATCATCTTGCTGATGGTTCCAATCTCATAACCAAAGTTATTAGGTCTTGAGATGTTTGTAATATTTCTCCGGTCTTCGTGAAACAAATAGCCTTTAGTAAAGGTTCTATTGAAGGTTTTTTTCAGATGTTCTTTTTCTTCTGTGGTGATTTTATGATCTAAGGCCATGCGGTATTTGGATACCACATTAGCCACATACGTAGGCACTTTCATCCGGCCTTCTATTTTCAGAGAATCAATTTCTTGTAAATCATGGGTATAATCGATCGTGTTCAAGTCCTTAGTCGATAAAATATAGCTTGTCCCTAAAGAGGTGCCTGTTGTCTTATCGATGAGCTCGTAAGCCTTACGGCATGAACCCACACATCTTCCCCGATTTGCGCACCGGTACCCGGTTAATCCTGACATCAGACAGTTTCCCGAATAAGATACACATAAAGCACCGTGCACGAAAATTTCTAAAGGAATGTCAGCCACCCTTTTGATCTCTTTGACTTTTTCAATCTCAACCTCACGGGACAGAACCACTCTTTTCGCACCAAGCTCTTTAAATAATAAAGTTCCGTCTACATCGTCGATTCCCATCTGAGTGGAACAATGTGCTTCCATATCATGAAAGTTGTTAACGATATAATTGAAAGCCGTCAGGTCCTGCACGATAATGCCATCCACACCGATTTCATTTAATTTGCGGATCTGCTGTTTCATCTCTTCAACTTCGTTTTCGTACACGATGGTATTCATCGTAACATAGATTTTAACGTCCCTCAGATGCGCATACGTCACAGCCTCTTGTAACGATTCTACATCAAAATTAGAGGAGTAGGCGCGTGCACCAAATTTTTGCATGCCTAAGTATACTGCATCACAACCATTAGATATCGCAGCCTTCAAAGCTTCCATATTCCCTGCCGGCGCTAATAATTCAGTCATAAATGATCCTTACCTCCTGCTTCAATAACTGCTCAAACTTAGCACCATTGATCATAGAATAAGAACTGCACTTAAGCTGCGGCAAAAAGCACAAGCCAATGGTTTGCAGCTTGTTACGGATATATGGTGCGGAATCGGGATGGCCATATGATCGCTCTCTACAATAGTTACGGTGTAGGATAAATCTCAGTAAGCTTCGCTTTTTTCAACTTCTCCATGAGTGTATCTACGGCCTTCATTACCTCTTCTGGCTGATGGTGCGGAATCATATGCGCCGCTGTGGGCAGTACCTTAAGCTCAGCATGAGGTAGTGCGCGGTTAAGCTTAAAGCTACATAAGGCATAGACCTCGTCCTCGTAATCCGCCGGAACGGGCTCCGGCGCAAAGGTGGCCTTCATTATGCTCCGCACCATGATTTTGCCCACCAAGGGGAGCAAAATGTTCATCATCCCATGTCCCACAACAGGCATCATCACCAACCGGGAGAGGAGATCTCCCTTTTCAGCCGGATACCCTTCCTTATACATCCCGCCCGCCACCGTGACCACCCCTGCCACTTGATTGGGATATAAGGACGCATACGTCAACACCAATAGTGCGCAGTAACATCACCAACGCGATGATAACGATCATTGTCCTCACGCATAGTCCTGCAAACTTAGGCAAGCATTGCAGGGTATTTTTAAGATGGTTGCTGTATCCCAAGTAAATCATATATTCTCTTGCTTTAATGCATCAATAATATTCTCCTTTTTTATTTTAGCTCCGGAATAAACAACCGCAGAGCTGACAATGACAAATACACACACAATGACAGACAGAATGCTCATCCAGGGCAGGGTGAACCCATAGCTGAATTTGTTCGCAAATGCTTTATAGATCAGAACCATCACGGCGAAACTGACAGGAAGCCCATACAAGAGCGACTTGACCCCATAATAAACACTCTCATAGTTCAGCATTTTGGCAAACCCCTTTGGCGTCGCGCCTACGGATTTCAGCATCGCAAATTCCCGTTTGCGAAGAGCCAGCCCTGTTGAGATCGTATTAAAGATGTTCGCAACGGAAATCACAGAGATTAATACGATAAATCCGTAAGAAAAGACGTTCATCAGCAGAATCTGTTGTTCTTCTCTTATTCTGAATTGATATGCATTGTAGACATTCAGATGGGTCTCGTTCATCGCTTCAATTTCCTGCTGCGTTTTCACCGGTTCCGTGCTCTTCAAATGGAGGTACATCGGAGCGTTAGCCAGCTCCTCGCCGTCTGCCAGCCGCTTCATGACGCGTTCCGACACGATCATATTTAACCCGCCTACGCCTAACGGGCTCATCCCCATCGGTGCCTTATCCGTCAATGCGGCAATTATCACTTGATTTGTCTTCGCTTCTTCCCCGCTCGCTTTAAAAAAACTCGTTAGCTCGATAGGTTGTCCGATATTCGCATATATGGACTTCGTCTGAATATATTTCCCCGTATCTATATCTTTGTAATGAATCGTATCCATCACGATTGCGGCGGGATGATCCAGATCCGTAAGCTGTTCGTAATCTGCGTGAGCCGCTCTGGCATAGGCTTGCAGGCTCGAATCATTCAGTGCATAGAGCTTAATTTCGTAAGGGTATTTCCCGTCTTGCAGCATACTCCTATCCTGCTTAACCTTCTCCTGCAATTCGTCGGCGATGCTTGCTGCATCGACCCAAGCGTTCCTGACTAACTCATGACTGACGCTGTATTCCGTGACGCCATCCAGAGATACAAGCGATTGCATCAACCGGTCATCTAGTCTTTCGCCATTACTGGACGACACTTCAATATCGTAATCGATGCCTTGCAGCGACAATGCCAGAGATTGTGTCAGGCCAGCCGTGAAAAACGATATCGTCAAAAACAAAACGATGCTGATGACAAGCGAAAAAAGAATAACATGATGTCTTCGTTTGTTCCTTTTTAAGTTTTTCAGCCCGATTTCGGCTTCGATTCCGAAGAGCTTACGAATGATCTTCGACGTCTTCACTGCTTTGGCCGTAAGCTTTACGTCAGTGGTTTGGCGAATCGCGTCCATGGGAGATACCCTGGAGGCTTTAACCGCCGGGAGATACGCCGAAACGAAAATCGTCAGCATCGAAACAAGACAAGTCATCAAGAGCAATAACGGCGTGACGATCAGCCTCAGCTTTTCACTGGTCCATAATGCCCCTTCAATCATTGTGTTCATGAACGAAAAGGTGATTCCGATGCCGGCAAGACCGCATAAGATGCCAATAGGAATGCTGATCAAACCAATGACGATCCCTTCAAAGAATACGGAATTTCGCTTCTGCCTTTTCGTCGCCCCCACGCTCGCGAGCATCCCTAAATAGCGGGAACGTTCCGAGACGGATATCGCAAAGGCGTTATAGATGAGTCCAACCGAGCCAATGATAATGGTCCCGATAAGGATTGCCGATAATGAGAACATCATGCTGGATGAGGCTCCGCTGCTGGACAAGCCATAATAATGAAGCAAATCGTTATTATATTGGACAGTGTGAATTTGGTTTGTCTCAGCCAGCTTCTCCGCATGTGCGAACAAGAACGGATTGACCTGCTTCAAGACCACCGACGCATCGACCCGATCCTCTCCCCCGATGATTTGATCATCGACATAGCTAATGATCGTATAAGCCGGGGCCCAAGCCGTTTCCGACACCGGACGTTTAATGAAACCTACCACCGTATAATCCCTAATTACGCTATGCTGTAATGTCTCGGTCAATGTGCCGTCTTTCCTGCGCAGCGGTGCCGTCTGATCCAGGGGATGATCGCCCCCTTGTTCGAATCGGTCGCCGACGTGAAGCGTTAGACGGTCGCCGATTTCGTACTTCACTTTGCCATCTGTTGCAACTGACTCGGAGATCACAACCTCCTTATCCGTGTGCGGAAGACGTCCCTTGCTTATTTCAATCTGAAATTGCTTGAACCCTTGCTTATCATATTCCTTAATGAACAAGTACGGCTTATTGGAATTTTGTCCACCTTCTAATGGGGCATACCCAAGGTCTCTTGTGATGGCAACCGTTTTGGTTGCATCATCGCCCTGTATCGCCGCAAGCTGTTTCTTGGTTATATCCTGATACTGAATATGCCACTCCCCTGTATCTGAGATCGTTTGTCTAATCATTAAATCCGCAAAGGAAAAAATAAGCGTAATAACAGCGGTCATCATGGATACCGAAATAATTACGCCAAAAATAGTCACAAGTGTTCGTCTCTTGTTCTGCTTCATATGCCGGATGGTTAATGTATTGACAATATTCATCGCCTGATCACCTCGTTTTTGGCAATCCTCCCATCTTCAATCGAAATGATTCTATCGGCTTGCAGGGCAATCCGTTCGTCATGCGTGATTACGATCAGTGTCTGATGATAGGTCTTATTTAGCATTTTCAATAAAACGACGATCTCGTTGCTATTCCTGCTGTCCAGATTCCCGGTGGGTTCGTCGGCCAGCATGATCGCAGGATTGCCGATAATCGCCCTGCCAATCGAGACACGCTGCTGCTGTCCACCGGATAGCTGATTCGGCAGATGGTTTAATCGATGCTGCAAATTCAACGTATTCACAAGATCAGCCAATTGCTTTTGATCTACCTTTTGTTGATCCAGCAAGAGCGGCAGCGTAATATTCTCTTCCACCGTCAGGACGGGAATCAGATTGAAAAACTGGTAGATCAGCCCGATTTGCCTGCGTCTGAAGATGGCCAGCTGCGTTTCGTCCAAGGTATACATATCCGTATCCTGAACATACACTTTCCCGCCAGTCGGTCGATCCACACCGCCCAGCATATGAAGGAGTGTCGATTTCCCCGATCCGGAAGGTCCGATAATGGCGACGAATTCACCTTTTTGGACCGAAAAGGAAACATCATCAAGCGCCTTCACCGCCGATTCGCCCGTGCCGTATATTTTGGACAAATTTTCAATGGTTAAAATCTCCATTCCCATCCCTCCTTCCCCAGATGCTCAATTCCAGGAATATACCATCTCTTTATATCCAACATCCCAAAGGGTTTCATTCCCCTCAATGGTTATCTTAAGCTCATTAGCCCCGGTGAGATGAAGGATCCTATTATCCGGCTCATGGAGCTGATCTTCTGCAGATACAGACAGGAGCTCATTCCCGTCAACGGTGACCTTAAGGCTGCCCTGAAAATCCTTATGATCAGGAATTCCATAATTCAAGCTAAGATACAGCTCTCCCTTATTGCCTAGCGAATACGTATAGGTTTCCTTCTTTTTACCTTCGGTGCCATACACATTATACTTGGGTGTCACGTCTTGACCGCCAATCTTAAGACTGTCCTGTTTGGTTCCCGTTACTCGATTTCCGGTACTATCTTCCCATTCGTTTATCGCTACAAAAGGGGCCAACTCTTTGGTGAACACTTGATCAACTACTCCGAAGACCCCCCATACGCCGAGCATTAACACAGCACTGGCAATTCCTGTAGCAGCGATATTTCTCCAGTAGTTTTTTGTACGGAAGCCAATCTTGTAGCCCCCGAATCCAATAGCAGCGCCCACTGAGTTCGTTATGACGTCGTTCATGTCAAAGCTGCCGAGGAATGTTAGTGCCTGGATGGTCTCCACCACAAGAATGGACAGGATAAACCCTGTCATGAAGCGAACAAAGCTGGTGCGGTATAACAGCGGAAACAGTATGCCAAAAGGTATGAAGGCTGCAATATTTCCAATACCCACCAAGTCCATCAGTGTCGGATGCAGGAGATCGGAAAGACCCGGCACCCTAAAAAAATCGTCCGGCAAAAAAATAAAGGTGTACTGACTGGTTTGATCTACAGTATCCGCTCTGCCGAAAGCAAAAAACATAAAATAAAGAATAATCAGGGTGTAGCCTATCGTGATAAAAAAAGTAATCTTGCGCTGCTGCTTCATTTGCATTTGCATGGTTGTACCTCCATCGTTCATCTGATGAATATCATTTTATCTGTCTAAAATGACTTTACAGTGACTTTGGAGGTGACAGTTCAGTCACTTACGGAGTGCTGTTAAATGACATGCTTATAAAATTTGATCCGAAACTCTGTACCGGTCCCGCTGTCGCTCGTTACATCAATCACGCCATTCTGGCTTGCAATGATGCTGTGGGCCATCGCAAGCCCTATACCGATGCTTCCTTCATTAGCATTCTTTCCTTTATAAAAACGTTTGAATATATAAGGCAAATCCTCTTTCGGAATGCCCACTCCGTTGTCAGCAATAACGATTTCCGTAAATAGCATGTTGTCGGAAAATGTGATGGTAATCGCACCGCCCTCAGGTGTATGCTCCACTCCATTCTTCAAAATATTGATAACCGCTTCAGCAGTCCAATGGAAATCGCCGTTAAAAGAGACGTTGTCATCCCCTGTGATGGAAACGGTCTGCCCTTTAATATCCATCGGAATCATAACCGGCTCCAGTGCCTTTTGGATTAGGGTTTTCATGTGTATTCGATCTTTTTTGAACGGGATCGTTCCCGCATCCATTTTCGCTAGCTTTAATAAGGATGAAACAAGCCAATCAATCCGTTCAAGCTGAATGCGAATATGATGGGTGAACTCCGTTCTTTTGAGTGGAGGCAGATCAGGGGCGCTTAACAGATCTGCCATGACTGTCATAGAGGTGATCGGTGTTTTGAGTTGATGTGAAATATCGGAGATGGCATCGGTCAGTTGAAGCTTATCCTGCTGCAATAGCGAACGATGCTCGGAGAGCATGCGTGTCACCTTGTAAATATCATTCTTTAAGATGCTAAGCTCCCCTTCTTGATTATCGCGAGGGTCAAGGGAGGCCTGGCCGCTGCTAATCTCCCGCAAATAGACGGACAGCTTCTCTAGCTCGTAATATCTCCGTTTTGTGAATAATACAGCTGTGCCGGTAAGCAGCACGGAAACAATAATAACCAGGGCTGCCGCGGCAGACGAAATGAAAGCAGCAATGACGATCGCCGATACGCTGATCGAGCCCATGACGAGCAATAATATTAGATTTTCCCGATTGCGCAGCATCTAATCACCAACCTTATAGCCTAAACCGCGTACCGTTTTGATCAGAGCCGGCTGCTCCGGATTATCCTCCAGCTTTTCCCTTAGCCTTTTGATATAGACCGTTAACGTGTTGTCATTCACGAAGTCGCCCGCCACGTCCCAGATTTGCTCCAAGAGCTGATTCCTGGTGAGGACCTGTCCAACGTGGTTGCCAAAGATCAGCAATAAGCGGTATTCCAGGGCGGTTAGCGAAATTTCGGCACCGTTTTTATATACTTTGCCTTCCAGTGTATGGATGCGCACATTGTCAATGTCGATAACCGCTCCGGCGTGGGACAGCTTCTGATATCTCCGCAAGACGGATTTGATCCTGGAGAGAAGCTCGCGAACCCGAAAAGGCTTGGTAATGTAATCATCGGCTCCCATATCGAGCCCCATCACGACATTGACCTCATCATCAATCACCGTTAAGAAAATGACCGGAATATCCCGCCGTTCCTTCACCATCTTGCATAATTCATAGCCAGTTCCGTCTGGAAGCTGTAAATCGAACAGGCACAAGGTGAACTGATCGATGTCTTCGGCGAGCACCTTTCGGGCTGAAGCGACATTATGGCAGAGAACAGTCGAATAACCCTCTTGCTGCAGTGAATATTCCAGTCCCGACGCGATCGTCTTATCATCTTCAACTAATAATATTTTCATCTGAAGGTCATCCTTATGATTTATTTTAGAACATTTAATGAATTCCACCGATTCGTTTCTTTATAGTGATAAATGCCGCCATATCCTCCGATTAGCAGCTGCCCTTCTTGCTCATTATAATCATAATGATTTCTTCTAACCACATTCTCAAAATAGATTTCCTTAATTCCACAGCAATGATCCAATTAGTCTATAATAGTTAGGTAAAGGAATGAGGATTAAATGATAAAATCATTTTTAATGTTAGGTCAGTCTAATATGGCAGGCCGTGGATTCTTGCATGAAGTCGACCCTATATATAATGAAAAAATCAAAATGCTGCGTAATGGACAGTGGCAGATGATGACAGAGCCGATTAATTATGACCGTCCGGTCTCCGGTGTAAGCCTGGCGGCGTCTTTCGCCGCTGCCTGGTCGAACGCCAATCCTAATGAAGAAATTGGTTTGATTCCTTGTGCAGAAGGTGGCAGTTCTTTGAAAGATTGGCATCCGGAGGGCATCCTTTTTCAGCATGCTTTGTCCGAAGCCCGTTTCGCCTTGCGGTCCAGTCAAATCTGCGGAGTTCTGTGGCACCAGGGTGAGAGCGACAGTTATCAATCGCTGCATGAAACTTATTACGAGAAATTAACCCTTATCATCACGACCCTAAGAAACGAATTGAAGCTTGATGAGGTGCCGTTGATCATTGGCGGACTTGGTGATTTCCTTGGGAAGACTGGTTTTGGACAGCAAGCGACAGAGTATTTGCAGGTAAATGAACAATTGCAGCGCTTCGCTAACGAACAGCCAAATTGTTATTTTGTAACAGCGGCAGAGTTAACCGCGAATCCTGATGGAATTCATATAAACGCGGTATCGCAACGCAAATTCAACTACCGCTATTTCGAAGCTTTTTCGAACAAGTGTCATGTCTTGGAGCCCCTCCGGGGAGAGGAGCAATCGCTGAAAGTGGAGCACGACTATTCAAAAACAGAACAGATCTACCTTCATAGCATGGATTTGGCTTTGGGTAAAATTACTTACGCCGAATTCGAGGCGCAGATGGTGAAGGTTATGCAGCCCTGATCCCTTTCGCTTAAAGGGTCTATCGGCGAAAACAAAGGGCGGCCTGGAAGGCCGCCACTGTTGTTTATACTATGAATAGATAGGCTTGATTCATAATGATTCTTTATAGTAATTCCTTCAGTCCTTGGCGGGATGACCCATTTCATGCTTTATTTGACGAAAAATAATACAGTTCCAAAATGATTTGTAAACCTCTTATAATTGGTAACCTCCCGCAACACGATAATGGTCGGGTACGAATTAACCTTGCGTTGGATTAGTCCAGCCAATATCTCCTTCTGTTCGGTACAGTAAAACTTCCCTTGATGATACTCAATGATAAGAGGCGGTAGAGCGGAATGATCTTCGGTTACATTCACATGGGAGTTACTGATATGGAATTCATCCCTTTGAATAAGACGCAATGGAAACTTTACGACCCCAAAATAGATTCGGTCTACAATAGCATTTTCTGTATGGACAGATGCGTTTTTAGAAAGCTGCCAGTAGCAGTACATCCACTCTTCAAGTATCCCGCCATTCGCATATTCCACAGCTGACTCAATAGTCGGGGCATATGCTGCGTAGTCAGCCTGTTTCTTCGAGTAAAGGATTTTTTTAATTGAATCCAAAGATAAGAAGTATTCGTCAGCAAGCTCCGACACGGTACGTCCATGGGCGTACTTGTTGCGAATCATACGATTTCTTCTCTGCAACTGCTCCCGGTAACCGGAGGCTGCACCCCAAGCTTTCTTTTCCTCTCCAGCGGGGATGTAAATAAGTTTACCTGAGGCGTACTTTTGAACTTCTCTCAATAGTTCCTCTGGAAGGATGTCACTGCCATTCTCATATTTCATGTTATCACCGTCTACAAAGCGTAAATTCGATCTTTTAGTTCGCTGATAGATTTCATCATACTTGTACACGATTCTGTATCGTCGATCGATGCGTGCCAGCGCAATCCATCTATCCCTTTATAATACGCCATACATAAGAACCTTTCCTTGAAGTCGGGAATGATGATTTTCCGATTCTTGCAGTACTCCATGAGAAGCTCTGGTATTCGCAGATAAGGCTTGTTTAAGTCCATGATTGCAAAATCGATCAGGCAGTCTCCAATGCCAGAGTAGCTCCAGTCGGGAAACCCCACCGTGGTTTTCCCATCCGTAATCATGTTGATGAAAAACGTAAAGTTATTTACTAAATAACGTCTGCCCTCGCAATAAGGAATTCGAGCCTCCATCTCTTTGTAGTACTGCTCAAAGAAATCCCGTTGCAAAACCGTCGTTCCGAACATCTCCCTCCAATTATACCAATACCCTTCTTTGTCTTCAGCAAACGTGTCGGTCAGAAAAGCTCTGCCACTCTCATATTCCGGTGTGCCATCCTCGTTGAACCGTCCGTAGCCCTCTATTCCCGATATGTCAGAACTATGAATTTCAAATAGAGTGTCAAATATCAGCTCGTGACAATCCTTGAATTGTTCGGGGCTTAATTGATCGGCCACGAACCCATTCGGGGTCATGTTGACCTTATCGGATAGCATGGACCGCAAAAAATCATCTTTACTCATCTTCTCATCTCCTTAACTTGATTCACAACTCACTGCCATCAGGTGCGCATCTGATATGTAAAATCATAGCATTGGATAGATTTAGGGAATAGGCAATCAATGGCTTAAAGCGACTTTACACAGGTTAAAAAACTTGCCCCTACTTATAATATGTACTGAAGGCCACCGAAGTAAATCGGCAGCCTTTGCAATTATGCATTCAGCTTCAGTTCTGCTTGCTCCTAAAATACTCTGCTGTTTCAAGAATTTCATCATTTTCTGATAATAATCCTCGATCAATAAATACTTTTAATAATTCTGGAGCTACCTCTCGTGTCACTTCTAGTAATCTAATATATTGCCATTCGTCCGCCCAATCAATACTTCTATTAACAACTTCAGGATAGTATTGTGTCAACCACTTGAGTGGTATTTTCTTAATAGCATCTCTTGCTAAAGTAATTACAGTTATGTTCTGACTCTCGCAAGCATAATTAACAAGAACCCCAAGCACTTTCATTCCAATTTCAATTGGCATTTGGTCGAGGGTTTTTAGACTTTCATAGGCATCCGGGAGTACTTTGTCAAGCGCTTTGCGTAACTGTAACTCGTAGGGATCAACTAATTGGCTGTCCATTATATTCACCTCCTGACGTTAAAGAAATACCGAACATTTTAAACGGATTCGTTTAACCATGTTTCCGTTCCCACCTTTGATGTTATTTTAGAATGTTTTTCTCCAAGTGTATATGAAACCAAAAAAGATAACACTCCATAAAAACACTTCATTTATAACCCTCCATTATTTTGTAATTCCAAAAAGCTCGCAAAAGTCCGTTTGCTCCATCTTCGCTGCTACGCGTGACCCCGCCTCAACCCATGTCCTTCAAGGCTCCGTTCCAAGCCTGCTGCGGGATTTTCCGAAAAACTTGCCCCTACTTATGATACGGTTCACCGGAATGTTCCTTAAACTAAGATACCTCTACCGGAAATTGTCTACACTCTCATGCAGAAAGGCTTCCAGCTTACGCGGCTCTCTGCCGAGCAGGCGACTCACCGTGTCATTTGGACGTTCTGGAACCACCCTGGACATGGATTGAATCTCCACAACATGGTTCGCAAGCCAAGGAGGCATATTCCCGTGTTCAATAAGATTACGGAGTAGTTCTTCGGGTTCCATATTGATGTAACTTATTGGCCGATTGAGCAAGGCGGATAGTCGTTCCGCGATCTGAGGATAGCTGAAAAGCTCTGCACCCGTAAGCGTATATATTTGGCCTGAGACCTCAGGGTTAGTTAGAGCTTCTGCGGCAACATCTGCGATATCACGGCAGTCAATGAAGTTACACGGTGAATGGCCCATGGAGCCGAAGAAAACATTTTGAGTTGTAATCGTTGGTGCAAAGCGCATTAGATTTTGCATGAATGCATATGGGCGCAACACGGTGGAGGTAAGACCTGATTCCCTTAGCACTTTCTCAATTTCTTGATGCCAGCCCGCCACTGCTACTGGAGAGCTCTGCTCAAAGGCAGGGCTGGATATTTTCACGATGTGTTTGATTCCAGATTCGCCTGCAATCTGAATGATTGAAGTTTCCAATTCGATTTGTCTTGGACTGTTGGACATAGCGAGGAAGAGCTGGCTGGCACCTGTAAAGGCGCGGCGCAGCGATTCGGGGTCAGCAGCATCTGCCAATACGACCTCGATAGCCCACGACCCCTTTTCTCCGATCTGCTTACGCAACTTCTCTGGCTCTCTGCTCAGAGCCCTGACGGGCACGCCAAGATCAGCCAAACGTTCCACCAGCGCACTGCCTATCGTACCTGTTGCTCCCATAATAACTATCATTTTTTTCTTCCCCTTTTGGATAAAAAATTATTTGTGACGGCGAGACGCCACCGCCAGGTCACTATCGTGCTTGCTATGAATCCAGACAACGGGAAATCGATCCAGGCGCGATCAACCCAGGCCAAGTGATGGTCCGGCATCATAAGTTCTAGTACACCAGATGTCACCCATGCCACGCATAGGCCAAACAAGGACCCGGCTATTGCGAACCCTCCTACCACAACCAAGCGAGGTGCACCTGTGACCCATCGCATATGGCCCACTCGGCTGCGCAACAAAAGGCCAATCATCAAGGCCATCAAGGCCGATGCAACGCCGATTGTGGTCAAGGCCCCTATTTGAAGCCCTCTATCAGCAGTAACCAATCCCCCAATACCTGCCATGATGGCAGGAGCAGCATAGGCCATTACAACTTCACGCCATAGTGCAAAGGGCTTTCTTCTGGAACCAATAGTCTTGGTACCGTAAGCATCATCTGTCGGATTCGGGTATTTCATCTGATTCATTTCGTTGCCCCTTCCTTCTCTGAGATCATTCAGTCGAGTGCTTTCAGTGAGATATAATTAGGAACCTAACTATATAGGAGTAAAAATAGGCTAGCATGACTAGCCCATTCTACTCATTACTGATGTTTCACTTTGGTTTCGTGCCTGGTTCGTCCGTAAGTGCAGAGATGCCTTGTGTAACCCGGCCTAGCAAGTCGAGGAATACGCTGCGCTCGTCTATACTGAGTAAGCCCACCGTGGCCTCCAGCCAAGCGAAATGCTCAGGAGCCATTTCACGTAGCTTCTTCGCTCCTTCTTCCGTCAAAATAACCGATCTCTGGCGGCCATCCTTTGAGCTTAACCGCCTAGATACTAGGCCATCTCGTTCAAGAATGTCGATCAGACCAGTCACTGTAGCACGTGTAACGCCTAGATGCTCTGCTAATTGCGAAGGCAGCTCTTCTCCTTCGTAATCCTCGAGATCTGCCAATACACGATATCGACCTGTTGATAAGCCGAATCTGGAGAAATGAATCTCCGAGGCCTGACCAAGCTGGGCTCCCGCTGCCATTAGCCTAGATGCGACGAGTATAGCCTGTGCGTCTATGTCTAGGTTATAGCGATCAATCTGACGCTGAGATTGTACAAGGGAGGGAATAGCCTCCATGTCATTTATTTTTCTATTGTTGTTCATAAATATAGTATGGCACCTAATTACTTTTGTGTCAACCAGCTATCTTTAATTCATGTCGTCTGCAATCCGCTCATGCGCTTTTTGACCACTGATCCCGACAGGAATGATCGCATCAGCATCACTGTCAACACCCCAGGAAAATGGATATTGAGTATTTATGAATACTGACTTATAGTCTTCTCTAGTAACTCTCTGACGGATTCCTGCAATTCCCTTGGAGAGACCACCTTTACTTCCGGTCCGTATGCAAGCAGCTTCTGCGCCGTGAACGGGAACTCTTCCACAGGAATATAGCCGCGCCATTCCCTGTCCAGAACTGATGCGAATAACCGGTCCGACTCCGCTAGCCTTACGCCCATATCCGTAAAATGTAATATGACTTCGGTGCTATCCCTGGTCTCCCCGGCCTTCATCCATGCTGCTAGCGTCGGAAGTGAATCCTCTATTCGGTGAGGCCCTTCCTCCAGCTGCTCCATCCGATCAACCCGATACAGGCGAATCTCACCCTGCTTGCTGGCGGGCATATACCAATACCCTTGTTCATAATAAATCCCGAGCGGATAGACCTGCACATTCTTCTTGCCGCTGCGGGAATGATAAGCAAATGTAATCTCTCTCTTCTCCACGGCTGCACCTAACACCTGGGTCGTTAACGGCGCTGGGCGTATCGAAGAGTGCTGAAGAACGGCAAGATGCTGCTTCGAACGCCTAATCAGATCCCGCACATCATCCGGCAATCCGGAATAATACTGATCTGCCAGTTGAGCCCGGATGATTCCATAGGGAAAGTCCGGAATATGCTCCAAATATTCAATCATCAGGAACAATCCCAACGCCTCGTGCTGTGTTAATTGAAGGGGCGGCAAAATCCGGTTCGGCAGCACCCGGTACCCCCCGTGTATGCCTACCTCCGAATACAGAGGAAGCCCCATCTGCTGCAGATAATCCAGATCACGTTGGATCGTCCTTAGCGATACTCCGAATCGTTCCGCCAGCTGGCGGGCCGTAAATTTGGTCCTTGAATCCAATGTCCGCATAATTTCCAGTCTTCGATTAATCAATGGCTTCACCTAACTACGTCATATTTTGTCATAGTTCTAGTGTATCATTAAATCTAGAAGGGAGCGATTAACAATGTCAAAACATAAAGTTGTGCTGTACATCGCTATGAGTCTGGATGGTTACATTGCAAGACCCGATGGCTCTGTCGATTGGCTGTATGAGATCGAAGGAAATGGAGGGGATAACGGGTATAGTGAATTCTATGGAACTGTGGGAAGCGTAGTGATGGGGCGAAATACTTATGAAGAGGTGCTGAAGCTAGCCGATGAATTCCCCTATGCAGATAAACCGGCTTTTGTCCTTACGCGTTCCGAGCAACCGCCTGCGCCACATGTAGTTTTTACAGGAGAATCCATTGACCGGCTTATCCCCCGGTTACAGCAAACCTCAGAAGGCAAGGTCTGGATTGTAGGCGGTGGATTGCTTGTCCAGAGCGTCCTGAAGCTGCAATTGCTGGATGAGCTCCAAATTGCGCTTATTCCCACCCTTCTGGGAGAAGGCATCCCCTTATTCCCTGCCGGAACAGCGCCAGAGAATCTAACTTTAACCCATTCCGAGCGAATGGGTCAGATCGTGATGCTTCATTATCAAACACTTCGGTCATAATCTCCATGATCGAGGGGTAGTTATGATACGGTTCAACTTAACGGATCTATCGGCTAAAACAAAGGGCGGCCTTGAAGGCCGCCACTGTTGTTATAATTTCATTTGTGCATCCCATTTATAATTATACTACGAATAGATTTGTGTCACGATTCCGTTGGTGAAGACTACATATTGATAACCATACCTCCACACATCTACTTTAATTTCGCTGTAGACCGCCTGAGACGTGTAGGATGGTTTGCCCCATGATAAATCCACCTGCGCCTTGCTCATACCTATTGTTATTTGGGATGCTTTAATCGTATTCCAAGTGGATGAAGACCAGTTATATTTCTTAAAAGGATCATACGATAGGAAAGTATATGGATCGCCTAAAATGAGCGTCACGAAACCTCTCGAAGTCACTTCCGACTTTAACGTCTTGCCTTTAACCGTGGCGAAAACAATCTCAAAGTTATCTCCGCCTACCGGCAGAATATCAGTGACCGTTACCTTAGAGAATCGTTCCCAGTTGCTATAATTATTGACCCAATACGATTTACCGATTAGTCCGGCAAGATTGCCCTGCGCGACCTTCTTTTTAATCTGCGGTGTGTCGGCCGATTCAACAACCAGCGTCCCTGCACCGATCGACACCTTCATCACTTTAAGTTTCGAATCCCATAGCGTCACCGCGCCGAGATTCTTCTTGAGGAAGTCCGCAGGGAAAACCGCTTCACTCTTATTTAAGCTAACAGCACTACTCAGCGTGACCTCTTTTCCATTCACAGTCGCCGTATTCCGCCCATTCGTTAAGCGTATAGCAGTTAAACCCATTTGGACATTATAACTTTGGTTTGCGGAATCATACGTAACTGAGCCACCCAACGATTTAAAAACACTTTTAATAGGTAGCATGACGATTCCATTAGTATTCGCCGCTCCAGTTAGATTAGCGCCCAGACTGGCCGATACCGTAATCGTTTTGCTATTCCCTGCCGCCGTTGCGGTTATCTTCGAGTCGCCAACCCCTAACACCTTATAGCTGCCTTCATTCTGTTCCTGCAGAAGATAGGGCTTGTCAACCTGAAGGGAGCCTTCCTTGCCTGACAAAGTTTCCTTATAGCCGTTGTTGTACGTTTGTACAATTTTAAATTGAATTGTGTTTCCTACCGCCGGTTTGGAGTTGGAGGCTGTGAGCGTAAGTCCTGACACCGCTGGCGGTTCGACTTGCGTAACACTTCCATCACCATAGATATTCCAACTTCCATTCGTCTGCAGAACCAGCCACTTCTGGCCGCCTACTGAGGAGACTATAGATTTATACTTTTCATCGCGAGGCTTGTCTGCTAGTGAACCCTCATAAGGTGTAACCTTTACGGCATTTGTGATACCTGATATTTGTGTGACTAACTGGAAAGACTTGCTTGTACCACTCCAGGTAGGTTCGCATAGCCATGCCGTTCCGTCTTTCTTGGTAACAAGAAGCTGATCTTCGCCGGCGCTTTCAATATAGGCTGCATCGGACGTAACAACTTGAGGGAAGTACTTCACATCCCCATTGTTGTAGTCAAAGTTCAACAAATCGACGAAAACAACTTTTCCTGTATTATCCATATATGCAAGTGAACGATCGCTTACCAATTTCAATGCCACGATCGAAGAGGAATCAGCGACTTTGTCCGCCACATATTTAACGTAAGAGTGGTGAATCTCTCCGCTATTTGTCACATAAGCTGTTGATCGAAAACCTGTTGCAAGCAAGGAGATGTCGGTTAAACTCTCTATTTGCTTATGGCACAGCCCAGATTACTCTTAATTTTTTCCATAAACCGCTTGGTATATCCTATTTCAAAGCCTCTCAACCTTAACTCTCAGTGAATTATCTTTCAACACACCAGCTATGAACAGGGCGGATATATGACGAGAAGAACTTTCCATTAATTTTTATGCCGTTACTTATGAAAAGGCCCCACCTAATAATAAGACAAAAAAAGCACTCCTTTAAAGTCCTTAAAGAAGTGCATTAATAACCTCATTTTAAAAAAGTAAATTGATTAAAACTTAAATCTTCAAATACATTTACTATGAGTTTTAATATCTCTCTAGAGTTTGTTGATGAAGCATTATACTCTGGATCTTCAAGAAATGACTCACTTAAATCAGTTCTGATTACTCTTAAAAATGCATCCCTAGCTTCATCATACTGGAATATTTGATTAAGCATTAGTTCGTTTGTTACTAATTTATTAAAAATACCAGCTAAAATCATAGCAATTGATATTTGAAATTTATAGTTTCTGCTTGAAACACCATATAATTCTCTAGAAAACGGAAATTCGCAAACTTCATAGAGCCTAACGATAAAATGATTAAATTTATCGAATAATTTTTTTACTTCTTTAAAATTTTCTTCAATCATATCTGGATCAAGTTTGAATAAATTCGCTTTTTCCTCCATATACTTTTCGGCATATGTAGAAGATTTATTAAATGTTTCATTTATACCGTTCTCCAAAATACTTAATATTACAAAAAGCCCCTCTTGCACCGATTTCTTTTGTATCCTATCTTTTGTAATATTATAAGAGTAAAAAAGTTCACGATCCACCAGACCCTTATCATTATAAAGCCCCACTGTAAACTTATTCACAAATTCATTAAATGGAGAATTATAAACCGCATGTCGGATTTCTTGAGGTGTCAAAGGTTTTGTCCCTTTATTGTATCTATTAAAAATTTCCAGTTCAAACTCCGTACCTGGAAAATCCTTGAAAATTGTAACCAGCAAGGTTACCTCAGTAAACTCGGATTTTGTATCTATATGAACATCATTAAAATTCTTGCCTTCAAAATTATTGAGTAGTGTTAACCCCTTTAATTTAAACTGATTTGTAAAGAATCGATACAATGCTCGTAGTCTGTGCTGGCCATCAACAACATTTGTTACGCGTGCATTCTTAAGCTTATCAGTCGCTAAAAAAATGGGCGGAATTGGAATTCCAACTAGAACAGATTCAATAAGCTTGGACTCATCCTCAATGCTAAATCTATACTCCCTTTGATAATCTGGAGCTAGTATTATCGAACCATTATAATATAAGATTTCTTCGTAATTCTCCAAATCATATTTTAATTCTTGCAACGCATACCCCTTTTTAATGCGCTCCAACAATACACCTATGGAAAGGGTCTCATGTTCTGGATTAATTCTATATGAATTCATATTAATTTTCCTCCCCTTCCATCCCATAACTAATGTGCTGATTAATTCTATAACGCATAAGTATGTCTTTACTCACGTAAGGTAATTCAGGATATACTTGAGTAAATCCAATCCCCATTGAGTAAAGAGAACTTATAATTTCTTTTTTATGTCGACCACTAATTATTACTTTTTTTAAAAACTCTCCTGACTGTCTATGTACTTCTAATGGCTGTTCGATGTCCTGAAAGTATAAAAAAACACCGTTTTGTGCATTAATACGATTATTAAGCTTCCTTCCTTGGATAATGACAGGGCCATTACATTCGTCGAGCCTATTGTCTCTATCATTAGAAAGGGTGAACATCTCGGTGCTGTGGCTATGTATTAAGTTTATTTTTTGGGGGTCTAAAAACCAAACAACAGCATCTGTAGGTTCTTGTTCAGAAAAAGCATCCTCTACTGCAAACATTAATGAGATAATATGCGAATGAGTGAAATCTAATAATCTAGTAGGAATACCATAATGTTGTGCATAAATCATCCACTCATAGTCATTTTTAATATCCCATGGAGATTCCATATAATAGTGGCTGTTTATTTTAAATTGACCTAAAAAGTGAGCAGCAACTCGACGAGAAAATATCCTAACCCCCCTAGAATCCTTTCTTAGAGCACTTGGGAGCAAAGGGTAATCACCTGTTTGACCTCTCGATAAAATATAACCATTGGGTAGAGCTTCAACCAGTGTCATATAATCACTAAGCTTCCTTATTACACCGTCATCTTCTGAAGCCTCTTCTGTGTGAGTAGCCCCCTCTTGAATTACTTCTACAGGAGTTCCAACAACAGCTGAGCTCATAATTTCATTGCCGTTCATTTAAACACTCTCCTAAAATAAGTTAATGCTTATATTATATTACGGTATTATGACTAGGTAAACAGTAGTAAAGAATTATTTGAAATCCTTACGAAATTCCTCTTAATTTAACCCCTTCAATGGATTACACCTCAAGTCCAAATTTCGCCCTACTTATGATACGGTTCCCCCCGATTTATCTTCACCGCCCGGTACACCTGCTCCACCAGCACCAGCCGCATGAGCTGGTGGGGCAGCGTCATGCGGCCGAAGCTCATGCGCTGCTGGGCGCGGCGCATCACCTCATCGGAGAGGCCGTGGCTGCCTCCGATGACGAAGACGACATGGCTCGTCCCGTAGGTGCCGAGCCGGTCGATCTCGGCGGCAAGCTCCTCGGAGCTCCAGAGCTTGCCGTCAATCGCGAGCGCAATGACATGCGCCTCGCTCTTAATCTGCGCGAGGATACGCTCGCCCTCACGCACCTTCACCTGAATAATCTCTGCGTCGCTGAGGTTATCAGGGGCTTTCTCATCCGCCACCTCAATCATCTGGAACTTGAGGTAGGGCGTGAGCCGTTTGGCATATTCCGCGATGCCGAGCGTCAGATACTTTTCCTTCAATTTGCCTACGCTTATCAGTTGAATTAACATAATTCCTCCATCGGTCTGATCTTGTCATGTCCCTGTATTTTATCACATCCCTGCCCTTAACATGCCCTGCTTAGAAGACATTCCCCGCACACCCTGTACCCGACAAAAGAAGAGCCACCCTTCACGGATGGCCCTAAGATACTTCAGATAGCCTGTAATTTACTGCTTAGACATATCAACAATCAGCTGCTGTGTAATCTTACGGTCTTTCATATTGGTGAAATCCAGGCGAAGCGACTGCGGTTTATTCAAGAAGAAATAGCTCTCTGACACGATTTTCATCTCATGGTCTGCATAGGTATAGACAGAAGCTCCCTCTTCCGATTTATAATCACCGGTTCCGTTCTTGACCAATAGCGATGGATTATATTCCATATAGAAGGTCTCCATAAACTCTCTGTTTTTAAACAAAGCTTCGTCTGAGGATAGTGTGGTTACTGTCGTGAACGGTGTCAATTCCAGCTTCACTTTGATCTTATGCCCTGCCACATCAATGGTTTCCTCCGGCATCAGCGTCCGGGTCTCCTGCTTCCAGACCTTGGGATTGATATCAAAAGCCACCTTCAGCACAGTGCTATACTTCACGTTGGACTTGAGCGCATCATACTTCTTCAGCAGTTCAGGACTGTAGCTGAACGATGAGGTCTGGTCCGGGTCGTCCGCATGGGCCTTTTCGGTCGCAGCGAGCATTTCGGCATCCAGCGCCTTTAACTGATTCAGCTCAATGGCGGTTAAGGTGCCTAGCTGAAACTCAGCAGCTACTTTTTTGGGAGGCGTGGTCAATGGACTGCTTAACCGGATTTTAGCAATTCCATATAGAATATGATCTTTCTTTGCCGGACTTGCGCCTATGACTAGAGCATCATTGAATTTCTTGCCACTGATGACCTTGCCTGTAATCGCATCGGACAATTGGAGACTATGACCCTTTGGCGGCATGAACACGAATGCTCTCTTACTGTCGGCTTGGGCTGTAAAAAGGATGATCAGCTCATATTTGTCTGCGATGAAGCCGTTCACCGTCAACTGGTAACCGTCTTTTTTGACGACTGTGTTCAGCGGCTGCACCAGATTGTGTTTGATGGCATACTCAACCTGTCGATAACCCTGAATCTCGGGATTTACAAAGGGGGCAAGCGCTGCCGACGGTTTCGCGGCGGTTGCCGAGGCGGCCAAAGCTTGACCTGTCACGGCAAAAGGGCTAAGCACCAGCGCTGCGGTTGTCATGACTGCGACGATGGCGGTAGATAGCCGGTTCCTGGAGGACCGCCGTTTATTTGGCGCTGACCCTTGCTTTTGTTCCTGTTTAGGCTGCATCTGCGCCGTATGTGAGATCCCCAGTTCATTCCACTTCATTCTAAACATTGTTGCACTCTCCTTCAATACAAGTTGGTTGTTTCATCCGGATCAGCTCTGATCCTGTCCGGGGACATCAAAGGTCATCTGGTATGTATGCTCAAGATCCTTCATTCCAGTAAGTTTCGCCGGACTCTTCATGAATTCCAGCCGCAGAGATTGCAGCTTATCCAACAAATAATAGCTTTCTGTAACCATCTTCATTTCATAGTCTGTGAACGTAATTGATGAAGTGCCTGGCTGCTGCCTATAGTCTCCCGTTCCAGTCTTGCTCCACCACAGGAATGGAGAACCGTACTTCTCATGGAATGATTTAATAAATTCCTTATTCTTAAACAAAGGTTCATCTGAATAAAAAGTGGCGATGGTTGTTAACGGTGTCAATTGTAATTTCACTCTGATCTTGTGTCCCGCTACATTAAGCGTTTCTGGCGATGTGATTGTATGCGTCTCTTGCTTCCAGTAATTTGCCCTCACATCAAAGGTTGTCTGGAGTGCCGGAGACTCCTGCATGTTGGACTCGTTGGCTGCCAGTGTGCGCAAATGGAACTCCACCTTAATCTTTGAGGGCAGGTCCGTCAAAGGAGTCGCGAACTTAAGTCTGGCAACCGCATCTTTAATATGCGGCTCCGGGCTGCTGCTGCTGACCAGCGCGTGGGTCCGGCCGTTAATCACCTTGCCGGTAATACCATCCGTAATGATGCATTCTACAAAACGAGGATCACTGGAGAATAGTGACCTACCGCCGTCCACTTTCGCAGTATAGAAGATAAGGAATTGGTTCTTGTCTGCCATGAAGCCTGTCACTGTGACCTGGTAACCATCTTGCTCAATCTCCACATTCATCGGCACCAGAAGATTATGCCTGATGGCATACTCCGTCTGTTGTTCATCTATGCTCGTTAACGGCACCAGAGTCTCCCCTTGCTCCGTTGCCGGTTCTGCACGTTCCTCTCCCGGGACACTTTCAGCAAGCGTGCCAGCGGGATTGGCCTTAGTACCCGTGGCAGCAGATTTAACAGGCTCCCTAGAGGCACCCGTAAGCGTCACGATGCTAAGCAGGGCGACCAGAATTACAGCTGCTGCGGAGATGCGGTAGGAGCCTTTTTTGAAGGATTGAATCATACTGATTCTTCTTCTGATCTGTTGCCGCTGCTGCGGGTTAGAGAAATAAAGATGCCCCCTCCGCTCCCGGACTCGTGAGAAGCGCTTCAGGAACTCTACCAGAGTAAGCCCGTAATCGATGGCCTCCTCTTCTCCCAACACCTCCAGCACATAGGCGTCGCACGCAACCTCCCGATCGATCTTCATCCGCCGGATCGCCAGCCACATCAGGGGATTGAACCAATGTATCGTTGCGGCTAGGCTCCCTAGCAAGTTCCATAGCATATCCTGCCGCTTGCAGTGGGCAAGCTCATGCGCGAGGATATGCCTCAGCCGGGAAGCATCCAGCTCCCGCAGAGCTTGCTCCGGGACAAAGATCCATGGACGCATTAATCCTGATAGATATGGGTTGTTAGCCGAACCTCCGGTATAGATAGGTATCGCTCTCCTGATTCCAAACTGGCGTCTGGTAGCAAGAACCACCTTAAGAATCTCTGGGACACTCACCCGTCTAAGCCGTCTGCGTTCACGGTGCATCCGCCGGATATACAGGAGTCCATTCAACAGCATAAACGCAGCGCCCAGTAACCAGATCACGGTGCCTATCTTCATCCAGAGCGGGTAGCCTGCGGCCCCCGCAGAGCTGCGGTTAACGGCTACCGATTTATCGTTCTGTTCGATTGGGCCTGTCTGTGCCACTTCATTCAAGACGGTGCTATTTGCCGGATATGTAGTCTTAGCTCCCTCTCCCGGCGGAAGCTCCTGATACTCACCCGTAGAAGCCCCGATGTCCGGCCCCTTGTCCAGGATAGTTGTTAAGAGATGCTTACTATTGCCCAGAATATGCAACATGCTGACAGGGCTGTCCGGTACAGCAGGCAATAACAGCCGGGCGATAACAAGCAGCCACAGGAGGTAACGAACCCGGGCGTTGATGAATCGCCGCAGAACATATTGAATGAACAACACAGCCAGAATCACCATGCTTGCCGCCAGTGTCTGTTCTGCGATACCGGCAAACCATCCGTAGACCATATTCATTCCTGCTTACCTGAGTTGCCGCTGGTACCCTGCGACTTCTTCTCCTTGAGCAGCTGTTCGAGTTGTTCAATCTCCTGCTTGGACAGCTCGACATCCTCCAGGAAGCTGGTCACCATTAACTGCGTAGCCCCGCCAAATACGCGCTTCAGGAAAGAGCGGCTCTCGGCCCGGACACACTCATTCTCTGACACCAGCGGATAATAGAGATAGCTCCGGCCGGATTTCTCATACGCTATCGCCTTCTTCTTAAGCAGCCGGGTGACGAAGGTGCGCACCGTCTGCTCGCTCCATTCCACAGATGCAGGCAGGAGCCGGGTGATTTGTTCCGAGGTGAGCGGATGATGCTCCCAGATAATCTTCATAATTTCCCATTCGGCTTCCGAAATCTTCGGCGTTGTACTCATCATAACAGCTCCATTCCATCGCGGCGGCATTCAATATACAAGTGTAGATTCAAGGATAACCGGCACTTACTGGTTAGACAAATCCACAACCACCTGCTGAGATACTGTCTTCTTCATCACATTCATGAAGTCTATACGAATGGATTTCGGTTGATCCAATTGGAAATGGCTTTCTGTCACGATTTTCATCTCTTTATCCGTATTGGAATAATCATTTCTACCGAGTTGTTCTGTATACTTGCCGTTCCCGCTCTCCACCATGAGGGCCGGGTAATGGTCCGGATTGAAGGTCTTCAGAAATTCTTTGTCTTTAAACAAGCCTTCATCGGAAGATAACGTTATTATTGTGGTGAGTGGCGTCAATTCCAGGTTAATCTTAATCTTATGCCCCGCTACATCAAGCGTTTCTTCCGGCGACAGCATTTGGCTCTTCTGCTCCCAGACCTTAGGGTTGATCTCAAAAGCAACCTTCAACGGCGGACTCTTCTTGATCTTCCCCTTCAACGCATCATATTTCTTCTGCAGCGCTGGACTGGTCTTGAAGCTTGTGGTTTTAGGATTAGCGGCAAAGGCCTTTTGGGCCTCCGCAGACATCTGCGCCTCCACCGCCTCTAGCTGCTTCAGTTCACTGCTCAATAGTGAGGTTAGCACAAACTCGCCAGCTACCTTTTTAGGAGCCGTGGTTAACGGGGTCGTTAGCCGGATGACAGCCGCTCCGTGCATGATGTTATTTTGCTTAGCCGGGCTTACGCCCTGAACAATCGCATCATTCATCTTCCTGCCGCTGATGACCTTCCCGGTGACGGCGTCTGTCAATTGCAGGTCATGCCATTGCGGACCCGAATCCGTGAATGCCCGCTTGCTGTCGGTTTGCGCTGTAAAAAGAATGATCAGCTCATATTTGTCGGCAATTAAGCCCTTCAACGTCAACTGATAGCCATCTTTTTTGACGACTGTATTCAGGGGCTGCACCAGATTATGCTTGATGGCGTATTCGATCTGCTCATAATTCTGAATCTTCGGGTTCACAAAGGGGGCCAGCGCTGATGCCTGATTCGCCGCTGATGCTGAGGCGGTTAAAGCTTGACCAGTCCCGGCAAAAGGGCTAAGCACCAGTGCTGCGGCTGTCATGACTGCGACGATGGCGGTAGATATCCGGGTTCTGGAGGACTGCCGTTTATCTGGCGCTGACCCTTGCTTCGGCCCCTGTCTAGGCAGCGTGTGCGCCGCATGTGAGTTTTCCATTTCGTTCCGCTTCATTCTACTCATTGTTACACTCTCCTTCAATATAAGTTGGCAGTTTATCCGAATTCAGCTTTGATTCAGCCCAGTAGTATCAAAAGTCATTTGATATGAACTCTCAGGCTCTGTCGTTCCCATCAGTACTGGTGCCTTCTTGACGAAATCGAGCCGTAGAGATTGCGGTTTATCCATCAAGAAATAGGTCTCTGCAAGCATCTTCATCTCATAATCTGTATACGTAATAGATGTGCTGCGTGTTTGCTGCGTATAGTCTCCCGTTTCTGTCTTGCTCCACCACAGCATTGGAGAACCATACTTCTCATTGAAAGCTTTTTTGAATTCAGTGTTTTTAAAAACCGGTTCATCGGAATAAAAAGTGACTATCGTTGTGAGCGGTGTCAATTGTAATTTCACTCTGATCTTGTGTCCGCCTGCATCAAGTGTCTCCTTCGACTGGATCGTATATTTCTCTTGCTTCCAGTAGCTTGCGCTCACATCGAAGGTGGTCTGAAGTATCGGGGACTCCTGTAACTTGGTTTCGCCTGCTGCCTGTGAGCGCAACCGGAATTCGACCTTGATCTTTGAGGGCGGGTCTGTCAAAGGCGTATCGAACCGGAGTCTGGCAGCCACATTTTCAACATTCTTCTCCTGGCGGTCAGTAATGGTCATCGGGTGAGTCCGTCCATTAATCACCTTACCCGTCACCCCATCCGTAATGATGCATTCTACGAAACGAGGATCATCGGAGAATAGTGCCCTGCCGCCGTCCACCTTCGCAGTATAGAAGATAACCAATTGATTCTCGTCTGCCATGAAGCCCGTCACGTTGACCTGGTAACCGTCTTTAGCAACCTTTACATTCATCGGTTTGAACAGATGATGGCGGCTCACATACTGCTGCACATCCAGATTCAATAGTGGCACCTCGGTCTCCCCTTGCTCCATTCCCGGTTCTGCACGTTCCTCTCCCGGGACACTTTCAGCAAGCGTGCCAGCGGGATTGGCCTTAGTACCCGTGGCAGCAGATTTAACAGGCTCCCTAGAGGCACCCGTAAGCGTCACGATGCTAAGCAGGGCGACCAGAATTACAGCTGCTGCGGAGATGCGGTAGGAGCCTTTTTGGAAGGATTGAATCATACTGATTCTTCTCCTGA
Source organism: Paenibacillus sp. FSL P2-0089 (assembly GCF_038595095.1). Classification (NCBI taxonomy): domain Bacteria; kingdom Bacillati; phylum Bacillota; class Bacilli; order Caryophanales; family Paenibacillaceae; genus Paenibacillus; species Paenibacillus sp. FSL P2-0089. The sequence goes on from NZ_CP152006.1 coordinate 7,298,546, forward strand.
TCTGTTGCCGCTGCTGCGGGTTAGAGAAATAAAGATGCCCCCTCCGCTCCCGGACTCGTGAGAAGCGCTTCAGGAACTCTACCAGAGTAAGCCCGTAATCGATAGCTTCCTCTTCACCCAATACCTCCAGCGCATAGGCGTCGCAGGCGACCTCCCTGTCAATCTTCATGCGCCGGATCGCCAGCCACACTAGGGGATTGAACCAGTGTATCGTTGCGGCTATGCTCCCTAACAGGTTCCACAGCATATCCAGCCGTTTGTAATGGGCAAGCTCATGCGCGAGGATGTGCCGCAGCCGGGAAGCATCCAGTTCCCGCAGAGCTTGCTCCGGAACAAAGATCCATGGACGCAGGAGTCCTGACAGATATGGGTTGTTAGCAGAACCTCCGGTATAGATAGGTATCGCTCTCCTGATTCCAAACTGGCGTCTGGTAGCAAGAACCACCTGAAGAATCTCTGGAGCACTCACCCGTCTAAGCCGTCTGCGTTCACGGTGCATCCGCCGGATATACAGGAGTCCATTCAACAGCATAAACGCAGCGCCCAGTAACCAGATCACGGTGCCGATCTTCATCCAGAGCGGATAGCCTACGGCTTGCGCAGAGCTGCGGTTATCCGTTGCCGCTCCATCCTCCTGCCGGGCTGTGTCTGTCTGCCCCTGTACATTCAGAGCGGTGTTATTAGCCGGATATGTAACCTGATCTCCCCCTCCCGGCGGAAGCTCCTGATACTCACCCTGAGAAGCCCCGATGTCCGGCCCCTTGTCCAGGATAGTTGTTAACAAATGCTTACTATTGCCGAGAATATGCAACATGCTGACAGGGCTGTCCGGTACAGCAGGCAATAACAGTCGGGCGATAACAAGCAGCCACAGGAGGTAACGCACCCGGGCGTTGATGAATCGCCGCAGAACATATTGAATGAACAACACAGCCAGAATCACCATGCTTGCCGCCAGTGTCTGTTCTGCGATACCGGCAAACCATCCGTAGACTATATTCATTCCTGCTTACCTGAGTTGCCGCTGGTACCCTGCGACTTCTTCTCCTTGAGCAGCTGTTCGAGTTGTTCAATCTCCTGCTTGGACAGCTCCACATCCTCCAGGAAGCTGGTCACCATTAACTGCGTAGCCCCGCCAAATACGCGCTTCAGGAAGGAGCGGCTCTCGGCCCGGACACACTCATTCTCTGGCACCAGCGGATAATAGAGATAGCTCCGGCCGGATTTCTCATACGCTATCGCGTTCTTCTTAAGCAGCCGCGTGACGAAGGTGCGCACCGTCTGCTCGCTCCATTCCACAGATGCAGGCAGGAGCCGGGTGATTTGTTCCGAGGTCAGCGGATGATGCTCCCAGATAATCTTCATAATTTCCCATTCGGCTTCCGAAATCTTCGGTGTTGTACTCATCATAACAGCTCCATTCCGTGGTGGCGGCATTAGATCTACAAGTGTAGATACAATCTCTGTTCTATACATTACACTTGTAGATTGAATTTGTCAAATATGCCCTTATTGTCCCGCATTGTGATGAATGCACGCAAAACGACACCCAAAGTGGCTAAGTGACTGTAACATAGCAAAAAGCACAAGCCAACGGCTTGTACTTCCTGCTTTCTATCCATAAGAATTCTTACTTACAGCCTACCTCTCACTCACTTGCAGTTAACAACCCCGCTGCCTACAAGCCCGCAATCAAAGCCTTAACCGAGCTGTCGCTCTCCAGCGCGCGGATAATCACAGCCACCGCTTCGGCGCGGGTAGCCTGACTCTTTGGCGCGAACGCAGAAGCAGAGATGCCCTTCACCAGATTAGCCGAAGCGGCCTGGCGGATGGCGTCAGCTGCCCAGTAGCTGCTGCTGACATCGGTGAAGCTCGCCGGGGTGCCAGTCTGAAGCGCACCGAGATTCAGCACACGGCCGATAATCGTGACCATCTCAGCTCGGGTAATGGTCGCCCCTGGCTTGAAGCTGCCGTCTGCGTAGCCGGTTACGATGCCTTTGTCCGCCAAGGCACCGATATAGCCAGCCGCCCAATTGGAGGCTGTATCCCCAAATTTAGAGGCCGCCGATGTAGTGCCTATCCCGAAGGAGCGGGCGATCATCGCTGCGAATTCAGCTCTGGTCACCGGTGCGTCCGGACGGAAGGTGCCGTCCGCATAGCCGCTGATGATCTGCAGCTTCACCGCTGTAGCGATGGTGCTGCTGCCCCAGTGGCCTGCGGTATCCTTGAAGCTGATGCTCTCATTCTTCGAAGCCGCAATAGCTTCAGTCACGGTCTTGTATACTGTCTCGCGGCTCACCACTCCGGATTGGAACGGATTAACTCCGCCCTGTGGCTGTTTCTCTGGCTCAGTAGGAGTGCTGCCGTTCCCTGGTGTTGTGCCGGTGGTCCCTGGTACCGTTCCGGTATTTCCAGCCGGAGTACCCGGCGTTCCGCCCGGATTGCCGCCGCCAGTTCCGCCGCTTGTCGTATCTGTAATACTAAGCGCAATCTGATCGCTCAGGTAGACGACCTGGGCGTTAAATTTGCTTGGCAATCCTTCAACCTGCACGGAAGCAAACTGCCCGCTGCGCTGGCTGACGCCATGCGTAATGAGCGGAATCAGGCCGCTGCCTGGAACGTAGCTGTTCGCGAAGTTCACCTTCAGCTTCCCGTCAGCCCTCACCGCGCCCTCAACCTCAAGGATATCGTTTGCTCCAGTAAGGCCCAGTACAAGCGTACCTTCGGAGGCCTGGGTGAAGCTGCCGCCAATTACCATTTTACCGTAGACGTTCTCAACTACAGAACCGCCGGTATTCGTCACATTCCCTTTGCCGAAGGCTGTTGCCGAGTCTCCTTCCAGAACACCCGCGTTCACTTCAGTACCACCGGAATACGTGTTGCTGCCCGCCAGCTTAAGCGTGCCTGTACCCTCCTTGGTCAGTCCGCCCGTCCCGGAGATATCATTGCGCCAGCGGTCTGCGGCGTGGAAGCCGCCCTTCGCAGCGTCCATAGCTACCGTTACATGCTCAGCAAATGCACCGTACCCGTCGGCAGCGGCGAACAGGTTCAATCGTCCCCAGCCTTCGGGATCATCCAACAGTGGATAACCGGATGGAAGTGCAGTTGTTACGAGAACTGCTCTACGCTGGTCCGCACTCAGGTAAGGCAGGCGGGTCTCCAGCAAGACCTCTGCTCCCTTAGGAGCAACAGCAGGCTCAGTCGTGGAGTGAATCTGCGGGAAGCCGTAGGTCAGCCGCTGGGTATACTGGGCCTTATTCTTCGCATAATCCGTGAACCGGTCTTCTGCGGTACCCGTCTGTGTAAGCAGCACTTCATGAGCCTGAGTATAGGCCGCCTGCTTCAATGCCGCATTGTCCGGGTCTGTCAGCGCACCTGCTGCGAAGGCCATGGCCGTCACTCGTCCGCCCATAACATCCAGCGGTGAGTGCATCCCGGCGACGACACGGTTGTTGCCCATCTCCGAGGCCCGGGTCATCAGCTCCTGGAAACGCTCAGGTACGGAGTACGCCAGAGCCAGGGCTGCCAGATAGGAAGCGTTGGTATGTCCGCTCGGGAAGCCGCCGTCTGTGGCAGGCGTACTGCTTCTCGCCGGCACCAGCGTCGGCACGATAACGGAGGTATCCTTCCAGCGGAATGGACGCATGTAGCTGTAGAATTTCTTGGCCTGGCTAGTAGAAGCATAATCGCCGCGGACTTTTCCGACCAGGTCTACCATTTTACCAAGCTGGGAATTGGAATCACCCGCCTTGTTACTGTCATTGCCATCATTGTATTTCACGGAAGTCGCATCATCTGGGATGCTGTTAATGGTCGTGTAAGTTCCTGACATCGAACGGTACAACTCAGACAAAGGTCCAAGGCCGTCAGCCGCTCCATAAGTCTGGTTCCGCCGGTCATCGTAATACGCTGCCTCCTCCTCTGCCGGAGTACGGGTCTTAGACAGATCCGCCACATATTGAATGTTGTAATCCAACACACTGCTATTCAGCTTCGTCCCGGTATCCCAAGTGGCGCCAGGTGTCCAGAGATCCAGGAAGCCGGAGAGAACACCGATCGAGGGGTTGGAATACACCGCCATATTCACAGGTGTGTTATTCTTATAAGTATCTACGAAATGTCCCCAAGCCGGAGCAGCTGGCAGCTCAGTTAATGAATTACCCGTGGCCGCCTCTGCAGGATGTACCGCGATAGAATTCGTGAGGAGTACCAGACCTGCCGTAACAGACAACAGCTTTCTTTTCGACTTCAAGTTCAATGTGTCAGCCCCTATCTTGTTATTTTGATTGCCTGAATCGGACTCAATATAGCACCTGCCTCCACCGCCGCTCAATAACACAATTTCGCAATTCTATGATTTTGGGAACAATTCAGCTTTTTTCCGGCCATTTTACATGGATTTAACATGAATCCCGAACAGTTTGGTGAGGGGCTAGTGTATAATCCGCCTGGGAGGAGAATACATCTTGCGAAAATGGAACTCTGCCTTTGCCGCCCTTGCCGCTTCATACATCTCTGTTGTGTTAGTCATTGTCCTCCTACTCTGCTCTGCCTTCTATCTGTATTTCTCGAACCATTATAAGGAAGAGCTTCAGGGCCGCAACCGGCTCATCCTTGACAATACCGCCCGTACCCTTGAAGCCTCCGTGCTTCAGCGGGTCCAGCAGATCTATCTGGAAGTCTCTCTGAACCAGCGGGCTGCGCTCCGTATGCTGCCAGATGCTTCACTTCCAGCGAATCTCAGCAAGGTGAGCAATCTCCAGGAGTCGCTGAACATGCAGGTATCCAATCATTCGGACCTGATACAAGCCGTACATCTATATGCTCCCAGGCAGCATCTCCTGCTGTCCTCGCTGTATGGGCTGAAATTCCGTGCGGACCAGCAGGCGGGTGCCGCCTACTGGATGGATTGGGTGAACGGCATGAACCTTAATTCCCGTAACAGCCTCTGGACGGAGGCCCGGTTCGTGCCGGACGATATCGTCTCCAGCATCCCCGGCGGCAGCGGCAGCCAGCTGATCACCTATGTGCACAGCTATCCGTTCCAGTCCCCCGGGGCAGCCAGTGAGCTGCTGATTGCCATTGATCTGAAGGAGAGTGCGCTGCGTGCCATTCTGCAGAATATGATGCCTGCCCGCTATCAGAGCAGCTTCATTGCTACACCCTCTGGCGGGATTGTAGCCGGATCGAATCCGGATGCTGCAGCTCAGGCTGACACCTATGCTGCCAGTATCTCGAATGCACTAGCCTCTCCTGAGACATCCGGGAACATGAGCCAGGAGATCGGGGGCAGCACCTACGTCATCTCCTATCAGGACCTGCCGACCACCGGGTGGAAGCTCTTCAGTGCGGCTCCGGCGAACCTGTTCTATGAGAAATGGCTCGTTGTCCAGAGGGTCATCCTCTCCCTGTGTCTGCTTGCTCTATTGGTAGGAATCTGTCTGTCCGGCATTCTGGCCAAATTGAATTACAGTCCGCTTAAGCGGCTGCTTCGCACTATTAAGGACCTCTACGGCCCGGGGCCTGAGGTGCCAGGAGTGCGGGGACAAGCCCTTAACGAATTCGGAATTATCGATTCCGCCTTCAACCGTCTGAACGACAAAGTGACCACACTGGAGGGGACGCTTGAGGCCAGCAGTCCGCATATCCGGCAGAACATGATCCTGAATCTCCTGCAGGACAGCCCTGCCCAAGGCAGCGTAACCATAGATCCGCAATTCCTGGGACTCTCTCCGGAGCACCGTCATTACTGCTGCCTGCTCCTCAACACCCGTGGAGCCTACGCCCGCATGAGTCTAAGCGGCTTGCAGGCAGCCATGAGCGGGATGACCGGGACGCTTGAGGCGATCCGGCTTCACGGAATCCGTATTCTGGCCGAGGAGCTGCCGGACAAGCAGACGGTTGTCATTATCAGCGCGCGCGAAGCCTCCGGGACGCTGCTCGAACAGCTCTCGGACCGGATTACAGCAGCGGCAGAGCAGCATTTCCAGCTGAATATTCAGCTCTCGCAGGGCTGCTGGGTGGATGCCATCAGCCTTCTTCACACCAGCTACGCTGAAGCGCAGACCTTAATGAAATATGCTTATTTTCTGCCGGAGAGCAGGGTCTTGAAGGACCGGGAGCTGCTGAAGAGGGAGCAGAGTCTTGACGAGATTCCGCAGCCTGTGCTGATGAGATTCAAGGACAAGCTGCAGAACCGGCAGCTGGATGAGACTCTGGCCGCGCTGGAGCAGCTGATAGCCGTCATGCGGGAAGGCAGCTACCCGGCGGATTATTGCCACTTCGTGCTGGCGAACACCGTATTTATGTACTCGGATTATCTGAAAAGCATCCGCTACACCCCTTCCGCACACGGGCCTCTGGATCTGTATAACGAATATATCGCCCTGCCGGATATCCGGCATTTGCAGGAGTGGTTCGCCGCTTCCATCGGCATCTTCATTATGGAGACGCAGAAGCGGAACAGTGACCGCGCACTCTCGACCATTGAAGCGGCCAAAGCCTATATCGGGGCGCATCTGTCCGGGGATCTATCGCTGGATGCCGTATCCGCCAAGGTCTTCATCAGTCCCAAGTATCTAAGTAAGCTGTTCAAGGAAGAGCTGGGGATCACCTACACCGACTATATTACCGGCATACGGATGGAAGAGGCCCGGCGGCTGATTGAGAACAACAACATGTCGATCGAACAGATTGCCGGTACGGTCGGTTATGGAACGACTCCCTACTTCATCAAGCGCTTCAAGGAGATCTACGGCTGTACACCGGGGAATTATCTGCGAACCGTGAATACACTGCCGCCGCAGGCGGAGATTAGCCTGGGATAAGGAGGGTGCCTTATGTATATGTATAAAAGAATAATGCTCTTGCCCCTCCTGGGGCTGATCTGCGGCTGCAGCGGGCAGCCAGCTTCCCTCTCGTCTGCGCCTGGACAAGAGCTGCTGGATCCATCCTTTTCCGCTTCTGATTCTGCTGATTCTGTTGTTCCCGCTTCCTCTGCTGCGAAGCTCAAAATCTCCTGGACCATGCATCAGAATCTGCCGGTTGCGGAGGATGCCGTAATGGTGTGGGAGCTGGAGCAGAAGTTCAAGGTAGATCTGGAATTCTGGAATCTGCCGAATAACAAATATGAATCCCTGCTCGACCAGAGGCTGGTGCAAGGCAGCATTCCCGACCTGTTCCGGGTCCGGCAGACCCAGGATCTGCTGAAGTACCAGCAGCAAGGCGTGCTCGCCCCTATTCCTGAGGAACTGCTGAACACCTACGCTCCCAATATTCTTAAGGCCATCCGCGAGAATGCACCCGCCTATCAGCAATATGGCCGCATTAACGGGGCCTATTATGGCATTCCGGTCATTAATCCTACCAACATCTATCGGGTCCCAGTGGTCTACCGGCAGGATTGGCTGGACAAGCTCGGCCTTAAGGTGCCGGATACCTTGGCCGATTTCGAGAAATTCATCTATGCGGCTACGAACGAAGACCCCGACGGCAACGGTATCCGGGACACCTACGGCTTGTCGCAGGAGGGCATGAATGTTGTCTTCGGCGCGTTCGGGCAGATGGTCTTCACGGATCAGCTCTACTTCAGCCGGAAGGATCAGGGACTGGTTATTGGCGCTCTGGAGCCGGATATGCAGGAAGCGCTGCGTTATCTCCGCAAATGGTACCGGGACGGGGTCATTGATCCCGAGTTCATCACCGGCGAGAATAGCGGAGGCTACAAGCATCTGTCGCACGCCTTCATTAACGGACGGATCGGCATGACCTCCATGGGCAATTATTATCACTGGACACAGGCAGGGGATTATACAGACTGGAGACTGGATGACCAGAAGGCAGCCAGGCTGGTTCCGGTAGAAGCAATGTTTAACGTCAAGGAGTTAACCGCGAAGCATCCGCAGGCCAAGATCGCTTTCGGGCGGCCGGTTAGCGGTCCGGACGGCAGACGCGGCTCCAAGGCCTACGATATGCTGATGAGCTTCACCGCCATTGGCGCGGATGCTGCCCGGGAGCCGGGCAAGCTGGAGAAGATCCTCCAGCTGCTGGACTACGTCAGCGCAAATCCTGACCCCGATGAGGCGGCATCTCTGCAGTATGGTATTCAGGGGACACACTGGGACTGGGCCGGAACGGACAAGAAGGACATCATCCTGCTGCCGCCGTATAACCATAAGTTCAGCTACCAGAATACGATCGGCGCGGGGATCGGCATGACCCTGCCTATCCTTCCTGCCGGACGGAGCGAGCAATGGGCGGCAACCCTGGGGCTGGATCACGACGGCATCTATAATGCTTTGGAGGTGGCTACGCCCTCTCTGATCAGGAACAGCCCTGGGCTAATTAACCTAAGAGACCAGGCGTATATTGCCTTCATCACCGGGGAGCGTCCGCTTGAGGAATTCGGGGAGTTCGTCGAGGAGTTCCTGGCGGCGGGCGGAGCGGAGGTACTGGCGGAAGCAAATGAGTCCTATAAGAAGCTTGATCCATAAAATAACCCCACAAGGTGGGGCCCCAAAACATATAAAGTGAGAACGGCACCGTCCTCTTAAAGGACGGTGCCGTTTCGGCGAGAGCGTAGTCTCGTCTATCGTTGCTTGCAGTTGTTATATTAAACGATGTGAGGATGATGGCAAACGTTATATCATTGATTATCCCTGCTCTTGCCCTTCCTCTTCCGGCTCCCCGAATCCCTCATCCGGCCCGGGTCTGACGTAAGCCTGCAATACGGAATCCAGCAGTCCGGGGAACCGCTCGTCCAGATCTTCCGTCCGCAGGGACAGAATGCGCTGGGTACCCTGCACCCGGGTATGAATGACACCCGCTTCGCGCAGCGTCCGGGCATGGTGGGTCAGCGTGGACTTGGCAATCGGCACCTTGAAGCTGTTGCAGGACTGCGGGCCGTGGTTACAGATCTCCGACACTACATATAGACGGATCGGGTCGCTAAGCGCATAGAGCACCGAGGCGAGCTGAATGTCCTTGCGGTCCGGATGATGGAGCTGCTTCATGAATAAGACTCCTTCAGAGTATATAATAGTACTTCTTTTCACGATGATTTCCTAATTGCATTTTACATTAGCGCATGCTATATTTCAATAGTTCGTAAGTAATCGAACAATACAATAAAAGAATGAAGGAGTGGCTTTCTCATGACCTCATCACCTGCTTCTGAGGGCGATCAAGAGCATTCAATGGCTGCTCCGCAAGCGGCTCTTCCACGGGAAGGACTGTTAACTCTGCTATTCAGCGTTGCTGTCGTCCTCGTTATTATGAACACAGCGATGTTCAATCTGGCCCTGCCTGATGTAACCGAGACCTTCGGCATCACCGCAGCGTCCGCCTCCTGGATTGTAACCGGGTATTCCATCATGTTCTCTATTGCCTCAATCACATACAGCCGGCTCTCGGACTTCCTGCCGATCCGCCGGCTGCTGGTTATCGGGCTGCTCACCTTAGGGCTTGCTGCTGTGGCCGGATTCTTCAGCACCAGCTTCATTTTCCTGCTGATTGTGCGTATTCTGCAAGCCTCGGGGGCAGGCGCCGTGATGTCGCTGTCCCTTGTCCTGTTCACCCGCTACATTCCGCAGGCCCGGCGCGGCAAAGCCATGGCGACGATTATGTCGGCCGTCTCCCTGGGACTGGGTCTGGGTCCGGTAGCCGGCGGCTCCATTGTGGAATACCTCGGCTGGACCTGGCTGTTCGCAGTCACTGCAGCTATTCTGCTGCTGGTGCCGCTGTTCCTGATCCTGCTGCCCAAGGAAGTTCCGGCTCGCGGCTCATTCGACGTTCTGGGCGGGATCTTCCTCGGCGTGGGTACCACCGGTCTGCTCCTGTTCCTGACCAGCGGACTGTGGATCGCGCTGATCGCCGGCATCGCCGCGATTGCCTTATTTGTAGGGCGTATCCGTACGACCCCTGATCCATTCGTGCTGCCAGCGCTGTTCAGCAACCGGCCATATCTGGTACTGACGCTGATCGGGGTTGCCTCCTACCTGTGCAGCTTCGCTACCCTATTCCTGCTGCCGCAGATTCTGACTCACCGCTTCGGCTTCAGCGCCAGCCATGCCGGGCTTGTCATCTTCCCGGGCTCACTGCTGGCCATCTTCGTCTCCCGCCTGGTCGGACGGATGATTGACCGCTACGGCAACACCGGAATTCTGCGCTTCGCACCGCTGCTCGTTCTGGCCGCCACCGTATTGTTCGCCCTATTCGCCGGACAATCCTGGATCGCCGTTATGCTCGTCTATATGATTATGAGCCTGTCATTCACTGTACTGTCGAGCAGTGTATCGAATGAAATCTCGCGTATCCTGCCTGCTTCGCAGATCGGCTCCGGGATGGGGCTCTTCCAGCTGCTGCAGTTCTTCAGCGGTGCCTTCAGCGTCGCGATGGCCGCCAGCGCCCTGGAATGGCAGCGCAGACTGCCGCTTCAGGCCGCTTACTCCAACATCTACTGGGGATTGTCAGTTGCAGCAATCGTGGCGATCGGCTCCGCCTTCATCTACCTGCGGAGCAGTCAGCGCAGCCCGCTGGCCGAGATGGCGAAAGCCGCAGACTGCTAAATCCGCAACTGCACCATTCGCGCATACGCCGCACGCCAAAACACCCTGCAGCCTTCACGGCCACAGGGTGTTTCTTATTCCAACCGTCCTCAGACGACCAGATATTCCGCATTTCGTTCACATTCCGCACATTTCGCCGGCGGGTCCCAGTCCGAGAACTCCGTCTCCTTCAGATCGACTACATCTGGTGCATCCTCGTACTCGTCCACAAATTTGTCGATGGCCAGCTCTACGTGTTCCTTACAGACTACATACATTCAATCAAGCATCCCTTTCTGTGCCGCTGCGGCGTAGACTTATACTACTGTTCTACCACACTTCCCTGCAAAAAGGAACCTCACGCAGCGCAAAATACACTCTTATTCCCGCCCCGCAAACTTCCGGACATCCCCGGCAATGAATCCGAGCGCCTCCTGCCAGAAATCCAGAGAATGCACATCAATATCCATCAGCTTCGCAGCGTCTGCGATACTCCGGGTACTGGTCGCTGAGAGGAACTGTTCATAGCGGCTCACGAACGCCTGCCCCTGCTTTTGGTACTGGGCATATAGCCCCTTAGAGAACAGCAGCCCGAAGGAATACGGGAAGTTCAGGAACTCATTGCCTGCCATATAATACCCTGCCTTGCTAATCCACTGGTAAGGGTGAATGGACCCGGGCAGCACACTATCCCCGTAAGCGGCAGCCATCGACTCCAGCATCAATGCGTTCAGCTCCTCTAATGGGAGGGGACCGGATAACCGGCGGGCATAGAGCGCGCTCTCGAAGCAGTACCTGGCATAGAAATCGACAATATAATACCCCGCATCCGAGAGACTACGTTCCAGGATCGCATCCGCTTCCTCCGCAGGCAGCGAGTTCAGGAGTTCAACATGAATCAGACTCTCGCAAAAAATCGACGCCGTCTCCGCAATCGGCACCGGATAATCCATGTTAACCATCGTATGTCCCGCGAGGCGGCTGGTATGATATGCATGCCCAATCTCGTGAGCCAGCACACTCACATCTATATATTGACCGTGGAAGCTTGTTATGATCCGGCTCTCTCCAATCGGAACGATATCGACACACATCCCGAAATTGCCTTTCCCGCTGCGCGGCTCGGCATCAATCCAGCGCTCCCCGAACACCTTGCGGGCGAACCCGCCCAGCTCGGGGCTGAATCTGCTGAACCCCGCGATAATCATCGCCTGGGCCTCAGCATAGGTGACGCGGATTGAAGACTCCGTGCCAATGGGCGCAAAAACATCCCAGAACGGCAGCTGTCCCCCCGAATGCCCCAGCCGCCCAGCCTTCTCGGCATAATACTCCCGGAAGACCGGCAGGCTCTCCCGGATGGCCTGAAGCATCACCTCCAGCGTCTCCTCATCCATCCGCGCTGCTTCCAGCACCTTATGCAGCGGGGAAGCATAGCCCCTCAGCTCATAGATGGCTGCCGCCTCACCGGAGACAGCATTGATACAGGCGGCACTCTGCTCCGCTACGCTGCGGCAAGCCTCATGCTCTGCTTCAGCCGCCGCCCGCCGTACCGCAGGATCGGGGTCGTAGACCAGATTCCGCAGCTCCGCCAGTGTCACACTGCGGGTCACCCCGGCCAGCTCCAGATCGGTCCGCAGTGTAGACAGCGTCTGCATGTACAGCCGTTCCCACGCCTTCGAGCCGGTGTTCTGCATCCGGGCAATCACCGCTTCGCCTTCCGCGCTAAGCATATGCTGCGATTTCCCCTGTAATCCGCGCAGATAGAAGCTATGCTGTTCCAGATAAGCGTTGGAACGCAGACTCCGCTCCAGTTCATCCGCGCTTACCACTGCCAGCCATTTGCTGAAGCGGACCAGGGCTTCTCCCGCCCCTCTGGTTACCTCTTCCAGCTCGTCCATCAGATTGACGGCCTCCTCACACTGGCTGTCCGCACTGAATCGCAGCTCCGCGTAGCTGAACAGACGCAAATATAGCTGTTGATACGCATTATATTGTTTAAGGAACTCTTCCATCAGGTCTGCAGCGTCCTGCCCGCTAACGGGCTGCGAGGCCGACCATGCATTCAGCTCCCCGGCAAGTCTCTCCACCAGCTTGCGATCCTGCTGAAATCCCTCCGACTCGAACGAGGGATAGATCCGGTCCAGATTCCATGTTAATTCGCACGTTGTTGATACCATTGATTAATCTCTCCTTATTTATAATCGCAGGAGCCCTCCGTTATCACATGCTTCCACCCCGTTCTAATTGAACCTGACAGGATCATCCAGTTAAGTGTACCTTAATTTCCCGGGTTTGTCCTATTCACCGGACATGGACACGATTACATCCGGCCCGAACACCCAGCACTTTCGCCCAATGTGATCGGTTTTCCGATTACATCCGACCCGCACACCCCAGCACTCGCCCAATGTGATCGGTTTTCCGATTACATCCCGCCCGAACACCCAGCACTCGCCCAATGTGATCGGTTTTCCGATTACATCCCGCCCGAACACCCAGCACTCGCCCAATGTGATCGGTTTTCCGATTACATCCGACCCGCACACCCCAGCACTCGCCCAATGTGATCGGTTTTCCGATTACATCCGACCCGCACACCCCAGCACTCGCCCAATGTGATCGGTTTTCCGATTACATCCCGCCCGAACACCCAGCACTCGCCCAATGTGATCGGTTTTCCGATTACATCCCGCCCGAACACCCAGCACTCGCCCAATGTGATCGGTTTTCCGATTACATTGGGCGCACGTGCAAAAAAGCTCTTCCTGCCCCCAGCGGGACAGGAAGAGCTTTTACCTTTGTACTCACACCTTACCTCGGCTCTAATCCTAGCCTCTACACACCATCTGCCCCATTCAGATATTGACCCGGCCGGTCCAGCTCATAAAGCTTGCGGTAACGCGGCTGCCGCTCCATCAGCTCGGCATGGGTGCCGCGCATCTCCACTTGGCCGTTCTCCATGAAGATGACCTCGTCCATCTGCTCGGCGCCCACCAGATGATGCGTGACCCAGATCAGCGTCTTGCCGGCCATTGCCTCGAACATCGTGGCCAGCAGCTCGCGCTCCGTGCGCGGGTCGAGGCCAACGGTTGGCTCATCCAGCACAACCACCGGCGTATTCTGCAGCAGAATACGGGCCAAGGCCATTCGCTGACGCTCTCCGCCGGAGAAGCGCTGCCCCGCCTCGCGTACCGGAGTATCATAGCCCTCCGGCAGCGAAGAGATCAGCGTATCCAGCTTCGCCAGGGCTGCCGCCTGCTGGACCGCTGCCTCCGAAGCCCCCGGGTCCCCGAGCCGGATATTGTTCGCCACCGTGGTGTCGAACAGATGCGGGCTCTGGTTCAGCACCGCGATGAGCTGCGGAATCCGCTCACCGTAAGCCGCAGCATCGATCCCGTTAATCGTCACGGAGCCGATGGTGGGCGCAATCACGCCCTGCACCAGCTTGAGCAGTGTCGATTTACCGGCTCCGCTGCGGCCGATCACTGCAACCTTCCGCCCCTGCGGCAGCGCAAGATCCAATTGCTGAACAGAGAAGTCGTCACCTGCCGCATAGCGGTAGCCCGCCGACTTCAGTTCAATCTGAACCTGTCCGCTGGCCTTAGCCGCCTGCAGCGCAGCGGCAGCCTGAGCTTCCGCTCCGGCACTCCCAGCAGCAGTTCCCGCGCTAAGCGGGGTATCTCCCGCTGCGGCTTCCACGCCCTCCAGCCGCTCCAGTGAATTCCGGTATTGCGGAATTTTCTCCACAGCCTCGGATACGGGCAGGAAGGCATCTGCCACCGGGAAGACCACCAGCACGAACGCCGCAATCAGCGTTCCGGCAATCGCCCCTTCAGCATACTGTCCAGCCGCCCAGTATAACAAAGACAACACAGCCAGGCCGACAACGGCCTGCCCGATGAACATACGCAGCCGTGCCCAGCGCCGCAGCGAACCGTCTATGCGGGCAACCGCCTGCTCGTCCGCTTCGTACGTATCGACGAATTGGCTCTGCCGCCCGCTGATGACCCAGTCACTTAAGCCCAGCACAGCATCGGTCAGCTTTTGATACAGCCGGTTGCGCTCCTGCTTCACCTGACGCTGACGCTTCTGGGTCAACAAGAGGGAGATCAGGGGTAATATGACTACCAGCACCAGCATATAGAGTCCCATAAGCAGAGCAAAGGCCACATCGAACGTCCCGAGCGCAATCATTGCCGCTGCATAGATCAATAGCGCGATAATGCTCGGAAAGACCGTACGCAGATACACATTCTGCAAATATTCGATATCATCGGCAAGCATACCGAGAATATCCCCGGTACGGAAGCGCGAAGACAGGAACAGCGCCTGCGGCTCCAGCATATGGTACAGCCGGACCCGCATCTTCGACAGAATGCGCAGAATCGTGTCATGTCCCACCAGCCGCTCCACATAGTGAATAACAGCCCGGCTGGTCCCGAAGGTACGCACACCAACAATGGGGACATAGATCATCAGTATATTTTCCGGCGGAATCGAGGCCTTCGAGATCAGGAAGCCGGAGGTGTACATCAGCGAAGACGCTGAGAAGATCGTCAACGCGCCCAGCAAGATAATTAACACGAACCGCCAGAAGTAGGCAGAATAATAGGGAGCAAACCATCCTTCACGTTTCAATGGATTCCCTCCAATTGACTTTGAATAAGCTCATAATAAGCACCCCTCCGCGCAGTCAGCTCGTCGTGTGTGCCTATTTCAGCCACCCGTCCCTGCTGCATAACGACAATCAGATCCATGTCGATCATCCAATGCAGGCGGTGTGTAGCCAGGAATACCAGCTTGCCTTCGAACAGGGGCAGCATCGTCTCCTTCAGCTCATATTCCGTCTCAATGTCCAGATGGGCCGTCGGCTCATCCAGCAGCATGATGGGGCGGCTGCTCAGCAGAGCGCGGGCCAGAGCCACTCGCTGCTCCTGTCCGCCGCTGAGCGAACGGCCGCCGCCGCCGATCATTTCGTTCAATCCCTCCGGCAGCGAGGACACCAGCTTCGATAAACCTGCCGACTCCAGCGCGGCAGCTACCGCTTCCTGCGAAGCCTCAGGATAATAGAACCAGACATTATCAGCCAGAGTGCCGCTGAAGATATACGGGCGCTGCGGAATATAAGCCGTCTGCTTCCGCCACCCCTCATCGGTCAGCGCACTGACCAGGCTTCCATTGATCGTAAGGCTTCCGGAGGTTGGATGAAGGAAGCCGCCCAGAATATCTACAAGCGTAGACTTGCCTGCCCCGCTCTCCCCGATAATACCGATTCTGGCATATCCCCTGAAGTCGAGATTCACCCCTTCGAGCGAGGATACACCGTCAGCTTCATATTGTACGCCCACCGCATGAAGCCGAAGTTCACTATCATTGTTCCACGTGAAAACGCCTCCCGGCAGCTCTCCTCCATCGCCCTTCACCGCTCCCTGCCCACCCGGCTCCAGCAGCTTCGCCTGGACCGTCTCACGGTCAATAATGCTCTTCATCGCTTCTCCGGCTTCCTTGCCGTCCAGTGTGGCATGGAAATCTGCACCCACCAGCCGCACCGGCAGGAAATATTCCGGCGCGAGAATCAGGATCGTCAGTCCGGTAACCAGCGTCATCTGCTCATTGACCAGACGCAGACCGAGACTTACCGCTACCGAAGCGACAGACAGCATGGTGAAGAAGTCCAGTGCGAACGATGACAGGAAGGCGACTCGCAGCGTACGCATGGTTGCTGAACGGTAGCGGTCACTGACCTTAGCAATACTCTCACTGTGGCTGCGGCTGCGTCCAAGATATTTCAGCGTCTCCAGACCGCGCAGCGAATCCACGAAGTGATTCGATAAGGTACGGTAGGACTTCAGCTGACGGTCCATCTGCTTGCGGGCCGTCATCCCGATCAGGATCATGAATACAATAATGATCGGCATCGTTAAGGTAAGAATGACACCGCTGGACGTATCCAGGGTGAATACATAGATAAGCAGCAGAGCGGGTGTTACCGCCATACCGACCATCCGCGGAATAATCAGCTCCAGGTATGTGCGGAACTTCGTTACTCCTTCAAGCACTAATGTGACCATATTTCCGGTCCCCCGGTCGCCAGCCAGCCTTGGTCCCAGCTGGAACAGCTTGTCCATCATCTGTCTCCGCATGCTGCTGCCGGTCGCTTCCGCGAAGCGGTACGCCGCCCGGCTCATCAGCATAGCGCAGGCATGACGCACAAGAAACGCAAGAAGGAACAAGAGCGCTCTAGCCCCTTGTTCCTTCAGCGGTTCTCCCGCAAACAGCGCAGAGACAGCTTCTGCCAGCGACTTCGCCAGCAGAAGAATGGAGAAGCTTTGCACCAGGGTCAGGAAGCCAACCAGCAGAAAGACAGGCTTAACTCCTTTGTACCCAAGCAAATTTTTATCCATTAGTATTCAAGATGCTCCTTCTCATGAACCCGTTTG
Source organism: Paenibacillus sp. FSL P2-0089 (assembly GCF_038595095.1). NCBI lineage: Bacteria > Bacillati > Bacillota > Bacilli > Caryophanales > Paenibacillaceae > Paenibacillus > Paenibacillus sp. FSL P2-0089. The sequence goes on from NZ_CP152006.1 coordinate 7,315,530, forward strand.
TGGAAGATGAAATAACTCCAGATCTGATAGCCCAGCACGAACGGCAGCAGGGTCAGCGCTACAATCGTCATCACCTTCAGCGAATATTGGCCGGAGGCCGCATTCGTAATCGTCAGGTTGAATGCCTGATCCAGCGAGCTGATCATCACCCGCGGGAACAGTCCGATGAAGATCGATGCAACAGACAGCGCCATCACAGCACCAGTCATCCCGAAGGCATAGCCGTCCTTCTTCTTAGTCATGAAATACCCGGCCAGCAGATAAGCGGCTACAGCGAGAACGACTACAATCCACAGCAGCGTTCCGCGTTTATCGAAGATATCCGTCATAGTATATGTCATTACAACGAAGGCTACCAAGAGCGCCGCCAGTGGAATCAGCAGCTTCTGGGCCAGCTTACGCGCCCGTTCCTGCAGATCTCCAAGCGTGCGGAGCGTAGTGAACATCAACCCGTGCACCAGACACAGCAGGACAACCGTAATCCCTGCAACCACTGTATAAGCATTGACGATATCGAAGAATCCGGCATACATCTGCATATCCTTGTCGATCGGCAAGCCCTTGATGAAGCTGGCGAATACCACGGCGAGCAGGAACGGCGGTAGGAAGCTGCCGAAGAAGATGCAGACATCCCATGTTTTCTGCCACGCCTTGGAATCGCGCTTGCCTCTGAATTCGAAGGCGACACCACGGGCGATTAGCGCCAGCAGAGCAAATACAAACGGAATATAGAAACCGCTGAACAGCGTAGCATACCAATGCGGGAAGGCCGCGAACATGGCACCGGCACCCGTAATCAGCCATACCTCATTCGCATCCCAGAACGGCCCGATCGAATTGATCAGTATCCGTCGCTCCGTATCATTCTTGGCCAGAATCTGCGTCTCCATCCCTACACCGAAGTCGAAGCCTTCCAGGAAGAAGAACCCGACGAACAGCACCGCAATCAGCAGAAACCATAATTCATTAAGTGACATAGGTTAGCCCTCCTTGTTATACGGATCGTGGGATTCACCGTGTTCGTTATCCATAGCATAAGGACCTTTTTTGATCACTTTGACGAACAGGCCGACTAGCACTGCACCCAATATGGCATAGATCGCGGTAAAAGAAATCACCGAGAACAGTACCTGTCCGCTGGTAATATTAGGTGATACACTGTCTTCTGTAGTCATAAGTCCGAATACAGTCCATGGCTGACGCCCGATCTCTGTCATAATCCAGCCGGCCGTGTTGGCAATCGGCGGAAGCAGCAGTCCCCAGAACATGAAGCGCATGAACCAGGTATTGGGTCTGTCCATCTTTTTACGCCACATCAGGTAGATCGCGTATACCCCAAACAGTATCATCAGCGAGCCTGCAGCCACCATGATCCGGAAGCTCCAGAAGGTTGTTTTGACCGGCGGAATATAATCTCCTGGCCCATAGGCCACTTCATACTCCTGCTGCAGCTCCAGCATCCCCTTCACTTCACCGGAGAATTTACTGTAGGACAGGAAGCTCAGCAGATACGGAACCTGAACTTCATTGCTGTTGGTCTGGTTCTTCACATCGATATTGGCAAACACCGTCCAAGGTGCCGGGTCGCCGCTCTCGCCCCACAGCGCTTCGGATGCGGCCATCTTCATTGGCTGTGTCTCTACCAGATATTGAGCCTGTGCATGTCCTGCAACCGCAACGCCGAAGGAAGAGATAACCCCTACAATTGCTGCAATCTCGAATGATTTTCGGAAAAAGGCAACGTCCTGCTTCTTAAGCAATTTGTATGCACTGATCCCTGTTACCAGGAAGGCGCCTGTAGCGTAAGCGGCAAGCACTGTATGCGGAAATTCCACCAGCAGCTGGCCGTTTGTAATCAGTGCGAAGATGTCATTCATCTCAGCACGGCCATTGTTAATCTGGAAGCCGACCGGATGCTGCATGAACGAGTTAGCCAGCAGAATCCAGAATGCCGACAGCATCGTTCCGAAGGCGACCAGCCAGATGGATAACAGATGAATCCGCTTGGATACCTTATCCCAGCCGAAGATCCAGATTCCGATGAACGTGGACTCCAGGAAGAAGGCCAACAAGGCTTCAATCGCAAGCGGAGCCCCGAACACATCACCGACGAAGCGCGAATAATCCGACCAGTTCATCCCGAACTGGAACTCCTGCAAGATCCCTGTTACTACACCTACTGCGAAGTTAATCAGGAATAGCTTCCCCCAGAATTGCGCCATTCTTTTGTACTCTTCATTGCCCTTTCTTACGTACATGGTCTCCATAATGGCAATTATGAGCGCAAGTCCGATCGATACTGGCACAAAGAAATAATGAAAAATTGTCGTCGACGCAAATTGTATACGCGACAGCAGTACTGTATCCATGTTTCTCCCCTTCCTTCTCCCCATTTCGTTATGTCTATTTTGTCAAATTCCCATCACTCAAAGTGTGATAATTATCACATTATACGCCCCGTTTAGGCATAAAAAAACAATAAATTTGTGACAAATATCACAATTTTGCATTTAAAAGCAAAAAAAATAAGACGGTTTCACCGTCTTGAAGATGTCCTGCATATATAGTTGTCTTGACTCATAAAGGTATTGGTCTAGGTAATGGAAATACCTTTCTTAAGCGATTTGAGATCGCCATTTGAATTAAGCAATTGCGGCAGCATCTTCATGCTACGAACCATTGGGGAATGACAGAGACGGCAGGAAGGCGCATGTTCAAATGCGAAATTATCCCTCATCCATCCATTGCAATCCTCATTGGTACAGGCCCAAATTGCGGTATTTTCTTCCGGTACTTCCTCCAAAGGCTTTTTCCGGTAGTTCATTGCCGTTCCTCCCTTCCTTTATGTTGCAAGCAAGTGATGATAAAAAAAGACCGTCCCAACTTTCACAAGCGGGGACGGTACCTTCTATTAATTACAGTTTTACAACGTTTTCGGCTTGTGGTCCGCGGTTGCCTTGAACAACGTTGAATTCAACGCGTTGGCCTTCGTCCAAAGTTTTGAAGCCGTCGCCAGTGATTGCGCTGAAGTGAACGAATACGTCGCTTCCGCCTTCAACTTCGATGAAACCGAATCCTTTTTCTGCGTTGAACCATTTAACTGTACCTGTTTGCATGTGTGTTACCTCCACAAATTTAAATTAATATGTTCTTTTTATCTTCAGACAAAGAAAAAATTCACACATTGAGAAAGGTTGTAGCTTTGGTTGACAGCCCTTTTCAATGCGAGAATAAGGTATCAATGTAAGAACAATTTCATGTTACCACACCTTAATAACAAAGGCAAGCTGTTCTATCCTAATTCCTCCGTTTTTTCCCTTATAAGGACTACTTCCCAATGTAAGGGCTACCAGTCATAATAAATTGTAATATTTATACCCATTGCTACCAATTACCCCATTTATTTATTCTTGAAACAGCCCCGCCCTCTTCTTTTTTTCCTGAAAAGGACGGCTTGAACTGTTTCCGTAATCGTGACTGCCTCATTATTATATACGGCCATTTCCAATTTTATTCCTCTGGCTTCTCAAGAAGCTGGACTGTGGTCTGCTTCACTTCACCATTGCGGTAGAAGGTAATCTTCAGCTTATCGCCGATCTTGGTATGATCGTACAGATATTTGCGCAGCGACAGCGTGGAGGTAATCGGCTTATCGTTGAACTTGGTAATCACATCGTTAAGCTGCAGACCCGCTTCCTTCGCCGGTCCCACAGCATCCAGAACCACAACCCCATCGGTCACTAGAGACGGAAGATTGAGCTCCTTACGCTGGTCATCGGCCAGCGGTACATAAGGATTATTCAGATCCACTGAATAGACGCCCAGGTATGACCGGGCTATCCGGCCTTTGGAGGTAAGCTCATTGGCTGTATCCACCACATGATTGGAGGGAATCGCAAAGCCCAGTCCCTCTACCCCCGTATCGGAGATCTTCATCGTATTGATACCAATCACCTTGCCGTCCAGATCCACTAGTGCGCCCCCGCTGTTGCCCTCGTTAATGGCCGCATCCGTCTGGATCACTTCCTGCTCCCAATCGTACACGCCGTCCTGGTTCAGTGACACCGGTATCGTCCGCTCTGTGTAGCTGACAATGCCGGAAGTCAGTGTATCTCCAAGCCCCAGCGGGTTGCCGATGGCAATGACAGTCTCACCCAGACGCAGCTTGGAGGAATCCCCGATCTCAGCAATCCGGTCGATTCCCTTGCCGTCAATGGAGAGCACAGCAATATCGCTCACCTTGTCGGCACCTACCAGCTCCGCCTTGTGTGTCACGCCGTCTACTGTAACCACTTCCAGCTTGCCGGCACCCTCAATGACATGATTATTCGTGATGATAAATGCCTTATTGTCATCCTTCTTATAGATAACTCCCGAGCCTAGCGCGGATTCATCGAGAATATTAAGTTCCTTATTATCTTGTTTATGATTAATGATGCTCACTACCGCGGGGCGGATATGTGCAGCAGCCTGAATAATCCGGTCATACGGATCTGCGCTGCTCGCAGCCACCTTATCAATAACCACCGGAGCCTGAGCTCTCTCAGCGGCGAACTGTCCCGTTACCAGACTGAACAGCAGCACAGCCGCTACAGCACTGCAGACAGAGCTGATCAGCGAGATCTGCCAGGTTGCCAGCGACCGCTTCGATTTGCGGACAGCCCACTTGCCGTCAGCATATCCGCCGGTTGATTTAGATTTGCCGCTTTTGCGCCGTGACACCTTGGTTGAATAGAAATCATCATCAAATAATCCCATGTTACACTCTCTCCCCTCTATTGCCACCGCATTCACGACCTGAACGCCAAGCAACCACGCCCGAGCTTAACCGCTATATCTCTTAGACTTCACGAAGTACTAAAAGGTTTCACTTGATTTATTCACCACATTCCAGTGGGTTCTAAGCGCAAGGGATGTCTATTATTCTAATAAGCTACTAAAAAGTTTAACAGCTTGTATCCGGAATATTTTGCAACTTAAAAGACTACAATAGGATTAGAACGCTCTATATGATTGTATCACAGGCAGCCGCGCTGCCCACATGTTTTCTATGTTAAATAAATGTAAATTATTCACAGCTTCATTACTATCCATTTCACAAGGAGGGCCGGACTATGGAGTCTTTTTCAACAAGTAAGGATCTGGTGCAATTCATTGGCAAGCTGGGGGACCTGAAGGATGAGCATTATCAGCTGATTCTTGTCCAGCATGCAATGATTGAGCTGTTAATTGATAAAGGGCTATTCTCCCGCCAGGAGCTGGAGCACAAGATTACCGAGGTTGACCGTCTTATGACTGGCTCACCTTATCCCATGGCGTAGGCCGGTCATAGTAGGTGTCGCAGAGCCTGAACTCACTGTCTTTGTAAAAGCAGCCCCGGTCTTCCATCGCCCCGCGCACGGACATCTTCGCCAGATCCATCATATTATGGTCTCTGCTCAGATGTGCCAGATAGGCGCGCTTGGTCCGCCCGCTCAGAATCTCGCTGAGCGCTGCGCCTGCCGCCTCATTGGACAGATGCCCCAGATCGCCGAGAATCCGCCGCTTCGTATTCCAGGGATAACGCCCCATCCGCAGCATTTCGATATCATGATTCGACTCCAGCACCAGCACATCGGCATCCGATATGGCCGTTCTCACCTTGTCGCTGACATAGCCGAGGTCTGTAGCAACACACAGCTTCTCCTTGCCGTCATAGAAATTGTAAGCTACCGGCTCTGCGGCATCGTGGGAGATGGCGAAGGATTCCACCCGCATACTGCCGAAATCCCGGTGCTGCCCGGTCTCCATAATGACCCGGTTATGCTCCTCAATCTTGCCAATCCCCTTCTCAATCGCTCCCCAGGTGTTCGAATTCGCATAGATCGGAAGATTATATTTGCGGGCCATCGCGCCCAGCCCCTTAATATGATCCGAATGCTCGTGGGTCACAAGAATTCCGTCCAGCTCCGCTCCCGTCAGTTCGCGCATGGCCAGCAGCTCGTCAATCCGCTTCGCGCTCAGACCCGCGTCGATCATAAGTGTGGTCTCGCCGTTACGCACCACTGTCACATTCCCGGTAGAACCGCTGGACAGTACTGTAAATGAAATCCCCATATCTCTCCTGCTCCTTCTACTCTGTTGTCTTCGGACTGATAATGTCCGCACTGATCGCATCCATATAATAAGCGCTGCCGTCCTCCAGCATGAACCGCCACATCGGTGAAGCCACCTGGCTCTCGGAGTTGAACAGCTCGCCGTAATAGCCCAGCTCAATCTCCTTCACTGCAGAACCCGCAGGAAAATACTTCTCGATCAGACTGCTAAGCGCCTGCGAAGCCGGGAGCACCTTCTGCAGATCCTCGCTCCGGCTTGCTGCGATCTCAATCTTCGGCCAGCGGTAGGCCACAATCTTCTGGTCACTGTTAATCAGCTCCAGCCGCACTCTGAACAGAGACCACTTGTTATCCACCAGCGGATGGAGGACGAACTTGCCGACCTCACTCTCCTGTGAATCGAACCGGTAATTGGCAATGTCGGGAATCTGGCTCTTCAGCAGATTGCTAAGCTCCGAGAACGAGGAGTACATCAGCTTGCTGTCGATCGGCGCCTTAAGCTTCACAGGCAGTTCATTCTGCTCTTCGGCCGAATAACGGTATGTGATATCAGGCAGCTGCGGAGTGGCAGCCGGAATCGGGCACAGCAGCCGGATGTTCTTCTCCTCCATCACCGCCTGAGTCTCTGCGGACAGGGAAGTGAAGTCAAGTCCCGCACTGACCTGATCGCGCACATCGATCCATAGCTGATAGCACAGCAGCAGATTCAGCACCAGAAAGGCATATATCAATACACTCTTGGCCCTTCCCCAGTCCATAACGTCCCTCCTCGAATCGGTATTCTGTCCGCTTGGCTTAACTCCGCCCTAATTCAATGTAAGCTCACTGCCATCGCTAAGCGTAACCCGCCAGACGGGATGAAGCTGCAGCTTCTCCCCGGCCAGCGCAGGCATATAGGCAGGCGTAAGCTCAATGATCCGCAAGGAGCTGCCGAGCTGCGCCAGCCGCTGCTTCAGCAGTTCGCCGCCGGGCAGCTCGACAATGGTCTTCTCAGACTTCTCCTCATTCGTATACATCAGGGAGCGCTCATAGGAGGAGACCGTTCCCTGCTGGAGCTCCAGATGAATTACGCCATACTGAAGCTGCGGATTGCTCATGATCGGATAGGAGCCGGACGGATAAGCGCCATAATATTGTTGAAAAGAAACCTTGCGGTCCTGCCGGCCCTCCTCCGTAGCAGCCAGCCTGTAGGTTCCGTTCCAGCCGCCATGGTTATTGACGAATTCCACCGCCTCCAGCGCATCCTTTGCCGGTGTGCTGTCGCCATCCGGCAGTGCAGCCGGGTCGCTATAACTCATCCAGTTCTGCTCCTGGTCCACCTGCAGGCTGCGTTTGCTGTCCGTGTAAATTTTGGAACCGTCCTTCTCAGGAATGTATCTTGTATTGCCTGCATCGAAGAACAAATTGCTTTGCATTTGCTCAATGGTATACATACCCGCTGGCATCACGACTTTAACCAGCGGAACATCCGCCTCAGGGACATAATACTCACCGTTCACGGCTGTATACAGAGTCAGATTCTTGCCGAAGTCCACATGCTGCTGCACATCCTGAACCGTAAGATCGGCCTTAGCCGCCTCGTACACAATATCCCCGCGTGTGCTGAAGAAGATGACATGGGCTTTGGAGTCATTTTTGATATTGTAGATCCAGATCCGGTCAATGCTCTCCCCCTCGAACAGCGAATCCGGCGAGATCTGCATGACCCGCTGCAGCAGCGTTACCGGAATGCCTGCCCCGAACGACAGCTCAATGCCCGGATTCTCGCTGCGGATCTTGTCCCAGTCGAAATCCTGTACGGACCGCCGCTGGAAGCTCTCGAAGCTGCGGCCCTTCAGGCGGTTCATAATCAGATTATAGAAGGTGGAGCTGGGGTAGAACAGCGTATGCTTGTCCCCGCCCATATGAATAATCATTTTATCGGGGTAGAGCAGGTTCTCCACCTTTTCCTTCAGTCCCATATTATCCGTCTTCACATATAAGGTCTTCGACAACACTGCCGAATCACTGCCGGGCAGCCTGTAGATCAGGTAATAGCTCTCCACGAGACTTCCGAGTATAAGCAGGACCAGCATCCATGACTTGATTCTCTCCTTCACGCCTCACTCCCCCTTTGCTTCATCAAAGGCAGTGTGAACGTGACCAGCGAGCCCTCATTCAGCTCTGATTGCAGGGAGATGGAGCCGCCGTGGGCTTTGACAATTTCCCGGGCAATGGACAGCCCCAGACCTGTTCCGCCCATGTTCCGCGAGCGTGCCTTATCCACCCGGTAGAAGCGTTCAAAGATGCGCTCAATATCCTTCTTCGGAATCCCTATACCGGAGTCGCGGACAGACACGGCCAGCATGCCGTCCTCGCTCTTATGCGCCTCCAGCTGGATTGTCCCGCCCTCTGGCGTATACTTGAGGGCATTGGAGACCAGATTGCCCAGCACCTGATCAATCTGGTCGCGGTCCAGCCAGGCTGTAGCGACATCCTTACGCACCCTGGTGCTGATGTAAATCCGCTTCTGGCGGATCTGGAAGGAGAAGCGGTCCGCCACATCCTCCAGCATCTCGGTGATATCCGTCTGCTGAATGCGCAGGCTGGATTCCTTAGAATCAAGCCGCGACAGATGCAGCAGATCCGTAACCAGCCGGATCATGCGCTCCGTCTCATTACGGATAACGCCGACGAACCGCACGGCAAGCTGCGGATCTTCAAGTGCGCCGTCATCCAGCGCCTCCGCATAGCTCTTGATCGTCGTAAGCGGCGTCCGCAGCTCATGCGACACATTCGCCACGAACTCCCGGCGGGACTCCTCCAGATTCTCCTGCTCCGTAACATCCTGCAGCACCGCAATCGTCCCGGCGATCCGTCCGCCTTCGCGGCGGTGAATCGGGGTGAAGGTCACCCGCACAATATTGGGATCCTCGCCGACTATAGGAGACAGATGGAGCATAGCAGACTGGGGAACGCCCTGGGTCACCGAGACAGACTGCTCAGGCTCCAGACCCAACAGCCCGCCAAGCGAGGCTCCTGCCGGAAGCGGTCCTTCCGCACCCAGCATCAGGGCAGCGCGCGTATTCATCAGAATCACCGCGCCGCTCTCGTCTGTGGCTACGACACCGTCACTCATGTTGGCGAGAATGGACGACAGCTTCTCCTTCTCCTCTTCGTTCTGCAGCAGCGCCTCGCGCAGCCGGTCCGTCATATAGTTGAAGGCCTGGCTCAGCTGGCCAATCTCATCATTGCCGAACACAGGAACCTTCCGGTTGAAGCGCCCTTCGGCCACAGCCGTGGCATGCTTGGTCATCTCCTTAATCGGATGTGTGATCGTATGGGCCAGAATGACACCCAGTACGGCCGTCAACGCCAGCGCCAGCAGCAGCCCCGAGAGGAACACACTGTTAATCCGGCTCATGGTGGCATATAAGTCTTTCATATCGGCAGCTATATAGATGGCGCCTACCACCTTATCACCGGAAATCACCGGCTTCGCCACTACCTTCTTGCGCACATTATCATCAGCGATGATATATTCCTCATTATCGCTGATGCCCTGCAAGGCGCGGCTGACCACGGTCTGCGTGTTCCGCTGGCCGACATAGTCATTCTGCGAAGGGATTGAGGTGGTAATAATCTTGCCGCTCGCATCCAGCACCTGAATTTCTGCACCATTGATATACAGATTGTTCACCATGCCGCGCAGGCTCTCTACCGCCGATTCCTCATCGGCTGTTCCCGTCTCACTGCCGAATTTGTCAGCGGTGAGGATCGAGAGCATCTCGGCCCGGGCCTTCAGGTCCTTGGTGAAGTTATCCGTCAGCGAGTTCTTCATCGAGCTGACAAAGTATACGCCGATCAGCTGCATCGCAATCAGAATCAGCAGCACGTAGATTACGATAAGCCTGGCCTGAATCGTCCGGAAAAAGGACAGTGCCTTCATTACAACCCTCCGTTTTTGGGGCTATGCATCAAATAACCGAGTCCGCGCCGGGTATGAATATACTCCGGCTTGCTGGGATTCTCCTCAATTTTTTCTCTGAGCCGGCGGATGGTCACATCCACCGTCCGCACATCGCCGAAATATTCGAAGCCCCACACCGCCTGCAGCAGATGCTCCCGGGTCATTACCTTGCCCGCATGGCGGATCATATAATAGAGCAGCTCATATTCACGATGTGTCAGATCCAGCGGCTCACTATCCTTGTAGACCATGTACATATCCGTATCAATGAATAATCCGAAATGATAGACACCCTGCTTGCTCTCCACTGTCTCACTCGGCGCTTCCGACGGGGACGGCTTATGCTGGCGCCGCATTTGGGCCTTAACCCTGGCCAGCAGCTCACGTGTACTGAACGGCTTGGTCACATAATCATCCGCACCAAGCTCCAGACCCAGCACTTTATCAATCTCCCCATCCTTGGCGGTAAGCATAATGATAGGAATATCCAGATGGGCAGAGCGCACCTCACGGCAGACATCCATTCCGTCCTTGCCGGGCAGCATCAGATCCAGCAGCATCAGATCGGGGCGTTTGGATAGAGCCAGCTCCACCGCACTGTTGCCGTCGAAGGCGCAGATGACCTCGTAGCCCTCTTTTTCCAGATTGAATTTCAATATATCAGCAATAGGTTGTTCATCATCCACTACAAGAATCGTTCCCATTTGCATATGCTCAGCTTCACCTTTCTAACGATACTCGAAACCCTGATTCCTTTATTTTAACATACCTGCCTTAGCGTCACATCTATATAAGATGCCAGTTCAAAGAGAAATAAAAACCGCCCGAAATGATCCGGACGGCAGAGAAGAATTATAGAATGGTGGTCTAGCTCTTATCCATTACTTCAGGTATTTCATTGGATTGATGGCCGTCCCGTTCTTGCGGATCTCGAAATGCAGATGCGTCCCCGTCGAGCGCCCGGTGCTGCCCATGATTCCGATGGGGCTGCCCTGTCCCAGCTTCTGTCCGGTAGAGACCGAAATACTGCTTAAATGCCCATAGTACGTAACGTATCCGTTGTTATGGTTAACGATCACCACATTTCCGTACCCGTTCTGCACACCAGCGAAGCTGACCGTCCCAGCGTCCGCAGCCTTGATCGTGCGGTTGCCCGATACCAGATCGACTCCCTTGTGTGTGCGTCCCCAACGCTCGCCGTAGCTGCTGGAGATCATCGCTCCGCTAACCGGCCAGGCGAACATTCCTGTTCCTTCACCTACAACCTTGGTGCCGGAATAGACCACTTCAGGCAGAGAAGCCTTCACTACGCTCTGGCCCAGCCACTCCTCCTGAACCACCTGTCCGTTCTCTTTGGTCAGCCTGTACTTCATCGTTTTGAGCCCGGTTTGTCCGGGGCGGACTACCTTCCGCTTGCCTGCCGGCAGCTGGTCACTCTTGCGGATAATAACCTCAGGCTCCGTGACCACCTCTTCAGTTACCTGTTCTACGGTCACGACCGTTAGGTCAGGCTGTGGCACTGTTAGCTGCAATTCATCCCCAATCTGCAGACTAAGCTCCTTCACCTCGGGATTATTGCGGAAAATCTCCGCCTGAGTGATATTGAACCGGGAAGCAATAGCGGAGACTGTGTCGCCTTCTTGAACCGCATAGCGCAGCGGCGCCTCCCTGCCTTCGGTCAGCACCTTCACTGCCTCTTCTACACTAAGCACCTTATTGGGATCTGCCTTCACCGGAACAATATTAACTTCCTCCCGGATCTTGACTGACTCCACCTGATCATTGGCGGCTGAACCAGCCGCTCCCGCCTTGGCCGCTGTCTTCTTCAGCTTCGCACCCGTAGCTGCCGCCTTCTGCGGAGCGTAATGCGACTTAACGGCCTGAAGCACCGCCGCCGCCGTCTCCTGATCCTTCACAATCCCGAGTGGTTCACCGTCCACAGCCAGTTGTACGCCTACGGCATAAGCCTTGAGCATACCATCCAGCTTGTCCAGTGTAGCCTCGCTGTTAATCTCCGGCTTGTAAGCCCGCTGGGCCTCGGTCGTAATACCGCCGGTCTGTAGCACCATCACAGAGTCAGGATACTTGAGCTGATATTCCCGTCTCTTCTCCTCGAACAGCTTGTTCAAATCCGCCTGCTGGTTCAGCGCTCCAATCTCCTCACCGTTCACCAGCACTTTGTAATAGGTTACTGTATTCGCTGCTACCTGCTTCTTCTGTGCCCCCACCAGGAAGGTGGTCAGCAGAACCAGACCGGCAGAAGCCAGTATCCATGAACGCCGGCGGCGGGATTTCATCTCCGGCTGAAAGACACGGGATTCACCCGAAGTCATTGCATCCTTACCTTGTTCACCTGCTGCACCAGATCCTGCGGATGCTTCTGCACGGTTCCGCAGGTTCCCCATCCGGCGTATAAACTTAAATCCTTTCATGAAACTCTCCCTTTCGGCTGTAAAAACAAGAATGTATATGCTTCGCGCATCCGATTTGCATGAGTACGAATATGACTGTATGACGCATACGAAAAAGGTTACAAAATATTAACCCTTATTAGTCCTTTTTTACTGTACCATAGCCTGAAGAAAAATTTCAACTTTGCTCCCATAGCAAAACCCGCCAATTTCGCGGGTTTATTCCCAAAATATGCGTTTTAAACGGCGAATTCGTGTCCAAAAAATGACAATTTTTAATTCTGATTCGTCCCTCCGCTATCTGGTGTAAGCATTTTCATCAGCGCCTTATATTCATCCTCATCTACGTACTTCGCAATGATACCCTGCAGTTCCGTTACTTCGCTCTCTGTCAAGCCGCCCTCCAGGGCAGCAGAGATCTTGATCATCTCCTCCTGGGGAAGCTTATTCATCAGAATATTGAAGATATTGGATTTCGCATTAGCGGGCAGGTTCTCCTTTAGATCATTCATAGCCTCCGGCGTCATCACCAGATTCTGGTCCAGCCCCTGCTCACTCTGTTCTTCTCCCGAAGCGGCTTGTCCCATCACAGGCAGTGCATTATCGGGCACCGTCTCGTCTACCGATTTCTCTTGAAGATTCCCGGCTTTTCCGCCACTGCTGTCCTTCTTCTCTACCTCCGTCTTGCTTGAATCAGCCTCCTTAGTGGAGTTTTTACTCTCGTTTGAGGCCGCTTTGGAATTCTCCTTGGGGGCAGCCCCGCTGCCTCCCATACCGGTCAGACTCTTCACGAAGCCGCCGATTCCCGGCCCCGGCCCGTCCAGCTTGATATCGAAGCTGGCCAGCACCGACTGGATATACGTATTCACCACATAGGCCGTTGTCAGCATGGACAGGCCGCTCGCCAGCACCACAATCAGGCAGATGCTCAGCGCACGCTTCACTATTTTCACCAACATCACTCCCTTACACCCTGCTCTATTCAACCTCAGAAGAATCGGTTCGCTATGATCCCATTCTCACAGTATTGACTAGAACAACGTCCGGGAAACGTCCCCGAAGCACATTAAAGCTGATTACCTGCTGAACAATAATCCTGACAAAACAAAAACAGGAGCCTCACCGAGGCCCCTGCTCCTATACGTATCTATTTAGTTCTGCTTCAGTCTAGATATAGATTGGCAGTACTTGATTAGTCTGTTCACGGTTACGGCCCACAGAGAAGATCGAGATCGGAATCCCCGTTAGCTCCGATACACGTTCCACGTATTTGCGTGTGTTGGCCGGCAGATCCTCCAGCGTCTTCGCCCCAGTGATGTCTTCGCTCCAGCCTGGAAGCTCCTCGTAGACCGCTTCACACTCTGCCAGCATTTTCAGGCTTGCCGGGTAATGTGTGATAATATCTCCACGGTACTTGTAGCCGGTGCAGATCTTCACAGTCTCAAGACCGCTCAGGACATCCAGCGAGTTCAGCGACAGGCCGGTGATTCCGCTAACGCGGCGGGCGTGACGCACAACCACACTGTCGAACCAGCCCACGCGGCGGGCGCGTCCGGTTACGGTTCCGTACTCATGCCCGGTCTCGCGGATATAATCACCGGTCGCATCGTTCAGCTCTGTAGGGAACGGGCCATCTCCTACGCGGGTAGTATAAGACTTCGCCACACCGATAACCTGCTTGATCTTGGACGGGCCCACGCCCGAGCCGATGCAGACGCCGCCAGCCGAAGGATTCGATGAAGTAACGAACGGATAAGTTCCCTGGTCGATATCGAGCATCACGCCCTGCGCGCCTTCGAACAGCACCCGGGAATCCGCATCAATCGCATCATTCAGTACCACCGAAGTATCGGTTACATAGCCGCGCAGCACTTCTGCATACTCCAGATATTTGGTCAGAATCTCTTCCACATTCAGCGGCTCAGCACCGTATACCTGAGTGATCACCTGATTCTTCTCTTCCATCAATGGACGAAGTCTCAGCTCGAATTCCTCAGCGTCCATCAGATCGGCAATCCGGATGCCGTTACGGGCAGCCTTATCCATGTAGCACGGGCCGATCCCCTTGCGTGTTGTACCGATTTTGTTCGGGCCTTTGCGGTCTTCCTCAAGCGCATCCAGCACCATATGATAAGGCATAATAACATGCGCACGATCACTGATTACCAGGTTCTTCGTATCGAAGCCATTGTCATGAATATAATTAATTTCTTGGATCAGCGCTTCCGGGTTAATGACCATTCCGTTGCCGATAACACAAGTCTTCTCTTTATAAAATACACCAGATGGAATCAAGCTCAGCTTGAACTTCTTTCCGTCAATCAGAATCGTGTGACCGGCATTGTTACCCCCTTGATACCGGGCGACCACATCTGCACTTTCCGCCAGAAAATCCGTGATCTTGCCTTTGCCTTCGTCTCCCCATTGTGTTCCCACGACGACTACCGTTGACATGTACATTCCTCCGTAGGTGCTAGCAAGCACCATTATTTTTCCGCTTATCATAGGGGCTCTGTACGCGCTTCATCTTGTACGCAGCCCTCCGGACACCAGGCGGGCAGGCCGCCAAAGCACAATAATCAGTGTAACAGCGGCACTTTTTAAAGTCAAATAAAAACGAACGATCACAGACTGAAATGTGCGATCGTTCGTGTATTGTGCGAAGTTTGCCTAACCTGCAAATGGTTCTGCATGCGCCCGCTCGTAGTTGACGAACTTGTTGAAGTTCTTGAGGAACACAAGCTCCACCGTCCCTACCGGACCGTTACGCTGCTTGGCAATAATAATTTCGATAATGTTCTTCTTCTCGGTATCCTGATTGTAATAATCATCACGGTACAGGAAGGCTACGATATCGGCATCCTGCTCGATAGAGCCTGATTCACGAAGGTCACTCATCATCGGCCGTTTGTCCTGGCGCTGCTCCACACCGCGGCTGAGCTGGGACAAGGCAATAACCGGAACGTCAAGCTCACGGGCGATCTGCTTCAGGGTACGGGAGATTTCCGATACCTCCTGCTGGCGGTTCTCGCCGGCCTTGCCCCGGCCCTGGATCAGCTGCAGGTAGTCGATGACAATCATTCCGAGTCCCTTTTCCTTCTTGAGCCGGCGGCATTTCGCCCGGATATCGGTAACTGTGATGCCCGGAGTGTCGTCGATGTAGATTTCGGACTCGGACAGCGACTGGATGCCCATCGTGAGCTTGGACCAGTCATCATCGCTCTTGAAATCACCGGTACGCATAATGTTGGCGTCCAGATTGGCCTCTGCGCAGATCATACGCTGAACCAGCTGGGGCGCCGACATTTCCAGACTGAAGATGGCTACCGTCTCCTTCGCCCGCACCGCCACATTCTGCGCGATATTCAGAGCGAAGGCCGTCTTCCCGACGGAAGGACGGGCCGCCACAATAATCAAGTCATTGCGCTGAAAGCCGTTCGTCATATGGTCCAGGTCAACGAACCCGGTTGGAATCCCCGAGGTTCCGCCTTTATTCTGATGGAGCAGCTCGACCCGGTCGAATACCTGCATGAGCACATCGCGGATGGCAATGAACCCGCTGCCGCTGCGGCGGTTCGAGATCTCCAGGATTCGCCGCTCGGCGTCACTCAGCATAATGCCTACGTCTTCGCCGCCGGTATAGCCTTCGCTGACAATCTGCGTGGCTGTGCGGATCAGCCGCCGCAGCATCGCCTTCTCCTCAATAATCTGGGCGTAATAATCGACGTTGGCCGCAGTCGGCACCGCATGCGCCAGCTTCGCCAGATAGCTGACACCGCCGATATCCTCAAGCTCCCCCTTATCCTGGAGCCGGGATGTCAATGTAATCAGGTCAATCGGCTGGCTCTCTTCTCCGAGCTGCACCATCGCCTCAAATATCATCTGATGCGGTTTGTCGTAGAAGTCTTCGGTATTCACCCGCTCCATCGCGGTAATTAGCGCCTCATCCGACAGTAGAACTGCACCCAGTACGGCCTGTTCTGCCTCCAGATTCTGCGGGGGAACCCGATCGAAAAAGAGATCTCCACCCATCCTACTCCTCCGTTACCTGAACCGTGAGGTTAGCCTTTACTTCAGTATGCAGCTTAACTGTTGCCTGGAACGTGCCTACATGGCGGATCGAATCGCTCAGCTCAATTTTGCGCTTGTCGATGACGATGCCCTGAGTAGCTGCCAGTGTCTCGCCGATCTGCTTGCTGGTAATAGCGCCGAAGAGACGGCCGCCTTCGCCTGCTTTGGCCTTTAGAGTCAGGGTCAGCTCATCCAGCTTCTTGCCCAGCTGTACCGCTTCCTCCTTCTCCTGGTCCTTGCGGCGCTGTTCGGCTGCCGCCTGGTTCTCCAGTGTCTTCACATTACCGTCTGTAGCCGGACGAACCAGCCCGCGCGGCAGCAGGAAATTGGCTGCATAGCCCTCCGACACCTCTTTAACCTGCCCCTTCTTGCCTTGCCCCTTAACATCCTTCAAGAATATGACCTTCATTCAAATAACCCCTCTTTCGCTTCAATTTCGGCCAGCACTGCGAGCAGTCTGGCTTCCGCTTCTTTGGTTGTTCCTTCAAGCTGTACAGCCGCGTTGGACAGATGTCCGCCGCCGCCCAGCTTCTCCATAACTACCTGCACATTCATCCGACCCAGAGAACGGGCGCTGATGCCGATCAGGCCGTCAGGACGTTCACTGATGACGAAGGACGCCACCACATTCGTCATCCCCAGCAGCGTATCCGCCGTCTGGGCGATCAGCAGCTGCGGGATCTTCATCCCGGGCTGTGTGACCACCAGTGCTATCTGGTCATACACCATACGCGCATGCTTGATGATCTCCGCCTTCGAGATGTACTCCTGCAGATCCTCCTTCAGCATGCGCTGAATGAGAATCGTATCCGCCCCGACCCGGCGCAGGAACCCGGCGGCCTCGAAGGTCCGCGAGCCTGTATGCAGCGCGAAATGCTTCGTATCGACCGTGATCCCGGCCAGCAGCATCGTGGCCTCCAGCGGGCTGAGCTTAATCTTGTCATGAATGTACTGCAGCAGCTCCGTCACCAGCTCACAGGTCGATGACGCATACGGCTCCAGATACACGAGCACAGCGTCATTGATGAACTCCTCACCCCGGCGGTGATGGTCAACCACCACAATCCGGCTGGCAACCTGCACCAGCCTCGGCTCCATAGTCATGGAAGCCTTGTGTGTATCCACAACAATGAGCAGCGTATGCTCCGTCATCATCTGGAGAGCCTGCTCTGGCGTGATGAAGGTCTTGTAGAGCGCCTCATCCTTGCGGATCTCCTCCATCATCCGGGTAATCGAAGGATTCGGTGTCTCCATCACAATGCTGGCTTCCACATTGTACATCTGTGCCGCCTTAAGCAGGCCAATCGCCGCTCCCACCGCGTCAATATCCGGTATCCGGTGCCCCATAATCAGCACCCGGTCGCTCTCCTGCATCAGATCCCGCAGGGCGTGGGCGATTACCCGCGCCCGGACGCGGGTGCGTTTCTCGGCGGCATTGGTCTTGCCGCCGTAGAAGGAGAGCCGCTGGCCCGCCTTCACAGCGGCCTGGTCCCCGCCTCTGCCGAGCGCCATGTCCAGACTCGACTGGGCAAGCGCTCCCAGCTCACTGGCCGATTCCGAGCCGTAGGCAAGGCCTATGCTCAGCGTCATCGGCACCTTGAGGTCTGCCGTCATCTCACGGACCTCATCCAGCACCACGAACCTGCTCTCCTCCAGGGCCTGAAGGCTGCGGTGATTCAGCAGCATCAAGTACCGCTCGGAAGACAACCTGCGCAGATATACCTCGAATTGCTTGCTCCACTCGGTAATCTCACTGGCAACCTTGGCGATTAGCGAAGTACGCTGCTGATCATCCATCCCCTGGGCGGCCTCATCCAGATTATCCATCATGACAATTCCAATCGCCAGCTTCTCTTCCTCATACCGCTCACGCAGCACCACAAGCTCGGTAATATCGAATAAATACAGCAGCCGTTCGCTTGGAATCACTACAACCTCATAATAACGGTCATCCACCGTAAGCTCATGGCGCTGCTCCTTCAATACCCCTTCCTTAACCGGTTCCCGCTTGGACGGCAGATTCTGCAGAGAAGCCATAACCTCCGGCATCAGCTCCTGCATATCTTCACCCACAAGCGACTTGCGGGAGAAGATATGGCCGGCATTCCGGTTATGCCATTCCACCGCCCGGCTCTCACTGTACAGGATAATCCCGAGCGGAAGCATGCTTACAGCCTCCCCCTCCACCCGCTTGATGCGGAAGGACAGGCCGTTGATATAATCTACAAGGTTGCGGCGGAACGACAGCTCGGCCTGCAGCATGGTGAAACACAATGTGCCGGCCAGGAAGAGGCTGGCAACACCGAGGACCCAGTTATAGATACTGACAACTATAATCAGGACCAGCAGCAGTAAGAACGCCCACACGGTATGATAGCCGTGCCAGCGTCTTTGCAGAAATTTTGGCATGAGCCCTCACCCTATCGTTTCGATTTCTTCACAAGCTCCCGCAGCGGAAACGCCAGGTCCACCACACCAATAATCCAGAATCCCGGCAGAGCAATAACAGGGATTGCCAGCAGAAGAGCGATGATCTTGCTCCACTTCCGTTCATGCACCAGGAAGAAGAGGAAGCCGATGGTCTGAATCTTGAACGCAATCTGCAGCAGCGGCAGCAGATTGGCCGAGACCATTAGCATGAAGCCGCTGTCGGCACCGCCGAACAGCAGGCTGATTACGACGCCAAGCAGATAATACCAGATGAACGATCTGGCCAGTCTCCATTCCCGCGCCGGCTTCAGCTTGGGCACCGCATATTCCATACTGTTCAGAATAGGGCGGACAATGGAATGGGTAATGACCGCAATCACGAACGCACTGAGGATCAGCGTCATCGGTATCGCCTGGATCGTCAGCCAGCTCATCTGGCCAATCTGATCGGAGGAGAGGGCGATCTCGGACAGCAGCGGATTGCTTGCCCCCATACTTGCCAGCCAGTCTGCATAGGTCTTCAGAACATCATAGACGTAGTCGTACAAATTGAACTTAAGGAACGTCGTACTGATCAGCAGGATCAGCAGGAATTCAGCTAGTATAGCGACCATACCGGCAATCAGTGTAGAAATCGCTGAAGCACGCTTCTTGTACCATCGTCCCATCACAAGGGCCGGGATTAAGAAATAAGCCGCAATCAGGATATACATCGGGGTAATCAGGCCCACAATCAGCAGAACCGGTAACAGATGCAGAATGAACTGCTTGGTGTTAAGGGTCGTAAAGAGCACTATGGCCGGAATAATCATAAAGAATGTTGTAATAATTAGCAGCGGGGTTGACAGGGATAACAGCAGCAACAGATAAGCTACGCTCCAAGCCACAGATGTCCAGCGAAATTTCAACAGTATTCACCTCTTACGCATATGTTCTTCTAATGCAGATATATCCTGGTACCATTCTTCGAGCTGATGGCCCTCCTGCCTATGCTTTCGCAGCTTCTCCAGCAGTAAATCATCCAGCTCGCGATAAGGAATACCGAGTCTGCGCCCCAAGATGTACGAGCTCATAATCAGGCTGGCCAGACTGTCGCCGACACGCGTGGTACTGCCTTCCCACAGCGCTTTGAATAACCTTGAGACTTGATCAATAACTTCCGTCTTTAACCACTCAATTACCTTGGCGCGTTTGGCCACATCCAGATCCTTCGGCACATTGGGCACTGTCTCTCTACCTCCGGCAAAAAGCATTATTCTCCATTATAGCATAAAAATTTCCGAGCCACACGGACGCCTGCCGCCCCTGAATACCGCCTTCCATCTTTCAAAAAAGGCCCGCATTCCGCTTCGCCGGAAATACAGGCCTTGGTACCTTATAACGATTCGAGCGATTGCCGTGAGACAAATTTCTCGCAGTATTCAATAATCTGGCTCCGGCGTACAATGCCGATGAACCGCTTCATGTCGTCGACCACCGGTACGAAGTTCTGGACCTTGGCCAAATTAATCAGATCTTCCATATCCGCATCAATCGAGACCGCCAGATTGTTCATCCGCAGCGGGACATCCTTAAGCAGAAATTTGGAAGCATTCTCAAAAGTGACCGCGCCGCCCGACTCCTTCATATACCAGAGCAAATCACCTTCAGTAACCGTTCCGGCATATTCACCGTTGCGGTTCAGGATCGGCACTGCTGTATAGCGGTGAAACTCCATCCGTTCCAGGGTCTGCCGCAGCGTCGAATCCATGGTAACACATGCGACCTCCTGCTTCGGAAGTAAAAAAAACGCAATGTTCATCTCTTGATCCTCCTCAAAGAATTCCGAAGGAATGCTACTTTACCTTCCTTGCACTAAAGCCCACCGTAGTAATACGTCTGCCCTCAGCAATAAGTTCCATTCCATTATAGCATGAAGACAGTAAACAGCAGCCATTAACCTTGAGGGAATGGCTGCTGTTATTACACGGACAACAATGGCCGTTCTAATCCTATTGTACTGCAGGTGTGGCCGAAGGCTCAAGCGCATTGCCGGCCTTGCCCGGCTCAATCAGCTGGTCAACCGGTGTGCTTGGGTTCATCCAATTGTCGATCAGCGCCTTGGCTTTATTCAGATCCTCTTCGTTCACTACATCGTAGTAGACCCCGTCCATCCGTTTGCCTTCCCCCATCACCGTGAAGCTGGAGATATCCATGTCCTTGCCGCCCATGAACTTCTTGGCGAGACTGATGATCATCGAGGGCTGAATATCCGTTTTGAAGTTGTCGCCCATGATATCCAGCAGCTCAGGAATATTGCCGATCTGGCTGATCGATAACATTTTATTCGCTACGACATCAATAAAGACCTGTTGACGTTTGGTCCGGTTGAAGTCGCTATCCTCACGGTAGCGGGTATAATTAAGTGCCTCTTCGCCGCTATAATTCGACTTATTGGCCTTAATGGTGAATTTCTCATGGTCTTTGCCTTTGTTGACAATATCCTTCTTGATCGGGAGCGGCACACCGCCAATGGCATCGACAGCATCCTTCAGCCCCTGAAAGTTGATGGTGGCATAATATTGAATATCATGGCCGAGGAGCGCTTCCAGTGTGTCCTTGGACATTTGCTGCCCGCCGAACGCATAAGCATGTGTAATTTTATCCTTCTTATTGTCCTTGTATCCGATAATTTCCGTGTAGGTATCCCGGGGAACGGAGATCAGCAGAATTTTATAATCCTCCGGCCGGATCACCGCATACATCATGGTATCTGAGCGTGCGGTTTCATTCTTCCGCTGATCTGTACCCAGAAGCATCAGAGAGAACGGATCGCTTTTGAGTGCCACGGGTTCAGCCTTAACGGAAGTCGGTGTCTTGCTGGTGTTATTATCCAGAGGCACATAAGATTCGTTTGCCAGCTTGGTCTCTACCTGATCGGACAAAAAGAGGTCGAAGGCCAGCACAGCCAGCGGCTTCTGGAACAGAAACCCTCCGGCTGCAATCACCAGTACCAGAATGAGCGCAATGTATCTTTTTTTTATTTTTTTAAGCTTATTCATCATTTTTGATTCCTTCTTTATGGTGGAATGTACATATTATGAACGTAATCTATTTACAATGGCCGCCTGGGCTTCCAAGGCAGTCATGAGTGGGCTGTTCTAGCTGCTGTACGCCGCCCTGCTTCAGATGGTATTATTCCCCCTTTCCGGGATTCGGGTCGTTCTAATTGTAGAATAAACCTGGAAAACGGCTTTGACACATAAACAATATTTCTATTGTAATCACTTCACCACTAAAAAGAAACAACAAATAACGACAACTTTGACACTTAGGCCGCTTATATTCCATAAAGTATATGACGCAGCAAACGGCGTTTTGATTCTTTTTCAGCCAAAAAAAATAAAAAAAGACAGTCTGTTCAGCCACTTAACACAGCAGATCAGACCGTCCTCTTAGCCTATTCAGTATCCTTAATCCACCAGCTCTGCGGATTGATGATATTGCTTAAAGCGTTCATTGTTACCCCCTGCAGGCGCTTATTCACCGCAGTAATATCCGAGCGTTCAGCGAAAAAGATCATTGGAACCTCATCATTGATCAGCTTCTGCCATTCATAATAGATTTCCTTCCGGAAGTCCTTATCATACGCCTTCAGGCTGACTCCTTCCCGGATCAGGTCCTCACTGCGCTTCGATGTCCACCGGGGGTAATTCCACGAATCGGTAGCGCGCCATAAGCCCGAAGGATCAGGGTCGCTGGCCAGTCCCCACACGCCGTTGAACAGCTCCACTGCCGGATCATCCGACTCCACAGCTTCATAAAAGGTATTCAGCTCCTTGAGGCTTCCTCCGCTGAGCCGCACATCCAGCCCGACATCACGCCAATTCTGGAGAATGGCTGCCGTCCGGGCCTCAGCTGTCTTGCTGCCGCTCATCGCATCATAGTGAATAACGAGCTTCTTGCCGCCGGGATCTTCGCGGAGTCCATCCCCGTCTAGATCCAGATACCCGGCCTCATCCAGCAGCTGCCCAGCCTTTTCCGGAGAATAGGGATAGGTGTCGATCTCCTCATCCGCAATCTTGGCCCAACTGGAGCTGGGGATAGGTGTCTCGATAAGCGTCCCAAGGCCATAGGAATATTTATCTAGAATCCCTTGCCGGTCAAGTGCATAATACATTGCCTTACGCAGTCGTTTATCCTTGAACTTGGGATTATCCATTACCACCTGACCGTCTGTCTCATCCCAGTGTCCAAACTTGAACCCGATATATTCAAACGACATTCCTGGTGTGACCCTAATCTCTACGTTATCCAATTGCCCTGCGGCCTCATAGGCATCACGCGGCAAAGCCGCCATATCGACAGTTCCTGCTTCAAGCAGAGAGGTAATATCCTTGCTGTCGATCGCCTTATAAGTAATCCCGTCCAAAAGCGCTCCGCCCTTGTAATAATTATCGAACCGTTTCATTTCCACCGTCTGGCCCGGCACAATGCTGGTTACCATGAACGGACCCGTGCCAATTGGCCGTTTGCGCACCTGATCGCTGTCCAGCATGTCCTTAACTGCCACTCCCGCGAAGTACCGCTTGTTCATCGGGTAGGCCCACAGATTATCAATCACGTTCACACGTGCTGAATTCATTGTAATGCGCAGCGTATACGGGTCCATCACCTTAAGCCCTGTAATTTCCTTAGCCTGGCCCTGGTGGTACGCTTCTGCGCCCTTGATCATCTCAACGCTATAATATCTGGAACCCGTATACTCCGGGCTGGCGATAGTCTCCAGAGCAAACTTCCAATCCTCCACGGTCAGCTCATCCCCGTTATGCCAGCGGACCCCGGGCTTAATGGTGAATGTGAACACCGTATGATCCTCGGACTCCTGCCAGCTGGCGATATTAGGAGCGGTGGACAAATCATCCTTCACAGTGAACATCGCCTCAGTGGTGAACTCCAGCACATTGGAATCATCTTCTCCTTCGAAGAATGCCGGTTCAAAAATACCTTGAAAAGCGGACGGGTAGCCGAAGGTCACAGTCCCGCCTGTAATGGGTTCATCGGCTGTTTGGCTAAGGCGCGCCACAACATTCTTGACGGCCGGGCTTGGCCCATTGCATGCCGACAATGCCACCAAGAGCGCAAGCGGTAGCATCAGTCTGCCGATGAGTCGGTTTGACATATATTTCTTCCCTCCCGGGTTGGATCACACAGTAATGTAAGCGGTTTCTACACTAGATTTTACTGTAATGCCTATTATGCAGATTATGGACAAATAATTATTCCACATTATAGAGGATATACAATATTCACTGTAAAGTGAAGTCTTTAATTTATTTCGGGGCAGCCCAGAACCCTTCCGGTGTTGAAAAAAGCCTGCCCTGACGGGCAGACTTCAGCTATAGCAGCGCCTTAATTTTCCTCTCCCGGATGGATGATGCTCAGGCCCTCTACATGCTTTTTCCGCATCAGCTTACGCTTCTTCCGGGTCTCCTTGCTCTCAAAAATAATATCAAAATCATAATCCTCAGGATACAGCTCCTCCTTGGACAGATAAGGCTTCAGCCGCTTATGGTTAATGCTCATCTTCTGCTTCTGAATCATCACTCCGACCCTCCCCCGGCTGTCCTTCTTCTCATAGACAATTCCAGTGCGCCCCAGAGAGCTGACATAGACAGCATCCCCTACCGCAAATTCAGGTACCGGTGTGTGTGCCTCCTGTGGTGCACCGTTTCCCTTCAGTCCTTCAGCCGTTCTATCCGCTTTTGCAGTTATTACATTCTGCGCTGCTTTAGCTCTCTCAGCAGCTCTGATAGCGTCCTTCCACGGGCTGTGGCCGCCTCTGTGTCCCTGCTGCTCTGTCACAAGCTGTTTGGCCCGCTCGATAACGGAATGGACAATACCCAGCTTCTCGGCGATCTGCAGCGCGTAGCTCTCGCCAGCTTCGCCAATCGTTAGCTTATACAGCGGCTGCAGCGTGTTCTTATCGAACTCCATCCGTGCATTCTCGAAGCCTGCCGTTGCCGCCGCGAAGGCCTTCAGCTCATTGAAGTGGGTCGTTACCACGATATTAGCCCCCTTCCGGTTCAACTCCTCCAGAATCGCGATGGACAGCGCGAACCCTTCACCGGGGTCTGTGCCGGCAGCCAGCTCATCAATCAGCAGCAGCACGCCTCTGCCGGCATCATAGAGCATTCCTTCAATACTCTTCATCTGTGCCGAGAAGGTGCTTAGGGACTGTGTCAGGCTCTGTCCGTCTCCGATAACGCTCATTACATTGGTGAAGACCGCGAAGTCACTGCCGGGATCAACCGGTACCAGCAGGCCGGACTGTGCCATTAATACGAGCAGACCCAGGGTTTTGAGCACAACCGTCTTGCCGCCTGTATTCGGCCCGGTCACGATCAGCGATTTATACCCCTGACCCAGCTCCAGACTGACTGGCACCATATCCTTCAGCAGGGGGTGACGGCCTCCATTCATCCTTACATAACCGCGTTCGTTCAGAGCAACCGGCCCCGCATCCATTACCCGGGCAACCTTCCCTTTGGCGAAAATAAAGTCATACATGCCCGTCACCTCAATATTAAGCCGGATAGCGGCCTGCTCCTGCTCTATCAGCCCTGTCAGCATACTCAGGATTATTCCTTCCTCGCGGGCCTCCTCAGCAGTCAGGAGCTCGATCTCTCCCTGTAACGAGGCCACCTCATCCGGCTCCACGAATACCGTCTGCCCGCTGGTGGACTGGTCCAGCACCGAGCCCTTAATTTGCTTGTGATACTCCCGTTTCACCGGAATGACATACCGCCCGCCGCGCATACTGACCAGACTTTCCTGTAAAATGGATTTGTGGCGATTCATGATACTCTCCAGCTTCCGGTGCAGGCGCTCCTTGGCGACTGCCAGCCGTTTGCGGACCCGTTCCAGTCCTTTGCTGGCATGGTCATCAATGACGCCCAGCCGGATACACCGTTCTATCTCGTCCCGAACCCCATTCAGCTCCTGAAGGGATGCCCCGTAAGCGGCGATGCGCGGCGCTATCTGCTCCTTGGCGGCCATGTATTTCCTGAGCTGTCCGCAGCTGTTCAGAAACAGCGAGACTGCGGTGAAATCCTGCTCATTGTACATATAGCCGGTCCCGAGCAGTGACAGCACCCATTCAATGCCCTCCAGCGAGGGAATCGGCACACTGGCTCCGCGCTCCAGCAGTTCCTTCGCTTCTTGCGCCTCCTCAAGCGCCCGGTGTATCGCCGGCAGATAGATCATCGGCTGAAGCTCTTTGACAACCCTTCTTCCCTCATAAGATACCGCATGACGCAGCAATTCCTGCTTAATCGTCTCATATTCCAATGTGTGCAGACTTTGCAGATTCAATCTGAATTCCTCCTTGTATACAAGTACATTTCTTATCCCAATCCACCGCGCATAACGCAAAAAGAGGGCAAAGAACCGCCACTACGGCAGTCTTCGCCCTCTTTTTGCTGCTGCTTCTCTTTGGCCTCAGAGTCCCGGCTCTTTCGGGAGGACACCTGAAAACAGAAAAAACCGTGCTGCAAGAGCACGGTTAATCACAAAGAGAACAATAGCCGGATCAAGAGGCCATCATGACGCTTCGCGTGTGTTCTTAACTAAATCATTCATTCCAGCAGCCCGCAGTCTACTCAGTCAGAGATGTCATCAGGACAGACTCCAACAAGACATGCCCCCGGCAAAATCAGAGCATGCGGCGGCTAACAGCCGGAACGATATGAAATTGCTTAGTTAAGAACGCTCACCAACATCAAAATTTCCCCTTTAGTTTTAGGATACCTGTAATTTACTACACCTGGAATCCGTTTGTCAATTATGGGTTATCCCATACAAAAAGCAGCCGGCTAAGCCAGCTGCTTCATAAAACGTCCTATTCTGTTGTGTAAGGCAGCAGCGCGATTTGACGCGAGCGCTTTACAGCAATAGTCAGAGCGCGTTGGTATTTTGCACTTGTACCCGTTACACGACGCGGCAAGATCTTTCCGCGTTCGCTGATGAACTTCTTAAGAAGCTCAGTGTCTTTATAATCAATGTGAGTAATCTTGTTCACAGTGAAATAGCACACTTTTTTACGCTTGTTGCGTCCACCACGACGTGCCGGTCTTTTGTCGTTGTCCGCACCTTCTCTTGGTTTGAAAGCCATGTTCAGTTCAGTCCTTCCTTATTAAAATGGCAAATCATCGTCCGATATATCGATCGGTTTTCCATCGCCCGAAAAAGGATCTTGGGTATTGTTGTTACGCGAGAAATTATTGTTGTTGCTATTTCCGCGAGCACTGTTCCCGCCGTTACCGCCGCCACCGAAGGCTGGCTCTTCAGGCATACTTCCGCCACTTGATGCATTTCCGCCTTCACGGCTCTGCGCGGATTCCAGGAAACGGACATTATCGGCAATAACTTCAGTAACGTATACACGTTTGCCTTCGTTATTCTCGTAATTCCGTACTTGGATGCGTCCTTCCACGGCTGCCAGTCTTCCTTTGCGCAAATAATTGGCACAGGTCTCAGCCAGCTGTCTCCAGGTTACTACCGGGATAAAGTCCGCCTCGCGTTCACCATTCTGGCCCGTAAAGTTACGGTCTACGGCAAGCGTAAACTGTGTTACGGCAACACCAGCAGGAGTATAACGAAGTTCCGGGTCACGGGTCAACCGACCGATCAGAATGATACGGTTCAACAATTAGGTCCCCTCCTTAATAGCGCGATTCGTTACAAAGCTTGTCAATATCTTAGGCAACGTCGTTCGTAATGAGATAACGAATTACTTCGTCAGAAATCTTCATGATACGCTCAAGCTCAGTAACTACTGCAGGTTCTGCATTGAAGTTAACCAAAACAAAAACGCCATCACGATGTTTCTTGATCTCATACGCAAGACGGCGTTTACCTTGCACATCGTGCTTTGTAATTTCTCCGCCGTTGGAGATGATGCCTTGGAATTTTTCGACTGCTGCTTGAACGGCTTCTTGTTCAATGTCAGGACGAATAATGTACATGACTTCATATTTGCGCATAATTTTCACCTCCTTATGGTCTGCGGCCCCTGATCAGGTCAGGAGCAAGGAACGAGCACAAACATAGACTCGCACCAAATTAATATACCAAACCCAGCAGAGGATTGCAAGTTTTATTAATACGTACCAGATGCTGGACCCCCAAAAAATGTTGGCGGATTCCGAAAGAACCTCTGAGTAATCCCTCATCGTCAAGGCCACAATATAACAGCTTCATCATTCGATAACAGGAGGTTATTCACCAATGGGCGAACAGACGGAGTATGAAAAGGGCGACAAAGCCCCCAACCCGGGCGTTTACACCGAGGTAGGCGAAGCGCGGAGCTTCCACACGGAGATTCAGAATCCGAAGCGGATTACAATGGAGAAAGGCGACACCTTCCCGGAGACCAGCAACCAGAACCGCAAGTGGAAAAAAGTCGAGAAGGCCCGTGTCCATTAATTTCAGCAGCCAGGTATAAAACCTTGAAGGCTGCGCATACTAGACCCAGGCAGTACAAAAGAGAGGTGTGGTTCCGTTGAACGTCGCAGACGAACACGATCACAGGGATTCTGAATTCAGCAGCTATCGTACCCGGGGAGAGTGAAGCTGGCTCTGTAAAAAGGAGTAACAGCTTTGGCATTACCCAATCACAGTAGTAGCTATAGACAGAGATTTCCGAACGTCATTGATGTACTGCCTCTGGAAGAGAGACCTGCGAAGGTCTCTCTTTTTGCGTATACAGACACAAAAAAGCCCCCGTATCAGAACGGAGGTCTCATAAATTAAGAATATAATTGCTGAAGTGGCGGAGAGGGTGGGATTCGAACCCACGCACGCTTTGACACGCCTAACTGATTTCGAGTCAGCCCCCTTGGGCCTCTTGGGTACCTCTCCGCAGCAAGAATTATCATATCATGCCAATCGCACAATTGCAAGCGTTATTCATTTGCGTTTCGCTTCCTGCGCCAGCTTAATTATTCTCCGCTCCACTATCCGCTGAATGCAGGACCTTCTTCAGATTCTTTTCGAATTTGGCGCGGGGAATGAGGACACTGTGCTGACAGCCGGTGCACTTAATCCGGATATCCATCCCCATACGGATAATCTCCATCTCGTTCGTTCCGCAGGGATGCTGCTTCTTCATCTGCACAATATCACCCAGCCCGAATACCTTGCGTTCCATTACTCTTCCCCCTCCTCTGCCTCTTGCGCAGCAGCTACCTGCCTTCTTGGGCTGGCCTCTTGCTCCTCACGCGCTCTACGGGCTTCCTCTGTGCGTTCCTGCTCACGGGCCGCCTCAGCCTCTCTTGCCTCCCTCTCCGCCTGCTCACGCGCCTCCTGCTCGGCCTTAGCAGCCTCCAGGGCGCTCTGCTTCTCCAGAGCATGCTTGATATCATTCTGAATCTGCCGCTCGGCAGCGTCTCTGGCATTAGGCAGGCAATTCGCCGCTATGCGGATGACATACTCTGAGGTGCTCATCGACTGGATTCCCAGAATATTAGGGTAGGCAATGACACTGGAGCTGCGTTCCTCGATGCCCTGAAGCGCCTCGCCGATCAGTGCCAGGGTGGCTTCGAGCCCGCGTTCGATTTTAACCGGAACATCTACTACAGCCAGTGCATTCGCCAGCGAATAATTCGTCACATTAACAATCGTGCCGTTAGGAATGATGTGTACCTCGCCCGTAGCACTTAGCAGTCTGGTCGTCCTCAGGCCAATCATCTCTACCGTTCCCTTATAGGTTCCGCTCTGGATAACATCCCCGACTGCAAACTGGTCCTCAAAAATAATAAAGAAGCCCGTAATCACATCTTTGACCAAACTTTGTGCGCCGAACCCTATAGCCAGCCCGACTACCCCTGCTCCGGCGAGCAGCGGCTTCAGATCGAAGTTGAACTCCGACAGAACCAGCAGAATCATGGTGAAGTTACAGAAGAAGGTAACCACATTCTTCATCAGTCCGCCGACCGTGGAGAAGCGCCGGTTATTGACTAATGCCCTCCCCCTCGTCTCCCGCTCAAGAGACCGGTCAATCACATTGGAGACCACCTTGATAATCACCCGGGTCAGAATGAAAATTATGAGAATTCTGATTCCCGAAAACAGGACCGCGGCCCACATATCAGTATTGGTGAACCAGTCCCATAATTTATCTTTGAAGCGGACGGCATCATTAACAACACCGTCAACGCCGTCGGCCGCCAGTAAGCTGTTAATCATCGAACCCCTCCTTCTCCGTTATTTCCACATACCCTGCACCCTCAACGGCCTTGGCGAAGATCCCCCGGATCTCTACGTTCTGCTCTTCGACCAGGACCCTTACCTCATCCAGCGCACTCCGGTAGAATTGGATCGACATCGCACAGCCGGCGGTGATCTCCTTGGGCGTAGGGAAGATATCGATTTCAATCTCCGCATATTCAAGCAGCATCTCGGCGCGCAGCGCCTGCTGGGTCGAATCAAACGCTAGCAGCAGTTCCTCCTCCACACTCCACGCCTCCTCTGGGCTATTGGTCCTATCTATTGCCGCCATAGTATAAAAAACCACTTCCATCCATATACTAGGATCATCAGAACACGCTCCCGCGGACGTAAGCCTTGCATAATCAGCAGCCTGGCAGCCTGACTGCTTTTTTAGCTGATTTTCCCGTGATTTGCAGTCGCCGCCTCAGAAAGGACGATTATATGAATTTCTCTTCCAAAGCTCCACCGCTGCAAGAACCATCCTGTTTAAAAATATCACATGCCGACCCCAATATCTATTCTGCCATTACCCACCGTCTGCTGTTCCACTTTTCGCGCACCCGTCCGGATACGCCCATTGTCATTATCTGCGTGGGCACGGACCGCTCGACCGGCGATTCTCTTGGCCCCCTGGTCGGCACGACACTGGCCCGCTTTCACAGCCCGCTGTTCCATCTCTACGGAACGCTGGAGGAGCCGGTACATGCCATTAACTTGGAAGAGACAGTTAGCCTTGTGTACCAAAAGCATGCCAACCCGTTCATCATCGCCATTGACGCCTGCCTCGGCCAGTCCACCAGCGTCGGCTGCATTCAGGTGGTTGAAGGTCCGCTGCGTCCTGGCGCAGGGGTCAACAAGCAGCTTCCCCCCGTTGGCGATATCCATTTGACCGGCATCGTTAATGTGGGAGGATTCATGGAATATTTCGTATTGCAGAACACCAGATTAAGCCTGGTGATGCGCTTGTCGGATATTATTTCATCCAGCCTCTACTCTGCCTTGAAGCAGTGGAACCTGCATGCTAGATCTGCTGCAACGCGAGAGCAATAACTTCCTTCTCCTCCGGTGACAGAGCATACGGGGTCTCTCCCTGTTCAATCGGCTTAGCATAGATATATGAGTTCTCGCGGTTGTGCAGACTGCTCAGCACAATCCCGCTGTGGTTGTCATCCAGAATGGCAAGCGAGAAACTCAGGTCATTACCGCGTTCTCCAAAAGCATTATAGCGCTTCATGGCCACCTTCGACTTCATGCCGCGCATTTTGGTATGTGCCGCTTCAAGCAGCGTCTTCTGCTCCAACTGGACCTCCTCCAGCATATCCCCCTGATTCTTCAGATTGACCAGCAGATTCTCCAGATCCTCTATGCCATTCCCGCCCATCATGGCTTCGTACCGGCTCCGCATTCTGCGAAGCCTGGCACCCTGGACGATCATCATAATGGCCATCAGTATGATTACCCCGGCAAAGCCCATGATGAACGCCGATAAATACTCGCTTATGATTTCATTTAACTCCGACATGTTGAATCATCCTTTATACAAAAATAAGAATTCCCACGCTGTAACGACACCGACCTGTATAATCCACCTGAATCCTTATCCACTTATTAGCTTGAACGCGATACGCCGTACATTTCGTCCATGGCTAACAGCAGCCGCTGAACATCCGCTTCCGTGGAACTCACTCCCACACTCGCCCTTACCGCTCCGCTAGCCAGAGTGTCCGCTGCTTGATGGGCCAGCGGTGTACAGTGCATTCCTGCCCGTACAGCAATCTGGTATTCGCGGTCCAGCCGGTGGGCAATATGCGCCGACTCCTGCCCCTCTACGACAAAAGCCACAATTCCGCTGCGCGGAGCGCCCGGTGCCGGACCCAGAATCCGCATGCCCGGAATAGCAGCCAAGCCCTCCATCAACAGCTGTGTCAACTTCCATTCCTGCATATGAATCTGTTCCACTCCCAGCGCCTTAACCGCCTTCACGCCAGCCAGCAGACCAGCTATTCCGACGGCATTCTGTGTCCCTGCCTCATAACGGTCCGGGCGAACACTTGGCTGCTCGCTGTTCTCCGACTGACTGCCAGTCCCTCCATGCATCAGCGGTTCCAGATCCAGCCCAGGAGAGATATACAGCCCCCCGGTCCCTTGCGGACCGAGCAGCCCTTTATGTCCCGGAAATGCCAGCAGATCAATATTCATAGCCGCCACATTAATATTAAGCGCCCCTGCACTTTGAGCGGCATCTACCAGGAACACAGCCCCATGCGATTTCACTATGTCACCGATATCCCCAATCGGCAGAATACTTCCCAGCAGATTGGAACTATGATTGCAGATCACCATCCGGGTGTTAGGACGCAGAGAACGCTGAAGCTCGTGAAGATTGATTTGGCCCTCGCGGTCCGCCTGTATATAATCCACTTCAATCCCGATGCTCCGGCGCAAATACTCCAAGGGTCTGCGCACTGAGTTATGCTCTGTCATCGTCGAAACGACATGATCCCCTGGTTGAAGTGTACCCTTAATAGCCATATTTAGCCCCATAGTTGTGTTATGGGTGAACGCAATATCCTGAGCATTCGCTATACCAAACAACTCTGCCAGCAGCATTCGTGCACGAACTAATACCCGCCCCGTCCCGATAGCCAGTGAGTGGTTGCCCCGCCCGGCATTGGCCCCTGACTGTTCCAAGGCCTCCACCATAGCTGCAGCCACCTCCGGCGGCTTGGGCCACGAAGTAGCTGCGTGATCGAGATATACCAGCCTCTCCATCTTCCACCCTCCCTCTTTTCGATTTAAAAAACATACCCCTCCATATCCGTATTAAGGATATCTCAGGATATGTCTTCGGTACAAATATCCAAATCAGTTCCCCAGCAGCTCCAGCAATCTTTCCAGGTCTTGGGCACTGTAATAGTTTAATTCGATTTTCCCTTTTTCCTTGCCTTGTTTAATTTTGACTGTTGTCTTGAATCGCTCCCGTAATACTTCCTCTACATTATCAATATAAGGATCACGTTTCACAACCTTGGCCTTAATTCCATTAGCCGGTTTGCGGTCGAGATTCTTCACTACCTCTTCCAGTTCTCTAACACTCCACTGAAGCTCCACACACTGGGCAGCCAATTGCTTGATGACCTCCGGATCTTTCAGAGCCACAATTGCCCGGGCATGCCCCATCGAAATTGTTCCACGTGAAACATAATCCTTCACTTCTTCCGGCAAGCTAAGCAGCCGCAAAAAGTTGGCGATATGCGATCTGGACTTTCCGACTTTAAGAGAAAGCTCTTCCTGAGTTAGTGAGAATTGATCCATCAGTCCTTGATAAGCAACCGCTATTTCCATCGCGTTAAGATTCTCACGCTGTAGGTTCTCGATCAGGGCAATCTCCATCACCTGCTGATCACTGAGGCTGCGGACCACTGCCGGAATTGTAGCTTTGCCGCAATATTGCGAGGCCCTGAATCTGCGTTCCCCGGCAATAATCTCATACCCTTTCAAAACACTACGAACAATGATCGGCTGGATCACACCATGCTGTCTTATGGATTCTGCAAGCTCCTGAATGGCCTCTTCATTGAAATCCTTGCGCGGCTGATAAGGATTGGCTCTAAGCTGCGTCAACGGAATCTCTACTACCTTATCGTCTTCATTGATCGACAGAGAAGGTATTAATGCATCCAAGCCTTTCCCCAAACGCTTACTCATAAGAGATCACTTCCTTTGCCAACTCTAAATATACTTCCGCTCCCTTGGAACGGGAATCGTAGGTAATAATTGACTGTCCATGTGAAGGGGCTTCGCTTAGGCGTACATTACGCGGGATAATCGTTCTGTATACCTTTTCCTGGAAATATTTTTTCACTTCTTCGATAACCTGAATCCCGAGATTCGTCCGGGCATCCAGCATCGTGAGCAATACTCCCTCTATTTTGAGATGCGGATTAAGATTCTTCTGAACCAGTCTTACAGTGTTGAGCAGCTGGCTTAATCCTTCAAGCGCATAATATTCGCATTGTATAGGGATAATCACTGAGTCAGCAGCCGTTAGAGAGTTAATGGTAAGAATCCCTAATGATGGCGGGCAATCTATGATGATGTAATCATAATTCGCCTTCACTGCATTCAGTGCCTTCTTCAGCTTCAGTTCCCGCGATATCGTGGAGACCAGCTCGATCTCTGCTCCTGCCAGCTGAATGGTTGCCGGAATAATATGAAGGCCCTCAATCCGGGTCTCCTGTATTGTATCCTGCGGATCCACTTCATTAATAAGAATATCGTAAATGCAATTTTCTACATCCGCTTTGTTGACGCCAACGCCGCTCGTAGTGTTGCCTTGCGGATCAATATCAACAAGCAGCACTCTCTTCCCCAGAGTAGCCATGCTGGCACCCAGGTTCACAGAGGTTGTTGTTTTACCTACCCCGCCTTTTTGATTTGCTATGGCAATAATCTTGGACACTTATTTCACCTCGAATTGTTTAGAAAGAATCATCTTGTAGTTCTTAGCTGTTAACGGCATAATAATCTGGATCTACGGCATCACGTTTGCGGAGATGTAGGTAAATAAGCAAATAGACAACAACTTATCCTTAGAGTGTATATGTGATAACGTTCGGAGCTAGTCATAGAAAAGGCGGCCAACACCTCAGGGCCGCCTTCAGCTTTTGTTGCCATTATCGTTTTGGAATTTGGATCACAATCTCATAATGATCTCCGCGGTCATTCTCGGAGGTCTTAATCTCCATTCCTGAGCCGGTCACCATGTCTATAGATTGACGAATTGTATTAAGAGCGAGACGGACATCTTTAGTATAGGAGGTCCGTTTTGATTTTTTGGTCTGGGTAACGGCCTTGTAGAAGGCGATACGTGCTTCTGTTTGTTTTACATTCAATTCCTTGGAAATAACCTCAGCCAGAACCTTAAGCTGCATCTCCTCAGTGTCCAGCGACAAGAGCGAGCGTGCATGACGCTCGGTGATTTTTCTTTCCATTAAAGCAGTTTTGACCTGTTCAGGCAAATTCAGCAAACGGATTTTGTTGGCAATGGTGGATTGGCTTTTGCCAAGCCGCTGAGCCAGACTCTCCTGGGTCAATTGATGCAAGTCAATCAGCTTCTGATACGCGATCGCCTCTTCAATAGAGGTTAAGCCCTCACGCTGCAAGTTCTCTATCAGTGCGATCGATGCAGCCTGTGAATCATTGAATTCGCGGACAAGTGCCGGAATGGTGTCCATGCCCAGCTTTTTAACTGCCCGCCAGCGTCTTTCGCCTGCAATAATCTCATACTGGGAATCACGCATACGCACAACGATCGGCTGGATCACGCCATGAGTTTTGATAGTCTGACACAACTCGTCGATCTTCTCATCATCGAAAATAGTCCGTGGCTGATACGGACTGCTGATGACCTCATGAACCGGGATTTGTTTGATCTCTTCTCCGCTGCTCCGCTCGGTAAATCCAAAAAGCTTGGTGAATTGTTCTTTCATTCCGTTCATAACCACCTAATTTCGTTATAGTACGATCATCTTAACCTTTCATGCGAAAAGCTTATCGTACAGCGTAAGAAAAGTAACCCTAAGTCATTCTAAGCCACTTCTCTTAAAAGACGGCCTGGCATTTATTCTGATCTTATCTATTAAAAGTCTTACTATATTATTCTATCACTTTTCTGCTAATAATCCTATTCTCCATAATGACCTATTTTTCCTGCACAGCAGCCTGAACAGACCCTGCTTTCCATAAAAATAACCCCACAAAGTGGGGCTTTGGCTTCGAAGATAACTCAGGTGCTTTGTAAGGGCCCAAAAAATATAAATTCTTATCTTACAAGTGGAAACGGCTTTACCGTCCTTTTAAAGGACGGTACCGTTTCAGCGAGAAATAGAAGGATAATGGATAGCGTGAAACCTATACATTCTTATATTTAAAAAAAGACCAAGCTCATTAAAGATGAGCTTGATCCACTATAACAGAAGACTGTCAAATGTTGTTTCACGTGAAACAATTAGATGAGCGGCGACTTCGCAGGTACGCCGGGCTTGCGCGGATACTTGGACGGTGTGGCCCCAGTCTTACGTACAAGAATGATATGCCGGGAAGATTCTTCCACCGGCAGACTGAAGGATTCTACCTTGTGCAGTTCAGCACGCAGCTCCTTGAAGCTGCGCTTGGCTTCTTGCAGTTCCTCCGTCGGATCGCTCCCCTTCATGGCAGCGAAGATGCCGTCCTTGCGGGTGAATGGCAGACAGAATTCATTCAGAAGCGATAAACGAGCCACCGCACGGGCAGTAACTACATCATAAGCATCCCGGTGAACAAACTGTCTGGCCACATCCTCTGCCCGGCCGTGAATGAGCTGTACACCCTTCAACCCCAGGGTATCACAGACATGCTGCAGGAAGGTGATCCGTTTGCTAAGTGAATCCACAATCGTCAGCTTAAGATCCGGGAAGCATATTTTTAGCGGAATACCAGGGAACCCTGCCCCTGAACCAATATCAGCAAGACTCTTCGTCTCCTGCATATTCACGTAGAAGGCTAAAGATAAAGAATCATAGAAGTGCTTGGTATATACCTGGCTCCGCTCTGTGATCCCGGTTAGATTCATCTTCTCATTCCAGAAGACCAGCTCCTGATAATAGAGTTCAAATTGTTCAAGCTGCTTCATTGAGAGTTCCAGGCCATGCTCCTTGAGCAGGTCGGTGAACTCAGCTACCGTTGTATCCATAGGTTATCCTTTCGCCGCTGTTACACGGTTATAGTGCTCCAGATAGACCAGCAGAATCGAGATATCTGCCGGGGTAACGCCTCCGATACGCGAAGCCTGCCCAATGGAGATTGGAGCGATTTTGGTCAGCTTTTGCCGGGCCTCCATTGCCAGTCCATGAATCTCATTATAGTTGATGTCGTCTGGAATCTTCTTCTTCTCCATCTTCTGAAGCTTCTCCACATGCAGAAGCTGTTTCTCAATATAGCCGGCATACTTAATCTGAATCTCCACCTGCTCCTTCATCTCTTCATCCAGCTCTTCTGGAGAAGGAGAGATCAGATCCACGAAGCTGTAAGCCAGCTCAGGGCGGCGCATTAAGGTCAGCAGATTGCTTCCGTCAACAATCGGTGCAGATCCATAACTGGCTAGTGCTTCATTCACTTGAACCGGTTTGACCTTCGTCTCCTGCAGACGGATAATCTCACGGTCGACCCGGCCCTTCTTATCAAGGAAGGCTGCATAGCGCTGCTCTGTAATCAGCCCAATATCATAACCGATTGGTGTCAGGCGGAGATCCGCATTATCATGACGGAGCAGCAGCCGGTATTCCGCACGGGAAGTCAGCAGGCGATAAGGCTCATTCGTTCCCTTAGTGACAAGATCATCGATCAGAACGCCAATATAACCTTGTGAACGATCCAGCACGACCGGCTCTTTCTCCTGTACTTTACGCGCTGCATTGATACCGGCAATAACCCCCTGCCCTGCCGCTTCTTCATAACCGGAGGTACCGTTGATTTGTCCCGCAGTGAATAGTCCCGGCAGACGTTTGGTTTCCAGTGACGGCCAGAGCTGCGTCGGAACCATGGCATCATATTCAATGGCATAGCCGTTGCGCATCATCTCTACCTTCTCCATACCGGGAATAGACCGCAGGACCGCCAGCTGCACATCCTCAGGAAGGCTTGTCGACAGACCCTGTACATAGTATTCCGATGTGTTTTTACCTTCCGGCTCCAGGAAGATCTGATGCTGTGATTTATCACTGAACCGGACAACCTTATCTTCAATGGAAGGGCAATAACGCGGACCCGTTCCTTCAATAATACCCGTGAACATCGGCGCCCGGTGCAGATTGTCATTAATGATCTGGTGAGTAACCGGGGAGGTGTAGGTCAGCCAGCAAGGCAACTGCTCATTATCCGAGGATTTGGTTTCAAAAGAGAAGAATTTCAGCTTCTCATCGCCCGGCTGGATTTCTGTCTTGGAGAAATCAATCGAATCCTTGTGGACACGCGGCGGCGTTCCGGTCTTGAAGCGGACCAAATCGAACCCCAGTTCGCGCAGATTCTCGGACAGGCGTACGGACGGCTGCTGATTATTTGGTCCGCTCTCATATGTCAGCTCACCCATGATCACTTTGCCGCGCAGGTAGGTTCCCGTTGTCAGAATAACGGTCTTGCTGTGATACACCGTCCCTGTCTTCGTCACCACTCCGGCGCAGCGTCCGTCTTCGACGATCAGCTCCTCCACCATCCCCTGGCGCAGAGTCAGGTTAGGAGTCTTTTCCATCGTTTCTTTCATTGCGTGCTGATAGAGGAACTTGTCGGCTTGTGCACGCAGAGCATGAACCGCAGGCCCCTTGCCTGTATTAAGCATTCGCAGTTGAATGAAGGTCTTGTCTATATTGCGGCCCATTTCTCCGCCGAGTGCATCAATTTCACGCACCACATGGCCCTTGGCGGGTCCGCCAATCGATGGATTACATGGCATGAAGGCCACCATATCCAGGTTAATTGTGATCATCAGTGTGCGGCAGCCCATCCGTGCAGCAGCCAGAGCTGCTTCGCAGCCGGCATGACCGGCGCCGATGACGATAACATCATAGCTGCCTCCATCATAATTCATAACGGTTCCTCCTTCTTATTTGCCCAAACAGAATTGCGAGAAGATCTGGTCCAGCAGCGAATCAGCCGCCGTATCTCCAATAATCTCCCCGAGCTGCTCCCAGGCTAGACGTACATCAATCTGTATCATATCTATAGGAATCAGCATCTCCGCTGCTTCATAGGCATCCTGTAGTGATTTATGTGCCTTCTTAAGCAAGGCTATATGCCTTACATTGCTTACATAAGTCAGATCGCCAGATTCCAGCTTGCCTCCGAAGAATAGTGCGGAGATCGCCTCTTCCAATCTATCGAGTCCTTCCTCTTCCAGCACCGACATCGGTACAATACTCGCTTCAGCGAAAAAGGAGCGCAGCTTCTCCGTGTCCAGACGGGACGGTAAGTCCATTTTATTCATGATGACCAGCGCTTGTCTACCGTGGATTTGTTCCATCAGTGCCAGTTCATCCTCATGAAGCTCCTCATTGGCATTCAGCACCAGCAGAATCAGATCCGCATCGCTGAAAGCCGCCTTCGAGCGTTCCACACCGATTCTCTCCACCACATCCATCGTCTCACGGATACCGGCAGTATCCAGCAGCTTCAGCGGGATATTATTAATCGTTACATACTCTTCTATCACATCACGCGTTGTTCCCGGAATGTCGGTCACAATCGCCTTGTTGTCGCGGGCAAGCGCGTTCAGCAGTGAGGACTTCCCGACATTGGGCCTGCCCACAATAGCTGTCGTAATCCCTTCGCGCAGAATCTTTCCTTCATTGGCGGTTCGAAGCAGCTTATCTATGCCTTGCATAACCTCTTGACTCTTATCCTTGATGAAATCGGCAGTTAAGGATTCCACATCATGCTCGGGGTAATCAATATTCACTTCTATATGGGCCAGTGTCTCAATTAGCGTGTGCCGAAGCTCATGAATACGTGCGGATAACGAGCCGCTAACCTGCTTGAGGGCAACCGAGAAGGCCCGGTCCGACTTCGAACGAATCAGATCAATTACGGCCTCGGCCTGCGAGAGATCAATCCGTCCGCCCAAAAAGGCACGCTTTGTGAACTCTCCCGGCTCGGCCAGCCGGATGTCCTGCTGCAGCAGCAGATCCATTACTCTTCTTACAGAGATTACACCGCCATGGGCGCTGATCTCCACCACATCCTCCGTGGTAAAGGAGCGTGGTCCCTTCATGACGGTTACCAGTACCTCTTCCAGCTGTTCCCCGTCCTGCAGACTTACGATATGTCCATAATGCACCGTATGAGAATCAGCTTCCGTAAGGGGGATACGGCTTTTGAACAAAGGGGCCACTTGGGGGATTGCCTGCGGTCCGCTAACCCGGATGATGGCAATACCGCCCTCGCCCAAGGCTGTCGATACAGCGGCAATAGTATCACTAAGCATGTTTGTAATTCACCTCTGGTTTTGGTCTCTTCAAAAAAACAATGACTCCTCGCATAGGTCAAGGAGTCATTGCGGCATATGGTTCTACTTCAAAGTTATAACGACGCGGCGGTTCGGCTCTTCACCCTTACTGAGGGTGTTCACCTGCTTGTGATCCTGTAATCTGGAATGGATGATCTTGCGTTCCTGCGGGGACATGGGCTCAAGGACCACCTCTTTGCGGGTCCTCACCACACGCCCGGCCAGACGGTCAGCCAGCTCCTCCAGTGTCTTCTTGCGGCGCTCCCGGAAGTTCTCCGCATCCAGCACGAGCCGGATGAAGCTGTCAGAATACCGGTTGGCCACAATATTAGCCAAATACTGCAAAGCATCGAGAGTTTGTCCTCTTCTGCCAATCAGCAGCCCAAGCTCCGGACCGGAAATTTGCAGAACAGTTGATTCCTTGGCATGAACGATTTCAACTTCCACCTCAAGCCCCATGCTCTTGGCGACATCTACAATGAAATGAACGGCCTGACCGTATGCTTCTTCTACCGGGTGTCCGGAATCCTGGCGCGGTACACCGCTGATCGCCTCTGTATTGCTCTCTCTTGTTGTCTGCTGAGACAGTAGCGGAGCACTCGCCGCTGATGCCGGTGCGGCTTCCGGGATCAAGGTCAATTCCACCTTGGCACCCTTCGCACCGATCAATCCAAGGAATCCTTTTGACGGCTGTTCAA
Organism: Paenibacillus sp. FSL P2-0089; assembly: GCF_038595095.1. Classification (NCBI taxonomy): domain Bacteria; kingdom Bacillati; phylum Bacillota; class Bacilli; order Caryophanales; family Paenibacillaceae; genus Paenibacillus; species Paenibacillus sp. FSL P2-0089. The sequence continues at coordinate 7,356,470 of NZ_CP152006.1, forward strand.
GTACGTTGACCGTTACCCGGTCCTTGTGAACTCCAAGCTGATTAAGTCCCCGTTCTACAGCTTCTTCAATGGTTTTCCCTGTCGCGACGACTTTGCTCATTTTGACTTTTTGACCCCCTTCTTCCCATTGCTTCCGTTTCCTTTAGCAGCAGGAGTTACATCTTTGCGGGCGTTAGAGTTGCTGTTCTTGCTTTTCGTCAGGTTAACATCCTTGGCCTTGCTGTTTCCTGCATTGGCCGTAGCATTGGCAGCAACAAGTGCTGCTTTGTGCTTATCATTGTTGCGGTACAGGAAGTAGTTCTGGACAATGGTGTAAATATTGCTGTATACCCAGTACAGAGGCAGAGCAGCCGGGAAGTTGTAGGACATGATGAAGATCAGAACCGGATAGACCATCATCATGAACTGCATTGGACCCTGCTGTTGGACCGGGTTCATCTTGGTCATCATGCGGGTCTGAATGAAGGTGGTTGCGGCAGCGAGAACCGGCAGAATGAACAGGTGGTCGGGCTTGCCAAGCTGCAGCCACAAGAAGTCATGCAATCTGAGATCCGGGTTGTAGTAGATGGAATTGTATAGGGCAATAAAGATTGGCATTTGCACGATCAGCGGCAGACAGCCCGCCATTGGATTAACCTTGTTCTCCTGGAACAGCCGCATCGTTTCCTGCTGTACCTTTTCGGGCTCATCTTTATATTTCTTCTTAATCTTCTCAAGTTCCGGCTGAATCGCCTGCATGGCGCGCGAGCTCTTCACCTGCTTAATCGTAAGCGGGAGAATCAGCGTGCGGACAATAATCACCATCACGAGAACGGCAAAGCCGTATTGGCCGTTGAACCACTTGGCGAAAGTATCCAGGGCTAAGGCGAAATAATAGACAACATTACTCTGCCAGAAGCCTCCATTTTTCAAATCCTCCGTAGTGTGCGTCACTGTTGTCGCAGACGGAGAGCATCCCGACAGAACAGCGATCATTAGAACCATTAACCCGAGGAGAAGAAACATTTTTCCTCGCTTAGTCTTCATTAGAGACACTTCAAAACCCCTCTCATAAACATTCCATTGCACCGTAAATCATAACATAATTATGGATACAAATAAACAAGCCCTCTTCAGGCTCTTTTACTTGCGTAAAGCCTTGAGCAGCTTGGCTTTGCGCAGCACATGCAGCACGCTTTTCTCCAGCTCGGCGTAATCCTTGGAGAGCGCTCCTTTTCTGACAATGAAAACGATATCCAGATTGCCGGCAATTTCCGCCTCGTGGTGACGGACAATCTCCTTGACCAGCCTTCTCATCCGGTTGCGGACTACGGCATTCCCGACCTTCTTGCTGACGGATATGCCCACCCGGAATCGTTCCACTTCTCTTCTGGGGAACCAATACACCACATACTGATGATTCGCAAATGACTTCCCATGGCGGTATACGCGGCTGAAGTCGGCACGGTTTCGTAATCGTAAACTTTTGTGCACGGAAATCTCCTATTCAAATACCGGAATTGCTCCAGGCTCCGGAATTTCATCTTCTAATTAGTATTGTCATTCAAGGGAGACCATAAACAGTTACTGCGGCGGCCCTGGAGATCCCCTGCCAACAAACATAGACAGCTTGTGGAAGCTACAATCTAGTGAAATTGAATTCTTATATCTTCAAGTGGAAACGGCTTCGCCGTCCTTTTAAATGAGGGTACCGTTTCAGCGAGAAATAGAAAGGATAGGTTATCGTGTGCAACCTATAAATTCTTATATCTTTAAAAAAAGCCCCGCAGTAGCGTTAATATCCCCTGCAGAGCCTATCGTTTATTGTTGCAGCAGCAGAAGTAATGCGTGGGTTTCTGCTCACTGAGCATCATCCCATTCTGCGCTATATATAGAAGAGAAATAAAAACAGCTGATGCATTCTGCAAATAAAGCGTAAAAAAGGACCACAGCAGTGGTCCCAAAGTGGCCTATCTTACGCACTCAAAACTTTTCTGCCTTTCAAGCGGCGGGCTGCCAGCACTTTGCGGCCGTTTTTCGTGCTCATTCTTTTGCGGAAACCATGCACCTTTTTGCGTTTACTCACATTTGGTCTGAACGTCGGTCTCATGTATTGCACCTCCCTTACAGGAACATAATTACTGTCATATAAGCAGAAACGGACTAAGCCGTCCTTAAAGTAGGGACAGTATCTACAAGTATTATCAATTTAATTTGGAGACATATCCTCACAGAAAACACCTTTATATATTTAAACACATTAATGCGCCAAAAGTCAACCATGTCTCTTTCTCCCTCTTTTTCCGGCTGCTCCACTTGTGCCCCCGTTTTTTGGGACCAGCCGGAATCCGGAATCTTATCCCCAGCGTGTCCCGCCTCTTCACTAATCCTAACCCCAACCGCTTATCCACAAAGGAACACATCCAAAAAAATAATCCACAGGCTTGTCCAGTTATCCACCTGTGATTAATTCCGGGCGGATTTTGCTCACAGGTGAGCACAACCTGTGTATAAAAAAATTGCCGCAGTCGCGGAAATTGTCGAACGGTAAACAAATTATCAACAATATGTAGTGGTGTGCCTAAAAATTATACACAAGTGATTGAATTTGTGGATAAAATGGCGTCGCTCATTGAAAAATAAGGGGCGTTTTGCTATGATAGTATTACTTTTGAATGTGAATAGATTTGTTTGTTCAATAAATTATCAACAAGCTGTGGATAAAGTTGTGAACAATTCAAATTTATCCATATTTTTTTGTCTCTTGAAGTTGCATACTGGGGATAAGATTAATCGCCAACCCATTTTCTTCGACATTTCCACTTCATGGCTGATGCCACATTTGGAAGATTTAAAGGAGTGACAGTCTGTGGACAGCCATACTTCCGAATTATGGCAGCAAATATTATCGATTATTCAAACCAAACTAAGCAAGCCGAGCTTCGATACCTGGTTCAAGGCCACCAAGGCCATGACATTCAATTCCCAGGCTCTTATCATCTCGGCGCCTACAACCTTTGCCGTAGAATGGCTGGAAAGTCGCTATACCAAACTGGTAGGAGCAACGGTATATGAAGTTACCGGACAGCAAGTGGAAGTCAAATTTGTCATTGAGGAGAACAAGCCCTCTGAGCCTGTGGTTCAGCAAAGTGCGCCCACTCCCGTTGTTTCGCGCGAAGAGGCACAGACACATTTGCTCAATCCCAAATACACCTTCGACACATTCGTGATCGGCTCAGGCAACCGTTTTGCGCATGCAGCCTCCCTTGCTGTAGCCGAAGCGCCGGCCAAAGCCTATAACCCTCTGTTTCTGTATGGAGGCGTAGGTCTCGGAAAGACTCACCTTATGCATGCGATCGGCCATTATGTGCTGGAGCATAACCCCAACAACAAGGTGATTTACATCTCCTCCGAGAAATTCACGAATGAATTCATCAACTCCATCCGTGATAACCGCGGCGAAAGCTTCCGCAACAAGTACCGCAATGTTGACATTTTGCTGATTGACGACATCCAATTCCTGGCCGGCAAGGAGTCCACGCAGGAGGAATTTTTCCATACGTTCAATGCTCTTCACGAAGAACGCAAGCAAATTATCATCTCTAGCGACCGGCCTCCCAAGGAAATTCCTACTCTGGAAGAACGGCTGCGTTCCCGGTTCGAATGGGGACTGATCACAGATATCCAGCCCCCCGATCTTGAGACGCGGATTGCCATTCTACGCAAGAAGGCCAAGGCGGAGAACCTGGATATCCCGAACGAAGCCATGATGTACATTGCCAACCAGATCGACACGAATATCCGGGAGCTTGAAGGCGCGCTGATCCGTGTAGTGGCTTATTCTTCCCTGACGAACCAGGATGTGACGACACATCTGGCAGCCGAAGCGCTGAAGGATATCATCCCTTCGAGCCGTCCGAAGATGATCACCATTAACGATATTCAGCAAAAAGTCGGTGAATACTACAATTTGCGCATGGAGGACTTCAAAGCGCGGAAACGCACGAAGGCTGTGGCTTTTCCAAGGCAGATTGCCATGTATCTCTCCCGCGAGCTGACGGATTATTCGCTTCCTAAGATCGGCGAGGCCTTCGGAGGACGCGATCATACGACCGTTATCCATGCCCATGAGAAGATTACGCAGCAATTAAAGGTGGACCAGGAGCTCTATAAAGTGGTAAATAATCTTTCGGAGAAAATTAAAAATCCTTCCTAAGAGGAACAAAGAGCCTATACACAATCTATACACATGTGGGTAGGCTTAATTTTATGCTGTTTAGCCACTTATCCACATAAACGGAGCCCCTACTACTAATACTATTAAATAACTATAATAATTCATCTTCTAAGAGCAGGTTTCAAAGAGCATTTACGTACACCCATTTCCCAATTTTTCAGCTAGGAGTGAAATCATGAAAATCAGCATTCTCAAAAACGAGCTTAACGAATCCATCGGCCATGTCTCCAAGGCAATCTCCAGCAGAACAACTATCCCTATTCTGACCGGTATTAAGTTTGAGGTTAGCCATCAGGGCGTTACACTGACTGCAAGTGATACGGATATTTCCATTCAGTCCTTCATCCCTGCCGAGAATGACAGCCAGACGATCGTCAAGGTAGAGCAGCCGGGCAGCGTAGTGCTTCCCGCCAAATTTTTCGTAGAGATTATCAAGAAGCTTCCCTCCAAAGAAATTCACATGGAAGTCAAGGAAGGCTTCCAGACCTACATCTCCTCCGGCTCTACGGAGATTCAGATTGTGGGCCTCGATCCTGAAGAATTCCCTGTTCTGCCAAGCATTGAAGAGAATGAAACCATCTCCATGCCCGGTGATTTGCTGAAGAATATGATCAAGCAGACTGCCTTCTCCATCTCCACCCAAGAGACCACACCGATCCTGACAGGCATTCTGTGGAATCTGGCCGACAATGAATTCAAGTTCACGGCTACCGACCGCCACCGGCTCGCAACCAGAGCTGCACACCTGGAAGGCACAGAGAATATCCAGTTCGCGAATATTGTCATTGCTGGCAAAACGCTGAACGAGCTGAGCAAAATTATCCCTGATCAGAATATGCTGGTGGATATTGTCGTCGCCGATAACCAGGTGCTGTTCAAAATCGACAAAGTGCTGTTCTATTCGCGGATTCTGGATGGCATTTATCCGGATACTTCTAGAATTATTCCAACCACCTACAAAACAGAACTAACTTTGGACACAAAAAAATTAAGCGAATCGATTGACCGTGCTTATTTGCTGTCCCGCGAAGAGAAAACGAACATCGTCCGGATGCAGACCCTGGAAAACGGTGATGTAGAGATCTCTTCCAGCTCCTCCGAACTGGGGAAGGTCCGTGAAGAGCTGGAAGTTATCGATTTCAAAGGCGAGCCGCTGCGTATCTCCTTCAACTCCAAATATATGCTCGATGTGCTAAAGGTGGTGGAGAGTGAGCAGCTCGTGATCGCCTTCACCGGCATGATGAGCCCGATTATTCTCAGACCGCTCGATGAGAGCCGCAGCCTGTATGTGATTCTGCCGTACCGGACAACTAATTAACGCCCTGTTCATGAACATGTGGATAAGTGGCTGAGAGGATCAAAAACATGAAAAAAATAGTTATCCACAGTGGATATATTAAGCTCGACCAGTTCCTGAAGCTCTCCGATTGTGTATCCACAGGGGGGATGGCTAAGGCACTGCTGCAGGAAGGGCATGTGCAGGTGAACGGTGAGGTGGAAGAACGGCGTGGCCGGAAGCTCTACCCGGGTGATACAATCGAGGTACAGGATAACGGCGTCTTTGAAGTTGAGGGCGGCGGCGTCAAGGAGGAGTAACCCTAAGGAGGAACAGGCTCTTGTTTGTCAAAAATATCGGACTGCAGGATTACCGCAACTATGGGCTGCTGCGTCTTGAGCATCTGGGCGATGTGAATCTCATTCTCGGACAGAACGCTCAGGGCAAAACCAATCTCATGGAGGCTTTGTTTGTCCTTGCGATGACAAAAAGCCACCGGACCTCCAAGGACAAGGAGCTGATCTCCTTCGATGCCCCGGCGGGCTCCGCACAGATTGTTGCTGAAGTAGAGCGCAAATACGGGGATCTTAAGCTGGAGCTGACCCTGTCCCCGCAGGGCAAGAAGGCCAGAATTAACGGACTGGAGCAACGGCGGCTCAGTGAATTCGTAGGCTCGCTGAACGTTGTAATGTTTGCTCCGGAGGATCTGGAGATTGTTAAAGGCACCCCGGGCATCCGGCGCCGGTTCCTTGACATGGAGATTGGCCAGGTTCAGCCGAGCTACCTGTTTCATCTGCAGCAGTACCAGAAAATCCTCCTCCAGCGGGGCAATTTGCTGAAGCAGTTATGGGGCAAGGAGGCTGGCGGCCGGGAGCTTCTGGATATCTGGGATGCCCAACTTGTAGAACATGGTGTTAAAATCGTCAAAAAAAGGAAACAATTCATAAAGAAGCTGCAGATATGGGCAGAAAGCATCCACCGGGGCATCACAAACGGCGGAGAAGAGCTCAAGCTGCTCTATGTCCCCTCCTTTGGTGAGCGTGAAGAGGAAGATGAAGCTGTCTTATTGGACAAATTTATGTTAAAGTTATCACAAACAAGAGATCAGGAAATCAGGCGCGGCATGACGCTGACGGGTCCCCATCGGGATGACCTGTCCTTTTTTATCAACGGAAGAGAAGCTCAGGTCTACGGTTCCCAAGGGCAGCAACGTACGGCAGCTTTATCGCTCAAGCTGGCGGAAATTGAACTGATCCATGAGGAGATCGGAGAATACCCTGTGCTGCTTCTTGATGATGTTTTGTCCGAACTTGATCCCTATCGTCAGACCCAGCTTATCGAAACCTTTCAGAGCAAGGTGCAGACCTTCATCACTGCCACCGGTGTTGAGGGACTGAACGCTGATAAACTAAAGGGTGCAATCCTGTATCATGTTCATGGCGGCAAAGTGGGGTTATAAAGAGCGGAGGAAGACCATGTATATTCATTTGGGCGGAGAAAAAATTATTCGATCCTCAGAGCTGATTGCTATATTTGATATATCGATTGAGAAGTCCTCCAAGGTATCGAAGCAGTTTATGACTCATTCCCAGCAGGATAAGAAGCTGGAACGCATTGGTGAAGAGGAAGCGAAGTCTATTGTCGTGACCAGGAATACTGTCTACTACTCCCCGATCTCCTCCTCCACTCTCAAAAAAAGAGCCAAGATCTTGTTAGAAATATAGGTTTCGTAAGTTACAAGAGATAATCTGAAAGAAGTAGGTGAAGGCATGTCAATGAATCAACCGACATATGATGAGAGCCAGATTCAGGTACTGGAAGGGCTGGAAGCAGTTCGGAAACGTCCCGGCATGTACATTGGCTCCACCAGCTCAAAAGGTCTGCATCATTTGGTCTGGGAAGTTGTCGATAATAGTATCGATGAGGCGCTGGCAGGTTTTTGCGACCGGATTCAAGTCATAATTACTGAGAATAACAGTGTGACTGTTATTGACAACGGGCGGGGAATTCCTGTCGGTGAGAACGTCAAGCTGAAGAAGTCCACGCTTGAAGTGGTCATGACTGTCCTGCATGCAGGCGGTAAGTTCGGCGGCGGGGGCTACAAGGTGTCCGGCGGTCTTCACGGCGTGGGGATCTCTGTGGTTAACGCTTTGTCCGAGAAGGTAGTAGTGACCGTCAAGCGTGACGGGCATGTCTATCAGCAGGAGTACAACCGCGGCGTGCCGCAATATGACATCAGAGTGATCGGGGATACAGAGGAGACGGGGACCACCACCACCTTCCACCCGGACCCGGATATTTTTACCGAAACCACTACTTTTGAATACTCCACGCTCCTTACCCGTATCCGAGAGCTGGCCTTCCTGAACAAGGGCATTGAGCTGTCACTGCTGGATGAACGGACCGGAGTCAACAATACGTTCAAGTATGAAGGCGGTATTGTGGAGTATGTGAAATACCTTAACGAGAAAAAAGAAGCTCTTCATGAGGATCCGATCTACGTGGAAGGCTCACGGGATATGATCGCGGTTGAAGTAGCTCTCCAATATAACGATTCATATACAGAGAATATCTATTCATTCGCCAACAATATCAATACCCACGAGGGCGGAACGCATGAATCCGGCTTCAAGAGCGCTTTGACGCGGATCATTAATGATTACGCACGCAAGGCCGGTGTGATCAAGGATAGCAGCCAGAATCTGACCGGTGATGATGTCCGTGAAGGTCTGACGGCGATTATTTCCGTCAAAATCCCTGAGCCGCAGTTCGAAGGCCAAACCAAGACCAAGCTCGGCAACAGTGAAGTCCGCGGGATTGTAGAATCACTGTTCGGCGAGAAGCTGCAGGAGTTCCTGGAAGAGAATCCTGCCGTCTCACGCAAGGTGCTGGAGAAGTCATTGCAGGCTTCCCGTGCCCGTGAAGCGGCCAAAAAGGCCCGTGAGCTGACCCGCCGCAAAAGTGCGCTTGAAGTCAGCGCCCTGCCGGGTAAGCTGGCGGACTGCTCCTCCAAGGATGCGTCGATCAGTGAGCTGTACATCGTCGAAGGTGACTCGGCGGGTGGATCAGCCAAGCAAGGCCGGGACCGTCATTTTCAGGCGATCCTGCCGCTGCGCGGTAAGATTCTGAACGTCGAGAAGGCCCGGCTGGACCGGATCTTGTCCAATGCGGAAATCCGGGCGATTATCACCGCACTCGGAACCGGGATTAGCGATGATTTCGACCTCTCGAAGGCGCGTTACCACAAGGTTGTCATTATGACGGATGCGGACGTCGACGGCGCCCATATCCGAACACTACTGCTGACCTTCTTCTACCGCTACATGCGGAAGATTGTTGACGCAGGGTATATCTATATCGCCCAGCCGCCGCTCTTCAAGATCGAGCGCAACAAGGTTGTGCGCTATGCACAGACCGAGAAGGAGCGCGATGAGATCATTGCTGCCTTCGGTGAGAACGTGAAGGTTAATGTTCAGCGCTACAAAGGTCTGGGTGAGATGAACGCCGCTCAGCTGTGGGACACGACGATGGACCCTGAGAGCCGTACCATGCTGCAGGTGACCATTGAGGATGCCATGCTGGCGGACAGCATCTTTGATACCCTGATGGGTGACAATGTCGAACCGCGCCGTGAATTCATTCAGGAGCATGCGCAATCGGTTAAGAACCTGGATATTTAAGCCGCACATAGCGAACCTCCGGATTATCCCTTGCGGATGAAGCCGGAGGTTTTTTAGTAATACAGAGGGTATATAGTCTGCCGTTTGAATACATAGAGCTATAAGTTCGATATTCGCTTGCGGCGGCTGGTCACGGACTTCCGGTTAGGCTTCAACCGTCCATAGGCCACAGCGTAACGGTGGATTTTGCGGTAAATTGCTTTGTTCGGGAACAATTTGAAGACAATGATGGAGGGTAAGGTGTTTACTTCAAGCAGCCATAGATCGTGATGCTGGTCTATGGCGACATCAAGCCCCAGCTCCTTAAGGCCTGGATAAGCCGTTTCGAGCTGCGCGCCGATTCGGACGCCCAGCGATTTGAGCTGCTGGGTAGTTGCAGACATTTCGTCAGAGGTCATATGCTCCTTGAACAGGGCACCTACCGGAAAAACACTGCCCCCGCTGTGATAATTCGTGATCACCTTCTGCGGTGCGGCGACCCGGCCAAGCATGCCTGTAGTCTCCCAGCTGCCCTGGGGATTCTTTTGGGTAAGCACCCGCAGGTCGAAGGGGCGCTCCTGATGCTGCAGCAGATCAATGCCCTGCTGGACCAGATAGCTGCGGTCTTTAATCCGGGGCACCAGTGCGGCATGAAGCTCTTCAGGGCTATTAAAGACCTCGGCGTCCTTCGCATACCTTAGAATATACATCAGCTTCGGCTCTGCCGGTACTTCTGCTTCAATGCCTGCAGCTGCTGTCTCCGGTTCACGGTTCTCCGGCTGCTGCCCGCTGGGACTTAAGTGTACAACCCTCTGCTCGGCTCTCATCACTCCGCTGCCATAGGTGCCGCGGTCGGGCTTTATATATACCGTGCCATGCAGATGCAGCATTTCTTTCAGATCCTCCAGGCCGTATTTGCGCGTTTCCGGAATATAGACCGAGAGCTGACGGTTTTGCAGAATGACTTTCGTTTTTGCCCATTTGCTGGACACGCGTTGAATCTTCATGTTCTGCCTCCGTTTCTTTACGCATAGCGAATTTTCAGGACAAGAAAGCAAAATAATGTTATAATATAAGGATATGAGATTATGCTTTTTGGGACGAAAACATGGGCATGAAGCCAATTCTCTTGTCTCTACAGTCTATGTACTGAAGACAGCAGCGGAGAGGGCGTATACCCTTATCCGTACTAAAAGAAAATCAATATAGACGATAACAGGCTATCATGTTTAATTGTGCTGGTTTTGTGAAAGTAATATAATATAGGGTAGCGGTTTTTAACTGAAGGAGGTCCACCAACTCATGGCTGAACAAAATAACCCGCAAGTCAAAGATCGGGACATTGGCGTGGAAATGCGCGAATCCTTTATGGATTACGCAATGAGCATCATTGTAAGCCGGGCTTTGCCGGATGTGCGGGATGGACTTAAGCCTGTTCACCGACGCATTTTGTTTGCGATGTCGGAACTTGGTATGTCCTCGGATAAGCCACATAAGAAGTCAGCGAGAATCGTCGGTGAGGTTATCGGTAAGTATCACCCGCACGGTGACTCTGCAGTCTATGAAACAATGGTACGTATGGCACAGGACTTCTCCATGCGCTATATGCTTGTAGACGGTCATGGTAACTTCGGTTCCATAGACGGAGACATGGCGGCTGCAATGCGTTATACAGAAGCACGTTTGTCCAAAATTGCCGGAGAAATGCTACGTGACCTGAACAAGGAGACCGTTGACTTCGCGCCCAACTATGACGGTGAAGAGAACGAGCCTGTAGTCTTGCCGGCGCGTTATCCCAATCTGCTGGTCAATGGTGTAGGCGGGATTGCGGTGGGGATGGCAACCAACATTCCTCCACATAACCTCGGTGAGGTTATTGACGGTGTGCAGGCGATGATTAAGAATCCTGATATTACGCCTATGGAGCTTATGGAATATATTCAAGGCCCGGATTTCCCGACGGCCGGATATATTCTGGGCCGTGAAGGCATCCGTCAGGCCTACCGCACTGGACGCGGATCGGTTACCATGCGTGCCAAAGCGGTCATTGAAGAGAATAACGGCAAGGCCCGGATTATTGTGCATGAGCTTCCTTACCAGGTCAACAAAGCCCGGCTCGTGGAGAAGATTGCGGAGCTGGTGCGTGAGAAGCGCATCGAGGGCATAACAGATCTGCGTGATGAGTCTGACCGTAACGGAATGCGCGTAGTGGTTGAAATGAGACGGGATGTGAATCCGAGTGTGGTACTCAACAATCTCTACAAGCATACTTCTATGCAGTCCACCTTCGGGATCAACATGCTGGCTATTGTCAACAATGAACCCAAGATTCTGAATCTGCGCGATGTGCTGTATCACTATCTGCAGCATCAGATCGAAGTCATCCGCCGCCGGACGATCTTCGACCTTAAGAAGGCGGAAGCACGGGCGCATATTCTGGAAGGTCTGCGTATTGCCCTGGACCATCTGGATGAGGTCATTGCCCTGATCCGCGCCTCACGCACTACCGATATTGCCCGGGAAGGTCTGATGGAGACTTTCAGTCTAAGCGTAGAGCAGGCCCAGGCGATCCTCGATATGCGGATGCAGCGCCTGACCGGTCTGGAACGCGAGAAGATCGAGAACGAATATAACGAGCTTTTGGCCAAAATTGCCGAATACCGTGAGATTCTGGCCAATGAGCATCTTGTGCTGGATATTATCAGCAATGAGCTGCAGGAGATCCGGGATAAGTACTCCGATGACCGCCGTACAGAAATTACGGTTGGGGAAGAAAGCATCCTTGACGAGGATCTGATTCCGCGTGAAGAGGTTGTTATCACGATTACCCACACCGGTTACATCAAACGTCTTCCGGTCAACACCTACCGCAGCCAGAAGCGCGGCGGACGCGGTGTCATCGGGATGGACACCAAGGACCAGGACTTTGTGGAGCATCTCTTCGTGAGTAACTCCCATAACTACCTGATGTTCTTCACTGATAAGGGTAAGGTGTACCGGATTAAGGCTTATGAGATTCCGGAGCTTGGACGGACTGCCCGGGGAACGCCGATTATCAACCTGATTCAAATTGAGCAGGGCGAGAAGATCAGCGCGGTCATCCAGGTAGAGGAAGCGGACAGTGACAAGTACCTGTTCTTCGCGACCCGCGAGGGAATTGTGAAGAAGACGCCTCTGGAAGATTACAACAACATCCGTAAGGGTGGTTTGATTGCAATCAATCTCCGTGAGGAGGATTCACTGATTGAGGTGAAGCTGACAGACGGTGAGCAGAATCTGATTATCGGTACTGCACGCGGAATGTCGATTACCTTCTCGGAGAATGATGTGCGTTCCATGGGCCGCAGCGCTACCGGGGTTAAGGGAATCACGCTTGATTCCAATGACCATGTTATTGGCATGGACTGCGTAGACCAGGAGCTTGAGGTGCTGATCGTAACCACCAAGGGCTATGGTAAGCGGACACCTGCTGCTGACTACCGGTCCCAGACCCGCGGCGGTAAAGGCATCAAGACCATTAACCTTACGGATAAGAACGGGCCGGTTGTCGGGCTGAAGGTCGTCAAGCAGGACGAGGATCTGATGATTATTACGACCAGCGGTACCCTGATCCGTACCAGCATGGACGGAATATCCACCATGGGCCGTTATGCGCAGGGCGTTAAGCTGATTAATATCCGTGAGGATGATGCTGTAGCTACACTGTGCAGAGCGGACAAAGAGGATGAAGAGCTGTCTGAGCATGAGGATGGCGAAGACATTCAAGGAGCTCCTGTGGAAGGCGACGGCGATATTGAAGCTAGCCAGCCTGAAGCGGATGCCGTGAACGAAGACGACAGCCTCGAATAAGGATTGCAGAAGAGCATGGGTTTCTGATGTATAGAAATCCATGCTCTTTTTTTTATATCCTATCAACTGATGGACGGGGAATTCTCTATCTAGCCGCTTCCCGGGTTCCATACTATAATTAGAGCATCATAGGTGTCACCGACATAAAGGGGCTTGGGCTAATGCCAAACATATCCGTTGGAGAGATTAAAGCGGGTTCAAAGATTATAAAGGATGTAATTACTCCTTTAGGAGGAGTATTGTTCGGGAAGGGCAAAATCATTCTCCCCCGGGATATTGAGATTTTGCAGGCTTTTTTGATCGGACAGGTTGAGATTGAAGGGGCACAAGGGGAAGACAAATCGGCAGAGAGCGCTAAACCGGCAGTGAAGCAGCAAGCGGCTAAGGCGGGTGCTCTGATTAATGAGTCGGTGCTGGCCAAGAGTAATTCTCCGCTTCACGATGAGTATGAGAAAATGCTGGTGCTTATCAAGCAAAGCTACCGTGCAGCGGCCGCAGCGGCTCTTCCGATCTTCGAACTGCGGAGTCAACTGGAGCTGCTGATTACCCATTTGAAGGATTATCATGTCTTAAAGTTTGCGCCGCGTGTGCTGATTGACCAGGAATATAACTATCATAATGCGGTCTTGTCTGCCCTGACCTCCTATCGAATTGCCCAGTGGTGCGGATATCCGCAGAAGGACTGGATGCAGGCTGCTTTTGCCGGCTTGCTGCACGATATAGGTAACATTAAGGTAGACGAAGCGCTGCTGCAGAAGCCAACCCCTCTAAGCGGTGCAGAGATTGACGAGGTACGCAGGCACACTACATACGGTTATCAGCTGCTGCGCAATGTTACAGCCATTAACGAAGGGGTTAGACTCGCCGCCTTGCAGCACCATGAGAAGATAGATGGTTCAGGGTATCCACTTAGGCTGGATGGCAGCCAGATTCATTTCTACGCCAAGATAGTGGCAGTCGCCGATATCTTCCATGCCATGACGCTGGGAAAAGCCTACAGAAAGGCACAGTCGCCTTATCTGGTATTGGAGCAGCTGCAGAAGGAGAGCTTCGGGAAGCTCGATCCGGTAATCGTACAGACCTTCATTCAAAAGACGACAGACCTATATAACGGTACACGGATACGGCTCAGCGATGGGCGTCATGGGGAAATCATCTTTACCGATCGTAACAACCCGACAAGACCCATGGTTCAGGTTGAAGGAAATATCGTTAATCTGATCAATGAACGCGAGCTTCATATTCAAGAAATTATTGCTTAAGCACGCGGACAGAGGAGTAGAGCTATGCTAACTTGCTTGCCGGGTTAGGGGCCGGTTAGGGGAAGCGTAGCTTTAGATAATGATTTAGAAATAATGCTTGCATTGAATCTCTATACGTGATATATTCTATTTCTGGCCGCGAAACATCAAGTCCTGGCTCGAACAAGAAGTTAAAAAAGAGCTTGCATTGATCGGTTGGATGTGATATATTATAAGAGTTGCTGGTGACGACAACATCGACACTAACAACGAGCTTGATCTTTGAAAACTGAACAACGAGTGAGTATCTGGAAATCACTTCGGTGAGATCCAAAAATGAGAATGTAAATTCTCGTCAGATGTTTCAAAATGAGCAATCGCTCTTTCTAAATACCAATTTGGAGAGTTTGATCCTGGCTCAGGACGAACGCTGGCGGCATGCCTAATACATGCAAGTCGAGCGGAGTTTGAGAGGAAGCTTGCTTCCTTTCAGACTTAGCGGCGGACGGGTGAGTAACACGTAGGCAACCTGCCCTCAAGCCTGGGATAACTACCGGAAACGGTAGCTAATACCGGATAATTTCTTTTTTCTCCTGAGAGAAGAATGAAAGGCGGAGCAATCTGCTGCTTGGGGATGGGCCTGCGGCGCATTAGCTAGTTGGTGGGGTAACGGCCCACCAAGGCGACGATGCGTAGCCGACCTGAGAGGGTGAACGGCCACACTGGGACTGAGACACGGCCCAGACTCCTACGGGAGGCAGCAGTAGGGAATCTTCCGCAATGGGCGCAAGCCTGACGGAGCAATGCCGCGTGAGTGATGAAGGTTTTCGGATCGTAAAGCTCTGTTGCCAGGGAAGAACGTCCGGTAGAGTAACTGCTACCGGAGTGACGGTACCTGAGAAGAAAGCCCCGGCTAACTACGTGCCAGCAGCCGCGGTAATACGTAGGGGGCAAGCGTTGTCCGGAATTATTGGGCGTAAAGCGCGCGCAGGCGGTTATTTAAGTCTGGTGTTTAAACCTTGGGCTCAACCTGAGGTCGCACTGGAAACTGGGTGACTTGAGTACAGAAGAGGAAAGTGGAATTCCACGTGTAGCGGTGAAATGCGTAGATATGTGGAGGAACACCAGTGGCGAAGGCGACTTTCTGGGCTGTAACTGACGCTGAGGCGCGAAAGCGTGGGGAGCAAACAGGATTAGATACCCTGGTAGTCCACGCCGTAAACGATGAGTGCTAGGTGTTAGGGGTTTCGATACCCTTGGTGCCGAAGTTAACACAGTAAGCACTCCGCCTGGGGAGTACGGTCGCAAGACTGAAACTCAAAGGAATTGACGGGGACCCGCACAAGCAGTGGAGTATGTGGTTTAATTCGAAGCAACGCGAAGAACCTTACCAGGTCTTGACATCCAACTAACGAAGCAGAGATGCATCAGGTGCCCTTCGGGGAAAGTTGAGACAGGTGGTGCATGGTTGTCGTCAGCTCGTGTCGTGAGATGTTGGGTTAAGTCCCGCAACGAGCGCAACCCTTGACTTTAGTTGCCAGCAGGTGAAGCTGGGCACTCTAGAGTGACTGCCGGTGACAAACCGGAGGAAGGTGGGGATGACGTCAAATCATCATGCCCCTTATGACCTGGGCTACACACGTACTACAATGGCCGGTACAACGGGAAGCGAAGCCGCGAGGTGGAGCCAATCCCAGCAAAGCCGGTCTCAGTTCGGATTGCAGGCTGCAACTCGCCTGCATGAAGTCGGAATTGCTAGTAATCGCGGATCAGCATGCCGCGGTGAATACGTTCCCGGGTCTTGTACACACCGCCCGTCACACCACGAGAGTTTACAACACCCGAAGTCGGTGGGGTAACCCGCAAGGGAGCCAGCCGCCGAAGGTGGGGTAGATGATTGGGGTGAAGTCGTAACAAGGTAGCCGTATCGGAAGGTGCGGCTGGATCACCTCCTTTCTATGGAGAATCGTCTTCTGCAATGAAGACATTCAAATCGGAAGCTTTGCTTCCACTAATAGAACCCTTGGGTTCGAATACTCACTCGTTGGTCAGTTTTGAGAGTTTAAGCTCTCATCTTTAAACTTGATCCTTGAAAACTGGATACCGAAACGAATTTGCGTTTTAGAACATTCCTTTAAGCTGAACTTGTGTAAACAAGTTTCATATTAATGGCGATACTAGCGATTTTCCTTAGGGAAAACGCATTGGTTAAGCTACTAAGAGCACACGGAGGATGCCTAGGCGCCAGGAGCCGACGAAGGACGTGGCGAACAACGAAACTGCCTCGGGGAGCTGTAAGCAAGCTTTGATCCGGGGGTGTCCGAATGGGGAAACCCAGCTGTGGTAATTCGCAGTTACTCATTTCTGAATACATAGGAAATGCAGAGGCAGACCAGGGGAACTGAAACATCTAAGTACCCTGAGGAAGAGAAAACAATAGTGATTCCGTCAGTAGCGGCGAGCGAACGCGGAACAGCCTAAACCAAGGGGCTTGCCTCTTGGGGTTGTGGGACGTCTCACATGGAGTTACAAAGGAATAGAGTAGGCGAAGAGGTCTGGAAAGGCCCGCGATAGAGGTAAAAGCCCTGTAGCCTAAACTGTGTTCTCTCCGAGACGGATCCCGAGTAGTGCGGGGCACGTGAAACCCCGTATGAATCCAGCAGGACCATCTGCTAAGGCTAAATACTACCTGGCGACCGATAGTGAAACAGTACCGTGAGGGAAAGGTGAAAAGCACCCCGGAAGGGGAGTGAAATAGAACCTGAAACCGTGTGCTTACAAAAAGTCAGAGCCCTCTTTATGGGTGATGGCGTGCCTTTTGTAGAATGAACCGGCGAGTTACGTTTAACATGCAAGGTTAAGGTGAGAAGCCGGAGCCGCAGCGAAAGCGAGTCTGAATAGGGCGACTAAGTATGTGGACGTAGACCCGAAACCGTGTGATCTACCCCTGTCCAGGGTGAAGGTGCGGTAACACGCACTGGAGGCCCGAACCCACGCATGTTGAAAAATGCGGGGATGAGGTGGGGGTAGCGGAGAAATTCCAATCGAACTCGGAGATAGCTGGTTCTCCCCGAAATAGCTTTAGGGCTAGCCTCGGTGAATGGAGTGGTGGAGGTAGAGCACTGATTGGGTGCGGGGCCCGCAAGGGTTACCAAGCTCAGTCAAACTCCGAATGCCATTTACTTCTTGCCGGGAGTCAGACAGTGAGTGCTAAGATCCATTGTCAAAAGGGAAACAGCCCAGACCATCAGCTAAGGTCCCCAAGTGTGTGTTAAGTGGGAAAGGATGTGGAGTTGCACAGACAACCAGGATGTTGGCTTAGAAGCAGCCACCATTGAAAGAGTGCGTAATAGCTCACTGGTCGAGTGACTCTGCGCCGAAAATGTAACGGGGCTAAACACACCACCGAAGCTATGGCTAGATGCTTTGCATCTGGGGTAGGGGAGCGTTGTATGTAGGTTGAAGGTGTACCGTAAGGAGCGCTGGACAGCATACAAGTGAGAATGCCGGTATGAGTAACGAAAAGATCAGTGAGAATCTGATCCGCCGAAAGCCCAAGGTTTCCTGAGGAAGGCTCGTCCGCTCAGGGTAAGTCGGGACCTAAGGCGAGGCCGACAGGCGTAGTCGAAGGACAACAGTTTGAAATTACTGTACCACCGTAATCCGCTATGAGCGATGGGGTGACGCAGGAGGGTAGTGACGCGGACTGATGGATGTCCGTCTAAGCAGTGAGGCTGGTGTGCAGGCAAATCCGCACATCGTAAGGCTGGGCTGTGATGGGGAGCGAAAATTATAGTAGCGAAGGTCATGATCTCACACTGCCAAGAAAAGCCTCTAGTCAGGAGAAGGTGCCCGTACCGCAAACCGACACAGGTAGGCGAGAAGAGAATTCTAAGGCGCGCGGAAGAACTCTCGTTAAGGAACTCGGCAAAATGACCCCGTAACTTCGGGAGAAGGGGTGCCTCGGTAGGGTGAATAGCCCGAGGGGGCCGCAGTGAAAAGGCCCAAGCGACTGTTTAGCAAAAACACAGGTCTGTGCGAAGCCGCAAGGCGAAGTATACGGGCTGACGCCTGCCCGGTGCTGGAAGGTTAAGGGGAGCGGTTAGGAGCAATCCGAAGCTGTGAACCGAAGCCCCAGTAAACGGCGGCCGTAACTATAACGGTCCTAAGGTAGCGAAATTCCTTGTCAGGTAAATTCTGACCCGCACGAATGGCGTAACGACTTGGGCGCTGTCTCAACGAGAGATCCGGTGAAATTTTAATACCTGTGAAGATGCAGGTTACCCGCGACAAGACGGAAAGACCCCATGGAGCTTTACTGCAGCTTGATATTGAATTTGGGTACGATCTGTACAGGATAGGTGGGAGCCGTGGAGGCAGGAGCGCAAGCTTCTGCGGAGGCGCCGTTGGGATACCACCCTGATCGTATCTAGGTTCTAACCTAGTGCCCTCATCGGGTACGGGGACCGTGTCAGGCGGGCAGTTTGACTGGGGCGGTCGCCTCCTAAAGAGTAACGGAGGCGTTCAAAGGTTCCCTCAGAATGGTTGGAAATCATTCGCAGAGTGCAAAGGCATAAGGGAGCTTGACTGCGAGACCTACAAGTCGAGCAGGGACGAAAGTCGGACTTAGTGATCCGGTGGTACCGCATGGAAGGGCCATCGCTCAACGGATAAAAGCTACCCTGGGGATAACAGGCTTATCTCCCCCAAGAGTCCACATCGACGGGGAGGTTTGGCACCTCGATGTCGGCTCATCGCATCCTGGGGCTGAAGTAGGTCCCAAGGGTTGGGCTGTTCGCCCATTAAAGCGGTACGCGAGCTGGGTTCAGAACGTCGTGAGACAGTTCGGTCCCTATCTGTCGTGGGCGCAGGAAATTTGAGAGGAGCTGTCCTTAGTACGAGAGGACCGGGATGGACGTACCGCTGGTGCATCAGTTGTTCCGCCAGGAGCATGGCTGAGTAGCTACGTACGGACGGGATAAGCGCTGAAAGCATCTAAGCGTGAAGCCCCCCTCAAGATGAGATTTCCCAATTAGTAAGACCCCTTGAAGACGACGAGGTAGATAGGTTGGAGGTGGAAGTGCAGTAATGCATGGAGCTGACCAATACTAATCGGTCGAGGGCTTATCCAAAAGCTACCCCAAAAAGTGAAGATGACGCTGACGAAGCGGATTCCGAATACTTTCCGGGGGCCCCGTAAGAAGGGCAAACGCAGATTCGTTTCGGATTCAGTTTTCAGGAATCAATTTCCTGAAGCATTTACGCTGTAAATGCCCGTTTGGTGGCGATAGCGGAGGGGTTCCACACGTACCCATCCCGAACACGACCGTTAAGCCCTCCAGCGCCGATGGTACTTGGACCGAAGGGTCCTGGGAGAGTAGGACGTTGCCAAGCACACATGAGCCATTGTCGAATTGTCGACAATGGCTTTTTTGTATACCCGCATATATAAAAAGCGGGAAGGAGTGCGGTATTTTATTATAAAAACGCTTACAAACGAGTGACATTTTTGTTACCGACGAGGCGATGGTTCCAAGTATAATGGAAAAGTGCAATAAATAAGCAAAAGCCTTAATACGAATGAACTACGTATAAATTCTATCTTGGAATTTTCTTGCGTCTTTAGATGCATGGTAGAGGTAAGGAGGATTTAAGGTATGAAGCGAACTCAACCTTTGTGGATATTAGTTATTCTTTGTATAGTCGGAGTAATGCTGGCGGGTTGCGGAACGAAGGAGCCGGCTTGGGATACTTTTAACGGTGCACTTAATGAGGAAGACTTCCCCGTTCCCAAAGAGGCAAGCTCACCCGACAGAACAACTACAAATGTAGCCATGGACTATGTACGGTATTCCTTGCCGGGGTTGAAGGAGAAGAAAGGCGTGCCGGAGCCTTATCTTGCAGCCATTAAAGCGTGGGGCTGGGAAGAGCAGGAACAGAAAGCAGACGATTCCGGGAGCTCCCGTGTTTTTCAGAAAGAAGGACTTATTGTACACCTGACCGTGCATGATGACTATTTTATCGTGATGATTCCGAAGGAAAAGAAGGTTACAACCAAAGGCTTGAAGAACAGATAAAAAATCGCCGTCCGGTTATGGATGGCGATTTTTTGTGTGAGCATGCTTGGCCGCTTAAATACAGCGCTATGTATATCTGGTTGGGATTACTGGGCGTAATAAGAGGCGTCTGCCGCATTGAACTTGAGCATCCCGTCTTTGCCTACACTTGTTAACCGCAGCAGCGCATACAGACGGGGTAGCAGCAGCCACAGGTGGCATACCGCAAGCGAAACCGTGAAGGCTGGCGGAGCCCAGACGATGAAGAGTGCGGCTATACAAAGACCGATCCAGAGGTTATGCAGCTGTACGGTACGGAAGATGCCGTAATTGATATATTGATCGGGCATGTAACCGGGCCAGGGCAGGCGCAGGGATAATCTCCAGCGTTTGGCGATAGGGTGTCCGCTAATCAGCAGCACAGAGCGTGAGATGACATACTGAATCCACAGCATGACAGGTCCGGCTATAATCATGAACAGAACACTAAGCCAGGAGAGAAAGACACTTTCGAGCACAAGGCATATAAAGGGCAGGGTGATATAGACCCGCAGCAGGAATGCTGTAATAGTAATTTTTTTGATAAGCTTGTATTGATAGAATGTAGCGGCACCTTTGGTGTTTGGTTCCATACCTGGAATTCGGACCTCCTCGCAAGTTCTCTTGTTATTATTATCGGCCTGCTCCTGCGTTTTATTAAACAACGGGCTCAGATTCACCGAATGGGCAGCGGGCGAATATATATATTTTAGGCTATGAAGGATTAGGAAAAAACTATGAAAAGGTTTAAAATGATAGAAGGTGTAGCATACTGTTCTTAAAAGAGTCAAGGTGGGATGAAAATGGAACAGCAAACCGGGCAGGCCTGCATTATCTGCGGGCAGCAAAAGGAAGAAGGCATTGTGATTGTCTCGCACTTCATCTGTGAGGACTGTGAGAGTGAGATGGTGCGTACGGAGGCTGAGGATGTGAAGTACAACTTTTTCATTAACCGGATGAAGAAGATCAATCTGCGTATGCATGCTTAATGTTCGAATTGCAGTACCTGTAACAAGCAACATATAAAGAGCGGGCGGTGAATCTGTGTCGCGTTGGCTGCAAATACAAGGTTCTTCTTAACGGCTTCTCCGCCCTGACCGGGTGAGGGAAGCCGTTTTATTGCGTGCAATCCTTTGCGGAAGTGATAGGCGTTTGGGTGCATTTGCGTTAAAATAGAAGGTAACCCCCAGGGGAGGAAGAATCTATGGACAAGCTACAGCCTGGCAGGGCACCTGTATACGAAATGCTGGAACAATATAGACATAAGGGTAATATATCTTATCATGTGCCGGGTCACAAGAACGGGGAGGCTTACCGGAGTACTGTCAGTGCAGAGAGTGCGGGGTATCTCACGGAAGTGATGCGTTACGATGTGACGGAGATTACCGGAACGGATGACCTTCATCATCCGGGAGGGGTAATAAGGGAAGCCCAGGAGCTGGCAGCCGATTGTTACGGCGCGGAGGAGAGTTATATGCTGGTGGGCGGAAGCACCGCGGGTAATCTGGCTCTGATCCTGACGGTCTGTTCTGAGCCCGGAAGTTTGCTTATTCTGCAGCGCAACGTCCACAAGTCCGTGATCCATGGACTGATGCTGGCGGGAGCACGTGCAGTCTTCCTGGAGCCGCAGATCGACCCGGGCAGCGGCCTTGCGGTGGCACCGTCTGCTGAGACGGTGCAGGCGGCGCTGGCCGCTTACCCGGAGGCTGCCGGGGTCCTAGTCACCATGCCGAATTACTACGGCATGGGCAGTGACCTAGCGCCCCTCGCGCAGGCTTGTCATACCAGCGGCGTTCCGCTGCTGGTTGATGAGGCGCACGGGGCGCATTACGGGCAGCACCCGGCGCTTCCGGCCGGGGCGCTTGCCGGGGGCGCGGACGGCGTGGTGCAGTCCACGCATAAGATGCTGACGGCGCTGACGATGGGCGCCATGCTGCATGTGCAAGGGCCATGGCTGGACCGCGCGCTGCTGCGGCAGCGCCTGGCCATGGTGCAGAGCTCCAGCCCATCCTACCCCGTGATGGCTTCGCTCGATCTGGCCCGGCGCCTGCTGCACAGCCAGGGCGCCGGTGCCTTCACGGCGGGGCTCGCCGCCGTGGATGTCCTGCGGCGCGGCCTGGCGGCGCTGCCGCGCTTCGGGCTGCTGCAACCAGCGCAGCCGCAGCAGGCTGTCTGCGGCGAGGCGGGCGCCGCAGGAGTGAATACGCCGCCGCTGCGCGGGGCGGCGTACGTGACCCAGGACCCCTTCAAGGCGGTCATATATGACGCCGCGGGGGTCCTGGGGGGCTTCGAGCTGCAGCGCAGGCTCGAAGAGAGGGGAATCGTGCCGGAGATGAGCGACGACCGGCACGTGGTTCTGGCCTTCAGCCTCGGCTCGAAGGCTGAAGAGGCAGCTGCGCTGCTGACAGCGCTGCAGGACATTGCAGCGCAGACCTCCTTGGCAGCGCCGCAGACAGGCGGGAGCGCATCTCCCTCAGACCTTGAACCTACCACTGGCGCTGATCATATCACTGGCCTTGAACCTACCACTGGCGCTGATCCTGTCACTGGCCTTGAACCTACTGCTGGATCTGATCATATCTCTGATCTTGAACCTGTCTCCGGCCTAGATCTTACCGCTGGTTCCGATCCTGGCCAGTCTACTTACTCAGACACTGCCGCAGCTCCCGCTCCCCAAGGGAGAGAATCCTTCTCCAGCGCACGGACCGCAGCCCAGGCAACGTCATATAATAGCAGAGAAGGGGAATTAACCTTCTCCGGTCATATTTCCACGTGGAACAATTTCGACATTCCGGCAGTATCGGCTCCGGTCGCGTTCTCTATCCGGCCGGTGGCTGCCGGGGAGACAGAGAGTGTAGAGCTTGAGGCAAGCGCGGGCAGGATTGCGGCGGAGATGGTTATTCCCTATCCGCCAGGCATCCCGCTCTTATATCCCGGAGAGAGCATTACAGCGTCTGTCTGTGACAGGCTGATCCGTCTGAGAATAGGCGGGGCGAAATTTCAGGCCTGTGCTGATCCGGCCTTACAGCATATTATGGTATACAACATTCAGAAGGGCGGAGAAGCATAAGTGAAGCGAGAAGGATTCTTCATTACACTGGAGGGAGGCGACGGCTCCGGCAAAACAACCGTACTGGGCAGGGTGGCAGCTTATCTGCAGAACCATTCCATGCCCTATTTAATCACCCGCGAACCGGGAGGGATTGAGATTGCCGAGAAGATCCGCTCTATTATCCTCGACCCGGCGCATACGGCTATGGATGCCCGGACAGAGGCACTCCTGTATGCGGCGGCAAGAAGCCAGCATCTGGCGGAGGTGGTCGAGCCTGCCTTGCAGGAGGGAATTACCGTGCTCTGCGACCGTTTTGTAGACAGCAGTCTGGTTTATCAAGGGTACGCCAGAGGGCTGGGCATCGAAGAGGTGAGGGGGATTAACCGGTTTGCGACTGGCGGGAGAATGCCCGATCTTACCTTTTACCTGGATGTAGATCCTGAGGTGGGCCTGTCCCGGATAGCGGCCAATCAGAACCGGGAAGTGAACCGGCTGGATCTGGAGAGCCTGGAGTTTCATCAGAAGGTGCGGGCGGGCTATGAACTGGTAACCAGCTCTGATCCGCAGCGGATTGTGGTGCTTGATGCGGGTCGTCCCATCCATATGGTGGAGCAGGATATTGTACGTGTACTGAAGGACAGGATATTAAAGGATTTCTAAGGTGTTTTGTCAAATAAACAATAGAGGTATAATGATTGAACAGGGCTTCTCCACAGATTGAATCAATGTTGTGCGGATAGCCTGTGAACATAACTAATAGGAGGGGATACGAAGATGAATTTGATCATTGCAATTATCCAGGATAAAGACAGCAACCGGCTATCCAGTGAACTGGTGAAGGCGAACTTCCGCGCCACCAAGCTGGCCAGTACAGGCGGATTTCTCCGTGCGGGTAACACTACCTTTTTGATTGGGGTAGATGATATTCAGGTAGACGCCGTACTCAGTGTAATCCGTAACAGCTGCAAAGTACGCGAGCAACTGGTCACTCCGGTCACGCCGATGAGCGGCACGACAGATTCCTATTTGCCGCTTCCTGTTGAAGTGCAGGTGGGCGGAGCTACCGTATTCGTACTTCCCGTCGATCGTTTCGAGCATTATTGAGCATAATGAAGATCAACCCGGGCTACAGGCCCTTAAAAAGCGAAATGCTGACCACGGAGGCTGAAAGGCGTCCGGTCCAGCAAAAAAACTTCAACGATGTATTTCAACAGCAAAGCCAGCAGAAAACTATAGATGAGTTGAACCGTCAGATCAAAGATATCCAGCTGCAAGGCGACCGGCTCTCCAAATCCATGACTGTGCGTGAGCTATCCATCTACCGGAACCTGATCAAACGGTTTCTGGAGGAGACGGCCCGCCGCGGAGTGATCCTGAAGGACACCAAAGGCTGGGACCGGCGGGGCCGCGGCAAACGCTACAAGCTGCTCGAAGAGGTTGATGCCGCTCTGCTGAATATGGCAGATGATCTGCTGGACAGCGAGCAGGGCCGGATCGATCTCCTGGGACGGGTTGGAGAGATCCGCGGGCTGCTGATTAACCTTTCTTTCTGACAACTTGGAGGAATATATGTCTTTTCATGAACTATTAGGCCAGGAGGACGCCAAGCGGCTGCTTCAGAATGCCCTACGCAAGGATGCTGTCAGCCATGCCTATCTGTTCACGGGTCCGGCAGGCAGCGGGCAGGTGAAGATGGCTTTGACGTTCGCCCAGGCGATATTCTGTACCGCCAGCAAAGATGATGCCTGCGGAGAGTGCCTGGAATGCCGCAAGGTGGAGCATGGCAATCATCCTGATTTAACGCTGCTGCGCCCCGATGGGGCGAGCATTAAGATCGATCAGATTCGTGAACTTCAGCGTGTTTTTTCCTACCGCTCGGAAGGAATCAACCCGAAGGTTTATATTATAGAAGGAGCGGACAAAATGACGGTGCAAGCCGCGAATAGTCTGCTGAAATTCCTGGAGGAGCCGCCGGCCCCTGCGGTAGGCATTCTCATCTCCGATAACAGCAGTTCCCTGCTCCCGACGATCCAGTCCAGAACCCAGCGCATTCCGTTTAGCCCGCTCCATCCGGATATTATGCTTCAGGCGCTGTCCGGTGAAGGGGTTCCGGTGCCGCTGGCACGGTGCGCGGTGTCGCTGACTGCCGGTCTTGACGGCTGCAGGGAACTTTTGGCACAGAATTGGTTTGCAGAAATGAGAAATCTAGTGTTACAATTAGCGAAGGAGTCTCTGGGCAAGGGCAGCACTGCGGTAGCAACCGTGGGTTCGAAGCTGTTCAAGACCGGACTTGGTGAACATTTGGACACTCTATTCAGCATGTTCCACTTATGGTTCAAAGATATGCTCTACTTCCTGTACCGAAAGCACGAAAGTATCGTTTTCATAGATCAGTTAGACTTTATTTCGAGGGCTGCCCGTCAGAGGAGTACGCAGCAGTGGGTGGCTTATATGGAATATGCGGCGGAGAGCAAGCGGAAGCTGCGTTCCAATGCCAATGCCCAGCTGTGTCTGGAGCAGTTTTTAATCCGGCTGGAAAGCTAGAGGCTCGGGTTATTTATAATAGATCCTCCGGGATATAATCCTCAGCACCTGGAAAGACCGGGTATAGCGGACGAGGAAGGACAAGCATGGATCATCAGGGAAGCAGTCTTGCTTAAGGGTTCCTTTACCGTCAAACAAGGGGGTTAATTTTTGTACAGCGTAGTAGGTGTCCGCTTCAAAAAAGCGGGTAAAATATATTATTTCGATCCGCTTGATTTCCCGATTGAACGCGATCAATGCGTTATTGTCGAGACTGCAAGAGGGGTCGAATACGGTAAGGTTGTCGTTGGCAAAAAAGAGGTGCAGGAAGCTGACGTTGTACTGCCGCTCAAGAAAGTCATGCGCATTGCCGGTGAAACCGACGCGCGCGTGGTGGAAGAGAACAAGGGTGCAGCGAAGGATGCTTTTACCACCTGTTTAAATAAAATCCGCGATCATGGCCTCAAAATGAAGCTGGTGGATGTGGAGTTTACGTTTGACCGCAACAAGATTATTTTCTATTTCACGGCCGAGGGCCGCGTGGATTTCCGCGAGCTGGTGAAGGACCTGGCCAGTATTTTCCGTACCCGCATTGAGCTCCGGCAGATTGGTGTGCGGGATGAAGCCAAGATGCTGGGCGGATTAGGCCCATGCGGACGGGTGCTCTGCTGCTCCTCCTGGCTTGGTGATTTCGAGCCGGTGTCCATCAAGATGGCGAAGGATCAGAATCTGTCGCTTAACCCGACCAAGATCTCGGGATTATGCGGACGGCTGATGTGTTGTCTGAAGTTTGAGCATGATAATTATGAGAGCACGAAGGAAGAAATGCCGGCTGTAGGCAAAATGGTCGTTACTTCACTGGGTGACGGCAAGGTAGTCGGTATCAATGCCGGCAGCCGCACGGTTCATGTGCAGCTGTTTGAAGTGGGCAAAGTTAAAGAACTTCCAATGGATGATGTTGTCGTCAAGTAAACCATTATAAGGTTACTTTCGGGGTGGAAACTTGGAGAAGAAAAATATATTTGCACACATGCAGGAGATGGAAGCGCAGATGGATGAAATGCGCACCACTCTGGGCGATTGGAAGCAGACGGTCAAAGAGCTGATGGAAGCGAATCAGAAGCTGAGTCTGGAGAACGAGCAACTTCGTATCATATTGAAAAGGGAAGCGCCTGTAGATAAGGCCGCACTGTCTGCGGAGGCGGAGGCTATACTTGCTGCCGAAGGGAAAGAGGAGGTTGTCGGGGAAGGCTACGATAATCTGGCCCGGCTGTATCACGAAGGCTTCCACATCTGCAATGTCTACTTTGGGCATTTGCGGACGGAAGGGGATTGTCTGTTCTGCCTTTCTTTTCTTAATAAATGAGGATATCCAGCCGTAGGAGATTGTCGCCTACGGTTTTTTTGAATGTAAGGCTATGCTTCCGAAGCATACGCTCAACAAAAACTTTTAGGAGATTACATTACAATGACCCATTCAATGAACAATACACCTGTACCCTTATATGAAGCAGAACGGGTCGATGACCTGCTCACCCATGATCTGAGAATTATCCAGAGTGACGAAGTGTTCAGCTTCTCGATGGATGCCGTACTGCTGGCACGGTTCGCCAGTGTACCGCCGCGCGGACGGGTGCTTGACCTGTGTACGGGTAACGGAGTAATTCCTATGCTCCTGACTACACGGACGAAGGCTTCTATTGAAGGAATCGAGATTCAGCCCCGTCTGGCAGACATGGCCCGGCGCAGTGTATCGCTTAACGGTCTGGAGGAGCGGGTACAGATTCATGAGGGCGATTTGCGGGAGCTTCATCTTACAGCGGGCTATGGCGTATACGATGCGATCACTGTGAATCCCCCTTATATGCCGTTGAACGGGAGCGATCTGAAGCTGAATTCCCATCAGGCGATGGCCCGCCATGAAATTGGTTGTACCCTGGAGGAGGTCATTCAGGCCTGTGTCCGGCTGGTCCGTACCGGAGGCAAAGTCAGCATGGTGCATAAGCCGCAGCGCCTCGTGGATATTATCAGTCTGATGCGGAAGCACCGGCTGGAACCGAAGCTGATCCGGTTTGTACATCCCCGCGCCCAGCTGGAAGCGAATATGGTTCTGATCGAGGCCGCGCGTGACGGGAAGCCGGAGGTGCGTTTACAACCGCCTTTAATCGTATATAATGAGGACAATCAATATTGCCCCGAGATTATGGATATTTATTACGGAAACAAAGAGGATACGAGCCAATGACCATACAATGCCAAAGCAGCTTTCAAAATAACCATGACGGAGCGAAGCCCGAAGGATGCGGATGCCTGTATCTAGTGGCTACGCCGATCGGCAATCTGGAGGATATGACCTACCGGGCAGTACGCACGCTGAAGGAATGCGATATTATCGCTGCTGAGGATACGAGACAGACGCGTAAGCTGCTGAGCCATTTTGAAATTACACCGTCCATGCTGTTCAGTTACCATGAGCATAACAAGGCCGCCAGTGGGCCGGAGCTGATACGCTATATAATAGAAGGTAAAAATCTGGCACTCGTCAGCGATGCCGGTCTGCCGGCGATATCCGACCCTGGTGCCGATCTGGTAGCTCTGGCTGTCAGCCATCAGATTCCGGTGATTCCGGTGCCTGGAGCGAATGCCGCCTTGTCGGCTTTGATTGCCTCAGGGCTGCCTACCGCCAGCTTCACGTTCGTCGGCTTCCTGCCTAGAGAGCGCAAGGATATAAGGGCCGTTCTGGCATCTCTGCGTTCTGCCCAAGGGACACTGCTCTTCTATGAATCGCCGCACCGAGTTGCCAAGACACTTGTTCATTTGCAGGAGGCCTTCGGCAACCGCCGGATCACACTGGCGCGTGAGCTGACTAAGCGATATGAGGAGTTCCTGCGCGGAACGATTGAAGAATGCAGTAGATGGCTGGAGGAGCATCCTCCGCTTGGAGAGTACGTAATTGTCCTTGAGGGAGAGAGTAAAGAGGAGGCCGAGCTGGCCGAGTCTTCCTGGTGGCGTCAGCTTAGTACCGGGGAGCATGTAGCCCACTATGAGGCTTCAGGTTTAACGCGTAAGGATGCCATGAAAAAGGCAGCGTCTGACCGCGGCTTGTCCAAGCGCGATATTTATAATGAACTCCTGGAGCGGAGTTAGAACACTGCTGTGCCGAAGTTATTCGAATTCCAGTGAAAACCTAAAAATGGGTTTAACCATCGGAGCATCCAATGAAATAAATGTATTCTATACACTTATATGGATTGTAATATTCCTTTTATTAGTTATAGTTGTAGTTTATACATTTATATGTATAGGAAAATAAACCTTTTATAGGAATTATGTGGATATAAGTGTTCAAAGTACACTTATAATGATCAAATGGATGTTTTAGCAATAAATAGCTGTACAGAATACAGTTATCCAAATTTCTCAAGACCATTCTTCTTATATAATGATTCTCACCTTAGGGGCGTTTGGCTTAGTGTAACGGACTGAGGTGCTCTTATCCGGGAAGAAAGTCGTCACTTGAGCGATTAACGGACCCCAAGGACCTTATCCCCTGCAATTCAGCTCCAAAACGACTCGTAGAAGGATGATAAGGTCGCCTGAGTCCGTTACGCTGCAAAAGGTGGCGTTCTCGTGGGAATAAGGGTCTTTTCGGTCCGTTAGATTTTTTGGGATGATAGGGTTTCATTATCTGACACTGTACTAGTCGCTCCACATAGCAAGTTCTGGCACAAAAAAAGTCAGCAGCCAGTAGCCATCCAGTACCCAAGTCGCTAGTCACTCTATGGTTAAGCGATTCTCGCAGAGAGAGCGGGTCTACGCAGATCAGTCGCACGAGAGCACCCGGCGCAGCCGCCATAGGCAACTGCCTATGGCGAAACCCTTCGACTGGCAAGGCCTGAGGAATCACCGCAGGGAGGCCGAGGAGGGCCGGTCCACCGCCGAAACCTGCTTCCTTCCGCGCCAGCAGCAGAGATTCACCAAGCTTCCGGGTGTCCAGAGGGCCGGGGCCCTTGGGGCCCTCCCTGCAGGGAGGGTTTGGGAGGGTAAGAATCAGAGGTTTAAGAATTAGATGTGAGGTTTAAAAGCAGACAGGGTAGGAAAAAGGGGCATCCGGGGAAAGTCCCCGAAAATAGCGCAAAAAAAATACCTCCCGCGCGAACGGGAGGCCAAGGAGATATAAAAAGGTTAGAATTAACAATTGGATTAGTTCCTATTATACCCTATTTATTTTAGTTTGTCACAGGGGTAGGGATAGCCGAAATGCATTCATGACAAACAATTTTACCTTTGAAGTAAGTTACATTTTCAGCATTGCCGCAGAAAATGCAAGCAGGCTCGTATTTCTTAAGCATGATCCGCTCACCGTCCACGTAAATTTCGAGCGCATCTTTTTCTCCAATGCCTAGGGTGCGACGCAGTTCAATTGGAATAACGACCCGTCCAAGCTCATCTACCTTACGTACAATTCCTGTTGATTTCATCATTACAATCGTTGCTCCTCTCAATGTTCAAAAGCGTCATTATTCGACATTCTTCACTGTTTTATGATATTTATAATACCAACCATTCCCAAAACAGTCAACCTTTTTTCAGGCTAATTTTAAGGAATCTTTTGAGACCACATTTATTCCGCGTTTGATCGGGCAAATCACTCTAAAAAAGCTTATGAAGATGTTTGTCGATTTGGCAGTATATGAAACGCTAATATTCGACAAAGAGCGACAATATATTATATAAAACAAGAAAAGGAGATGATTTCATGAAGCAACCGCTGTCAGAAGAGAAGGTATTTAAGGACCCGGTCCACAACTACATCCACGTACAGGACACTATTATCTGGAGATTGATCAACACTATGGAATTCCAGCGTCTGCGGCGCATCCGGCAGCTGGGCACCTCCTATTTGACTTTTCACGGGGCGGAACACAGCCGGTTCTCCCATTCTCTGGGGGTATATGAGATTACGCGGAGGATTATTTCCCAGTTTGAACGGAGCGGCTATAAGGACTGGATGCCGGAGGAGCGACTGCTTACCCTGTGTGCAGCACTGCTGCATGATTTGGGGCATGGCCCATTTTCCCATTCTATAGAAGAAGCTTTCGAAATGGATCATGAAGACTGGACCTGCCGCATCATTCTGGAGGATACAGAGATTACGGCTATTCTGCGTGATGTGGCCGAAGATTTCCCCGGTAAAGTAGCCTCGGTCATCTCCAAAACCTATGAGCATGAAATTGTTGTCAATTTGGTGTCGGGACCGCTGGATGCGGACCGGATGGATTATCTGCTCCGGGATGCATATTATACAGGGGTGAATTATGGAACCATCGACATCGACCGGATTCTGCGGATGCTGCGCCCTTATGACGGCCGGGTGGTTGTGAAGGAATCAGGGATGCATGCGATTGAGGATTACCTGATGTCACGGTACCAGATGTACTGGCAGGTCTATTTCCACCCGGTAACCCGCAGCTCTGAGATTATTCTCAGGCAGATTCTCCGCCGGGCCAAGGAGCTGGTGCAGCAGCAGCATGCCTTCCGCTTCATGATCGAGCCCTTAAGTGATCTGTTCAGCGGAGAGGTAACGGTAGGGCAGTACCTGCTGCTGGATGAAGCCTTGATGCAGACTGCCTTCATGCAGTGGACGCTGGAGGAGGATGACATCCTGAGCGACTTGTGCAGCCGGTTTATCCATCGTAAACTGTATAAATATGTGGAGATGGAGCATTTGGATTCTGACACGATTGACGAAATCCGCCGCAGCTTCGCCGGTGCGGGACTCCGGCCCGATTATGATCTGGAAATTGATTATCCCACCGATCTTCCCTATGATGTGTTCCGTCCGGGAGACGGCTTTGACAGCAAGCAGATCCTGCTTCTGGACAAGCATGACCGGCTGAGGGAAATCTCGGAGGTCTCGGATATTGTTCGTTCTATCAGTGGTATTCACCGCGGCAGATACCATCTGTATTTTCCGCAGGACAGACTGCAGAAAGCCCTTCCACAGCTGCCGCCGTCCATCGCAGAGATTTTTGCCAAATAATCAGATCATGCTTGGAATTATAGATACAACAACAGGCCGAAAGGATGTATGTAATGCAGTTATTCGACACCCATACCCATCTGGATGCTCCACAATTCGACGAAGACCGCGAAGAGGTCATTTCCAGGGCGCTGGAAGCCGGCGTCAGCAAGATGATCAACATCGGCTTTAACCGGGATACGATACCGACCACCATGCAGCTTGCCGAGAAATATGATTATATTTATGCAGCCGTTGGCTGGCATCCCCAGGATGCCATCACGATGAAGGACGGAGACCTGGAATGGATCGCCTCCTTATGCGCTCATCCCAAGGTGGTTGCCATCGGCGAGATTGGGCTGGATTACTACTGGGATACCTCTCCTAAGGATGTGCAGCATGAAGTATTCCGCAAGCAGATCGGGCTGGCCCGTGAGCTGAAGATGCCAATCAGCATTCATAACCGTGATGCTCATGAAGATGTGATACGTATACTCCGCGAGGAGAAGGCAGGCGAGGTTGGCGGGGTAATGCACTCCTTCTCCGGGAGCTGGGAAAGTGCCAAGATGTGTCTTGATTTGGGCTTCCATCTTTCTTTTGGAGGACCGATTACGTTCAAGAATGCCCGGGTGCCCAAAGAGGTGCTTGCCCAGACTCCGCTGGACCGGCTGCTGATCGAAACCGACTCCCCATATCTGACTCCGCACCCCTTCCGGGGCAAGCGAAATGAGACCGCTCATGTGAGGCTGGTAGCGGAGGCGGCCGCGGCAATAAAAGGGATTGAATTACAGGAATTGGCGGAAATTACGTATGCGAACGCACTGGAACGATTTGGGATACTCTGAAAACAGGAGTAAAAGCGGTGAAAAATGAAGTATAGCGGATATATTAAACTTTTATGACGGAAAAACGGCCGATTATTACAATATTTTAATCATTTTTTTACGTAAACGTGGTTGAATCGTCCTTTACAACATGTATCAAAACAGGATATCATCTTTTCAGTGCAGTGAGCTGTTGTAACTGTGACAGTCACTAATTTCATGGATCGTCTCGCTGAGTCTCCGTATGGAGAACGGGGGAACCAATAATGCGCTGCCGCATGAACGTACAAGAGTACTGGCACAGAATTGCCGCAGGCATTATTTGATTTCTTTACGTGGTCTTTGGGGTGAATTTGAGGGCAACCGCCGTGAGCGGGTGACCTGAGATAGGGCGTCTCTCTTATGTCCGAACCCGACAGCTAACCCCGTAAGCGCAAGTAAGAGAGGAAACCTCGTGCATAAGCATTCCGACGTATTCGACACCGGGAAGCCACGAAAGAGTCCTCTATGAGCTCTTTTTAGGCTTCTTTTGTTTTGAATAATGAGAATGCTCCCGGCATACTGTTATATAACAGATCTCCGGAGTAACTATGCCGAGCAGGCGATCCATGAGCAGGAAACGCTGAAGCAAGTGCGGGCGTATCCTGTTGCAAACTCAAACCTAGTTTCGTCAGAAGTGATACAGTCACCTTGAACTAACTTGGACGACGGGGCTATGTAAGGAGGATGGAAAGAGTGGGCGTATTCCAACCAGAGGTATCCCATGATTCGCAATCATCCAGCAGGTCTTTCGCATTACGGTTGAAGCAAGTGAATCCCCGCGTAGTTTTACTTGCCGGTGTGGCATCGATTGTTATCGCACTGTTAATACTGCTGTACGTACACGGTCAGAGCAAAAAAGAAATTACCCTAGTAATAGACGGACAGGTACAGACACTGGAGACGCGGGAAACGCTGTTCAGTGATGTGCTGGCTAAGGAACAGATTTCGCTGCAGGCGCATGATGAATTATCTATTGGCCTTAGTGATGAAATAAAAGACGGCGACCGTATCGTGATTAACACTGCGCAGAAGTTCGCTCTTACCGTAGACGGAAAGACCGAGACGTTATTTACGACCGAGGATACCATTGGTCAGGCCATCGACAAGCTGGGCTACAGCCTGGAAGGCTTAGACAAGATTTACCCTTCGCTAGAAACCGCAGTATCTGCAGACATGGAAATCAAAATTGTCCGGATTAACAAGCATGTGGTTCAACGGACAACTAATTTGCCTTTCCGGGTCATTAAGACAGCAGACCCCTCATTGACCAAGGGAACCGTAAGAGTGGCACAGGCAGGTAAGCCTGGCGTAATGGTCCAGCACATCGAGAAGATCTATCAAGATGGCGAGCTGGCATCCATGCGCATGATCGGCAAGGAAGTACAGACGGTTACCAAGGACAAAGTCATTGCCATTGGAACCAAGCCGCTTCCTAAGCCCGTCGTAGTTACTGCCAAAGTTTCCAAACCTGTAACAACCTCCAAGTCATCTAAAGCGAGCGCAAAGGCCAGCAATGTTACCAGTAAGGCTGGTGTGGATTTCGAGTACAAAAGAATGATTAAAAACGTATCCATGACCGCGTATTCGTCGCAGGAACCGGGTATTGGAACACGTACTGCCTCCGGCACACGCGTAACGGAAGGCCGCACTATTGCTGTAGATCCTAGGGTTATACCAATCGGCTGGTGGGTGTACATTGAAGGATTAGGGTTTCGCCGAGCAGAGGATACCGGCGGTGCCATCAAAGGCAACAAGGTGGATGTCTATTACGATTCACTGAGTCATGCCCGTAATTTCGGCCGCAAGTCGCGCACACTCTATGTGATCGGACCTGTGAAGCCGGAGCTGAACTAAACGTAAAGTCTTTTGCAAATTAGCGGTTAATACGATATAGTGAGGGAAGCACTTACGAAATTTCAGAGAGCTGCCGCTCATCACTTATACATTCTTTAGCCAAAAAGAAGGGGAGCGAATCCTCTTCTTTTTGCGTTCTGGAGTAAGGAGTAAAAATATTTATGATTAAAGAGCTAATTGTGGTTGAAGGGAAAAGTGATACCGTTGCCGTTAAGCGGGCGGTTGAGGCCGATACGATTGAAACCGGGGGTTCGGCAGTGGATAGCAGGGTCATTGCCAAGATCAAGCTGGCCATGGAGCGCCGGGGTGTAATCATTCTTACCGACCCGGATCATGCCGGAGAGCGAATCCGCAAAATCGTCGCGGCCAAGGTGCCGGGCTGCAAGCATGCCTTCATCCCTGAGAAGGATGCAACGCGCAAAGGAGATATCGGAATAGAGAATGCTTCGCCTGAGGCTATCCGCCATGCGCTGGAGCATGTACATACCTCCTTCGAGGGGGCGCCGCCCATCATCGGGCTGGATGAGCTTATGGCCGCAGGGCTGATGGTGCATCCCCGGGCGGCTGAGCGCAGAATGCAGCTTGGCAATCTGCTCGGTATCGGTTATTGCAATGGCAAACAGCTGTACAAACGTCTGGCGATGTTCGGCATTACCCGCGAAGAGTTCGCGCAGGCCCTCGCCCAAATTGATCAGGGAGGCATTACTTCATGAGCGGTATCGAGAATATCTCGTCCCCAACAAGAACCAAAGCGATAATTCAGCGTTACGGATTCTCCTTCAAAAAAAGCCTGGGCCAGAACTTTCTGATCGATCAGAATATTCTGGACAAAATCGTGGATGCCGCCGGTCTGGACAGCACAGCCGGTGCGCTTGAGATTGGCCCGGGGATCGGAGCACTGACGGAACGGCTGGCGTTGACGGCCGGGGCCGTCACTGCGGTAGAGATTGACCGCAGGCTGATTCCGATTCTTAGGGATGTCCTGTCGCCTTATCCCCATGTAAAGATCCGTAATGACGATGTGCTGAAGGTGAATCTGCAGGAGCTGTTCGCTGAGGATTTCGCGGGCAGGGACCGGGTTAGTGTCGTAGCTAACCTGCCGTATTATGTGACTACACCTATCCTCATGAAGCTGCTGGAGGAGAAGCTGCCGCTGGATAATATCGTGGTCATGATCCAGAAGGAGGTTGCCGAGCGTATGGCGGCGTCTCCGGGCGGCAAGGAGTATGGCAGCCTGAGTATTGCCGTCCAGTATTACAGCGAGCCTGAGCTGGTCTGTATGGTGCCGCGTACGGTGTTCATCCCGCAGCCTAACGTGGAATCGGCTGTGATCCGACTGAAGGTCAGAGAACGTCCTCCGGTGGAGGTAGCGGACGAGAAGCATTTCTTTGGTGTGGTTCAGGCGTCCTTTACCCAGCGGCGCAAGACGATTGCCAATAATCTTAAGGCACGCTTCTTCCCGGAAGAAGGGCGGGAGCGCCTGGAGGCGCTGCTCTCCGAAGCCGGCATTGAACCCTCGCGGCGCGGCGAGACGCTTAGCATTGAAGAGTATGCACGGCTCAGTGCGGTTCTTCTGGCCGCAGGCATCGCATAGAATACAGAAAACCCTCCCGGCGGATGAACCAACCGGGGCCTTTGCCCATAACATGGGGTAGAGGTGGTGTTGTGATGAATCTAGGAGACTTGGTCATTCGTAAATCCTATGGCGGCGATGTGACCTTCCGGGTAGACAATATATTGCAGAATAGAGCAGTCATTAAAGGCACGGAGTTCCGTCTGCTGGCGGATTCCCCGCTGGAGGATCTGGTTCAGGTGCCTCCTACACGGGTTACCGAGCGGGGAGCGCGTGCGCAGATCAAGGCAACAGAATCTCTAACCTGGTTGCGTAAAGACCGGCAGGTGCAGAGCCAGCGAAGCGGAGAGAGCGTGTCGGGGTCCACGGGAACCTGGGGCCAATCTCCGAAGGAAGCGGCTTATTTTGAAGTGCCGGGTAAGGTCCTGCATTTGGATGGTGATGCACTCTATCTGAAGAAGAGCCTGAGCCTCTACGAGCAGCTGCGCATACCGGCGGAGGGACATCATGTCAACGAATCCAAAATGGCGGAGACGCTGTACCGTCTGCTGCCCCGTGTGCGTCCCGATATCGTAGTGATTAC
Source organism: Paenibacillus sp. FSL P2-0089 (assembly GCF_038595095.1). Classification (NCBI taxonomy): domain Bacteria; kingdom Bacillati; phylum Bacillota; class Bacilli; order Caryophanales; family Paenibacillaceae; genus Paenibacillus; species Paenibacillus sp. FSL P2-0089. Next base: position 7,393,279 of record NZ_CP152006.1, read on the forward strand.
CGGCCATGATGGAGTACTTAAGCAACAGCAGAATTATGATCTGTACAGTCTGAGCAGCTATAAGAATTCACAGAATTTTGTGGCAGCCATCCGGGTGGCCCGTGAATATGAGCGGAATTTCGATGCTTTGACGATTGTAGCCGGAGCCTGCCAGTCGCACTTCGAGGCTCTCCTGGGCAATGGTGCCAACTTCGCCAGCTCCCCGGGCAGAATACTCATTCATGCCCTGGACCCGGTGTATATCGCGGCCAAGGCCTCTTTTACCTCTATCCGGGATACGGTGAACTTAAGCGATGTGCTGAGCCATACGATCAGCGGCAATCAGGGGATGGGCGGAATCGAGACGCGGGGCAGCTTCCGGATCGGAATGCCTCAGCTGCAGAACCTGGCTACGCTGAAGGTAGCGCCTTCGGTGCTGTAACCATTCAAGTGATAACTGAACAGGCGGAAGGAATAGGGTAAGCATTCGTGCTTATCCTATTTTGCTGCCACGGAAGCCGCTTAGGACACAAGATGGGTTAGGGAGCAGCCAGTCATCATTACTGATAACAAGGTGCTTAAGTCAGGAATATCCCCGTCTAAAAAAATTCCGTTGACAACTTTTTTCTCATCATCTATAATTATTTATTTAATTTGACAAGTGGTTATAGAGGTTGTATAATGGACAAGGAAAGAGGTGGTCGTCAGGTAATGGCTAATAACGCGCTGTTAGAAATTAAACGCAGTCTTGAAGCTCACGTCGGTCATAAGATCACGTTGCGGGCTAACGGTGGCCGTCGGAAGACCGTTGAACGCACCGGTGTCCTGGAAGAAACGTACCCTTCTGTATTTATTGTCAAACTCGATCAGGAGCAGCAGACATTCAAGCGTGTCTCCTATAGCTATGCCGATATACTTACTGAATCTGTGGAAATCACAGTTACCGAAGACGATGGGCAGATGCGGATTATGTATATCAAAGCTTAGCGTCATGACAGTCTCCCTGCGGGGGGGCTGTTTTTTGATAGAATTTTTATGTTTTGGTGTCCCCGCAAAGTACCTGAGTCAACACCTACGCTAAAGCCCCACTTTGTGGGGTTATTTTGCATGTAGGGGTCTTACTGAATTATGCTGCATGACACTGGCCTCCCGGCTGCATACTACATAGGCAGTACGTTCATCATAGAGCAGCATACAAGGGAGGAATTCGTAATGAGCCGCAGAAGACGAAGCATGATGTCGGAGGAATTGAAGACGGAGCTGGCCAAGGAGCTTGGGTTCTACGAAACGGTTGAGCAGGAGGGCTGGGGCGGAATCCGGGCAGTCGACGCCGGGAATATGGTGAAACGGGCGATTCAGCTGGCAGAGCAGGCTGCTGCGCGGAAATTGTAAGCGGCTATAGCGGTGTTATGCCGCACCGGGTATCGCCTGCGGGCGGTACCTTTTCTGCTTCATAGAACCGGATGTTTATTTAATGGACTTCACTGTCAGTTTCTCATATAATATGTTAAGTTGTTTTGTACGGGAAAAGCTGAGGGTGGGTGAACGCCTTGAAAATGTATGAGAAGGCACCGGCAAAAATTAATCTGATGCTGGATGTGCTGCATAAGCGGGCTGACGGATTTCATGAAGTGGAAATGATAATGACAATGGTCGATCTGGCGGACCGTCTGGAGCTGTCGGAGCTGAAGCGGGATTCGATTATTATCTCAAGCCAGGCCGGATATATCCCGCTGGATGAGAAGAATCTGGCCTTCCAGGCGGCAAGGCTGATCAAGGACCGGTATAACGTCAGAAGCGGAGTACATATCCATCTGGACAAAAGAATTCCGGTCGCTGCCGGCCTCGCCGGCGGCAGCAGCGATGCCGCGGCTACGCTGCGCGGCCTGAACCGGCTCTGGCGCCTGGGCATCCCGGTGCAGGAGCTGCAGGAGCTGGGCGCTGAGCTGGGCTCAGACGTCCCGTTCTGCGTCACAGGAGGCACTGCCCTGGCTACGGGCAGGGGCGAACGGCTGACCCAAATCGCGAATCCTCCGCAAATGTGGGTCATCCTGGCGAAGCCGCCGATCAATGTATCGACGGCTGAGGTATACGGACGCGTACGCGCCGGCAACATAGCGGTGCATCCGTCCGCGCTCCGCATGCAGCAGGCTCTGGAGGCCGGTGACTTCTCAGCCGTCTGTGAGGGCCTTGGCAACGTGCTGGAGGATGTGACGCTGAAGCTGCACCCTGAGGTGCAGCAGCTCAAGGAAGCGATGCTGAAGCTGGGGGCGGACGGCGTGCTGATGTCGGGGAGCGGTCCGACCGTATTTGGCCTTGTCTCCAAGCACTCCAAGGTGGCGAGAATCTATAACGGGCTGCGCGGATTCTGCAAGGAAGTCTATGCAGTGCGTTCCCTGAGCTAAGCGGAGCGGGACCATCCTCTGATAACGGAGGCAAAGCGGTTTCCGCTTGTGCAAATCCGTACAATAATGATATTATTCATAGTAATATTCGGTTTTGTATAAAGTGAATTTAAGAATCAAGCATGCATTATTCTTAAATTCAGCTTATAAGGCGAGGAGCATTCCGTGAAAAAACTTAAACGAAGCCAACGGTTAGTTGACATGACCCAATTTTTACTGGAGAAGCCGCACGATCTGCTGCCTCTGTCCACTTTTGCAGAGCGGTACGGTGCGGCGAAGTCATCGGTCAGCGAGGACCTGGCTATTATAAAAGAGGTATTTGAAGGCGAAGGAATGGGCGAGCTGCAGACACTGGCCGGGGCAGCGGGCGGAGTGCGTTATATTCCGCGTATGCCTATGGATATGGCGCTTGCCTTCGTGAACCGTCTGTGCGGGCAGCTTGAGCAGAGCGACCGGATACTGCCCGGCGGTTATCTGTATATGTCGGATCTGCTCGGCCTCCCGTCCCTGATGGAGCAGGCCGGCAAGATCATTGCCACCGCCTTCTACGGCGTGGAGATTGATGTCGTCATGACGGTGGAGACCAAGGGGATTCCGCTGGCGTACGCAACGGCTGCGCAGCTGGGGCTGCCGGTCGTGCTGGTCCGCCGTGACCATCAGGTAACGGAGGGCTCGGCTGTAAGCATCAACTATGTATCGGGCTCCCATAAGAGCATCCATACGATGTCCCTGTCCAGACGGGCACTGCGCGAGAAATCCCGGGTGCTGATTGTCGATGACTTCATGAAGGCTGGCGGCACCGTACGCGGAATGGTCGATCTGTTGGGTGAGTTCAATGCAGAGGTCGCAGGTGTGGGCGTACTCGTAGAGTCCGGCGACGTGGAGAATGAAGAACGCCTGCTGCATGACTACGTGTCGCTGGTGAAGCTGACAGAGGTGGACTCCAAGGTGCGGCGTATTTCGGCGTTTCCGGGCAACTATTTCTCCTCCTGAACGAGGGATACTGCCGGTTCTGAAAAGACGGGCATAATGTCGAATTTATGAGGATTCTTAAGATAACTGCACGAAATCTGTCGAAATCGACGATTCTGCAAAAATAATCTTCTTAATCAGGCATTATTTGGAATGAAAAAGAAGGAATTCGCTTTGCTGTGTGGAATTATACACCAAGTCTCTGATGGAAAAAGGTGGTGAACACACACATGCAAATTACGGATGTCAGACTCCGCCGCGTCAACTCTGAGGGGAGAATGAAAGCAATCGCATCCATTACAATCGATAACGAGTTTGTTGTTCATGACATTCGCGTCATCGACGGGAATAACGGGATGTTTGTTGCAATGCCCAGCAAGCGTACACCTGACGGAGAATTCCGCGATATCGCACACCCGATTTCTTCGGGAACGCGCGAGAAGATTCAATCTGCGGTTCTGGCCGAGTACGAACGTGCCGCTACGGAAGAAGAGGAAGTTATTGAAGAGGGAGCTTAAGCGGTGAACCGCTGACTCTCTGAGAGTTGCTGCCTCCCCAGGGCGGCAATAGGCCATACCGTTTTATATGTTTCGGGGTCCCCGCAGAGTACCTGGGTCAGCCTCGGAGCCAAAGCCCCACATTGTGGGGGGATTTTATTGGGGTTCGAAGAAAAGGGAACCATGCCTGCATGGTTCTCTTTTCTTTTTGCCCGGAATGAGATATATTCAGTAGTGAGTTCAAGAAGTGGGAGGTTGGCATTCTTGAAAAGAATGGCTGTTGTACTTGCTGCAGGCCAAGGCAAGCGCATGAAATCTAAATTATACAAGGTACTGCACCCTGTCTGCGGTAAACCGATGGTAGGGCACGTGCTTGATACAGTGAAGGCGACCGGATGCCAGCATAATGTAGTTGTTGTAGGCCACGGCGCCGAGAAGGTGAAGGCATACTTAGGCGAGAATGCCGAATATGTGCTGCAGGATGTCCAGCTTGGAACCGGCCATGCCGTCAAGCAGGCCAAGGATCTTCTGGGCAGCGAAGAAGGAACCACCATTGTCATCTGCGCAGATACGCCGCTTGTCATGAGCGAGACACTCGAAGGCATGATGGCGCTGCATGAAGCGCAGAATGCTGCTGCAACTGTCCTTACTGCTGTTATGGAGCAGCCTGCCGGATATGGACGGATTATCCGCGGCGAAGACGGCGGAGTGCTGAAGATTGTGGAACAGAAGGATTGCACAGAGAGTGAAGCTGCGGTTAACGAGATTAATACAGGGACGTATTGTTTTGATAACGCGAAGCTCTTTGCTGCTCTCGAGAAGGTTACGAATACCAACAACCAGCAGGAATATTATTTGACGGATGTTATCGGCATACTCCGGGCGCAGGGCGATATCGTTCTGGGCTATCAGGCCCATGACGCAGCAGAGTCCATTGGTGTGAATGACCGACTGGCGTTGTCTGAAGCCGAAGGCTATATGCGTCAGCGTATCAACCGGGGGCATATGCTCGGCGGAGTCACTATCATCGATCCGGCTTCAACCTACATCGGAGCAGATGTTGTCATTGGAGCAGATACTGTGCTGTATCCGGGCACGGTACTCAAGGGCAAGACAGTAATCGGCGAAGATTGTGTGATTGGTCCGGCAAGTGAAATTGAAGACTGCGTGATTATGGACGGAGCGGCTGTGAAGCATTCCGTGCTGAATCAGGCTCAGGTCGGCACACGGGCTTCCGTTGGGCCTTTTGCGTATTTACGTCCCGGCACCGTTCTGGGTGAGGGTGTTAAGGTCGGCGACTTCGTAGAGATCAAGAATGCTACAATCGGCGACGGCTCCAAGGTATCTCATTTAAGCTATGTCGGTGATGCTGAGGTCGGTAAGAATGTCAATATCGGCTGCGGCGCAATCACCGTTAATTATGACGGCTATAATAAGTTCAGAACCGAGATTGGCGATGATGCCTTTATCGGCAGCAACGTGAACCTTGTTGCTCCGGTTACAGTGGGCAAGGGCGCATTCATTGTCGCCGGTTCCACGATTACGCGTCCGGTTTCGGAGAACGATCTGGCGATTGCCAGAGCAAGGCAGGAGAATAAGCCGGGTTATGCAGAGAAGATCCGCTCCCGGGCCAAGGCGAAGAAAGACCAGCATAGTCCATCGTAAAGCGTGTAAGCAGAAAGCAGCTGTAGGCTTAGAGCGCCGGACGGACTTCTTGCACATCCGCGCCGGTGCTTTGGCCAGTTAAATTCCGTCACGGAGGGTTTATATTTTATGACTTATTGTGATTCCAAACTCAAGATTTTCACCTGCAACTCCAATCCTAAGCTGGCCAGCCAGATTGCTGATTATATCGGCATTCCGATGGGCGAGTCCCATACGACCAGCTTCAGTGACGGAGAGATTCAGGTTAAGCTGTCGGAGAGTGTCCGGGGCTGTCATGTCTATATCGTACAGTCCACCTGCGGACCGGTGAACGACAATCTGATGGAGCTTCTGGTGATGGTAGATGCGCTTAAGCGTGCCTCCGCGAAGAGCATCAATGTCGTGATTCCTTACTACGGGTATGCCCGTCAAGACCGTAAGGCCCGTTCCCGTGATCCGATTACGGCCAAGCTGGTAGCGAACCTGATTGAGAAGGCGGGTGCACATCGCGTCATTACTATGGACCTTCATGCGATGCAGATTCAAGGCTTCTTCGACATTCCTGTGGATCATCTGCTGGGTGTTCCGATTCTGGCTCAATATTTCCGTTCGAAGCAAATTCAGAACCCGGTGGTCGTCTCTCCTGACCATGGGGGCGTGGTGCGTGCCAGAAAGCTGGCTGACTTCCTTAACGCTCCGCTGGCGATTATCGACAAGCGCCGTCCTGAACCGAACGTCAGTGAGGTTATGAACATTATTGGTAATATTGAAGGCAAAACGGCGATCCTGATCGATGATATCATCGATACGGCAGGAACGATCGTTCTTGGAGCCAATGCCCTGATGGAAGGCGGCGTGAAAGAAGTCTACGCCTGCTGTACGCATCCTGTATTATCCGGTCCGGCGCATGAACGTCTGGAAAACTCTCCGATCAAAGAAATTATCGTGACGGATACCATTCCAATTCGCAGCAGCAACCCGACCTCCAAGCTCAAGGTACTGTCCGTAGCCCCGCTTATGGGCGAAGCTATCATTCGCGTGCATGAAGAGCTGTCGATCAGTAAGCTGTTCGAAATCGAATAGGCCGCAGGCAGATCAGCAGAAAAAGGGTTACACCTTTCGTCAAGCGGAAGATGTAACCCTTATCGGCGTGATGCAGCGGCAGGGACTAAAGGCTCGTATAAGCTTCAATATCCCGGACGGGAGATGAAGGTGAAGAGGCTGCGGTTGTACAGCGTACCTTGCAGCTCTACGAAGCCTTCGTCCACCGCTGTAATCACACCGATGTCTACGTGCGCGTTCCCCCTATAGACTTCAACAGGCACAGCATATTGAATATGGTACTGGAAATGGCGCTGCAGTGTTAAGATATCGCCCTGATGTGGCATGTTCATCACCTGTCTCCGGAGTATAAACTTATTGTACCAAAAACGGAACTCTTCTGCTGAGAGTACCGGGCGGAAAGGAAAAACCTTAAATATGAAATGGATTGTTGGACTCGGGAATCCCGGAACGCAATACGCGAAGACCAAGCATAATGTCGGCTTCATGGCCCTCGATGAGCTTGCGTCCAGACATGGAATTGCCTTTAACCAGAATAAATGCAAATCGGTAATCGGTGAAGGGATGATCGGCGGTGTGAAGACGGTGCTGATCAAGCCGATGACCTTCATGAATCTGTCCGGGGAAGCGGTACGGGCTTATATGGATTATTATAAGGTCCAGCTGGAAGATATGATTGTGGTCTATGATGACCTGGATACGGAGCTGGGAAAGATCAGGCTGCGATATCAAGGCAGTGCCGGCGGGCACAATGGCATCAAGTCCATCATTCAGCATACGGGCACCCAGAGCTTCAACCGGGTGCGGATGGGCATATCCCGTCCGGAGCCGGGCTTTGCTATAGTTGACTACGTACTATCTACCTTCGCCAAGAAGGATGGAGCAAGGCTTGAGAGCATGATAAGTGATACTTGCGATGCTGTGGAATTCAGCCTGCAGCATACCTTTGAACAGACCATGGCCAAATTTAACGGATGAAATACAAGGTATAGGGTTCAGGACCCTGCGGCTAAAGCCCTCCCGGGCGGGGCATACTGAAGGTATATACTACCTTCAGGAGGCATATAGATGGCAATACACTATGTATGCAGGCACTGCCGGACGTTCTTGGGAAGCATTGGCAGAAGCGATATTACAGAGATGCAGCTGGGGCTGCAATCCTTGACCCCTGCGGAGCGCAGAGATATAATAGCGTATGATTCAGAAGGCGAGATTACGGTGAAGGTGACCTGCGATTACTGCAAGCAGGCGCTGGATAACAACCCCGAGCTCAGCCTGCTGGCCAGTCCGCTTCAGTAAGGTGGAAGCGCCTGTCTCTATCGTCATCCGCAAGCCTTGGCCTTATCCGCTGAGGCTTGTTTTCGATTCCAATTATAATAGGTGACAGCTGCATTGCCGCTGTCAGCCTGTTTAGTAAGAGAGGTGCACCTGTTGTTACAAGGTCTTATAGAAGCTTTTTCCAAGGATACTGATTTCCAGTCTGTCACCCGTGGCATCGCAGCAGGGATGAAGGAACAGCTTATCTCCGGTCTGTCCGGCTCGGCCAGACAAATCATGCTGGCTGCCCTGCATGAGGAGACGCAGCGTCCGCTCTTGGTTGTGACCCATAATATGTTCTCAGCCCAGAAGATGGCTGATGATTTGCAGGAAGCGCTTTCCCCGGAGCGGGTGCTGCTCTATCCGGCCAATGAGCTGGTGGCGGCTGAGGCCGCTGTCTCAAGCCCGGAGACGCTGGCTCAGCGGATTGATGTACTGACGCGCTGCGCCCAGGGCTTCCGGGGAATTGTAGTTGTTCCCTACTCCGGCGTTCGGAGGCTGCTCCCCGCTCCGCATGTCATGGCTGAAGCCCAGCTTACGGTTTCGCAGGACGGAACCTTGCCACTGGATGACTTCCTCATGTCCATGATTGAGATGGGCTATGAGCGGGTGGAGCGGGTAGAGAACCGCGGTGAGCTTAGTGTACGCGGCGGTATTATCGACTTCTATCCCATGACCTCTCCACTGGCTTACCGGGTGGAGCTGTTTGATGATGAAGTAGACTCCATCCGTACCTTCGACCCTATGGATCAGCGCTCCATCGATAAGGTCCGCAGTGTGAAGATTACACCGGCCAAGGAGATTATATTCGATCAGCTCCGCCAGGATGCGGCTTCTACCGCTGCGTCTGCAATGCTGGAGCGGCAGCTTGAGAAGATGAGTGACCGTCAGGCCAAGCTGCGTCTGCGTGAGGAGATGGGCCGGGAGCTGGAGATGCTGCGGCAGGGTACCTATTTCCCGGAAGTCTATAAATATATCAGTCTGCTCTACCCTGAACGTATTCATCTGTATGATTATATGGCTCAGGATACCTTGCTTGTCCTGGATGAGCCGGCCAGACTTCTGGAGACCGCCAAGCAGCTGGAGCGGGATGAGTCGGAATGGAATCTGCACTTGCTGCAGAACGGCAAGACGCTGCCTGAGCTTCAGCTCTCTGTCGACAGCGAGGTTATTATGTACCAGCGTCCGTTCCAGAGCCTGTTTATGTCGATATTTCTGCGTCAGGTTCCACATATTCAGCCACAGAATATCTTAGGCTTCATCAGCCGCGGAATGCAGGACTTCCATGGCCAGATGAATGTGCTGAAATCCGAGATGGAGCGTTGGCACAAGTCCGGCGTGAAGGTGATCATGCTGGCGAACGGCGAGGAGCGGATGGAGCGTATCCGCCGGGTACTGGATGACTATGGCATTGAGGAGCCGACGATCCTGCAGGGCAACCTGGGCTCCGGCTTCGAGCTTCCTTCGATTCATCTCGCAGTGATCACTGAGGGTGAGATGTTCTCGCAGAAGCAGCGCAAGGCGCGGAAGGTCTCGAAGGGCATTGATAATGCCGAACGGATTAAGAGCTATACCGAGCTGAAGATCGGGGATTATGTGGTTCACCAGAATCACGGGATCGGTAAATATATGGGCATCGGGACGCTTGAGGTCAGCGGTATTCACCGCGACTATATGCACATCCTCTATGCAGGAGGCGACAAGCTCTCTGTTCCGATTGAACAGATTGACCTGATTCAGAAATATGTCGGCTCGGAAGATAAGGAGCCGAAGGTCTATAAGCTGGGCGGCAATGAATGGACCCGGGTTACCAGCAAGGTGCGGAGCTCGGTTCAGGATATCGCCGATGATCTGATCAAGCTGTACGCAGAGCGCCAGAGCGCGCTTGGCTATGGCTTCGAGAAGGATACGCAGGAGCAGCGCGAATTCGAAGAGATGTTCCCTTATGAGGAGACCCGTGACCAACTGCGGGCGATCGAAGAGATCAAGAAGGATATGGAGCAGAACCGTCCGATGGACCGGCTGCTCTGCGGCGATGTAGGCTATGGCAAGACAGAGGTGGCGATCCGGGCTGCTTTTAAATCTGCTATAGAGGGCAAGCAGGTGGCTGTGCTCGTGCCGACGACGATTCTGGCGCAGCAGCACTACGAGACCTTCCGTGAGCGCTTCGCCAATTATCCGCTGAATATTCAGGTATTGAGCCGGTTCCGCAGCCGCAAGGAGCAGAATGAGACGATCAAGGGAGTACGCCAGGGGACAGTGGATGTTATTATCGGCACACACCGGCTGCTGTCACAGGATCTGGTCTTCAAGGACCTCGGCCTTCTGATTGTCGATGAAGAGCAGCGTTTCGGCGTGACCCACAAGGAGAAGCTGAAGCGGCTGAAGACCAATGTCGATGTATTGACTCTGACAGCCACACCGATTCCCCGCACGCTGCATATGTCGATGCTCGGGGTGCGCGACTTGTCAGTTATTGAGACACCACCGGAGAACCGCTTTCCCGTACAGACGTATGTGGTGGAGCATAGCCAGACGCTGACCCGGGAAGCAGTGGAGCGCGAGCTGGCCCGTGGCGGGCAGGTCTACTATCTGTACAACCGTGTACAGGGGATTCAGGAAATGGCGGCGCAGATCTCCATGCTGGTGCCGGAGGCAAGAGTGGGTATCGGGCATGGACAGATGTCGGAATCGGAGCTTGAGAAGACGATTCTCGACTTCCTGGACGGAGAGTATGATGTGCTGGTCAGCACCAGTATTATAGAGACCGGTGTCGATATTCCCAATGTAAATACACTGATTGTTCATGATGCTGACAAAATGGGCCTGTCCCAGCTCTATCAGCTGCGCGGACGCGTCGGCCGTTCCAACCGGATTGCTTATGCCTACTTCACCTACCAGCGCGATAAGGTGCTGACAGAGGTGGCTGAGAAGCGCCTGCAGTCCATCAAGGAATTCACCGAGCTCGGGTCAGGCTTCAAAATTGCTATGCGCGATCTCTCCATCCGGGGAGCAGGCAATCTGCTGGGGGCGGAGCAGCACGGCTTCATTGCCTCGGTCGGCTTCGACCTGTATTCGCAAATGCTGGCGGAGGAAATCCGCAAACGCAAGGTGAGTGTGCTTGGCGAGGAGGATACTTCGCTGAAGCAGGGGAATACGGTCATTGATTTGTCGATTGACGCGTATCTTCCTTCCGAGTATATTTACGACAGTATCCAAAAAATAGAAATCTATAAAAAGGTTGCTGCTGTGGCTTCCTTCGAAGATGCCTCCGAGCTTGAGGATGAGCTGCTGGACCGGTTCGGCGAATTGCCGGAAGCCGTTATTAATCTGCTCTCTGTGGCCCGGTTGAAGGTGTATGGCAAGCTCTACGGCATGGAATCCATGGTCCGGCGCGGGGATGATGCCCTGCTTAATTTCCACGAGGGCAGCCTGGGGGCGTTTGATACGGCAAAGCTCGCCAAAGTTGGTAATAGCTTCGAAAGGCGTGTACAATTTGATAAGGATGCCAAGGCAACGATCCGGATCAAAGCGAAGGATTTAGGTGACAAGGAGCTGCTGGATGTGCTGGAGCAATTCCTCGCGGCAGCCAAACAGTCTTTAAAATCGAAGGGAGAATTACACAATGTCGTTAAATAAAAAATCCTGGAAGGTACTGGTGGTCTCGCTGACCGCAGCCCTGTCCTTCTCCATGCTTGCTGCCTGCAGCAATAAAAGTGATGATACTGCGGTGGCGACGTATAAGGGCGGCACCATTACCCAGAAGGAATTCAATCTGGATACCCGCGTAATGAAATTCCTGTCCCCCGAGCAGGCGCAGTATCTGGAGATTGATATGTTCAAGGAGTCCATCCTGAAGCAGGAGGTCGCGTTCGAATACTTGGCGGACAAGGCCTCGGATGAAGCGAAGAAGGCTGCGGAGAAAGAAGTCGATACTCAGATCGGCTCTATCAAGACTGCGCTGGGCGATAAGTACAAGAGCACGCTAAAGGAACAGGATCTGAGCGAGTCGGACCTGCGTTCCTATATGCAGCGCGTACTTACCGTATATCAGGACATGCTGCTGAAATTAACGGACGAGCAGGTCAAGACCCATTATGAAGCCACCAAGGCTGATTATAGTGTGGCTACTCTGCGCCATGTCCTGGTTGGCCTGACCGATAGCGCCGGCAAAGAGCGGACGGATGCCGATGCGCTGAAGCGCGCCCAGGAAGTGAAGGCGAAGCTGGATGGCGGGGCGGACTTTGCAGCTGTGGCCAAGGAATACTCCGATGATACCGGCACGAAGGAAACCGGCGGTGAATACAAGGACAAGGCACTGGTAGATTATGTAGCAGAGTTCAAGGCTGCAGCCCATAGTCTTCCGCTGAATACGATTAGTGAGCCGGTCAAGTCTACCTACGGATATCACATTATCAAGGTGGAAGCCCGCAAGGACACCACCTTTGATACGCTGACTGCCGACCAGCTGAAGGCTGTGAAGAACTCTGCCGCTTCTGCCAGCCTGGAGACCTTCCTGGAGAAGGAACTGGACAGTCTGGAGATTAAAATCAATCTGCCGAAGAGCTCAGCTGCTGCAGGCAGCGCGGGAGCCACAGCTACACCGGCTCCGGCTGCGGGTAGTGACACGCCAGCCGCTACAGATACACCGGCTGCTACAGAAGCCGCTAAATAAATATAGGCTGGACAAGCCGCCTGATGCGCCATGCATCCGGGCGGTTTTTTTTGCCACAATAGAACAAAATGGGGAAAATACTGCGGCGGTATAGAAATGACTATTTGTGATCATAACTGGAAGGATGCCGGGCCGGGGCGTTCTCATTCTCCATGAACAATTATATGCGGGCTGACGGATGTATAAGGAACTGGGAAGAGATGAATACTATGGTCAGATATTACGATAAATCACCGGGATTAACCATTCCCATAATGGACAGTAGTTGGACCATACTTCTTAAGGAAAGCGGGGCAACATTTGAAATGAAAGCTACTGGTATTGTAAGACGTATTGATGACCTCGGACGAGTTGTTATCCCCAAAGAGATCAGACGCACCTTACGGATTCGTGAGGGCGATCCTCTGGAAATTTTTGTTGACCGCGATGGTGAGGTTATATTGAAAAAATATTCACCGATTGGTGAATTGGGCGATTTCGCCAAGGAATATGCAGAGTCGCTGTATGAAGGAACAGGGCATATTACCATGATTACGGACCGGGACACGTTCATCGCGCTCGCCGGCGGCTCCAAGAAGGATTATCTGGAGAAGCAAGTGGGTGTGCTGCTGGAAAAGGTAATGGAAAGCCGTAAAACGATGCTTGAGACCAATGCAGGCAGCTATGACATCAGCAAGGACCACACGGAGCTGTTATCCACGTATGTGGCAGCGCCTATTATCTCCGGAGGAGATCCCATCGGCTGCGTAGTGCTGCTGAATAAGGATGATTCGGTCAAGATGGCCCAGATGGAAGTGAAAATGGCGGAGACAGCCGCAGCCTTCCTGGGCAAGCAAATGGAGCAGTAATCAGCTGGTGCTGGAGAGTCCCGCTTTTCCTTAGGTTATTATGACCGTAGGGAATGGCGGGTTTTTGCTGTGAATCGGCAAGCTAAGGAATAGACGCATGGTCATTTACACTTCTACCCTTAGATAAGTTATAATATAGAAATTCATTTGCTTAGGTTAAAGTAAGCTCTATATTATGGCAGTTATGGCTGTAGAAGCAGGTAAACGATGACATCCAATTCGCAAGGCTCGAAGCTGCTGCAGGGCGCTTTTATTCTTAGCGCGGCAGCTATTTTCTCGAAACTGATCGGTACGCTCCAGAAGATACCGCTGCAGAATCTGGGCGGTGACGCCGCGTTCGGTATCTACAATACGGTCTATCCGCTGTATACCATTCTGGTTACGGTGGCGATGCTCGGGCTGCCTGCCGCCATCTCGCGGTTCGTGGCCGAGGCTTCGGCGGCACAGGACGCGCAGAAGGGGCGGCGGATCCTGCTGCTATCCGCCGGAATTACAGCGGCCAGCGGCCTTCTGCTCGGCATTCTGGTCTACGCCGGGGCTCCGCTCATTGCGGGATGGGTCGGCAGCTCCCATATTGTCCCGGCGCTGCGCAGCAGCGCCTGGGGGCTGGCGGTGGTGCCGCTGATGGCTGCGCTGCGCGGCTACTTCCAGGGACTTCATAATATGATGCCGACCGCCGTGTCGCAGGTGGTCGAGCAGTCGGTACGCGTGGCGGTCATGATCGCGCTTCTGCTGTATCTGACGGGCGCTGGCGCAGATGCGGCAGGAATTGCTGCCGGTGCGATGCTGGGTCCAGCCGGGGGCGGGATCGCCGGTCTCGGCGTGATGCTGCTGTATTGGCGCAGCCACCGGCGGGGCTTGCAGGACAGGCTGCCTCAAGCTCCGCTTCAGAACAGAACGGGATCGGCCGTACGAAGGGATAAGCAGGGCATTCCTGCCCGCGAGCTGTTAGCCTATGGCCTCCCGGTGATGCTTGGTGCGCTGGCTGTTCCGTTAATCGGACTGGTCGATGTCTTCACAGTTCCCCGTCTGCTGGCGGGGAGCGGGAGCAGCGAGACGGCGGCGATGGCCCAGTTCGGCATCTATAACCGCGGGCTGCCGCTCGTGCAGATCGTAACGATGCTGGCGACCTCGCTCTCGGTCGTCTTCATCCCGGCACTGGCCGAAGCGAAGTACCAGCGGGATGAGGCCTTGATCCGCACGCGCATCACGCTGTCGCTGCGCTGGTTCTGGCTCCTCGGGCTGGCCGCCTCCGTAGGCCTGGCCGTGCTTGCAGAGCCGGTGAACACGGCTCTGTACGGGGACGCCGCCGGCAGCGGCGCGATGACCTGGCTGGCCTTCACCGCCGCGGGCGGCACGGTCAGCATCATCTCCGCCGCGCTGCTGCAAGGCCTGGGCGCCGTGCGCGCGCCGGCGCTGACCCTGCTGGCCGCCGCTGCGCTTAAGGCGGCCCTCAACCTGCTGCTGGTCCCGCAGCAGGGCATTACCGGTGCGGCCATCGCTGGCGTGGCCGCACATCTCTTCGCAGCAGCGCTGAACGTGCTGCTGCTCTACCGGCAGGGACATCTGCGGCTGCGCGCCGCAGATGTTCTGCTGAAGCCCGCGGCGCTGCTCGCGGGCCTGGGGCTGGCCGCCGCGGCCGTGAGCCACGGCGCAGCCAGGGCGGCAGACGCCGCCGGCTTTGGCGGCGGGCGGACCGCGGCCCTGGCGCAGAGCCTGCTCGGCGTGCTCGCAGGCTGCGCCGTCTTCGCACTCGGCGCAGTGGCGCTGCGGCTGCTCAGCGAGAGCGAGCTGCGCCAGCTTCCGGGCTTCGGCCCCCGCTTAGCGGACAAGCTGAAGAAGCTGCGCCTGTTCCCATAAGGCGCAGCTCAATAGATACATAGCGCAGCCGCCTTTCGCGAATAGCAGCAGGCGGCTGCCTGGAAGGAGTAGACTGGCATGAGCGCAACATTAACGATCGTCGGCCTGGGCTCCGGGAACCCGGACCGGCTGACACTGGGCATTATCAAGAAGCTGAAGGCGGCCTCGGCCGTATATGTGCGGACCGCAGAGCATCCTGTCATGGCTGCACTGGCGGAGATGGAGATAGCCTGGGAGTCCTTCGACGGGCTGTATGAGTCGCTGTCGTCCTTCCCTGAGGTCTATGAAGCCATTACGGCAACGCTGATCGAGAAGGCTGCGGCCGCTCCGCAGGGCACGGAGATCGTCTATGCCGTGCCGGGGCATCCCATGGTGGCCGAATCCGCCGTCTCCCTGCTGCGCGGGCGCTGCCCGGAGGCGGGTATTGAGCTAAATATCCTCGGCGGCGAGAGCTTCCTGGATGAAGCGTTTGTCCGACTGGGCTTTGATCCGATTGAAGGCTTCCAGCTGCTGGATGCCTCCGGTATCCGCAGCTCCCAGCTTCACCCGGAGCTGCACACCCTGATCGGGCAGGTCTATGACAGCTTCACCGCGTCTGAGACCAAGCTTTGCCTGATGGAGCTGTACCCGCCCGAGTATGAGGTGATTGCCGCACATGCGCTTGGCGTGGAGGGCGAGGAGCAGATTCTCCGGGTGCCGCTGTACGAGCTGGACCGGCTGGACGGCTATGGTAACCTGTCGCTGGTATATGTTCCGGCGAGCCGTGCGGATGAAGCGCGTAACCGTACCTTTGCCCGGCTGCATGAGATTGTCGATATTCTGCGGAGCCCCGAGGGCTGTCCCTGGGACCGTGAGCAGACGCATGAATCCTTGCGCAAAAATCTGATCGAAGAGACCTATGAGGTGCTGGAGACGATTGATGAGGATGATCCGGACCATATGAGGGAAGAGCTGGGCGACCTGCTGCTCCAGATTATGCTGCACTCCCAGATGGAAGAGGAGCTGGGGACCTTCAGTGTCTACGATGTCATTGAGGGGCTGAATGAGAAGCTGCTGTTCCGCCACCCGCATGTCTTCGGCGATCAGGCGGCGGGCAATGCCGAGGAGGCTCTGCAGAACTGGGAAGGGATGAAGGCCGAGGAGAAGCGGCGCAAAGGCGTGAAGCCCGAAGCCCTGTCCGCACTCAGCGGGGTTCCGAGGGATCTGCCGGCTCTGATGAAGGCGTATAGGCTGCAGAAGAAGGCGTCCCGCGTCGGCTTTGACTGGGATAACACCAGTGATGTGCTGGCCAAGATCCGCGAGGAGGTTGACGAGCTTCAGGAGGCGATTGAGACGGGACAGTCCGCCGGGGAGCAGATGCTGGAGCTGGGCGACCTGCTGTTCGCAGCCACCAATGTGGCCCGCTTCATCGGAGCCGATCCGGAAGAAGCGCTGACCCGCACCAACCGCAAGTTCGTAGCCCGCTTCGAGTATATTGAGCAGCGTCTGCGGGATCGGGGGGTCCGGCTGGAGGACAGCCCGCTGGAAGAGATGGAAGCCCTATGGCAGGAAGCCAAGGCAGAAGAGCGGAAGCAATAGATTTTAGAATTATAGTCTTCGGCGGTATATCCCGCGCGTTTCACGGCAATGCTGTGACTATTGGCGCGAATCTCTGATTTAAAATGTATTGAGAGGTTTATAATGTTATAGTGCTATAACCCCCATATCCTACGCAAGATGTTACTTTTTCAAAAAAAACGGCGGATCGTGGCAGGAATTGAGGGCGGAATCCAGAATATCATAAAGACGAAATGACGATTTGCCGTGATTTTCCGGTAAACCTGATTTTCATTTATTTTTTGTATCCTAGGAGGAACTTCAAATTATGAACAAGACAGATCTGGTAAACAACATTTCCGAGAAAAGCGGACTATCCAAAAAAGACGTAGAAACCGTACTTAACGGAATGCTGGGCGAAATTACAGAAGCTCTCGCAAGCGGAGATAAAGTACAGCTGATCGGCTTCGGTACTTTTGAAACGCGCAAACGTTCCGGCCGCACCGGCCGTAACCCGCAATCGGGCACACCTATCGAAATTCCTGAATCCACAGTGCCGGCCTTCAAGGCAGGCAACAAGCTCAAAGAAGCCGTTAACTAATGCGTCTGGACAAGTTCCTGAAGGTCTCCCGTCTGATCAAGCGCCGCACCGTGGCCAAGGATGTGTCCGAACAGGGCCGGGTGTTGATCAATGGACGGGAGTCCAAACCGAGCAGCACGGTGAAGATCGGTGACGAGATTACCGTGCAGTTCGGCCAAAAGCTTGTGACGGTCAAAGTGGAAAAGCTGGTGGAAACCACCCGCAAGGACGAGGCCGCCGGAATGTATACCCTGCTCCGTGAAGAGCCGGTTGCCAAAAGCACGGGACTCGACTGGTAGCAAATTATTGCAGTATAAGGTTAAGAGGTATTCCTGAAGCCGGGAGACGGCGGAGCGGAATGCCTCTTTTTTAAAAGATAAGAATTTATATGTTTTGGGGCCCCTGCAAAGTACCTGAGTCATCATCTAAGCTAAAGCCCCACTTTGTGGGGTTATTTTGTTGTTTTCACCTGTTCTATACCCTGTCCTTCCTTCATAGATTAGAACCAAGAAGGAGGGGTACATGCTATGATCGAGCCAACCAAAGTCAACAAACAGCATGATCTGCACATGCGCAGCCGCAAGCAGATTGAGCTTACCGGTGTGCAGAATGTGGAGAGTTTTGACAGTGAAGAGTTTCTGCTGAGTACAGAACTTGGTGAGCTGACCATTCGGGGGACTCATTTACATATCAAGAATTTAAGTCTGGAGAATGGAATGCTGTCCCTTGAAGGCAATGTTCATTCCCTGATTTATCTGGACCCCGGGGCGCAAGGCAAAAATAAAGGGATTCTCCGCAAGCTGTTTAAATGAATCCCTCCGTTCAATGGATCACCCTGCTCTATATGATTCTGTCCGGCATTGCCATGGGACTGGCCTATGACAGCTACCGGGTGCTGTCGCAGAAGCTAAGATTTCCCAATTGGCTGAATGCGCTGCTGGATTTGCTGTATTGGATAGGGGCGGCCCTGCTGGTCTTTCGCATGCTTTATGCCGGAAACCAGGGACAATTGAGGTTTTATGTCGTTCTTGGCCTCTTTCTAGGTGTATGGATCTATTTTTTGATCTTCAGTATTACGGTGCAGCGTTTTGTGGTAAGGTTAATTCAGTCAGTTCAGTATGTATGCAGGATGCTATGGCGGTTCATTACCATAGTCATCGGAGGCCCGATTCTCTGGCTGTGGCGCCTGGTTAAGGGAACAGTACTGCTGCTCGGCCGGGTCCTTCTTTATATTTTTAAGCTGCTGCTGCGTCTAACCAAGCCAATCTGGGTACTTCCTGTAAGGTGGGCCTCTCCGTATGCATCCCGGTTCGTTCATAGCGCCCGGATCGTGAGGATCACCGAGTGGATATCAGGGTGGCGGAAGCGCTGACCTTGAACCCTGGAACTGGAGGTAAGCTGAATGAACAGATTCTCTGCGGAAGAGAAGAATACGAACCAGAGTGCTTCGGCCGCAGGCGCGAAGAGAAGAAAGTTTATATGGATTCTTGTGATGGCTGTTTTCTTCGGCTGGGCCGGATTCACTTTCTTTGCCCAGAGCGCAGTAATCGCCGACAAGAGCGAACAGCTCGCCCGTAAGAAAGAGAACAGTGAGAGTGTAACAGCCACGATGAATCAATTGAAATATGAGGTCTCGCGGCTGAATGACGATGAGTATATCGGACAATTAGCGCGTAAATGGTACAATATGTATCCTGCAGGGGAATCCCCTATCCGTACCGAGCAATCCGGGCAATAAAAGCAGGCGAAAAGAGGCTTACGCTGTGTTGCCTTGCTTTGCTCTTTACTGTATAATCAAATCACCGCAGACAGGATGGACATTATATTCGTCTGTATATTTTTAAGGGAGGATCATTTTATTCTATGGCAATTGAAGTGGGCACCAAGTTAGAGGGCAAGGTGACAGGCATCACGCATTTCGGAGCATTTGTGGATCTGTCAGGAGGTGTCACAGGTCTCGTTCACATCTCGGAGATCGCCGATAACTACGTCAAGGATGTTAACGATCATTTGAAGATTGCGGATGTAGTAACCGTTAAGGTGATCAATGTTGACAAGGACGGCAAGATCGGACTTTCCATTAAGCAAGCCGTTGATAAGCCGGCATCGGAAGTACGTCCCCCCAGAGCTCCAAGACCTGAACGTCCAAGCGGTGGAGACCGTTTCGGCGGTGGTGGCGGCAGTGGCGGAGGCGGCGGTGGATTCAATCGTGAACGGGGTGGGCGTCCATTCAAGCCTGCAGCCGGTAAACCTTCATTCGAGGATAAAATGTCACGCTTCCTGAAAGACAGCGAAGAACGGATATCTTCGATCAAGAAGAACACAGAAGGAAAGCGCGGCGGCCGTGGAGCCAAGCGCGTATAATCTGAGTCTTGCACATCATAAATAACCGCAGGGGCGTTGCGCCCTTTGCGGTTTTTTTGTGTTTGTGCCCGCAGGCCGAATGTAGGCCAAAAACCGAACACCATCGGCAGCTTGGAGGCGCGTGAACCAAATGTAATCGGAAAACCGACTACAATCGGCAACGTGGAGGCGTACGGACCAAATGTAATCGGAAAACCGACTACAATCGGCAGCTTGGAGGCGCGTGAACCAAATGTAATCGGAAAACAGATTACAATCGGCAACGTGGAGGTGTATTGACCAAATGTAATCGGAAAACCGACTACAACTTGCTTGCAACGCAGAATATGAGCAGCCCAGCCCGCCCCAGCTCTATACCGCGCGCCCAAGCTCCCGGCTATTTTTGTCGGGCTTTGAACAAATTGCCGACAGCATCTATGCCATTCTCACATAACTCTAGGGCAATCGCTGACGAATGTCCGCGCGGCCACTACCTGCAACCGGCAGTCTGACTGCGGCAGTCCGCAGCCGATCTTTTACCCCGTATGGGATTGGGAGGCTTTTCCACAGAATGTCGGGACAGGCTTTTTTGTCGGAAATTTTTTACAGATTGCTCTCCGTTTCTGACAAACTTTCTTAAGACCCCCACTATATAATGAGAACCATAAAATTCATAAACGGGTGGTGCAGGGAATGAGTAAAAGCAATGTGGTGAATTTGCCGGAGTGGACAAGAGCAGGAAGCAAAGACAAAAATCAGAAAGAAGCCTTAGGTACGCGCTTGAAGGTGTGGGGCACCAAGCTGCCGGTTATCCAGTTCATCGCGGTCAAGAAGTGGGTACTGCTGCTTAGCCTAATGGGCTTTTTGCTGGGACGGGCTATGATCCTGGATGAGCTTACCCCGTTTGCTGCTGCTTATTTCGCCGTCATTGTATTTATGCGCAGGGATTCCATGCTGCCTGTGGCCGCAGCCATCGTGCTCGGCAGTCTCTTCACCCCATTTCCGGGTGCCATCGTGGTAGCGGCAGAGCTGATTATTTTTTATCTGATCTACAAAGGGCTGGAGAACTTCCAGCGGGTGGATCTGTCTTATGCCCCTCTGATGGTGTTCGTAGCTTCGTTTATGGTGGGACTGTTCCAGGTCGTTATCGGTCCTTCGCTCACGTGGTATCCGCTGATGATGGCGGCCATTGATGCCATACTCGGATTCGTGCTGACGCTTGTATTCCTGCAGGCGCTTCCTTTATTCACCTATAAGCAGAAAAGCAGGGCACTCCGCAATGAGGAGGTACTCTGTCTGATCATCTTGCTGGCTTCCGTCATGACCGGCCTTGTCGGCTGGACCATTAACGGTCTATCGCTGGAGCATGTTTTATCGCGGTTTCTGATTCTGATCTTTGCCCTGGCCGGAGGAGCGCCGCTTGGTGCTGCGGTTGGTGTAGTGACCGGACTAATTCTCAGTCTGGCCGATATCGGAGCCATCTATCAAATGAGCCTGCTGGCCTTTTCCGGGATGCTGGCAGGCATGATGCAGTCCGGACGGAAAGGGGCGGTCTCCATCGGGATGCTGCTGGGATCAACGATTCTATCCGTATACTTCATGGGACCGGGCGATGTCATGAATTCTACCTGGGAGACCTGTGCAGCTGTAGTATTGTTTCTTCTAACACCTAAGGGGATGATTACTGCCATTGCCAAATATGTACCAGGCACAGCCGATCACAGCCGTTCCCAGCATGAATATGCCCGGAGGGTCCGGGATATTACAGCAGACCGGGTAACCCAGTTCTCGCAGGTATTCCAGCAGCTCTCCAGCAGCTTCGGGCAGATTCCCCGGGCCGCAGAGGCGGGCAAAAGCGACCGTGAGATGGAGGACTTTATGAATACGGTAACAGAGGGAGCCTGCGCCGGATGCATCCGGCGGACCCACTGCTGGGATGCCAAGTTCTATCAGACCTACAGGTATATGACGGACATGATGACCACGGTCGAGGAGTGCCCGGACATTACCGCTGCCCAGCTGCCGCCGGAGTGGAGCCGGATCTGCGGCAGGACGGGGGAGGTTCTTGAGGTGATGAAGGGCCAATATGAGCTATACCAGCATGATATGCGCTGGAAGCGGCAAATATACGACAGCCGCCAATTTGTGGCCGAGCAATTATCAGGCGTCTCGCAGGTCATGGAGGACCTGGCGAAGGAGATTAAGCGGGAAGGGCAGGCGATGTACCGGCAGGAGAGCCAGATCCGAGAGGCGCTGGAGAAGCTGGGCCTCTCCATTCACAGCATTGAGATTCTGAGTCTCGATCCCGGCCGGGTAGAGATTGAAGTCGTGCATGCCTACACCCGGGGCTTCGATGAATGCCGCAAAATGATCGCCCCGCTGCTCTCGGATATTCTGGAGGAGAATATCGCAGTGGTCAGTGAGACCGCCGTCCATCCCCGTGAGGGCCTGTCGATGGTGACCTTTGGCTCGGCCAAGGCTTACGAGATTAGCTCCGGCGTAGCTGCCGCCGCCATGGGAGGCGATATGTTGTCGGGGGACAGCTTTAGTACGGTGGAGCTGGGTAACGGTACCTTTGCCGTCTCCATCAGTGACGGAATGGGCAACGGGGAGCGGGCCCGGATGGAGAGCAGCGCTGCGTTATCTATGCTGGAGAAGCTGCTGCAATCGGGAATGGATGAGAAGCTGGCGGTGAAATCCGTTAACTCCATTCTGCTGCTGCGCTCCCCGGATGAATTCTATGCGACAGTAGATATGGCGCTGATCGACCAGTATTCGGCGCAGACCATCTTCATGAAGATTGCTTCCGCTCCGAGCTTCATCCGGCGGGGCAGCGAGGTGATCCCTGTGACGGCCAGCAATCTGCCGATCGGCATCATCAAAGATATCGAAGTGGATCTGGTCACCATGCAGCTTCGCCCCGGTGATATTCTCATTATGATGACCGATGGTATTTACGATGCGCCCGGATATGCCGTTAATAAGGAGATATGGATGAAACGTCTGATTCAGGAGCTGGAGGGCGATGACCCGCAGGATATGGCGGACGAGCTGCTGGATAAGGTAATCCGCTATCAGGGCAATGAGGTCCATGATGATATGACCATCGTAGTTAGCCGTGTGGATCATTACCACCCGGAATGGTCCAGCCTGCATATGCCCGGCGTAGGCCGGATGGAGCGCCCGCGTACGGTTAGCTAACGCAGTTGCGATACGATTGGTGGGTATCACTTGAGTTTAAGTTTGATTAAGCTGAAAATGTTGTACGAAATGCAACCTGACGCTGAAGATACCTGGGTGTTGGAGTGGATTGCTGCATGAATTGCAAGATTTTTTACACTAATCTGCTTTAGGGAGGAGGATTCCTGCCTTTTGGTCAACAATTTCGGTATTTGAGTGGATTGATGGAAGGAATGTTGCATTTAAGGCAGGATTAGTAGACTCGGCGAGTGCATTCCAGTCACTCGCCAGCCTCTGCTCCACTCCGTTTCAACCGCCGCCGGCTCAGCGGCGATTGCCGTCGGATTGTGATCTTATCGTGAGGTTAAAGGAACGGAGAGAAATTGTGGAACTGTAGAAGCGTTAGCGTTCGCCTTTGTCTTCTGATTTCAACCGCTAAATGGTTCTTGGTAAATCAAGAAATCAGAAGACAACAGCGATCGGAAGTCCACAATTCTTGCAGTGACCCTTGCCTCACCTTGACTTCATTCCGAAGTTTTTCAGCTATAGGCGGCGTTTGAAATCTCTCAACCTTGGCAATGCTAGTAACTAGACAAGGAAGGGAGGAACGGTCATGAAGCAAATTCTGCTGATCACGGACGGTTGTTCGAATGTGGGGGAGAGTCCGGTGCTGGCGGCAGCACACGCCCGTCAGGAGGGCATCACGGTCAATGTTGTAGGGGTCGTGGATTATGGAACCATCGGTGAGCTGGGCAGCCGGGAGATTGCCGATATTGCCAAAGCAGGAGGCGGGATCAGCCGGATCGTGGGAACCCCGCAGCTGGCCCAGACCATTCAGATGATGACACGCAAGACGGTGGTTCAGACCATTCAGCAGGCAGTTAATAAAGAGGTGCAAAAAATTCTCGGCGACGGCTCGCTGGCGGAGCTGCCTCCGCAGCAGCGTTCGCAGGTGGTTACCGTGGTCGATGAGCTGACCGAGACCTCGCCACTGCGCATTGCGCTTTTAATTGACGCAAGCGCGAGCATGAAGCCGAAGCTTGGCGCGGTGGAGGATGCTATCCGTGATCTGGCGCTCAGTTTGGAGGCCCGGGAAGGGCGCAGCGAGATTGCCGTGTTCCATTTTCCCGGACGCTCCGGCAGTGAGGATGCCATGCTGGATATCGACTGGACCCGGAATGTGTCCGAGGTCCGCTCTCTTTTTTCCAGACTGAAGATGCGGGGGGCTACGCCGACCGGACCGGCTATTTTCAAGGTGCTGGAACATTACCATTATGATAAACTGGAAGAACATCGTAATTATCTTCCAGGGGAAGATGACGGGGCAAGAGAAGGGATGATTGATGGGTATGTCGTCTAATCCATCCTATCCGGCAGGCACAGTGATTACCGGCAAATGGCGGGGGAACCGTTATGTCGTGGAGCGTGTGCTGGGGAAGGGGGCAAACGGAACCGTATATCTGGTGCAGCGGGAAGGCAGACGGGAGCGGTATGCGCTCAAGATCGGATACGATACGCTGGAGCTGCAGTCTGAGATTAACGTGCTGACCTCCCTGCAGTCCTGCCGTAAGCGCAGCGAGCACCGGGCCCGCAAGGAATCGCCGCTATCCTCCTATCTGCTGGAATCGGATGATTTCAAGGACCGGGACCATACCCCCTTTTATGTGATGCGTTATGTGGAAGGCAGGCCGCTGCACCATTTCCTGTCCAGGAACGGTGCCTCTTGGCTGGGGCTTGTCGGAATGACGATTCTGGAGAAGCTGCAGACGCTGCATGAGTGCGGTTTCGTGTTCGGGGACCTGAAGCCGGAGAATGTCATGGTGTCCAGCTACGGGGAAGCCGAGCTGATTGATTACGGAGGGGCAAGCCCAATCGGACGGAGCGTGAAGCAGTTCACCGAATGGCATGACCGCGGATTCTGGAATGCCGGCAGCCGGACAGGCGACCAGAGCTATGACCTGTTTGCTTTTGCCGTCCTGTGCCTGCGTCTGCTTAATGAACAAGGGCTGAAGTCTGCCGCCCAGCAGCTGCCGCAGACAAGGAGCGTAGAGGAGCTGATGAAGCTGGCCCGGGAGCTGCCGGATAAGAAGCTGTCCTCCTGGCTATGCCTCGCGCTCAAAGGCGGTTTTCCCGGTTCCGCGCAGGCAGCAGAGATCTGGAGAAGCCACATCTACAGAGGACGGAAGACCGGACACGAGACGATGGCGACCCCGCGCTGGCTCAAAAATGCGTTCGCGCTGTCTTTATTTCTGCTGGCATTCACGCTATACTGGGTTTTCCGTTTCTAAAATCTGAAATCGTACATAATCCACAAGATGCTGACCGCCGGAGCAGGCCGTGTAAGGGATGGCAGGAAAGGAAGCCCCTATGGAGCACAGGAAGGAACTGGTGGAATCCGTAATGGAGGCTGCGGCTGAATATGAGCTGTGGGCGCCTCATGACACCATTGTAGTCGCAGTTTCCGGAGGGCCGGACTCTGTGGCTCTTTTGCGTATTCTGCATGAGATCTCCCTGACCCGGATGCCGCTGACGCTGATCTGCGCCCATGTCAATCACGGGTTCAGAGCCGAGTCGGTTGAGGAAGCAGAGCTGGTCCGGGACCTCGCGGCCGAGCTGGGCATTCCCTTCGAGCTGGGCGAATTCAATATTCCGTCCATCATTAAGGAGAGCGGGCTTGGCCCGGAAGGGGCTGCACGGGAGAAGCGTTACCAGTTCCTGATTGCTACCGCACACCGTTATCAGGCGCGCTCGGTGGCGCTGGCCCATCATGCAGACGATCAGGCCGAGACGGTGCTTATGCGGCTGCTGCGGGGGAGCGGGCCTTCGGGCCTTGCCGGCATGCGCTGGAAACGGACCGAAAAAAAGGTGGAACTCATCCGCCCCTTCCTGCGTATTAACAAAACGGCTCTTGTCGGCTTTTGCCGGGAGGAGGGCCTGGCTTATGCGGAGGATGCGACCAACCTCCTGACGCAGTACAAGCGGAATGCAGTCAGGCTGGAGCTGCTCCCTATGCTGGAGCAGCATAATCCGAGAGTGAGACAATCGCTTCTGCAGCTGGCTGAAATTGCCTCGGCGGAAGATGAATATATGGAGGCGAATGCGGCAAAATGCTTTGATGAGCTGGTTTTCACCGAGCATGGAAAATACACCTTGAAAAGAGCTGCCTTTGCGGCCATACCCTCCGCTTTACAACGGCGTTTGATTAAACTAATATTAAATTATCTGTCGGCGGATTCATCTTTCATGGATTTTTCCAAGATTGAAGCAGTACGCCGGGGAACGCTGCAGGAATACCCTACCGTCTGGACGCTGGATATGGGTGGCGGTTATGTCTGCGTGCGGCAATATGATACCATTGTGTTCTCGTCCAAGCCCTTGACCCGGCAGGTAAGCTATACATACCGGCTGTCTTTGACTCATCCCCGGATTAAGCTGATGGAGATAGGAAAGGTTATGACGATGAGGGGGCTTGAGGGGGAAGTTTTTTCTGCACAGGAGGAGGATTACGGGAAGAACTCGGCTTGGTTTGACGGGGACGATCTTGTCCTGCCGCTCACCATTCGTTCCCGGTTGCCTGGAGATACCATAAGGGTTATGGGATTAAACGGAAGCAAAAAGGTAAAAGATATTTACATTGATGATAAAATACCTTCTTCCGAACGGCCTGCAATTCCCCTCGTATGTGATGCACTCGGCAATATCGTCTGGATTCCGGGCGTAAGGCGCTCGGTGCATGCCGCAGTTGGGCGGCACACGGCCTCAGTTCTGCTCCTGACCCTGGAAGACATGGAACAGGGCGAAGAATCGTAATGGCCGAAGTAAGTCTTTCATAAGTATATCTTAGGAGGTTCGCAAGTTGCAGAATGATATTCAGGAAATCTTGATCAGCGAAGAAGAAATTCAACAAAGAATCAGGGAGCTTGGCGCCCAGCTGAGCAAGGAATATGCAGACCGCACACCTTTAGTGATTTGTGTACTCAAAGGTGCGTTTATTTTTATGGCGGATCTGGTTAAAGTGATTACAGTACCCGTTGAAATGGACTTCATGGCGGTATCCAGCTATGGCGGTACAACCAAATCATCCGGCGTAGTCAAAATCATCAAGGATTTGGACACATCGGTTGAAGGCCGTGATGTTCTGATTGTCGAGGATATTATCGACAGTGGCCTTACACTCAGCTATCTGATTGACATGCTGCAGGGGCGCAATGCCGCTTCTGTCAATGTAGTCACTCTGTTCGACAAGCCCTCGGGCCGTGCTGTGAATCTTGAAGCCCAGTATACCGGCTTTGTGATTCCTGATGCATTCCTCGTAGGCTATGGACTGGACTATGCCGAGCTGTACCGGAACCTCCCTTACGTCGGTGTACTGAAGCCTGAGATTTATACCAAATGAACTACCCGACAGCCTTAGATCTACGGATCACTTTTCTGGATTTCCTGACAATTTGAGGAGTCCGGTCAGGCTATGGTACAATAACTTGAGCGTTGCGAGAGGAGGTAGGGGATGAATCGGTTCATCCGGAATTCTGGTTTTTATTTGATTTTATTTTTAGTCGTGGTGGGCATAGTCCAGTTTGTGAGCAATGGAAATGAATCCGCCGATCTCCCTAGATATGACGAGTTGCGGCAGGAGATCTCGAACAATAATGTGAAGAGCATGACGGTTCAGTTTGAGGGGAATGCGTTTCTGGTTACTGGCGAATATAAAGAGCTGCCACCCGAAGCTAAATCGAAGAATTTCTCCACTTATGTTCCTCCTACAGACCGGGCCCTTGATGAACTTGTGGCTGCAAGCGATAAGAACGGCATAGAATTGAGTCAGAAGAAAATGGAAGGTGACAGCATCTGGCTGACATTCCTTTCTTCCATGATCCCACTGGTCATCATGTTCATCCTGTTCTTCTTCCTGTTCAATAATGCACAGGGCGGCGGCGGCAAGGTGATGAACTTCGGCAAGAGCAAGGCACGGTTATATAATGAAGAGAAGAAGAAGATCAGCTTCGAGGATGTTGCAGGGGCTGACGAAGAGAAGCAAGAGCTGGTTGAGGTTGTTGAATTCCTTAAGGACCCCCGCAAATTCGCAGCGGTGGGTGCCCGGATTCCGAAAGGGGTACTCCTTGTAGGTCCTCCGGGAACAGGTAAAACCTTGCTGGCCCGTGCAGTTGCAGGGGAAGCAGGCGTTCCGTTCTTCAGCATCTCCGGTTCCGACTTCGTGGAAATGTTCGTCGGTGTCGGCGCATCCCGCGTACGTGACTTGTTCGAGAACGCGAAGAAGAACGCTCCTTGTATTATCTTTATCGATGAGATCGATGCTGTGGGACGTCAGCGCGGCGCAGGACTTGGCGGCGGACATGACGAACGGGAACAGACCCTTAACCAATTGCTCGTTGAAATGGACGGCTTTGGCGGCAACGAAGGCATTATTATTGTCGCGGCTACCAACCGCGCAGATATTCTTGACCCGGCGCTGCTCCGTCCGGGCCGTTTCGACCGTCAAATTACGGTTGACCGCCCAGATGTGAAGGGCCGTGAAGCTGTACTGAAGGTTCACTCCCGCAACAAACCGCTGACCAAGGATGTAAGACTTGACGTTATCGCCAAGCGTACTACCGGCTTCACCGGTGCCGATCTGGAGAACCTGCTGAACGAAGCGGCATTGCTTGCTGCACGCCGTAACCGCAAGGACATTACGATGCGTGAAGTGGATGAAGCGATTGACCGTGTCATCGTCGGTACCGAGAAGCGCAGCCGCGTCATCAGTGACCGCGAGAAACGGATTGTCGCATATCACGAGGCAGGCCATACCATTGCCGGCTACTTCCTTGAGCATGCTGATGTGGTTCACAAGGTTACCATTATCCCGCGCGGCCGTGCCGGCGGATATGTTATTATGCTTCCTAAGGAAGACCGGATGATCGTAACCAAGCAAGAGCTTCTGGATAAGGTTACCGGATTGCTTGGTGGACGCGTTGCTGAAGAAATGTTCATTGGCGAAATCGGCACAGGCGCTTACAGTGACTTCCAGCAGGCTACGCGCATTGTGCGTGCGATGATTATGGAATACGGAATGAGCGATAAGCTTGGGCCCTTGCAGTTCGGTGCAACCCAAGGCCAAGTCTTCCTGGGCCGGGATATCGGACATGAACAGAATTACAGCGACTCCATTGCTTATGAGATTGATCAGGAAATGCAGAACCTTATCCGCAGCAGCTATGAGCGCTGCAGAGAGCTGCTGACCAAGCATTCCAAAGAAATGCACCTGATTGCCAACACCCTGCTTGAGAAGGAAACGCTGGAGCTTGATCAGATCACAGAATTGATTGAGCAAGGCTACCTGAGCGAGGATGGCAAGCCAGAAGAAGGCGACGCCATTACCAATGAAGCGGGCGAGCCGATCATTGATTCCATCGGTGATGTGCGCGTCCGGATTCAAGGCAAAACTGGCGAGGAATCCCCATTAGACCTGTCCAAGGATATTCCGAACAAGCCAGACCCTGAAGAGGGCAACGGACCGGATGACGGGAATAAGGGCGGCGGAAGCCTGGTCTAAGCTGTATCGCAGCAAATTATGTAATCTAGCCCGGAGAACCACTGGTTCTCCGGGCTTTTCTTTTAAAATATAAGAATGTATATGTTTCACACGGCAACTTGTCCTCCGGTTTCTCTCTGAAACAGAGCACCCGCTTGGATTGACAGGGGGTGGAACGTTGTGTACATTAGTGAATAAATATTAAATTTATCATTTATAAGAAATGTACTGGCGGCAAGCCATGATGACATAAGGGGGAGACTGACCGTGGAAGCTCTGGCGCTTGAGCGCAAGCAGGAACAGAATCGTGAACTTCGTGTGCGCCTCGAACAGCTTAAGAAGGAACGGAATGCTATTATTCTGGCTCATTATTATCAGCGTGATGAAATTCAGGAAGTCGCCGATTTCAGGGGAGACTCGTTTTTGCTGGCCCAGAAGGCAGCGGAGACAGAGGCAGATGTAATCGTATTCTGCGGCGTTCATTTCATGGGGGAAAGTGCCAAGATTCTGGCACCGAACAAGACGGTCCTGATTCCTGACGAACGTGCAGGTTGCCCGATGGCTGACATGGTCAATGTGGATGGGCTGCGCAAGCTGAAGGCCCAGCATCCGGGTGCGAAGGTAGTAACCTATATCAATTCCTCTGCAGAGATCAAGGCGGAGACAGATATTTGCTGCACCTCAGCGAATGCGGTGAAGGTGATCGAATCACTCGATGCTGAAGAAATCATCTGGGTGCCTGATAAGAATCTGGGTCAATATGTGCAGGATCAGACCGGCAAGAAGCTGATTATCTGGGAGGGCTATTGCAATACTCATGACATGCTTACCGTCAAGGATGTCATGGAGATGAGAGCCAAATACCCGGAAGCTGAATTTGTTGTACACCCCGAATGCCGCCCGGAAGTCGTGGCAATGGGGGACTATGTGGGCAGCACTACCTCAATTCTGGAATATTGCCGGAAATCGGACCGCCGGCAGTTTATTGTGGGTACTGAGGATGGAACCGGGTATCAGCTGCGGCTTGACAGCCCGGATAAGGAGTTTCATTTTGCCACCAAATTCCTGGTATGTCCTAATATGAAGGTAAATAATTTGAAAAAGCTGGTCAAATGCCTGGAGACGATGAAGCCGCAGATCTATGTACCGCCTGCAGTCGCCGACAAAGCCAGAACATCCTTAGAGCGCATGCTACAAGTCCGGTAGCATGCGCTACTCTTTCGTTGAAACAGGTGAAAAGCGGTCATGATTCCACAATATTTGGTTGATTTTGATCTTCAGGGACTTCCTGTAGTTAAGACAGACTGCCTGGTCATTGGTTCCGGTATTGCCGGGTTATTCACAGCGATCAAGGCCAGCGAAGACCGGAAGGTTATTATGATTACGAAGAAGACCGTAATGGAGAGCAACACACGGTATGCCCAGGGCGGAATTGCGGCCGTCATTTCGGAGGATGATTCGCCGGCGTATCACCGTCAGGATACCCTGATGGCCGGCGCGGGACTGAACTCCTCTGCGGCTGTGGATGTGCTGGTCAATGAAGGGCCCGAAGGCGTCCGCGAACTGATCCGGCTTGGCACGATTTTCGATAAGGAGAATGGTGTACTGGCCTTAACCCAGGAGGGGGCACATAGCCACCGCCGTATTTTACATGCAAATGGGGATGCTACAGGATATGAGATTGTCCGCGCACTCGCTGAACAGGCTGCCCGGCATGAGAATATTGAGACCTGGGATGACCATTATGTCGTTGACCTGATTACGGAGGACGGAGAGTGTCTGGGAGCGCTTGTACAGCGGCCTGATGGCGGGCGGTTATTCCTGCAGGCAGATGCAACAATCCTATGCTCCGGCGGAGCAGGACAACTATACCGTTACACGACCAATCCTGAGGTGGCCACCGGAGACGGGGTAGCCATTGCTTATCGTGCCGGTGCCCATATCCGGGATATGGAGTTCATTCAGTTTCATCCGACAGCACTCAGCTATCCTGGCGCTCCGCGCTTCCTGATCTCGGAGGCTGTGCGGGGAGAAGGCGCTGTGCTGCGGAACATTAACGGTGAGCGGTTCATGGAACGTTATCATGAGCTGCAGGAGCTGGCCCCGCGGGATATTGTTGCCCGTGCCATTGTAAGCGAGATGGAATTGACCAAATCCACCTTTGTCTATCTGGATATTACGCATGAACCGGCGGATATGGTTAAACACCGCTTCCCGACCATTTATGCAACCTGCATGAGCTACGGGCTGGATATTACAAGTGACTGGATTCCGGTGGCTCCTGCTGCGCATTATATGATGGGGGGCGTGAAGACCGACCTGAGCGGAGAGAGCACGGTTGCCCGCCTGTTTGCCTGCGGTGAGGTATCATCTACTGGTGTGCAGGGTGCCAACCGGCTGGCCAGCAACTCCTTGTCGGAAGCTGTTGTGTTCGGCCGCCGGATCATTGAACGAATCCGCCAGCTTCCGCCGCTTGACCGGGATAACCTATCGGTAACCTATCATCAGGCAAGGGTAGAAGCTCCTGCACAGGCAATTGTAGAACGGCGGTTGAAGCTGCAAAAGGCTATGGTGCGGTACGCCGGACTGCGGCGGAACCGGGAAATGCTGAACAAAGGCTTGGATGAGATAAAGCGCCAGCTGCCGATTTTTAAGACCAAGCTGACAACACGGGAAGAATACGAGTTCGCCAATATGCTTACATGCTGTCTGCTGATCACTGAATCGGCCCTGGCACGGGAGGAGAGCCGCGGTGCGCATTATCGTGAGGATTATCCGCTGCGCAGTGACGCACAGTGGCAGAAGCATCTGCTCCAGATTCGCGAACTTGGAATAGTGGAGGAATTAAGTGATGATGTTTAACGGATACAATGAAGATCTGCTTAAAGCTATTAAGGGCTGGCTGCAGGAGGATGTCGGCTCGGGGGATATTACTACCCGTACAACCATTCCTGCCGGGCATGAGTCCAAGGGAATCATCCACGCCAAGGAAGACGGGATTATTTGTGGAATCCCCGTGGCCGAGCTGGTATTCGAAGTTGTTGATCCTGGGCTTGTATTCACGGCGCTGGTCCAGGAAGGACAAGCTGTCTCCAAGGGCACTGTGATTGCTGAGGTAGAAGGCAGCACTCATGCCATCCTGACTGGTGAACGGCTTGCCCTCAACTTGATGCAGCGTTTATCCGGTGTGGCCTCGCGCACAGCTTCTTTTGTAGAGAAGCTTCAAGGGCTGCCAACCCGCCTGGTGGATACCCGCAAGACCACACCGGGTCACCGGATGCTGGAGAAATATGCAGTCCGCATAGGCGGCGGAGCCAACCACCGTTACGGTCTGTATGATGCGGTAATGATTAAGGACAACCATATCAAGGGGGCCGGCGGCATCCATCAGGCAGTAGGGCGTGCCCGTGCCAATATCCCGCACACCATGACCATTGAAGTAGAGACGGAGAGTCTGGAGCAGGTAGAGGAAGCGCTGGCGGCCGGAGCGGATATTATTATGCTCGATAACATGTCCCCTGAGCAGATGGCTGAAGCCGTGAGAAGAATCCGGACCAAGGCGAAGCATGTCACCATTGAGGCATCGGGCAATGTATCTCTGGAGACGGTCCGGGGCATTGCTGAATCGGGTGTGGATGTGATTTCGGTAGGACGGCTGACGTATTCCTTCGCGAGTCTCGATATCAGCCTGGATCTGAATGGCAAGAAGGAGGGAGCCCTCTGATGATACTTGTCGTCGATATCGGCAATACGAACATTGTGCTGGGCGTCTACCGGGGCAGTGAGCTGCTGCACCATTTCCGGCTGAGCACTGCCCGCGGGTCCACTGTCGATGAATATGGTGTGATGATTCATAATCTGTTCAGCATGTCGAATCTCTCGTTCAGGGATGTCGAGGGGGTCATCATCTCCTCGGTTGTTCCGCCGCTCGTGCAGGTCATCGTAGAGATGTGTGTCAAATTCATCGGCAAGGACCCGCTCCTTGTGGGGCCTGGTATCAAAACCGGGCTTAATCTGCGTTATGAGAACCCGCGCGAAGTGGGGGCGGACCGGATTGTGAACGCGGTTGCGGCGATTGAGCAGTATAAATGTCCGCTTGTCGTCGTTGATTTCGGCACGGCAACCACCTTCGACTGCATTGATGCCGGGGCCAACTATCTGGGCGGTGCTATCGTGCCGGGTCTGGGCATTTCCACGGAGGCCCTCTATCTGCGGGCATCCAAGCTGCCCCGGATTGAGCTGGAGAAGCCCAAGAAGGTAATCGGGCGCAATACCGTACATGCGATGCAGGCAGGGATCATTTTTGGCTATGCCGGTCAGGTTGAGGGTATCGTCAGACGCATCAAGCAGGAGATGAATGCTCCCGTTCTCAAGGTTATTGCTACCGGAGGGCTGGCCTCACTGATTGCCAGTGAGACAGAATGTATCGATGAGGTGAATCCGATGCTGACGCTTGAAGGATTGCGCATTATTTACAACCGTAACAAATAATCATAAAGATGAACCTATACAGAAGAGAGAGATAGGAGGAGTAGGCACCCAATGGATAATAAGAAGGACCGGCTGGTCCGGGGGACGGCGATGAACGGAAGAGTCAGAGCGTTCGCTGTCCGTACCACAGAGCTTGTCGATGAATTGCGGCGCAGACATGATACGTATCCGACGGCTACGGCAGCGCTTGGACGTACGGTTACTGCCGCAGCTATAATGGGAGCCATGCTCAAGGGGCAGGAGAAGCTCGCGATTATGGTCAAAGGAAACGGTCCGCTCGGGCAGATTACGGCTGAATCCAATGCCCTGGGAGAAGTTCGCGGCTATGTGCGCAATCCGCATGTTCATCTGCCAAGCAACAGCACGGGCAAGCTGGATGTTGCAGGGGCGGTAGGCACGGAAGGCTTCATTGATATCAGCAAGGATCTGGGGATGAAGGAGCCGTACCGCGGCAGTGTGCCTATCGTTTCAGGAGAGCTGGGTGAGGATTTCACCTATTATTTTGCCCTCTCGGAGCAAACGCCTGCTGCTGTAGGACTTGGAGTGCTGGTGGAGACCGATAATTCAGTCAGAGTTGCCGGAGGCTTTATTATTCAGCTGCTGCCCGGGCTGACCGATGAGGAGATTACCGAGGTTGAGCAAGCGGTTGGAGCCATGCCTTCGGTTACGTCCGTGCTGGATCAGGGGCTTGAGCCTGAGGAAATGCTGAGGCTGCTGCTGCCGGATGCTGTGATCATGGATGAGCTGGAGGTCCGATTTGTATGTCAGTGCTCACGGGAACGGATTGAGCAGACTCTGGTTAGTCTGGGTGAGCACGAGCTGGAACGGCTGATCGAAGAAGATGATACGGCAGAAGTTGTCTGCCATTATTGCAATGAGAGCTATGTATTTAACAAGGATGAACTGCAGGTAATCCTCGATCAAGCGAAGTCATAGGGCTATGAAATGGTGACAAGACAGGAGCGCGCGCTGCGCAATGCCGTTATATTACTTGCTGTGGCAACGCTGGTGCTGGGAGGGCTATTATTCTGGAGCCTGCGTGCCATGGCACTGCTGAAGGCAGAGACGGCTGAAGGAGAAGCCTCGGATGTCGCTGCTGCCGGAGGACAGCCGGTCACGGAACAGGAATGGATAGAGGAGCTTCAGAAGAAGCACGGGGAAGAAGTGCTGCTGGGCATGCTGAATCATATCGTGGTGGGCAAGGAAGCCGCAGCGCTGGGAATTATGGTCACGGATGATGAGATTGAACGGGAACTGAAGCGGGGAATGTCCGGTTACAGCTCGGAGGAGCAATATTATCAGCAGATGCAGTCTGAGCTTGGACTATCCCGTCAGGAGCTGCGTGAGGAGACGGCATACCGGCTGACGCTCCAGGCCATAGCAACGGCCGGCATTGCGGTCAGTGATGCGGAAATTGATGATTATCTGAAGCAAAATAGCGAGAGATTCATGCCCCGCAAGCAAATGCAGCTCTCTATCATCCAGACCTCCACCTATAACGAGGCCAGTACAGTGATGGACCGCCTGGAGCGGGGTGAGGATTTTGCAGTGCTGGCCCGTGAGGTCTCGATCGACGAGGAGAGCCGCCAGCATGGCGGCAGTATCGGAACGGTCGAGGAGAAGGACCCGTTCTGGCCTGAGGAGCTGCTGGAGACAGCAGCCGGGCTGGAGAATGGCGATATCGCAGGACCGCTGCAGGTTGACGGGGGGTATGCTGTGATCCGTCTGGAGAAGCTGATTGATCCTGTGAAGCCGGATCAGGAGGAACTGCGGCGGATGATCGGCCAGCAGCTGAGACTGGAGCAGGCAGCGCCCTTGCAGCAGGTAGAGCGTGAATTACGGGCCAAATATGATACAGCAATATATATTGACAACAGCCTGCAAGATTGATAATATGAAATTAAATATAAAACCTACTGATTTAGTCGGAAATATTAAGCGGTACAATTACAACTGTTAGTTACCCAGGCATTGTGAACCGGGAGCTACGGTAATATATGCTGATAGCATTTGTCATAAGTTTCCGCACCCTAATTCATTTATCATTCCAAGGAGGTTTTTACTCATGGCTAAAGTCGTCAACAGTGTAACAGATTTGATCGGTGGCACACCGCTCGTCCGCCTGAACCGGATTGTTCCGGAAGGCTCGGCAGAGATCTTCCTGAAGCTGGAATACCAGAATCCAGGCTCCAGTGTGAAAGACCGTATTGCCATCAGCATTGTAGAAGAGGCTGAGAAAGAGGGCTTGCTGAAGCCGGGTGGCACGATTGTAGAAGCGACCAGCGGTAATACAGGGATCGGCCTGGCGCTTGTGGCAGCTGCCAAAGGCTACAAGGCCATTATTGTTATGCCGGAAACGATGAGCCTTGAACGCCGCAACCTGCTGCGCGCTTACGGCGCTGAGCTCGTATTGACTCCGGGATCAGAAGGAATGAACGGTGCGGTCAAGAAGGCTGAGCAGATTCTGAGCGAGAATCCGGATTATTTCCTTGCGGAGCAGTTCAAGAACAAGGCTAACGTGAAGATCCATCGCGAGACCACTGGACCGGAGATCGTTGAAGCGATCGAATCCGTAGGCGGCCCGCTGGATGCATTCATTGCCGGTGTCGGCACAGGCGGAACGATCAGCGGTGCGGGTGAAGTGCTGAAGAATCAATATCCGGGCGTGAAGATCTATGCGGTAGAACCTGCGGCTTCACCGATTCTGGCTGGAGGCAAACCGGGCCCGCACAAGATTCAGGGTATCGGCGCTAACTTCGTGCCGGAAATTCTGAACCAGGATATCTATGATGAGATTATTCATGTTGAGAATGATGAAGCGTTCGAAACTGCCCGCCGCGTAGCCAAGGAAGAAGGCGTGCTGTCCGGTATTTCCTCCGGTGCGGCTGTATTTGCTGCACTGAAGGTAGCGAAGGAACTTGGCGCAGGCAAGAAAATTGTTGTCATCATCCCAAGCAACGGCGAACGTTACCTGAGCACGCCGCTCTATAACTTTGAAGTATAATTGCTGAGAATTCAGCTCTTACGAAGAGCCTGCCCTATCCGCTTTCACAGGGATACCGCAGGCTCTTTTTTCGGATAATAAGCATTTATAAGAATTGCGGGCTTTTCAAAGTAACCCTATGTACAGTATACTGACAGGCAATAAACTATCGATGAGACGGGAGAATGGTTGTGGAGATCTTAACGGCTTGGCAGGACTGGGAGCAGTGGGCAGAGGCAGATGAGGCCTGGAGCGTCCTTCCCCTGATCCTGAGGAAACGGCAGGACAACCAAGGCTTGCCCCGCAGCTGGAAGCAGGCCTGGGAACAGGCTTCCCCCTATTCGGTTGTCCTGGAGAGCGGCAAGGGCGGGCGCTACA
Source organism: Paenibacillus sp. FSL P2-0089 (assembly GCF_038595095.1). NCBI lineage: Bacteria > Bacillati > Bacillota > Bacilli > Caryophanales > Paenibacillaceae > Paenibacillus > Paenibacillus sp. FSL P2-0089. The sequence goes on from NZ_CP152006.1 coordinate 7,430,561, forward strand.
CCTATCTGGGCCTGAGCCCTGTCTCGATCATCGAAGGCCGGGGAGCCGTTGCGGAGAGCTATACTCCCGGAGCCAAGGCTTCGGGGCATATAGAGTCTGCCGTAACGGAAGGCCAGCCGCTGCAAGTGCTGCAGGCATGGATGAGGGAATATACGTCTCCCCGCCTGCCGCTTGACGGTCTGCCGCCGTTCACCGGCGGCTGTATCGGATTTCTTGGCTATGATGTGGCCCGTTCCCTGGAGAAGCTGCCGTCGCTTGCCAGGAACAACCCTGAGTTTCCGGATTATCTGTTCATGAGACTGGAAGAAGTGTGGATCTACGATGAGCAGGAGCAGCAGCTCTACTGTGCAGTTCATATCTCTGTGCCGGATACTGTATCCGGTAACCTGGATGGGCTAAGGAGTCTGTATGAGGCTGCTGTACACCGTGCGGAGCGCATGCTGGAGCAGTGGAGCCTTCTCTACGCACCGGCAGAGCCGGAAGAAGCAGCCGCTGCAAGGTACGCCGGGCTTACACGCAGGGTGGAGAGCGAGGCCGAGATCACCGGCGAGTGGCCCGGTATGAGCTCGGATTTCTCAGCCGCACCCTTCCAGCAGGCTGTGCTGAAGGTCCAGGAATACATCCGTGCCGGAGATGTATTCCAAGTGAACCTCTCGCTGCGCCAGCAGGCGCAGCTCAAGTCTACACCCGAGGAAGTCTACGAATGGCTCCGTAGACTCAACCCGTCCCCGTACATGGGGCTGCTCCGCACGCCCGGCTTCGCGCTCTCCAGCGCATCGCCGGAGCTGCTCGTCAAGCTGCACGGGGACAAGGTCAGCGCCCGCCCCATTGCCGGCACCCGGCGGCGGGGCCACACTCCCGCGGAGGACGCCGCCATGGAGGCGGAGCTGCGCGGGAGCGAGAAGGAGATCGCCGAGCATATTATGCTTGTCGATCTGGAGCGCAGCGACATCGGCCGTGTCGCCGCCTACGGAACGGTCAGCGTGCCGGAGCTGCTGACCGTAGAGCGATACTCGCATGTCATGCATCTCGTCTCGCAGGTAGAGGGAATCGTCGCACCCGGCAGGGATGCGTACGATGTCATCGCCGCCTTGTTCCCCGGCGGCACCATCACGGGCGCGCCCAAGGTGCGCACCATGGAGATCATCGAAGAGCTGGAGCCGGTCCGCCGGGGGCCATATACTGGATCTATGGGCTGGATTGACTATAACGGCAATATGGAATTAAATATAATCATACGTACGCTCGCAGTGAAGGACGGAATCGGCTACATTCAGACAGGTGCGGGAATTGTGATCGATTCAGACCCTTACCGTGAGTACCGGGAATGCCACAACAAAGCCAAAGCGGTAGTAAAAGCCATTCTCTGCAGTGAACGCGAGCAGGAAGAGCGGGCTGCCCTCGGCGCCGAAGGAGGAAGCGCAATATGATCTTGGTCATCGATAATTATGATTCCTTTACGTATAACCTGGTGCAGTATCTGGGTGAGCTGGGGGAAGAAGTTAAGGTAGCGCGCAACGATGAGATCAGCATTGAGGAGATAGAAGCATTAGCCCCCGATCATATTCTGATCTCCCCGGGACCCTGCACACCGAATGAGGCAGGCATCAGCCTTGCGCTGCTGCAGCATTTCAAGGGCATCATCCCCATATTCGGCGTATGTCTCGGACACCAGGCGATCGGACAGGCTTTTGGCGGTAATGTCATCCGCGCAGAGCGCCTTATGCATGGCAAAACCTCACCGATCCACCATAACGGTACCTCCGTATTTGAGGGGCTGGAGTCTCCTTTCACGGCGACACGCTATCATTCACTGATCGTGGAACGAGAGAGTCTGCCGGATTGCCTGGAGATTACCGCCGAGACCGCTGAAGGCGAGATTATGGCCCTGCGGCATAAGGAATACCCGATTGAAGGGGTACAGTTCCATCCCGAGTCGATTATTACGAATCACGGCCATACCATGCTGCGCAATTTCCTGAAACGGAGAGCCGGAGAACCGGCATGAAATATATAGGACTTAACAACAAAGCAGTCGACGCCAAAGACGCCGTGGTCTCCGCTCTGGATCACGGCTTTTTGTACGGCATGGGTCTGTTCGAGACCTTCCGTACTTATGGGGGAGAGCCCTTCCTGCTGGAGCGCCATCTGAGCAGAATGGCAGAGGGCTGCCGCCAGCTGGGCATTCCCTTTGAGCCGGACGTACAGGAGCTGCGGGAATGGATTCGGCTTGTAATGGACAAGAATGAGCTTAGTGAGGCGTATATCCGCTACACCGTTACAGCCGGTGAGGATATTCTGGGTCTGCCATCCGCAGCCTATAAGCAGCCTAATCATCTGCTCTATATTAAAGCCCTGCCGGTCACACCAACCGGCTTATACACGGAAGGCAAAGAACTTCAGCTTCTGAACCACCGGCGTAATACCCCGGAGGGTGCGGTAAGGCTTAAATCGCTGCACTATATGAACAACATCCTGGCAAAACGTGAATTGTCCGGTTATCCGTCCGCAGAGCGAGGAGCCGAGGGACTGATGCTGACCGCACAGGGCGAGGTCGCCGAAGGGATTGTGAGTAATATTTTTTTTATCTCCAATAAGCGGCTCTATACCCCCGATATCTCTACCGGGATTCTTCCGGGAATTACCCGGGAAATGGTGCTTGAGCTGGCAGCGGCCAGCCATCAGCCTGAACAAGGCTTTTACCGCTGGGAACAGCTTGCGGCTGCGGATGAAATCTTCCTCACCAATTCTGTGCAGGAGATCGTACCGGTAAGCACATTATGGAATGGAGACCGGCGGATAACCATAGGCAGCGGGCGTTGTGGAGAGCAGACGGCTGCACTTATGAGACTGTACAGAGAAAGGACGGATATGCTGATATGAAGCCGATCATCTATGAGCGGACTTACCGCTGCGGAAGCAGCGAGCTGAAATTGGGCAAGCGCACGCTAATTATGGGCATACTCAATGTGACGCCGGACTCTTTTTCAGATGGGGGCCTGTGGACAGAGCGGGATAGAGCGGTAGAGCATGCATTGCAAATGGCGGCAGAGGGTGCCGATATTATCGATATAGGCGGGGAATCCACGCGTCCGGGTCACCAGCCGGTAAGTACTGAAGAGGAATTGGCCCGTGTACTTCCTGTCATTGAGCGTATCCATCAGGCCGCCCCGCAACTCCCCCTCTCTATAGATACCTATAAGGCGGAAGTCGCCCGTCAGGCGATTCAGGCCGGTGCGCATATCATCAATGATGTATGGGGAGCCAAGGCCGATCCGCAGATGGCGGCGGTTGCTGCGCAGGCAGACTGTCCGATCATTCTGATGCATAACCGCCATGACCGTGAGTATAAGGACTTGATCAGCGATATGACGGATGACCTGAGCGAGAGCATTCACCTGGCGCTGGCAGCCGGAGTGAAGCCGGACAATATTATTTTGGACCCGGGAATCGGCTTCGCCAAGGACTATGAAGAGAATCTTCAGGTCATGACCGGCCTCGGCGCACTGACGAAGCTGGGATATCCGGTGCTGCTGGCCACTTCGCGCAAAAAATTCATTCGTACCGCCCTAGGTCTGCCCGCAGATGATGTCCTGGAGGGGACCGCAGCTACTGTCGCCTTCGGGATTGCCCAGGGCTGTCAGCTTGTGCGGGTTCATGATATTGCGGCAATGAAACGTACCGTAGAGATGTGTGACGCCATGTTATATGCAGGTTCACCTGTGCTCTGCGTATAGACTATATTCTTCAAGAGAAGGCAGGTACCCTTAATGGATAAAATGAAGCTGCACCGCATGGAGTACTACGGTTACCATGGCGTGTTTGAAGAGGAGCGGAAGCTCGGCCAGCGTTATTATATCGACCTTGAGCTGGAGCTTGATTTGCAGGGAGCAGGGCTCAGCGATGATCTGGAGCAGACTGTGAATTATGCTGAAGTTCATGTTGTAGTCAAAAAAATTGTCGAAACCCAGTCCTTCAAGCTGATAGAAGCTTTGGCGGAACATATTGCATCCGGGTTACTGGACACTTATACTGTTATCAATGCAGTAACGGTCCAGGTGACCAAGCCGCATCCTCCTTTTGATATTCATTTCCAGGGAGTCACTGTAGAATTGCGCCGGACGAGAAAGTGAGACAGACTGATGAACATACCTTCTACCTCTGAGGCATCAGAGGCTTATATTGCTTTAGGGGCTAACCTGGGTGACCGTCAAGGCACCTTGAGAGAAGCCCTGCACCGGCTGGAGCATCACGACAAGATTGAAGTTATGCGCACCTCCCGGGTCTACGAGACGGAGCCTGTCGGATATCTGGATCAGCCTCAGTTTCTTAACATGGCGGCTGTTCTGCGCACCACACTAGCACCGGAGGAGCTGCTTCATGTGATGCTGGACACGGAGACCCAGTTAGGCCGGGTCCGGGATGTGCGGTATGGACCGAGAACGGTAGATTTGGATTTGCTGTGGGTAGAGGGGTTGACCCTGGACACGCCGGATCTGACGCTGCCTCATCCGAGGATGCTGGAGCGGGCGTTTGTCCTTCTGCCGCTGAGTGATATCCTATCGCAGAACGAAGAGTCTTCCGGTTTCCGCAGATTAATTACAACAGCGCTGCAAGACATAGACGGAAAGGCAGGAATTCGCCTGTGGACAACAAACGTATGGGAATGCGGGTCAGAGCGTTCCGGAAGCTGAAGGGCTACACGCAGCAGGAACTGGCGGATTCTGTCGGAATATCACTTGCTGTGCTTGGCGCAGTGGAGCGGGGCAACAGACGTTTGGAAGATCAAATTTTAAATAAAATTGCGGATTTTCTGGAAGTGACGGTAGAGGAATTGGCTCATCCGGCACCCTAAGACCGGGCTGAACGTTACAAATTGAGGTAGGGAAGTGATTGGGCCATGCTGAAGATTGGTGATATTGAATTGAAGAATCAGGTCGTGCTGGCGCCTATGGCTGGCGTATGTAACCCGGCATTTCGTCTGATTGCCAAAGAATTCGGGACTGGCCTGGTCTGTGCGGAGATGGTCAGCGGCAAGGCGATCGTACATGGCAACCAGCGTACGCGTGAGATGCTCTTTGTCGATGAGCGCGAGAAACCGCTGAGCCTGCAGATTTTTGGCGGTGACCGGGAATCGCTGGTGGATGCGGCGAGAATTGTCGATAAAGAGACGAATGCCGATATCATCGACATTAATATGGGCTGCCCGGTGCCCAAGGTGACCAAATGCGATGCCGGAGCACGCTGGCTGCTGAATCCGGACAAAATCTATGAGATGGTATCCGCAGTAGTGGAGGCCGTGGACAAACCGGTCACCGTGAAAATGCGGATCGGCTGGGACAGCGAGCATATCTTCGTTGAAGAGAATGCACGTGCGGTGGAACGGGCCGGCGGAGCGGCGGTCAGCGTACATGGGCGGACCCGCGAGCAGCTCTATACGGGACGTGCCGACTGGAATTATATCCGTATGGCTAAAGAGGCAGTATCGATCCCGGTAATCGGCAATGGCGATGTGAATACGCCGGAGGATGCGCGGGCGATGCTGGACCAGACCGGCTGTGACGGTGTAATGATCGGGCGTGGCGCACTGGGCAATCCGTGGATGCTGTACCGGACGATTCAATATTTGGATACCGGTGTTCTGATGCCTGAGCCTGGCGCTGAAGAGAAGATTAAGGTAGCCATTCTTCATATGGACCGCCTGATTGCTCTTAAGGGTGAAGCTGTGGCTGTCCGCGAGATGCGCAAGCATCTGGCCTGGTATTTGAAGGGCTTTAAGGCGGCGGCACGCGTGAAGGACGTTATTATGGAAGAAACGAAACGTGACGAGATGGTGCGGATTTTGAATGATTTTGTCGGTCAGCTTAAGCAGGATGAGGAGCAGAACAGCGTGGATAGCGAGCTTTTTGCCGTATGAGCCTCACGTATTCCTGGGACTAAGCCCCGTTCCTGTGTGCTTTATTGGTTATTGCTAAACATTATATGGGGCGTCATTGACATTTTGTAGCGGTTCCAATATAATTTCACAGTATAAAATCGCCGTTACAGCAGGAGCAATGGTGAAGGAGGGTTCTGATCCCTCCGGATTCGCATATAGTATGGTGTTTTCAATAAATGTATACGACAGGAGAATCGGTTAAGATGAGCGATAAAGAAGTCATCCTTACACCGGACGGACTTAAGCGTCTGGAAGAAGAACTGGAGTTCCTCAAATCCGTTAAACGCCGCGAAGTAGCGGAACGTATCAAAGTGGCCATCGGCTACGGAGATATCAGTGAGAACTCGGAATATGAAGACGCGAAGAATGAACAGGCCTTCATTGAAGGACGGGTTCTTACTTTGGAGAAGATGCTCCGCAATGCCCGTATTATTAATAGCGATGAGATCGTGACAGATGTGGTAAGCATCGGAGTAACGGTGAACGTTGAAGATATGGAGTATGGCGACATTATGGAGTACACCATCGTGGGTACTGCCGAATCCGATCCGCTGAACAACAAAATTTCCAATGAGAGCCCTGTAGGCAGAGCGATCATCGGCAAGAAGATTGGTACGATTGTGGATGTTAGTGTCCCTGCAGGCGTCATTCAATATAAAATTCTTGATATCAAAATGAAGTAAGACGGTTCCGAAAGCTTCCTTAGGGAAGCTTTTTTCAAAAGATATGAATACCAGCCGTAAAATATGGGTGAACACATACAGCTTATATTTTGTACCGGAACGGACTGTCCTCTAGATCGGGGCGGAGCCGTTTCTTCTTTTGTATAGTGAGTAAGAGAGGATGAAGAACATGACGGAAGAAATCAACAACGTCGAAGCTACAGAGAATGAATTAAGTGAATTGCTGCAGATCCGCCGGGGCAAGCTGGACGAGCTCCGCGCACTCGGGATCGACCCGTTTGGCAAGAAATATGAGCGTACCGCTGCTGCAGGCGATCTTCTGGCCAAATACGACGGGCAAACCAAGGAAGAGCTGGACGAGCTGGCGCTGGAGGTTAGTGTGGCCGGACGCATTATGGCGAAACGGGTCATGGGCAAGGCAAGCTTTTCTCACATCCAGGACCTTAGCGGCAAAATCCAGATCTATGTGCGCCAGGACAGTATCCCTGAGTCGCAATATGCAGCCTTCACGATCCTTGATCTTGGCGATATCGTCGGTATCCGGGGAACCCTGTTCAAGACAAAGACCGGCGAAACCTCTATTAAAGTGGATAACCTTGAGGTGCTGTCCAAGTCCTTGCTTCCGCTTCCCGAGAAGTATCATGGTCTGAAGGATGTAGAACTCCGCTATCGTCAGCGTTATGTGGACCTGATCATTAACCCTGAGGTACAGCAGACCTTCATCATGCGTTCACGGATTATCCAATCGATGCGCCGTTATCTGGACTCGCTGGGTTATTTAGAGGTGGAGACTCCGACCCTGCATGCCATCGCTGGCGGAGCAGCGGCCCGTCCGTTTATTACACACCACAACACGCTGGATATGCAGCTGTATATGCGGATTGCCATCGAATTGCACCTGAAGCGTCTAATCGTCGGCGGTCTGGAGAAAGTCTATGAGATTGGCCGTGTATACCGTAATGAGGGTATTTCAACACGCCATAATCCGGAATTCACAATGATCGAGCTGTATGAAGCGTATGCGGATTACAAGGACATTATGCATCTGACAGAGAGTCTGATCGCTCATATTGCCAGCGAGGTGCTGGGCTCCCAGGTAATTAATTATCAAGGACAGGAAGTGGATCTGTCTCCAGGCTGGCGCCGCGTTACTATGGTAGATGCCGTTAAGGAAGTAACCGGAGTAGACTTCGGTGTTCAGATGACGGATGAAGAAGCACAGGCTCTGGCTAAGGAACACCGGGTACCGGTAGAGAAGCATATGACCTTTGGACATATTCTGAATGCGTTCTTCGAGCAGTTTGTTGAAGAGACGCTGATTCAGCCGACATTCGTAATGGGACATCCTGTAGAGATCTCACCGCTTGCCAAAAAGAATGAAGAGGACCCGCGCTTCACTGACCGGTTCGAGCTGTTCATTGTGGCCCGCGAGCATGCCAATGCGTTCAGCGAGCTGAATGATCCGATTGACCAGCGTCAGCGCTTCGAAGCACAAATTCATGAGAAAGAGCAGGGCAATGATGAAGCCCATGAGATGGATGATGATTTCATCCGTGCTCTGGAGTACGGCATGCCGCCAACAGGCGGACTGGGCATCGGGGTGGACCGTCTGATTATGCTGCTAACCAATTCAGCGTCTATCCGTGACGTGCTGCTGTTCCCTCATATGCGTAATAAAGACTGAGTATTTCTCTGATTCCAGGCCCGGATAACCAAGGGAGCTGCTCAGGCAGTTCTCTTGGCATCGGGGATTGAATACTCTGGTCAAATGATTTAGAAATAATGCTTGCAATGAATGTCTATCCGTGATATATTCTATTTCTGGCCGCGAAAAATCAAGTCCTGGCTCGAAAAGAAGTTGAAAAAAAGAGCTTGCATTTATCGGTTGGATGTGATATATTATAAGAGTTGCTGGTGACGACAACATCGACACTAACAACGAGCTTGATCTTTGAAAACTGAACAACGAGTGAGTATCTGGAAATCACTTCGGTGAGATCCAAATTAGAGAATATAACAATTCTCGTCAGATGTTTCAAAATGAGCAATCGCTCTTTCTAAATACCAATTTGGAGAGTTTGATCCTGGCTCAGGACGAACGCTGGCGGCATGCCTAATACATGCAAGTCGAGCGGAGTTTGAGAGGAAGCTTGCTTCCTTTCAGACTTAGCGGCGGACGGGTGAGTAACACGTAGGCAACCTGCCCTCAAGCCTGGGATAACTACCGGAAACGGTAGCTAATACCGGATAATTTCTTTTTTCTCCTGAGAGAAGAATGAAAGGCGGAGCAATCTGCTGCTTGGGGATGGGCCTGCGGCGCATTAGCTAGTTGGTGGGGTAACGGCCCACCAAGGCGACGATGCGTAGCCGACCTGAGAGGGTGAACGGCCACACTGGGACTGAGACACGGCCCAGACTCCTACGGGAGGCAGCAGTAGGGAATCTTCCGCAATGGGCGCAAGCCTGACGGAGCAATGCCGCGTGAGTGATGAAGGTTTTCGGATCGTAAAGCTCTGTTGCCAGGGAAGAACGTCCGGTAGAGTAACTGCTACCGGAGTGACGGTACCTGAGAAGAAAGCCCCGGCTAACTACGTGCCAGCAGCCGCGGTAATACGTAGGGGGCAAGCGTTGTCCGGAATTATTGGGCGTAAAGCGCGCGCAGGCGGTTATTTAAGTCTGGTGTTTAAACCTTGGGCTCAACCTGAGGTCGCACTGGAAACTGGGTGACTTGAGTACAGAAGAGGAAAGTGGAATTCCACGTGTAGCGGTGAAATGCGTAGATATGTGGAGGAACACCAGTGGCGAAGGCGACTTTCTGGGCTGTAACTGACGCTGAGGCGCGAAAGCGTGGGGAGCAAACAGGATTAGATACCCTGGTAGTCCACGCCGTAAACGATGAGTGCTAGGTGTTAGGGGTTTCGATACCCTTGGTGCCGAAGTTAACACAGTAAGCACTCCGCCTGGGGAGTACGGTCGCAAGACTGAAACTCAAAGGAATTGACGGGGACCCGCACAAGCAGTGGAGTATGTGGTTTAATTCGAAGCAACGCGAAGAACCTTACCAGGTCTTGACATCCAACTAACGAAGCAGAGATGCATCAGGTGCCCTTCGGGGAAAGTTGAGACAGGTGGTGCATGGTTGTCGTCAGCTCGTGTCGTGAGATGTTGGGTTAAGTCCCGCAACGAGCGCAACCCTTGACTTTAGTTGCCAGCAGGTGAAGCTGGGCACTCTAGAGTGACTGCCGGTGACAAACCGGAGGAAGGTGGGGATGACGTCAAATCATCATGCCCCTTATGACCTGGGCTACACACGTACTACAATGGCCGGTACAACGGGAAGCGAAGCCGCGAGGTGGAGCCAATCCCAGCAAAGCCGGTCTCAGTTCGGATTGCAGGCTGCAACTCGCCTGCATGAAGTCGGAATTGCTAGTAATCGCGGATCAGCATGCCGCGGTGAATACGTTCCCGGGTCTTGTACACACCGCCCGTCACACCACGAGAGTTTACAACACCCGAAGTCGGTGGGGTAACCCGCAAGGGAGCCAGCCGCCGAAGGTGGGGTAGATGATTGGGGTGAAGTCGTAACAAGGTAGCCGTATCGGAAGGTGCGGCTGGATCACCTCCTTTCTATGGAGAATCGTTTCCTGCAACGGAAACATTCAAATCTTAAATCTAGCCGGTCGGCTAGTGACTCACTCGTTGGTCAGTTTTGAGAGCTCAAACTCTCATCTTTAAACTTGATCCTTGAAAACTGGATACCGAAACGAATTTGCGTTTTAGAACATTCCTTTAAGCTGAACTTGTGTAAACAAGTTTCATATTAATGGCGATACTAGCGATTTTCCTTAGGGAAAACGCATTGGTTAAGCTACTAAGAGCACACGGAGGATGCCTAGGCGCCAGGAGCCGACGAAGGACGTGGCGAACAACGAAACTGCCTCGGGGAGCTGTAAGCAAGCTTTGATCCGGGGGTGTCCGAATGGGGAAACCCAGCTGTGGTAATTCGCAGTTACTCATTTCTGAATACATAGGAAATGCAGAGGCAGACCAGGGGAACTGAAACATCTAAGTACCCTGAGGAAGAGAAAACAATAGTGATTCCGTCAGTAGCGGCGAGCGAACGCGGAACAGCCTAAACCAAGGGGCTTGCCTCTTGGGGTTGTGGGACGTCTCACATGGAGTTACAAAGGAATATGGTAGGCGAAGAGGTCTGGAAAGGCCCGCGATAGAGGTAAAAGCCCTGTAGCCCAAACTGTGTTCTCTCCGAGACGGATCCCGAGTAGTGCGGGGCACGTGAAACCCCGTATGAATCCAGCAGGACCATCTGCTAAGGCTAAATACTACCTGGCGACCGATAGTGAAACAGTACCGTGAGGGAAAGGTGAAAAGCACCCCGGAAGGGGAGTGAAATAGAACCTGAAACCGTGTGCTTACAAAAAGTCAGAGCCCTCTTTATGGGTAATGGCGTGCCTTTTGTAGAATGAACCGGCGAGTTACGTTTAACATGCAAGGTTAAGGTGAGAAGCCGGAGCCGCAGCGAAAGCGAGTCTGAATAGGGCGACTTAAGTATGTGGACGTAGACCCGAAACCGTGTGATCTACCCCTGTCCAGGGTGAAGGTGCGGTAACACGCACTGGAGGCCCGAACCCACGCATGTTGAAAAATGCGGGGATGAGGTGGGGGTAGCGGAGAAATTCCAATCGAACTCGGAGATAGCTGGTTCTCCCCGAAATAGCTTTAGGGCTAGCCTCGGTGAATGGAGTGGTGGAGGTAGAGCACTGATTGGGTGCGGGGCCCGCAAGGGTTACCAAGCTCAGTCAAACTCCGAATGCCATTTACTTCTTGCCGGGAGTCAGACAGTGAGTGCTAAGATCCATTGTCAAAAGGGAAACAGCCCAGACCATCAGCTAAGGTCCCCAAGTGTGTGTTAAGTGGGAAAGGATGTGGAGTTGCACAGACAACCAGGATGTTGGCTTAGAAGCAGCCACCATTGAAAGAGTGCGTAATAGCTCACTGGTCGAGTGACTCTGCGCCGAAAATGTAACGGGGCTAAACACACCACCGAAGCTATGGCTAGATGCTTTGCATCTGGGGTAGGGGAGCGTTGTATGTAGGTTGAAGGTGTACCGTAAGGAGCGCTGGACAGCATACAAGTGAGAATGCCGGTATGAGTAACGAAAAGATCAGTGAGAATCTGATCCGCCGAAAGCCCAAGGTTTCCTGAGGAAGGCTCGTCCGCTCAGGGTAAGTCGGGACCTAAGGCGAGGCCGACAGGCGTAGTCGAAGGACAACAGTTTGAAATTACTGTACCACCGTAATCCGCTATGAGCGATGGGGTGACGCAGGAGGGTAGTGACGCGGACTGATGGATGTCCGTCTAAGCAGTGAGGCTGGTGTGCAGGCAAATCCGCACATCGTAAGGCTGGGCTGTGATGGGGAGCGAAAATTATAGTAGCGAAGGTCATGATCTCACACTGCCAAGAAAAGCCTCTAGTCAGGAGAAGGTGCCCGTACCGCAAACCGACACAGGTAGGCGAGAAGAGAATTCTAAGGCGCGCGGAAGAACTCTCGTTAAGGAACTCGGCAAAATGACCCCGTAACTTCGGGAGAAGGGGTGCCTCGGTAGGGTGAATAGCCCGAGGGGGCCGCAGTGAAAAGGCCCAAGCGACTGTTTAGCAAAAACACAGGTCTGTGCGAAGCCGCAAGGCGAAGTATACGGGCTGACGCCTGCCCGGTGCTGGAAGGTTAAGGGGAGCGGTTAGGAGCAATCCGAAGCTGTGAACCGAAGCCCCAGTAAACGGCGGCCGTAACTATAACGGTCCTAAGGTAGCGAAATTCCTTGTCAGGTAAATTCTGACCCGCACGAATGGCGTAACGACTTGGGCGCTGTCTCAACGAGAGATCCGGTGAAATTTTAATACCTGTGAAGATGCAGGTTACCCGCGACAAGACGGAAAGACCCCATGGAGCTTTACTGCAGCTTGATATTGAATTTGGGTACGATCTGTACAGGATAGGTGGGAGCCGTGGAGGCAGGAGCGCAAGCTTCTGCGGAGGCGCCGTTGGGATACCACCCTGATCGTATCTAGGTTCTAACCTAGTGCCCTCATCGGGTACGGGGACCGTGTCAGGCGGGCAGTTTGACTGGGGCGGTCGCCTCCTAAAGAGTAACGGAGGCGTTCAAAGGTTCCCTCAGAATGGTTGGAAATCATTCGCAGAGTGCAAAGGCATAAGGGAGCTTGACTGCGAGACCTACAAGTCGAGCAGGGACGAAAGTCGGACTTAGTGATCCGGTGGTACCGCATGGAAGGGCCATCGCTCAACGGATAAAAGCTACCCTGGGGATAACAGGCTTATCTCCCCCAAGAGTCCACATCGACGGGGAGGTTTGGCACCTCGATGTCGGCTCATCGCATCCTGGGGCTGAAGTAGGTCCCAAGGGTTGGGCTGTTCGCCCATTAAAGCGGTACGCGAGCTGGGTTCAGAACGTCGTGAGACAGTTCGGTCCCTATCTGTCGTGGGCGCAGGAAATTTGAGAGGAGCTGTCCTTAGTACGAGAGGACCGGGATGGACGTACCGCTGGTGCATCAGTTGTTCCGCCAGGAGCATGGCTGAGTAGCTACGTACGGACGGGATAAGCGCTGAAAGCATCTAAGCGTGAAGCCCCCCTCAAGATGAGATTTCCCAATTAGTAAGACCCCTTGAAGACGACGAGGTAGATAGGTTGGAGGTGGAAGTGCAGTAATGCATGGAGCTGACCAATACTAATCGGTCGAGGGCTTATCCAAAAGCTACCCCAAAAAGTGAAGATGACGCTGACGAAGCGGATTCCGAATACTTTCCGGGGGCCCCGTAAGAAGGGCAAACGCAGATTCGTTTCGGATTCAGTTTTCAGGAATCAATTTCCTGAAGCATTTACGCTGTAAATGCCCGTTTGGTGGCGATAGCGGAGGGGTTCCACACGTACCCATCCCGAACACGACCGTTAAGCCCTCCAGCGCCGATGGTACTTGGACCGGGGTCCTGGGAGAGTAGGACGTTGCCAAGCACACATGACCACTGTTGAGAAATCAACAGTGGTCTTTTTGTATATCCGGTGGTGCAGCCGAAATTTGTTCTATTGTCCACTGGAGACGGACTTTAGTCCAAGAATTCGCTTACCGGAGGGCGGATTGCCTAATCCCTTCACAGAGCGGTGTAATATTCTTGACAGGCCAAATGCCCTTTGCTAAGATGGACAATAATATATTTTTGGACAAGCCTCTCAAACCTTAACAAAAGACACAATTATGTATAACTCCCAGGCCTCTACTGCTGTCTATCGGGTATGGACTTGACGCAGGAGTTTCTTTATTCATAAGTTGGCGGGCGGGTAGAGAAAAGAATTTAGAGGAGGAATGACCCAGGTGTGGGAAGATAAGTTTGGTAAAGAGGGATTCACTTTTGATGATGTGCTGCTGGTTCCGCGTAAATCCGAGGTATTGCCTAAGGAAGTGGACTTAACCACTGTACTCAGCAAGAATGTGAAGCTGAATATCCCTTTGATGAGTGCAGGTATGGACACAGTCACAGAAGCCGCTATGGCGATTGCTATCGCCCGTGAGGGCGGGATCGGCATCATTCATAAGAATATGTCCGTGGAGCAGCAGGCAGAAGAGGTGGACCGTGTGAAGCGCTCAGAGAGCGGGGTTATTACCAATCCATTCTCACTTACGCCGGACCACTGGGTATCCGATGCTGAAGTTCTGATGGGCAAATACCGCATTTCGGGTGTGCCTATCGTAGATGAAGAGGGCAAGCTTGTCGGTATTCTGACGAACCGAGACCTGCGTTTCATCCATGATTTCAATATTCAGATCAAAGAAGTGATGACTCATGAGAATCTCGTTACAGCTGCTGTAGGAACCACTCTTCAGGAAGCGAAAGGCATTCTGCAGCGCCACAAGATTGAGAAGCTGCCGCTGGTAGACGAGCATAATATTCTCAAAGGTCTCATTACTATTAAAGATATAGAGAAAGCTATCCAGTTCCCCAACGGTGCCAAGGATTCTCACGGACGTCTGCTGGTTGGAGCGGCAATCGGGATCTCCAAGGACACGCTGGAACGGACTGAAGCACTGGTAAAAGCCGGTGTGGACCTGATTACCGTGGATTCCGCACATGGCCATCACATCAATATTATCGATGCAGTGCGTAAGCTGCGCGAGACTTATCCTGACCTAACCATCGTAGCCGGTAATGTGGCTACAGGCGAAGCTACCCGGGAATTGATTGAAGCAGGAGCCTCCGTAATCAAGGTGGGTATTGGTCCAGGCTCTATCTGTACTACCCGCGTAATTGCCGGTATAGGTGTTCCGCAGGTTACCGCGATCTACGATTGTGCGACAGTAGCCCGTGAATACGGCATTCCGGTGATTGCAGACGGAGGAATTAAGTACTCTGGAGAGATTACCAAGGCCATCGCTGCCGGTGCTGCTGCAGTCATGATGGGAAGCCTGTTCGCCGGTACGGAAGAGAGCCCGGGAGAGTCGGAAATCTACCAGGGACGTAAATACAAGGTATACCGCGGCATGGGCAGCATGAGCGCCATGAAGCAGGGCAGTAAAGACCGTTATTTCCAGGATGATGACAAGAAGCTGGTACCGGAAGGCATTGAGGGCCGAGTCGCTTTTAAAGGGCCATTGTCTGACACGGTTCACCAATTGATCGGCGGACTGCGCTCCGGTATGGGCTATTGCGGAACGAAGACATTAGAAGAGCTGCGCAATGATACCTCGTTCATCCGTATCACAGGGGCAGGCCTGCGTGAGAGTCATCCCCATGATGTCCAGATCACCAAGGAAGCCCCGAACTATTCTCTATAAGCCGGGAAGAATCGCCTATTTTGTTGACAGGCAGGACTAATTTAGTCCTGCCTGTCTTTTTTTGCAGATACCCCTGTGTTAGAATAGAACAAGCACTGATTTGAGGATTAAAGGAGAGTTAATCATTGAAGGCCAAGCGAAAACTAAGCAGTAAGCAAATTGTGATTAAGACAGCGACAGTAGGTCTGCTTTTAAATATGTTGGCATTTCCTGCGGCTTCTGCAATGGCGGAGGCAGTAACTAAACCTGCTACAACAGAGGCTGGAACCAAGGCGGCAGCTACCCCTGCCAAGACAGCAGTAGCCAAAATCCCAACCGTGGAGTCTCTCGGACTGAAGCTGAAATCGGCAGTATTGATTGAGCCTACAACGGGTGAGGTTCTGCTCTCGCTTAATGCGGATCAGCCTATGCCTCCGGCGAGTATGACGAAGATGATGACAGAATACCTTGTAACTGAAGCGGTGAATAGCGGCAAGATTTCCTGGGATCAAAAGGTCATTATACAGGAGAATGCGTCCAAGCAGATCGGGTCTCGGATTTTTCTGGCAGCGGGCGATGAACATACGGTTAAAGAACTCTACATAGCGATGGCGGTAGGCTCTGCCAATGATGCTACAGTTGCTTTGGCTGAACTGGTAGCTGGCTCGGAGCAGCAGTTTGTGACCCAGATGAATGAGACCGCACAGAAGATGGGCATGAAGACGGCTTATTTCATTAATTCCACCGGTCTGGACCGGAAGGACATGCCTGCTAAATACCGGCCTGAAGAGGACCGTGAGACGGTAATGTCTGCGATGGATGCAGCGATTCTGGCCAAATATATTGTCACCGATCATCCGGAGTTTACAGATTTTACGACAATTCAATCGTATAAATTCCGCGAGCGTGATTCGAAGCCGATGATTAACTACAACTGGATGCTGGAAGCCAACAAGAATATCCCCAATTTCAAGGCATACGCTTATCCGGGCCTGGACGGACTGAAGACAGGACATACCACTAACGCCGGCAACTGCTTCACGGGTACTGCGGTGCGTGACGGCATGCGTCTAATCAGCGTAGTTATGGGAGCGGACTCTGAGGCCCACCGTTTCACCGAAACGAAGAAGGTGCTGGATTTTGGCTTCAATAATTTCGAGATTAAGCAGGTAGTTGCGCCTAAGGCTGTGATTGCCGGCACTGAGACGGTGCCTGTGCTGAAGGGTAAGAATAAAGAGGTATCCGTAGTAACAGATGCTGGTGTAACGTTCATGGTCCCTAAGGGTACTGTATCGCCGCAGATCAAATCTACAGTGGTCACGAATGATCCGACTACGCTGGTCGCACCGATTGCCGGAGCCAGCAAGGTAGGTAAGGTCACGTACTCCTACAAGATTGAAGGAATGAACCTGACGCAAGAGAAGACGGTGAACCTGATTACTGCCGAGGAAGCGGAGAAGGCGGGCTGGTTCAAGCTGCTGCTGAGAGCCATAGGTGATTTTTTCGGTGATCTGTTCAAAGGAATTAAAAACCTGTTCTAGCCTCAAAGGGGCGCTGGCCTCGACATCACGACAAAATCCCAGTAAATAGGTTGTATATATTACAGCCTTGCGGTAAAATAACATGTTAGATTAGGTTAGATCTAACGGGAGGCGTAGATATGGAAACAGGAACTTCGCGAGTTAAAAGAGGCATGGCAGAAATGCAAAAAGGCGGCGTCATTATGGACGTCATGAATGCAGAGCAGGCGAAAATTGCCGAGGCCGCAGGCGCAGTAGCCGTAATGGCCCTGGAGCGTGTACCTTCTGATATCCGCGCTGCGGGTGGTGTCGCACGTATGGCCGATCCTACTATTGTAGAAGAGGTTATTAAGGTAGTGAGTATCCCTGTAATGGCCAAAGCGCGGATCGGTCACTATGTGGAAGCCAAGGTTCTCGAATCTCTGGGTGTAGACTATCTCGATGAGAGTGAAGTGCTAACTCCTGCCGATGAAGTGTTCCATATCAACAAACGCGAATTCACGGTTCCTTTTGTATGCGGAGCCAAGGATCTTGGAGAAGCACTGCGCCGGATTAGCGAAGGGGCCTCCATGATCCGCACCAAGGGTGAGCCGGGAACCGGCAACATCGTGGAAGCTGTCCGCCATATGCGCCATATCAACAGCCAGATCCGCAAGGTGACCGGCCTCTCGCTTGATGAGCTATATCATGAAGCTAAGACGCTGGGTGTTCCGTATGAGCTGCTGCTGGAGGTTCACGAGCTGGGCAAGCTGCCTGTCGTTAATTTCGCTGCCGGTGGTGTAGCTACGCCTGCCGATGCCGCGCTCATGATGCATCTGGGTGCTGATGGGGTGTTTGTCGGCTCCGGGATTTTCAAATCGGACAATCCTGAGAAGTTCGCCCGTGCCATCGTCGAAGCGACAACCCACTTCACGGACTACAAGCTGATTGCTGAAGTATCCAAGAATCTGGGCGCTCCGATGAAGGGGATTGATATCGCCACGTTGTCCCCGGCTGAACGCATGTCGGAACGCGGCCGATAATAGAGAGAAGGCTTCCGGATGAGAATTGGAGTGTTAGCGCTTCAAGGCGCTGTTACAGAGCATATTGTCAGTATTGAGAAGACCGGCGCGCAGGGCCTGCCTATTAAGCGTGTAGAGGAGTTAGACGGGGTAGATGGTCTGATTATTCCCGGCGGTGAGAGTACGACGATTGGCAAATTGATGCGCAAATATGGCTTTATTGAGGCTGTTCGTGAGTTCGCGGGTCAAGGGAAGCCTATTTTCGGCACATGCGCCGGGATGATCGTGCTGGCGAAGCGGATTGCCGGAGACGAGGCCGGTCATCTGGAGCTGATGGATATTACCGTGGCCAGGAATGCCTTTGGCCGCCAGCGGGAAAGCTTTGAATGTGATCTCGAGGTTAAGGGGATTACTGAGCCTGTGCGGGCGGTATTTATCCGCGCTCCGCTTATTGAAGAGGTGGGTCCTGATGTTGAGGTGCTTACGCTCTATAAGGATGAGATTGTAACCGCGCGCCAGGGCAATCTGCTGGCCTGCTCGTTTCACCCGGAATTGACTGATGATTACAGGCTGCATCAATATTTTGCCGACATGGTAGAGGACCGTATTGCAGCCAATCTATAGAACCGCATATAAGGACACTTTGACTCTTTCAAAGCTGCAAACAAAACAGCATTTTGAAAGAGTTTGGGCTGTTTTCAGGAGGGAAACTTTGTGTTAGATGTTAAAGTATTGCGCAGCGATTATGCAAGAGTAGAAGAGGCACTGAATAAAAGAGGAAAGTCGCTGGATTTGATTGCCGGCTTCCCGGCGCTGGATCAGCGCCGCCGTGAGCTGCTTCAGGAGACAGAAGGGCTCAAGAACCGCCGGAACACTGTATCCGGAGACGTAGCCAAGAAGAAGAAGAACAAGGAACCGGCTGATGATCTGATCGCAGAAATGCGTACGGTATCTGACCGGATTAAGGAATTAGATGATGAGGTGCGTGAGCTTGAGGTCAAAATTGACGAGCTGACGATGAGCATCCCGAATATTCCGCATGAATCGGTGCCGGTAGGTACCTCCGAGGCAGACAATGTCGAAGTGCGCCGCTGGTCAGAGCCTACAGAGCTTGGTTTCACGCCGAAATCCCACTGGGAGCTGGCGCAGCAGCTGGATATCATTGATTTTGAGGCAGCGGCGAAGGTTACGGGTTCCCGGTTTGTCTTCTATAAAGGACTGGGAGCCAGACTGGAACGTGCCCTGATCAATTTCATGATGGACCTGCACAGCGGGGAACATAACTATGAAGAGATGCTGCCGCCTTATATTGTTAATAAGGACAGCCTCTATGGAACGGGACAGCTGCCGAAATTCGAAGAGGATCTGTTCAAACTGCGGGATACAGAGTATTATCTGATTCCTACGGCGGAAGTGCCTGTGACGAACTATTACCGTGAAGAGATTATGACAGCTGGCGATCTGCCGAAGTATCATGTGGCCTATAGCTCTTGCTTCCGCTCTGAAGCCGGTTCTGCGGGACGCGATACCCGTGGTCTAATCCGTCAGCATCAGTTCAACAAGGTGGAATTGGTGAAGCTGGCCAGCCCGGAGAGCTCCTATGAGGAGCTGGAGAAGATGACAGCCGATGCTGAGCGCGTCCTGCAGCTTCTGGGACTGCCCTACCGCGTCCTGCTGCTCTGTACGGCAGATATGGGCTTCACCTCTGCCAAGACGTATGACCTTGAGGTGTGGCTGCCTGAGAGCGGCATGTACCGCGAGATCTCCTCATGCTCCAATACCGAGGACTTCCAGGCGCGCCGGGCCAATATCCGTTACCGCAAGGAGCCGAAGGCGAAGCCTGAATTCGTGCATACGCTGAATGGCTCTGCGCTGGCTGTAGGGCGTACGGTAGCAGCTATTCTGGAGAATTACCAGCAGGAGGACGGAAGTGTGCTGATTCCGGAATGCCTGCAGCCGTATATGCGTAATGTGAAATCCATTTCTGCAAAAACAGCTCAATAATAATAGTTGCATATTATTTGCGGGGCGTGGTATAATTCCTAATGCATGTGAAATTTCAGTGCATTGGAGAGGTACCGAAGCGGTCATAACGGGGCGGTCTTGAAAACCGTTAGGGTGCAAGCCCACATGGGTTCGAATCCCATCCTCTCCGCCATTCCTTTACATCTAAATAAGTGCAGATAGAAGCCGTTCTCTCAGGAGGACGGTTTTTTTGTTTGAAATATAAGAATTTATATTTTTCACGCTATAAATTATCCTTCTATTTCTCGCCAAAACGGTACCGTCCTTTAAAAGGACGGCAATGCCGTTTCCACTTGCCAAGGCCTCTTTTTCACAGAAGCGGTTCCAACGGGAATAAAAAGCCGTCTTTCTCCGCAATGTATTAGAGAAGGAGGCTGATAATAAAGATGGACCGACAATTGCAAGTAGATCAGCAGAGTCTGGTGTCTGCCTGGCAGGAGCGGCTGCCGGAACTGATGGAGAGTGGGGACAGCTTCAGTGTGCAGGGGGATGCGGCGAACCAGAACAGTCTGCTCATCCATTTCAATGCAGCGGGACGGCAGGGGTATTCTCTGGATTTCCGCTGCACCTATGTGGATAGCCGCGAGGTTGCTGTAGATTTGCTTGACGCCGAACAGGCCGGGGTACACGCGGATGAGCAGCTGGATGCTGTTCAGCTTTTGGCGCAGCAGTATACGAGACAGATTCATGAGTGCGCACAGGCCCTTCAGGGCTTAACTAATCCATAGGAGGTAATCGAAGTGAGCAAACCCAAGAGCATGCCTGTACCCGGCGTACAGCAGGACAACCAGGGGCCCCGCAAGGAGCACCATTCTTCAGGCCCAGCGCCGTTATCCGGGTCTAAAAAGGTGAAGCAGGCCAACCATGTGGACCATAATAATCCGCAGGGTTAAACACACTTTACAATGAAATTGAAGAGAAATGTTTCTCATAATTGCCAAATGGTTTATCATTAGGGAGGGGAAAGAATTTTTTTACATGGGAGAGGAGAAAAATAATGAACAAAAAGTGGGGGTTATCCGCTGCCGCGTTACTGTTAACTGCTGCAGTAATTCTGCCGGGATGTGCAAAGAAAGAGGAGCCGAAGGAGGCTCTGACTTCAGCTGCAGCCAAAGCTACAGCTATGACATCTTACGAAATGAAGAGTAAGGTGGTCATTAACGATTTGACGATAGACACCGGTACTAATGAGGCTGACGCTTCGACGGGTCAGATTCTAAGCATGCTTAAGAATGCAGAGCTTACGATTGATGGAGTCTATCAGGCTGAGCCGATGCAGACAGAGCTTACAACGGTTCTGAATCTGAAGGGGGATATGGCTATGTCCTTCACGGTTCCGATGGTTATGTCCGGACAGAAGCTGTACGTCAAAGTGCCTTCGATTCCGTTCCTGCCGATTCCTGAGACGATTGTCAATAAATTCGTAGAGGTGGATCTGAAGAAGCTGGCCGAAGAGCAGGGAACAGAATTCAATCCTGCGCAGATGGATGCACAGAAAGTGCAGAAGCTGTCGAATGAAGTGATGAATACGCTGCTGGGCGAGTACGATGAAGCGAAATACTTCAACAATATCAAACCTAAGGATGCCGGCCTGCCTGAAGGCGTAGATGCCAAGCAGGTGGTTCAGTTCCAGGTAACCAATGATAATGTCAAAGAGGCGCTTACGATCCTCGTGAACAACGCATTGCCTAAGATCATGGATATTTTGAGTAAGGATGAATATAAAGATCTGCTGCAGGTTGACTCCGCTGATCTGGCCAAAGCCAAGGAAGAGCTGCAATCCAGCGAAGCACGTGCCGAGTTTGATAAGAGCCTGGCTGATCTGAATAAATATCTTACCATTAACCAGTTCCACCTGAACACTGCGGTTAATAAAGATGACTATCCGGTATACCAGGATATGCTCATGGACATCAAGGTTAATGATCCTGACAAGGGTGAGAACGTTACCTTATCTATGAATGCAAGCAACCAATACAGTAAGATCAATGAGAAGCAGACCTTCAAGATTGGCATTCCGCAAGGCGATGATGTCATTACTCTGGAAGAGCTGCAGCAGCAATTCGGAGGCATGGGTACGGGTACTTATTAATACCATAACGCGATATAAATATTGCACTCAAAAATCCCGTATGAGCGAAATAGGCTCCTACGGGATTTTTACGGTGAACATAGGGTGATACGCCCAGCGGCGGAATCAGGGGGGGAGGTGCCCACCTATTCCTGTGGAAGAAAATCCTCAGCCAGAATGGCGTAGGTGCGGTGATCCTGCCATTCGCCGTTGATCCGGATGAAGCGGCGCGCGAGTCCTTCGGCCTGGAAGCCGTTCTTCTCCAGCACTCTGCGTGAACCGGTATTATGGGGCAGGATGGCAGCCTGTACCCGGTGAAGCCCCAGAGAGCGGAAGGCATACCCGAGGATCAGGTGTACGGCGGCACTGGTATAGCCTTGCCCCTGCTGCTCATGATCGATCAGATAGCCGATATCGCAGAATTGACCGACTCCCCGCACTACATTGGAGATCGTAATCTGGCCGATCAGCTCGCCGCTGAGCAGATAAATCCCGAACATATACGCGCTGTCCTGCTGCGCATCCAGGATACGCTGGTTAATCAGCTGCCGCTGGCTCTCCAGGGTGAAGTAGTCTTCACTGCGCAGGGGCTCAAATTGCTGGTGTGCGGTTCGGTTACGCAGACGGAGGCTAAGCAGCTCTTCGGCATCCGTAAGCTCCAGCAGCGAGAGATAGATCCCCTGTGCATTGTTATACAGCTTGTACGACATCTGGCATTCTCCTTATGAGCATAATATAAGTGTTAATGGGCGTTCTAGAGCTTCGCAGGCCGCTTCCGCAGCTTGCGGAAGAAGGAGGTCAGCAGCTCCGCGCATTCCTCCTGCAGCACGCCCTGGATGACCTCTGTACGGTGATTAAAGCGAGATTCCTCCAGCAGGTTCATCAAGGTCCCTGCACAGCCGGCTTTGGGGTCTGGAGTGCCATACACGGTGAGTGGCACCCTGGACTGCACCATCGCTCCTGCACACATAGGACAAGGCTCCAGGGTAACATAGAGCTGGCAATCGAGCAAACGCCAGGAGCCCAGGGCTGTACTGGCTTCCCGGATCGCTACCATCTCCGCATGGGCAGTGGAGTCAAGCGTCGTCTCACGCAGATTATATCCGCGGCCTATAATTTGGCCTTCGTGGACGACCACGGCACCAATCGGCACTTCGCCCAAGGCCTCGGCCTTGCGGGCTTCTCCTATCGCTTCTGTCATCCAATGTTCATGAATGGCCCGCTCCTCCGCCGGCAGTTCTTCAAGCCTGGTATTCAAATGCATCTTCCCTTCTTCTATGCCCATTGTACAACGAACAAATATTCGTTCTTAACAAATTGTGGACAACTCTGTGGATAACGGCCGACTTATACACAAAATTGTGCACATCGCGATTTGGCAAAATGTTTATATGTGCATAACCTGTGGATGGTTTCTTACCTATTGTAGTGAAACTGCCCCGATAATTCAATATCTGCCAGCACCCGGCTGTGGGGAAAGGCCTTTTCAAATGGGAGGGCAAAAGGTATGATTATGTTGAATGCCCGCTAGGATTTACCAGCGGATAAGAGGTGAACAATACGCTTGTCCATAAAAACGAAATTATCAGCGATTATATTTGGCTCGGTGCTCTTAATCTTGATGCTTAATCTTTCGCTCAATCTTTATGCTGCCCGGAATAATCTGCGTAATGAGAGTGTAAGCAACATGAAGATCACTGCGAAGCAGGTTGCCGTATCGGTGGAGCAGAGCGGCTACAGCTCGAATTACGTGCAGGATAAACTTGCCCAGAACCTGCGCTTGACCGCCATTCTGGCGTCCTATGAGCTGGACCCGGATATCAGGAATATTACCAATCAACAATTGAAGGCGCTATCCACCAAGCTGGGGGTGTCGAATATCTCTCTGCTGGTGAAGACTGCGGATGATATTATCGTAGCCAAATCTTCAGATCCTGCAGAGATTGGACTTTCGACCAGAGGCATGGGTTTTTGGTATGTGGCTTTTCTGGAGCTGTTTGCAGGCCAGCGGGTATCTGTCGATCAGGGGCAATCCCTGGAGAATTTCTGGTCCGGGCCGTTTGAATATTCAACCTCCAATCCGGAGTATATTGATAAATGGGGTTATTATTATGACGGGGCCCGCAATTATATCATAGATCCGTTCGTCCGGAGCACAGCGGTAAGCGATTATGTCAAAATTATGAGTCCCGATGAGATCATCCAGGAATCCAAAGCTGTAAATCCCGGAATTCTGGAGATTACGGGAATCAATCCGAAGACCTTCGGGGCCTCAAGCATGCTGCCTGATGGTACAGATCCCAAGAACACGAAGCTGCGGAACCGCCCTATTCAGTACGGAACCTATTCCTACGGCAATATTGCAGAGGACAAGGCGGCAATCCGTGAAGCATTGAATAAGGGCGAGCCGGTAACGCTGGATACGAAGGCATTGGGTAAAAGAGTGCTCAAAAGCTTCATTCCGATTGAGCGGCCGGGAGCGGCGGATTATGTGATCAGTGTAGTCATGGACTACCAGGCGATCTCCTCAGTCATCCGCGAGCAGCTGTTCAATAATATCACCACCTCGGTCCTGCTGCTTATTATCTTTCTCTTGGCGAGTTATGTCCTGGCGGGTGTTGTTACACGCCCGATTCAGGATATACTGGCTAAGGTCAATGATGTGGCCAAGGGCAAGTTCGAGCCCCCGCTAAATGTATCCAGCCGCGATGAGCTTGGACAGCTGGCCCAGCGCATTAATGCGATGACCTCACATCTGCTGCAGCACACGAACCGGCTGGGGCAGACACTGGAGGAGAACCGTGCGGTTAAGGAGCATCTGGAGTCGGTCATTAACGGCACTTCGGATGCCATCCACACGGTGGATATGGAAGGGCGGATCATCAGTACGAACAGAGCGTTCGAGGATCTCTATGGATGGGGCGCTGCGGATGCTCTGGTCAAGCCGCCTTATCTGGTTCCGGCCACTGTGCAGCAGCAGGAGAGTATACGATTGCAGCAGCTTAAGGACGGGGCATCTCTGCCGCCTGTGGAGACCGTCAGGCTGAAGCGTGACGGTTCCCTGGTAGAGGTCAGCGTCAGCAGCTCGGTTATCCGGGATGAAGAGGGCCAGCCGCAGTCGGTTGTCCATGTATCCCGTGACATGACCGAGCGCAACCGGATCGAGGAGCTACTCAGACGCTCGGAGAAGCTGACTACAGTCGGCCAGCTTGCCGCAGGCGTTGCCCATGAGATCCGTAATCCCTTGACCACCCTGCGGGGCTTCCTGCAGCTTCAGCAGGAGAAGAAGGTTCTCGTTCCGCTGCATATAGATCTGATGCTCTCGGAGCTGGACCGGATCAATATGATTGTCAGTGAGTTCCTGATTCTAGCGAAGCCGCAGGCTGTTCATTTCCAGCAAAGGGATCTGCGGCATATTGTCGGCGATGTCATCTCCCTGCTGGACAGTCAGGCCCACCTGTTCGGCATTGAATTCACCACACATTTCTCGGGAGTACCCGCCATGGTGCACTGTGAGGAGAATCAGCTGAAGCAGGTATTTATCAATGTAATCAAAAATGCGATCGAAGCGATGCCGGACGGAGGAACGATTACCGTGGAGCAGCAGGAGCAGGATGATTCTGTGGTTGTTGTGATCACGGATGAGGGCGGAGGCGTCCCTGAGGATATGCTGCCCAAGCTGGGAGAACCGTTCTTTACGAACAAAGAGTCCGGAACCGGTCTCGGCTTGATGGTCAGCCAGCGGATCATTCAGGCCCATAAGGGCAGCCTGGAGATTAGAAGCGAGTATGGCCGGGGGGCACAGGTAATTATCAAGCTGCCTGAAGCGAAGGAGCCAGTACCTCCGGCCGTTATGAATATAGAACGGAGTGAAGACGAACATGAGAATCAATAAATTCATCAGTGAGACAGGCTATTGTTCACGCCGTGAAGCAGACAAGCTGGTCGAGGGAGGGCGGGTCACCATCAACGGGGAGCCCGCTATGCTGGGCAGCCAAGCCGAGGCCGGAGATATTGTCCTGATTGACGGCCAGCCGCTTCAGACGGGCAGCAGGATCGTGTATATCGCGCTTCATAAGCCGGTTGGCATTACCTCTACTACAGAAGCACATATTCAAGGCAATATTGTCGATTTCATAGGGCATGAGGAGCGGATTTTCCCGATCGGGCGGCTCGACAAGGATTCAGAGGGATTGATTCTGCTGACCAATGACGGTGACATTGTTAACAAAATTTTACGCGCAGAAGGCAAGCATGAGAAGGAATATGTGGTCACTGTAGATCGACCCGTCACGCCTTCTTTTCTGACCGGTATGTCCACCGGCGTGAAAATTCTGGGCAGTAAGACACTTCCCTGTGAAATTACGCGTATTAGTGAGCGGGTATTCCGTATCGTGCTGACTGAGGGCAAGAACCGTCAAATCCGCCGCATGTGCAGTGCCTTCGGTTATGAAGTCCGGCGGCTGCAGCGCATCCGGGTAATGAATATCCGCCTTGGCGCACTGAAGACTGGAGAATGGCGGGAGCTGTCCCAGGAAGAGAAGCAAGAGCTGGGGGCTATGTTGAACTATCAGCTGCAATAAGATTATAATGCCCATACCTATAATAAGAGCTGCTCCGATAGACCCTGGTAGGGCCGTTCGAAGCAGCTCTTATTTGTTTCCTTACTATCAGGGAGCTGTTACATTAGAGACATCCGTTGTCTCCGCAGCAGCGTCCTTATATTTACGCAGGATGGATACTTCTACCCGGCGGTTCTTGGCCCGCCCGGCAGCCGTAGCATTGCTAGCGATGGGATGATATTCGCCAGAGCCGGTCGGGCTGAACTTCGTCGGGTCCAGGTTGGGATTCAGCAGCAGAATCTTCATGAACTCAAGGGCACGATCTACACTAAGATCCCAGTTCGAGGAGTACGTGCTGTTGGAGATCGGAACATTATCGGTATGCCCCTGCACCAATACTTCATAATCAGGGAATTGCTGCAGCATAGTTGAGATCGACTTGGCCAACTGGCGGGATTCATCTTTCACTACAGCCTGTCCCGAAGCGAAGAGGGCATTGTCGCTAATCGTGATCATCAGCTGGGACTGATTCAGCTTGGTGCTAAGCAAGTCAGTCATTCCGTTGTTCTTGATGTACTGGTCGAACTGCTTCTTCAGCTTCTCCAGATCCTCCTGCTCCTTGGCACGGAGCTTGGACAGATCGGAGGTGCCGGTGTTCTTGGAGATCACGCTGTTCATTTTATCCTGCTTGCCCTGGTCCAACTGGGTGCTGGTCGGAGAATCCGACCGGTACTCCAGGACGCCGCCGCCGCCGCTGAGCGCTGAATTGAAGGCTTCAGCCATTTGCTGGAACTTCACGGCGTCCGTAGCGCTCATGGCGTACATAACAAGGAACAGAGCAACCAGCAAGGTCATCAGATCGGAATAGGGAAGCAGCCAGGATTCATCGGCATGCTCTTCATGTTCCTCATGCCTAGTCTTTTTGCTCACTGGAAGCCCCCTCCTTCTCGCTCAGCTTGGCACGCTCGGACGGAGTCAGGAAGACGGACAGCTTCTGGTTAATAGCTATGGTAGACACCCCGGACTGGATGGAGAGCAGACCCTCCACCATCATCAGGCGGACTTCAATCTCACGTTTGGATATCCGCTTCAGCTTGTTGGCCATAGGGTGCCACATGACATAACCGGTGAATATCCCGAGCAGGGTTGCAATGAAGGCACCGGCAATCGCGTGGGCCAGGACGTCCATATTACTCATATCACCCAAGGCGGCAATCAGCCCGATAACAGCCCCGAGTACCCCTAGTGTAGGGGCATACATCCCGGCCTGGGAGAAGATCAAGGCTCCGGCTTTATGTCTGTCTTCAGTGGCATGAATATCTTCCATTAATACATCACGGACGAACTCCTGATCATTGCCGTCAATAATCATCCGCATGCCGTTTCGGAGGAAGTTATCTTCAATTTCATCGACATTGGACTCCAGAGCCAGCAGCCCTTCGCGGCGGGTAATGGATGCCCATTCCATGAACATGGTAATCAGTTCGGGCTTACCGACCATCTTTTTCTTTGTAAACAGGATCTTCAACAGCTTAGGGAAATTCTTGACTTCCGACATCGGAAAGGCCATGAAGATGGAGGCAGCCGTGCCAAGAAAAATAATGACATAGGCAGCGGGGTTGTTCAAGCTTGCAAGTGGAGCATGCTTGAGTATCATCCCCCAGATTACTGCGATCAGACCAAACACCAGGCCTAGAATTGTTGAGATTTCCATTTATGCACCTCGTCCATGAGAATTAAGAAGTGATCGACTAACCGCGTAATTCGTCCTTGAACCGCGGGAGAACACTCTGTTCGTAACCAAATCACGTATATTCTTCTTTATCGACATCATTCCCTTTTTTGTGAAGTGATTTTTTCGGCTATAATAGATAAGGTAGGTTATTATTCATCAGCGAAGAAAACGGAGTGATTGATGTGGGAGTTAAGCATGGCAGGGATTACGGTGAAATTCTGGTTGAACTGACAGGAGCCGTTGGACGGATTGCAGACGGGTACATTTTTTTTGAAATGGAGCCTGAAGAGTGGACGAATCTGCCGGAGGAATCGAGGCAGGAGGTCTGGGAGGCGCTTGCGGAAGATCTGTTCTACGCGCTGGGCAACGAGCCGGTCATTCAGGTGGGCAGCGGAGTTGTGATGTACGATAAAGAAACACACCGCATTAATATTCTGCTGGGCGATGAGGATCTGGCTTCGGTCGTTCTTGTATAAAGCAGGGGAAAAATGCGGCAGCGGGTTTGTCCCGGGCATCCGGCCATGTTAAAATTGGAAGTGGAGTACTAATTGCCGGGATGTCAGAATACATTTAATCAAAAATCTTTGGCCTGGCACATCCCTTGGACTTTCAGAAGCTGAGGGATGTTTTATTTGAAGGAGAAGAGCAGGCTGAAGGAACCGTTAACTTAGCAAGGGAGGAAACGAATTGCAATTAACTGAGGAACAACTGCAGGAGCAGATCGGCAAGCTTGAGGGCTGGAAGCTGGAGAGGGATAGGCTGGTGCGCAAATATATGTTCAGTGAATATATGAAGGGAATTGCCTTTGTGGATGAGGTAGCGACAATTTCGGAGGCCTTTGACCATCACCCGCATATCACCATTGATTACAAGACGGTTGTTCTGCGGCTGGCTGCAGATGTGGAGAAGCTTGATCTCCGCCAGGCGCATGAATTTAATGAGGCATTCGAGAAGACCCGCTAGAGGACAAGGCCCCTATGGAGACAACAGGAATATCTAATTAATAGAAATGCCCGTGCAAGGATCGTTCGTTATCCTCGTCACGGGCATTATACATTTAGAATGAGGAGCATGGTGTGAGTACAGGTTGCGGATTATTTCTTCTCGGCCAGCCATAGGGCTACATTCGCAATCTCTTCAGGGGCCAGCCTGTCTTTGAAGGGAGGCATCTGTCCGCGCCCCTTGGTGACTATGCTGAAGATCTGAGCTGCGTCATGCGAAGCGCCTTCCTGCTGCAGGCTGGGTCCCGCCCCGCCCTGAAGCTGGTCTCCGTGGCAGGAGATACAATTAGCCTTCACTGTGGCTTCTGCGCCCGCAGCGTCCAGCACAACCTCCGGCATGGTCGGCTTGTTCTGCTCCGCCACCTCGGATTTACCGGGTAGGGTAAACATTAAGATTACTGCAAAGGCACAGGCGGCAAAAAACAAACCGCTCATGATCCATTTCTGCATCTGCATCCGTCCCTCCATGTAAGCTGCTGTCTCCATTATAGCGGATGGTGAAGCGTTATCATAGTATGTGTGTCAAAAAAATGAACACAAATGATCCATTTTTTGCAAAACTCTCTTGTCTCCGGTGCTATTCCTCATAGACCATGCAATAAAAAGGCTTATTACCGATCGGAGTGCGGCGTTCATAGGTATCCGTTATGGTGAACCCGCATTTCTGGTAGGCGCGGATGGCGCGCTGGTTCCAGGTCAGCACCTCCAGGTCGATCTCACATTCCGGGTAACGCGACCGTGCTGCCTGCACAATAGCCTTCATGAACAGATGTCCCATTCCATGGCCGCACAGCTCGGGCCGCATTCCGACACCAAGCCGGACTACCCCCTCCATCGGAAAGAGCTGGGCGAAGCCGCACAGATCCCCCTCTCCATTCACAACCGATACATATTGCTCACTTCGCAGCTGCGGGTCTCCGAACTCCACGCCCAGCGCCTGCATCTGCTCCCAGGACATCCAGCCGTAAATATTATACGGCGGCTTGTAGCTCCACTCACAGATCTCAGCGGCATGCTGCGGCTCCATAGGCACCACGTAAAAGGTTAGCGGGGAGCTAATCATTGGGGGAGGCCTCCTTCCAAGGGACATAGATTCATTTCTTCTATTAATTATATACAAAAACAGCCAGTTTCGACGCAATTTCCTTACGGAAATGCAGAAACTTGACAAACGGCAAAATATATTTTCCGAAAGCGCAGAATCAGTGTTTTACAAATATAGAGAGGGGTAAGTAATTTTATAGACAAAAAAAGCCCTTCTCCAAGATTTCGGCAAAAATCTCGGAAAAGAGCGTTAGGTTACAAAGGATTATTGTACATCATCGTTGTCTTGGGAATCCGAAGCTACAGTCTTGTAGGCATCTGTACTCATGATTCGCTTGGCGCCAACGTAGCGGTTGACGTAATAGCTGTCACTCAGCGAACTGATGGTTACACCACGTGAGGAAGAGGCATGGGCGAATTCGCCGTCACCAACATAAATACCTACATGGGATATGCCCTTACCGCTTGTATTGAAGAATACAAGGTCGCCTGGTCTCATCTCGTCACGGGACACGGCAGTGCCCATCTGATACTGGGAGCCGGATTGATGGGGCAGGTTAATGCCGATCTTATCAAAAACATACATTGTAAATCCGGAGCAATCAAACCCGTTAGTTGATGTACCGCCGGACACGTATTTGGTTCCGATGGCTTTGTCGATCACTTTATCCATTTTGGAATCCGCGAAAGCGCTTCCTGCTCCGATGGTGAAGATAATGGACAAGCTTAGTACTGCGGCTGCTAGCTTCTTCTTCAAAAGTAAATACCCCTTCCAATGCCTACGAGGTTAGCTTAAGGGTTCGGTTGAAGGTCCCCTATGACCCCTCTTAGAATAGGAGGTCAATTCACCCAAAGTGGTTCCCCCGTTTCCCTAATTCATTAGGGAACTCGGCACGACTGTTGATTAGGATTAGCGGTTCATTCAATACATGACAAAACCTTTGTTAAAATCGATTCAATAATTACAAAAATGTTACTAAAAACTCACTGCGATAATTGTAACAAAGACTAAGGCGCTTGGCAATCACTTATAACATATTAATGCATCTTTTTTGCTGTTTTTTAGAGTTATAGCCCTTTCCAAAGACTCATATCTATGCGCAGGGGTTAATTTATATGATTATTTCTTTGTTTTTGCAAGAAAATGCTGTTTCAAGGCTGCGAATTCAGTGTAAAAGGTAGAATAAGGAAAAGGAAAAACCCGGAAATGATTACGGCAATAATCATTCCGGGCTCGTATAAGTTACATTTAGTTGTTAGAGGCTGAAATATTCGGGGTATGCTTCAAGGGTTCAATCGTAAGCGACAGCTTGGTAGGCTGTTGTGCTCATTACTCGTTTGGCGCCAACGTAGCGGTTGGCCCAGTAGGACTGGCTCATCGAACTGATGGTTACACCACGTGAACTTGAGGACTGTGCGAACTTCCCGTTTCCAACATAAATACCGACATGGGACACTCCGTTACCCAGGGTATTGAAGAACACGAGATCACCGGAACGCAGATTGCTCTTGGATACACTTGTTCCAACTTTGAACTGTGCTTTGGAGGTACGGGGCAAGGTAAGCCCGACATTCTTGAACACATACTTGGTAAATCCGGAACAGTCGAAGCCGCTGGTGGTTGTGCCCCCGGTTTTATACGACGTTCCAATGGTTTTTGAAATCACAGTATCCATCTTGGAATCTGCGAAGGCACTGCCCGCTCCGAGTGTGAATACCATCACAAGACCCAGCGCTGCTGCGGTGCATTTTTTCTTGAAATTCTGACTAATCAAAAGATGTACTCCTTCCAGGGCCTGCGAGGTTAGCTTAAGGATTCGGTAGAAGGTTCCCCTATGACCCCTCTAAAGCGAGATCAATTCACCCAAAATATGGTTCCCCCACTTCCCGGTGCAGGGAATTCGGCGTTTTATGCACCAGAACAGTGACTTATCGGTATTGCTTAAATTGCAAGAGTTACGGAATATTTTGCTTGAAAGATTACAACTTTGTTACTACTGGTACAGCCATAATTGTATCAGAGGATTTCCCCTTTTGCAAATGCTTTTGTCCTCCGTTCAAGCAAAAAAGAGTCCTGCTCCCTGATAAGGGGCTGTGACTCTCTTTAGTATGCCGCTTCAGCAGCTTATTATTGTGGAAATGATTTACTGGACCAAAGGTGGTACTGGGCAGCGATTCCCCACATATCGAACAGCGTGGAGGGCAGCGGAGCTGCCTGGCGGACCATAAGGGCCGGCAATCCGGGATAGAACAGAGCAGAGGCGCTGCAGAGCAGAATTACGGCCAGGCTTCCCGCCCCCAGAACGATGGATATACCGATCGAAGGCAGCAGCATCTTCAGGCAGATCAGCAGTGAGGAGAACATGCCGGTACCAGCGGTATAGCCGAATTGCATATAGAGCAGAAGCTTGCGGACAAGGAAGAGATAGAGCAGCCAGCCCAGCACATAAGGCACCAGCTTCAGCAGAAGCTGGACATCGAGAACACCGCTGAGCAGATGACGGTACATACGCGGAAGCAGCCAATAGAGCGGCAGGAGGGTTAGCGCCCATTCGATGAGGCTGAACACCAGCACCGGCAGCCCATATTTTCTCATTCCGGGAAAAAAGAACAGTCCCCGCGCTCCGTCGCGCTCCTGGTGAAGCTCGTGCAGCAGCCCTGCACGGATAAAGGGAGTCACCAGCAGCCTTAGCACTGTCAGCGCAAGCAGCATCCACAGCCAGTGCTGGACGGCGGGGTCGGTGCGCAGCGCGGTCTGCCCCTCGATATAATACAGCAGCCTGCCTATTCCGCTGCCGCCGGCATTCGCATCCGGGTAGCGGAGCAGGACGGGGACAACCGCGCTTTTAATGAATTTGTACAGGAAATATCCCCAGAACAGCCGGTAGATAAATAGCAGAATCAATATATAGAATTGCTCTTTCATGCTGATCCAACCGCGGGCAATTGAACTTTTCACCATTCCTTCACCTCACCAGACAAGAGTTCCGAGCAGGGTTTCAAGCAGAGTTGATGCACTAAGCGTCCAGCGGGAGAGTGTACGCGGCTCAAGCTCCGCCATTCTGAAATTATTAAGATGCCTGCTCTCCAGCAGAATGGAATGCCCCGGATCGATCTCTGCGGAGACCAGCGGCGCTTTATACGCTAACTCAAAGGAAGTAGCCTTACCCTCGCCATTCCAGTATTGCTGCACCGTGTACCCGTCTGCGAAGGTGAATTTCACGGGAACATCGGGGTACAGGCTGCCCTTGTTGCTTACATCAACCACAGCGCTATAGCGGCTCCCCCCGCCGTCACTGTTGTCCCGTCTGACGGTGAGCCTGATATCGTCGACTGCGAAGTCGGGTGCCCCCCCGCTATAGACATACCGCTCAAAATACGTATGCCAGGATTGCTTGGTCACTTTCTCCACAACCTTCTGGAAGTCGGCGGTGGACGGATGCTGGAAGCGGTATTTGCGGGCATAGGCGGCGAGGATGGCATCCATATTCTTGGTCCCGGCGATGCGTTCGATATCCTTCAGCACCAGCTTGCCCCGGATGTATACATTGCGCGTGTAGGCGTCATCACCGGTGTATTTCCAGGTCTCCAGCTTAAGCGGCTGTGAAGAGGAGACCAGGCTGGACTGCAGCGGGAGGCTGGAGACCACACCGTATTCCTGTTCCATCAGCCGGTCTTCGGCATAAGAGGTGAAGCTCTCATCCAGCCAGGCTTCTTCGAATTCATTGCTGGCCACCAGGCCGTAGAAATATTGGTGCCCGATCTCGTGGATGATCGTGCGCTCCAGGGAGGTGCCCGGTGAAGTATCCGTGGCGCCGAAGGCAGTAATCAGGGTCGGATACTCCATTCCTCCGGCCCCGTTGCCGGACTCCGGCGGGACAACAATCGATAAGGTGGAGTAGGGATAAGGGCCGTACCACTTGCTGAATGCCATCAGTGCAGCCTCAGCCGCCTGGAAGTAACGCTCCTGGAGATGCTTATGCAGCGGGTCCAGATAGAGCTTAATTTTCACCCCGGGCACTTGCGGCGCGGAGAAGGCCTTCTCGGCAACCACGAAATCAGGCGATGCCGCCCAGGCGAAGTCGTGGACGTCATCTGCATAGAACTGATAGATCTTGCGCCCCTTCACCACCTTGGCGTCCCTCACCGGGAACCCGGTTGCGGCGACCTTATACTCGGGCGGGACAGAAATCGATACATTGTAAATTCCAAAATCACTGTAGAACTCGGAGTTGCCGTGGTATTGATGCAGGTTCCAGCCTTCTTCCTTGAGTCCTCTTCTGCCGGCAGGCTCATAGACGCTAAGCTTCGGAAACCACTGTCCGGCCATCACGAAGTCGCCAGCGGTTCCCATCCGGGCGAAAATTTTCGGCAGCTTGACCTCGAATTTAAGCCTTACCGTAACGCTCTCGCCGCCGTTCACCGGCTGCGGCAGATGGACCTTGAGCAGTGTTCTGTCATTGACATTGCCGTCGTCCGGCTGTACATATTGGGTGCGCTGCATCAGCGAAATG
The DNA here is from genome assembly GCF_038595095.1 of Paenibacillus sp. FSL P2-0089. Taxonomy (NCBI): domain Bacteria; kingdom Bacillati; phylum Bacillota; class Bacilli; order Caryophanales; family Paenibacillaceae; genus Paenibacillus; species Paenibacillus sp. FSL P2-0089. The sequence goes on from NZ_CP152006.1 coordinate 7,465,498, forward strand.
CCCTCGGAGGTCCGCAAATCTGTCAGGGTAATGCTCCCGTAACCCCCTGCAGGCATGGTGTCACCGCGAAGCGTGCCCCCGGACTCCTTCATGAAGGTGGTGCTGGCGGATGAGAATGCATTGGGATACAGATGAAAGTAGAGCTCCTGGACCGGCTTTGCGCCCGGATGGGTCCAGGTCAGCGTCTCGGAGGCGACCAGGGTCTCCTTATCAGGCAGGAGCTCCACATCCATGTGATATTCAACCACGCGCTGGCTTAAAGCCTCTGTCTCCGATGTGTAGATCGTATCTGAAAGATCGGACTGCACGGGCTGCTGCCGGGGGATAATGGCGGGGGACTTGGCCTCTTTTGGAACAGAGGCAGTCCATACGGCAGGGCTATGCCCTGACAGAAACCATATTCCGCCTCCAAGCAAGGTGAGGACAGCCAGGACTGCGAAGATGAGGGTATACCTTAATGAATGTGGCTTCATACTATGATTCCTCCCGTGACAAGCATCTACGGGATGTATATGTTTGCAATCGCCGCATTATTAGCTAAAATTAAATAATTAGTGAATGGAAAGGATGTGCACATGTGGATAACGTACAACCGGAGGGCAAAAAACAAATTGCCTTGAATATTGTGAACGCCAGAGCCAAGCATAAAGGCTTCGGTGCAGGCTCGATTGATCTGAACAATGTATCGCCTGTCATTATTGATCAGGGCATCGCCGTTATTGATATAGGTGCCATGCATGCCAAGAGCAAAGTGGAGAAGGGAATTAAATTCTCTATGAACCGTGAGGATGTTCCGGCGGGAAGACAGGTATGGGTCGTATGGGTCGCCGTTGACCGTACCCCGGAGGGACAGTTCTACGGCGGAATTACCGCCTGTGAGATGTGGATTGACACCGAAGCGCGGCGCGGCTGGAAGATTCTTGCGGATCATGTCAATAAGCTGGATGCGGCCTTGAAGCGCAAGCTTATTCTGGATGGACTTGGAAGTGCTGAGCGGGCAGCGCTGAAATCCCTGCTGATGGCCCATAATGAAGAGTGGTGGGCCGCTTCGCCTGAGGAGCTGAAAGCTGCGCTATCGGAATAGAAGATCAGGTTATATGCTTCGCCCAAAAATTAAGGCTTGGCCCCAACGGGGCCAAGCCTTATCTGATGTCTAAGCAGGGATGAATGGATAACGGTTACTGCGGATCTGTTCTGCCGGGAGTGTTCAGCTTGCGCTTGAGTTGGCTGACTCTGGCTTGGCTGATGCCGAGAACCTCGGCAAGCTCCTTCTGGTTGGCATAGGGATGATCTTCGATCGCTTTCATAAGACGCAGACTCATTTCTTCGGTCTTGCTTCTCCGTCCCCCGCGGGCTGGCTCGGGATGCTCTTCTGCTGAACTAGGGGAGGCATGGATGGGTTCTGATCCGCGGTCGGGGTCACTAAGCTCCTTCAGACAGGTGTTGCAAATGAACTGATCCTTATAGTAGGTCACATGATCAAGACTTCTGCAAAAGGTGCATTCTGTGGAGGTGTACTTTCGGAGGACGATGATATCCTCATCCAGTATAAAAAATTCGATAGGATCCCCAATGTCAATATTACGTGTCATGCGGATTTCTACGGGAACCACAATTCTTCCGAGACTGTCTAAGCTTCGGATCATGCCTGTATCTTTCATCCCATGTCCCTCATTTACATCTTTATATTTTTTGTAGATATATATGATTATAACAGTAATTGTAAGCTAAGAGAACGGGGGAAGCGTATACAAATTGGGCTATTTATTGTCATTTTATGGGAAGTTTTATCATTTTATGGCGTTTTAAATGTCGAGGACAAGATCACACTAAAAACCTCTCCGCCTGGAAAGTTCCAAGGGAGAGGCTGATTAGGGTTCTCTTATTAATACCCAATATACCACAGCCGAAACAGCGGTATAGGCCTTTAGACCAGCCTGTGGGGCTGTGCCTGCGGATCGCTGACCGAGACATAAGGATTGCCCTTCAGATAGAAGCGCCAGGGGCGCCCGGCATACTCTTCCGCATAAGGAATATTGATGCGCGGGGCCTCGACAATATCCAGGGACTCCGGGTCATCCCCCTGCTCGATGCTCAGCGGGCCTTCCGGCAGATCGAACCTGGTATTGTTAAGACTCTTGTCAATCCGCAGCGCCCGGCACAGCTTGCCCGGCCCGCCCGAGAGATCCGAGGGCTTCCTCACGGCAACTCCTCTATATGCCGCCATAAGCTCGGCATCCCTCTCCGTAAGCGGCTCTACTGCCCGGATCAGAACGGCATGCGGCTCGTCCTGAGCGGCAGTTACGACATTCAGGCAATAGTACATGCCGTAGATCAGGTATACATACACTGCGCCTCCGGCGCTGAACATGACCTCTGTACGGGCGGTCCGGCGGCTGCCATACGCATGGCTGCCTTTATCCTCAGCGCCTCCATAGCTCTCTGTCTCCACAATACGGCAGCGGATGTCCCCGTCTTCTGTGCGGCGGACGAGATGCTGGCCAAGAAGGCGCGGTGCTGCTTCAACTGCCGGGAGCTTGTAGAGCTCAGGCTGGAGCAGCTGTGGCGCGTCCGGATCAACGCCGTCGGAGTGATTCGGCTTCATGAATGGATGACACACCTTCCTGCGGCGGAGTTAGGCGGGCGTACGCCTCTGCCAGTCTCCCCATCGTAACGCAGACAGCGGGGAGCGGCAATCCCCGGTTAGTTCATCCACCAGCGCTTGATATTATTCCATAGGGAATGCTCTTCCTTGACCGGATCGGCAGGTCCGGAAGGATCGGAGCTTCCGGAAGCACCGGGTTCACCGGAGCTATGCTGGTCACAATATGCGGTAGGCTCTGTGCCGCTGATGAAAGTCTCCAGCTTTTTCTCCGGACAGTCTGCTGTAGCCAGCATGCCGGACAGCGGATCGACATATACGCTGACCACGCCATCGGGAATGGGAAAAATCTTCGGCGGCACATTCTCCAGTGCTTTTTCCGTGAATCCGGCAAAGATCGGTGCTGCCCGCCTGCCGTCGGTGGTCGCAATATCGCGGCCCTTATCGTATCCGACCCAGACGGCGGTTGAGAGCTCAGGCGTGAAGCCTACCATCCATCCGTCGGTATCTGTAGTGCCGGTCTTGCCGGCAACCGGACGCTTGATCATCGAGGCCACCCGGTTCCCGGTGCCTCCGCTCTCGAAGACCCCCTCCATCAGCCGGGTTAACACGTAAGCCGCTGCCGGCTCAACCACTGGCTGACCCTCTGGCTGCGGAGCTTCATATAGAAGATGTCCGCCCGCATCCGTGATCTTCAGGACCGCAGTGACCGGCTGCTTCACTCCGCCATTCGCAATCACTGCGAAGGCTGCGGCCATCTCCAGCGGGCTGACAGGCGAGGTTCCAAGCGCCAGAGAAGGAACGCTCTGCAGCGGGCTGTTAATCCCCATGGCGGCCGCCATGGCGGCGACCTTATCTGCCCCGATCTTCATAATAGTATTCACTGCATAGATATTGTCGGACGCGGCAATGGCCTGCCGCATATTAATCTCTCCCAGATATTTATCCCCGAAATTCCGGGGCTGGTACGTCTTGCGGTTGTTATCATAATGGAACAGCGTCGGCTGGCTGTTGAAGACGGACAAGCCGGTCATTTCTTTGGTCGACAGCGCCGCCAAATACATAATCGGCTTAAAGGAAGAGCCGGGCTGGCGCGTCTTCGCCAGCGCATGGTTGAAGGAGCTGGTCCGGTAATTTGTGCCCCCGACCATAGCCTTCACATAGCCGGTACGGGGATCAACGGAGACCAGGGCTGTCTCCAGCTCGCTGCTGTGGTCCATCCCTTGATCCACCGCCGCTTCCGCAGCCTGCTGCATATCCGGGTCAAGCGTTGTATAGACATTCAGCCCGCCCCGGTCCAGCTCGTCACTGCTGATATGCAGGCTGTCGATCACCTGACTGCGCACATAATCGCGGAAATAGGGTGCAGCCACCGTGGTATCCTTTTGACCCTGCGGGCTCAGCTTGAGCTGCTCCTTAGCGGCCTCCTGTGCCTGCGACTCCGTAATATCCCCCGTCTCGACCATGGCAGCCAGGATAATGCCTTGACGCTTCAAGGCGCTGTCCAGATGATTATAAGGAGAATAATAGGTGGGTCCCTTGGGCACTCCGGCCAGCAGGGCGCTCTCCGCCAGATCCAGATCTGCGGCAGCTTTACCGAAATACATCCGGGCCGCAGCCTCGATTCCGTAAGCGCCGTGTCCGTAGTAGATTTCATTTAAATACATATTCAGGATTTCATCCTTAGAGTATTTCATTTCCAGCTGCAGAGTGTATAGCGCTTCCTTGGCCTTGCGGGTCCAGGTCTTCTCATGGGTCAGGTACAGATTGCGCGCGAGCTGCTGGGTTAAGGTGCTGGCCCCTTGCGTGCGTCTGCCCGCCTCCAGATTGGCGAGCACCGCTCTCCCCATGCCTTTCAGATCAAAGCCGATATGATTATAGAATTTCCGGTCCTCCACAGCCAGCGTGGCCTTGATGAGCAGCGGGGAGATCCGGTTAAGCTCAACAGGCTCGCGGCTGCGGCCGTCTGTAGTGAAGGTGGTCATCACATTGCCCCGTGCGTCAAGCAGTCTGGAGCGGACATCATCCCCGAGCGGGGGGAGCGGCTTCTGATATAGGTATCCAAGCAGAGCGCCGGCTGCCAGGAGGAAGAGCAGGGCGGAGACGGCCAGCAGCCGAAAGAGCAGGCGGAAGCGGCGTTTGCGGACTTTGGGTGTGGCAGAATCGCGCGTCATGGTATCAGGCTCCTTCGAATTCAAGCAGTGACACAGGCTGGCCCCGTGAGGGCTGCTGCGGCTTGTATTCCTCATTATGGGAAAGGATGAGAGGAGATATTCACCATTGGCAGAGAAAGCGGAACTTGCCCGACCCGGCGGGGAACTAGGGAGTGTCCTTTAAAAGGACGGCAAAGCCGTTTCTACTTGTGAACGGTTATGGTAAAATTTTAGATACTTATGAAAATGCATGTAACTATCATGCACGGGAGGACTGCCGCCATGGCTTTTCGCGTATCTGCTGTACAATATCATCTGCACACCATCTCCTCCTTCGGGGAGTTTGCTGCCGAGTGTGAGCACTATATCAAGACGGCCGGCGAGTACGGCGCCGAATTTATTCTCTTCCCTGAATTTCTTACGACACAGCTGATGTCGATAGGAGGCGAGGACGGGGAGGCGCTGGGGATTGAGGATCTGCCGCAGTTCACGGACCGTTACCTGGAGATGTTCTCCGGGTACGCGAGGAAGTATGCGGTACACATTATTGGGGGGACCCATGTGCTGCGGCGCAGCGGCAAGCTGTATAATGTAGCCCATCTTTTTTACCCGGACGGAAGAATTGCCGAGCAGGCCAAGCTGCATATTACCCCTGCTGAGGTAGAGGACTGGAATATGGGGGCGGGTGAGGAGCTTCAGGTATTCCAGACAGATCATGGGACCATTGCCATGCTGACCTGCTATGACATTGAATTCCCGGAGATTGTACGCATGGCCCGGGCCAAGGGCGCAGATGTGATCTTCTGCCCGTCCTGCACGGATGACCGCCACGGCTTCCACCGGGTACGGTATACAAGCCACGCGCGGGCTATCGAGAATCAAGTCTACGTGGTGCTGACCGGGACCGTAGGCTCCTTGCCTACCGTTGATCTGATGCGGGCCAACTTCGGCCAGGCGGCGATTATCACACCCAATGACATTCCGTTCCCTCCGCAGGGTCTGCTGGCCGAAGGAGAGATCAACAACGATATGATCATCACCGCCGATCTGGATCTGGAGCTGCTGTATCGCGTCCGGGAACACGGGTCTGTAACCACGTGGCGTGACCGCCGCACTGATCTGTACACCGACTGGACGTAAGGGGGAGACTAACGGATGTATTATAAGAAGTTCTACGCTCTGGACGGCAAGACGCCGGTGCCTGCGGTGATCCGTTCCTATACGGAAGCTGACTTCACCGAGCTGATCACGATTCAGTCCGAGGCGTTCCCGCCGCCTTATCCTGCGGAGCTGTGGTGGAACCGGGAGCAGCTGCTGAATCACGTGACACTTTTTCCGGAAGGGGCCTTATGTGTAGAGGTGGCCGGGGAGCTGGCCGGATCGGTTACCGGATTTCTGATGAATTTCGACCCGGAGGCGCCGGCGCATCATCATACGTGGTCAGAGGTTACGGCAGACGGTTATCTCACTACGCATCAGCCGGGCGGGAACACGCTGTATATCGCGGATTTGTGTGTCCGTCCCGGGTACCGCAAGCTGGGTCTGGGCAAGGAGCTGGTCCAGTCGTTATACCATGTGGTCGTGCAGCAGAAGCTGGAGCGGCTGCTGGGAGCGGGCCGGATGCCGGGCTATCACCGGGTGGCCGGGCAGATGACAGCGGAAGAGTATCTGGCCGGGGTTATCGCCGGAAGCTGGTCTGATCCGGTGATTACTTTTCTGCTGCGGTGCGGCCGGTCTCCCGTTCGTGTGGTCGCAGGTTATCTGGAGGACGAGGAATCAGGGAATTACGCAGCGCTGATGGAATGGCGGAATCCTTTTCAATAAATGAATACAGCCTATCACTTGGAGGAGATCCCTTGACTATGGATTATAGAAGAATTACAGATATTGCCGACCCGTTGTTCAGAGAGGTGCATCAGCTGCTGTCGGATGTATTTCCGCCCGAGGAAGTGCTGGAGTACAGCTTGTGGAAGGAGCCGCTTGCCGATCCGGGAATACGCGTGTTCGCTGCGGTGCATGAAGGGAAGGTTGTAGGCACTACGGAATACCGTTACTATGCCGACTGGAATGTAGCGATGACCGATTTCACCATCATTGGCCGGGAAGGGCTGGGCATTGGCCGTTTTCTGGCGCGTCAACGCTTGAAGGACCTGGAGAAGCTGGCGGCTGAGAATCACACGGAGCTGCTGGGGATGTTCGCTGAGATCTATGATCCGTACCGTGTGGGATATGATTTTGGCGGAATTAAGCCGATGGACCCGTACGTCCGCCGTGAAGTTCTGTCGCATTTGGGCTATAAAAGAATAGATATTCCCTATGTCCACCCTTCCTGGCAGGGAGATGGCGAGGCCGTGTCCGGTCTGGACCTCTGCTTCATGCCCGGAGATGAGGAGCTGGAGAGCCTCGCGGCGCCGCTGGTGGCCGATTTCCTGACCCGTTATTACGCCGTGCTGGAGGACAAGCCGGAAGCCTGGACATCGATGATCAGCCAGCTTCGCGGCAGGGAGAGTGTGGCATTATTGCCGCTGTGAGGGCCAGGGCAGATGAAAAAGCGATTGAAATGCCCTCCTGATCTGGATATAGTGTACAATGGGAAAGCGAATATGACCTCTATGATTACAAGTACGAATAAGCGGGGAACATGTGATGACTGAAGGACCGCAAGGCAAATACGGCGTTTCGGTAACGCTGGAGAGTGTGCAGGGCACAGAGCGTAGTGTGGTACATGCTGCAGGAGAGGCTATTGCCAAGGGGCAGGCGCTGTACATCATTTATGAAGAGCAGCAGACCGCGCCCGAAGGCGCAGCAGTTGTGGTACGCAACACACTGAAGATTTCAGAGGGCAGAATCAAGCTTATCCGCCATGGCGCTGTCCAGTCGGAGCAGTCCTTTGAGCTGGGGCAACCGCTGCCCGGATTCTACCGCTCGCCTTATACACAGTTCAATCTCACCACAGACACGAAGACACTGGACATCAAGCGCGAAGGAAGATCGCTTGCCGTTTCATGGGAATATGATCTCTACGTATACGGGGAAATATCAGGACAGTTCGCTATAAGTTTGAATATACAGGAGGAACCACAATCATGACACAATCTTTAAATCCGCTCCAGCTTGCCCATGAACGGGTGAAGGAGGCCATCGCCGATGCGGTAGTAGCCGCAGGTCTGGTGTCCCGCGAAGAGCTGCCGGCCATTGTGCTGGAAGTACCGAAGGACAAGGCCCATGGAGATATGGCTACGAATGCTGCGATGCAGCTGACCAAGATTGCTAAGCGTAACCCCCGGCAGATCGCCGAGGCGATTATAGAGCATCTGGATACGGGCCGCGCTTCTATTGAGAAGGCGGAGATTGCCGGACCGGGCTTCATTAACTTCACTTTGTCCAAAAGCTATCTCTACCCCGTGATCGCACTTGTGGCCGAGCAGGGTGACGGTTATGGCCGTGTGAACATAGGCCAGGGCAAGCGTGTAGAAATGGAGTTCGTCAGCGCGAACCCTACCGGCAGCCTTCATCTGGGACATGCCCGCGGGGCTGCGGTCGGCGATGCCCTGTGCAACGTGCTGGATTATGCCGGCTACAACGTGACCCGGGAATACTACATTAATGATGCCGGCAACCAGGTCGCCAATCTGTGCAAATCCATCGAGACCCGGTACCTGCAGGAGCTGGGCCAGCCGGCCGAGATGCCGGAGGACGGTTATCATGGAGAGGACATCAAGGGCTTCGCCAAGGAGCTGGTGGCGGAGAAGGGCGATTCCCTGCTGGCTATGACACCAGGCGACCGGGCGGCATTCTTCCGTACCTACGGGCTTGCCAAGGAGCTGGACAAAATCAAACGCGACCTCAGCCGGTTCCGGGTTAACTTCGATATCTGGTTCAGTGAAACCTCCCTCTATGAGAACGGAGAAGTGCTACGTTCACTGGATGAGCTCCGCGAGCGCGGAGAAGTCTATGAGAAGGAAGGCGCCACCTGGCTTGCGACCACCAAATACGGCGATGATAAAGACCGCGTGCTGATCAAGAACGATGGCACGTATACGTACCTCACGCCGGATATCGCCTATCACAGCGACAAATACGGCCGCGGCTACGACACGATGATCAACATCTGGGGAGCCGACCACCACGGCTACATCCCACGGATGAAGGCGGCCATGGCGGCGCTCGGCAATGATCCCGAGAAGCTCGTAGTGCTGATCGCCCAGATGGTCAGCCTGTTCCAGGACGGCGAGAAGGTCAAGATGTCCAAGCGTACCGGCAAAGCCGTGACGATGGAAGACCTGATGGAGGAAGTCGGAATCGACGCAATCCGTTACTTCTTCACCATGCGCAGCATGGATTCGCATCTGGACTTTGACATGGATCTGGCGATTTCGACATCCAATGAGAACCCTGTATTCTATGTACAATACGCACATGCGCGGATTTGCAGCATATTCCGCCAAGCGGAGGAGCAAGGGATTGTAGTGCCGGATGCAGCCCAGATTGATTACAGCAAGCTGACTGCCGTACATGAATATGATCTGCTCCGCAAAATCGGTGAACTGCCTGCGGAGATTACCATTGCCGCCGAGGGCTATGCACCGCACCGCCTGGTCCGCTATGTATACGACCTGGCTTCGCTGTTCCACAGCTACTACAAGGCAGAGCGCGTAATCACTGAGGATGCCGCTCAGACAGTAGCCCGCCTTGCCCTGCTGGGCGCTGCACGGACGGCCATTGCCAATGTCCTGCGGCTGGTTGGTGTTACCGCACCGGACCGGATGTAACTATACTTGGAAAGCGCCGCCCCTATTTTCTGGGGGCGGCGCTTTTTGATCTCATTATGCCACTGTACCTTACGCCTTTGCCGCAGCAGCGGCCTTCGCTCCGCTGCCGCTTCCGCCGCTGCCACCGGCTCCGCTGCCTGCGGCGCTAGCGGCGCTGCCGCTGCCGCGCCGGGCCCGGATGCCTACGCGCAGCAGCCGCAGCGCATCGGCCGCGCCGCCTCCCAGCGATGCGCGGCGCTGGCCCTTACGCAGCCGCACCGGCGAGGCGGTGCGGCGCAAGAGCAGCTTCAGCTCGCGGGGCGACAGCCCCGGCCGCAGCGCGAGCAGCAGGGCCGCGGCACCGGTGACATGCGAGGTCGCCATGGAGGTGCCGCTCATTTCCTTGTACCCCTCCCGCAGCCAGCAGGAGGGGATGCCCTCGCCCGGACCGTACACATCGATGTACGGTCCGCGGTTGCTGAAGGCTGCGACGCGCTGCCTTCTGTCAAGGGCGCCTACGGCAATCGTCTCCGGATAGCGCGCGGGGTAATCCCCGCCGCGCTTGCCGTCGTTGCCGGCGGAAGCGATGATGGCAATCCCGGCCCGGTAGGCCTTGATCACCACATCATGCAGAGCCTTGCTCCGGTTCCTCATCCCGAAGCTCATGTTAATGATATCGATTTTGTTCTGTACGCACCAATCGATGCCAAGGACAATATCCGACACATAAGCGGAGCCGTTGTGGTCGAAGGCCTTGACCGGATAGAGCAGCGCCCGGGGGGCTACGCCCATCATGTTGCGCGCGCCCCCGGCCGCCGCCAGGGTGCCGGCAATATGTGTGCCGTGGCCGTTGTCATCCAGCGGCATCATGCCGCGGTTCAGCAGGTTGACCCCGGAGGCCAGAGAATGCCGGAGATCGGGGTGGCGGAAATCGACGCCCGTATCGATGACGCCGATCTTCACATGGACGCCGGTCGATCTGGACCAGGCCTGCGGAGCACGGATGGCCCTGATCCCCCAGGGCATCAGGGCGGAACCGCTTTTGTCCGCCAGGGGCGAGTGAACCTTAATCCGGTGGTCTTCTTCTATACTGAGGGAATCTGCATAACGGTCCATCAGCCGCTCTGCTCCGGCGGCGGGCACGAAAAAAGCCCGGATCAGCGTAGAGACCTGAACCTGCCGCAGGCCAGGCTTTTTACTCTTCAGAGATTTCCACTGCGACAAGGCGCCGGCATACATGCGGGGGTCGTTGAAGGTCACAATGTGCCGTGGTGCACTTTTGGAGGCAGCCTTCATTTCTTCAAGCAGCATCTGCCAAAATCCGTAATAATCCATAGGTTACGCCGTCCCCTCCTCGGTGCCGTGCTGCCATATTGTATGAAAGGGGGATGGCGTCCGAATGGGAACTTGCCCTTTTTTAACGAAATAGGCTGCCCATCGTGTCAAAAGGCTGGAGTTTACATAAAATAAACAGAGGGAACCGCGAGGCGCCCTGCAACATCCCGTAAGGAGCCGATCCTTGGCGTGGATACAGTCATGCGCGGAGGGGTAACCCCTCCGCCTTTTTGGGAAAAATATAAGAAATTATAGGTTTCACACGATAATTTATCCTTCTATTTCCCGATGAAACGGTACCGTCCTTTAATTAGGACAGTAAAGCCGTTTCCACTTGTATAAGTCTCAACATGCTCATCCCATTTATTGCCCTGTCCAGGCGGACAAGCTTTCTTCCAGCGGCAGGACCGCAGAATCTGTTTCCCTGATCTTGCTGCAATAGACTTGCAATTTACCCGCAAATAGGTTTTACTTAGTTTTGTTAATGGATATCATGAATGAAGCATGATTGAATGTGAACAATGCGTGAGAGGAAGTGTCCTTTAGTGAGTACGCCACTCAATTTAAAGCTGGACCCTGAGAAAGTAAAAGAAATGCCGATGGTAGACCTGGCCTTCCTGGTGCTTAAGGCAGCCAATACGCCTTACTACTACCGTGATCTGATGGTGGAGGTTGCCAAGCTGCGCGGGTTGACCGATCAAGAGAGCCAAGATACGATCGCCCAGCTATATACCGAGATTAATATTGACGGACGTTTTGCCTGTGTCGGAACCAACCTGTGGGGGTTGAAGCGCTGGTACCCGCTCGAACGCTCCGATGACCCTGTCGGCAACACCAAGCGTGTGCGGATTATCAACGACGAAGACGACGATCTGGAAGATGACGACTTCACTGATGAAGAAGAGAATTATGCTGCCGAGGAAGAGGATTTCGATGCGATTGACGAAGATCGCGACGACCTCTATTCCGACGACGACAGCGAAGAGGAAGTTGACGAAGATGTGGTCATCGATGAAGACGACATTGACGAAGACGAATCGGATGATGAAGATTCCGAAGACGGCGAAGAAGACGATGCCGACGATGAGGACGAGGAAGATAAATTTTAGAACAGTCTTTGCAGCGCGCAATTCCTCCCTTGACAGGGGCGGGACGCTCAGAGTAAACTATTGCATGGGCTTATAATGAAAGTTAATATTGTTTTCTAAAATAAAAAGTGCCCCGGGTCTACGGGTGTCACTTTTTTGTTTTTTTACAAGATAAGAAGGAATAGGCTTCGCTTAATTTGTATGCCAAGAAGCTGCGGTTTTCCGCGATTTCCAGGCTGCCGGCCTTGAATTTTGGCGGGTGGAAGCAACTTTCGGGTTCCCCGGTTGGATGATGGAAAAAAGGGATACGATAAGGGGCAAGCGTCCCCTGAATTTCTGGACTTTATTTAGGAGGGTTTTACAGTGACAAAGTATATTTTCGTAACGGGTGGCGTTGTGTCTTCCCTTGGCAAAGGCATTACCGCTGCTTCGCTGGGCAGACTGCTCAAGAACAGAGGGCTCAAGGTAACGATCCAGAAATTCGATCCTTACATTAACGTGGACCCGGGAACAATGAGTCCTTATCAGCACGGGGAAGTATTCGTGACCGATGACGGCGCGGAGACCGACCTCGACCTTGGGCATTACGAGCGGTTTATTGACATTAACCTGTCCAAGAACAGCAACGTAACCACAGGCAAAATCTATTCCTCAGTCATCAGCAAAGAACGCCGCGGGGAATACTTAGGGGGAACCGTACAGGTTATCCCGCATATTACGAACGAAATCAAGGAACGCGTCTTCCGTGCAGGCCGTGAGACCGGCTCCGATGTAGTCATTACCGAAATCGGCGGCACCGTGGGCGACATCGAGAGTCTGCCGTTCATGGAAGCCATCCGTCAGATCAAGAGCGACATCGGCCGGGAGAATGTCATGTACATTCACGTAACCCTGATTCCTTATATCAAAGCAGCCGGAGAAGTGAAAACAAAGCCGACCCAGCACAGTGTCAAGGAGCTGCGCAGCATCGGGATTCAGCCCAATGTGATCGTATGCCGTACGGAATATCCGCTCACCGACGATATGAAAGCCAAGCTGGCTCTGTTCTGTGATATTGATGCGAACGCCGTTGTGGAATGCCGCGATGCCTCGACGCTCTATGAAGTGCCGCTGAATCTGCGCGACGAAGGTCTGGATGAGATTGTCGTCAATCATTTGAAGCTGACCACTCCTGCACCGGATATGCGCGAATGGGAGAGCATGCTGGAGCGGATTCAGAAGCTGGAGCGTACCGTTGAGATTGCTATCGTCGGCAAGTATGTGGCGCTGCACGATGCTTACCTGAGCGTGGTTGAATCCTTGTCCCATGCCGGATTTGCCTCCAATGCCGAAGTGAAGCTCCGGTGGGTTGATGCAGAGCTGGTGACGGATGAGAATGTGGACGAGCTGCTGGGCGGCATCGGGGGTATTCTGGTTCCAGGCGGCTTCGGTGACCGGGGAATCGAAGGCAAGATCTCGGCCATCCGCTATGCGCGGGAGCAGTCCATTCCGTTCTTCGGCATTTGCCTGGGAATGCAGGTGTCTGTCATCGAGTACGGCCGTTCCATGCTGGGACTGGCAGGAGCGAACAGCTCCGAGATCGATCCTGCGACTCCGCATCCGCTGATTGACCTTCTGCCAGAGCAGAAGGATATCGAAGATATGGGCGGCACGATGCGCCTCGGCCTGTATCCTTGCAAGCTTTTGCCGGATTCCCTGGCTATGTCCTGCTATGACGATGAGCTGGTCTACGAACGTCACCGTCACCGGTATGAATTCAATAATGCTTACCGTGATGAGATGGAGAAGGCAGGTCTGGTTATTTCGGGAACCTCCCCTGACGGACGTCTGGTGGAGATTGTGGAGCTGCCGGGTCATCCGTGGTTCCTGTCCGTGCAGTTCCATCCGGAATTCACTTCCCGTCCGAATCGTCCGCAGCCGCTGTTCCGTGAATTTGTCAAAGCCTCGCTTACACATTCCGAGCAAATGTAACTATAGAATGAATAGGCCAGACAGGCCTGTGAGAGCTCCCGGTACGGGGGCTTTCTTTTTGACAAAACACCCTTTGCACAATAGCTCCCGGAATGCAAGGGGACTGTATTCCCGCTTTTTCGCCGGAATTCCTCCTTTATATGGCATAGATTTACGCATTTTAGCCAATTAGCAGGATTTTGGCTGCAAAGCACGAATAATAGGTTTCGTATAGACTAAGTTGAAGCGGGGCCGTTAGCTGTTGAGAGGGCGCGGTATGGACAATCTGCCTTAAACTCTGGGAGGGTAACGTATGGAAAAGAAAAAAGTGTTAATCGTCGACGATCAGAATGGAATCCGGATTCTTCTCATGGAAGTATTCAATAGTGAAGGTTATGCCACCTTTCAGGCAGCTAACGGGAAATTGGCGCTGGACATTGTCAGGAACGAATCGCCGGATATGGTTTTGCTGGATATGAAAATTCCGGGGATGGACGGACTCGAGATTCTCAAGCATCTGAAGGAGCTTAATCCGGCGATCAAGGTCATTATGATGACGGCCTACGGAGAGCTGGACATGATTAAGGAAGCGACCAAACTGGGAGCCCTGATGCATTTTACCAAGCCGTTTGATATCGATGAGATGCGTGTTGCCGTCAATATGCACCTGCACAACAAATCAGTAGATCAATGCAGCTAGCTTAGAAATTATAGTTTGGGGACATCCTGTTATGGATACGCTAAAATGAGCAAATGGTCCGCCGGCAAAGGGTTGGCTGAATATCGTCCCGCCGGGACATTTTTTTGTGTATCCTATTTAGTATTTAACACAGGATGTGCTATAATAGGCCTGTATGTGATGTCGGCTTATATAAGCAACCCAATATTTTAGGAGGATTGAAACCATGCCATTAGTATCTATGACAGACATGTTGACCAAAGCACTTGAAGGAAAATATGCAGTTGGCCAGTTCAACATCAATAACCTGGAGTGGACGCAAGCGATTCTTGGTGCAGCAGAAGAAGAGAAGTCACCGGTAATCCTTGGCGTATCCGAAGGCGCAGCTCGTCACATGGGCGGCTTTTACACAGTAGTTAAGATGGTTGAAGGTCTTATTCATGACATGAAAATCACCGTTCCTGTAGCCATCCACTTGGACCACGGTTCAAGCTTTGACAAATGTAAAGAAGCTATCGATGCCGGATTTACTTCCGTAATGATCGACGGCTCCCACCACCCGATTGATCATAACATTGAGATGACCAAGAAGGTTGTTGACTATGCTCACGCTAAAGGTGTTTCTGTAGAAGCAGAAGTTGGTACTGTAGGCGGACAGGAAGATGACGTTATCGGCGGCATCCAATACGCTGACCTTAACGAATGCGTACGCATTGTTAAAGAAACAGGCATCGACACTCTGGCTCCTGCACTGGGTTCCGTACACGGTCCTTACCTGGGCGAACCAAACCTTGGATTCAAGGAAATGGAAGAAATCCGCGATGCAGTTAACCTTCCGCTTGTACTTCACGGCGGTACTGGAATCCCGGTACATGACATTCAGAAATCCATCTCCCTGGGTACTTCCAAGATCAACGTTAACACTGAGAACCAAATCGCGTTCGCTAAGGTTGTCCGCGAAGTTCTTGCTGCTAAGCCGGATGCTTACGATCCGCGTACATTCATCGCACCGGGCCGCGATGCTATCAAGCAGACTGTTATCGGCAAAATCCGCGAATTCGGATCCAGCAACAAAGCCTAATTACCCTGCCGCATAACGTTTTTCCGCACAAGCTATTTCGTTTTCCTCAGAAACGGGTGCCGTCCTTCAGGTAAGGGCGGCGCAGCCGTTTCTTCTTCTAATCACCAATCACAAGCAGTCCTTATGTCACCTTAAGCCACAACTGGTATTGCCACAACAAGCTGCAATACACGTAGGGGGAACCAGATAAATTTATGGAAAAATTAATGATTGGCGGCGGACGTCCGCTAGAGGGCGTTGTTACCATCAGCGGAGCAAAGAATAGCGCCATTGCGCTTATTCCTGCAGCCATTTTGGCGGAGTCTGAAGTTGTGCTGGATAATTTGCCTGCGCTTAGTGATGTTGCCGTTTACTCCGAGATTCTGGAGGAGCTTGGCGCGAGCGTGTCATGGACAGGCAGCCAAATGAGAATTAATCCCTCCCGTATCGTATCCATTCCCATGCCTAACGGACCGGTGAAGAAGCTCCGGGCCTCTTATTATATGATGGGCGCACTTTTGGGCCGGTTTAAGGAAGCGACCATTGGATTACCCGGCGGCTGTAATTTTGAGCCCCGTCCGATTGACCAGCATATCAAAGGCTTTGAGGCGCTTGGTGCGACTGTTACCAATGACCATGGCTCGATTCACCTGTATGCCAAAGAACTGCGCGGTGCCAAGATCTATCTGGATGTATCCAGTGTCGGCGCCACTATTAACATTATGCTCGCGGCCTCCCGTGCCAAAGGCTCTACAATTATTGAAAATGCGGCTAAAGAGCCTGAGATTATAGATGTAGCTACCCTGCTCAACTCCATGGGCGCTGTTATTAAGGGCGCCGGTACCGAAACAATACGGATTGAAGGCGTAGACGAAATGCACGGTTGCCGACATTCGATTATTCCTGACCGTATTCAGGCTGGAACTTACATGATTGCCGCAGCGGCTACGCGGGGCAATGTCTTAATTGATAACGTGATTCCCAAGCATCTGGAGGCGCTCACTGCCAAGCTGCTGGAAATGGGAGTTGACATAGAAGAACTGGATGAGAGTATCCGGGTGATCGGCAAGGCCAAGTACCAGCACGCGGATGTCAAGGCGCTGATCTATCCCGGTTTCGCGACCGATCTGCAATCTCCAATGACGAGCATGCTGACTCAGGCTGAAGGCGTTAGCGTCCTGAGCGATTTCGTCTACAGTAACCGGTTCAAGCATGTTCCTGAATTGGTCCGCATGGGCGCTAAGATTCGTGTAGAGGGACGTTCCGCTATCATTGAAGGCGGCCGGCTCAATGCAGCCAAGGTGAAGGCTGCCGACCTCCGTGCAGGCGCAGCGCTGGTGATTGCCGGTCTTACTGTTGAAGAAGGTATCACCGAAGTGACAGGTGTAGAGTATATTGACCGCGGTTATGACAACCTCGTAAGTAATCTTCGCAGTCTGGGAGCCGATGTCTGGCGCGAGAACGAATAATGAGAATACCCGGATTGGCAAGGGCAGAAATTGGCTGCTTAAATGCATATCTCCTTCCAATTCGGGTAATCCTATCCTAATAAGCATTTTCATAGACTCATAGTTTAGAACTCATCATACACAAATTGAATAGGTGGTTATAGCACATGGATCTTCAAATTTCCGATCTGGAAGAAATGAAGCTTACCGATCTGTATAAGCTCGCCAAGAAATACCAGATTCCTTATTACGGAACGCTTAAGAAGCGGGAGTTAATCTTCGCTATTCTTAGAGCACAGGCAGAGCAGAGCGGTCTAATGTTTATGGAAGGCGTGCTTGAGATTCTGCCGGAAGGCTATGGCTTCCTTCGGCCGATTAACTACTTGCCGAGTGCGGAGGATATCTATATCTCTGCATCGCAGATCCGCAAGTTCGACCTTAGAAGCGGTGACCTGGTCTCCGGGAAATGCCGGACGCCGAAGGAGAACGAACGCTATTTCGGACTCTTGCAGGTGAATGCCGTCAACGGCGAGAACCCGGCAACTGCAGCTGAACGGTTACATTTTCCGGCGCTTACGCCGCTTTATCCGCAAGATAAGCTGCCGCTCGAAACATCCCCAACTCATTTATCGACCCGTATCATGGATTTGCTTGCTCCTGTAGGTCTGGGGCAGCGCGGTTTGATTGTAGCACCTCCCAAAGCAGGGAAGACGCTCCTCCTCAAAGAAATTGCCAACAGTATCTCTACGAACAATCCCGAGATTGCACTATTTGTTCTGCTGATCGATGAACGTCCCGAGGAAGTAACAGATATGCAGCGTTCGGTAAAAGGTGAGGTAGTGGCTTCGACATTTGACGAGCTGCCGGAGAATCATATTAAAGTGGCAGAGCTTGTACTTCAGCGCGCGCTGCGTCTGGTAGAGCACAAGAAGGATGTCGTTATTCTGCTGGATAGCATTACCCGTCTTGCCCGTGCCTACAATCTCGTAGTTCCGCCATCCGGCCGGACACTTAGCGGAGGGATTGATCCTGCCGCGTTCCATCGGCCTAAGCGTTTCTTCGGTTCCGCACGTAACGTGGAGGAGGGCGGCAGCTTAACTATTCTTGCCACCGCACTGATTGATACCGGCTCACGGATGGATGATATTATTTATGAGGAATTCAAGGGTACAGGGAACATGGAGCTCCATCTGGACCGTAAGCTGGCTGAACGCCGGATCTTCCCGGCAATTGATATCCGCCGTTCGGGTACGCGCCGTGAAGAAGTATTGCTTAGCAAGGAAGAGCTGGATACCATCTGGTCGATCCGTAAAAATATGAATGAATCCTATGACTTCGTAGAAGGATTCCTGAAGAAGCTGCGTGACAGCAAGACGAATGCGGAGTTCCTGGCCTCCTTCGATGTGGCTGGAGGCAAGGATTCCTCGTCAGCAAGCGGTACGGCCAGCAAAGGCGGTACCTCGAACAGTGGCTCGTCTGCCCGCCGCACCACGCGTCCCAAGGCGCCTACTGTGCCGACTACCTGAGAATAGATAACAAGAGGAGAATAACATGTATTTGGTATATGCCGACGAACAAGGAAACGTATATGATCATCCCGAGCTGTATGCCCTGGCCCGCAGTGGCGATATGATCGTTGAGATACTGGAGGAAGAGCTGGTTCCGCTGCCTGAGGGGGCCACGCTGGTCGGGCTCCCGAGCACCCGGGCGATTGGGATGAATCCGGAGACCGGCGAGATGCTGCCCCTGCCGGCAGGTTCGCAGGCTGTCGGAGCCTTGCTGCCGCAGGGATACACCCGCCTGTGCCTTCCCGGTTACGTCAAGACAGACAAGACCTACAAGCTTCCGCTCTTCGGATATTCCGCTGTAGTATGGAAGGACGGCGGATTCTATGTGGCGGCTGATCTTACGGATGATCCGGAGCAGTGGAACCCGCTTAACTGCGACCGGGACGATGTGAAGACCGGTGTGGGCGAACTGACTGCCAAATACCCGGAGAACCGTCTGTATAATCACTTGTCCAACTGCGCGCTGGAATATGAATGCTTAACCTCGTCCAATACCTTCCTCGGCCGCTGGGAAGGCGCTGTTCCGGTCTCATACTCCTGCAACGCCGGCTGCTTCGGGTGTATCTCTGAACAGCCCGATGACAGCGGGTTTGTGTCTCCGCAGACACGGATGAGCTTCCGTCCGGCAGTGAACGAAGTATCGCAAGTGATGCTGGAGCACCTGAAGACGCCGGAATCCATTGTCAGCTTTGGACAGGGCTGTGAAGGTGAGCCTTCTACGCAGGCGAAGCTGATTATTGAATCTATCCGTGAAGTCCGGTCCATTACGGATATGGGCTATATCAATATTAACACCAATGCCGGCTTAAGCGATCATATCCGCGGCATTGTCGATGCCGGTCTTGATCTGATGCGGGTTAGTACCATCAGTGCGCTGGATGACCATTATAACGCCTATTACAAGCCTCGCGGGTATACGCTGGCTAACGTGGAGAAGTCGCTGAAGTACGCTGCCTCACAAGGCGTATACACCTCCATTAACTATTTGATTTTCCCGGGGGTTACAGACCGTGAGGAAGAGATTGAAGCGATGGTGGAGTTCGTCAGACGTACAGATCTTAAGCTCATTCAGATGCGTAATCTCAATATTGACCCGGAGAGCTATCTGGAGCTTATTCCCCCTGCACGGGGTGAGATCCTTGGCATGAAGACCATGCTGGAGATCTTCCGTGAGGAGCTCCCGGAGGTTGTGATTGGTTCCTTTACCCATGTCCCCCCTGCTGAGCTGGCCCGTGCCAAGCAGCGCAGAGTGCAGCTTTAGGCCTTATTATTTTAAGAATGGCAGGCCTATTGCAGAGCCTGGGCCTTGCATGCTAGAATGTAGCTTGCGTAATCATATAACTCTAGGCCCGCATGAGGCTTAGGGCGTGAGAGGTGAGATTTCATATGCAAACAACCATTCAACCCAAGTACAATGTAACGAAGGTAACCTGCGCTTGCGGCAACACGTTTGAAGCCGGCTCGACAGTACAGGAGCTTCGCGTCGAAATTTGCTCAAGCTGTCACCCGTTCTTCACCGGTAAGCAGAAGTTCCTGGATGCCGGCGGCCGTGTGGACAGATTCAAGAAGAAATACGGTGTCTAATATTGCATAGTTGATTTTTGCCTGTCCGTAAGCTATACTTATCTTCGCCGTGCTAGACGGGGAGGTAGCGGTGCCCTGTAACTCGCAATCCGCTGTAGCGAGGTTGAATTCCTGTTAGAGGTGCTGTCGATGTGAGGCCTTGGTTCCTATGGGCTGTGTTGACGGTTGGGTCCTCCGCAATGAGTGCTTGTGAACCTGGTCAGGTCCGGAAGGAAGCAGCCATAAGCGAGTTTGCTCTTGTGCCGGAGGGTGGCCTAGCCCGAGCAGTTTTGTAGGGTTACCGCTTGGATCGCAGCCATCAATAACAGGTGCACGGTTTAAATAAGGATGATGATAGCGTCTTTGCTACAAGCAAAGATGCTTTTTGTTTTTCTAGGTATCCTAGGTTATGAGATATTATTCCCGCTCTGGCTAATATCCTTACCTTTCGGACGGTGAGCCGCTTCTGCTTGGTCAAAGACTTGGGAATATAGTATAATAAATTAGCGACAAATGCCGGAAAGCGGCAGCCTGAGAGAGGGTAATGCATAGTGGAACATATCGCGCTGTACCGTGCCTGGCGGCCGCAGTCGTTTCAAGATATGGTAGGGCAGCAGCATATTATCCAGACGCTGCAGAATGCGATCCGTGAACAACGGGTTTCGCATGCCTATCTGTTCAGCGGACCGCGGGGAACCGGTAAGACGAGTGCGGCCAAGGTATTGGCCAAGGCAGTCAATTGCGAGCGGGGCCCGGGTCCTGAGCCCTGCAATGAATGTCCGTCCTGCCTGCGGATTACGGCAGGCAACATCATGGACGTTCAGGAGATCGATGCGGCATCCAACCGGGGCGTTGAAGAGATTCGCGATCTGCGGGATAAGGTGAAATATGCACCTACCGAAGTACGCCGTAAAGTGTATATTATTGATGAAGTGCATATGCTGACAACAGAGGCATTCAATGCCCTGCTGAAGACGCTCGAAGAGCCTCCGCAGCATGTGATGTTTATACTGGCGACTACCGAGCCGCACAAGCTTCCGGCTACGATTATCTCGCGTTGCCAGCGGTTTGACTTCCGCCGGGTCTCACTGGAGGAACAGACGGGCCGCCTGACCGAGATTTGCCAGAAGGAAGGCATTACAGCAGATGCAGATGCGCTCCAGTATATCGCCCGCCTGTCTGACGGAGGAATGCGGGATGCGCTCAGCATCCTGGATCAGATCTCATCCTTTACAGATGGGAATGTGACCTATCAGCAGGTGCTGGGAATGACCGGGGGCATCCCCTCCGAGCAGTTCGCGCGTCTGGCGAATGCTATTCTTGAGAGTGACATGGGGCAGCTGCTGGAGCTTGTGGATCAGATGATGCATGAGGGTAAGAGCGCAGATAAGTGCCTGGAGAATCTTCTGTATTATTTCCGCGATTTACTGATGATCAAGATGGTGCCTGGAGCGGATCAGCTAACGGACCGCGTGCTGAATCCGGCAGATTTCCGCGATATGGCTAAGGCCTTTACCCGCGACCGCTTATTCCTGATTGTGGAGACGCTGAGCCGTTATCTGGGAGAGATGAAGTATGCTACACATCCGCAGACCATATTCGAGGTAGCGCTGATGAAGCTGTGCAGCGGTCCGCAGGATGCTGCTGCTCCCTCTGTAGGCGATCCGGCAGTGAATGCAGCCGCACCTGCAGCTGCAAATGGTTCTCCGCAGGTACAGTCCGTTGAGCTGGATCAGCTCAGAGCGCAGATTGCCGCGCTGGAGAAGAAGCTGGAGCAGGCTATTCAAGCCGGCGGAGTTGCCGGCGGCGGGCGTGAGCAGGCAGCGCAGCGTACTGCCCCGCCAAGCGCTCCGCGCGTATCCTCGGCCTCTAAGCTTCCCCCGCAGCTGGATAAGTTTATTGCGGGTAAGGACAGTCCTGATTTTACCGCGGTCTATAAGCAGTGGAGTCTTGTTCTTCAGGGTGTGAAGGAAGAGAAGGTCACGGTACATGCGTGGTTTGTGGACGGTGAGCCGGTGGCGGTGATGGAAGATGCCGTGCTGGTTGCTTTTAAGAATACCATTCACCGGGATACTACCGAGAAGCCTGCGAACCGGCAGGTCATCGAGAACGTAATGAATGCCAAGCTGGGTAAGCCATTCCGGCTGGTAACTATGATGATGCGTGACTGGAATGAAGCTGCGACGAAATCTGCGGCTTCGGCCGGAACAGAGGAGCTGCGTCTGGAGCATGAGCACGAGAGCGGCGAAGGCAAGTCCGAACCATGGATTGATGAGGCGATCCAGCTCTTTGGAGAAGACCTTGTTGTCATAAAAGAATAAGGATTCAGCTATCAGCGCGAAGTTGCGCATCCCAAAGGAGAGATGATCTATGAATAATATGAACCAAATGATGAAGCAGGTTAAAAAAATGCAGGAGCAGATGCTCAAAGCCCAGGAAGAGCTGGGCAGTAAGACGATTGAAGGTTCTTCCGGCGGCGGCGTGGTTACCGTTCAGGTGAACGGACACAAGAAATTGCTGTCCATTCAGATCAAACCGGAGGTTGTAGATCCGGAGGATATCGAAATGCTGCAGGATCTGGTGATCACTGCTGTTAATGATGCTCTTACCCAGGCAGAAGAGTTGGCGAACAACGATATGGGTAAATTCACAGGCGGAATGAAGATTCCTGGCTTGTTCTAGGCTTACTCCACTCCCTGCCAAAGGAGAACCGATACTTTGTATTATCCAGAACCGCTAGCCAAGCTAATAGAAGCTTTTACACGTTTGCCCGGGATTGGCCCGAAGACAGCTGCCCGGCTGGCCTTTCATGTGTTGAACATGAAGGAGGACGAGGTGATTGATTTCGCCAAAGCCCTGGTCAGCGTCAA
Source organism: Paenibacillus sp. FSL P2-0089 (assembly GCF_038595095.1). NCBI lineage: Bacteria > Bacillati > Bacillota > Bacilli > Caryophanales > Paenibacillaceae > Paenibacillus > Paenibacillus sp. FSL P2-0089. Next base: position 7,488,565 of record NZ_CP152006.1, read on the forward strand.
GCGTAATCTTCATTATTGCTCGGTCTGCTGCAACATAACGGATACCGACCCGTGCCGGATCTGCCAGGACAAAACCCGCGATGCTTCGGTAATCTGTGTGGTTCAGGACTCGAAGGATCTGGTGGCTATCGAACGAACCAAGGAATTTGACGGCTATTATCATGTGCTCCAGGGTGCAATTTCGCCGATGGAAGGCATAGGGCCGGATGATATAAGGCTGAAGGAGCTGCTGACCAGACTCAGCGATGAGCGGGTGAAGGAGCTGATTATGGCTACCAACCCCAACATTGAAGGGGAAGCCACTGCCATGTATATCTCGCGTCTTGTCCGTCCCTTTGAGATCAAGATCACCAGGATAGCCCATGGCTTGCCTGTAGGCGGCGATCTTGAGTATGCGGACGAGGTAACCCTGTCGAAGGCGCTGGAAGGCCGTCGTGAGCTGTTCTGAGTGTTGTGCTGTTGTATTATAAGTGTAGGGAGCCCTCGGGCTCCTTTTTTGATTTTCGGAAGAAGCGCTCATATTCTGCTAAAAGTTCTGCTAAGCTCCCTCTCCCGGTTCTAAGTTTGTCCCTATTCCGATATGTATGAGATTAACGGGTGTGAATCACCGGTTGCATCTGCAGTTATTCATATATCTTAGGAGGGATTGCAATGGGTTGGTGGAGTACCAAGTGGCTGAGCGGGAATACGGATAAGGAAAAGGCAGTGCAGACGGAAGAGGAATGGGGGACAGTATACCAAGAGGTACGTAAAGCGCAGTCTGAATGGGAGCGGGCTTACCTGATGTTTGATGAGGCGCTGGGCCAGGATCAGATTGACTATGCAATCTATATCCTGGAGGCGGCTGAGCGCAAATATCAGATACACCTTAAGGATGCCAAGCGGCTGGGGCTTAACCGGAGCCAGCTGCAAGTATGAACAGACTGAGTCAGCGAGGAGGAGAACAATGCTAAGAACTGTTGCGATGGGTGTTCTGATTATATCTGCAGCGCTGCTGGTCCTGATTGTATTCAGGAAAAGACTGGGCTGGGCTTGGTTGAGTGTATTTGGAACCCATCTTATATTGGCGGCGCTCGGGATTTATATCGTTAATTTCTCAGGAGTTGTAAGCGATCTGCACATTCCGCTTAACCCTACAACCATAGGTGCTGTAACCATTCTTGGGCTACCGGGAGTGGCGCTGTTATTGGGATTAAAATTAACTTTGTTTTAGAGGTTGACGAAGGCTCCTGATTCATGATACATTAAGTCTCGGCCCTTTGGACAGGAGATCTTCGGATCACTTGCTGGAAGCTAAAGCGAAAAAAGAAATTAAAAAAACGCTTGACTGAAACAAGGGTGCTGTGATATATTATAAAGGTCGCTGCTGAGACAAACATCAACGACAAAAGATGAGACATTGATCTTTGAAAACTGAACAACGAGTGAGTGGGAAATCACTTCGGTGAGATCCAAAAATGAGAATGTAAATTCTCGTCAGATGTTTCAAAATGAGCAATCGCTCTTTCTAAATACCAATTTGGAGAGTTTGATCCTGGCTCAGGACGAACGCTGGCGGCATGCCTAATACATGCAAGTCGAGCGGAGTTTGAGAGGAAGCTTGCTTCCTTTCAGACTTAGCGGCGGACGGGTGAGTAACACGTAGGCAACCTGCCCTCAAGCCTGGGATAACTACCGGAAACGGTAGCTAATACCGGATAATTTCTTTTTTCTCCTGAGAGAAGAATGAAAGGCGGAGCAATCTGCTGCTTGGGGATGGGCCTGCGGCGCATTAGCTAGTTGGTGGGGTAACGGCCCACCAAGGCGACGATGCGTAGCCGACCTGAGAGGGTGAACGGCCACACTGGGACTGAGACACGGCCCAGACTCCTACGGGAGGCAGCAGTAGGGAATCTTCCGCAATGGGCGCAAGCCTGACGGAGCAATGCCGCGTGAGTGATGAAGGTTTTCGGATCGTAAAGCTCTGTTGCCAGGGAAGAACGTCCGGTAGAGTAACTGCTACCGGAGTGACGGTACCTGAGAAGAAAGCCCCGGCTAACTACGTGCCAGCAGCCGCGGTAATACGTAGGGGGCAAGCGTTGTCCGGAATTATTGGGCGTAAAGCGCGCGCAGGCGGTTATTTAAGTCTGGTGTTTAAACCTTGGGCTCAACCTGAGGTCGCACTGGAAACTGGGTGACTTGAGTACAGAAGAGGAAAGTGGAATTCCACGTGTAGCGGTGAAATGCGTAGATATGTGGAGGAACACCAGTGGCGAAGGCGACTTTCTGGGCTGTAACTGACGCTGAGGCGCGAAAGCGTGGGGAGCAAACAGGATTAGATACCCTGGTAGTCCACGCCGTAAACGATGAGTGCTAGGTGTTAGGGGTTTCGATACCCTTGGTGCCGAAGTTAACACAGTAAGCACTCCGCCTGGGGAGTACGGTCGCAAGACTGAAACTCAAAGGAATTGACGGGGACCCGCACAAGCAGTGGAGTATGTGGTTTAATTCGAAGCAACGCGAAGAACCTTACCAGGTCTTGACATCCAACTAACGAAGCAGAGATGCATCAGGTGCCCTTCGGGGAAAGTTGAGACAGGTGGTGCATGGTTGTCGTCAGCTCGTGTCGTGAGATGTTGGGTTAAGTCCCGCAACGAGCGCAACCCTTGACTTTAGTTGCCAGCAGGTGAAGCTGGGCACTCTAGAGTGACTGCCGGTGACAAACCGGAGGAAGGTGGGGATGACGTCAAATCATCATGCCCCTTATGACCTGGGCTACACACGTACTACAATGGCCGGTACAACGGGAAGCGAAGCCGCGAGGTGGAGCCAATCCCAGCAAAGCCGGTCTCAGTTCGGATTGCAGGCTGCAACTCGCCTGCATGAAGTCGGAATTGCTAGTAATCGCGGATCAGCATGCCGCGGTGAATACGTTCCCGGGTCTTGTACACACCGCCCGTCACACCACGAGAGTTTACAACACCCGAAGTCGGTGGGGTAACCCGCAAGGGAGCCAGCCGCCGAAGGTGGGGTAGATGATTGGGGTGAAGTCGTAACAAGGTAGCCGTATCGGAAGGTGCGGCTGGATCACCTCCTTTCTATGGAGAATCGTCTTCTGCAACGAAGACATTCAAATCGGAAGCTTCGCTTCCACAATAGAACCTTCGGGTTCGGACACTCACTCGTGTTCAGTTTTGAAAGAGCAAGTCTCTTTCGTATGCGTTTGGTGGCGATAGCGGAGGGGTTCCACACGTACCCATCCCGAACACGACCGTTAAGCCCTCCAGCGCCGATGGTACTTGGACCGAAGGGTCCTGGGAGAGTAGGACGCCGCCAAGCGAACAATCAATTCATTGATTGCTTCACTACTGCAAGTTTTGTTATATGGGCTTTTAGCTCAGTTGGTTAGAGCGCACCTCTGATAAGGGTGAGGTCGGTGGTTCGAGTCCACCAAGGCCCACCATATAACAATCTAGAATTGAATAGCAAGTACCGGGGTCCCCGAAAAGTAATCGGAATTAACCTCGAAGCTACACCTCACTTTTTGGGGTGATTATATGGGGCCATAGCTCAGCTGGGAGAGCGCCTGCCTTGCAAGCAGGAGGTCAGCGGTTCGATCCCGCTTGGCTCCACCAAAACTTCTTTACAACAGTATATGCACATCGTCTGTTATTCCGAACATCACAGTCGTGATTGTTTCATAATAACAGCAACTTGATCCTTGAAAACTGGATACCGAAATGAATTTGCGTTTTAGAACATTCCTTTAAGCTGAACTTGTGTAAACAAGTTTTGAATTAATGGCGATGCTACGATGATCTTGATGGAAATACAGACGTTGAAGAAATTCATTGTCCGATATTTTCCTGACGGAAAAATCGAGGTTAAGCTACTAAGAGCACACGGAGGATGCCTAGGCGCCAGGAGCCGACGAAGGACGTGGCGAACAACGAAACTGCCTCGGGGAGCTGTAAGCAAGCTTTGATCCGGGGGTGTCCGAATGGGGAAACCCAGCTGTGGTAATTCGCAGTTACTCGTATCTGAATACATAGGATACGCAGAGGCAGACCAGGGGAACTGAAACATCTAAGTACCCTGAGGAAGAGAAAACAATAGTGATTCCGTCAGTAGCGGCGAGCGAACGCGGAACAGCCTAAACCAAGGGGCTTGCCTCTTGGGGTTGTGGGACGTCTCACATGGAGTTACAAAGGAATAGAGTAGGCGAAGAGGTCTGGAAAGGCCCGCGATAGAGGTAAAAGCCCTGTAGCCTAAACTGTGTTCTCTCCGAGACGGATCCCGAGTAGTGCGGGGCACGTGAAACCCCGTATGAATCCAGCAGGACCATCTGCTAAGGCTAAATACTACCTGGCGACCGATAGTGAAACAGTACCGTGAGGGAAAGGTGAAAAGCACCCCGGAAGGGGAGTGAAATAGAACCTGAAACCGTGTGCTTACAAAAAGTCAGAGCCCTCTTTATGGGTGATGGCGTGCCTTTTGTAGAATGAACCGGCGAGTTACGTTTAACATGCAAGGTTAAGGTGAGAAGCCGGAGCCGCAGCGAAAGCGAGTCTGAATAGGGCGACTAAGTATGTGGACGTAGACCCGAAACCGTGTGATCTACCCCTGTCCAGGGTGAAGGTGCGGTAACACGCACTGGAGGCCCGAACCCACGCATGTTGAAAAATGCGGGGATGAGGTGGGGGTAGCGGAGAAATTCCAATCGAACTCGGAGATAGCTGGTTCTCCCCGAAATAGCTTTAGGGCTAGCCTCGGTGAATGGAGTGGTGGAGGTAGAGCACTGATTGGGTGCGGGGCCCGCAAGGGTTACCAAGCTCAGTCAAACTCCGAATGCCATTTACTTCTTGCCGGGAGTCAGACAGTGAGTGCTAAGATCCATTGTCAAAAGGGAAACAGCCCAGACCATCAGCTAAGGTCCCCAAGTGTGTGTTAAGTGGGAAAGGATGTGGAGTTGCACAGACAACCAGGATGTTGGCTTAGAAGCAGCCACCATTGAAAGAGTGCGTAATAGCTCACTGGTCGAGTGACTCTGCGCCGAAAATGTAACGGGGCTAAACACACCACCGAAGCTATGGCTAGATGCTTTGCATCTGGGGTAGGGGAGCGTTGTATGTAGGTTGAAGGTGTACCGTAAGGAGCGCTGGACAGCATACAAGTGAGAATGCCGGTATGAGTAACGAAAAGATCAGTGAGAATCTGATCCGCCGAAAGCCCAAGGTTTCCTGAGGAAGGCTCGTCCGCTCAGGGTAAGTCGGGACCTAAGGCGAGGCCGACAGGCGTAGTCGAAGGACAACAGTTTGAAATTACTGTACCACCGTAATCCGCTATGAGCGATGGGGTGACGCAGGAGGGTAGTGACGCGGACTGATGGATGTCCGTCTAAGCAGTGAGGCTGGTGTGCAGGCAAATCCGCACATCGTAAGGCTGGGCTGTGATGGGGAGCGAAAATTATAGTAGCGAAGGTCATGATCTCACACTGCCAAGAAAAGCCTCTAGTCAGGAGAAGGTGCCCGTACCGCAAACCGACACAGGTAGGCGAGAAGAGAATTCTAAGGCGCGCGGAAGAACTCTCGTTAAGGAACTCGGCAAAATGACCCCGTAACTTCGGGAGAAGGGGTGCCTCGGTAGGGTGAATAGCCCGAGGGGGCCGCAGTGAAAAGGCCCAAGCGACTGTTTAGCAAAAACACAGGTCTGTGCGAAGCCGCAAGGCGAAGTATACGGGCTGACGCCTGCCCGGTGCTGGAAGGTTAAGGGGAGCGGTTAGGGGTTAAACCCGAAGCTGTGAACCGAAGCCCCAGTAAACGGCGGCCGTAACTATAACGGTCCTAAGGTAGCGAAATTCCTTGTCAGGTAAATTCTGACCCGCACGAATGGCGTAACGACTTGGGCGCTGTCTCAACGAGAGATCCGGTGAAATTTTAATACCTGTGAAGATGCAGGTTACCCGCGACAAGACGGAAAGACCCCATGGAGCTTTACTGCAGCTTGATATTGAATTTGGGTACGATCTGTACAGGATAGGTGGGAGCCGTGGAGGCAGGAGCGCAAGCTTCTGCGGAGGCGCCGTTGGGATACCACCCTGATCGTATCTAGGTTCTAACCTAGTGCCCTCATCGGGTACGGGGACCGTGTCAGGCGGGCAGTTTGACTGGGGCGGTCGCCTCCTAAAGAGTAACGGAGGCGTTCAAAGGTTCCCTCAGAATGGTTGGAAATCATTCGCAGAGTGCAAAGGCATAAGGGAGCTTGACTGCGAGACCTACAAGTCGAGCAGGGACGAAAGTCGGACTTAGTGATCCGGTGGTACCGCATGGAAGGGCCATCGCTCAACGGATAAAAGCTACCCTGGGGATAACAGGCTTATCTCCCCCAAGAGTCCACATCGACGGGGAGGTTTGGCACCTCGATGTCGGCTCATCGCATCCTGGGGCTGAAGTAGGTCCCAAGGGTTGGGCTGTTCGCCCATTAAAGCGGTACGCGAGCTGGGTTCAGAACGTCGTGAGACAGTTCGGTCCCTATCTGTCGTGGGCGCAGGAAATTTGAGAGGAGCTGTCCTTAGTACGAGAGGACCGGGATGGACGTACCGCTGGTGCATCAGTTGTTCCGCCAGGAGCATGGCTGAGTAGCTACGTACGGACGGGATAAGCGCTGAAAGCATCTAAGCGTGAAGCCCCCTCAAGATGAGATTTCCCAGTATGTAAGACCCCTTGAAGACGACGAGGTAGATAGGTTGGAGGTGGAAGTGCAGCAATGCATGGAGCTGACCAATACTAATCGGTCGAGGGCTTATCCAAAATTTCTAACACGCAGATTCGTTTCGGATTCAGTTTTCAGGAATCAATTTCCTGTGCGGATTTACATGGCTACCATTAATTTGGAGAGATACCCAAGTGGCTATAAGGGGACCCTCTGCTAAGGGGTTAGACTGCGTAAGCGGTGCGAGGGTTCGAATCCCTCTCTCTCCGCCATTATAAATCCAATACTTGTAGTGTGGCGGCGTAGCTCAGCTGGCTAGAGCGTACGGTTCATACCCGTGAGGTCGGGGGTTCGATCCCCTCTGCCGCTACCATACATACCCGGAGGCTTAGCTCAGCTGGGAGAGCATCTGCCTTACAAGCAGAGGGTCGGGGGTTCGAACCCCTCAGCCTCCACCATTTTTATGTTCGAATTGTATTGCCTTACACCGTGCCGGTGTAGCTCAACTGGTAGAGCAACTGACTTGTAATCAGTAGGTTGGGGGTTCAAGTCCTCTCGCCGGCACCATTTTTAAGAGCAAATTGTGGAACCGTGGTGTAGTTGGCCTAACATGCCTGCCTGTCACGCAGGAGATCGCGGGTTCGAATCCCGTCGGTTCCGCCATTTTTTTTGTTTTTAGGTTTGTTTATGGCTCGGTAGCTCAGTCGGTAGAGCAAAGGACTGAAAATCCTTGTGTCGGGGGTTCGATTCCCTCCCGCGCCACCATCATGGAGGCTTAGCGAAGTGGCCAAACGCATCAGACTGTAAATCTGCTCACGTACGTGTTCGGTGGTTCGAATCCATCAGCCTCCATCCCTTTTTAGGAGCCATTAGCTCAGTTGGTAGAGCACCTGACTTTTAATCAGGGTGTCGAAGGTTCGAGTCCTTCATGGCTCATCTTAAGTCAAACGGTCATCACTTTAGGGTGGTGGCCTTTTTTGTATTTTGATTCATGATACAAGTATGCTCGTAAGCGCAAATTCCGCATTTTACAGCAAAATATGATAAAATAAGCGAAAAAAGCAAAAGTGGTGGAGAATGGTGATGATGGATAGTGAGGGTTTGCGTCAAAAATTGGAGCAACTCACCGGAAAGAGGACCGGAATCAAGCAGCTGGGGAGACAGCATTCCGCTTCACTTTTTGGCATAAGTACGGATAAGGATCAGGAACTGCCGGTCATTCATGAGGGTTATCTCTGGATTCCCCTATATGAGAATGATGGCCGTGTTACAGCAGTGTGGGTGGAGACAGAGGGGCTGTCGTCGCTGGAGCTGGAGCTGGTGAATTATGCCGGACGCAATTTTGCGGTAGCGCTGAAGGCAACCGGGTTCAAGGAAGAAGGGGAGATGGAGGCGCGGCAGCTTAGCGGCTGGCTGAATGCCCAACTGGAGCAGGAGAAGGACGATGCGGAGATCCCGGATGAAATCTCGCTGAAGGGCCGGCTGTTCGGAGATATGATTCCGTTCATGCTGGTAAGCGAGAATGTTCATAATCCGCAGATGACGTATCGCTCCTTAATGAAGCTGCTGCGCAGTTATTTCGAGAATGATGTATTGCTGGTTCCCCTGCAGGATAAGGAATGGTTAATTTTAGCCCGTAAGGAACTCCTCACAGGCGGAGATGATAAAGAGGATGAGGAAGAGAGTGCTGAGGATTTGCTGTCACAGACTTCTATGGGGCTGCATGAACTGATTGCCAGCGAGTGGGTTGGCGTCTTCCATCTGGCCGTCTCTCCAGCCATTATCCCGGTTAAAGGTCTGACAGGAGCAGTCGCCTTGCTGCGGGAGACCATTATTCTTGGCCGTATCTTCCAGGTAGGTGATTATATTCATCTGCCGTGGGAGCTGCACATGGAGCGGCTGGTTAACAGTATTCCGGATGACCGGCGGAGACAGCTGCTGGGCCAGATCGGTGATTACACGGCGGTACTGGCGGATAAGGAAATGCTGCTGACGCTGGAGAGTTTTTTTGAAATGGACTGCAATGTCAGTGAAACCGCCAAGAAGCTGTACATTCACCGCAACACGCTGCTCTACAGGCTGGACAAGATTAAACAGGAGACGGGGGCCGATGTCCGCAGCTTTGGGGATGCCGCTATTGTGAAGCTTGCCATGTTATTGTATAAAGTGACGAAAAGAAAATAGGTTTTTTGTGAACCTTGCAAATAGCCATGAGGCCGGCTCTGGGGTAAGATAAGTGTACAAGAAAGCGTTTGATTTTCTAATCCAATACTAGACTCGAGGGGGAAATACAATGGCAGGCGTACGTTTAGAGCATATTTTCAAAAAATACCCGGGTTCCGATAAAGCAACAGTAATCGATATCAATCTTGATATTAAAGATAAGGAATTCCTCGTACTGGTTGGTCCTTCCGGTTGCGGTAAATCCACAACCCTGCGTATGATCGCTGGTCTGGAAGAAATCTCTGAAGGTAAAATGTACATTGGTGACCGTGTAGTGAATGACGTTGCTCCTAAAGACCGTGATATCGCGATGGTATTCCAATCCTACGCCTTGTACCCGCACATGAGTGTATATCAGAACATGGCTTTCGGTCTGAAATTGCGCAAAGTGAAGAAAGAAGAAATCGACAAGAAAGTGCGCGAAGCAGCGAAAATCCTGGATATCGAGCACTTGCTGGAACGCAAACCTAAGGCACTGTCCGGTGGTCAACGTCAACGTGTCGCTCTCGGCCGCGCAATCGTCCGTGATCCACAAGTCTTCTTGATGGATGAGCCTCTTTCCAACTTGGATGCTAAACTTCGTGGTCAAATGCGTGCTGAAATCACTAAGCTGGTGAAACGCCTTGAAACTACTTGTATTTATGTAACGCATGACCAGACAGAAGCAATGACGATGGGTGACCGTATCGTAGTTATGTACGATGGTATCATCCAGCAGGCGGCTTCCCCTGAAGAACTGTACAATGAGCCTACGAACCTGTTCGTAGCCGGATTTATCGGTTCCCCTACCATGAACTTTATCAACGGTACTCTTTCCGAAGTGAACGGCGCTGTCCGTTTCCGTGCAGAGAACCTTGATGTTGAAGTTCCAGGCGGCAAAGCTACAATCCTGCGTAACAAAGGCTTCATCGGTAAAGATGTAATCATGGGCGTTCGTCCAGAAGACATTCATGAAGAGCCAGTGTTCCTGGAAGCTTCTCCTAACACAATCTTCACTTCGATGGTTGATGTTACGGAAAACCTTGGTCATGAAATGCTCCTCTACTTGAGCGGTCTTGGCAATAACACTGTAATTGCACGTGTAGATGGACGTTCCACTACCCGTGAAGGCAGTAAGCCTAGATTGGCCATCGACATGAACAAAGTCCACATCTTCGACAAAGAATCCGAACTTAACGTTCTGCTGGGATAAGATCTCTGCAGGGTGAACATAGTTTATAATGAAGAAAGCCGCCTGGTTAGGCGGCTTTTTCTTGTAATGATCATGGTGGAATGGAACGATAACCGCTGGGGTTAAGATTGCATTCACTGGCATAATCCATTAAGATAGCAGGAGAATTACCTGTAGCTGGAATGGATAAAGATGTAACCGGTATGCGGGGAAGCGGCATAAGCCGCGGGTGACGAAAGGACGGACACATATATGGCTAAGAAGGTAAAAGTATCGGAATTGGTGCAGCATTTTCAATTAGAGGTAGTATCCGGACATGAAGGTCTGAAAAGACCGATCACAGTGGATGATTTGAACCGTCCCGGGCTGGAAATGGCCGGTTATTTCGAATATTATCCGGAAGAACGTGTGCAGCTACTAGGCAAAACAGAGCTGGCTTTCTTCTCTATGCTCTCAGAGGAAGAACGGAAAAGCCGGGTACGCGGTATCTGTAACGACAATACCCCGTGTATCGTCATTACTCGTGCGTTGGATGTACCTCAGGAGCTTGTAGACATCAGTAACGAGAAGGGACTTCCTGTGCTCCGCAGCTCCATGGCGACCACGATTTTCTCAAGCAGACTGACCAGCTTCCTTGAGGGCAGACTGGCACCGACTGCAACAATTCACGGTGTTCTCTGTGATGTGTATGGGGTAGGGATGCTGATTACAGGCACCAGCGGCATTGGTAAAAGTGAAACCGCTCTGGAACTCGTTAAACGCGGTCATCGCCTGATTGCCGATGATGCGGTAGAAATCCGCCAGACCTCGGATAATCAGCTTCATGGTACCGCACCGGAATTAATCCGTCACTTGCTGGAGATCCGCGGTGTCGGGATTATTAATGTTATGACGCTCTTTGGAGCAGGCGCTATCCGTAATCACAAGCGGATTACTCTGGTGGTCAGACTGGAAGCCTGGCAGCAGGACAAGCAGTATGACCGACTGGGACTGGATGAGGAGACGACACGGATTATTGATACCGATGTGCCGCTGGTTACCATCCCTGTCCGTCCGGGACGTAACCTCGCTGTCATTATCGAGGTGGCTGCGATGAATTACCGGCTCAAGCAAATGGGCTTTAATGCCGCGCTGCAATTTACGAATAAACTTACCGCCACCATCTCAGAAGATATGGATGATCTCGATTAGGAGTGTGAGAGCATGTTTTATTCACTAGCGATTGACCCGATTGTCTTCTCGATTGGATCACTGCCGGTTCACTGGTATGGCCTGATTCTGGGTCTTGGTGCGCTTACCGGGCTTTTCCTATGTATTCAAGAAGGCAAACGCTTCAACATTCCTCAGGAGTTCTTCATGGATATGTTGCTGTTGGGCTTGCCATCGGCTATTATTGGGGCGCGGCTATACTTCGTAGCCTTCAAGTGGGAAGACTATAAGGATAACCTGCTCGATATCTTCAAGGTCTGGAATGGCGGTATTGCGATTTATGGCGCCCTGATCGGCGCGATTATCTGCGGGATTATTTATTTCCGCTATAAAGGCTATCCGTTCTGGCGCATCGTGGATATCTGTGCTCCCGGACTGCTTGCAGGCCAGATGATCGGACGGTGGGGTAATTTCATCAACCAGGAAGCCTATGGCGGTGTGGTAGAGGAATCGTTCCTGCGGGATAAGCTGCATTTGCCGGACTTTATCGTTAATCAAATGTACATAGGGGATGCTTTTCACCATCCGACCTTCCTGTACGAATCACTCTGGAGTCTGCTGGGCATTCTGCTCCTCATGGTGCTGCGCCGCCAGAAGTTCGTCCGTGCCGGAGAAATCTTCATGTCCTACTTCATCTGGTACTCCATCGGCCGCTTCTTCATTGAAGCTCTGCGTACGGACAGTCTTGCCTTTGACGGCAGCAGCGGTGTGGCAGCCTTCATTAACGGGCTGTGGAGTCCAATGAAGTGGATGGGTTTCGAGCAAGGCTATCTTGACCCGGCTTACGGGAATATCCGTATCTCTCAGCTGCTCGCGCTGCTCATTATTGTGGCCGCCATTGCACTGATTATTGTACGGCGGGTAAGCGGACAGCCGAAGGCTCATTACCTGGACCCGATCATTAGCACCAAACCGGCAGCAGCGGATGCGGTAGTTCCAGAGAGTGCTGTGAATACGCCTCAGAAGCCTTCTCAGCCAGTTCAGCCGGTGGAAGATCCCTCTAAAGATAAGGAAACAAAGGAGTAATACAATCAATGATAGAATGCGTGTTATTTGATCTGGACGGAACGATTGTGAATACGAATGAGCTGATCATCAATTCGTTCATGCATGCGCTGAAGGAGAATAACCTGCCGGCGCTGACCCGGGAACAGATCATTCCCTTGATGGGAACTACACTTCAGCAGCAGCTAGGCGCATTCTCCGGCCTGGAGCTGAAGGATATAGGCGTGCTGGAACGGTCCTACCGTTCGTACAACAATGCGCATCATGATGAGCTGGTCCAAGCTTTTCCCGATGTGAATGAGACGATGGAGGAGCTGCAGCGCCGGGGAATCAAGCTTGGGATTGTGACCACGAAGATCCGGCCTAACACATTGAAGTCACTGGAAATGTTCGATCTGTTGAAATATATGGAGACGATTGTTACGGTGAATGATGTGACTCATCCGAAGCCGCATCCGGAGCCGGTGCTCACGGCAGTGGCCAATCTGGGTGTTGATCCAGCCAAGACACTGATGGTGGGGGATAGTGCTGTCGATATTCAGTCTGCCAAGGCAGCAGGTGTGCTTGTAGCAGGGGTAGCCTGGTCGCTTAAGGGTGAGGCTGTACTGCGCACCTATGAACCGGATTACATCATCCAGGAGATGAAGGACTTGTACTCAATTGTGGAGCAGGAGACTATGCAGCCGTGAGAAAGATAACCCGTTATCCCGTGGAGGGGCATAATTCGCTCTGGCATATTTACCGCACGGTCAGCCCGTGGAAGGGTGTGCGCAACTTTATTTTTATCCAGATTGCCCGTTATTGCCCGATTCTGCCGCTCAAAAACTGGATTTACCGCCGGGTGCTCGGGATGAAGATAGGCAAGCATACTGCGTTTGGACTTATGGCGATGGTGGATGTTTTTTTTCCGGAGAAGATCTCTATTGGGGAGAACACGGTTATCGGCTATAACACTACAATCCTGGCCCATGAGTACCTCATCAAGGAGTATCGGCTGGGTGAAGTTATGATCGGCGAGAATGTAATGATTGGGGCTAACACGACTATTCTCCCTGGGGTTACGATTGGGGATGGGGCTACGGTTGCGGCGGGGTCGGTGGTTCACAAAGATGTTGCTGCCGGTTCGTTCGTCGGGGGGAATCCGCTCCGCGAGCTGCGTAAACAGGAGGAATCATAATGGCTCAAAAGGAAAGAATTCCACAGCTAGATATTTTTCGGGCAATCGCTATTTTTGCGGTAATCGCCATCCATGCCACTTCACGCACGTTGGCTGAGACACTGGGCACTTCCATGTTCCCTCCGTTTCTGTTTATTAACAAGTTCAGCCAGTTTGCGGTGCCTTCCTTTATATTCTTAAGCGGGTTCGTCCTGTTCTACAATTATATTGACCGTCCGCTGGGCGGGAAGGTACTGGCCAAATTCTACAGCCGCAGACTGATCTATATTATTGTGCCTTATCTTGTGTTTACGGTGCTGTATTTTGGACTGAAAATGACGTCCGGTCATACCTGGGGGATGCCTCTTCAGGAGATGGGCGGGAAGTTCTTCAAGTATCTATGGACGGGTACGGCGTATACACATCTCTACTATATCATCATCATTATCCAGTTCTATCTGCTGTTCCCTTTGATACTCTGGTGTCTGCAGAAAGTCCGGCATCTCGCGGCCTGGGCACCTGTAATCGGGCTTGCGTTACAGTGGGGCTTCGTGCTGCTTAACAAATATATGGTGAACCATGGGTATTGGCAGCTGTCCAAGGGGAGTCTAGCCATTACGTATTTCTCGTATTTCCTGCTAGGTGCGGCGATTGCGATCTACTACAGCTCCTTGAAAAAGTGGCTGGTTCCCTCCCGCGAAGGCTGGCGTTCCGGTAAAGGGACAAGCTGGGTGGTACTATGGCTCTTATGGGCGGCTGCCGGAGCTTACCATGTGGTCTTGTGGTATAACAACTATACGAAGAAAACAGTAATCAATAGTCTATGGTACGAAGGGTTCTCGAACCTGCATGCCTTGCTCTCTTGTCTGGTACTGTTCCAGCTGTCCTTCCTGCTCTACGGGGCAGGACGCAGCGTGCTGAGCAGACTGCTGCTCTCGGCCGGGGCATGCTCCTTCGGTATCTATCTGCTCCATCCGCTGCTGCTGTTCATGTACCGGAAGCTGCCGTTCCACGGCGGATCGCTGGCCTATACGGCAGCAATAGCGGGCGGCTGGCTGGTGGCCCTCCTGGGCTCCTGGCTGGTGGTTGCGCTTGCCTTCCGTTATGTGAAGCCGGCCTGGATGGTGTTCGGCTCTGCACCGCAGAAGCCGGCAGCAGCGCCAAAGGCGACAGTGTAGACTTAGGTTTGGTAATATATTGAAAGCGCCGGCTGGCCGCATCTGCGGCTGTCCGGCGCTTTGCTGTAAGCAGGCGGTTCTGGAAAACACGTTAGCCGGGCTGTTCCCCCGCCTGCTCGCGCTGGAAGTCGGCGATAGCCTGATACTGATCCTCCAGACTGCGGGATACCGAGATGAAGATGGGCAGCAGCTGTTTGTAGGCTTTGGCGTGGGCAGTAACCGGCTCATGCCGGTGAGTGGAGCCAATCATGCTGAAGACAGCATCCAAGGAATCGATCCGCCGGATGGCGTATAATCCCAGTACAACAGCGCCGAGGCAAGAGCTCTCGAAGCTCTCAGGGACGACTACCTCCTGATCGAAAATATCCGCCATCATCTGCCGCCATAGCGCCGAGCGGGCGAAGCCGCCGGTAGCCAGGATTCTAACGGGCTCGCCGATACATTCCTCCATGGCCAGCAATACGGTGTACATATTGAAGATGACACCTTCAAGCACCGCACGGATCATATGCTCCTTACGGTGATTCATGCTTAACCCGAAGAAGGAGCCGCGGGCATCAGGATTCCACAGCGGTGCGCGTTCTCCGGTCAGATACGGATGGAAGAGCAGTCCGTTGCTGCCGGGCGGCACCTGCTCGGCGATCCGGGTTAATACTTCGTAGGGATCAATGCCCAGGCGCTTCGCCGTCTCTACTTCAGAAGCAGCGAACTCATCACGCACCCAGCGGAAGAGCATCCCCCCGTTATTCACGGGGCCGCCAATCACCCAATGCTTGTCTGTCAGGGCGTAGCAGAAGATCCGTCCTTTGGGATCGGTCAGCGGATGGTCAACTACAGTACGGATGGCACCGCTTGTGCCTATCGTTGCAGCGATTACCCCCGGCTCCATTGCCCCTACGCCCAGGTTGGACAGAACGCCGTCACTGGCGCCTACTACAAACGGAGTGTCCGTGAGCAGACCGAGCTTTCCGGTAAGCTCCGGAAGCAGGCCCTGCAGGATATGGGTGGTCGGGACCGGACGGGATAGCCGCTCTGGAGTAACACCGGCAATCCGGAGCGCCTCCTCGTCCCAGTCGAGCTTCTCCAGATTGAACATGCCGGTGGCAGAGGCGATGGAATGGTCAATCACATATTCTCCGAACAACCGGAAGAAAATATATTCTTTGATGGAGATGAACTTGTAGGTCTGCCGGAACAGCTCGGGCTGCTCCTCGCCCAGCCACATCAGCTTGGTGATTGGAGACATAGGGTGTATAGGCGTTCCTGTCCGCAGGTAGAGCACATGTCCATTCAATTCATCCTTCAACCGCCGGGCATAGCGGCTGCTCCGGTTATCAGCCCAGGTGATACAGGCGGTCAGCGGCTTACCCGCAGGATCTACAGCGATGACGCTATGCATAGCGGAGCTGAACGAGACCAGCAGAATGGATTCAGGTGTTGCAAGGCTCTCCTGCATGACCGCTGCTATGGTATGAATCACGGCTTCCAGAATCTGCTCCGGGTCTTGTTCTGCAACAGAGGGGGAGGGCTGATGCAGTGGATAGCCCTGATTGCTCTGAGCGACAATTGTTCCGTTCTCTTCAAAGAGGACAGCCTTCGTGCTGGTGGTTCCAATATCAACGCCAATCATATAGGATGTACTCAAGCCGTCAGTCCTTCTTTCTGCTTCTGAATTAGATACCGGGAATACTTAATGGAGGAAATAAAGTACAATCATATTAACTTATTATATTCGCCGCTTATCCCGGTGGCAAAAGGAACTCTGGAATTCAAGCGAATTGTTGACGCAAAAGGATGGTACGTGATACGATATTGCCACTACTTTACTTTGCTACCACTTTACCATGATAAAGTATTTGATGATACCCTTTAACATATCCGATGAGGTGAACAATGAAGATGGCCAAACCAAAGGGATTTGAAAAGCCTGCCGGCGTAAGAGATTATCTCCCGCGTGCAGTAACGAAGCTGCGCAAGATCGAGAAGGATGTACTTCACTGTATGAGCCGCTGGGGCTACCGGCAGATGATTACACCTACTCTTGAATATTACGATACGGTCGGTGTAGCCAGCTCTACATCTGATCAGAAGCTGTATAAATTGCTGAATAACCGTGGGCAGGCGTTGGTGCTGCGTTCAGAAATGACGGCACCTGTAGCCCGTGTGGTCTCCTCTCTATTGAAGGATGAGCCGCTGCCGCTGCGTTTGTCCTACCATGCCAACGTCTTCCGGGCGATTGAAGAAGAGGCCGGGCGGGAGGCGGAATTCTTTCAGACCGGTGTAGAGCTTGTCGGTGATGATTCACCGGAGGCTGACGCAGAGGTAGTCGCGCTGGCGATTGCTTCCCTGCAGGCGGCGGGCGTAAAGTCTTTTAAAATTGCAATTGGACATGTGGGCTTCCTCGACGGTCTCTTCCAGGAGGCGGTATCCGGCCTGCCCCAGGCTCAGGAGGAGCTGAAGAGCCATCTGCTCAGCCGCGATTATGTAGCCTTCCGCCAGACACTGCGGCGTCTTGAGCTGTCTGCTGCCCAGAAGCAGGAGCTGGACGGACTGTTGAGGCTGCGCGGCGGGAAGGAGATCTGCGGTCAGGCGCTGGAGCTGAGCAACCATCCGGTGGCGCGCGCGTCGATCGAGCATCTGTGCAAGGTCTGGGAGGTGCTGGTTGCTTACGGTGTCTCGGAGCATGTGCTGATTGATCTGACGATGATCGGTGATTTCTCTTACTATACAGGCATGACCTTCGAGGGATATGCTTCCGAGCTGGGCTTCCCGGTATGCAGCGGCGGCCGATATGACAACCTGCTGCAGCAATTCGGGCGTCCGATTCCCTCCACCGGCTTCTCCCTGAAGACCAACCGTATTCTGGATGGAGTCTCCGGGCTGCTGGAAGAGGAAGAGCTGCCGATTCTGGTCCAGTACGATGCACTGCGGCGCCAGGAGGGTCTGGCCGAGGCTGCGAGGCTGCGCTCGGAAGGGCATGCTGTGGTTACACGGCTGGCAACAGGCCCGGAGGAGCTGAAGACCGTGAAGCGGCTGGATGCAGATACTATTCAGGCAGAGGGCGGGCTGTACGGCGAGATCTACACGTTCGTGTCGTTTGTCAGCGAGCATGGGTGAGCGGAGCTGCTGCAGGTGGTTTTGAAATGATGAGTACACACGAAACGGGGGCGGGTATTGATGGCACAGATTCTTAAGGTGGCCATGCCGAAAGGCCGGATTTACAATAAAGCGGCAGAGCTGTTCCGCCAGGCGGGACTGCCGATTCCTCCGGACGGAGAAGAGTCGCGCAAGCTGGTGATTTCATTGCCGGAGGCCGGAATGGAGTTCATTCTAGCCAAGCCGGTGGATGTGCCCACTTATGTAGAGTATGGAGTGGCGGATATCGGTATTGTCGGCAAGGATGTGCTGCTGGAGGAGAGCCGCGATGTGTACGAGCTGCTGGATCTCGGGATCGCCCGCTGCCGGATGTCGATTATCGGGCTTCCGAACTGGCAGCCGGGCATTCAGCAGCGGGTAGCTACCAAGTACCCGAACGTGGCTTCGCGGTATTTCCGTGAGCAAGGCCAGCAGGTGGAGGTTGTGAAGCTGAACGGCTCCATCGAGCTGGCACCGCTGATCGGGCTGGCTGACCGGATCGTGGATATGGTTGAGACCGGCCAGACGCTGAAGGATAACGGTCTGGTGGAGATGACGAGCATCTTCGAGATCACCAGCCGCCTGGTGGCGAACCGGGTAAGCTACCGGATGAAGAATGCGGAGATTCAGCAGCTGTGTGACCGGCTGCAGGCTGTTATTGCAGAACCGGGGTTGCAGGTAAAATAATATAAGCAAAACTATAAGCTCAAGGGGGAAGCGGCGGTGAAGATCCAGTCCAGTAAGGAATTTAAACTGCAGCGTGAGGTGGAATACGGCACGCCGGAGCAGAACAAGGCCGTACGTGAAATCGTGGCCGATATCAAGCGGGAAGGCGACGCGGCGCTGCTCCGGTATACGGAGCGCTTCGACGGCGCTGTACTGACGCCAGCGCAGCTGCGCGTAACGCCGGAGGAGCTTGAGGCCGCCTACGGCCGGGTAGAGGAGTCCTTCGTGACGGCGATTCGCGCAGCAGCCGTGAATATCCGTGCGTTCCATGCGCGGCAGAAACGCAATTCCTGGATGGATCTGCAGCCGGACGGTACGATCCTCGGCCAGATCATCCGCCCGCTGAAGCGCGTGGGCGTCTATGTTCCCGGCGGCAAGGCGGCCTACCCGTCCTCGGTGCTGATGAACGTGATACCGGCACAGATCGCCGGGGTGCCGGAGATCGTGATGGTGACGCCGCCTTCGACGGGCGGCTCCGAAGGTATTGATCCTTATATTCTCGTGGCCGCCGCTGAAGCGGGCGTACACGAGATCTACCGCGTAGGCGGCGCGCAGGCCATCGCCGCCCTCGCCTTCGGCACGGAATCGATCGTGCCGGTCGACAAGATCTGCGGGCCAGGGAACATCTACGTGGCCCTGGCCAAGCGCGAGGTCTACGGCGCTGTCGACATCGACAGCATCGCCGGACCGAGCGAGATCGTCGTGCTCGCCGACGATACCGCTGAGGCCGCCTACATCGCGGCCGACCTGCTCTCGCAGGCCGAGCACGACGAGATGGCGTCGGCGATCCTCGTGACGCCGTCGCAGCGTCTCGCGGAGGCGGTGGCTGCCGAGGTTGAGCGGCAGCTGCAGGCATTGCCGCGCGAGCAAATCGCGCGGGCCTCGGTCGAGAACTACGGCGCGATTATCGTCGTAGACTCGCTTGAGGAGGGCATCTCCGTGGTGAACCGGCTCGCGCCGGAGCATCTGGAGATTGTGGTGAAAGACCCGATGGGGCTGACCGGCGCAATAGAGAACGCCGGTGCGATCTTCCTCGGGCCGTACAGCTCGGAGCCGGTCGGCGACTACTTCGCCGGACCGAACCATATTATACCGACGAATGGCACAGCGCGGTTCTCCTCGCCTGTAGATGTGGATGACTTCATCAAGAAGTCCAGCCTGATCTATTACAGCAAGGAAGCGCTGCTGCGCGACGGGGCGGCGATTATGGAGCTTGCCCGGCGTGAAGGGCTGGAAGGCCATGCACGCGCGATAGAAATCCGGCTTACGAACGAAGCGAAAGGTGGAGACACAAATGGAGAACAATAACAACGAACTGGCGCTGCGTAAGGCCGGACTTAGCCGTACAACCAATGAAACGGACATCAAGCTAACCTTTGCCGTGGACGGCAGCGGGGTCTCCGAACTGGAGACCGATGTACCGTTTCTGAATCATATGCTGGATCTGTTCACGAAGCATGGACAGTTTGACCTCTCTGTACAGGCGCGGGGAGATATCGAGATTGATGATCACCATACGGTAGAAGATATCGGTATCTGTCTCGGGCAGGCTTTGCGGGAAGCGCTTGGCGATAAAAAAGGCATCAAGCGGTACGCCAGTGTCTTCGTCCCTATGGATGAGGCGCTTGCCCAGGTAGTGATCGATATCAGCAACCGGCCGCATTTCGAATACCGGGCAGCGTATCCTTCCCAGCAGGTAGGTAGCTTCTCAACAGAGCTGGTACATGAATTCCTGTGGAAGTTCGCACTGGAGGCGAGAATTACGCTGCATGTCATCGTTCATTACGGCTCCAATACCCATCACATGATTGAAGCGGTCTTCAAGGCGCTGGGACGGGCACTGGATGAGGCGACCCTGGTAGATCCCCGGGTGAAGGGCGTGCCTTCAACGAAGGGAGTGCTGTAGTATGGCCGTTGCAATCGTCGATTACGGCATGGGCAACCTGCACAGTGTCAGCAAGGCCGTAGAGCGGCTGGGGTATACGAGTCTTGTAACCTCGGATGCCGCCGAGATCCTGGCGGCAGACAGTGTCATTCTGCCGGGAGTCGGTGCCTTTGGCGATGCGATGGAGCACTTACGGGAGAGCGGAATGGATGATGTCGTCCGGGCCGCAGCGTCAGCGGGCCAGCCGGTGCTGGGCATCTGCCTCGGAATGCAGCTGCTATTCAGCAGCAGCGAGGAGCATGGCGAGCATAAGGGGCTGGGGCTTCTGCCCGGCGCAGTGGTGCGCTTCGCCCCCCGGGACGGCTACAAGGTGCCGCATATGGGCTGGAACAAGCTGAGCTTCCGCCAGCCGGAGAGTCCGCTGCTGGCCGGCCTGACGGAGGGGCATGTGTACTTCGTGCACTCCTACCATGCACTCGCGGCGGACAGCGATCTGCTGGCCGTCACAGACTATGGACATCCGGTAACGGCTATTGTGGGCCGCGGCAATGTCTACGGTATGCAGTTCCACCCGGAGAAGAGCGGGGAGCTTGGCGTCAAGCTGCTGGGTAATTTCCTGAGGCTCCAGGCACAGCAGGCTTAGCCTGCCTGAATCACTAATTTGCAATGAAAGCGGGGAGTATTCATGTCTTCTTTTATCCTATATCCGGCGATTGATATCCGGGACGGCAAGTGTGTCCGGCTGCAGCAGGGTGATTATGCCCAAGAGACGATCTATAACGACAGTCCGGTAGAGGTAGCTAAGTCATGGGAAGAGCAGGGCGGGCAGTATATCCATCTGGTGGATCTGGACGGAGCCAAAGCAGGCTGTCCCGTGAATGATGCCATCATTGGAACTATTGCTAAGCATGCGAATGTTCCTGTACAGGTCGGCGGCGGTCTCCGTACTCTTGCCGATGTCGAGAAGCTGCTGGGCCTTGGCGTCAGCCGGGTGATTATCGGAACGGCGGCCATTAATGATCAGGCTTTTACAGAAGCGGTTCTTGCCAAATACGGCGACAAAGTTGCCATCGGCATCGATGCCCGCAACGGCTATGTGGCTACGCACGGCTGGCTTAATACATCTGAGGTCCGCGCGGAAGATTTGGCCAGAGAGCTGGCCGCCAAAGGTGCCGAGACCTTCATCTATACCGATATCTCCCGTGACGGGATGATGCAGGGGCCGAACGTGGAAGGCATTCTCTCTATGGCTAAAGCAAGCGGCCGCAGCGTAATTGCTTCCGGCGGCGTGACCAGCCTTAATGATCTGCAGCGCCTGAACGTACATAGCGGCAGCGGAATCGGCGGGGCGATTGTGGGCAAGGCGCTGTATACCGGCAATATTAATCTGGGTGAAGCGCTGCAGACCCTGGGCCAATCCTCCGGATTGCGGTAAGTCTATACTAAGGAGGGGTCTTGGCATGTTGGCGAAACGGATTATTCCCTGTCTGGATGTGAAGGACGGGCGTGTGGTAAAAGGCGTGAATTTTGTGAATCTGCGCGATGCCGGAGATCCGGTGGAGCTTGCGGCGCTGTACGACCGCGAGGGAGCGGATGAGCTGGTATTCCTCGATATTTCCGCTTCTGTGGAAGGCAGGGCGACCATGATTGAAGTGGTGCGGCAGACGGCGGGTGAGATTGCCATTCCCTTCACGGTGGGCGGGGGCATCTCGACCCCTGATGATATGAAGCGGATTCTGCGTGCCGGAGCGGACAAGATCGGCATTAACACAGCCGCAGTAAATAACCCCAGGCTGATTCTGGAAGGGGCCCGTCACTTCGGCTCCCAGTGCGTTGTAGTGGCGATGGATGCCAAATATAATGAGGCTTGGGGCGAATGGGAAGTGTATACGCACGGCGGACGTACGCCCACGGGTATCCGGGCCTTGAACTGGGCCAAGGAAGCGGAGCGGCTGGGGGCCGGCGAGATTCTGCTTACAAGTATGGACGCGGACGGGACCAAGGACGGCTTCGACCTGAAGCTGACGGCGGCGGTCAGCGGCCTGCTGAGTATTCCTGTCATTGCTTCCGGCGGGGCCGGGAGAATTGAGCATTTCTATGATGTATTTACGGAAGGCCGGGCAGATGCCGGACTTGCGGCAACCATTTTTCACTATAAAGAGATTGCTATTCATGATCTGAAGGCTGATCTGAAGCAAAGAGGAGTAGAGATCCGATGAGCGAGGACAAGAAGGATATCGCACTAAGCCAGCAGGAGGCAGTGTCCGGCATCCGCTGGAATGAATCCGGCCTGCTGCCTGCTGTCATTCAGGATGCGCGCACCCTGGAGGTATTAATGTTCGCCTATATGAATCCTGAATCGCTGCAGCGCTCACTTAAGAGCGGCCAGACCTGGTTCTGGAGCCGTTCACGCAGCGAGCTGTGGCATAAGGGGGGGACGTCCGGCAATACGCAGGCGATCACCTCGATCCATTACGATTGTGACAGCGATACGCTGCTGGTGAAGGTAGTGCCGGAGGGCCCGGCCTGCCATACCGGGGAGAACAGCTGCTTCTTCCGCGAGATTCCGCTCGATTCACCGGCAACCGTAACTGATACTGCCGGGGCTGCCGTGAATGCTGCTGAAGCAGAGAGCGGCCGGTTTGCGGTACTCGGGGAGCTGGAGCGTGTGATTGCCGAGCGTGAGGTGAACCGTCCTGAGGGGGCGTATACGACCTATCTGTTCGACAAGGGCGTGGACAAGATCCTGAAGAAGGTCGGTGAGGAAGCCTCCGAGACGATCATTGCCGCCAAAAACAAAGATAATGCCGAGCTGCGCCTGGAGGTCAGCGATCTGATCTATCACCTGCTGGTGCTGCTGCAGGAGCGCAAGCTTCCGCTGGATGAGATTCTGGAAGAGCTGAGCGCCCGCCATGAACGCCCGCGGCGGGATTAGGAGGAACTTTCTGCATGCACATCGATTATCATACCCATCATGAACGCTGTGGCCATGCGGTCGGGAAGCTGGAGGAGTATGTGCAGCGGGGCATCGCTCTGGGACTTGAGCAGCTTGGGTTGTCGGATCATCTGCCGCTGATCCATGTCGACCCGGACCACTATTATCCCGAGATGGCTATGCCTCTTGCGGAGCTTCCGCGATATGTGGAGGAATGCCTTACGCTGAAGGAGCGCTACCGGGGCACGATTGAGCTGCGGGTCGGGCTGGAGGCGGATTATATTGAGGGATATGAGGAGCAGATCCGCGAGCTTTTGGCACCGTATCCGTGGGATTATCTGATTGGCTCGGTGCATTTCCTGGGAGAATGGGATATTACCGACCACCGGCAGACCCATGGCTGGGAAGGCCAGGATGTCATGGCGGTATACCGCCGCTATTATGATGCTGTACAGAAGTCGGCGTTATCAGGATTATATGATATTATAGGACATATGGACGTCATCAAAAGGTTCGGTTACGGACCCCGGACGCCGGAGGACCTGGCGGAGGCTAAGAAGCTTGAGCTGGATACGCTGAAGGTCATTGCCCGCAGCGGCATCGCGATGGAGCTGAACGCTTCCGGGCTGTCCAAGCCGTGCGCCGAGATGTTCCCGGCAGAGCATGTGCTTGTTCAGGCGCTTGAGCTGGGCATTCCGCTCACGGTTGGCTCTGATGCGCATGATCCCATGAAGCTGGGAGACGGCTTAACAGAGGCCCGGGACATGCTCTGGCGCACCGGCTTCCGCGAACTGTCCGTCTTTGAAGGACGCCGCCGTACATCTGTTCCGTTCAGCGTATAAATTTATAATCCCAGGAGGGTACTATGCATCATCAATTACGGATTTTTTCCGGTTCGTCGAATCCGAAGCTTGCCGCTGATATTGCGGAGCGCCTTGGTGCGCCGCTTGGCCAGATTAAGCTGACCCGTTTCAAAAGCGGCGAGATTTATGTGCATTATGAAGAGAGCATCCGGAACTGCGACGTATTTTTGGTGCAATCCCTGGCTCATCCGATTAACGAGCTGTTTGTAGAGCTGCTGGTCATGATTGATGCCGCCAAGCGCGCATCGGCCAGAACGGTGAACATTATCGTTCCCTATTACGGGTACGCCCGGCAGGAGCGTAAGTCCGCACCACGTGAGCCGATCTCAGCCAAAATGGTCGCCGATGTGCTGACCACCGCCGGTGCAACGCGCGTAATTACGATTGATCTGCATGCCGCAGCCATACAGGGATTCTTCAATATTCCGGTCGATCATCTGACGGCGCTTGATCTGATTAGCGGTTATCTGAAGGTGAAGGGGCTTACCGATCTGGTCGTGGTCTCCCCGGATGCGGGACGAGCGTCCATGGCGGAGAAGCTGGCCAGCCGGCTGGATTCGCCGTTCGCCATCATGATTAAGAAGCGTCCGGCGCATAATGAATCGGTGATTACGCATGTCATTGGTGATGTGGAAGGCAGGACGCCAATCATTATAGAGGATCTTATAGATACCGGAACCACGATCGTCAATGTGGTGGAGGGCCTGAAGGAGCGGGGTGCCCGGAACAGTATCGTCTGTGCTACGCACGGACTGTTCTCCGGGGATGCGCTTGAGCGGATGGATCATCCCAATATCGACGAGATTGTCATTACCGATTCCATTGCCCTGCCGGACGAGCATTCCAGCAGATTCGCAGTGCTCTCGGTAGCTCCCATGCTGGCTGAGGCCACGCGTATTATCATCGAGGGCGGTTCCATAGATAAGCTGTTCAGAGACGCGGGGATTTAACTCCCGCGTCTTTTTTTGAGCTTTTCCCTCCCGTTAGCTCTCTCTCTGAGACTTGAGAATCTCGTTGCCACATGTGGTATACTGTGTGAAGAAGACAGCCGAGACCATAAATGGAAACGAACAGGTAAGGCTAGGGAAGCTGAAACAAGGGAGGTGCCTTGCTTCCATGATAGAGAGAACTTCAGAGAATACCGCGGAGCACAGTAATGTCATTCCGGTCACTCTGGATGCCAATTTTTTCTTTGAAAGAGCCGTTCGGTCGCTGGACCGCTTTCAATATGATAAGGCATTAAGAAATTTTCGCAAAGCTGTTGAATATGAGCCGGATAATCCGGTGAATCATTGCAATATGGCGGGTATATTATCTGAGATGGGCAATTATACCGCATCTAACGAGATTCTTATCCATGTTCTGGAGAAAATCGACCCCGCTATGACGGAATGCCATTTCTACATGGCTAATAACTTCGCCAATATGGAAAGCTTTGAAGAGGCGGAGCGTTCGCTGGTCACTTACTTGGAAGAGGATGCTAACGGCGAGTTCATGACCGAATCCGAAGAACTGATGGAGCTGCTGCAATATGAGCTGAACCGGCCTGCTCCGCTGGTGCGTATCCGTAGCCGTGAGGGAGTCGTAGAGCATGACCGGGCGCGGAGTCTGCTGGAGGAGGGTAAGTTCCCTCAGGCTGTAGAGCTGCTGGAGGAGATCACTGCGGGTACCCCGGATTTTTTGGCTGCGCATAATAATCTGGCACTAGCTCATTTCTATATGGGCCGGTTCGCCAAGGCGAAGGAATGTCTGAATGAGGTGCTGAAGCAAGACCCCGGCAATCTGCACGCTCTGTGCAATATGGCCATCTTCCTGCAGTATGCAGGAGATAAGGAACAGCTTGAAACGCTGCTCGGTATGCTAGAAGCAACGGTGCCGTTCCATCAGGAGCATGTATTCAAAATGGCTACAACCATGGGTATCCTGGGCCGGCACGCTGCCGCTTACAGCCATTTCCGCCGTCTGCTGAAGGACGAGGAGGTCGCCGGAGACGCCGGGCTGTATCATTACTGTGCCGCGGCGGCAAGCAATAGCGGAAGACATGATGAGGCACTGCGCTGCTGGAGACAGGCAGCCAAGCTGGACCCTGCTTCCGCTGTCCCTGCGTTCTTCCTGTCCCAGCTCCAGCAGGCCCGGGCAGAAGGACACCCTATGCCTGCTGTCAGCTATAACTATCAGCTGCCCTTCCAGGAGCAGCTGAAGCAGTGGAAGGGCAATACAGGCAGATTCACTGAAGAAGTGCGGAATAATCCGCTGCTGCGCGCCTCGTTCTTCTGGGCGCTGCGCTACGGCGATTCCGCTACGAAGCTTCAGGTGACCGAGGCTCTCCGCTGGATTGAGGACGAGGAGATGTCCGAGGTACTGCGCGGAGTTCTGGAGCAGGAGCCACTGCAGGAGGACCGCCTGCAGGAGGCGGCATTGTTCAGCCTTCAGCGGCTGATCGGGGAGAACCTGAATGAAGCCGGCGGCTCGCCCGGCGAAGAGCAGGAGCCTGCGGCTGCTCCCGGACCCAAGGGGATGCTGCCCGGAACCGGCGGCTTATCGCCGTCCACTACCCGCATTTGAAGCAATTGCTGTTGTAAGAACACCTACTTGTAAGGAGGCCAATGTAATGTACAAAACGATTGTAATCGGAACAGGCCCGGCCGGGCTGACTGCCGCGATTTATCTGGCGCGTGCGAACCTGAGCCCGCTGGTCATTGAAGGCTTGCAGCCGGGGGGACAACTGACAACGACGACAGAAGTGGAGAACTTTCCAGGCTTCCCTGAAGGGATTCTGGGTCCGGACCTGATGGACAATATGCGCAAGCAGGCGGAACGCTTCGGTGCTGAATTCAAGAATGGCTGGGTGGAGTCGGTGGACTTCTCACAGCGTCCGTTCAAGGTAACAGTGGACGGAATGGGTGTACTGGAAGCGGAGTCGGTTATTATTTCAACCGGGGCCTCTGCAAGATATCTGGGCATTCCGGGCGAGCAGGAGAATGTGGGACGCGGGGTCAGCACATGTGCGACCTGTGACGGCTTCTTTTTCCGTAATAAAAAGATTGTCGTCGTCGGCGGCGGAGACTCCGCTATGGAGGAAGCCAGCTTCCTGACCCGCTTTGCGTCCAGCGTAACGCTGGTTCACCGCCGTCCCGAGCTGCGGGCCTCGAAGATCATGCAGGACCGGGCGCGTGACAACAGCAAGGTAACCTGGGCCTTGAACCGCACACCGGTTGAAGTAACGGTAGGAGAGACCGGAGTGAAGGGCCTTACGGTGCTTAACAATGAGACAGGTCTGACAGAATTGGTGGAGGCAGACGGCGTGTTCGTAGCGATTGGACACACACCGAACACAGCCTTCTTGGGCGGGCAGATCAATACGGATGAGAATGGCTATATCGTGGTGAATCCGGGTACCACCGAGACCAACATCCCGGGTGTATTCGCCTGTGGCGATGTACAGGATACCCGTTACCGTCAAGCGATATCGGCAGCGGGAACCGGTTGTATGGCCGCTATGGATGCCGAGAAGTTCCTGGAAGGCACGATGGTGCACGACTGGAGCGAATCGCTAGACAAATAACGGGTTTACAAGAATTACCCATACAGGTAAAATGTATTTAATTAGATAAGATACCCACTAGGGGAGCCTGAATAGGCTGAGACGGGAAAATTGAATTTCCGGACCCTTGAACCTGATCTGGATCATACCAGCGTAGGAAAGTGGAGTCGGACCTTTTTTGAATACAGTCTTATTTGGCTGTTCCTTTAATAAAGCCGCTCCAGGTGGAGCGGCTTTTTGACTTGCAGGAATCTATAGATTCTTCAGCTCAATCTGCTGCGTGACCTCTTATCTGATGAGTGTACAGAGCGAAGAGGAGGAGATTGAAATGAAAGGAATGGGTAAAAACGAAGAGGTGGATCTTTCGGGATTCCCCGCAAGCCGTAAAGTGTATGTGGAGGGCTCACGCCCGGATATCCGGGTTCCGATGCGGGAGATCAGCCTCAGCAGAACCGAAGGCGTTGCCGGGGAAGAGGAAAATGCTCCGCTGCGTGTCTATGACACAAGCGGTATGTACACGGATGCCGCGGAGGAGATGGACATTCGGAGGGGGCTGCCGCCGCACCGTTCAAGCTGGATCGCGGAGCGTGGCGATTCGGAGGAGTACACCGGAAGAGCCGTCCGGCCGGAGGATAACGGAATCCGCAGAGAAGGGGCTGCCGCAGAAGCTTATCCAGGACTGTGCAGGAATCCGAGGCGGGCCTATGCAGGCGGCAATGTGACCCAGTTGCATTATGCAAGGCAAGGGATCATCACACCGGAAATGGAGTATATTGCGATCCGGGAGAATATCCGGCCGGAGTTCGTTAGGGATGAGGTGGCTGCGGGCCGTGCTATTATTCCGGCCAATATCAATCACCCGGAGAGTGAGCCGATGATTATCGGCCGTAACTTCCTGGTGAAGATCAATGCCAACATCGGAAATTCGGCGGTCACTTCTTCTATTGAAGAGGAGGTGGAGAAGATGCGGTGGGCGACCCGCTGGGGGGCTGATACCATCATGGATCTCTCCACCGGCTCTAAGATCCATACCACCCGGGAGTGGATTATCCGCAATTCTCCTGTGCCGGTCGGGACAGTGCCCATATACCAGGCGCTGGAGAAGGTGAACGGTATAGCTGA
Organism: Paenibacillus sp. FSL P2-0089; assembly: GCF_038595095.1. Taxonomy (NCBI): domain Bacteria; kingdom Bacillati; phylum Bacillota; class Bacilli; order Caryophanales; family Paenibacillaceae; genus Paenibacillus; species Paenibacillus sp. FSL P2-0089. Next base: position 7,517,407 of record NZ_CP152006.1, read on the forward strand.
GGATTTAACCTGGGAGCTCTATCGCGACACGCTGATTGAGCAGGCGGAGCAGGGGGTGGATTACTTCACCATTCATGCCGGGGTGCTGCGGCGCTATATTCCGCTCACTGCCCGGAGAATGACAGGCATTGTATCCCGGGGCGGATCGATTATGGCTGCCTGGTGCCTGGCCCATCAGCAGGAGAACTTCCTGTACACACACTTCGAAGACATCTGTGAGATTATGAAGACGTATGATGTGGCCTTCTCGCTGGGGGATGGCCTGCGTCCCGGCTCTATCGCTGATGCCAATGACGAAGCTCAGTTCGCCGAGCTGGAGACGCTGGGAGAGCTGACGGCGCTTGCCTGGAAGCACGATGTTCAGGTTATGGTAGAAGGTCCGGGCCATGTGCCAATGCACAAGATCAAGGAGAATATGGACAAGCAGCTTGAGATTTGCCACGAAGCCCCTTTCTACACCCTCGGTCCGCTAACTACGGATATTGCACCCGGCTATGATCACATCACGTCGGCCATCGGGGCAGCGATAATCGGGGGGCTTGGAACGGCAATGCTGTGTTACGTTACACCTAAGGAGCATTTAGGCCTGCCTGACAAGAATGATGTGCGCGAAGGAGTCATTACCTACAAAATTGCTGCACATGCCGCAGACCTCGCCAAGGGACATCCGGGTGCGCAGGACCGGGACAACGCGCTGTCCAAGGCGCGGTTCGAGTTCCGCTGGCGCGACCAGTTTCATCTCTCCCTGGACCCGGAAAGGGCGCAGGCGTATCATGATGAGACCCTGCCTGCGGAGGGGGCAAAGCAGGCGCATTTCTGCTCGATGTGCGGCCCTAAATTCTGCAGCATGCGGATTTCGCATGATATCCGGAATTCCCATAGATGGAGCCAATCACTGTAACTTAGCTGCATGACCTAATCTATATGTAGGTACGTTGTTCATGGCCGAGAGGCCGTGATTACAGCGTAAACGTATTATTCTGAGGCTATCCCCACAAGCTGAATGGCTGGCGGGGATAGTCTTTTTGTAGTTAGTGATTACAATCACAATTCACCTCTGTACCCTATGCTAAGCTGGTGTTGAGAAGAATTCTCATTAGTGAGGTGTGCAAAAGGATGAGCAAAGCGTTGAAGCTGGATGAATCGGTCTTTGAGCTGGTAACCAGGCACCCGGAAATTGTTGAGATCATGGTGGAACTGGGTTTTCGTGATATTGCGAAGCCTGGAATGCTGCAGACTGCAGGACGATTTATGACCCTCTCCAAAGGAATGAAATTAAAGAAAATAGAGCTGGAAACCGTTCGGCTGGCCTTTCAGCAGCATGGTTTCGAGATTATAGAATAGAAGGAGAGATTGTGATGAGCGAACTGATTAATAACCGCGAGGTCGATATTCCGGAACAGACACGCCGCCAGGCTATGCTGAGAGAGATCATCAAGGAGCTGCATGCGGGCAAAAGCGTGGAGGAGGTTAAGGCGCGTTTTGAAGAAGCGGTAGGCGATGTTACGGTGGAGGAAATCTCCGCCATGGAGCACTCTCTGATGACCGAGGAAGGCATTCCGGTAGAGGAAGTACAGCGCCTCTGCTCCGTGCATACGGCAATCTTCAAGGGCTCGATTGAACAGATCCACCGTTCTTCTAAGCCTGAGGAGCAGCCCGGTCATCCCGTGCATACGTTCAAGCTGGAGAACCGGGAGATCGAACGTCTGGTCAACTTCCGGCTGGAGCTGCATGCGGATAAGTTCAAGAAGAACGCCAGCGATGAGATTATCTATAAGCTGCTGGAGGACCTGAGTCTGCTGCTGGATCTCGACAAGCACTACAGCCGCAAGGAGAATCTGCTTTTCCCTTACCTGGAGAAGTACGGCATATACGGTCCTACGAAGGTAATGTGGGGAGTGGATGACGGAATCCGCAATATGATCAAGGAAGCCAAGAAGGCGCTTAGCGCCTATAACGGAGACAGCGGGCAGATTACAGCCGCACTGGAGGAGATCATTAAGGAAGTCAATGAGATGATCTTCAAGGAAGAGAATATTCTGCTCCCGATGGCGCTTGATAAGCTGACTGAGGATGAGTGGGTCAAAATCGCCCGCGAAAGCGATGAAATCGGCTTCTGCCTGACTGCGCCCGACCAGGAATGGATACCGGAACGTGCAGCGGAGCCTGAGGGTGCTGATGTTCCGGCGGAAGAAGGGGAAGGCCTGTCCCCGCAGGGCTTCATCCGGTTCGAGACCGGGCTGCTGTCGCTACACCAGCTCGAGACGCTGATGAATCATCTGCCGGTGGATCTGACCTTTATCGACGAGAACGATGTCGTCCGCTACTTCTCGCATGGCAAGGAACGGATCTTCGCCCGGACGAAGGCCGTTATCGGCCGCACCGTACAGAACTGCCATCCGCCGCAAAGTGTGCATGTTGTTGAGAAGCTGCTGGCTGATTTCAAAGCCGGAGTGAAGGATGCCGAAGATTTCTGGATTAACATCAAGGATAAATTCATCTATATCCGTTATTTCGCCGTGCGGGATGCAGGAGGCCGTTATATGGGGACGCTGGAATTCACCCAGAATATCGCACCGATCCGTGCCCTTGAGGGCCAGAAGCGGATTTTGTCCGAATAGCATTAAGGTATCTGGCACCCTACAATAGAAGAGAATGAACGGACTTTCTTGCCTGCCTGGTGAGAAAGTCTTTTTGTTAACAAATAAGAACTGAAGTCCATTGCCCCGGGTGTATCGCCTTTCCTTGACCGCAGGGGAGGGTTCTATTATAGTGGGTACGTAGGATTAACTATTTTAGCATAGAAAAAGGTGGCTTGTAACATGTCTGAACATATCTACGTTGGCGTGGATTTAGGTGGTACCACGATTAAGGTTGGAATCTGTAATGCCGAGGGAAGCCTGCTGCACACTTACGAAGGTCCGACAGGGACTGCGGATGGCGTCGATGCTGTCATCGATAATATCGAGAAGTATGTACGCCAGATTGTGGAGGACTCTCCGTACTCCTGGGACCAGCTGGCTGGTGTCGGTGCGGGACTGGCCGGATTTACGAATATTCGTGAAGGTATCATCATCCTTGCGCCCAACATAGGATTTAGAGATGTGCCGATCCGCTCCATTCTGGAGGGTCGCCTGAACAAGCCAGTCAAAATAGACAATGATGCCAACGTGGCTGCACTGGGCGAAGCCTGGAGCGGTGCAGGGCGCGGCATAGAGAACTGTGTCTGCTATACGCTCGGTACGGGTGTCGGCGGCGGTATTATCATTAATGGTAAGGTGTATCAGGGATTTGCCGGTCTGGCCGGCGAGCTTGGACATATCTCCGTGGTGCCCGATCTGGAAGCGATCCAGTGCGGCTGCGGGAACATGGGCTGTTTGGAAACCGTTTCCTCAGCGACAGGCATTATCCGTATGGCGAACGATGCTGTAGCACGCGGGGACCGGACCTCCTTGTCCACCGTTGAAAAAATCGCTGCGAAGGAAGTATTCGATGCCGCCAAGGCAGGCGATGAAGCTGCGCTGCGGATTGTGAACCGGGCGGCCTTCTACCTGGGCAAATCAATGGCCTCCGTTGCAGCGGTCCTGAACCCTGAAGTATTCATCGTCGGCGGCGGAGTCTCCAAGGCAGGCGATATTCTGTTCGATGAAGTCCGCCGGGTATTCGCCAAGCTGGCGCCTGCCCCTCTGCAGACCGGTGTTACGATTGTACCTGCAGCGCTTGGCAATGACGCCGGTATTATTGGTGCGGCAGGCCTGCTGCTGCGTTCTTAAAAGACCGGAATTATTCATATACTAATCATAGGGAGGGATGCTGTAATGACCGACCTCGAGCAAACCCTGCCCGCCCATGCCACCCTGATTATCATTACAGGCATGTCGGGTGCGGGCAAGACGATTGCCGTGCAGAGCCTGGAGGATCTGGGGTTCTTCTGCGTGGATAATCTTCCGCCTGTACTAATCCCGAAATTCGCTGAGCTGATTGAGCAGTCCAAGGGTAAAATCGCCAAGGTGGCGCTGGTCATCGACCTTCGGGGGCGGGAATTCTTCACCGCCCTGTCGGAGTCTCTGGCCTACATCAAGGACGAGTCAACGATCGGGTGTGAGATCCTTTTCCTGGACGCCACAGATTCAGTGCTTGTACAGCGTTACAAGGAGAGCCGCAGGCATCATCCGCTTGCTCCGAAGGGCATGCCGCTGGACGGCATCCGCATGGAGCGCCAGATGCTGGAGGAGCTGAAGAATTCAGCTACCCTGTGTCTGGATACCAGCAGCATGAAGCCGGTTCAGCTCAAAGAAAAAATAGTGTCACGCTTCTCCCACCTCGGGAAAAGCACCCTCTCGGTTAACATTACTTCGTTTGGATTCAAGTATGGGATTCCGATTGATGCTGACCTGGTGTTCGACGTCCGCTTCCTGCCTAATCCGCACTATGTGGATCAGCTGCGGCCCAAGACAGGCCAAGACAACGAGGTGTACGACTACGTAATGAAATGGCCTGAAACGCAAGAATTCCTGACCAAGCTGCTGGATATGCTTCAATTCCTTATTCCGCAATACCGCAAGGAAGGCAAATCCCAGATTATTATCGGCATCGGCTGTACGGGCGGCAAACACCGTTCGGTAGCCATCGCCGAATACCTGGGCAAAATGCTGGGGGTTAGCGAGACGGAAGCGGTGGCAGTCAGCCATCGGGACTCCGAACGCGACCGGCATTGATGAGAGAAGGGATGAATAGTGGCTGAAGAACAAGGACAGCGTCCAAAGATCGTCGTGATGGGTGGCGGGACCGGACTCTCGGTGATGCTCCGGGGGCTGAAGGAGAAGCCGCTGGATATCACGGCGATCGTAACTGTCGCAGATGACGGGGGAAGCTCCGGGATTCTGCGCAGTGAGCTGCAGATGCCGCCGCCCGGGGATATCCGCAACGTACTTACGGCTATGGCTGACGTTGAGCCTCTGATGGCACAGATTATGAAGTACCGCTTCAGCAGCGGAGAAGGCTTAGCCGGGCATAGCCTGGGCAATCTGATTCTGGCTGCACTGACTGACATCTCCGGGGACTTCGTTACAGCAGTCCGGGAGCTTAGCCGGCTGTTCGCCGTTCGCGGCCGGGTGCTGCCTGCGGCCGGAGAGGCGGTAATCCTGCACGCCGAGATGGCGGATGGAACGCTGATTACCGGTGAATCCAAAATCCCGGAGGCGGGAGGCGTCATCAAGCGCGTATTTCTGGAGCCGGTGGATGTGGAGCCGCTGCCGGAGGCGCTGGAGGCTATCCGCAACGCAGATGCTATTCTGCTCGGTCCGGGCAGTCTGTATACCAGTATTCTGCCGAATCTGCTGGTGCCGAAGCTGGCAGAAGCCGTGGTAGCTTCCGAGGCCATTAAGATTTTTGTATGCAATGTAATGACCCAGCCGGGTGAGACGGATAATTACACGGTTAATGACCATCTACAGGCCGTATATGACCATATCGGGCTGCATCTGTTCGATTATGTGATCGTCAATGATGGGGAGATCCCGGAGCAGGTGCAGATCAAATACGCCGAGAAGGGTGCCCGTCCGGTACAGCTTGACCGTGAGGCCGTGGACGGCAACGGGTATAAGGTGATTGCTGACAAGCTGGTATTATTTAAAACCTATTTGCGGCATGATACAGATAAGCTCAGTCACCATATTTTCCAGCTGGTGAAGGATTGGATTGACAGAAAGAGTTAAATGAAAGAGGTGAGCCCCTTGTCTTTTGCGGCCCTTACCAAAAAAGAGCTGACGATGGTCGAGAGCCAGCCCTGCTGCGAGAAAGCGGAAATGTCAGCGCTGATCCGAATGAATGGTTCGGTGCAGCTTTCGAGCAAAAAGGTGGTTCTCGACATTTCGACGGAGAACGCCGCGATTGCAAGGCGGGTATATTCTTTGCTTAAGAAATATTACCAGGTCCATATCGAGCTACTCGTGCGTAAAAAAATGCGTTTGAAGAAGAATAACGTCTATATTGTAAGAATCCCGAACCAGGTCCAGGAGATCCTGAAGGATCTGCGGATTGTCTCTGAGGGCTTTATTTTCACGGACGGGATTGATGAGGAGATTGTCGGCAAGAACTGCTGCAAGCGTGCCTATCTGCGCGGGGCCTTCATGGCCGGCGGTTCGGTCAATAACCCGGAGGGCTCTTCGTACCACTTGGAAATCGCTTCCATGTATGAGGAGCACTGCAAGGCGCTCGTTGAGCTAGCTGGTGAATTTCACCTGAATGCCCGCTGCATAGAACGCAAAAAAGGCTTCATCCTATACATCAAGGAAGGCGAGAAGATCATCGAGTTCCTCAGTCTGATCGGCGCCCATCAGGCGCTGTTCAAATTCGAGGATGTGCGGATCATGCGCGATATGCGCAACTCGGTCAACCGGATTGTGAACTGCGAAACGGCCAATCTGAACAAGACGATCAGTGCGGCGGTACGCCAGATTGAGAACATCAAGCTGCTGCAGCGCGAGGTGGGTCTGGAAAGCTTGCCGGATAAGCTGCGGGAGGTTGCCGAGATCAGACTGGCGCACCCGGATATTAACCTCAAGGAAGTCGGGGATATGCTGGGCGGGACGGTCAGTAAATCGGGTGTGAACCACCGTTTGCGCAAAATTGATGAGCTGGCGGACAAGGTCCGCGGCGGCTGATTATTTTTTTTCTAGTGCGGTATGCGTTATAATGATATAATATTATAAAATTAATGTGAAATTTTTGGGCAGATCTCAAATAGGGGGTAAGCGTTTCATGACAAAGCACCCGGTAGTTGTTCGGTTGAAGACGGGGCTCCATGCTCGGCCGGCAGCATTGTTTGTGCAAGAAGCTAATAAGTTTTCGTCGGAGATTTTCGTGGAAAAAGACGATAAAAAAGTGAACGCCAAGAGTATCATGGGCATTATGAGCCTTGCGATCAGTTCCGGTACGGAGATTCATATCAGCGCAGACGGTGCAGATGCGGAACAGGCTGTAACCGCTTTGACCAGTCTGGTAAGCAAGGAAGAGCTCGAGAATCAATAAATGCTACATGGTCTAACCAAAAGCCCTTAGGGGCTTTTTTTCATATCGTAGATGTCATCCGCCGGTTCTGGATCGGGACGGGGAACAAATAAAAAATAAATATCGTACATCGCTCATGCAACTTTTACCATGCTGTCCCGTCTAGAGGGTAATAACACTTAAACGAATCGAAAGGGGATGGCAAGCATGAGAAAATGGGGTAAATCGATTGGATCAGTTCTGCTGGCAGCTAGCTTGATGATTGGAGGAATGGGGTTGAGCGGAGTGCTAAAGGGTCCTGAAAAGGCTTACGCCGACGAAGTACAGAAGAATGTGGTGAACGTGGTAGGCAAAGGCGAGCTGTCGATCAAACCGGATATCGCGTATCTCTCCATCGGGGTAACGACAACTGCCGAAACCGCGCAGGAAGCACAGAAAGGCACAGCCGCGAAGGTCTCCAAGCTGACCGCTTTGTTCAAGACCACTTGGGGCATTGCAGACAAAGACATTCAGAGCACCCAGTTCAACGTACAGCCTAACTACACTTACAGCGAGAAGGACGGCCAGAAGGTAAAAGGCTATAACGCCCAGCACACGCTAGAGGTCTCTTACCGGGATCTGACAAAGGTTGGACAATTGCTGGACGCTGCCTCTGCGGCTGGAGCGAACAACATCGGCAATGTGCGGTTTGCCATTGAAGATCCATCGGCCTTTGAAGCACAGGTAATCGAGAAGGCTATGCAGAATGCAGATGTCAAAGCAGCGGCTATTGCCAAAGCAGCCAAGCGCGGACTGGGTCAGGTAGTCACTGTCATTCAGAGCGATGACGGGAATCATCCGGTGGTCTACGCTGAAGCAGCCTCCATGCAAAAGATGTCCATGGATAACAATGCTGGCAGCTCCGTTGAGCCCGGGCAGGTTAAGGTCATTACCCAATTGAGTGTAACTTATGAATTGAAATAAAACGTTTCGTAAGAGGCGCTTGCTCTGCTGTTATAGCGGGGCAGGCGCTTTTTATAAAAATATAAGAATTTATATGTTTTACATGATAAATTATCCTTCATTTCTCGCTGAAACGGTACCGTCCTTTAAAAGGACGGCAAAGCCGTTTCCACTTGTCATATAAATGTATTGATATGCACATAGCCGCTATCGAAAGCTCTCAATTTGTTTAAATTGAGGTAACAGGATCTTTAGATAATCACGGCAAACCTTAAGAAACTGTAAAGCGGATTGTAACAATCCCCGCACTTTCTTTTACTATAATAGGAACAGTGATACTGAGGAGCACACATCATGACTAATCATACCACCAGGTGGAAGGGGAAATAACAATGAATTCGAACTCTAAGAAATATATCAGCAAATGGGGTGCAGGAATGCTCGCCGCAGGAATCCTGCTGGGAGGAACAGGAATAATCCATGCAGGCATCACTGAGGCCGCTCCGGCAGCCGCTCAGGTCAAAGCCAAATCCTCATCTATAGTGCTGAAGGTTAACGGGAAAAGTACAGCCCAGACGGGCCTGCTCCAGGAAGGAAAGGTATGGGTGCCGGTAACCTTCCTGCGCGATGCGCTGGGGATGCCGCTCTCTTATGATAAAGCGGGGAAGACGTACACCATCGGGACAGGAACTGCTCAGACAAGGCTGACGATCAATGATTATGGCATTTCTGTTATGGTGAACAATTATTATGTCGGTGAAGGCAAGCAACTGAATAACCGGCTGTATGTTTCGTCTGAGCTGCTTAGCGATTACTTGGGCTACAAAGTAGACGGGAGCGCAGCAGCAGGACGGCTGAATGTTATGAAGAAAGTACAGAATGCGGTAACCATCAAAACAGTGAGCTATGTGAAGGATCATAAGGATGCGCCTATCCGGCTGGATTATCCGCAGGTCAGCGGCCTGGCAAGTGCAGAAGCAGAGAAGGCAATCAATGATACGATTAAGCAGACCGTTCTGAACTATGCGAAGGATGCTGAAGATCAAATCTCCAAGCGGTCGAAGGATGACCGGCCGTATGAATTCGAAGGCGGTTATGTGATCACGTATAACCAGGATGGCGTGCTCAGCCTAATCACCAATCAATACGGGTATACCGGCGGTGCCCATGGGATGACTTACCGCAATGCGTTCACCTTCTCGCTCAAAGACGGGAAACGTCTGTTGCTGGGCGATCTGTTCGGTGCCAACCCTAATTACAAGAAACAGCTCAATGCCAAGCTGGCCACCGAGATCAAAGCTAACGGAGGATATCTGGGCGGGTTCAATGGACTGAATACCGAGAAGTACTTCTATCTGAAAGATGGCAAAGCGGTGCTCTTCTTCCAGTTATACGAATACACGGCATATGCCGAGGGCTTCCCGGAATTCAACTTCAGCTTCAAGGAACTCCTGCCGGATGGAAGCAGTCCGTTCGCGGCGCTGAAATAATAAAATAATTATCCAGATGCCCTTGCATCTCCTCCGGGAGATGCAGGGGCATTCTTGCACAACCCTTCATCCACGGCCTAATCAGCCTGCCCTGCCGTTACCACTTCACCCGGATAGTCATAAGCTATAGAAGGCAAGCAGCTTATAACGGGGAGGGGAAGGTTATGGTCTATGCTTATACAGCGATCGGGGATTCACTTACAACCGGCTTCGGGGCGCTGCCCGGGAACGGCTTCGTCCCCGTCTACCGGCGGATGGCGGAAGGGAGGCTGGGTACACCAGTGGTGCCGGCGAATCTTGGCGTCAACGGTCTGACCACCGGGGGGCTGAAGCAACGGCTGAGGAGCTCGAATGTCTACCGGGCAGCGGTGAAGGATGCGCAGATCATTACGCTGTCCATTGGCGGCAACGACTTGATTAAGGCAGCCCGGGCAGCCGGGCCCCGGCCCGGTGAATTCCAGGGATTACTGCAGCAGGCGCTTAGGGACTGCAAGCGTAACTACAGCGACATCATGGGTAGCCTGACACAGCTCAAAGCAGGTTCCCGCAGCCCCTACATCATCCGGATGGTAGGCCTGTATAATCCCTACCCACAGGTGAATGAAGCAACAGAGTGGGTGCGGGAGTTCAACCGCTATGCAGCAGGCTACAGCAGCAATAACGTAGGGTTTGCTTCGGTATACCATGAATTTGCCGGTAATGAGCGGGGGCTGCTGTTCCTGGACCATATTCACCCGAACGGCAGAGGCTACCGCGTAATTGCAGGCAAGCTGGATGCCCTTGGGTACGGGAGCTTAAGGTAGGCAGCAATGGCTGGGCATAAGAAAGAGGCTGTAACGGGACCGGACCGGTCTGTTACAGCCTCTTTGTGTATTCATTGGAGCAGGTACTTATACGCCTGTTGGCAGAGTCTTCTCAATTACCTTGTCCACGATACCATATTCAGCAGCGTCTGCAGCGCTCATGAAGTAGTCGCGGTCAGTATCCTTCTCGATCTTCTCCAGCGGCTGGCCTGTACGCTCGGACAAGATGCGGTTCAGCTTCTCACGCAGCTTGATGATGCGGCGGGCGCGGATCTCGATATCCGAAGCCTGCCCCTGGGCACCGCCTAGCGGCTGGTGAATCATGATTTCGCTGTTCGGCAGGGCGAAGCGCTTGCCCTTGGCGCCGGCATTCAGCAGGAAAGCTCCCATGGAAGCGGCCATACCTACACAGATGGTGGACACATCCGGCTTAATGTATTGCATTGTATCGAAGATAGCCATACCCGCTGTGATGGAACCGCCTGGGCTGTTCACATACAGGTGAATATCCTTATCCGGGTCCTCGGCAGCCAGGAAGAGCATTTGTGCGATGATGGAATTGGCAACCACGTCATTAACCTCCGTTCCAAGGAAAATGATGCGGTCCTTCAGCAGGCGGGAATAGATGTCATAAGCGCGCTCACCGCGGTTGCTCTGTTCTACTACCATAGGAATATAACTCACGTGGAAAACCTCCTTGAAATTGGTGCTTCGAATGTGTTCATTTTTTACTGTTACCGTATTAACCACATGATAAACAAATTCAAACAAAAAGTCAAAGAAAGTCAAACTTACTTTCAAAAAAAAGAGCCCTCAAGCGGCTCATTGGTTAAATATAATATAATCGGAACTAAATTATGTACAAGCTTGAAAAAAATGGCGCGCCCGCCAAGAATCGAACTTGGATCTCAGGCTTCGGAGGCCTACGTCATATCCATTGGACCACGGGCGCAACAGAAATTATTATAATATACTTCTCGGATAAAAGCAATGCGTATTAGGCATCCTGCGCAAAAATAGTTTTCTCTGCCTCCATTAATAGAGCCGGAAATGCGCCTCCTGCCAGTGGGCTGCCGAACAAGCCCATGTATAAGATGAAAGCGGGCTGAGAATTATAGTCTCGGAACACTTGCACTTGGCGTCAGTTTTGGGTAGAATATGGGTGGGACTTAAAAAGTTAACCCGGGACATTTTGAGACCACGAACAAGGGATAAGAGAAAGACGAAGTTGCAGGAGTGAAAGCATGCGTAATCTATTGGAAATCCAAAAGCAGCTTCTGCCTGATCTCATGGAAACCCTTAAGAGACGGTATACGATTCTACATCAGATCATGCTGTCCGATATTATTGGGCGCAGGACGTTAGCCGCATCGCTTGATATGACCGAGCGGGTGCTGCGCGCCGAGACGGATCTTCTGAAATCGCAGGGGCTCATTGAGATCGAGAGCGTCGGTATGCGCATTAGCGATGCCGGTCGCAGACTGCTTGACCTGCTGGAGCCGGTCGCCAAGAGCCTATTCGGCCTGGATGATCTGGAAGAGAAAATTCGTACAACGTACGGTCTCACCAAAGTAATTGTGGTACCTGGCGATTGTGAGACATCGCCGTTCACCAAGCGTGAGCTGGGGCGCGCAGGCTCCAAGGCACTGCTCAGCGTACTGCGCAGTGACGATACGATTGCCGTCACAGGCGGATCAACACTGGCCGAGATGGCCGATCAGCTGACCCCGCCGCTATCCCTTTCCTATAAGAACGCCTGGGTTGTTCCGGCGCGTGGAGGACTGGGAGAGAGCATGGAGATACAGGCCAACACCATTGCTTCAACCATGGCCAAACGGATTGGCGCCAATTACCGTCTGCTGCATGTGCCCGATCTGCTTAGCGGAGACGCATATGAGTCGCTTGCGCAGGACTCCAATATTGGAGAGATTGTACAAATTATCCGCAGATCGCGTATTATTGTACATGGAATAGGCGACGCCATTGAAATGACCCACCGCCGCAAGCTGGACTCCGGGACGATCTCAGAGATTCAGAGCGAGGGAGCCGTAGCCGAGTCCTTCGGATACTATTTCAATGAGAATGGCGAAGTGGTTCATACGATGCGGACCATGGGGCTGCGCCTGGAAGACATTATCCGTACAGAAGTCGTTATCGGTATTGCCGGCGGCAAACGCAAGGCGAAGGCCATTCATGCGATGCTGCGGTTCGGGCAAGAGGATATTCTCGTCATCGACGAGGCGGCGGCTGTTGAAATCGGCAAGGAAATCGACACACAGCTACAAAAGGCCCTATAGATTCCATTAAATGGGGCGCGCGCAAAGGGTTTATGCATTATACTTAACATTGTTGTCTTGACGAGCCTCACGGCCTGTCTTGAATAAATAAAACGAACTCTAGGAGGAACTATTCAATGAGTGTAAAAGTTGGTATTAACGGTTTTGGACGTATTGGACGCCTTGCATTCCGCCGTATTCAAAATGTAGAAGGTATCGAAGTGGTAGCAATCAATGACTTGACTGACGCTAAGATGCTTGCTCATTTGCTTAAATATGATACAACTCAAGGTAAATTCCAGGGAGACGTTGAAGTTCATGACGGATTCTTCAAAGTAAACGGTAAAGATGTTAAGGTTCTGGCGAACCGCAACCCTGAAGAACTTCCTTGGGGAGAGCTTGGCGTTGATATCGTTCTGGAATGTACTGGTTTCTTCACAACTAAAGAAGCCGCTGAAAAGCACCTTAAAGGCGGAGCTAAGAAAGTAGTTATTTCCGCTCCAGCTACAGGCGACATGAAAACTGTTGTGTACAACGTTAACGATGACATCCTTGACGGTTCCGAAACAGTAATCTCCGGCGCATCTTGCACAACGAACTGCCTGGCTCCAATGGCCAAAGTCCTGAACGACAAGTTCGGTATCATCGAAGGCCTGATGACTACGATCCACGCTTACACAGGTGACCAGAACACTCTTGATGCTCCACACGCAAAAGGCGACTTCAGACGCGCCCGCGCTGCTGCTGAGAACATCATCCCTAACACTACCGGTGCTGCTAAAGCCATCGGCCTGGTTATTCCAGAACTGAAGGGCAAGCTTGACGGTGCAGCACAACGTGTGCCTGTAGCTACAGGTTCCCTGACTGAGCTGGTTACTGTTCTGGATAAGAGCGTAACTGTTGAAGAAATCAATGCAGCCATGAAGGAAGCTTCTGACCCAGAAACTTACGGCTACACTGAAGACGAAATCGTATCTTCCGACATCAAGGGTATGACTTTCGGTTCCCTGTTCGATGCAACTCAGACTAAAGTACTGACTGTTGGCGACAAACAGCTGGTTAAAACTGTTGCTTGGTATGACAATGAAATGTCCTACACTGCACAGCTGGTTCGTACTTTGGAGAAATTCGCTAAGCTTGCTAAATAAGACCGATTTCATATAAGAAGTACAATAGAGCGGAAACAAGGAAAGTCTGTTTCCGCTCTTTCTAAATGAACTGGATTCGCGTGAAATGGCTTTGTGAAGGAACCAATTTTGGGTGTGGAGGAAATGTTAATCATGAACAAAAAAAGTGTCCGTGATGTAGAAGTAAAAGGCAAACGCGTATTCGTGCGTGTAGATTTCAATGTGCCAGTGGAAGACGGCAAGATCACTGATGATACCCGTATCCGCGAAACCCTTCCAACAATTAAATACCTGATTGAGAACGGTGCAAAGGTCATTCTGGCCAGCCATATGGGCCGTCCTAAAGGCGAATTCGTCGATTCCATGCGGTTGACTTCCGCTGCAGTCCGTTTGTCTGAATTGCTCGGCAAACCGGTAGCCAAGGCTGATGAGGCCATTGGCGAAGCGGTAAAAGCGAAAATCGCTGAACTGAACGATGGCGATGTGCTTGTGCTTGAGAATGTCCGTTTCTACAAAGGCGAAGAGAAGAATGATCCTGAACTGGCTAAGCAGTTCGCTGAACTGGCTGACCTGTTCGTCAATGACGCATTCGGCGCAGCTCACCGTGCCCATGCTTCGACAGAAGGAATCGCTCACTTCCTGCCGGCAGTATCCGGTCTTCTGATGGAGAAGGAATTGTCCGTTCTCGGCAAGGCGCTTTCTAACCCGGAACGTCCTTTCACTGCCATCATCGGCGGTTCCAAGGTGAAAGACAAGATTGACGTTATCGACAACCTGCTGAATCTGGCTGACAATGTACTGATTGGCGGCGGCCTCTCCTACACGTTCACCAAGGCTCAAGGTTACGAAATCGGTAAATCCCTGGTAGACAACGACAAGATTGATGCAGCGCTTGGATTCATCGAGAAGGCCAAGAAGCTGGGCAAGAACTTCGTGCTTCCGGTTGACGTTGTAGTGGCTGACAAGTTCGGTGCAGATGCCAACACCAAGATTGTAGATGCAACCGAGATCCCTGCAGATTGGGAAGGTCTGGACATCGGTCCTAAGACCCGTGAAATCTATGCCGATATTATCAAAAACTCCAAGCTGGTTGTATGGAATGGACCGATGGGCGTATTTGAAATCGACATCTTCGCTGAAGGCACCAAGGCTGTGGCTCAGGCTTGTGCTACTACCGAAGGCTACACTGTTATTGGCGGCGGCGATTCCGCTGCGGCTGCTGAGAAATTCCACCTCGCAGACCAGATGGATCACATCTCCACTGGCGGCGGCGCATCGCTCGAGTTCATGGAAGGTAAGGCTCTTCCAGGTGTAGAAGCACTGAACGACAAGTAATACCGAAGAGGGAGGCAATACATCATTATGAGTAGAACACCTATTATTGCAGGCAACTGGAAAATGTTCAAAACCGTTCCGGAAGCCGAAGGCTTCATCGCTGAAATCAAAGGCCAGGCGGAAGTGGCAGGCGTAGAGACTGTAATCTGCGCGCCATTCACGAACCTGCCTGCACTGGTTGCAGCGGTACAAGGCACCACCATCAAAATTGGTGCACAGAACCTGCACTTCGAAGATAACGGCGCTTATACAGGTGAGATCAGCGGCGTAATGCTGAAGGATCTTGGTGTAGAGTACGTTATTATCGGCCACTCCGAACGCCGTGCTTATTTCGGTGAAACGGACGAAATCGTCAACAAGAAGATGCATGCGGCCTTCCGTCACGGCATTACTCCAATTGTCTGCGTAGGCGAAAAGCTGGAAGAGCGCGAAGCTGACCAGACTAAGGACGTATGCAAGGTGCAGACTGAAGCGGCATTTGCCGGTCTTAGCGCAGAGCAGGCAGCAAGCGTAGTTATCGCTTATGAGCCGATCTGGGCGATTGGTACAGGTAAATCCTCCACTTCCCAGGATGCTAACGAAGTTATTGCTTATATCCGTACCCTTGTTAAAGGCCTGTACGATGAAGCAACGGCTAATGCAGTCCGTATCCAATACGGCGGCAGTGTGAAGCCTGAGAATGTAACGGAGTACATGAGTCAAAGCGACATCGACGGCGCTCTCGTCGGCGGTGCCAGCCTGCAGCCTGCTTCCTTCGTTTCACTCGTTGAGGGGGCGAAGTAAGAATGTCAGCTCCAAGACCTGTAGCACTGATTATCATGGACGGCTTCGGACTGCGGAACACGGATGAAGGCAACGCTGTTGCCCAAGCCAACAAGCCGAACTACGACCGTTACCTGAAGCAATATCCGAATACTACGCTTACCGCTTGCGGTGAAGCTGTAGGTCTGCCGGAAGGCCAAATGGGTAACTCTGAAGTAGGGCACCTTAACATTGGTGCCGGCCGGATTGTATATCAAGACCTGACCCGTATCGACAAGTCGATCCGTGATGGAGAATTCTTCGATAACGAGACGCTGGTGGCTGCCGTAAGAAGCGCTAAGTCAACCGGCAAAAAGCTTCACCTCTATGCACTGGTATCCGATGGTGGCGTACACAGCCACATCAATCACCTGTTCGCCATGCTCGATCTGGCCAAAAAAGAAGATCTGCATGAAGTCTATATTCATGCCTTCATGGATGGCCGTGACGTACCACCCGACAGTGGACAGAAGTTCATTCAGGATCTGGTCGCCAAGATTGAAGAGGTTGGCGTAGGTACGATTGCTACGGTATCCGGACGCTACTTCGCGATGGACCGTGACAAGCGCTGGGAACGTGTAGAGAAGGCTTACCGTGCAATGGTATATGGGGAAGGCCCTAAATATACCGATGCCCTTCAGGCCATCACTGCATCCTACCAGAATTCTGTGTTCGATGAATTCGTGGAGCCAAGTGTAATTGTGGACAGCCAAAACAACCCGGTAGCGACCGTGGAGAGCGGCGATTCCGTCATTTTCCTTAACTTCCGTCCTGACCGTGCGATTCAGCTGTCACAAGTGTTCACGAACTCGGATTTCCGCGGCTTCGACCGTGGTCCTAAGTTCCCGCAAGGCCTGCACTTCGTATGTCTGACTACCTTCAGTGAGACAGTTCAAGGCTTCGTGGCTTACTCCCCGAAGAATCTGGACAACACGCTCGGTGAAGTGCTGGTTCAGCAGAACAAGAAGCAGCTGCGTATTGCAGAGACCGAGAAGTATCCGCATGTGACCTTCTTCTTCAGCGGCGGACGCGATGAGGAGCTTCCGGGCGAGACCCGTATCCTGATCAACTCGCCGAAGGTGGCAACCTATGATATGAAGCCAGAGATGAGCGCTTACGAAGTGGCGGCGGCCTGCGTAGCGGAGATTGAGGCGGATAGACAGGATGCCATTATCCTGAACTTTGCTAACCCTGATATGGTAGGACACTCCGGCATGCTGGAGCCTACAATCAAGGCAGTCGAAGTAACGGACGAATGCGTAGGCAAGGTTGTGGATGCTGTAGTTGCCAAGGGCGGCGTTGCTATTATCATTGCCGACCACGGAAATGCTGATATGGTATTCGATGAGAACGGACGTCCGTTCACAGCCCATACCACCAACCCGGTACCGTTCATCGTTACCACTGAAGATGTAGTTCTGCGCGAAGCTGGTATTCTCGCAGATGTGGCACCGACAATCTTAGATCTGATGGGACTTCCGCAGCCTGCGGAAATGACCGGACAATCCATGATTGCCAGCCGCAAATAAGCAAGACATCTGTTTGTGTAAACCCAAAACCATTGTATAAAAGGAGATTAAACTTACATGACTATTATTTCTGATGTGTATGCACGCGAAGTCCTTGACTCCCGTGGTAACCCTACTGTAGAGGTTGACGTATATCTGGAGTCCGGCGCAAAAGGCCGCGCTATCGTTCCTTCCGGAGCTTCCACTGGCGCTCATGAAGCTGTAGAGCTTCGTGACGGCGACAAATCCCGTTACATGGGCAAAGGCGTTCTGAAAGCTGTTGAGAACGTAAACGAAATTATCGCTCCAGAAGTAATCGGTATGGACGCTCTTGACCAAGTGGGCATCGACAAGCTGATGATCACTCTGGACGGAACTCCGAACAAAGGCAAGCTGGGCGCTAACGCAATCCTGGCTGTATCCATGGCCGTAGCTCGCGCTGCTGCAACTGCTCTGGACATTCCTTTGTATGTATACCTGGGCGGATTCAATGCCAAGACTCTTCCAGTACCAATGATGAACATCATCAACGGTGGTGAGCATGCCGACAACAACATCGACGTTCAAGAGTTCATGGTTCTTCCAGTAGGCGCTCCAAGCTTCAAGGAAGCACTGCGTACTGGTGCAGAAATCTTCCACAACCTGAAATCCGTACTGCAATCCAAAGGCCTGAACACAGCAGTTGGCGACGAAGGCGGCTTCGCACCGAACCTGGGTTCCAATGAAGAAGCGATCACTACAATCATCGAAGCGATCGAAAAAGCCGGTTACAAACCAGGCGTTGACGTATTCCTTGGTATGGACGTTGCTTCCACTGAGTTCTACAAAGACGGTAAATACACACTTGCAGGCGAAGGTAAATCTTACACTTCCGCTGAGTATGTTGACCTGCTGGCTTCATGGGTTGAGAAGTACCCAATCATCACTATCGAAGATGGTATGTCCGAAGATGACTGGGATGGCTGGAAATTGCTGACTGAAAAATTGGGCGATAAAGTCCAATTGGTTGGTGACGACCTGTTCGTTACGAACACTGAGCGTCTGGCAACAGGTATCGAAAAGGGTATCGGTAACTCCATCCTGGTTAAGGTTAACCAGATTGGTACACTGACTGAAACCTTCGATGCGATTGAAATGGCAAAACGTGCCGGCTACACAGCTGTAATCTCCCACCGTTCCGGTGAGTCCGAAGACAGCACTATTGCTGACATCGCTGTAGCTACCAACGCAGGCCAGATCAAGACTGGTGCTCCTTCCCGTACAGACCGTGTGGCTAAATACAACCAACTGCTTCGCATCGAAGACGAGCTGGGCGAATTGGCTCAATACAACGGCCTGAAATCCTTCTACAACCTCAAAAGATAATTTCTTTTGAATCTATAGATACAATGAGCCTGCCGGTTTCCGGCAGGCTTTTTTGATGCTGATATCTGCGATAGAGGGACAACATGAGATTTTCATAGTGTGATAGGGCGGGAATGCCGTCTGGAAGGTTGTATTCATTCTGTGGCTATGATAAAATAAAAATGCTGTTTATGAAACGGATATTCTAATTTAGCATAGATAGTGATGCTTGGACGTAGGAGGTGGAAGTGAATGGATATCTTTTTGAAAGTGGTGCTTCTGATTTTTGCCGTAGGTCTGATTGCGGTCGTTCTTCTGCAAAAAGGGAAAAGTGCAGGTCTTTCCGGTGCCATCTCCGGCGGTGCTGAGCATCTCTTCGGTAAAACAAAGGCGCGCGGTATGGAGCTTGTGCTGCAGCGTGTAACAGTTGGTCTGGCGGCAGGATTCTTCATCATGTCAATAGTTGTTGCCATTGTTGTTGAATAACTCGTCTACAGTAAGCCTTCGCTCTGTTCTGAATGGAATAGACGGGGGCTTTTTTGTATGCAGATTTAATATTGTGAACATCATAACAGGGATGCCCGGGATTAATTTCGTGTATACTAGGGTATGAAGTATATAAAGGTAAATTTTACTTGAAATGATTAGATGTATAATAGGACAAGGCATACAGTATGCCAATGCATAGGAATGCAGCAGGAGGCTGAGGTAACGAACATGATAACACAGGAAATCTTACTTGATTTCATGCGGGAGACCGCTTATAAACCACTAACCTATGAAGAACTGGTAAGCCATTTCGCCACTCAGGATAGTGCCGATTTCAAAGCCTTTGAGGCTCTATTGATTGACCTGGAAAAGGACGGCCGGATCATATTGACCCGGGGCAGCCGTTATGGTGTGCCTGAGCGGATGGATTTGCTGCGCGGACGGCTGCAGGTTCATGCCAAGGGCTTTGCTTTTCTGATTCCCGATAACCGGGAGCACCCGGATGTGTATATCCACGCGAACGATCTGAAGGGGGCTATGAACGGCGATATCGTCTTGATTCGTATTACCTCTAAGAGCCCGTCCGGCGGGCGAATGGAAGGCGAAGTGGAACGGATTCTGATCAGAGGTGTGTCGCAGACAGTGGGTGTTTTCCAGAGCCTGGAGACCTATGGCTTCGTGCTGCCTGATGATAAGCGGATTAACCGGGATATTTTCATCCCAAGGGAGTCTTTCAAGGGTGCGGTTGACGGGGAAAAGGTGGTTGTCCGCATTGTGAGCTATCCGGAGGGCCGTGCTGCGGCTGAGGGTGAGATCATTGAGATCCTTGGCCATAAGGATGATCCGGGCGTGGATATTCTGTCGGTAATCCGTAAGCATCAGCTTCCGGAGGCTTTTCCGGCTGAGGTGATGACGGAAGCGGAGCAGGCGCCGGATTCGATCACAGATGAAGAGATTATCGAGCAGGGGCGGCGTGATCTGCGCGGGCTCAATATCGTAACGATCGACGGCGCAGATGCCAAGGATCTGGATGATGCGGTAAACGTTGAGCGTCTGGAGAATGGCCATTATAAGCTGGGCGTTCATATTGCTGACGTAGGCTATTATGTGCGTGAAGGCTCTGAGCTGGACAAGGAAGCCTACGACCGCGGATGCAGTGTGTACCTGGTGGACCGTGTCATTCCGATGCTTCCGCACCGGCTGTCGAACGGTATCTGCAGCTTGAATCCGCAGGTTGACCGTCTGACGATGTCCTGTGAAATGGAATTCGACGAGCAGATGAAGGTCGTGAACCACGATGTCTTCACCAGTGTCATCCGTACGAAGGAGAGAATGACCTACTCTGATGTACGGAAGATTGTCGAGGATGAAGATCCTGAGCTGCTGGAGCGTTATGCTCCGCTGATCGGGGATTTCCGCCTGATGAAGGAGCTGGCGATGAAGCTGCGGGGTGCCCGGATGCGGCGCGGGGCGGTGGATTTCGATTTTGAAGAGAGCAAGATTATTGTAGATGAGGCCGGTAAGGCTATCGATATTGTAAAACGTGAACGCTCTGTAGCGGAGCAGATTATTGAAGAATTCATGCTGGTGGCTAATGAGACGGTGGCGGAGCACTTCCACTGGCTGAAGGTTCCCTTCCTGTACCGGATTCATGAGGACCCGGACCCGGAGAAGCTGCAGAACTTCATGGCTTTTGCGGCTAACTTCGGCTACCACGTGAAGGGCCGGGGGAATTCGGTTCACCCGCGTGCGCTGCAGGATCTGCTGGAGCAGATTCAGGGAACGAAGGAGCAGACGGTAATCAGCACGATGATGCTGCGCTCCATGAAGCAGGCGAAGTATGATGCCGAGAGCACCGGGCACTTCGGGCTGGCAGCGGAGTTCTATTCCCACTTCACCTCACCGATCCGCCGTTATCCCGATCTGGTCATCCACCGTGTGATGCGTGAGGTGCTTGAGAATGGCGGAGCGCTGAGCGAGAAGCGCCACGAATATCTGGCCTCCCGGATGCCGGATATTGCCCAGCAGTCCTCGGAACGTGAGCGAGTGGCTGTTGAAGCCGAGCGCGATACCGAGCAGCTGAAGAAAGCAGAGTTCATGCAGGACAAGGTTGGCGAGGAATTCGACGCCATGATCAGCAGCGTGACCAGCTTTGGGATGTTCATCGAGCTGGACAATACGGTCGAGGGTCTTATTCGCCTTAGTGCGCTGACGGATGATTACTATCACTTCGATGAAGCTCATATGGCGCTGATCGGCGAGCGTACCTCCAAGGTCTTCCGCATCGGCGATGAAGTGAAGATCCGTGTCGCCAAGGTTAACATGGATGACCACACCATCGACTTCGAGCTGGTTGATATGAAGCCGCGGGCGGCCGGAGACCACCGGAGCTATGGCGGCAAAGGCGGCCGTCCGGGCGCAGGTGGCTTCAGCAAGCCCGCCGGTAAGGCTGGAGGCGGCAAGGGCCGTGGCGGTAAAGGAAAGCCCGGCAGCGCTGCTGCCGGAGGCAAGAGTGGTGTTGCCAAGGGCAAGAACGGCACCATCTTCGGTGCTGGCGGTAAGGGGAAGAGCGGCGGTGCAGGTGCCGCTGGTAAGAGCAAGAACGCTTCTCCCGCTGGCGGCGGTGAAGCGGCTGGTGGCTTCGGTGCCGCTGGAGCCGGCACCGGGAACGGGCCGCGCACAGACGGAGCGGCGGCGTGGGACATCGCCGGTGCAGCAGGCAGCGGCCGCAAGCGCGGCCGCGGGCCGGAAGCGGCCGCGCGGCGTGGGCTTGCCGCCGCAGGCGCAGCGGGCGGCGGGAAGGCGGACCGCCGGGGCGAAGCCGGCGGTTCGGGCGCTCCGCGCGAGGGCGGCAGAGGCCGCGGGGCGGAGGCCGGTGGCGTTGCCGGGGGACGCGGCATCGCCTTCGGCTTTGGCTCGGGCAAGGGCGGCTACGGCGCGCCGGGCGGTGGCGGGTCTGAGCAGGCGGGCGGTGAGCTACGCGGCGTAGACGCGAGCACACGGTTCCGCAGCCGCGAGGACCTCGGGGCCGACGGGCGCGGCGCAGCGCCGGAGGGCAAGGGCCGCCGCAAGAAGAAGGGCGGCGTGTTAATTAGCCCCTCCGTGACGCCAGGCAGCGGGGAGTCTGCAGGCCAGGCCGGTGCTGACACTGGCGAGAAGAACGGGCGCCGTAAGCGCAAGAAGAAACCTAAGGCGTAGGCTGAACGATATGAGCGCTGTTCCTTTAGGGGAACAGTGCTTTTTTTAATAAGAATCAAGCTTCACACGACCGCGGCATAGAGCGATCCTTCCTTGCGTTGGCAGCTCGGCTTTTGATACAATATAGACCTGGTGTCCGTGAAGGATTGCCGGGAATTCGATTCAAGGAGTGACGCTCATGGGTAAAAAAGCAGACGGGAAAGTGCTCGCCCAGAACAAAAAAGCTTCCCATGACTATTTTATTGAGGACACCTACGAAGCTGGTTTGGTTCTTACAGGAACAGAGATCAAATCGCTGCGTAATGGCCGCGCCAACATAGGGGATGCGTTCGCTACGATCCGCAATGGCGAGATTCATATCCACAACATGCATATCAGTCCTTTTGAACAGGGAAACCGCGCCAATCCTACCGACCCTACGCGCACACGTAAGCTGCTTATGCATAAGGAGCAGATACACAAGCTGCTGGGCTCGTCCAAACGGGATGGCTTCACCATTGTGCCGCTTAAGATTTATGTGCGTAATGGCTATGCCAAGCTGCTGATTGGTCTGGGTAAAGGTAAGAAGGAATACGACAAACGGGATTCCGCCGCGAAGCGTGACGCACAGCGTGATATCCAGCGTGTACTGCGTGACAAGCAGAAGGTCGCCAGATAGACGGACTACTGCACCTGCGTCGAAGTGGTTCCAGATTCAACCTTCAATTCCTTTAACCCACGTGTTAAAGTGTTGATAAATGTGCTATACTGGGTAAGTAGATTTTTTGCTTCTGAACAGCCATCGTAAATCAGATCGCTGTGTACCGGATCAGCATTTGTGCTTGTGATTGATCCGTTCATCCGAAGCGCCCTTTCTAATGAGGGGCCGTTCTTGGATTCGACGGGGATAGTTCGAGCATGAGTAGCGAGTAGTGGGGACGCGTCCGCTTCATCAACGCTAAAGCCTATTAAACGGCAAACAACAAAACAACTACGCTTTCGCAGCCTAAGAAACTGTGTGCGTGCTTCTACTCTGCATCGTCCATGTGACAGGGCTAGGGGCTAACAAATAGTGGAATACGCTGTCTCATCTCCGCCTGGGGTGAGCTGAAGAAGATAATCAGGCTGACCCGAAGGGGACCCGGTTACGGGGGGCTTCTAGGGTGACATCAAAACTGTAACTACACTCGTAGAAGCTTATGTGCCGTTATCTTCGGACAGGGGTTCGACTCCCCTCGGCTCCATATGGAGTATCAGTGAAGACACCTTAATCGGTGTCTTTTTTCGTTATAGGTATTTTCCTTCTAAGCCCATTTCAAATGAAAAATGTTATAATAAATATTAAAGAATGGAGCTGATGCCGATGGAATTACTCGACCCGCGTGTGGATTTTGTGTTCAAACGGATATTTGGCAGCGAGAATAATAAGGATGTGTTGCTGGCGTTTCTTAACCGCATTTTTACAGAGGCTGGCGAGCCGCCGCTGACCGAGATCATTCTAATGAATCCCTATACGGACAAAGACGATCCACTCGACAAACAATCCATCTTTGATGTTTATGCCAAGACTTCTGAAGGTAAGCTAATTGATATAGAGATGCAGTTATTTAATAAATACGACATAGAGAAAAGAACACCTTTTACTGGAGTAAACGATATGCGAGTCAACTCAGTGAGGGTGAGAAGTATCTAGAGTTGAAGAAATGCGTAACGATCAATATTTTGAATTATTTGTTCTTGAAGAATCAGCAATATCATAACGTATTTCATTTGCGCGAAGACCGGACAGGAATATCCTTAATCGAAGATATTGAAGTTCATTTCCTGGAGCTGCCGAAGCTGGATGATCATAATGTTCCTTCTGAAGGCGGACTAATTAATTGGCTGTTGTTTTTAAAAGGTGCTGATACATCACAATGGGAGGTGCTGAAGATGAATGAGCCAGGATTGGAAAAGGCAATGGATACTCTGCAATATTTGAGTCAGGATTCTGATGCTAGACGGCTTTATGAGGCTAGACAGAAGTATCTTCATGATGAAGCATCTATGCTGGGAAGTGCTAAATTGGCAGGTATAAAGGAAGTAGCGAAGAATATGCTTGACTTGAATCTGGACATAACGACGATTGCAAAGGCCACTGGATTAACAGAGCAGGAGATCAATGCTTTGAGGAAGTAAAAAATGTGGGAGCATCCAATGTGAGGGTGCTCCCTTTTTTTGTTACTAACGATGCCTTCCTTTATTAGGGGTGATGATTGATTTATTCGGGGGATTGCGGGAATTTCAAAAGTGGAATATTATTACCTTATGATTAATGTATTGGCTTACTAATTTATGTTTATATTAATTTAATTGGAGTGGATGTATTATGTATCCCCATCATCAAGCTGCCATTGATGCCATCACCAACAAGCTTAAAGCCAGACCCGACGTACAAGGGATCATCATCGGAGGTTCCGTGGCGCATGGTTTTGCTGGTGAAACCTCTGATATCGACATTATGATCGTCCGTTCTGAAGAGGATTACAAGAATGCTTGTTCCATCCATAATCTTGGGTATTTCGAAACGGAATCCTGTTCTTATGAAGGCGGTTACGTGGACGGGAAGGTTGTATCTGCTTCCTACATCAAGCAAGTGGCCGAATCCGGCAGCGAGCCTGCTAAGTTCGCATTCCAGGATGCGTTCGTCACCTATTCCAATATCGAGGGGTTGGAAGAGTTGGTCCAAGACGCACCCCGATATCCGCTGGAGAACAAGGCAGAGAATATGCAGAAGTTCTATGCACAATTCGAAACCTGGAAATGGTATTATTACGAAGGACTGAAACGCAACAATCGTTTATTAATCGACTACTGTTTGACCCACTATGCCTTTTTCGCAGGTAGGCTGATTTTGGTACACAACGAAACGCTGTTCCCTTCTTATAAGTGGTTCTTAAAGGTTCTGGAAGGGGTAGAAAAGAAGCCGGAGAATTTGTTGGCGGACATCCATCGGGTACTGGAAGAACGAACGCCGGAAGCCGTCGAGAATCTGTACGAGAGTATTGTGGAATTTAATAACTGGTATCAGGCAGAGCATCATTGGACGGTTCAGTTCATGATGGATAGCCAGCTGAACTGGATGGACGGACCGGTTCCGATTCTCGATTTATAAACTGTTCCGCTAACGGAGTAAAGCAGAAGACACCTTATCAGGTGTCTTTTTTCATTACTGTGGATGTATTAATTTCCTAGTACATAAGAAGCCGTCTCCGTCGGATGGCTAAGAGGAAAATGATGACCATAGGGAACAACGTCAATCTTTCCAAGCTGTACTGGAGTAGAATAG
Source organism: Paenibacillus sp. FSL P2-0089 (assembly GCF_038595095.1). Classification (NCBI taxonomy): domain Bacteria; kingdom Bacillati; phylum Bacillota; class Bacilli; order Caryophanales; family Paenibacillaceae; genus Paenibacillus; species Paenibacillus sp. FSL P2-0089. Next base: position 7,543,038 of record NZ_CP152006.1, read on the forward strand.
CGCCGATCTTGATCGCCCCAAATAATATGAAGATTAGCACTCGGTACTTTGGTGAAATCACCCCGATAGTTTTTCGACAGGAAACGATTGAGCTGAAGAGTTGTATTTAAAATTCTAGGCGAAGTAAAGCTGCTGCGTACTTTGGCAATATAATATTTCGGAATGCCCTCTATATTTTCAAACAGACCATTGCCAATTAAATAACGTTCCAATGAACTAGCCGTTGCTAACTTTAATGCCCATTTGTTCAACAATGGAGGAGCATTAAACGATTTGTGATTTTTCTTCGTAACAGGTGGCTGAAGTAAAGTAATAGTATTCTTCGTATCCAAGTACTCTCGCGCTAACGCTTCCAGCAGAATAACCGCTCCGAAGGAATGGCCAATCCAATGTGCGCCCTGAGCAGCTTTTCCTGATAACTCCTTCACTACATTCAAATAGAGATCTATAAGGTTCTTCTCATGCTTAAAAGGGGAACGTCCTAAACCTGGAAGATCCGGAATCCATACAGGTTGACCCGTTTTTTCATGAAGCTCCACTCCTAAGGGAAATAAATCCTCCCCATCACTCAACAAACCGTGGAATAAAATAAATGGCCTACCCTCTCCTTGTATTTGATAAATCACAGTATTTCCGGTTAAGGTTCGTTCAAATGAATGATTATGCTGGTCATTTGGGTACATCAGGCGATAATCCAAATCTGCGACTACGGCCGGGAAAAAATTCATGACACTCGTCTTAGTAAACCAATCTGCTCCCATGACTTTTTTCGGTAAATCATTTGAAAACTTTCGATTTGTAATAAAGTTCAGTCCATCCGATGGAATTCGCGTGATTTTACTGAGCCCGCTGTTCATAAGTGCCTTCATGAAGCGAAGGGGCACAGAGATTGTAGGTGCGGCCATATTCATACTGTCTGACATCACGCCTAATAATGCAGAGATATCCGGGTCCAGCGGTTGGTCTGGAACAAGGGTGTAGGTTTGAATAGACGACGGCTCCAGCTTAACAACCTGAACAATAAACTTCGCCAGCGCATCGTTTGCAATCAGCGGTAATTTATACCCCTTGCCTCCAGGTATAACTGGCATCAGCCCTCTTCGCATACTCTCCACAAGTAAGCCTAAGCCGGCTACCTGCTCCGTACTCCCTGTTGTACTGCTGCCGACTACAGTTGGCGGATTAATCACAGACAGCGGATAACCTATTGCGGATGCCTGCTGGCGAATATACAGATCTGCTAGGAATTTGGTTCTTTCATAAGGATTTTTTATTTTCAGATAGTCGTATCCTTCCTTCAACACATCGATTGCAACCTTGCTATTATCATCATCAAAAGGGCTCATATATCCAACGACATGAATAAATTGCTGCAAACCCTTCAATTGATGGATACGTTTAGCGAATTCACTGATATGCTTAGCACCGTTTAAAAATACAGAGGTTGCCTCTTGCGTTGTCGCTTGAATATCCATTTGTCCGCCAGCATGAATAATAACATCTGTGCTCAGTACCTTCTCTTTATCTTCATCGCTTAGACCTAAGTCTGGTTTCGTCAAATCACCTTCCATAAAGTGCATCGCTGCCTCGTTGAGAATCCCTTTTTCCTGAAAAACACGTGTCGCTTTACTTTTCGACCTCACTAGTAGAAAAATCATAACCTCTTCCTTAAGAAGCTCCTCCACGAGTTGCCTCCCAATAAAGCCTGTTCCACCTGTTAAGAATATCGTCCGCATAGCATCTGTTCTCCTTTTTAGTACTGAATGGTACTAATTTTGTGTAAAAAAAATGCTTCTTATCGAAGCAAGTTGAAAAAGTGGCTGGCTGTTCTCGTGATCACCGTTGCATCCTTCAATGTCTCTGAAAGAAACAGCGCTCCTTCAAGATTCGTTATAAAAAGTGCTGCTACCTCGTCAATATGAATCGTTTCTCTAAACTCGCCTTTTTCTGCTCCTTGTTGTAGTAATAGAGAGATTTTCATTTGTAATCCTGTGAAAAAGAGACCTATTTTTTCCTTGATGTGCGTAGCTTGTGCCGGAGTTTGAATATAAAGTGTAATAAACGGACAGCTCCCCTTATAGTCTCTTGCCTGAACTCCCTCCGTTAAATGCTTTAAAAACATCTGGACACGATCTTCAACGGATAACTGGTTCTGAGAAAGGATTTGATCCATTGCCCGCTCATACGTTTCAATCCAATAATCAACGACCCCTGCTAACAATTCCTCCTTATCCGCGAAGTGATAATATACATTAGATTTGGACACTTTGCTTACACGTACTAATTCATCCATGCTGGTATAAGCAAATCCCTTTTCTAAAAATAAGGCTGCCGCGACTTCAAGCACACGTTTTTGGTTCATTATTTTTGCCTTTGTCATGAGTAGAACTATACAGTACTAAATTGAGCGTTGCAAGTAGGAGGATAAATATATCTTTACCGGCAGGCCGATCATAGCTTGCTGTACTTGCTGTATATGTATGCATTCTCTTCATCATAATCTATACGGTCCACATAAATTTTTTCTTTATTTGACCGTAGCTTTCCGAAACATTTCTCTTCTATTGATCTTCTTTTTTCAAAATAGATCATAAGATCTTCCCGACCAGATACCTTATGTATCCTTCCATATTCCGAATTTTCTAAATACTCCACCATCCAGTCAATCCAGTCGGGATATAATTCATAATTGTCGGACACTCGCTCTAATGCCACTTTGTTGATTTGCTTAAATAGATCATCTGGATATAGGTAAAAAATTAATGGATTAAGGGGCTTCAATATCTGCTCAACCTCTAATATATAATCCGTCATTTGTTGTTCGTCGCAATCCATTGTTCGCATAAGTTCATTTAAGATTTGCTGAAAAATAACGTTCTCAAACACATATACCAGATCAGAACTAAGAGCCTGTTCAACAAATGCGGTTATTCTGCCTTTTAATGCCTGCATAAAACGTTCAGTCTTTAAATTTCCATTATCGGCTATATACGGTCTCAATAAATCATAAATTATTGGATACTCTTTGAAATCAGGAACGAAAACACAATACCATCCATTATAGATTTTTAGTTTATCTCTAAGTAATTCTTCATAAACAGAATGACTCTGTATAACAGCTTCGAATTCTTTCTCTGTCATTACTGCGGTCATTCTTACGTCACACGGATTCTCAATAGTGGAGTTCATATGATATTCGAAAAAAACCCCTGCTTTTATATTATTCGTATTCAAGTTGTTGTATAAATTCCATGCACATGCTGATTTTCCACTACCATGAATTCCTTCAAAGTTGATAAACCTTGTATTCAAGTTAACACCCCATTCCAATTGTGTGTTTTTTACTGCTTATAATTCTATATTTTGGAATATTATTATGCAAGGGCAAGAAAGACTGATAGTTATTTATTCCCTGGGTGCATTTTTGGAGTTTGGCTCCAACCGTATTCTAAGTGCGATCACCTTCTTAGGGTGGTCTTTATATTTTTGCATAACACCTATTTATCCTCTATAATTGTAGGCTACTATGCACCCAGTCAGGAGGAAATGATGAATTTTATACAAGAGCACCTAGCAGGATATGGAATGAGCGAGCAGATGGTTGTGTATCTCTCGAACATCATTATGGTTTTATGTATTGCTTTACTCTCTATAGTGGCTAATCTTGTTGCCAAAAAAATCGTACTGAAGATCATCATCCATATCATTCATAACAACCGGTATACGTGGGATAATATCTTTTTGGAGAAAAAAGTATTTCACAAGCTGTCGCATCTCGCTCCGGCCTTTATCATTTATTACGCGGCGCCTATTTTTCCGCTGTATCAGTCTTTCATTGTAAAGTTCGCCTTAGCTTATATGATTATTGTAACGATCACGGTGTTTAATGCCCTGCTTGATGCCATCGATGCTATTTATCGTACGTATGAAGTGTCCAAGATGAGGCCGATCAGAGGCTACATTCAGGTTGCAAAGATTATACTGTATATTATTGGTGCGATTGTGGTGATTTCTAACCTCATGGGTCAGAATCCGCTGATTCTGCTTAGTGGACTGGGCGCTTTATCCGCTGTTCTGATGCTAGTGTTCAAAGATTCGATATTGGGCCTCGTGGCAGGTATTCAATTATCTTCTAACGACATGGTTCGTGTAGGTGACTGGATTGAAATGCCTAAATATAATGCCGACGGCAATGTAATTGATATTACGCTGAATACGGTAAAGGTGATGAATTTCGATAAAACCATTACCATGCTTCCGAGCTATGCCCTGATCTCAGACTCTTTTAAAAATTGGCGGGGGATGGAAGCCTCCGGGGGCAGAAGAATTAAACGAAGTGTGTGTATTGATACAAGCAGCATATGTTTTTGTACCAAAGAAATGATTGAGGAGTTCCAAAAGGTTCACTATCTTAGCGATTATGTCCTGACAAGATTAGATGAAATTAACGCCTATAATACGGAACATCATATCAATATGGAGAGCAAAGTGAATGGAAGACAGCTAACGAATATCGGGGTATTCCGGGAATATGTCCAAGAATATCTGCGTAATCATCCCAAAATTCATAAGGATATGACGCTCATTGTCAGGCAGTTAGCACCAGGAGACAGCGGACTGCCTTTAGAAATTTATGCGTTCAGCAATGAGACTACCTGGGGTGTGTATGAGTCCGTCCAGTCGGATATCTTTGATCACATTTTTGCGATTATCCCTCTGTTTGGACTTCGCGTTTTCCAGAACCCGACGGGCCAGGATATTGTTAATTTAAAAGAAAGTAGGGAATATTCGGCGGGATATTGAGGTGTGATTATATGGAATCAAAAAAGGCCCTTTGGGGTCTTTTTTTATGTGAAATTATATTGATTGCAGTTGTTTATATGGTGTTACCTATACTCATAATATTAATAATGAAAGCATCGTAAAATCCCAAAGTATGCCATAGAGCTTCTTAAAGATCCCATATATGGTATGCGTATGCAAATCCTAGCGCAGGAAAAGAAAAAGGGTAAGCAGTCAAAAGAGGAGCGAGCTAAGGAAATTGCTCTAGAACTGATGGATCTTCAACTAAAATTTAAAGGTAAAACGTTTAAGGAAGCATTTGCAGACTACAATGGTGATGAAATGGATGATCCAACGGATTACCATCGGTGGTTAGACCTCGAAGAGGAATTAGCTGAAATTATGAAGCTCAGCGGAGGTGGAAATGACGCAAAGTAAGATTGAGCAATTAGCTCTCAAAAAACTCTTACCCGCGAATCTTTTTAGTATTACAGCTCAATTCGGTCATTTGCTTGAGACTTATCCTAATTTTCCTGGGAATTCAGGTATCTATGGTAATTTCACGAGAAATACAAATAAGTTAGATGTGCTTTTTCCTTTAAAAGAACATCCTGTACACGGCATTACTGGTTAATATTACATATCATTATTAACTCCAAATGAGGAAGAGATTCTGAATAAATACAAGAAAATCATTGAGAAGCAATTTGGCGACAGAGGAGAGGTTCTGCGCTACCCTGTTATTAAGAAGGCGATTAAGGACTTCAGTAAGGTATCCGCCAACAAGGAGCAGATTGCTGAAATTATGGTGTTCACGATGGAGTGCGGGGTGGACTTCACCCGGGCTTACGGAGACATCGATGAGCGGTTCTATCTGACGGTATCCAGTATTTATAGACAAGCATTGGAATACATTGTGAAGAATGATTTGGAGGAAAAATTCGTCGACCGTAGCAGAAGGTTGGCGGAACGTAGTCAGGGCATTGGCTGGGGCTTTGGAGATGCCATGGTCGAATTCTATTATCACTATTTAGGGCACATGGAGGAAGAAGAAGAGACAGAGGATTAGACTGTGCGAGCTAGGGCGGAGGCCCTGCATTGTTTTCCAATATAAAGAATGAAGAAGCCTCCCTGTAGTGTATAATAAAGCAAATTAAAGCCCCTGTCCCTGGATCGGAACGGACAGAAGCTGAGGAGGAATCGTTGTGGCCAGCATCAGACAGAGAATTGTCCCGCATCTATGGTATGACAAGGAGGCGGCAGAAGCCGCTCGCTTTTACGCTACTGTATTTCCGGAGTCCAAGGTTACGAGTGTGAACACGATTCATGATACGCCCTCCGGCGATGCGGGTCAGGTCTCTTTTGAGGTCTGGGGGCAGCCGTTCATGGCGATCAGCGGAGGTCCTTATTTCAAGCTGAATCCGGCCGTCTCCTTCTTTGTTAATTTCGATCCCTCCCGCGACCAGGATGCAGCAGAGAGATTAGATGAGGTGTGGGATAAGTTAGCGGAAGGCGGCACCGCCTTGATGCCGCTTGGCAAGTATCCGTTCAGTGAGCGGTACGGCTGGATTCAGGACAAGTATGGGGTGTCCTGGCAGCTGATTCTAACGAACCCGGCAGGGGAGGAGCGGCCTGCGATTATTCCTTCCTTGTTGTTCGTGGGGGATCAATGCGGGAAGGCGGAGGAGGCGATGTCCTTCTATCTGTCGGTATTTAAGGACTCGCGCCAAGGGCTTCTTACCCGCTACCCGGCAGGCTCTGCGCCCGATCAGGAAGGGACGATTATGTTCGCAGACTTCATGCTGGAGAATCTGTGGTTCACGGTCATGGACAGTGCGCATAATCATCAGTTCAGCTTCAATGAAGCGGTCTCCTTCATGGTATCCTGCGATTCTCAGGAAGAGATTGACTACTACTGGGACAAGCTGTCTGCAGTTCCTGAAGCCGAGCAATGCGGCTGGCTGAAGGATGCCTTCGGTATCTCCTGGCAAATTATTCCTGCGGAGATGAATGAGATGATGAAGAAGGGCACACCGGAGCAGCTGGCGCGTGTGACGAAGGCTTTTCTGCAGATGAAGAAGTTCGAGCTTGCGGAGCTGCGTAAGGCCTATAAGGGAGAATAAGAGCGGCAACCTGCTGGAATACCAACACAAGCGATAAGGACCTAATCCTTATCGCTTCTTTGCGCGCAAATATAAGAATGTATAGGTTTCACTTGCCTCACACCTTCCCCCCGCCATCCCCCGCCCGGTACTTCTTGCGGTACTGGGCCGGGGTCATGCCGTACACCTTTTTGAAGCTGGAATAGAAGGTGTTCAGGGACGAGAAGCCGAAATGCTGCACGATGGGCTCGATCGGCGAGTCGGAGGCAATGAGCTCCTGGCAGATGAACGTCAGCCGCTTCTCAGATATTTTGTCGGTGATGGACTGGGTGGTCTCTGCTTTGTACAGACTGCGGAAATAATTGACGGACAAGCCCAGGTGATCGGCCAGCATGGTGGCAGACAGATTCGGGTCGGTGAGATGACTCTCGATGAACTGGTCCACCTGTCCGATCAGGGCGATATTCTTGGATTGGCTGCGGGCGGCCGCAATGTCTTCGAGCGTCTTGGTAATCAAAGCCTCCATCCAGGGCATGACGTTATCCATGGTTTCCTGCCGAATGATCTGTTTCTCGATGGACGTCAGTCCCCACGAGCTGGGCAGCGGCTGGGAGAAATGCTCCTGGATGAGCCGGCGGATGTCCATGAACAAGGTGATCAGAGACATTTTACATTCAAAATAAGGCAGTTCCCGCAGCTTCACTACCGCTGAGCGTAAGACCTCCAGAATGACGGCGGCGTCCCCCTTGAGTATGGCCTGGGCGATCTGCCGCTCCTGACTCACAGGCAAATGATATAATTCCCCGGGTGCAGCGGGCAGCCATTCCTTCACAATGAGCGACCGGTGTCCGAACCGGAACCTCTCCTGCGTCAGATCATACGTCTCCAGATACACCTCATGCATGTCGGTTAAGCCAGGCAATGTCCGGCCCCAGGCCACGGTGGTGCCCACGGACAAATACTGCTGGATCAGCTGCCCTGCCACTTGCAGCCCCTTCGCGAATTCCTCTGACAAGGGAGCCGATAAGACTACAGCCACGTGGTCGTCCCCCATATCTACCGTCTGCAGCTTGTGCCTGGACGATTGCAGCGACTCCTGAATGATATTGGACATAGCGAACCGGAGCAGGCGCCGGTCCTTCTCCGGGTACACTCCCGAGAATTCCGCGAAGTGGTCGATCCGGAAGATGGCTACGGACAACTCATCGCTTGGCAGATCAATCCCCCATTCTACGAATTGAGCGCGGATCTCCGTTGACGAATGGTACGTCTCCCCGAGGAAATCCCTTAAGAACCGCTCTCTGCCCAGAAATTTATTATGCCGCCATTGCTCGGTAAGCTCGTGAATCTGATTATGCTGCGAGGTAAAAACGCTCGATAAGTACTCGAGTTCATTGGCGTTCGCCTCAAGGCCGGGCTTCTCCGCCTGATGCTGCCGCATGACCCGGCTGATCAGCTCCTGAATGGGCGAGTACACCCGTTTGGAGATTAGTATAATCACCGCCAGGGAGGCCGCGAACAAGACGAGGAACAGGATCAGACTGGTGTCGCGCAGGACCGTGATTTTATTCAGAATGGCGGACTTCGGGATCATCTCAATGAAGGTCCAATCCTGGATACCCTTAACGGAGGAGTCGGCATAGACCACTAGCTTCTCCCCCTGATCCCGTGGCTGAAATAGCTTCCAGCCGCTGGCTCCCTTCATTCCGTGGCTTCTGAGCTCGGCAATCTGCTGCGGATTCATTGGCGTGCTGCTAAAAATCGTCTCGTCCCGGTCATTCAGCACGGTGATCGACCGGCTGGCGAAGTTTGAATTATTCTGCAGCAGGGTCATCAGGTTTTGAGTATCCACATTCATGACGAATGCGGAGATGGAGCTGCCTTTTTCATAAAATATGACAATAGTCATCACTTCTTTGGGGGTGTTCCCGGTAAGAGGGAGAGACAAGGTTCGCGGAATGAGCACGCTGTGGTTCGCTGTTTCCGGGTCACGTAAGCGCTTAATAATATCCTGATCGTAAAAAGCGGCGGTATCATTTAACCCAAGTCTGGAGTCAATGACCGTATTCGTATAATCGTTAATAAGGTAGACCGAATCAATGGAGGGGTTGGCGTTCTTAATGTCCGTCAATTGGCTCCATACCTCATAGGTCTCGAAATCGCTGTAATGGTCCGAAAGGGCATACACCTTAAGCGTGCTGTCGTTACTGGAGGAGAAGCTGAAATCAAGCGCCCATTCCATCAGCCGTGACGTATTCCGGGCCCCGTTCACGAGGAGGGATTCCGAATGATCGCCGATTTCCTCCAGCAGTGTCTTGGAAGATTGCCCATAGAGTAGTACGAAGGATACGCCTAAGACCAGAACGTTCGCACTGACAAAGTAAAAAATAAGCTTCATGTAGGTAGGGTGCCGCTTCAGCGAGGCGAAGAACGGTTGTCTGAATTTCATGGCTCTGGAACCTCCGTAATCATAACTGTCCGGCTCATTATAAGTAGATTTATTATAGCACACCGAATATTTTCGTCTGCCGAATCGTTTGTTTTCGGAAGAGTGTTGTTTTTGGGAAGGCGGTAAATCTGCACTTGCGGGAAGGATTGGCGTTTCTCGGAATTGCTCAGGGCGCAAGGGCTTGATAAGGTGAGCGCATAGATAACGGGACGCTCTTGGGGCGATGACCGGTCTTGAGGAAGGGGGGATGTACAAATGAACTACCCGCTTAACGCAGGTAAACGTTCAAAATGGAGGCATATCACGCAGAATCCTTTTCTGTATGTGATGGCTGTACCGGGGCTGTTGTTTTTCCTCGTGTTCAGTTATTTTCCTATATACGGGATTATGATTGCCTTCAAAGATTATGATTTTGCCAAGGGGATCACGGGGAGTGACTGGGTAGGGTTTAGAAATTTCGATTACTTTTTTACATCAGATGACTTCTGGACAATTCTGCGGAACACACTGCTACTCAACGTGCTGTTTATTGTGTTCACGACAGCGGCGGCCGTTCTGATTGCGCTCATGTTCAATGAGATCCGCAATAAGTATTTCAAACGGATATCGCAATCGCTTATTTTCCTGCCTTATTTCATGTCCTGGATTGTGATCGGGATGATTGTCCAATCCTTATTCGGCGGGGAAGAGCCCATGATTAATGTCTGGCTGCAAAATATCGGCATGGAGCCGGTCAACTGGATGTTTGAGTCAAGTCTCTGGCCTTATATTCTGACGGTGATCCGGGTGTGGCAAGGGGCCGGTTATCTCTCGATTATTTTCCTGGCCGCCATTACGGGCATATCGGAGGATCTATATGAGGCGGCCCGCATCGACGGAGCTTCTAAACTGCAGATTGTGACGCGCATTACGCTGCCGCTGCTGGTTCCGACGATCATGATCATGACGCTGCTGGCCGTGGGCAAAATTTTCAACGGGGACTTTGCGATGATCTATGCCATCATTGGAGACAACTCGATGCTGTATCCGACTACCGACGTCATTGATACCTTTGTCTTCCGCTCCATGCGGCAGCTGCACGATTTTGGCATGTCTTCGGCAGTGGGCCTGTTCCAGTCCATTATGGGTCTGATTTTCGTCATTGCTGCCAACTGGGTAACCCGCAGGGTATCCAAAGAATCTGCTTTATTCTAGGAGAGGTACTATGATACAGAAACATAGCGCAGCGGACCGCACCTTTACGGCATTCGCCCATACGTTCATTTTGCTGTTTACTTTATTTTGTCTGTTCCCTTTTCTGCTGATGATTGCCGGTTCCTTTACGGATGAGGAGGAGCTGATAGCACACGGCTATACCTTATTCCCGCAAAAATTATCGCTGGCCGCCTATAAGGCGGTTTTGCAATCAGATGTATTGTTGGGCGGCTATGGGGTTACCCTGTTCATCACGGTTGTCGGGGCCTTAAGCGCCCTGTGCATTTCCGCCATGCTCGGCTATTCACTGGCGAATAAACGGAATGTTCTGCAAACGCCATTTCTGTTTTTTTGCTACTTGCCGATGCTCTTCTCGGGAGGGATCATTCCGTTCTATATTGTAGTCAGCCAGTGGCTGCATTTGCAGAATACGATCTGGGTGCTCATACTGACGATGTTATGCCAGCCATTCCTCGTCTTCCTGCTCGTCAGCTTCTTCCGCACCATACCTGAGGAGCTGGAGGAAGCCGCCAGGATCGACGGAGCGAATGAGATGAGAGTGTTCTTCCAGATTATGATTCCGATCTCGAAGCCAATTCTGGCTTCTGTCGGCCTCTTCTATGCGCTGAGCTTCTGGAATGACTGGTTCATGGGACTGATGTTCATCGATAATGAGAAGTTATTCCCGCTGCAATTAATCCTGCGCCGGATGGTCTCCAATATGGAAGCGGCCAGGAACCTGATCCCTTCCGGTGCTGCGATTTCGGTCACTCCACCGACGTACGGGGTGCGGATGGCGACCACGGTACTGACCATCGGCCCGATTGTGCTGCTGTATCCGATGCTTCAGAAATATTTTGTCAAAGGTCTAACGGTTGGTGCTGTCAAAGGGTAAGCCATTCAGATTGTCCATAGATACAGGAGGGTAACGAGATGAGGTTAAAAAAATGGTTTGGCACGGCAACAACAGCGGTATTGGTATCATCACTGGTGCTGGCAGGCTGCGGGGGAAATGCGAAGAATGAAGGCAATACGGCGAATTCTACGAATTCCCCGTCCAGTTCAGAGGGGGCAGCATCTGCTGCCAAAGAAGTAGTGACGCTGAAGGCTTATTTCCCGGGAGATAAACCTGCGGGGTTCGATGCTGTGCTGCAGGCGGTCAACGACAAGCTGAAAAAGGATAATATCGGAGCCGCGCTGAATATCAACTTCATGCCTTGGACCGACTACGGGAATGCGGTATCCGTGAAGATGTCTGCCGGGGAAGAGTTCGATATGTATCTGGATGCCCCTTGGCTATCCATGAACCAGATGATCGAGAGTAAATCGTTGACGGAGCTGGATGCGGCAGTGGCTGCACGGCCTGAGCTGAAGGCGTCCATTCCGGAGGAAATGTGGGAGTATAACAAATTCGGCGGCAAAATTATGGGGATTCCGCTCGGCACCACCCAAGGCCAGCTGTATGGCGTACTGATCCGTAAGGATTTACGCGAGAAATACGGGCTTCCCGAGCTGAAGACCCTCGATGATCTGGAGAAATTCCTGTATGCAGTCAAGGAAAATGAGAAAGACATTAAGCCTTTTGTCATTAACGGAATTAAGGCCGATAAGCTGCCATTCATCCTGAGTAACTCCGCGAATCTGGCGCAGGATGAAGTACTGGAGATTGGGGTCAACATGTTCTCGTATTCGATCAAGGATAAGAAGGTCATTGGCCAATGGGAGAGCCCGACAATTGCCGATGCTTATGATCGCGTTACCAAATACTACAAGGATGGAATTATCTCCAAAAATATTGCCCAGGAGCAAAATGCCGAGACGCTGTTCAAGCAAGGTAAATATGCGGCGACCTACTATGCAGCCGATGGGGTCGAAGGGCTGAAATATTCGGAAATGCTGAAGGACGGCAGCGACAAGCTGGAGATTTTCATACCGAACGGGGAGCAGGCTAAGCCTTATACGGCTTATCAGCAATGGAACTTCCTGTGTATCCCGACGACCTCCAAGCATTCCGATGTCACTATGGATGTAGTGAACTGGCTGTCGATTAAGGAAAACCATGATCTGATGGAATACGGCATTCAAGGAAAGGACTGGGAGCCTGTCGGCGATTCGAGCTATAAGGCGCTGTCCGGCTATACCTTCCCTGGTTATGTGCTGACCTGGCGGCCGACGCTAAATCGTACACCTGACACCATGATGCAAGATGACAAGAAGTGGTTCGACTTCTCGACCAAGACGTCCAATTTCACGCTTAGTCCAATCGCAGGCTTCAACTTCAACGCCGAGAAGGTAAAGACGGAATATGCCAAAATCACGCCGCTGCACGATTCGATCTTCCTGCCGCTAAGCCAAGGCCTGATCCCTGCGGCAGAAGGAAAGAAAACGATGGAGGATAAAATGGCCAGTCTCGGCGGGCAAAAAGTGATTGATGAAATTCAGGCCCAGATTGATGCCGTTACCTCCGGGAAATAACAACCGTACTTCAAACACAGAAAGAGGTCACTCCAATGAAAATAACACGCAGCGCGCATAATCCGCTGATTGAAGCCGGGGATGTTCCCCCCTCCCGTCCCGATTTCCGGGTGCTGGGCGCGTTCAATGCAGGCGTTGCGCAGTTACAGGATGAGACGATCCTCTTACTGCGCGTGGCCGAAGCGCCAATATCAGACCGGGCGGACGAGGTACTTGTTCCCCGGCTGAATGAAGCAGGAACGGAGGTGCAGGTTCAGCGGTACGACAAGAACGATCCGGACTACGATTTCGCGGACTCGCGCTTTGTCGCCAAGGATGGACAGACGGTGATGCTCACCTCCTTGTCCCATCTCCGGGTAGCGCGGAGCCGGGATGGCATTCATTTCGAGGTGGAGCCGCAGCCGGCTCTGTTTCCGGAGCATCCGCTGGAAGCCTGGGGGATTGAAGATCCGCGGGTGACCCGGATCGGGGACATCTATTACATCACTTACAGCGCAGCCTCCGCGCGCGGTGTCGGTGTCGGGCTGGCGGAGACCCGCGACTTCCGGACCTTCAAGCGGCGCGGGATGATGCTGCCTCCCGAGAATAAGGATGTTATGATTTTCCCTGAGAAAATTGGCGGCAAATACTACGCCCTGCATCGTCCGGTACCGAAGTCCTTCGGCGCGCCCGAGATGTGGATCGCGGAATCGCCGGATCTCGACCATTGGGGGAACCACCGCTTCCTGATGGGACTCGGCGAGCAGGGCTGGGACTCCGCCCGCATGGGCGGCGGAGCGGTTCCGATCCGCACACCGCAGGGCTGGCTTGCGCTGTATCATGGCGCGGACAGCAGCCACCGCTATTGTATGGGGGCGGTACTCCTTGATCTGGAGGACCCGTCCCGGGTCATTGCGAGATCGCGCGTCCCCGTATTGGAGCCGGAAGCTTCCTATGAGGTGAACGGATTCTTCGGCAAGGTCGTGTTCTCCTGCGGCGCACTGCTGCTGGACCAGACAGTCCGCATGTATTACGGCGCGGCGGACGAAGTGATGGCTGTAGCGGACATCCCGCTCCAGGATATAATGAATACCCTTGTATAAGGGGAGGGAGGCAGTGTGAGCTGCCTTCTCTAATTCCTATATAGATTGAACTTGAAAACATACAGAAAGGGAAAAGTGGCGGAGGGGAATTTTGGAACTGTAGGAGCGAAAGCGTCCGCCTTTGTCCCCGGATTTCTACCGCTAGAAGCGGTTCAAAATCAAGAAATCTGGGGACAACAGCGGCCGGAGGGCCAAACATTCTCTGGAGCCACGGCTATCCCATAGCAAAAAATTACAAGTACATTCTATATAGTTTAGAAAGCGCTAACAAATATCTGCTAGATAGACAAAGGAGCGTGTACATGACTGGCAACATGCAAAGCAGGATCAAGAGATGGATATGTCTCGTGATGGTTGGTTTGATGATCTCGACCCTCGGGTTCCAATATCCTGTATCGGCGGCGGATAGCTCGTCGCAGGAGCTGGCTGAAATGAAGCTGATGAAGCAGCGGGCGGTGGATTTCTATATCTCCAAAGACATCATCAATGACGGAACGAACGGCCGGGTCGAATGGACCTTCAAATCACAGGCCGTGACCTACTTATCTAGTCAAAAGGCGAATGGAAGCTGGGGCGATGTAGATTATACCAGTACGGCTTCCAGTGCCAACGGGCGGGCGTGGTCGCCTTACCTTGCGCTGGACCGGATGCAATCGATGGCTCAGGCTTTTGCAGACCCGAAGGGGCCTTACTATCACAATGAAGCTATGTTAGCCGGGATTCAGAAGGCGCTGGATCACTGGTTCACGGTCAAGCCGACCTCCACCAATTGGTGGGAGACCGGCATCGGCAAGCAACTGCGGCTTAGCAAAATCGCGCTGCTGTGTGAAGGCTATCTGACTGCGGAGCAGGCTGCGAGTATTATCGATACGTTAGACAAAGAGCCCAACACTATCGATGGAGCCAACTCGTCCTGGTACAATCAGAATTATATGATCCGCGGCTTATTGCTGGAGGATGCCCAGAATGTCCGTAGCGCTGTAGAGGCGTTTAACGTGCTCTCGGCAGTGACGGTGACGCTAACGGGAATCCAGTCTGATATGTCCTTTTTCATGCATGGGAAGACGAATTATACCACGGGCTACGGAAGAAGCTTCGCGAGAGATATGTCCTTCTGGGCTTATGTCGCCTCGGGCACAAGCTTCGCCTACAGCCAGGCGGCGATTGACTCGTTGTCCTCTTATGTGCTGGATGGGACCAGGTATCTGGTCAGAGGCGATGTTGCCGATCTCGGCATGGGGATGAATGGACCGGAGTGGCCGGATTATGAGAGCTCTGCGCTGACCTTCTATGAAGATCCGCTGGAGTGGATGCAGGCGGCTAACCCGAAGCGGGCGGATGAGTTCGCCGTTTTCCTGGATAATATCCGGGGTATTGGCACAGTCTCGGGCAATGGACTGGACACGAACAATATGACGCAGTGGCAGACCCTGGTCTCCTCTCATATGCGGAAGGATTACGGAATTACAGTCAAAATGTCCTCCAGCACGGTCAAGGGCGGTGAATGGAGAACCATTAACCCAAGCGGATACAACCTGCTCTACTGGACTCCGCAAGGTGCCACTGCCATCCAGAGAACCGGGGATGAGTACAGAACCGTGTACCCGTTGATGGACTGGGCTCATGTGCCGGGAACAACAGCTCCCTATGTGCTCACGAAGGATGGGAACTTCAACAATCCGAAGACGTTCGTAGGCGGCGTCACCAATGAGCGGTACGGAGCCACGGCGTTTGATTTCAACAAGCTGAGTACCAGCGGGAAAAAGGGCTACTTTTTCTTCGATGATGAAATGGTAGCGCTGGGCGCAGGCATCACTTCGACGAATGCTGCACCGGTCCATACCACGCTGAATCAGAGTCTGGCAGTAGGCGATGTGCTCGTTGACGGCAAAGCCATTGAAGACGCAACGTCGAAGGTGAACGGACGCTGGGCCTATAACGATCATACCGGTTATGTGTTCCCGGATAAGACGGACTTCCAGGTGAAGCAGGAGACGAAGACCGGGAAATGGAGCGATGTGGTTACTGGCAGTGCACCAGAACCGATCACGAAGCCGGTGTTCTCGATGTGGCTCGATCATGGCGTGAAGCCGGTCAATGCCTCCTATCAATACATCGTATTGCCAGGTAAAAGCCCTGAAGAGGTTGGCAGCTACGCGGAAGCAAGCCCAATAAGTATTCTCGCGAATACACCATCTGTGCAGGCGGTCCGGCACCGTTCGCTGGGCATTGCCGAATTGCTGTTCTATCAGCCGGGTACAGTGACGCTAAGAGAAGGCCTCAGCGTAACCGTAGATAAACCGTCGATGGTGATCGTCGATGAATCCGCAGACCCTGTCCGCATCTCGGTGGCGAATCCTGAAACACCGGGGATTACAGTCAATGTAACGTTGAACCGGAACGGGGATCAGACTACAACCACGTACAGACTCGGTAAAGATACGTTTACCGGCCGGAGTACGACGCTGAGCGAGGGAGCTTCTATCGACGATAGAGGGTATGATCTGGCTTACAGCAAAGGTACGGTTGCTTCGTCCAGCGTGGGCAAGCAATTTGCGTCGGGTGCTACGGATCTCTACAGAACCTCCAATTGGAGTTCGAACGCTTCAGGCGATGAATGGATTTACGTTGATCTGCAGGATCAATATATGATTAATAAGGTTAGACTGCATTGGGAGCAGGCATACGGCAAAAGCTATAAAATTCAAGTATCCGATGATGCGGCCACCTGGAAGGACGTTTATGCGACCTCGATGGGAGATGGGGGAATCGATGACATTTCGTTCGGTAAAACCAGTGCCAGATTCGTCCGCATGCAGGGCGTTCAGCAGGGAACCGGAGAGGGCTACTCGCTTGCTGAATTTAACGTGTATGAAGCGGTTGCCCTGAACCTTGCGGAAGGCAAAACCGTGATTGCAAGCTCATCCAAAGCCGCCGATGTGGCAGTGGGGAATGCGGTAGACGGCTCATTGACGACCCGCTGGGGGTCCAACTATGCCGATCCGCAGTGGATTTATGTCGATCTTGGCGAAAGTCAGCCTATTGCTAAGGTCATGCTGCACTGGGAAAGTTCGTATGGAAAGGAATACCGGATCGATGTCTCCGATACGCTGGACGACTGGAAGACAGTATATAGTACATCCAGCGGAGATGGGGATATCGACGAGATCTCTATCGATTCGGTGAATGCCAGATATGTCCGGATGTACGGAACTCAGAGAGCAAGCAAATACGGCTACTCGCTCTGGGAATTCAAAGTGTTCGGACCAGAGACTGAGGCCAGCGTTCCCTCCCGGGTTGAGCTTGCAGCATCGCCATCTTCGGTGGTGCCTGGAGGCAAAGTATCCGTTATGGGGGCCGTCTACGCTGACGGTGATCTTCCGTTGTCCGGTGTAGACGTTGAACTCATAGCAGCCGATGGCAGCCTTGAACCTGCTAAAGTAACTACAGATGTGTACGGCAAGTTCAGTACGATCTATACTGCAGCATCGGTTCCCGGTAAGGTATCCATCTCAGCCGTACTGCCGGCAAGTCCATCCGTGACAGGGGCGGTTACCGTATCCGTTGAAGAAGAGGCTGTGCCTGTATCCGCCCGGATTGAACTGCAGGCCACACCGTCCTCCGTATCCGCTGGAGGCAAAGTGTCCGTTACGGGAACCGTCTATGACGGTGAAGATCTTCCGTTAGCCGGTGCTGCGGTTAGTCTCATGGCAGCCTCGGGTAGTTTCGAGCCTGCACTTGCCGTAACGGATGAGAACGGAAGGTTCAGTACGGTGTTTACGGCACCATCCGCAGCCGGGGATATCGCAATTACGGCTGTACTGACCGGCAATCCTTCCGTGACGAATACGGTTGCCGTTTCGGTTAGTAAGGCGATACCGGTACCTGCTCTTATTGAACTACAGGCAGCACCGTCTGCTGTGAAGACCGGAGATGAAGTATCCATCACAGGAATCGTCTCGGGTAGTGACAATCTTCCGGCCTCCGGCCTGGAGGTCGAACTCGCGGCATCCTCGGGCATCCTGGAGCCAGCTCATGCCGTAACGGACGCAAACGGCCGGTTCAGCACGGTCTTTACGGCACCATCCACACCTGGAGAAGTGACGATTACGGCATTCTTGAGCGCTTATCCGTCCATTACGGGAAGAATTAACGTATCGGTCAATGAGCGTTCGGGCAGCGGAAACGGCGGCGATCCCGGAGGCGAAGCGCCAGTGACTCCGCCAGTAACAGTACCAGTCCCGCCGGTTATTGTTGGAACACCGAATAAGCCGGACGAGGGCCCTTCTGCACCGGCTACTCCGGTCCCTGGCCCATCCCTCACCGATATTGCCGGGCATTGGGCCGAAGCCAGTATCCTTGAAGCTGTTAAGCAAGGCATCATTACAGGTTATCCGAATGGCTCGTTCCAGCCTAACCGTAATGTGACCCGTGCTGAATTCACGGTGATGCTGGCGAAGGCGCTGAAGCTTCAGAACACAGAAGCAGCGTTGTCCTTCAAGGACAGTGACCGGATCGGTTCGTGGGCCAAGACAGCCGTTGCTCAGGCAGTAGCCCTGGGAATCATTCAGGGCGATAACCAGAGCAACTTCCGCCCGGATGCGCCTATGACCAGAGCGGAAATGGCCGTTATGCTGGCGAGAGCATTGCATCTTGCTCCCGTAGCCCGCTCAGCAGGATTCACGGATGACCGCGACATCCCCGCCTGGGCGGTTGGAGCGGCAGCCGAGATGAAGAAGTCAGGACTGATGCAAGGTAAGGGCAACAACAGCTTCTTCCCGAAGGATGCCGCAACGCGGGCAGAGACGGTTACGGTCCTGCTGCGGATGCTGGAAGCTAAGTAAGTATAGCCAACCTTTCATCGTTATACATTAGAACACAGCAAAGCAGCGATTCTCCTGTTAATAGGGAATCGCTGTTTTGTATTTTTGGGCATGTAAACGGCTATGATCATAAGGAGATCAATGACAACCAGTACACTTATGCTATAATTTAATAAAGTGTTTTTGTGCTTAGAGAAAATTGGATAAAGGATGCATTGACCAACCATGTATGAGAATCAGACTTCTATGCACCACAAGCTCTTTATTATCGGCGCAGGTGCTGCCGGACTAATGGCCGCTGTTACTGCGAGTGATATGGGGATCGATACTGCCATTCTGGAGAGTAACGACCGGATTGGCAAGAAGATCTTAATGACCGGCGATGGCCGCTGCAACATTACGAATGAATCCACTGTGACAGATACGGATGAAGCAGCCGCTTTATCGCGCAAGTATCACAGTAATCAACCCGAATTTCCGCTTGCGGTAGTGCAGCAATATGGCGTCGGCCAGACGATTGATTTTTTCTCCTTTCTTGGGCTTCCGCTTACAAGACTCAAGGGGGGCTTGATGTATCCGATGTCGCTGCAGGCAGCGGCGGTACTTGATATTTTCCAGCTGGCGCTAGAGGATCGGAATGTTCCCGTATACCTTAAGAATAAAGTGGTGGATGTTACTGCTTCGGCAGACCATCCTCGCTTCACGATAAAATGCCTAACTGAGACAGAGGAAGAGGTTGTGTATACTAGCGACTATCTGCTTCTGTCTACGGGTGGCAACACCGGTCCGAATGCAGGCAAAGAACCTCCGGGTTATACCCTTGCCGAACGTCTGGGGCACACCCTGATTGAGCCTTTTCCGGCCATCGTGCAATTGAAGCTGCAATATCCGAATATGAGGGCACTGTCCAGTATCAAATCTCAGGGACAAGCTCATATCATTGTAAAGGGTAAAGTCATCGGCAGTGAACAGGGTGAGATGGCCTTCACAGACTATGGTATTACCGGTCCGCCCATTCTCCAGCTAAGCAGGAAGGCTGCGTATCATCTGGCAAGAGGAGAACAGGTGAAATTATCGGTGGATCTGACGCCGGGCCGCACAGAGGAAGAGTTAATTGATTTTTTAGAAAAGCTCTGGGAGACCTTTGGGCACCGGACCGTGGCAGATTCCCTCGTGGGTATCTTCAACAAGAAGCTTGTTACGGTCCTGCTTAAGGAGACGGGCTTAGATCAACAGCCACAGCTTCTTTGCCAGAATCTGCCGCCCAAAACTAAAGAGAACTTTTATCGGCTCTTGAAGCGTTGGGAATTTAAAGTGACGGATACCAATGGCTTTACGAATGCGCAGGTGACAGCCGGCGGCATTGATACGTCGGAACTCACCCGGGGAACGCTGGAATCTAAGCTGGTGCCCGGGCTGTATTTAGCCGGCGAAGTGATGGATGTGGACGGAGATTTCGGCGGCTATAACCTGCAATGGGCCTGGAGTTCCGGATATGTGGCCGCCATGGCGATAGCTAAGTCCATTCAATAAATTTATTAGGAAAAGGGATGCATCAATTAACATGTATAAGGATCAGACTTCTAAGCACCACGAGCTGTTCATTATCGGTGGGGGTGCTGCAGGTCTAATGGCTGCAGTTACAGCGAGGGATCAAGGTATTGATACAGCCATCATTGAAAGCAACGACCGGCTCGGGAAGAAAATAATAACAACGGGTAACGGGCGTTGCAACATTACGAACCAATCCACCGCCACAGGTACGGATGAAGCGGCCGCTTTATCCGTCAAGTATCACAGCAATCAGGCAGGCTTCCCAATACATGTACTGCGGCAATTCGGTGTCCGCCAGACAATCGATTTTTTCTCCTCGCTCGGGCTTCCTTTTATGAGCTTAGAGAACGGCCGGATGTATCCGATGTCGCTGCAGGCGGCTTCGGTGCCGGGGGTGTTTAAGCTGGCGCTGGAGGACCGGAATGTTCCCGTCTATTATAAACATAAAGTGCTCGATGTGGCCGTATCGGCGGGACATCCGCGGTTCGCGATAACCTGCCAGACGGATACAGAGGAACAGGTTGTGTATACCAGCAACTATCTTTTTCTATGTACCGGAGGCCTTACCGCTCCCAAAACCGGAACAGACGGCTCCGGTTATACGCTTGTGGAGCGTCTGGGGCACACCATGATCCACCCGGTGCCAGGCATTGTACAATTGAAGCTGGATTATCCGTATTTGAAGGAACTATCGGGCATCAAATTTGAGGGAGAGGCCCATGTTATCGTAAATAATGAAGTCATCCGCACGGAGTCTGGCGAGATTCTTTTTACGGACTATGGCATCTCGGGCCCGCCCATACTTCAGCTAAGCAGAAAGGCTGCGTATAATCTCGGCATCGGAGAATCCGTGACCCTGTCGGTGGATTTGATGCCGGAACGCACGGAGGAAGAGTTAATTGATTTCCTGGAGATCCACTGGGGGATCTTCGGACACCGGACAGTTGCCGATTCCTTCGTGGGCATCGTCAGCAAGAAGCTGATTCCCGTGCTGCTGAAGGAGGCTGGAATTGATCAACAGTTGCATCTGCTGTGTCAGGATCTAACCTGGAAAACCAAGAAAATATTCTATAAACTATTGAAGCGTTGGGAATTTAAGATCACCGATACCAACAGCTTCACGAACGCCCAAACCACAGCCGGTGGCATCGATACGACGGAGCTGATCGAAGGAACGCTCGAATCTAAGCTAGTGCCGGGCCTCTATTTAGCCGGTGAGGTAATGGATGTGGACGGCGATTGCGGCGGCTATAACCTGCAATGGGCCTGGAGCTCCGGATACGTCGCCGCGATGGCGCTTGCGGACCGGCGTGCCCGGACCACTTAAGAGGCTGGAACGTTGCGGACTCGTGGCGGGGGAACCAAACAAGACCATCTGGGAAGATGGTCTTTTCCATATCATTTCTAAAGGGATAAATAAAAATGAATGGTGGGGTCAATGTGACGAAGGATCAATCGAAGGTGACTCGTTATTTCCACGAGATTGGGCGAATGGGGAATAGCTTGCCTGAACAGGTTCGGCCTCAGGTCTTGGAGGCGTTCTTCGATGTGTTTGAAGAGGATCTGGACATTCTTGAAGATCTAAGGGATCGTTGATAGGACTAGATAAAGGTAAGGTGTCCAAGCGGAAGTGTCCAAGATCCTCACAGAGAGTACGGCTTCTTTCACACCTCTCGTTCTGAGGTTGTGGTTGGGAACGATTTTTGGGAATTCGAGGCCCAAGATGAAATAAGTGTAAATAGAATGAAATAGAGATTATTAAGAGAGTGCCTTAATCGGGCGCTCTTTTTTATGCTTCAAGAGGATCAGATCAACCTACAAATATGCACTGAAATAAATGATTTTAGCGAAAAATATCAACTTATAAGTTTAATTGAACCTATGTGTCAAAAAGTGTATGATGAGGAAGAAAACTAGATGCGTCTTTGGAATTAACGGAATAGGACTTCAGTAGCGGAACGGGAGGGCCCCGATGAATTCATTCGTCCGGTATTTGGATCAATTTAACGTCCTGTCTCCTAACCATGCCAAGATTTATGATGAGTACTCAGGGCAAGGGGATAGCTATTCATTCTCGATTGAAACAAAGATTGAAAATTTTTTATTAACAGCGTATGCGAAGGCACCTTGTAGCATTATTATGACCGGTAATGCTGGTGATGGGAAAACACGTCTTTGTCGTGCGGTTTACGAATCATTGACAGACAGTAAACTGTCCCAATGGCCGAATAATGGCATTAAGGAAGTCCCGTTTCATGGGGGGACAATTATCCTTGTAAAAGATTTGTCGGAATTAAAGGAAGCTGACATTTTTGAAGTGCTGAGCCTGTTGCAGGCTTACCTTCAGGACGGCCATGAGCAGAAACGGTATTATTTGATTGCTGCTAACGAAGGCAAATTAACGAAGTCCCTGTCCATGCATCCTGAATTAGACAAATTGGCAAATTGGGTTAAAGAGCGGTTTTGGGACCCTAGAAAAAATGATACACAGCTTCACCTTGTTAATTTACAAGACGTAACTTCCTCGATTTATGCCGATCGAATCATGGAGGAATGGAACAAGGAGGATTATTGGTCCGAGTGCCAATCCTGCAACAAGGCGGGGAATTGCATTATTTTGCTCAATCATCAGCGGATGTCTCGGAAGCGGGTCAGAAACAGGCTTGCCGAGCAATATCGGCTGCTTGATTGTCTGGGGATACATCTGACCATGAGAGAGATGTTGATTCATATCAGCTATACTCTGACAGGTGGATTAACCTGCTCCGATGTGAAGCGTGCAGGATATCAGGATATTGAAGAACATGCCAAACGAGTCTACTATAACAATTTCTATGGTGTTGGTATGTTGGGACTAGAATCTGTAGAACAAGGCGCAGTACGAAATTTATGGGAACTCGACCCCGGCCAAGTCTCCATATCTGTTATTGACGATTATCTTCTGCATGGTGATATCAGCGGAGAAAACAGCATCGTGGAGCGGCATGCAAACTTGTTTAATGAAGAATTGGATCTATTGTTCGGCTATTACCGCAAGCGTATAGAAGCATATCGTAGCCAAGGAAGTGGCGGAGAGAGTGACATCGCACAGCTGATGAGCGGTTTTCGCAGGAAGTACTTTTTTGAATCGGAAGAACAAGGAGAAATGCAGCACAAGCTGATTCCTTATATTCACTTTTATACTTTTATGGAAAGTCTGGAGAGCCGTCAGCGTCAGGCACAAGTCCGTCGAGATTTGATTCGTGGTTTAAACTATGCTTTTACGAAAAAACTGGTGGATGGGTCAGAGACACAATTATTTGCTGTAAATGATAATTTACTCGTGCATCAAGCTTACTCTATGGGGCAGGTTACCATTTCGGCTGATACGTCCCGTGAGGATATAGACCACTTGCCGTCGAGGCTGTTGTTAACCATCAATCATGAGACGACGCTGGAGATGAAGCTACCGGTATTCGAGTATTTAATGAGATTGGCCGCTGGCGGCTTAAACTGTACGTTAAAGCAAGAGGTGGATATTCTGCTTAGCACGTTCCGTAACGAACTAATCAGCCACAGCGAGCTAGATGAGTTTCTGCTTGTAGTGTTTGCGCTTGATGCGAGCAAGGGTGTATATGTGCGACGTGAAATCAATATGTAGAAATGGAGGGCTGTGAGATGACATTAGTCGAAGAAAAGGACAAACGGGATGATTTCACTTCTCAGCTATCGGCGGATATATGGGGACATCGTTTTAAGGATGGTCAGCGTGGTCCGGAGTATGTGCTGGAATTTTTGAATGTGTTGAGCGGGGCCGGCTATTCCTTTACAAGCGACTATTATTACCGTCGTCGTTCCATAGGCCTCCGTGAGTTTATTTTTGAAGGTGTGAAGGAAGGCAGAGGAGCGGGTAGTACTCTTGTGTTAGACGAAGCCAAGAAGGAGAAGCTGGTTCAGGCGGTACAGGAAAACAATGTGCCTGTACTGAAGCAGTTTCTGAGAAATCTGGAAGTTGTGCTCTATGATACGGACGGCAAGGAAGCCGACCGATCCTGGTTTGCACGTTCACTGTATCCGCTACATGAATCGCTACTTTATGTGGAGCTTCGCAAGAAAAATGGAAGCTATGGAATAGAACGTAACTTTTTTGCGCGTGGCGGGGAGCTTTACTTCCTAATGCTGGGACATGGTACGGAGAATTGTGGGGAACGGCGTTCATTCATCGAATGGAGATTTCAGCAACTGCTAACACGAAATAAGATTATAGAGAAGGTGGTTGGCAAAATATCGGCTGTATTTGAGGATTCTGAGCCTCCGGCGGAGCGAAATGCGGGACAGCTTCGCGCGGGTGGCCAGGATGCCCATACTCCGATGTTGCCACATCGTGCAGAAATCGACAATCGAGAATTGTTCGAGCAATTTGGAGCCGAGATGGAGAACTTGCTGTTAATAGATATGGACGTTCACGAGATGTTCCACTTGTTAACTTCGCTGGTCTGCTTCCAGTTGAATCGTTATATGCATGCCCGT
The DNA here is from genome assembly GCF_038595095.1 of Paenibacillus sp. FSL P2-0089. Lineage (NCBI taxonomy): Bacteria > Bacillati > Bacillota > Bacilli > Caryophanales > Paenibacillaceae > Paenibacillus > Paenibacillus sp. FSL P2-0089. The sequence continues at coordinate 7,568,008 of NZ_CP152006.1, forward strand.
TCTCAGCCAGATGTGAAGTCTTTAACCTATTTCTTCGATTGCATGGATGGAACGAATATTCATATCTATCGTCAAGCAGCGAAGAGTCTAGAGCAGCATGAAGCGATGCTGAAGGAAAGGTATTTGGTTGAGTTTGAGAGAAAGTCGGATGGAGTATTGGGCAGTATAGATCAGATTGAGCAATTATTGCCACTGTGGCAAGAGAAGCCCGATTTGTTCTATAACAGCATGGGACTGACCAAATTACGTAGCCGTAAAGAAGCGGTTACGCGGATTTTGCTGAGATGCCAGACGGCGGATGACGTACAGACGACGCTCAAGAGCAGTGTTCGCGAAGTAGTTACATCTCAGCTTGATCAGATACAGGTAACCCGCGTCATTGCAAGGGATGGGGGATTTGCTACGTTTCGCCGGGGTTCGGCGTCTAATTATCGCTATACTATATCAGATAGCTTCTTACAAACACTGGTATTCACAACAGTACAGCCGGGAGACAAGATGGAGTTCCATGAATTCTTGAATCGACTATGTAACGCTTACGGTATTGTTATAGGTGAGCAACAGGCCAAGGAAACCGGGATATATGAAAAGTCAGGATTCAATATTCGATACTTCCAGGATAATGAGCGTGCGCTTCGGAAGAAGTTGCGGCATAACGGTCTGCTGATTGAATTTTCCGATGCGACAGCGATGATTCAGAATCCTTATGACCACTGTAGCCGGGAGGTAGGTCTCCATGTTTAACACCACTGGCAAGTTGCTGGGCGCCTGGATTGTAGAATTGTTACTGGGTTACTTTGAATCGCAGAAGCAGTCCGGGGGAGACAAGCTATTCGCACGCGTAGCCGGTATGGATGAGCAGGCCTGGGCTGAAGTGCTGGAAATATTTCGTGGCGCGGAGGAACGTTTAGCTGCGCACTACATACCTATTCTTCGAACGTTGGCCAGTGTAGAAGGTTATCAGGAGTACGAATGCCAAAAGCATGAGACTAGCACTTGGCTGCGAAACAATAATCCATCCGGCAGCGCGCTTGTCATTTTCATGAATGACCGGGCATCCGAGGCACAGAGTCTGGAGAATATATTTACTATTGATGAGGCCCGCCTGCTTGACACGGGGGGATTGGAAGTATTATATCGGCTACTTGCAGATCGCTATCGTCTTTTTGGTACCGAGATGGAGTCGCTCAAGGTGTTCATGTCGATGTACAGGGATCTTGCTGAACCGCAGCTCCGTAACGTGTTGGCATTTTTATTAGCCATTATGAAAGAGCCTTCATTGTCCATGCTTGATAGCATCCCGCGCAATCTGGATAAGCTGCTCTTGTTCCGCGACAGCAAGCTGCCCTTCAAGGCAGCGGAAGGCAAAGCAAAGTTGAGGCGGAACTATCAGCTCTCCCGGTTGGAGCGGGAGGGGCGTGCAGTAAGCAAAGAAGATTTCGTGAATAATCTGTATTCATATATGGAGCGAACAACCGATGACAATGCAATGAATGAGCTATGGGAGCAAGTAGACCCTAACAGGTTCCGTAAACAGGCACTGGATTTTATTCATCATCGATCATTGGAGCTGCTTCAATATGAATTTGACAGCGTTGCTGCTGCACTGCATTTCAGACCTGGAAGAAAAAAGTGGAATGAAAAGATTAATGACTTCAAAGCTCATATTGAAACCAAGAAAAAGCTTGATGATCAACAGGAGCTTCTCATCCGAGATACGCTTGAAGCAATTGAGGTAGCAGCTGATCCAGAGGTCATCCAAAATTTTATAGATGAGTTCGTAATAGAGCTTCAGGAAGAGCCAAAGCTGCGCAGGGAGTTAGAGCGGACAATGGTTCGCCAGCGGCAACATACGGAGTATACAGAGTTGACGGACGCTTTGATTCGTGAAAGCATCATGCTGCTTGAAGAGCTTGAAGAAGAGCGGCCCGTGGGAGTCAGCTTCATACTTCGACTAGATGAGGCGAGTCTAAATGAGCAGCAGGCCAGTGCGTTACGCTTTCATCTGAACGGGCTTGAGAAGCTAACGGAATTTATAACTGCAGAGGTTGAGGAGTGGCCAGAGCCAAGCAGTAAACCGAAGAACGAAGTGACTTTCAGGCTTGTACTGTGTGTTGAAAGACTAGAGCTGGCGAACAGTAAATTCAAGCTTGTAAAAGCGTTCGATGGCGAGCTGGGGGGGATGCTGGAGAAGCTGACTACGGAGAAGCGTATTCCATATCTGCAGCGTTTTGAGGGCGACGATATGCGGTCGGTGGATATCCTGGGTATTATTAAGACCAATGCAGAATCGTATGCTTTGCAAGGACAGCGTGAAGTCGTAGGAGCGGCAGAGTTATTCTGTAACGTAATGGAGGAATTCCGTTCAGAGCTTGAAGAGGCAGCTCTTCAAGGTCTCAGCAGCATTGACTTCGCTCATTTGGAGAATAGACTGGAGCAGGTTTTGAAGAACGCAAGACAATCTCCGTTAATTGTAAATCATGTCCACCGTTATTTGAACCTTTTTGGCAGTTGCGACAGCTACGATTGCAAAGCCGTGGAACGTGTGGGCTGCACTCAGGAGAGAATTGTGACATTACTTAACCCCATCCGACTGTTAGGCTACTCGAAGCGGCTTGCCAATGTTCGTGAAGTGCTTTACAAATGGCTGGTGCAAGACAGTGTTGTTGTCGAGGAATTAAGCGACTTAGATACGTATTTCAGACAGCAGAAGGAAAAAACCGCTATGCTGGCCCCGCATTATACTGCCAATTATGGGGAGACAGATCAGTTTTTGGTGGAGCGGCAAGAACGTATGGGAGAAGGAATCTTTACGCCCAATGGTCGCAGCAGCGGAGAGACGCATTTAGTCGGAACGTTTGGCGAAGAATTTCTACCAACGGTTAAGACTTATTTGGAGGTATATCCCTATGCAAGGGATGGTTTAGACCTTATTTTTCTGTACTGTACGCATAGCGATTACGTTAAGAGGGCTATTGACACCATTTTCCGTTCAACTACTGTCCGTAAGGTTAGGGTCATCATACACAGCGAGAGTCGTGGCGCAGCGATCTATGAGGAGCTTAATGCCTGGATGACCCAAGAGGAACGGTATTCAGAGAAGCATTACGCATTTCCTAAAGTTGAAATTAGTGTTATCGCCGAGAGTTCAGTCAATAAGCTGATGAGTACGCTAGAACGGACACTTATGGACGCCGACATCGGTGTGTTGGTCAATTATTTCGGCCAATCGTCGAGTGTACAATACAAGCTGGAGAAAGCCATGGTTCAGGATTCAGATGATTGGTTCAGCGCGGTTTATCGGGAGCCACTTTATCGAAACGACAATATTAAGCGGGTAAATTTAATCAGCGATAGCTTGCCCAGAATGATGCAGTATTTTTACCAGATGCAGTGCATGTTGAATAACGGAGGCATGTTAGCGGCTGATGAGCACTATTTGTTGAGGAACGTAATCGCGCTTAATCGCTGGGCAGACAGAGAACTGCTTGATTATATGCACCAGAAGTTCAATTGGTCTCTTATTATTGATCGGCATCTAGACAAGTCTCTGCTTAAGTATGTGTCTCCCCAAGCACAAATTATTAAGTATAAGTCGAATGCGGGCAAGAACAAGGGGCTGCGTACGTTGGTGTCATCGTCGAAATATATTCGAAGATTAGTAAATGAACAAAGCGATCACGAATATTTCGACCGCCTCTATCAGAAGTTTGCAGGATTGCTCAAAAACAATCAATTGGATCGTTCTATCATCCATAATGCTATTGAACAGGTCAAAGTGATTTCGGGCGGCATAGTATTAAGAGCGATAGGTCCCGGAAAATTTGCACATGAGCTGTTAGCAATTTACCTATCTACACAGGCCAGAGCATCAGAAGATGGGGAGCTTGTGGTCTGGGCCGTATGTGACGAGTTACCTTGGTTCAGCGAGGCTGGGCGTAGACCTGATCTTGTACGCACCTCGGTAAGACGTGCAGGGGAGAAGCTGGAGTTGCGATTTGAACTAGTGGAATTAAAGTTTATTGCCCATACCATTTTTGAAAAAGAGCGTTATGATGCGATTAAGCAAGTGCAGGCTGGACTAGATTTATACCGCAATCGTTTTGACTTCTCCCGCAACACGGCCAGCGCAGAGCTTTGGCGTAAGGAGTTGCTCTATTATTTACTCGAATACAATGCTTATGAATTGGACGAAGGGGAGCTTTTGAAAGAGCTACAGAGAATTCCAATGGACAGGATTGAGCTTTCCTTCAGCGGCTCTATCGATACATTTGTTTATACCTCCAATCTTCTGGAATTGAGCATTATGGAAGGAAATGTAGGCGGTTATCAGACAGAACAGCTCCACCAGGGATTCGTTAACCACATTTACAATCGTTCATATATTTTAAAAGCTCTAGGAGCAATGCAAGAAGCAGAAGTTCCATATTTTTCAGAACCGCAAGAAATGATGGAGTATGTATCATCCAAATTAGGGCTGGAGCCTGAGGGACTGCTGAAGAACGCAGACTTGCCGCTCAATGATACCGAAGCCAGGGAAGCTTCGCAAGCGGCGCTTGACAGCACAAAAACTTCCCTGGAATGGATTTACCTGTATAAGGAGCCCTCAAAGGGGGTAGCGCTCTCGGCTGAACATGCTACAGCGTACGAGTCGGAGGAGGTTGCCTCTACCTTGCCGCTGATCGCCGTTTCTCTGGAACATGCTGAGGAGGCCACCACCCGTTATCCGGAGGAGGTAGCTCTACAGGCATTAGCTAGGACCGAGGAGCCTAAGGCTGAGGATGATGTGGCTCAACTGGTCGAGGATTATAAGAAAAAACTCCGTTATAGCTTTAATTTGATAGGGATTGATATTCGCGTAGTGAATTCGTTTGTTGGCGTTAGCGTCATTCGGCTTGTGTTAGAGATTCCGCTGGACAAGCCGTTTCGCAGCGTTGAAAGCCGTGCTGAGGATATCTATCTATGGTTAAAGTTATCCTCCATACCGCTCATTGCATTACGCGATGGCCGCATCAATATTGACATTAATCGTGATTCGCCGGAAACGGTTTATTTTGAGCGCTTCATGGAGCATGTCAGAGAAAAATTCCCACCTGCTCGCTTGAAGGGGAAGCTCGTTACACCGATTGGAGTCGGACAGCTACGTGAATTAATCACGATGGACTTTTCCAGTTCAAATACGCCACATCTGTTAATCGCGGGTACCACTGGCAGTGGCAAAAGCGTGACAATGAATGCGATCATTCTAGGGCTAATGTGCTTGTATGGCTCTGAGGAGGTGCAGTTCATCTTCATTGATCCCAAAAAGGTGGAATTCATGCCTTATGAGGAGCGTAGCCATACACGTCAGGTTATTACAGAAATTGAAGAAGCGATTGTGGGACTAGAGCAACTGGTCGAAGAGATGGAGCAGCGATATCGGACGTTTGCCCGGGAAGGTGTATCCAGCATTGATGATTACGTGGAGTTGACTGGCGGACATATGCCTCGCTTGGTCGTGGTGTTCGATGAATTTGCTGACTTCATGGAACGGGAGAAGGCGTTAAGTGGACGTGTGGAAAGCGCCATTCTCAGGCTGGGCGCCAAGGCCCGTGCTGCTGGAATCCATCTCCTCATCTGTACACAAAATCCGAAGGCAGATGTTGTGCCAACTAATATCCGCAATAATCTGCCTGCCCGTCTTGCGCTTAAGGCAGCAGATCATCATGCTTCCAAAATCATCATTAACGAAGAAGGGGCAGAAACGTTGGGCGGCAAAGGCGATTTCCTGATGAAGCTGGATGCCTTGGAAACGCTAAGAGGGAAAAGTCCGTTTCTAACACCGGCGGTTAAACAGGCATTACTGCGGCACTTTCGTAAAACTGGAGGTCAAGCATGAAATTTGGACATCATCAGAGCTTCTATCTCCGGGTCAACTGGTTAGCTAAAGCTTTCAAAATGTGTGACGAGGATTCAAGGTTCTTCTATAGCGATCTTGGCTTCGAGAGAATCGGTTTAGGTAAAAACATGGTCAAGGCATTACGGTATTGGGTTGTGGCAACGACTGTCATGCAGGAGGTCAAGGATAATGAGCTGGGGCCAGTGCATGCGCTGACTCCATTCGGAGAAATCGTTAAAGCGAATGACCGGTTCATCCGTCTGCCCCTTACGTCCACAGCCCTGCATTGTCTGCTGGCATCCAATCGCGAACAAGCAACAACCTGGTATTGGTTCTTCAATGAATATGGAAATCGTTCAAGTACGAATGAGGCCTTGCTTCATGATCTGGAGGAATGGGTGAAGCATCATCATCATCGTGCAGTGTCTCTAACTACATTGAAAAGAGATCTGGATTGTCTGAAACTAATGTATACAGCACAGGCCAGAGTGGAGGATGATCCAGAAGAGGTGGTAGCCAGCCCGTTGTCCGCTTTGAATTTACTTCATAACACACGGGAGCAATTCGTAAAGCGCAGCCCTGGACTGACAGAAATGGATCTGGATGGTCTCTACTTCAATTTATTGCATTATTGTGAGGAACGCAATGTAAACAGTGTGACGCTGGAGGAACTGCTCGTCCAACCAGGACTGTGGGGCAAATTGTTTCATCTATCTTCCAATCAAATATTGGAGGTGCTGGATCGACTGCAGGAGCTGCCCTTCTACCCTGTTCGCTTCGTGCGCACCAACCAGCTCTATAGCCTAAGCCTCGAAACTGAAGATGCCTATGGTTTTCTGCGAAGAGCGTATACACGGAAGGCGGATAATTAATGCAAGGATTTCGTGCGAGTATCAATTTACAGTTTGATATTTATGATGAAAATCTTTTGAATAGTTATGTGCTGACTCCCTCCCATGCAGAAGTTCTGCACGGCGTTATGGAGGGAGTAGCGGGAGAAGGGGCTAACGCCCACCTGATGATTGGCCCCTACGGAACCGGCAAGTCTCTGCTTGCCGCCATTCTGTGTCAATTTCTTGCTAAGTCGTTTGGATACGATTGGAGCAATTCCCTACTTACACAGGCACAGCAGATTGACGGGAGACTTGCGGTACGACTGAGCGAGACGTTCCACACCCCAATAACTTATCTTCCTGTCGCTATCAATGGTAGAACGGGAAGTTTGCGCAATATTGTGAATTTTGCAATTCACAGAGCGTTGCTGGATCAAGGGATTAATGTCAGGACTCCAAACGAAGCCCAAAGCATATTAGACACAGTGGATAGGTGGAGACGGGAATATCCGGATACCTATGCTATGTTTCTTTCTCATTTGCTTAACCGCAATTGGACAGAATCAGAGTGGAGTGAGCTAATCAGCCATTATGAAGAAGAGGCGCTTCGTGATTTTATTGCATTTTATCCTACCGTTACAGCAGGAACGGCTTGGTCTGTAAATCATGAAGCCTTTTTTCTCGAGAATCTGGAGCAAATTGCCCACAAATTACAAGAACACAAGCTTGGATTATTTATTGTCTATGATGAGTTTGGCCGTTTTTTGCAATCATTCGACGGCTTGGATGCCATCGTTAATATGAGAGATTTGCAGGATTTGGCCGAATTTGTTGGAAGAATGGATAATATGCAGCTGCTGGTCATCGGACACAAGCATATTCGCCAATATGCTGCTAATAGCAGAGAGGGTGTCCGAGGAGAATTTGAAAAAGTCGAAAAGAGATTCCGGTTCTATAGCCTGGAGACTAATGCTACAACCTTCTTGCGTCTCGCTCAAGAAGCGATTGCACCAATTAACCAAGAGCAACTGAACCTTAAGGCCATTCAGAATTTACCTGCCCAAGCCGCGGAATTCCCACTTTTTTCAGAATTGACTAACTATCAATTGGAGCAGGGTGTGGTGAGGATGCTGTATCCCTTACATCCTGTGGCTGTCATGCTCTTGCCGCAATTATCTAATAGTTTTGGACAGAATGAAAGAACCTTGTATTCTTTTCTAACCGATAATGAGCGTTACAGTCTGATGGATCATGTACACCGCTCTGCTGAGTATTATTATGCCGATCAACTTTTTGATTTCTTTCAGTTGGAGTTGGCCGATGACGATGAGCAGCCTGGTCTTCAGCTCTATCATACGATAGCTACTTATCTAGCAGAACAGCAGCCGTTACAGCGTCGGATTGCCAAACTATTGACCTTGTGGACAGCAGGACGTATGACTCAAAGGCAACCAACTACCTTGTCGTTCATTGCGTTTGCGCTGGGCCTTTCAGAGGAAGAGGTGCATTCTGGGCTGGATGGGCTAATACATTCTAAGCTGGTAAGGCATAATGCCATTCGAGACCTGTGGGAGCTGTGTGACGGTAGTTCCATCGACATTCATGAAGTGGTTGCAACACGGATGACGACTACCTTACTGAATGACAGAGAAAGCATGGCTCTGCTACAGCGTCATTTACCTCTTTCGTACGTGATGCCTTTTGAATATAACGATGAAGTGGATATGTTGCGTTATGCCGATGTAATGTTTGCGACGATAAGTGAACTTAAGGAAGCAATTAACGTAGAGCCTTTTACGGCTGATGATCGATTATGGTTGGTCGTATATAGGGAGACTAAGGATGTTAAGAACCCTGATGCTGTCATGGAGGAGTTGGCTGCTCCATACCTAATCGGCTTTCCGAACTTCACACTGGAGAGCATCAGGCCATCGTTGCTGCATTATAGAATTCTAGAGGATTTACTTAATGATTCAGGATTTCTTGCGCAGGATACTCGAGTGAAAAATGAACTAACGTATATGCTGCACGAGACGGGGCTACGAATTCGAACATTCACGGAGCAGTACTTAGCATTTGAAGAGATGGATTGGCGAAGCGGTAGAGAGCGAAAACGGATTAAGGATCTCAGGGGACTTGAAGCAATTGTCACCCAGAGGCTGCGGCAGACCTATCAAAATACACCGATCATTCGAAATGAGTCGTTTAACCGGAATCGTATCTCCGCTATTCAACGGCGAGCATTGATCGATGTAATTGATCGGTTGATTCGGGAGCCGGAGAAGGACAATCTTGGAATAACCGGCTATGGTCCCAATTATCTGATCTATGCCAGTGCTCTTAAGAACAATCAATATAGTTACAACGCAGCAGTGGGTGAGATCATATGCAACGATAGGCTGGCGGATGTGCGGAATGAACTGCTTCGGCGCCTGGAGGAGTCACCCACAGGCAGGCTGTCCGAACTTATCGGAATGATGGAGCAGCCTCCTTATGGTATTCGATCGGCTGTGGTCCCGCTTCTCTTTGTTGCACTTCTACGTGATCGTTGGAATCAGTTGTTTTTCTATGCGCATGATATGCTAACAACGCATTTAAACGGTTCCTCTCTTCTTGAAATTGTTGATATGTCTGATGGGTATGAGTATCGATATTATGAGTGGACACTGGAGGAACAGCAACGGCTGGCCCGGCTTGGACAAATCTTCAGCTTGCCAGAGGAGGCTGGAGTCAGCTTTGTGCATACCTCGGATGAGTTGCTGAAATGGCTGCGGGCACTCCCAAAATATACGCAGATTAGCAACAGCCATACACCTTCAGCCAGAACGGTGCGTGATCATATCCGGGCCTCGGAAAGCGATCCCTACCTTTATATGAAGCTGCTTGCCAGTGATGACATAGAGCTTGAAGCAGTGCGTGTAGAACTTGAATCATTTATTGCTCGCAATGCAGTCAAGCTGGAGCGGGATATACTTGATGTCACCGGGGTAAGTTCGTTACCCCAGCTATTAGAACATTTGACTGGTCTGCAACGTGAGGCAATCGGCAGAAATAGCAAGCTGATAACCTTCACACCGGATGTAACTGCTGATACAGCACTGTTAGACTCGCTTGCAGAGCATATGGTGGGTGTGCCGCGTACAGAATGGTCAGACGCAACAGAGGAGCTTTTTGTGAACCAAATGAAGTATGAGTGGCAGTTATTAGATTTGCAAGGAGCAACTGCCGCCGCTTTTGAGGGATACATTAACACGGCCCCCATTGAACTATCCAAGAAGTCGCATACGCTTTACGCCAACGTTAAGAACCTGCTGAAATATGCGGGTAAAGACATTGCGCCTCAAGAAATTCAAGGAATATTACTCAAGCTTCTTCAAGAGTTGAATGAAATGCCTGAGAGAGGAGAACCTTTATGACGAGAAAACCGGTTCATGTTGCTATGTACAGCGGAGGGGCCTCTTCTGCTTACGTGGCTTATCATATGGTTCAGACTTACGGTCGAGAGAACAGCATTCTTTTTTTTACTAACACTCTATGGGAGCATGAAGACAACTATCGCTTTATGCATGAAGTGGCAGATTACTTAGGTCTAGAGATTACCTATCGAACTGATGGCAGGACACCTGAGCAAGTCTTTTACGATTATCGGTTTATGGGCAATTCACGGTTAGCTAAATGCTCGGAGGAATTGAAGGTTAGACAGACTGTCATTTTCTTAGAAGAACTTCGGAGTGAGCAGGGGCTGGAGCCGATTCTGTATTTCGGTATCGGCAGACATGAGCAGCATCGTGCCGAGAATCTGAAGGAGTTTTATGCACATGTACCAATCGAGCCTGTAGAAACAAGGTTTCCGCTCATTTCAACATTTCGGGAGGAGGTCGATGCTAAGCAGATCATAGAAGAGAAGTGGGGGATTCGGCTACCGATCATGTACGAGCTCGGTTTCTCTCATGCCAATTGCGGTGGCAGATGTGTCAGAGGCGGATTTCAGCATTATGCCCAGTTATATCGGACATGGCCGGATGTGTACCATGAGCAAGAGGAGATGGAAGAGGAATTCAGGCGTCACTTTGACAAGAATGTCTCAATTCTCAAGCGTAATGGAGGACCTTATACCCTTCGGGAGTATCGGGAAGTGCTGGAGCGGGAAGGTGTACAATCCTATCTGCTTCAAGAGGACGATACTGTTCCTTGTGTTTGTGCCATATAATAAACCTATTTTAGGAAGACATGGTTTTAAAACTGCAAATGCTTCGCATAATGATTAGTAATATCGATAGATAGGACTGAACATAATGCGAAGCGAAGCGAGATTATTAAATTTGGATAATGGTCAACAAGTGATGATTGCGCTTCATCTGTACAAAAAGTGTTTCTCGGTACGACATGCAACCACTCGCAGAGTTTTGGGTTATACGGAAAGGATCGTTGTTCGCAATGTCAGCTTTCCAATTTTCGCTTCTGGACGTCTTCGTGTTTTACGTGAGAGGCAAAAGAATGTTCATGCCTTTGTGCGAGGAATATATGATGAGGAATTACAAGAAATGAAAATCGGAAAATACAGGGAGGCTTATTATAATCCTTATGAGGTCTCTGCGTTTGTAGACAGGGAAAGTCTTGAAGTAATCGGTAGGGCTGACATTGTCTTATGTGAGGAAGGTAAAGTCTATTACTGGAAAAGTGGCTTAGCCTGACAACCAACATGAACCTATGGGTTCATGTTATTTTTTGGTTTATGTATTCAGATGGTTATCTCTGGTATATTTGGGCTGGGTGATTATAGTGCAATTAACAGAGTATGAGCTGAAAGAGCGGATCAATAACCTGAACATATGGAAAAAGAAAGAGCAGAGGGCGCCGCATAAGCCGCTGTTGCTTCTGCTCGCGTTGTCTAGGCTTCAAGGCGGAATGAAACGTATGACCTATGAAGAGACGCGCGGCGCGCTGAAAGAATTGTTAATGGAATTTGGGCCACCGAGACAATGCTACCATCCGGAGGAGCCTTTTGTAAGACTGACCTCAGATGGGCTATGGGTACTGAACAGACCCGTGGACAAGAAGAAAATTCAGGATAAGCTGCTGGTCGAGCAACAAGTTGCGGGAGGTTTCGAACCGGAGGTGCTTGCTTTGCTGGAGGGGAGGCCTGCATTGTGCCATGAAATTGCTGAACAGCTGCTGTATGCTCACTTTCCCGAGACGGTGCATTCGGATATATTGGAGGCGGTTGGATTTGAGCTGGCACCCGTACCCCGGAGAAAACGTGACCCGAAATTCCGCAACCGTATTTTGAAGGCCTACGAATATAGCTGTGCTGTCTGCGGCTTTAATGTCAGACTGGGGAATCAGCTGATAGCCATTGATGCGGCGCATATCCAGTGGCATCTGGCAGGTGGTCCCGATCAAGAGGAGAATGGTATTGCGCTCTGCACTTTACATCATAAGTTGTTTGATCGAGGCGTATTTACTATTACTAATGAACGCAAGCTGCTCGTCGCCGAGGAGGCAAACGGTACAAGAGGCTTGGAGGAATGGCTGATGCGTTACCATGGTTCAGAAATTCGTAGCCCCATCAACCCTGTGTATCAGCCGAAACGGGTCTTTTTGGAATGGCATGTTCGTGAGGTATTCAAAGGGCCTGCCAGATACATTTATGGATAATCACATGTCTAACCAGACAAAAACAACCGTCACAGTATACTTAGTCGGTTGTTTTTGTTGTTCCTTATTGGTCTTGTTCATAACGCTACTTCTCCGGATAATCAATAATTGGCTTGATAATTTGGGCTATCAGCCTAATCTTCTCTGGGGAGCAGCCTTCCAACATAGTCATGATCTCGTTACGCAAATAATCATCAGAAGCGTTGTTGGAGCCTCGTAACATGTATTCGGGCGATTCTTCCAAAACGCGGCATAGATCAGACAAACGGTCTAGGCTTATTGGAGTTTTCCCTCGTTCAATTTTACTGATATAGGCATTCGAAACGTCCAGTTCCTCAGCTAAGTTCTCCTGGGTCATTCCTTTTCCTTCGCGTGCGGACTTGATGCGGCGTCCTATGATTCCATAATCGTAGCTCAAGTTTATCACCCACTCTGAATATAGCAAGTCATTGTCTGGGAATACATGAACGTCAAGTTGAATTAAACTTATTGGTCCAATGTTAAAGTGACGGCGCTGCTCACGAAATTAGGATTATTCTGAGGAATCACCTTAAATTAATCTTGACCCTACTGCTGAAAGTGTAAACCCTTAAGATCAAAAATGCATATTTTAAAGGAAGATGAGATAATGTAACGAACTGCTAATTTTTTTCGTCGATAAGCCTGGTTTGCGCTATCAAAGGCATACATCCATGGATTGTACCTGAATTAGGGCTAAAGGAAGGTCAGGAAGTGCCTAAATGTATACGAAAAATTGAATACATTATGCTAAGAGAGGGTGAGGGGGCCAGATGTATGCGAAACACCGAATAGAATATGGTGACGAGAGGGTATGCTGGCCAAATGTATGTGAAAAACCGAATACAATGTGTTGGCGAAGGGTGAGCGGGTCAAATGTATGCGAAAAACCGAATACAATTTAATGGAGAGTATTGATACTCCTCATGGCTAAGGCAGTATGCCATCGGCAAACAGGCGGACGGAGAAAGGTAGGAGCCGCATAGAAGTAGTATAGGCAGCATGAAAGGTAACAAAAAGAAAAAGAGCACCCCGCCCACAGATGCTCCCTTGCTCCAGCCTTGTTACACCTGCCCCAGCCACTCCCGCTTCAATATAGCGAATTGCTGGGTATTCTCGTACTTCGGGGTTCCGTCTTCGTTCTTGGTGAAGGAGATGAATTCCATGAAGCAGCCTTCCCGGCGCATGCCTAGCTTCTCGCACAGCTTCTGCGATCTGGAGTTGTCGTCCTCGACGTAGGCGTAGATGCGCCTGGCTTCCTGCTGAAGAAATAGGTAGCGCAAGAGGGCGCGGGCACTTTCGCTGGCATAGCCGACGCCCTCGTAGGCCGGGTTGAAGTGCCAGCCTACGCTGTAGGTATCGGGCTCTTCTTTCATGCAGAATAATTCGCCAATGATTGAGTCGGTATCCTTCAGGCAGACGGCGAGATGGGAGTCGTCCTGACTCTTTGTAGTAGCGGTGGTGATGGCTTCCTCTAACGTGGAGAGGCGTTCGCTCAGGAAACAGTTCACCCGCGGATTTGCCAGATACTCCAGCATTCCCGGTGCATCCGTCTCCCGGAAGTTTCTGATGATTAAGCGGTCGGTAGTGAATTTTTGCATGATGATCCTCCCTAAATTAAGTGAGCGTGTTATTTACCGGCAAGCGGATGTGAACGGAATACCTGCCGCCAGTGCTTGTGAATGTGATTTCGCCCTTATGCTGGCTGATGATTTTGTGGCAGGTCTTGAGGCCGATTCCGGTGCTATGGACCTCATGGGCCTCCTTTTTTATAACATTCGTGATATCTATCAACAGCCAGCGGTCTTCGATTCTATACGCAATCGTTACGGCCGCAGACGTATCGGCATACTTCGTAATGTTGGAGAAAAGGTTGTCGAATACCCGCCTGAAGGAGATCAGGTGAAGCTCCACGCGGAAAGGGACAGGGGACGGCACCCATGCTACCCGGAAGCCGTGATTCTCCAGCAACATCGACTGCTCATCGATTAACTGATCCATGAGCTGAATCCCATCGTAGGACTCGAACTCCAGATCATTCTCCTCTGTGTTATACACGGTGAAGTACTCGAATAGCTTGTCGGACAGATGCTTGATCTGATAGGCTTTTTCCCTGCTGCTGTGAATGTATTTCGCTAACGCCTCCTGATCCTGATATTTCTTGTATTCGATGATGTCCAGGTAGCCGACCAATGCGGTGAGCGGTGTCCGCAGATCGTGGGACATGGCGGTGACCAGCTCGCTGTTGGCGACTCTGGCCTGCTCCTCGCTCTCCAGACGCTCGATGAACGATTTCCTCATCTCATTAATGCTCTGGGCCAGAGACGACAGCTCATCCTTCCCCTTCAGCGTAATCGGATAATCCAGATTCCCGCCCTCCAGAATTTTAATCTCCTTCTCCAGCACGCCAATATAAGAGGTCTTCTTGTTTATGAAGAACAGGACCAGGACGATGAAGAATAAGAACGACAGAATCACACCCAGAATCGTAATGAGGTTGTAATACTTGTATTCAAAAAAATACTCCATATAGACCTGAGCAGTCGTATCCGCAAAGGTAACCGTGGAATATTGGGATTTGCTGAAAATGTTAGGGTCGGGCAGAAACCTCGTATTCTCGGTCTTGATCGTGTACCCGTCCGTAGAGTAGAGAAATTGGTTGTCCTTATAGAGATAGAGATTTACGTACTTGGTTTTCCTGACCCATTCAGCTATTTGTGCGTCATCCTTAAGCGACAGATGCTGCCCGGAGACATATTCCTCAAGTGCCGGAAGAGCTTGTTGTTCTTGCTTGTCAATGAACGAGCTTCTAGTCCGGTAATGCTCCAGCAGATCTTCGCCTGTGGACTGCAGCAGCAAGAACAGTGCCGCTGAAGCCAGGAACGAACCGATTAGGCACAGGATTAATTTGAGTTTCAGCCTGCTCCACCGCAGCTTGTTATTCAATCCGGTACCCCTTTCCCCAGACGGTTTTGATGAACTTGGGATTCTGCGGGTCCTTCTCCAGCTTCATCCGCAGATTGCGGATATGAACCATCACCGTATTATTACAGCTGTAGAAATAAGGCTCGCCCCACACACTCTCATACAGATTCTGTGCCGAGAAAATCTTATTGCGGTTGCCGGCCATCAGCGCCAGCAGCTTGTACTCAATTTCGGTCAGGGTCAGCTCCTTCTCATTCATTCTTACCTCGTTGACGGTAGTATTCACGCTTAGCCCGTTGAAGGTAATCACATCTGAGGGGGCGGAGGTATCCTCCTTGCCTTTGTATACATAATACCGCCTAAGCAAGGCCTTCACCCGGGACACCAATTCGGTGTAGGAGAAGGGCTTGGACAGGTAGTCGTCACTTCCGGCCGAGAAGGCCAAGGTTTTATCAGAATCTTGAGTCTTAGCTGTAAGAAATAGGATAGGCGCGCTGGTCATCTCACGTATCTCCACGCAGGCCTTAATTCCCGACTTCCGGGGCATCATCATGTCCAGAATGATCAGGTCAATGGTATCGTCTACTTTATTCACGGCATCTTCCCCGTCAACAGCCTCAACGACATGGTATTGCTCACTCTCCAGCAGCACCCGGACAATCTCACGAATCTCGTGGTTGTCGTCGGCTATAAGTATGGTCTTGGCAGGATTCATCATTTGTCCATCCCCCTCCCTTCCTGAGCACTCATTGTGCTTCCATTATAGATTGTCTATAGCGCGTAAACCACCGGATGACAGGCGACTTAAGAATTGTTAAGGAAGTTCATGCCCGGATCTTAAGAATATTCACCTAAGCTGGAGATATTATAAGCCAGTGAAGAGAGGGATCGTAAATGGATTGGTTATTACACAAAAAGCGGGTCAGCAAGGTTCTCCTCGCTTGCGTGGGCCTTGTGACAATTATAGTATTCATCAGATACCTGCCGGAGCTTCTGCGGCTGACGATGTCGCTGGACGGCTTCCGCGATTATATCCTCTCCACGGGGAAATTAGGGCCGTTTATGCTGGTGCTCTTCCAGATTCTCCAGACGGTAATCGCCCCGATACCGGGGGAGGTCGTTCAAATTGCCGGGGGATACATCTATGGGACAACTCTAGGGGCGGTCTTCGTGACTGGGGGGATGCTGCTGGGGGCAATGATTGCCTTCTACTTTACCAGATTCCTGGGCGGTTCTTTTATTGATAGTTTGCTTCAGAGGGACAAGTTCAAGTGGATGAGAGGAATGATGGATAATAACAAGTTCTCGGTGTTCCTGTTCATTATCTTCATTATTCCCGGACTTCCCAAGGATATGTTCATCTATGCAGCGGGTTTGACGACGATGAAGCCCTTAAGATTCTTTACGATCCTGCTCATCGCCAGATTTCCGTGGCTGCTGGCCTCCGTAAGCATTGGGGCTAATATCTACGATAAGAATTATGGTCCCACCATCGTCATCTCCGCGATCTCTGTTCTGGCCTTTATCTTCGGATTAATCTATAAAGACAAACTGATTGACAAATTATCTTCCTTCAAAGGTGGTAAAAGCGGGCTGTAGCCGCAACTGTTGGAATGTTGTCTGTATCTTGGACATAGAGTGGAACTACAGGAGGCGTTGCATATGTTAATTCAGCTTAGTGTTGCTTTTGCTGCGGCCGCTTTTATTGCTCTGGCGGTGTTCTTAATTCTTACGCTGCGCAAGGGAATGACCACGCTCGGGGAGACTAACAAGACGCTGGGCGAGGTGAGAAATGCCATACATGGATTGACGGGAGAAGCGACTCAGCTCATTCACACGGCGAATCAGGTCACCCGGGATGTGAAGGGGAAGATCAAGACCATTGATCCGATCTTTGAATCTGCGCACAATGTAGGGGAAGTTATTCAGACGGTGACCGAGACCTTCAAGAAGAATGCTACCGACATCGGCCAGAGCTTGAACCCAGAGCCGGAGAAGGCTGCGGTCAAAAGTAAAAGCGGCCAGATCCGCGTTAATACGAAGTTTCAGTGACCTTTGTGTCATCGATAAGAAGCGTCAGTTCAAGGCACCCCGGGCGGGTGTCTTTTTGTATGCAGGTATCATTTCGCTGCAAAATAATCATTTTCTCATAATAGTGCATAATTAGAGGTGATATGAGCAAATGATTGTTTCAGCACTAATTCGGCTTCTGCTATGCTCGGGGTATCCGACAGGTTCATTTCCGTCTACTTCAAGGGTTCGGATCACCCGGTACAAGAGGAGGGCAGACACCGAAATTCCACAGGTATATTGCAAGCGGTTACAACTGTATTCTGCAACAAATTTAAATCGGGAGGCAAATCAATGAATAGAATCGTTGCGAAGGTAACCAGTATAGGATTGTTGTTTTCTCTTGGACTCACTCTGTTATTCAGCGGGTGGGGGACTGCAGTAGTACATGCTGCGGGGCTTACGGTAACAGGCAGTGGAGGCGGAAATGAAGCTGCCTACGTGGAGTGGTCACCTGTCAGTAATGCATCGGGATATAAGGTATTCATCAAAGCGGCAAGCGCCGCAGATTCCCAGTATCAGCAGCTTCATAATGAACTGATCCGCAAATATGCCTCTTACTGGAGAGCAGATGCCGTAGGCCTTGCGGCCGGAAGCTATGTGATGAAGGTGGAAGCCGTGCTGTCAGGCGGGGGAACGGCGAGTGCAGTGACGGGTACGCTGGCCGCTGCGCCATATGACCGGTCAGGGTTTGCTTTTTCCACAGCTTCACCTTATGGTACAGGCTCTGGTGCTTATAATGACAATGGAACGCTGAAGAGCGGGGCACAGGTGCTGTATGTCACCTCTCAGAATGCGCAGACCGTAACACTTCCCGTTGTTGTCAGCAGTTCGGGTACAGTGCAGACGGGAGTTGGTCTTGGCGGCATTCTTACTCTTCGGCAAAAAGGCTATGATACCACCCCGCTTGCCATCCGGTTCATCGGAAAGGTGACAGCCGCCGACCTCAGTGGACAGCTGAACAGCAGCGGGTATCTTGAGCTCAAAGGCAAAAATAATTATACGGAAATGAATATTACCCTCGAAGGAATAGGGAAAGATGCGACTGCCTACGGCTGGGGAATGCTGCTCAGGTATACCGGAAATGTAGAGGTAAGGAACCTGGGCCTGATGTTATTCCCGGATGACGGCATTTCCATGGATACAGGCAATGCGAATGTGTGGGTGCATAATAACGATATTTTCTATGGATCAGCGGGAAGTGATGCCGACCAGGTCAAGGGGGACGGTTCTACGGACCTCAAGAAGGGATCAACGTATATCACTATCTCGTACAACCACTATTTTGATTCCGGAAAAGCATCACTGGTCGGACTTAGCGAGTCTGCAGAATTCTTCGTCACCTTCCACCACAACTGGTTCGATCATTCCGACTCGCGTCACCCGCGGATCAGAGTAGCCTCGGTCCATGTGTATAATAACTTCTATGACGGCGTGTCAAAATATGGTGTGGGTGTAACTACCGGCGCTTCAGCCTTCGTGGAAAGTAATGTGTTCCGTAATGCCAAGTACCCGATGCTAAGCTCCCTGCAAGGGACGGATGCTCTGGGCGAGGGCACATTCTCCGGGGAAAATGGCGGGATGATCAAGGCCTTCAATAATAGTGTGGTTGGGGCGGCAAGTCTGATCTATGCGAACTCCGGTGCAGGAACGGCACCGGCGAATGCGACTTCATCGGATGCATATCTCGCCTCATCCAGAAGCGAAGCCGTTCCCGGCTCGTACAAAGCACTTGTCGGTGGAACAGCATATAACAACTTCGATACGTTAGTCGATACAGGTGTTAGCGCAGCAGCTGTCGATAACGTAAGCGCAGTAGAGCAGAAAGTTACAGCGGGAGCAGGACGCCAGGGCGGCGGTGACTTTAGCTGGAGCTTCAATAACGCTGTAGATGACACCGCCTATGCCCTCAACGCACCATTAATGTCAGCCATTCGAAGCTACACCTCGGGGCTGGTATCTGTGGGAGGCAACGCTAACCCGGGAGGCCCATCGCCGACTCCGGCAGCAACGCCTGTGCCGACGGTAACTCCGGTGCCGACAGCGACTCCAGTGCCAACAGCGACTCCGGTGCCGACAACAACTCCCGCGCCGACAGCAGCGCCAACGTCAACACCAGCCCCGGGAGCAGCGGTTCACAATTTTACAGTGTCAGGAACTTCGAGCAGCTTCTTTACCATTCAAGGCAATCTCTCCACCAGCAAGGGAACAGTGATCTACAACGGTCTGACCTTAACCCAATGCCTCAAAATCGAAAGCGCCACCAGCATCCAGTTCACCACAGCCAAGGCTTCAACGCTAACACTGGTGTTCAATTCAGAGGGGACCAAAATCAAAGTCGATGGGACAAGCTATCCCATAACGAACGGTGTGGCCACCGTCTCCCTTGCAGCGGGTGCGCATACGATTACGAAGGATAGTACGGCTAATTTGTATTATTTGGTGGTGGAGTAGATAGGGGGATTTCTTTCACTGAACCGAATTAAGGCGACCTGCAGAGGTCGCCTTTTACTCTATTAGTGAGTATTTCAATGCTCATTATTTACTATACACTTACAAACTTCGTATTATGTAGTAACCTGTTTTTTAAAAAAGGATTTAATTCCATCATATATAACGACTAATCCAATAATTAATGCCAAACTTCTTACAACAAACTCAGCAACATAGAGGCTCCCCTGGTATTGTGTTGAACTAAAGGTATGCCCAGTGATAAATCCTGGCGACACCATTACAAGTACGCCTATAACAACACTTGAAATTAAAAGTACGACTTTACTCATATATATTCCCCCTGTTTTTTAATCTTTAAATGTAAAATCAATTATTTTCTTTACTGTCAACCAAATCAATAATCTCCCGTATGTCCTGAATGTCTAAAGCTTCTGCTATTCTAACGATATGACTAAAATTAATGCTTTCTCGTTTACCATTGGCCAGCTCGCTCAATGCAGCATGGCGGACCTTGGAGATTCTGGACAACTCTCTTACAGAAATTTTATGCTTAGCGGTCAATTCTGATATTTTCACTACAATAATTTTACCCACTGCAATTTCACTCCTGAGCAAAAAAAATTTAAGATAGATACGCGTATACGTACCAAGTTGCCTCTGTAATTATGCTACGCTGATTTATATCATAAATCTATAATGTAGCTTATGAAGGATGCCCCAATGCCCAACATTCTTGAATCGCTATATCATGGAAGTCTATTTCCTAATGAAGATATAATCTCCAAGGACCCCAATTATCGTCCGCTTAACAGTCAGATTACCGAATCTCTCGAAGCTTGGAAGCAGAAGCTGTCTGCGAGCGAGTTCGAGGAGCTGGAGTCTTTATTGGAGCTATATTCACAAGTGCAGGGAATGGATATGACGGCTGCATTTGTGTCAGGGTTCAAGGCCGGGGCTATGACGATGATCGAAGTGCTAATAGAGTAAGAGACCTGGCTATTCCTCCCCATACCGCCCAACCGCCATCTCCGCTGACTTCAGCATACGCTGCTTCAGCTGCTCGCCCTCAGTGATCTTCACGCGCAGGCCCAGGAAGCGGATGCGGGAGAGCAGGAACTCGCTGTCGTCTCTCATGTAGTGGACGGTGATGCGGTAGATCCCGGTAGCTTCATCGAAGGCCACGGACTTATCGAAGCAGGAGAACGTGGACAAGATCCGCGACAGCTCGGCATTGTAGACAGGGATGACCTGAATACAGGCCGATTCTCTCAGACCGTCTAGAAGACGTGAGATCCGGGCCTTGAGGCCTTCTATACGGTAGGCGGGGATGGGAGCGGGATCGGCAGACACGATGTTCCGTAGCTTCGTGGACATGAGTGAGCGCTGCCGGGTGCTATACCACTGTAAGTACCACTCCCGCTTATACATATTGTACTCCAGCTTGTGAGGGAAGCCGGACAGATCGGTCCGTTCCCCGCCATGCTTGATCGCATACGTGAGCTGAATTCCCTGATTCTGCATGATGATGCGGCGCAGGGGGCGGAGCAGCGGATGATAGACCTGGCGCTCCTTGCTGCGGGCCTTCTCGATGATGATCTCTCCTACTTCAATAGAAGCTTCAGGCTCCAGCAGGGAGTTCAGTTTACGTAAGGTTTCTGTTGAAAAAGCTTCAGCCGCCGCCGGATGCCCCAGCATCGTCTTCAGCCAGGAACGCTCCTGTGAGGTTAGCGCCAAGGAGCCGGCCTCTTCCAGGCGGGAGATGATCTGGAAGTTGAATATTTTCTCAAAGGGATTCATAGTAGCTCTTAATCTCCTTCCATTCCTCCATGAACTGCTTGCGCAGCCAGCGGGGCTCCAGAATCTCGCAGCTGGAGCCGAAGCTCCGCAGCCACGGCTTGATCTCAAAGATCTCGTTCACTGTAATCTCGTACAGGAAGGTCGTATCGGACTCCTCCGTAATGGTTCCCCACTGCCCCTGCGCCTCGACCCGCTCCCGGATGAAGTTGGCGCCGGACCGGCTGGGGTTATAGAATCTGACGGCGACCTTCACCGCACGGTTGGTATCCGTCACCCAGCTATACTCCAGCTGAGCCTCCAATTGCTGAAGTCTCTGCGCAAACTCCTCTTCTTCTACAGGCTCGCCCTCCTCAACCTGGGTCAGGCCGTCCATCCGTAATTTCTTAATCCCGGTCCGGCTGTGATAGCCGATCAGATACCAGCGCCCATACTGATGATCGTAGATGACACGCAGCGGAAGCAGACTGTCCGTAATCCCTGCCGATTCCCGCTCGAAGAGGGGATTGGTGTTCTGGGAGGTGTAGTTCATGCCTTTTTTGGGCGACAGATAGAGGAATTTGATTCTCCGGCGCTGCTGAATCGCCCCGAAGATCGTATAGAGATGAGCCTCATCCAGAATCCGTGAATGGTAATGGTATTTGTACCGGTGGGTCTCCGTGGCTTCGGGGAGAATGTCCCTTATCCGCAGTGCCTTCTTCAAGGTGTCACGCAGGAGGTAACCCTGGACAGACGGAATCTGCGTATTGGCAATGACATCTACATAATCGAACAGGTCGAGCAGCTCGTCATCCGTAAGCTGGTCCAGCAGTTCGTTGGCTGCCTTGTACCGGTAGGGACGCTTCTCATTCACTCTTACAATCACGCCGACCTCCTCCAGGTATTTCAGGTCTCCCCGGATGGTCTTCTCGTCCGGCAGCGGTGAATCGGCGGGCATCTGGTCACAACAGCCGTCATGCAGTTCCTTGGCCGTCAGTTCCTCGCTCTGAAGTGCGGTTAACAGCAGCGTCAGCCGGATACTCTCCGTCTCCTTCAGCGATTTCGCCCGGAACAGGAACAGGAGCAGCGGATCGGCAGATTCATAGTAATTATAGCGGAGCCATTCGGACAGCTCGGTGCCTTGTTCTGCGGTCAGATCCTGCTGCAGGACGGTCACCATCTCCTTGAGATTGCGCAGCGTTTTGTCATAGGTATGTACGGAAATGCCGAGCCGCTCGGCGAATTGCTGCCTGCTGTAAGCTCCCCCGGCTAGTGACAGCATACGGAGAAACTGTATTTCTTTATCGAAGCTTTCCTTGGCCATATGTATACCTCCAGCCTGTAACGCATTCATGAGTTGTAATAGTTAATACCTCTATTAAGCACCAGAGTTGCTTGAAATGGAAGATTTTTGTCCGCCGCCATACTTACACCCTGTTCCACATTGGCAAAATGAGGGAAGATAAGGCCAGTGAAACCGACTTGGAACGGAGGGATGGAATGAATCCTATACATACGCTCATCCATGAGCAATTGAAGCAGATTGAACAAGAGGAGCAAGTGACGATCCTCTATGCCTGTGAATCGGGCAGCCGGGCGTGGGGGTTCCCCTCGCAGGACAGCGATTACGATGTGCGGTTCATCTACCTGCATCGGCCGGAGTGGTATTTATCCATATGGGATGCACGAGATGTCATAGAGCGTCCTATTAACAATATGCTGGATTTTAGCGGCTGGGATCTGCGCAAAGCCCTCAAGCTGTTCCACAAATCCAACCCGCCGCTGCTGGAGTGGCTGCAATCCCCGATCCAGTATGCTGAGAAGTTCAGCGTGGCGGAGCAGCTTAGGGGGATTTCACCGTATACCTTTTCGCCGAAATCCTGTATGTACCATTACCTGAACATGGCCAAAGGCAACTACCGGGATTACCTGCAAGGGGAGCAGGTCAATATCAAAAAGTATTTCTATGTGCTGCGCCCGGTGCTGGCCTGTGAGTGGATTCACCGGTACGGTGAGATGCCGCCGATGGCATTCGATGTGCTGGTAGAACGGTTGATCCCGCAGGACGGCCCGTTGTGGCCGGTTGTGCAGCAACTGCTGGTCCGGAAGCGGTCAGGTGAGGAGCTGGACCTGGAGCCGCGGCTGAGTGTGATTAACGAGTATCTGGAGGAGCAACTGCAAGAGCTGGAGAAGACAGCGGTGGCATACCTCAGTGCCAAGACGGACAATCGGGACGGGCAGCTTGATGCTCTGTTCCGGGAGGCCTTGCAGGAAGTGTGGGGACTGAATTTGTAGAGGAGGAACACAATCATGGCTATTATACAACTGAGATCAACGAACCCGCAGCTGAGCTTCATCATCCGCAAGAATCCGCAGAGCGGCATGCAGCTTCGCCCGGTCCGCCAGGGGATCGCTTACGGCTGGTATTCGGATGAAGCTACTTATAATGTGTATTTCAAGGATGCTGACAATGAGGTCTCCTATAAAAAGAACGATGGCGAGAGCTTCGAGTACCTCAATGTCTCCCGCTATAACACCCCGTTATTCCCGCTGAATGCGGTGAATGAGTTCTTCTCTACCCCGTTTAAGGCGCGGGATGAGCGGGATGCGGAAGGGTTTGAGCACTCTTTTACCATCCAGATGATTCATGTCGAGCGCCTGCATTACATCCGGTTCTTCGAGCAGCATCTGAAGGATTATACGTTCATCCTGGAGCATCAGGCGCATAAGAGCTATTCCCTGACCATTACTACGCAGCTAAGCTTATACCACCTTCTGCATGTAGTCAGTGTGCTGTCCTTATTCTTATCGATCTTCGGGGATGAATATATCGATATTTCGGACCGGATTCTGGACAAATATATCCGCAGTCTGAACGTGATGGACGCCCCCTTCTATATCCGCAGCCTGTTCGCCCGGAATCTCCTGAAGACCCGGGAGCAGTTCAAGCGGTACAAGGCGGCGGTCGAGCAAACGGAGCTGTATCCGATTAGTCTGGAATATGGCAGTACGGCGATGCAGCGGCGAACGTTCATCTCAGGTGTGCTTCCGTTCGATAAGCCCATTCTGGATATCGGCTGCGGGGAAGGCTTCTACGCCATTCCGTATGCCGGCAAGATTGAAGGTACTTATTATGCGGTGGACATCAACGAGGAGCTGCTGGAGGTCGTGAACCGGAAGGCAAAGGCCAAGGAGCTCGATAACATCGTCACCTTCCGCTCGCTGGAGCATTTCCTGGAGCTGTACAACGGAGAGCAGGTGGATATCATACTGACTGAGGTTGTGGAGCATATGAGTGAGACGGAAGCGGCTGCGCTGATCCGGCAGATCATCCGCCATGTGGATTTCGGGCAGCTGATTGTGACTACGCCGAATGCGGATTTCAATCCTTACTATCAGCTGGAGGGCTTCCGGCATGAGGATCACAAGTGGGAAAAGGGTCAGGCGGCGTTCGAAGAGTGGCTGACTGCCTCACTTCAAGGGCTGGGCGTAGAAGCCGAGTTCTCACTCGTGGGCGACCGGGTGGGCGACATTCGTACCACACAGAGCGCGGTTGTGCGCAGACAGGAGGGTTAGACCATGGACATTCAGACGAAGGTACACACCATATTCATGCTGGTGGGAGCGACGGAGTGCGGGAAGTCTACTTTTGCCAAAAAAGTTCTGATCCCGCAGCTCAGGCTTGAGGACAGCACTACAGGTCTGCGCACGAATGTGCAGTACCTCTCCTCGGACCTGATCCGTCAGGAGCTCTTGGGCTACGATTACGATAAATACGACCAGGTCATGCTGGAGGCCAGCTCGCATACTTTCGCGCTGTTGTTCGAGCGGCTGAAGCGGGTCACCTCCTGGCCGATTAATGCAGAGTTTGTCATTATGGATACGATAGGTCTCGCGGAGGATTACCGCAGCAAGGTGCGGGCGATTGCCCAGGAGAACCAGTATAATCTGGAGGTCATTCTGTTCGATTACCGCAAACGGGAGGATTATTATGCCTCGGAGCGCTCGAAGAAGCTGATCTCGGGTCACCTGAACCGGCTGCGCCGGGAAGTGCTGCCAGTGCTGTCCCGTGAGGGCTACCACAGTATTCATAAGGTGCGGGCCAAGGATTTTCTGCTGGAAGGTCTGGAAGGTACTGATGATTCGGAGGAAAAGCGGCCGAACCCGGATTACCGGGTGCACATTCAGGACTGGGAGGCGTATGCCGCTGCGGTGCTTCCACAGGAGCAGGAATACATTGTGGTCGGGGACGTACACGAGTGTGTTCAAGAGCTGCAAGGGCTGCTGCGCAGCTACGGCTACCGGATTGAAGAAGGGAAGCTAAGCGCTACGGATAAGCTGAAGAATACACGGATCATCCTGGCGGGCGACTGGATCGATAAGGGCAAGCAGACCCGGGAGATCACCCGGTTCTTGTATAGCAATCAGGAGCATTTCTTGTTCGTAATGGGTAACCATGAGAATTTCGTTTACAAGTACCTGCGGGGGGAGATCAAGGGGACTGAGCCGGAGCTGCTGAGAACCTATTTCGATTCCACTCAGGTATTACAGGAAGATGAGGAGCTGTTCCGTCAATTCTCCGTGCTGGTGGAGAGTGCGAAGCCGTTTTACCGCTATATCGGGAATCGGGGGCCTTCCTTCTATGTGACGCATGCCCCTTGCCGCAACAAGTATATCGGGAAGCTGGATGCGAACTCGCTGCGCCATCAGCGCAACTTCCGGCTGGACCGTGAGTCTGCGTACGAGCAGCAGCTGGACTTCTTGAAGGAGGAGGCGGAGGGGAACCATCCGTTCCATCTGTTCGGACATATTGCCGCCAAACAGACGTTCCGCATCAAGAACAAGCTTCATCTCGACACAGGAGCCGTGCATGGGAACGGGCTAACTTCTGTCCATATAACCTTCAAGCCGTTCTACAAAAGCCATAAATCCCGCCAGCAGCTATTGCCGGAAGAATTGCCGGTTCTCTTCCGCGAAGTGAGCACGGTCTCTGTGGAGGAGCTGGATGCGGAGTCCATGCGCAGGCTGCACTATTCCTCGCAGAATAAGGTCAACTTCATCTCCGGGACGATGTCGCCAGCGGATAAGGATGATGTAGCAGGCGAGCTGGAGTCACTGCGCAAGGGTCTGGATTATTTTGCCGGACGCGGGGTGTCTGAAGTGGTCCTTCAGCCCAAGTATATGGGATCACGCTGCACGGTGTATCTGTACCGGGACGTAGATCATTGCTACGCGGTTAGCCGCAACGGTTATAAGGTCAAAGCTGTCGATCTGACGCTGGTTTATGAAGGCCTGCTAGACCGGTTCGGAACGTATATGGCGGAGCAAGGCATTCGTGTGCTGCTGCTGGACGGGGAACTTCTACCCTGGAAGGCGCTCGGGGAAGGGCTGATTGAACGCCAGTTCCAGCCGATTGGGCGGGCGCTGGAGAATGAGCTAGCGTTCTTGAGAGAGCACGGGTTCGAGGAGTCGCTCAGTGAGCTGATCCGGGAATATGAAGCCAGCGGGTTCGAGCAGGACCAGCATCATCTGACCAAAGATGCGCTTAACACCAGCTACGGCGCCCATGTATACCAGACATATAAGCATGTCCGCAGTATCCGGGATGCCTATGTGGGGCTTGACCAGCGGGACGAGGCGTACCGGGTGTATAAGCAGCAGCTGGAGCTGTATGCCGGAGATGCGGAGCTTGCGTATAAGCCGTTTGCCATCTTGAAGGAGGTGCTGGAGAGCGGGGAGGAACGGGTGCCTGAAGGGGCGACCTCAGAGCAATACCGCTTCCTGAATGATGATGAGATTCTGGTGCTGGATCTGAAGGACCCGGAAGCGTACCGCAGCGCAGAGGCGTTCTTCGCCACAATTACCGTAGAGCAGCAGATGGAAGGCATCGTCATCAAGCCGGAGCAAGAGCAACCGGGAGTGGTCCCTTACCTGAAGGTCCGCAATCCGGGGTACCTGTCCATTATTTACGGCTACGACTACAGATTCCCGCACAAGTATTCCAAGCTGATGAAGCAGAAGAATATCGCACCTAAGCTGCGTACTTCCCTGGCCGAGCATCGGCTGGGTAAGCAGCTGCTGGAGATTAAGCTGGAGGATATTTCGGCGGACAACAGCACCTACAAGCAGATTGCCGCGAACCTGTTGTTCGAGGTGACGAAGGAGAAGGAGATCGATCCGAGGTTATAAAAGATAGTCAGGCAGGCTGCCGGGAAGCTCCCGGCGGCCTGCCTTTGTTTTGCTATAGAGGGGACGATAGTTTCAGGCTATGGAGAGGACATGGGCAGGCCGAATGTAATCGGAAAACCGATCACAATGGGGCAGAAGGAGGCGCGCGGACCGAATGTAATCGGAAAACCGATCACAATGGGGCAGGAGGAGGCGTGCGGACCGAATGTAATCGTAAAACCGATCACAATGGGCCAGGTGGGGGCGCACGGACCAATGTAATCGGAAAACCGATCACAATCAAGCGCAGGGTATCTGTGTAATGCCAAGTTAACGTCGAATGTTTTGTTCCACGGCTAGTAGTTGCTCTTTAGGGGGAATTGAATAAGATTTTGAAGTAGCATATACGGATATGAGTATAAAAAAGCCGCCAAACCAAGGCGGCTTCTTAACGTTTATCGGGCAGGAAACTAACACCTCCGGTCTACCCCATCACAACCAGCACTTCGTTCTCTGCCGCCATCCGGGACACAGGAATCAGGTTGCCTTCGATCTCCTCGCCGTTGATGACGATGCGGGAGACGCCCTTCTGGACGCCGTTCTTGTTCTCCACCTGGATGTTCAGCTTCTTCCCGCGGAATTCGCGCACCATGGAGAAGTCGGTCCAGTCCGAAGGGACACACGGGTCCAGACGGAGGCCGTCCTTCTGCGGCTGAACGCCCATAATGCCCTCTGCCAGTGAGACCATGACGGTGGAGGCCGTGCCGGTCAGCCAGTGGACATGGGCCCGGCCCTGATACGGGCTGTCCTTGGACTCCACGAATTGGCCGTGGACGTAAGGCTCCAGCTTACGGACCTCCGCACTGTCGTTCATGGTGGCCGGGCTGCAGTTCAGGAAGTACTCGAACGCGCGTTCACCGTTACCGATCATCGTCTCCGCCAGGATAAGCCAGCCCTGTGGCTGGCTGAAGATGCCGCCGTTCTCCTTGGTCGAAGCGTTGAACAGCGCCATGAGTGCTACCGGCAAGCCGTATTTGCGGAATGGAGGGTAGAACAGCATCGTGCCGTAATCGGTCCGCAGATTGTCATAGACCTTGTCCATGGCGAGTTTGGCCTGTTCCGGGCGGGCCGCGCCGCTGAGCACCGACCAGCTCTGCGGATTGAGCCAGATCCGGCCCTCATCGTTCTCCCACGAGCCGATGGTATAGTTGTCCTCGGTGAAGCCGCGGACGAACTGGTCGTTCTCCCAGGCATACTTCTGGATATTACCGTCCAGCTCCTCCAGCAGACCTTGCGCCCATGCGGCATCCTCCGGCTTGTTCTTGTTCTCCGCGATGCCCGTGAAAACCTTGAAGCCCATGTACAGCTGGAAGGCCACGAACAGTGATTCACCCTTGGCGCCGAGCCGCAGGCAATCGTTCCAGTCGGCATGAAGTCCAACCGGCATGCCGTGGGCACCCATCCGGTCGAGACTGAATTGAAGCGCCTGCCGCAGATGCTCATACACCGTTGCTTCGCCTTGATCTGAATAAGGAATGACCTCATCCGTGAAGTCCCAGTTCCCGCTCTCATTCAGGTACTTGATAACCGTCGGGAACAGCCACAGGGCATCGTCGGCCCGGTAGTAGGGATGTCCCGTCTCCCGTACATATTCAGGGTCGTCCGGTGTTCCTTCATGACCCGGATTATGGTCGAATTTCACCAACGGCAGCCCGCCGCCGTTGGATACCTGGGCAGAGATCATCAGCCGCAGGCGTTCAAGAGCCATCTCATGGTCCAGATGGATAATGCCCTGGATGTCCTGCACCGTATCCCGGTAGCCGAGCCCGTTGCGCAGGCCGGAGTACTGGAAGGAGGCAGCACGCGACCAGATGAAGGTAATGAAGCACTGGTAAGCATTCCACGTGTTGATCATATGGTTCAGATTGCTGCTTGGGGTCTGCACCTGGAAGCGGTTAAGCTTGCTGTGCCAGAAGGTCTTCAGCTCTTCAAGCTCCCGGTCTACCACGGACAAATCCTGGTAGTGGCTAAGAATGCCGGAGGCTCCCTCTTCATCATATTGTCCCAGCAGGAAGGCGACTTCCTTCTCTTCTCCCGGCTGCAGCTCCACATTGAGCTGCAGGGCACCGCAGGCATTGGTATTATAGTTCAGCGAATTGGAGCATTGACCGTTCTCCACGGAGAGCGGATTCCCGTAGCTGCGGTAATCTCCAAGGAATGTATCGCGGTCCCCGTCATAACCGGCCACCTCTGCTCCAGCCGCGCCGAAGAATCTCCAGGTTTGCTCTCCCGCGATGTTTTCATTGATGACTTGAAGAATTTTATCGTGCTTGAAGTAGGTCCGGGAAATAAACAGCGTGTATTGCAGGTTCACGGTATCTTGCTCATAGTTGTTGTCATTGGTGAATTCGGCGAAGCCGAAGAGGGCCAGCTTGCGAGCCGCAGTACCGTCATTGCGGATCTTCATGCGCCATACTTCATAGGTCTTGTTCAGCGGTACGTAGTATAAGGACTCGGTATGAATATTGTCATAATCTGAGACGATGTTCGTGTAACCGGTTCCATGATGGCAGACGGACTTGTATTGCTCCAGATCCTTGCCTACCGGCTGCCAGGAGCCGGACCAATAATCCCCGTTCTCCAGGTCTTTGACATAAATGTAGCGCCCAGGCTCGTCCTTGGAGTTGAAGTGATAGCGGATATGCCGTCCGTTGGCCCCGGATTTCACGAAGCTGTAGCCCCCGGCGTTACCTGAGATAATCGCACCGTATTCCGGCGAGCCGAGATAGTTGGCCCAAGGAGCAGGCGTATTCGGCTTCGTAATCAGGTACTCTTTGTTTTTGTCGTCAAAATGACCATATTGCATAACCATTCCTCCTCATGATAGATGACAGGCAGGGCTATGAACGCGCGTTCATAAATGACCGAAGAATCCCGCCCAATTCCATTATAAGACAGTTGCGGTCTGACAATATAGCCTATATTTGAGAAAAAAACAAACAGTAGAGTCTTTTTATAGCAGTTTCCTATATTTGAATGGGCACATGGCCTTGTTAAGATCAAAAAGAAGGTCTATGTGAGTGCAGCCGGATGGCTAGAGGTATAAGGAGGAGTGCACGATGAGTGTAAAGCAATGGTCTGAAGATACGATATCCTACGATTTAAATGGTGAATCGACTATCCGGAGAGCAGAGCCCGAGGAGTGGGGAGTATATTGCTCCGTCTATTATAACATGGAGTATAACGGCTTTTTTAGAGAAGAAGTTTATGCGAATCCGCGCAGGAATGCCTTTTGGATATACAAGGGGGAGAGTAGAATCGGCGGAGTCCGGATGTCACCGAATGTGATCTACCATCTCTTTGTAATCCCTCCGTTTAACGATTCATTCGGAATATTGAAGCAGCTTAAAAAGTTGTTGATTCAGTGGTCTGACCGGAAGGAACCGATACGGACCTATGAGGTTCTGCCGGATCAGGTTCAGCTATACGCACGGGCAGGCTTCTGGCCGGATGAATTCAGATGCCGCTGGATGCAGCGGCCTACAGAACTATTCCAAGTGGACTGGGAGGATGATCTGCGGATTGAAAGTCCCGAAGTAGAGGAGAATGAGGCCGGGGATAAGCGGTTTATTCTCACAGAAGAGATTGCCCGCTGTGATTTTGAGAGTTTTAGAGGCGGACTGGATGCAACCCGGCGGAAGCAAACGGTTGTGAAAGATTTCCTGCCTACTGATCCTAGTTACTCTAATGAGAAATTAACACAGGCCTCCACGCTGGTATTCGATAAGGCGACGGGACAGCTCATTGCCAATTGCCGGCTGTGTCTCCAGGATGATGTGGCCGCAGTCTATAGCATTGGCGTTAATCCGGCCTATCGTGGGAGAAGACTGGCTACACGTATGCTGCAAAGAGCCCTTACCACTCTGAAGGGGGCTTATCCGCTGCTGAGATTGTATGTAATGGAGGGAAATGATGCGGAATCTGTGTACTATAATCTCGGGTTTAAGCCCGGGGTGCAGGAGGTTCAGAAGATGTATATCCCGGTGAATTAACGAAAATAAGCGATCCGTAGGATCAACCAGGGCACCCTTAGGGTGTCTTTTTTAACTTTTCAAATGAACCGCAACACAAGGTTGAGAGGAGATTCGCAATTATGCAATGATCTTTGTCACAAAAAAGGGGATTTGTAGAGTTAATGTAGAGGACTGTCGGATAGTATTAGAAACTAAGAGATTATTATACACAACCTGTCGGTATCCCGTTAGTACGATTTGGTGAACGCCTGCATAGGAAGGGAGGAATTTACAGGTAACAGGCAAGCGGTCTATGAACAATAGGAAGTGTCGGCTGATCCAATAAAAGTCCCTTTAGATGAGGAGAACAAAAAAAGATGACAACATCGAAGAAATGGAATAAAAGAGGTTCCCGCGCTCTGGCAGCCTCGTTGTCGATTGCGCTGGTTGCTGCCAACTTTGCGCTGGCCGGACCCGTGGCCCATGCGGCTGTAGCGGATGATAATGATGGTACAGAACAAATTATTACTTCAGAAGAGTACCGGAACTTCACCAAAGATGGCGGGGGTGCTGTAAGCTTAACCTTCCCGGAGCTCTCTATCACCGCAGAAGCGGGTGAAATGATGTCAGGGGCTACGGTTGTCATTAACGGGTATAAAACGGGCGATCAGATGACATTCGCTACATCCGGCACTGGAATTACAGTTGCGACTAGCGGGGGCAACGGGGCCTACATCTTAACAGGCAATGCGCCAGTCGAAGTCTACCAGCAGGTATTGGAGAATGCCAAATTTACGATGACCACGCCGGGTGAACGCAGCCTGACCTTCGGTCTCGGACCTGTACTCGCTTTTAATAAGAATGGCCATTTCTATGAATATGTGACAAATGGTGCAAACATCAAGTGGCCGGATGCCTTAGCGAAGGCTGAAGAGCGGACCTATTATGGACGCCAAGGGTATCTAGCGACGATTACCGACCCGGATGAGAACGCTTTTATTGCGGAGAAGGCTAGAGGAATTGGTTGGGTTGGCGGGAAAGATGTAGCTCGTTCCGAGACGAACGGAAGGGCCAATACACGTGTGTTCGCCTTGCAGAACAACAAATATAATGGTTATGGTGATTGGCGCTGGGTAACCGGACCCGAAGGAAAGCTGCAGTACGAAGGCAAATCGGGACTTCCTTTCTATAAGGGTTACAATGCTAGTGGTGCTAATGGAGGAAAAAATGATTCTGCCACGGTGACGGATACCACTTATGGTCTCGGCAGCGAGCATACCATGCACAATAACTGGGATACGGGGGAGCCCAATGACTCTACCTTTGAACATGTAGTGCATATCTTTGCCAGCGGGAAATGGAACGACTACGCAATTGACAACGCAGTAAATGCCTACCTCGTAGAATACGGTGGCATGCCAGGCGATTCCACCACCAGCATTAACACAACCATTACACTGCTGGACAAAACACAGCTGAAAACGGATGCTACTACAGCGCAGGGCTATCTGAATACTGCTCCGCAGATCTATACAAAGGAGTCTCTGGCCGTTCTTCAAAAGGCAGTGGATGATGCCAACACTGTCCTTGAAAATGACCATGCTTCCCCGGAAGAGATTGAAGCCGCCCGTAAGGGACTGGAGGATGCCATTGCCGGACTGGTTAAGCAACCGCCTGTAGCTGACAGCGCAAGCTATACCGAGGGCAGCAACAATCAGGTATCCATTAAGTTCGACAAGCCGGTTAAGTTCAATGAAGGCGATGCCGACCCTACGGATGACTTCAGAGTGACACTGGACGGAAAAGTGGTGGATCTTACGAATGCTGTAGTATCCGACCAAGATCCTAGTGTCATTATTCTGACCCTGGCCAGCCCGCTGGTTAATGACCCTGTGGTTAGAATCGAATATGATGCCGCAGAGTCGGCAATCCAGGCTCAGACACCCGGGAAAGAGCCAGTGTCCGACTTTACGCTCATTGCGAACGGACCGTTCGGTGATTCCTTGGAAATTCAGACGCCTGCTAAGGGAACAGAGGTATATGGAGCAGACTTCCCGCTCCCGGTAACCGGACAAGCTGCACTCGATTCGGTGGTTACGGCTGCTGTGTATAAAGTGGATGTCCACCCGAATGCGCATCTGTTCGACCTTGAGGTAGGGATTACCGTAACCGATGATGTCTATAAGTGGGACACCAAGCTGCCGGGTCCGCTGGCACCGGGCTCCTACCATGTGGCGGTGACTTCGACCAAGACATTCGGCGATGAAGTAAGAACAGAAACGAAGCTGGTGCCGTTCACGGTACCGCAGCTGGAATTGACCCATGTGGCGGTAAACGAAGGCCAGCCGGATCACGCGGTATTGACGTTCAACCAGCCTGTAGGCTCTGCGTTGACTGATGCTGATCTCACCGGACTGACCATTGATGGCCGGAAGGTTATTGCTGTGAAGTCCGTACAGGGCGACAAAGTGGAAGTCGTTCTGGAGGAAGCGCTTGGTCCTGATGATGCGCTGATCGTAGGGTACGATCCCGCTGCCGGTAATGTTACGGCTGAAGGCAACGTTCTGAACGAATTGAAGCCGATCCAGGCCGGCGAGCAGTCAGGCATCACGAAGAATAACAATGTGATTCCGCTTCAGCTCGTTGCTGCTTATCCCGAAGCGGGGCAGCTCAAGCTGGTGTTCAATAAGCCGATCAACGATCTGACCGATCTGGCCGGATTCACTTACGGCGGCGTGCCGCTTCAGGCACCTTTTGAGATTAACGGCAATGAACTGATCGTTTCAATTCCCGCTGATCATAACGGTGGCATGTTGAGCTACGATCCAGAGCTTGGCAATGTTACGGAGAACGGCAACAAGAATAACCCGCTTACGGGATTGCAGCCGGGCATTGACCTAGGCGGGGATGGCAAATATATCGCCGACGGCGGCAAGCTGCCGGAGAACGGTCTGGGATTAACGGCAGGGGATAAGCCGGTATCGCTGAGTCCAGCCTTCCAGCCGGATGTACCAAGCGGCTATCAGGCGACCGTGCCTAATGAGACGGGGACTATTGCGCTGAATCTTGCCCCGGCAGGAGATAACGATACGCTGCGCAAGGTTAGCTTGAACGGTGTAGAGGTTCCTGACGGAGACTGGAGCAAGCTGCCGCTTCAGGAAGGGCTGAACATCATCCAGGTAGATATTGTGGATGCGAAGCGTCCGGGCGTTAAGCTGGGGCAATACCAAATTCAGGTTATCCGCGCAAGCGGGAAGCTCGTATCGCTTGATCCTTCGAGCGGCACACTGCAGCCTGAGTTCAAGCCTGAAACTGCAAGCTATGATGTATCCGTAGCGAACAGTGTATATGAAATGTCATTTAAGCCGGTTACACTTGATCCTGGTGCTGTGGTAACACTCAGTATTGCCGGTGAAGCTCCGGTAGAGGTTACAAACGGTCAATGGAGCAAAGCGCTCCCTCTAAAAGTAGGCAAGAATGAAGTTCTGGTTACCGTCAAGGATTCCGCAGGCGGAACGAATACGTATACAATGATCATTACCAGACAAGAGCCTGTATCTTCAGGCGGAGGCGGAGGTTCCGCTCCGGCTCCAGCAGCTCCTGAAACATCCAAGACCGAAGTGATTCAGGTGGATGTGGCCATCGGCGGAGCCAATGCGGCTGGCATCACGAAAGTGCCTGTACAGCGTACCACTCAGAGCAATGGCATGATCACTGATCTGGTCCGCTTCACCAAGGATAAGGCTGAAGAAGCGGTGAAGATGGCGAAAGAGACGGGACAAAGCATTGCCCGTGTAATCATCCCGGATGCGGCGGACAATGTCAGCGAAGTGAATGTCCAGATTCCGGCGGAAACCGCCAAATTGCTGAAAGAGAACGGCATTGTACTGGAAATCTATACGGAGAACGCAATTGTGCGTGTTCCGAATGAATCGCTGGAAGGCATCGGACAAGACTTCTATTTCCGGCTGGTGCCGGTGAGAAGTGCAGCAGAGCGGAGTGAAATCGAGAAGAGAGCCACGCTTGAAGCTGTGGTCCGCGAAGTGGCCAAGGATAACAAAATCGAAGTGGTCGCCAGACCGATGACCATTGAGACGAACCTGTCCAGCAGGGCGGTAACCCTGATCCTGCCGCTAAGAGATGTGAAGCTGCCTGCGAATGAAGCGGCGCGTAATGCATTCCTCGCACAGCTCGGTATTTTCATTGAACATACCGACGGCACGAAAGAGGTTGTCAAAGGCAAAGCGGTTACCTATAAAGAGGGACTGCTTGGACTGGAATTCTCGGTAAGCAAATTCAGTACCTTTACGATTATCAACTTCAATAATCAGTCGCCTGCTACACATGTATCCTATATCGTTGGCTTCCCGGATGGTCAATTCAAGCCGGACGAACGGGTAACGCGCTCGCAGATGGCACTCATGATTGCCCGGAATCTGGGCTATGATGCTAATGCGGCTGTAGGCACTCCTCCCTTCCCGGATGTGGCTGTCCGCCATTATGCGGCAGCAGCCATTGCCTTTGTGAATGCACAGGGCGTGATGAAGGGGGATCCGGCCGGAAAATTCCGGGGCAATGCACCGATTACGAGAGCAGAGATGGCCGCTGCTGCTGCCAACTACCTGAAGCTTGCCGTACCGGCTGACGGAAAATCAGGCTTCAGCGATACCACTGGACATTGGGCTCAGGCGGTAATTGAAGCCAACGTGTCGGCAGACCTGCTTAAGGGCTATCCGGACGGCAGCTTCAAGCCGAATGCTTATCTGACCCGGGCGGAAGCAGTAGTCATTGTTAATCAGATGTTTAACCGCGGCCCGCTCCATGGAGCAGATGCGGTGAAATTCCCGGATGTCTCCAAGAATCATTGGGCCTACCTGGACATCCAGGAGGCTGTCATCGACCATCAGTACCGGATCGACAGTGAACAGAAGGAACAACGGGTTACAGAATAAATGGATAGGGGTTGGAGGAGAGATCATTTCTCCTCCAGCCCCTAAATCATTAAATTTAAAGTATAATGGTTATAAAACCGTACCGATTTCCAGTTGCGAAGGAGATCCGAATGAGAGCAATCCTGATTGACGATGAAGAATTGGCACTAAAGGCTTTGGAACGCCAATTGCATGCGCTTGGGTGTTTTGAGATTATCGGCAAATATACCGATCCGCTGCAAGGGCAGCAAAAGGTAGAGGAGACCGAGACCGATATTGTGTTTCTCGATATTCATTTACCGGAGCTGAGCGGGATTGAGCTGGCGGAAAGGCTGCTGGAACGCAGACCCGATCTGCAGGTTGTATTCGTAACGGCATATGATAAGTATGCGATCAAGGCTTTTGAGCTGAATGCCCTGGATTATTTGCTTAAGCCGATTCATACGGACCGTCTGAAGCTTACAGTCCAGAGATTGAATGCTCAGCAGAAGCCTGGCCTGGCAGCCCGGGCAGCGTCAGCGCAGACAAGCTGGAGAATGCTGATGCTCGATGCCTTCCGGATCTACGAAGGGAGTCAGGAGCTTCCGTCACTGCAATGGAGAACGGCGAAGGCGCAGGAAATCTTTTTTTATCTGCTGCATCATCGCGGCAAAGTGGTCAGTAAAGCCACTCTGATTGAATTGCTGTGGGCTGATTTTGATCCGAACAGGGCCTATCCGCAGCTATACACCGCTGTGTATCATATCCGCAAGATGCTGGAGCCCTTCAGCAGAGAACGGATTCTCCTGCAAAATACGGCGGACGGCTATTTGCTCAAGCTGAATGGAATCTGCCTGGACGTTGATGAGTTTGACCGCTTTATCCAAGCGGGGTTAGAGCTCTCGAATGACACACTGCCCGAATACGAACGAATCCTGAAGCTGTTCAAGAGCGAATATCTGGAGGGGTACGATTATGTGTGGGCGGAGCTTGAGCGGCAGAGATTCCAGCTGCAGTGGATTCGGCTGAAGCTGAATCTGGTCCGCTGGTATATGGGGAATGCAGAATATGAACAGGCCTTCAAGCACATTGAACAGGTCTGCACCCGCTATCCGTTAGAGGAGCAGGCGCAATTATTGTACATGCAAATATCGGATAGAATGGGCTTTCATTTTCTGGTGCAAAGACAGTATGTATTGCTGGAAACGGTCATGGAAGCAGAGGTTGCGGAGAAACCGAGCCGGGAGATTGTCAAATGGTATAGGGATTGGGATAACAAGCGTCAAAAAGGGTGAATCCGTGGATTCATCCTTTTTGCCCTATCTAAATTATGATATATTTAATCTTGAATGAACTTGTTCTGCAAAGATCCGGCGAAGGAGCATCCCATGACCCAATTTGTCTACAAGCAGATTATTGCTGACCTCAAAACGAAGATCTTTGCCGGGCAGTACGCCGATATGAAGCTGCCGGATGAGCGCAGTCTCAGCGAGGCGTATCAGGTTAGCCGCAGTACCATTAAGCGTGCGCTGATGAAGATGGAGAGCTCGGGCATTATTTTCAAGAAACGCGGCTCCGGCACCTTCATCAATCCGTTATACATAAAGAACGATTCGATCTTCAATTACGAAGGCTCTAATCTGGGGGTGTCGGATAACTTCCAGATGCACGGCAAGAAGCCGGAGATCAAGGTGCTGAGCTTCGAGGTCATCCGGCCTACGGAGGAGCTTCAGCGGGATTTGTTCCTGATGCCCCATGATTTCGTGTATAAGATCGTGCGTCTGCGCCTGTTTGAAGGTGCGCCCTTCATGATTGAGACGGGATATATTCCGATCAAAATTGTGCAAAATCTCGACCAGACGATTATCGAAGGGTCGATTTTTCATTATCTGGAGGAATCGCGCAATCTGGCGGTGACCAAGTCCTTTTTGTCTATTTTTGCCGAGCCTTCAATGCCGAATGACCAGGAGCTGCTCCATCTGAAGGAGAATGAACCCGTAGGAATTATGGAGGGGATCTTCTTCCTGGATAACGGCACGCCGTTCGAATTCTCGCATATGCGCTTCCATTATGAGTATCTGAAGTTTAACACGTTCGTATCTGTGCATTGAGGATGGACGGTGTAAATAGCATAACTGAGGTATAGCAGGCCGGGAGGAATCCCGGTCTTTTCAGTGTTTTTTTAGTATAACAAATTAATCCATAATTATAAAAATAAACATCTTTTTGTGCGTGATTTGCAGAGGAATTCATACTATGTTCAAAATTTCACAATATTGGACCGTATTAATTTCTAAAAAGATTGAATTTCTGAAATGCCGATGTATGATGTAAATGTAGAAGTGATACATTCAATTTACAAAGAAAAATTTAGGGAGTGGAAGACATGGGATTAACAATCGAACAGGTGGATTATTCCTCGAAAACGTATCTGGCAAAGCTTGACGCTTACTGGCGTGCAACGAACTACATCTCCGTAGGTCAGCTTTATTTGAAGGATAATCCGTTGTTAAGAGAACCGTTGAAGTATGCAGACGTCAAAGTGAAGCCGATCGGACACTGGGGCACGATCCCTGGGCAGAACTTTATCTATGCGCACCTGAACCGCGTAATCACTAAATACGATCTCAACATGTTCTATATTGAAGGCCCGGGCCATGGCGGTCAGGTGATGGTATCGAACTCTTATCTTGACGGAACCTACACCGAAATCTACCCGCAGATCACTCAGGACATCCCTGGTCTGAAAAAGCTGTTCAAGCAGTTCTCCTTCCCTGGCGGTGTTGCCTCCCATGCAGCTCCTGAAACACCCGGATCGATTCATGAAGGCGGCGAG
The DNA here is from genome assembly GCF_038595095.1 of Paenibacillus sp. FSL P2-0089. Taxonomy (NCBI): domain Bacteria; kingdom Bacillati; phylum Bacillota; class Bacilli; order Caryophanales; family Paenibacillaceae; genus Paenibacillus; species Paenibacillus sp. FSL P2-0089. Next base: position 7,607,544 of record NZ_CP152006.1, read on the forward strand.
CTGGGTTACTCCCTGTCGCACAGCGTGGGTTCGATTCTGGATAACCCTGACCTGATCTCCGCTGTAGTTGTAGGTGACGGCGAAGCAGAGACCGGTCCTCTGGCTGCTTCCTGGCTGTCCAACCGGTTCATTAACCCGATTACAGACGGTGCTGTATTGCCGATTCTGCATCTGAACGGCTTCAAGATCAGCAACCCGACCATCCTCTCCCGGATGAGCAGAGAAGAATTAACCGCCTATTTTGCCGGAAACGGCTGGGAGGCATTCTTCGTAGAAGGCGAGAACCCGGATCTGATGCACCCGGAAATGGCGAAGGTGCTGGATACAATCGTAGAGAGAATTGCCGCCATCCAGAAGAATGCCCGTGAAAATAACGATACTACACGCCCTGTATGGCCGATGCTGGTCTTCCGCTCCCCTAAAGGCTGGACCGGTCCGAAATCGTGGGATGGCGTGCCGAACGAAGGCTCCTTCCGTGCCCACCAGGTGCCGATTCCGGTCGATCAGAAGAACATGAAGCATGCTCCGGCATTGCTTGAATGGCTGAACAGCTACAGACCTGAGGAACTGTTCGATGAGAATGGCCGTCTGAACGCAGATCTGGCTGAAATTCTGCCAACCGGCGACAGACGTATGGGCATGAACCCGGTAACCAATGCCGGCAAACTGATCAAGGATCTGCACAAGCCGAATTTCCGCAACTATACTCTCGATAATTCCGCCCCAGGCCAAGTAATTGCACAGGATATGGCCGTACTGGGCAAATATCTGAAAGAGGTTGTAACCCTCAACGAAGAGAACCGCAACTTCCGTATTTTCGGACCGGATGAGACTATGTCTAACCGTCTGGGACCGGTATTCGAAGTGACCAAGCGTCAATGGATGGATGCCATTCAGGAACCGCAGGATGAATTCCTCGCTCCCTATGGCCGTGTCATTGACTCCCAATTGTCTGAGCATCAGGCAGAAGGAATTCTGGAAGGGTATGTACTGACCGGCCGCCACGGATTCTTCGCCAGCTATGAAGCGTTCCTGCGCGTGGTCGATTCGATGATCACCCAGCACTTCAAGTGGCTGCGTAAGGCTACAGATCAGACCTGGAGAGAAGATATTCCTTCTCTCAACGTGATCGCCACATCGACAGTGTTCCAGCAGGACCATAACGGTTATACTCACCAAGATCCGGGTCTGCTCGGCCATCTGGCTGACAAGAAGCCTGAATTCATCCGTGAGTATCTGCCGTCCGATGCGAACAGCTTGCTGGCTGTGTTCGACAAGATCCTGAATGACCGCCAGAAGATCAACCTGATCGTATCCTCCAAGCATCCGCGTCCGCAGTGGTTCTCGGCTGACGAAGCTCAGGAGCTGGTGGACAAAGGCCTCAAGATCATTGACTGGGCCAGCACCGACAAAGGCGGAGAGCCGGATCTCGTTATCGCTTCTTCGGGTACCGAACCAACTATGGAAGCCTTGGCTGCCATCTCGATCCTGCATGAGAAGCTGCCTGAGTTGAAAATCCGTTACATTAACGTAGTCGATCTGCTGAAGCTGAGAAGCCAGAAGCTCGATCCGCGCGGCTTGTCTGACGAAGAGTTTGATCAATTTTTCACAAAGGATAAACCGGTCATCTTCGCCTTCCACGGCTATGAAGGCCTGATCAAAGACCTGTTCTTCGACCGCCACAACCACAACCTGCATGTGCACGGCTACCGCGAGAATGGCGATATCACTACACCGTTCGATATGCGTGTACTGAACCAGATGGACCGCTTCGATCTTACGAAGGAAGCTGTGCTGAGCCTGCCGGAAGCAAACAAATACCAGGCCATCGCTGACGAGATGGACGCCATGGTGCAGAAGCATCACGCGTACATCCGTGAAGAAGGCATCGACCTTCCAGAGGTTGAGAGCTGGGTATGGAAGGCTTTGAACTAAGCTCTAGATGATCGTGTTATTTCATTAATAATATAGTAGGCTTCAATTAAGGAGCGCTCCGGTAGTCATGTTGATGGCTGCGGAGCGCTCTTTTTGTCCAATGATTGGAGCTGGATTATGGTCTCCGGGACCTCCGGCTGCAATGCCTTCTTCCGCTGCGCTGCGGTGAGTACAGGCACACCATTACTGCCGTTCATCTCCACCATGTGCTTCCAGTAGCGCTTCGGCATCTTCGAGGAACGCAGCCGGTCATTGCGGCGCTCCTTGATGCCGATGGCATGATAGAAGCCGGTCCATAAGCGGCGGTACGCTTCCTCCGTCTCATCCGGCTCGGGCGGGGTCCAACCGTTTAAAGGCACGATGGCCTCACGCCCGGGCTCATGAATCAGCGCAGCCCCATGGGTCTGATCGTAGATCATGAAGCTCTCCCCCTGGAACCGGTCACAGAAATGCTCCTGGATTACAGGCAGCACATAACCCTGAGGCTCAATCACTGCGGCCATGACCGGGCCGTATACGGAGAAGCGAACGAAGCCCGTATACAGATGCGCTTCATGCCGGAGCTGCTGGACAGCCTTCATCAGCGTGTTAACGGTGTCATCCGCCAGCATATTCATCACCTTGCGGCCATGCCGGAAGCCGAGATACAGGAAGTTCAGCAGCAGCATTTCCTTCTCGGGAGCGCAGCTCCAGAAGCCCAGACGCACCAGCTCCTCGGCTTCGCGGCTGATCCGCAGCGGCAGGGACTTCAGTACCCGTGCGGCCTTGTCTTTGTCGGTCTCAATCCATTTCGCTTCCAGCAGCAGGCCTATTTCCCCGCCTTCAGCATGAATCGCCAGCGGTATCTCCTTCCAGGCATAGCTCTCAAATACACAGCACAGCAGACCCTCGAAGCTTCCGTCATAGGTGTACGCCAGTGCGGACGGCTTGAACATCAGGCCTTCGCCCCCTTGTTGAAGCTGTTCCAGTCCCCGGCGGCGGGCAAGGTGGAGAGGTTAAAGTCGTCGAACAGCGTGAGCTGCTCCACCTGCGGCTGCTGGAGAGCGAGCTGCTCCCCGGACATGAGTGAGCGAAGCAGCGTATGCTCGCTTACCTTCAGCCCCTCCAGCGGCTTATCCTTACAGGTGATGAAGAACTGGGCACGCTTGAGGACCACTCCCAGCTTCTTCAGCGCATGGAAATCGAGCGATCCGGCCCGTCTGGCCTTCACGATCCGCTGTGCGCTTCTAACGCCGATGCCGGGTACACGCAGCAGCATTTCGTACGGGGCGCGGTTGATCTCAACGGGGAATTGCTCCCGGTGGTTAACGGCCCAGCTGCATTTGGGGTCCAGCAGCGGGTTGAAGTTCGGCACGGCCTCATCCAATAATTCATTCGCCTTGAAGCCGTAGAAGCGCAGGAGCCAATCGGCTTGATAGAGCCGGTGTTCCCGCAGCAGAGGCGGCTTGGTGTCTAGAGCGGGCAGGAGGGAATCCTCCACCACCGGGGTGTAGGCCGAGAAGAAGACACGTTTGAGTGCGTACTTGTGGTATAAGCCCTCCGTCAGATTAAGGATCTGGTAATCGGTATCTGGCGTGGCTCCCACGATCATCTGGGTGCTCTGTCCAGCCGGAGCGAAGCGGGGGGCGTGATTATACCGGACGATATCGGAGCGGTTCTCCTTAATCCGGTTCGTGATCAGCCCCATCGGCTTCAGGATGGACACCTTGCTTTTATCGGGAGCGAGCCGTCCGAGACTCTCCTGCGAGGGCAGTTCAATGTTGACGCTCATGCGGTCGGCAAGCAGCCCCAGTCTGGACAGCAGGGCATCGTCTGCTCCGGGGATGGCTTTTACATGAATATAACCGTTGAAATGATAGACATTGCGCAGCAGCTCAAGCGCTGAGATCAGCTGCTCGGTGGTGTAGTCCGGATTGCGCATAATGCCTGAGCTAAGAAATAGTCCCTCTATATAATTACGGCGGTAGAATTGCATGGTGATATCTGCGATCTCTTCAGGGGTGAAGGCTGCCCGGCGAATGGGGTTGGACTTGCGGTTGATGCAGTACGCACAATCATATACACAGCCGTTGGTCATTAGCACCTTCAGCAGCGAAATACAGCGCCCGTCCGCCGCGAAGCTGTGGCAGATGCCCATCGCGGAGGTGTTGCCGAGCGCCCCGGCCTGGCCCTTGCGGTCGGAACCACTTGAAGTGCACGCTACATCGTATTTGGCGGAAGCGGTCAGAATCTCTAGTTTCTCCATTACATCCACGGTCTCAATCCCCCTCATATGTGAGCATTATATATCGAACATACGTTCTTGTCAAAGGTATACCCCCCTTCTTGGCCGCGTGTAAAATGTATGCGCATTCCGTCTTGTGCTATAATAGAAACTGATGGTTCATGGAATGAGGAATCATACGGTTATTGAAATCCGGGTTAGGAGTGTTGCTGAAGTGAGAGGATATAACATATGGCGGCCCATCATGCTGATTGCGGTTGCGCTGCTGACAAGACAGTTAGTGACAAGTATTTGCCTTATGTTCGGCATGTCGCAGGAATCGGCAGGCAGTGTAGCCATGCTGGGCATGATCGTTGCCGCTCTTATTATGTACAACCGCATGATGAAGGGCCGCCGCCGCAGATAAAATCGATAGAAGATCCGGCCGTATCTCTTCAGGCGGAGCGGATTGCATAGGAACAGGCTTGAGAGACGCCCGCACAGGTGTCTTTTTTATTAGAGGTGTCTTTTTAGCTAAAAAAATTTATGCAGACAGATGTGCATCCCGGTGATCCGGCAAGCGGTGCTTGAATAATCTGGCTGGAGCTTATATTCTTAGAAGGATATGCTATATGATGGACCATACAGATTCAAGGCAACGTATATTCCCTGCAGGGAGGGCGTTATCTATAGAATCAACCCACAGCATGGGAAATGAACATACAGGAGGAAACCAATTGAGTACACAGAACATTGGAGTGCCGTTAGAGGGTTTTGCAGAATTTAGCCGGACGGTAGCCGCAGAGGGTGCGGTACTGCTTAAGAATGAGGGACAGGTGCTTCCGCTGGGTAACGGTGAGAGCGTCGCTGTTTTTGGCAGAATACAGGTGAGCTATTACCGCAGCGGTACAGGATCGGGCGGTAGCGTTCACGTTGCATATACGACGAATCTGCTGGATGGACTGCGCAGCAAGAAGAACATTAGCGTGAATGAAGAGCTGGCTGCAGCCTACGAGGCTTGGATCGGGCTTAATCCGTTCGATGACGGCGGCAAGGTATGGGCTGCGGAGCCGTGGAACCAGAAGGAAATGCCGCTTACGGACGAGCTGGTGAAACAGGCAAGAAGCCAGTCAGCCAAAGCGGTTGTGGTCATTGGACGTACGGCGGGCGAGGATCAGGATAATGCCGATACCGCAGGCAGCTACCGGCTGACGGAAGATGAGAAGGCGATGCTTGTCTCGGTTACGGCTCATTTTGAACAGACGATTGTGGTGCTCAACGTATCCAACATTATTGATATGAGCTGGGTAAATGACGCCGCTTATGTGAACCCTATCTCTGCAGTGATCTATTCCTGGCATGGCGGCATGGAGGGCGGCCACGCGATCGCCGATGTTCTGGCCGGCGAGGTTACGCCAAGCGGCAAGCTGACGGACACCATCGCTTATTCCATTGAGGATTACCCGTCGACCCGCAACTACGGCAATGAGTTCAAGAACCTGTACGAGGAAGATATCTATGTGGGCTACCGTTATTTCGAGACCTTCTGTCCCGATAAGGTTCAGTATGAATTCGGCTACGGGATCTCTTACACGACCTTCAAGCTGGAGCCGGAGGAAGCGAAGCTGGTGAACCAGGCGGGCGAGCCGCAGATTGAAATCGGCGTCACCGTAACGAATACGGGAGCAGTATATGCCGGTAAAGAAGTAGTGCAGGTGTATGTTGAAGCGCCGCAAGGACAGCTGGGTCAACCGGCCAAAGCGCTGGCAGCCTTCGCTAAGACTAAGCTGCTGGAGCCTGGCGAGTCTCAGCGCCTTACTGTAAGCTTCCCGCTCCATTCCATGGCTTCCTATGATGACGCCGGAGTGACCGGGCACGCTTCCGCTTATGTGCTGGAAGCCGGAACCTACCGCTTCTATGCAGGAACCAGCGTCAAAGCGGTATCAGCAGTGCTTCTGGATGGACAAGAAGGCTATGTGTTGGATGAGCTTAAGGTCGTGGAACAGCTGCAAGAGGCTATGGCGCCTACCGAGAGCTTCATGCGGATGAAGCCGGGTGCCCGCAAGGCAGACGGTTCGTATGAGCTTGTCTCCTCCGAGGTGCCAACGCGCAAGGTGGATCTGGCGGAGCGGATTGAACGCAATATGCCGCAGCAGCTTCCGCAGACTGGCAATCAGGGATATACCCTGAGAGATGTCCATGACGGAAAAGTCAGCATGAGCACCTTCATTGCCCAGCTAAGCGACCAAGATTTGGCGGCGATTGTCCGGGGCGAAGGAATGAGCAGCCCGCTGGTCACTCCGGGTACGGCTTCGGCGTTCGGGGGCGTGAGCGACAGTCTGTTCAGCTACGGCATTCCGGTTGCAGCTACAGCGGACGGCCCTTCCGGCATCCGTATGGACAGTGGAGCGAAGGCTACACAGGTATCGATCGGAACCCTGCTCGCCGCTACATGGAATGCGGAGCTGGTGGAAGAACTGTATGTCATGGAAGGCCAGGAATTATTGCGCAACCAGGTGGATGCGCTGCTGGGACCGGGGCTGAATATCCGGCGCAGCCCGCTGAACGGGCGTAACTTCGAATATTTCTCCGAAGATCCGCTGATTTCGGGGATCTTCGCTGCCGCATGCACACGCGGAATTATGAAGGGCGGCTCTAATGCGACGCTGAAGCATTTTGCCTGCAACAACCAGGAGAAGCACCGCAGTAAGGTCGATGCTGTCGTATCGGAACGCGCGCTTCGTGAGATCTACCTGAAGGGCTTCGAAATCGCAGTCAAGCAGGGCGGAGCCAATTCGATCATGACCTCCTACAACCCGGTGAACGGGCATTGGGCGGCTTCCAACTATGACCTCAACACCACGCTGCTCCGCGGCGAATGGGGCTTCCAGGGGATCGTCATGACCGACTGGTGGGCGATCATGAACGATGTGGTGAACGGAGGACCGGCAGACCGTAAGAATATGAACTGGATGGTCCGCGCCCAGAACGATCTGTACATGGTCGTTAGTAATTATGGGGCAGAGGTTAATGCTTACGATGACAATACAATTGCATCTCTGGAGAACGGCACGCTTACCCGCGGGGAGCTTCAACGCTGCGCGATCAATATCTGTGAGTTCATCATGAAGGCGCCGGTATTCTCCAGAAAGCACGAGATTATTGAAGCGGTCGATACGTTCAAGGCTGATCCGGCTATCGGGGCTGAGCAGGTGCAGGTGCTGAGCGAGAACGCTCAGGTAACCCCTGCTGTGTCCGGGCCGACCTATATTCAGGCTGACGAGGCGGGCCAGTACCGCATTATTGTCAGCATCATGTCTCCTGAGCCTGAGCTTGCGCAGAGCGCCTGCAACCTGACCCTGAATGGACAAGCGGTAACCACCATTCAGACGAACGGAACGGAAGGCCGGTGGATCCGGCAGAAGCTGGTCAAGGTTGAGCTGGAAGCCGGACGGTATGAGCTGAAGCTGGACTTCGTCAAGCCCGGCCTGCAGGTTGAATGGATTGAATTCAAACAGGTATAGCATCAGGATCATTTATAGCATGAGCAGCAAGGCACCCTCCGGGGTGTCTTTTTTTGCAAATATTGAATTTACATGATCCGCCTGATTCCGCATACCCGCAGGGCCGCCGAATAAAATAGAGATAAAACGGCTACTATGAAGGGATGGCAGGAACGTATGCAAATACATGTAGTGCAGCCGGGCCAGACGCTGTATGGCATTGCGCAGGCCTACGGAGTAAGCACTGATACGATAACTGAGGCGAATCAGCTCTCTGCGCCGGGAAGCCTGGTGGCCGGGCAGGCGCTGGTAATCCCGATTGCCGGGCAGTATTATTGGGTGCAGCCGGGCGACAGCTTCTACAGCATCGCCAAGCGGTTCGGCCTGAAGGCAAGCGAGCTGGCGGAGGTGAACGGGCTGACACTGAATCAGCCGCTGCAGGTTGGGCTCCGTCTGTACCTTCCCCCTGGACCGAGGCGGCAGGCGGAAGTGAACGCGTATGTGGAGCCCCGGGGGGAGAGTGTCTCCCAGCCGCTGCAGAATGCTGCGCGTGAGGCTGCTCCTGAGCTGACGTATCTCGCACCGTTCAGCTTCCGGATCAAGCGGGACGGAACGCTGGTCCCGCCGCCCCTGGACGGCCTCGCCTCCATTGCCGCAGAGCAACAGGTGACGCTGATGATGGTCGTGACTAATCTGGAGGATGCCCAGTTCAGCTCGGAGCTCGGGCGCATTATTCTGAATGATCAGGAGGTTCAGGACCGGCTGCTTGAGAACATCATTGCGGAAGCGAAGCGGCTGAACTTCCGGGATATCCACTTTGATCTGGAGTTTCTCCGGCCGGAGGACCGTGAAGCGTACAATACTTTTCTGCGGAAAGCGGCAGAGGTCATTCATAAGGAGGGCTTCCTGCTGTCCACCGCCCTTGCCCCCAAGACCAGCGCGTCACAGGTTGGGGCCTGGTATACGGCGCATGACTATAAGGTCCACGGAGAGGTGGCTGACTTCGTCATTATTATGACGTATGAATGGGGCTATAGCGGGGGGCCGGCGATGCCTGTCTCGCCCATCGGGCCTGTCCGTCAGGTGCTGACCTATGCAGCAAGCGAGATGCCTGCCGGTAAAATCATGATGGGCCAGAATCTGTACGGTTATGATTGGACGTTACCTTACGTAGCGGGCGGACAATATGCCAAAGCGCTCAGTCCGCAGGCGGCTATTGATCTGGCAAGGAACAGGAATGCAGCCATTCAATATGACTATAGAGCCCAGGCGCCGCATTTCAATTACACCGATGACGAGGGGCGGCAGCATAAGGTATGGTTTGAGGATGCCCGCTCGATTCAGGCCAAGTTCGATTTGATCAAGGAGCTCAGGCTGCGGGGCATCAGCTACTGGAAGCTGGGCCTGCCTTTTCCGCAGAATTGGCTGCTGCTTACGGATAACTTCAAGGTGGTCAAAAAATAGACCGGAGACCGTGCTGCCAGCGGCGGCGTAAGAAGCTCCACACCAAAACGGATGTGCCCCTGGGAAATGGCGGCACATCCGTTTTTTTTGAAAATATTAGTGTTAGCCCATTAAGCCCTTGAGCCCGCCCAGAAAAGGCCGGATTGACTTGATCATATTGTAGCCCATCTTCATCACCGGCATGGCCTTCTGCACCATTCCGAACATGCCCATGAACCGTCCGAGACCCCCGCCGACGATACCGGCTGCCCCGCCTCCCCCGCCCATCAGCGAGCCGAGTAGAGGCATGAAACCGGATACCTCTGCTTTCCGCGCAGCTGAAGAGGATTTCCGTTTCGGGGATGACCCCTTACGTGTGCCGGGTCTGGACAGAATCACCGCCTCCTGGTTCAGGTCTGTAATCCACCCTACATAGGAACGCCCATTATGCAAAGTGATGCAGACCGGCTGGCCCTTCAGCTGCTGTGCCCGCTTGCGGAGCTTTGTTGAATTTGCCATTCGTCATTCACCTCACTGTTCTATTTACTCTATTTTACTCAGAACCTGAGGGGCGGCTTGTGCGGGTATGGAGTTCTGCGGATTATTTTTGAACAACCCGGGGCTGTCTTTGGGGGCGGGATGATCTAAAAATATACAAATTGTGAATTCAGGTTAATTGTAGTGAAATATTTTACAGTGAAAAAAAGGGAAACGGATATGCTTGTAGAATTACCCAGAAGTACTGGGTTTGGAGTGAGAAAGCATGACTTTAGTCCCGGTTCTAATTCTATTGGGGAGTGACCTAATCTCTTGGCTATCCATCGTTCATTCAGAAATACTTGCTTCATCGTCTTATTATTTATTCTTCTACCATTTGCACGGAGTTACGCCGATGCCGGACAAATGGCAGACATCAAAGGACACTGGGCGGAATCCGATATTCAGCAGTGGCTGGATCAAGGACTTATTACCGGCTATCCCGATCATACCTTCCGGCCGGGGGCTGAAGTATCCAGAGGTGAGTTTGTAGCGCTAGTGAACAGAGCGTATAAGTATTCGGATACGAAGGCTATCAGCTTCAAGGATCTGAAGCCGGAGAATTTTGCGTACATAGAAGTGCAGAAAGCGACCGCTCAAGGATATATCAGCGGATTCAGCGACAATACCTTCCGTCCTGACAAGCCAATCACAAGACAGGAAACTGCAGTTATCCTATCCAGAATATTAGGCTTTGATAGTAAAGGAGCAACGGCCTCCATCTCTGCACAGGACGCGAATCTTATCCCTGCCTGGAGCAGACCCGCCGCTCAGTATCTTCTGGATCAGGGGATCATGAGCAAGAATGCGGCTGGAGCCTTCCAACCGCAGCGCAATATGACCCGTGCCGAGACTGTAGTGGTCATTAAGAAGGCGCTGGCGCTGAGCACAGTGGTCTATGATAAGGCGGGTACTTTTGGCGAGGCTGCAGTTAGCACAGTACAGCATAATGTAAGAATTATAGCTTCCAATGTCACGCTCCGCAATATGCATATCCGGGGTGACCTCGTCATTGCTAAAGAGGTGGCAGATGGGGATGCTTACCTTGAACAGGTTCAAGTAGACGGTGTAACACGTATTGAAGGCGGAGGCAGCAACAGTATTCATATCCGGAACAGCAAACTAAACACAGTATCTGTGAATAGGCTGAATCATGCGGTGAGAGTTGTAGCCGAGGGTACAAGTGTTGTGCAGGACGTACAGATTCTATCCAGCGCGGTTATTGAAGAGAAGGATCTTACCGGCGATGGTTTTGTGAATGTAACCGTGCTTCCTCCTGCCCAGACATCTTCATCAGAGCGCACAGTGGTGCTTGCCGGAGTCTTTAAGAAGGTTTCTGTAGGCGGCAGCCTCAAAGAGTTCAATGTTCGCTCAGGCAGCATAGCTAATTTGCTTATCCAAGAAAACCTGGTAATCCCTACTCTGAATTTCAGCAAGAATGTTGTCATTGATCAGCTGGAAATGAAGAGTAAGCTGAAGATTTCCGGCGAAGGCCAAGTCAAAAGTGTTGTATTGTCGGAAGGTGTACCGGACCCTAAGCTGCCAAAAGAACAACAACCTGCTGCACCTGTAACTGGCAGCGGGGGTGGAGGCTCCTCTAACCCTGGCCCAGGCGGCGGTAGTGGCGGTGGTTCTCCTGATCCGGGTACTGGTGGTGGGAACGGGTCAACTCCTGTACCGGCGCTATCTGTAACCGGAATTACCGCGGCCAATGGTATGGTTGAAGTTCAATTCAACCGGAACCTGGACAGCATACCAGATGCTGCTGATTTCGCAGTTCTCGAACAGGTCAATCATGGCGAGTTTCATAAGGTAGAGGTTACTCTGGTTACGCTGCTTGATAATAAAGCAACAGTACAACTTACAATCCCTTCGATAGCAATTAGCGAGGCTGAGCAATTGGCGGTATACTCCTTGTCATATAAGGGTGGAAGCCCTGTACTATCTGGAGCGATTACTGTGCCTAAGGCTAATGTAAGTGTAACAGGGCGCGTATTTATTCAGCCTTATACAGGGACCAAGCCGTTTCCTGCCTTCAACAAACATTTCTACTTAAGGGGAGCTAAGGATACAAAGGGAACTTATTCGGCTACCACTGTAAAGGACGGAGAGTTTTCTTTTGACAACGTGGTACCGGGAACTTACTTTGTATATATCCCTTTCTCTCCATACAACTATTATTCAGAGGAATTTACAGTGGAAGCAGGGAAGGACTTAGTTCTGCCTGATATCATCATCGTTCAGAAAACACCTGAACCAAAGGTTGAACCAGTCGTGTACACAGATGTTTCTTATCTGAGCGGTAGCATTATGTATCTAGCGCAGCCTTTTAAAGTTAAGGTTGAGCTTGAGGATGGGAAAGAACTGAATATTCACTCTGGAGAATTTTACTCTTTCTTCAGCTTCAGGCTATATGACTATAATCCTAACCTGCTTTTGAAGGACAAAGACAAATTATTTGTGACTCTTTATGATGACAACGGATGGACCTCTGAGCGTTTTGAGGTTACTGCAGTTGAGCGGCCACTGACGAAGATGCCTGTTGTGACTAGCGTGGTATATAATGATACCAGAATCATCAGAGGTACAACGGAAGATTCGTCGAGTGAAATTACGATAACCCGCGAAGATGGCAAACTTGTTCATAATTCCAGCAGTTATGGAGGCGTTTATCAATTATACCTATGGGGCGACACGCCATTTACTGTTGGTGAGAAGCTAATGGTCTATGCGCAAACTTTAGGAAAAAGAAAAAGTGAGCCTACCATTATCACTGTCGTAGCTGCTACTGCTGTAACGGCACGACCGGTTGTAACGGAAACAGTATACGAGGACGATTGGGCAATCTTCGGCACGGCTGAGGGAGAATCTATCGTTGTTGTCAAACGTGCGGACGGAACCATCGTTGGAGAGGAAAAGAGCAGCGGTCAGGAATACGGCGGGAAATATTCGGTTCCATTAAATCCGCGTCCTATTGTAGGGGAGACTCTATATGTAACCGCCAAGGGATACGAAAAACTCCCTAGCAAGCCTGTTGAGGTTGTAGTAGCCAGCAAACCAGTTACTCCGACACCTACGGTGGTTGGTGTGGTTTATAGTGATAGTGCGGTGATAGTAGCCTATGTTCCTCGTATTTCCGGCATCTCAGGTTTCTATCTTAAGACTAAGGATGGTGTTGTAATTGAAGAAGCTTTTACGCTCGGTGAGCAAGGTCACTTCTTGAATGTCAAGCTTGCTCCAAATACACAATATCAAGTGACAGCAGTCGGCCCATTAATGAAAGAGAGTGAACCTTTCTTCTTCACAGTGATAGACCGAGCCAAAGAGACCGAATAATGAAGCGAATATAGTAAAATATCAAAAGGACACCTGCGGGTGTCCTTTTTGATCGACCTTTAATACTGTGCAACTCAAGTCATATCTACACACTAGGCCTCTGCTAAAATCAGCAGTGAAAGGAGGAGGACATCAATGTACGAATGGAATGAGATGGTCCAGCGCATGATTGACTGGGTGGAGGAGGATCTGGCGGTTTCGCCTACGCTGCTGGAGATGTCGAGACATTTAGGCTATTCGCCGTATTACTGCACCCGGCAATTTCATGCGCTGACTGGAATAACGCTGCGGGATTATGTCTGGCAACGCCGGATTGGCCGGGCGGCACTGGAGCTTAGGGACACGGATGCACGCATTCTGGATATTGCCGTGAAGTTCGGCTTTTCCTCTCAGGAGGCGTTCACGCGGGCCTTTCTCAGAGCCTTCAAGCTCACTCCCCATGCTTACCGCAAGGCTCCACAGCCGATTCCGCTGGCCATTCGTGCCGAGGTGTTCTCTCCTTATCATTATCTGATCAGGGAGCGGGATAGAATGAGACAGGTGCATTTACAGGAAGCGGAGATTAAGCTTGAGTTCTTACCGGCGCATAAGTTTATCGGCATCCGCGATATCGGATCTAACAATTACGGAGGATTCTGGAAGAATGGGCATGACTGCGATGAGGTCTCTGGAACCCTGGAGAGTATGTCGCACCATACGCTGCCCGGGCAGCTCGGCCAGACGGCAGGCTGGTTCTATCAGGAGGGGCGCAAAGGCTATCTGTATGGTATCCTTGTCGCGGCTGACTACGACGGGGCGGTTCCGGAGGGCATGGAATGCCGGGATATCCCGGAATCGGAGTACCTGGTCTTTTTTCATCCGCCATTTGATTACTTGCAGGATAATGGGCAGGTGATGCGTATTGTTGAGGAAGTTGCTTGGAACTATGATCCTGCGGTTATGGGCTATGTGTGGGACGAAGAGGAAAAACAGGATTATCAGCGGCATTTCCCCGAGGGTTACGGGTATGCGGTGCTGCGGCCGGTCCGTAAATTAGACTAACTTCAGACAGCAGCTTAAGCAAAAGCATCCGGCGCTTCTGCTTAAGCTGCTGTCTGTTGCACAAAAATTCTACGTCAGGCCAAACCTGGCACTAGAGCCGTTATACATCAATACACTATTAAGTTAGGCCCAGCACCACTTCAGCCAGAGTATCTCCCTGATGCTCCAGCGAAGCAACCTTCGCCAGCAGCTCTGCCTGCTGCTCACGCTGCCGGCCCGTCCAACTGGCTCTGGGGGCAGCGCCGGCTGTTCGAAGTATGGCCGGGTCGGACATCTCCTTATAGTATTTATCCAGCAGGGCAGCCAATTCCCCATAGATTTCCGTCATCGCCGCCAAGGCAGCCTGTTGTTGCGGGTCATGCACCAGCGGCAGAGAGTCGCGTAAGTAGGCGGCGGCGCAGCGGTGGGCATCTGCCAGGGCCATCATGCAGAAGTGATTGACGGATAACCTGCGGCTGAAGGCTTCTTCGTCCGCTGCGGCATACCAAGGGTGATCCTGCAGTCCCTCTCTCCATAGCTCCAGCGCCTTGTATCCTATAGCATAAGAGCTGCTGTTGGACAGGCTCTCAGCCTGCATAGACTCCAGCTTAACGCGCAGCGATGCATATAGATTCTCAAGTGCAGACGGGGCCTCCATCTGATCTCCCAGCCTGATAATCCGGTAAGGCCATTGATCCACATGGAGATACCCTTGGCTTATCCTCGTATGAGCCTGGAACTTAGGATCAGCTTCAAGCTCACTGAAGGTCTCATCGTCAAAATAACTGCGGCACAGCAGCACATCCCCCTCGGCCAGATATCCTGTAATGACTCCCCACTCCGGCGCTACCCTGAGGTTAATCGCAAGTGGCAGTCTGCCTTGGCGGATATCTTCCAGAATCGCCAGCTTCTCGGCTGTGCGCTGCTGCGGCTCCAACCGGTTGGCCCGGCGGGCACTTAGTCCATAAGCCTTGCAGGCGGGAATGGAGTAGTCATAGACGACAAGGGCATCCGCAGCACTGTAGTCCCATACCGGTTCAAAAGCCATTCTCCAGCAGGCTCCCGAATAGCCCATCACCTGCTCGTAGGTGGTCTCTACGCCTCTGGCGGTAAGAGCGAGCGTCATGGCTCCTGCCCAGGAGCAATCCCGACCCCATCCCATGAGTGGGGAAAGAGGTGCTCCCCGGGGATTAAGCTTAAGCGGTCTGAAGCTACGAACTGGTTCACAAGCTGGGTAACATCCAGCTCCTGCTGTCCATCTGTATAGATTGCAGAGAGCACCACAAGCTCCTGGGGCAGCAGAATGCTGTCAATCGAGTGGTTCAATGCGGCGGATAGCAGGGGAAGGGTGGCTGTCTCCGGCAGAGACTTGCCAGTCTCCCATTTGGATACCGCCTGTGCACTGACATGGAGCAGTTCCGCTAATTGTTCCTGGGATAAGCCTTTTATTTTGCGGAGGGTAGCAATTCGTTTGCCAACTTTGTCACTTACGATCATACTCAGTACAACTCCTATAATGGATTCCGACGTCGTAAGTCTATTATAATCTCCGTTCTCGAAATAACCCATATACTGGAGTAGGGCACGCGGTATAACGTAATCAACTGTAAGTTGAGGCTAGCTATGACGCACCAGCTAGACCCCTTCTCAAAGTGGCTGTGTCCCGCTTTAACCATGATTAATAAAAAAGACTTGTTCTTTTGAAGAATTCATGATATATTACTTCTTGCGTTGCATTGAATGTTTTCTTTGCGGTCATGGCGGAATTGGCAGACGCGCTGGCTTCAGGTGCCAGTGGTAGCAATATCGTGGAGGTTCGAGTCCTCTTGACCGCATAATGGTTTTAACCGTGATGCAAGCGAAGGCCCTTCTTAAATGAAGGGTCTTTTTTTTGTTGAGAAATGAATGTAGGTGAAAAACCGAACACAATGTGCCGGTGCGTGGTGAGTGGGCGAAATGTAGGTGAAAAACCGAATACAACGTGCCGGTGCGTGGTGAGTGGGCGAAATGTAGGTGAAAAACCGAATACAACGTGCCGGTGCGTGGTGAGTGGGCGAAATGTAGGTGAAAAACCGAACACAATGTGCCGGTGCGTGGTGAGTGGCGAAATGTAGGCGAAAAACCGAATACAATGGCGCCAAGTAGAAAGCTAGACAACCCCCCTTTCACCACGTACCCGTGATCAAAGGGGGGCTTCTGCATTATCGTGCGGGGTTCATCGCTGCTGCGAGACCACACGCTAGTTTACTCCTGCCAGATGTCAGCAATCCGCACCGGCTGGCCGGTCTTCATGGAGCGGTTGGCGGCAATGCCGGTCATAATGGACATCGCGCCGTCCTTGTGCGAAGCTGCGCGGTTGAAGCGGTCTTCCTGCTTTTTATCAAAAATATCGCTCAGCAGCACCGGATCACCGCCGCCGTGTCCACCGCTGCTGCTCTCGAACTCTACGCGGTAAGGCTCCTTAAAGTGCGGATAGATCATAATGCTGACGCCTTCCAGCGCGCCTTCGTTTTCTTTTTTGCCGCCGGAATTGACGTAGGACTGCTCGGTAATCCGCCCCTCCATCCGCCCCTGAGTCCCGTTGAACACGATGATGAAGCCCTCCCACGGCATATATGCGTTAAGCGAATAGTTCATGACGGTCTTGTTCTTGTACTTGACCATGACATTCATGGTATCCTCGATGCTGATATTGTCCCCGAATACGCTCTGGTCGCGCTGGTACCCGTCCTCGTGTTCGGCGTCCAGGTACATGCTCTTCAGGTGTTCGTTACGGTCCAGGTGAAGCGCGAACGGGTCGTTCTCGGCAGCCTTGCTGCCGTAGGCACGCTGATAGAACTCGGTGATGCCCCGTTTCTCGGCATTCTCTCTCCCGTAAAAGCGCAGATCGCCCATGGCGAAAACCGTGTCCGGCTGCGACCCCAGCCAGAAGTTCATCAGGTCGAAGTGATGCGTCGATTTATGCACCAGCAGGCCGCCGCTGTTCCGCTTGTCGCGGTGCCATCTGCGGAAATAGTCCGCTCCATGCTGGGTATTCAGCAGCCATTCGAAGTTCACGGATAGAATCTCACCCAGGACGCCATCCATAATGACCTCACGGATCTTCGTGTTATGCGGCGCATAGCGGTAGTTGAAGGTTACCCGCAGATTCTTGCCGGTGCGCTCAATCGCATCGAAGATCTCCCGGCATTTCTCCTCGTCAATCGTCATCGGCTTCTCGGAAATGACATCACAACCCAGCTCCATAGCGCGGATAATATACTTGTGATGCGTCCGGTCAATCGTAGTCACCAGCACGAAGTCGGGCCGGGTCTCGGTGATCATCCGGTCGAAGTCTTCAGCCTTGTACGTAGGAACTTCATGATAATCGTATTTGCCCGTAAGCATATGATTGGCGAAATTCATCCGCGTCTGATTGACATCGCAGAAGGCCACCAGCTCGGAGGTTTCGTTGTAAGCGGTAACAAGAGCGCCATAGAAAAATTCAGCCCGGCCGCCTGTGCCGACAAGTGCATATTTCTTTTTGGACAAGGGGATCACTCCATTTACTTGGATTTGATTCTATTTTATAGTATAGAAAATGCAGAAAGTAAACGGTATTTAGTTATTTTTGCTCAAAAGTGTGCTTATCTTATCCTTTCAGGAGGCTTGGTGCAGGGTGGAACCTATTTTTCAGATTGAGCAGCTGAAGCGCATCGGGCATTTCAATATGGACACCGACCATTTCCATGATTTCTACGAAATATATTATCTGCTATCCGGGGAGCGGCACTATTATATCCGTAACGGAAGGTACGCGCTGGAAGCCGGAGACCTCGTGTTTATTAACAAAAATCATCTGCACCGCACAACCGGCGGAAGCCATCTTCCGCATGAGCGGGTGCTGATCAGCTTTGACGATGCCTATCTGGAGCCCGTGGCACCCGGGGCAGACTGGATGAATGTGTTCGAAGGGGAGAGCTTCCTGCTGCGGCCTACGGCGCATGAACAGGGACTCATCACAGACCTGCTCCAGGCGATGCAGGAGGAACAGAAGGAGGGGCTGCGCTGGAGCACTGAATATACAAGGATGCTGCTGCTGCAACTGCTGATTACGCTGGAGCGGATAAGGAGGGCGAAGCCCGCCCTGGTCTCACCGGAGCAGAGCGAGGGGCAGCGCCGGGTATACGGCATCATCGAATACCTGGACAACCATTACAGCGAGCGGCTGAGTCTTGGGGGAATTGCCGAGCGGTTCTTCATCAGCGCTACGTATCTGTGCCGGATTTTCAAGCAGACGACAGGCTTCACCATCATTGAGTACCTGAACTATGTCCGCATCCGTGAGGCGAAGGTACTGCTCACGCAGACGAAGTGGCCGGTCACCCGGGTGGCGGCGGAGACGGGATTTGAGAGCATTGCGCATTTCGGGCGGGTGTTCAAGGCCATTACAGGACGTTCACCCTTGCAGTACCGCAAGCAACACCGGGGGTGACGATTACGGCTCGCATCGGCTGTTTCTTTCGGCAATCGCTGCGAAAATGTTACATATTTTTCTATCTTTTGACACAGGGTTGGTCTTATAATGGTGAAGAATTAAATACAAGTATTGGGGTGTGTTATGAAAATGAAATCAGGGGGCCTTTGGCTTGCTGCTGCTATGCTGGCGGTAACCGTAACCGGGTGTTCCTCGGACAATGCAGGCGCTGGCAGAGAGAGCATGGAGAAGCTGAAGACAGAGATTAGTGAGCTGCAAAAGGAGAACAAATTCCTAAAAGAACAGAATGATAGGTTAAAGGAGAGCCTGGTAAAGCCCGTGACAGCGGAAGAAGAGGGCGGTACGGCTGAACTTCTAAATAACGGGGGCAGCCCGGCAGCAGCTGAACCCGGGGAGGACCACAAGCTGATCGTAAAAGGCACGCCGCTTGTTATCGACGGGACGGGTGAGTATACCATCACCAAGACCTCTTATAGCAAGAAGGTTACTCCGTCCAATCCCGGATCATTCTATACCTACTATGAAGCCAAGGAACCGGGCACAACCTATCTGGCGATCACGCTGAAAGTGAAGAACCTGGCAGGTGAGGCTATGGAGGCAGACGAAGTAGCGGATGTGGAGGTCAAATACGACAATAAATACGAGTATAGTACCTTCGATACCATGGAAAAGAACGGCGGGGAAGATTTCACCTATACCAATATCTCGAGGATTGAACCGCTGAAGAACGGCACGCTGGTGTTCCTGGCCGAGGTCCCCGACGAAGTGAAGTCCAGCGGCAAGCCGCTGTATGCCGACTTCAAGATCGAGGGAGAGACCTACCGCTATACCATTGTGAAATAAAAGAAGAGCCTGTGCGGCCGCAGAGTGATCTGTGGTTAGCATAGGCTCTTTGTTGGTGTTAAGGGATTAGTCCTGACCGAAAAAGGACGGCAGATACTCCCTGTTCGCTTCCAGCATCTCATCCAGCATCGCGATAGCAACCTCCACTGAAGGGACAAGGGGGTGATGCGCTAGGGCTTGAATCGCCAGGCTGCGGTCACCGGTGACGGCAGCGTCGATGGCTAGCTGCTCATAGGTCTTCACAGCATGAATCAGTCCCTTGGCCATCGGCGGAATCTTCGTCAGCGGCAGCGGGAGGGGGCCGGTCTTCGTGACGACACAGTTGACCTCGATGCTGGCATCGTCCGGCAGGAAGTCTAAGATGCCCCGGTTCGCCACATTCAGTGTCTGGATGTCATTGGTGCCGCTATAGAGCGAGCGCATCAGGTTCACGGCCGCTTCGGAATAAAAGGCTCCGCCGCGCTGCTCCAGCTGCTTCGGCTTCTCATTCAGCGCAAGGTCGCTGTAGATGGCGAACAGCTCCTCCTCCACACGCTTGACGACTTCGGCACGGTTCCCGCCTTGTGCGGCGGCTTCCTGCTGCTCCGCAAGCATCGCATCGGTCATGTAGAAGTACTTCAGATAATACGAAGGCAAGGCATGCAGCGATTGCAGGAACTCGGGGTTCCATTCGCGTGCCGGAACATTCTTTGCACTGTAGCCTGCGGTATCCGCCAGCATCTCCTGCAGCTTGTCTTCACCCTCCACATCAATACGGGTAATCCAGTGCAGGTGGTTCAGGCCGACGAACTCGGCGTAGATCCGGTCCGGGGCAATGTCATATTTGGCCGATACCTGCTTGATCAGGCCGATCGGGGCATTACAGAGACCAATGCTCTTCACCTTGGAGTACCGTAGGACCGCTTCGGTGACCATACCTGCGGGATTGGTGAAGTTGAGCAGCCAGGCGTCCGGTGCCAGCTCCTCGATATCACGGCAGATGCCGAGAATGATCGGTATGGTGCGCAGTGCCTTCAGCATGCCGCCGGGACCGGTCGTCTCTTGGCCGATCACACCGTATTTCAGCGGAATCGCCTCGTCACGGGCACGGGCATCCAGCATACCGACACGGATCTGCGTGCTGACGAAGTCCGCACCGGCAATGGCCTCGCGGCGGTCGGTGGTGAGATGGACCTCGATCGGCAGACCGGACTTCTCCACCATACGCTTCGCCAGAGCGCCCACGATGTTCAGCTTATGCAGGCCAGCCTCAATGTCTACAAGCCACAGCTCCCGGACCGGAAGCTCCTTATGATGCAGGATGAAGCCTTCTACCAGTTCGGGGGTATAGGAAGACCCTCCGCCGATGACGGCAATCTTAAGACCTTGGTTCGCTGTCACAATGAATCACTCCTGTCTGGTGGTAGTGGGAATAAGCTCGAACTCCCTGTAAGCACGCATCGTCTCATACATACCCTGGCTGACGGTGATCCCGTCGCTCTCCAGCGCCGACCAGAGAGCGCCGACCACAGGCTCGGTGGAGAGGGTGACCACTGCCGCGCCTGGTGCCGCTTCATGCACAGCCTGCTCAATCGGCCCGCGAATCCAGCCCCGGTCGCCTCGGGTCAGCACGCTTCCGGCCAGGACCACATCAAATTCATCGTTCTCCATACCGAGCCGATGAATGACGGCCGCCGCAGCCTTGCCCAGTTCCACGCCTTGGCGGTTCAGGATCGCCAGCGCTGCGGCATCGCCCTCAGCCGCTGCCGGGAAAAGCAGGCGGGCCGCATCCAGCGGCACCTGCTTCCCGTGATCCAGGAAGTCATCGTACATGTCTTCCACCCGCCCATAGCCGAGCAGCTTCAGTAGTGGCTCCGTCAGCAGCGTGGGCGCTTCGCGACCGTCCCAGGCCCGGATGACTGTGCGGAATACCTCGATATTCAGCGCGCCGCCGCCGCCGAAATCGCCGTACATATAATCGAACCCGCCGCACTGGAAGTGGCGGCTCTGCGGATTACGGCCCGCCGCATTGGTGCCGGTGCCGCAGATCAGGGCTACGCCGTAGGAGCGGTTTGTGCCCGCCCGCAGGCCGATCATCGTATCACCGCTGATCGTGTACTGCGTGAAGCCGATCCGGAGGATCATCGGATGCAGAATGTTATAATCGGTCTGGCGGTCTGCACCGGCAAGCCCCAGATAGGACTGCCGGATCTGATCCAACCGGAGCCCGGCTTCCGCCAGCGCCATGGAAGCCGCTTCGCGGATGTTATTCTCCGCCTGCGTCACGCTGGTCTGGTGATTGCCGTTGCCGCTCCGGCCTTTGCCTAGAATACGGCCCTGTTCATCGCTGATGAGGGCGTAGGTCTTGCTGCCTCCCCCATCGATCGCCAAGTAGTAAGCCAATGTTTGTACCTCCTAAAGTGTAATCTTCGTCGATTCCCGCACAATCAGCTCCGGATCGATCTTAATATTGGAGCCGCGCTTCATCTCCCCGCTGATCCGGCGCAGCAGCATGTCGGCGGCGGCGACGCCGATCTTATCCGCCGGCTGGCGCATAGTGGTCAGATGCGGGTGGAGCTGGGAGGCGATATAGTGGTCGTCGTAGCCGACTACAGCAACCTCCTCCGGCACCTTTACGCCTGCCTCCATCAGGGCATTGATCACCCCGAGGGCGATATTGTCATCTCCGGCGAATACCGCCCCCGGCAGCTTACCCTCTGCGAGCCAGCGCTGCGCCGTGTCGTAGCCCATGGTGATCTCAAATTCACCGTGTACGATCTCGAACGGGGCGAGGCCCTGCTCCTGCAGCGCTTGCAGGAAGCCCGCGCGCCGCTCCCGCGTACTGCGGAACATCTCCTGCCCGCAGAGATGGGCGATGGAGGTATACCCCAGCTCCAGCAGGTGGCTGGCTGCGGCATACCCGCCTTTGAAGTTGTCGATGGTGATCGAGTAGCTGTCATTCTCCGGCAGCTGGTTGTCGATCAGCACATAGGGAATGCCCCGCCGCTTCAGCTCGACAATATAATTGTCCTCTTTGATCGGGGAGAGCAGGATAAGTCCGTCCACCCGGTCTTCCTGGATCAGGTAGTGGCTCTCACCGGAGCCAATGCCATCATATACGGAGATCGCCAGATAATATCCGTGCAGGGCCAGCGTCTCATTCAGTTCCTTGACCACAGCATCGAAGAAGGAATCCTGCAGGGTCGTTACAATCAGGCCGATGATGCCGGTCTTGCCGCTGGCCAGACTGCGGGCTGCTGCATTCGGGCGGTAATCCAGCTCCTTGATCGCGTCGAGCACCTTCTGGCGGTTGTTCTCCCGCACAGACGTTGCTCCGTTTAATACCCGCGATACGGTGACCACGGACAGCCCTGATTTTTTGGCTACATCAAAAATACTTACTTTCATTTCAAGCGCCCCTTGCGGCAGATTGTCCTGTGCTTTTAAAATATAGATTTTATATGTTTCACACGATACATTATCCTTCTATTTCTCGCTGAAACGGTACCGTCCTTTAAAAGGACGGCAAAGCCGTTTCCACTTGTTCTATCTCCAGTATACAGGCCGCACCGGGGTTTCGCTAAACATATAACCATCGCCGGGCCGCTACCTCTTGATGATCTCCGTAACCTTCTTCTGAATCACCGGCATAACCTCTTCCAGGGTCTTGTGACCCGTCTCGACCGGCTGCAGCTCATTGATGAACATGTCGTTGATCTGCGAGTAGTTGGTGATCAGATGGTTGTAGGATTCATAACCGTATTTGACTGCGCCTTCGTAGACCTTCTTCACATCCTCAGGATCAATGCCGTCAAAATGCTTGTAATACACCTCAGCCGCTTCCGTATTGACTGGCGGATTGCCGCCGCTCAGCTCGATGGACTTCTCCTGGATTTCAGTGGTCATCAGGTATTTGATCCATTCAAAAGCCTCCTTCGGATGCTTCGAGTCCTTCAGAATCAGCAGCGGATCAACGAACAGCGTGCTGCGCACCTTGTCGTTGCCTCCCCATGGCACAGCAGCTACGCCAATTTTGAACGGGAAGTCGTTAGCTCCGGCGAGGTTCCAGGAGCCGCCGATCGACATGCCAATCTTGCCTGCGACGAACGGGTCGCCGTTCTGTCCGGCTACGCTTTTACTCCACTCGGAAGTCGGGGACACCTTCTCCTTGAACACAAGGTCGAACAGCTTCTGGTAAGCGGCAATGACCTCGGGTGAATCGAAATGCGTCTCGGAAGGAACGCCGCCGTTGGTCCAGGTATCCTCAGAGTAAGGCTCGGCCCCGAAGTACAGCGGCCGCATATCCCGCTCCGCCCAGGTGAAGTCTACGCCGTATTGTGTTTTGGCAATATCGTCCGAGACGATTGTCATCTTCTTGGCATCCTCCACCATACGGTCAAACGTCCAGCTCTTATCTTCATAATCGCTCGGCGGGTAGGAGACGCCTGCGGCATCGAACATATCCTTGTTGTAGAGCATCAGGGTGACGTACATATTGACCGGTATGCCGTAGGTATGACCGTTTACAGTGTATATTTTCATCAGATTCTCTGGGATGTTGTAGTCCTCCGCCTTGAAGCCGTCTTCCTTAATAAGATCCGTCAGATCCAGCAGCATATCCTTATTGTAATATTCGGCAAAACCGCCGTAGCCGTAGTGGCTCGTCACATCCGGGGAATTACCGCCGGCAATCAGTGTCTGCAGCTTGCTGTCGAACTGCTCATACGGTGCCTTCTCCACCTTGACCTTGATGTTCGGATGCGCCTTCTCGAAATCCGGGATCAGCTTCTCGATAAAAGTCCGGTCCTCGGAATCAATGGTATAGTGGGATATCGTCACTTGCTCCCCCGAACCGCCGGTATTCCCGGCTCCGCTGCCTCCAGCCGCCACATTGCCTGCCGATTTGCCGCCGCTGCAGCCCGCCAGGACTGTGGATACTGTCAGGGCTGATGCTAGCAGCAGCGCATATCTCTTGCTCTTCATTTTATTCTTCATTGTCCAATCCCTCCTGAATTTTTCAAGTGTTGTAAACCCGGGATAGCTTTGCTGCCTTACTTGATGCCGGTCAGTACGATGCCTTCGACGAACTGCTTCTGGGCGATGGCAAACAGGGTGACGATTGGAACCATAGCCAGGACGGAGGCGACCATCAGCAGATGCCACGGCGGAATGCGGAAGCGCGATGAGGTGAGGGAGGCCATCCCCACGGGAAGCGTGAATTTGTCCGACGAGCTTAGATAGAGCACTGGGGTCAAGAGATCATTCCAGCTGTAGATAAAAGCAAAGATCGCAACCGTCGCCAGCGCCGGCGCAGACAGCGGCAGCGCGATGGTCCGCCACATCCTCAGCTCGCCGCAGCCGTCAATGCGTCCGGCATCGAACAGCTCCTCAGGCAGCGTGGAGAAGAATTGCCGCAGCAGGAAGATGTTATACGCCGAGCCGAAGAAGGCAGGCACAATCAGCGGGAGGAAGGTGTCGATCCACTGCATTTTGGAGAACAATACGAACTGCGGAATCATAATGGCCGGATAAGGCAGCATCATCGTGCTCAGCAGCAGGATGAACCAGAAGTTGTTGCCGCGCCCCCGGTACCTGGCGAACCCGTAAGCAACCAGCGCCGAAGAGAGCAGGGTGCCGAATACGGAGAAGCCGGCGATGATCAGGCTGTTCTTGTACAATGTGCCGAACTGGAGAGTCTCAAAAATATCGACATAATTGCGTAAGGCCCAGCTCTCCGGCAGAAACGTCGGCGGGAACTTCAGCATCTCCCGTTTTGACTTCAGCGAGGTGGAGACCATGAAGAACAGCGGCAGCAGCATTAGGAACGTTGTGACTAGCAGCGCGGTGAAGCTGGCAATCTTAACGGGCTTGATTCTTCGGCGGAGCCGGGGGGACGGGTCAAGCGAGCGGGTGGCCTTAACGGTGCTCATCGGCTGCTGCCTCCTTCATAATGGACATAACGGCGCGACAGCCTCATAATGACCGCCGTGAACAGCATGACGACAATCAGCAGGACCCAGGCAAGCGCGGAGGAGTATCCGGCGCGGTATTCCTTGAAGGCACTGGTATACAGATTGTAGACGTAGAACCAGGTAGAGTAATTGGGTCCGCCCTGCGTCATGACGAAGGCTTGCGTGAACACCTGGAAGGAGTCGATCAGCCCCATAATCAGTTGGAACAGCAGGACAGGCGAGATCATCGGCAGCGTAATATTCAGGAAAATGCGGAAGCGCCCTGCCCCATCCAGATTGGCAGCTTCGATCAGGCTGGCTGGGACTCCTTGCAGACCAGCGAGGAAGAGGATCATGCCAGAGCCCGCTGTCCAAAGGGACATGATAATTAGGGCATACAGCGCTGTATCGGGATTCATCAGCCAGGCCGGGCCGTGAATGCCGAACCAGGAAAGCATATAATTGAAGAGGCCGATCTGCGGATTGAAGATCCAGTACCAGAGGAGCGACATGGCCACACCGGAGACCATACTCGGGAAATACATCGCTGTGCGGAAGAAGCCGCGCCAGGGGATGGTCTGATGCAGCAGCAGGGCGAACCCCAGGCCCAGCAGCAATTGTACCGGCACGCTGATGAAGGTATATCTTAGGGTGACCTTCACGGAACGCCAGAACAGTTCATTGTGGAACATCTCCGTGTAGTTGGCGAGGCCGATGAATCTGGGCGGATGAATGATGTCATAGTCGGTGAAGCTGTAATACAGCGATGACAGGATCGGGTACAGGGCGAAGATCAGGAAGCCGACCAGCCACGGGGAAATGAACAGATACATGTAGAACGTCTGCCGCCGGCTCTCACTCTTAATCACGGACACACCAGCCTTTCATTGTTAAAAGTATAAGCGCTTTAACTTTAATGATAAATAAAAATTTAGTTTGCCAATTTTATTATAGTGGACAAATTATAAGTTAAATCGCTTTAACTTTAATGCCGTCCGTTGACCTAATCATAGTGGATGATCACCAAATAATCAACCCTTTATTTCGGTAATAAAGCGTTACCAGTCAATAAATATAACAAATAAATGGATGATAATGCTGAAAACGGTGAAAATTCCGGTGTGAACAGGGGTTTTATGTAAGATAACCTGACTTTTGAGGCGTGATTTCATGAAAAGCTCACCTGCGGGCGACCGGTTGTTTGCCGGTTTTCGCCTACAATGGGCCCTGCTGCCTTCGAGCCGAGAAATGTGTTCGGTTTTTCGCATATGTTATATCTCCCGGAACAGAAAAAATCCGTCCGGCATTGCCGGACGGTCCTTGCACCATATCAGCCGGTGCGGCTTAATTCAGTTCCATTGGTGATCGCCGGACAGATACTTCTCGGTCAGTACCGACAGCAGTTCGATTCCGACTTGATTCTGTCCGCCTTCCGGGATGATCAGGTCCGCGTATTTCTTGGAGGGCTCGATGAAGGCCTCGTGCATCGGCTTCACCGTGGTCAGGTATTGCGTATGGATCGAACGGATGGTCCGCCCGCGTTCCTCGATATCCCGCAGCACCCGGCGCAGGATACGCACATCGGGATCGGTGTCCACGAACACCTTGATGTTGAGCTGCTCGCGCAGCTTCTCATCGGACAGCACATGCAGTCCTTCCAGAATGACGATATTATTCGGGGCGAGCTCCACAGTCTTCTCGGTTGAACGGGCATGAACCGTGAAGTCATACACGGGAGCGAAGGCGGCTTGTCCCGCTTTGAGACAATCCAGATGCTCGATCAGCAGTTCCGTGTCAAAGGCCAGCGGGTGGTCATAGTTAATGGCACCGCGTTCAGCCATGCTGAGGTAAGAATGGTCTTTATAGTAGTTATCCTGGGATATGAATGTTACTTTGTCAGAGCCAAGACGGTCAATCACGGAGCGCGCTACCGTTGTCTTGCCGGAGCCGGTCCCGCCGGCGATACCAATAATAAGCATGGTGAATTTATAAACCTCCCTAAGCAATTGCCTTTGCAATTCCAATATTGTAGCACAGCGGTCAACTTATTTCACCTTGCTGGAGAGGAATATCATGTGAACATTCTAATAATTCGGTTATTTTGTAGAGGAATGATATAATTTCAAGGATTCATACAGATCGGGTGCTACGAAGAAGGGGGCTAGGATAATAAAATGAACGAGGAGAATGCTTTAATGGAGGCGTTCGGCAGGACGCAGGTGCAGCTTGCAGGCCATGGCGGACGGGACGTAGCCGTACTCAAGAAGGCGCTGGATAGTGTAGAGGACGGTCTCGCTGCGGACATGTACGGGACAGGGACGGTGATTGAGGAGTTCCAGGCGGAGATGGCAGAGGTGCTGGGCAAAGAATGCAGCGTGTTCTTCCCCAGCGGCACGATGGCCCAGCAGATTGCCCTGCGGATCTGGAGTGACCGGGAGGGCAGCAAAAGAGTCGCTTATCACCCGCTATGCCATCTGGAGATTCATGAGCAGGACGGGTTAAAAGAGCTGCATCATCTGGAGCCGCTGCTGCTGGGCAGTGCAGACCGTCTGATTACCCTGGAGGATGTGAAGGGGATGGGACCGGGGGTTGCCTGTCTGCTGCTGGAGCTGCCGCAGCGGGAGATCGGCGGACAGCTGCCGGAATATGCCGAACTGGAAGCGATATCGGGGTATTGCCGGGAGCAGGGAATTAAGCTCCATCTGGACGGGGCGCGGCTGTTCGAGGTGCTGCCTTACTACGGCAAGACGGCGGCCGAGGTCTGCGCGCTGTTCGATAGCGTGTATGTCTCCCTGTACAAAGGCATTGGCGGGATTGCCGGAGCGATCTTAGCCGGCAGCCGGGAGTTCACGGAGACCTCGAAGATCTGGAAGCGCCGCCACGGGGGCGACCTGATCAGTCTCTATCCCTATATTGTCCCGGCCCGGTATTATTACCGGCAGAGAATCGGCAGGATGTCAGAATACTATGAGCAGGCCAAGGAGCTGGCAGCCTTATTCAACAGCTGCCATAAGGTATCCACGCTGCCGGAGGTTCCGGTCTCGAATATGTTCCACATCCACTTTGCGCTGCCTCTGGAGCAGCTTGCCCCTGTATTGATTGGGATCTATAACGAGACCGGCATTGGCCTGACACCACGGCTCAAGCCAACCGGCGAGGCTTCCTGCTATTATGAGATCAATATCGGCGATCATTATGGCGAAGCGGACCAGACGGCCCTCAGAAACATGTTCCGGTTGCTGGATGAGCGGCTGAAGCAGCTCTGATCAGCAAGCTTGCCAAGTTAAGCGAAGAAGCCTCTGCGGATCTTACCCGCAGAGGCTTCTTCGCTTAGGCACAGCATGGAGCAGCGCCTAAGCGCGGCATGCCAATCAGCGCCCGCCTCACGTAGAGTCCTAGGCCTGACTCCGCAGAGCCATTTTTCGCACCGGTCCGGCCACCATCTGCTTCTCTGCCCCGTTCAGTCCGAACAGCCACATAGTAAGCACATAGATGAGGGAGTACAGGATGACATACATGCCCAGGTACACGTAAGAAGTGATGCTCACGAAGCTAAGCAGGAACCCGCACACACCGGACAGCAGCACCACCGGAATGAAGACGCGGATGATCTGCAGCCAGAAGTGAAGGATATCGAACTTCAATTTATATTTGTAGTACACATTATTCAGGCATACATTGATGATCATCCCGATAGCCGTAGCAATGGCGCAGCCTGTAATCCCCCAGATCCGGATGAACCAGAAGGTTAAGGCCACCTTCAGAATTGCAACTGAGAAGTAGATAAAGGCCTTCACCCTGTGCATATTCATCGCTTCCAGCATGGTGGCGAACAGCGATTGCACAATCGACGTGATCTGGGGAATGATGATGATCAGCGCAACCGTGTACGCATATTTGTAATCCTGGCCAAGCCAGATCAGAATGAAGCTCTGTCCGAATAACACGAAGCCCGAGACGATGTAGCCTACGATCAGCGCCTGGATTCTGCCTATTTTGACCAGCTCCAGCATTAAGGCCGCCTGATCTGCCCCCTTGACGATCATCTTGGTGAGCTTCGGCAGATAGAAGCTGGCCAGCACATTGGAGAAGTTGAGAATATACGTGTTGAGCTGGGCGGCGATGGCGAAGATGGCGATGGGCGTAGCCCCGAGGAACATCCCGATGATCAGCGGATCAGCATTCGTATAGATCTGGAAGGCAATCGAGGATAATAAGATATACGACGAATAGCAGAAGATCTCCTTGAACAGCTTGGTGTCGAAGCCGTGGAACCGGACCCTCAGATTCAGCTTGGTGCGGCAAAAGACCACGTTGATCACGCCGATCGCCAGGTTCAGCACAAGCGCAACGGTGACCATACCTGTCGATCTGAAATCGAACAGCAGGACCAGCACCATCATGGCCGGAGACAGGACCACGCGGATCAGATTGATGATTTTGAGATAGACGAACCGCTCATAGGCCGTAATGATCGAGCTGAAGATATTCAGCGGGAACGAGACAGCCACATTGATGGCGGCAATGATAAATATCGTCTTCAGAATGCCCAGCTCAGCTGCATCGAGGCTGCTGAAGATCGCATCGAAATTAAACACCAGAATCACACTGGCAAGTAAGGAGAGGAGTCCGATGGCTGAGAACAGCAGCAGGAACATTCCGTTGATATTGCGCTGGCCTGCGGAGTCATTCTCAGAGATGTATTTCGCATTGAAGCGGATGACCGCGCTGCCGAAGCCCAGATCAAGCAGGACGATATAGGCGATGATGGAGTTCACCAGCGCGAATAATCCATATTCGGATTTCCCCAGGGTCGACACAATGAACGGCGTCGAGCCCAGGGAGATAATAACGCCTAGGAATACCGAAGCATAGGTTATGATTGCAGCAAGTTTTATATTTGTTTTCAAGGGTGGGATCGCTTCCTCGCTACAGAGAGTGTCTTGTGCTTATCTTAAGCGGTAACGATAGACGAAGCAGGTTCTCTAGCGCTGCTGCTTGCCATGGATTCAATGATCTGGCTGTAATGCTGGACCGAGAACTCATTATTGTACCGTGGGCGCTGGATCGTCTTCAGTTCTTCCAGCAAAGCCGGGATTTGCTTCACATCGTTCGTGAATTTCACATAGCCCAGATGCTTGATCCATTCGTAGCTGCCTACGACCTTATAATTGTAGTTCCCCAGTGCAATACAAGGTGTGGACGTAATCGCCGCAAAAATCATCCCGTGCAGCCGGTCCGTAATCACAACCTCGGCCTCCTTGAACTGATTCCATAAGGTGTTCAGCTCGTGATCCCGGTCTTCCAGGGAGACAGGGCGGAGAATGCAGGTATCCGTGAAGGTGGTGGTGCTGTAGTGCTTGGAGGTGTACTCCTGGATGACCTTTTTATCCTGCTCGCTGAAAATGCTCTCCTTATCGGCTCTAATGCACAGAAGGGCACCGTGGCGCTCCTTGGGAGGGTCAGTGATATCCAGGGACATGACAATGTCCGGCGTTAACAGCACTGCGTTGTTTCTGAAACCTGCTTTCATAATTTCGTACGACGTTGCCTCTCTGGCGACCAGCGTGAGGTCTTTGTGGGAGCCATAGAGGTCCTGTGTCTTCTTGAACTCCGTGCGGCCCAGCTCGGTATCACCGAAGTAGATGGTCTGCGGGAAGACGATGATTTTGTTATTTGGGAATTCGGAGATAATCTTGCGGCGCACCTCTTCCTCGCGGAAATACTCGATTCCGAAGTTGCCCCCGCCCTGAAGCACGAAGATATCCTCCGGCGAACAGAATTCCTCCAGGCACTTCATGTTATGCATCAGCCGGTTGGCGACAATCTCAATCAGGGTATAGTCGGGAAAAGCTTTTCGCAAAAAATTCATCTGCGCATAAGTGATGGCGTGATCGCCCAGATTGTCATGCTCGGGGGAGCCGACGACGTAAATGGCTTTCGTCTTGTCTTTATATGCATTCCGGTAGCTCAGATAGCCCTTATAATATTGATAGACGGGAATATTGCTTACATAATTGCGGAAAGACAGCGGCAGGATCTTCTCAAGGGCTTGGCTCATATCATATTACTTCCCTTCAAACGGAGTTTGGAATAATACAGCATTTTGTATACCGTGGAGCTGGTCAGAATAAGCAGGGCTGCGGTCTTCATCTCCCGGCGGATAATACGGTTGCGCAGGATCGCGGAGGTATGCTTGCTCAGGAACCCGCCCAGCTCGGCCAGATATTCCTTGTTAACTGCAGTCTCGCCGGTAATCAGCTGGAAGTTGCACAGCTCAATGCCCTCGGTTACGGTCCGGGATAACGAGATTTCTTTGGCGATCGGATAGTTTTTATCCTGAATCGTCTCGTAGATCTCCAGCGCCGCACAGAAGCGGTCGTAATATTTCCGGTTGTTCATCGCTCCGGTGATGCTGTCGCTTCGCTTCAGATACAGGTATTTGGGGGAGTCCAGCGAGACGGTCTTGTTCGCCTGGAGGAATAATTTATAGGTGGTAAAAATGTCTTCAAAATATCGGCCGACCGGATATCTCACCTGGCTGAACAGCTCGGCCTTATACAGCTTATCCCAGGCCAGGTTCTGGATCTCGGTATCCTCCAGCAGCTTGTCAAAGGCATGCGCATTATCGTATACACGCACCTGGTGCGTGAAGGACTTTTCCAGCTTGACATCATCCTGTACCTCGCAATGACCGCATACAGCGATATCTGCATTGTGGGCGGTGATGAGTCCGTGCAGGGCTTCATACATGTCCGGTTCTATCCAGTCATCGCTGTCGACGAATCCGATATACCGGCCCTTTGCCACATCAATACCATAGTTCCGGGCATCGGACAATCCGCCGTTCTGCTTATGAATAACTACGACACGGGGGTCCAGCTCCTTGTAATACTCGCATATCTCGCCGCACTTATCGGGTGATCCGTCATTGACCAGAATCAATTCAAAGCTGCGGAAGGTCTGCGCCAATATCGAATCCACACACTTCCTCAGGTACAATTCCACGTTGTAGATAGGCACAATAATACTTATCTCTGGCTTCACTCGAGCAGTCACTTCCTTTCCCGGTTCTGATTCGGGTCTACGCGTCACTATATTTGTGATTATCTTACTATCCGGGTCAAAAGGTTGTATATACTACTAAAGTGTACTTATCGCTTGAGGAGGGGTGTGAACTGCCTGACGAGAAGCCGCTGTTCCACAGCAAAAAGACCACAGCACCGTGGGGTGACTGCGGCCTTCGCCTGTTGAAATTTAGTTAAATGTAATCGCCAGCGCGCTGGTAAACTGGCTGCCCGGCGGCAGGGAGATGACATTCTGCTTCTCCCGGATATCGCCGGTGAAGCCGGAGGTATCTGCCACACCATGCCAAGGCTCGATACACACGAACGGTGCATTCTTCGGCTGCCAGATGCCGAGATCGGGGAAATTGGTGAAGGCGACTGTTACGCTCTTGTCAGACTGTCTGCTTTTCAGGGCAACCGATTTGGACTGGACATTGCGGAAGACGAGGGCGTCATGCGCGAACATGTCGTGGTTCAGCGGCAGCTTGTTGTCCCCGCCGAGCATAGTCTCGCTCTGGCCTGGAGTAATCAAGCCATTCTCATTCAGGAATAAGCGCTCCAGGCGCTCCGGCTGTTCGAATTCAAGATAGTAGTCGGTGAAGCTTCCTTCTCCGCCAATCGGGCAGTTGAACGCCGGATGGGTGCCGAGCTGGAAGAACATCTCCTCTTCTCCGGGATTCTCCACCCGGTAGCCGATGTCCAGCGTGCTGCCGTTCAGCGTATAGGTGAGATACAGATGGAACGGATACGGGTAGCTGGCCAGCGTGTCCGCGCTGTGGGAGAGTCGGAAGACGGCATGTGTATCGCTGGACTCCACCAGCGCGAATTCGCTGCGTCTGGCGAAGCCGTGCCGGGCCAGCGGATACGCCTGCCCGTCTACCCGGACTGCTTCGCCTGCGGCTCCCCCGATCATCGGGAACAGCACCGGGGAACGGCCTGTCCAATAGGCGGCGTCTCCGTTCCACATATATTCAGTGTCTGTATCCGTTCTTTTGAAGCTGACCAGCTCAGCACCGAGTGAACTGATCTCGGCCACGGCCAGGCCGCTGCGTAAAATAGTGTTCATGCTTTTACCCCTCTCGCCCTGCAATATGTAATCCTGATGTCTCATATTCTAACAGACTTCCCCGCAGGCGCCAGCATATAACGGAAATTCTCCAGCCTATAATTTTTACAGTATGTACAATGACAAACATGTGGAATTCGTTAACATATAAGGATAGCAATCATTCCATATCAGCGGAAACGGGGGAATAAGCCGATGCAGGTTAAGCAACTATTGGTGAACGGTGGGCGGCTGAAGAATACGATTGAGGCTTTTGCCGATTTCGGGCGGACAGATCATAACGGAGTTACCCGGCTGTCGCTGTCGGAGCAGGATGTGCGGGTGCGCGGCTATTTCACCGCCTGCTGCGAAGAGCTGGGCATGAGCGTGAAGGTGGATGATCTGGGCAATATGTATGCCACTCTGGCTGGCTGTGAAGATGGGCCGCCCATCGTGATCGGCTCACATCTGGATACTGTGAAGAAGGGCGGCAGATTCGACGGTGTGCTGGGGGTGATTGCCGGCCTTGAGGTGGTGAGAACCCTGGTAGATCACGGGATTAAGCCCCGGCTGCCTGTCACGGTGATGAACTTCACCAATGAGGAGGGGGCGCGCTTCGAGCCGTCCATGATGGCTTCTGGGGTCTTGTCCGGCAAGTTCAATAAGGCAGCCATGCTGGAGAAGAAGGACCCGGAAGGCATCAGCTTCGGCGAGGCGCTGGAGGCCAGCGGGTATGCCGGGGAGGCGGAGAACCGGATCAGGGAAGCGGCGGCTTATCTGGAGCTGCATATTGAACAAGGCCCCGTGCTGGAGAAGGAGAACGTTAAGATCGGTCTGGTTGACTGTGTTGTGGGCATGGTCTGCTATGAGATTGAAGTGACCGGGGAATCGGATCATGCCGGGACTACGCCGATGGATATGCGCCGGGATGCGCTGTTTGCCGCTACAGATATTATTACGGAGCTGCGCCGCAAGCTGGCCGTGCTGGACCCTGAGCTGGTCTATACGATGGGGCGGATGAACGTGCTGCCGAATATCCACACCGTTATTCCGAACAAGGTGATCTTCACCGTGGAAGCGAGACATAAGGACATGGATGAGGTCCGTGAAGTTGAGGCGATTATTCACGGCCTGCCGGAGGAGCTGCTGGATTGCAGTGTATCGAAGACGAAGCTGTGGGGCCGCGACACGGTATGGTTCGATCCGGGGATCTGTACGCTGGTGGAGCAGGCCGCGCAGAAGCTCGGTTACAGCAGCCGGAAGCTGGCCAGCGGCGCAGGGCATGACGCCCAGTTCGTGGCCGGGTTCCTGCCGTCGGCGATGATTTTCGTCCCAAGTGTGAACGGGAAAAGCCATTGCGAGGAAGAGCTCACCTCCTACGAGGATTGTGAAATGGGCGTGAATGTGGTGCTGGAGACGGTGCTGTCGGTGCTGTCCCGTGCCTGAGCGGCGGGTAGGCTAAGGTAGGCTGGGTAGGAGAATTGTATAGGAGAATTGTATAGGATTGCCCCAAAAGACACTTAACCGGTGTCTTTTTTTCGTATCGGTGAAAGGGCACGGACGGAATCGGAATGTACGTGAAAAACCGAACACATTGGGCACGCGGGCCGGAGATTCGCCGGATGATTACACGATCTGGGGCGATTATTATTATCTGGAGGCACTGATGCGGCTGGAACGGGGAATTCCGGGGTATTGGTACGAGCGGCCTGTGCTATAGATCCCAGCTATGTGGGATGGCGGTTTCCGCGTCCGTCCCTGATAATCGGTACATGACCTGTTGTGGTTATGTACCGATTATTACTTTCGGAGGGGATATAATTGAAGGACAGCATGAGCGGGGCAGGCAGCCCATGGGAGCAGGCAGACGGGGATCAGTATGTACAGAACATCAGCCGCAAAATCCCCGGGTACGCGCTGCAATATGACTTGATGGATACGCTGCTGACAGCGCGGCTGGGCAAGAAGGAAAAGCCGGAGTTGCTAGTCGTGGGAGCAGGCGGAGGCCAGGAGATTCTGAAGCTGGGCCTAAGCCACCCGGACTGGAGGTTCAGCGGCCTGGACACCTCGCAGAGTATGCTCCAGGCTGCCAAGCAGCGGCTGGAGGCTGCGGGTCAACCGGGTCTGCTGGATAGAGTGCGGCTGCATCGTACGGAAATTAGTGACTGGAGCTGTGCTAGAGCGTACGATGCCGCAACCTGTATGCTGGTGCTTCATTTCGTGCAGGGGAGGGAGAGTAAGCTGGCGCTCCTTCGCAGCATTGCCGCGCGGCTTCAGCCGGGTGCGCCGCTCTGCCTGTCCGCCATCTGCGGGGTGCCGGGTACTCCTGCATGGGAGCTTCAGATGGCAGGCTGGCGGCTGCATATGCTTGGTAACGGGATCGCAGAGGAACAGTGGCAGACCTTCGAGCAATCATTCGGCGTAATCTCTCATCCGCTCCATGCTGAAGAGATAGAGGAGTTGCTGGAGGAGGCCGGGTTCACTGCCGTATCCCGATTCTTCGGCGCATATCTGATTGACGGCTGGGTGGCGGTGAAGGCGGAGGAACAATAGCAACTGCACATTGTACAACGGAATGCTGTAGAAGAGGCTTCGAAATAGATTCTATTGTATTCCGTACAATCGAATATTGAAAAAAGGCCTTTTTTCAGCCAAATCACAACATTCCAATGTATGAAATACAATAGAATCTCATTTTACGGTCAGCAATACGTTTTCTATTGCAGGAAATACAATCAGCTACTTGAATTAAAGAGTTGAAGCCAGCAACGGGCGCAGGTTCAGCCTAATATCAGCTCGATGTTCATACTCAGACTTTAATCAGAGATAAGTGTATTCTGTGCAACTAAAAACAGTGCGCCCGAAGGTATTCTTCGTCTAACTGTATTCTGTACAACTATATTTGCCCGAATGGGCGAAAATCCAGATATAGAGGTATTTTAATTGTACGAAATACATCTAAACAGAGATTTGGCGGCACATCCGGCGATTTAGTTGTACAGACTGCACTTAAGCCTACCCTCGCACCTTAATCAGGCACGATCAGGCATGGCAACCCTAAGCAAGCGATGAGTTAAAAGTAATTTTCACATGTTTTAAGCTGATGCGGCACTACTACCTAGTTCCCCGCACTGTCACCCCTTCACCGCCGAGCTGGCCACTCCTTCAATGATGTATTTCTGGCCGAGCAGGAAGACGAGAATCATCGGGATGATACCGGCCGTTGCGGCGGCCATCATGCCGTTGTAATCGACATTGTTCTCCAGGATGAAATTCTGCAGCCCGAGCGGAACGGTGAACAGATCCTGGTCGATTAGGAAGACGAGCGCGTTCTCATAATCATTCCAATGCCAGGAGAAGTCGATAATCGCCAGTGTCGCCAGCGAAGGCTTGGCCATCGGCAGGATAATCCGCGAGAAGATGCGGAAATGGCCTGCTCCGTCGATGAAGGCGGCCTCCGAGATTTCATGGGGTACGGAGAGGAAGAACTGCCGCATCATGAATACGCCGAAGATGGTGAACATGCCGGGCAGAATCAGCGCCCAGTGGGTGTTATAGATGCCGGCCCAGTCGAACATGATGAACTTGGGCACGAACAGCACCTGCGGAGGAACCATCATCATGGACAGATAGACCAGGAACATCGTGTTACGTCCCTTGAACTCAATTCTGGCAAAACCATAGGCTGCCAAAGCGGACAGGGAGACGGCGCCGATGGTGCTCAGCACAGCGACCTTAAGGGAATTCAGATAATAAGGCACGAAGCTTCCCTGGCCGGACCAGACCTTCACATGATGACTCCAGTTGAAGTGGTCCGGAATCCACTGGATCGGATAGCGGAATACTTCCGCAGGGGTTTTGAAGGAGGTGCTGATCATCCAGAGGAAGGGTACAATCATGACGATGCTGAAGAACAGCATGATTAATGTGGCGATGATTTTGGTAACGGCGGCTTTATTCATATTCTCAGCTCCTTAGTAGTGAACCCAGCGTTTCTGGCCCAGCCATTGAACCACGGTGAAGATCAGAATGATCAGGAACAGGGCCCAGGAGATCGCTGACGCATAG
The DNA here is from genome assembly GCF_038595095.1 of Paenibacillus sp. FSL P2-0089. Classification (NCBI taxonomy): domain Bacteria; kingdom Bacillati; phylum Bacillota; class Bacilli; order Caryophanales; family Paenibacillaceae; genus Paenibacillus; species Paenibacillus sp. FSL P2-0089. The sequence continues at coordinate 7,644,951 of NZ_CP152006.1, forward strand.
CCCATCTCGTAATAGCGGAAGGCATTCTGATAGATGAACAGGGATAATACGGTGGTGCTGTTCCCGGGCCCGCCCTGCGTAATTGCCTGGATGATGCCGAACTGCTTGATCGACATGATCAGCCCGGTAATCAGCAGCAGAAAAGTAGTGGGACTCACCAGCGGCCACAGGATGCTGCGGACCGTCTGCCAGGTGCGGGCACCGTCGATGGTGGCTGCCTCCAGCAGCTCGCCGGACACCTCCTGCAAGGCAGCGAGGTAGATAATCATGTTATAGCCGAGCATGAACCAGATCCAGATGATATCGATCGCATACATGGACGTATCCATCGTGGACAGCCAGCCGGGAGGGTTCTCGATGCCCATAGAGCGGAGAATGCCGTTAATCGGTCCGTTATTCGGGTGGAACAGCAGCATCCAGACGAAGGCTACGGCTACGCCGCTGGTAATGTAGGGCATGAAGTACAAGGCGCGCAGCAGCTTTTTGAGATACACGGAACGGTTCAGGATGACAGCCACCAGGAACGCCAGCCCAATGGATACAGGAACAGAGAGCAGGAACAGCAGCGTGTTCTTAATGGCAATATAGAAGACCTCATCCCCCAGCATCCGCCGGATATTGGCTAGCCCGATGAACTTGGTATGGGGACTCATAAACTTGTAGTCTGTAAACATGAGATAGAACGAATACATAGCCGGTATGATAAAAAACAGTATCACGCCAATCATATTGGGTCCGATAAACAGATAGCCCAGCAGCTGCTGACGTCGCATCCAGGTTGCTTTCACAATAGCCCCACTCCTTTAGGTCTTAATAAGTACATTACAAGCATAGCAAGCGCCCTTCTAAGGGATAAGGAACAAAACCACCCACTTCATGGCACAGAAATATACAATTACACAAGCGGCAGCAGGCGCTTCGGTCTTAGATATGTTCTATCCATGTTCCGGCCAGCAAGAATAGCGGCATTCCCGGAAGGAATGCCGCTGGAGCAATACTATGATCGTTATCTGAAAAGCAGGCTATAAGCTCAAGCGATCCGGCTTCTCCCGCTGCTGATGCCGGTATTGGCTGGGCGTCTGCGCGGTCAGGCGCTTGAAAATCTTGATGAAGTAGTTGTCGCTCACGAAGCCGACCCGGTTGCCGATCTCATAGACCGGCAGGTCGGAATCGGTCAGTAGCCGGATCGCCTGGTCTACCCGTACACGGTGCAGATAATGGATGAGGGTGTGGCCGGTTTTCTTTTTGAACAGGGTGCTGACATAATTCTCGGCCATCATGACATACTGGGACATCGACTTCACCGTAATATCCTCAGCGTAGTGTTCGTGCAGATAGTGCAGGATCTTCTGAATCTCCGGGTGGCTGGTCAGCTCCTCATGCGCCGGAAGAGACGGGGGCGGGGGAGACTCCTTAGGCATATCCGGCTCTGCCTTGCGGTTCTTCTCCAGCTCGCCGCTGATCTTACGCAGTGTGTCCCGGAGTGAATTCACGCTCATCGACAGCTTCAGAATATAATTGGACGCCCCGTATTCCATGGCCTGCCGCACATTCTCGAAATCATTCATGCAGGTCAGCATGACGAAGCGGGAATCAAATCCTTCCTCACGGGTTCTGCGCAGCAGCTCGACGCCATCCATCTCCGGCATGACAATATCCGAAATCACCAGATCGGGCGTATCCCCGCGGATCATCTCTAGCGCCTCTGCCCCGTTGCCCGCTTCTCCGCTGACCGTGAAGCCAAGCTCCTCCCAGGCGATAATCTCGCGCACACTTTCCCGTACGAATACCTCATCCTCCACCAGCAGTACCTTCCACATGTGTAATCCCTCCCGTAGTTATGCGCCTCAAGCCGGATGTTCGTTGCCGTAAGGTGTGGACATTAGCAGCGGCAGCGTCAAGCGGACCGTAACGCCTTCGCTGGTTGAGAGCACCTCAAGCTGTCCCTCTTCCCGGAACAACAGCCGCAGCCGCTCCTGAATGTTACTCAGTCCGATGCCCGGACGCTTGCGCGGAGCCTTGGGGCCGCTGCCCTGCTCCATGCCTACGCCGTTGTCCCGGATCTCTACGACCAGCCGGTTCTCTTCGCGGTGGACGTTCAGCTCAATAAGGCCGTGGCCGGGCAGTCTGCTGATTCCGTGAATGATGGCGTTCTCCACCAGCGGCTGAAGGCTGAGCTTCGGCACCAGAGCATACAGAATGTCCTCGTCATACGTGAACGTACAGTCGAATTTGTGCGCGTACCGGACCTGCTGAATATGGACATAGGCCTCAACCAGCTCGATTTCATCTTTTAGATGGATCAGATCCTTATCGGTGTTCAGACTAGCCTCCAGCAGCTTGCCGAGCGACAGAGTCATGTTCGTAATATCCTCGTTATGCTCACGGATGGCGATCCATTTGATCGTATTCAGCGTGTTGAGCAGGAAGTGGGGATTCGTCTGGGCCAGCAGCATCTGAAAATGCACGGCCTCCTTCTGGCGCTCCTCCGCCTTCAGCTTCTGGATCAGCAGGTGGGTGTCGTCAAGCATCGTATTGAAGGTCCGGGTCAGTTCCAGGATCTCGCCGCTGAATTTGTGCTCCGGCAGGCGGATCTTCAGGCTTTTCTGCACCGCCGCCTTCATCTTGTTCTGCAGATGGGACAAGGGCCGCGTAATGGTCGTAGCAATCACGAAGGTCATCATCAGGAAGATGCTCGTCAGCACCAGGAACGTAATGAAGTATTGCTGCTTCAGCCCCTCGATTTCCACGAACAGCACAGACAGCGGAATCCGGTTGACGATATACCAGTCCAGCGACTCCACATAGATATAGTTAATCAAGGCGTTCGAGTCTTTATCGATAAAATACTGCTGTCCCGGCTGCCCGGCAAAGCCGGCCTTCACCTTCTCGGATAACTGGCTGCCCGGAACCGACTGGGAGATATCCTCGCCCGAGCGGGTAATCAGGAAATACTGCTGCTCCAGATCGGACTGCTTGTGGATGGAGCGCAGCCAGTACGTGTAGTCAATGCTGATCCGGGCCATTCCGTATGGCTGGTTCCGGGCATCCTCCAGATAGGCGTATAAAGAGAGAAGATAGGCGCTAGTAGAGACATCGCGCAGCACGTAGTTGGCATCATTAGGCACCCAGTGATAAGAGCTGTTGTTCATCTGCCCTCTGTCGAACCCGGGATTTCCCCGCAGATCCGAATAGACCAGTGAATCCTTGGGCGGGTAAGAGGTGTATGCGCTCTCAGATAAGTCCAGAATCATGAAGTAGACCGAAGGATTATACAGGAAGAAGCTGTTGTTCAGGTTCTTGAAAATATTCTCCATCAGCCGCTTATTCTCTAGCTCATTACGCTGTTCAGGATGGAGCAGTACAGACTTCACAGTGTCATCCTGCTTTAGGAACAGCAGCGTCTTGAAGGCGATGCTGATCTGGTCCTCCAGCGTACGGTACATCTGCTCCAGCTGATAGTGGCTCTGCTGGCTGATTTTCTTCTGGACCAGCGTCTCAATGCGCTGATAGTTATAGATATTCAGCGCGCCGAACGGCAGCAGAATCAGACACACAAAGGCGGTGAACAGGCGGTATTTCAACTTCTGGGGAATCAGCACACGCAGCAGCTGTGACACAGGGAAGCACCTCCAAGCCGGTTGATATGCTAGATTATAGCATACTCCCTCCGCCGGATTGGCGATATTTCAAATTGCATGGTTTTGTTCCAGCAGGCACGGGAGGATGGCGGAAATGCATAGTTTTGTTCTATTCGGGCTGCTTGACAGAGGGACAAGAAAGACGGAGCGGATGGTTATCCGCCCCGCCTTGTCAAGGGAGCTCCTGGAGTATGGAGAGGTATAAGATGTCAGTTTAAACGTATGATGTTGTACTTCAGCGCAAGCAGAAGAAACACGCCAGCCAGGAGAATGACCCCCGCCGAGACTAATCCGCCTATAATGATTGTCCTGTCAAAGGGTTTGAAGCTTTTGAGCATTTCATCACTCCTTTACAAAGATGATCACTCTTTCTTGATTATAAGCTATCTGCCAGTGTGGGCGGTAATGAAGTATCCTGGACGCATGTGCCGCCTATGTCTGTGTACCGACGGACTCACAGGCTCCTATTTGGCGAAAAAATCACCTTTATGCTGGCAGGCGGACTCAGAAGCCTTTATATCACTCCAGGTAGCCGGAAATGAAGCGAAAAATGGTAGTTAAGCGCATCTGAGTCCGCGTAGCCTCCAGAATAGCCGAATTTGCCAAAATAAGCGCATCCCAGTCCGCAAGAACCCGCGTTCATTCAAGGCATAGTCTGTTCCTTTAGGGTAAGACGAAAGAAAGAGAGGCGCCATGATTTCCATGGCAAGCCTCCTGTATGATGCACGATACTTCTCTATTTCTTCGCTATCTCCGCTGTCTCCACCCAAGCCGCTACTTCTTCTGCTTCAAATACTCGTTATGCCGCGCTGCCATGGCCTGCACGGTCTGGTCAAGCGACTGCGAGCCGAGGAAGTACTTCTCGTACTCCTGTGAGCGCAGGTCCATTACCTCTTGCGGCAGGCTGCGGACATAGGTTGGCGTCTTATTGTCGAACATGACGTACATCAGGGAGTCCAGATCGTAGGAGTCACTTTTGTCGCCGATGAGGCTCTTGAGCGCATCCTCCTGCTTGGCATCCTTGGAGGCCGGGAGTCTGCCGCCTGCTGCCATCGGGGACATGCCGCCATCGGAATACCACTTCAGGAACTCCCAGGCCGCTTCCTGCTTCTTGGACTTGGCGTTAATGGAGATGTAATCGCCGAGGCCCCCGCGGGTCACGTAATCACTGGCGGATTCAGCAAGCCGGGGTACCGGAGCGAAAGCGATTTTGAAATCACGCGGGAAGTCGGTGAAGTTATTCGAGCTGCGCAGCAGCCACGCCCCGATATTGAGCATCGGCACCTCTCCGCTGAGGAAGACCTGCTCCACCGGCATCTTGGAAGTCAATTGCTCGCCGAGCGGCGGCGTAGTCTTATCGTCCTGCATCATCCCGTTCAGCGTCTCCAGCCATTGTCTTACCAGCGGATGATCGAGATTGGAGGTGCCGTCCGGCTTAGTGTAGCCCTCCTGGGACAGCACGGAGTCGATGGGGTCCACGAAGGGCTCCATATTTTGAATAAAACCGTACGAATCCCCGTTCTTCAGCTTCTTCGCATACTCGCGCAGCTCATTCCAGGTCCATTCCTTCGGAACCGGCAGGCCTGCCTTATCGAGGGCGTCTTTGTTCAGGGCGATGAAGAACGGGCTCTTGGTTGTCGGAACGCCGTAGAACTTGCCGTCAATCTTCCAGCTCGCAGTGTCCGCGCCCATCTTCTCTTCAATGTTGTAATCGGTGAAGCCGCTGAGGTCCAGGGCCAGTCCCGATTCCACCCGCTTGGCGGCATGGGAGATTGTATAGTTCACGAACAAATCCACATCCTGGCCGGTAATCATCGCCGTATCCAGCTTCAGATTGCCGTCGTCGTCATTGACATAGCGTACATATTCCACCTGAATATCGGGGTGCTCCTTGTTCCAGTTGTCCACCACCTGCTGCGGACCGGATTCCGGGGGGACACCGCCCCACATTTTGAGCGTTACCGGTGTATTCTTACCTGTGGCAGAGCTTCCATTGTCTGCTGAAGATGAATTGCTGCTGTTCCCGCAGCCTGCGGCCAGGCCCATGATCAGAACGAGCGAAGTGATTCCGGCAATAACACGGCTCTTGTTCAAAAGCGACAACCTCCCTGTGTGTACTGTATAAGCTTGCAATTCAAGAATAGCAGATGGCCGGAAGCGTCAGAAGGAACAAAAAACAGGAGAATATGGAACATAACTTTATAATATCTCCCCGGATTAGGGCTAGGGCGGCAATAGTGCAGGGAAACGTTCTATTCGGGGAGCAGCTGGTGCGGCGTTTCAAGTCCGTTGTGTAAAAACACAATCATGTCAGATCATGTTTTTCTTTTTACCCAAAATGCAGCTCCGGTCTGTATGTTATGATTCTTCACATAAGAGAACCCTAACTGACAGGAGCGATGAAAGATGATTATTGGCGTACCGAAAGAGATCAAAAACAACGAAAACCGGGTAGCGATCACCCCGGCGGGTGTTGTCAGCCTGACCGCAGAGGGCCACAAGGTGCTGGTGGAAGCAGGAGCGGGTGTAGGCAGCGGATTCCAGAATGAAGATTATGCCGCAGCCGGTGCTGAATTGGTGGCAGAAGCCGCCGCAGTGTGGGCCGCCGCTGAAATGGTAATGAAGGTAAAAGAGCCGCTGGCCAGCGAATACGGTTACTTCCGTCCGGGCCTGATTCTCTTCACTTATCTGCATCTGGCTCCAGAGCCAGCTCTGGCTGCCGCCCTTAAGGACAAAGGCGTATTCGCCATCGGCTACGAGACGGTAGTGGATGGACGTACGTTGCCGCTGCTCACACCCATGAGCGAGGTAGCCGGACGGATGGCTGTACAACTGGGCGCACAATTCCTGCAAAAGAACTACGGTGGACAGGGCATCCTGCTCTCCGGGGTTCCCGGCGTAAGCCGCGGCAAGGTCAGCATTATCGGCGGCGGTGTGGTCGGCACCAACGCAGCCAAGATGGCCATTGGCCTCGGCGCTGAGGTGACCATTATCGACCTGAGCGCAGACCGGCTCCGCCAGCTTGACGATATTTTCGGCGCACAGATCAGCACCCTGATCTCCAATCCGTACAACATCGCCAAGGCTGTTGCCGAAGCAGACCTGTTGGTAGGGGCAGTGCTTATTCCGGGAGCGAAGGCGCCTAAGCTGGTAACAGAAGCGATGGTGCAGACAATGAAGCCAGGTTCCGTCATTGTCGATGTGGCGATTGACCAGGGCGGGATTGTGGAGACGATTGACCGGGTGACCACGCACGATAATCCTGTCTTCGAGAAGCATGGGGTCCTGCACTATTCGGTCGCCAATATGCCGGGCGCAGTCGCCAAAACCTCGACCATTGCCCTAACCAATGTCACCGTTCCATACGCCCTGCAAATTGCCAACAAAGGCGTATTCCAGGCCATTGAAGATAATGCCGGTCTGAAGAGCGGCGTCAACGTAGCCAACGGCAAAATCACCTGCCAGGCCGTAGCCGAGGCGCTTGGAGAAGAGTACTTCACGGTTGAAGCTGCTGTAGAGCAGGAGTTCACGCTGATCTGATGTGTGGTGGGGGAGTAAACAGAAGAATTTGTGTCAGAGTCCGGTGAGCAATCACCGGGCTTTTTTTTGGCGAGTGGACCAGGCGGATGTAGGCGAAAAACCGAACATAATGGGCTGGCGCGAGGTGAGTGAGGCGGATGTAGGCGAAAAACCGAACACAATGGGCTGGCGTGAGGTGAGTGAGGCGGATGCAGGTGAAAAACCGAACACATCGGGCCAGCGTGAGGTGAGTGAGGCGGATGTAGACGAAAAACCGAACACAATGGGCTGGCGTGAGGCGTGTGGGCCAAATGTAGACGAAAAAGCGAACACAATGGGCCAGCGGGGGGCGAGCGCGTCTGACACCGCCCCATGTAAGCTATCGCTCCACGTTATTTTGCTTTTGACGCAAATTCTTCATGATATGTCAGGTTTTCTACTGAAATCTGTTTTATTCCTATAGGCAACTGCCAGACGCTGTAATATAATGTAATCACTTATATAAGCTTCGGCTATTCTTGGGGTTGGGGTGGGAACATTGACAGAAGCAGAGCCATCATTTGACCGTTTTTTTGACAGTATGGAATCCCTGGCGGATACGCTCAGCGAATCGCTCCAGTCCCAGGTTACGATTGAGGACAGCAATCATCATGTGATCGGGTACAGCTCCCATCAGACGGAGAGTGATCCGGCGCGGATCTCGACCATCATTGGCAAAAAGGTGCCCAGCACGGTCATTATCGGTCTGCGCAAAAAGGGAGTTATGCATGAGCTGGAGAGCAGCACTCATCCGATCCGCATCCCTGCGGTAATGGAGGTCGGGCTTGGCCCGCGGCTGGCCATGTGCATCAAGCACCAGCAGGAGATTCTGGGCTATATCTGGGTGGTAGACCGGGGGAATCTTACCGAAGGGCATGCGGAGCGTATCGTGGAGAAGGCTGCCGGGATTGCCGGACGTTATCTGCTGAAGCAGCGCGGCTGGAAGACGAAGCAGGAGAAGACGTTCGAGGACTTCTTTTGGAAGCTGCTGACCTCGCATTATGAGAGTGAGCCGCGAATCCGCCAGGAGGCAGAGGCCGGGGCGATTCTGCTGCCGGAGCGTTATTATATCGGGGTGCTGGAGAGCAGAAGGCCGGTGGATGAGAATTTTTTGCAGAAATTCCGCAGGGTGATGGCTACCTATACCGGGCAGCGGCTGCTTTTTCAGACCGCCGAGCAGAACCGGCTGATTATTCTTTTCTCTTTTATGTTTCCGGTGGTGGAGGGGACCGGGCGGCTGTCTTCGTTCCTGCATAAGCTGCTGGGAGAGCTGGGCCAGAGCGAGGGTGGCAAGCTTACGGCTGGGTGCAGTCCCGAATACCGTGAATATGCCTCGGCCGCCGAAGCATACCGCGAAGCGCTCCAGATTCTGGAGATGAAGAAGCTGCTGCCTTATCATACCCGTGAGCTGCTGCTCTATGAAGAGATCGGGTTCTGGGCGTACCTTCCGGCGATTCTGGAACAGAAACGGAGCCGCCCGCGCCGGAGCCTGCTGCTCTATCCTTTGAAGGAGCATGACCGTGAGCATAAGAGCGATCTCCTGAAAACCCTCGCCGTATATTTGTCGCTGGACGGGAATTTGAAGGAATCGGCCGCTTTTCTGCATATTCATACCAATACCTTAATGTACCGCCTGAACCGGATCACCGAGATTACAGGCAGGAGCCTCAAGGAGACCGACTACCGTACCTCCATCTACCTGGATCTTCTGACCGAGGAGACCGCGCAGGTAAATCTATGGTTCCAGGAGGCTGCCGGGTCCAAAGAGTAGCTAATGTTTTCGGGCGATCCGAAAGGCATTGGTAGCCGCTTCAAAGCCGATTTGAGGATAGAACGTTAAAGCTTCCTCAGAAGACAAGAGTACGATGGCTACTTGATCTCCCAAGGTCTGCTGAAGGAGTTCTACCAGGTCTTTGCCTATATTTTGCTTCTGATACTCTTTGATGACAGCCAAGTCTGAGAGGTAACAGCAGTAGCAATAGTCTGTGATGGCCCGTGCTAAGCCTACTACACGCTCACCGTCCCAGCAGCTGATAATGCCTCCGTGTATATTAATTTTTCTGAATAATACTGAATTAATATAGAGAGTCTGCCTTTCAACTGGGTAGGCTTTTTATATTTTTTATTATTTTTTAAGTTCTGGTTGTAATCCATCTGTGTAAATTACCTTATATAGTGAGGGCATCTGTTCTGAGCCTATCTGCTAACTAGAGGGAGCGTGACATCAATGAAGAAAGTGCTATATGTACCATTGGATGACCGGCCTGTTAATCTGGATGATGTGATTGTGCAGGGGAGATCGGCGGGCATTGATGTGATCACACCGGATGTAACGGATCTTAAGAATCGCCTGGATTCGCAAAAGACAGCATCGGGCACAACCCTGCTGACCACCTCCTCACCGGCCTACGGAGATACCGCCAAGATCCGGCAATGGATTCTGGATCATGCGGCGTCGTCCGTGGACGGTTTTATTCTCTCGGCGGACATGCTGGCCTACGGGGGGCTGATTGGCAGCCGCCGTCTCCGGGCGCATGCGGGTGGTGTCTACCCGGCGTATGACGCTGCAACTACAGACTTGCTGGATGTCATCCGTGAAGTGAAGCAAGCTTACCCGGACAAGCCGGTGTATGTAATGGATACGATTATGAGGCTGGCCACCACCTCTTTTGCGGAAGGGCTGGACCTCGCGGCCTATACGGAGTCCCGCAACTTCATGCTTCAGCCGCGCAGGAGCTTCACACAGTTCGAAGATATTCTCAGTGGATATAACCTGTCACCGACTGGCGACTATGGCAGTACGGCTACTTTTGATAAAGAGCAGTATTACAATACCAGAGCGCATAAGTTTAAGACGAACCGCTATATTCTGGAGGTGCTGGCGCAGGAAGGCTCTATTGATTTCCTTGCAGTCGGTGTGGATGATGCCAATACCCAGGGCGTGCAGATTAACGAGATTCACTATATGGAAGCAGGCATTAATGAATGGCTGGGCGGGACCCAGGGGCAAAATCCGGACCGGGCCGTCATTCTCCCGGATGCAGACGGACTGGGACAGTCCTTACTGGCGCGGATGGCGAATCAGCTCTACCGGAACGGGGCCACAACCAGGTATACCGTTGAATATTTCGGACCGCATGGCTCTACCCTTACGAGTCCGTATGAATATATGGATGTGCATCAGAACATCCTGCGCCATCTGGATATTGTAGGGGGTGAGGCGGTAGGCGATGCCCGTCAGGTGGAGATTATCGCGATTACTGCTGCGGATCAGGTGCTGGCTGCGGTTAACCGTATCGAAGATAACGATTCCCGCCTCGTCCCTTCGGTAGTGATTGACTGTGTCGGCGCAGGTGCAGCAGATGCAAGTATAACTGAGGCTCTACTGGGCAGCAGGCATACTGGCGCGCTATTAGGATATAGCGGCTGGAATACGCCGGGGAACAAAATCGGCCTCGCACTGGGCATGGCCCAGGCCCGGTATGCTTATATCGTTACAGAGACCGATGCGGCGGCGCTGGATCTTGCGGTTAACGCTCACGGCTCGCTGCTGTTCAAGCGCTTCCTGAAGGATTACTTCTACAAAAGGCTGGCGATTGGCGAGATCCGGACATACTCCAGAGCCCATTCGCTCTATGAGAATGTTGCAACGTTTACAGATCAGAATATGTTGTTGTTCAATAGCCCGGAGGATTACGCTCATCTCGAGGCCCTGCTGAGAGAGCGGATGCAGACACACACGGCCACGCTTGCCGGGACGGGCGCCTTCCTGACCGGAAGTGCTGAACCGGCGTGCAGTATCCGGCAAATTAACGGGGGCAGTTGGGTCTTCTCCGAATACGCCAGTGCAGTACTTCCATACGATGATCCCGATTATATTTGGGGCCGTGCCTTTGAGATTACTTTGAATCCTCATGTCACGTTAGAATAATAGGTGTTTCTGACCGGCAGCTCTCCGTGGATAGATTACGGGGGGCTGTTTACGCACCAATAGGAGGCCCGACACGTACAATAACCTATATTTCATGGCAAGAAGACGAAAGGGGGAAGCAGAATGGGGTATGGATACGCGGCTCCGGCAGATCCGGCATTTGAGAGCAGAATGCGGGGGGAGATTATTGCGGCAGCCCGGGCAATGAATGTAGGGGGGACAGATTTCTCGACCTTCGAGAATTCCCGCTGCAATCCGAGGTACTGGACCCGTACAGGAGGCGGTGGATTTGAGCTGAATTCAAATGTCACTCCTTCGGCGGCGATTAATGATATTTTTGTGAATGGACAGCTGTATGCCTTTGAATGTGCTATGGCGATGGTGATGATTCTCTATAAAGCGACCATCAACATGATCGGAGAGGCGGCCTTCAACCGTAATTTCACCGGCCTGTACCTGTGGGACTGGAACTATGACAGCAATCTGAAGCTGATTACCACGTTCAACCGCAATGAGCTGCAGCCGGGCGATGTGGTCTATTTCAAGAATCCCGACCATGATCCGGCTAAGCCGGAATGGCAGGGGGAGAACGCGATTATGTTGTCCAGGGACAGTTACTACGGACACGGGCTCGGGATTAAGAATGCCACTCAGATGATAACCTCGCTCAACAGGGAGCGGGTGCCGGGCAGCCGGACGTCTGCCTATCTGGCGGATGAGGGGCTTCACCCGGATTTTGCCTATATTGCTTCTCTCGGCAACTCACGACTGAGCCCGCCGGTCTCCGCCAAAGTGAATGTAAGAACGGCCATCTTCTCCAGAATAGGTACGAAATCCTATATTGTCCGCTAGAGCGGCAGCGGTCTAATCCTTGGCCGAACGGAACTTGAGCGGGTGCAGGCCGGTGGTTTTTTTGAAAACAGTACTGAAATAATGGGGATTCTCATAGCCGACCCGCTCTGAGATCTCCATGACCTTCAGGTCCGTGGTCAGCAGCAGCTCCTTCGCCTTGCCTATGCGGATCTGGGTGATATAGTCGGTAATGGTTCTGCCGGTCTCCTTCTTGAACAGCAGGCTGATGTAGTTAGGTGTCAGAAACACCTCCTCGGCAATCCTGGACACGGACAGCTCCGAGGCGTATCCCTCCTGAACGATGGTGCAGATGCTGCTGACGATCCGGCTGTTCCTGGAGGTGTTCTTGCCTGCTACATAAGCGCTTAAGTCATGCAGGAGCGACAGCATATACGCCTTAAGGCCGGTGATCGTGGTCTGCTGGTACAGCTTATCCATAATGCTAATCCGGTCGCTTAGCACCTGCCCGATATCCTCATCTATCTCATACAGGGCTCTGGCGGAGGTGAAAATCATCTCTGCGCAGATACTCTGCACGTATTCAATTCTATGCTTGGGACCGGCCAGTCCATTGAACAGCTGCTCCAGCAGCCGGGTGACGGTGTCTGTATGTCCTGCCTTCAATTCATTCATCAGCCGGGCCTGGAGTTTATAGATAAAGGTGCTCTGCAGCTTCTCCGTGTCGGGCTGGATATCATTAATGTAGAGGACGGAGGCAGGCCCGGTATAGAATTTGTACACCAGCGCAGCCAGCGCATCCTTATAGGAATCCTCAAGCTGGCCCGCCAGCGGACAAGCCCGCCCGATGCCGACGGAGGCATCCAGCCGCAGATACTTCTGAATATTAGCGATGATTTGTTCGCAGGTCTCGGAGATGGAGTGGGACGGAGGTGTCTGCGGGGTGCAGATCACCATAATGAATTCGTTCTCGCTGGCTACGAAGCTGATGGCGCAGGGGTGGCTGTCCAGGCTCTCCTGAATGATATTCTGGATGGAAAAGTAGAGCAGTTGCTTATGCTCCTCCGAGTATTTATCCACCGCGCTCCGGTATTCATCCAGTTGGAGTACACAGACGCTGAGAAGCGTCCCCTGCTGGAAGGGCAGGGCGAAATACTGTATCTTCTGCCAGATCTCCTCCTCCCTGCGGTAGAGGCCGGCAATCAGATTCTGGAGGAATTTCTCCCGCAGCAGCGGCATACTGTCTTGAAGCTGCTGCTTAAGCTGCTCCAGATCCAGCTGCTGCTCGCGTTCCTCTGTCAGCTTGGCCACCGCTTGGCTGAAGACACTGCGGATCTCGGGCAGCTTGACAGGCTTCAGAATATATCCCTCGGCGTTCACCTTCAGCGCCTCCCGGGCGTAGGAGAAGTCCTGGGCGCCGCTGATAATAATAATCCGGGCTCTGCAGCCTGCCTCCCGCAGCTTCTCTGCTACCTCCAGCCCCCCCATTAGCGGCATCATAATGTCGGTGAACAGGATGTCCGGCTGGAGCTTCAGGCATAACTCGTAGGCTTCCAGCCCGTCCGAGGCTTCCCCGATAATCTCAATCCCGAACTCTTCCTGCCAATCGAACACACGGATCAGACTGCTGCGGATAAACGGCTCGTCATCCGCTATGATCATCGTTAACATCTTCATTCACCTCATTCCAAGTAGTGACCACCGGGAACCGGATGACAGCCAGCAGACCGCAGCCGTCTTCGGTATTGTCGTAATAACGGATGCCGTAGGACTCTCCAAAAAACTGCCGGATCCGCATATGCACATTGCGGATGCCGTAAGACTGGCTGCCCGGCTGCGGGTCTGCCAGCAGCTGGTTCAGCCGTGCGGGATCGGCGCCTATTCCATCGTCGAACACGGAGATACTAAGCAGCTCCTGCGTCTGCTCTACCCGGATGCGGATCGTGCCTGTTCCCCGCCGCCGCTGGATGCCGTGAATCAGGGCATTCTCCACCAGCGGCTGGAGACTAAGCTTCACCACCAGACATTCCTCTGCGAGCGCCCGGTCCGTCTCCTCCAGCTCATAGTGAAGCCGGTCCTGGAAGCGGAACTGCTGAATCTGCAGATAGCTCTCGACCTGCCGCAGCTCATCGCGGAGCGGGATAATATTGCGGCCCTTGCTCAGGCTGTACCGGAAGAAATCCGAGAGCGAGGTGACCATGCTGCTGATCTCGGGAATATCGTGGTTAATGGCAATCCAGTTAATGGAGTCCAGGGTATTGTAGAGAAAATGCGGATTGATCTGGGCCTGGAGCATTTGCAGCTCGGCTTCCTTTTTGCGCAGCTCGGTGACGTAGAGCTTGTCGATCAGCGCCTTAATCTGCTGGAGCAGCTTGTTGTAGCGGTTGAATAAATAGGAGAATTCGTCCTTGCGCCGGTAACGGATGGGGATATTGAAGTTCCCGCTCTCGGCATGCGACATTGACTGGATGAACTTGCGGATCGGAGCGGAGATATTCTCGGACAGCAGCAGTGCCATCAGGAAGGAGACGAGCATGCAGATGACTATTACGATATACATCACCCGGCGGAAGGAGATCAGCTCCCCATTCAGCTCACGGACAGGTGAGAAGGACAGGATGGTCCAGCCGGTATTCTCCAGTGTCTTGTACGAGACGAGCATCTCCTCGCTGCCGATGGAGTGGCGGAAGGAATGCAGAGCGGATGAGTGGTCTGGAGAGAGAGGGTTGCTGGTACTGTCAGCAGGGCCTATAGTCAAGCTAAGCTTGCTGTAATAATCCTGAGCGGCGATATTCTGGCCGATGAGTGACGGCTCGGGGCTGATGGCGATCGTTCCGGCTCTGTCTGCGATATAGACCTTGCTGCCGGGGGTAGGCTTATAATGCTCCAGCAGCGTGCCGAATTCGGCTACCGGGATATCAAGGGTGAGCAGTCCGACATAGGGCAGCTGTGCATGCCGGATACCGAACAGGCGCTTCGCGAATTTGAGGGTGAATCTGGAATCCAGCGAGCTAAGGCCCACCACGGCAAAATCGGCTTTGGCCGGAATGCTTAAATACCAGGGCTTCAAGGTAATAAGATCGATATTGAATACACGCCGTGAGAAATTATATTGGGTATATTCCGGCCGGTTCAGCATATAGAGCATAGGGACGAAGCTGTTGCCGGAGGTCCCGTTCGCGGGGAAATCCTCAAGGATTTTGCTAAGGGCGGCCAGCTCATTAATGATTCCGGTGCTGTCTGCGGGCCGGTTGGAGGAGATGAGGTCAGCGAATTCAGAATTCAGGTACAACGCGGTCATGGATTGATTGGCGGCTTCGAACCGCCGGGCCAGATTATCCTGAACCAGATTGAAGTTATTCTCAATCGATGTATTCATATTCCGGGTAATGATCCCGGCGGATTTGTTATAGATGGTGACCGAGATGATCGTGGTCGGGAGAAGAACGAGGAAGAGAAAGTAGAGGATCAGCCGGCTGCGGATGCTGAAGTTATACAGGAAGAGTGCCTTCGACAACGAATCGTAATATTTCTTCATCGGAGTCCTCCTTCAGCAAGTCAATAACTGGTATACATTGTAAAACGCGTGAAGTCAGGATGTCAACGCAGGAGGTGCGGTGTGAAAAGGTTACTGTTCTATCTTATTGCCATCTTAGGGTGCGGGCTGGCTATCTACACTTTTGTCTATGACCGCCCGCTGCTGCCGGACCTCACTCAAGGCGAGAAGGCCCTGCCGGCGGTGCAGACCACCCGGGTGAGGGTCGCCCTGTCTGACTGGACGGAGAACCTGGAAGTGAAGAATGCCATCAGCCATTATAATAAAACGAATCCCGATCAGATTGAGATCGTAGTGATGAACCTTGCTACAGACGCCTACGACGATACCTTAAATATGCTGATGACCTCCGGGCAGGGGCCGGATGTATTCAGTGTCGATAACGCCTGGCTGGCCACTTACGTCAACAAGGGGTATCTTGCTAATCTGTCTGCTGATCTGGATGCCGGATGGCTGTTGCGTTTTCCGGTATGGGCCAGGAAGTACGCGTCCGGCCCGTTGTTCAAGGGCGGAATCTACTTCATGCCCTCCAGTATTGATACCGTGCGTCTGATCTACAATAAACAATTGTTCCGGACCGCCGGACTTGACCCGGAGCAGCCTCCGCTTACCTTCGCCGCACTGGAGCAGGGAGCCCTGCAGATCAGCCGGGCCGGAGCACTGGTCAATAAATACGGCTTCGCGTTGCCCGCCGGGGATAGCCGGGCCAGTCTCCAGGCCGGACTGGAGCTATCGAATACCTACAGCGGTTATTATCTGTATGATTACCGGTCGGGCCGTTATGACCTGAGTGTGTATGCCCCTTGGCTGCAAATGGTACGGGAGATGAAGCAGCAGGGCAGCCTCTACCCGGGGGAGACGCTGCTGAAGCTGAGCAGTGCGCTCCGGCAGTTCGCGGACGGCAATATCGGCATGATGTATGTTACCAGCAAAGATTATGTCAAGCTGCAGGAGTATATGCCTAAGGATGACTGGGGAGTGGCGCTCCCTCCGGCAGCGGAGCTGTCACGGCGCGGTGCCGGGGCTCTGATGATGGTCCCCCAAGCTCCGCTGGTGGTGAACAGTGCGGCGCAGAGCCGGGAGGCTGCGGTGAAGGTCTGGCGTTTTCTTCAATCGAAGGAGTTCCTGGGCATGCTGTATCAGCAGGCGCTCGCCCTCCCGGTGACAGACGGGATTATGGATAAGCCGGGCGCTTCACGCGGGCTACGCCACTTCAGGGAATTCTATCCAACCGCAGCAGAATCGATCTATCCGCTATCCCCGCAGATCATGGACCAGTATGATCCGAATACGGTATCCATGGAGCCGCGTTATTCAGGCGACCGTCCAAGAATGCAGCTGTATCTGCGGATCATCGCGGGGGACATTCCGCTGGACCAGGGACTGGGCAGCGAGAGTGAGCGGCTGAATCAGATGCTGGACATTGCAGCTACCGGGTATTCTTTTCGGCGTGAGGAATATATCTATCCGCAGTTCGATCCCCGCGCCCCGTTATTGGGGGAGAGCCTGCAAAACCGTTCAAGCAGCGGACGGGAATAGAATAGGCTTCTATTCAGGGACCTTTCCAGGCCATTGCGGCTGAGGAGAGGGCCCTTTTGTGTTGTCTCCTATTTATATGGGATGCCTGCCGGAATCTAGCTCTACTGCACACACCGTGCCGGAATCGCAGAATATTACTATATTGATCCATCTTTCTGCTGCTAGCTTCTATGTAGTCAAAAGATAGATTAAGCGAGGAAAGGGGAATCTATCAGGACAATACAAATCTGTCGTTAAAGGAGACTGGGAAATGACTCTACTATCCACAGGACCACTGGAAAACAATGCAGTAGGAGGGGTAAGACCCACTACACAGGTTACGGTCAGACTTGATAACCGCAGCAGCATTTCAGCTTATACAGTATTGGTACAAGGGTATTACATGCTCGGAGGCATTAGAAATCTGTATGTCAGCCAAACGCTGGATGTGGCTGCCAACGAAGCGATAACAAACACTTATTATGCGGATCTGGACGCTTTTGAATTTCTGTTTGTCACGTCTGCCATGACGGATGACCCCATCCAGATTTCGGTGTGGGGCAAGAGCAGCACCGGCCAGCTCGTCACCGCCCACCGGCTGGTCTCGGCTGAACTGCTGGGCGATACTGGTGTAACGGGGGCCACTGGGGCGACTGGAGCAACCGGCGTGACGGGCCCGACAGGTGCAACTGGCGCAGGAGTGACGGGGGCGACTGGAGCAGGGGTGACCGGTGCGACCGGCGTGACGGGCCCGACAGGCGCAACGGGCGCGGGAGTGACTGGGGCGACTGGAGCAGGGGTGACCGGTGCGACCGGCGTGACGGGCCCGACAGGCGCAACTGGCGCAGGAGTGACGGGGGCGACTGGAGCAGGGGTGACCGGTGCGACCGGCGTGACGGGCCCGACAGGTGCAACTGGCGCAGGAGTGACGGGGGCGACTGGAGCAGGGGTGACCGGTGCGACCGGCGTGACGGGCCCGACAGGTGCAACTGGCGCAGGAGTGACGGGGGCGACTGGAGCAGGGGTGACCGGTGCGACCGGCGTGACAGGTCCGACAGGTGCAACTGGCGCAGGAGCGACCGGGGCAACGGGCGCAGGAGTGACCGGGGCGACCGGGGCGACCGGGGCAGGGGTGACCGGTGCGACCGGCGTGACGGGCCCGACAGGCGCAACTGGCGCAGGAGTGACGGGGGCGACTGGAGCGACCGGGGCAGGGGTGACCGGTGCGACCGGGGCAACGGGAGTAGGTGTGACCGGAGCGACCGGAGCAACGGGAGTGGGAGTGACCGGAGCGACCGGGGCAACGGGAGTGGGAGTGACCGGAGCGACAGGTGCAACGGGCGCAGGAGTGACTGGAGCGACCGGGGCAACAGGCGTGGGAGTCGACCGGCGTGACAGGTCCGACAGGTGCAACTGGCGCAGGAGCGACCGGGGCAACGGGCGCAGGAGTGACCGGGGCGACCGGGGCGACCGGGGCAGGGGTGACCGGTGCGACCGGCGTGACGGGCCCGACAGGCGCAACTGGCGCAGGAGTGACGGGGGCGACTGGAGCGACCGGGGCAGGGGTGACCGGTGCGACCGGGGCAACGGGAGTAGGTGTGACCGGAGCGACCGGAGCAACGGGAGTGGGAGTGACCGGAGCGACCGGGGCAACGGGAGTGGGAGTGACCGGAGCGACAGGTGCAACGGGCGCAGGAGTGACTGGAGCGACCGGGGCAACAGGCGTGGGAGTGACCGGAGCGACAGGTGCAACGGGCGCAGGAGTGACTGGAGCGACCGGGGCAACGGGAGTGGGAGTGACCGGAGCGACTGGAGCAACAGGCGTGGGAGAGACCGGAGCGACCGGGGCGACTGGAGCAGGAGTGACCGGGGCGACCGGGGCAACGGGCGTAGGCGTGACCGGAGCGACCGGAGCAACGGGAGTAGGAGTGACCGGAGCGACCGGGGCAACGGGAGTAGGCGTGACCGGAGCGACCGGAGCAACGGGCGTAGGAGTGACCGGGGCGACCGGGGCAACGGGCGTAGGAGAGACCGGAGCGACCGGGGCAACGGGAGTAGGAGTGACCGGAGCGACCGGGGCAACAGGCGTAGGAGCGACCGGAGCGACCGGGGCGACTGGAGCAGGAGTGACCGGGGCGACCGGGGCAACGGGCGTAGGCGTGACCGGAGCGACCGGAGCAACGGGCGTAGGCGTGACCGGAGCGACCGGAGCAACGGGAGTAGGAGTGACCGGAGCGACCGGGGCAACGGGCGTAGGAGTGACCGGGGCGACCGGAGCAACGGGAGTGACCGGAGAGACTGGAGCGACCGGAGCAACGGGCGTGGGGTTGACCGGGGCAACCGGCCCGAATTTGGCAACGGAAGGGTTCTCCGCATTCCTGCCGACGTTCTCGGTCTCGACCAGTACTCAGCTTACCGGCTGGACTGTAACTTCGCCTTACTATGACAGTGCGACATTTAATGAGACTACAGGCAACTACACGATTCCGGTATCCGGCAGATATTCGTTTGAGGCAACCATTAACTACAGCACTACGGCTGCCATCTCGGTTGCATTGGGAGCGGGAATTGATCCGGCTTTTGTAGTGCGGAGAACATCCCCGACAGTAACGGATCTGGTAACCGGATTGTTCCCGCTGCTGAATGTTAACATTGCGCTTCTGCTGTCTCTGCGGACGATCCTGGGTAATGGTACGGTAACATTGACAGGTGAAGTTGAACTGACGGCAGGCGATGTGATCGGACTCTTCTATGTATCAGATGGATTAACCGTGCCATTAGATCTTGGAGGTGCCTCTTCGGGTGTTGTATGGTCTGTGCACAGACTCACTTAACCGCTGCAGACTAGTTTAGACCCACAAGCTTCAGCTAAAAGAGCGTTCCACAGCGGTCATCGTGGAGCGCCTTTTTGCATTTTGTCCCTTCGGCTTCACTGCCTTCCGCAAATGGGTTCTGGTACAGAAAGCAGTTGGATTTTCGCCACTTACTCATGAACAGAAGTCTTAATGTACGGAAACAGTTGGAGAATCAGCACTTAAAATTCGGCAAATATAGCAGAGTAGGGGAAATACGCGAAATTAAATGACGTTTATCCAACTAAAACCCGAAAATAATCCAAAATATCCATATTAAAATACGTTTATCCAATTAATTTACCTCAAGCCAGAGCGAGAAAGGGCGCGCTGTCCACCTCATAGCAGAGTGAGAAGGGGCGCGCGGCCACCTTACGCCAGAATCAGGACGAGGGCGGAGCTCTCCCATCCCTTGTGACCGCCGTTTCGGCTTGGCCGGAAGTGAGACCCTTCCAAACTCCGTAGGATTTTGAACTTTTATTATAGATGGCCTTATTTAGCATGGAGCCGCCTGCGGGTACACTTAAGTCAGGGAAGAGAGGGACTGCTGAAGGAACACAGGAGGCGGAAGACAATGGTTATGAAGACGAAAAAGAGACACGGGCTGAAGCATCTGCTGAAGCATAAGGTGCTGCTGCTGATGCTGCTGCCGGGCGTAGTATTTTTGCTGATCAACAACTATCTGCCGATGTTCGGAATTGTGATTGCGTTCAAGAATATCAATTATGTGGACGGGATTCTCGGCAGTCCGTGGGTCGGGCTGGATAACTTCAAATTCCTCTTCGCCACCTCGGATGCCTGGATTATCACGCGCAATACGGTGCTCTACAACTTCGTGTTCATTGTGCTTAATCTGCTCTTCGCCGTATCCATTGCGGTTGCCCTGAATGAGCTGAGGAACAAGCTGGCCGCCAAATTCTATCAGAGCATCATGTTCTTCCCCTACTTCCTGTCGATGGTGGTGGTGAGCTATTTGGTGTTCGCTTTTCTGAATGTTGAATACGGTTTCATCAATAAAGGGGTCTTCGCCCTGTTCGGGCTGGATGAGCTGAACTGGTATTCGGAGCCGAAGTATTGGCCGTTCATCCTGCCGCTAATTAACCTCTGGAAAGGGGTGGGCTATGGCTGTGTCATCTATCTGGCGGCGATCATCGGCATTGACAACGAGTACTATGAAGCGGCCCTGATCGACGGCGCCAGCAAGTGGAAGCAGATCCTGCATATCACGATTCCGCTCATCCGGCCGGTCATTATTATTACAACGATTCTGGCGATCGGAGGCATCTTCCGCTCCGACTTCGGGCTGTTCTACCAGACCACACTGAACTCCGGGGCGCTGTACCCGACTACACTGGTCATCGACACCTACGTCTATAACGCGCTGATTAATATGGGCAATCTGGGGATGTCGGCAGCGGCCGGATTATACCAATCGGTGGTCGGCTTTTTCCTGGTCCTCGGCTCGAACTGGATCGTGCGTAAGGTTGACAAGGATCAGGCGGTTTTCTAGCTAAAAGTCTGGCAGCGCACGTACCCTGTAGAAGGAGTGGAAATCCGTGGCTAATAACGAAATATCCCGCTTCACTAATGTTCTCCTCCATATTATTTTTATCATCCTGTCCCTGGCCTGCCTGCTGCCAATTGTACTGGTCTTCATGATCTCTATTACCGATTACGATTACATCGTCCGTAATGGCTATCAATTCATTCCGGAGAAGCTCAGCCTGGAGGCTTACGCCTATATATTCAAGGATTATAGTGTGGTGTTGCGGGCCTATGGCGTGTCCTTCTTCGTCACCATCACCGGAACGCTGGTCAGCGTGTTCATCTCTTCCCTGTATGCGTATCCGATATCGCGGGCGGATTTCCGGTACCGGGGGGTGTTCGCTTTCCTGATCTTTTTCACCATGCTGTTCGGCGGCGGGCTGGTACCGTGGTATATGGTCTACACCCAGGTGCTCGACCTCAAGAACTCCATCTGGGCGCTGGTTGTGCCGATGCTGCTGTCCCCGTTCAATGTGCTGATTATGAAGACGTACTTCCAGATGAGCGTGCCGCCTGCGCTGATTGAAGCCTCTACGATTGACGGAGCGGGGGAGCTAAGGACGTTCTTCCGGATTGTTTTCCCGCTGTCTTTGCCGGTCTTCGCGACCATTGGGCTGTTCAATACGCTGCATTACTGGAATGACTGGTTTAACAGCATGATTTTCATTACCGACACAGACCTCTATTCCCTCCAATATCTCATGTACAAAATGATCTCCCAGGCAGACTACCTGAGCCGCAACGGGGCACTTATTCAAGGCTCGGCCACCGAGCTGGCCAAATTGCCGGGGGAAACGATCCGTATGGCGATGGCGCTGATCGGCATCGGGCCGATTGTGCTGGCCTATCCGTTCTTCCAGCGGTATTTCATCAAAGGACTGACGCTCGGCTCTATCAAAGGCTAACCTCGGAACCTACCGATTAGCATATATCTGTTCCATCAAGGGGAGGAAAAAAGTATGGCAGGTAAAAAAGTCACAGGTCTGCTGCTGTCGCTTGTGCTGATAGCCGGATTCACCCTGGCCGGATGTGCGGGGAACAATGGCAATACAGCGGCGCCTACAGAGAAAACGGGGGAAAGCACCACAGCTCCGGCGGCAACGAAGGAAGCGACAGGAACGGAAGCGGCTGGAACGGAGGCGCCGGGTGCGCTTGCGCCGGTGGAGCTGTCCCTGTATCTGCCCGGCGGACCGGATAAGGATGTGGCGTCCGTAGAGCAGGAGATCAACGCCTACCTGAAGGATAAAATCAACGCCACCCTCAAGATCAACCAGCTAAGCTGGGATAAACCGGCCGACAAGGTCAATCTGATGATCCAGTCCGGCGAGGTGTTCGATATGGTCTATACCTGGAACTTCATGACCAACGCCGCGAAGGGGGCGTATCTGCCGCTGGAGGAGCTGCTGGACACCTATGCCAAGGAGACGAAGGCACAGATTAATCCGGCTTACCTGCAGGCAGCTACCGTCAACGGACATTTGTATGCGGTTCCAACTGAGAAGGAGTTGGGGCAGTCGGTCGGGTTTGCTTTTGACAAGGCGATTGTGGATAAATACGGCTTCGATGTGAACAGCCTCCAGAAGCTGGAGGATATTGAACCGATGCTGAAGACGATTAAGGAGAAGGAGCCAGCCCTCTCTCCGCTGTTCATGAACCATACCGACAGCCTGCACTGGTTCACCGCGTATCCTGACAGCGAGGATCTGGACGGCAGCAATGATATCCCGACCCTGCTTGATTACAAGACGATGAAGGTGTTCAACGAATACGACACACCGGCAATGACGGAGCGGCTGAAGCTGATCCGCAGCTGGTATGAAGCGGGCTATATCAACAAGAACGGCGCCACCGACAAGACCGAGCTGAAGGATGCGGTCAAAAGCGGCAAAGCCTGGTTCGTCTACGGTAACATGAATCCGACCTCCACCAATGACTGGACCCGGCTCGCCGAGAAGCCGATGATCATCAAGACGCTGCTGCCTGTTCAGGTCAGCACCAAGAGTCTGCAAGGCTCCATGCTCGCCATCTCCAGAACCTCGAAGAACCCCGAGCGGGCCATGATGTTCATGAACCTGCTCCACACCGATCCGGTGCTCTACAACCTGCTAACCTTCGGCATTGAGGGCAAGCACTACAAGAAGCTGGAGAACAACACTGTGGAGTTCATTGCGGACAGCGGCTACAACTCCGTATCCTCCTGGATGATCGGCAATGTACTGCTGAACTACCTGAATAAGGATGAGGATCCGAAGCGCGTGCAGCTCTATACGGACTGGAATAAGAACGCCACCGTGTCGCCGGTGATCGGATTTGTCTTCGATTCAACCAAGGTGCAGTCACAGATCGGGGCGCTGATCAATATCACGAAGCAGTATAAGAACACCCTGTTCTCCGGGGAAAAGGACCCTGAACCGGTCCTGAAGGAGATGAACAGCAAGCTGAAGGCCGCAGGCCTGGACGCTGTGATTACGGAAATTCAGAGTCAGCTCGACGCTTTTCTGGCCGCCAAATAAGCAGTAGAGGCCATAGCACGCCCGGTTCCCTGCCGCAAGCAGCCATAGCGGCCGCCTGCGGCAGGTACCGGGTATTCTCTTTCGCTAATCCAGCCTTTGGGGAGCCCCTATCTGATCAAGAGAGGGTGTTACTATGCGAATTCAGAGAATCACAGGCAAATTGCTCATTGCAGCTCTGGTATGGATGTCCGCCTCATTGCCCGGAGTACAGATCAGCTCCGCCGAAATGCCGCCTGCACAGGCGGTTATTGAAGACAGCGAATCCGCTGCGGTGTTCCCGCCTCCGGGGTCTGCGGCTGAACCGTTACATGAGAGTACACTCAGTGCAGCCAGTACAGTCACAGAGGATACCTACCAGCCGTCTCCGCTGCTCTGGCAGGTGGGCGAGCAGGATAACAGCTCCGCAGAATTTACAGTGTATCAGGATGTGTACAGTGAGAATATCACCCTCCCCGTCAATCCCCTGAACTGGAATACGATCTCCCGCGGCATGAAGCTGGACCGCAACGCTGCGATGGAGCTGAGCTTCAATCTTACGGAAATCCCCCTCTACGGTGTAGAGTTCAGCTTCAAGGTACTGGATGCAAGCACCGCAATTCCGCAGCTGGCCGTATTCACGAATGGCAGCTTCAGCGGGCTGATTCAGATTACCGGGCTGAACGATGGAGAGACCCCCCTTACGAACACATGGAAAGAAACCTATAGACTCTATATTCCCTCAGAACAGCTGAAGACCGGCAGCAATAAGCTGAAGCTGACCGTGGACCGCGGGCTATACGCTGATCCGCAGTCGCCAGGATATGACGGTGACAAGTATCTGTGGTTCGAATGGGATTATCTCAGGCTGGAATCATTGACTGAGCCGGCTGCCGAGCCTATCCACGGACGGTATGTCCACCTGGGAAGCACGATTGCCGCCTCGACCTTCCGGTATGACGAGCATGCGATCCGCCATCTGGCCCCGATGGCCAAGTGGCTGGGCATTGCCTACAGCGGCAACTGGATGCGCACCTCCTTCTGGTCCGATACCAGCGCAGGCTGGGACCCGCAGGGCCGCAAGTATCTGGAGACGCTGCGCGACCTCAATCTTGCGCCAATGGTTAATATCATCGGCGGCAACTGGAAGACTAACAGCGAGCTGGCTGCAGGGACGATCAGCTCTGCGCTGAGGAGCTATTACAGCGGCTTTGTCAGCAAATTCGGTGATCTGTACCAGTATGCCGAGACGGGCAATGAGCCGGGATTGTTCGGCTGGGCACAGAAGGCGGTGCTGGCGCTTCATGAAATGATGGACGAGGAGAGGCAGACGAACAGCCAGCCTTACTTGAAAATTGTTGCTCCCGGCTGGGCCTACTGGCCGTATAACGGAACCCCTGACGGCTGGGAACGGGATGCTGCCCAGCGTGCGCCGATTGAAGCGCTGTCGGATGTGACCAACGGACACAGCTATGGCGGGACCGGCGTCCAGCCGCTGCCGGGCGGAAGCCTGTATGAGAATCTGCGGGTGTATAGCGATTCGGAGGAAGGCTTCGGCAAAGAGATGGCCATGAGCGAGACCGGCAGCAACGACAATCATTCCGACAATACGAAATACGGGACGTATGCTTACCGTTTTGCTTCTGCTTTTGACCGGGAGCTGCGGGGGAATATCGGTTATGCCGACCATATTATGCAGCACGCGGCCTTCTTCAATGACGGGACGGAGTTTGGCCTGTTCAATTCAGCGATCAACTGGAACACACACCGTTATGAGGATACAGCAGCGGTACCGGCTAATATCAATGAATCCGGGGAGACCCGGCTGAAGACGTTCCGCAGATTGGCCGCCGCTTACGCCACCCATGGAAGCCCGCTGGGCTACGAGGTACTGAATGCAGCTGAACTGACCGGGCTGAAGGCGTATTTCCGCGCAGTGGATACCTCGGCGCTGGGCACTTCGGCCATCGGGGCTTCGTCCGATAAAATCCTGCTGAACTTCGTGAATTTCGAGAAGACGCCGGTCACGATGCAGGTCCGGGTTGCTATGCCGTCCAGCGGGGTGTATTCCGGGGAGCGGTTCGGTCCAGGGGAGACGTACGCCGCCGCCTACTCCCGGGTGGAGCTTACGGCAGATCCCTACCTTACCCTTACAGTGGCACTGGACGCGGGAGAGACGGTCCAGTATATCCTTGATGAGCAGGGCAACACGTTGCCTGCTTCTCCGGGCAATCCTGCGGCAACAGCCGTAAGCCATGAGCAGATCCGGCTAACTTGGACGGCTTCCACAGACAACGCTGCTGTCGTCAGTTATAACGTCTACCGTGACGGCGGAGCGGCTCCGGTGATGAATATTCCGGGACGGTTGACCTTCTGGAATGACTATACCGTAGCGCCGCAGACCACTTACAGCTACACAGTGCAGGCCGTGGATGACTCCGGCAATGCATCGCCTCTTAGCACAGCCGTATCAGCGACTACACCGGTCATGCCGATTACACCGCATGCCGCAGGAGATCCGGCCAAGTTCGAGGCCGAAGCTACCGCCTTTGCCTTGCCACTGAAGACCGGCAATAACAGCAGCGCCTCAGGCGGCAAGGTCGTGGAGCAGACGCACAGCGGAGGCTTAACGATCCAAGGCTTCCATTCCGAGAATGGTGGCAGCTACACCTTAACAATTGTATACGCTTCCAATGAGGAATCGAAGAAAAATATTCTCGTGAACGGCGTGAAACAGTCCACAATAACCCTGCCTTCAACGGGCAGCTGGACCGCGAATCTGACCGCACGGCAGTATGGGATTACCCTCCAGCCGGGCTATAACATGATCAGCTTCACCTCCGCCGGGAAGGGGGCAAATCTCGATTATTTCAGGCTGGAGGAAGGGCTGTATGTTCCGCTCTCCCACTGGTATCCGGCCGCACATGATCATCCTTACATTGACTATACCGGGTTCGAGACTGCACCGAATGGAGTTTCCCATGTGACCTATGAGGAGGATGCTACGGCTGCCTTCAGCTTCAATGGCATCGGTGTCCGCTGGAGATCGGATATCAAGAGCGATATGGGCAGTGCGGATGTCTACGTCGATGGTGAGTTTAAGGAGACTATAGTCATTCCGCAGGCAGGGCTGGAAGGCGATCACAAAATCGTCTACGAGCTGACGGGCCTAACATATGGGCTGCACCGGATAGAGATTGCAGGCAACGGCGGAAAGGTGATGGTCAGCGGGCTGGAGTACGAGAGCTACGAGTCTGTATTGCCCGTACCGGGACCGGATCTGACGGTGACGGATATCGGCTGGCATATTGTGAACAGCGACGGCAGCCCTTCCGCGCACAGCACACCGCAGCTGGGCGACTCCCTGATCTTCTGGGCCAAAGTGAAGAACATCGGCGTCCGTCCCACACCGCTGAATGCCTCAACCGGACTCGGACAGATTACCGGCGGCGCCTTCTCGGTTAACGGTGGAGTGGTCTCGTGGACGGACACGAATACCAGTGTGATTCAGCCGGGCGAGGAGATAACATTGACGGCTAACGCCAGTGCGCAGGGCACCCCCCGGTGGACGGTGCCGACCATCGGCGAGTTTACAGTCAGCTTTTTTGTGAATGATATCTGGCGGTATGCGGAGATGAACAAGGAGAATAACAAGCGGGCACGGGCGCTGGAGATCAGCCTGCACTGACGGGCTAATCAGCCGGTTGGCGGATCGGTGCAGGCAGTTTGTAGAATTTTGAACTTATATTATAGCTGGCTGTATGTAGAGCAGCTTCGTGATCCGGTACACTGGATTTAGAACAGAACCTGCCGGGAGGAGCCTTAAATGATGCAGAAGCCGTTAAGCAAGGAAGAACAGGAATGGGTGGAGGAGACGCTTGAAGCGATGAGCCTCCGTGAACTGATCGGGCAGACGATGCAGGACCATGCGGGCAGGCTGCCGTTCAAGGGGGATGATGAGGCCGCTCTCCGCCGGTATTTGGAGCAGTATCCGGTGGGCAGCTTCTTCATCGGCGGGGAGGTTATTCAGAAGGCCGCAGGCAAAGCGGAGGATTACCGGGACTGGGCGGGACTGCTGCAAGGTATCAGCAGGTTCCCGCTGCTGTTCTCCGGTGATCTGGAATTCGGGGCAGGCTCGGCCGTGAGAAGTCTCACGGCCTTCCCGCCGCTCCTTGCGCTTGCCGCCGCCGACGATGAAGACCTGGCTTACGAATACGGCAAATATACCGCGCTGGAAGGCCGGGCGGCCGGGTTCACCTGGGCGCTGGCCCCGGGCACCGATCTGCTGCTGAATTGGATGAATCCCGTCATTACGACCCGTTGCCTGGGAGATGACGCCGGGCGGGCGGCGCGCCTGTCCGCCGCTGTCATGCGGGGCATGCAGGAGCATGGCCTTGCGGCCTGCGCCAAGCATTTTCCCGGTGACGGGGTCGATTACAGGGATCAGCATATCATTACTACGGTGAACAGCTTATCGGAAGAGGAATGGTTCTCCACCTACGGGCAGGTGGCCGGGGAGATGATCAGCCAGGGGGTCATGTCCTATATGACCGGACATATTGCCCTCCCCTGGATCGAAGACGGGGCAGGCGGTGCTGGATCGGGGCCGGTCCCGGCAACCGTCTCGGAGCGGATTACAACAGGACTGCTGCGGGAGCGGCTTGGCTTCGACGGAGTGGTGTTGTCGGATGCGCTGGATATGGGCGGATTCTTATCCTGGGGAGACTATACGCAGCGCATCATAGACTGCTTCAATTGCGGTACGGATGTGCTGCTCTGGCCGGGAGTACGGTACTTCGCAGTGATGGAGCAGGCGGTGGAGGACGGACGCGTCAGCCGGGAACGGCTGAAGGCCAGTGTCCGGCGGATTCTGGAGCTGAAGGCACGGCTTGGTGTGCATGCTGCCTGCGATGGGAGAGAGGACGCAAGGGCCCAGCCGCTGCTGGACGACAAGCTGCCGCCCGGTCTCGACCGGCAGGTTAGACAATTCAGCCGCGAGCTGGCCGGGCGCTGCATTACCCTGGTGCGCAACCGCACCGGCCAGCTGCCGCTGAATCCGCAGGAGGTCCGCCGGGTGCTGGTCATCATGATGAACAAGGTGACGGAGGGGCGCAGATATGAGCGGATGAATCTTTTTGTGGAGCAGCTTAAGGCCAGGGGGCTGGAGGTCGATATTCTGGATGAATTCGAGCCGCTGACGACGCTGCGGCAATGGGAGCTATCCGGGGTCCGCTGGGATGCCGCCTTCGCCCCCTATTTCCTTCCGCTGCACGGAATGATGAATACCGCCCGTCCGGTGGGTGAAGCGGCCAAGGCCATCTGGGCCATGCAGCATGCGGAGACAGTCCGGCCGATCGGTATTTCGTTCGCTACGCCATATCTGCTGCAGGACATTCCCTTCTTAGATACCCTGGTGAATGCGTATTCTCTGCATGAAGATACAGTAGAGCTGACGGTTAAGGCGCTGTTCGGAGAGATTCCTTTTCAGGGAAGCTCCCCGGTGAAAGCGGAGATTTGAGAGGGCGATTACGGTTCGGGGAGGCTTCAGACGTCTTGAGTGCGAAACAGGAATCAGAGGCAAAACGGGCAGCGGGCAGGCAGCGGGAACTGGAGGCGAAGCTGCGCCAGATCTTTGAATATATGCGTCTTGAACGGCATCAAGGGAATTGGGGAATGGATATTAACCACTGGGACTGGGTGCCCGGTGTCGGGGTTATCTCTATGCTTGAATATGGCACAGGGACTGGTCAGGATGAGGTGACGGATTACCTGCTGCACTGGGTGAACCGGAATAAGCAGAAGGCCGAAGGGGTTCGGGTTATCAATTCCCTGGCTCCCTACGCGGTCTTTCCTGAGCTGTACCGGCTGACCGGGGACCCGTGGTTTCTCAGCCGGGCGCAGGAGGTTGCTGTATGGATGCTGGAGACTGCCCCCCGGACGCGGGAAGGGGCGCTGGAGCATACCGTGACAGAGGCCGTGGAATTCCCGGAACAGGTATGGGCCGATACGGTGTATATGGCCGTGCTGTTCCTGGCCCGGCTTGCCGGTCTGACCGGCGACCAGGAGCTTGCTGCCGCCGCCGTGCAGCAGACCTTGCAGCACCTTCGGCTGCTCCAGGACCCGGCGACGGGGCTGCTATTTCATGGCTGGAACAGCCGGGCAGGCAGCCATATGTCGGCAGCCCGCTGGGCCCGGGCCAATGCCTGGGTGGCACTTGCGGTCCCGGACATTGTGGCCGGGACCGGAAGCCTGACTGCTATTCCACAGGAGCTGTACAGCCGCTACCGCAGGCTTGCTTCTGCCCTGCGGCAGGCGCAGGGGGCCGGCGGCTTGTGGTATACGGTGCTCGACCGGCCGGATTATTACGAGGAGACCTCGGCCAGCGCCGGTATTGCCTGCGGCTTCCTGAAGGCGGTGAAGAGCGGACTGCTGGAGGATGCCTATCTGGAGAGCGCGGAGGCGGCACTTGCGGGGATTCTTCCGCTCATCCGCGAAGACGGTGAGGTGCAGGGGGTCTCGGGAGGCACTCCGGTTATGCCGTCGATAGCGGCCTATAACACCATTGAGAGATATCCGGCACTGTATGGGCAAGGGCTGGTGATGCAACTGCTGACAGAGGCATTGGATCTGGGGGAAATGAAGCATCGGCTTGAGAGGCAAGAGCATGAGGAGCGTCAGGAGCACCAGGGACGACAAGAGGACCAGGGGCGTGAAGAACATGAGGAGCGCCAGGGACGACAAGAGGACCAGGGGCGTGAAGAACATGAGGAGCATCAGGGAGGACAAGAGGACCAAGGACGTGAAGAACATGAGGAGCGTCAGGGAGGACAAGAGGACCAAGGGCGTGAAGAACATCCAGAGCGTCAAGGGGGCCAGCGACGTCAGGAGCAATCTGAGGGGATAGGTTCATTAATTGTTGAAGGGGAGGCAGGGGGATGACGGTGAAGGATAACGCAGAAGCTGCGGGTGGAGGGCTGGATCAGCGGCAACGGCTGATTCATAAGATGACCGGACTGGAATCCCGCTATGACTCGGCCATTTGCATGCTGCGCTCCCCGTTCAGCACCCCGGGGTATCATACGACGCTGAAGCAGGCGGAGTTCATCCACTCCACCAGAGACTCGCTCAGCTATGCGCTTGGACTGCTCGACACGGAGCTGGCCTGTTATGAAGAGCGGGCATTCGATATTATCCGGCAGGTCATCTCCTTGCAGGATACGGACCCGGCGCATGATACCTTCGGCATCTGGTCCTGGTTCTATGAGGAGCCGCTGGACCAGATGGCTCCGCCGGACTGGAATTGGGCGGACTTCTGCGGCAGCCGACTGGTGCAGGCCCTTTCGCGCCACGGCCACCGTTTCCCGCACGATCTGCGGGAAGCAGCCGTCTTGTCCATAGAGTGTGCCTGCGAAGCCATTATCCGGCGCAATGTCGGACCGGATTATACCAATATTGCAATTATTGGCGCGTTCGTGACCCGAATTGCCGGGGAGAAGCTGGGGCGTCAGGATTATGCGGACTATGGGCTGGAGCGGCTTAGGAGGCTGCATGCTCATACCCTGAAGCATGGGGCTTTTCAGGAATATAACAGCCCTGTCTACACCTACATTGCCATTCTGGAGCTGTCGAAGCTTCAGTCCGAGACCTCGGACAGCAGGGTTAAGGCATGGACCAGAGAGCTGCTAGAGCTGACCTGGAGGACCGTGGCCGGGTATTACCACCCCGCCACGGCCCAGTGGTCCGGCCCGCATTCCCGCTGTTACGGAGTGCTGCTGGAGGACCAGAGCAAGGCGTTTCTGCAACTGGCGACAGGAGGAGCCGTGATGTTCTTCCCATGGGAGGAGCTGCCCTACGAAGAGGAATGGTATATGAGCGGCATTCATTGTCCCCCTGCCTATCTGAAGGGCTTCAAGGTTCCTGAGACGAAGGAGATAAGGCAACGCTTGGAAGGGGAGGAGAAAGGGCAGGAGCAGGGGACAGGGAAAGAGCGGAAGCGGGAGTTGGGCCAGGAACAAGGGCGGGATCAGGAATGGGATCAGGAGCGGAATGGGGAGCAAGGTCGGGATCAGGTGCAAGGTCGGGATCAGGTGCAAAATCAGAATCAGAGGTATGACGGCAAGTGGGCGGTCACTTATATGACTCTGCAGTGGAGCATGGGCTCCTTCACCCATAGTGATCTGTGGAACCAAAGACGGCCGCTGCTGATCTATGCCAATAATAACGGACAGCCCTCATATCTCCGGCTCCGCTGCCTGCATGACGGCTATGACTACTGTTCCGCACGCTTTCAATCGCTGCAGGAAGCAGGCCATGTGCTGTTCGGGATCGATTTCATAACGGATGGCGGGGATACCCATCCGAATCTGGACCGGACCGGCGGTGTGATTGCGGCTTCGGACCTGCGGCTGCGGCTGGAGGTTGGCGGCGCTCTGGAGGGAGTTACAGCCGCATTAACAGAAGAAGGTACGGTTATCACCATTGCAGGAACGGAGTTTCGCCTGACAACCTGGTTCGCGGCATTCAGCGGGCAAGCGGATGCAGGCAACCGATTGGTGTGGGAACTTCATAAGGCAGACGGCCGGATGAATATCGATATGATTCTCTACGCCGGTCCGCGCAGGATGCTGGACTTCACCTCCATGCAGCAGGCTGCGCTGGTGTTCTCTCTGGCGGCTGGGGAGGAGGGGAGTTTGAACTCTGCCCCGCTTCTGGAGCTGACGGATGAGGGCGGCCTGCGGGTTAGCAGTGGAAGCGAGCACGAAGGGGGCAGAGCGCAGGGAGTTGCAGGAGGGAAGGCGGCTGGAGCGAATAAAGTCAACGAATGGAATGAAGTGAATGAAGTGAATGAAGCGAATGAAAATGATGAAACGAATGCTGCGAAGGGAGAGCGGGGTGTAAGAGTCGTGAACAGCATGAACAGCGCGAACAGCATGAATAGTATGAAGGGAGGTTTCGTACTTAACCTGCGGCCCGCTCCGGGAGAGTAGCTGATAACAACGGTCAAAGGCTGAATGTAATCGAAAAACCGACCACAATTGGACCGGGCGCGCCACGTAGGCCCAATGTAATCGAAAAACCGACCATAATTGGACCGGGCGCGCCACGTAGGCCCAATGTAATCGAAAAACCAACCACAATTGGACTGGGAGCGCCATGTAGACCCAATGTAATCGAAAAACCGACCACAATTGGACTGGGAGCGCCACGTAGGCCCAATGTAATCGAAAAACCGACCACAATTGGACCGGGCGCGCCACGTAGGCCCAATGTAATCGAAAAACCGACCACAATTGGACCGGGCGCGCCACGTAGGCCGAATGTAATCGAAAAACCGACCACAATTGGACCGGGCGCGCCACGTAGGCCCAATGTAATCGAAAAACCGACCATAATTGGACCGGGCGCGCCACGTAGGCCCAATGTAATCGAAAAACCGACCACAATTTGGACCGGGCGCGCCACGTAGGCCCAATGTAATCGAAAAACCGACCACAATGCGCAGGGTGGGCAGTCCATTATGAAAATGAGAGCAATAAACAATAATTCCTTGCAGATGCGGAGCGGATAACGGACAAAGCGATGGTACTGCTGATTTCCGCTCCGGCATCTCTACAGCCTGTACGGTCACCGCTCTGTCATAGGTCTGCGAACTTCACCTCAGGAAAACGGGGGTCCGGCTCGTTTAACAACTTACCGCCTTCCTTTTTCAAATATTTATTAAAAAAGTCCAGTATATATGCATTCGTGATGGCATCGGCTCTTTCGGGCGCAAGTTGTCCGATAGCACCAAGTATCTGAAAGATCGGAGAAATAAACTGTGCATTCGTAAAGTTCAAATGCTCTGTATTGTCAATGTAGAGCACTTGCCCTCCTGCTTCTATGGCTTCCCGCATCCGTTGAAGCTCTAACTTCTTGGCTTGGGCCGTTTGATTCTCCCATTCCCTAGTCGAACCCATCTCTTTAAGCTCTGCATCGGTATAGACCTTATTCTGCATCACCCTCTGGAACGACTTGGAATTGCTTTCCGAATTCATGAACATAAATGGTTTGTGCAGGCGGCCCCGGTCTTGCAGCCGATACAGTCCTCCATCCAGATCTATTCCAGCCGTAATGCGCGGATCATACGAAGCATCATAGGCGGTAGCCCCGCCGATCGAATGGCCGAATATGCCTACATGGGCCAGATCCATTTTCCCTTTGAAACGGCTTGCGGTCTGCCCGGATTGGAGAAGCTCGAACTGATCTAATACAAATGACACATCCTCAGTGAGAACTTTGCCCAGCATATCGCGGGTTTGGCTTTCGGTCATGTAATCATTCTGGGATGAAAATAGCTGATCGGTAGTATTGGCCACGACCCGTCCATCCGGGAATTCAGTAGCAAATGTATTATACGTGTGGTCTATCGCAGCTACAATATATCCATGACTCGCAAGCTCTTCAGCCTGAGTCGTATGAAGGAACCGGGAAGAGCCATTGCCCGGATTCACAATAATTAACGGATGCTGGTTACTTGCCGAAGCGATCTCTGCCCCCGGATAAGCGTGACTGGCCACAAACTTCAGATATTGAAAAGTAAACCCCGGAAGACCGTATTGCTCAGCCATATAGCTTAAGATGCCCGGACTTGAAATCCAAGGAGCATACGCACCGCCGGTACTGGTTTCAGCCGGATACCACACCTGTACCATCAATTCCCTGCTCCGCCCTCCAGTGCTGTCGAAGCTCTCTTTCTGGGCTGTATCTACAAAATGAAAAGCTTGTGTGCCGACCTTGAACGCACCTGCCGGTGCAGGCAGCTTGAATACAGGGAAAACATACATAAGTCCCGCCGTTGCAACAAGCATCATCACTATCGCCGTATACGCTAAGCCCCGGAGGAAGCGCGGGATTCGGGGCAGAGCGTTCTTTTTAACATAATGATACATTGAAACAGCCAACAACATCATCGTTACGCCGTACAGCAGCAATAGCTGAATCCGGTAGCCTTCTGCCGCCCAATGAATGAACATAATAAGTGTAGCGGTCCCGCTTGCGATGAGTAAGGGTATGATCCGGCGGTCCTTATGCAGCAAGAGTGTTAATACAAGCACAATAATATCCGAGAAAAAAAGCAACATTTCGAATAATCTCATGTTCAATCTCCTTTTGACTAATGTTCATTTTGGTTTCTTATCTGCTCAATATAAAGACGGTGTTGCCCGCTAAAATATATCAATCCCCTGTATGTTGCTATAAACGACAAAAAACCACTGGTATGCCCAGCGGTTTGGTTGTATCGTATTCAGGTCCCCGCTCAGGAACATAGCACAAGGAGCTGGCCCCGTAATGCGGGGACCAGCTCCTGTGACATTCAGCGATTTTATTGTGGCAGCTCTACAAAATCATCTCTAAACCGTTCGTAATCGGCGGCCCGGCATTCCAGCTTAAGGCGTGTGCCCTGCTCTTCGTAGCTGACGGACTGCACATCGGCATGTTCGTTGAAGTAGGAGACAATGCTGCCCCGGTCGAAGGGGACCAGGATCTCACACTGTACATAGTCGGTGAAGATACGGCTGCGGATCAGAGTGACCAGCTCGGCGATCCCGCGGTTTTTCTTAGCAGACAGGGTTACAGAGTTCTCCTCCACCTCCGGGTAAGGGTCCTCCCTCAGATCAGCCTTGTTGTAGGCGTACAGGGTAGGGATTCCGTCAGCGCCCAGCGCCTTCAAGGTCTCATTCGTTACCGCCATATGCTGCTCATGCTGCGGATCGGCAATATCGACGACATGAATCAGCAGATCGGCTTCCGTTACCTCCTCCAGGGTCGAGCGGAACGCCTTCACCAGATGATGAGGCAGCTGGCTGACGAAGCCTACGGTGTCGGTTAACAGGAAGGTCTTGTGATCGGGCAGCACAATGCTGCGCACTGAGGTCTCAAGCGTCGCGAACAGCATATCCTTGGCGAGCACGCCTTTGCCCGAACCGGGATGATAGGTCTCCACCAGGGTGTTCATTAAGCTGGACTTGCCGGTGTTGGTGTAGCCGACCAGACAGACCACAGGCACCTCATTCTTATGCCGCTGCTTACGCTGGATCTGACGCCTTGCGACCTGCGTCTGCAGCTCTAACTGAAGCGCCGAGATCCGCTCTTCAATCCGTCTGCGGTCCAGCTCCAGCTTCGTTTCCCCAGCTCCCCGGTTCTTCAAGCCGGCCCCGCCGCCCTGTCTGCCGAGAGATTCGCGCAGGCCGCTCAGGCGGGGAAGCATATATTGCAGCTGTGCGACCTCTACCTGCAGCTGAGCCTCCTTGGTCTTCGCCCGTGAGGCGAAGATATTCAGAATCAGAATGGTCCGGTCAATAACCTGGCGGTCCAGGGCGGACTCCAGATTGCGGATCTGGGAGGGGGACAGCTCATCGTTGAAAATAACGATCGGTGCTTCATGCTGCTCCATCAGCAGCGCAAGCTCCTGGATTTTGCCGGTTCCGATGTAATGCGAGGGGTTCACCCGGCTGGATTTCTGGCTAAGCTCAGCCACGACCTCAATCTCGCAGGCGGCTGCCAGATTGCGCAGCTCCTCCATCGAATAAGCGAAGTTCGTGTCGTTCTGCAGTTGCATGCCGACGATAACGGCTTTCTGTAGTATGGGTTCCATATATAGATCAACCTCCATAGTGTAATTTGAGCATCAAAAAAGCACAGGCAGTCTGCCTGTGCTAACAGTAGTTGGAGGAACAACAGAATAAAGTCTGGTATAGCCCGCTGCGCGGGAGCAGCTATACGGCCATGCTTGCCATAGACACCATGAAGGTTCAAGCGGCAAGGGCCCCGGCAACTTAAAAAGATATAGAGCTAATCCTCCCGGTAAACACAGAATCTGGCGGAGCGGATACAGGCCTTATTGGGCACAGGGTACCGGTTCCGGGAATCAGTGTACGGGTTGCGGATTAACAGGTGTATGCTATGGGTTACGTGTTATGGACAGACTTATCCTGAGTCCTCTGCACAAGGCAGAGCTTTCGCGCTATGGGAAAATAATTAGCCGCGCAAAGTGCGAATCCGGATATAGTCTATCACACGCAACCCTCCGTTCTAAAAAAGTTACATTGATTTTAGCACAGTGTCTGTGAATTGACAACTGCCATGGTCTGTCAATCGACCAGAAACTTCCAATTATATCTGCATATCCTATTGAATACAGCTCTAACGGAGGGTGATAACTATGCCTATACTGACAACCAATATGTTAACAAAGAACCCTACCCCGGGAGCAGGACTCATCAGTCAGGCAGTAGTGAAGGTAGTAAACAATGGGATTGCCCAGGGATCGGTCTATTTGAATGGTTACAACAATGATGTAAGTCCCTCAACGCTGTTCGCGCAGGAGTTGTTCGAGTCGAACTATCGGGAGGTTGTGACCAAAACGTATAATATTACGCAGAATTTTTTCCAATTCAATATCTCCTACTCCCAGGAGCAGGTACGGGTGCGGATCTTCCTTGTGGACAGCAGCGGGCTCTGGAGTCCCGTTACCCTGCAGCCCATGGCGCTTAGCCGGATTACCTCAGAGTTTCGTAACAATATCCCCGTAACGAGCAGCGACACTGCAGCCATTAGCTTCCGCAGAAGCACCACGATCGCCGTTCCTGAAGCAGTGGCCGCCGAGATCGTTCCAGACGGGCTGGAGATTCTGGCCTCTACCCCTATCCGCTATAAGGTGATAGCCGGGGGGACCGTGAATGGAACTTTTGTGAATTACCCTACGCCGACTACGGCTATTCCAGTCACTGAAACAGCGCTGCTGGTGAACTATACCTGTACAACAGTCACCGGCGGACGGGTGCTGACTCAAGGCATCGGCTCCGGCATATCCGGAGCCTATCAGAATGTGGCTGTGAATCTGCTGAATCAGCGGCTCGCCTACGATCTTCAGCAAGTGCCGGTCACGCTGGTGGTCAGCTCGCTTGCCGGTGAGGACAATGTGGCGGCTACCTTCAGAATGTCCGAGCAATGGTGAAGGCCGAGGGGTGAAGATCCAGTAATGCCACGCTGGCTGGCTGGTAATAGACCGATGACAGACTGATGCCAGACCTGTAGCAGATAAAAGATAGCCGGAACAGGCGGTATCCACAGCGGCGGGTTATCCCACCCATTCCCGGCGCAGCGTGAACAGATCCTTCAGCGCGTCTGTGGACAGCTCGGTGATCCAGCCCTCGGAGCCGGAGATGACGTCGTCGCTGAGCTGCTGCTTGCTCTCCAGCATCTCGTCAATCTTCTCCTCCAGCGTGCCGAGCGAGATGAACTTATGCACCTGTACATCCCGGGTCTGGCCCATGCGGTAAGCACGGTCTGTGGCCTGGTTCTCCACCGCCGGATTCCACCAGCGGTCGAAATGGAACACATGGTTGGCGGCCGTCAGGTTGAGGCCGACCCCGCCCGCTTTGAGCGAGAGGATGAATACATTCGGCTGATCGGACGTCTGCGCTCCGGCGGCTGCATCTGCAGCGGCTTCGCCCGCAGGCAGCGGGGGAGCCTGGAACCGCTCAATCATGCGGTCGCGCGTGCTCTTCGGCGTGCTGCCGTTCAGGTACAGCACCGGTTCCTGAAGCTCCTGCTGAAGTACGGCCTGGAGCATTTTACCCATGCCTACATACTGGGTGAAGATCAGGCAGCGCTCGTTCTCCTCGCGCAGCTCGCGCACCATCGCGAGCAACCGTTCCAGCTTGGCGGAGCGTTCGATCAAGGAGGTGGTGTCCAGAGCGCTGCCGTCTTCCGGCTCAGGCAGTGCCTCCTTGGTAAGCAGCATCGGATGGTCACAGAGCTGCTTCAGGCTGGTCAAGGCGGCGAGAATGGCCCCCTTGCGTTCGATGCCCTCCAGCTTCTGCATCCGTTCAAGCAGGCTGTTCACGTTCTGATCGTAGAGTGCGGCCTGCTCGGCCGTCAGGTTAATGTAGGTCTTCATCTCATTTTTATCCGGGAGATCAAGCTGGATCGCCGGGTCCTTCTTCTTGCGGCGCAGCATGAACGGCTTGACCAGCCGCTGCAAATCAGCGGTCCGCTCGGCATTGCGCTCCTTCTCAATGGCATTTGCGAACCGGTCCTGGAACCCCTTCGGGCTGCCGAGATAACCCGGTGTGATGAAATCGTAGATCGACCACAGCTCGGACAGCCTGTTCTCAATCGGCGTACCAGTCAGGGCGATCCGGTGCAAGGCCGGGAAGCTGCGCACGGCGGCTGACTGCTTCGTTCCGGCGTTTTTGATATTCTGTGCTTCATCCAGGCATACGGTTGCCCAGGTGAACTGCTTCAGCAGCTCCTGGTCCAGTGCAGCGGTAGCGTAAGAGGTAAGCACAACATCCGCCTGCGAAGCCGCGCCGTAGAAATATCCGGCATCCAGCCGCCGGCTTCCGTAATGAAGCATCACATTCAGGGAAGGCGCAAAGCGCTGCAGCTCCTTCTGCCAGTTGCCCAGCACGGAGGTCGGACAGATAATCAGCGAAGGCCAGCCGGCCGGCTCGGTCTGCCGCCGGGCCACGGGTGCGCCGGAAGCTGCGGCTTCCTCCTCCTGCTCCTTCAGATGGAGCAGGTAGGAGATCAGCTGCACCGTCTTGCCAAGCCCCATGTCATCGGCCAGGCAAGCGCCCAGCCCGAAGCGGCGGAGGAAGACCAGCCAGGCGAAGCCCTCATGCTGGTAGCTTCGAAGCTCGGCATGCAGACCGGCCGGCACCTCCGGCTTCGGCCACTGGCTACGCTGCCCGAGCTGTCCGATCAGCTTCAAGAGGTGCTCGTTCAGTTCGACCTCCAGCCTGACGCGAACCGCTTCTTCCTCGGCACGCTGCGCTTCCGCTTCCTCCGAATCGCCGTCTGCACCTTCGTTCAGCAGGTGCAGCTGCAATACATCCTGGAAGGACAAGCCGCGCGACTTGTCCATCCCGGCCATGGCCCGCTGAATCTGCGCCAGCAGCGCAGGGTCCAGCGGAATCCACTTGCCGCG
Organism: Paenibacillus sp. FSL P2-0089; assembly: GCF_038595095.1. Lineage (NCBI taxonomy): Bacteria > Bacillati > Bacillota > Bacilli > Caryophanales > Paenibacillaceae > Paenibacillus > Paenibacillus sp. FSL P2-0089. Next base: position 7,684,824 of record NZ_CP152006.1, read on the forward strand.
GAACTGGACGAGGCGTTCCCCGCGCGCTACGAGGTCGGCGAACTCCGCCTCGGTCAGGTCGGCGTCGCCGATGGAGATGCGCCAGTCGAAATCGACGAGCGCATCCAGGCCGAACAGCGACTGCCCGCGGCTGCCCTCAGCCGTGCCGGAGCTGATCTTCGCGCGCAGGCGCGGCTTCCTGCGGCTGGCGGCTTCCCACCACGCTGGCAGCAGCACCTGCCAGCCCGCCTCCAGCAGGAGACGGCTGTCGGCTGTGAGGAACCGCCACGCGACCTCGTCGCCGAGCGGCTCTGCCAGCACATCGGCGCCGCGCCCGATGTGCTCCGGAAGGCTGTCACGCAGCCGTGACAGCCACCCTCCCGCGCGCTCGTGGACATGCGCTGTCCACGCTGCGGGCCAAGTTCCATGCGGCTCGCCGTCCCCGGTGAGCCGCAGCGGCACAAGCGCGGACTCGTCGCGCTTGTCCTGGAGGAGCAGCTGGAGCCGCCAGTGCGGCAGCTCATCGTCAGGCTCAAGCAGCTGCAGCACCGGCCGGAACGGCGCGGTGTCTGCCTTCCAGCCGATGGACATCAGCCAGCTGTCCTCGTCCATACCGGCTGCGCTTCTCCCGCCTGCGCTGAACAGCAGCGGGAATTCACTGCGCAGATCACCGGCCTGCGCCTCGGTGCTGTAGTGCCGCTGGAAGACCGCCGCCGAGAAGGCGGCCTGCAGCCCTTCGGCGAATCCGCTGCGCTCCTGAAGACGATGCAGCGCGGCCGCATCGTCCCAGTCTGCCTCGGCGGCTTCCGCCAGCACTTGCTCCGTCCAGGCCCAGCGGAGCTGGCCTTCACGGTAGGCTGCGAAGCTCGGGGCATACTGACGGGCCTCCAGCATTCCGGCCAGCAGCGGGGCCAGCCGGGTCAGCAGCTGGGCATCGCCCTGCCAGCTCCAGCCGACATGCCGGAGCAGCCGCAGGTCCGCAAAGAACGGCAGGACCTGCTCGGCAGGCAGCACCACCAGCTCGACATCATCGGCCTTTGAGGTGCTGAGCTCCGTACCGTAGAAGGATTCCTCATGCCAGGCGAACAGCTTCTGCTTGAGCTGGACACCGGGCATATAATCATCCCGGTCATCCACACCGTAGATCAGCGCATCGCCATACTGGGTAAGGGCGAGCTGGACAGTAATATTGCGCATCTTCATATTCATGGGATCAGTTTTCCTTTCCGCAGCTCCTCCTGTAGGGCGCGCAGGCGGCTGTGTCTATCTGTGAAGCCGTCCAGGAACACTTCCCAGCGTGCTTCGCGTTTCAGTTTTTTATACAGCTTGGCGAGCCGCTTCAGCAGCTTCACGGCCGCTTTGTAGCTGTGCCGGTTCTTCTCCAGCACGAAGCGCTCCACCGCCTGATGATAGAACGGCAGGAGCAGCTCCGGCGCATTCTTCTCAATTGGCTGCAGGTCGCTCACCCGGAAGTCGGAAGGCTGATGGCCGGAGGAGATCTGCATATCCATCCATTCCTGCCATTTGCCGTAGGCAAGCAGCTGGGCTTCATAGATCTCGCGGGACAGCGGCAGCATACCGGACAGCGTATCCCACATCTGCGGCTCCGCTTCGGGCAGGCGGCGCACCGCCTCATCCCAGTAGCCCGCATAATCCAGCAGATTGTACATTCGGCTGTTCAGCAGCGGGCCGAGCGCGGCCAGCCACAGGGCCAGGCGTCTCCACTGGCCGGCTTCGGCCAGCGGAGGCAGGAAGCTCATCAGCTCCTCCGGGTGCAGCCCGGGCCGTTCGGACGCTGTGTGCAGCTTCTCTATAGCCGCAGCATCCTCATGAAGCAGAGCGTACATCCGGCTCTCGGCCAGCAGCAGGGCGTGGCGGGGAGCAGCGGCGCTAAGCCCTTCTCCGGCTTGTTGCAGCTCCTTCAGCTCTTTGGTGTACAGCTCCGGTCCGCTTAGATTCGGGGTAATCCAGTTGATCCACAGCAGGCTGTAACAAGCAGAGAAATAAGGCTGTTCTCTGGCGCGGTCGCGGGCCTCCGTCAGCATCTCGCTCCGCAGATAGTCAATCGTATCGTAGACTCTCGGCCACTCCTCAGGGGCTTCTGCCAGCGGCAGCCCCCGCTGCATCAGGTCTGTAATATGCTTTTGCAGCTCGGAAATCGCAATAGAAGTATAGTAGCCCACAGAATAACCAAGGGAGGAGAGGTTGGCCGAGAGCGGCTGGCCGCCAGGCCGGATCAGGCTCTCCAGCACACAGAGATGAGCATGGAGCTTGAACAGCATGGCGGCAGCGGGAGGCAGCTTGGGCTGGCCCCCGGTGATGGCGGCGAGCGCCCGGTCGGCATACTGCGGGTTGCGCACCGTATGAGCAAGCGGCTCCACCAGCAGCGCCATGTATTCTCGCCACTGCTGCACCGTAGCCTCAGGAATCAGGGCGGCCAGCTTCTTCAGTTGTTCCCCGCGCCGTCCCGGAACAGCGGATGCCGGAGCAGAATGAAGCTTGGGCTGGTCAATCAGCGCCTTGGCGTTCGCGATGGAATGCACAGGCCGCTCCTGTTCCTCGGCGTATTGCATCAGCACAGCCGCCATATGCTTGCACATCCCGGATACAGGGCAATCGCAATGGCTCTCCTGCAGATCGTCCAGGTCAATGGAGACCGCATAATCCTCCCGCCCTTCGACCAGCGCCATGATTCTGTACGGCGTGACCATTCTGAAGGCCTGCACGCGCTGCTGCTTATAATATTGAAATCCCCGTTTCAGGGTCAGATCATCGAAAGAATGGGCAACCTCCGAGATGAGCTTATCCCACCCGGCAGCATCCATGATATAGTTTGACTGCATCGCTATCGTTCTCCTGTAGCAGATTGGGTGAATCCATCGTTCCATTATATCATTATTGTATAGCGTATCCCGCAAAAGTCTGAAATCCTGGCAGGTATGATATGCCCCATATTGAAAAATTAGGGGAACATGCTAATCTGAAATCTAAACCTATGAGCAACCGCTGGAAGGATGAAGCTTAAGCAATGCTGCGATTTAAAATGAAATATCTGCTGCACAACAAACAGAACCGTCTAATCCTGATGCTGACAGCCGGGGTATCCCTTCTGATTACTATGATTGGTCTATTCTCCTATAGAGAGTACCGTAATGCACTGGACACCGAGCTGAATACACCGAATATTGAACTGCTGCAGATTAATGTAGATGTTACGAACCGGGCCTTCCGGGAATCCGACAACAAGGCAGTGGATCTGTCCTTCCATCCCGCTGTACTGAGCTATATCAATGCGTCTGAGGCGGATAACCGGGGCAGAGCCGCAACGGCGCAGGAATACCTTAAGGCGCTGGCGACAGAGCCGGATGTACACGCGATCAGCGTGGTCAAATTCAAGGACCGGTCTGTGCTCTCCAGCCGCTACGGCTATGTTCCGTCCTGGGGGGAGGCGCCTGAGCATGAGTGGGAGTCCTGGATCGGGGGAATGAAGGAGAAGCCGCTTTTGATCAAAAGAAGGCTGTATACCGGCCCCGGTTCCCGCCCCGGTGATACTGAGCTGTTATCGCTCGCCCGGCCGGTGGTGGTGAACGGCGAAGTGGCCGGTGCCGTGCTGATTGATCTGGATTACGATACGCTGTTCTCCAAAATGTACACCCATCTCTCCAGCTACCAGCTCGTCTATAACCTGGAAGGAGAGCTGATCTACCCCAAGCTGAATCTTCCGTTCCCGCAGGCGGAGCTGGGAAAGGTGCTGGAGGACATCGATGTCAGTCCCTTTGCCCATGTCACCATCGGAGGCCAGGCCTACATGGCGAATCAGACCTTCTCCAATGTGACCGGCTGGCGCCTGCTCTCGCTCGTACCCATGGAGCAGCTGCTCAAAAATGTGAAGATTGCGCGGAATATGATGCTGATGCTGTCACTGATCTCCATCGCCGTAGGTCTCGCTGCCATGTATTATTACAATTTTGCCGCCTTCCGGCCGCTCAAACGGATTAACAAGCTGCTGCTTCCTGAGCAGAAGGCAGCCGGGCAGGGCGGACTGTACGATCTGGAGCCGGTCATCGGCAAGCTGGTCGGTGATTTCCGCAGTAAATCGCTGGTGGCGGACTGGAGTCTCCCGGAGCTGCGCTCCAAATTCCTGCAGGACCTGATCACGCGGAGTATCGGCACACAGGAGACACAGACCCGGTTTGAACACTACTTTACCGGCTGGAAGGAAGGTCCGTTCGAGCTGCTGGTCTTATCCATAGACCGGCATACCGAGTGGTCCGCGGGCTTTAAGGAAGAGGATCAAATGCTGCTCAAATACGCGATGATTAACATGGCCTATGAAATCTGCGAAGCTTCCTGGCGGACCGTGGTCGCTGCGCCGCAGCAGGACAGTCTCGTCATCCTGTTACAGGCGGCAGGCGGAGAGGAGCGGGAGCTGTATGCAGATGCCCGGCGGCTGGCGGCTGCCATGCTCGATGTGCTGAAGATTCCGGTGTCCGTTGGCATCGGTGAACAAGCAGGCTCAATTACCCATATCGCCCAGTCCTACTTAGAGGCGCAGACTGCGCTCTCCTACCGGTTATATGAAGGGTATTCCCATGTACGGGTCTATTCCCGCGCAGAGAACAAATATGAAGAGAGCAGCGGGGCGGCAGATGAGCTATGGAAGCAGGAAATGCTGAACGCCCTGAGAGTATCCGATGCCGCCGCTGCACAGGATTGGATACGCAGAGGGATTGCCGAGACCCGCAAGCGGGGAATTCAGCCGCAAAAAGTATTCCGCTCGCTAAGTGACCTGCTGGAGGAGATTCTGCATATGGCGGCTGCCGGGGGATACCCGGTGCCTGCGGAGCTGGCTGACTACACCTGGCATCAGGTGACAACGATGGAGCTTAATGAGATTGAGCAGATGCTGTGCAGCATAGCGGTTCAGCTATCGGACGCCTTTGGGGCGCACCGGCAATCGAAGGAGTTCCTGCTGGTTCAGAATCTTATAGAGTATATGAAGGAGAATCTGCAATTCAATATCGGGCTGTCTGATATCGCCTCCCATGTGAACATGGGGGTATCCTCGGTGAGCACCATCTTCAAGGAAGAGACCGGAACTACCGTCTATGACTATCTGACCAACTTGAGAATCAATAGAGCCTGCGAGCTGCTGCAGGACAGCAGTCTGAGAATTGCCGAGATTGCCCAGCAGGTGGGTTATCAGAATGAGAACAGCTTCATCCGGGTCTTCCGCAAGATTAAATCGACCACACCCGGCAAGTTCAGGGAGAGCAGCAAATCTTCCAAGGAGTATGCAGATCGGCCAAAAACGCGCCATTCCGGCGTTTCTGAGGATTCGGAATAAGATTATGCGATTGAAGGCATACCCCCGGTTGCGATAAAGTTCTATTTGAGAAAACTTTCACATCCTCCATGGCAGGCTGCTGATACTCAAATAAAACGGGGGTGAGGGCACGGGCGCAAGGCTAGGCATCAAGCATCTGCAGGCTGCCCGATTACTTCTATATTAGAGAAGAGGGATGGATTTGAAACGATCGACTCAAATAGGACTCTGGACAGCAGCTGTAGCAGCTCTGGTCCTGTTGATGCTTAGAATCGGGATTCCCGGGGGAGGCGGCCCGGGCCAGGAGACTGCCGGCACAGATTATCCCGGACGGCCAATCACACTGCTTGTGCCCTATGCCGCTGGCGGGGGAACGGACGCCACCGCGCGAGCACTCGCCACCGCGACAGAGAAGGTGCTGGGCCAGCCGGTAATTGTGGTTAACCGCACCGGGGGCGGTGGCTCCGTAGGACTGATGGAAGGCGCGAATGCCAAGGGAGACGGTTATACCGTGACTTTTTTGCCGGCCGAGCTGACCATTCTTCCGCATCTGGGATTATTGCCGATTACCTATGAGAGATTCAAACCGATCGCTCAGACGAATTTTGATCCTTCCGCCATCACCGTAAGACAGGACGCGCCATGGCAGGACGTCAATGAATTTCTCGACTTTGCGAAAGCGCATCCAGAGGAACTCAAAATGGGAAACGCAGGAACGGGGAGCATTTGGCACTTGGCCGCCGTAACCTTGGAACGGGAGACCGGTGTGAAGTTCGCGCATATTCCCTTTGAAGGTGCAGGGCCGGCCGTCTCCGCCTTAATGGACGGATTCGTGGATGCGGTACCGGTCAGTCCCGCCGAGGTGAAGAAGTATGTGGATGAAGGGAAGCTGCGGATTCTGGCAGTCAATGCCGACAAGCGCTCAGAGGCGCTGCCGGATGTGCCGACCCTGGAAGAGCAGACCGGAATTCATGTGAACTTCACAGGAACATGGAGGGGACTGGCTGTACCGAAGGATACGCCGGATGCGATTGCGGAGGTATTGGCCGGGGCATTTATCAAAGGGACCGAAGACAGGGAATTCCGCGAATATATGAATTCGAACGGGCTGGGGCTGCTGGTGAAGGACGGCAAAGCTTTTGCGAAGCAGCTCAAGGAGAGCGATGATCTGTTCGCCGCTATGATTCCCGAGCTTGGACTAAGCCGCAAGTAGAACATACACACTCATCACGAGTAAGAAAGGGTAGGGTAATCATATGAAAATCAAAAAGACACTGGATCGGATTCCCGGCGGAATGATGCTCATTCCACTGTTTCTGGGAGCGATCATTCACACTGCTTTTCCTGATGCGGGCGAATATTTTGGAGGGTTCACCAAAGGCCTGATGACGGGCACCGTGCCGATTCTGGCCGTGTGGTTCTTCTGTATGGGAGCCGCGATCGATGTCAGAGCTACCGGAACCGTATTGCGCAAATCCGGTACGCTGGTATTGACCAAGATTGCCGTGGCCTGGGTTGTTGCCCTGATCGCTATCCAGTTCCTGCCCGAGGGCGGGGTGCAAACCGGCTTCTTCGCCGGACTGTCGGTCCTCGCCATCATCTCCGCTATGGATATGACCAACGGCGGGCTATACGCTTCCATTATGCAGCAGTATGGGACCAAGGAAGAATCCGGTGCCTTCGTGCTGATGTCACTCGAATCCGGGCCGCTCGTAACCATGCTCATTCTGGGCAGCACCGGTGTGGCTGTATTTGAACCGCATCTCTTCGTTGGCGCTGTCCTGCCGTTCCTCGTCGGGTTCATCCTGGGGAACCTGGATCATGATCTGCGCGCCTACTTCGGCCGAGCTACTCAGACGCTCATTCCCTTCTTCGGCTTCGCTCTGGGCAGCTCGATCGACCTTGGCGTTATCGTTGACACTGGCCTGCTCGGTATTCTGCTTGGTATTGTCGTTATCATTATTACCGGTATCCCGCTGATTCTGGCTGACAAGTTCATTGGCCGCGGCAACGGAACTGCCGGACTGGCCGCTTCCAGTACCGCAGGTGCTGCGGTCGCCAACCCTATGCTGGTAGCGAACATGAAGCCCGAATTCCTGCCGGCCGCCCAGTCCGCTACAGCGCTGGTAGCCGCATCCGTGATCGTTACATCCATTCTCGTCCCGGTCATCACAGCTTACTATTCCGACTACATGAAGAAGAAGAATCCCCCGGCAGCAGAGGGACCTGTAGCTGCTAAAGTTCAGAAGGCAGCGGGCTAAACAGCGGATAACAACGTAATTAATTCATGTTAAGAGCGATTAAGTTCTATGTTAATTAGAACCTCCGGACAGCGTTAGGGCTGCTCCGGGGGCTTTTTTTAATCATCTGAATGAAGGAAGAGTAGATGGAGAAATCCTGCAAGAAGTGCAACAATACTGCCCCATAGAAGCGCCAGATGCTGAAATCCTGCATGAAATGCAACAAAGCCAGCGCTAACTTGCTTGAAACACCGGAATTCCTGCAAATGATGCAACAATGTAGCGCAGCCAGTAACATTTTCAGAAGAATCCTGCAAGAAGTGCAACAATGAAATCCATACAAGCGGTTGGTGAGTGGACCCGTTAGGGTGATTTTGTTCTTAGTTCAAGCAATCAAACGAATAAATACATAATCTTGATTTTATAGAAACAAATATGCTTGAGTGGCGTCTAAGATAGAAATCTATCATCCAGGGAGAGATCAAGAATGAACAAACTTTTGAAAATAGGCATATCAGGATTAGCCTTGACCCTAGTGTTTAGTGCAGGAGCCTTTGCCGCTACAGTCGCTCCCAAAATAATCGTAAATGGTAATCAAGTGAAAACTCAGACGCAGCCTAAGATTATTAATGGTACAGTATATATCCCGATACGGGCCGTTTCAGAAGGGTTTGACGCCAGTATTCAGTGGGATAATACAAGTAAAACCGTGTATGTGGATTCTGATCCGAATTTCGGAGTGGAGCGCGGCAGCGTGACTTATGTAGCGAACCGGAACCTGGCATACAGATGGATTATGGCGTATGATGAACGGGATCATCAGGGGGTGCTCGATGTAGTTACGCCGGATTTTAAGACCGACATCTATAACGAAAGCTTCCCGTTGGGAACGTATAATATGGGAACGATTATTGATATGAAGGCTGTTGCAAGTACAGACAGCAGCTTAACGGTGCGGATTGTCCAGAGAGTAACTGCGGAGGATGAGTACAAGGTGAAGGTGGAGCGGTGGAATTTTGTTTTTGGGCAGGGGAAAATCAAGTCCGTGAAAAGGGTACCGGACACTGCAAAATATCTGGACCGGTACACCCTTTTCCCGGGCGCTAACTTCGGCATATAGGTTCCTTACTCCGGGATGGCCAGGATCAGATCAGTGTAAGAGAGGCCGGGTAACTTAAAGGTTGTTACAGTACCGTCGCTAAGCCTGTGATAACCACTATATACACCTTTGTTGTAGCTAAAAGAATCCTGGAACAGATCGGAAATATACGCTGGCTGCACACCGCCGAATGTAGTAGCAGGATAACCGGGGATATCTGCCTCCGAAGCCTGCCATATGGCTGTGGCCGTTGTGCCTGTAATCTCAACTACAGTGGTTATTTCTCCATTGCTGTAGGCATAACGGGTGGCGTCCTTTGAGGCAAAGGCATACGAGTAGTAATGGGATTGATCACTTTGTACACTTGTACCGGGTTTAAAAGCGTAGCGCACCGGCAACGAAATGGCCGCCAGGCGCGCCTGCTTAAGATCTGCTGAATGGATGGCCTGGGTATCAGGAGTGAAATTCCGGGATTGAATGAAGATGACCTCCCTTATCTTTTCATAGTACACACTGTATCCAAATGCCTCACTGACAAACTTTGCGGGAACCATGATTCGTCCGTTGTAATTATTGGCTTCACTATCCATCTGTACAGGCTCGCCATTCTTATAAGCAATCGATTGCCCCTGAGTCATTTCAAAGTGGTCGTTGGAGGAATTCGTAATCGTTACCGTATGGCGGGTAGCGTCCCATGAATATTGGAGCCCCAGGGAAGCAAGCGTGCGGATGGGAATCATCGTTCGGCCAGACTGTATAAAAGGACTGCTATCAGCAGAGATAAAAGCACCATAGATGTTGACTTGTATAGGTCTTGTGGTTGGCCGGGCGGGGCTGGAAGCAGGGGCTGCCAGAATAACGTTGGGAAGCATAAGCATGAACAGCATAATGCAACAGGCAGGAAGCCACCTTTTTAATGAAAACATAGACCAATCGTTCCCTTCCAGTAATTTGTATATATTGATTATAACGTGAGTATTGAGAGGTTAACAATCCGTTACCCTGGCCCTCAAAAAAGCCCTCCAGATGCCTTTATGGCTGGTAGAGGGCTTATCAGAAATGCTGTATTTTATTTCTTTACCACAGGAATCCATACCTCGCAAATACATTCATCGTGCTCATCATTCGTCCAGAAGTATTTCTCAATGCACGGACCTTCTACTTGCTCAAAGCCTGACGATGGGAACCATTCCGCATAGATCCGCCGCCAGACGTTCTTAATGTCTGACCCCAGCTCCGGGTCATTTGGCACTTTATCCAGGCAATCGAATACAGCATACGTCTGGCCGGGTATAGTCAGGTTAACCAGCTCTTCTGATACCTTCTGACCTTCCGGCAGCTCGGTTCCCATCAGATAGCGTTTCGTCCCATCCTCACGGAAGTCATAGTAATAACCGAACAGCAGCGAACCGGAAGGCCTTCCGGCACATTCGTTAATAAGGTCATGCGTCCCATCGTTCCAGATTTTCTCTACGAATGCAGGGATTTCACTATAAGCATCCTGGTGGATAACAACCTCCTTACCCATGACGCCATAGCCCTTCTCTTCAACTATTCTGTAATTCATTTCGCCTTCCCCTTTGATCTGAATTTGAAAAGAGAGGCGGGGGAACGATTTGAGCTTCACGTTCTTTTTCTTCGCCATATTGGGGGTCACCCCATGCACCCGCTGAAACGCTCGGGCGAAGGCCTCAGGCGTCTCGTACCCGTACTTCAGCGCAATGTCGATCACCTTGCCGTCCGTCCCTGCCAGTTCTTCCGCCGCCAGTGTAAGCCTCCGGTTACGTACATATTCGGTAACAGTGAACCCTGTCAAGGCATGGAACATCCGCTGAAAATGGTACTTCGAGGTCATCGCCACTCCGGCAATATCCTCGACGCCGATGGCGTTATGCAGATTTTGCTCTACGTAATCAATCGCCTGTTGGAGCAGCCGTATCGTCTCCATTCCCTCACCTTCCTTTCATAATTCATTGTAGAGAAGCGGGCAGGGCGGGGCCTGACCGGGAATGCTCTGAGTTGTCCGGACTTTTTATCATATATTCTATTCTATGTTTTAATCCAAGTAGTCAATACTAACATTAATAGCTACTGTTTTTCCCCCTCTGCTTGGCGAGAAAAACCCTCTGCTTCACTGTCGTAATCTTGCTCTCCTATTGCAATAGGCTGCATATGTCAAAACGAATCGTTTATACTGGCGGTAAGAGGTGATGGGGATGGACCCGCAAATGTTCGAGCGTATCTATGAAACGGTGGTGCGGCGCGAGCCGACCTATGACGGGATCTACTATACGGCGGTGCTGACGACCCATATTGTCTGCCGTCCGTCCTGCCGGGCGAGAACGCCGAAGGCAGCAAATGTTGTATTCTATGGCTCCTTGCAGGAGGCTGTTTCGGCAGGCTTCCGTCCCTGCAAAAGATGCCGTCCCGAGGAAGGCGGCACCCTCCGTCCGGACGCAGTCCTGGCAGCGCAGGCAGATGCCATAATGGACGGAAGGTTCGGCAGCAAGCTGACTCTGAAGTCGATGGCTGAAGAGCTGAAGGTCAGCCCGTTCCACCTGCAGCGCACCTATAAGCGGGTAACCGGCCAGTCACCTGCTGCCAGGTTGGACATGCTGCGTATGGAAGAAGCCCGCAGGCTGCTGACGGAGACAGCGGCGGAGATGGGTGAAATCTGCCGGGCTGTGGGGTTCCGTACGCCCTCTCATTTTGCCGCCTGGTTCGTGAAGAAGACGGGGCTGTCCCCTACAGAGTACCGTAGCGAGCATCAAGAAGGAGGAGATTCGCATGAAGCCAAGCCGGAATAACAGCCGGAGTACAGATACTATAACGATTTATCATCATACCCTGAACCTCGGGAAAGGGGAGTGGACCCTGTGGGCCAGTGATAAAGGCCTGATCCGCGTATCCTTTCCGCAGGACGAGGGGCAATTACCGGCCTCGTGGTTGAAAACGTATGCGCCTGCATATGAGCTCCTGGAGGATGCCGGGAGATTTGAACAGCTTGGGGTGATCACGCTGCTGGAGCGGTATTTTGCCGGAGAGCCGGTGGATTTCAGAGGAGTGGAGCTGGATCTGTGGGGCACCCCGTTTCAGCAGGAGGTATGGCGGGGGCTGCTTACCATCCCGCATGGGGAGACGGCCAGCTACAAGCAATTGGCTGAGCGGATTGGCAGACCGCTGGCGGTTCGTGCTGTCGGTGCAGCTAACGGGCAGAATCCGGTGCCTGTCATTGTGCCTTGCCACCGGGTTATCGGAGCGAACGGTACCTTAACCGGCTTCCGGGGCGGACTCCAGATGAAGCAGGAGCTGCTCCAGTTGGAAGGGATTCTGAATGTGAAGGCGGCGGGTCATGAACGATTTGCTTTTTGAGCTGCCGCTGCCGGAGGATTTCGACCTGAGGGCTTGTCTGGAGTACATGAACCGCTCGCCGCTGGAATGCCTGTTCCGCACGGATGAAGCAGGTGTCAGCCGGATGTTCAGGCTGGAGGGTGGCCCAATCCTAATACGGATCAGTGTGTCTGAGGATCACAGGCTGAGTGTAACCCGGCTGCATGGAGCGGTTCCCGGTGCGCTGGAGCAGGAGCAGCTGGCCCGCTACATTGTGGAATGGTTTGATCTGGACCGTGACCTTGCCCCGTTCTACAGGCTGGCGGCAGCGGACCCGCTGCTCGGGCCGCTGGCCAGCCAGCACCGGGGACTGCGGATCATCGGCATCCCGGATCTGTTTGAGGCGCTATGCTGGGCGATTCTGGGCCAGCAGGTGAATCTGGCTTTTGCCTACAGGCTGAAGCAGCGGCTGACCGCTGAATACGGGGAAGCGCTGGAATGGGAAGGGCAGACCTACTACCGTTTCCCTGGACCTGAGGTGTTCACAGGGGTGCAGGTAGAGGAATTATGCGCCTTGCAGCTAACCCGCAGCAAAGCACAGACAGTGCTCACCGTAGCCTCGTTGATTACAAGCGGGGAGCTAAGCCGGGAGGAGCTGCTGGCGCTACCGTCCCCGGCTGCTGCCGAGCAGCGGCTGTTGCAGATCCGCGGGATCGGCCCGTGGACCTCGCAATATGTCCGTATGCGCTGCCTGCGCGATGCGTCCTCTTATCCGGTCGGCGATGTCGGCCTGCAGAACGTGATCAAGCATCTGACCGGCATGGACCGCAAGCCTACGCCAGCGGAGCTGCTGGAGCTGGCCCGGCCGTGGCAAGGCTGGGAAGCCTACGCCACCTTTTACTTGTGGCGGGCGTTATATTAGAACAAAGCCCTGTCCGCCGGTTATTTCGGGAGACAGGGCTTTTTAGGTGACATGTAGAGTGTTGTGGTGCCGAACGTAGCTGAAGGATCGCCGGGAGGAGCAGGAGTAGGTGCTTGGTTCCACTGGTCAAAGGCCGAATGTATGCGGAAAATCGAATACAATTCGAGCTGGGATGGTACATGGACCAAATGTAAGCGAACCGAACACAATCGCAGCCGTGCCCTATGATCAGCCAAAGGAGGGGGAAACAGGTGGATTCCTCCATCTGCTTGCCGCAAAGGCCAGCTCCTCCTTCCCCGCCAAGTCGCTCCCACTCTCCACCCCATTCCTACTTCCTATTATCCATAAAAATCTGGAAACATACGCCGAACTTATCGGTCACCATGCCGTAAGCGGGACTGTAGTAGGCTGGGGCCAGCTCGATATCGACAGTTCCGCCTGCCTTCAGTGAGTTAAATAGCTGCTGTGCTTCCGCCTCGGTCTCCACCGTGAGACAGATGTTGATGTTGTTGCCCCGGCTGCGCGGCATACCCGGCTCATAATCCGCCACAAAAAACTTCGTCTCTCCCGCCAGCAGCACCGCATGGGCAATCTGCGCCTTCTCCTGCTCCGTCATCGGGGCGTCCGAGTTCTGCGGACCTTCGCCCATCGTTTGCTTGAACAGCACCACAGCACCAAGCGCTTCCTGAAAAAAGGCTATCGCCTCCCCAGCAGATCCGTCCACCAGAATATAAGGGTTCATTTGCAGTTTCATGTCTTGTTCGCTCCTTGGAAGGTATATTTGCCTGTACTAACCGGCTATGGTTATAGTGTAGACTATAATAGTGACAGCTCTTGTCATAGTTAAAATAATAAATGGAGTGAACCCTGTGTCGAAATCCAAAAGGCTGCTGGACCTCATGATGACCGTCAACCGCAAGCGTAAATTCACCGTCAGGGAGCTGGCTGACGAATTCCAAGTTTCTTCACGCACAATCCTCAGGGATTTGCAGGAGCTGGGGGAGCTGGGCGTACCGCTCTATTCCGAAGTGGGGCCGCATGGAGGGTATCAGGTGCTGAGCGAGAGAATCCTGCCGCCGATTGCGTTCACGGAGGAAGAGGCGGTGGCGATATTTTTTGCCAGCCATGCCCTGCGCCATTATAAATATCTTCCCTTCAAGGAAGAATCCTTATCCGCCTTGTACAAATTCTATAATTACATGTCTGGCGATGTCCGTGACCGGATTGATGAGATGAAGAACAGGATTGATTTCCTGACCCCGTCGCGGCAGGCGGAATTCCCTTATCTTCCCCAACTGCTGGACGCGGCTACCGGGCAAAAAGTGCTGCTGATCGATTACCAATCGAAGGGCCGGCGGCAGCAAAGGTGGATTCAGCCCGTCGGCATCTATGCCAGTAACGGCCTGTGGTATTGTCCGGCGTATTGCTTCCTGCGGGGCGGCATCCGTACTTTCCGCTGCGACCGGATTCAGTCTGCCGGGTATGATGAAGCGGGACCGGCCGCGCTTGATCTGCGTCATATCCACTTGGACAATACGGAGCATTACGGCAGCCCGCCGCAGGAGCAGGCCGAACAAAGCCTTATCCGGCTGTACGTGGAGCTGGGGAATGAAGGGGTCCAGTCCTGCGAAGGGGAGGTATGGTCCCCGCAGCTGCTGCATATCCGTGCAGACGGCACAGGCTGGCTGGAGGGAGAGATTCCGGGAAGCGATCTGGGCTTCTTCGCGCGGTTTGTGATTAGCCTGTGCAGCGAGGCAACGGTGCTGGAGCCCCCGGAGCTGGTGGCTGAGGTGAAGCGGACGCTTGCGGATATGCTGGAGAAGTATAGTTGATTCAAAAGCCTGGGCATGAACATTGAGAAGATATTAGGCAGATCCTGCACCTGCCACTGGCCTCAACTCTGGAAATATAAGCAGCTGATTGTATTTCCTGCAATAGAAAACTTATATCTGAACGTGAAATGTTATTCTATTGTATTTCGTACATTGGAATATTGCATTTTGGGCGAAAGATGTCCTTTGTTCAACATTCAATTGTACCAAATACAATAGAACTTATTTGGAAGCTATTTTGACATCATTCCATTGTACAAAATACAGTTACTGCCGTTCCAGCGCCTACAGCATCCGAATGACTGCGCGGGAGTGAGGCGCTCTTAAACCGATGCTGTACTAGCCCAGCCATATCCCCGCCAATCTGCGGATGCCCTCATCGATCAGCTCCTCGGCGATCCCGCCGAAGCCCAGGATGAATTCCGGTTCATCGTAGTCCGGCTTGGCCCACCAGGTATAGGACATGGGGGTAACGCGAATGCCCTCGGCTTCCGCTACTGCAGCGAGCTCCCTGGCGCTGGTGCTATTGCTAACTCTGTTGCCAACTTCTGAGGGCGGCTTAAAGGTCAGCAGCAGATGAAATCCGGCATCCGTTCCGCTGAGCACTGCGGCATCGCCGAAATGCTGCCTGACCGAACGCAGCAGCAGGTCATGCTTACGCTGGTAGAGCAGGCGCATCCGGCGCAGGTGCTTCTCGAAATGACCCCGCTCCATGAAATAATGCAGCGCAATCTGATGAAGCCGTGAGGCTGAATGCTCCAGGTACAGCTCGCTTCTCAGGCTGTGATAGTCTGGCAGCAGCTCCTCCGGCAGCACCATATAGTGAATACACAACACAGGGGTTACCGACTGGGCGAAGCTGCACATATAGATCACCGGACTGCTCTCAGCAAGCCCTTGCAGCGCGGGGATCGGCCGCCCGTGATAGCGGAATTCCCCGTCATAATCGTCCTCGATGATATATCCGCCTGTGGACCGGGCCCACTCCAGCAATGCGAGGCGTTTGGTGATTGGCATGGTCATCCCCCGGGGAAACTGGTGGGACGGCGAGATGTACACAGCATCTGCCCCGCTGCTGTACAGCTTGTCTATCTGCAATCCATCCTCCTCCAGCGGAATGGGCAGGATGCTGTATCCGCTGCGCCGGAATGCCGCAGGCAGCAGGTGGTACCCCGGATCTTCGATACCCAGCCCGCTCACCCGTCCTTTCAGCAGCAGACACAGCAAAGAACACAGCGTATACTGGTCGCCGCCGACTACAATCTGCTTCTCCGTGCAGCGCAGCCCGCGGAATTGCCGCAGATGGGCGGCGATGCTCTCACGGAGGGCCGGCTCCCCCTGGGGATCGCCGTACTGGAGCAGGTCTGGATTCGCGAGCTGCTCCTGGTAGAGGCTGCGCCATATTTTGTGCGGGAACAGGGAGAAATCATTGCGCGACATATGGAAATCATATGTGTAGTGCCGTGGATCACGGGGCGTAATCGGGCGGGGTGCCGGACTGGGCCGTTCCCCGGCCGCAACAGGGCTGCCTTCCCGGCGGACGGGCAGGATGTAGTAGCCGCTGCGCGGCTTGCTGGCGATGAAGCCCTCTGCCAGAAGCTGCTGGTATGCAAGCTCCACCGGAGTGGCGCTGATTCCGCATAACGCCGCCAGGCGGCGGATAGAGGGCAGGCGCGTCCCGCTCTGGAGGGTGCCGCCCAGGATTGCTTTTGCCAGATAATTATAGAGCTGTATGTAGTACGGGACCTCGCTGTGTTCATTCAGATCAGGGACAAGCAGCATCCTTCACCTTCAATCTGTCCTTTGAAATTAGACGTTTTTGTATATTTTATAGTATGCAGTACTGCATTACCATAAGAGCTATAACAACAGGTGGGAGATGACGGGAATGAACAGGCATTCAGAACTTGTAACAGGGGAAAAGGTATATCTGCGCCCGCTCAACGGGGAAGATGCCGAAATGTATTACCATATGTTCTACGGCACGGAAGTCCGCAGGCTTACAGGAACGAAGAAGCATATTACCAAAGAGCAGATTGAGAATTATATCGCACGCAAATCCGGAGATGACAGTTCGGTACTGCTGCTGATTGCCTTGAGAGAGAACGATGAGGTTATCGGCGACATCGCTATTCAGGACATCGATGGGGATAACCGGAATGCCAATCTGCGGATCGCCATCGGGGACGAGCGGCATCAGGGACAAGGATATGGGCGTGAAGCGCTGCTGCTGATGCTGGATTATGGCTTCGGCATTCTGAATCTGCACAGGATTGAGCTGGAGGTCTACAGTTATAATGCCCGTGCTGTGCATGTATATGAGTCCATCGGGTTCGTGCAGGAGGGGGTGCGGCGTCAGACGCTGTTCTATAACCATGAGTATCATGATGTGATAATGATGGGCATGCTGGAGAGTGAATACCGGGAGCGTTATTTGAAGTAGAGCAGGAAGGTCAAATAAGGTCAAATCCTTAATAATGTTAAAATTTATTATAAAAAAAGAGCCGAAACGCCGGATTTTCCCGGATTTTCGGCTTATACCGGTTTTGTTTTCTCCGGAGGTGCAGGCTATAATAAAGCCATAGGTCAGACAAAGTCAAAGTCTTAGCAAGACCGAATTCAAAAAATCAAAAGTCAAATGAGAGGAGAATGAAAGATGTTTGATTTGGTTCCTTTTGGTAAACGCAGAGATGATGCTTTTGGTGTGCTGGCGAAGTCGCTGAACGAAGTGTTTAATGATGATTTTTTCGCACCGCTGACAAGTAACGCGCTGTCTTTCCGGACCGACATCCGGGAGAGTGAAGGGGCATATCTGATCGAGGCCGAGCTTCCGGGCTTCCGCAAAGAAGAAATCGACATTGATTATTCCAGCCCTTACTTGACGATCAAGGCGGTTCGCACAGAAGAGAGCAATGAGGAGAACAAGGAACATCAGATGGTGCGCCGCGAACGGCGGTATGGTGAATATGTACGCCGGTTCTATGTCCAGGATATTGACGATGCGGGCATCCGCGCTTCGCTGAGAGACGGGGTACTGAGCCTGGAGGTGCCGAAGCGGCAGAAGCCGCAGGGCAAACGGATCGAAATTCAGGATGGCGGAAACGATAATTCAGACCGGAAAGAGCTACAGTAAGCCGAAGGACAGCCTTATGAGGAAGATGGACATCCAAGTCCGGCTGAAGCTGCCGCTTCTGCAGGAACTCCGGGCTTAGCGGCTGTAGCCGCTGGCCTATCCGGTTCACCGGGCGGCAGCAGGATTTTACCGGGCTTTTCATATAGCACTTCATAATTAGACGCATTGTAGTGGGGGTTCCGGCTATAATGCGTCTTTTCCCGGAGGAAGGTAGAAGGTTCCCCATTACACGAAAGGAGGAGGTTCCGGTGGCGGCAAATTATTATGAGCGTCTTGGGGTAGACAAGAAGGCCTCGAAGCAGGAGATCAAGAAGGCCTATCAGAAGCTGGCCAAAAAGTGGCATCCCGATGTCAACAAAGCCCCGGAGGCAGAGGCGAAATTCAAGGAAGCAGCCGAGGCATATGAGGTGCTGGGCGATGAAGACAAGCGCAAAATCTATGATGAGGAGCTCCGCTATGGAGCCGCCGCAGGCTCACGGGGTCAGCGCAGCTACGGATCGGCCTCCTCTGCGTCATGGGAATCGCCGTTTGGCGCGGGCTGGAGCAGCGGAGCCGCTTCTTCCGGCGGTATACCGGAAGAGGATCTGTTCGGGATGTTCTTCGGCAGCCGGGGCGCGGCTGACCGTACCGGCTTCTTCTCGGGCAGCAGTGGTGCCCGTCCAGGCGGAAGCCCGTGGGGGGATGAGTTCAGTACGATGCAGGCCCAGCTTGAGATTACGCTGGAGCAGGCCTACAAAGGCGGCAATATCAGCGTTCAGGCGTCAGGCAAAGACCTGAACGTACAGATTCCGGCACGCTCGGCGGAAGGGACCGTCCTCCGGGTACCCGGCGGCGGAAGCGGAGCGGCGCAGGGCGGCGATCTGCTAATCTCGCTGCATCTCCTGCCGCATGAGATCTATGAGCCGGACGGCGGGGATCTGCTCGGCACGGTTGAGATCGCCCCTTGGCAGGCTGTGCTTGGCGGGGAAGCCAAGGTAGCGCTGCCGGATGGCAGCAGCGTGAAGCTGAAGATCCCTGCCGGAATAGCCAGCGGCGGAACGCTGCGCCTCTCCGGCAAGGGGCTGAGACGTCCGGACGGAACGAATGGTGACATCCTGTTCCGGATGGAGATGGTCATTCCGTCTGATACATCGGAGGCAGAGAAGAAGCTGTACCGTCAGCTGGCGGAGTCCGGCAGCTTCCAAGCCGGTGCGAAACGGCGTACCACAGGCGGAGCGCGGCGAAGAGCGGCAACCCGGTAAAGAACATTTAAGTTCAGCATATATAACAGCCGGGCATCCGGTTGATTAACCTATACATTAGAAAGGCGATGATTTTATGGATTTCAATAAGCTTACCCAGAAGCTGCAGGAAGCGGTAGCAGAGGCGCAGTCGCTGGCGGCTTCCGGCGGGCATCAGGAGATTGACAATCTTCATCTGCTGAAAGCCTTACTTCAGCAGAATGAGGGCCTGCTGCCCCGGCTGCTGCAGAAGATGAATGTTCCCGCAGCCGAACTGCTGCAGGGGACCGATGCGCAACTTCAGCGCAAGCCCAGCGTAAGCGGGAGCGGAGCGGGCACCATGCGGCGCTATGCATCGCCCGCGCTGATTGCCATGCTGGAACAGGCGGAGCAGGAAGCGGCCAAGATGCAGGACGAATTCGTCGCGGTGGAGCATGCCGTCCTGGCGATGGTCTCGGATGCGAGCAGCGGGAACCGCGAGCTGCGCGGGCTGTTCACCAGCCGGGGCGTTACCCGGGAGAAGCTGCTTGGAGTGTTAGCGGAGATTCGCGGACACCAGCGGGTGACCAGCCGGGAGCCGGAGGCCACTTATGAGGTGCTGGAGAAGTACGGCCGCGATCTCGTGGCTGAGGTGCGGGCCGGCAAGATCGATCCGGTCATCGGGCGCGATGCTGAGATTCGCCGGGTAATCCGTATTCTCTCCCGCAAGACCAAGAATAACCCTGTGCTGATCGGGGAGCCGGGTGTCGGCAAGACGGCGATTGTCGAAGGGCTGGCCCACCGGATTGTCCGCCGGGATGTGCCGGAGGGACTGAAGGACAAGACAATTTTCTCGCTGGATATGAGTGCGCTAATTGCCGGTGCGAAATACCGGGGAGAATTCGAGGAGCGGCTGCAGGCGGTGTTGAAGGAGATCCGCGAGAGTGACGGACGGATTATTCTGTTCATTGACGAGCTGCATACGATTGTCGGTGCGGGCAAGACGGAGGGGGCTATGGATGCGGGCAACATGCTGAAGCCGATGCTGGCCCGGGGTGAGCTGCACTGTATCGGGGCGACCACGCTGGATGAGTACCGCAAATATATCGAGAAGGACCCGGCGCTCGAACGCCGCTTCCAGCAGGTGCTGGTCAGCGAGCCGGATGTCGAGGATACCATTTCGATTCTGCGCGGCTTGAAGGAACGCTTCGAGGTGCATCACGGGGTCAAAATCTATGACAGCGCTCTGGTAGCAGCCGGTGTGCTGTCTAACCGTTATATCACGGACCGTTTCCTGCCGGATAAGGCGATTGACCTGGTCGATGAAGCCTGCGCAATGATCCGCACGGAGATTGACTCCATGCCCGGTGAGATGGATGAAGTAACCCGCCGCCTGATGCAGATGGAGATTGAAGAAGCCGCGCTCAAAAAAGAAACCGACGACGCGAGCGCCCGCCGCCTGGAGAACCTCCAGCGGGAGCTGGCCGACCTCAAGGAGAAGCATCTGGGGATGACGGCCCGCTGGGAGAAGGAGAAATCGGCCATTCAGGGCATCCGCGACCTGAAGAAGCGGCTGGAGCAGGCCCGCAAGGATCTGGTCGATGCGCAGGAGATCTATGATCTCAACAAATCGGCTGAATTAAGCTATGGCATTATTCCTGATCTGGAGCGGCAGCTTAAGGCGGCAGAGGAAGCGGCGCAGCAGGACCAGGAGACCCGGCTGCTGCGTGAAGCCGTGACGGAGGAGGAAATCGCCGATATTGTCTCACGCTGGACGGGAGTTCCCGTAAGCAGACTGGTGGAAGGCGAACGGGATAAGCTGCTGCGGCTGGAGGATACGCTGCATGAGCGGGTAGTCGGGCAGGATGAGGCGGTCCGGCTGGTAGCCGATGCGGTTCTTCGGGCTAGAGCCGGCATCAAGGACCCGAACCGTCCGATCGGCTCGTTCCTGTTCCTCGGGCCGACCGGGGTGGGGAAGACGGAGCTGGCCAAAGCACTGGCGGTCTCGCTGTTCGACCGCGAGGACGGCATGATCCGTATCGATATGTCGGAGTACATGGAGAAGCACAGTGTCTCCCGTCTCGTAGGTGCTCCTCCCGGATATGTCGGCTATGAAGAAGGGGGACAGCTGACCGAAGCGGTGCGCCGCCAGCCGTATACGGTAGTACTGCTCGATGAGGTGGAGAAGGCGCACCCTGATGTGTTCAACATCCTGCTGCAGCTGCTGGATGACGGGCGGCTGACCGATTCGCAGGGCCGGATGGTCGACTTCAAGAACACTATTGTCATCATGACCTCCAATATTGGCTCACCGCATCTGATTCAGGGCACGGATGATAACGGCGAGCTGACCGAAGCCGTCAAGGATCGGGTCATGAAGGAGCTGAGCGGGCACTTCCGTCCGGAGTTCCTCAATCGCGTAGATGATATCGTAATGTTCAAGCCGCTGACCCTGAATGAGACGGAGCAGATTGTTGTGAAGCTGGTCGATGGCCTGCGTCTGCGCCTCTCAGAGCGGAATATCGGTCTTAAGCTGAGTGACCAGGCGGTCCGCTTCATTGCCGAGGAAGGCTTCGATTCCATCTATGGGGCCAGACCGCTGAAGCGGTTCATCCAGCGCAGTCTGGAGACCCGGGTAGCGCGCGCGCTGATTGCCGGAGAAGCGGAGGAAGGCTCAGTGATGACGGTGGACGAAGCGGACGGCGAGCTGACTGTTGCAATAGCGAAATCAGAGTCTGCGAAGCCAGTAGGATCGATGTGAAATGTAATGGGCCCCGGCGTCACCTCTTAGTACAGTGTCAGATTTAAAAGGGTGGATAAGCTTGTGAAACTCAGGGGTTCGTGTAATGAAACCCTATCATCCCAAAAAATCTAACGGACCGAAGAGACCTTATCCCCACGAGAACGCCACCTTTTGCAACGTAACGGACTCAGTGGACCTTATCGTCTTTCTGCGAGACGTTTTGGAGCTGAATTGCAGGGGATAAGGTCCATGCGGTCCGCTAATCGCCTAAGTGACGACTTTCTTCCCGGATAAGAGCCCCTGTGTCCGTTACGCTAAGCCAAACGCCCCCAAATAACAACCATCTATTGAAAAAAATATGTAATTTGAAGGGTAATTTATTCTACTCCACTATTTTAAATCTGATGAGGTACTAGGATAAATCTTATGTCAAATAAGGTTCGTTAGAAAGAGACAAAAGCATATCTTTGTAGATGATATAAATATGGACTGGAACTGCCGTTGGAAGCGGTGCGGGGCAAAGCGAACATGGGCCTTTGGCGCTTTTACAGACCTCCCGGCTAGGTCTTTGGTATGGTCCAACCAGCATCCGATTGAGACTATGCGACGATTTTTTGTAAATATGTGGTTGAAATGTTGTCATGGCGGGAGCTGCCGGGTAATAGAAATGATTAGAACTTTCGAATATGGCTGGATTTGCAGCAGAAGCCAAGGAAACGGAGGGAGAGATCATGGCGGCACAGACGGTATCCGGTATCAGCCCGGTACAGGCCACTACAGCTTACGGCAGCACACAGAGCGATGTCAGTTCTCTGGAGAAGCAGCGCAACCGGCTGCTGATGGAGCTGGACAAGGTGAATGCGGCGCAGGGCGGAGAGATGCAGACTCCTTATCGCCGGGAGCAGCTGCAGCGGCAAATACGGCAGCTGGAGGCCCAGCTGGTGCAGAAAAGCGGGAGTACCGCTTCGGCTTCATTTGTACCTGCTCCCCCGCTTCAGGATCATACTCCGCCCTGGCGGACTGAGGGAAAGGGAGGCCTTAAGGGCATCGGTCTGACCGATCCCCGGACAGCGACGGTAGACGCAGAGGGCCATTTCGACGCGTTGATTTAGATAAGGGAGTAGTGAACCCAATCCTTCCCTTTGACCGCGTTCATGTTTTCAAAGAAGCTTTGAGCGCGTTTGTTGTTAGTAGAAGTAATCCAAGTCATGTTGGCATAGCCATGATTCTGTGAGTATTTTTGACATGCCAGGAATATTTGTGATTCCACTTCGGTATCTCTAAAGGGTTCTCTTACAAAGAGGTCGTTCATAACACTGATTTTATCTGCTTTCATAGTGCTGAATGTAAAGAATAGGGTAGCAAAGCCGACTAACTCTCCATTCTGCTCTGCCACGAACTGCACCCCCTGCTGCTGGTCAAAAAGGGTCTGGATTAAAGTGTTGATTTTATCGGCAGGAGGTTTAGGATTCTGATAAAAACCAACGATGTATTCATACATCAGCTCGGTCAGACTGTTTACATCATAAGGCTCAGCGTTTCTAATTATCAATGGCATAGGTATGCTCCTTTTTCGCGAATAATGAATAATAATACAACTATTAGAATAATAATTCAATGCGCGATAGACATATCCGTACAAAAAAGGCCATCCATAAAGGATGACCTTATCCAAAATCTAAAGGATTCTCACTATATTGTTAGAAACGGCCGGATAGTGTTCGAATATTTGCAGATCATGGAATGGGAGCGGAATTAATCCGCTGTGATGAGCCTCATTTAGAAACCGTTCGTTATTTTCTGTACTGGAAAAAACCCCGTTCGGCCGATTGCTTAGCAAATTATCGCACCAGTAGCATTCATCGCCGGTGATTATATAGTTGGTATGAACCGATTCAAAGTAAACCACCGATGAACCAGGGCTATGCCCGCCGATCACCTTGAATCTGAACTGGTTGTCGTAAATATATTCGTTGTCTACGGTGACAACCGGGCCTTGAAGCAGCTTCTCCTTGATGGTCGGCGAGCACTGCTGTAGCGCAGTTTCATAGTCGGTTTTTGAAATAATGATTTCAGGCTTATCAAACAAGTCAAGATTCTCAATATGGTCAAAGTGACTATGCGTAATGATGACTGTATCTACGGAGCTTAGATTGCCAATGATGCCTCTTAACTCGTCTGCAACGTCTGTTAGTGTAATCCCCCATTGCTGTGCCACATTCTCATCGCGAAAGCCTGTATCGATACAGATTGTTTTATTATTATGCTTGGCAATATAAAATGACCACGCAATCTGGACTAATTCCTCCGAATGATGCATATCGCGGTATACGTTGCTTAAGCGAAATGAAGATTCACCAAATTTTACGGCGTAGAGTTCCATGGATTGGTTCAACCCCTTCTCGTGGCATCCGAGTTATACAATGTACGATTCAATATTTAATGAGTTTACCCCATTTCGCCGTGCCCGGTCTAGAGTGTCGATGGAAGCCTCGATAATGATGCGGATATCTGTGCCGGTTCCGAACGGTCCGACCAGACCTCCGATGTAACATCCCATGGGCCTCAAGCTGCGAACTCTCCGATCTTCAACGCATGAACACCCTTTCATAAGTTATTCCGGCCGGAACTTCTTATAGTAACCATAAACCTTACCCTAGCAGGAATGTCAATACCTAGGGTGCAGGCGGCATGAATGCTGGTCTTGCCTGATAGATTAGCTATTCCTAATGAATGACAAGCGGGCAGCGCCACGATAGGTCGGCGTTTGCCCGCTTGTTCATGTGCTATCCCCCGCCTGTATGAAGTTAAGAATCTCCGTCACAATATGTGAAATGGCATCCTCCCGCGGGAGGAGGATGCATTGACTGACTATTTCGATGTCCTCCTGAAATAGCTCGATGATCTGGAGCATGGCCTCCGGCTGTTTCTGGCGGACACCTGTCAGAAGGTCTGCGAATTCGCTGTCTGTGATAGCTGCTGGAGCATTTTTTGCTTCCATTTGTTAACCCCCTGTTGACTCATATGCAGCTGTGCCGCGACCTCAGCCTCTGTCATTTCCTGCAGATAAATTTTTTGCAGAATCACCTTTCCTTTGGCTGGAAGGGTATCTAATAGCTGCTCAACGGACAACCGGTTAATCATCTCCTCCGCTTCATCCCGCTGAGCCGGGCGGATATCCATGAAGGTACATTCATGCCGGCGGGTTCGCTTGCTGCGGTATTGTAAGCGCCAGCCGATTCGATAGATTTCCTGCCGGTAACGCTGTATCATTTGCTGTTCCATTGCCGTTACGCCTCCTCTTCTATATATCTTTCTAATAATAGGGAAATATTAGGATGTATTTTACAACCAAAATACGAACTTATGTTCTGTTATTTTAGCATATTTGCCTGCGGACCTATAGTGATATATTTCCTGAAGCTTATTTGAAAAAAAAAGAAGAAGCTCCGATAAGGAGCTTCTTTCTCTCTTCTTATGACTTAACCCTCCGCCTTATTCGCTCCAACTCACCAGCCGGGGCTTCGGGTCAAGGATAGACTGATACTGCTCCTTCCAGCCGTACTCAGCATCCGGGTCCAGCAGCATATAACGCAGATACTTCTCCAGACGGAATTCCGGCTTCGACCAGCCAAGATGCTTCAGCCGCAGGTTGCTTAACTGATGGGGCAGCTCGAAGATATTCTCCGGCAGCCGCCCGCAGTGCTGCGGAAGATCATTCCAGGTATAGGTGAAGTCTTCCCGGTAACGGAGCAGGAACGGGCGGTAGCTCTGGTGGGCCTGCCAGTACATATCCTCGCGGTAGCTGGCCTCATCCCAGAAGTCGTAGAGCCGGAAGCAGAACAAGTCGCAATCCGCTGTCCGCAGCAGGGAGTCTACCTCCTCTGGAAAACAGGACTCGAACAGCTCATCCCCGTCCAGATTAAGAATCCACTCCGGACGGGTTGCAACCACCGCCTCCCACTGCTGCTTGCGCAGCTCTGATTCATTATGGAAGAGGGAGACAGGATTCTGTATCAGGTGGAGCGGAATCCCCTCAAGAGCCTCCCGGCAGATATCGGCTGTATCATCGGTGCTTGCGTCGTCGATAATGACGGCCTCATCAATATACTTGCGGTGCTCCTCGAGCACCTGGCGCAGGAATCTGGTGCCTTCATTCTTGACGATCATCGTGAGGGTCAGCTTGGGCCGGCGGGAAGTAGCTGCCGGAGTGACCGGGGACGCTGCAGAAGCGGATTGAGGCTTCTGCAGCCCTGCTCCTCCGTCCCCGCCTGTGCTGGCTCCTTCTGCCGTCTCGCCTGCGTCAGCAGGCAGAGGCTCCTTGGACAAGCGCTGCCGGGCTTCGGCTTCGGTCCACAGCACATCCCACTGCGCTGCTGCCTCTTGTACTCTTTTGTCAGCAGGGGACGGAGCCGTCTCTGCATGGCCCGGCAGATCAGCAGCGGCTGCTGTATCGCCGTCCTCCGGGACCGCTGCTTCAGTCCGGGCTCCGCATGCTTCATTGTCATCCCCGGTCCCGGGCTCCCCTTCTGCTATAGAAGCTGCTTCCGCGCCCGAGGTGTGCCGGATGAACTCCGCGACCAGATCCAGATCACTGTCTCTGTAGAGGTGCAGCGCAGGGAAGTGGGTATCCACGAAGAGCGGAAGGCCGAGGGCCGCTGCACGGATGCAGAAATGACGGTCCTCTCCCCAGTAGGAAATATTACGGACCCGGTCGTAGCTGATCCCGGAGCTGAGGGCTGAGCTGCTGATCAGCGTGCAGGCGCCAAGTCCGCCAACCTCATAGATTCCAGGCTGCTGCATCTTCAGCAAAAAAGCATAGAAACGGCGCTGAATCTCCTCCGGAGAGAGCTGCTCCCCCGGATGAATCTCCCACTGGTTGTATTCGTCATGCATCCATACCTGCGGCTGAAGCAGTGTATTCGGCTGCCACTGTGTCCAGAAAATCTCGGAGATAATATCCTTGCCTGTACCGATCAGATGCAGCAGCGTATCCGGGTGCAGAATGAGGTCCGAATCAATCAGGAACAGGTAGTCATAGCCGAAGGCCTCCGCCCGCCGGATCATCAGATTCTTGAATCCGGCCACCTTCCAGACCAGATTGGAATGCCAGACATGAGTATGCTCATCTCGGATATAGTCATCATGGTAGCCGGAGGATTGCAGGAAGACGGATCTGCCGTTCCGGGCGAACTGCTGCAGCAGCTGGCTTGCGGCTTCATCCGGGTTATCGTCAATCAGATAGAAATCAAGATCGATATCCTTCAGGTTCAGACGCAGCAGAGAGTTCAGGAATTGCTCCAGGATCGCCGGTTTTTGATGGATCGGGCTGCCCAGCAGCACCCGGGTTCTATTCGGATTCATAGCAGCCACTCCAGAATAAGGTCAACATGATAGAACATCCCCTTGGATTCGCAAATAGTTGATATAAATTATATGTATTCGATATTTTTAGAGAAGTACCGGACTTTCCCCATTTTCCCGAAATAATCACCTGCATGTATAGAAGAGAGCCGTATTGCCGTTTGCCCTGAGCTATTGTACAATACCGCTAATATATATAATCCCCGGAAGAGGGCTGGCAGGAGTGAGAGGATGGACAAGCCAACGTTAAAAGTACAGCAATTGATCAATGTCCTCCTGGCGATGAATCCGCGCGCTGAGGTGTTCCTGCATATGGAGGGCGGAGAGCTTAGGCCGCTCGTGGACGAGGATATCGAGGAGATTTATGCGCCGCTGCATGCTGCCAAGACGGCCGTCTATATCGGTGTACCGGCAGATACTGCAGCCCGTGTAGAGGAGGAGGCGCCATGAAGCAGGCTCTGATCCGTCTGGAGCAGGGACCGGAGGTTCGGCTGGAGCTGTTCGATCAGGAAGCGCCGGGAACCGTAGCCAATTTTGAAAAGCTTGCGAACAGCGGCTTTTACAACGGTCTGGCCTTTCAGCGTGTGGTTCGCGGCTTTGTTGCCCAGGGCGGATGCCCGGACGGCAACGGCAGAGGCGGCACAGATCCCATTCCCTGTGAGACGCAGGGGAATCCCCATAAGCATGTGCGCGGGGCGCTGTCTATGGCGCATTTTGGACCAGGCACGGGGTCCTGCCAGTTTTTTATCTGTTATGATACGTTCGATTATCTGGACGGCTGGCATACGGTATTCGGCAGGGTTACGGAAGGAATGGAGCATGTCGATGCCCTGCGGCGCGGAGCGGTCATGCAGGAGGTCCGCGTCTGGTAAAGCCCATGGTAAA
Source organism: Paenibacillus sp. FSL P2-0089 (assembly GCF_038595095.1). Lineage (NCBI taxonomy): Bacteria > Bacillati > Bacillota > Bacilli > Caryophanales > Paenibacillaceae > Paenibacillus > Paenibacillus sp. FSL P2-0089. The sequence goes on from NZ_CP152006.1 coordinate 7,712,876, forward strand.
TTCATACATTGTAATTCCTAGTATTCCGATATATAATGACTCAACAACGAGCGGGAATGCTCATAGACATGGAGGAAGAGACAATGCGTAAAGGGATAACAGGGGTTGCTATTCTACTATTATTAACACTGATGATCAGTGCATGTTCGAGTGGGAATAACGCTTCATCTACCAATGCCGCACAGACACCGGCTGCATCACAAGAGCCTGCTGCCGGCGAACCGAAGGATGGAGGCAGTCTGATTATAGGGGTAGCTTCTGATCCGGTGGTACTGAATCCGAACTATGCGGGTGACCGTGTCAGTCTGACGATTGACCAGGCGCTGTATGCTCCGCTGTTCCAGGTGAACAACGGCAAGAAGACCTTCTACCTGGCCGATAGCCTGACACCGTCAAGCGATAATCTGACATATACATTGAAGCTTAAGGATGGACTGACCTGGCATGATGGAGAGAAGCTGACGGCGGATGATGTGGTATTCACCATCGACAGCATTCTTGATGAGAAGCAGAACAGCTTCCTGCGGGCCAACTTCCTTGTCGGCGACAAGGCGATCAAGGCCGTCAAGGTCGATGATCTGACTGTAGAGTTCAAGCTGCCTCAAGTCAGCCCGGCTTTTGAAGCCACGCTTGTACAGGTATTCCCGATTCCGAAGCATATCTACGAGAATGAGACCAACATTGAGAAGAGCACGAAGAACGCTTCTCCTGTCGGCTCCGGTCCCTTCAAATTCAAGGAATACAAGGCGGGCGAATATCTGACGCTGGAACGCTTCGACAACTACTTCGGCGGCAAGCCGCATCTGGATTCCGTCACCTACCGGATTGCCAAGGATACCAATGCTGCGAATCTGGCTCTGCAGAACGGCGAGATTAATGTACAGTATCTGGACCCGAAGGATGTTCCTACGATTCAAGCGACGAATAATTTTGAGATTCTCCCGTATAGCGAAGGCCGCCTCGCTTATCTGATGTTCAATGCGAACAGCGATACCGGTGCCCTCGCCAAAAAAGAAGTCCGGCAAGCCCTGTCTTTGGCCCTCAGCCGCGACGAGCTGATTCAGACGGCGTACACTTCCAGCGAATATGCTGATCCGGCAAAGTCCTTCCTGACTCCGGATGCACTGTACTTCACGAACGATGTCCCTGCCTTTGACAATGATGCTGCCAAGGCGAAGGAACTGCTGGCCACTGCCGGTGAGAGCAACCTGAAGCTCCGGTATATCGTACAGAGCGGTAACAAGGCGCAGGAAGCCATCTCGCTGTATGTGCAGCAGAAGCTGAAGGCAATCGGCGTAGAGGTTGAATTGCAGAACATGGATTCCTCGGCCTGGGTGCAGAAATTCATTGATCTGAAGGCGACCGACTATGAGCTGGCTCTGACCGGCTATATCATGGGCTATGATCCGGATGCGTACCGTATCCTGTTCACTACGGACAGCTCGTCCAACTACTCGCATTATTCCAACAGTGAAGTCGATAAGCTGATGAATGACGGTGCAGGCGAAGCAGATCCGGCCAAGCGTGCAGAGATCTACAAGAAAGCACAGGAGCTGGTAGCCGAGGATGCACCGATCTATCCGATCGCTTATACGAAGACTGTTGTAGCTGTCTCTAAGAACTACGGCGGAGTTGATGAGGCTGTCCTGAAGCCAGTCGTTATCTTCGAAGACCTGTCCAAGATCTACAAGAAATAATCTGCCTCACAAAATAAGCAAGGCAAAAAAATAAGCTGGTTCTCCCAGCTTATTTTTGCCTGTTAAGAGCTGGGAGAAGCTGCGTATGAGACAACTCATCGTCCGAAGGTTGCTGCAAACATTGCCGATGCTGTTTTTTGTATCGGTGGTCTGTTTTACCATGATTAAGCTGGCTCCGGGAGATCCGGTGCTGTCTTTCGTGACGCCCAATATGCACGCTGATGATATTGAGCGCATCCGTCATAATCTGGGGCTGGATAAGCCTGCTTATATCCAATATTTCATCTGGATCAAAGAGATGGTCCAGGGCAATTTCGGGTACTCGCTGGTCAATCACCAGCCTGTACTGGATCAGATTCTGGACCGCCTCCCCGCAACTGCGGGTCTGATGGGCAGCGCCATTGCCCTGGCCGTCCTTCTGGCCATTCCGCTGGGCCTCGTGGCCGGTGCGAACCGCAACCGCTGGGTAGACAAGCTAATCAATTTTATCGCTTATATCGGCATCTCCATCCCCTTATTCTGGCTGGCTATCCTGCTGATGTATCTGTTCGCGATCAAGCTGCACCTGCTTCCAAGCATGGGGATGCGCACCATTGGTGTGGAATCGCCGCTGGATGTGCTGAAGCACGGGATATTGCCTTGTACGGTGCTGGCTTTCAGTTTCCTGTCCGGGTATGTGCGCTATATCCGCTCCAGCACTATCGGACAGCTGAAGGAGGAGTATGTGCAGATCCAGTACGCTTTTGGTTCGAAGAAATCCACCATCCTGTTCCGGCATGTGCTGAAGCATGTGCTGCTGCCCGTGATCACGCTGATCGGTATGTCGATGGGAGATCTGGTGGCCGGGGCGATTGTTACGGAAACGGTGTTCTCTTGGCCGGGGATCGGCTCCCTGGGGATGACGGCGGTGAAGGGGATGGATTATCCTGTCATTATGGGGATTACCCTGTTCTCTTCCTTAATGCTGATCTTCGGTAATCTGGTAGCAGATATTCTCTACAGCGTTGTCGATCCAAGAATCAAACTGAAGGGGTGACCTCATGAATCGCAGTAAATGGAAAAATCTGCAGTCCGAGCTGTTTACGAACGGTCTGGGTGTCGCTGCTCTTGTCATATTGATGGTGTTTACACTGGGGGCGGTCTTTGCCTTCCTGTCCGGTCATGATCCGAATGCCATGGATGCCATGGCCCGCCTGACGAAGCCCGGCGCCGCGCATCTGTTCGGCACCGATGATTATGGCCGCGACTATCTGTCCAGAGCCTTATACGGAGGCCGGGTTTCGCTGCTGGTCGGGTTTGCCTCCATGGTCGTAGCAACCTTTGTGGGCGTACTGGTTGGGGTGATCAGCGGATATTTCGGCGGCTGGATCGATAATCTGCTGATGCGGATGCTGGATATTATCATGTCGATCCCGTCCTTCCTGATCCTGCTGCTGCTCAGCGTCTATCTGAAGCCGAGCATCGGCAATCTGATCATTATTATTGCTCTCTTGATGTGGATGAATGTGGCACGTGTCGTCCGCGCGGAGACCCTGACGATCAAGGAACGGGAGTACGTGTTATATGCCAAAGCCTCGGGACAGAGTGCCTTCGGTATGATCTGGCGGCATATCCTTCCGGGGCTGATACCGGTGATTATTGTAGGGGCGACGAATAATATTGCCTCGGCCATTATGATGGAATCGTCGCTCAGCTTCCTCGGCTTCGGGGTACAGCCGCCGAATGCCACGTGGGGGAGTATGCTGAACAGCGCACAGGGGTATATTGCCCAGGCACCTTATCTGGCGCTGTTCCCCGGGCTGATGATCCTGTTTACGGTGCTGAGCTTTAATGTGCTGGGAGATATTTTGCGGGTCGGCTTTGAACCTAAGCTGATCCGAAGATAGGAGGGCTTAACATCATGACTGAACGGCTGCTGACTGTTGAGAATTTACAGGTTTCCTTCGCTACCCGGGACGGGGAGAATCAGGCCGTCCGTGGCGTTAGCTTCCATATTGATGCGGGTGAGACCGTAGGCATTGTCGGGGAATCCGGCAGCGGCAAAAGCGTTACAGCCAAGGCGGTCATGTCACTGATCACACCGCCGGGGCATATGACTGCCGGGAAGCTGGAGTTCCGCGGCAAGAGCCTGAAGGGGCTTACGGAGAAGCAGTGGCGGTCCTTGCGGGGCAACCGGATTGCGATGGTCTTCCAGGACCCGATGACCTCGCTGAATCCGGTCAAGCGAATCGGCCAGCAATTGACAGAGGTTATCCGCAGACACCGCGGACTGGATAAAGCGGCGGCGTATACCGAAGCGGCGGAGCTTCTCCGCCAGGTCGGCATCCGTGATCCGGAGCAGCGGCTGAAGCAATATCCCCATGAATTCAGCGGAGGGATGCGCCAGCGGGTGATGATCGCGATGGCGCTCTCCTGCCGCCCGGAGCTGCTGATTGCCGATGAGCCTACCACCGCGCTGGATGCGACCATCCAGGCGCAGATCCTCGATCTGTTCAAAGAGCTGAAGGAACGGGGAGATACAGCTGTTGCGCTTATTACTCATGATCTGGGAGTGGTAGCCCAGGTCTGCACGCGCGTCATTGTCATGTATGGCGGACTGGTGATGGAGGAGGGGACGGTGCAGGATATCTTCTACCGGCCTCAGCATCCGTATACGCAGGGCTTGCTGCGTTCCATACCGAAGCGCGGCGGCGGTGAACGTGAGCGGCTGATTCCGATCGAGGGCACACCGCCCGATCTGCTGAATCCCCCGCCCGGCTGCCCGTTCATGGACCGTTGTCCGCATGCCTTCGCCCGCTGCAGTGAACGTCCTCCGGTAGTCGAGTTTGCACCGGGGCACCGCTCGATGTGCTGGCTGACCGAAGGTACAGAAGAGAAGACGGCAGTTACAGCGGGGAGGGATTTCACTTGAGTGAGCGCAAGGTGCTTGTGGAGGTTAGCAATCTGAAGAAGCATTTCCCGAAGGGCAAGGATTTGCGCGGACGGGATAAGGGCGTACTTAAGGCTGTGGATGGGGTCAGCTTCCAGATCCGTCAGGGCGAGACCTTCGGACTGGTTGGTGAATCCGGGAGCGGCAAGTCCACGGTCGGACGCTGTCTGCTCCGTCTGTACGATTATACAGACGGCGAGGTGTTCTACGACGGGAAGCCGCTTGGCAAGCTGGGCGAGAAAGGGCTGAAGCCCTTCCGCAGGCGGATTCAATCGATTTTCCAGGACCCGTATTCCTCGCTTAATCCAAGCCTGAACGTACTGGAGCTGATCAGTGAGCCGATGCGGATTCACGGTCTCTATCCGGGCGAAGAGCGCAAGGAAGCGGTGGCAGAGCTGCTGGAGAAGGTGGGGCTGAAGCGGGAGCATCTGTACCGCTTCCCCCATGAATTCAGCGGCGGGCAACGCCAGCGGATCTCCATTGCACGGGCGCTGTCGGTCCGGCCTGAGTTCGTCGTCTGCGATGAGCCCATCTCTGCGCTGGATGTCTCTGTCCAGGCTCAGGTCGTTAATATGCTGGAGGATCTGCAAGCCGAGTTCGGACTGACCTATCTGTTCATCGCCCATGATCTGTCGATGGTCCGCCATATTGCTGACCGGATCGGCGTGATGTACGGCGGCCGGCTGGTGGAGGTTGCTCCAAGCGATGAGCTGTACGATAATCCGCTCCACCCCTACACCAGAGCCCTGCTGTCCTCCATTCTGGAGACAGACCCGATGAAGGCCAGCCGCAGAATCCAGCTGGAGGCTTACCCGGCTACGCGCGGGACAGAGGAAGCCGCTGCACTGCGGGAAGTGAGTCCCGGACATTATGTGGCCGGGGAATATGCAGACTAATATTATGAACGAATCTTAGAAGATACACATCTGTGAATCAAGGAGGAGATACAATGACAATACCGACTAGCAAGGTCAAGCTATCACAATGGGATGCCCTTCTGCTGGAATCGCTGCGCGCGCTGTCCGGATCTGACGAAGAGCTGCTGCGCAGAGTCAGCGAAGGGGATCTGCCGGCCGATGAGAGTAAATACGAGTTCGATTACGGGCAGTTGTCTGCCCTTGCAGAGGAACAGCCGGAGGGATTCCGCCGGGCCGTTCTGGAAGGCTACCAGATTAAATACAATACCATCCGCGGAATCCGCAGCTGGATAGAGGTTGCGCTGGGTATTGAAGCGAAGCTGGAGCTTGCGGAGGGGCAGGAAGCGGTGGAAGCGGAATTAACGGAGGCTGAACGCGAACGGTTAGAGGATGTATTGTCTTACGGCTGGGCGGTCACTGGCGGGCCTGCTGGAGACGGCAGTACCGGAACGTACCGGATTGAGCCGATTCAGCGCTAGCATCTGATAAGGGAAAGCCAAAGACAGCCGCTCCTGGAATGGGAGCGGCTGTTTACATTTACATATTCAACTGAATTCTGCGCGTGCTTAGTACGCCTTCCAGTCCGGTAGGGTCAGTGCTGACCTTGCGGGCAACGAAGGCTTCGGCCCGCTCCGAGGTGCGCAGGCGCAGCGGCTTGGTCTCAAGCTGTACCAGCTCCCACATCACATCCGCAACAGAGTCTGCCGTCTGCGGCTCCACATTGCGCTCCAGGAAGGCCGCTCTATAAGCATCCAGAATTGGCTTGTACTCGTCTTCCAGAACGCCGCCGGTGCTGGCGACATGCCCCATGACGGTTGAATTGAACTCCGTAGCAATCGCTCCTGGCTCCAGCAGGGTGATATCGATATTGAACTGCGGCTTGTAATAGGTGGACAGACTCTCCAGCAGCCCTTCCACTGCGAATTTGCTGGCGCAGTAGACCTCATTCATCGGTTGCCCGACCAGTCCGCCGACACTGGAGGTAGCCACAATATGGGCGTAGCCAGTCTTTTGCAGCAGCGGCAGTGCAGCCCGGATCGTATGCATGACCCCGTACACGTTGGTATTGAAGACATCCTCGATCTCAGGGAACGGTGCCTGCCCAAGCGCTCTCAGATATCCGAATCCGGCATTACAGAATAATAGATCCAGCTTGCCTTGCTCCGCTTCTATCCGGTCTATAACCTGCTGAATACTCTCCGGCTGTGTCACCTCCAGCTCTACGAACTGCAGACCCTCCACATTCTGGTACAGCTCCTGTTCACGCTTCAGATGGCGGGTTCCGGCATAGACCGTCCAGCCCTCATGGGCGAACTTCAGTGCAGTGGCAAGGCCGATGCCGGAGGATGCTCCGGTGATACAGATTACTTTGTTCATACCAGCTTTCGCCTCCATTAGTTTGAACTTCATTGATTTGGACCTGTTGAAAAAGGTATATATGTTCCAGTTTTGCCCACATTATAGCATATAGCAATAGAGCTTCCTGTAAATCGACATAAAGTTCGCGGTTTCGCGGGAATTGGGCGATGCCAAAGTTGCTATATTTGTTTTCAGTACGGTACACTATAATAAAAATCTTATCTGCCAGCGAATGGAGAGGAACAAGGGAACAATGGAAGTATTTAAGCGTTATGTCGCCAATTTAACAGTCCGGCGCTTCTTGATTCTGGGATTGATTGGACTGCTGCTGTACAGTATCAGGGATATGCTGAATCTGGTGCTGCTGACCTTCCTGATCGCTTATGTGATGAACAGCTTTCAGGTGCTATTAAGCAAGCGGATCGGCAAATTTGTGAAGGTGAACAGCAAGGTCATCATCATTATACTGTATGTGGCGCTGATCAGCATGATCGTCATGGCACTCGTCAAATATATGCCCAAGGTATTCTCACAGATCAAGCAGTTAACCACTTTTCTCGGCACGCTGACCTCCGATGATATTCCGCAGAATGAAATTATGCAGTACTTGTTCCGAAAGGTCAGGGAGCTCAATTATCAGAGCTATTTGAATCAGGGGATCGAATATGTCTTCAAAATCAGCAACTGGGGCACCACCTTCGTCCTGTCCACGATTCTAAGCCTTGTCTTCATTCTGGAGAAGAACCGGATCGTCAGCTTCACCTCCCGTTTGAGAGACAGCAAGATCTCCTGGTTCTATGTGGAGCTGGAGTATTTCGGCAGAAAATTCATCTCCTCCTTCGGCAAGGTCATTGAAGCACAGATTCTGATTGCGCTGTTCAATACTTTGTTTACCGTGGTCGGGCTGTGGGTGCTTGGTTTCTTTTTCGAGCCATTCCCGTATCTGTTCGCCCTCTCCATTATGATCTTCATGCTCAGCTTGATTCCGGTCGTCGGCTTTGTCATTTCGCTGATTCCGCTGTGCATTATCGGTTATAACACGGGTGGACTGATGCTGACGGTCAACATTCTGGTGATGATTGCCCTGTTACATGTCATAGAGGGCTACTTCCTCAACCCGAAGCTGATGTCCTCCAAAATGAACCTGCCGATGTTCTACACGCTCGTAGTGCTTTTGTTCTCCGAGCATTATATCGGGGTATGGGGACTGATTCTCGGGATTCCAATCTTCGTCTTTTTCCTGGATATTCTGGATATCAGCCGGGACAATAAGCCTTCACTGGAATGACGCAGCCAATGATATAATCCGTAGTACGCATAGGGCGATATTCAACCTGCTCAAGGTTCGGGTATCGCCTTTTTTATAGAATTTATATGTTTTGGGGTCCCCGCAAAGTACCTGAGTCATCATCGAAGCTAAAGCCCCACTTGGTGGGGTTACCTTAGGAGGAATAACCGGATGATCAGATATCCCGTATTAGAAGCAGAAGCTGTTATTGGTGTAACTGCACCCTCATCAGGAGTGGGGGAGGAGCTTCGTGAACTGCTTGAGCTGGCTGTAGAACGGCTGCAAAAAAGAGGGTACGGCGTAGTCTGCGGACCCACAGCATGGACACAGGAAAAGGCTAAATCGGCTCCGGCTGCTGTACGTGCCGCTGAATTCAACGCGATGATGGCCGATGAGTCCATCGGACTCGTCGTGCCTCCCTGGGGCGGGGAGCTGCTGATTGAGATGCTGGAGCAGGTGGATTTCAGCAAGATGAAGTGTAAATGGATTCTCGGGTATTCCGATATCAGTGTGCTGCTGCTGGCTGTCACGCTGAAGACGGGGATTGCCACTGCTCATGGCACGAACTTCATTGATCTCCGGGGAGAAGAGACAGACCCGACAACCGCCATGTGGGACAAGGTGTTGTTTACGTCAAGCGGTGGTTCTGTACTCCAGCAATCCTCACAGCAGTATCAGCTGGAATGGGGAGGAGGCGAGCCGTCGCCCCATGTGTTCAACCTTACAGAAGCCACTAGCTGGAAGACGGTGGGCAATCAGGCCCTCGCCATGCAGGGCCGCCTGCTGGGCGGCTGCATTGACGTTATCCGTCATCTGATCGGCACGCCGTATGGAGATGTGCGGCATTTCCAGCAGCACTATATCCATAATGAGCCTATTCTGTGGTACTTAGAGAACTGTGAGCTGTCCGTGGCCGACCTGCGCCGCTCCCTGGTGCAGATGAAGCTGGCGGGCTGGTTCGAGCATTGCAGCGGCCTTATGTTCGGCCGCAGCGCGGCTAACCGCCCTATGGACGGGTACACAGTAGAGGATGTCTACCAGGAGCTAGCCGATGAGCTGGGCCTGCCGGTCGCATACGATATCGACTGCGGACATCTGCCGCCGCAGGTTACTTTGGTGAACGGTGCTTTTGCAGAGGTGGTGGTTGGTGCAGGTAAGGGAAAGGTGACGCAGTACTTCCGGAAGTAGAGGAACTTAGTAGGATGCTCGTACGAACTCTATTTTCCGCCTTTTCTCATACCATAATCAAACCTCTCTTAAACAGGTATATTCGTCATATATAATGTGAATTTATGTCGAATTTGCTGGAGTGAACGTAATTGGTATCGATTCCAAAGTAGGCGCATACCCCATCCGTGAGATGCTACTGCGCGGTATTCACTGGCAGCAGGCAGGCTGCTCTGCACAGGAGATCAAGAACAGAATTGATAATATAATCGAGGAAATGTCCTTCTATATTATCCCTGCCAGCCTGAGCCAGCTGCACCGCAGCGGACGGCTCTCCGGCTCTCAGTTCCTGCTGGGCCAGCTGATGCGGATTCATCTGCTTCTGCGGTTCGATGAGGGCAAAATTGTCGTCGCCGATAAAATTCGCACCTTCAAGAAGACGAAGCAAAAGCTGCTGGAGACCATCCAGCAGGAAATCGGCCGCTTCCAGGATGTATGTATTATGCACGCCAACAATAAAGAAGAGGCGCTGAGCCTGGAGTGGGCCATTAAGGCCATGTCCCCTTCGGTGCGTACAGAGATTATGACCTTTGTCCCGGTGGTAGGTGCTCATATGGGCGAGGGAACACTGGCGCTGTCTTGGATTAACCGTACGGCCCTGAATAGTATTGAAGCTGAGGATGAAGTGCTGGAGTCTGTGCTCTAGGCTGATATGCGCCAGGTTTAACTGCCGCTCCCGTCCCTAATGAACCTGATAGACGCTTGGACTTCCGCATGTGGGAGGCAAGCGTCTTTTTGCTTTTGAGAAGACTCCGGTCAACCCGTGTTGACAGTACGAATCCTATTCGTTATGGTGATTAAAAACAGGATTCAATTGAGAATGATTATCTGTTAGATCATTTAGGGGGAGCTTGCGAATCAGCTATGGATGCTCTGAGAATTATACAATTATGGAATCAGGTGACGGTGCGCGTGCTTGATGTGCGGCTGAAGCAGGCCGGAACCGGCGGGGATTTGAAGCAGTACCGCTTACCGGCGAGCGCATTTTTATTTGTTTTCCAAGGACAGGGTGAGTTGTGGGTTGATGAGGAGGTATGGCTATGCGACCGTTTTTACGTGCTGCACGCCGGTAAAGGTGCTCAGGTGACGATCCGGAGCCAGGAAGCACTAAGCGTATATATCGTACTGTACAAAGCTTCGCTGCCCGCTTCGGCCTCGTATGAATTTCATAGGATGATGCATGAATCCGAACCGTTTCTGGACAACTGGGGCTTCCCGCCCGTTGAACCGCTGGCTATGTTAGAGCTGCTTCAGACAATATGCGGCAGTTGGCTTCAATTGGATGACGGATTGACCCGGCTGTCGGTCAAGGGAGATTTCATCCGCTTCGTCCACGCAGTTCTAAGCGAGCGCTTGTTCAGACCCGGTGAGCTATCCTTGTCAGAACAGGTCATCCGGTATTTGTCCAGAAATTACCGTAAGCACATCTCGCTAGAGGAGCTAGCGCGGCAACTGAATTACAGCCAGCAGTACATTTCGAGAAAATGTAAAGAACAGACAGGACTCAGTCCGCTGGATTATGTAATCCGTTTCCGGATGGAGGAAGCGAAGAATCTGCTGGCCGGTACGATGGCAACACAACAGGAGATTGCAACCCATGTCGGTTATCCAGATCTTATGTATTTCAACCGCATGTTCAAGAAATATACCGGCATAACGCCAGGCCAATATCGTAAACGATACGGACAGTCCGTTTCAGATTATGCAAGGAATAGGTCACAATCGTCCGTTGTTCCCAGCCGGTCATTACGCTATCCTTTTCATGTGAGTGATATTGATTATCAATTTCAATGGAATGAGGCGAATAGAATGACCAGAGCAACCAGAAGCTTGTATGCAGTGATGCTGTTATGCTTAACCGTGATGTTAACGGCTTGCGGTGGGCCGGTGAACAACGGGAGTGCAACGCACAGCCAGGTTGCCGTCAGCGCTTCTCCAACCGTAACCGGGGCTAAGGCCTCTTCGGGGACCAAGATGGTTAGTACCGCTTTTGGCGATGTCGAGGTTCCTGAACACCCTCAGCGCATAGCGGCAATCTCTTATCTCGGTACTGTACTTGCGCTGGATGTTCAGCCGGTTGCAGCCGAATCGTTCCTGATGTCGAGCCCGTACCTGGAGGGAATGCTGGATGTTGTGACGGATGTCGGCGACTCGCTTGAGAAGCTGCTGGAGCTGAATCCGGATTTGATCATAACGCATAATCCACAGCCTGAGGTAGTTGAGAAATATCAGAAGATTGCGCCAACGGTATCTGTGCCTTACAATCAGTTCGCATCCATACAGGATGAGATGCTGTATTTCGGCAATTTGCTGGACCGGCGCGAGGCCGCGGAGCAATGGAACGAACAATTCGAGAAGGAAATTGCAGACATTCGGGCGAAGGTTAAACAAGCGGTTCCTGAAGGGAAGACGCTTTCGATTATGCAGGAGTATGACGGAAACGTGAGCCTGTTTGGTCCGAAGTCGGGCCGAGGCGGCCGGCTGATGTATGAAATCATGGGGCTGAAGCCGCCGGCTGCCGTTCCCGGATATATGCTGGAGGAATCCTATTACGAATTTTCACTGGAGAAGCTTTCAGAGTACATGGGGGATTATTTAATTCTGACTACAGAGTCCAGTTTAGAATCGTTGCAGGCTGATCCGATATGGGGGTCGCTGGGGCCCGTTGCCCACAATCGGGTGTTTATATGGACGGAGAACCAATCCTGGTACCGTGACCCGATCGCTGTGAAGAGTCAAATCAACGAACTGACTGACTGGATCATCGAGGTAGCTAGCCGGTAAGGATTTAGAGTTGGGTTGACATAAGCTACGCTGGGAGGGAGCGGAACGATGTTCTTATATCATTATTATGATGCAGCTGTGGGGCCGTTTGTCAGCATATCCGATTTACCGGGCGATCAGGCGAGGGCTGTGCTGGAGACGATTAAGCAGACCAAGCCCAAGGCCCAGAGCGCCCAAAGACATGATAAGTATGTGGAATATCGGCGGAACTGCGAGAGCATCATCCGGGCGGAATTTATACGTAAGGGCGGTGTGGTCCAGCGGTCCTCCCCGCATTATATGGTAGTTGAACACAGTCCGTGGCTAAGCACATGGTTCGAGAATGGCGCATCGCTCAAGATTCCGATTGAGGAATTTGATGTGAACACGATTTCTTTTACCTATGGGGACTCCATGCCCACCTTCAGCCCGCTGATTAATGATGGCAAAGAGTACAGGCACACTCTGTATACCTATCCCGAGATTGTGAGCATCATTGACAAGTACGGGTTACCGCAGAATTGGAACAATGACGGAAAGTACGGTCCCGAGCGGTACGTCGAAGCGCATGTCTGGAGCGATGGGGTGGTTGGCCGATATCTGAGTGAGCGAAGCTGGGCCCGATAATATGGTATCGAAATAACCAGAAAACGGCTGGATCAGGGGAACCTGACCAGCCGTTTTTAATGGAATAGTATTATTATCAAGACTTCAATCTAAATGATAACAGAATTCAAATGAATAGTCTAGTAATTTTTGGGCGAGATGTTAACATAAGGTTACCGGTAAAACAAAATGTGAGTGCGCACTGTTACATGAAATGGAGTCTGCAAATGAAGGGTTTAGACTTAAGCGAGGAGTTCTATTGGGAGATTGTGAGGCCGCTGATCGCCAGACGTTTCCCGCAACTAATGGAGAAGCATGCTGCCGGATTGATTGGATATGGCTCGGATGTTCTAGGGCATGATGACGACTTATCAAGAGATCATGAATGGGGAGCCAGATGCTACATTTGGCTGCAGGACTCGGACTACGATCAATATGCTGTAACCCTCGATCAAGCGTTGGATGAAGAAGTTCCGGCTTTATTCCAAGGGTATCCCGCCCGCTTTTCTGTAGATGAGTCTCACAAGGTGCTTATACCCTCTAATGGTAGTGGCAATCTGCATCATATTGCTATTACATGTGTCTCCCGGCATATGCGAATCCAACTGGGTCTGCATAGTGTGCAACCTTCCTTACACGAGTGGCTAATGCTTCCTGAGCAGAAATTGCTCGAATGGACAAGAGGGAGAATCTTCACAGACCCTATTGGGGAAATAACAGAAGTGCGTAAGACCCTTGCTTATCTGCCAGATGATATCTGGCGCTATAAATTGAAATATGCCTGGAGTTCATTCTGTCATCTCTATGTGGTAAAGCTCGCTGAACTTCGGGGAGAAACGTTGTCAGCCCGGCTGCTGTTAAACCGGATGGTGGAGCAGGCGGTGCAATTGGTCTTTCTCTACAACAGAAGGTATCGGCCGGGGACCTACAAATGGCTGTCCAGGGAGCTGGCGCAGATCAGCCCTGTGGTCAATGAGCATGTTAAGCAACTTGAAGCGATCCTGATGGAACCCTCTATTGCAATAGCAGTGCAACAACTGGAAGGCTTGTTAATGAAATTGGCGTATCAACATAATGGATTGAAAATAACCGAATTTATTGAACTTCAGCCAGCGCCGTTCTACGCAAGAGGCAGGCCAGTATACAGTGCCAAGTCTGATATAACAAGAACCGGGATAGGGGATATGATTGTCTAGCTGACCGTGTTTAATAGTCACCGCCGAAACGATGAACATGATATTTTTAACAGTTTTTTTACCAGAAGATGAAATAATATATTTTATAACATCTGGGATTATATATCATAAATGAATCTTTATCACATAATTCTATTTCTCTTGAAATAGACCGTGAATGGAGGTGAAACTATGAAAAAGCCAGTAATGATCCATCCTTCGTCTGTTAAAACAAATTTAAACCCATTGACGACTAATCGTCCTTGCTAATCTAACCAGGGATATCTGTGGACCTCTTAGGGCACTCAGATATCCCTTATAACTTATAACGGAGGATAAATATGAAGGTTTTGTATAAGCTAGCCCCTAACTTAATCAGAAATTCTATTACGGATGACTATTACTTTATCTACAATGCACTGTACGGAAATGGAAGAATAGTTTCTAAAGAATGTAATGACTTTTTTGATGGTCATACTATAATTTCGGAGCATGAAGTATTGGAGTATTTTGGCGATGAAATGTTCAATGATTTAATTGCTTTGAATTTTATCTATAAGGTTGAGGAAGATGAACGGGCCTTGTTGGAGAAAGAATTGGATCAACGGCAGCAGGAGTTACATACTGGTATTTATTTTGACAGGCTTCATCTTTCTACAACTAACAAATGTAATATGAGCTGTAGCTACTGTTTTTGTAGCACCTTTGACTATAGTGAAGCTAACCCGCAAGATGATAAGCTGAGATTTCCGCAGCAGGCAATGTCTTTTGAGGTTGCCAAGGAAGCTATTGAGAAATCGATTCAGGTCATTCAAATGAACGGAAAGAACAAACTGTCAATTGAGTTTTTTGGTGGAGAACCTTTTTTGAACAGTAAGCTGATTGAAGAAGTATTATTACACTTCGGCGATGGTACAAGCTTTGGCATGGATTTGGAATACGGAGTCACGACAAATGGTTCATATTTGCCATCCAGCATATTGGAGCTGTTGGCTAAGTATAAGGTGCGAGTGGCTGTAAGCATTGATTATATTGATTACCTTACAGGTGAGTTCCGTGGAGAAGGAAATAATCTGATTAAATGGGCTACACTGGACAAGAATATTGGCAAGCTTAGAGATCGCAATATCAATATTGAACTGCAGTCAGTGATGTCAGAAGAGACTTGGGATCATTTTAATTATGAGCTCATAGACTATGCTGCAGCAATGGGAATAAAAAGTATTGAGATTATCATGTCTTTTGATTTTGATTTTTATAGGAAGTTTGGTTTCAAAGAGATTGGTGACCGAATTCTGGATGCTTATGATTATGCTCAGACTAGAGGCGTGTTGTTATCAGGGTATTGGTATCAATCATTCTGGGGAATTGTTCATCCGGACGAATGGGTGGAAAGAAGAGCCTGGAAGACCTGTCCTACCATCGGGCGTCTAATAAGCATTGAGCCGGATGGCAGTGCCTATGCCTGTAAAACAACTTCAAAAAAATTAGGAAATACAGATTTATTTCAGGAGATTTTTGCCGGTGAAGCATACCGTTATTATGCGATGAGAGCGTATTCCAACTCCAAGGGTTGTGTCGATTGCGAATTGGAGGGATTTTGTTCGGGGAACTGTACAGGCGCTGTAGAGAATGAATTTGATGATATCTATAACTATGATGAAGCATACTGCAAAACAATTAAACATATAGTTAAAGGATTGCTGGAACGTTATTTCGTGGAAATTAAAGCGCAACTGCCGGAGACCGAGAAAAAAGCAGATTATATATCAGGATAAAATATGTTAACCAGGCTCCGTCTTGTTATAGGATGGGGCTTTGTATAGTTTAACTATTTAATTTCGCAATAAGTGAAGGGATGAACAGTTTGACTAACCCGAATCAGAGCCGCTCTCTTGAAGAGATATCAAATCCTATTCAAAGGATATTTTTTACGTGGACACGTTCGTTTACTAAGCAAGCTATTCGTAAGGATCAGCCGCTAAGTACCATCCAAGAATCCATTCTCACTATTCCTTCCACATATGGAATCGGTCGGTTTCAAGAAGAATCAGCATCCGTACGCAGATCCAAAAAAGTGATGCCGCTGGTTATTCATATCGTATGCCAATTAAAATCATCTTTCCTGGCCTATGCACTACTTTCGTTTCTGACCCTGGCCCTACAGTTCTCTATCCCGTATTTGTTTCCTGATATCCTTCGCGCCATTATTAACGATAGCTCACAGCCTCACGGGGCAACACTGGGAGCGATCTTACTGTTTGTCGCCATTCAAATGGTGAAGGTGATCTCCAATTCTCAATTTCTGCATTTCCGCTGGAAGCTAATTATCTCCATTGAATTCAATTACCGCAATATCCTGTTTAAGAATATTCTGCGGAAAAAAGAATCCGCGCAGCGTGCAGGGCAACTGATAGATTTGTACGGAAATCAAATTAGCTGGTTCAGAGGAATAGTTTGGTTTATAGACGGCATAAGCAGCGCGCTCGGGATTCTATTTGGCGTTGCACTCCTGGTAATGTATTTAGGCGCCGGGGGTCTTATGGGGTGTATTTTGCTATTCGCAGCACCTATGTTTTCGAGGCTGCTTCATAAACTGAATCGCGTGGATACTGAGCTCAGCCGTGCAAACAGTAAGCGATTATTTGAAATCAACGATTACCTTAATAAATATAGAGAAGCTAAACAAATGAACTTCACCAATTACTTCATCCGCAAGATTAATAAAGCAAGATCGCGTCAATCGGAATTTTTACATAAAAAAAGTAAGATTCAAATTCTGCTAACTCTAATCAACTATTCTCTGGTTCCGTTGACGGCCATGATATGTATTGGCTTCTCCTCTCTAGTGGGCTATCCGCTAAGTGTTGAGAAAACCATGGCATCCTTTATTGTATTTGGCCTGCTGGATCGTTGTATTAACGATTTCCTCGTCAGTATCAACACAGTTAGACAAGGGCTAAAGGCTGCCTCACTCGTAAAGGAATATGTTAGCCTGGATGAAGAAGAATGGGAGGGAAGCAGAGGGACTGTAGAGAAGGCAGGGACGATCTCACTGAAGAAAGCAACGTATAGCAGACCTAATGACCCTGGCCAGATTCTGCTTACAGATATTGATCTAACGGTCAATCCAGGACAGTTGGTTATCATTGTAGGTGAAACGGGGTCCGGGAAAACGAATCTGCTGCGAGCCCTTGCCGGATATCTGGAACGCGTTCAAGGAGAAGAATCTACGGAGCTGCGCTGTGAGGAGGTCATGGATCATTCACCTTTATTCCCGGTAAGCATCAGAGATAATATCATCCTTGACAGGCCTTATGAGGAGGCGCGTTATCGTCAGATCATTCATTTATGCGAGTTAAGCAAGGATTTGGAACAGTGGACAAACGGTGATTCTACTGTTATCAACACAGATATGGTCAATCTGTCAGGCGGGCAGAAAAAAAGAATTTTGCTGGCCCGGGCTGCATATCAGAATGCTAAGACTGTATTGCTGGATCAGATTCTGAATTCTTTGGATGCAAAGGTGCGAAAGAGAGTACTTAAAAATTTGATTCTGGATTATTGGAATGATACAACTAGAATTATGGTGGCAGCCACTATTGATCAGGAATTATTCGAACGGGCAGACCAAGTGATTGTAATGAAACAAGGCCGTATCAACAATGCTTTCCAAAAGAATGCATTCGATTACAATACACTTCGTGACTTTCTTCCTGATGAAAAAGTAATTCAAATGAATAACGAAAGTATCACAAAGGAATTGTCAGAAGAACAGAGCTTAAAGCGGGAAGAGCCGGGCCCTGAAGAGCAGGAGAAGATTAAGCAAGCTAGTCTTAGAGTACTGAAGCAGTATTTTTTAGCATTAGGAAGCAGGCCGCTGCTGATTCTTTTCATAGCTTTATTTATATTAGCGCAGGTTATCGATGCTGCCTCTATCTATATTGTGCCGAGGTTTGGTGGAAATACTGCAAACCCTATGTTATTCGCCTCTATTTATTTTGGCATAGCTCTATTGCTGGTTATTACCAATGTTGTGCGTATAAGTATAATCTACTTGGGGAATGTAAAAGCCGGTGAAGCCCTTCATCAGCAATTATTACAGCGGGTATCGAAACTCAGTTTTTTGCAGTTCAGTAAACAACAGAACGGGGCATTATCCGCGCGTTTTTCCAATGATATGAAGATTATTGATATGGATATGAGCGGGTACACCAGCAATCTGCTGGAATCGTTTTTCAAAATTATTGCCGCAGCAATTCTAATTGCTTACTCGGATTTCTATATGGTGCTGGTTCTGGGTGTATTTTTAATATTTTTTAATAAAATTCAGAAGGAAGTTCGGATCACAGGCAAAATTACATCCAGGCTAGCCAATGAAGCCCACGAGCCCTGCCTCGCTATTCTTAAATCTGTGGCCGCAGATTCTAATTATGTAAGGAAGCAAAGCCTGCAAACTTATTTTACGAATATCTGGGAAGGGAAGATTACAGACGCATTAAATGCAGAGTATACAAGACAGTCAGTGAATAGACTTTATCTGTTCTGGATAGAGGTGGCAGGGTATTTTACATTTTCTGTTTTCTTGATCCTTATGAGCTTGAGGGGCTTCTCGGGAGACTCCGTTATCATCTATGTGACTTTAACCTATACGTTAACGGCATTTTCCAATTTTGAAGTGCTGCTCAGAGATCTTCGTCATATGGAAATTGGGACGAATTCACTTGAAAGAATTTTGGGGCTTGAGCGCGGAAAATCCCCGGTAAGCGCAATGGAGGCTACACCTTCAGTTATGGATACAGCAGGCGGCCTGACAATCAGGAATTTGAGCGCCAAATATAGTGATTCAATACCAGTCATCTCCGGATTGACACTAAAACTGGAACCCACTGAAAACCTGCTGGTCAAAGGAAGAACGGGAAGCGGTAAATCTACGTTATTTTACTGCCTGACCCGATTTATGGAGTATGAAGGCGAGATTCTGCTCGGAGACACTAATGTTAAGTCCATTCCAGATCATCTGCTGATGAAAAAAATAGTCACCCTGCCGCAGCGTCCGGTGCTGTACCATGGAACGCTAAGAGATAATTTGGACCCCGAGCAGCAATGTACGGATCAGGAGATATGGTCAGTGCTTGAAAAGTTAAACCTTAGAGGGAGAGTAAGCTCACTTCAACAAGAAATTGATGAAGATCAGGGGAGCTTCAGCCAGGGTGAAAAGCAGCTTCTTAATTTGGGAAGATGTCTGTTACTCAAGCCGGAATTGTTATTAATTGATGAAGCAACCACCGATATTTATGGAGCACAAGAATCAGATTTGTACAGACTGATAAGCAGGGAATTGCCGAATACGATGGTCATTGGCATTTCACACAAAGAGACCCAGTCCAGCTTTTATCATAACATTCTGGATATGGAAGAGATGAAACTCCAAAAAATACGATAAGGGTCTCTTTGAATTAGATGCAGGAAACTGCAGGCAGCCTTTAGGCTATCAAGCTTATGCTTGATGGTCTTTTTTTAATTTTCTTCCTCTAATATTCCAATTTATACAATTTCCTAGTATCAATATACATAGTAAATTTACATAGTCCTATTGTAGAATCAAGAAGTTGTCGAATTATGGAGCGATATTCCATCCTTGGAACTCTGTAGGGCGATGGTTTTTATGAATTTTTTTATACAGAAAGAGGGGGAAGAAATTTTGTTATTCCAAGCAGCACGCCGTAAACTCAGTCTGGTGATTGTAATTGCCCTGCTAATAAGCAGCCTTACGCCACATCTGGTGTTCGGGGAGTCCGCGCAACTGAAAGATATCGCAGGCTCTTATGCTCAGAAGGAGATTCAATCTTTAACTGAAGCAGGAATCATCTCGGGGTATGAAGATAACACCTTCAAACCGAATAAGGCTATGTCGCGCGCCGAACTGGCGAAAATTATAGTTCTGTCCTTAGGACTGGAAGTAAGTGGTGATCAGGCCGCTGCATTCAAAGACGTTGCCGCTACCAGCTGGTATCGTGGTTATGTAGGTGCGTTGGTGAAGGCAGGCATCACAGAGGGGACATCGGCGAGCACGTTCAGTCCTAATTCGAGTGTAACCCGGGAAGAGCTGGTTGTATTTTTCATCCGGGCCTTTGAATTAGATGAAACGGCGAAGAAGCTTCCGCTTGGCAGTAAGCTGTCGGATATGTCTGAGGTGTCTGAATGGGCAAAAGCTCAAGTATCCCTGGCCTTCAACAATGGGTTCGTTAACGGTGTTCAAGGCAGTGATGGCACGCTGAAATTCAAACCTAAAGAGCGCGCAGAGCGCCAGGCTCTGGCCCGTCTCGCATATGAGTTCAAGACGAATAAGGCACTATATGTTGAGAAGTCCAAGCAACTCCTTGCTGAAGAGACGAACATTGTTAAGACTCCGGTGGTTACTCCGGCTCCCACAGCGACACAAGCTATCCGTGATACGTCTGTGAGCGCTCCGGCAGCCCCGGGTCCAGGAACGCCAGCATCGGCAACGCCTGCACCCGCAACACCGGCACCAGCGGAGCCGACTCCAGCACCCGCAACACCGGCACCAGCGGAGCCAACTCCAGCACCCGCAACACCGGCACCAGTGGAGCCAACTCCAGTACCGGCCAATGCTCTCCAGATTGTAGTGAAGGGGGAGAGTACAGATGCTATTTATGAAGAAGAGTCCACTGAAGTTATTTTCCGTACAACGCTTAATGCGGCAGAGACAGTAACTGCAAGTGTCTATCAGGTAGATGACAGCGGCAAAATGATGTCACAGATCACCCTGCTGTATGATGATGGTTTAGAAATTCATGGAGACAGCCTTGCGGCAGACGGACTCTATAGCGGCAAAGCAGCATTAACTGAAAATACAGAGGGCTACATAAATCTGCAGGCCTTTGTTGGAGAGGTACCTAGCAGTGCAGTCTTTAAACTGTCTGTACTGAAGCATCTTACAGATGAACAGCTTGCACAAACAGAAATGATTGAAAATAATACACAGAGTAAGCTTGATCAACTGACTGCTTCTACAGGTAATTTGCAACAGGCAAAGGAAGAGACAGTGGCTTGGCTTCAAGCCCAGGATGAAGTAGAGCATGCAGGAATATCGGGTGAAGGAGGAAGCATCTGGTATTTGCTGGACAACGGGATTCTAGGCGGAATATCCTCGGCCCCTGAGAATACAAAAGGATTAAATAACACTGTAGAAGAGGCTGCGTCCAATAATGCATTGACGGCGCTCACGCAAGATGTGGAACAAACCGTAGCCACCATAGGAAGCCAGCAGGTTGCTGTGGTCTCTCCATTCTCCGGCACACTTCCATCTTCGACGGTGTATGACGCTGTATATCAAAGCTTCGAGCAGTCGAATTACCCCTTCCTTGTGGAGAGAGTAAAGGACAGCGCAGCGGGCGTTAACTTCTTCAAAGGACTTAATCAATATGGTGTTGTAGTCTTGGATTCCCATGGGGATACGTACTATGATGAGATTGTGCTCCAGACATTCCATGATAAATACGGTGTTGATTTCAAATATGCGGGGCCGCAAGTCATGTTCCTGACTGGAGAGAAGGCAACCGCAGAGAACAACAAGACCTATGAACTGGATCTGAAAAAGGGAAGATTGGCTATCATATCAGGTTATTATGCGATTACGCCTTCTTTCATTACACGGTACAATGATATGCTTCCCGGCACTATTGTATATAACGGCAGCTGCCGCAGCGCATACAACGATTCCATGTCGGATGCGTTCATCAACAATGGCGCCAGCACTTATTATGGTTACACCGATTATGTAAAGCTTGCTTATGATCAGGTCATTGCTCCATCCGTATTCAATGCCTTGAATAATGAGAATATGACAACCGGACAAGCTATTGAGGCAGCAGTGGCTGCTCATGGAGCCGATGACGGGTTGGCAGCATTCGTTATGAAGGGAAGCAGCATCGGTACTAAGACCGAAGGGATCATCAACGGAACCTTTGAGAACGGAAAATGGACCGGCTGGAATGGAAACGGAGATGTCCGGGTCATCTCAAAGCTGGGGCCGCTTAAGCCTACAGAGGGTAACTACATGGCGATTATCAGTACTGGCCTTGGGTTTGAAAACAATGACAAGGGAGGATATGACTACAATTCCGATAGTTATATCGAGCAGAGCTTCATTGTCCCGGCGGGAGCCACAACCTTGTCGTTCGATTACAATTTCATTTCTGAGGAGCCAAAGGAATATGTTGGAACCAAATACAACGATACATTTAGAGCAACAGTAACTTCCAGTGTATACATCAATCCGGCTTCCCTCGTCACCTCACACTTGAATGGCGGACCTACGGTGACGTCCAGTGTCTACGGACAGGAATCTGTGATTGTTGGTAAGGAATCGATTAATGAGTCCACAGCCTATTGGATTGATGAGAACAAAGTAGACGTTAATTTCTACGGCGGGGATGATACGGCCTACATGACGAATTGGAAGCACGTCCAATTTGATGTGAGCCAATTTGCCGGCAAGGGCTCCATTGTCCTCCGGTTCCATGTGTGGGATCAAGGTGACAGCGTCTTTGACACAGCAGTATTGATCGATAATGTAATATTGAAATAACCGTAAACGGCTGGATCAGGGGAACCTGACCAGCCGTTTTTTAATGGGATGAGCATTCAAGACTACTACATAGCCTTTTGCAACCTAGAGTTGCAGAATAAATTCAGAATACTCTACTTACGCTCGATTTCGATATCAGCTCCTCTATGCTACTATTGGCTGTGTTGAGTGATAGTAGAGTGGAGGTGTGGTCACG